>NZ_CP043494.1:9600000-12207500 GCF_044360475.1 Archangium minus
TCCCCGGGGCGAGCGCGGAAGTCCTGATCCCCACGCTCCCACAGCTTCCACTCGGAGCGCTCGTGAAGCAGCCGGTAGTCCTTGCCCCTCGGGCCCTTCACCACCTCCACGCCGTGGTAGATGCCGCTGGCGAGCATGGACAGAGGCACCGGGGGAATCGCCTTCAGCAGATACAACCCGAGCAGCAGCACCTGGACACCGAGGCCCGGCAGCGCCACGTGACGCAGCGTGCTCCGCCTGTCCCCGCTCCACCAGCGCGCCAGCAGCGTGAGGACCAGGGTCGCCGCGCAGGACAGGCCCGCCGCGACCATGAACAACGTCCCGCTGTAGTAGCCGAGCAGCACCGGCAGCAGGTACGCGAAGTACGAGGTGACGCAGAAACTATAGAGCGCCACGCGCACCACGGGCCCGCGTGCGCGGAAGCGCGGAAGCTCGTTGGCCACCAGCAACCCGAAGACTCCACTGAGGAACAGGAACGCCGTCAGCCCGGAGGCGCTCTTGAAATAGAAGAGCGTGTAGGGGCTCAGCAGGCCGCCGAGGAAGAAGTGCAGCGCGTCCTCCCGGAAGCGCCACACGCGGGCCAACCAGCGGGGAGGCTCCTCGCGCCAGTTCCAGCGCAGTTCCACCAATAGCAGCAGCGACAGCACGCTCAGATACACGCCCTGCTTGGTGAGCACGAACCGGTTGTCGATCCGCGGCAGCGTGGCGATGTCGTAGGCGAAGCTCGCGAAGAAGAAGAGCGCCAGCTCCCACTTCGCATGACGGGCGCGAAAGTCCTTCACCCGCGCCCTGAGCGTGGGCGTCTTCTGCGTCGGAATCAGATCGTCCGGCGCAACGATGTCGGCAGGAGGCGCGGAGACGATACCGAGCGGACCTACGAGCTCCGGGGTGGGGCCCTCGGGCTCAGGCGTAGCGGTCGTCTCTCCAGGGGTGCGCGGTGTTGCTGTAGCCACATCGTTCCCAGAAGCCTGGCGAGTCGTACCGGAGGAACTCGATGCGGCGGATCCACTTCGCCCCCTTCCAGGCATAGAGCTGGGGCGTGATCATCCGCACCGGGCCGCCGTGCTCGCGCGGCAGCGGCTTCCCATTGTACGTGTGCACCAGCAGGACGTCGTCTTTGAGGGCTTCCTCGAGCGACAGGTTGGTGGTGTAACCGTCGTAGGCGTGCGCGAGGATGAACGCCGCCTCGGGCAGCGGCCGAGCGAGCGCCGCCAGCGTGGAGAGCTGCACCCCCACCCACTGTACGTCCATCAGGCTCCAGCCCGTGACGCAGTGGAAGTCGCTGGTGTCCTCGTGCTGCGGCAGCGCCCGGAAGTCCTTCCAGCTCAGCGTGACGGGTTGCTCCACCGCTCCGTTGATGCGCAGCTCCCATGTCTCCAACGTGGGGTGCTCGAACGACGCGCCCAGGTCCAGCACCGGCCACTTGCGCGTCTCCGTCTGCCCTGGCGGCAGCTTGGGCATCCCGTGCCGGTTGGGCGGGCCACTGCCCTGAGGGCGCTCGTCACTCACGCTTGGCGTGCGCTCCATTTTCTCGAGAAAGCGCGCCCTCAGCTTCAGGCGCGCCTCCACGATTCGCTGGAGCTTCTCGTCCTCGGCGGACATGCGGCGCTCCTCAGGCAGACCTGGGGTAGACCCTCACCCCGGCCCTCTCCCAGAGGGCTGAAGAATGCACACGCAGAGGGAGAGAGGGAGCAAGGGGTGGGCAAGCAGGAAGGCGCATGACTTGAGCGGTAGGGTCCGATAGGGAGGCAGCCCATGGACGCTGCCGCATTGTATCTGACGTACGAGGTTCTCTATCCGGCCGGGAGTTTCGGTCCCCAGGACGAGGTGTGGCTGAGGGACAGGCTGCTGCACACCCTTCACCTGATGGAGGGGCAGCCTGGGGTCACCCTCAATCGATTGGGCACCAGCCGGGCGGAGCGAATGGGGGCCTACCGGATGGTGGAGAATGAAGACGTCAGCTTCCAGAGGCTGCTGGAGCCGGCGGCCCAGACAGTGGGCAAGGCGGTGGCACAAGGGCTGGCGGGAGAAGTGGCGCTGTGCGTGCACGACCGGACCGAGGTGGAACTCAGTCACCTGTCCATGAGCGGGGTAGGACAGGTGGGCAACCCCGTCTGTCAGGGCTTCTTCGTGCAGACGGCGTTGGTGGTGCAGACGGACGGCGCCGCCTTTGGAGTGCTGGGAGCGTGCACCTGGGAGCGCCCGGCCGCGCAAAGGGGCAAGGCCAAGAGCAGAAAGCAGCGGCCCTTCGAGCAGAAGGAGAGCGTCTTGTGGTGGCGGGCCCTGGTGGAGGCCGAAGAGCGCGTGGGAGAGCCAGGGCGGCTGCTGCACATCATCGACGCCGAAGGAGACATTTTCGAGTTGCTCTCCCGCGCGACCGGCGAGGGCTTTCAGCTGCTGGTGCGCGCCGGCCAGGACAGGCGAGTGGAGGGGGAAGGGGGGAAGCTGTGGGCCACCCTGGAAGGGTTACCCGTGGTGGGCAGCCGGCCGTTGCACGTGTCGGCCCAGCCAGCCCGGGCCGACAGGGTGGCGCGCACGGCACGCGACGCCACGCTGTCGCTGCGCTATGCCCCCTCACGCTGCTGCCCCCGGGCGCCAGGGTGGGCAGCCGGTGCGGGTGTGGGGCGTACTGGTGCGCGAAGAGGCGCCGCCACAGGGACAGAAAGCCGTGGAGTGGCTGCTGCTGAGCAACGCGCCCATTGAAAGTGAGGAGGCGGCCTGGGGCGCAGTGACGGCCTACCAGAAGAGGTGGGGCATTGAGGAATTGCACAAGGCCCTGAAGACGGGCTGCCGACTGGAGGGGCGTCAGCACGAGGCACGCGAGCACCTGGAGAACCTGCTCGCCCTCACCCTGCTGACCTCCGTCAAGTTGCTGCGCCTGCGCACCCTGAGCCGTACCCTCCCGGATGAGCCCGCCGACGCAGTGCTGGCTCCGGCCGAGGTGCAAGTGCTCCAAGCCATGGCACCCCAACTCTCTCCACGCATGCCCTTGCAAGGGGCGCTGACGCTTCGTCAGGCCCTGCTGCTCATCGCCGCCCTGGGCGGTTACATGGCCAACCCGCAGAAGCGCCCTCCGGGCTGGCTCGTCCTCTGGCGCGGCTACGAACGGCTGCGCGACTACGTCGCGGGCTTCTCCCTTGCCCAGTTCCTTTCCGCCGCCCCCCCGCCTGCCTAGCGTGTGCAATCCTCAGCCCAGAGGGAGAGGGAGCTCACTTGCCGGCGATCAGCTCCGCCAGCTCGCCGCGCTCTTCCAGCTCCATGAGGATGTCCGAGCCTCCCACGAACTTCCCGTTGATGAACACCTGGGGAATCGTGGGCCAGTTGCTGTACTCCTTGATGCCCTGGCGCACCTCGGGGTCGGCCAGCACGTCCACCGTGTGCACCTCTCCGTGCTGCTGCAGGATCTGCAGCGCGCGCGCGGAGAAACCGCACTGCGGGAACAGCGCGTTGCCCTTCATGAAGAGGACAACCTTGTGGTTGCGGATGTCGTTGTCGAAACGAGCCTTCAGTTCCGGAGTCATCGTCAGCTACCTCGTCAGCGAGACCCGAGCTTCTTCCACTGCTCGGGCGAATAGGTCTTGAGCGCGAGCGCATGCAGCTCGCCGGTCTTCAGCCAGTCCTGGAGCGGCGCGTACACCATCTGGTGCTGTTCCACCATGGACTTGCCGGCAAAGGAGGGGCTCACCACGCGGGCCTCGAAGTGGTCTCCGGTTCCGGTGGTGTCGCGCACCTCCACCTCCGAGCCGGGGAGCGCGCCGAGAATCCGCTGGTGGATGGCATTCGGGTCGAGCATCAGTTCAGTCCCTTTCCCTTCAGGAGCATCGCGGGATCCACGCCCATGCTCTTGAGGGTGTGGTCCCAGAGCAGGCCGGGGTCGCCTTCTAGCACAGGCCGGGCAGACGCCTCGGCATAGAGCCAGGAGCCGGAGGCAACCTCGCTCTCCAGTTGATTGGGACCCCAGCCGGCGTAGCCCAGGCAGAAGCGCAGGTGGACGCCCGGGTCCTTCAGCAGGGGACCGAGCGTGTCCAGCGTGAGACTGAGGTAGAGGCCGGGCACCACCTCGTGCTTCTCCGTCACATGCTCGTTGTCATGGAGGAGGAAGCCCCGGTGGTTCTCCACGGGGCCCCCGAGGAAGACGGGTTGGCCCGTGCGCTCGGGGGCGATGGTGAGGGACTGGTTCTTCGCCAGGTCCCCCAGGGTCAGAGAAGCCCCCCGGTTGATGATCAGCCCCATGGAGCCGGACTCGCCGTGCTCGAGCATGAGGATGACCGACCGCCGGAAGTTGGAGTCCGTCAGTTGTGGCATGGCCACGAGAAGGCCGGGAGCAAGTGTCTGCACAGAGGAAGTGTCGACGCTTCCCTCCCTCCGCGCAACCGATTCGTACCCGAGCCTTGGACTGAGGACAGACGGGTTTCAGCCTCAGTGCCAGCTGGTGTGTCGGGACTGCAGCGCCTGGGCGAGCTTCTCCGGCGCCAGCGGCTTGCCGATGAACAGATCGGCGCCCAGACCCTTGCACTTGCGAGCCATGGACGCATCGCTCATGGCGCTCACGCCGATGAGGACGGCCTGGGGGAACTTCTCGCGCAGGCGGGTCATCAGGTTGGTGCCACTGCGCCCGGGCAGGAAGACGTCCACGATGGCCGCGTCCATGCGCTTGTTGCGCACGGCGAACTCGGCCTCCTCGGCGCTGCCCACGGGCAGGGGCGCGTAGCCCCACTGCGTCAGCAGCTCCACCAGCAGCTCGCGGTGGGCGGGATCGTCCTCGACGATCAGGACCGAGCCCCTGACGGGTTCCAGCTTCAGGCTGTCGTCTTCTCGGGTCCTGGAGCGGGTATGACCCGTGGCGATGGGAAGCTCCTCGTTGGCGATGGACATGGCAACCTTGGGAAAGAGAGGGGTGTTCGTGTGGTGGCAACGTCCACACCCGTGCTCGAAATTCCACACTCGCATCGGCTGAGAGGGCGAGCCGCTGCACCCCTCAGACGCGGCGCGTCCCGGCCCCGAGTGCTTGAGAGGCCAGCGAGGCGCCAAGCACGAGCAACACCAGCAGTCCCCACGCGGGTAGCACCACCCGTGCACCGCCCTCGTAGATGAGGGCCGCGTAGCTGGTGCCGAGGTAGCGGCCGAGCGACATGGGCTCCATCCGGGCGATGCCGAAGAAGCTGACCGTGGACTCGGTGAGGATGGCGGTCGGCAGGCGGCTGAGGAAGACGGCGAGCACGAAGGGGCGCAGCGCGGGCCAGAGGTGCACGCGCAGCAAGTGCCAGCGTCCGGCGCCGAGGGCCCGCGAGGCGGCGATGAACTCCTGTCCCTCCAACGTGGCCAAACGGTTGCGGAACATGCGCGCTGGGCCCGCCCACCCCACCAGAGCCAGAGACACCACCATGAGCCCGAAGGGGCCCAGGCCGCCCGCGTGGCCCGCATCCAGCATCGATTGGCCGGCGAGCTGCAGCACCATCACCACCAGGACGTCCGGCAGCGCGAAGACGGCGTCCACCGCGCGCAGGATTTGGTGCTCCAGCGAGCCTCCCACCGCGCGCGCGAGCATGGCCACACTGAGCCCCAGCACGGTGGAGAGCGCACCGGCGGCCAGTCCTACGGCCAGTGAGACCCACAGGCCCCCGAATGCCAGCTCGCACACCGAGCGATCGGGATAAGTGGGGTCCATGCCCAGCGGACAGGTGCGAGCGAGCGCCTCGGGGAAGACGCGGGCGGCGAGCCAGCTCGCGAGGCCCAGGCCCACGAGCAGCACGAGTCCTACCCAGGCCCGCTTGGGTACGCGGCGCGCGCTCATGTCCGGGCCTCCCGCGCACGAGGGTCCACGAAGAGCCGCACGAGCTCCACCACGAGCCCGACGATGACAAGCAGCGAGGCGAAGACGGTCGTAGCCACCACCACCACGGCCACCTGTTTCTGCAGCACGGCGAGGACGTAGAGCTGGCCGAAGTACGGCAGGCCGAAGACGCGCTCGGCGGCGAAGGAGCCAGCGAGCAACGCGGTGGCCACGGGACCCACGGCATCCAGGAGCGCAGGCAGCACGTTGGGCAGCACGTGGCGCCACAGCACGGCGCGCGGGGACAGGCCCTTGCCGCGAGCGGTGCGCACGTAGTCGCGGGCCAGCTCCGTCTCGAGAGCATCCGCCACCAGGGTGCCGAGGAAGATGCCCGGCCACACGGAGATGACGAGCGCGGCGGACAGCTCGGGCAGCAGGTGCCCGCGCTCCACGACGGCGGGCGCGAGCAGCAGCGCGGGGATGAAGACGGGGGTACCGAAGGCCACGGCGGGCAGCGCGTCCCCGAGGAGCGAGAGCCGGCTGCGCTTCCACCGGGAGCGGAGCAGCGCGAAGGCAAGGGCCCACCCGAGCGCGAGAACCAGGGCGACCAGTCCCACGCCCACGCTGCCAGAGAGCTTCCACAGCAGCTCATCGCCGGTGACGCCCTGGGCGCTGGTGCCCAAACGCTCGCCTCGGAAGAGCTTCTCCCACGGGCGCAGGAAGCCGAGCGGCTGTCCCAGGCCGAGGTCCCTCCGGTAGGACGCGAGCACCTCCGGAGCCACCTGGCGCTTGGCGTCGTCCGCGGTGGTGAGCGGCAGCGCGGCCATGAGGAAGTAGGAGGCAATCGCGACAATGGGCACGAGCACCAACTGCCGGCCGAGTCGGACGAGCGCGGGAGACATGACTCAGCGCGCCTCCGCCACGGTCCCATCCAGGCGCAGCTCGCGCAGGGAGAGGAAGTTGAAGGGGTCCACGTCCACGCCGTGCAGGGAGGCCCGCGCTCGGAAGTAACGATCCGGGTGGTAGATCGGCGCGATGACGGCCATCTCGTCGAGGAGCACCGCCTGGGCCTGGCCATAGAGGGCGCGCGAGCGGGCCTCGTCGGGCTCGGCGTCGGCCTCGTCCAGCAGCTTCTCGAAGCGGTCCATGGGCTCGCCGCCCTTCTGCGTCTCCCAGCCCGACTGGTGCAGCCCCGTGCGCTCGAAGAGGGTGAAGAAGGTGTTGGGGTGCGCGTAGTCCGCGCCCAGGCGGCGCATGTAGAGATCGTAGGCCCGCGGGCCCTCGGCGGTGCGGCGGGACACCTCGGCGGTGAAGTCCGAGCGCGCATCCACCGTGACGCGTACGCCCACCGCGGCGAGCTGCGCGGCCAGGCGCTCGGCGATGGCCACCTCGGGCACGAAGGAGTCACCCGCCTTGTAGACAAGCCGCAACGGTCGGTCCAACCCGGGGACTCCGGCCAATTCCGCGCGGGCCCGCTCGGGCTCGAAGTGGGGCAGGCTCGCGGCCTCCTCGGGCGAGGCAGCACCGGGCAGCTCAGGCGGGAGGAGGACGTGGCTGGGGCGCGCGGCGGGCAGCAGGCCCTTCATGAGGGCCTCGCGGTCGATCGCCCGGGCGATGGCACGGCGCACCTCGGGCCTGTCGAGCGGAGGGCGCTCGGTGTTGAAGACGAGGAAGTAGGTGGAGAGGAGCGGCTCGCGCTGGAGGTCGTCCGGACGGCGGCCCTGGAGGGCCACGGCGCTGTCCACGAAGACGAAGTCCACCCGACCGCGCTCGTAGAGGGCGGGGCCAATCTCCGACTTCAGCAGGGTGAGCACGGGCGCGGGGCGCTCACCGGGTCCGAGCGGCGGCTGGAAGGCGGAGTGCGGGTTATGGACGAGCCGCACGCGCTCGCCGGCGCGGTCCCAGTTCTCCACGCGGTACGGGCCGAGAGCCAGGGGGTGACCGTCTCGAGGCCGGTCGAAGTAGTCACGCACCTCTTCCTCGGACTTGCCGGCGAGGACAGCGGAGGGCGTGGGGAAGAACAGGTAGACGTTGGCGAGCCGCGCGAGGAAGTAGCTGCGAGGCCGGGCCAGGGTGACGCGCAGGGTATGCGGGTCGAGCGCCTCGACGCCGACGCGAGCCAGAGCGGCCTGGAGCTGCTCGGAGGAAGCGCCCTGCTCCTGGAGGGCGAACACCTCCTCGGCACCGGCGAGGTCCCCCATCTCTCCGCGCTCGCGGCCCAGGAGGGCGCGGTGCCAGCCCAGGACGAAGTCCTGGGCGATGAGCGGAGTGACACCATCGGACCAGCGCACATCGTGGCGGAGGTGGAAGGTGTAGACCTCCTGACCATCGAGGCGGAGGGAGCGCTCCCAACGCTCGGCGAGCCCGGGCTGGACGGAGTGGTCCGGCGCGAGCGTGGTGAGCCCTCGCTGGGTAGCGAGCATGACGGGGTAGTTGGCCCAGCTGGAGGGATCGGAGTAGCTCCAGTCGAGCGTGGTGGGCATCGCGGGGACGACGACCTTGATACCGGGTTCGGGCTGGAAGCCGCACCGGCAGCCCCCGGCCACGAGGACCAGGACGAGCATCAAGGCGAGTCGAGACGAGCGCACGAGGGGGGCCACTGGGACGGGGTTGTACCGCGTCAGTGCAGGTACGTGGGTTCCCGAATGAGCCCCCTCCCCTCTCCCCCCGGGAGAGGGACGGGGTGAGGGTAACTCGCTTCCCTGGTTGCCCAGGTGTTCCCCCTGTTCAGCCTGGGCTCATGTCACTGGGGCACCCGAGAGTGAACGCGGGAAGGAACACGGGACCGGATACCCTCACCCTGACCCTCTCCCGGAGGGAGAGGGAAGGAAGAAGAACGGGCCCCAGGGAACTCCCCGGGGCCCGCGATTCACTTCACCGATTCAACCCGTGGCCGTCACTACGCCGGAGCAGCGGCGGCCGGAGCGGCCTCGGGAGCCTTCTGCTGCTCCGTCTTGCGGCCGAACTCCTCGGGCTTCTCGAGGACCAGGGCCTCGCGCAGCACGTCGTCCACGAACTCCACGGGGACGATGCGCAGCTGGGCGCGGATCTTCTTCGGGATGTCCTTCAGGTCCTTCTTGTTGGCCTTCGGGATGAGGACCGTCTTGATGCCCGCGCGGTGGGCGGCCAGGGTCTTCTCCTTCAGGCCGCCGATGGGCAGCACCCGGCCACGTAGGGTGATCTCACCCGTCATGGCCACGTCCTTGCGCACCTGCACGCGGGTGAGCGCGGACACGAGCGCGGTGCACATGGTCACACCGGCCGACGGACCGTCCTTCGGGATGGCGCCCTCGGGCAGGTGCACGTGGATGTCGTAGTTCTCGAACATCTTGCGGTCGATCCCGAACCGCTCGGCGCGCGAGCGCACGTACGACATGGCCGCCTGAGCCGACTCCTGCATCACCTCGCCCAGCTTACCGGTGATGATGAGCTTGCCCTTGCCCGGCATGACGGTGGCCTCGGTGGTGAGGATCTCCCCGCCCATCTCCGTCCAGGCCAGACCGGTGACGATGCCCACCTGGTCCTCGCGCTCGGCCACGCCGTAGCGGAAGCGCGGGGTGCCCAGGTACTTCATCGCCTGCTTGCGATCGACCACGATGTCGCGCTTGCCGTTCTTCAGGATGTCGCGCGCGATCTTCCGGTACACGCCGCCGATCTCACGCTCCAGCGAGCGCACACCCGACTCACGCGTGTAGCGGTGGATGATGGTCCGCAGCGCGTCGTTGGTGATCTCGATCTTCAGCTCGGACAGGCCGTTGGCCTCCTGCTCCTTGGGGATCAGGTAGCGCCGGGCGATGTTGAGCTTCTCGGGCTCGGTGTAGCCCGCGATCCGGATGACCTCCATGCGGTCCTGCAGCGGACCGGGGATGTTGTGCATCGTGTTCGCGGTGCAGATGAACATCACCTTCGACAGGTCGTAGTCCAGGTCGAGGTAGTGGTCGTTGAAGTTGTGGTTCTGCTCGGGGTCCAGCACCTCCAGCAGCGCCGCGCTCGGGTCGCCGCGGAAGTCGGTGGACATCTTGTCGATCTCATCGAGCAGGAAGACGGGGTTGTTGCTGCCCGCCTTCTTCAGCGACTGGATGAGCTTGCCCGGCATGGCGCCGATGTACGTGCGCCGGTGGCCGCGGATTTCCGCCTCGTCACGCACGCCGCCCAGGGACAGACGCACGAACTTGCGGCCGGTGGCGCGAGCGATGGAGCGCGCCAGCGACGTCTTACCGACGCCCGGGGGGCCCACGAAGCAGAGCACGGGGCCCTTGAGCTTCTTCACCAGCTGCTGCACGGCCAGGTACTCGAGGATGCGCTCCTTGGGGCGCTTGAGGCCGTAGTGGTCCTCGTTGAGCACCCGCTCGGCCTCGACGACATCCAGCCGATCCTGCGTCTCCTCGTACCAGGGCAGGCTGATGATCCAGTCGATGTAGTTGCGAACGACGGTGGCCTCGGCGCTCATCGGGCTCATCATCCGGAGCTTCTTCAGCTCCTTCTTGACCTTGAGCGTGGCCTCCTTGCTCATCCGCTTGTTCTTGAGCTTCTCCTCGATCTCCTGGATCTCGTTCTTGAACTCGTCGCGCTCACCCAGCTCCTTCTGAATGGCCTGCATCTGCTCATTCAGGTAGTACTCCTTCTGGGTCTTCTCCATCTGCTTCTTGACGCGGGTGCGGATCTTCTTCTCGACCTGCAGTATCTCGATCTCGCCCTGCATCAGCTCGTAGAGCTTCTCCAGCCGCTTGGCCGGGCTCTCGGTCTCGAGCAGCGCCTGCTTGTCGTTCAGCTTGAGCGACAGGTGCGCGACGATGGTGTCGGCGAGCCGCGCCGGGTCATCGATGCTCGCCACCTGCATGAGCATCTCGGGGGGAATCCGCTTGTTGAGCTTGACGAAGGCCTCGAAGACCGAGTGCACGCTGCGCACGAGCGCCTCGAGCTCGACGGACTTCTCGCTCTGCTCCTCGACGTCCTCCACCTCGACCATGAAGAAGGCGTCGTTGGGCATGAACCGCTTGACCTTCGCGCGGCGCACACCTTCCACGAGCACCTTCACCGTGCCGTCGGGTAGCGGGAGGAGCTGGATGACGTGCCCGATGGTCCCGAAGTGGAAGATGTCATCCGACGTCGGATCGTTCGTCTTGGCCTTCTTCTGGGCGGCCAGGAGGATGACGGCCTTGTCATCGGGGCCCTTGTGCGCCATCGCGTCCTTCAGCGCCGCGATGGACTTCTCCCGGCCGACGAACAGCGGGACCACCATGTGCGGGAACACGATGATGTCGCGCAGCGGAAGGAGCGGCACCGTGCTCCCACGCTTCTGGGCATCCCTCTTGTCGTCTCGTCCGAAGAACATGTATTCGCCACCTGCCTGCTTGCCACCCGTGGGCGCAAGCCCCTGGAATGTTGCTCGCCCGCACCACAAGAGTACGAACGAGTTGAAGACGGTCTCTATAACACGGCCCCTTCGGCGGCCGTTCCCCGCGTGAAAGATGGGGAACGTTGGCCTGCAAGCAAGGGAACACCTTGGGGCCTTCGGGTGTCCGGCCGGTGCTTTAGCGGCCCCACGTTGCGCTCGCAGCGGATGCAATGATGTCCGCCCGGACACCAAGTACACCAAAAAGAAAGCCGTAGAGGTCCACGCTGGATTCAATGGCCTTGGCCACCTGGTCCGCTCCGCCGTGGCCCGCGTTGGCCTCAATACGTAACAGCGTGGGAGCCTCCTGGCCCGTGTTCTGCACGGCCGCCACGAACTTGCGCGCATGCAAGGGATCCACCCGGTCATCATGGTCCGAGCCCATCATCAGGAGGGCTGGGTAGCGCACGCCGGGCCGCACGTGATGGTAGGGCGAGTAGGCATAAAGCACCTGGAAATCCTCGGGGTTTTCGGCGGAGCCGTACTCGGGAATCCACGTCTTGCCGCTGCCGAACAGGTGATAACGCACCATGTCTAACAGGGGTACCTGGCACACCACCGCGCCATACAGCTCCGGGCGCTGGGTCATCGCGGCCCCCACCAGCAGGCCGCCGTTGCTCCCTCCGGAGATGGCCAGCTTCCCGGGCCGGGTGTACCCCTCTCGGATGAGGAACTCGGCCGCGGCGTGGAAGTCATCGAAGACGTTCTGCTTGCGGTGCAGGCGTCCGGAGTCGTGCCACTCCTTGCCGTACTCCCCGCCGCCCCGGAGGTTGGCCACGGCGTACACCCCCCCCGCGTCCAGCCACGGGTAGATGCTGGAGCGGAAGCTCGGCAGCAGGCTCACGTTGAAGCCGCCATAGCCGTAGAGCAGCACCGGGTTGTTGCCGTCCTTCTTCAGGTCCTTGCGGTGCACCAGGAAGAGGGGCACCCGCGTGCCGTCCTTGGAGCGGAAGAAGGCCTGTTCGACGGTGTAGCGCTCGGGCTGGATGGGCAGCTCCACCCGGGCCCAGAGCTCCACGTGCCCGGTGGACACGGAGGTCTTGTAGACCTGCGGCGGGGTACTGAAGGAGCTGAAGACGAACCAGGCCTCGTCCCGATCCTCTAGGCCGTACAGGTTGCTCGCCGCTCCCACGCCCGGCAGCGCCACGTCGCGCACCGGCTTGCCGTCCAGCGTCACCACGCGAACGCGGGTGGTGGCGTCCTTCAGGTACTCCAGCGCCAGGTGGCCGCCCACGATGTTGACGCCCTGAAGCGACGCCGAGGGGTCCTCGGGGACGAGCTCCGTCCAGGCCGAGCGCTCGGGCCGCTCGGGCGACACCTTGAAGACGCGCTGCAGGGGGGCCCCCTCGTCGGTGAGGACGTAGAACCTGTCCTCCCAGACGTCGACCGAGTACTTCGCTCCCTCGCCCTTCACCAGCAGGCGGAAGTCCTTCTCCCCTACCCGCTTCCACCAGACGTCGTTCTCGTTCCAGCCGCGGGTGACGTAGACGAAGAGGTACTTGCCATCCCGGCTGACGCCTCCATTGAGGAACGTCTTCGGGTCCCCGGTCCGCGGGTGCACCAGGGGATCCGAGCGAGGATCCGTGCCCAGCCGGTGCAGGCGCAGCTCGGTGTAGCCGGGCCGCTCGGCCACGGGGATGGACGGGTCCGTGGGCAGCCACGCGTAGTAGAAGGATTGGTTGTCCGGCGTCCAACTCGGAGAGGCGTACTTGGCCCCTTCGATGACGTCCACCTCGCTCCACTTCCCCGAGTCCACGTCCAGCACGTGGAGGATGGCCTCATCCGCCGCGTTGGGCTTGCGCGAGAAGGCCAGCTTCCGGCCGTCCCACGAGGGCGCCCATAGGCCGAGCGACACCGTGCCGTCCGTGCTCCAGGTGTTGGGGTCGAGCAGCACCCGCTCCTCCCCCTTCTCCCCCTCGCGCCAGTAGAGGACGGCCTTCTCCTTGTCCTTGTGGGTGCGGACGTAGAAGTAGCGATTGCCGCGCACCGCCGGCGCGGACATCGACTCCACGTAGAAGAGCTCGGTGAAGCGTTGCCGCAGTGCCTCGCGGCCGGGGAACCGGGAGAGGTACTCCCGGGTGAAGGCGTCCTGGGCCTTCATCCACGCCTGGACCTCGGGGGACTTCTCGTCCTCGAGCCACCGGTACGGGTCCGCTACCTTCACCCCGTGCAGGGTGTCCACCACCGCCTCGGCCCTCGTGGACGGGTAGTTCATCCGCTTCGTCTCCATGGGTGGGACAGCAGATAAAGCAACGCCCCCGTCCATCCCACGAAAAGTGTGGGAGGGGCGAGGGCGTTCGTGCGGAGTGCTGGGGTACGGGCCCGGATGGGGGCCACATTCCCTCACCCCGACCCTCTCCCAGAGGGAGAGGGAGGGTGGGTGACTACGCGCTCTCCTTCTTGGGCTCCGCTTCCTTGTTGTCCTGGGAGTGGAGCACCACCGGCTCGCTCTTCTTGAGGATGACCTCCTCGGAGATGACGACCTCGCGGGCCGTCTTCCGAGAGGGCAGCTCGTACATCACGTCCAGCATCGCGCTCTCGAGGATGGAGCGCAGGCCGCGAGCGCCCGCCTTGCGGCGGATGGCCTCGGAGGCAATCGCCTTGAGCGCCCCGTCCGTGAACTTCAGCGAGATGCCGTCCAGATCGAAGAGCTTCTTGTACTGCTTCGTCAGCGCGTTCTTCGGCTGGCTCAGGATGTTCACCAGCGCCGGCTCATCCAGCTCCTCGAGCGCCGTGACGATCGGCAGACGGCCGATGAACTCCGGAATCATGCCGAACTTCAGCAGGTCCTCCGGCTCCACGTGCTTGAGCAGCTCCGTGAGGTTGCGCTGCTTCTTGGACTGGATGTCCGCGCCGAAGCCCAGGCTGCGGCCACCGAGCCGCCGCTCGATGATCTGCTCCAGCCCGCCGAAGGCACCGCCGCAGATGAACAGGATGTTCGTCGTGTCCACCTGCAGGAACTCCTGCTGCGGGTGCTTGCGGCCCCCCTTGGGCGGCACGTTGGCGATGGTGCCCTCGATGATCTTCAGCAGAGCCTGCTGCACGCCCTCGCCCGACACGTCGCGGGTGATGGAGGGGTTCTCCGACTTGCGGGCGATCTTGTCGATCTCGTCGATGTAGACGATGCCGCGCTGGGCCCGCTCGATGTCGTGGTCCGCCGCCTGGAGCAGGTTGACGATGATGTTCTCAACGTCCTCACCCACGTAGCCGGCCTCGGTGAGGCACGTGGCGTCCGCGATGGTGAAGGGCACGTTGAGGATGCGCGCGAGCGTCTGCGCCAGCAGCGTCTTGCCGCTACCGGTGGGGCCGAGCAGAAGGATGTTGCTCTTCTGCAGCTCCACATCGTCCATGGCCACCTTGGACTCGATGCGCTTGTAGTGGTTGTGCACGGCCACCGAGAGCGTCTTCTTCGCGCGCTCCTGGCCCACCACGTACTCGTCGAGGATGGCCTTGATCTCACTGGGCCGCGGGATGCGCAGCTTGGTGTCCTTGGTCTCCTCGCGGTCGATCTCCTCCGCGATGATGTCGTTGCACAGTCCAATGCACTCGTCGCAGATGTAGACCGTCGGTCCCGCGATGAGCTTCTTCACCTCTTTCTGCGACTTGCCGCAGAAGGAACAGCAGAGGGACTGGTTGTCTCGCTTCTCCACGTTCTTACCCGCCATGTATGCCCTCGCTGCAACTGCCTGGAGGTGCGCTGTCCGACCGGCCCCGCCCCCCCTGCCTACAGCCAATCTAGTCAGCCCCCTTCCGGGGCGTCCACGCGCTTGCGGGGTACTTAACACCCCAAAACATCCAGCGCAGAAAACAGAAGCCGGAGACGCGGTGCATCATTCCCCGCGGCTCCGGCCCGTATGCCCCACGAGGGGGCTGCTACTTCCGCTCGCCCGGAGGCGCCAGGATCTTCCGGGGATTCTGAACCTCGTCGATGATGCCGTAGGACTTCGCCTCGGCCGCACCCATGAAGTAATCGCGGTCCGTGTCCTTCTCCACACGCTCGATTGACTGGCCGGTGTGCTTGACGATGAGCTCGTTGAGCTTGGCCCGCATGCGGAGGATTTCCTTGGCCTGGATTTCAATGTCCGTGGCCTGGCCGCGCACCCCGCCGAGCGGCTGGTGAATCATGATGCGCGAGCTGGGAAGGGCATAACGCTTGCCCTTGGCGCCGGCCAGCAGCAGGACGGCCCCCATGGAGGCCGCCTGCCCCACGCAGATGGTGGACACCTGGGGCTTCACGTACTGCATGGTGTCGTAGATGGCGAGGCCCGCCGTCACCGACCCGCCCGGCGAGTTGATGTAGAGGTTGATGTCCTTGTCCGGGTCCTCGGACTCGAGGAACAGGAGCTGGGCGACGATGACGTTGGCGACGTCATCGTCGATCTCCGTTCCCAACATGACGATCCGGTCCTTCAGGAGCCGGCTATAGATGTCGTACGAGCGTTCCCCGCGGTGGGTCTGCTCGATGACGTAGGGAACGGGCATGAAGGGCATGACAACCTCGTGAAGGGTCTAAGGAGAATGAACTCTTAGGAATACTTCGCCTGACCCTTCAGGAATTCAATCGTCTTTTCTTCGCGGAGTCGAAGGCTCAACCCCTGACGCTCCTCCGGGCCCTTGAAGTACTTGCGGACGACGGAGACAGCCTGGTTGGCCTCCTTGGCCAGCTCCTCGATCTTCTTCTCCACGTCCTCGTCGGAGACCTGGATGTTCTCCTTCTGAGCAATGGCCTCGATGAGGAGCGCGCCCTTCACTTCCTTGATGGCCTCCTCACGCAGGTCCTCGCGCAGCCGGTTGAAGTCCAGGTTGAGCTGGCGGGGATCCATGCCCATGCGGGCCATGGCGCGCAGCCGGTTCTCCAGCATGTTGTCGATGGTGCGATCCACCATGCCGCGGGGAACCTCGAAGGTGTTGCGCTCGATGAGCGCCTTGAGGAGGGCATCACGCTCCTCGCCCTGAGCCTTGTTGCGCTTGCCCGTCTCCAGGTCCGTGCGGACCTTGCCGCGCAGTTCCTCGAGCGTCTGGGCCTCGCCGCTCTCCTTGGCGAACTCGTCGTTGAGCTCGGGGACGACCTTCTTCTTCAGTCCCTTGACGGTGAACTTGAAGCGGGCCGCCTTGCCCTTGACGTCCTCGACCCGATAGTCGGCCGGGAAGGTGTACTCAATCTCCTTGGTCTCGCCGACCTTGGCGCCCTCGAGCGCGGCCACATTGGACTCCACCAGCTCGCCGGGGGCCAGCTCGACCGTCACGCCCTCCGCCTTGCTGCCGGGGAACTCCTTGTCGTCGACGGTGGCCACGTAGTCCACCGTGGCGAAGTCGCCCATCTGGGCCGTGTCACGGCCCTCCACGGGCTCCAGCCGAGCCATGCCCTGACGCAGCTGCTCCAGGCGGTCGTCCACCTCCTTGTCCTCGACCTTGGTCTCGGAGCGGGTGAGCGGCAGGCCCTGGTAGTCCTTGGCCTCCACCTTGGGCTTCACCTCGACGCGAGCCTCGAAGGAGAAGGGGGCGTCGGCCTTGAGCCCGGAGTTGTTGGTGACCTGGGGAGGCGCCACCGCCTCCACCTTGTGCTCCCGCACGGCCTGCTGCCAGGCGCTCTGCATCACGCGCTGGATGACCTCGTCCTCCACCTGCTCCCGGTAGCGCTGCTCGAGGAGCCGGCGGGGAACCTTGCCCTGGCGGAAGCCGGGCATTTTCACCTGCTTGCCAAGGGCCGAGTACGCACGCGTCAGTTCCTCGGCCACGCGGGCGTTCTCGACCTCAATGGAGAGCTTCTTCTCGATGGGAGAAAGCTCCTCGACCTGGACCTTCATGGGATGCCTCGCTCGCGCCGGGCGCACCGTGGACGCCGGCGTGTCGGTTGGGTGAAGACGTGAAAACGTGGGACGTGCGCCTTTAGGAGATAGGTCCTGTCCGGTCAACGCGAAATGGCCGGAATGGGCGAGGAGGGACTCGAACCCTCACACCTTGCGGTACCAGATCCTAAGTCTGGCGCGTCTACCAGTTTCGCCACCCGCCCGGGCGCACGGCGTGCGTTTTACATCGAAACCGAGGCCCGGCACACGCGAATCCTGGGCCCCAAAAAGGAACCGGGGCTCTCCCATTTCTGAGAGAGCCCCGGTGTTGAGAGCGGAGGGAATCGAACCCACAACCTATGGATTAAGAGTCCATTGCTCTACCAATTGAGCTACGCTCCCGACTCTTGTGCGCCGTCGCGGCTTCGTCACCGCGCGTCGACGGGGACGGCTTGTACGAGGCCTCGCCGTCCACGTCAAATGCTTTTTTTCGCGTAGCCGCGCAACCCCTCCGCAGTCCCCCGGGTGAACCCGCTTGCCCTCCGGCCTGGCCTGGACGGATGTTCAGTTCGGGGATGCCAACGCGATCCGTCCAGGGTTGAATCAACCCCGAGGTGCGGGCGGACGGAGGTCGTCCGCCCTTTTCGAAGGCGGAGAAACAGAGCAGCGGCATGGAAGCACACAACAAGGCGGAAACCGCGTCGGGCCAGTGGAGCTCCGAGCGCGTGGAACTCATCAAGCGGACCATCTGCCCCAAGGGCATCGGGGAAGACGAGTTCGCCCTCTTCATCGAGCAGTGCAAACGCTCCGGGTTGGATCCGCTGCTGAAGGAGGCCTTCTGCGTGGCCCGCCGGCAGAACGCGGGCAACCGGGAGAGACCCAACTGGGTGACTCGCTACGAGTTCCAGCCCTCGGAAGCGGGGATGCTGGCGCGCGCGGAGCGCTTCCCGGACTTCAAGGGCATCCAGGCGAGCGCGGTGTACGCCGAGGATGAGATCATCGTGGACCAGGGCAAGGGCGAGGTGGTGCACCGCTTCAACCCGGCCAAGCGCAAGGGCAGCCTGGTGGGTGCCTGGGCACGTGTGGTGCGCGAGGGCAAGCTGCCCGTGGTGGTGTGGCTGGACTTCGCGGGCTACGTCCAGCAGACGCCGCTGTGGGCCAAGATTCCCACGACGATGATCGAGAAGTGCGCGCGTGTGGCGGCGCTGCGCAAGGCGTACCCCGAGGCCTTCGGCGGCCTGTACGTGCGCGAGGAGATGCCGGCCGAGGAGTTCGAGCCGCAGCCGGAGCCCGCGCCCTCCACGGGGCACGGTGGCTACGAGGTGCTCGGCGCGCGTCCTGGCCCGGTGAAGGCGTCCTTCCCTCCCCCACCCACGGCACCTCGTGAGGCACGCGAGGAGAAGGAGCCCGCGCCAGCGCAGGCTCAGGAAACGACCCGGGACACCGTGCGTGAACCCGAGTCGTCCACGGAGTCCGTGAAGGCGCGGCCCGCGACCCGCTCCGCCAAGGAAGTGCGCGAGCCCGCGGCCAAGGAGCCCGTGGCCAAGGCGAAGGAGACCGTGGTCAAGGAGACCGCTCCGGCGACTGAGCCGGTGCCGGCCGCCGAGGCCCCGGCGAAGCTGAAGAGCTCGTCCGTGGTGGTGGCCTTCGGTCCGCACAAGGGCAAGACGGCCTCGGAGCTCAGCGACGAGGAGCTGGCCGAGACCATCGACCTGGCTCACGAGAAGCTGATGGAGCAGCCCAAGGCGAAGTGGGCCCGGCCGATGCGCGAGAACCTCGCGGCGCTCGAGACCGAAGCCGAGCTGCGCTGCCGCATCCCCGCGGCAAACGAAGCCAAGGCCTAGCGCGAGAGGGGGAAGAAGTCCCCGGTGCGGCGGCACCCTCGAGAGAGGGTGCTGCTGCGCGCCCGGAGGGACTTGAACCCCCAACCCTTGGCTTCGAAGGCCAATGCTCTATCCAGTTGAGCTACGGGCGCAAAAAGCGGGGGATTCAGAGAGGGCGGCCAACCGGGATCGAACCGGTAACCTCAGGAGTCACAGTCCTGCGCTCTAACCAGTTGAGCTATGGCCGCCGTTACGTCGAACAACCGCGTTGAAACGTGGCGGCTTCCCTACCGTGGAAACCGTTACGGTTCAAGCCCTTTGTCACAGCGGAGGCTTGGTACGCCAGGCGGGACTCGAACCCACGACCCTCGGCTTAGAAGGCCGATGCTCTATCCAGCTGAGCTACTGGCGCCCAGTTCACTCCGTTACCGCGGTACTGCTGTATCGGGGCGAGAGGATTCGAACCTCCGACCCCCTGCGCCCAAGGCAGGTGCGCTACCAGGCTGCGCTACGCCCCGATAAAGGCCGACATTGTTGAACCATCCGGAACAGACGTGCAAGAGCAACGTTCCTGACGCCTGCTCACCCACCAACAGGTGAGCCACTGGCCAGGGCCAACAGATGGGGCTTCATCTTCTGGAAGGCAACGCCCCGGTGAGAGATTCCAGCCTTCTCCTCGGAGGTCAGCTCCGCCATCGACTTGCCCCCCGGCAGGACGAAGACCGGGTCGTAGCCGAAGCCGTGAGAGCCCCGCGGTGCGTGGCCGATGCGCCCCTCGCAGCGGCCCACCTCGATGAGGGCGCGGCCCTTCCCCGGAAGCGCCAGGCAGAGCGCGCACACGAAGGCGGCCGTCCGCTTCTCGTCCGGAACGCCTGACAGCTCTCCGAGCAGCTTCTCGTAGCGATCCTTGTCGCTCCCCTCGGCATAGCGCGCCGAGTAGACGCCAGGACGGCCATCCAGTGCGTCCACGCACAACCCCGAGTCATCCGCCAGGGCCGGCAGCCCCGTGGCCTCGGCGTAGGCGCGAGCCTTGAGCTCGGCGTTCTCCTCGAAGGTGACTCCATCCTCGACGGGCTCGGGGATGGGGGGCAGGTCGCTCAGGGCGAGCACCTCCACCACGTCCCCAACAAGGCCGCGCAGCTCGCGCAGCTTGCCCTTGTTGGTGGTGGCGAAGAGCAGGCGGGGCTTCATGTCATCAACCTCCCAGTGCCTTCTGTTGGGCCTCGGTGAGCTGGCGGATGGCGGCCAGTCCCGCGTCCAGCATGGAGTCCAGGGCCTTGCGGTCGAACAGCTGGTGCTCGGCGGTGCCCTGCACCTCGACGATGCGGCCGTCGCCCGTGGCCACCAGGTTCAGGTCCACGTCGGCGGTGGAGTCCTCGTCATAGTCGAGGTCCACCCGCACCTCGCCCTTCACCACGCCCACGGACACGGCGGCCAGCGGGGTCAGCTTCGGCATGCGCGGCATCACTCCGTCCTTGTGCAGCTTGCGCAGGGCGAGCACCAGGGCCACGTAGGCTCCGGTGATGGAGGCGGTACGGGTGCCACCGTCCGCCTGGAGGACGTCGCAGTCCAGCGTGAAGGTGCGGACGCCCAGGCCGGGCAGGTCCACCGCGGCGCGCATGGAGCGGCCGATGAGCCGTTGGATTTCGAGCGTGCGCCCGGTCTGCTTGCCCTTGGCGGCCTCACGCTGAGTGCGGGTATGCGTCGAGCGCGGCAGCATGCCGTACTCGGCCGTCACCCAGCCGGAGCCCTTGCCCATCAAGTGGGGCGGAACCCTGTCCTCCACCGAGCAGGTGACGAGCACGCGGGTATGGCCGAACTCCACCTGGGTCGAGCCCTCGGCATGGCGGGTGATACCAGGAGTGAGGGTAACGGGGCGCAGGTCCAGCGCCCCACGATTGAAGGACCGCATGGGAGGCTCCTCGGCAAGGAAATAGGGGCCGCCTCTCTAGCAGACGAAGGGCCCCGCTGTCCGTCCCGAGTGTCGTCCCGTGTCAGGGCGTGGCGGGAGCCGCCACCTTGGGGGGCTTGGGAGCGTCGCGCTTGCGCACCTCGGCCAGGAAGGCGCGCACGCCCTCGGTGATGGCGATGGCGAGCTTCTCCTGGTGCTCGGCCCGACCCAGGCGGGCCCCCTCCTCTGGGTGCGAGATGTAGCCCACCTCAATGAGGACGGCGGGCGCCTCGACGCCGTTGAGGACGTAGAAGGGCGCCTGCAACACCCCGCGGTCCGAACCCCCCGTGGCGGCGATGAGCTTCTGGTGGATGGCGTACGCCAGGCGTGAGGAGTCCTGGTGCGCCTCGGTACGCGCCAGGTCGTGGAGGATGAAGGCCAGCGTGGAGTCCCCTCGCGCCTCCCGCGCCGCCGGGGCCTCGGCGTTCTCGCGGTCCGCGGCCGCTCGCGCGGTGGCGTTGGAGGCGTTGGCGGACAGGAAGTACGTCTCGATGCCCTGGACGCGCGCGCGCGTGCGCTTCGTGGGCATCGCGTTGCAGTGGATGGACAAGAAGAGGTCCGGCCGCTGCTTGTTGGCGAACTCCACTCGCTCGGGCAGCGGCATCGACTGGTCCTCGTCCCGCGTCATCAGCACCTGCGCCCCGAGCTGCTTCTCCAGGTGTGCCCGCACCCGGTGGGCAATCTGGAGCGAGACCTCCTTCTCGAGGAGACCGGTGGGGCTCGTCGCGCCCTCCTGAGCGCCGCCGTGCCCCGGGTCCACCACGATGCGCGCGGGGCGCTCGGCCGCGAGCGAGGACGCGGGCAGACAGAGGAGGACGAGCACACGGGCCAGTGCGAGAAATCGAAGCGTCATGCCGGCGCGGATCGTACGAGGGCAAACGAGGGTGCGCCAGCAGCCGAGCGACCGGACCGGGGGCTCCCGTCTAACCAACGACTTCGATGCCGGACCGACCCTCGCCCACCTCACCGATGAGGGCCACGTCCACCCCGGCCCGCTCCAGCGCTCGGTACGCCTTCGCCGCGTCGCGCGCCGGCACCGAGGCCAGGAGGCCCCCGTTCGTCTGCGCGTCGGCCAGCACCCACTGGATGTCCTCGGGCAGCCCCTTGGGGAAGCGCACCTTCTTCGCCACGTGGGCCAGGTTTGACTTCGTCCCGCCCGGCACCACGCCCTGCTGCGCCAGCGCCGGCACCTCCGAGATGATGGGGATGCGCTCCAGGTCCAGGAAGGCCTTCGCCTTGGCTCCGGTCATCATCTCCAGCAGGTGCCCCAGCAGGCCGTAGCCCGTCACGTCCGTGAGGGCGTTCACCTTGAACTTCCCCGAGGCGAACACCTCACCGGCCTTCTTGTTCAGCGTCGACATGAGCGCCACCACGCGCTCCGTCAGCTCCTCGGAGGCCACGCCCCGCTTGATGGCCGTGGTGGCGATGCCCGAGCCCAGCGGCTTCGTCAGCATCAGCACGTCCCCCGGCTTCGCCCCGGCGTTCGTCAGCACCTTCTTCGGATGCACCTGGCCCGTCACCGCCAGGCCGTACTTCGGCTCGGGGTCCTGCACCGAGTGCCCACCCAGGATGGGGATGCCCGCCTCGTCCGCCTTCGCCTGACCTCCCGCAAGAATCTTCGACAGCTCTTCCATGGGGCGATCCTTCGGGAAGCCCACCAGGTTGAGCGCGAACAGGGGCTTGGCCCCCATGGCGTAGATGTCCGACAACGCGTTCGCCGCCGCGATGGCCCCGAACTGGTACGGGTCGTCCACCACCGGCGGGAAGAAGTCCACCGTGCTCACCAGCGCCAGGCCCGGTGCCACACGATACACGGCCGCATCATCGTTGGTGTTGAAGCCCACCAGCGCCCTCGTGTCCTTCGCAGTCTTCAGTTGGCGCAGGACCTGCGCCAGGTCCGCGGCCCGGATCTTGGCCGCTCAACCCGCGCAATGTGACAGTTCGGTCAGTCGGCGCGGCTTCTGATTCTCGGACACGAAAGGCCTCGTTAGCTGGCGCGCACGTACTCGCGCTTGATGAGCTGCAACACCGCCTCGGCGGCCACCACGTCGTCCTGCTCCGAGTGGTCCAACACCCCGCCCAGCGAGCCGTAGTTGTGCACCGCCTGCAGCACGTCCAGCAGCTCCGGCGTCAGCTCGCGCAGCGGCGCCGTCATCGGCGAGGCCAGCGACAGATGCGTGCTCGTCGCCGGCAGCTCCTTCTGGATGCGCTTGTACTCGTCCAGCTGCCTCAGCGCGTCCATCAGCAGCGCCTCGGTGGACGAGTCCAGCTCCACCATGAACTCCTGCGGATCCGCCGGACGCAGCTCGAAGTCGCCCTGCTCCCAGGTGATGATGCGGTTGAAGCTCTTCTGCGGCCCCAGGTTGTGGTTGTCGTCGATGACCGCGTAGTACACGCGGCCCTGGCGCAGGTAGATCTTCCCCTCGTTCTCGTTGCTCACCACCAGCACGCCGTTCTTCTTCGACGTGTGGAAGAGCTGGAGCAGGTCCGGCAGGGGGATCTCCTCGATCTTCCCCGTCATCGACGAGGCCTTCGTCGAGGTCCGCGCCGCCTGCGCCGCCGCCGCCTCCTCCAGCTTCTGCTTGGCCATGGCGTCGTCGACCTCGCCGACACCGGCTCCCTGCTGGATGAGCTTGAGGATGGAGGTCCCAATGAGGATGCGGTCCCCCTCCTTGAGCGTCGCCTGCTTCACCTTCTCGCCGTTGACGAAGGTGCCGTTCGTCGACCCCAGATCCTCGATGGAGATCTGCCCGGCCCCATTGACGACGATCCGCGCGTGCTTGCGCGAGACCATGTCCTCGACGAGCACCATGTCGAGCTCGCTGGAGCGGCCGATGACGATCTGCTTCTCCGTCTTCAGCGGGAACTCACCGCCCTGGTACTTGCCGGATATGAACTTGAGCGCATACGTCATCTTGCCCGGCGTCGGAGTGCTCACGGTGCTACGCCCTCGATATTGAGTGTTGCCCTGGCTCCCAGCACCCGTCCATCCATTGAACCCGACCCCGCAGCTGAGTCAGCCGATAATAACGCCCTAGCCTACATGAGACCGGGCGAAAACAAGAATTCCTCTCCGCTGCGAATCAAGGAGAGCCGACGCTGGCCCTTTTCGTCCACGGGACGGGAGGGCAGTTGTCCTTCCAGCCGCCATTCCTCGCTGGCCACGGCCTCGTCCCGCTCGAGCCGCAGGTACCACGCCTCCGACCGGTAGCGGCGCCGCTGGAGCGACATGATCCGCGCCAGCTCCGCCTCCCCTGCCCCCGCGTCGGCCTCCGCTCCCCGCACCAGCAGTCTCTCCAGGGCCTCGCGGTCCCCCACCTCCAGCGCCTGACGCCGGGACTCCAGCGCCCGAACCGCCGCCGCCAGCCGGGGCGCGGCCAGTCCCTCCGGGACCCAATCCCGCCCGCGACGGACGAAGGGCACCCGCTCCACACCCAGGGAGCTGACCGAGGTGCGGCCCAGCCGGCCACTGAAGTCCAGCGTCGCCCAGGCCACGGCGCGCTGTCCGCCCGGCTCCACGTTGACGGTGATGCGCGCGAAGTGGTGCTCCCGGGACGTGAGCGGCTCACCCACGCCGGGGAGCGCGAGGGACAGGCCCGCCCGCTCCGTGCTCTTGAGGACGGTGATGATCTCCGCCTCCGGCCCGGCCGCGACGCCCAACCAGCGAGGCACCAGCACCACCATGGCGGCCCCAGCGGCCAGCACGGCGATGATCACTCCGCCCAGCCGGCTCCATGCCTCGGAGCGGCTCACGAGCCCATCATCCTCCGGGCCCGCTCGGCGGCGGGCGACCCCGGCAGGCGCTCGATGATCCGCTGCAGCGTCTGCTTCGCGCGCTCGGTGTCGTTGAGCTGCACGTAGGCGTCATGCAGATCGAAGAGGGCCTCCTCCTCCAGGGAGGTGCCCGGGTAGTTCTTCAGCAACCCCTCCAACCGCTGCGCCACGGCCTTCCAGCGCTTGCGCCGGGCGTAGAAGTCGGCCACGTACTTCTCGTGCGCGGCCAGCCGCTGGCGCGTCTCCTCGATCTTCTGCTTCGCCTCGGACACGTACTGCGAGTTGGGGTACTGGCGGACGAAGTCGTTGAGCGAGCTCAGCGCCGCCACCACCTCCGTCTGGTCCTTCTCCGTGGAGGGCGGCAGCAGGAAGAATTCCGAGGGGAAGTCCTCGTAGTGGGTGAGGGCCGACCGGTACGCGGCGTAGTCCACCTTGGGGTGCGTGGGGTGGAGCTTGATGAAGGACGAGAACTTCTCGCGCGCCTCCGCGTACTGCTCCTGGGCGAAGTCGAGATCCGCCAGCCGCAGCTCGGCCTCGTTGGCCACCTCCAGGTAGGGGTACTTGGTGCGGACGTGCTCGTAATACTGCTGGGCCTGGAGGAAGTCCTTCCGCTCCAGGGCCTCGTCGCCGCGTTGGAGGTTGGTCTCGGCGGCGGTGGTGAAGTCCGGCGCCACGGTCTGGCCGGTGGAAAGGGCCGCGCAGCCAGCGGCGTTGCACAGGAAGGCAGTCAGGCAGACAGCTCGAAGGAAACGCATGGGTAGGGGGGCAAGCTAATCTTCCGGGCCCGAAGGTTCCAGCGCCGCGTCACCGAGTACCCGCTGGATGACGTCCGAGGAAAAGCCCCGGCTGAACAGGAGGCGACCGGCCCGGGCCGCCTCCTTGGGCTCCAGCTTCCGGCCCAGCAGCCCCCGCCGCTCCAGCACCTGGCGCGCGGCCGCCTCGGCGTCGAACTCCACCTCGCCGCTGGCCGTGGCCACCGCCTCGCTGGCCGCCTCGCGGCTCAACCCGTGGGCCTCCAGCCGCTGCTGCACCGCCCGAGGGCCATACTTCCCCCGCTGCAACAGCACCGCCGCCCGCTCCCGGGCGAAGCGCTCGTCGTCCAAGTACCCCCAGCCCTCCACCTGGGCCAGCGCCTTCTCGCGCACCGGCTCGGAGAAGCCCTTGCGCTCGAGCACCGTCAGCAGCTCGTGCCGACTGCGAGCGCGAGCAGACAACAGTCGCAGGCACGCGTCCGTCGCACGCCTGACTTCCTCGGGAGTGGAGTCCTCGGAGTCCATCGCCAGCTCTCTAGCATGTGGTAACAGGCGCGGCATGCACCCCCTCATTGCCCGCTACCTCAGCCCCGAAACCGCCCGTGAGACGCTCCAGAAGGAGAAGGACGGAGCGCCCCTCGAGCCCGAGGAGCGGCTCTTCGCCCAAACCGCCGCCGCCCACCCCGACAAGCGCAGTGCGCTGATGGGGGGCAAGGGCAAGCGCCACCTCTCCTCGGATGCCGAGGCGGCGGTCGTCTTCCTCGCCGCCTACGCCGCGACACGTGCCATCGCCGAGGACCCCGCCCTCTCCGCCGCCACCGCCAAGGCCCGGAAGGCCCTCGAGGAGGAAGGCGCCACCGAGGACGAGACGGACGCCTTCATCGCCTCCATCCTGCTGGAGGAGGCCTTCGGCTACGAGGAGGAGGTGGAGTCCTTCGACCGGACGTACGTCCAGGAGGCGCTCGGCGAGGTTCCCGCCCTGGCGGCCCTCACCCGTGAGCAGGTGGATGCCCTCATCCTCGGCTTCGAGAAGGCGGGGCGGGACGAGACGGAGCGCAATGTCCGCGCGCGCATCTCCCGGGCCCTGGTGAACACCGCCTGGGGCGAGGGGCCCACCCCCATCAACCCCGAGCACATGGAGGCGCTCTACGAATCCGAGATCGCCGACAAGCCCGAGGAAGAGCTGGAGGCCAGCCTGCGTGCCACCGTGGACTTCCTCCAGGTACTGGCCAAGGAGGGTCTCATCGGCCCCCAGCGGCTCTCGCGCCTCCGCGCCCAGCTCGGGGACGAGGAGGCGTAAAGCGCCCTCTCCCGAAGGAGCGGGGATGGGTCACGCGGCGTCCTTCACGGGCTCGGGTGCCTTCCCCTCCGCCGGGTTCACCAGCGCGGCCAGCTCCTCGCCCGACATCACCTCTTGGGCCAGCAGCCGCGCCGCTCCTTCCCGGAGCAGGTCGATCCGCTCGCTGAGCACTCGCGTCACCCTGGCATGCTGCGAGTCCAGCAGGCCGCGGATCTCCTGGTCAATGCGCCGCGCCAGCTCCTCGCTGTAGTCACCGCGCGAGCCCGACACGCTCCCGTCGTGGAGGGGCGAGCGGCGCTCCAGGTCGAACGTCACCGGGCCCAGCGAGTCGCTCATCCCGTACCCCTTCACCATGCTCCGGGCGATGTCCGTGGCCTTCAGCAGATCATCCTGCGCGCCCGTGGACACCTCTCCGTACACCAGCTCCTCGGCCACCCGGCCCCCCAGCAGCACGGCGATGCGCGCCTCCAGCTCGCCGCGGGTCATCAGGTAGCGGTCCTCCGTGGGCAGCTGCAGCGTGTACCCCAGCGCCCCGATTCCCCGCGGGATGATGGAGATCTTCTTCACCGACTGGCCCGTCGCGAGCACCACGCTCGTCAGTGCATGGCCCATCTCGTGGTGCGCCACGCGCTCGCGCTCCGCCGCGGAGAGCACGCGATTGCGCTTCTCCGGACCCGCCACCACCCGCTCCACCGCCTCCTCCAGCTCGGCACGCCCTACCTTCTCCTTCTTCCGGCGTACGGCGAGCAGCACCGCCTCGTTGAGGATGTTGGCCAGGTCCGCGCCCACCGCCCCCACCGTCATCGCCGCCACGAACTCCAGGTCCTTCTCGTTCTCCAGCGGCGTCTTGCGCGCGTGCACCTTCAGGACGGCCAGCCGCCCCACTCGGTCCGGCCGGTCCACCAGCACATGCCGGTCGAAGCGCCCGGCGCGTAGCAGCGCCGGATCCAGGATCTCCGCCCGGTTCGTCGCCGCCATCAGGATGACGCCCCCTCGCGGATCGAACCCGTCCAGCTCCACCAGGAGCTGATTGAGCGTCTGCTCGCGCTCCTCGTGGGCGTTGGGCCCCGCGCCGCGCACCTTCCCCAGCGCGTCCAGCTCATCGATGAAGATGATG
Source organism: Archangium minus (assembly GCF_044360475.1). Taxonomy (NCBI): domain Bacteria; kingdom Pseudomonadati; phylum Myxococcota; class Myxococcia; order Myxococcales; family Archangiaceae; genus Archangium; species Archangium minus. The sequence continues at coordinate 9,627,675 of NZ_CP043494.1, forward strand.
CACGGCGCCTTCTGCCGCGCCTGAGCGAATAGATCCCTTACTCGCGCGGCGCCGACTCCTACGAACATCTCCACGAACTCCGAGCCGCTCATGCTGAAGAAGGGCACGTTGGCCTCGCCCGCCACCGCCCGCGCCAGCAGCGTCTTGCCCGTTCCCGGAGGGCCCACCAGGAGAATCCCCTTGGGCACCTTGCCCCCCATTTTGGAGAACCGGTCCGGCGAGCGCAGGAACTCGATGACCTCCTGCAGCTCGCCCTTGGCCTCGTCCACCCCCGCCACATCGGAGAACCGCACGGGGATGGACTTCTCCACGTACACCTTCGCCTTGCTGCGCCCCACCGACAGGTAACCCCCGGGAGTGCCCTGCCCTGACGACGACTGCAGCCGCATCATCAGGAACACGAGCCCCAGCGGCAGCAGCCAGAGGCCGAGCTGCACCCATGGGTTTCCCGGCACCGTCCCCGTCACCTTCACCTGGTGCGCCATCAGCTCGCGCATCAGCTCCGGATCTTCCACCCGGACGACGACGAAGGGCCGCGGCTCACCGCCCGCCGACTCGGGCGCCAACGTCCCGCTGATACGGTCTTCGGTGACGGTCACCGCCTGCACCTTCCCCGCCGTCAGCGCCTCTCGGAAGTCCGAGTACGAGAAAGAGGTGTGCTCCACGCGGTCCAGCAACTGGTAGCCCAGCGCAAGCAGCACCACGAACAACAACGCGTGCCACCATCGGTTGCGTTCCACGGAGGGCTCAGGGTTCATGGGCCCGACGCATAGCAAACGACGGTCCACCCAGGGTGCCCCCCCGCACTGCGAGCGGCTCTCCTTCAGGGGCCTGCAAGAGGTGCGGTTACGGCACCCGCGCCGCAAGGATTGCAGAGTGACGCCTGGTGTTCGGGCTCACAGCGCGGGGAAATACCCTCACCCTAGCCCTCTCCCAGAGGGAGAGGGGACATACACAGCAGGTCCGGGAACCCTGGGATACTTCGCTTAGAAGCGCTCGATCTGGAAGTCGTCGTCGGCCGGTGCCGGCGCTGGTGCCTTGGGGGCCGGGGCCGGCGCCAGAGCTGGAGCCGAGGGACGGGCCGCCGCGCCTACTGCCGGAACCCCCGCGCGAGAGGGGTTGGGGACAGCGGGCACCCCCGGACGGGGCACCGAGGACGGAGCCGCAGGACGGGCCGCCGCAGCGGGAGCAGGTGCCGGACGCGCCGGCGTCGCCGCGGGCTGGGGCTGCTGGTTCTGCTGGCCGAAGTTGGCCGAGCCCGGCACAGGCTTGGCTCCCCCCGCATCGAAGTTGTCCCACTTCGAGTCCGACGTGGCGCTGATGCCGGAGAAGCGCAGCGCGAAGTCGTCCGGGTTGGTGGCCTGCCGGTGGGCCTCCTCATAGGTGACGAGCCCCTGTCTCACCAGCGACATCAGCGACTGGTCGAAGGTCTGCATCCCGTAGGTGTCGAAGCCCTGGGAAATCGCGTCCGGAATCTCCTTCGTCCGGTCCTTGTCCTCGATGAGCTCCTTCACGCGCGCCGTGCAGCGCAGCACTTCCACCGCGGCCACTCGGCCCTTGCCGTCCGCACGCGGAATCAGGCGCTGGCTCACCACGGCCTTGAGCACGCTCGCCAGTTGGATGCGCACCTGCTTCTGCTGGTACGGAGGGAATGCCGAGACGATGCGGTTGATGGTCTCCGTGGCGTCCAGCGTGTGCAGCGTGGACATCACCAGGTGGCCCGTCTCCGCCGCCGCGAGCGCCGTTTCGATCGTCTCGTGGTCTCGCATTTCGCCCACGAGGATGACGTCCGGATCCTGGCGCAGCGCGCTCTTGAGCGCCTGGGCGAACGACATCGTGTCCACGCCCACCTCGCGCTGGTTCACGATGGAGCGCTTGTCACGGATGAGGAACTCGATCGGATCCTCAATCGTCATGATGTGGTTCGTCTCCGTGGCGTTGATGTGATCGATCATCGCCGCGAGCGTGGTGGACTTACCCGAGCCCGTCGTACCGGTGACGAGGATGAGGCCGCGCTCGTCCAGGCAGATCTTCTCCAGGATGGGCGGCAGCATCAGTTCCTTGATGGCCATCACCTTGGTGGGGATGACACGCATCACTGCGCCAATGGTGCCGCGCTGCTGGAACACGTTGACGCGAAAACGCCCCAGCCCGGGCACGCCATAGGCCAGGTCCACCTCGTTGCTCTGCTTGAACTTCTCCTTCTGGAACTCGTTCATGATGCCGAAGACCATGCGAGCCACCTCCTCGGGAGGGAGGCGCTTGCCGTCCTTCAGCGGCACCAGCGAGCCGTCGACACGGAACATGGGCGGCAAACCCGCCTTGAGGTGGATGTCGGAGGCACCGCCGCGGAGCGCAATCTGGAGGATCTCGTTGAGTTCCATGGATACCGTTGGATGCTAGCACGTCGAACGGATCCGACGAGGGGGCCCCCCGGGACGAGGCTCGATCGCCTGCCCTGGCCCGCAAAACACAACGGCGGAGGCCCCCGAAAGGACCCCCGCCGTGCGGGTACTCCAGCGAAACCGGAAAGCCGGCTTAGCGCTTGGAGAACTGGAACCGACGACGCGCGCCCGGCTGGCCGTACTTCTTACGCTCGACGGCGCGGGCATCGCGGGTGAGGAAGCCGGCCTTCTTCAGCGCGGGGCGGAAGTCCGGGTTGTAGTTGCACAGCGCACGGGACAGACCGTGGCGGATCGCGCCGGCCTGACCACTCAGACCGCCGCCGCGAACGTTGACCTCGATGTCGATCTTGCCCTTCTGCTCGAGGACGTCCAGGGGCTGGTTGAGGATCATCTTCGACGTCTCACGGCCGAAGTACACGTTGATGTCGCGGCCGTTGACAATCACAACGCCGGTGCCCGGGCGGATCCACACGCGCGCGGTGGCCTCCTTGCGGCGGCCGGTGCCATAAAAACCCTTCTCGGTGGCGGTAGCCATGTCGTCTCTTCTCTAAAGGTGCGGAAAGTGGGGAAGGAAGGAGCGCTTACGCCTCGACCTCGCGCGCGACCGGCTTCTGGGCGGCGTGCGGGTGGGTGTCACCGGCGTAGACCTTGAGCTTGGTCATCATCTGGCGGCCGAGCGCGTTGCGCGGCAGCATCCGGCGCACGGCGTTGATGATGATGTCCTCAGGGTGCCGCTGACGCAGCTTCTCGAGGTTGGTGATCTTCAGGGCACCCGGGAAACCCGCGCGCGGGTGCCGGTAGTACATCTTGTCCTGCTCCTTCGTACCCGTCACGCGCACCTTGTCGGCGTTGATGACGATGACGTGGTCACCCGTGTCGATAGACGGGGTGTACATCGCCTTGTGCTTGCCCTTGAGCAGCGTGGCGATCTGGCTGGCAGCGCGGCCCAGCACCTTCCCGTTCACGTCGATGATGTGCCAGTCGCGCTTGATGTCCGCCGGCTTGGCGCTGTAGGTCCTCTGCGACATTGTTTGAACTCCAAAAGCATGGTTGGCGCGTGTAGCGCCTGTAGCCGTAGCAACCACGGGTCCACCCTGAGAACTTCCAAGCTGTCCCGGAAAGGCCGACCGTCTTAGAGGCGGGCGGGAGGCAAGTCAAGGTCACACTGCGTTCAGCGTGCCCCACCCGCCGTTCCGGTGGGGGCTGGCCCCGCTCCCGCCGTCCCCCCAACAGTCGGGGAAGGAGGGGTCGCTCCCCCGCCTGCTCCCTGGGGCGCGGCCGCCTTGGCCTTGAAGCGCTCCTTGAGGTTGGCGAAGAAGTTCTTCTCCTCCGTGGTAGGCGGGCCCTTGCGGGGGGCGTCCAGGTCCACCAGCTCCACCAGCTCCGGGGGGATGTCCTCCAGGAAGCGCGAGGGGGTCCGAGGCACCTCTTTCCCCCGCTTCACCCGCATCGCGGACCGGGTGAGGTAGAGGACCTCCTTGGCCCGGGTAATCCCCACGTAGCAGAGCCGGCGCTCCTCCTCGAGGTTCTGCGCCTCGCCCTGCATGCCCTTGTGGGGCATCAGCTCCTCCTCCATACCGATGAAGAAGACCACCCGGTACTCCAGGCCCTTGGAGGCATGGAGGGTCATCAGGGTGACCGCCTTCTGCCCGCCAGGTACCTCTTCTTCCTCCTGGCGGGTGTCGAGGCTGAGCCGGTTCAGATAGGTCAGAAGGCTGGCCTTGGGGCCCTCGCGCTTCTCGAAGGCCTCCAGGGAGTTGATCACCTGGTCGATGGACTTGAGCTTCCGGTCCGCGCTCGCCTGCGAGGTGGTGAGGGACTTGGCGTCGTCCTTGTAACCGATCTCCTCCAGCAGCTTGCGCGTCGTCGCCGCCAGGTTGCCGTGCTCGTACGACTGCCGGTAGCGCTCCACGAGCTGGAGGAACTCCTTCACCTTCTCGGCCGCGCCCTTTGGCAGGTCCTCGTACCCCTCGGCGCGCTCCATGGCGCCCCACAGCGACACGCTGTCGCGCCGCGCGTGCGCCACCAGCCGCTCCATGGTGACGTCGCCGATGCCCCGCGCCGGCACGTTGATGATGCGCAAGAGCGCCGTCTCGTCCCGAGGGTTGGCGATCAGCTTGAAGTAGGCGATGACGTCCTTCACCTCGCGCCGATCGAAGAACTCGCTGCCCGACACCACCTCGTAGCGGATGTTCTTCTCGCGCAGCATCTCCTCGATGGGACGAGACTGGCCGTTGACGCGGTAGAGGATGGAGATCTCATCCGGGGGGATGCCTCCGGCCACGAGCTTGGCGATCTCGTGGGCCACGTACCGGGCCTCCTCCTCCTCGGTGGGGGCTGTCACCACCTTGATGAGCGGGCCGCCCTTGCGCTCGGACCACATCTGCTTGGCCTTGCGCTCGGGGTTCTTCGCGATGACGGCGTTGGCCGCGTCCAGCACCACCTGGGTGGAGCGGTAGTTCTGCTCCAGCCGCACCTCCTTCGCCCCAGGGAAGTACTGGTCGAAGCTCAGGATGTTGCGCACCTCGGCGCCGCGCCAGCTGTAGATGCACTGGTCATCGTCGCCCACCACGCACACGTTGCGCGTCTCTCCGCTGGCCAGCAGCTTCAGCAGATCCAACTGGGCCTGGTTGGTGTCCTGGAACTCGTCCACCAGGAGGTAGCGGAAGCGCTGGGTGTACTTCTGCCGCAGGTCCTCGTGCTCCCGCAGCAGCCGCGACGGGAGGATCAGCAGATCATCGAAGTCCACCGAGCCCTGCGCCTTGAGGGCGAGCTGGTAGGACTCGTAGACCATGTGGGCGATGAGATCGTAGTCGTCCCCCATCCCCTCCCCGAGCGGCTCGGGCGTCTTGCCGGCGTTCTTCGCCTTGGAGATGAGGTTGAGCACCTTGCGAGGATCAAAGGAGCGATCATCAATGCGCCGCTCCCGCATGGCCCGCCGGATGATGGCCACCTGATCGCCCTGATCCGCGATGGTGAACTTCTTGGGCCAGCCCAGCCGGTAGATGTCCTCGCGGAGCATCTCCGCGCCGAAGGCATGGAAGGTGCACACCAGCACGTTCTGGGCCCGAGGCCCGGCCATGTGGACCAGGCGCTCCTTCATCTCCGTGGCGGCCTTGTTGGTGAAGGTCACCGCCAGGATGTTGCGGGCCAGCAGCCCACCCGGCCGCTTATCGAGCAGGTGGACGATACGGTTGGTGATGACACGGGTCTTCCCGCTTCCTGCGCCCGCCAGCACCAGGAGGGGGCCCTCGGTGGTGAGCACGGCTTCGCGCTGCGGGGGGTTGAGCTTCGAAAGGTCCATTGCGCGCGGCTCGGGGATACCCTTTGATTCCCCCGTGCGCGACTATTCTTTTCCGCGGCGGCTCATTCTCCTCGCGCTCGTCGCGAGCTCCGCCTGCACCGATGGTGGAAAGAAGACACCGGGCGTCTCGGAGCGTGCCTCCGCGGACACCCAGGCCCCCTTCCCCTGCATGCATTTCGAGGACTTGCGGCGCTTTCTCCCGGAGAAGATGGAGGGCCTCACACGCGCCGCGGACGGGGGCTCCACTGGCCGCTATGGCGACGTGTCCGTCAGCGAAGCCGAGCGCAGCTTCACTCTCGGTGAGGAGCGGGAAGTGAAGGTGCGCATCGTGGACACCACCCTGGGGCAAAAGCTGGGGCAGGCCATCCGCGCCGCGGCCGAGGAGGGTCGGGACCGGGCCCAGAACGATCCCACCGCCCCCATCTTCTGGAAGGACAAAGAGGCGGTGGGCTTCGTACGCTACGACGCGTCTACAGGACAGGCCGAGGCCAGCCTGCTGGTAGGCAACCGGTACGTGGTCGCGGTGAGCAGTCGAGGGTACCCGGGCACCGTGGAGGTGCGCCGCGTGGCGCGTGACATCGACCTCGAGGGGCTGGCACGGTTGGACCGCGCCCCCGGTGGCGCGGATCATCAAGGAAAGGAGCATCCGTGGTGAAGGACAGAGGGTCGCGGGGGAACGCACCGGATGTGCTCGAGCAGGAGGCCCAGGCGCGCCAACAGGTGGCCGGCATGGGCAAGCGCGAGTTCCTCGAGCAGTACCAGCGGCTCGCCAAGCTCTACACGGCAGATCCGGGCAACCCCGGCTCCTACGCGTGCGAGGGCTGCGAGCGGTGCGCCAACTGCATGTTCTGTAAGGACTGCGATAGCTGCTACCAGTGCACCCACTGCACCCGCTGCGAGCTGTGCAACAACTGCTCGCACTGCGTGGACTGCAAGCAGTGCCACCAGTGCGCCTACTGCGTGCAGAGCGAGAACTGCACCGGCAGCGCCTACCTGGTGCTGTGCCGCAACATGTCCGACAGCAACTACTGCTTCGGCAGCGTGGGCCTGTCCAAGAAGGACTTCCACATCCTCAACGTCCCCTTCCCCCGCACCGAGTACTTCAAGCAGGTGAAGCGGCTGCGCGAGGAGCTGGGGGTCTGAGCCCCCACCCCACCGGGACTACAGGACGCGGACGAAGAACGCCTTGAGGTACTCGGTCTCCGTCAGGCCACCGAGCACCGGGTGATCCAACCCCGCGCCCCGGCGCTCGAGGATCTGCACCGGCCGCTTCGCGTCCGCGGCGGCCGAGAGCACCATCTCCTCGAAGGCGTCTCGCGAGAGCTTGCCGGAGCATGAGCAGGTGACGAGCAGGCCCTCGGGACGCAGGCACTTGAGGGCGCGCAGGTTGAGCTCGTGGTAGGCGCGCAGGGCGGTGGCCAGGCCCTCGCGCCGCTTGGCCAGCCCCGGCGGATCCACCACCACCGTGTCGAAGCGGCGACCGGACTCGGAGAAGCGGCGCAGCACGTCGAAGGCGTTGGCGTTCTCCACCGTGACGTGGGTGCGCCCGTTGCGCTCAGCGTTCGCCCGGGCGCGCTCGGCGGCCTTGGCGTCCTGCTCCACCGCCAGCACCGAGTCACAGCTCCGGCTCAGCGCCAGCGCGAAGCCCCCGTGGTAGCTGAAGAGATCCAACGCCTCGCCCCGGGCCAGCTCGGCGGCGCGCAGGTGGTTGTCCACCTGATCCAGGAAGGCGCCCGTCTTCATGTCGCCCAGCAGGTCCACCTCGAAGAGGTTCTCCCCCTCGTGGTAGCTGAAGCGGGCCTCGCCCTCGCCGTGCAGCAGCCGCACCTCGCGCGTCAGGCCCTCGAAATCGCGGCCGGAGGCATCGTCGCGGCACACCACATGGGTGGCTCCCGTGAGCTCGGCCAGGGTGCGCGCCACCCACTCCTTGCGCACGTCCATGCCCTCGGAGAGCGTCTGCAGCGACAGGCCTGAGCCGTAGCGATCCACGAAGAGGCCAGGCAGGAGATCCGCCTCGCCGTGCACCAGACGCAAGCCGTCGCGCTGTTTCAACGGCGCACGCCTCGCGAGGGAGAGCTCCAGGCGATGGCGCAGCCATGCCTCGTCCACCTTCTCCTCGGTGGGGCTCTTGCGCGTCAACAGCCGCAGCGCCAGCGGCGAGCGCTGCGCGTAGAAGGCCTGGCCTACGGGGTTGCCCTGCGGGTCCACCACCGACACCACGGCGCCGCGATCCTGCGTGTCGGGCAGCTCCACCAGTTCGGTGCGGTACAGCCAGGGGTGGCCCCGGCGCAGGGCCTTGGCCCCCTTGAGGCTCACTCGGGCGATGGGAAGAGATGTTGGACGGGCCATAAATCGTGTCACTCCAGGCCCCGGGCGGCCAGCTCCTGATCGTCCTCGCCCCGCAGGTGCCCCACTTCGTGGAGCAGCGTCACCCGGATTTGCTCCCGCAGCTCCTCCCGGGAGCGCACCGCGCGGGCAAGGTTGAGGCGGTACAGCGCCACCGAGCGGCAGGGCGTCTCCATGCCGTCGCAGGGCTCACCCAGCGGCGGGCCACGGAAGAGGCCGAGGATGGCGGGAGACAGGGGCGGCTCACCGGAGAGGAGATCCTCGTCTGCAGGCAGCTCCTCTGCGCGCACCAGCACACCGGAGAGATCCTTGCGCATGTCCTCGGGGAGGGCCGACACCGCACGGGCCACCTCCGCGCGGAACTCTTCCTGCGAGGGAGTGGGAGGTACGGGAAAGTCCTCTGGCGAGAGGGCGCGCGCCTTGTCGAAGTGCGTCTGCGCCTGCTTCCACTTGCCCTCGCGCTCCAGCAGCAGGCCGAGGTGGTAGTGCGCGTGCGCCCCGCGCTCCTTGTCGTTCACCAGGCCACTGAAGGCCGACCTGGCCTCGGCAAAGCGGCACAGCTCGAAGAGGGCCAGGGCCTTCTCGTAGGCAGCCTCATGGTTCTGGGGCTCTCGCGCCAGGACGAGCTGCGCGCGCTGGAGCGCCTCGCTGGCCTGTCCCAGATCATTGAGCGCCATGGCTGAGACCAGGGCGAAGCGGGGCAATGACTCCGGCGATACATCGGCCTGGGAGAGCCCGCGCTCGGCATAGAGCGCGCCCAGCTCGTCGTACTCGCGGCTGGAGGGCAGCTGCACCGCGTAGAGGTGGGCCGCGCCGAGCAGCGCATCCGGGTGGCCGGGATCAATGGCGAGCGCCCGGGCATAGGCCACCTGCGCCTCCGCCGTGCGGTTGAGGGCAGCCAGTGCCTCGCCCCGGGCCGAGTGGGCGGCGGCCGAGTCCGGCTCCAAGGCGGAGGCCTGAGCGGCACAGGAGAGGGCCTCCGGGAACTTGCCGTTATCAAGGTAGTCCAGCGCCGCGTCGAGCGGAGCAGCCCCCGCGGCCCGGCACGTGGGAATCGGCTCAGGCACGGGGACGGCGGCGGGCGCGGGCGCCGAAGCGGCCACGGGGGAGCCCGCGTCGGGCACAGCCGGAGCGGACGTCCGCTGGCAGGCACCGAGGAGAAGAAGGCAGAGGGCGAACGGACCGCGCCGGGACATGGGGGACGCAGGCTACGGCATCGCCCGCACCACGGGAAGATGTCAGGAGCCTGCCTGCCCGCCCTCTGATTAAAAACGACGGGGCCCGTCACCGCCACCTGGCGAGGACGGGCCCCGGAGTCACCGCGTCGAACCCTGCCTACATGTCCGAGGCGACGCAGGACTCCTTACCGTGCGCCTGGTCATGGCGGCAGGCATGCAGACCGCGCGAGACAGGCAGCTCGTAGATGTACTGCAGCACGTCGGTGCCGGACGCCACCTGCGTCTGGGAGGCCTGCTCCCGGTTGGGCCCGGCCTCCAGGAAGATGGTGCTGTACTTCACCCTGCCCGTCTTCGACACCTGGATGGACGTGGAGACATCGGGCGGCGGCGCGATCACGTCACGCTCCTGGTAGCGCGCGAACAGGCCCTGATCCGCGAGGCCCGCCGCGCAGTTGGGCGCACCGGAGATGAAGTCCGCCTGGAAGAGGCGGGCCTTGCTCGCGTAGGAGCCGGAGCAGGCCACGGACTTCTTGCCGTTGCTCGGCGGCGTGACGGAGGTCGCGTGCATGGAGTTCCACATCGTGCAGCTCGCCAGCAGCGACGAACCGCTGGCCGTCTTGTGCTCCAGCCCGTCGTACTCGTAGAACCAACCCGCGTCCTCCGAGCGAGCCAACGGCCTCGCCGAGTCACACGTCGTGCTACCGCTCTCGCACGTGCAGGTGCCGTCGGCCTTGCAGGTGACCTCCGTTACGTTGCGCAGGTCGCCCGAGCCGTTCGCGCCACCGGTATCCGTCAGCCGCTTCTCGTCGAAACTGGCGGCCAGCTTGGATGAGAACTTGCCGGGATCCTCGTCGAAGATGCGGTCCTCGGAGCCACCGTAGACCCAGACGCCGAAGAAGCGGTTCTTACCAATCGAGGAGTCCGTGGCCGCCGGCTGCTTGAGGTCCACATCGCCCATGTTCAGCGTGTTGCCCGCCGTCTTCACGCGGCAATCGAAGACGTTCAACGCGTACTGACCGCACTCCACGCTGGTGTGGGCGAACTCGTAGTCGGCCTTGCCACCGGTGAGCTTGGGGCAGGCCTTCACGTCGCGATTCTCGTACGTGGCCTTGATGAAGGACGGGTTGCTCTGCGGGCCGCAGTAGTTGAACGAGGCCGAGGTGTCGTTCCACGGCGTGAACTTCGTGCTCTTGTAGATGCCGTCGGCCCACTCGTTGGTCATCTGCTGGTACTCGGAGGTACCGCGCGTCATCTTGTAGTTGACCAGCGTCTGAGAGCACCCGAGCTTGGAGCACGCCTGCGGGTTGTCGAAGCGGCAGGTGCCCACCCCATCATCCAGCAGCGAGTAGCGGTTGCCCGAGCCCACGAAGGCGCGCAGGGCGTTCGTGTCCGTCTGCAGACCCAGTGCGGTCATGTAGTAGAAGGGCGAGCGCCGGTTGATGTCCTCCTCCTCGGAGGGAGCCACATCCTGCCGGTCCATCGAGAAGGAGCGCGCACCGCTCCAGTTGGTCACCAGACCCGTGCTGTCGATGACGCCCGGCTCGTGGAAGCGCAGCGTCCAGAGCTGGCCACCCAGGTCACCCACCACCGCGGTGTCGAAGAAACCGTCCAGACGCGGCTTGTCGTTGGCGCCGTAGTCCGCCATGGCTACCGGAGCCACGAAGCCGTACTTCATGTACTCGCGCGGCTTGTGGGCCTCATTCGGGGCCTTGCCCGGCGGAGAGTACTCCCACTTCCACAGCAGGTTGTCGCGACGGCTGTCCACCTTGCCGTTCCACACGTCCACCATGTAGATGCCGCGGCCCTTCTCCCCGGCGGGAGACCAGCCACCGGACAGCATCGCCACCCAGCGCTCGGCGCTGTACTTGTCCGGATCCGACGGATCCCGCGCCAGGCCATTGGACTGACCCGCCGACATCAGGACGGGACCAATGGGGGGCGCCTTGGGGCTGAGGCTGAAGAGCGTCTTGCCGAAGCGCTGCGCCTCGTCCGTGCACGGCTGCGGGAACATCCAGCGGAACTTGGGAGCCACCGCCCGCGGCTTCGCGTCCGGAGTCCACTGCAGATCCAGGGCGAAGTAGTGCGTACCACCCCGGCCCTCGGCCACCACCGCCACGGTGTGGAACTCGTTGGCGGACTTCTTGCCGTCGTTGTTCTCGTCCGCCCAGATGTCGCGGACCATGATGTCACCGTCGACGTAGTAGGCGTGGCCCTGCAGCAGATCCTGCAGCCGCGGCAGCAGGTCCGACGGAATGAAGGCCCACACTTCCTTGCCACCCTCCTCCGACGCCGGATCGTACGAGATGTTGCACGACGCCTCGTCCTGCGAGCCGACCCCATCGCTGAAGGCGTGCAGCATGCCGTCATTGGCGCCCACGAGGATGAGCCGCTCTCGCATGCCCTGCTTGTAGTGGTAGTAGTCGTAGCCGTCCGCCGCCTTCAAGGGCGCGCCCGGCTTGCATGACGAGGGGATGGTGAGGTTCTCGGGCACGAACTCCGTGGCCGGCATGCCGAGCTGCTTCGAGTTGGCATAGAGCGTCCGCACGCACTGGGTGCTCACGCCCAGGTCACACAGGAACTTGTCCACCGGCGGGCTCACCACCACGGGCGACGAGTGGAAGATGTCGCCCAGCGCGGACGGCCGGGTGTCCCAGCGCGAATCATCCTTGTCCTCGTCGAACAGGTCCTGACCGCGCACGTACTGGATGACCAGCGCCGCGCACAGCCGGTCGAACTCGGCCTGGGTCACCGGGTTGGGCGCGAGCACCGAGCCCGCCCCAGACCGGGCGTTCAACAGCTCCGAGGCCTTCGCGGGGGTGTACTCCATCTTGTCCAGGATGTAGCCCGGCTTGTAGTTGACACCGGAGCCGGTGGGGCACAGCGGCGCCCCGCTCACGCCCAGGTACTGGCGGAGCTCATCGAGGTTCTTGAGGTCGAACCGGACGAGCGCGTCATCCTGATTGAGCAGCCCATCCTTCCCGCCCTTCACCTTGCCGTTGTCGGTCACCGTGAAGATCTGCCGGTCGACGTGCCCGTCTTTCTCGATCCGCTCGCCCGCTTCCCAGTACGGCTCGGCGACGTCACCAAACTGCGTCTTGCCGCCCGACGAGTCGCTGAAGCCCGTCACCTTGCGGAACACGCCGTCCTCGTCCTCCGCGACCACGCTCCCGTCCTTGTCGGTCAGGAAGACGTCCTCGAGGTCCTTGTCGCCGTTCCTGTCCTCATCCAGGACGAACTCGTTGAACTGCTCGTAGCGGTAGAGCTTGCCCAACCAGCCCTTGTTGCGCGTGGGGAACATGCGCGGAACAACCGCCAGCTGCGACGAGGTCTGCGACTGCAGGCTGTTCACGGCCGCCGAGGAGAAGGCGTTGTTGCGGGCGTTGATGTTGTCCAGGATGTCCAGGATGGCCTGCTTGAGCTCGCTGGTGCTCCGGGCCGGGAAGAACTCGCCACCGCCCAGCCGCGCCGTCTCCTGCAGCAGCTTGCTGGAGTACACGTCCTCGGAGAAACCGATGGTGTACGTGGCCACGCTCTGCACGCCCTCCTTGTCGGCGCGCAGGTCGTTCTGCCACAGGAACTTGGCCACCTTGTGCAGATGGCTGGAGGTGTTGCAGCCCTCGCACTGCGTAGTGTCGTTCTTGATGGCGGAAGGCAGGTCAATCACCTTGCCCTCGTCGTAGGGCTCGCCGTCCGTCAGCAGGATGATGGCGTTGAACCCGCACTCGAAGCAGATGCCGTCCGTGTTCGCGAAGTCATTATTCTTGTTCGACGGCGTCTTGTGGGAGGCACCGAACAGGGTGGTGTAGGGCGTGGGTGAATCCTTGGACTGGAAGTAGTAACCCGCCGCGTAGAGCGCATCCGCGAGCGGGGTGTTGCACGCATCCCACGCGAGCCCCTTGCCCGTATCCCCGTTGGTGAGCATGTTGAGGACGCTGTTGCGGTTGTTCTCCACCGAGCTGGTATCCAGCGGGTAGGACTTGTCGCACGTGGGTCCAACGCTCTGGGACATGCAGAGGCACTGGGCGCCGTTGTTCGACTTCTTGCCCCAGCACGCATTCGTGTTGGAGGTCTGGAACGCCATCACACCGAAGCGAACCTCGCGCAGGTCGCGGATGACGTCGGCCATCACCTTCACGGCACCGGAGTCACGCGGCGCGTAGAAGTTGAGGAAGTTGCCCTTCACCCGCCGGACCGAACTGCTCTGAACGTAGTAGCCCTCGGTATCGAGGCACTGCTGGCAAAGCGGCCGGTCCGCCTTGGGCATGGCGCTGCACGCATCCGTCGTGTTCGTCCACGAGCTGGCAACCGGGGGATTCTTGAAGTTGTAGCCGTAACCGCTCGCGGGCGCGTCGTAGTACTTGCTCGTGGCGAACCAGTCGTCGGACTGGGTCTTGAGACCCGTCCACAGACGCGGGTACGTCTCGTCCTTGTTGTAGCCCAGGTTGTTGATCGGGTCGTACGAGCACCCCTTCGTGCTCGGCCAGGTCATCGGCCAGGCATGCATCGACCCCGACGTGTCGATGATGAAGAGGATGTTGGGGGGCCCGCCCGGGCGGGAGAAGAACTTCTCGTCTCCGCCCTGCGTCGGGTTCATCAACGAATCCAACCGGGAGGTGGTTGGCAGACAGCAGGCCGCCTGATCAATGGCGACCGCGGTATCCGCCCGGAGCACCACCACCAGCAGGGCAACGAGACATAACGTCAGCTTGCGGAACATGGCGCCTTCCCTCACAGGCCATAACGGAAGAGGAACTCCACCTCGGACTCGCGACCGCCACCCGAGGACTCCTCGCACTTGACCACCACCCGGTAGTACTGCCCGCCCAGGGTGGCGGAGCTGGGAGCGGCATTCGCCATGTCACGGGCCTGACGGCCCGCGGCTCCCATCGTCACTGCATCCACGGTCTTCACCGTGGCAACAGCCGTATCGTTACCGTAGTGCCCGGTCGTCATGCGCGAGCGCGCGTCCGGGTCCGGATCATCGATGAGCCGCGTGTCGAGGATCTGCAGCGAACCCGTGGCCTGGAACAGTGACAGGCGAGACAGCAGGTGGCGGCGTGCCGCCTCCGCGCAGACGTTGACGCGATCACCGCGCAGCTTCTCGGCGGACGCCTCACGGTTACGGTTGGTGAACTGGATGGCTCCTCCCACCAGCACCATCAGCACGGCAATGGCGATGACGGTGAGCAGCAGGGCGTTGCCTCGGGGGACCCGGGTCCTCGGCAGCTTCATGATGGGTCAGCCTCCCCACGCGTTGTCGGCGGGCGAGGTGCCCACCTCAGGATTGAAGGCGGAGCGCGACATCAGGTTCGGCACGCGCACCGTCGTGGTCATGTTGGTCCGGTAATAGCCGTCCGATTGAGCCTCGGAGTCTTCGTCCTCATCCGAGTCCTCCAGGTCCACGCGAGGGAAGGCACGGCGACCGCTGGATTCAGGGCGCGTCGAGCGCACGCTGATGGTCACGCGCACGGCCCGGATGTTCGCGGGATGCTTGTTGTAGCGTGCCGCGTCGTCGTAGGGGGTCTCGTACAAGGGAGCCGGAACGGCGTTCGGGTCGGGGATGCGCTCCAAGTCCACGCTGCCCACGTCACCCAGCACCCAGTTCACGGGCACAGAGCCGCTGTCCACAGCCTGGACCCCAGCGGGGGCTCCGGCCGGCGGCGGGCGGTTCATCACATAGGCCACCTGGAACGACTCCACATCCGCGGCCAGCGGGACGGCGGTGGCCTCGTCCAGCTCGTCGATCCCCTGGAAGGCCATCAGGAACGGCCGGCCCCCCATGTCCATGACGCGGATGCGCACCTCGTGCATCAGCATGATGTAGGGGGCCTGGGTCCCCGCCCGGGTCAGACACCCGGCATCCGCTCCCACAGAGGAGAAACGAGCGTCCACCTCGAAGTTGTTGGAGTTCTTGGCGCCTTTCGGCAAACCGCCGTCGAGCACCCGCAGCATCAGGTAGTCACGCCCGCCCACGCACGAGACGATGAAGCGCTGACCCTCGCGGAAGTCCATGCCGAAGGTGTCGTCATCCTCGAGCGTCAGCAGGCCCTCCGCGGTATAGGTGCCCCGGCGCAACCACGAGGGATCCCGGTAACGGAAGGCCAGATCATCCGTCACGGACACCGGGACACCGGCCCCAAAGGAGAGGACCTCGTTGGTCTTGTTGTTGTTGGGCAGCGGGGCGGGGTCGAAGTCGAACGCGAAGCGCGGATCCACTCCGTAGCCGGCCAGACGCAGCCGCTGCTCAATGAAGGTGGTCGCCGTGCGCACCCCTTCCACCGCCACCTTGATGCGCGACTCGGCCTGATACGAGCCCTGCACCGCCGCGACGGTGAAGGCCACGCCAAAGAGGATGATACTGGTGGCAACCGCGCCCACCAGCAGTTCAATCAGGGTGAAGCCGCGCGGTACGTGAGGCTGGGGGGAGTTCGAACGGGGCATGAAGACCACTCAGATTTCGATGTTGGTCGCGTTGCCGAAGGAGCTCGCGTCGTAGAAGCCAACGAACTGACGCACGAAGCGCCGCCGACCCATCTCCCGCCACGACACGACGACCGCCACCTCATCGATACGGACCTCGGAGACCTCATCCACCCGCGACACCCACACCAGCACGCGACGGAAGCGGTATGCATCTTCACCCAAATAGCCCGGCAGCAGCCTGGCGCTGGGCGCCACGTTCTGCTCGTACGCGTCGAGATCGAAGATGCACCGCACGCGCCACTTCTCCGAGCCTGGATTCAGGTTCTCCAACCCTCCGGCGAGCGCCTGCACGTCCGCGCCCGGGTTGCACTCGCCCGAGAGCAGGCCCCCGACACCCGCCGGCACGCCAATCACCCGGTCATGGCCCAGCGAATCCAGCGCCAGACGAACCTGGGAGGCGATACCGGAGGCACGGTTGACCTGGTTGGCCATCGCGTTCTGCTCGCTGGCCACCATGATTCCCTGGAACACCCCCACCAGGCCGATGAGGAACACCACGGAGGCGACCATTCCCTCGATGAGCGACACCCCACGAGGAGCAGAACTCATACGGCGGACACGACGTCGGGAAGCAAGGTCCACGGTAGATCCTCCGGTCGGCATCAGGGCGAGAAGGTCGCCACGTAGGCCGAGGGGCCTGAGATGGCGAAGAGGTACTGGTTCGTGCGGTCCACCGAGCTCAGGGCCAGCGCCTGATTCACGCGCCCCTGATACACGCCCTGCCCGTCGACGAAACGGGCGCTCCCATCCGCATTGAAGACGATGGCGCCACGCGCAGGTGCACCCGAGCAGAAGCTGCAGGTATCGACATCAAGCGTGGCGAAGGGCGGGCCGTAACGGCCCTTTTCACCTGGCTTCAGGGCCGCGAAGCGCACCTGCTTGCTGTAGTCCTCCAGGAAGTACACCGCCGACACATCCGTCGACGTCTTGTCGATGGGCAGCAAGAAGAGATCGGCAGGAGCACTCACAAACCGACCAATCGGATCCTCGACCAGGGCGAACGCGCCCTGACCCGTGGCGCTCGACCGATCAGCGCGGCTCGCAGTCGGGTACAGGACGACCCACACCGAATGTCCACGCGAGCTCGCCTGCGCACGCGCCGTGTTCAACACGCCCTGCAGGTCAAAGGCGACATTCTGCAGCGCCCCACGCCGACCCATCGCGTCAAAGGCCACCAGGGTCATGGCGATCAGCACGCCCAGGATGGCCACGACCATCATCACCTCAACGAGGGTGAAGCCACGGGTGCGCCGTCCCGGTTTCACTGGACTTACGTGGTCGTTCATTCCATCCACTCTATACGGGAGTGCACACTACCCGCTCTTACAGAAAAGACAAAGTATTCTCAGGGCATCGAATGTGAGGAACCTTACACTCTGCGAAAAGTACGCCGCCCTACCGCAGGGGTTCTCTCGCGCAGAGAGACTTCTCCGACGCCCTGAGCGGACGCAAACCGGCCCCCGACACGCACCCGACCCGATCCGCACCCAGCTCCCGTGATGGGAAAATCACAGGAAAACCCGAGCACGTCCATTATCGGGCAAGCTGTCGCCCGGTTGCTTGCGCCCTCACGGGCCATCGGATCAGGAATGTGCAACACATTCCGATGACACTGGAGTTTCAGGTAGGGGGCATTCACACTTGAAACGACAAGCAAACGGCAGGCCGCCTGCCAACCCCCCGAAACCACGAGTGTTGGAGGGATGTCACTGCAGGTGTTGCGGCCTGGAACCTCGCAAAATTTGCGAGGCTCGCAAAATGTAGTGGCCGCGCCTACCCAGACAGCTCAGACAGGATTTCCTGGAAAGCGGCACGGGCGCGAGCGGTCTCGCCGGCCTTGAAGCTGATGGCGGCCACCACGGGGTGCCCACCGCCGCCGTAGCGCGAGGCGATGGCGGCCAGGTCATGCCGCCGCTCCTGGGGACGCCACGGGTTGGAGCCGAGCGACACCTTGGCGCGCGAGGGACCCTGCCCCACCCAGAGGGTGTAGCGAGCCTCGGGGTAGAGCGCGTAGGCGATGAACTTGTTGAGGCTGTCAACCCCCTCATCCACGAGGTCGAAGGAGACGACGCCATTGTCGTAGCGGGCCTTGGCGCGCACCAGGTCGATGTGGCGCCGGTGGCGCTCGAGCAGCGGCGCGAGCGGCCCGGCGATGAGCGGCGAGGCGGCAATAGACGCCAGCGACTCGCTCTGCATCCGCTCAATCACCTGGGGGATGAGCGCCGGATCTTTGTTGGCCTCGAGCACCGTCATGATGCGCAGCGCGGGCTCCTCCAGCGCCACGGCCATCTCCGGGTTGGGGAAGAGCGCGCCGTCGATGATCTCCGCCCAGTGCAGGAGGTCCGCCATGGGCGAGGGATCCCACCCGAAGCGCTCGCGCGCCACGTCCGCGAGGTAGCAGGTGCAGCTCTTGCGGTGTGGATCATGGAACTTGTGCCCGCTGGTGTCGGCGCGGAAATGAGCCTCGTCACCGGGTTGCTGGAAGGCAGAGACGTGGTGGTCGAACCACCAGGACAGCCGCGGATCCTGGCTGTAGCGGAAGTCGACGATGACGTTCTCATCCCCGGTGAAGACGGACGGATCAATCGCCGCGCCCCCCGCCTGGTGGGACAACCCCCGGTAGCTGAAGCGGGCATCCGGCCGGATGCGCTCGCGATAGAAGCGGGAGAAGACCGCCGCGCTCGCGGCCCCGTCGAAGCAACTGTCGTGGAACAGAACCTGGACGTTCATGGGCTGGCCTTACCTGACTCTGGTGTCATATGTGGACGAAAAGACTCGACGAAACGAGCCACTGTCCCTGGAAGAGTGAACGAAATTTGGAATCCTGCCCCACGGTCCGAGACAAGTGCTGACTGTAAATACCTGATATCCCGTGGGCAGCATCCAGGGGCAGACAGACACCCCCTTGGCACATTGAGTGCAAAGCATTTGGCCGTATCAGTCCATCAACCCCAGAAGTGCGGGTAGGAGGACACATGGCCAAGACGGCGACACGCAAGAGCGGTTCGGTCAAGCGCCAGGGACGGCGCGTCATGCCAGCACCGCGGCGGGCCACCCAGCGCAAGGTGGCTCCGTCGCTGACGGTGGGAGAGCTCATCGCCGCGGCCTATGACACGGCCGGCGGAGAGCGCCTCGAGGTGCTCAAGCTGGTCACCTCGCCCCAGATGACCCGGGCCCTGGGACGCCGCATCGTCCTGGTGCGCTAAGTCGCCCCTTCCGCGGGTGCGTCCGTTCGGAGGCCCTCAGGGGACGTCCGAGACGGACATGTACTGCTTGTCGGTGGGCTCGCCCGCGAGCAGCTTCGCGAAGTCCTCGGCGTTGTTGGGGTGCACGAGGAAGGTCCCCGCAGGCGTCTCCATGCGCACCGGCTCGGAGCTCCCGCGCACGTCTCCCCCGGGGCCACCGCTGCCCGCCAGGGGCTCGGCGTCACTGGTGCGCGACGAAACGGTCGCACAGCCAGCCATGGCCAGAAGAATGAGCGCGGCGTGGAGCTTCATCCGAGTCCTCCCAATCGAGAGCGGCCCGCGGAGCGGGAAGCGGGGCGCCTGCGTACGTCGCTTTGGACCGGGAGGCAAGTCCTCGGATGCGGGGGAGTGTGTACATGAGAACGCCCGCGCCCCGTGGCTTCTGGGACGCGGGCGTCAGCCCCTACCAGGCTCTACAGAGGACTACCGAGGCTGCCAGCGAGGACGGTGGTCGTCGCCGAGGTTGGTCTGCACCCGCATCGTCGCCGGGGTGAGCACGGCAGGCTCCCCGAGGCTCCAATCCGTGGGATTGATGCGCCGCATATAGAGGCGCTGTCCCTGGATGTAGGCCACGAAATGCCCGTCCGGGGAGACCGCCGGCAGCGTGGCGTTGGTCGCCACGAGGATCGGATCGCCTACCGCCTGGCCATTCTCGGGGTTGGTGCGCTGCAGGTAGACGTTGGGGCCGGCCTGGGTCCCACACTCGGCCCCCATACCGCCGCAGATGACGTTGGGGGCGGTGGGCAGGGTCGGGTCGTAATAGAACGCACGGACGTAGGTGACGTACGTCCCATCCGGTGACCAGGTGTGGGCCGTGATGAACGACTTGACCTCCCCCGCCGTCACAGGCGTCGGCTCGCTCCGCCGGGCAATGGGGCTGGCGGGCTGGGTCGCCGTTGCCCCAGTCGCGGGGAGGGTAAAGAGCTCATACAGGGGTTGCTGCTCACCCCCCGAGAAGGTGTCCGACTCGGTGCTGGCCAGATAGAGCAGGAAGTCGTTCACCCGGTTGTACTTGGGCTGCTCGCCCGTCTCGCCGCCGGTCACCGCCTGGGCTGCCCCGCCGATCGTCCGGGTCTGTAGACCCTGCCCCTTGGCACTGAAGGCGAAGGTCTGCGCGTTCTTCCACGACGGGAACCCGCCGTTGGGGGAGAGCTCCTCGACGGCGCCACCCGCGCTGGGGATGGCGTAGATGCCCGAGATGCTCGTCCCGGCCTTCTTGACCCAGGTGACGCTGGACGACGGCTCCCACTCCAGGTGCCGGAAGTCCTCGGTTCCAGCGGTGCCGGCGGTGGTGAGGGGCGTCCCTACCCCCGCGGTGGGCGAAATGGTCCGGGAGACGAGCGCCGCAGCTCCCGCGGTCTCCTCCTCCACGAAGGCGACGGCGGTGCCGTCCGTGTTCCAGCGCGGGAAACGGCTCGGGCCCGCGCCCTGGCTGAGCTCGATCACGGTGGCGCCCGACTCAGCGAGCACCGCCACCGCCTCGATGGCACCGCTCCCGCCGTCCAGGGAGGCGGTCACCGCGATGTGGAGCGGCTGGCACGTCCTGGCCCCCGCGGCGCCCTCGCAGCGCAGGCCCGCCATGCATTCCATGGAGGCGGTGCAAGCACCGCCCTTGTCGACGGTCATCGTCCCCGCGTCCGTGCCCGCGTCCGTCTCTGTCCCCGCGTCCGTGCCCGCGTCCGTCTCTGTCCCCGCGTCCGTGTCCGTGCCCGCGTCATCGCCAGAAGGGGGTTGGATGTCCCGCTGCTCGCACTTGTTGTCGACGCAGGCCCACTCCCTCCCCTGCGCTGGCGCTCCCTCGTCGTTGAGACAGTCGAATGGATCGACGCACTCGTCAGCACAGCCTGTCGACACCACCATCAGCGCACCTGCGAGCGCACTGATGACAACACGCTTGATCATATGGACCCTCCAAAACCGCCGCGTGCGTATAGGGTCGCCCCGAAGCAATGGGAGGCGGATTCGGGCACCCACACCGTGCCTGCTGTCGCGGGCTGAACGACGGACGAACGAAGTGCCACCGGACCTTTCCGATGATTGACACCCACTGCCATCTCGACGCACCGCGTTTCGATCCGGACCGTGAGGAAGTGCTCGCCCGGGCATGGGCCGCCGGACTGCACGGCATCCTCGTGCCAGGCGTGGGCCCGGAGAACTGGGAGCCGCTGCTGGCCATGTCCCGCGCCGAGCCGCGCCTCCAGGTGGGGCTCGGCATCCATCCGCAGTTATTGCCGGACATCCCCCCCGAGGAGGACGAGGAACACCTCGAGCGTCTGGATGCGCTCCTCGCACAAGGGGGTGCCATCGCCGTGGGCGAGTGCGGACTGGACGGGCCCTCCATCCCCGGAGCCCCCCTGGAGCGGCAGGTGGCGGTGCTGCGACGACACCTGGAGCTCGCGCGCAAGCACCACCTGCCCGTGCTGATGCACTGCTTCCGGGCCCACCCTGCCCTCATCGAGCTCTTCAAGCAGGAGCCCCTGCCCGAGGCCGGCGTGCTCATGCACAGCTACGGTGGGGGCGTGGACCTGGCGCGCTTCTACATTCAGAAGGGCTGCTATTTCTCCTTCGCGGGCCCTGTCACCTGGGCGGAGGCACGCAAGCCCCTGGACGCCCTGCGCGTCATCCCCCCCGACCGGCTGATGGCCGAGACGGACGCCCCGGACCAGGCCCCCACCCCCCATCGGGGACAGCGCTCGGAGCCCGGCTACCTGCCGCGCATCATCGAGGGCATGGCCCGGGTCCTGGGGGAGCCGGTGGAGGTGCTCGCCCAGCGGACGACCGAGAATGCCCGCCGCCTGTTCCGGGAAGCCTTTCCCACGTCTTCGCGGTAGGGATGCCGTCGCGTTATAGAGGCAACCCATGAATCCGCAGCCCCCTCCTCCCGAGACCGTCCCCGCCACCCCTGGCACCCCTGCCCCCTCGGAGCCCAAGCCCTTCAAGCTGCACCGGCGCTTCGACCGCACCGGCCGCCTGCTTGGAGACTCGGCGATGGAGCGGCTGTCACGCGCCCGTGTCGTGGTGTTCGGCCTGGGCGGCGTGGGCAGCTACGCCGCCGAGGGCCTGGTGCGCAGTGGGATTGGCCACCTCACGCTGGTGGACTTCGACACCGTGTGCGTCACCAACGCCAACCGGCAGCTCCACGCGACCGCGAAGACGGTGGGCAAGCCCAAGGCGGAGCTGATGGCGCAGCGCTGCAAGGAGATCAACCCCGACGCCCACGTCGAGGCCCTGCGCGAGTTCTACCGCGACGAGCTGGCTGACCAGCTGCTCGCCCCGGGCAGCTATGACTACGTGGTGGACGCCATCGACAACGTGAAGGCGAAGCTGCACCTGCTCCACCGCTGCGTCAGTCTGGGCATCCCGGTGGTGAGCTCCATGGGCGCGGCGGCCCGGCTGGATCCCACGGCCATCCGCGTGGAGGACCTGTGCGAGACGCACATGGATCCCTTCGCCAAGGACATCCGCAAGCTGCTCAAGCGCAAGTACGACGTGAACACCGACCGTCCCACGGGTATCACCGCCGTCTACTCCATTGAGACGCGCCGTCAGCCCGTGTCCCTGCGCTACGACGCCGACGATGGCTTCAGCTGCGTGTGCCCCAACGACAACGACTTCCACTCCTGCGAGCACCGCAACCAGATCGACGGCAGCGTGGCCTTCGTCACCTCCGTGTTCGGCATGAACGCGGCGGGCGTCGTGGTGCGGCGCCTCTCGCTGGGACGGTGAGCGTCCCTACGGGATGCGAGCCCGTGGAGGAGAGGTGCCCTTGAACCCGCGACGGCACACGTCTGTCGCTGAGTCGTGGGTGAATCCGGGCACTTCGAGTTCACGGCAGGATGGAGGGGTCTCCATGCGAGGCGCGGACCCATCAGTTCGCCGCCCCGTTCGTGAGCGGCACTTGCGAGACCCGCAGTGCGCTGTCCGCGAGCGTGCGGTTGAATACGTCCACGAGATTGCTTCCCTCCTCCCGAGCGACGACGAGGGAAAGGGCTCCTGATGCCAGCTCGACGTCCTTCTCGAGCCTCAGCTCACCTGTCGAAACTGTAGGGCTAAGAACGAGGCGGGTCTGAGCCAACACGTGCGGTGCATTCTTGCTATCTCGCGAGATCTCGAGCACGTAGGTCCTGGGTGCTGAGAGGTTGGTCACCGTAAGGCCGAGCCGCAGCTTGCCGTTCTCGAGGCTATAGCTGACCTGCTCCGAGATGGAGGGGGCGGGGATTTCGATCGCGGTGAGCAGCTCATCCTCCGTCTTTCCGTCGCGTGACCTCCAGCTCTTCATCGCCAGCGGGCGGACCAGGTCCCCGCGGTCCAGCACGAGGTTGAGCTGGGCCTCACCCGAGGCTCCGGCGGCCGAGCGCCCGCGGGCCACCACCGCAGTCGGGTCATTCCGAGCGGTGACCTGGAGTTCGATCACCTCGAACGGCTCGAGTCCCGACGCGTTCAAGGTGGCGGTCAGGCTCTTCGAGTCATACGAGTAGCCGGCCTGGAGCTGAGGGTGCTTGCTCTCCCCGGTCATCAGGTTCAGGGCGGGGATGAGCCCCACCACGAGAATCGCTCCCGCAAAGAACAACGTGGCCAGCCAGAGCTGCGAGCCCTGCTTGCCGCGGCGCTCGACGACATGCGCCATGAGCGCCTTGAGGTTGTTCGGATTGAGCTTCTTCGTGGTCAGAGTCGAGGCGCTTGCGGCGGCAAGGAGGCAGGCCACCATCAAGATGATGGAGATCGTGAGGAGTACCTTGCCCACCGTGGTGAAGGGGATGACGCTGTTGAAGAGAGCCAGGACCGTGCTCAGGGTCCCGGCACCGCCGAAGAGCCAGGACACGTACTTGTCGATCCGTTCTCCCGTCTCCTTGGGGGTCACATAAGTCCGCAGCTGCGTGTACGTCTGGCTCTCCTCCTCATCCAGGATGCGGCCATGGACCGTGTCGTTGGCATCCTTCGCCGCGATCTCGAAGGCGTTGAGCTTGCCGCAGCTGGGCGCGTTGGTGCACTTGAAGCTCACGCTCTGGAACTTCGGAGAGGGCGTCGGAGCGGCTGAGTCCGACGAGAACCCCTCGAAGACCATCACGCCCACCTCGGTCTGCTTCTCCGTGACGAAGTGGGTGAGATCGGTTCTGCAGCTTCCACAGACGTAAGGCATGGGTCCTCCAAGAGGTGAGGCCTGGGTGATAGCGGGTGGCCCCCGGAGGCGTGGCTCACAGAACTCGGGGCCGGTGGAGTCTACGCAACGGCCTTCGACGGTGCCACGAGCCTCCCCCGACACGCGAGGGGGGTGGTGCTGGCTCGTGCATGACCGGCGCGGTATGATCGCATGACGCCCAGATGCTTCTCTCCTCGGCTCAGACCAGCGCTCTGTTCTCGCGGCTCGACCAGCTCCTCGGTGGCCAGAGTCCTGCGGACACCATCGGAGCCTGGCTGGGACTGGCGGTGCGCAGCAGGATCGGCATCAAGACCTCAGTCCACGAGTACATCCATGCGCTGCTCCGGTTCTTCGACGAGGAGGGCCTCGCACCGCCGGAACCTGCCATCCTGCGGTTGTTGCGGCTGCCCGATTTCTCCGTCTTCCCCGAGCTGCAGCAGATCCGGACCGAGCTGGAAGCCCGCAAGATGGAGCAGACGGCGGACGATCCGTATGCCAGGTGCCAGCTCCACGTCGGTCCCTTCCTGGATCGGGCACGGCTCCGCGTCGTGCTGCGCCGATTCGTGGAGCGTGTGGCTGGTCCCAGGGTGTTGGTGGTGAACGGCCCCGCGCAGAGCGGCAAGTCCTACTCGAGCTGGTTCGTCAGCCACCTCAATGACACCATGCCCTCCTTCGTCACGTTCGCATACGCGGCCGAGAAGGGGCTCGCGGAAACCTACACGCTGGGCGACGTGGCGCGGGACCTCGTCCAGCTCGCCAAGGGACATCTGTCCACCATGCCGCCCCAGCGGGCCCAGGAGAAGCGCTGGGCTCAGGAGCTGTGCATCTGGATCCTCTCCGCTCTCAACCGCCCGGGACTGCCGTTCTGGCTGGTGCTCGACGGGTTCCGGGACGCACCTCCAGGAACCCAGGCCCTCATCCAGAATCTGGCGCATCACATCTCGCAGGCGCTCAACCAGACGGATGGCCGGCTCCTCCTGCTCGACTACGAGCCACGGTTGCTGGCGCCTTGCCCGGTGGAAGTCGAGGAACTGCGCGCCATCGAGCCGCTGCACATCACGGAGTACTTCCAGAGACTCCTGCCCGGGCAGGACGCCGCCATCATCCAGCGCGCGGTGACGGAGGTGCTTCAGCGCGTGACGCTGCTGCCCACGGAGCCGGGCTGGCAGTCCCAGGTCTTCATCGCGGTCCGGGAGGTCTCCGATGCACTCCGCTGATCGCAAGCTCACCCTGGAGGAAGTGGAGCAGCGGTTCGCGAAGCTGAAGCCTCCCACCGCTCCGGTCCAGGAGGAGGTGGTGGAGCCACTGCGCTGGGAGTACCGCATGGCGGCCTGCGTCCTCTCGACGTTCGAGCCCACCACGCTCCGGCCGCTCCACGCCCAGGATGTCCGGGAGGGGGCGCTACAGCACCTCATGGGCGACTGCGAGGCGGTGACGACTCCCGGTGGCAGGACGCGGTGGACGTTGCGCCAGGGCGTCCGCCAGGCGGCCATCACGCGTCTTGGCTCGCGCGCGGAGCTGTTGCGCGCGCTCGCGGCGAACCCGCCCGGTGAGCCTGAGCTCCTCCAGCGGATGATCTCGGACTGGCTGAAGGGCACGGCCCGGCCTCTCGAGGAGCAGGGACTGGAGGAGCTGGTCTGCACGCTTCAAGTGGTGCACTGGTTCCGGGCGCTGGTGCCGGAATTGCCCGGCCCCGAGCAGGTCCAGCGCCGCCTGGAATGGCTGCAGTTCATGGCGCCGTTCCAGTATCTCGCGGGGCAGCGCTTTTGTGGCCGCAGTGCCGAGCTGCAGAAGCTCCGCGACTACGTGGGGGTCGTTGATGTCTCCGCGTCGGAGGCCGTCCGGCGGTCCCTGCTGGAGGCGTTCGGCTCTTTTTCCCGGAAGCCGCTCTTCGTCCATGGGCCGGGGGGAATGGGCAAGTCCACCCTCCTCGCCCGCTTCATTCTCGAGCACGCTGAAGCCGAGGAGCCGATCCCGTTCATCTATCTCGACTTCGATGATCCGGCGCTCCTGCTCGACAACCCGGCCACGTTGCTCGTGGAAATCGCCCGGCAACTGAGTCTCCAGCGTCCGGAGATGAAGGAACTCGCGCGGTTTCGTCGTGTCTGCGAGGGCGTCACCTCGGCGCGGGCGCATCAATGGCGGCGCCTGACGGATGAGGAGCGCACGCCCACAGCCGGGTCGCTCTCCGCCCTGCTGGAGCGTCTGGAATCCCTGGGAGATGAAGCCCACCCACCGACCCACCCGGATGCGGTACAACCCCGCCTCACGCTCTGGCCACATTGGCAGGTCCTGACCGAGACCCTGAGCGTCATCCTGGCGACGATGCTTCGGAGCCAGTCCCCCAGGAGACTGCCTCGCGTCCTGCTCGTGCTCGACACGTACGAGGAGGTGCAGTTCAGGGGCATCGGTCATGTCGAGACCCTGGCGCTCTTCCTGGTGTTGCTCCAGGAAAGCTGCCCCGAGCTGCGCACGGTGATCTGCGGCCGGGCTCCCACGGAAACCATGCGGGCCGACGCACTCCCGTTGACGGAGCTCGATACCAAGGCGTCCCGGGAGCTGCTGCGCTTGAGCGGCGTGGAGGATGATGAGGCGATCGACGGCCTCGTGAAGCAACTCGGTGGGAATCCGCTGACGCTCAAGCTGGCGGCGGATGTGGTGAAGCGGGAGGGCTCCAGCCGCGGCGGTATCGAGGGCCTCAAAACGCGTCGGCTGTTCTTCTTCAGCGCGCGAGAGGCAGTGATCCAGGGGCAGCTCTACCAGCGCATCCTGGGGCACATCCATGATCCGCGGGTACGGAAGCTGGCCCATCCTGGCCTGGTGGTGCGGCGCATCACCCCGGAGATCATCGCCAGGGTGCTCGCGGGCCCCTGCGAGCTGCACCTGGACGGACTCGGGGACGCGGAGGTGCTCTTCGAGGAGTTCAAGCGCGAGGTGTCGCTCGTCTTCGTCGCGGCGGATCAGTCCCTGCACCACCGGACCGACGTCCGGCGAGTGATGCTGGAGGCGCTCAAGGCCGAGAAACCCGTCCAGGTCCAGGAGATCCACGAGGCGGCGGTTCGCTACTACGAAGGCAACGCGGATCCGCTCAGCCGGGCAGAGGAAATCTACCACCGCCTCTCGATGGGAGCGTCGCCCCGGGAGGTGGAGGGGCGCTGGATGCCAGGGGTCGAGCCGTACCTGGGCAATGCGTTGGAGGAGCTACCGCCAGCAGCCAGACCGTTCCTGGCCTCGCGGTTGGGGTTGGAGCTGCCGCCACGCATGTGGGAGGAGGCGGAGCTGGCGGATTGGGAGCGCAATGTGGAGTCGCGCGTGCGGGGGATGTTGGAACGCGGCGAGGCCCATCTGGCGCCCCAGGTACTGGGGGCTCGCAAGGAGCGCACTCCCGGGAGTCCGCTCTACGAATTGGAAGCCCAGGTGCTTCAACGGCTCGGGAAGATGGACGAAGCGCTCGAGGTGGTGGAGGAGGGATTGGCCACCGCGACCCCGATGGCGGGAGCCTCCTCGGTACCGCTGCTGCTGCTCCGCGGCGAGCTGGCTACCACCCTGCAGCAGCACGAGCGTGCGAATGAAAGCTTGAGTCATGCCGAGCAGATCGCGCGGAGGATCGGGCGGGAGGACCTCGTGCTGCAGGCGCTCGTCGCGCGCGTGCGGAGTGGCGCGAGCAGCCCGGAACAGTGGCGCGAGCGAGCAGGTGCCCTCCAGGCCTTCCTCGCGGGTGCTGCACACGAGCTCTTGGCCCGACGCGACCGGCTCGCGAGGTTGGCCTTCGGCCTGGTGGCGGGCAGTCAGCGCGAGTTGCTGGTTCGAGGCCTCAAGGTCGTGGGATTCGGCGAGGTCCGGGCCTCGGCTCCCGATGTGCGGGATGTGCTGTGCCTGCTGCGACGTACAGGGTGGCCCTCGGCGCCGAACGCGCTTGAGGCGGGTGCGGTCGAGGATTTCCTGGTGGACGTCCTCCAGGCGAGGCACTGCCCTCCAGAGCTCGGCACCTGGGTTGCTCGGATCTTCATGCTCGAGGGGCTTCCCGAGGATCCTGAACGCACTGCTCGCGAGAGGCGCTGGGCAGCGGTGAGCCATGAGGAGGGCTCGGGGTGGGACGGGGGGGTACCCGGCTGGATTGTCCAATCCTACGAACCATTCCAAAAGGCGCTCGGTGAACGGCCGATCTTCCTGAGAGCGCTCGAGGGCAGGTACCCCGGACGCGTGGCGCTGGAGTCACTCGAGGCGGTTCTGGAAATAACGCGGGAGGCGGACGAGGCCGGCGTGAGAATCCCGATGCTTCTGATTCGCGCGGAACTGGCCAGCCGCATGGGCGACATCGCGCTCGCGGAGACGAGTCTGCTTCAGGTCGCTCGGATCGCGCAGCGCACGAGGCAGTTCGACAGATGGCTGCAGGCTCTCACCCGCCGCGCCCAGCTCGACGCGGCGACTCCGGAACAATGGTACGAGCGAAGGGACTCACTCGCCGCGCTACTGGCCGCGAACCCCAACCATGTCGCCAACAAGAATCCACAGCTCGCACGGCTGGGAATCGGGCTGGTGGCCTCGGCCCGTCCCGAGCTATTGATGTGGGGGCTTGAGGGCGTGGGACTCGGGGGTGACGGCTTCATGCTCTTGCGCATCGGCGATGACATCGCACGGCTCCTGCGGCACGCGGGATGGCCCCGCGTACAGGCCGTCTGGTATCACCCAACTGCCGCCGAACGGTTCCTGGCCGAGGTCTTGAGATCCCGGGACTGTCCAGCCGATCTACCCGCGATGCTCGCCCTGACCTTCGTCGAGCGTGGGAGCCTCGAGCTGGACACAACCCCCCTGCGAGGAGACACCGTCAAGTGAGCCTCTCTGGGGGAAGCGTGGAATTCAGATACCTGAAGCAGGACGAGATCAACGAGCTGACGGCCGCAGCCACCAGGATGGGGCTCGGCAACCCGATGACCCAGATGATGCTGCTGGGCAGCCTCAACCCCCAGTTCGCGGGAAGCATCCAGACGTTGGGCCTTCCGCCTTCGGTGATGCTGCTCAATACCCTCAACCGGCTCAATGGCACCGAGCGCCTGACGGATGGCTCCGTGCCACTCGAAGCCTGGCTGAAGAGCGCGGTGGCAGTGGCGGGGCCGGTAGAGGACGCAAAGGTCTTCGCCCGAGCACTCTCCGTCATATCGCAGCGCTCATCGGGTGCTCCGCCCATCGATCTGGAGAGTGTCCCGGAGCGCAAGGAGCGGATCATCCATCAGAACGACATGGTGTCGTTCGGTTTCTTCGCGGGAGCGGTTGCAGCTGGCGCGGCCGTGGCCCTGGTGACGGTGCCCCGCTACGACGGAGGCGCGCGCCGCATGCTCGCGAGTGGAGGGGACTACCTCTCCCAGGGGACGGCTTGGCTGCTCACCCCCGAGTTGGCCATCACCAACCACCACATCATCCATGCGCGGCAGGATGGGGAAGCCGCCGCGGCACGCTCGGATTTCGAGCTACAGGCGGCGAACGCAAGACTCGGTTTCGACTTCGACTCCAAGGCCCAGGTGCCGGTGTCGGTCGCGGTCGCGAAGCTGGAGAGCTGCGATCCAGGCCTCGATTACGCAGTCCTGAGGCTCGCGCAGAGGCAGACCCGCCGGCCGCTCACCGTGAAGACCGGCTTGGTGGCGGTGGGAACACCGGTGAACATCATCCAGCACCCGCTCGGGCAGGAAAAGAAGGTCGCCTGTCGGAACAACCTCGTCACAGCGAGCGCCCCCGCCGAGCTTCGCTACTTCACGGACACGCAGCAGGGGTCCTCCGGCTCTCCCGTGCTCGATGATTCGTGGCAGGTCGTGGCCCTGCACCGGTCGTCGGTTTGCGTGGAGAACGTCAGCTTCCAGGGGAAGGCCACGGCCTGGGTCAATGTGGGCGTCCCCATGGGGCGTGTGCTGGAGCACATCCGGCAGAACGCGCCCGAGCCGCTGTGGCAGGAAATCCGCCAGGCGCAGCCCGAACTCGGCTGAGCCACCAGCACTCGTGGCCTACGTATCGAGCCCCGGGCAGCTATGACTACGTGGTGGACGCCATCGACAACGTGAAGGCGAAGCTGCACCTGCTCCACCGCTGCGTCAGCCTGGGCATCCCGGTGGTGAGCTCCATGGGCGCGGCGGCCCGGCTGGATCCCACGGCCATCCGCGTGGAGGACCTGTGCGAGACGCACATGGATCCCTTCGCCAAGGACATCCGCAAGCTGCTCAAGCGCAAGTACGACGTGAACACCGACCGTCCCACGGGTATCACCGCCGTCTACTCCATTGAGACGCGCCGTCAGCCCGTGTCCCTGCGCTACGACGCCGACGATGGCTTCAGCTGCGTGTGCCCCAACGACAACGACTTCCACTCCTGCGAGCACCGCAACCAGATCGACGGCAGCGTGGCCTTCGTCACCTCCGTGTTCGGCATGAACGCGGCGGGCGTCGTGGTGCGACGCCTCTCGCTGGGACGGTAGGCCGCCCGCCTCAGGCCGCCTTCGCCGCCGCCTGCTCGCGGCCACAGGGGCGGCGGAAGGTGCCCACCCTGGTGCCTCTGGTTCCCCAGGTCATCCTCAACTGTCGCCACGCGGTATCGTCGAGGAACGACTTGAGGGTTTCACTCCGACGCGCGTGTCCCAGGAGAGGGGGCTGGGAGTAGCAACCTCCTGTCGAGGTGGCGGACGTGGAAGACGGAGTAGGGCTGGCCGGAAACCAGGACATAGGCTCCATGCGGCGGCTCGGGGTGCTCCTTCAACCAGGTCTCCGCCTCCGCGAGCGAACCGAAGGACGCCACCGTGGGGAGAGTGCCATCCGGGCTGTTCCAGCTCTGGAGGAACGCCTCGAATGGATAGAAGTTGCCCGTCACCTCGATGAAGTCCAAAGCGAAATAGGCAACCGCCAGCAGTTCCTTCTCTTCGGAGGAAGCAGTTGTCCGAAGGCGTACGAGCAACTCCTGCACTTTGGGAAGGAGCTCATGCATGTTCATGGAGACACCGTCGCGAGGTGCGAGCCATCAGGGAATCCCGCCGAGGTTAGCAGTATGACAGGCGCGAGCACGAGAGCCCCAGCCCCAGCGGAAGCCACGACGAAGACCACCCCCGCGATGACGACGACGCTTCCAACCAGAATCGCCTTGCGATTGCGCTTCAGCCATTCAACGGCGCGCTCTGTCGCGGTGAATTCATGGGTCTGACGCACTCGCAATTCCTGCAGTTCTTCGCAGTCCCGGTAGGCCTGCCAGCATCCATCCCGGCAGATGCGACCATGTGCGCCGCTACCTTGCTTGACATGTTCATAACCAGGAGCAAGAGGGCGCTTCAAGCAGTCATCCTGGCAATCATTGAACTCCGCATGGCAATCCCGCAGTCTGGCCGAGGCAAAGACAGTGCTACCGGACAGACTGTTGCCACCCAATGGCTGGCGATAATGCGAGAGGTCGAGTTCCTCGACGCGCCGCCAGGAGTGAGTCACCTGCGCATGGGGCGTCTCCTCGATGAGGAGCACGAAACCCATGAGCTCTCTAGGGCTGGCAGGGGCTGCATGACGAGTGGCGCCACAGGAAGTCAGCAATACGAGGAGGATGAGGGTAAGGAGCCTTGTTGAAGTATCTGAGGGCTTCATTCGGACACTCTGGGCCCTGGCCGTGGATGGAGGCGAAGACCTTGACGGCCTGAGACTCAGGCCACCTTCGCCGCCGCCTGCTCGCGGCCACAGGGGCGGCGGAACGCGCAGCGGGCACACGAGGCCAGGTTCTCCGTCTGCGCGAAGAAGGACTCGCCCTTGGGTGTGTTCGTGGCCGGGTCCTCCAGCAGCTCGCGCATCCGCGCCACGCTCTGCGCGAAGCGGGACTTGAAGCCCTCCACCGCATCGCGGTCCACCTGCACCTGCTGCTCCGCCCCGTCGTTCAGGTACACCAGCGACGCGCGCACCTTCTCCAGGGGCAGCCGGTAGCGCTGCGAAACGTAGAGCGCGTAGCCCAGCACCTGCTCGTCGTACCCGTCTCGCGCCTTCCCCGTCTTCCAGTCCACCACCACCGGCGCGCCCTCCGCGTCCACGAAGGCGAAGTCTGGAATGGCGAAGACCTTCACACCGTCCAACGTGAAGGTGGAGAAGTCCGCGCCCGCGTCCACCTCCAGCCACTGCGCGGGCTTCAGCGCCCGCACCAGCGCCGGCCAACGCGAGCTGAAGAACCAGCTCAGCGCCGAGCGCACCGTCTCCGCGTTCTGCTTCCAGGCCTCGTCCGGCACGGCCTCGTCGTACTCGTGCTCCACCAAGCCGGAGAACGTCTTGCGGTACTTCTGCGTCCAGTAGGACTTGCCGCGCGAGTACCGGAAGTCCTCCCGCATGAGGTCGAGCGCCCGCTTCTCCACCTTCGCCGGATCCACCTCGCGCCCCGCCCGCCAATCCAGCAGCGCATCCCGGATGGCGTCGTGCACCACGCTGCCCGCCCAGGTGTAGCGGTTGCCCAGCTTCTTGAGCACGTACAACTCACGCACCTCCTTCGGTGCGCCTGACTCCCAGCCGCCCCAGGAGCGGTAGTAGTAGAAGTAGTAGGCCCGCTGGCATTCCTGGAGCTTCTCGTGACGGCTCTTGGACCAGGAGAAGTCGTTGGTAAAGGACGTGCGCCGCATGGAAGCCGCGCATCCTAGATAGGGCCTCGCTCAACTTGAAAGAGGGACAGGCGTGCAGGCACACCCCGGCAGGTCCTTTTCCGACACGGGCGAGCCGCTAAGGTGCGCGCCGCCATGGCAACCAAAGCATTCCAGGAGAAGGTGGTACTCATCACCGGCGCCTCCAGCGGCATCGGACGGGCTGCCGCCAAGGCCTACGCCGCGCAGGGGGCCCACCTTGTGCTCGCCGCGCGCCGCGAGTCTCACTTGCAGGACGCTGCGCGTGAGGTGGAAGCACTCGGCGTGCGGGCACTCCCCGTGCGCTGTGACATCACGAGAGAGGAGGACGTGACGCGGCTGGTGCAGGAGACGGAGCGCGCGTTCGGCGGGTTGGACATCCTCGTCAACAACGCGGGGCTCGGGCTCTACGGGCCCGTCGAGGGCTTCAGCGAGACCCAGCTGCGTCAGGTCTTCGAGATCAACTTCTTCGGCCTCGTGCGCGTCACCCGCGCCGCCCTGCCCCTGCTGCGCAAGCGCGCCCCAGGCTCCCAGGTGGTCAACGTCAGCTCCGTGCTCGGACACCGGGGTCTGCCCCTGCTCGGTGGCTATGGCTCCTCCAAGGCCGCGGTGAACCTCCTCACCGAGTCCCTGCGCGCCGAGCTCGCCGCCGAGGGTATCTCCGTGCTGCTCGTCTCCCCGGGCCTCACCGAGACAGAGTTCCGCGACTCGCGCCTCAACGCCGAGGGCTGGAAGCAGGACGCCATCCCCCTCAACGCGATGAGCTCCGAGGCCGTGGCCAACGCCATGGTGCGCGCCAGCCGCCGCAAGCGCCGGGAGACCGTGCTCACCCTCCCTGGGCGCGTCATGGTGCTCGCCAACCGGTGGATGCCGAGTCTCTTCGACCGCGTTGCACGCCGCGTTGTGAATCCGGCCAGAAAGCCATGAGCCCTCCGCGCAAGCGCAAGGAGTCCTCCGCCGAGCGCCTCGTCGAGCCCGGGCGCCGCGAGTCGCTGCGCACACGGCTGCTGGAGTGGTACGACCGGCAGAAGCGCGACCTGCCCTGGCGTCGCACGCGCGACCCCTACGCCATCTGGCTCAGCGAAGTCATGTTGCAGCAGACCCAGGTGGCCACCGTCATCCCCTACTGGGAGCGGTTCCTCCAGCGCTTCCCCTCGGTGGAGGCCCTGGCCGCCGCGCCGCTGCCGGACGTGCTCGCCCTGTGGCGGGGGCTCGGCTACTACTCGCGCGCGCGCAACCTGCACGGCGCGGCTCAAGAGGTGGTGGCCCGCTTCGGCGGCAAGCTCCCCTCCACCGCCGCTGAGCTGCTCACCCTCCCCGGCTTCGGTCGCTACACCGCGGGGGCCGTGGCCTCCATCGCCTTCGGCGAGCCCGCTCCTCTCGTGGACGGCAACGTGGCCCGCGTCCTCTCCCGCATCTTCGAGGTGGAGGGAGCACCCGGAGACCGCGCTCGCGAGGCTCGACTGTGGGCGCTCGCCACCGAGCTCGTCCACGGCGAGCGGCCCGGCGACTTCAACCAGGCCCTCATGGAGCACGGCGCCACCGTGTGCCGTCCGGAGAGCCCCCTGTGCCTCCTGTGTCCCGTGCGCGAGGAGTGTCTCGCCTACCGCCACGGCCGCGTGGACGAGCTGCCCCCGGCCAGGGTTCGCGCCGCGCCCAAGCGCATGACGCTCGCCGTGGCCGTCTGGGCCCACGAGGGTCGGCTGCTGCTCGCGCGCCGCGCGGAGAAAGGCCTCTTCGGTGGCCTGTGGGAGCTGCCCGCTGCGGAAGTGGACGACGACACGCCTGACACAGAGTCCACCTCTCGCTTGGCCGAGGCACTCGGCGCAGACGTCACCCTCCGGGGACACCTCGGCACCGTGCGCCGGCAGCTCACCCACCGCGCCCTCTCACTCCGGCTCCTGCGCGTGACGGGAGCCACGCACCCCACGCACGCCCCCGCCTTCCGCGAGCTGCGCTGGTGCACCCCCGACGAGGCCTCCTCGCTCGGCATGAGCACCGCGATGCACAAGGCCCTCGAGGCCGCTGTCTCCGCTGGAGCACTTCAAGCGTGAGCACTGTCCGGCAACGGACAAGCCCCGCGCCGGCATGTTGCTCCGAGAACGCAGGGCTTCGCGCCCAATTTCCCCGCTCCGATGACGGTGCTGATGTTGTGGGGAGCAGTCTTCCTTTTGCCCCCGAAGGAGCCCCCACATGGCACGAGCAAACGCCAAGGCGACCCAGAACACGTCTTCCCAGCAGCACGCGCAGCCGCAGCAGGTGGCGGAGACCTCGCGCAACGCCGCCAACTCCAACCGCAGTGGGCCCACCCAGGAGCAGATCGCCCGGCGCGCCTATGAGCTCTTCCTCGCGCGTGGCGGTAGCCACGGCCGTCATGAGGACGATTGGATCCAGGCCGAGCGCGAGCTGCGGCTCGGACGCTGAGCGCCTCAGCGCGCGAGCGTCTTCACTTCCCGCACCAGGTCCGCAATCGTCGTGCGCTCGAGAGGTCCTTCTCCATCGCGAGTGGGGCCTCCTCGTCAGCTGACGTACGGTGTCCGCACCGCTTCGGACTCCGCCACCAGCGCCGCCCGGAGCCGCCGCTGAGCCACCTTGAGCTGCTCGAGGACGTGCTCAGCATCCACCACCGTGCGCATCGCCAGGCCACACGCCGGCGTCAGCAGCACCTGCGCGCCCACCCGCGCGAAGTCGTACCCCGGCGGCAAAGCCGCCTCGAGCGACACCTCCACCGCGTCCACCAGCTCCCCCACCTCGTACGTGGAAGTCAGATCCGTGGGGATGATGCCCAGGCTCAACGTCGCCCCGGACTCCAGGAAGCGCGCGAACGCACTCGACTCCTCCAGCACCGCGTCCAGCGACAGCCGCACATCCAGCGACAGCACATCCATCCCCGCCTCCAGCAGGCTCCCCCAGTGCGTGTTGCCGCAGCAGTGCACGCCCACCAGCGCGCCCTCACGCTGCAGCGCGACCACCAGCAACCGCAGCTCCTGCATGGCCAGCAGGTGCCTCGGGTTGGAGCGATCGAAGGCGTAGAGCCCCGGCTCATCCAGGAAGAAGAGGGGCGTCGTCCCTGCTCGGCGCAGCGCCTTCACCATGGCCAGTGAGCGCGCCAGCAGCAGCCGGAACATGGCCTCGTCCAGCCCCGGCACATCCAAGGCTGCCTGCCCCTCGCTCGTGCGAGCCACCGAGCGCACCGTAAAGGGCCCCGCGAGCTGCGCCTTGGCGAAGGCCAGCTTCCGGTTCTCCACCTCCCAGAGGAACGGCCGCCACGCTCGGCACCCCTCCAGTGAGGGCTCGAAGGCCTCCACGGCGCCCGAGGACAGCGCCGCCTCCAACCGCTCCTCGAAGTTCCCGCGCGCGCTGGCCCACGTCTCCAGGTCCACCGAGCACAGGCCCTCGTCATCCCATCGCAGCCCCGGCAGCCCCTCGAGCGCCTGCGGAATCATGAACTCCGAGGGCCGCCCGATCGGCAACTGGGGCAGGAAGGGAATGTCCAGCGCGAGCGCGGCCTGCAGGCCCATCTCGAGCTGGGTGTGCGGAAGACTCCCGATGCCTGTGGTGGCACAGGTGGGCAGCAACTGAAGGGCACGGCGGATGTTCGGCGCGCTCATGGTTCCCCCAATCTAAGCAACCTTCACCCCAGGCCCCACTGCTGCCTGGCCCTGGCTGTCGAGCCACCTTTCCACCGTGGCGAGGAACTCCTCCGGAATCTCCATCATCGGCGTGTGACCGATGCCCTGGTATTCCACGTACGTCCAATCCGGCCGCACCCGCGCCAGCTCGCGGGAGTTGGCCACCGGCACCAGCCGATCCTCGGTGCCATGGATGAGCAGCGTGGGGACGCGAATCGCCTTCTCCATCGCGCGGAACTTCTTCTTGCGCAGCAGCATCATCACCAGCGAGCGCGCGGCCTCGACGAAGGCATCATCGGACCAGGGCATCTGCTTGTGCCGCTCGCAGGCGAACTCCACATGCGCCCGTACGACTTCCTCCGGGAAGCGGCTCAGGTCCCGACAGCACAGCTGGAGCATGCCCCGCGCCAGCTTCTCGGGCTCATACCTGGCCGAGCGCCGCTTCACGAAGAACTCGCCCACCCCCGGAATCGCGTAGAGGGCGAACATCATGAACACGGCCCGCTCCATTCGGGTGTTCTCGGCACTCGGCTGCGCGGGGTTCACCAGCACCAACCCGGACACCCGCTGGGGCTGGCGGGCAGCCTGCATCACCGAAATGGCCCCGCCCATGGAGTTGCCCATCAGGAGGACGGGCTCAGAGGGGGACACCGCCTGAATGAAGGAGTCCAGCAGGGCCTGGTTGGCGTGGACACTCGCCGAGCGTCCCGCCAGCGGCGTACGGCCGAAGCCCGCCAGGTCCAGCGCAAACACCCGCGCGCGCCGGGCCAGCTTCTCCCCCACCATCATCCAGTTGTGGTGCGAGCCTCCCAGCCCATGCACCAGCACCATCGTCGGTCCGGAGCCACCGAAGTCGACGTAGTGAACGGGTCCGCCAAGATCGAGCGTGCGCGTGATCATCGCCCCTCCCTACCACGTCCCTGGAGGGAAAGGACCGCCCGACAGCCGATGCTGGACGCTGTCGGCGAGTCGAGTAGCCTGCCGCACACATGCCCGAGCTTCCCACCCTGCCCCCCTCGCTGGATGCCTGGCGCGACCGCATCGAGACCGCCCTCGCGCCCTGCATCCTCTTCACCGCCCGGGATGAGGAGGATCCGGGCCTGCCCGGGTGCCGCTACGGAGGACACCCGCTCGTTCCACCGGGGACGCCGTGGCCCCACTCTCCCCGCGGCCCGCTCGCCTTCGTGGGACAGCTCGATTTCGCCGAGCTGGCCGCGTGCCGGGCGGAGTCCTTGCCGGACCTGCCTCGCGACGGTGTCCTCGCCCTCTTCTACGACGTCCAGGAGCAGCCCTGGGGGTTCGACCCGAAGGACAGCGCCTCGTCGAAGCTCCTGTGGACGCCGCGCAGCGCGGACGCGGTGGCACTCGCTCCACCTCGGGAATTGGAAGAGGCGGGCCTGGCCTTCGACCTTCCCCTGAAGCTCACGCCCCGGCTCGGCCTGTCCCTGCCCGATCCTTGGGATCGCCGCGCATCCCTGCCCGTGGACGAGTGGGGCCAGGACGCGGCGGATGACTACACGGTGCTGCGCGAGCGCCTCACAGGCGGCGAGCACGCTCACCAGGTAGGGGGGCACCCCTGGTGGATCCAAAGCGACGCACGCCTGGAGGCCCAGCTCGTCTCCCACGGCCTGTACTGCGGCGACTCACGCGGCTACGACTCGCCCCAGGCCCGGCGGCTGGAGTCCGGCGCCCATGACTGGAGCCTGATGTGGCAGATCGGCTCCGACGACGCGTCCGGCTTCATGTGGGGAGATATGGGCAACCTGTACCTCCTCATCCGGGACGCGGACCTGAGAGCCCGCCGGTTCGACCGAGCCTGGCTGGGCCTCCAGTGCGGGTAGGCCTCCAGGACCCAACGTACGCCTGCCCGCTCCACGGTCGGGCCCGGGTATTTGGCCCACCGCGTACAGGCGGTGTAGGCTCTCCTTAGTGCAGTCGAGGGAGAATCCTTGATGGCCATGGAATCAACTGCTCCTGACTCCGACGAACGGATGCTCACGTAGGCGGATAGCGGCCAGCCCGGGCTGGTTCCCGAACGTCTTCAATCTTCCCCCTTTACCCAGCTAGGCTGGAACCGCTCGCTCCCAGAGAGACACGTCGGTAGACGCCACCATGCAATCGGACGAAATCAAAAGCCTCACCAAGAAGATCTACAACGCCTACCAGATCAACAACATGCTGGGGGCGGCTCCGTTGGTCCTCACGTTCGCCATCCTCCTCGGCATCAAGTCGGGGAAGGAGACGACGACCGCCATCATCCTGGCGGGCGTCATCTCCGCGGCGTTCGGCGCCGTTCCCAACCTGGTCACGCGCTCCGAGCTCCAGAAGGCTTTCGCACCGACTGATCCCGAGACCCGGCTGCGGCTGATCCTCAAGGTCCCCCGCATCCTCGAGTGGAAGATCCTGGGCGCGCTCCTGATCTTCGCGGCCGGCTACATCACGACGCTCGTCGTCATGTTCGACAAGAGCGTCATGTCGATCCCCTGGGGCCTCACGTTGATGTACCTCATCAACTCGCTCATGTGGATCCAGGTCCGGCTCTCCATCGAGAGCTACCTGCGCCCGTACGCGATGAAGGAGTTCCATCGCATCCCGTCGCCGAACATCCAGGACAGGGGCTACCTCTGGCCGCGCCAGGAGTGGTTCCTCCCCTACGCGTTCGGCATCTTCATCGCCTGCACCGTGGCGACGATGCTCACCATCATCTTCAAGAGCGCCGAAGGCATGATGCCGGAGATGGCCGCCACGATGAGCGGCATGTCGGCCGAGCAGCTCGCGAGCTACCTGCAGCAGAGCCTGGGCATGCTGGCCAAGCAGCTGATGGTGCCGCTGCTGGTCGTCGGCGTGTACATCCTGCTCAACGCCGCCAGCTCCGCGTGGCGCGTGGCCCGTCACCAGGTGGAGGGCGCTCGGGCCGTCCAGGAGTCCATTGAGGCGCTGGTGTCCGGTACGCCCAAGCTGCCGGCGTGGGTGAGCACGGATGAGATCGGCGACCTGGCGCAGGCGACGAGCAAGGCCTTCGCGAAGCTGCGGGCGCTCTCGCTCGCCCTGAAGGAGTCCGCGCAGAGCCTGGGCAGCTCCGCTCAGGAGCTGGGCATGTCCACCACGAAGCAGACCGAGGTGCTCTCCCGTCAGGCCGCCGCGCTCCAGGAGACCCAGGTCACCGCCCAGGAGATCAAGGAGACCTCCACCCTGGCCTTCCAGAAGGCCGAGAACGTCCTCAAGGAGACCGAGCGCGCCGACGCCATCAGCCGTGCCGGCGAGGAGGTCATCGAGCAGAGCCTCGCCGGCCTGGAGAGCATCCGCCAGCAGGTGATGGAGATGGCCCGGCGCATCAAGGAGCTGGACGGCAGAACGCGGCAGATCGGCAACATCACCACCACGGTGAAGGACCTCGCCGACCAGTCCAACATGCTCGCGCTCAACGCCGCCATCGAGGCCGTGCGCTCGGGCGAGCACGGCAAGGGCTTCGCCGTCGTTGCCCGCGAAATCCGCATGCTGGCCGACCAGTCCATCAAGGCCACGCGCAACGTGCGCGAGCTGCTCCAGGACATCAGCACCGCCATCCGCACCACGGTGGAGATCACCGAGCGCGGTTCGGCGAGGATCGACAGCAGCCTCGGGCAGGTGCGCGAGTTCGGAAACAACATCCGTCAGCTGTCAGGCATCGTCCGGGAGAACGCCGCCTCCGTCCGGCAGATCTCCGCGGCTGTCGCCCAGCAGAACGCGGGCATCAGCCAGATCTTCCAGGCCGTCAATGAGCTGTCCACGATGATGGATCAGACGATGACGCGGCTGCGCTCCTCGGAGGACGCGATGAACGTCGTCCAGGGCGTGGTCGAGCGCGTCACCGGCTTCGTGGGCGAGTACGAGTGGGAGAGCGAGGAGCTTGCCAAGCAGGCCACCGTCTCCCGTTCCGAGCCCATGGCCTAGCCGCAGCACACGGCCTGGAGCCGCCCCCCCGGCTCGGCCAGGTAGCACCACCGGCGCCACAC
Source organism: Archangium minus (assembly GCF_044360475.1). Taxonomy (NCBI): domain Bacteria; kingdom Pseudomonadati; phylum Myxococcota; class Myxococcia; order Myxococcales; family Archangiaceae; genus Archangium; species Archangium minus. The sequence goes on from NZ_CP043494.1 coordinate 9,668,017, forward strand.
ATCGTGGCGCCGGTTTCCCCCGCCCCCCCGCCGCGCAGTTACAACCCACTCCGCCGCGCAGTTACAATATTATGGAAACTTCCCAGCCCTACAAGACCATCCCCCGCATCTCGGGGGCTCCCCTCATCGGCAACCTGTCTGAGTTCCGCGCCAGCCGGCTGGATCTGCTGCTGCGCGTGAGCCGGGAGTGTGGCGACATCGGGTCCTTCCGGATCGGCCCCGTCGAGGTCGTGGTGATCAGCTCCGCCACACTCGCCAACTCGCTCCTGGTCGGCCATGCGGAGGACTTCAACGGAGGCCCCATCGGCCGCATCTTCGTACCGCTGGTGGGAGAGAAGAGCCTCATCTTCCAGGATGGCGCGCCCCACCGTGAGCAGCGCAAGCTGCTGGCGCCCAGCTTCCACCCGAAGCGCCTGGCCGAGTTCTGCCAGTCCATGACGCGCTACACCCAGGAGGCCGCGTCAGGTTGGCAGGACGGGCAGATGCTCGACATGGTCCATGAGATGACCATCCTGACCATGCGCATCATCGGGAAGACCATGTTCGACGTGGACTTCCAGAACGAGGCGCCCGAGCTGCGCGAGGCCATGATGGTGACGCTGGAGCACCTGGATCACATGAGCTCCAGCGCGCCCATCCCCCTGTCCTGGCCGACCGCCCGCAACAAGCGGGCCCGTGCGGCGATCGCCACCATCGACAACAGCATCCGGGCGATGATCGACGAGCGGCGCCGCGACTCCACGGACCGCAAGGACATGATGAGCTCGCTGCTGCAGGTGCGCGACGACGCCGGCCAGCCCATCGACGAGTCGCAGATCCGCGCCCACATCGTGACCTTCTTCAGCGCCGGGCACGAGACGACCGCCCTCGCCCTGAGCTGGACCTGGCAGCTGCTGGCCCGCCACCCCGAGGTGTACGCCAAGGTCCGGCAGGAAGTGGACGCGCTCGGCGGAAAGTCCCCGGGCTTCGAGGATCTGCCCCGGCTGAGCTACCTGCAGCAGGTCATCAAGGAGTCGCTGCGCCTGCACCCCACCATCTTCATGATCGCCCGCGCCGCCGTGCGCGACGTGGAGATCGATGGCTACCCCATCCGCAAGGGGCAGATGGTGCTGATTCCGCCCTACTGCATCCACCGCAACCCCGAGTACTTCCCGGAGCCGGAGCGCTTCCAGCCCGAGCGCTTCGAGACCGAGCGCGAGAAGAGCCGCCCCAAGCAGAGCTACATGCCCTTCGGCTCCGGCCCCCACACCTGCATCGGCAGCCACTTCGCGATGATGGAGACGCAGCTCATCATGGCGACGATGCTCCAGCAGTTGGATCTCGAGCTGCCGGCGGGTGAGCAGGTGAAGCCCCAGGTGCTCACGGTGTCGCTGCGCCCCTCCGCGTACAAGATGCGGGTGAAGCGCCGCAGCGGCGACGCCCCCCAGACGAAGGTGGCGTAGCGCCCACGCCCGCGGCCCCCGCTCCCGGTCCCCCACCGGGAGCGGACCGCTCAGCTCCGACTCAGGCCCCCCGCTCCTTCGACTTGCGCTGGTCTAGAATGAGCATGGCGCTCAGCTCGAAGATGGTGTCGATGCGGTCCACCCGGTAGAGCTCCTTGGCGATCCAGCACTTCACCTTGCTGTCGGGCCGGGCGAAGGGACGGTAGTTGTCCAGCATCCACGCGGAGGCCCGGTCGAGCGACGCGCCGATGCCCGGGTGGGTGAAGCCCTGCCGCTCCAGGTAGGCGAGCATCAGCACGGCATACGCCGTCTCCGTCAGGTTCGGCGCTCCATGGGTGCTCCAACCCCCATCCCGGTGCTGGGACACGAGCACGGCCTCGACCGCTTCACGCATCTCCTGCTCGTATGGGGAGCCAACCAGGGCGATGACCGCGTGGCTCGTCGTGTACAGCCACGAGCGGTTCCACTTGTCCACCGTCCACCGGCCGTCCGGCTCGCGCCGATCCAGCAGGAACTTCTGGAAGGGCGCCACGTCCTTGCCCATCACCATCAGGGCGTGGATGCAGCGGGCCGTCACCGTCGGTGACGGGTGCAGCTCGCCCGCGTAGGCGACGAAGTGGTTGTCGTTCTGGAAGCGGTAGAGGATGGACAAATCCACCGGGTAGCCGAACTCGTGCAGCAGCATCACGGCCGCCGCCGTGTTATCGCCGTCCTGCAGGAAGTAGTCGCTCATGGCGATGCCCTTGGGCCCCAGGGCACCGGCGATCTCCTTCACGACCGGGGCCACCACGCCCTCGAGGCGCGGATCCTTGAGGAGATCGGCGATCTGCAGGGCGTAGAGCGAGAAGAGCTGCTCGTAGCGCTCGAACGGGTAGATGGTCGACGTGACACCCGGAATGCCGATCTCGCACGCACGCTCGGCATTGGCCAGGTACTTGCGCGCACGGTTGACGGACTCCTGCAACTCCGGCTTGTTCGAGGCAGCCTTCACCCACGCCGCCGTCGCCGCCGGGCCGTGGCTGATACCCCCCGAGCCATCGAGGAGAACCGCGTTCGGCTCCGTGCCAGTGATCTCCCAGCAGTGGTTCCAGGGCATGCCCGGAATGACGGGCAGCTTCGCCACCGACTTGCGCTTGCGCTCGCCGAACTCCAGCAGCTGGCCGTAGGGCTTGCGGGGGATGTGCATCTCGCCCGCCGCGTCGAGCTGATCCAACAGGCCAGGGAGGACAATCTCTCCGCCCACGGGGAGATCGTCCTTGGCCATCTTCGCCGAGGTGGACCACATCGCCGCCTGCCTGCGGACGAAGGCCACGCCCTCCCGGATGGCGACACGGGTCTCGTTGCGGCGGCCGTACTCGCGCAGCGCGAGGACCGCGGCCAGCGTGGGAATGTCCCGGTGGAGAGGCATGGCGGGGTCACCCCAGCCCCCATCGGGCTGCTGCTTCGACAACAACCAATCCACCGCGGGCCAGACCCCCTCCGCCGGAGGGAGGATCCGGAGCATCTGGGCCGTGTCGTAGACGGACGGGCTCATCAGCCCACCCTTCGAGCCCAACGCGGAGATCAACGAGTGCAACTCCGCCACCAAGACATCCTGGATTCGTTTCATTGTGAGGCAGACACCTTTTTGGGGGGGGACTTCAGGAGGGGAGGTTTCAGGAAGGTTTCAGCGAGAGCGCGCCTACCCACCGGACTCGGCATGGTGGAACTCGCGCTGCATGTAGAACATCCGGCTGAAGTGGCCCGTCGCGACCAGCGTCTTGCCCCAGGGCCGCAGGGGCTCGGGGAGCTGTCCGACGACCTTCTGGAGCGACTCGAGGTGCTGCCCAGCGCGCTCCACCGCGGACTTCTCGGCCTCCGCCTCGGACATGCCGCCCGCGATGAGCAGGCTCAGCCCGTTGGCCTTCCCCTCAGCGCGCTCGCGCTCGAGGCTGCGCACGTCATTCATCCAGCGGCCCAGCAGCGCCATCTCCACGAGGGCGCGCTCGACGAGCGGCTCCTGCAGAACATCTCCCGCGAAGTCCGGCCCGAGCACCACGAGCGCCGCGGCGTGGTACATGGGCGCGCCGCAGGTCCACCGCGACACGTCCAGGTAATGCTGCAGCGTGGGCAGCGTGCCGTCCTGCTGCGCGCGGCGCTTGTCCTTCAGCTCCGTCGAGTGGGCCTCGCACATGCGCCGGAAGTGCTCCTGCCAGAGGGCCAGATAGCGCTTCGCACCGGGAAGTGCGTGGAGCGAGCGCGCCACGTCCTGCACGGCGCCGCCCACGGCCTCAGCCTCGCCAGCGCCCGTCCACGACTGGGACTCGGGCGCGCGGGCCGTCTCCGCGTAGCGCGCGAGCACCCGGTGAATCTCCTCGTCCGAGAGCGCGCCGATCTCCCCGTCCGCGATGTCGTCCACGGCGAACACCAGCAGCCCCACCTTGGAGATGAGCAGGTGCTGCTCCAGCGTCGCTCCGGGGTCGGAGGCAACACACCCCAGCGTGGCCGCCTTGAGCCGAGAGGTCGCGATGGCCGGGAAGCGCTCCCTCCACGCCATCAGCCCCGGCATGAGCTCCTTCACCCGCGCCTGGACGCGCTCGAGGAGCTCCTTCGGAATGCCCGGGGCCTTGGCCTCCGCGTACTGGTTCTGAAGCTCCCGAACCACTCCGAAATGTTTGCCTTCCAAGTTCTGCGTACTCATGGGGCCGGGCTCCAGGAGCTTGGTGGCGCAAGATGCGCAACCAGTGTTCCTGGACTTCTACCATGATTCCGCAATTTTCCGTAACTCCCTGACCCACCTCTGGGTAGTAGGCGACTCACCGAGCGGGCGAATGCATGCACTTCGCCCACATGAGACCACCCTCAGGGAGCCCGCTCGGGAGCCGCTCAGGTCACCGCGAAGTAGTTCGCCTGCGGGTGGTGGAAGACGAGCGCGGACACGCTGGCCTCGGGCTCCATCATGCAGCCGTCGGTGAGCTGCACGCCAATGTCCTCGGGACGCAGGGCCTGGAACAGCAGCGTCTGGTCCTCGAGCCGAGGGCACGCCGGGTAGCCGAACGAGTAGCGCTTGCCCTGGTACTCGGCGCGGAAGCGCTCGAGCATCGTCATGTCGGGACGATCCGGGAAGCCCCACATGCTGCGCAGCTGGGTGTGCAGCATCTCCGCGTAGGCCTCGGCCGTCTCCAGCGCGAGCGCCTGCACCGCGTGCATCTTGAGGAACTCGCCCTTCGCCTTGAACTCCTCGCTCAGCTCGCGGATGCCCTGCCCCGCCGTCACCACGAACATGGCCAGGTTGTCGCGCGGCTCGCCGTTCTCCAGCGGCTTCACGAAGTCGGCCAGGCACAGTCCGCCCGTCTTCTCCTGACGCGGCAGATCGAACACCACGACCGGCCGGCCCGACTCCCCGTCGAAGAGGTGGATGCGGTTGCCCTCACTGCCCACCTTGAAGAACTGGAAGACGGCCTTGGCCTGCATGCGTCCACCGCGCAGCTCGCCCTTGATGGACTCCACCTGCTCCTTGAGCGCGAGCGCCTTGCGGCCCTCCTCCGTCTTCGCCAGCTCCGCCTCCGCGGGCGTGCCCAGCGAGCGCGACGCCGTGCGCAGACCCAGGTGCCGCCCGTAGAGCATCACCGGGTTCACGAAGCGCCAGATGGTGTCCAGCGGCGTGTTCGTCAGCACGTGCCGCGAGAAGTCCGGCGCCGGAGGCACCTGCTCCAGGATGGACACCTCGGGGCTGCGCACCGCCGCCACCGGGGCACTGGGCTTGGGCCGGTCCTTGTCCTGCTGCGCCAGCTTCGTGCGGCGCTCAGCCAGCTCGCCCTTGAGCTTCTCGTGCGCGGCCGGGTCCACAATCTGCTTGGCCAGCTCCAGGCCGCTCATCGCGTCCTGCGCGTACGCCACCGTGCCGCCGTAGGCCGGAGCGATGTTGCGGTCCACGAAGTTGCGGCTCAGCGCGGCACCACCCACCAGGATGGGCACGTCCACGCCCTGGCGCTTCAGGTCCTCCGCCGTGGCCACCATCTGGTGCGCGCTCTTCACGAGCAGGCCGCTCAGGCCGACGATGTCCGGGCCGTGCTCGCGCACCGCCATCACGAGCTGCTCGGGCGGCACCTTGATGCCCAGGTTCACCACCTGGAAGCCGTTGTTGGCGAGGATGATCTCCACCAGGTTCTTGCCGATGTCGTGCACGTCGCCCTTCACCGTGGCGAGCACGATCTTCCCGCGAGAGGCCGCCTGGGCCTTGCTCATCCTCGGCTCCAGGTAGCTCACCGCGGCCTTCATCGCCTCGGCGCTCTGGAGCACCTCCGCGACGATGAGCTCGTTGGCGCCGAAGAGCCGGCCCACCTCGTCCATGCCCTTCATCAGCGGGCCGTTGATGATCTCCAGCGGCGCGTACTTCTGCAGCGCCAGCTCCAGATCCGCATGCAGACCGTCGCGGCTGCCCTCGATGATGTAGCGCTGCAGGCGCTCCTCGAGCGGCAGCGTGCTCACATCCGCCTTCTTCGGCTTGCGCTCACGGAAGTGCGCGGCGAAGGGAGTCACGGGATCCGTGCCCCGGTCGTAGAGCAGGTCCTCGGACAGCTGGCGCTCCTCCTGCGGCAGCGACGGGTAGCGCTCGAGCTTCTCCGAGTTGACGAGCGCCATGTCCAGGCCCGCCTGGACGCAGTGGTAGAGGAACACCGAGTTGAGCACCTCGCGGCCGGCGGTGGGCAGGCCGAAGGACACGTTGGAGATGCCCAGCACCGTCTTGCACTGAGGGAAGCGCTGCTTGATGAGGCGCACGCCCTCGATGGTCTCCACCGCGCTGCCCGTGTACTGCGCATCGCCCGAGGCGCACGGGAACACAAGCGGATCGAAGTACAGGTCCTCCGCCCTCATCCCGTACTTGCCGGTGAGCAGCTCGAAGGAGCGCTCGGCCACCTCCAGCTTGCGCTGACGGGTGACGGCCATGCCCTTCTCGTCGATGCACCCCACCACCAGCGCGGCTCCGTACTGACGCGCCAGCGGCACCACCTTCTCGAAGCGCTCCTCACCATCCTCCAGGTTCACCGAGTTGATGATGGCCTTGCCCTGCGAGTACGTGAGCGCCATCGCGATGATGCGCTCGTCCGTGGAGTCGATCATCAAGGGCACGCGCACCTTCTTGACGACCACCTCCAGGAAGTTGCGCATGTCCTCGAGCTCGTCCCGGTCCGGGTTGGCCAGGCAGACGTCGATGACCTGCGCGCCGCGCTTCACCTGGGCCCGGGCGATCTCCGATGCGTCCTCGAGCTGGCCCGCGACGATGAGCTCCTTGAACTTCTTGCTGCCGATGACGTTGGTGCGCTCGCCGACGATGACCGGGCGCTCCTCGTCACGCACCTCCAGGAAGTCCACCCCGGAGAGCGTGGAGCGCGCCGGCGGAAGCTCGCTGCGCGGCTTGAGGCCCTTCACCGCGTCGGCGATGGCGCGCACGTGGCCCGTGTGCGTGCCACAACAGCCACCCACCACGTTGAGCCAACCCTGCTCACAGAAGCGGCGCAGCGAGCGCGCCAGCATCTCGGGCGTCTCCAGGTAGTGCCCGTTCTCGTCGGGCAGGCCCGCGTTGGGCACACACGACACCGCGAAGGGGCTCATGGAGGCCAGAGAGCGGATGTGGTCCGTCATGAACTCGGGGCCCGTGGCGCAGTTGAGGCCCAGGTACAGGAGCTCCACGTGCTCCAGCGACACCGCCAGCGCCTCCACGGACTGGCCCGCCAGCATGGTGCCCATGGGCTCGATGGTGCCGGACACCGCCACCGGCAGCTTCCACCCCAGCTTGCGGAAGGCCCTGTCGCACCCGAGCAGCGCCGCCTTCACGTTGCGCGTGTCCTGGCACGTCTCCAGCAGCAGGTAGTCCGAGCCACCCAGCGCGAGCGCCTCCGCCTGCACGGCGAAGTTGTCCACCAGCTCCTCGAAGGTGATGCCGCCCGTCACGCTGATGGCCTTCGTGGTGGGGCCGATGGAGCCCGCCACCCAGCGCATCCGCCCATCCCGGGCCTCGGCCTCCAGCGCCGCCTCGAGCGCCAGCTTCGACGCCGCGATGTTGATCTCCACCGCCTTGTGCGACAGGCCGAACTCGCCCAGCACCAGCGGCGTGCCGCCGAAGCTGTCCGTCTCCGTCACGTCCGCGCCCGAGGCGAAGTACGTCGCGTGGATGCTCTTGATGACGTCCGGCCGCGTGAGGACGAGGTTCTCGTTGCAGCCCTCGTATTCGGCCCCGCCGAAGTCCGCCGCCTTGAGGTTCTTCTGCTGCAGCAGCGTGCCCATGGCGCCATCCAGCACCAGCACGCGCTCGCGCATCGCGGCCCGGAGGGCCTCAACGCGGCGACCATGCTCACCCGGAGGAGGAGGAAGAGGCGTGGGAAGGTGGCTGCTCATTTCTTGACTCCAGTGATGAGAAAGACGCGGAAGGGACTCGCCCCCTCGCGTGCATGCGTTTCGCGCGTGAGGGCTCCAAAGCCCACCTCGCGCAGGGAGGTCTCGAGCGTCTCTGGCGCGAAACCCAGGTGCCGGTGGCCCAACCGCTCCAGCACCCACCGCTCGTCGTGCGGCATCAACTCCAACAACACCAGCTTGCCCCCGGGCTTGAGGATGCGGGCGGCCTCGGCCAGCACCGCCGGGGGGGACTCCACGTGATGGAGGCTCTGGGAGATGACCACCAGGTCGCGCTCGCCCGAGGGCAGCGACAACCGGTGCAGATCCTCGCGAAGAAAAGTGATGTTCGAACGGCCCTCGCGAGCAGCGCGCTCCCGAGCCTGCGCCAGCGCGGCGGCGCTCTGATCAATGGCCCATACCCGCGACGCCCATCGCGCAATGGCCACCGACAGCACCCCCGTGCCACACCCGAAGTCCGCCACGTCCAGCGCCGGCAGCAGCGAGGCCAAGGCCCCCGCCCACAGGAACCAGGACTGTCCCGGCTCCAGCAGCCGCTCGTTGAGGGCCTGCCGATCCTCGCGCTGCCGCAGCAGATCCTCGAGCCGGGCCGAGTCACCCTCGTCGTCCGCCGCCTCGCGCGCCAGACGGATGAGAGGCCAGCGGGAGTCCGTCGGCTCCAGCGCCAACGAGTAATAGGTGAAGCCCGCCTGACGCTCCTCGCGGATGAGCCCCAGGCCCTTGAGCTTCCCCAGGTGGTGCGACACCGAGGACTGCGCCACTCCCACCAGGGACACCAGCTCCGACACGTTCAGCGGGGCCCGCGCCACCAGGCGAAGGATGCGCAGTCGTGTCGGGTCACCGAGGGCCCGGAAGGATTGGGAGAGTTCCTCCATATCGTCGAATCTACATACGTCGATACGCCACGAAAGGCCAGAGGGGGAACACTTAGAATCGACGCGGCGCGTTGCCATGTGGGGAAGGGTCATCTAGAGACGGGGCATGCCCGCTCCCTCTCTGCGCCAGCTCCTCGAAGGCAAACGTTTCGGACTCGTTCTCTCAGCCGGGTATTTCGGCTTCTACGGACACGCCGGCTTCCTCAAAGGGCTGGCAGCCACAGGCCTCAAGCCCACCGCGTATGCCGGAACGAGCGCCGGCGGCCTGGTCGCCGCGTACGCCGCCGCGGGAGCGAGCGTGCCCTTCATCGAAGAGCTGGTCCTCAAGCAGACACGGCAGGCCTTCTGGGATCCGGACCCCATTGGGGCGGTGGTCAACGCGCTCCCGGTGAATGGCCACGGTGCCACGGGCCTGCTCAAGGGCGAGCGCTTCCGCAAGCTGCTGGAGCGGACGCTGCCGGTGCAGAGCTTCGAGGAGCTGCCACACCCGCTGCTGCTGGCGAGCGCCAACCTCTCACAGGGGACGCACGAGATTTTCACCTCCGGCGAGCTGGCGCCTCGGGTGCACGCCACGTGCGCCTACCCGGGCCTGTTCCGCGCGGTGCGCCTGGGTCGCGACCTGTACTGGGACGGGGGTCTGGTGGACAAGGCGCCCGCGCTCTCCATGAGGGAGAGCGCCTTCGGTAAGGACCTGGACGCCATCCTCGTGCACTACCTGCCGAGCCGCACACGCAAGATGCTGGGCGGCCCCATGGCGTATGCCCAGGGCATTGCCGCGGGTTCAGCGGCGCTGCGGCACGATCACTTCCGGCTGCAGCTCTCGCTGCTCAAGGAGCGCGGCTTCCCCGTCTACGTGGTGGTGTCCAACCTGCCGCCGGTGTCCCCGACGCAGATGGAGCGCGGCTTCGATGCGCTGCACCAGGCGAAGCTCAGCGCCGAGCGCGCCATGGCCCGGCCTCCTGTCCCCTTCGAGGAGGCCTAACGGGCGGAGTGCTCCAGGCGGGACACCCGGAGCCCGAAGTGCTCGCGAATGAGCCCCGCCTGGAGCGGGAGCCCCGCTTCCTCGAAACGTCCGGCCGCCCAGGCCGCCGCCTCGTGCAGGTTGGAGACAACGACGTAGGGAGTCACCAGCGGTTTGGCATGCAGAAAGGCCCGCATCGCCAACCCGAGGAAGGGCGAGCGGATGACAAAGGCAGTGCCGAGACGCCACTCGCGCAGCAACGCCTCGTTCGCATCCATCCAGTCCGCCTGGAGCCGCCGCTTGCCATCCACCGACGTGCTGCGGCTCTGGCTCGTGTCCATGATGAAGAGGTGCCGCTCGCCGCGCAGCAGATAGGACCTCATCCGTTCGAGATACGCCTCGAACTGGGCGTGGCTCAGTTGCCCGACCAGGCGGACGATGAGCAGCGGCCACAGTGAGTCATCGAAGAACGCACCGGTGGCGGGTTGTCTATCCATGGGGTCAGGAGCCCGAGGCTGGCCCCTACATGCATCCAGGGACGTCCCGCGTCAATCCGTGGCAACCCGCACACCGGGCATCGGGTGGAGCTCAGCGCCCGTAGCGACGGTGGTCCACCATCAAGCAGCGGTCCTGCACCACCTTGATGCCCGCCTCGGCCAGCCGGCGGGCCGCCGCGTCATTGCGGATGCCCGACTGGAACCACACCGCCTTCGGCTTCTTGGCGAGGATGTCGTCCACGTGCTGGTTGATGTCGTTCGGTCGCCGGAACACGTCCACCAGATCAATCTCTCCCGGAATGTCCACCAGCCGCCGATACACCGGCCTGCCGAGGATGTGCGTGACGTCCGGGTAGTAGACGGGCACGGGCACCACCTCCACGCCCGCCCCGGCCAGGTACTGCGGCACGTAAAAAGCCGGCTGGCCTTGCTGCAGCTCCGTCTTGATGCCCAGCACTGCCACGCGCTTGCTGCCCTGCACCACCGCGCGGATGCCCGCCTCGTCACTGATGAGGTTCTGCTCGTAGCTCATCGCCGCTCCTCCTCGGGCGCTCGCAACGACTCCAACGCCGACTGCGTCGCCCACGTCCAGGTCTCTCCGTCCAACGTCGCCTTCAGGGTGAGCCCGCGCCGCACCGGCAGGAAGCGGCCCCTCCCGAGCAACTGTTCTCCTTCACACTCAACCCCTGGCGTGAGCTGCGGGTTCCCCGCCAGGAGCAGCGCCTCGTGCAACTCCTGGGACGCCCCTTCCCCCGGCGCCTCCAGGCAGCGCAGCGTGAACACCATCGCCTCACCCTGCTCGGTGGGCCCCGTACCGTGGAAGGTGCGCTCCAGCAGGTATGTCACCTCGTGCCCACCCAGCGGCACCGTGCCCACCACGTAGCTGTGTTGCCCAGGTGCCAACGTCCGCCCATAGAGACCGCCGTACTTCACCGCCCACTCACCGCGCGTGCGCGACTCCAGCGCGTCGGGGGCGAAGAAGGCCTCCAGGGGCGTGACGTCCTGTCCGGGTGGAGCCACCGCATCGAGCGCCGCCAGAGCACCCTCTGGCTCCACCACCCGCACGTAGGCACCATCCGCCGCGAGCCGCACGCGCAAGTCAAAGCGTGTGAGGACATCATCCACCAGCGTCTCCACCGGAGTCCCGTCGCGCGAGTAGCGCGCCTGCGTCACCCGCTGCGTGAGGAGCCAGCCGCCCTGCTCAGGCGTGAAGCGCGTGACGGTGGTCAGCACCGCCTCCTGAGAACCCGGCGCCCCCCTGCGCTGCAGGGAGCTCTTCACCGTCTCCGTGAGGACCGAGTCCTCGGGAGGCTGGAACTCGAGCCGAAGAGGAGGAGGCGTGGTCGACTCGGGCACCGGCGGAAGGACCTTGCGGCTGCACGCGGTGGCCGAGGCCACGAGGAGCACCAGGGAGCACGAACGAAGGAGTCGCATGACGTCGGCGCACGCTGTCAGAAAGCACCCTTGCTCGCGAGCGCTTCGTTCCTCAGGACCTCGCGAGCCGCGCGAATCCCCGTCGCGAGCGCTCCATGGACAGTGCCCTCCTCGCCCTCGAGGTGGGTGGCCTCGCCGGCGAAGAACACGGTGCCCTGAACAGGCCGGGCCAGGACCTCCATCGCATCCACGGCCCCGGCCGGAATGACGCAATACCCGCCCCGGGAGAAGGGCTCCCGCTGCCAGTCCTGGACTCGCCAGCTCTCGACCTGTTCCTCGAGCGCACGACGGGAGAGTTTGAAGATGCGCCCGAGCGACTCCACCGCGTGCCGGAACACCTCCTCCTCGCGAAGTCGGGAGAGCGCCTCGGCGGCAGGTCCACCCGTCCAGCCCACGAGGTAGCGCGAGCGCAGGGGCGAGAGCGTCCACCAGGTGGGAATGGAGAGCTGCGGGGCGTGGAAGAAGCCATGGCGCCGGGTGTCCTCGCGCTCCTCCCAGAAGGGCGAGCGGAAGCGCAGAAGCACCTTCACGAGAGGCCCCATCTCGAGCCGAGCCATCGCACGCTCCTTCTCCGGGATGCGGGGAAGGAACCGCACCGCGCCGGGCTCGGGAGGCGCGGCCTTCAGCACACCCAGGGGCAGCGTCACCACGGCTCGCCGGGCCCGAAAGACGCCGAGAGGTGCGCCCTCACGCGTGCGAGCGCGCACCTCGACTCCCCGACGCGACCACCTCACCAGCTCGGCGACAGCGTTGAAGAAGAGCGTCTGGGGCCGGCGCATCAACCCCCGGACGAGCGGCGCCAGCACCCGGTCATAACCCTGGAGCGCACGTGAAGGCGCAATGCCTCCGAGCGCTTCCGCGGCGCGCTCCATGCGGGCGATGGCGAGCGAGCTGGCCGTGTCCACGGTGGCCGCGTAGAAGCCCTCCACGTAGGCGCGGGCCAGAAGGACCTTGCGCTCGGACCAGTGCCCGGAGCGAGCGTGCTCGGAGATCAACTGGCTCACGGGGCGGTCCGGAGGCTCAGCGGCGGCGAGGTCCTCCACGAACTCGAAGTCTGCGTCTCCGACCTGAAGCCTTCCGCGCCAGAGCAGGGCGTGTGAGTCGTTGCACGTGCCCACCTTCACCCGGCCGCGCCGGGCCAGCTTCTGGAGAAGGCGAGGCTTGCCATGGAAGAACTCCGCGCCCAGTTCCAGGGGGATGTCATCGAGCGCGTCGCGCACGGTGTCCACCCGGCCACCTGGGCGATCCCGGGCCTCCAGCACGACGACGCGCAGGCCCGCGCGGGTCAGCCGATCCGCGGCGGCGAGCCCCGCGGCCCCGGCGCCCAGGACGACCACGTCGGAAGAACAGTCCATGCCTCTTCCATGAGCACGCCCGTCGCGGGCATCAGGGAGCGAGCCGCGGACCCCTGCCTGCCTGAACGGTAGATCGAGCAACCAGGAAGGGCTCGGCTCCTACCACGCACCATCTCCCGAGTCATTTCCACCAAGGTGACCACACGAGTGGTTTTGCGCTTGTCCCCTCGAACGGGCCTCCCCTACCCTGCGCGCCCATTCGTCGAGGCTCCGCGTGCGCCCTGGTCCCTGGCTCCTGCTGCCGTCACTCCTGCTCTCCACCCTGGCTTCTGCGCAGGACCCGCCCGGTGGACAAGTGCTCCAGTGGCGCACGCTCGTGGCTCCCGCCCGCCCCGACGAGGTGCCTCCCCTGGAGCTACACATTCGCGCCGGAGTGGCCACGCTCGCCCGGTTCGAAGCCCCCTTGCGGCTCGGAGCCATGAGGCTTCCGGCACACGAGGAGCGCATCCAACTCGTCCGAACGAACGACGGTGCGCTGGTCGTCATCTCCACCACGAACCTGGCCAAGGGAGAACAGGTCCCACTCACGGTAGAGACCGAGCCCGGTGCCGAGCCCCTCCGCTTCGTGTTCATCACCCGGCACGACACGGTGGACGCGCAGGTACGCGTGGTGTTCGGACAGACGTCCGACGATGGGACGGAGGCGGAGTCCATGGCCCGGAGCATCCTCGCCACGCCAGACGCCCGCGCCATGCTCGCCATCCCCCAAGTAACGGTGGACCGCGACCCACGGGCCGCACGCGGACAGGCCGAATCCGTGCTCTGGGTGGGGCAGCGCTTCTTCGCCACCGTGGCCGTGCGCAGCCGCAAGAAGGGAGCCCCACCTTGGAGACTGGTTCAAGCACGCCTGCGGGCAACGCTCCCGGACGGAACCCTCCTGGAGTGGCCCGCGCACCTGACCTCTGGAACAGCAGACACCATCCGTCAGCGCCACATCGTGACCGACCTCCTCCCGGAAGGGGCCTCAAGGTTGGAGCTGGCTCTGGACGGACAGGAATCACCCGGAGCATTCCAACGCATCCCCATAGAGGAAGTGCGGACCCGCCCATGAGCCCGCCAATCCATCCCAACCAACTCCGCGCGGGGGACCGCGTGAGGGACTTCTACATCGTGCGCCAGCTGGGTATCGGAGGATTCGCCTTCGTCTTCCAGGTGGCACGTGGGGGTCACCAGTACTCGATGAAGATGGCGGCCCGACCACCATCGGCAGAGGACGAGGACCGGGTGGATGCCTGGATGCGCCGCGAGGTCGCCTCGCTGGAGTACCTCGACAACCCCCACCTGCTGCCAGTACTCGAGTGGGGCCGGTGGCCCAATCCGGAAAAGGGTTACGCATGGTTTGTCACGCCCTACATCTCAGGGAGTACATTTCACGTGTGGCGCTGGCGTAAACGAGCATCGCTCCACCGCGCGGTGGGTGTGCTGTGCGAGCTCCTGAAAACGCTGGAGGCCCTGCATAAACGCGGCGTATGCCACCGGGACGTCAAGGCGGACAACCTCCTGGTGCGCCAGGGAGATGACAGCCCAATCCTCATCGACTTCGGCTCGGCGCACCTGCCCTGGGCTCGCCCCCTGACGGAGGGACTGGCTCCCGGAACCCTCTACTGCCAGCCACCCGAGGCCATCGCTTTCGTGCTGTTCGACGCCACGCGCCCGGGGTCGCGACTGGAGGCACGTCCCGCCGCTGATCTGTATGCCATTGGTGTCTTGCTTTACGAAACCCTCACCAACTGCCGTCCTTTCAGCACCCGGCTGTCGCTGGAGCAATCACTGGTGGCCATCGCCACCACACCGCCCCTGCACCCCCAGCAGCTCGCCCCCGCAGCTCCCGCTTCCCTGTGCGCCCTGGCCCTGTCGCTCCTGGCGAAGGACCCCGAACACCGGCCCCCGAGCGCCCGCGCCGTGCGTGAGGAATTGGAGCGGCTGCGTGGAGAAGAAGGGCATACCGAGTCCTGGCAGGCTCCCGCGAAGCGGCCTTCCGAATGCACGGGGTTGAGGAAGCTCTTTCCGGACGTGGACATGCTGGAGGAGTCGCGGGATGAAGCACAGGAGCCGGAGCAACCCGCCCCCCCTCTATCCCAGGAGACCCCGCTACCCGCGCACACAGGGCCAGTGGGAAGGCGGACGCGGCGATTCGTCGCGCTGGCACTCGGACTGGGGTTGCTCGGGATAGGGTGGACGCTCCTCCGCGTCGCACAGGCGCCTCCTCCAGAGGGCGGCTGGCATGCGGAGCCCACCGCGCCGGCCAGTCCGGCGCCTTCCGACAAAGGAACGCAGTCCGTGTCCTCCGCTCCCAACTCCGAAGCCACCCTCTCTTCCCCTACCCCGACCCAGGCGGACTCACGCCTGTGCGTGCTGCTCACCAGCATGCTGGGAGTGGCCGCCGCGCAACTCGCCGGGTGTGCCACCGCTCCCGTCCGGCCCGATCCCATCGGATACCTCGCGAGTTGCTCACCTGAGGCCCGCGCCACTCCCGTCAAGCTGGGCATCGTGCCCGACGAGCAAGGTTCCTTCATCGACCCGGAATCCGGTACTCCCGTATCGGATGAATCCATCGAGGATGGGGGCGCCCTCAACCTCAAGCCCGGTCCCATCTCCGCCTCCATGCTCGTGAACATGAAGGGACAGGAGTTGTACGTGAGAATCACCGGCGAGGCCGTGACGGCCCCCCATCGTGTCTACATCCAGTTCGACCGACTGTACCTACCAGATGGCACCTCGTATCCCATCTGTGGAGTGGCCCTGGATGGATTGCATCAGTACGGCATCCCAACGTACGCGAAGTTGCCCATGCATGGGGCCAAGGTGGACCCGGCCCGTGTGGACAAGAGTCCCGGCAGCGTGGTGCTCAACGACCCACGCTTCGAGACGGTGTTGCAGGGACCCGAGGGCTACTACATGCCCCGCGTCAACATGGCCCCACCGGACTGGCGCTGAGTCCTTCCGCTTGGGCCAGTCGGAACCGCGGCGCTCCATGCGCCGCGTGTCTCCAGGACGGATACCATCAACGGGCGCACCTCAGTTGTCTGTGTTGAAAACGCAAAACCCGAGGTACCGCTCCGATGCGCCCACACATTTCTCCAGCGGCCCACAGGAGCCCTGTGATTCGGAGCGACATCGCTGACGGCACCGCCCTTTGACGCACGAAAAACCATCGGTGCACGGAGCCCCTTGCTCGTCACACGTCAGTACACACTTCATCAGCGCATCAACTTGCGACTCTTGGGAAGACAAGGAGACGTCGCACACCTGCTCCGCAGGACAGGGATTGAGCTGACAATCCACTCCATGCACCCGCGCGCACATCGACATTCCGTGCTCCAATGCCACACATCGCTGTCCCTCGGGACAGGCCTGTCCCTCGCAAGAGGGAAGACATGAAGGACCCTCCGCATCCGCAGTGCCACAGAAATAGCCATCGGGGCAACTCCGGGGAGCATGAGGCTGGCAGGGGCGGCGGCATTTCCTGGCAGTGCACACCAGACCCGGGATGCATCCCATGTCCTGCTTTATAGGTAACTTCAGGCAAAACTCCCCCTCCTTCGCACTTCCCATGGCCCCGCACACACGCACCACACGCTCGCCCATGGTCACCGAGCGGCAAGCGAATCCCTCATTGCAATCCAGGTCCGTCGCACACTGGCTCGCCGTACAAAAGGGTTTCCGCATGAACTGATCTCGCAGACAGATGAGTGGGGCGTCGCAATCCTCATCTCCGCGACAGGGCTTCTGAAAAGTGAGCAACCGGCGCAGTGATTCCGGGGGAAGCATGGGGACAATCCTGCGGTCATCGATACGCACCGCATGCGGTCCAACTCCGCCGGGCAACAGCCAACTCACAGCCCAGATGAGGGGAACCGGAAGCAGAAGCCCCAGCAAAACGGCGGGCAGGGCACGCCACTTCATTTCCGGGCCGCCCTCTTCCTCAATTCCTCTTCACATGAGGCCATGCACTTATCGTAGCCCCCCGGCTCATACCCGCATTCCATCTGGACATCCTGCGGGTCGCAACTGTCTTCGGCCAACTCCTTGGCGATGTCCTTGAGCATGGCCTGATCAATGGTTCCCCCCCTTGCCAAAGGCATGAGGGCATCCCGTCTTGACCATCAACATCAGCAGCCCTGCCGCCGCCGCGTGCACACGCTTCATCAACCCGGCCCCCCTGAGCGCGGGAAGCGCTCGGAGGCACCAGCATAGCTCCCGCTCTCCGAGTGGAGCTAGCGCGCACAGAGAGTAAGTCCGGACACCTACGAGCACCGGTCCTATGCAGCCGGTGCCCGCGAGTCTCACCGCCCACGCGGGAGCAACTGCTCCATTCCACCGAGGATCAGCTTCAGCCCTCGCTCGAAGCGATCATCGAATTTCGTGAACATCTCCTCGCCCGCGGCCAAGGCGAGCGGGAAACGTTTGCCATCGACTCGTTGGGCTCGCCGCTCCGGGTCGTACTCCTCGTTGTGTTGGCCCGGCAGCGGATTCACGGCCTGCTCCTCGATGGTGAACCCCACCGTGTAGTTGTAGACCGTGGAAAAGCCACACACCGCGTCGCGAAGCGAGAACCCGGCGTCGACGAGCTTCCGGAGAATAGCGTCCATCGACGCGTACAACGTCTCATCGGTGAGGCGCGTGCCGCTGAAGACCTTCGCTCCATCGCGGTAGCTGAGCATCATTCGCCGCAGGCCCCGGGCTGTCTCCGCCAGGAACTCCGCCCAGGACTGTCTGGCACCGGGACGCTTCGTCGCCCCCACCATATCCCTGAGCATCGTGGTGGCCATCTCGTCGAGCAGCTCGTCCTTGTTCTTGAAGTGCCAGTACAGCGCGGGCGCCTGCACCTCGAGCTCGCGCGCGATCCGCCGCAGCGTCAGCCCCTCCAGTCCTTCCTCGTTCAGCACCCGCAGCGCCGTGCGCACCACCAACTCGCGATCCAGTCCCATCACCACCTCGGTCCGGCTCGGAGCTTGACAGCTTAACGCCGTTAAATGCATGCTTAACGCCGTTAAGTTCGCCTCCCTGGCGAAGGAGGAAGCACATGGAGCAGCACGTGGATGTTCCGGTTCTCATCGTGGGTGGCGGGCCCACGGGGCTCACGCTGGCGTGTGAGCTGGCCCGGCGTGGCGTGGCATGCCGGCTCGTCGAGAAGGCGCTGGAGCCCTTCTCCGGTTCCCGGGGCAAGGGTCTGCAACCGCGCAGCATGGAGGTGCTCGAGGATCTCGGGGTGCTCGACGCGGTGTTGGCCTCGGGCGCGCTGTATCCGCTGATGCGCGCCTACGCCGGGGAGAAGGTCGTCTGGGAAGGTCGCATGCATGAGCCCCGCGAGCCGATGCCGGACGTGCCCTACCCCAACGGCTGGATGATCCCTCAGTGGCGGATGGAGGAGATCTTGCGCACCCGGCTCGCCGGATATGGCGTCCGCGTGGAGCTCGCCACGGAGCTGACCGGCTTCGAACAGGACGAAGAGGGAGTGACCGCCACGCTCGTCCACGCGGGCAGGACCGAGCGGGTCCGGGCCAGCTACCTCGTCGGCGCCGACGGCGGGCACAGCTTCGTGCGCAAGCACCTCGGCGTGAGCTTCGTGGGCGAGACGTACGAGACGGATCGGATGCTGATCGGCGACGTCCAGGCCGACGGGCTGGACCGCGAGCACTGGCACGCCTGGGTGAACCCCGAGACACGCACGCCCAGGGTCATGATGTGCCCACTGCCCGGCACGAACGTCTTCCAGTTCGTGGCGCCGCTCGCCCCGGACGCCGTCCCCGAGCTGTCGTTGAGCGCCTTCCAGAAGATTTTCGACGAGGGGTCCGGCCGCTCCGACGTGCGGCTTCACGACCCGAGCTGGATGTCCGTGTACCGGGTCAACATCCGCATGGTGGACCGGTACCGGGTGGGCCGGGTGTTCCTGGCCGGCGACGCCGCGCATGTGCACTCTCCGGAGGGAGGGCAGGGCCTGAACACCGGCATCCAGGACGCCTACAACCTCGGCTGGAAGCTCGGCCAGGTGCTCGCGGGAGCCCCCCGGGCCCTGCTGGACAGCTACGAAGAGGAACGGCTGCCCATCGCCGCGGACGTGCTCGGCCTCAGCACGAAGCTGCACCAAAAGACCGTCCGGGGAGAACCGGATGCGCACCGGCGGGGTAAGGAGACACAACAACTCGGACTCCACTACCGGGACAGCCGGCTCGCCCGCGACGAGCGGGACTCGCGTGGAAGCATACGAGCCGGAGACCGGGCTCCCGACGCGCCCTGCCACGATGCGGCCGGCACACCCGTGCGACTGTTCGAGGCGTTCCGCGGCCCCCACTTCACGTTGCTGGCCTTTGGCGCGGCCCACGCGGACACGGTCGCCCACATCAACGCCCGGTATGGTCCGCTCGTGCGCGCGCACACCGTGGTCGAGCCGGGAGAACCCACCGGCGCGAACACTCTCGTTGATACCCATCGGCACGCGCGGACGGCATACGACCTCGACGGCAACGCACTCGTGCTGGTCCGCCCGGATGGCTACATCGGGCTGATCACCCACCGCCCATCCGACGGCTCCGTGCACGAGTACCTCCGGCTCGTCGCCGCTAGCCCGATCGCCTGACAGGGATTGAAACACCAGACGCCCGCGAGGACCGGCCCCCCCTGGCCGGCTCCCGCGAGCGCCTCACCTCTCACCTGTTGCTCAACGTATCGTCGCTACGGATGCCGCTGGTTGCCGTCCGGGGCGTTCTCCACCAGGTCCCGGCCGATATTGCGACGATCCCGATCCACCCCGTCATCGTCGTACCGGCGGCCACCCAGCGCGAACCGCCGCGCGGCCTCCGCCAGATCCCTCATCACCTCTTCCCGGGACTGGTACTCCTCCTGCGGCAGCGACTTGAGGACGTTGATGATGTCCATGTAGGCGCCGTTGTCCTCCGCTGCGGCGACGATCTGCTCGCGCGTCGCGGGGTAGTCTACGGAGTCCAGATGCGGCGTGATGGAGAGCGCTGGGTTCTCCGCAAATCCGAATGCCATCGTGTCCTCTGCCTTTCCGCCCGGGCTTGCCTCCCTCTCCCGGGGCTTCGGCTTCAACCTGGGGACGGAATGTCCGGCGGGCCACCTCGCAATGCCCCTTCCGTTCGCGCCCCCTGGGCAGCCAACCGGCCAGGGCCAGGGTAGATTGCTGGTTCCCAGACCCCTTCCGGGACTCCTGATGCTCTCCACCCCGCTGCTCGTCACCTGGCTCGCGTTCGCCCCCCCCACTCCCCTGCCCCAGGCACCCGACGCGGACAGCCCCGTTGTTGAGGCCACGAGCGTCTACTCGCTGGAGGATGGGGCCTTCGTGGACCAGGCCCTCCGAGACCTGGAGCTCCTCGAGCGCCACGCCCAGGGCTTGCGCGCCCTGCAGGCACAAATCACCCAGACGCGCGGCCTCTACACGCGCGAGCAGGACATCCCCTACACGCCCGAGGAGAAGCGCACCCTGCTCACCACCTGGGCAGCCTTCTCTGACTACTTCGCCTCGCTCGAGCTCATCCGCCAGCGCTACTGGGACTTCCTCAAGATGCCCAAGCGCACCCAGGACACGAAGCACGCCTGGGGCTTCCTGCTCACCCATGGCGCGCTCACCACGCAGCTGGCCCACGGGCTCACGTACGCGGAGCTCACCAACGGCCGCAAGCAGCTCGAGATCATCCTGGACGAGCCCGCCGAGGAGTACGGCCTGCCCGCGCGAACCTTCGCCCGCTTCAAGCAGAAGGCCATCCACGTCTCCACCTCCACCCAGCTCATGACGGGGGACTCCTACGCCGAGCAGCTCCGGCCCCTGCTGAAGACGACAGGCATCCTCAACGTGGGCCGCGCGGTGTGGCTCCTCCAGGAGATGCGGCAGAACTCCAAGGTGGCCCGGGGCAAGCTCCTCAAGCGAGGGCCCACCCTCTTCGCCAAGGCCGGCGCGGACGTGCTCAAGGACGCCACCAGCAGTGCCGTCTTCCCCGTGCAGCGCTCGGTGGCCGAGTGGATGGGCGACACGCGGGTGAAGCGCATCGGCCAGCCGCTCATCAAGCGCGAGCAGACGCTCGCCCTGCTCTCCCGCATGCAGCCAGGCGACATCCTCGTGGCGCGGCAGAACTGGTACCTCTCCAACATCGGCCTGCCCGGCTTCTGGCCTCATGCGGAGCTGTACGTGGGGACGCCCCAGGATTGGGTCACCTTCTTCGACGGTGACCCCGAGGTTCAGGCGTGGTTGAAGACCCAGCCCGGCTCACCGAAGACGCTCGCTGAGCACCTGGCGCGCGAGTACCCCGCCAAGTGGGCCGCCTACGGCACCCCGGACAGCCATGGTGACGCGCTGCGCATCATCGAATCCATTAGCGAGGGGGTGTCCTTCACCGGGCCCGAGCACGGTATGCGCGTGGACTACCTCGGCGTCATGCGCCCGCGCCTCAAGCCCGTGGACAAGGCCCGCGCCATCGCCCGCGCCTTCCATCTCCAGGGCCGACCCTACGACTTCAACTTCGACTTCTTCTCCGACTCCACCCTCGTGTGCACCGAGCTCGTCTATAAGTCCTATGTCCCCTCCCAGGAGACGAAGGGGGTGCGCGTGGACCTGGTGGACGTGGCCGGCCGGCGCACCCTGCCCGCCAATGAGTTCGTCCGCCTCTTCGACTCCGAGTACGACAGCCCCGAGCGTCAGCTGGATTTCGTTGCGTTCCTCGACGGACGCGAGCAGGAGCGGGATGCGGTGGAGGGAGATGTAACGGCCTTCCGGCGCACCTGGCGCCGGGTGAAGTGGGACATCGCCCAGCAGTAAGCGAGGAGACACATGACGGAAGAGAGCGGACTGGAGATGCTGGAGATTGCCGGCAAGCTCTACGAGCGGATGATTTCCCAGCAGCAGGCCAAGGTCCTCCGCCTGGCCCGCGAGGTGGTCCCCAACATCACCCCGGAGGAGCTGCGCAACCCACATGACTTCCCGAAACTCAAGGAACACCCGACCTTTGAGTTCGAGGACGGGTTGCTCTCGGGGCTTATCTCCGCACAAGTGGCGCTCAACGCGGAAATCAAGAGCCGCCTGTTGCCCCCCGAACCTCCCCAGCGCTGACTGCCTGCCTGCCTTTGCCGTCCGCCCTCCTGTGGGTTAGTCCTTTCCGCCGTGAGTATCACCTCGACCTTGAGCCCGCCGCTCGCCCGCGAACGCCTCCTGTCCGCGCTCGCGGCCGATCCCCCGCGGCTGGACCTGGCTGCTATCGCCATCGCCACCCTCAATCAGCCGGAGCTGGACGCTGCGGCGTGCCTGCACACGCTGGATGCCCTGGCCTGCCGGGTCCAACTGGAGATGGAGCGCCACGCGGGCCATGGCGAGGTGATGGCGGGCCTCACCGCGCTGCGTCACGTGCTGGCGGACATTGAGGGCTTCCGCGGGAACGAGGACGACTACCAGTCCCCGGAAAACAGCTTCTTGGACCTGGTACTGGAGCGGAAGGTGGGCCTGCCCATCTCTCTCTCGGTCGTGTACCTGGAGGTAGCGCGGCGTGCGGGCATCCCCCTCTACGGGGTGCCCTTCCCCGGGCACTTCCTGGTGGCCTGCAGCGCCGGGGACCACAAGCTGGTGGTGGACCCGTTCCACGCAGGAGAAATCCTCACGGAGGAGGGCTGCAAGGAGCTGCTGGAGCGCGTGGCGCCGCAGCTCAAGTTCACGCCCTCCATGCTGGCGCCCGCGCCGGTGGAGCTCATCACCTACCGGATGCTCTCCAACCTGCGGCGGGTGTACCTGGAGCGCGAGGAGTACGAGCGAGGGCTGGCCGTGGTGGACCTGCTGCTGATGCTGGCCCCCAACCATCCGGGCGAGCTGCGCACGCGGGCGGCGCTGCTCGCCAACCTGGGGGCTTACCGAGCGGCCCTCAAGGACGTGGAGCGTTGCATGGAGCTGTCGCCGGACGCACCGGACCGGGATCGGCTGGAACTGACAGCTCGGGAGTTGCGCGAGCGCGCCTCTCTGCTGAACTGAGCCGATGAGCCTCATCAAACCGTGGCCCCGCCTGCGCCGGGGCCTGGAGCACGACTACCGCGTTCTCAAGGTCCGCCAGGACGTGGTGGCGGACCCGCGCACCGGCCATGAGCACCCGCGCGTCCTCATCGACTGCCCGGACTGGGTGAACGTCATCGCGGTGACAAAGGACGAGCAGGTCGTCCTCATCCGCCAGTACCGCTTCGGCACCGAGGAGACGACGCTGGAGATTCCCGGCGGCATGGTGGAGCCCGGAGAGGACCCCGGGGCCGCCGCCGCGCGCGAGCTGGAGGAGGAGACAGGGTACGTGCCGGGCCGAGTGGTGAGGCTCGGGCAGGTGCACCCCAACCCCGCCATCCAGAACAACCTCTGTCACAGCTACCTGGCGCTCGACTGCGTGAAGCAGCACGAGGGCAAGCAGGATGAGGGCGAGGACATCGCCGTGGAGCTGCACCCGCGCTCGGCGGTGACGCAGCTGCTCCAAAGTGGGGCCATCTCCCACTCGCTGGTGGTGGTGGCCTTCTTCCTGGAGCGTCTGCACGCCGAGGCCCCGGGCTCCCGCTGAAATTGTTGGGTGCGCGGCCGCGTTTGACGCCAGCGTCACACAGGAGACCCTCTTCCGGGCTTCTCCCCCGTGACATGTACTCCGGGCAGCACTAGCCTCTGCCCACGAGGTGAGTTCGCCATGGCGGAAAGCCTGACGCAGCCCCGCGAGGAGCAGCACCCCGAGCAGCTCCCCGTGTCCCTTCCCTCTGACGCCGGCCACGAGGCCGCTCGTTCTCACGAGAGCGCCCCGGCCCGCGTCTCCATCCCCGACATCCTCCCGGACGAGGACGTGTTCGCCTACGTACGGCGCGTCCGCGGCGGCTTCGAGCCCCGGCTGTACCAGCAGGTGGTGGGTGCGGCCAACGAGCTCAAGGAAGGCGACGTCGCCATCGGGGTCGCCGCGGCCGACGAGGTGTCCCGCCGCAACGCCCGCGAGCTGCTCGCGCGCACGCGCCTGGGAGACCTGGACGCCTACCCGCTCATCGAGGAGCGGCTCTATTCGTACATGCAGGGGGCGATCGAGCCCTCGGCGCAGGCGCGCACCGCGAGCTGGACGCTGGGCGAGCTCAAGGCCTTCCTGCTGTCGGCGAGCGAGGAGGACATCCACGAGCTCATCGACGGGCTGAGCAGCGACGCCATTGGTTGCGTCGTGAAGCTCATGTCCAACGAGGAGCTCGCCGCGGTGGGGCGCAAGGTCTTCAATCCGCTGCCTGGCGGCAAGGTGGGCGCGAAGGGCTACCTGGGCGCGCGCATCCAGCCCAACTCGCCCACGGACCACCCGGACGACATCCGCTGGCAGGTCTTCAACGGGTGGAGCTTCGCCGTGGGTGACGTGGTGCTCGGCACCAACCCTGTGTCCTCGGCGCCCGAGTCCGTGGCCGCCGTGGAGTCCGCCCTGCACGAGATTCTCGTGACGTTCGGGCTCCAGGACGTGATGCCGCACTGCGTGCTGGCGCACGTGGACGTGCAGGCGGTGGTGGAGGCCATGCAGCCGGGCACCACGGGTGTCTGGTTCCAGAGCCTGGGCAGCACCGAGGCCGCCAACCGCACCTTCGACGTCACGCTGGAGAAGATGGAGGCCCACACCGCCGCGCGCACCGGGCGCTGGGGCATGTACTTCGAAACGGGCCAGGGCGCGGATGCCACCAACGGCCATGCCGCCGGCGTGGACATGGTGGTGCACGAGTCGCGCAAGTACGGCTTCTCGCGCGCCCTCAAGCAGCGGGTGGGCGCCGCACAGGCCCGCGCTGGCGTCGCCGAGCCCGCGCCCTGGGTCATCGTCAACGACGTGGCCGGCTTCATCGGCCCCGAGGTGTTCCGCACCCGTGAGCAGCTCGTGCGCTGCTGCCTCGAGGACATCGTCATGGGCAAGCTGCACGGCCTGACGATCGGCCTGGACGTCTGCTCCACGCTGCACATGGACGTCTCGCTGGACGACCTGGGCTGGTGCCTGGAGCAGCTCATGCCGGCCAACCCCGGCTACCTCATGGCGCTGCCCACCCGGAATGATCCGATGCTCAGCTACCTGACCACGGCCTTCCAGGACCATGTCCGGCTGCGCCAGAAGTTTGGTTACAAGGTGGATGACCGGATGTGGGCCTTCTTCCAGCGGCTGGGCGTCATCGACGCGGAAGGCAGGCCCACCGAGCACTTCGGAGACCCGGCCTGGGTGTACCTCCAGTACCGCCGCCATAAGGGCGACATGCGCCCGGACGCCGACGTGCTCGCCGAGGCCGCGCGGCAGATGGCCGAGGTCCACGCTCGCGGCGTGCCCCTCGCGGTGGGGCATGGCGCGCAGCCGTGGGACATGGAGCCCACGCTCGAGCGGGAGATCCGCCAGCTCTACAACGACGCCAAGGCCGGCCTGTGGACCGACCTCTCCCCGGAGTTCATCGCGGCCATCCCCGACGCCGTGCGCCTGCGCACCCGGGCTTCCACCCGCCGCGACTACATCCTCCGCCCGCCCGCGGGCGAGCAGCTGGAGCCCTCCTCCGAGCGCGTGCTGGAGGCGCTGCGCGCGCGCCACGCCGGCCGCTACGACGTCCAGTTCGTCATCTCGGATGGTCTGGACGCGCGCTCGCTCATGGACGAGGGCCACCTGCAGCCCTTCCTCACCACGCTGCGCGCCCGGCTGGAGGCCGCTGGCCACCGCGTGGCCCCCGAGCACCTGGTGCTGACACTCGGGCGCGTGCGGGCCGGCTACCGCGCGGGAGAAATCCTCTTCGGAGACCCGTCGCTGGAGGGGCCCCGAGCCCTCATCCATGTCGTCGGCGAGCGCCCGGGCTCCGGGCACCACAGCTTCTCCGCCTACGTCACCGCGCCCCAGGCCCGAGTCTGGGCCAGTCCGGGCGCGGTGGACCACAACATCACCCGGGTGGTGGCTGGCATCTCCGACACCAGCCTGCGTCCCGAGGCCGCTGCGATGGAGGTGGCGCGCATCCTCGGCGAGCTCACCTCCGCCTCCTGAGCCTCACCGCACCACGAGGCGCAGGAACAGATCAATCCCCGCCCAGCTTTGCAGCCGGGTGGAGTGGCCGTTGACGGCGTGTCCGATGTTGGGAAGCGTGTCCACCCACACGAAGGGGGAGCGGGGGTAGGCCTTCGCCTCGTTCCGGGCGTAGGACGCGTTCGCCACCACGTCGTTCTCCCCGAGCTGCACCAGCAGCGGCACGCGGATGTCCTGGACCGGGATGAGCTCCGGCGAGGCCAGCATGGTCAGCAGGTCCGTGAGCTGGCCACGCGTCACCGTGTCCGCCACCTGGTTGTCGTAGGTGATGACGTCCGGGTCCGCGTTCGCCACGTCATAGAAGAGCGCGGTGCGCAGCTCATCGGGCACGCGGACATACGGGCCCTGCGCCAGGAGGGCGCCAATGGTCGCCTCGTCCACCGGCACCGAGTGCAGGGTGTTCAGCCAGCCCGTCATCACCAGCGCCTGCGCATCGCCATACAGCGCCTGCGCGAAGGTGGAGATGAGCGCCCCGTTCGAGTGCCCCACATAGATGAGCTTCTCGAAGGTGTGCTTCGGCGCGGTGACCCGGAGGTACTGCGCCACCTGGTGCAGGGCGCTCGCTGACTCCGCCAGGTTGATGAAGTCCCCGTCCGGCCTGTCGCTCTCACCCGTGCCCGGCAGATCCACCGCGAGCACCGCGTAGCCCTGGCGGGCCATGTACCGCGCGTACGAGTAGTTCCGGCCGTCGATCTCCGGCAGATCCCAGTACTCGTGGTTGTAGGTGATGCCGTGCGTGAGGATCTGCACCGGGCGGTGCTTCAAGCTGCCCTGGTAATAGAGGTAGCCCACCACCGTATAGGTGTGCCCATCGGACAGGCGGACCGGGAACTCCCGCCGCTCCACCCTCACGTCTCGTGAGCCCTTGGCCACGGCCGAGCCCGGCAACGCCAGCGCCAGGCCCAGCACCAGCGCCATCCAGATGCCCACGAAACGCCTCATCCTCCTCATGACGATCCTCTCTCCTACGAACTCTTGAAAAGCTCGATTACACGAAAATTTTGGCACATCTGCTATTGCTTGTAATCGGATAATTCCAATGAAAATAACTTTTCACACAAAACATCGTGTAAGGGGAAGAGGCCCGCGGCCCGCGAGCGCGGCGCGTGGAGGGAAGGCAACGCATTTCCCCGAGAGAATGCGGAATCTGACACGATGGTCGCCCCAGGATGCGGAGGGGGAGAAGGCGTGAAGCAAGAAGAGTCGGTGAGGGAGCGGCTGGAGCGAATGGAGCTGCCGTTCAACGCGTATGGGGTAGACCCGTACGGCGTCTCCAAATCACACCTGCGCGTCTTCTTTGAGGTGATGGCCTTCTTCTACCGGAACTACTTCCGGGTGCGCTGCCACGGGATCGAGCACATCCCCGCGCGAGGAAGGGCCATGGTGGTGGGCAACCACTCGGGAGGCGTGGCGGTGGATGGGGCCATGGTCATCACCTCGGCCTTCCTGGAGATGGAGCCCCCGCGGTTGGCGCAGGGCATGGCGGAGAAGTTCATCAACGCGATGCCAGTGGCCTCCACGTGGGCCAGCCGCTGCGGCCAGTTCCCCGGCCTGCCCGAGCACGCGATACGCCTCCTGGAGGAGGACCGGCTGCTGATGATCTTCCCCGAGGGCGCGCGCGGCACCGCGAAGCTCTATCCGCAGCGCTACGATTTGGTGGAGTTCGGCACGGGCTTCATGCGCCTGGCGCTCAAGACGCGCACCCCCATCATCCCCTTCGGCTTTCTGGGAGGCGGAGCGGCCATTCCGACGATCGCCAACCTCTACGGCCTGGGCCGGGCGCTCGGAATGCCTTACGTGCCCGTCACGCCCTACGTGCTGCCGGTGCCCCTCCCCGTGCCGCTGGAAATCCACTATGGCGAGCCAATGCACTTCGAGGGCACGGGCAACGAGGAGGACTCGGTCATCCTGGGCTATGTGGAGCAGGTGAAGGAGCGCATCGCGGGCATCGTCGAGAAGCGCCGTCACGAGCGCTGGAAGGGCGTTGAGCCATGAAGATTCTCATCCTCGGTATTGGCGGAGCGGTGGCGCAGCGCGTGGCGTTGCAGCTGCGGGAGAGCGGACACACGGTGATGGGCATCGACACCCGACCGTGGGAGGACGCGCCCGCGGATGTCGAAGTGCACGAGGTGGACCTGCGCAAGCGGGCGGCGGAGGACGTGTTCCGCACGCGGCGGCCCGAGGCGGTGGTGCACATGGCCACGGTGACGTCGCTGCGTGTGCAGGGCGAGGAGCGCCACCGCATCAACCTGGGCGGCACGCGCGTGGTCTTCGAGCACTGCCGCACCTACGGGGTGAAGCACGCCGTCTTCGTGGGCCGGCACACCTTCTACGGAGCGGCACCGGACTCGGCGCTCTACCACACCGAGGACGAGCCGCCGAAGGAGCTGGCCTCCTTCCCGGAGCTGGGAGACCTGGTGGCCGCGGACCTGTACGCCTCCACGGCGCTGTGGCGCTACCCGGAGCTGACCACGTCGGTGCTGCGCGTGTGCTACACGCTGGGACCCTCGGCGCAGGGCACGCTCGCCACCTTCCTGAGGGGCCGGCGGGTGCCCATGGTGGCGGGGTATGATCCGCTCTTCCAGTTCATGCATGAGGACGACGTGGCGGCGGCCATCGCCCTCACGGTGGAGAAGCGCGTGCGCGGCGTCTTCAACGTGGCGGGGCCGCAGCCGCTGCCGCTGTCCGTCATCATCCAACACGCCCAGCGCCAGCCGGTGCCGCTGCCCATGATGGTGCTGCGCCAGCTCATCGGCCGCTTCGGACTGCCACGACTACCCCCCGGAGCGCTCTACCACCTGCAGTACCCCATCGTGGTGGACGCACGCGCCTTCCAGCAGGCCACCGGCTTCACCTTCCGCTATGACGAGGTGCAGACCATCCAGTCCTTCCTGGAGGCCCACCCTCCCCCGCGCCCGCGACGGGAGGAGCTCTTCGACAAGCTGGAGGCACTCGGGGTGCTGAAGTAACCCGCCGGCTCAATCCCCGCGGAGAACGAGGCAGAGGCGCATGGCGGCGTCGACGACCTCGTGAATCGGTCGCGAGTAGCCGCTCGCGATCCAACTCAAGGCGATGTGGATGACGCCACCCACCACGCCCGCCCGCAGCAGCGGCTCGCCCGCCGCGCTGCTTTTCCCGTGAGGGTCGAGCGTCCGCGCGAGCAGCTCGCCAAAGCCACGAAGGAACGCCTCGAAGACCTGATCCACGGCGGGGCTCACGCCCGAGATCTCAACGAGGAACACTCTCGCCGACAGGGGATGGTTCTTGAGCGCCTCGTAATAGGCGCTGAGCATCGCGCGAGCCCGCTCGACGGGGCGGCCCGAAGCCCCGGCCCCTGCCTTCTCCAGCTCGCCCAGGACGAAGTCCGTCACGGCCTGGAAGGAAGCGACGAGCAGCTCCTCGCTGTTGGAGAACGACTCGTAGAAGTAGCGCTCGGTGAGCCCGGCCGCCTCGCAGACGGCCTTCACCGTCGCGTTGCGATAGCCCTGCTCCCCATAAACCTGGATGGCCGCCTCGAGGAACTGCTCGCGCCGCTGGGCTCTCCGCTCTTCGGCTGAGGAGCCGCGATAGCGCCGGTTAGTCACGGGAGAGGGAGACATAGGACTCCTGTTGACATGATGCGTTGTCAGATCCACTTTGACAATGTGGAGACTGATACAACTACAGCGCACTACGACGTGCTCATCGTCGGGGCGGGACTGTCCGGCATCGGCGCGGCCTATCACCTGCAAGCCCGCTGCCCGACCAGGACCTACGTGATCCTCGAGGGTCGCGACGCGATCGGCGGCACCTGGGATCTGTTCCGCTATCCGGGCATCCGCTCGGACTCGGACATGCACACGCTGGGCTACTCGTTCCGACCGTGGACCGAGGCGAAAGCAATCGCCGACGGGCCGTCGATCCTCCGTTACGTGCGTGACACGGCGCGCGAGTATGGGATCGACCAGCACATCCGCTTCGGCCACCACGTGAAGCGGGCCTCCTGGTCATCCGCGGAGGCGCGCTGGACGATCGAGGCCGTGCGCGGACCCAACAAGGAGCCCGTGCGCATCACCTGCAACTTCCTGCTCATGTGCTGCGGGTACTACAACTACGCCGAAGGTTACCGGCCCGAGTTCCCCGGTGAGGCGCGCTTCCAGGGCACCTTCGTCCATCCGCAGTTCTGGCCAGAGAAGCTGGACTACGAGAACAAGCGCGTCGTCGTGATCGGCAGCGGCGCGACAGCCGTCACCCTCGTGCCGGAGATGGCCAAGAAGGCCGCGCACGTCACCATGCTGCAGCGCTCGCCGACGTATGTCGTCTCGCGTCCAGCCGAGGACCGCATCGCCAATGGGTTGCGCCGCATCCTCCCGGAGAAGCTCGCCTATGGGCTCACGCGGTGGAAGAACGTGCTGCTCAGCATCCTCATCTACAAGCTGTCGAGGAAGATGCCCGAGCGGGTGAAGAAGCTCCTCATCGGCCAGGTGCGCGAACATCTCGGCCACGACTACGACGTCGAGACCCACTTCACGCCACGCTACAACCCGTGGGATCAGCGTGTCTGCCTCGTCCCGGACGCCGACATGTTCGATGCCATCAAGCAGGGCCGCGCCTCGGTCGTCACCGATCAGCTCGAAACATTCACGGAGAAGGGGCTCGCGCTCCGCTCCGGCCAGCAGCTCGAGGCGGACATCGTCGTGACCGCCACGGGTCTCAAGCTGCAGCTCCTGAGCGACGTCGAGTTCAGCATCGACGGCGAGCGGCGCGACCTGTCGAAGACGCTCAGCTACAAGGCCATGATGTTCAGTGACGTGCCGAACCTCGCCTACACGTTCGGCTACACCAACGCGTCGTGGACGCTGAAAGCGGACCTCACCAGCGAGTACGTCTGCCGGCTGCTCAACCACATGGAGCGGTACGGAGCCACGACCTGCACGCCGCGCAGAGATCCCACGGTGGAGGAGCGGCCGTTCCTCGACTTCTCGTCGGGCTACGTCCAGCGGGCGCTCGAGCTGTTGCCGAAGCAGGGCTCGAAGAGGCCGTGGCGGCTCTATCAGAACTACCTGCTCGATTTGTTCACGCTGCGCTTCGGCAAGGTCGATGACGGCACGATGGAGTTCTCGCGCGCCCCCAAGCTCCTGACGGCGGGGGCCGAAGAACCCCAGCCCGAGGCGATGAGGACGCGAGAGGCCGTCTGACGCATGACGCGCTGGTGGGCGAGTATTAGCGCAGGGTGGCGCGGGCGGCCGCCTGGAGCGTTCGCGTCAGATCCTCCACAAGCGGGGACGCCAATCGCCACTGCTGCCAGTACAGCACCACATCCAGGTGTCGGCCGGCAGCGAGCTCGACGAGCTTCCCGGCGCGCAGCTCCTCGCGGATGAGGGGCTCGGGGTTCATCCCCCAACCCATCCCCTCGCGGCAGGCCTCCAGGAAGCCGTGCGGGCTGGGCACCCAGTGGGTCGGCGGCTCGAGTTGGGCGCGCGTCAGCCGTCGCAGGAACGTGCGCTGGAGCGCGTCCTTGGTGTCGAAGCGCAGGCACGGTGCGCCGGCGAGGGCCGCGGGCGTCACGCCCGAGGCGAAGTGGCGCCGGTGGAAGTCGGGAGAGCACGTCGCCAGGTAGCGGAGCGCCCCCAGGCGCGTGGAGCGGCAGCCCTGGACGGGCTCGCCCTGCGAGGTCACGGCGCCGAGCACTGAGCCCGACCGAAGCATCTCGGCGGTGTTGGTCTCGTCGTCCACGGCCAGGTCGAACAGCAAGGCGTGGCGCGAGGCGAAGGCCGCCAAGGCGCGCACGAGCCAGGTCGCGACGCTGTCGGCGTTTGCCGCCAGGCGCAACGTGGGCAGGGGGCCCGAGGCCGTCCCCACCTCGGGAAGGCGGGCGCGCAGCTCGTGCTCGAGCAGCGCGACCTGCTCGGCGTGCCGGCAGAGCACCGCGCCCGTCGCCGTGGGGCGGCAGGGCTGCGCCCGTACAACCAGCACCTGGCCCAGGCGCTCCTCCAAGAGCTTGACGCGCTGGGAGACAGCCGACGGCGTGACGTGGAGCACCCGGGCGGCACGCTCGAAGGACCCTTCGCGCACGACAGCCGCCAGCGCCTCCAGCAGAGGGTAGTCGAGCATGGTTTAGCGCTCCTTCATCAGGTTCAGGATGTTTAGCTTCACTACATACCTGTACCTGGGCACCTTGCCGAGTGGGGGCGCGAAGAGCGCACCACACGGAGGGTTGTCATGGAGCTGTCGCCGTTCATCCGAGGGGCCGGGCTGGGCGCCTCGCTCATCGTGGCCATCGGAGCCCAGAACGCCTTTGTCCTGCGGCAGGGCCTGCTGCGCGCGCACGTCCCGCTGGTGGTGGGCGTCTGCGTGGCCGGGGACGTGCTCCTCATCGCCGCAGGCGTCGCGGGCATGGGGCGGCTCGTCGAGAGCCTCCCGTGGCTCGTCGTGGTGACCACGTGGTGCGGCGCCGCCTACGTGGCCTGGTTCGGCCTGACGTCGCTCGCCCGCGCACTCCGCCCCGCCCACACAGGGCTGGAGGCCGCCGGCGGGCGGGAGGCGGGCGCGGGGCCCACGCTGCGCACGGCCCTGGCGCTCACGTTCCTCAACCCCCACGTCTACCTGGACACCGTCGTGCTCCTGGGTTCCGTCGCGGCGCGGGAAGGGGAGCGCGACGCGCCGCTCTTCGGCGTCGGGGCCGCGGCCGCCAGCTGCGCGTGGTTCAGCAGCCTGGGCTTTGGCGCGCGGTACCTCGCGCCCCTCTTCGCCCGGCCCCTCGCCTGGAGGCTTCTGGATGGAGCCATCGGGCTGGTCATGCTGGCATTGGCCGGCTCGCTCCTGGCCTGACGAGGCGGGCCCGGGCGCCGCCCCTCACCACACCAAGGCGGGCGCCCCGGCAGACCTCCGTGTCGCCCGCCTTGTGCTCGGCCAGGCAGCTGGCCCCACTTCCCTGAAGGGGCTTAGCCCTTCTTGGCCGGGCTCACGGGAACGGTGACCTGCGTGTTCTCCCACGTGAGGTTCAGCGCGGTGCCCTTCTCATCGAAGGCAATCGTGAAGGCCTCGTAGGTGTCGGCGGTCTTCTTCGCCGGCACGTCCACGCGCAGGACGTCGTTGTCCTTGTTGTACTTGTAGGCGCCCCACTGACCGACATCCTTGTTGACGATGAGGGTCCACTTGTCAGCCTGGGGGATGGCGAAGAGCGCGTAGGTGCCGGCCGGGAGCCGCTTGCCCGCGAGCTCGATGTCGCCGGTCGTGGTGAGCTCCGTGGCGGCATTCGCGCCCAGCCGCCACACCTCGCCATAGGGCACCAGCTTGCCGAAGATGACGCGCTTCTGGCCCGTCTTGGGGTCCTGGATGCGGGGCGAGTTGTACGTCACCTTCACGTACGTGGTGTCGTTCAGCTTCTTCGCCGTCATTTCGAACGGGCTGACGGGCGCCTTGGCGGGCGGAATGCTCTTCTGCGCCAGGGCGGGCGTAGCCGCGAAGAAGAGGAGCGCGGCCAGGGCGGAGAGGCTCAGGTGCGACGCAAATCGATGGTTCATCATGGCTTGAAACCCTCGGTTGTGGAGAGACAAAGGAAGCAGCGCCGGACCGTATCATCCGGGCCGGCGGGGATGGACCCGCTTCTTCCAACCTTCTCCCTACCGGACGAACACGGGCGCGGTCAGCTCCAAGGAGTACGGCACGGCCGCCGCGCCCTCGGCACGAACGCGGACGAGGAAAGAGCCTCCGTACTCGGCGCGAAGCAGGCGCACCTCACCCGGTTGACGCTGGACGGTGTCACCGGGGGCGCTCAGCGGAAGCGGGCTGCCCTTGTTGTCGAGGAGCTCCACCTCCAACGCGCCGAGCGAAGCATCCCACCGCACGACCGCACCGGACGGGTTGCAGCAGTCCACATGGGCGTGAATCCAGTCCGCATCCCCGGGGCACGCCACGCCCTCGAGCCTCAACGGCCCCTGGTTGAAGATATGGTGGACGGGGCTGGCAGCCAGCCCTTGTTCCAGCGTGTCGTCGTCCTCTCGTGTGTCATCCGTGCAGGCTGAGCCAGCAGGTGGCTCATTCTCACTCCGGGGTTCACTCCCCATTCCAGTGGCACGACAGGCCCCCACCCCACCCACCGAGACCAGCATCAGCGCGAGCCCAATGAACCTCATAAGGTACACCTCCGTCATCAACCAGGGAGTCTGGTGCGGGTGCACATTACGGGGAAGAGCAGCCGAGGTCCCGGATCTCGAGCTTCTTCGTGTTCGGCTCCATGCGATTCCAACGGCCATGCTGCCTGGGCTCACAATCCTTCAGCGAATGCATATGCAATGTGGTGGTGTGGCGCTGGCCCGACGTGCTTGGAATTCATCTTTCGATGCTGCGTCGAGCACTGGGCTCACTCGCTCCCTGAGGACTTGGCGGGACTGTGTCTCTGTTCCTTCGGCGGCCATGACAAGACCATGACAAAAATATGGTCATCCCTTGGCCATGGCGCATCCGCAACTCCTTAAGGTGACTGGCATGTGGACGGGCGACATGGAACTCGCCTCCACGCGCTCAAGGAGGGGCGCCTCACAGCCATGCAATTCACGATCACTGGAATCTGGGAGCACACGGGTCCGTTCGCCCGGATGATCATCTTTGCGCTGGGTGCGATGTCGATCACCTCACTGGTTGTCATTGCCGAGCGCATCATGGTGTACCGGAAGAACCGCTCCGAATCGCGTAGCTTCGCCACCAAGATGGGGGCCATCCTCGCGAAGGACGACCTCAACACGGCAGCCAATGCCAAGACAGGCAAGGACGTGGGGCACCTGGGCCGGGTCATCAACTCGGGCCTGACGGCCTACCGGGTGTCGTCGTCCAACAAGGATGTGGCGGTGGAGTCCGTGGCGCGCGCCCTCGAGCGCCAGGCCCAGCGTGAGGTTCAGAGCCTCAAGCGCGGCCTGGGCGTGCTGGCCACGGTGGGCTCTACGGCCCCCTTCGTGGGCCTGCTCGGCACCACGATGGGCATCGTGAACGCCTTCAGCCTCATGGCAGAGGCGAACTCCGGGGGTCTGAACACCATCTCGTCTGGTATTGCCGAGGCACTCATCACCACGGCCTTCGGCCTGCTGGTGGCCATCCCCGCGGTGATGGCCTACAACTTCCTGCAGGGCTGGGTGGACGCTCGCTCGGTGGACATCTCCGAGTCCTCCAACGAGTTCCTGGACATGGTGGCCCGACACCTCGGCGGCTTGCACTCCTGAGCTCGGTGGTCCAACCCTTCCAGAACCCCAGGTGCACTTATGGGAATGTCAGTCGGGGGTCCCTCCGGGGGCCCCAAGGCCGAAATCAACGTCACCCCGCTGGTGGACGTGGTGCTCGTGCTGCTCATCATCTTCATGGTCGTCACCCCCATGCTCCAGCGTGGCAAGAACGTGACACTGCCCAAGGCCAAGGAGATTGAAAACAAGAAGACGGACACCAAAGACAACGCGCTTATCCTCTCGGTGACACCCGACAAGAAGCTCTATCTGGACAACGACCCCCTGGACGAGAAGGCGCTGGAAGACCGACTGAAGGGGGTGCTCGCCAAGGACCCCGTCCGCAGGATTCTCCTCAAGGCGGATAACTCGCTACGGGTCGGCGACGTGCGCAAGGTGATGGACGTGGCGCGCAAGGCTAACGCCAAGCGCGTGTCCCTGGGGGTCGAGCAGCTCAAGGAGTAGCCATGGCCAAGAACAACCTTCGCAAGTCCTGGGTCAAACCCGCCTCGGCACCCAACTCGGAAATCAATGTCACCCCGCTGGTGGACGTGGTGCTGGTGCTCCTCATCATCTTCATGGTGGTGACGCCGCTGATGGAGAAGGACATCGAGGTGCGCGTGCCGGAGACCGAGGTGGCGGAGAACCCAACACCCGACTCGAACGACTCGCAGATTGTGGTGCAGGTGACCGAGTCGGGGGACTACTCCATCAACACGGAGAAGATCGCGCCGACGGACTACGTCACGCGGCTCACCCAGCTGCTCAACACCAAGAAGAACGACGAGCGCATCGTCTTCTTCGTGGCGGACGACAAGGCGAGCTACGGCAAGCTGGTGGCCGCGCTGGATGGAGCCAAGGCGGCCGGCGCGAAGGTGCTCGGCTTCGCGCCGGACGAGAGCACCGCCCCCTCCCCCACCCCATCGCCGTAGGAGCAGGCGAGGGAGCCAGTCTGCACACCTGGCTCCCTCGCGAAGGTCGACCTTGAGCAGGTCGCGTGTGCGTCTCGAACCCACTGGCTGAGACCGCCCCCTGCTCAATCAGGCACCCATTTAAGTCAGTTGACTGTTTCAGTCATTCGACTTAGACCTTGTGGCGTGGGCTCGAGGACGGGCCACGCCCCGGAGGTCTGGATGAGTGCCGACGACTGCAAGGTGGTTCTGGATGACCCGTTCCGCGCCCTCTGGTGGGTGCGCTGATGAGTCAGGTCAAATCCGACCGAGGCAGCGAGACACGCGAGCTGATCCTCGTCACCGCCGAGCGTTTGTTCGCTGAGCACGGCGTGGAGGCCATCTCCAACCGCCAGGTGAGCGAGGCAGCGGGCCAGTCGAACAACTTCGCCGTTGGCTACCACTTTGGCTCTAAAGAGGAGCTCGTGGTGGCCATCGTGCGCCGGCACTCCGAGTCGGTGGAACGGCGGCGGGCTGAGATGCTCGCGGAGATCACCGGCTCACCTGACCTGCGCGACTGGGTGTCCTGCCTCGTGCGACCGGCGACAGA
Source organism: Archangium minus (assembly GCF_044360475.1). Taxonomy (NCBI): domain Bacteria; kingdom Pseudomonadati; phylum Myxococcota; class Myxococcia; order Myxococcales; family Archangiaceae; genus Archangium; species Archangium minus. Next base: position 9,704,690 of record NZ_CP043494.1, read on the forward strand.
GCACCTCGCCTCGTTGGGTATCCCGTCCTGGTACGCGCGGTTCATCGCCCAGGTGACGACCCATCCCGCCTTGCGAGAGCGCGTGCGCAAGGAGTCATTCACCTCGCAGTCAATGCAGCAGGCCCACGAGGGCATGTTCCGGCTGATCCCTCGTCTCCCCGAGGACGTAAGACAAGAGCGTAACGACATGGGCCGGATGCTGGTCGTGCACATGTGCGCCGAGCGGGAACGCGCGCTGCACGAGGGCACGGCCTCGCCCCACTCGACGTGGGAGTCCACCACGGACAGCCTGGTCGATGCGCTCGTCGGTTTGTGGCTGGCCCCCGTTACCGCCCGGCGGTGACACACCCGAGCCGAGCTCGCGGGCCTGGAAGTCACGCCCTGATTCTTCCGCGCCCCCCTGGAAGTCCTGGTTGTTTCAACCCCAAGACCCTGTCCCCAAACCCCATGGTCGACACCAATACCCTGACCCTGCCTGAAAACGCCTCTCTGTTCACCCGCCTGCGCATCGCGACCAAGATCCTGAAATTGGTCAAGGGCAACGAGGGGAATCCCGTCTATGGCCAGACGCTCAATGCCTGCCTGGACTACGACGTCTACGAATCGCTCATCCAGAAGCTCCAGCACAGCGAGGATTGGCGCCGCATGCTGTCCAAGCACCCTTCTCTGGAGGCCAAGGATCTGGATCTGGCCGCGCTCGAGCGCCTGCCCGAGGGAACGCTCGGCCATGCGTACGCGCGCTACTACCGCGACAACAAGATCACACCCTTCGAGACAACGCTCAAGCTCAAGAACGACATCGACTTCGTCGCCAAGCGCTACCGCGAGACGCATGACGTGATGCACCTGGTGACGGGCTACGGCACGGACGTGATGGGCGAGATAGAGCTACAGGCATACGTCCAGGGAAACCTGGGTATCTGGACTGCGGCACTCATCGTGCTGTTCGGCACGCTCGGACAACTCAAGGGCCGGCAAGCCGGCGTCGACACGTCCGAGTACCTGCGGCGGATCTGGGCCGCGTACCGCCGTGGCCGCGCGTCCCCGCTGTTCCTCGACTTCTGGTTCGAGAACCACTGGGAGACCCCCGTGGCCACGGTGCGCGCGCGGCTGTGCGCCCCCGCGGAGCTGATGAACTGAAAGGACCTGGTGCGCTGATGAGTCAGGGCAAATCCGACCGAGGCAGCGAGACCCGCGAGCTGATCCTCGTCACCGCCGAGCGGCTGTTCGCCGAGCACGGCGTGGAGGCCGTCTCCAACCGCCAGGTGAGCGAGGCGGCCGGCCAGTCGAACAACTTCGCCGTCGGCTATCACTTCGGCTCCAAGGAGGAGCTCGTGGTGGCCATCGTCCGCCGTCACTCCGAGTCGGTGGAACGGCGGCGGGCTGAGATGCTCGCGGAGATCGCCGGCTCGCCCGACCTGCGCGACTGGATGTCCTGCCTCGTACGGCCGACCACCGAGCACCTCGCCTCGTTGGGCAGCCCCTCCTGGTACGCGCGGTTCATCGCCCAGGTGACGACCCATCCCTCCTGGCGTGAGCGCGTGAGCAAAGAGGTGGGCTCCTCGCGGGCGCTGCAGCAGATCATCGAGAGCGTATTCCAGCTGGTCCCGCGTCTCCCCGAGGATGTGCGGCAGGATCGCGGCAACATGAGCCGGTTGCTCATCGCGCACATGTGCGCCGAGCGGGAACGCGCGCTGCACGAGGGCACGGCCCCGCCCCGCTCGACGTGGGAGTCCACCGCGGCCGGACTGGTCGACGCGCTCGTCGGGTTGTGGTTAGCCCCCGTCTCCGCTCGGCGGTGACCGATTCGAACCGGGCGCAACGAGAAAGGAACGTCTTGGCAATGGAAGAGCGCATCATCATCGTGGGAGCCGGCCAGGCCGGTGGCGAGCTGGCCGCCGGCTTGCGAAAGCAGGGCTACAAGGGGCGCGTTCTCCTGCTGGGAGACGAGGCGCATCCACCCTACCAGCGGCCTCCGCTCTCGAAGGGATTCCTACAGGGAAAGGTGGCGCTGACGGATCTCTATCTCAAGCCGCTCGCGACCTATGAGCGCTTCGACATCGAGCTCAAGACTGGCACGCGCGTCGAGGCCATCGATCGCTCCACCCGGGAGATCTCCCTGGGGGATGGGAGCCGGCTGGCCTATGACAAGCTTGTTCTGGCCACGGGAGGTCGGGCACGTCCCTTGAACCTCCCCGGGCTGGAGGGTGCCCGGCTCGAGAACCTGTTCTCGGTGCGCTCGATTTCCGACATCGAGGCAATGCGCGGGAAGTTCGTCCCAGGCAACCGGTTGATCATCATCGGTGGCGGCTACGTGGGGCTCGAGGTCGCGGCTGTGGCCGTGCAGCTTGGACTGCGTGTAACGCTGCTGGAGGCGGCACCTCGCCTGCTCCCCCGAGTGACGGGGCCGGAGGTGTCCTCGTTCATCGAGCAACTCCACCGCGAGCGGGGCGTGGAGTTCCGGCTCTCGTGCGAGGTGCGGGACCTGGAGCTCGACGAGGCGCGGCGTCAGGTGCGCGGGGTGAGCCTCGCGTGTCGTGGCGTGCCAGAGCGGCTCGAGGCGGACCTGGTGCTGGTAGGAATTGGCCTCATCCCCAACACGGAGCTGGCCTCCGCGGCGGGTCTGGCCGTCGACAATGGCATCGTCGTGGACGAGTACGCCTGTACGGCCGATCCAGCGATCCTCGCCATTGGGGACTGCGCGAATCAGCCCAGCGCCTACACGGGCGGACGCATCCGGCTCGAGTCCGTGCCTAACGCCATCGAGCATGCGCGCGTCGCGGCGGCCACCCTGATGGGAAAGATGGAGCCCTACGCCGCCATTCCCTGGTTCTGGTCGGACCAGTACGGCTTGAAGCTGCAGATGGTGGGGCTCTCCACCGGCTACGAGCAGTGCGTCACGCGAGGCGCCGTCGAGGGCAAGGAGTTCTCGGCCTTCTACCTCAAGGACAGACGGGTCATCGCCGCGGACGTCATCGGTCGCCCCGCGGAGTTCATGGCCGCGAAGCGTCTGGTTTCGAGCCGAGCGGAGGTGGACATCACCCGCCTAGGCGACGCGGCCGTCCCGCTCAACAGCCTCGCCGCTTGAAGACAGTTCAACACCAGGAAGCAACACCCAAGAGGACATCATGGCGAAGATCAAGTTCATCGAGGCGGATGGGAAGGAGCACGAGGTCGAGGCGCAGGAGGGACAGTCCGTCATGCAGGCGGCGATGGACAACCTCGTGCCGGGCATCGTCGCCGAGTGTGGAGGCTTCGCCAGCTGCGCGACCTGCCACGGCTACGTCGATGAGGCGTGGCTGAAGAAGCTCCCCCCGCCCGATTCAGCGGAAGAGGGAATGATTTCGTGCGCCTACCACGTGCAATCCAACAGCCGGCTGACCTGTCAGATCAAGGTGACTCCCGCGCTGGATGGGCTGGTGGTCCGTCTTCCTCTCTCGCAGACGAGCGAGTGAGGACTGGACAGGCCCCCGCGCTTCTTTCTCCAACAATCCGAGAGCTCAACCATGCACGCCGACAGCGGAAGCCAGAAGTTGGACAAGATTCCCGCGCACGTCCCACCGGAGCTGGTCTACGAGTACGACATCGCCAGGGATCCGCGGATGCTCGAGGATCCGCACGCCCGGATGCGATCCCTCATCCACGAGGCCCCGCCCATCTTCTTCTCCCCGTGTAATGGGGGCCAGTGGATGGTGACCCGGAAGAAGACCATCGTGGACATGACGCTGAACCCGGAGGTCTTCAGCAGTCGCTCCTCTGCCACGGGGGAACACTCGGGGGAACAGAAGGACCCGACGGGGGGATTGACGCTGCTGCCCATCTCGGTGGATCCGCCGCAGCACACGATGTACCGGACGCCGCTCAACCAGCCGCTGTCGGCCAAATCCGTTGCCAGCCTCGAGCCGGCGATCCGGGCCATGACGAACGAGCTCATCGACAAGGTGCTCGCCACGGGACGCTGCGAGTTCCTCTCGGACATCGCCGAGCCGCTGCCCGTCACGTTGTTCATGAAGCTGGCGGGCATGCCGACCAACCGCCTGGCGGAGTTCCGTCACCTGGCCGCGCAGGCGTCGTCCCCCACGGTGGATCCCGCGACCCGCGCGGAGACCTTCAAACACATCGCGGGAATCCTGGCGGAGACCATCAAGGCCCGGCAGGAGAAGCGCGAGGATGACCTGATCAGCCAGCTGCTCGACGCGAACCTCAACGGCCGCAACCCCAACTTCCATGAGATGTTGGGCTACAGCATCCTCCTGTTCCTCGGAGGGCTGGACACCGTGGTGAATGCCCTGTGCTTTGGTGTCCGGCACCTGGCGCGTGATCAGGAGTTGCAGGCGAAGCTCCGAGCCGACCCCAGCCTCATCCCCGGAGCCATCGAGGAGCTGCTGCGGCTCTATGGCATCGTGTGCATGCCTCGGCGGGTGGCGCGCGACGAGGTCTACCATGGCGTCCAGTTCAAGAAGGGCGACTCGGTGTTGTTGCTCTTGCCAGCGGCCAACTACGACGACGCGGCGTTCCCCAACCCCGAGCAATTCATCCTGGGCCGGAAAGAGCAACACCAGACGTTCAACACGGGTCCGCACCGGTGCGTCGGTCTGAATCTGGCCCGCCTGGAGATGAAGGTGTTCTACCAGGAGTGGTTGAAGCGCGTACCCCCGTTCCGGCTGGACCCCGAGAAGAAGCCTCAGTTCATCGGTGGCTACACCCTGGCGATCACGAACCTGCCGCTGGTCTGGTAGGAGCCAGAAGCTGCTCAGAGTGGGGACTCTCCACCCACTCTGAGCAGTGCGTCACGCGGGCTGGGAGTTTTCGGCCTTCTACTTCAAAGACAGACGGGTCATTGCCGCGGAGTTCATGGCCGCGAAGTCACCCGTCTGTGCGACGCGGCCGTCCCGCTCAACAGCCTCATGGGCTGGTGGTCCGTCTTCCCGTCTCGTACACGAGCGAGTGAGGACTGGGTAGATGCCCACGCTTTTTCTCCAACAGTCAGAAAGGTTCGAACATGAGTTCCTTTAGCGGAAAGAAATTGGACAAGATTCCCGCGCACGTCCCGCCGGAGCTGGTCTACGAATACGACAACGCCAGGGATCCGAGGATGCTCGAGGATCCTCACGCCCGGATGCGCTCCCTCATCCTCGAGGCCCCGCCCATCTTCTTCACCCCGTATAATGGTGGCAACTGGGTGGTGACTCGGAAGAAGGCGATCGTGGACATCACGATGAAGCCGGAGGTCTACAGCAACGCCTTCCTCGTCTCGGGGCACTCGGAGGAACACTCGGGGGAACACAAGGACTCGCAGCCGGGATTGATGATGCTGCCCATCGCGGCGGATCCGCCACAGCACACGATGTACCGGGCGCCGCTCAACCAGCCGCTGTCGGCCAAATCCGTCGCCGGACTCGAGACGGCGATCCGCGACATGACGAACGAGCTCATCGACAAGGTGCTCGCCGCGGGACGCTGCGACTTCCTCTCGGACGTCGCCGAGCCGCTGCCCGTCACGTTGTTCATGAAGCTGGCGGGCATGCCGACCAACCGCCTGGCGGAGTTCCGTCACCTGGCCACGCAAGCGACGTCCGCCACGGTGGATCCCGCGACCCGCGCGGGGGTCTTCAAGAGCATCGCGGGAATCCTGGCGGAGACCATCAAGGCCCGGCAGGAGAAGCGCGAGGATGACCTGATCAGCCAGCTGCTCGACGCGAACCTCAACGGTCGCAACCCCAACTTCCATGAGATGCTGGGCTACAGCATCGCCCTGTTCCTCGGAGGGCTGGAGACCGTGGTGAATGCCCTGAGCTTCGGCGTCCGGCACCTGGCGCGCGATCAGGAGTTGCAGGCGAAGCTCCGGGCCGACTCCAGCCTCATCCCCGGAGCCATCGAGGAGCTGCTGCGGCTCTATGGTATCGCGTCCACGGTCCGGCAGGTGATGCGCGACGAGGTCTGCCAAGGCGTCCAGTTCAAAAAGGGCGACACGGTGTCGTTGCTCTTGCCAGCGGCCAACTACGACGACGAGGCGTTCCCCAACCCCGAGCAGTTCATCATCGGCCGGAAGGAGCAACACCAGACATTCAACACGGGTCCGCACCGGTGCGTCGGTCTGAATCTGGCCCGCCTGGAGATGAAGGTGTTCTACCAGGAGTGGTTGAAGCGCGTACCGCCGTTCCGGCTGGACCCCGAGAAGAAGCCGCAATTCGTGGGTGGCTTCAACCTGGGCATCACGAGCCTGCCGCTGGTCTGGTAATAGCGAACCCATGAACCCATCAGAAGAGTCACGGGCCATCCGATTCTGGCCGTTCATGTTCGCCCTCTTCGTGGGGTCGTTCATGTCCGTGCTGAGCTCCAGCACGATCACGATCGCCATCCCCGAGTTGCAGAGATATTTCGGTGCCGAGCTCTCCCTGCTGCAATGGACCCTGACGGGCTTCATGCTCGCCATGGGCACGAGCGCGCCGCTCACCGGCTATCTCGGCGGACGCTTCAGTTTCAAATGGCTGTACGTGGCAAGTCTGGTGGGTTTCACCCTGGCGTCCGTGCTGTGTGGGCTGGCCTGGGATACGCGCTCGCTCGTGGTCTTCCGGTTCGTCCAAGGCGCGTTCTGCGGCGCCATCATGCCCGTGACCATGACGCTCATCTACCAGCTCCTTCCCCGGGAGCGGCAGGCGCTGGCCGCCAGTCTCTGGAGCCTGTCGGCCAGCCTCGCTCCCGCGTTCGGACCCACCTTCGCGGGCTGGTTGATCACCCTGGGCAACTGGCGGTGGTTGTTCTTCATCAACGTTCCGCTCGGCCTCGTCGCCGTGGGCCTGGCCGTGCGGACCATTCCCTTCTACCGCCTGCAGGCCCCGAAGGCGTTTGATCTCCCCGGACTGCTCACCGTCATCACCGGCACCCTGTCGCTCCTGATCGCCCTGAGCCAGGGGAGGGACTGGGGCTGGACGCAGGTGAAGACCGTGTCCCTGTTCATGATCGGGACGCTGTCACTGATCGTCTTCGTCGTCAGGGAGTTGAAGACGAGCGCTCCGCTGCTCGACCTGCGTGTGCTCGCCAACGGCCGCTATCTGGTGACGCTGATCATCTCGAGCATCATCACGATCAGCCTGTATTCGGGCGCGTTCCTCGTGCCCGTGTTCCTGCAGAAGGTCCAGGGCGTGACGCCGCTCGAGACCGGATTGATCCTCCTTCCGGCCTCCCTGGCCATGGCGCTCCTGATGCCCCTGGTCGGGCGCATGTATGGCCCGCTCGGGCCGAGCACGCTCATGACGGCTGGCGTCCTATTGATAGCGGGGGGCACGTTTGCCTTGAGCCGTTTGACGCCGGACGTTCCACGCTTCTACATGGTGATGTGGATGGTGGTGCGAAACGTGGGTATCGCCCTCTCCATGATGCCGGCCAGCAACGCGGGCATGGAGCAGATTTCACGTGAGCTGAGCGGCCACGCCTCCTCCATCAGCAACTGGTTGCGAAACGTGTTCGGGGCGTTCTCGATCGCCATCTTCACGTCGCTCCTGTCCACCTTCACGGCCCGGGAGGCGCAGGAGCTCGTGCGGCAGGGGATGACGGAGCGCAGTCGCATCGAGTTGTTCTCGTTCGTGGAGGGCATCAACGACGTCTACCTGGTCGCCACGCTCATTGCCCTGGTGGCGGTGCCCCTCAGCCTGGGGATTCGCAAGCACCGGGTGGTGCTCGAGGCCTCAGCGGAAGCACGATAAGGGCGCCCCCGTCACAGACAGAACGTGTCCGTGACGGGGGAGCGCCCGGGAAGAGGCGCAGGAGCAACGCTAGGTCATGTCGAGCGGCTCGCGCGCCGAGAGCCATGCCCGGGGGATGGACTCGCGCCCCGCGCTCAGCGCGACGATGCCTCCCACGATGGCGCAGGTGGTGTCGCGGTCCCCCATCCCCGCCACCGTGCTCCAGAGCGCCTCCTCGTAGCTGTCCAGGTGCCGCGCCGCGCACCACACCGAGAAGGGCACGGTGTCCTGGGAGATGACGCGCTGCCCGCTGCCCAGCGCCCGGGCCGCGGACGTGGGCGTCGCATCGAGCGGCCACTCGCGCGCCTTCTCCAGTCCCGCCCGGGTCTCCCCCGAGGGCGTGTGGTCAAGGACGACGTCGAAGAGCTGGCGCGCGGGCGGGCGGGCCTCCCGCCATCGGTACGCCCACGCGGCCGCCACGGCGATGGCGATGGCTCCCGCCTGTCCCTCTGGGTGGAAGTGCGTCACCTCCGCCGAGGCCCGCGCCTCGGACACCACCCGTCCCAGGTCATCCGCGAACCAGGCGCCCAGCGGCGCCACGCGCATGGCCCCACCATTGCCCATGGAGCCCGTGCCCTCGAAGACCTCGGAGGACACCTCCCGCCAGGGCATCCCCAGGTGAATCTTCTGCAGGATGTCGTGCGCGGTGGCGCCGTAACCCCGGCGTGGATTCCTCCGGTAGCGCTGGCCGAACAGCCGCGCCAGCGCGTCCTGGTCGATGCGCCCGTGCTCCTCAAGCACCCGCACGATGGCGAGTGCCATCTCCGTGTCGTCCGTATAGTTCCACGGCTCGCGCGGCAGGAGCCGCTGCTCCACCATGGACTGGGCAACCGAGGGAGACACGAAGAAGCGCTCCCCGAACGCGTCTCCCACCGACAGTCCTTCGAGCGAGAGGCGGGCGCGCTCCCGGCGCGTGGCGAGGTCAGCGGACTTTCCGGGCGTCGTCATGCGCTCGGTTCTCCGCCACCCGGCCTGTAAGTGTCAAGTCAACACCATCCCCCGCGAAGCCGCCCTGTCCGCCCGTGGATGGTTCGGGGCCTCGGTGTCGCTTTATCCCCTGTGCCTTCGCACCGCCGCCGCGAACTCCTCCGGCGACGGGCTCTCGGGCCAGCTCGGCACGCCATCGGGAATGACCACCCAAGGCTGCTTCCGCTTCACCCAGATGTGCGCGACCGGGTCGAGCAGGTGGCTGTCGGCGAGCGTCCCCGCCCGCACCACCACGAGGCCAGGCACGGCCGCGTTGGTGTTGTAGATGCGCGTGTGGCAAACGCCGCACACCCGCTGGCATGAAGGCTGACCACCGGGCCCCTCGTGCTCGTAGAGGACCACGGGGCCTGTCACTGCGATGACATCCTCGGGCAGCAGCGCATGCTGAGCGAACGCGCTTCCACTCCACGTCTGGCAATCGAGGCAGTGGCAGGCGTAGGTCGCGGGCAACACATCGATGGCCAACGTATAGCTCACGGCTCCGCAGCGACATCCGCCCAGGATCGACATGCCAAGGTCTCCATTCAGGGGGGGACATCATGTCCCCCCGGCTGATTGTGCGCCAGGCCGTGCGCCGGGCCCATCACCACACCGAGCCGGTGGTGTGGCCCGTCCGTTCACGATAAGCCAAGGGGCGTAGGCCGCAGGCCCGCCGGGAGGACCGTCACCATGACTGAACGCAACGCCATCGCCGCTGGCTTCATCACCCACGAAGTCACCAACCAGCCCCCGCCGCTCGTCTACGACGCCTGGAAGACGGACACCGTGCTCCGGGAGGCCGTGGCCCGTGAAGGAGGCGGCTGGGCGGAGGCCGAGCTGGCGAAGTACGGCCCCGTGGTGAGCGGGGAGATGATGCAGCTGGCGGTGCTGGCCAACGAGAACAAGCCCAAGTTCAAGCCCTTTGACCGCTATGGTCACCGCCGCGACGAGGTGGAGTTCCATCCCGCCTACCACCGGCTGATGGAGCTGGGCATCTCCCACGGGGTGCCCGGCTTTGCATGGCGCAACGAGGAGAAGCCCGGAGCCCATGTGGCCCGCATGGCCCTTTTCTACCTGCACAACCAGGCGGATCAGGGCACGAGCTGCCCGCTCACCATGACGTACGCAAGCGTGCCCGCGCTGCGCCACCAGCCGGAGCTGGCGCGCGAGTGGCTGCCGCGCATCACGTCCACCACCTACGACGGCCGCTTCATCCCCGCGTCCCAGAAGGCGGGCGTCACCGTGGGCATGGGCATGACGGAGAAGCAGGGCGGCTCGGACGTGCGCACCAACTCCACGCGGGCGCAGCGGCTGGGCAGCGCCCGCGGGCCCGGGCAGCCGTACGCGTTGGTGGGCCACAAGTGGTTCTTCTCCGCGCCCATGAGCGACGCGTTCCTCGTGCTCGCCCAGGCCGAGGGCGGGCTGTCGTGCTTCCTCATGCCGCGCTTCACACCCGACGGCGAGCTGAACGCCATCCGCATCCAGCGGCTCAAGGACAAGCTGGGCGACTGGAGCAACGCCTCCTCCGAGGTGGAGCTGAATGGCGCCTTCGCTTGGATGGTGGGCGAGGAGGGCCGCGGCGTGCCCACCATCCTGGAGATGGTCGCAATGACGCGGCAGGACTGCATGATTGGCTCCAGCGGGCAGATGCGGCAGGCGCTGGTGCAGGCCATCCACTACACCCGTCACCGTACCGCGTTCGGCAAGCGGCTCATCGAGCAGCCGCTGATGCGCAACGTCCTCGCCGACCTGGCGCTGGAGCTGGAGGCGCACGTAGCGCTCACCGCGCGCGTGTCCCGGGCCGTGGACGCCAGCAAGCGGGACGCGAAGGAGGCCGCCTTCGGCCGCATTGCCACCGCCGTGGGCAAGTACTGGGTGTGTAAGCGCACGCCTGTCTTCGTCAACGAGGCGCAGGAGTGCCTGGGCGGCGTCGGCTACGTCGAGGAGACCAACCTGGCGCGCCTGTACCGGCAGGCGCCGCTGAACTCCATCTGGGAGGGCAGCGGCAACATCCAGTGCCTGGACGTGCTGCGCGCGGCCTCGCGCGAGCCGGCCAGCCGCGAGGCCCTCTTCCAGGAGCTGCTCGCGGCGCAGGGCGGACACGCGGCGTTCGACGAGGCGACAGCGCGCCTGCACAAGGAGCTGTCCAACACGGACGCGCTGGAGACGCGCTCGCGCTTCATCGTCGAGGGGCTCGCCCTGGCGCTGCAGGCGTCCCTCCTCATCCGCGCGGGCAACACCGCGGTGTCGGACGCCTTCTGCGAATCGCGCCTGGGCGGAGCCCACGGGCAGACGTTCGGCACGCTGCCGGCCCATGCGCCCATGCAAGCCCTCATCGAGCGCGCCTTCTCCGAGGGGTGAAAAGTGACACGAGGGCGACCCCCCATCGCGGGGAGCCGCCCTCTAAAGCCATCTACTCGCGACGTCAGGGCACCGGACACTGGATGGGGGTGCTCACGTCGGTGGACGGGCTGCCGTCCCCCAGCTGGCCATAACGGTTGTACCCGGTGGACCAGACCGTGCCATCCGCTCGAACGAACAGTGAGTGGCCATGTCCCAGCGCCATGGTCACCATGTCGACAGCTCCCGGCACCTGCACCGGAGTCGTACGCTGGGTGGTGCTCCCATCACCAAGCTCGCCGGTGGTGTTGGCACCCCAACCCCAGACCGACCCGTCCGTTCGCAGGACCAGGGAGTGGCTGGCGCCGGAACTGGGTGCGAAGGACTTCACCCCGCTCAGCCCCATCACCTGCACCGGCGTCCAGCGATTGACGGTCGTCCCATCCCCGAGCTGGCCATTGGAGTTGCGACCCCACGCCCACAGGGTGCCGTCCGAGCGCAGCGCCATGACGTGATCGTGGCCGCTCCAGATGGCCTGCACCCCGCTCAGCCCTACTACCTGCACCGGCGTGGTGCGCTGGGTGTTCGTCCCAATTCCGAGCTGGCCGTAGCTGTTGCTGCCCCAGGCCCACACCGTCCCGTCTGAGCGCAGCGCCACCGAGTGGTTGAGCCCTCCGGCGATGGCCTGCACCCCGCTCAGCCCTGTCACCTGCGTCGGTGTGGCACGCGCGGTCGTCGTTCCATCTCCGAGCGTCCCCCCGCCGTTGTTGCCCCAGGCCCACACCGTCCCGTCCGTGCGCAGCGCCAGCGCATGGCTGGCTCCGGGTGCGATGGCGCGTACATCACTCAGCCCCTGCACCTGCACCGGCATGATGCGCCGGGTCGTCGTCCCATCTCCCAGCTGGCCGTCGTAGTTGTCGCCCCAGGTCCACACCGTCCCGTCCGTGCGCAGCGCCATCGAGTAATACCCCCCTGCCCCAAGGGCTTGCACCCCACTCAGACCCGGCACCTGCGCGGGCGTGTTGCGTTGGACGAACGTCCCAATACCGAGCTGGCCGTAGCTGTTGTTACCCCACGCCCACACCGTCCCATCCGAGCTCAGCGCCAGCGAGTGGTACCAGCCGGCCACTGAGCCGACTGCCGTGCTGAGGCCCACCACCTGCACCAGCGTCGTGCGCTGGCCCGACTGTCCGTTGCCAAGCTGGCCCTCGAGGTTGGAGCCCCAGGCCCACACCGTGCCATCCGCGCGCATCGCCAGCCCATGGCTGTCTCCGCTCGACAGGGCCACCCCGTCGCTCAGCCCTTGCACCTGGACCGGCGAGCTATAGACCCTGCCCCGTAAGGTACCGCCAAGCTGACCGTTGCTGTCGTAGCCAGCGCCCCACACCGTCCCGTCCGAGCGCAGCATCAGCGAGTGGTACATCCCACCCGTGACAGCCACCGCTCCGCTCATGTTCTGCATCTGCACCGGCGTGGTGGTGTTACTGCCCGTCGGGAGGCCGAGCTGACCATAGCTGTTGTAGCCCCAACCCCACACGGAGCCATCCGCGCGCACCACCATCGAGTGGTATCGACCAGCCCCCAGGGACACCACCTTGCTCAGACCCTGAACCTGCACCGGCGACATACGGGTCGTGGTGGTTCCATCCCCAAGCTGATTGTCGCTGTTGTCGCCCCAAACCCACACCGTGCCATCCGAGCGCAGTGCCAGCGAGTGGTACCCTCCGGCCGCCACGGCCACCACTCCGCTGAGCCCGGGCACCTGCACGGGCGTGCTACGGGTGGTGTACACCCCGAGCCCGAGCTGGCCGAGGTTGCCATTGCCCCACGCCCACACCGTGCCATCCGAGCGGAGCGCCAACGAGTGGATATCCCCGGCCGCCATGGCCACCACTCCGCTCAGGCCCGACACCTTCACCGGCTGGGAGCGATGGGTGGTCGTCCCATCGCCGACCTGGCCATACGTGTTCTCGCCCCAGGCCCACACCGTGCCATCCGCACGCAACGCCAGAGACAGCTGTCCCCCGGCCGCCACGGACACCACCGAGTCCAGGTTGGTCACCTGCGCCGGGCTCGGGCGGTCATTGGTCGAGCCATCTCCGAGCTGGCCATACATGTTCTTCCCCCAGGCCCACACCGTGCCGTCCGGGCGCAGCGCCAGCGAGTGGTACCCTCCGGCCGCCACGGTCCCTACTCCCGACGAGAGACCCGAGACCTTCACGGGCGTGGCGCGGTCACTGACCGTTCCATCTCCCACCTGACTGGCGGCATTGGAGCCCCAGGCCCACACCGTGCCGTCCGGGCGCAGCGCCAGCGAGTGGTACCCTCCGGCCGCCACGGCCACCCCTGCGACCAGGCCCGTCACCTGCACCGGCGTGGGGCGGGAGGTGCTCGTCGCATCCCCGAGTTGGCCGTGAGCGTTGTAGCCCCAGGCCCACACCGTGCCATCCGCGCGCATCGCCAAGGAGTGGTAGCCCGTGGACGACACGGCCACCATGGAGCTCAGCCCCGTCACCTGCACCGGCGTGGCGCGCTGATTGAACGTCCCGTCTCCCAGTTGGCCTTCCGAGTTGGCTCCCCAGGCCCACACGGTCCCGTCCGCGCGCACCGCCAGTGAATGGAAGTCCCCAGCCGTCAGGGACTCCACGGAGCCCAGGCCCGTCACCTGCACCGGAGTCAGGCGGTCGGTGGTGGTCCCATCTCCCAACTGGCCGTTGTAGTTGTCGCCCCAGGCCCACACGGTCCCGTCTGCGCGCACCGCCAGCGAATGGAAGTCCCCAGCCGCCACGGACACTACGGAGTCCAGGCCCACCACCTTCACGGGCGTGGAGCGATCGCTGCTCGTTCCATCCCCAAGTTGGCCGTGGGAGTTCTCACCCCAGGCCCACACCGTGCCATCCGCGCTTAGCGCCAGCGAGGAGTAGCTCCCGGCCGCCACCGCGATAACCGAGCTCAATCCCGGCACCTGGAGCGGCGTGGCGCGCGAGGCCGTCGTTCCATCTCCGAGCTGGCCATAGCCGTTGGAGCCCCAAGCCCACACCGTGCCATCCGAGCGCAGCGCCAGCGAGTGGAAGTCCCCGGCCGCCACGGACACCACGGCGCTCAGGCTCACGGCCTGCACAGGCGTAGCATGCGGTACCGTCGTCCCATCCCCGAGCTGGCCGTGGGCATTGGAGCCCCAGGCCCGTACCGTGCCATTCGGGCCGAGTGCCAGGGAGTGCTCGGCTCCCGCCGCCAACTTCGCGAATGTTGGCCGGGTGCTCTCCGACTCCCGCACGGCCTGGGAAACCGAATCCACCGCCCCACCCTCTCTACCCGCGGGCGCCTCGCAGCCCGCCAGGAGCAAGGCCCCCAGCAATGCTCCCAATGCGAGACACCAGGGTCCCGCAGCTGCAGCTCTCTTCTCTGTCATGTGTCTCTCCCCCTCCCTCTGGAGGCCATTGTTCCCAGCTATCACGTGGCACCGACACACAACCTGACAGTCACCGCAATCTCTCTCTTACAGGTGGCTCCCATGTCAGAGCCGGACGATAGAGACGTCTGCTGTGGGGATTTCGAAAGACAGCTCTCCTCGGAGGGGGATGAAATGAAACATCAGCTCGAGGCAATAGGACTGCTCGTCGCGGCCACATGGCTGGGCGCAGGTTGCAACACCCATCATGCAGAGGAGGAGCGGGTGCGGACCACCCCGGCCGCGCTCACCCAGCCCACGGGGGCCATGTTCGAGCCACGGCAGCTTCACCAGGCCGTCACGCTCGCGGATGGCCGCGTGCTGGCGGTCGGCGGACTGACGTCCTCGGGCCAGGTCTCGAGTTATACCGAGGCCTACCGTCCCTCCACCAATGACTGGGTCTACACGGGCTACGTGTCGGTGCCTCGCTACGACTTCTCGGCGACCCGACTCTCCAATGGAAAGGTGCTGATCGCCGGAGGCCTGGGCTCGGTGGTGTTGAGCGGCGCTGAGCTATTCGATCCCGCTTCGGAGACCTGGAGCACGACGGGCTCGATGGCGATCCCTCGCTCGAAGGCCGCCGCCACGCTGCTGTCGGATGGCCGCGTCCTGGTGACGGGCGGCCAACTCGCCACGGGCGGCAATGCGAACAGCGCTGAGATCTACAACCCGTCGAGCGGGACCTGGTCCACGGCGGCGGCCATGAACTACACCCGGCTGAAGCACACAGCCACGCGCCTCACAGATGGCCGAGTGCTGGTGGCCGGTACGTTCGGCAACATCACCACGTGTGAGATTTACAATCCCTCTACCAACACCTGGAGCAACGCGGGCAACAGCAACCAGCCGCATGGCTCGGGTGCTGCCGTGCTCCTGCCCTCCGGCAAGGTGCTCGTCGTGGGCGGAGATACCACCGCGGGAGCGGCGAGCGCAGAGCTGTATGACCCGGCGGCCAACACCTGG
The DNA here is from genome assembly GCF_044360475.1 of Archangium minus. Classification (NCBI taxonomy): domain Bacteria; kingdom Pseudomonadati; phylum Myxococcota; class Myxococcia; order Myxococcales; family Archangiaceae; genus Archangium; species Archangium minus. The sequence goes on from NZ_CP043494.1 coordinate 9,720,155, forward strand.
ACGCTCACCGGCTCGCTCGCGCAGGGACGCAAGAACCATGGGCTGATCCTCCTCTCCAATGGCGACGTGCTGGCGATGGGCGGCCAGAACGCAAGCGGAGCCTGGCTCTCCTCGGTGGAGCGGTGGACCGCCGCGACGGGTACCTGGACAGCCGAACAACCCCTCGCTTCGGCTCGTTCGTACCTGACGGCCAACCTGCTGGCCGATGGCAGCGTGCTGGTGGTGGGTGGGGCCAGCTCACCAGGGGCGGAGCGCTACACCCCCGGGAACGGGACCTGTGTGCCCACCACCTGCGTCGCGCAAGGGAAGAACTGTGGAAGCATCCCGGACGGCTGCGGCGGCACGCTCCAGTGCGGCACCTGCGGCTCGGGCCAGGTGTGCAGCACCCAGAACGTCTGCACCACCGCGAGCCAGGTCGTGACGGCCGTATACGACAGCACGCGCCGCGTGCCGGTGTGCTCCACCGTCGGCACGGAGTGCACCTCGGGCACGCTGCTCAACGGCCGCGCCCAGCTCGGCCCCGAGGCCAACGCCCCCAACACCCTGAATGCCTCGTGCGCGGACGGCACGTCGGGTGCCTACCATAGCGATGAGTCGCTGGACCGGCTGCGCGTGGTGAGCGTGGACGGCACCCGACTGACCGCTGGCAAGCAGGTCCGCATCGAGGCAACCGTCTGGGTGTGGGGCGCCTCGTCGGATCAGCTGGACCTCTACGCCGCCGCCAACGCCAACAGCCCGAGCTGGACCTTCCTCGGCACCCTCACGTCCACGGCCAGCGGTGCCCAGGTGCTCTCGCAAACCTACACCCTGCCGCAGCAGGCCGGCCTCCAGGTCATCCGTGGCCTCTTCCGGTATGGGGGAAGCGCGACCGGGCCCTGCGTGAGCGGCTCCTACAACGACCATGACGACCTGGTGTTCGCCGTCGACTCCTCGGACTCCGTGGCCCCCGTGACGTCGCTCACGTCCCCAGCCGCGGGCACCCTGCTGACGGGCACCGTCACGCTCTCCGCCTCCGCCTCCGACAACGTGGGCGTCACGCGCGTGGAGTTCTATGACGGCACCACCCCGCTCGGCAGCAGCACGTCCTCGCCCTACTCCTTCCTGTGGAATACCCGCACCGTGGCGAATGGGGCGCACACCCTATCCACCAAGGCCTACGACGCGGCAGGGAACGTGGGCTCCTCGGCGTCCGTCACGGTCACCATCGACAACGACAAGACCGCCCCCCAGGTGTCCCTCACCGAGCCCACGGCGGGCGCCACACTGACGGGCACCGTCACCCTCTCCGCCTCCGCCTCCGACAACGTGGGCGTCACGCGCGTGGATTTCTATGACGGCACCACCCCACTCGGCAGCGACACGTCCGAGCCGTACACCCTGAGCTGGGCCACTCGTTCGGCGGCCAATGGGACGCACACCCTGCTCGCCAAGGCTTACGACGAGGGAGGGAATGTGGGTACCTCCACGAGCATCCAGGTGAACCTGAGCAACGACCTGACGGCCCCCGTCATCTCCATCGCCTCACCGGCCAGCGGTGCGACGGTGCGAGGAATCGTGCCCCTCAGCGTCAACGCGACGGACAACGTCGGAGTGATCCTCGTGCAGTACGTCATTGACGGTGCGGTCCAGTCGACCCAGACCGAGTCGCCCTTCCACGGCGCCTGGGACACGTCACGGGTGGAAAACGGGACGCATACCCTCCAGGCCATCGCCCACGATGCGGCGGGTAACACGAGCACCTCGGCAACCGTCAGCGTCACCGTTGACAACGACTTCGTCGCGCCCCGGGTATCGCTCCGAATGCCCGCTCCAGGCACGACGGTGACGGGGACCGTTGTCCTCTCCGCCTCCGCCACGGACAACGTGCGCGTCACGCGCGTGGAGTTCTACGACGAGGGCAGCCTGCTGGGCAGCGACACCACCGCACCGTACACCTGGAGCTGGAACACGACCTCGCTGCCCAACGGCTCCCGGACCCTGAGCGTCAAGGCCCACGATGCCGCGGGGAACGAGAGCACCTCGGCGGCCGTCATCGTCACCGTCTCCAACGGTGCCACGTCGCCCTAGGACGAGCGTTGACGGCCCGGTGGTGCCCCAGGTAGGGACTGGGGTGGACGGGAGCTCCGTCCACCCCGTCAGCGCAGACGCAAGACTCGACGTATCCAGCGCCGCCCTCTGTCCCCGGCACGCGAGACGTAGGCCCGAGCGGCGGAGAGCGAGAGGACCACCTCGGTGCCCTGTCCAACGCCGCTCTGGATGTCCAGGCGCGCCCCTAGCTTCTCCGCCCGCTCGCGCATGCCGCGAAGTCCCCAGTGGCCGGCTCGGCCAGCGCTGAGGATCAACGAGTCAATCCCACGCCCATTGTCGCGGAAGCGCAGGCGCAGCTCGTCCACGCCGTACGAAATCTCGACTTCGATCTCGCTCGCGTCCGCGTGCTGGAAGGCATTGAAGAGGGCCTCGCGGCCGATACGGTAGAGTTCGTCGGCGACGAGCGGATCCAATGCACGCAAGGCGCCCTCGACGACGATGCGGAAGGCCAGGGCATGATTCTCGCCGAACTCGCTCGCGATCGCCGTGAAGGCGTTGGTGAGGTCCGGCAGGCCGCCGCTCGACGCACGCAACTCCCGCACCCGATCCCTCCCCTCGACGAGCACATCGTCCGCACGGTCGAGCGCCCGTTCGATCCCCGCTCGGAGTTCCCCCTGCGGCAGGCGCGCGGTGGCCGCCTGGAAGTGCAGCATCAATCCCTGGATGCCCTGCAACAGCGTGTCGTGAAGCTCGCGGGCGATCCGCTCGCGCTCTGCATGGCGTTCCTCCAGGCGCTGGCGCACGCGCGCCGTCATCTGCCGCAGGCGGAGGATGTACAGCAGCCACAACAGCCCCGACGCGACGAGCACACAGAGCGCCAGGAACCAGCGAGTCTCGAAGAACGTCGGCTCAATCTCGAACGCGAGTGATGCGCCCTGTTCGTTCCACACGCCATCGTCGTTGGCGGCGATGACCCGGAAGCGGTAGTGGCCCGGCCTGAGGTTCGTATAGATGGCCTCGCGCCGTGAGCCCGGATCCTGCCAGCCGTCGTCCACGCCATCGAGGCGGTAACGGAAGGCGACACGCTCAGGCACGGCGAGGCTGAGCGCGCTGTAGTCAATCTTCAGGCTGCGCGTGAGCGGCGGCAGCCGGAGGTCAGCCCGCGGCGCATAGCGCTGATCGCCGGCGATGATGGAGCGAATCACGACAGACGGTGGCAGGGGGTTGTGATGAATGCGTTCCGGATCGATCCACGCAAGACCGTCCGTCGCGGCGAACCAGAGTTTCCCGTCCGTGCCTTCGACCAGCGTCGGGAGGGGCCGAACCTGCTGCGCGGCGCCCGGCATGCCGTCCAGCATATCGAAGAGCTCGAAAGGCATCCGGAAGTCCGGCTCGGCGAGCGCCCGGCGGAGGTCGTTCGCCGAGATACGCACGGCGCCCGCATTGCCGTTCACCCAGAGCGTCCCATCCCGCGTCCGCAACAAGCCCGTGACACCGGTGAGCACGTCCGGCCGCGTGGCGACGAGCGGACGGAAGCGTCGGCCGTCGAAGGCAGCCATCCCCAGCTCACCGCCCACGAGCGTGTCCGGGCCCGGAAGGATCGCGCTCACGATTCCTGTCCGCAAGCCGTCGGCCTCGGAGAACACCTGCGCCTTCGAGCCCTCCACGATGGCCAGCGTGTTCTGGCCGTACCCCAACCACATGCGCCCCTGCTCGTCCGTCACGATGCGGGTAGGAGGCAGCTCCGGCAGGTGGGCGATACCACCGCGCGGTGTCCACGTGTCGCCGTCCAGCCTGTAGGCGGTCGACGCACGAAAGGACATCCACAGCCGCCCGGCCCCGTCGCGCATGATGGCCTGCACCCTGTTGCCCTCTTCCTTCTTCGGAACGGCCAGGGGTGTGAATTTCCCGTCGGCGAAGCGCCACGCGCCCTGAGAACCGGCCAGCAGCATGCTGCCGTCCGTATCGCGGTAGGCCGCCGTCACTTCGCCGGAGAAGCCAGGTACGAGGCTCGGGCGCGGCTCCAGCCGCCACAAGCGATCGGTAAGGCCGCTATTGGTCGCCGTCCCGGCCCACATCGCGCCGGCTTCACCAGGCAGCAGTGCGAAGTACACCAGCGGCTCGGGGAACCGGACGGTCGTGACATCGTTGCGCCGGAAGCGGTCGAGCCCGAGCTTCGTCCCCACCCAGATACTGCCTTCTCGATCCTCCAGCAGGATCATCGCGGAATCGGACGACAGGCCGTCCGACGCCAAGAACATGTCGCTGGAGAGAGTCCGCCGGCGGAGGGGTAGGTTGGAGGCGTAGGGATTCTCGAGGCGACAGACGGAATTGGGACAAGAAATCCCCCACAAGGCGCCCTCGCGGTCGAAGAGGAGCGAGTCCGATTCCAGTGACGCGTCTTCGGAGAATGTGGCCGACCGCGGCGGCACATCGGGACCGAGAAGCGGGCTGAATCCACTTTTGTCGTACTTCCAAAGGGTCCCGTCGTTCGTGCGAAACAAGCCGGCGCTCGGCTGTGCGTTGGTTTCGACACGTTCGAAGCGCCGCGCCCCCATGCGAAGCACATAGACGCCATCGTCTGTGGAGGCCCACAGGGTACCCGTCCGGTCTCGAACGAGCGAGGCGCCGCCAGGTACCGAGAAACCCCATCGCGCGTCGGCCAGCTGCCAGGCCCCCTGCTCGAGCACGTAGAGGCCCTTGGCGGTCGCCACCCAGAGCCGCCCCTCTCCATCCTCCTCGAAATTCTCGATGGGCGAGCCCTGCGGAAGGCCTTCCTTGGAGCCGTAATGGGTCACCACGCCGTCCTTGAGGAAACCGGCGCCACCGTAGGAGTAGCCCACCCACAATCCACCCGACCGGGAGGCGAACAGAATGTTGACCGAGCGCGACACCGAGCTGCCCTCTGGCAGCAGGTCGTATCGCTCGAACACGACCCCGTCGAAGCGCCAGAGCCCCGCGGACGTGCCCAGCCAGAGCCAACCGTCCTGGGTCTGCGCCATGGTCCAGATGCCCGCGGGTGCGCCGTCCTTGAGCGTCCACGCGGTATGGTGGAAATCCCTGATGAGGCGGGCCGGCTCCGCCGCGTGCGCGCCACTGAACGCGCAGCACATCAGCAAGCCGAGGCCCGTGATGCATCGCAGCCACCTCGCGGTCGCCCCGCGAGCCAAAGCCCGCCTGCCGGCAGGTCCTGGGTCCGTCATTCCGATGGTCTCCACGGAGCGGAAGCTACACGCTCACAGCGCGGAAGCCCCAGGTGAAAGCAGGTCGAGGCGGACCCCGACCAAGAGAGCGAGTTCCCCATGCCGCCCATCCTAGAGGTTGTTCGCACTCAGAACGACTCGAGGAAGGAGCGCACCACCAGGGCCGAGTTGCCCGCAGCGAGCTGGAAGTTTGAGGCCTATGTGCCTCGGGGGGGCTCCCTCATCCGCCCATCAAGGCGGCCCTGTTCGTGTCGAGGAAGTGCTCGAGGGACATGGGCTTGCGCCGTGACAGCGTCTCGAGCGTATCGTTCACCGGGTCGGAGTTTCCGGCGCGCACATTGGCATCGACCGATGCGCGGAGCCGCGCGAAGGGTTCGGGAACGCCCGAGGCAATCAAGGTGTCGGTCAAGGCTTCGTCGGAGAGGGGGACGAGCTCGATCGGCTTGCCAGTCACTTCCGTCACCAGCCTGGCGACCTCCGCGTGGCTGTAGGCCCTGGAACCCGTCAGCATGAGCGTTGTGCTGTCGTTCGAAGCCGATGCCAGATGGCTCGCGATGGCGGCGGCCATGTCGTCGCGCGCGGCATAAGCGACACGTCCCTCTCCCGCGGACGTATGCCAGCGGCCCGTGGCGATGATGGCTGGCAGCGACCACATCAGGTTCTCGAAATAAGAGTTGGTGCGGAAGAGGGTGTAGGAGAGTCCGCTTGCCTTGAGCGCCTGCTCGGTGCCGTAGTGGTCGCTTGCGAGCAAAAAGGGCGAGCCCGGTTCCGGTGAGAGCATGGACGTGTAGGCCAGATGCGTAGCGCCCACCTTCCTGGCCACCGCGACCGCTGTCTCGTGCTGCCTGAGGCGTTTTCCGCCGACGAGGTCCAGTTCGTCAGTCGAGATGATGAGAATCCTGTCAGCGCCCGCGAAGGCCTTTTCCAGGGAGGCCGCATCGTTGAAGTCGGCATGCCGGACCGAGACACCGCGCGCCGCGAACTCCGCGAGCCTTGCCGGCTCACGCGTCGTCGCGATGATTCTCGCGGGTGAAACCTCGTTGCTCTCGAGCAGATGGTGGAGCACTCGGCGGCCGAGTTGGCCGGATGCACCTGTGATGAGGAGGGTCTGGTTCATGGCCAGCGGCAACCTTGGCCCGAAGTGGGTTCGCATGAACGCCATGTACTCAGTCTCGGACGTCTGCCGGCGCGCCTCGACCAGTGGAAGGATGTCGTTCGTCGCGACGTAGCGCAGGCGGTCCGACGAATCGTTCGTGGCCTCGAAGATGACCTCGGCGACGTGCTCCGGTGTCGCGGCCTTGTCCACGCCTCGTGATGCGCGCATCGCCGCGAAGACCTGGTTCGCCGCCGAGACGAACGCGGCGTAGTCACGGACGTCGCCTGGCAACGCGCTCGCCTCCTTCGCCGAGCGCTCGACGAACCTCGTGCTGGTGACTCCGCCCGGCTCGACGAGCTTCACGCGGATGCCGAGCGCGCCCAGTTCGTACGAGAGTGACTCGGAGAAGCCCTCCAAGGCGAACTTGCTCGCGGTGTAGAGGGAAATCAGCGGCAGGCCGAACACGCCGGCTCCGGAGCTCACGTTGACGATGCAGCCCCCCTTGTTCTCACGGAAGTGCGGCAGCACCGCGCGCACGACATTCATGACGCCGAAGACGTTCACCTCGAACTGCTCGCGCACCTTCTCGTCCGGGGTCAGTTCGAACACGCCGGAGAGGCCGTAGCCCGCGTTGTTCACCACCGCGTCGATGCGCCTGAACTTCGCCAGACCCGCGTCCACGGCGGCGCGGATGGTCTCCGGCTTCTCGACGTCGAGCCGGGTGACGAACGTGCCGGGCAACTCCCGCGGTGTGCGCATGGTGGCGATGACATTCCAGCCGCGAGCGGCGAACAACTCCGCCGTGGCCTTGCCGAATCCAAACGATGCGCCAGTGATGAGGACCGTCTTCTTCATGGTGCTTCCTCCTGTGTGGCGCTCAGATAACCCCGCTCGACTGGTGCAACCATCACCGCTAAGTGGCATGGACTGATGCAGGAGACAGCACAATGAAACGACCGGGTTTTTTCGAGCTCCAAGCCATCTCGGCCGTCGCGGCGCACCGCAGCTTCCGGGCCGCTGCGGCCGAGATCGGTCTCTCGCCGTCAGCCTTGAGCCATCTGGTCGCGGCGTTCGAGAAGCAGCTGGGCGTCAGGCTCTTCCAGCGCACGACACGCAGCGTCTCGCTCACGCAAGCAGGCGAGCGGCTCCTCTCGCGCGTCCGGCCCGCGCTCACCGAGCTCTCGGCGGCGATGGAGTCGGTCAACGAGTTCCGCGACACACCGACAGGCACGCTGCGCATCACCGCGGCGGAGGGCGCCGCGCGGCAGTTGTTCAAGCCCGTGGTGCTCGAGTTCATGAGGCGCTACCCCGACATGAAGGTCGAGCTCGTGGCCGACTCGCGCTTCGTCGACATCGTGAAGGAGGGATTCGACGCCGGCATCCGACTACTCGAAGCGGTGCCGCAAGACATGGTGGCCGTGCCCTACGGTCCGAGACAGCGCGCCGCGGTGGTCGGCTCACCCCGGTATTTCAAGGCGAATCCTCGCCCGAAGGTACCGGCCGATCTGCATGCGCATTCCTGCATCCGCCTGCGGAAGAGGAACGGTGGACTCTACGCCTGGGAGTTCGAACGTCACGGTGAGGAGCTCGCGGTCGAGGTGGATGGGCCGCTCACGCTCGACACGCTCTCGCTCGTCATCGAGGCCGCGCTGAGTGGCGCCGGGCTCGCGTATCTGTTCGAGTGGGAGGTCCGGTCGTATCTCGCGTCCGGAAAGCTCGTGAGCGTGCTGGAGGACTGGCTGCCGACGTGGCCCGGGCTGTGCGTCTTCTACCCCAGCCATCGTCACGTTCCGGCGGGGCTGCGTGCGTTCATCGACGTGGTGAAGGAGGTCTCGAAGAGCGACCCCCTGCAGTGAGCAGAAGCCAGGAGGAGGCTTCGTCAAGGGCGGACTGACCCTGGGTCCTTCACCGTCGCTTCGTCGCGACCCTTTGCCTACCGGCGCAAGGACCGGGGCTCGCGCGTGTTCCGGGAGCTGGCCGAGACCGGTAGGTAGCACTTGCCCCTGTACTCGGCCTGCCTGTCGTAACAGGGCGGGCGCTTCTCGATGGGAGGACCCCCTCCCGACCTCCGCAGGGTGTCAGAGCCCCCTCGTAGGATGCCGCATCACCCTGCACCAAGGAGTGTAGTGATGAGCATGATGCGCACGCTGTTGCTCTTCGGGCTGCTGGCGTCGAGCACCGCCCTGGCAGTACCCGCCAGGCTGTCCATCTACTCCCAGGCGACGAATCAGTGGCGCGATGCCAACATCCGGTTCGTCCACATGCGGAACAACACCCTCCAGGTGACCGCGCTCACGACGGACAATAACTGGGTCTACTGCAACATCTCTGGGACGAGCGTCTCGGAGACGATGGACATCCTCCAGCAGGTCCGCGAAACGGTGCGCGCCGATGGCGGCCAGGTGCTGTGCTACGTGCCGCAGTTCAGCTCCACGTACCCGGCCTGGTACTACGTCTCCGGTACGGGCTTCGGCCTGAATTTCAACGGCCCGCTCTAGGTCCTCCGCGGCGGCGGTGAGGTCCAGGCATCTGTTCGAGGGGGCCGCTCGTGGGGCGGCATCCCCGGGCGGTGAGCCGCGGCTGCTTTTCCAGCCCACCGCCCAGCAACAGGGCCCCCCTTCCGCCCATACGCCGACGGGCGAGCGCGCCACAAGCGAGCAGCTACCGTATGGAACGGAGCGTCTGCCCGCGATCCACCCTCGCACGCCACTTGGAAGCACGCGGGTGGCGCTCGAAGGGGCTCGAAGAGGGCTCCCTCACCGGCACGCCCGCCCACTCCGACAGCTTGCTGAACACGAAGCCGCGCGCGGGTTCGTTCAGCTCTCCCAGCACGCCGTAGAAGCCGTTGCTGTCCGGAACGACGAGGCGGTAGGCGCCCTTGCACACGTTCACGTCGAAGGTGCTCGCGGTCCAAGGGTCGAGGGTGCCATGGACGAGCAGCATTCGCTGCGCGTCCGTGCGCATCCACTCCTCTACCCGCTTCATGAGCTGGCCCTCGAAGCGCTTCTCCACTCCCGTGGGAGGAAAGCGGGTGACCTCGTGCTCACCGGGATAACGCAGCAACGGCCGCAGGTGCTCTTCCGGGTAGTGAGGTGAGCCGAATTGCGTGGCGTACTGGTAGCGAAGCGGCGCATCCGTCTCCAGGCCTTCATCCGAAAAGGCGTAGGCGAGACCCCCAACGTCGAGCACGAAGTTGAAGAGTTCCTGGGCAGAGAGCGTGGGCGCGGGAAGGTTGCTGCAATCCCAAACTTCGAGCCCGTAGCGCTGCCAGAAGTTGAAGGGCAGCTCGACGACGGCGAACTCAAGGGCCCGGTCTGGCCCCAGGGTATCGAAGCGGGTGCCCTCACTCGCCAGCGCGTTCACGAGGGGCAGTAGCTCCTCTCGCCGCTCCAAGGCGGCCCTTTGTAGCTCCTCCAGCCGTTGCCGGCAGGCCTGGTCACCCACCTGGGCCAGCCTGTGCCCGGGGCGCTCGTCCTCCAGCCCCTGGCTGTGCTGCAGCGCATAGGGCACGGTGGCATACACGTCATCCGGGTAGAAGTAGCGGTGGAGGATGGCGGACGTTCCTCCCTTGAAGACTCCCGTGGACAGCCACCGAGCGCCATAGATGGGCTTGAAGGTCTCGACGACGCGGTGGAAGTCCGCCGAGGCCTGCTCGATGGTCAGCAGCTTCCAGTCGCCCGAGGCGGGCCGCGAGGTGCCGAAGAAGCGGTGCTCCACGGTGATCTGATTGGCCCCGAGGAGATAGACGGGCTCGGCGGCGATAGGCTCCGCGAAGATGGCCTCTCCCTCCGTGTCCATCACCATGGGGGCGTCCACCGCGCTGTGGAACAGCGTCATCCGCTGGAGGAAGCGCTCACCTTGGGGGTTGAGGTGATCCGCCGGTTGCTCGAAGTCCAGCGTGAAGAAGCGGAAGCCATCCACCTGCACTTCATCCAGCACGGTGAGGCCGGGGATGGACTCCAGCTGGGTGCGGATATCCACCGCAGCCAGCGAGCTCACAGGCCCTGGGCGGACCTGTGTCTGGGGCTCCAGCTCAGGGATGCCCGGCTCACTGCAAACGGGAATCTCCGGCTCCGGGGGAGGAGTCTTGTCGCAGGCAGGCAGCAATGCCGCCCCCAGGAGGCCTACGACCGAACGAAGCCAAATTCCCTTCATCAAACGTCTCATGAGTGTCCTCTTCCTGAAGCCGCTAGCGTGCCTGATGTAGGTCTCAAACCCGGACAGTCAGGGGCGTCGGTGGAGCATGAAGTGAACCATGCCCAAGGAGGAGGAAGGCTTCATTTTGATCTGACGATGTATTTTCCACCGGGCTGTGCGTTTGCCAGGTTGTCGCGCCGCTGCTCTTCAATCGGGACGAGAAGTCGTGGAAGCGCCTGAGCCACACTCACGATGCGAAGCGGGCGCGGCTGGCACAACCCTTGCGATGCGTTCTTCCATGCTGGCCAGTCCATATCGGGAGTTTCTACGGGGAAAGAAAGTCACCTGGGGCTTCGTGACTGTGAGCGTCATCTGTCTCAGCCTGCTGATTTTTTATGGCTTCATGCACGAGTACATCCCAGTGCTGTGCGCGGGTCTGTCCACCGCCGTCGCGCTCTACCTCGGGTACCTCTATGTGGCCTTTCTCCTCGGCAAGCCCGAGACGACTCAAGTGGCCCTCGACCGGCGTGTGCCCATGGGGACCCGCCTCACCCGTGACAGCGGGAGGATGCTGACCCTTTACGGAGAGGAGCTCGACCGGCTCGCTGTCGCATCGGGCTATCCTCCGCTCAGCCAGTTCATGGCGCCGTTACCCGTCACCAGCCGGGGCGCTGCATGTCATGAGCCAGAGAGCGCGATACCTCTGGTCGAGGCGCTCATCCGGGCACTCGAGGAGGCACCCCAGACGCTCCCCGAATCCTCCCCCCTCCTGGTCGACCTGCACGGCCTTCTCGGGCGACTCCGCGAGGCCCAGGCCGGACAGGCTCGGTTCTGCCTCATTCCGAGCGACACCTGGTCGGGCCTGATCGAGGACAATCTAGGTCTCTACCTTTAAGCCAGTCGAAGAAAGTCCCTCCAGGGGCCTGAATGAATCCAGAGCAGGAGACCCTCCGGGCGTGTTCTTCCACAACTTGTCCGACTGTCGGACAGGTTCGCGAAAGCGAGGCTCGGCTAGCGGCTCGGGACGGCGATTGGACTGTGCGGCATGAAGTGCTCGCGAGGCTTCCCGTCCACCGTCATGAGTCGCTCCGTTGGCAGCTTCAGGAGCAGGCCCGAGTGGGTGAGATTGTAATCGTAAATGGCGCCCAGCAGCCCCGCCATGGGCTCGCCAATAACTTCTGCTCCCAGTGCAGCGAAGCCAATGGCCAGCCCCTCGCCCATGCTCCCGGTCCAGCGGCCGACGCGAATCACGAGAGGACCCGGATGGTGCTTCCCTGCCCTCGGCAGCACCTGCTCCACCCATTGGCGGGGGATTCCGGTTCGCCGCTCCTCCTCGGGGAGATTGTGCACCTGATAGGCGGTTGGCTTTGACACGAACCAGCCCATGATCGCCCGGGCAACTACCGTATTGCCTCCGCCCGGCGTTTCACTGAGATCGATGATCACCCGCTGTCCCGGCTGCGCCTGCGCCATCGCCGCGTCGAAGGCCGCGATGGTTTCGTCATCGCCGAGCGAGTCATTGAACTTGATCCGCAGGTCGGTGCCCGAAGGGCTGGCGGAGATGGGGGGATGATGGGCCGCCACCGTATAGAGGTTGGGCAGAACCATCCGTTGCGGCTTGCCCCGCTCACGCTGAATCGAGAGGGTCCGAGGCCGGTCCCGCTTCCCCGCTGCCAGCACACGCGCGGCAAAACCCGCCCGCTCGTCGGTCGAGGTCATCCCGAGGTCCGCCCAGAAAGCCTCGACCGCTCGTGCTATCGGCATGCCCTCTATCGCGGTCAGCCGGTCTCCCACCTTGATCCCCGCTCGCTCCGCGGGTGAGCCCTGCCGCACGGCCTCCACCCTGAAGTCGGGTCCGCGCTTTTCGATCCACAGGTCCGAGTAGCTTGGAACGATCGCCCAGCTGTCCGAGAAGGAGCTCCCCGTGATGGCATGGTGATCAGCGAGGGTGAGCAGTGCTCGTTCGGCGAAGCGGAGCAACGAACGCTTGTCGTGGACCTGCTCCGCCTCGGCGCGGAGCTTCGCGGACAGGGGCATCCGCCCATCCGAAAAACGGTCCAGATAGGCGTAATGGTCATTGACCAGCTTCTCAATCGACCGCGCGTCCTCGCGGAAGCCCTCGGCTTCAGCGGCATCGGCCACGGCTCCGAACAGCAGGATGCAAAGAAAAAAAAGACGAAGCATCGACCTCTCTCCAGCAGGACCGGCGGTTGTTTAACGCGTATTTCATATCCCTGAATGTCCACAAATGGGGTGCCTCCGGCACGCAGCAACTGGGGGCTCGCAGCAAGTCGCGTCACTCCACCTGTGTCCACGAAAGCGTGTGGTACGTTGCGGACACATCCTCGTGTGTACTGGGCTTCAGGAGCCTCTCATGCGTGTCACTCCACCCATCATGCTGATGGCGGCCATCGCCGTAGCGTGGGCCACCCAGGCCCCCATTGCCCACGCCCAGGCGGCGAGCGCCTCGCCAGCCGATCGCCACAAGCAGGTCGACGCAGTGTTCGCTCCGTGGGCCGGTCCCACGACGCCGGGATGCGCCGTGGCGATCTCCCGTGACGGTGTGCTGGACTACGCACGCGGCTACGGCATGTCGAACCTTGAGTACGACGTCGCCATCACACCGGAGTCGATCTTCCATGTCGCATCCATCGCCAAGCAGTTCACCGCGTTCTCGATCGGGCTGCTGGCGCAAGAGGGCAAGCTGTCGCTGGAGGATGACATCAGGAAGTACCTGCCGGAGATGCCCGACTATGGGAAGAAGATCACTCTCGCGCACCTGATCCATCACACCAGCGGCCTGCGGGACCAGTGGTCGCTGCTGAATCTGGCTGGTTGGCGATTCGATGACCTGATTACCGAAGAGGATGTGCTGTGGGTCGCGGCGAAGCAGCGCGGGCTGAACTTCGAGCCAGGGACGGAGGATCTCTACAACAACACCGGGTACACGCTGCTGGCGGTGATCATCAAGCGCGTGTCGGGCAAGCCGCTGCGGGCGTTCGCCGACGAGCGGATTTTTCGACCCCTCGGCATGACGGCCACCCACTTCCATGACGATCACACGGAAATCGTGCGGCAGCGCACGTCGGCCTACCGTCAGCGCAAAGGGGGCGGGTGGAGCATCAGCATCCCGGTGTTCGACGTCTACGGCGCGAGTAGCCTCTTCACCACGGTCGGCGACCTGCTGAAATGGGAGGAGAACTTCGTCCACGCGCGCGTCGGCGGGCGCGCACTGGTGGAGTGGATGCAGAAATCGGCGACGCTGAACAACGGCGTGGCGATTAGCTACGGCGGCGGCCTGTACGTCGGCACCTATCGTGGCCTGCGGACCGTGGGGCACAGCGGCGCGGATGCCGGCTATCGCGCGGAGGTCATTGCCTTCCCAGATCAACGGCTGGCCATCGTGGCGCTGTGCAACGGTGCCACGATCGCGCCCGACACGCTCACACGGAAGGTCGCAGACGTGTATCTGGGCGATCGCATGACCGCCGTTACACCGCCCGCGGTGGAGGTGCCGGAGACGGAGCTGTCCGCGCTGGCCGGCGTCTATTGGAGCCAGTTGTCGGACGCGGTGCTGCGACTGGAGGTGAAGGACGGCGTGCTGCGGCGTATCGATGCACCGACATCGTTGGTGCCGCTCGGCAACGGTGCGTTCCGCGTGGGCGAGTCAACCGAGGAATGGCGATTCCCCGCGCCAGCCGCCGGCGCGCCGGCCCATGCGCCGCGCGAGCTGCACATCCTGGGCGAGCCGCTGCCGCCAAGGGTCTTTGCGCGCGTGACCGCGCCGTTGCCGACCGTCTCAGCGCTGTCGTCGTTCGCGGGGCAGTACCGGAGTGACGAGGTCGACATGACCTACACGGTGCGCGTCACCGATGGCAAGTTGACGGTGTACTGGCCGCGCCAGACGGCCATCACGCTCGAAGCCATCGGCGGCGACCGCTTCGTCAGCAGCTCGCTCGGGACGGTGACCTTCACGCGAACGGCGTCAGGCAAGGTGGATGGGCTGACGATCAGCACTCGCCGCGTGCGCCGCCTGCGCGCGGAACGGCTCGCGGCAGCGGGCGCAACAGCACCACAAACGGGGACACGCGCGAAGCTACGCGGTCGATGAAGGCCCTACCCGACAGAGGCTTTCCCCAGAATCGCCCCTGGTCCTTTTCACCTCAGGAATGAAGCTCCTCGGCTGAGACCATGGCCGAACGTAGAGGGGGCTCGCGGTCCACCCCTCATCCCGGCTAGCCTCCCCTCTGTTGCTGTCTCGACCGAGGGGGCTTCGATGGTCGTCATACCTTCCACATTGGATGCGGTCACCGTTCATGCCGAGGGCGCGCTCTGCACACGCCTGGCCGCGGTGCCGTCCGACAACGGCCGACTTCCTAGACAGGTGCGCATCGAGGGCCTACCGCTCGGGCTCCGCACCGGCTCGCTCCGGGCCTCCGTGCAGAAGGGCCCCCACACGCTCCGGGTCCAGGACATCCGGCCCGTCTTCGACGTGCGGCTGCCTCAGGAGGTGGACATCTCTACCGCCCAGCGCGCCCTGGAAGAGGCCCAGGAGAAGCTCTCCGGCCTCGCCTCTGAGATGGAGCGCGTTCAGCGAGACATCGCAGCCCTCCAGAAGCTCAAGCCCTCCTTCCCTCCCTACAAGAAGGATGTGCTCCAGGAGCCCCGCGAGTCGGCCCTCACCGCCATCCTCTCGCTCGCGGGCTTCGTCGACACGGAGCTCTCCACCCTTCTGGCCCAGCAAATCGACCTGGAGCGCCAGCACCGCGAGGCCATGGAAGAGGTGGAGCTGCGCCGACGCCGGCTGGAAGAGGGCTCATCCGCGGTGCGCGGGCAACGCGCGCAGCTCTACCGGGCAGCCGTCATCACGCTCTCCGAGGTGGACGGGACTCACGAGGGCGCTCAGCTCGCGCTCGAGTACGTGGTGCACGGTGCCCGCTGGGTGCCGGGATACGACCTGCGGCTGCCCCGGACGCTCGATGGAGGCACGCTGCTCATGCGCGCCTCCATCATCCAGCGCACCGGTGAGGACTGGAGCAACGTGCGGATGTCCCTGTCCACTGCCCAGTTGGAGCGGCGCGCCGACGTCCCCGAGCTGAAGGCCCTGCGCATCGGCCGGCGCCAGCCTCCACCGGCCCGCTCGGGCTGGCGCGAGCCACCGCCCGGACTCGACGAGCTGTTCGCGGGCTACGACACGGCACGACCCGCGAGTCCGCCCCGCCCCCAACCCGGCTCCCCACCACCCGAGCCCACTCCGAAACCGCAGGCCGTCATGGAGGAGCCCTCACGCCCTTCACGGCCCTCACTCCCCGCCTTCGTCCCTCCGCCTCCGCCGGCGCGCGTGTCCCAGTCCATGCCCGCCCTGGCCGCGCCCGCCGCGCCCATGGCCGCGGCCAGGCCCACCGGCTCCTTCCGCTCCCCGGCCCCGGGAGGCGCTCCGCCCGCCCCTGCTCCCAGCGCGCCACCTCCCGCGCTCAAGAGAAGCTCGAACATGATGAGGAGCGGCGACCTCTCGTCCTCCGGGGAGATGCGGAGGAGTCCCTCCGTGAAGGAGGAGGCACCGGAGTCCGAGGCCATGGACCTGGACGGTGCGCTGTCGTTCGGCGAAGGCGGCGGCGGTGCTTTTGGAAGCCCGCCGTTTGAGCTGGCTGGGGAGCTGGTGCCGGCAGGCGACCTGCTCGACTACGGCAGCCTGGAGCTTGGCGCCGCGGACCAACCCGCCCAGCGCGGTCGCTTGCGTCCCCAGCCCGAGGCCATGTCCCGAGAGCTGCTCATGCTCATGGGCATCCACGTGCGCGTGGATGTCTTCGCGCTCATGGCCCAGTATGAAAGCACAGCGGCCTCCGTGCAGCGTGTGGCGCCCCCGGCCTGGTCCGTGCCCCCCCGCCAATCCACGCCGCACTTCGACTACCGCTTTGACGTGGAGATGCGCGTCGATGTGCCCTCGGATGGGGTGTGGCACACCGTACCCGTGTTCTCCGCGCCGGTGGGGCTGAGCGCCCAATACGTCTGCGTGCCCTCGATGGAGCCGCGCGCCTTCCGCACCGTGAAGGTGGAGAACCGCACGCCGCACGCGTTGCTCGCGGGCCCGGTGGACATCACGCTCGGCGACGAGTTCCTGATGACGTCTCCCCTGCCCACGCTCGCGCCCGGCGCCACGCAGCAGTTGGGACTGGGCGTCGAAGAGTCCATCAAGGTGTCGCGCAACACGCGCTTCGACGAAGTCTCCGGCGGCATGTTCAGCAACTCCAACATGCTCACCCACCACGTCTGTGTGGAGCTGGCCAACCGGACGCAACAGCGTGTCACCGTGGAGGTGCTGGAGCGCGTGCCGGCCGTGCCCTCGGCGGAGAGGGACATCAAGGTGGAAGAGTCCGAGGTGCAACCCGCCTGGAGCAAGCGCACGCTCCTGCCCGGAGAGACGCCCGTGGAGGGCGAGCGCGCCTGGAAGGTGACGCTGCAGCCGGGTGAGACGCAGACGCTGAATGCAACGTGGGCCGTACGGATTCCCTCGAGCAAGATGCTCGTGGGTGGCAACCGGAGGACGTGATGAGCACCCGCATCCATTTGCCTATCGTCAAGGTCACCGTCCTCGAGGACCGCGCGCTGGTGGAGCGCCGCGGAGACGTGGTGCTGCCTGCCGGGCCGCAGCGGCTGTGCGTGGAGGGACTCTCGCCGCTCGCGGTAGACCGGTCGCTCCAGGCCCAGCTCACCGGAGGCACCGTTTCGCAGGCGCGCGTGAGCCGCGCGTGGAAGGAGAAGCCCCGCGAGGACGCGCGCGAACAGAAGACGGAGCTACGCCGCCGCGTCGAGGACTTGGAGACGGAGTTGAAGCGCGCGCAGGCAGACGCGCAGCGACTGCAATCCCGCCTGGAGGTGGTGAACGTGGCTCGCGAGGATGTGCTGCGCGCCATCGCCGAGCTCTCGGGCGTCGGCCGCGCAAAGCCGGAGTCCTGGCACGAGCAACTGGAGACCGTGCGCAAGGAGTCCGCCTCCACGGAGGAGTCCCTTCGGCGGGCGCGCAAGCACGTGGAGGCGACGTGGAAGCGGCTGGTGGAGGCCCGGGCAGTGCTCGCCCAGAGCGAGCAGACGGAGCAACAGCTCGTCACCACCGCGGAGCTGGACACGAACCTCCCCCAAGGGGGAACCGCATCGCTGCGCGTGACGTACCTGGTGCCCTGTGCCGTGTGGCGGCCGGCGTACCGTGCCACGCTCGCCCCGGTCGACAACGGCGAGGCAGTGACGCTCGAATGCGAGGCCGTGGTGTGGCAGCGCACCGAGGAGGAGTGGAAGGACGTGGAGCTGCTGTTCTCCACGGCTCGCCCCACCCTGGGCGCCTCGCCGCCTCGGCTGATGGAGGACTGGCTGCAGCTGCGCGACAAGAGCGAGCAGGAGAAGCACTCGGTGGAGGTATCCATCCGCGAGGAGGTCCTCCAGACCACCGGAGAGGGGGGCGCCAGCCCGTCCGACTCCATGCCAGGCCTGGACGACGGCGGCGAGGCCCAGACGCTGCGGGCCTCCCACCGAGTCACCGTGCCGAGTGACGGCGCACCCCACCGCGTGCCGCTGTTCCAGTTCACCGCCCCGGCGACGTCCGAGCTCATCGGCCATCCGGAGCACTCGCCGCTGGTGCACCGGGTGGCGCGCTTCGACAACCGGGGCCCAGCGGTGCTGCTGGCCGGCCCGGTGGACCTGGTTCGCTCGAGCGGCTACGTGGGCCGGGCCCAGCTCAAGTTCACGGGTCTGGGCGAGAAGCTCAAGCTGGGCTTCGGCAGCGAAGACACCCTCCGCATCGCGCGCCTGGTGGACTCGAAGCAGGACACCCAGCGCATCACCGGCAAGCGCACCCGGACCCATCAGGTGAAGCTGTTCCTCTCCAACACCGGCACCCGCGCGGAGAAGGTGGTCCTCGAGGAGCGGATGCCCGTGTCCGAGCTCGAGGCCGTGGAGGTGAAGCTGCTCCAGGAGCAGACGAAGCCCGCCCCCGCGAAGGTGAGCGAGGACGGCATCGTGCGCTTCGAGCTGGGCGCCCCACCCCGCTCACAACAGGAGCTGGCCTTCGCCTACTCGGTGGTCAGCTCCTCCAAGGTGGCCGGGCTCTAATCCCCTTCAGGTAGGTCCGCGAAGATTTCCCCTCTCCCTTCGGGAGAGGGACGGGGTGAGGGTTCCAGGGCCCCGGGTTGAACCCCGTGTCCACATTGAGGGCCACGGGTTGGAAAAACGGGTTCGGATACCCTCACCCCCACCCTCTCCCGAAGGGAGAGGGTGCCTTCCCTTCGGTCACTTCTCCGAAGGGGATTAGGACTCCGCCGCTGCCCCGGGCGACAGCCGGCCGATGACGTGCGGCTGGCCGTCCTCGGACTTCACCCGGTAGGCGACGCCGCCGCCCTTCAGCGCCGTCGTCTGGAACACCACCCGCGAGGGCAGCAACAGCGGACGGCGGAACTCCGAGGAGAGGGTGAGCGCGGAGGCCTCTGCCGCCTCGCCCATCTCCGCCACGCAGCGGCCCACCGTCCACATGCCGTGCGCAATGGCACGCGGGAAGCCGAAGGGGATGGCCGTGAGGGCGTTCAGGTGGATGGGGTTGTAATCCCCGGAAGCTCGCGCGTAGCGCCGGCCCGTGTCCTCGGACACCGACCAACGCGCGGGGCGGCTGTGGGCGAAGAGCACGTCCTCTTCCGTGGCAGTGGACGTGGCCCCCGCGGGCCGCTCCTCGCGCCGGCGCTTGTCCGCGCCACGCAGACGGCGCAGCATCGTGGTGACGGCGCTCCACACGGGCACCCCGTCCTGCTCCATGCGGGTGTGCAGGTCCACTTCGATTCCCTGCCGGACCTCGCGCTGGCCCTCGACCCACACGTGCACGGAGAGCGAGGCGTTCTCCGCCAGCCGCCGGTACTGACGGATCTGGTTGCGCACGTGGATCATGCCGAGCAGCCGATACGGAAACTCGGGGCGGTTGAGCACCGAGAGGTGCAGCGACGTGGCCATCACCTGGGGAAAGGTCAGCGGCAGGTAACCATCCGCGGGGAAGTCACACACCTCGCGGTAGCGCGCGAGCTGCCGCGGGTCCGGCGAGAGGTGACGGACGCGCACCTCGAGACGAGGGACCTCGCCATGACGAGCCGGGCGGAGGGCCACGGCGGCGCGCAGCAATTCCATCGTGAGAGGCACGGGCTCGGAGAGCTCTAGGACATGCGAAGAGGCGGACACGGGCTTTACTCCTGTGGACAAACCGGGTGGACCTCAGACTCCTGGACGCAAGACCAGACGGATGGGGCTCCCTTCCTTCTTCATGAGCCGCTCCACGCCTCGCGGGGCGTCTCGCAAAGGAAGGACGTCCGAGATGGAGCCGGAGAAATCAATTCGGCGGAAGCGGGAGAGCGTCACCAACTGGTGAAGATGCCGGGGGTAGGAGCCGTAATGGCCTCGCACCTGCTGCATGGCGTAGCAGAAGGGCACATCCAGGCCGAGCGACAGCGGGGCTCCGGCGAGCCCGACGAGCACCAGCCGGCCCATGGGCGCGAGCACCGACCGGGCCTGCTCGCGCACCTGCTGCACCCCCGCCAGATCCAGGGCGACATCGAGACCGCGGCGACCCGTCAGCGTTTTGATCTGCTCGCGGAAATCCGGCTGTCGGGGATCCAACGCGGCGTCCGCGCCGAGCTTCAGCGCGCGCTCCCGCGCATCGGGGAGGGGATCAATGGCCACGATGGGCGCCGCGCCAAAGGCCCGGCAGAGCTGCACCGCGTGCGCGCCGAGACCACCCACGCCCCAGATACCCACCGCTTCGGCGGGCTTGAGCTGGGCCGTCTCCACGATGGCGGCGTACGGCGTGGACACCGCGTCCGGAAGGATGGCGGCCTGCTCCGAGGGCAGGTCCTCGGGGATGGCCACCAGCGTGTCGAAGCGCGCCAGCGCGTATTCCGCCCAACCGCCGTCGTAGTCCACACCCCGGGTCAGTGGCTTGACGCACGGGCCCGTGCGGCCCACACAGGTCGGACACCTGCCGCAGCTCTGTCCCGCCTGCAGCAGGACCCTCATGCCGAGCTGCCACATGGGAGGCACCGCCGACCCCAGCTTCTCGATGACACCGGACACCTCGTGCCCGAGCGTGACCTTCGTGAGACCCTCGCGCGGCTCCAGGCGCAACGTGCCGTCGATGATGTGGATGTCGGACAGGCAGATGCCCGCGGCGGAAACCTTGATGCGCACCTCGTCCGGGCCGGGCTCCGGAATGGCCACCGTCTCCATTCCAAACTTCCCCGTCGTGAGGTCAAAACGCCCTGCGAGCATGTTGGATGGCATGACTTCCTCCATTTAAGTGCCTACCGTCTCATCAACAACTGATAGACCTATAAACCTCATGCCACGCTGTCAACACAGGTATTAGAAGTCCCGCCCTCCAGGACCTGAAGGAGCGGGACTCGGCCACTGTCACTGTTTTACTCAGCCTTCATTGGATAGCGGCTTGGGCTGACATATACCGCCAAAAGGAGCGCCAGGCGTTGCAACGCAGGTGGCATCCACCTGACAAAAATCCGTCGCATCAATGGGACACGGTTGGCCCGCGGCGATCGGACTGCTGCAGCTGGAGCTACAGACGAGCGGGGACGGGCAAATGGAACACGACGGAAAGGGCCCTGACACACAACTCGTATCCCTGTGCCGACAGAAGGAGCCCTGCTCGCACTGTTGGTAGGGACCCCCCTCTCTGAGCGGTCTGCAGTCGTTGGTCGCGAGCACAGTGCAAACCCCTTCATAGGAATAGAGTCCAGGGCGACAGGCGCCGCTATCCGGCGCCCGTTCTCCCTCACACAACCTGGGCGCGCAGACAGACGTTCCCCCTTCCTCTCGTGGGGGCTGGCAGTAGGCGAGCTCACCCGCGCAGCAGTCGAGGTTCTCAGCGCAGGACTCTCCCAGCTTCCTCGCACCCGTGAAGATCTTGTCGCAGGGCGTCTTCGAGAAGTCTTCCCGCAAACACTGCCCGCCCGCTGCGATAAGCCAGTCAACACAGGCCGCCGCCCGATCGGGATGGAAGTTCATCCGCCCCTCTCGTACGGCCTGAACGTAAATGCTCGGACACAGCCTGTTGGCAAACGGGTCTCGGTCCCCGCTGTACTGCTTGCAACCCGCGAAGCTGGCGGCGTATCCGCACCGCACGTAGTGCTCGCAGAGGTTATCGCTGGCCCCGGAGCAGAAGTCCTCGAGAGACAGAGAGCCCTCGGCCCCCGTCTCCCCGCTACAGCTGCCATCGCAGCACGTGTCCTCGACAGCAGGGCAGTTGATTCCCGCGTCCTGTGTCTGCTTCTCGGAATCGTCCTTGGGCTTGCAGGCCGCGGCACTCCAGAGCAGGACTGACACGCTTATCAATAGAAACGGATTCGTGGGTCGGCTCATGATCCTTCCACTTCAGAAGGGTTCGCCGGCCCGAACACTCGTCATTTCGACGTGTGCACCTTCACACGAACCGGGTACCTGGACAACCGCACAGCTCCAGGTACCCGCGTCCGTCACAGTGCTCAGCCGGCGGCGTAGATGCGGCGGAAGTCGCGGATTTCCGAGAGCCGGAACTCGCCCGGGGCCGGGGTCAGCTGCTCCGGCGCATCCGAGGCCAGCCGCATGATGCGCTCGTACTCCTCCACGGTGACGCGCTCGCGCTTCGCGAGCACCGCCTCCACGTCCACCTGGGCCATCCGCTGGGCTGCCTTCTCTCCCACCACGCCGGAGTAGAACTCCGCGGCACAGCCACTGCCGTAGGACAGCAGGCCGATCCGCTTGCCGGCCAGCGCGGCGCCCTCGCCGTTCATCAGTCCCGCGAGCGCCAGGTACAGCGAGGCGGTGTACACGTTGCCGATGCGGGCGTTGAGCCCCAGGGACGAGGCCACCTGGGCATCGTAGCTGGCGGTGGACTTCGCGGCCTCCTCGCGCGCCGCCGGAGTGCTGGCCGCGGCGTTCGGCGCGTCCTCCAGGTCACACAGCCGCAGCTGCGTGTGGGCCTTGCGCGCCATCTTGCAGAAGGGCACGTGGTACAGGATGCGCGCGAGCTGCTCGCCCGGGAGCGAGTCGCCCCAGCGCACCACCTCGTGTGCCAGCGCGCGCTCGCGCCAGCCGCGGTACGCGCCCGAGAGCGCATCCAGGTAGCAACTGATGGAGTAATGCCCGTCCACCATCGCCTCCCGCCGGCCGAGCGGCCGCCAGAAGTCGTACACGTCCATGGAGCAGACACCGTTCAGCCCGATGTCGAGCGAGAGCAGGTCCGGCTGCTCCGACACGAGCAGGGCCACCGCGCCGCCGCCCTGGGTGGGCTCGCCCGCGGTGTTCAGCCCATAGCGCGCGATGTCCGAGCAGACGACGATGGCCGAGCGGCCCGCGCCCGCGCCCGAAGCAATCCACTCCACGGCCGCCATCAACCCGGCGGTGCCGCCGTAGCACGCATGCTGCGTGTCGTAGGTGCGCATCGTCTTGGGCAGCTTCAGCAGCCCCTGAACGTGCGAGGCCACCGGCTTCGCGTGGTCCACGCCCGTCTCGGTGCCCACCACCAGCATGCCCACGCGGGACGTGTCCACCCCGTTGCGCTGGATGAGCCGCGCCACGGCCGTGGCGGCGAGCGAGACGGAGTCCTCACCTGGATCCGCCACCGCCATCTCCTTCGCCCCCAGGCCCGCCGTGTACTTCGCGGGGTCCACGCCGCGCGCCCGGGCGAGGTCCTCAATGTCCACGTAGCGGCGGGGCACCGCGATGGCCAGCGCTTCGATTCCAACTTGCTTCTTCATAAGATTGCTCCTCGCGCGGTGCGCTTACTGCAACTCGGGGGGAACCAACACCAGCCGGCCCGCGATCTCGCGGTTCTCCAGCCGGAAGTGCGCCCGTCCGGCATCGGCCAGCGGGACCTCCTCCGACACGAAGGGACGGATCTTCCCGTCGGCCGTCAGCCGGAGCGACTCGTCCAGCTCGTCACGCGTGGTGGCGTAGGCCCCGAGGATCTCCAGCTCCTTGACGATGACCAGGCCCGGGTTGAGGTCCACCTTGCCCGACTCCAGGTTGCCCACCACCACCACCCGGCCGCCCGGCGCCATCGCCTTCAGCGTCTGTCCGAAGGTGGCGCTGCCGACGATCTCGATGGCCACGTTGACGCCCTCGCCGCCCGTGCGCTTGCGCGCCTCGGAAGCGAAGTCCAGCCCGCGCGACACGATGACCTCGTCTGCTCCCGCCTCGCGCAAGGGCTGCACCTTCGCCTCACCGGACGTCACCGCGATGACGCGCGCCCCGTCCAGCTTCGCCAGCTGCACCGCCGCGAGCCCCACGCCACCGCTGGCGCCGGTGATGAGCACCGTCTCGCCATCCCGCACGCGGCCGCGCGTGCGCACCGTGTGGACAGCCGTGCCCAGCGTGCAGCACACCGTGGCCGCCACCGGCCAGGGCAGGTTCGCGGGCACTCGGCCCAGCCCCGCCACCGGCGCCGTCATGTACTGCGCGTAGCCGCCGGAGATCTCCTCTCCGAAGAAGCGGTTGTCCTTCTTGCACAGGCTGTTGCGGCCGCTCTTGCACAGGGCGCACTCGCCACACGAGAGCCGCTGCAGCGTCGCCACGCGGTCTCCGACCTTCCATCCCGGCGTGTCCGGACCCACCTCCACCACCTCGCCAGCGGCCTCATGGCCGAGGATGGCGGGCACGTGGGTACGCGGCAGGTTTCCCCGGCGGTTGATGACGTCGTGGTAGCAGACGCCGCAAGCGTGGACGCGAATGAGCACCTCGCCGCGACCCGGACGAGGGTCGGGCACGGACTCCATCTTCAGGTTGCTCGCTTCACCAAACTGACGCAGAACGACAGCCTTCATACCGGGTACTCCTGACAGGAAAGACGGTGGCTCACGCCCCCACGAGCTGGTCGCGGAGGCAGCGGGAATCGATCGCCCGGATCGCCGACACGGTGCGCGCATCCGGAAGCGAGGTGACGGGCAGCGACACGTCCGCGTGGAACGAAAAGCCGGTACGCTCGCGAATCGCGTCGAGCGAGGCCCAGGGGTGACGCGAGAGGAGCCGCGCCCCGCCCGCCCCGAGCTCGAAGACGCCGAGATCGGAGATGAGCTTCACCGGGCGGCGATCATCCCGCGTGGTCACCACCTGCACCTCGGGCACGAGGTTGCGGCGCGACTGCCGAGGCACCACCAGCACCGGCCGGCGTACCCACTGCCGCAGCGTGGCCGCCCCCGCCACACCGGGGAACTTGGTGCGCGGACGCTCCAGGCTCCCCGAGGCCGTCATGTTCGTCTGTCCCAGGGCATCCACCTCGGCGGCCCCGAAGAACACGGTGTCCACCCTGCCCCGCCGGGCATGGTCGAAGAGGTCCGGAATGGTGACCTCCGCCGAGCGCCCCTCCAGGTAGCCGAGGTCCTCGGACGAGGGGAGCAGTGAGGGCAGATCCGGATCCAACGAGCCAACGCACGCCAGGTATGTCAGCGAGGGCGCGTGCGTGGCCCGAGCCACGGCGATGGCGAGGATGGCCAGCGGCGAGGCAACCCCGGTGGCCACCACGCCGCCATCGTCAATCTCCTGGGCGAGCAGCGAGACCACGACCTCCGCGGGCGTCACGGACGATTCCACGTTCATGCCGCGCTCCGGGTCCGCCGCAGGAGGCTGTCGAGGAACTCCGCCTCACGCCCGGCCTCGGCCAGCGAGAGGTAGTCCGCGAGCATCGCGTCGTCATGCGGGTACAGCCCGACACAGCCAGTCGGCAGCGCCCCACCCCGCGCGAGCGCGACGCGCTCCACCTGGAAGCCGGGGATCGTCACCCGAGGAAGCCGGGTTACACGCTCCTCGGCCGTCGCCAGCACCCGGCGAGCCGCGCCAGCGACCAGCAGGTCCGTCGTGGGGTCCTCGATGTAGAGGTTGCCCCGCTCGTCCGCCGCGCGCGCGTGGATGAGCGCTACGTCCGGATAGACGGCCGGCTCGACCGGCACCCGCTGACCCGTGAAGGGATCCACCACCACCTGGAGCGGCTCGGCATCGGCCAGCTCGGACACGTCCGCGTCAGGCGCCGGAATGAAGGGCAGCCCCATGGACGCCGCGCGCAGCCGCTGCACCACGCGGTACCCGTCATGCTCACGCCAGACGATGCGCCCCTGCTCGATGGCCCGCTTGAGACAGGGCATGGGACGCACCCGGCCCTCCAGGTTCAGCGCGCCGAAGGGCAGCTCCACTCGCGAAAGACAGCCCCCGGCCACCAGGAACTCGGCGGGCAACGGGTTGGGCAGGGAGATGAGATGGAGACCCTTGCGGCCTTGGGCGATCAGCTCCAGCACCAGCGCCATGGGCGCGCGGCCCAGCATGAAGCCCCCGGTGGCCAGCGAGGCCCCGTCGGGGATGGACGCCACCAACTCCGTCACCGAGCCCCAGCGACCGGGCTTCATGACTCCCCTCCCGCCACCTTGGGAGGAACGATCGACAGCACGGGAGTACCCGTCGCACCCGCGGCGGCCATCGCCGGAGTCACCAGCCCGGTGAAGAGCAGCTCCACCATCTCGTTGGCGACCTGCTCGGCCGACAGTCGCCCGTCGGGCTGGAACCACTTGTAGATCCACAGCACCATGCCGAGGAACGAGAACGCGGCCACGGTGGGCTGCACGGGGCGGATACGCTCCATGCGCACGGCCTCGGAGAACGCGTCCTCCAGGAACCGGACGTAGTTCTTCTTGCGGCTGTCGATGAAGGCCCGAGCCTCGCCGGTGAGCGTGGCGTGCTCGTGGAGGATGATGATGACCTCCTTGCTGCACCCACCCGTCACCAGGTGGATGTTGAGCCGCATGCACTCACGCAGCCGCTCGACGGGGTCCGGGAAGTCGCGCACCTTGTCGAGCACCTGCTGCTCGAAGGCGTCCATCCCGTAGCTCATGATGTCGAAGAGCAGCTGCTCCTTGTTCTGCACGTGGTGGTAGAGCCCCGCCTTCGTCATCCGGCACGCGGCGGCAATCTCCTGCATCGAGGTGCCCTCGTAGCCGCGCTCGCAGATGAGGCGCGCCGCCGTCTCCAGGATCGTCCGGTAGCGCTCGCCGTCATCCTGCTTCCGACCCGAATGCATCGCGTGTCCTCCTTGAGGGGGGCCAGCCAGCAAACTCCCGACTGACCTACCGACCGGTCGGTAAATGCCCGGAACCAACACAAGGCGTCAAGGGGAAAGCTTTGGGAACCGCACTCCCCGAGTCATTTCAGGGGGTTACAGCTGCACGTCTCCTCCCCAAACAGAGGGGGCGGGGCTCGCTGCATGGAAAGTGCCTACATGGCCACTTTCGTGACGCTTGAACCTGGCAGGAGGCAACACGTGGTCATCAACAAGAAGACTCGGCTCATGCTGGCCGGCGCCGTGGTCGGCGCCTCGATGCTGTCCCTGGCGGTGGCCAACGCGCAGTTCGATCCCAGCACCGGCGCGCCCACCACCACGCCGGGCGTCCCCCAGACGACGCCGGGGGTCTCCCCTCCCCCTGGAAGTGTCCCTCCCACGCAGCCGTCCCCGTATGACACCGGGACGGATGCCGGCACCGGAGGCTCCGGCGCGATACCGACCTACCCCTCGCCCTTCGGTGCGACGGATGCGGGGGTTGGCGGCTCCGGGCTGATGCCCCCCTCGTCTCTCGGAACGGGTTCGCAGGACGCAGGGCTCTTTTAGAGCGCAAAGCTTAGGGCTCCAACCTTGGGGCTCCCGGGCCCCGCATGTGACCGGGTTCCGCTTGTGCTAATTGCCCGCGCACAAGAGGAACCTCTCACACATGGGCAACACCCACATGCAACGCGGAGCAGGCGTCCTCGGGACGACCGCGCTGCTCTTCTTGCTGCCGTTGGCCACCTACTGGCGCACCATCTTCCACCGCTACGGACTGCGTGATGACTACGCCATCCTGCGGGAGGCCCAGGAGGAGCCCGGAAAGATACTGAGGGTCTGCGCCGCCCATGGGCGACCGCTGTACGGCTGGCTCCTCGAGCTGTCCGCGCGTGTGGCCGGCGAGATTGATGGCTTGTGCTGGCAGCGGCTCGCGGGAGTCGTGTGCCTGGGATTGCTCAGCGCGGTGGTCTTCCTGATTCTCGGCCAGCTGGGTTGGCACCTGCCGCAGGCCGCCCTGCTGTCGGCCACCTTGTCGATGTTGCCTTCCGCGCAGGTGATCGCGAGCTGGGCCATCTGCTGGCCACAAGCCCCGGCGTCGCTGATGGGGCCCCTTGCCTTCGCGCTCTCGGAAGGGGCAACACGGCACTCCTCGGGACTGCTTCGCTGGAGCCGATGGCTTCTCGCGGTCCTCGTCATGGCCGCGGCGACGCTCACGTATCAGCCGAGCGGTCTGTTCTACGCCGTGCTGGTGGCGGCAGCGCTCGCGGTGCGGCACCACGACACCGTCAAGGACACCCTCCGTTGGCTGGTGCGCCACCTGTGTGTCATGGCCGCCGGACTGGGCTCCGCGTTCGTGTTCATGAAGATCTTGTTCGCGGCCGGGGTGTTCCGCGCCTCACCGCGAATCACCTTCGAGCTCCACTGGCTGGACAAAGCGGTCTGGGCCGTCACCGAGGTGCTTCCCAACAGCCTGGCGCTGCTCGTCATCGAGGATGTTCGCGACGCCTCGGCCCGTGGGTTCTGGGTCATGGTGGTGCTGACCCTGGTGATCGTCACCGCGGGAATCCTCATCGAGGGACGTCGCACCGGTAGCCCGGGTCGCTGGCGCTGGATCCTGGGTCTGGTAGCGCTCTCGGCCGTGGCCTACGGCATCAGCTTCCTCGCGAAGGAGCGCTGGCCGACCTACCGCACGCTCTACGCGCTCACCGGCGTGTGGACCGTCTTCTTCGCCGCGTCGCTGGTGAACATCGGGAGCTGCTGGCCCGCTCGGGGACAGAAGGTCGCAACCGCCCTGCTCGCGTGCTTCGCGGTGACGAGTGTGCTCCTCGCGTACCAGCAGAGCTTCGAGCTCTTCGCGGTTCCCCAGAGCCGCGAGCTCGCGCGCATGGAGGCCCGCCTTCGTCAAATCGAGCCGGAGGAACGCCCGCGAATCTTCGTCGTCACCGCTCGGCAGACCGACTCTTCCGCGCCGCGCCGGTATCTGGATGAGTTTGGCTCCATCTCCGTTGATGCCGAATGGGTGGCCAAGGAGATGTTGAAGCAGCTCATGAAGGAGCGCTTCCCGGAGGTCCGCGATGTGAGTGGCCTCTATCGCTTCGCCGCCGGCCCGCGCGCCCCAGAGCCGAAGAACTATGACGTCCTGATCGACATGCGCGAGTCTCCACCCGCGTACGTGACGGCCACTCCCCTGAAGCCCCCCACCGCGAAGGGTGGGCGGGCTCAGTAGGCGCGAGGGACTACCGCTTCGACGAGCGAGTCGCCTTGCGCTGAGAGCGGGTCGCCGGCCGTTTCCCGGTCGGCTTCTCGGACTCGCTCGCACGGTCCCATGTGCCGGAGCGACCGCCGGACTTGTGGTCCAGCTGCACGTTCTCCATCACCATGCCCCGGTCCACGCTCTTGCACATGTCGTAGACCGTGAGGGCTGACGCGCACGCCGCGGTGAGCGCCTCCATCTCCACGCCCGTGCGGTCCACCGTCCGCACCGTCACGCGAATCTCCAGGGCATCCTCCAGCGGCTGGAGGTGCACCTCCACCCCGGACAGCGCGATGGGGTGACACAGCGGGACGATGTCCGGGGTGCGCTTGGCCGCCATCACGCCCGCGAGGCGAGCCGCGGCCAACACGTCCCCCTTCTCCACCTTCCCCTGGAGAATGCGCTCGAGCGTCGCCGGGAGCATGCGCAGCCGAGCGGTGGCCACCGCCACGCGCTCGGTCTTCTCCTTTCCTCCCACATCCACCATCTTCACCGCTGCATCGCCTCCGCCACCGCGGCGAGCAGGTCGTCCGCGATGTCATCCGGGTCTTCCAGGCCCACCGAGACGCGGATGAGGCTCTCGCCGATGCCGGCGGCCTGCCGCTCCTCGGGCGTCATACGACGCGCGCTCGCGCTGGCCGCGTGCATCACCAGCGTGCACACGTCCCCGAGCGACGGCGCCGCCCGCGCCAGCTTCACCTTCTCCAGGAAGCGGAAGCAGTCCGGCCGGCCCGCGCCCTTGATGTCGAAGGCCACCATGCCGCCGAAGCCGCCCTCCAGCACCTGCCTGGCCACCGCGTGGTCCGGGTGCTCCGGCAGACCCGGGTAGTGGACGCGCGCGACGAGCGGCGACTCGGAGAGCCGCTTCGCCACGTGCAGGGCGTGCTCGCAATGGGCCTTCATGCGCACCGGCAGCGTGCGCACCCCGCGCAGCGTGAGCCACGCCTCGAAGGGCCCCAGCACGTCACCGCCGAGCAGGCGAGCGGCCCGCAGCGCCGCCATCTTCTCGCGGCTGCCGCTCACCGTGCCGCCCAGCGCGTCGCTGTGCCCGTTGAGCCACTTCGTCGTGGACTGGATGGAGTAGTCCGCCCCCAGCTCGCACGCGCGCTGCCCGTACGGCGAGGGGAAGGTGGCATCCACCGCGAGCGCCGCGCCCACCTCCCGGCACGCCCGCGACAGCGCCCGGATGTCCGGCACGCGCAGCAGCGGGTTGGTGACGCTCTCGGCCAGCACCAGCTTGGGGCGCAGCGCGACGATGCGCTCGGGCGCCGAGGCGTCCGAGAGGATGAGCGCCTCGACGCGAGCCCCGGTCCGCGCGGCCAGGTTCTTGAAGAGAGACCGGGTGACGCCATAGCCATCCGCCGGCATCACCACCACGTCGCCCTGCTTGAGGTTCAGCACGTCGAAGACGGCTCGGAGCGCGGCCATGCCGCTCGCGTAGGCCACACAGGCCTCCGCGCCCTCCAGCGCCGCCACCGCCTCCTCCAGCAGCGCGGCATTGGGCGCCGCGATGCGCGAGTAGACGTAGTCCTTGCCATCCAGCGCCGCGTCCAGCTCGTCGCTGTTGTCGAAGAAGCTCACCGCCGACACGTGGATGGGCGGCACCACCGGCTGGGACTTGCTGCCCGTCAGCTGTGCGCCCGCGTGTACCGCCACCGTCTTCCGCTTCGTGCTCATGGTGTGTCCAGGGTCTCCCAAAACCTGTGCCGCAAGGGCCTACTCGCCGTGCTCGATGAGCCAGCGCTCGGCGTCAATGGCCGCCATGCAGCCCGTGCCCGCCGCGGTGATGGCCTGCCGGTAGTAGCTGTCCTGCACGTCACCGCAGGCGAACACGCCCTCGATGTTGGTGCGGGTGCTGCCCGGCACCGTCTTGAGGTAGCCGCCCTGGTGCGTCTCCAGCACGCCCTGGAACAGCGCCGTGTTGGGCGTGTGGCCGATGGCCACGAACAGGCCCGTGGCCGCCACCAGCCTCGTGTCGTTCGTCTTCAGGTTGCGCACCACCGCGCCCGACATGCCCTTCTGGTCGCCCACCACCTCGTCGATGGCGCTGTCCCACAGGAAGGAGATCTTCGGGTTCTTCAGGGCCCGCTCCTGCATCACCTTCGAGGCGCGCAGCGAGTCGCGCCGGTGCACCACGGTGACGCTCTTGACGATCTTCGCCAGGTAGGTGGCCTCCTCCATGGCGGTATCCCCACCGCCCACCACCAGCACGTCCTGGTTCTTGAAGAAGGCGCCGTCGCACGTGGCGCACGCGGACACGCCGCGGTTCTTGAACTGGTCCTCGCCCTTCACGCCCAGCCACTTCGCGCTCGCACCCGTGGCGATGATGATGGTCTCCGAGTAGCAGCTCACGCTCTCGCCCTGGATGAAGAAGGGGCGCTTGGAGAGATCCAACTTCACCACGTTCTCCATGTGGATGACGGTGCCGAAGCGCTCGGCCTGCTTCTGGAAGCGCTCCATCAGCTCCGGACCGGTCACGGCCTCGGGGAAGCCAGGGTAGTTCTCCACGTCGGTGGTGACCATGAGCTGGCCGCCGGGCACGCGCTGCGGGTCATCGAGCGTGGGGCCGCCGGAGAACATGACCGGCTCCAGGTTGGCACGCGCGGCGTAGATGGCCGCGGTGTAACCCGCGGGCCCCGAGCCGATGATGGTCACCTTGTTGATCTTCTCCGCCACGGGTCGTCACTCCTCTGTATCTCAAATGTGGGGTGTCACCGTACCAGAGCCCCTCGGGTCGTGGTACGAACTGGCGCCACATGGATGCCTCGATCCTCAAGAAGGTTGCGCTCTTTGAGGGACTCACCCAGAGTCAGCTCCATCGCGTGGCGAAAATTGCCCGTCCCCGGGGCTACGAGGCGGGCGCCTGCCTGTTCCATGAGGGAGATGCCGGCCAGGAAATGTTCATCATCCTGGAAGGTAAGGTTCGCATTTCTCAGCAAGTGCCCGGCATGGGCGAGGAAGCGCTCGCCATCCTGGAAAAGGGCCAATATTTCGGGGAAATGTCCGTCATCGAGGACATTCCCCGCTCGGCCGACGCCTTCGCTCACACCGCGTGTACCCTGTGGGTTATCGAGCGCGAGCACCTGGATCACCTGATGTTCACAGACAAGGACCTGGCTTATGTACTGCTGTGGTCCTTCGTGCGCACCCTGTCGGTGCGGCTGCGCGAGACGAACGCGAAGATGAAGACCTTCCTCGCGCTGTCGCGGTTCTGACAGGCGGGCTTGCCTCCACCCGGGCCGAGCCCCTTCCCGCCTGGCGGCACGGGGTCCCGCCGGGGTGACCTGTGCCCGCATGGGAGACCTCGCCAACACCCGCTCGGATGCGCTAGCACTCGGCGTCTGTCCGCCCCCGTTCGCCTGGACTTCGTCACCGCCGAGCGGGCCGGCACCACCTTCCGGGTGGAGTTGCCCGAGTGCCTCGCAGTCTCACCGCCCGAACAGGAAGCCCCATGACGATTCGCAAGGTGCTGCTCGTGGATGATGAGGACGACATCCGGACCATCGGTCATCTGAGCCTCAGCCGCGTGGGCGGCTGGCAGACGGTGCTCGCCGCATCGGGTGCCGAGGCACTGACCAAGGCCGCCGCCGAGCAGCCGGACCTCATCCTCCTGGACGTGATGATGCCGGGCATGGACGGGCCCACCACGCTCGTCCAGCTGCGCGCCCAGGCGTCCACCGCGAAGACGCCCGTCATCTTCATGACGGCGAAGATCCAGAAGCAGGAGGTGACGCGCTACCTGGAGCTGGGGGCCGTGGGCGTCATCGGCAAGCCGTTCGATCCCATGACCCTGCCCGCCGAAATCAAGCGGCTGCTGCCACCCACCTGAGGACGCGTGAAGACCCTTCTCTCGAAACGCTCGGTGGTGCTCGCGGCAGGGGCGCTCGTGCTCCTCTGCGTGCTCTTCGTGCTGGGCCGCCCGATGAGGGCCGCCGAGCATGACAGCTACCGGACTCGGCTGCGCCAGCTGCGCGTCAAGAGTGCCGAGCTGGAGCAGGACACCCTCCGCACCCACCTGGGGCTGCCGCAGGCACAGGGCTCGTCGCGAGAGACGGTGGCCGAGCTGCGCCTGAGGGCGGCGGAGCTGCGTCACTTCCCGAGCCTGCTGCCGGAGCAGGAGCAGCGCACCCTGGGCGCGGTGCTGGACGCCTATGTCCGCGCACTGGTGGACGAGGAGCTGTTGCTGGCGCGCCTCCAGGAACAGGAAGAGAGAAGGACCGGAACCCGGTCGGACCTTGAACGGCGAGCCGCCACCCTGGCCGAGCAGCTGCCTCCGGGCGAGCCGCGGGGAAGGACTCAGGCACTCACAAGCGCCGTGCTGGCCGGCGCGGACGCGGGCCGTGAGTCCCAGGTGGACGAGGCCCTGGCCTCCCTGGCGGCGCTGACGGCCGGGAAACCAGAGCTCGAGGCGCCGCGCGCAGAGCTGGAGACACAGGCCCGGGCCCTCCTGACCCAGGAGCGGGAAGTCGACGCCACGCTCCGGCAGCTGATGGCGCACCCCGCCAGCCTCGAGGCCGAGCGCCTCATCACCACCTACCTCCAGCTCTACGAGGGGGCCCTGGCGCGCACCGAGCGCTTCCGCATCATCCTCTTCGCCTTCTCGCTGCTGCTCGTCGCCTTCGTGCTGATGGTGCTGATGCGGCTGGCACGCACGGGTGCGGCGCTCGACGCGCTCAACGCAGAGCTGGAGCGACGCGTGGAGGAGCGCACCTCGGCCCTCGCCACCGCCAACGCAGAGCTGCGCGAGAGCGAGGATCGCAAGGCCGCCATCCTGGAGAGCTCGCTCGATGGCATCATCTCCCTGGACGAGGGAGGCCGCATCCTGGAGTTCAACCCGGCCGCGGAGCACATCTTCCGGCTGCCTCGGGCCCAGGCGGTGGGACGCGACTTCCTGACCCTGGCACTGGCCGCCACCGTGAAGGCCGAGCAGCGCGAGACGGTGAGACGCGCGCTCCGGGCCGACGCCACGCCGGGCCACGCCACCCGCCTGGAGCTGTCCTGCCTGCGCATCGACGGCAGCACCTTCCCCGCCGAGCTCACCCTCCTCCGGGTACGCAGCGACGGCCCCGCGCGCTTCACCACCTACGTGCGCGACATCACCGAGCGCAGAGAGGTGGAGCGGCTGAAGAACGAGTTCGTTTCCACCGTCAGCCATGAGCTGCGCACGCCCCTCACCTCCATCCGCGGCTCGCTGGGCCTGCTGGAGGGCGGTGTCCTGGGCGAGCTGCCCCCTCCGGCCCAGGACATGGTGCGCATCGCCCGCACCAACACCGAGCGCCTCATCCGCCTCATCAACGACATCCTCGACCTGGAGAAGATGGAGTCCGGCAAGCTGGAGCTGAAGCTGCAGCCGGTGGAGGTCTCCGACGCTATCGAGGCCACCTTCAGCGGTGTGCAGGCCATGGCGGACACGGCGCGGGTGAAGCTGCACGCGGAGGCAGTGGGCGCGGGCGCGGTGCGAGCCGACAGGGATCGCCTCATCCAGGTGCTCACCAACCTCGTCTCCAACGCCATCAAGTTCTCCCCCCAGGACAGCCAGGTGGAGGTGCGGGCCGCTCGGGACGCACGCGGCCAGGTGCGCTTCTCCGTGGTGGACCAAGGCCCGGGCATTCCCCTGGAGAAGCGCGACCGGCTCTTCGGCAAGTTCCAGCAGCTCGACAGCTCGGACACGCGCTCCAAGGGAGGCACCGGCCTGGGGCTGGCCATCTCTCAGGCCATCATCGAGCAGCACGGCGGCCGCATCGAGGTCCAAAGCGAGCCAGGCCAGGGCGCCACCTTCACCTTCTCGCTGCCAGCGCTGCGCGCGGGCTCGGGGGTCGTCTCCCGCGTCATGGACGACTCCCGCTACACCATCCTCGTGGTGACGACGGACTCGGAGCTCTCTGGCCTGCTGCGCGGACTGCTCACCCACGAGGGCTACCGCGTGCTGCGCAGCCCCTCGCCGGAGGAGGCGGAGAAGCTCATCGAAGTAGGCGCGCCAGACGTGCTGGTGCTGGACGCGCAGTGGATGGACGGCAGCGGCTTGGACTTCGTCCGGCGGCTGCGCGAGGAGCCGCGAACCCGCGAGCTGCCGGTGCTGATGCTCGCGGGGCGCTCGCCGCAAGAAGAGGGACTCGTCAAACCCCTGCTGGTGGACTGGGTGGACAAGCCCTTCGACGAGACGCGCTTCCTCCAGGCGCTGCGCTACGCCATCCGCCGGCCCGGCCAGGCGCGGGTGCTCATCGTGGACGACGACGCAGCCACGCGCCAGGTGCTGCGCGCCCAGGTGGAGCGACTCGGAGCCGCCTGCTACGAGGCCGAGGATGGGGAGAGCGCCGTGGCCATGGCGCGCCTGACGCCCCCGGATCTCATCGTCCTGGACGTGGGCCTGCCCCAGCTCGATGGCTTCGAGGTGGTGGACATCCTCCGCCAGGGCAAGGGCCGCGGCACGCCGCTCATCGTCTTCACGGGACGCGAGCTGTCCTCTCTGGACCAGAACCAACTCACGCTCGGCATCACCCGCCACCTCACCAAGGCGCGCACGTCCGAGGACGAGCTGCTCTCCTCCGTGAGGGAGCTGCTCAATGGATTGCTGGCCCGCCGGGACGATGAACCGAAGCAACGCAAGGAGGCCTCATGAGCCGTGGAACGCTCCTCTTCCTTGAGGATGATCAGGATCTGCAGTCGCTCGTCTGCGCCTACCTGCGCGAGCGGGGCTACGAGGTGGAGTCGGCCCGCACCGTGAAGGAGGCGCGCAACCTGCTGTCGCTCATCCGGGTGGACGCGGCCATCGTGGACGGGCTGCTGCCGGGGATGACGGGGACGGAATTCATCCAGGAGCTGCGCCAGACGCAGCCGACGTTGCCCATCCTCTTCGCGTCCGCCTTCTGGAAGGACCTCAAGAGCCACGATCAGCTCACCCGGCGGTTCAAGGTGTCGCGCGTGATGCACAAGCCCTACACCCCCCAGGAGCTCCTCATCTGGGTGGAACAGGTCCTGGCGCGGCGGCCCCCACCTCTGCCGCCCAAGACGCTGGCCGAGAACACGCGTGCCGACGACGACCTGGATGCCACCCTCCAGGCCCTGCGCGCCGAGTACGGCACGCGCCTGGCGGAGAAGCTACGGGAGCTGATGGCGGCGATGCTGCGGGCGCGAGCTGCGAACCCCGAGGCGCTCGAAGAAGCGTACCAGCTCGTCCACAAGCTGCATGGGACGGCGGGCTCTTACGGCTTCCACGCGGTGAGCGGGGCGGCGCGGCACCTGGAGTCGCTGCTGAAGCCAGCCCGCGAGGTGAAGGGAGCCGTCGATTGGAGGGCCCTGGATGCGGCACTGCACGAGCTGGCCACAGTGGCTCGGAGCATCGCCCCCACCTCCCCTGCTGCCCAGGCTCCAGGCGCCGCGAAGACCAAGGCTCCCCCTATGGAGGTGGAGCCACGTGGCACGGTGCTGCTGGTGGATGACGACGAGGCGTGGCTGGCGGACGTGGAGCGGATGGGGAAGGAGCGGCTGCTGCGGGTGGTGACAGCCCGTAACGCGGACGAGGCCGTGGCAGAAGCGCGACGGCAGCGGCTGGATGGCGTGCTGCTGCACGTGGACCTGGGAGGCAAAGAAGGAGGCTTCCCGGTGGCAGAGCGGCTGCGCGCAGAGCCGGAGCTTCGAGAGCTGCCCCTGGGCTTCTTCGGCGCTGGGGGGGATGTCACCTACCGCATCGCGGCGATCCACTGCGGCGCATCGCTCTACCTGCCACGGCCCTTCTCCGCGGTGGAGCTCTCGGAGGCAGTAGAGCGGATGGTGGCCGCCCGGCGCCCGGAGCGCTCGCGGGTGCTGGTGGTAGACGATGACCCGGAAGCCGTGCGCGCCCTAAGCGCAGCCCTGACCAGCCAGCTGGTGGAAGTGGTGGGCTTGGAAGATCCCTATCGCATGGTGGACGTGCTGGCCGAGCAACGGCCGGATCTGCTGCTGCTGGACGTGGAGATGCCGGGGCCGAGCGGGTTCGACCTGTGCCGCATCGTGCGCTCCATGCCCGAGTGGCAGAGCCTGCCCATCCTCTTCATCACCGCGCACACGGGGGTGGAGTTCCGGGTGGCGGCCTTCCAGGCGGGCGCGGACGACTACCTCGCCAAGCCGGTGATGCGCGAGGAGCTGAGAGCCCGCGTGCAGTCCCGGCTGGAGCGGGCACGGCTGGCACGCGATCGGGCCGAGCGAGATGTCCTCACGGGGCTGCTGCTCCGCCGTCCCTTCCTGGAGGGCCTGCGCGCGAAGTTGGCCGAGGCGCAACGGATGGGCAGGACGCTGGCGCTGGGCTTCCTGGACGTGGACCGCTTCAAGAAGGTGAACGACACGCACGGGCACCTGGCGGGAGATCGCGTGCTGATGCAGTTGGGACGACTGCTGACAGCACGCTTCCGCAAGGAAGATCTGCGGTGCCGGTGGGGTGGCGAGGAGTTCGTGGTGGCGCTGATGGGAGCGTCAGCCGAGGGCGCTCGCGACATCCTGGCGCGCACGGCGGCGGAGCTGGCGCGGGCCGACTTCGAAGGGGACAAGGGCGAGCACTTCCACGTCACCTTCAGCGCGGGGCTCGCGGTGGCGCCCCAGGACGGCGCGGATGTGGAGACCCTGCTGCGCGTGGCGGACGAGCGGCTGTACCGGGCCAAGGCCCAGGGTGGCAACCGCCTCGAGGGCTGAGCTCAACCCCGAGAGGACGGGAGCTGCGGAGGGGACTCCAAGCGGGGCAGGAGCTCCTCGGCCCAGTAGCGCCCGGCAGCTCGCCGCTGTCCGCAGCGAATGAGGAAGAAGGGCCGAGCCTGTTTGTAGTGCCAGTGGATGGCGACGACGACGCCGGTCCGCTCGCGGTCCCTGCGCAACCGAACCTCGCCACCGAAGCCGAACGCGAGCGGGGCAATGGGTTGGAAGAGCTCCGGCCGGACGCGGAAGGTGCTCTCGCCATAGCGCAGCACGATGAAGCCCTGCTCCGCGGCCTCGCCGAGCCGCTGGAGCACCTTGCAGTAGGGCCACAGCAGCGAGAAGCGCTCGAGGTCATCGGGATGAACGAGCTGACGCTCGGCTTCAGATTGCCCATGCCAGGGATAGAGCCCCCACGCGTGCGCCTTCGTCTGCTCGGAATTGGTGGTCATCGGTACCTCCTCGATTGCTCGGGGTCCCCCCGGACCGCGGACCCGTGCGAGGCGTGAGCGCGAGACGGACGCCGACGCCAGGCACCTCCCTGACGTGACACCGCGCGGGGAGATCCGCCAGCCGTCGCCATCCCGGCAGTGGGTCGATCCGCACACAATGCGACGGTCGCGCCCGGAAACCCCGAGGCAGGACGGGTCGGCACGCACGTTGCTCCACATCCCGGCGCGGACGAAGGGTGAGCGGGCGTGTCGGGTGGCGTGGAGGAAAGTGCGGAGGAATGTCCGTGGGTAAGGGGTCGGTGAGGTCCGTTGCCTCACCGACCCTGAGTCCCTGGCTCCGTAAGCCAACGGCGGGCCCGGGACAGGCCCGCCGTGGACGTTCACCTCCCCGTTGCGTTCGGCTTGGTGCCGACCCGCGCGGCCGTGAACGCGGTCGGCACGCCTTCCTGCAGCATGTAGAAGCTGCCGTTCAACCCAGCAAAGGTACTCATGATGCCGGTGATCGACTTGCTCGCGAGGTTGCCAGCGTAGGTCGTTTCGGAGTTGTCAAACGTGAACATGAACATTCCAGCGCTCTGGACCCATAGGCCGCCAAGGCCACCGCCCATGGTGAAGGTCCCGTTGGCATTCACCGTCATCGGTACCGAGCTGTAGGAGCCATCGGAATACCAGTCGTAGAACAAGGTCCAGTTACCAGGTACAGGCATGGCGTGCTCTCCGTGTGGAAATGCGTTGCGTTGGTCCCATTGAGAGGCCGTACGGCTTCTTGCTTTCGAAAGGAGAGAGGAACTTCGAAACGAATGTGAGGAGCGCCGCGGCCTCACATGGGCCCGTCTCGGTGGAGAGCTGATCCACACACAACGGGACGGTGAGACCTGACACGCCCGAGGGGAGCACGCCCGGCACGCGCGTTGCTCTTGTCACGCGACGCGGATGGAGGGCGGGATGGAACGGACGGTGGCGTTGGCGACGGTGGGGTGGGAGGAGTCCGCGGGCGATGGGTCGGTGAGGGAGAAACTTCCGGAGGCACAGAGCCCCCGGGAGCGTCTCTTCCGGTTGGGGGCGGCGGCCCTCACCGACCCGGAGCTGCTTTCCGTGGTGCTGGGCTCGCGCTCGCAGGCCCTGGCGGAAGCGCTGCTCGCCACGCGAGGGGGGCTCAAGGAGCTGGTGCAGAAGGATCCGCGCGAGCTGTGCGCGCGTCCCGGAATGGGGCCGGTGCGCACGGCGCAGGTGATGGCGGCGCTGGAGCTGGGACGTCGAGCCCAGCGCGTCACGGAGCGGCGACCCCGCCTGCGCACCCCGAGGGAGATCTACACGTACCTCGCGCCCAACCTGAGCGCGTTGCGGCGCGAGGTCTTCCACGTGCTGTGCTTCAACGCGCGCAACGTGCTGCTCCACGACGCCCGCGTGGCCGAGGGCACCATCAACGCGTGCCCGGTGGATCCACGTGAGGTGTTCGCCGCGGCCATCACCTCACGCGCCTCCGCGATCGTACTGGCCCACAACCACCCGTCGGGAGACCCGGAGCCCTCGGGGCAGGACCTGGGCCTCACCGCGCAGCTCATCGAGGCGGGCCGGGTGCTGGGCATCAAGGTGTTGGATCACGTGGTGGTGGGAGACGGGACGTACACCTCGCTGCTCGAGCGGGGCGAGTTGCCGCTGCTGGGTGGGGAGACGAGAGGCTCATGGAGCATGGCGGGAGAGCGTGGATGATGCTGGGTGCATGGGGTGTAGCGGCATGTGGCGGGATGAGCGGGGCTCTTCAGGTGGAGGTGCTGGAGGACGAGGTGGCGCAGGTGGTGCCCGTGGGCGGCGGCAAGGCCTACGTGGTGCCGCGCTCGACACTGCCCCCGGGAGCGAGAGAGGGAGACGTGGTACGGGAGGGCCGCCTGGATACCGAGCTGGGAGCCCGGCTGGCCCGAGAGGTGGCCGAATGGCGTGCGCGCCTGGCTGTTCCCGTACCTGACGGGCTGGACCTGGACTCAGGAGCCTCTGGGTCGTTGACGACCAGTAAGGAACAGTGAATATGCGACGGATGCCGGTGGCCCTGCCCTACTTCGAGCAAGCCCAGGAGGGACTGGTCCGCCATTTCGGGCTGACCGAGTTCCGGCCGGGACAGGCCCAGGTCATCAGCTCCGTCTTGAGCGGGCGCAACACCGTGGTGGTGATGCCCACGGGCGCGGGGAAGAGCCTGTGCTACCAGCTCCCCGCCCTGCTGCTGTCCGGGGTGACGCTCGTCATCTCCCCCCTCATCGCGTTGATGAAGGACCAGGTGGAGCAGCTCACCGGCCGGGGCATCCCCGCCACGTTCATCAACTCGTCCCTGTCGGACATGGAGCGCGCGGACCGCATCCGCCGTATGCGCGCGGGCGAGTACAAGCTCGTCTACGTGGCGCCCGAGCGCTTCCGCAGCCCCAGCTTCCTGGACGCGCTGGCGCAGGTGGGGGTGGAGCTGCTCGCCGTGGATGAGGCCCACTGTATTTCCCAGTGGGGCCATGACTTCCGGCCGGACTACGCGCAGCTCGGCCAGGTGCGTAAGCGCCTGCGCCCGCCGCGCACCGTGGCCCTCACCGCCACCGCCACCCCCGAGGTGCGCGACGACATCATCCGCTCCCTGCTGATGAAGGATCCGCAGGTGTTCGCCGAGGGCTTCGACCGGCCCAACCTCTTCCTGGAGGTGTTCGAGGTCGGCGGAGACGAGGACAAGCGCCGGGCCTGTGCGGGGCTCGCGTCGCTGGGAGGCAGCGGCATCATCTACTGCTCCACCCGGAAGTCGGCGGAGAACACGCACTCGTCGCTGCTCGAGCGAGGGGTGAACGCCATCCTCTACCACGCGGGAATGGACGACGACGCGCGGCGCCGCGCCCAGGACGAGTTCATGTCCGCCAAGGAGGCGGTGGCGGTGGCCACCAATGCCTTCGGCATGGGCATCGACAAGCCGGACATCCGCTTCGTCGCCCACGCCAACATCCCCAAGGCGGTGGAGGCGTACTACCAGGAGATCGGCCGCGCGGGCCGCGACAGGGGGCCGGCCTTCGCCGCGCTCCTCTTCAACCACGCGGACGTCTACACGCAGGAGCGGCTCATCGAGAGCAACCACCCCTCCGAGGCCGTCATCTCGGACATGTGGAACGTGCTGCGGAGCGTGCCCGAGTACGACAAGGGCCTGCACGTGCTGGCCGCCCAGGCAGGCGCCAGCGAGTTCGAGATCTCCGCCGCGCTCCGCATCCTCGAGCGCGAGGGCAAGGTGGAGCGCGGAAGCCGCGGCGAGGGCGAGTACGGCATCACCCTGACGGAGAAGGCCTCCGCGACCCAGCCTCACGCCCCGGACGCCCGGCGACTGCTGGCCTCGCTGCTGGAGACGTTCCCCGTGGGACGCTCCGCTACCACCGAGCTCCCCATCCTTGCGCGGCGCACGGGACTGTCCAGCGAGGAAATCCAGCACGCGTTGAAGCTGCTGGAGCGGGCTGGAGCGCTGCGGGTGCGCCGTCCCTTCTCGGGACGAACCATCCGCGCGCTGTCACAGGTGCCCTTCCGCGAGCTGGGCGTGGACCTGAGCAAGGTGCGCGAGCAGGAGCGGCGCTCCATGCTGCACCTCAAGCGGATGACGGACTACGCCTATACGAAGCGGTGCCGGCGGGCCTTCATCCTCCAGTACTTCGGACAGCAGGACGTGGAGCCCACGTGTGGCAACTGCGACACGTGCGCCGGGAGCCGGATGAGGCGATTGGAGGGACTCGCCCGCTCCTCTACCGCCTCCCGCGCCACGCCGACGCTGGCTCCGGGACGGCCCGAGGGCTACAGCGAGCTGGCCGCCACCGAGTTGCGCCGCTGGCGCAAGGAGCTCGCGCGCGAGCTCGAGGTGCCCCCCTTCATCATCTTCAACGACGAGACGCTGCGAGGGCTCGCCGCGGCCCTCCCCATTGATCGCGAGTCCTTCCTCACGGTGAAGGGGACGGGCGAGAGTCGCTGGGAGCGGTTCGGGCCCAAGGTGGTGGAGATCTGCCTCATGGCTCGCGCCGCCGGCCACGAGCCCATCGCGGTGGCCCCCGTGCCGCCCCGAGTACGCAAGTCCCGAAGCGCCCGCCACTGAGGCCCGCGGGCGGAGCTACGGCCGCGAGCCCTTGCGCATCGCGAGGCCGCGCAGCGTGCCCATGAACAGCCCCACCACCACCGCGAGCAGGAAGATGATGACGACGGTGGTGGCGCCGAAGACGAGGCGCAGCACGGGCTCGGTGATACGGCCGGAGAAGTAGGCTTCCCGCAGCGGATGCATCAGCCCCGTCAACTCCAGCGCCCGGGCTGGCAGCGAGTCGAGTGACAGGGAGAGCCGCTGCAGGAAGGGCGAGGGCCGCAGGCGCCGCGCGCCCTCCACCACGATGCCCACCAGCAGGTAGAGCACGGACAGCAGGAAGGCATTGCCTCCCATGATGCGCATCAACGGCAGAGGCGGCGGGGTCTGGGGCCGCACGCTCATTTGCCTCCTGCTTTGCGGAGCAGCGCCGGCAGGGCCTTCCTCACCCGGCCCGCCTCGGGAGAGGCCGCCGCCAGCTTCAGGAAGGACTGGTACGCCTCCACCGCCTTCGCCGTCTCGGCGGGGTTGCGCACGAGCGCGTCCGCCAGGGCCAGCCGGGCCAGTCCATCCACGGGCTCCAGCTCCACTGCGCGGGAAAGCTCCTTCAGCGCCGTGGCCTCATCGCGCTGCTTGAGCGCCACCTGCCCCAGCACCAGGTGGTTGCGCCCGGAGAAGGGAGCCAGCCGCACCGCCTCGTCCGCCGCCGCGCGCGCATCCTTCGTGGCCCCGGCGGCGAGCAGCACCCGCGCCATGGCCGCCTGGGCGAACGCCTTGTCCCACGTGGTGGGCGCCTTGTCGGCGATGCCCTGCAGCACCTTCGCCGCGGCCCGTCCGCCCGAGTCCGCCACCCAGTGCTCGCCCGTCCGGCCACAGGGGGTGTCCGGCCCCTCGCGCCGCGCCGCCTCGAAGGCCTTCTCAGCGTTGGCCACCAGGCCCTGCCGCATGAAGGCGAGGGCGATGGCGCAGAAGGTCTCCGGCGACTTGCTGTCCAGCTTGTTGGCGCTCTCCAGGGCGCCGAAGCCTCCCTTGGTATCGCCCAGGGCGAAGAGGATGTCCGAGCGCACGCGGTGCGCCTCGGGATCATTGGCAACCAGCTTCACCGCGCGCGCCGAGGCCGCCTCCGCCTCCTTCGTCCGGCCCTCGTGGAAGAGCGCCAGGGCGAAGCCCTTGTGAGCAGACGGGGTGCCCGGGTTGTCGAGCTGCCACTCCTCGAACTGCTTGAGGGCATCCTTGGTGCGGCCCAG
This sequence comes from Archangium minus, assembly GCF_044360475.1. Classification (NCBI taxonomy): domain Bacteria; kingdom Pseudomonadati; phylum Myxococcota; class Myxococcia; order Myxococcales; family Archangiaceae; genus Archangium; species Archangium minus. The sequence goes on from NZ_CP043494.1 coordinate 9,763,401, forward strand.
CGCCAACAGCGCCCGGCCAAGCGCCTCGCGCGCCTCGCCATGCGAGCTGTTGCGCTCCACCGCCTGCGTCAGCGGCTTCATCGCCAGGTCCGGCAGACCCCGGGAGATGAGGAGCCGGCCCAGCGCGCACGGAGCCTCGTAGTCCCGCGGATCCTCCGCCACGGCGGCCTCCAGCAGGGAGCTCGCCTTGTCCAGGGACTTGTCCTGCCAGTGCAGCAGGCCCAGCGCCGTGCGCACCTCGGCCTTGGCCGTCTTCGTCGTCGCAAGCGTCTTCTCCAGCGCGGCCACCGCCCGGTCGCGCTCGCCCTCGGCGACGTCAGCCTGAGCCAGGTAGATGATGGCCTCGACGGGGTAGCGGTCCTCCACACTCGTGCGGGCCAGCTCCACCCGAGCGCGCTTCCAATCACCCAGCTTCGAGTACGCCGCGCCCCGCACCAGCGACACCTGGCGGCCCTCGCCGTCCACGCGGGAGAGCACCTCGCGCTCACGATCGCGGTCCAGCAGCACCCGGCCCAGGCCCGCCTTCGCGTCATCACTGTCGGGCTTCAGCTTGAGGGCCTCCTCAAAGGCCCGCTGGGCGGCGGCCATGTCCCCGGCCCCGCGGTTCGCCTCTCCGAGCGCGAGGTGCGTCTCATAGGCCAGCGCGCCCTTCGTGCCCTCGGCGAGCAGCGTCCGCGCATCGCGGCCCTTGCCGAGCGCCGTCATCAACCGACCCTGCACCAGGCGATGACGCTCACGCAGGGAGACCGGCAGCGAGTCTCCGGTCAGGTCCTGCACGTCGGCGAGGGCCTGATCCAGCTCCTGGCCCAGCACCAGCCGGCTCTCTGCGACGCCGAGCCGTGCCGCCGGGTGCTCGGGGGCCAGCTTCATGGCGGCCGTGTACATCTTCAAGGCGTTCACCGGATCACCCGCGTCCCGGTAGTACGCCCCCAGCGTCACCAGGGCGCGCACGTTGCGCGGCGAGGCCTTCAGCGCTCGCTCAAGGCGCTCCAGGGCCTCCTTCGTCCTGCCTTGCTCGAGCAGGACAGCGCCCGCCAGCGCCTGCGCCTCCGGGGCCTCCACCTTCGCGCCCACGAGCGCCCGGCGGGCGGCGTCGCGGCCCTGCGCGTCAGCCACCAGCATGTCCACGAGCAGAGCGCTCACCGGGTGCTCCGCGCGCACGCCCGGGTGCTCCAGCGCGGCGAGCGCCTGCGCGCGCTCCTCGGCGGAAGCAGTGTCCGCATACCGCAGGGCATGGGCATAGGCCGAGAGGGCCCAAGCCCGGGTGTTGTCATCCTCCAGCCCCACCACGTGGGAGAGCAGCTGGAGCGACTCCCGCCGGGAGGACTCCGTGTCCTGCTCGAGCAGCCGGGAGACGCGATCCAGCGCCGCGACGAGCGCCTGTCCCCCCTGCTTCGCCCGCACGACGAGGAACACGCCGAGCAGCACCACCACGACGGCGACCGCGGCCATCACCTTCAGTGTGCGGGGAGAGAAGAAGGTGTCCGAGCCCTTGGGGAGCAGCTTCTCGCGCAGCTCGCGCTCGTAGGCCGCGGTGAGGGCCGCCACGTCCTGGACGGGAAGTCGGCTCACCGGAGCGGCGGCCGGAGCGGGAGCAGCCCGGGTGGCGACTTCCGTGGTTGCCTCGGGCAACTCCTCGAGCAGCCCACGCCGGGAGCCCGTCGCACCAGGACGCGCGGCGTGAGCGGGCGAGAGGACGGTGGGCGGCTCCTCGGCCACGGGCGGCGCCTCGGCCGCGGGCGCGGCGGGCTCCTCCAGAGGAGGGAGATCCGAGAGCAATCCCCCCTCATCCGCGGAAGCGGCCTCCACCGGAGCGGAGACCTCCACATCCGACGTGATGGGAATCTCCGCCGACAGGAGCAGCGGCACCTCCTCGGTGGACACGCCCTCCGCAGGCGCTTCGGAGGGAGCTGCCTCGGAGGCCTCGACCGGAGGAGGCGACGCCTCGGAGGGCGAGCCCACGTCGATCTCTCCGGTTTCCAGCGCCAGCACCGGCTGGGACTCCTCGGCAGGAGCCTGTCCCACCGGAGTCTCGGCCGTCACGGCCTCGTGAACCGACCCTTCTGGCTCAGGGGCCGCTTCCGCGGGCGCCTCAGGAGAAGCTTCCGGCGCGGACGCCTCGGCCTGGGGAACGGGCTCCTCCGCGGACTGGGGCTCGAGCGCGTTCAAATCACCAAAGGCCGGCGCGGGTCCACCCGCGAGCGCGGCCTGAGCCTGCTCCATCCATCCGCGCACGCGGCCATCGTTGGGCTGCAGGGCCAGGGCCTTGCGCAAGATGGGCAGCGCCGAGCGGAACAGGCCCCGCTGCAGCAGCACCTCGGAGATCAGGTTGTAGGCGTGTGGGTTTTCCTTGTCGATCGCGATGGCTTGATCGAACTGAGCCATCGCCTCCGCGGGGCGACCCATGAGGATGAGGGCCTTGCCCCACAACACCCGCCCCGTGACCGAGTTGGGATGGTGGGAAATGCCTTGCTCGCACACCGAAATGGCACGGGCATGCTCGCCCTTGGCGATCAAGGCCTTGGCCAGTTCTACGAATACCGACGATGCAGGATCCTGGGCGAGGAGCTGCTCGTAGCGCTCCACCAACGATTTGGCCATGCGGCCACGGACCATAGCACCGGGGCTGCTCCCGTTTCGCCCCCTCCGCGAGGGGTGCTACCGTCCTCCGGGTGAATCGCCTGCTTGCTGTGTTCCTCGCCCTCACTCTCGGTGGGGCCTGTGCCCACACAAAGAAGAACGCCAACACCGAGAATCTTCGCCCCACAGTGGAATCCTTCCATCAGCGTGTGCGCTGGAAGGACTTCCGGGTCGCCTCTGGCCACATCGTCCCCGAGCGCCGTCAGGATTTTGAGAGGGCGCTCCGGGAGAGCGAGGCCGAGCGGGATCTGAACATCACCGACTACGAGATCGAGAGCGTCGAGATGGTGGAGGAGGGCCAACGCGCCATCGTCACCAGCACCATCCGGTGGACGCGCCTGCCCTCGGTGTCCGAGCAGAAGGCCGCCGTCACCTCCGAGTTCGTCTTCCGGAATGGGACGTGGCTCCTGGAGCGGCAGCTTGGGGGACCGTTCGACGGCGTGCTGCCCTGAGAGAAGCCGGGCAAAAAAAATCGCCCACCGCCTCGGGGCCGGCCGAGACGGTGGGCGCCGGAGGCTCCCCCATGGAACCCCCTAACCATGTCCGGCCATTGAGCAAGGCGGGTGCCAATCCCCTGCCCCTCCCACCCGCACCGTGAAATCAAGGGGTTGCGCGCGGCCCCCAGGTGAAGGCGTGTGTCGAAAAAGCCAAGGGCCCTGACAGCTGTGTCAGATCGCCCTCGGAGCCCCGTGGTTTGGGGCCCCTGACATGCGCGTCGGGGGAAACTCTTACTCGCCCACGACGGAACGGATGGTGTCACGCATGGAGTGGCGGGGCTTCCAGGCCACGTCCTTCTGCCAGCGCGAGCCGTCGACGTTGCAGAGGAACTGGATGTGGTCCAGCTCGGGCGGGGGGAAGTTGGCCAGCCGGTACTTGAAGAGGACGCCCAGGAGAGGCCGGGCCACGGGGTGAGGCACGGGGATGGGGCTGTGGCCGAGCTCGCGGTGGATCGCGGACAGGGGCACCTCACCGGGGCCCACCACGTTGTAGACGCCCTTGGGTTCGGGGCGCAGGGCGGCCTCGACCATGGCGCGCGCCACGTCTTCCACGTGGATGAGCTGCACCATGGGATCAAACCCCGCCAGCACCCACGGACGGCGCAGCCGCAGGTAGTTGCTGGGAGCGTTCTTGATGGTGGGGCCCACGATGTGGACGGGCCGGAGGATGACCGTCTGGATGTGGGGGTGCTTCCAGAAGAAGCCGTGCGCGAGCATGTCCACTTCGATGAGATCGCGCACGCCCGAGAAGCGGCTGGCCGCCATGAGCGGAGCGTCCTCGGTGAGGAAGTTGGAGTTGTCCGGGCTGGGTCCGTAGACGTTGGCGGACGAGAGGACCACCACCTTGGACACGCCGTACTTGGCGCAGTACTCGAGCAGGCGCGTGGTGCCCACCACGTTGAAGGAGTGGTGCTCCTCCTCGCTCATGCGCGGGTCGTGCATGATGCCCATGTGGATGACCGCGCGGATCTCATTCTTGCGGAAGACGTCCTCCGCCTTCTTCTTGCGCAGGTCCAGCTGGTGCATCTCGACGTCCTTCGGTCGGCCCACGAAGGGGCGCCGATCGATGCCGATGATGCGCTCGTGCTTGTGCAGCAGCTTGGCGAGGGCCCGGCCCAGGTTGCCGCTGATGCCGGTGACGACGACGGCCGGTCTCTTGGAAGGATCCTGATTCATGGCGCGCGTGCCGGGCCCGTCACCAGAAGACGCTCTGGCGCTCCTTGAGGCCCTGGTTGAGCATGGTCTGGATGGCGGTCTTCACGGTGCGGACCTTCTTGTCCAGCTCGGAGTCCTCGTCATCCGGGCGGCCGGTGAAGCGCAGCGGGTCTCCGAAGTAGATGCGGTACTTGGTGGGCAGGGGCAGGGGCAGCCCGGTGACGGTGATGGGGAAGGTGGGGAAGCCGAGCAGCTTCGCCACGGGCTTCACGTCCATGAGCGCGGGGGCCTGCTCCTCGGCGCCCACCACGGCGATGGGGACGATGGGGGTGTTCGTCTCCAGGGCCAGGCGCATGAAGCCCAGGCCGAAGTCCTGGAGCTGGTAGCGCTGGGGCCACAGCTTGCCCAGGCCACGCACGCCCTCGGGGAAGACGAGGATGGCCTCGTCCGACTCCAGCAGGCGCCGGCAGTTCTCCGGGGTGCCGACGATCTGCCCCACCCGCGCCATGAAGGTGGAGACGTAGGGCAGCGTGGGCACCCATTTCTCCACCATGCTGCGGATGGCGCGCGGAGGATCCGCCTCCAGCAGCATGGCCACGCCGATCATCGCCCCGTCCATGGGGAGCTGGCCGGAGTGGTTGGAGATGAGGAGGACGCGCCCCTTGGGAACCTTCTCGATGCCGTAGGCCTCCACCCGGTGGTAGTGGCGGTAGAGCCAGAAGATGGGGGCGAGCGCCGACAGGCTGTAGTCGAGATTGAAGCCGAACGGATCCACCCCGTACTCGTTGCCGGAACGGGAGAGCGCCTGCAGGCGCTCCTTGCGCTCCGGCCCCACCATGCGCTCCGTCCACTCCCGGAGCTCCTGCTTCACCTTGTCGCCGAGCTGCTCGAGCATGGGGCGTGTCTATACCATCGTGACCCGCACTGGGAGGGAAACGGGGCCCGAGTGCCGACTAGCGGCCGTCCTGGGAGCGCCGCGCAGCAAGGGGGGAGAGCAGGCAGGTGGGGACCGGGCCCCCGCCGGGCCCCCTGCCCCCAACGCTTGCGGGCCTCTGAGCCGCGCATCAGCTTTGCATCGTTCATCTGGCCAAGGGGGTTGCGGACATGAGGATGCGGCGATTGTTGTGGGGCGCGGGGCTGCTGGCGCTCATGGGGATGGGCGCGGGCTGTGCCCATGACGAGGCGAAGCAGGCGCGCAGCCGGGGTGAAAAAGTCGGCGAGGCCTTCGCGGAGAAGGTCCGTTATGCGGACCAACTCTCGCTGTTGAACCAAGAGCAGATCGTCCTGGGCCACCTCGCCCTCCAGAAGTCCAGCGAGCCCGAGGTGCAGGCCTTCGCCCAGGAGCTCATCCGCAACCACCAGAAGAGCCAGGAGGATCTCCAGACGTTGGCCCAGTCCAAGGCCTTCTCGCTGGCCGCGGTGGACCTGTCCACGCAGGACCTGGCCATCGGTGGCGCGGGCAGCGAAGGCGCCATGCAGGGCATGGAGAAGGGGGAGGAGAAGTACGACAAGAAGTTCAACAAGCAGGTGAACCAGTTCCTCGAGAGGCGCAACGAGCTGGCGGGCCTGAGCGGCCGTGAGTTCGACCGGGCCTTCCTGCAGCAGGTGAAGAAGGACCAGGAGCGCGGCGAGGAGCTCATCGACAAGGGTCTGAAGGAGTACCGCGACGACACGTCCCTGGCCCTGTTGCTCACCAGGACCTCGCCGGTCATCCAGGCCCAGCAGCAGCGCATCGAGACGCTGAGGGGCTTCATCGGCGACTGAGCGTCCCCGCTTACGACAGGGGTGAGCCCTGCCCATTGACGGCGAGGTGGGACGCCGCGTCGCGCAGGGTCACCACGTCGTAGTCGGACTTCAGCCAACCGAAGAGGGTCCGCAACCGCTCCAGCTTGTGCGCGACGGGGACCCGCAGGTCTCGCTGCTGGCGAACCAGCTCAGGAGGGATGCCGTCCTCTGCACCCAGCACGTCCACCGCGTGCAGCTCGAAGTTGAAGAACGAGTCACCGAGGCAGGCCCGGTACAAGGCCCGGACAGCCGGCATCGGCAGCGTGGTGGCGAAGGTGCCGATGAACGGGAAGCGCACTCTGGGCGTCACCGTCATGGGCAGCTCCAACACGGCCCCCCTCCCCCGCGAGTAGGGCCGGGCGGGCTCGGGCCGGTAGGGCGTGCGAGGCGCGAGCAACACCCGAGGTGAGTCCAGCACCGCCCGCGAGGGACACCCCAGCAACGCCAGCGCGCCCATCACCGCGGCCTTGGCCGTGTAGTACGGGGCCGCGGGGAACGTGGACGAGCCGTAGCGGTAGCCACGCTCCACCGTCGCCGCATACAGGGCCGCGTTGAGCGTGTAACCCGGCGCGCGGAAGCCCACCGGACGCACGCCCGTGGCTGCCTCGAGCACCTCGTCCGCACGCCGCAGGTCCTCGCGGATGCTCTCGAGTGGGCGCCGGGTCAGCGCGTAGTCATGCGAGAAGCTGTGGCTCGCTACCTCTACGCCGGCCTCGTGCGAGGAGCGCAGCACTCGCGCCGCGCCCGCGTCCGCCGCCACGTCCTCGCCGATGGCGAAGAACGTCCCTGGCACGCCCACCGACGCCAGCAGCTCCATGAACCGGGGCACGGCCGTGGTGTAGACGAGCCCCCGAGCCCGCGCATCCAGCAGCGACTCGGGCAGCCCGTGGATGCGGCAGTAGTGCGGCAGCGAGTCCAGGTCGACGGAGATGGATGCGAGCCGCCGCGCCACCCTCGCCCCCTCAGGTTCCGCGGATGCGGATGACGTAGAACAGCTTGCCCACGTTCTTGAGCACGTTGGGCACGCGCTTGAAGAGGTGGATGGACGGCTGGCGCTTCTCGTGGAGCTTGATGGGGATCTCCACCACGCGCAGCCCCTCGCGCCAGGCGCGGATGACGAACTCGCTGGCGAACACGTCCATGTCCACCACGCACCGGGCCACCACGGGCAGCAGCGCCTCGCGCCGGAAGGCCTTCAGCCCATGCGTGTCCGTCCCCTGGAAGCCGAGCGTCACGCGCAGCAGCTTGTTGTGCACCCGCGTGGCCACGCGCCGCACGAGCGGCCGCTGATCACTGGCGCCCTTGGCCGCCTTCGAGCCCACCACCATGTCCACCCCGCCCTTCTCCAGCACGGGGAGCGCGGTGTCATAGAAGGACAGGTCGCACAGGTCGATCTCATCGCAGAAGACGTAGGTGCCCCGGGCCTTCTCGATGCCGGCCTTGAGCGCCACGCCATAGTTGGGCCGCTCCGAGTGGAACCAGCGTAGGCGCGGGTTCTTCGCGCACATCTCCTCGAGGATCTGCGGCGTGGCGTCGCGCGAGCCGTTCTCCGCGAAGATGACCTCGTAGTCCCACCCGCGAGCATCCAACCCCTGGGTGAGCTCCGCCGCGGCGGAGGCGACGATGGAGGCCTCGTTGTAGACGGGGATGACGATGGAGAGATACGGGGCCATGGACGGACGTGCGACGTAGCACGCCCCCAAGGGCCCCGTCGACGATCAATCCATCAACCGTTCAACCGGCGCGCGCATGCTCGCCCGGCCAGGATGGCGTCCTCCATGGAGGAGTACTCCCACTGCCCGTAGCGCCCCGCGGTGACGATGCCCGCGTGCTCCAGGAAGCGGAGGATCTCCGTCTTCGCGGGCCCGTACGCCTCATCGTAGAGCACGTAGGCGTGGGGGATCTCCCGCGCCTGGGCGAAGAGGATGTCGTCTGCCGAGTGCACCATCTGCGAGCGCACCAGATCCTCCACCGCATACGTCTCCGCCTGGGCCATGGAGAGCTCGCCGTGGTGGCTGTACTCCACGTAGAAGGTGGCGGTGTCCGGAGGGGCCAGCGGCGCGTACACGGCCGAGGGAGAGCCGATGCGGTACGTCTTGAACTCGGGCTCGGGCAGGTAAATCCAGTGCCACGGCTGCCGGTTCTTCCCCCGAGCGGCCACGCACACATAGGTCACCGTGGTGGCGCGCAGGCGTCCGGCGGCGGCCAGCACCTCCTCGGGCACGCCTGAAGCCCCCTTCGCCACCAGCCGCACCAGCCCTGGCAGCGAGATGGAGGAGACGAGGTGCGAGTAGCCGAGCGTGCGCCCGTCGGACAGCGTGACCTGCCGGGCCTTCCAATCGATGGCGGTGGGCTCCGTATTGACGCTGAGCTCCCCACCCCGCAGGTGGGCCTGCATGGCACGGGCGAGGCTCTCGATTCCGCCCTCACGTGGATAGCGGAAGGAAGCGTTGTAGCCCAACGCGTCGCTCCCCACGCCCAGCGCCCCATCCACCACCTCCTTCAACGTGGGCCGAGGCACGAAGCGCCCCACCCAGGCGGCGGACAGCTCGGACGGATCCACCGTCCACAGCTTCTTGTTGTAGGGGAGCATGAAGTTCTTCGCGAACCCCTCCCCCATGTAGCGCAGGATGAACTCGGTGAAGTTGCGCGGCTCGCGCTCGCGCAGCTCCCGGCCCTTCTCCCCGTAGATGGCCTCCACGTAACCCAGGAGGTTCTCCGCCACCACCTCGGGCGGCAGCCCGTGCGTGTTCACCTGGTAGGGGAAGCGCGTGAAGACGCCCCGCGAGTAGATGCCAGCCTTGCGTTGGATGGTGACCATCTGGCCCGGCAGCCAGAGGGTGTCCACCAGCGCCTGGATCTCCGGGTCTCTCAGGTGCAACCAGTGCCCGGTGGGGTCGAAGTAGCACCCCTCAATGACCTCGGTCTTGATGAGGCCGCCCACCCGCTCGGACTTCTCGATGAGGCGCCAGGGACGCTGCAGGAAGTGCGCGGCCGAGAGCCCGGCGAGGCCCGCGCCGAGAATGACGATGGGTTCCATGGAGCCCCGGGTCTACCACCTTCGCCGCTACGAGGGGCAACAGGAGCGTGACTGCGTTGAACTGGGAGTCGGTCCCCCGCCCGCCTGCCCTGCCGCCGGGGATATGTCCACTCCGGACGTCGCGTTCTTTGCCGCCTGGAAAATGCCTCTGATAACCTGCGCCGGCCGCGGGTCAGTGCGGCCGCTCGCGTCCGATGGCCCCCGCTGAAGGAAACCCATGAAAGTCTCCTGCCCGTCTTGCCAGACGAACTACAACATCGATGACAAGCGGATCCCCCCGGGCGGCGCGAAGCTCAAATGCGCCCGGTGCCAGAACACCTTTCCCATCCGGCCCGCCGAGACGGTGAGCACGCCCGCCGCCGTGCCCCTGCCGGGCACCGCCGCGCCGCACTCGGCCGCTGTCCCGTTGCCCGGCGCCACCGCGCCCCAGGCGGACCCCTACGCGGCCTATGATGACTTCCAGCGGCCCGCGGAGACGGAGACCACGCGCGTCGTCTCCATGCCTCTGCCGACCGCGGCCTACCGCGACAACGTGGCGCCTCCCGCCTCGCAGGCCATCCCGCTGCCCGGTGCCGCCGCGCCGTCCACGGGCGAGGCCATCCCCCTGCCCGGCGCGAGCGACCCGTACGCGGGCAGCGCGTACCCGCAGAGCGGCGGAGCCTCGGATGGCTACTACGGCGGGAACCCATACGACGCCGCGCCCCAGGCAGACGCCTTCGCCCTGCCACCTCCGCCCGCTGGCAACCCCTACGCGCAGGATCCGTACGCCGCCGCGCCTCAGGCGGGCGCGATTGCGCTGCCTCCTCCGCCCGCCGATAACCCGTACGCCTCCGCCTCCGACTTCGGGGGCGATGCCGCGTTCGGCTCGTACCAGCCGACCACGTCCGAGGTGGATACGTTCGGCCTGCCCTCCGCGCAGGCCGCGGATCCCTACGCCGCAGTTCCTGGCGCGGACCCCTACGCCGCCGCTCCTGGCGCGGATGATCCGTTCGGCATGCCCTCCGCGCAGGCCGCGGACCCCTACGCCGCAGTTCCTGGAGCGGACGATCCGTTCGCCCTGCCTCCTGCCGGCGCTCCCGGCGCGGATGATCCGTTCGGCCTGCCCCCCGAGCCGGCCGCGGACCCGTACGCCGCCGCTCCCGGCGCGGATGATCCATTCGCCCTTCCACCCATGGCCGCCGCGCCCGCCACGGTGGATGTCGGCATCGACTTCTCGGAGCCTCCGCCGGCCGCGCCCATGGCGCCTGCCGCCGTCGGCGGCTTCGACGACGTGGACTTCGGGAGCCCCGCGCCCTCCATCCCCGACGCGCTCGAGTTCGATCCCTCCGCTCCCGCCCAGCCTGGGGGCGATGACCTCGAGGCGGACCTCTCCGCGCCGCTGCCTCCCCCGCCTGCCGCGGGCACGGCCGACGGCCTGGAGATGCTGAGCTTCATTGACGACGCGGCCAAGGACAACGGGGGCAACAAGCCCAAGGCCAACGTCCGCCGCTTCCACGTGCGCCGCCGCTCGGGCAAGGTCTTCGGTCCGTTCGAGGAAGGCGTCGTCGTCAAGATGCTCGAGGACGGCCAGCTCCTGGGCAACGAGGACGTCTCCACCGACGGAGACGCGTGGGCGCCCATTGGGACGGTGTCCATCTTCGCCTCGGCCATCCAGAAGCTGATGGAGGGGCCGGGCACGCCCGCCATCCCGGCCGCGGCGCCGCCGATGCCCACCGCCGAGTCCGGCTCCAAGGCCGGCCAGCCCGCCGCCACCGCCGCCAACATGGAGCGGCTGAATCAGCTCTACGGCGGCCGCATGGCCCAGGTCTCCGTGGTGGACAGCACCTCTCGCATGGAGGTCATCCTCGGCCACGTCAAGAAGCGCCTGCCGGTGGTCATCGCCGCCGCGTCGGCGCTGGCGGTGCTCGGCGTGGGCTTCAGCTTCAGCGCCACGCGCTATGGCGCCTTCGGGATGAAGAAGTTCTTCCCTGCCCAGGTGAAGCCCGGCTCCCAGGCCTACGCGGACGTGGAGGCCGCGCGCAAAGCGCTGCTCCAGGACTCCTTCCAGGGCTACAAGCAGGCCCACACGCTGACCAGCAAGGTGCTGGCCGGTGACGAGTACCCCGAGGTGCGCGCCATCTGGTGCCAGTCCGTCTTCTACCTCCAGCGCCGCTACTCGGCCGCCAACGGCGGCGACCTGGGCCGCTGCCGCTCCGAGGAGGAGATGTCGAGCCTGGAGCTGCTGGGCGAGAAGAACGTCGAGTACACCAAGTACCTCGCCGGCAATGCCCTCGCCTCACGCGACCCGAGCAAGGCGCTCCAGCTGCTGCAGGACGCCTGGAGCCGCGAGTCCAATCAGGGGGACATCGAGCTGGCCCTCCTGCTCGCAGAGGCGCAGGCCGCCAAGAAGGACAACGCGAAGGCCATCGACACGCTCAACCGCGTGCTGCAGAAGAAGCCTGACCTGACCAAGGCGCACCATGCCTTGGGCGACCTCTACCAGGCAGGCGGCAAGGCGGACGAGGCCGTCAAGGCCTACGAGGCCGCGCTCAAGGCGGACGCCACCCATCTCATCTCCGCGGTGGAGCTGGCCTCGGTGGAGCTGCTGCTGCGCAAGGACGCGCAGAAGGGCCTCGAGGCCGCCGAGCGCGCGCTCGACGAGAAGCAGAAGTCTCAGCTGGGGCCGGCGGAGCTCTCCCATGCTCGCACCCTGAAGGGGATTGCCCTCTTCCAGCTCGCCCGGCTCCCGGAGGCCGAGCAGGAGCTGCGGGCCGCGCTGGACAAGGACAGCCCCCTGCTCGTCAAGAGCTACCTGGCGCGTGTGCTGTACGCCCAGCGCCAGTTCAAGGACGCCCTGCCCCTCTATGAGGCGGTGGCCAAGGCCGAGCCGAAGAACCTCGAGGCCATGGAGGGCTACATCACCTCCCTGATGACGCTCGGCAAGCTGGATGACGCGCAAAAGGTCGTGCAGGAGGCCGCCAAGGCCTTCCCCAACAACGCTCGCATCGAGTACCTCCACGGCCGCGTCGACGAGTTGCGCGACAGCAACATCTCCGCCGAGGAGCACTACACCCGCGCCCTCAAGGCCGACGCCGAGTCCCTCGAGGCCCGCATCGCCCTCGGCCGCTTCCACCTGCGCATGCGCCGCATCGATCAGGCCAAGGAGCAGCTCGAGGCGGTCTCCGCCAAGGCGCCCGACAACGCCCTGGTGCAGGTCGCCCTGGGTGAGCTGGCGCTCGCCGAAAATGACGACGCCCGAGCCCGGGAGGCGTTCGAGCGCGCCGTTGGGTTGGACACCCACCTCGCCGCCGCCCACTTCGGGCTGTCCCAGTTGGCGCTGCGCGCCGGAGACTTGGGGACCGCGCAGAAGGAGGCCGACACCGCGCTGGAGCTGGATCCGCACACGCTCCGGGGCGCTCGCCTGCATCGCGGCACCGTGCTGTGGCGCCAGGGCAAGCTGGATGACGCCATCGCCGAGCTGCAGCAGGCCAAGAAGGAGGAGCCACGCTCGGCGGCCATCTCCATCACCCTGGGCGCCGTCTTCTTCGACAAGGCCCATGCCACCGAGGAGGGCAAGAGCACGACCGAGGTCAGCAACAGCCTGAAGGAGGCCGAGGTCAGCCTGATGCTGGCGCTCAAGAGCGAGCCCTCCAACGCCGAGGCCAACTTCTACATGGCGCAGGTGAAGGCGGCCCAGCAGAAGCTGAATCCGAGCAAGAAGTCCCAGGGCAAGAAGGGGGACGACGCTTACGCCGAGGCCATCGACAGCATGAAGATCGCGGTGGAGCGCGCGCCCACCAACGCCGGCTACCACTACGCCTTCGGTGTCATCTATCGAGACGCCAAGATGCTGGCGGAGGCCATCGAGCAGTGGAAGGAGGCCGTGAAGCTCGAGCCGAAGATGGCTGACGCCCACGAAGCCCTGGGCAAGGCCTACCTGGAGCGCAACGAGTTCGATCAGGCCATCGCCGCCTTCCAGGCAACGCTCAAGGCGGATCCCAAGCGCAGCAGCCAGGCCTCCGCCCTCATCGGTGACGCACACTTCAGCGCCACGCGCTGGAGGGAGGCCGCCCGCGCCTATGAGCAGGCGGTGAAGGGGGACCCGAGCCTCACCTCCGTCTACTACAAGCTGGGCCGCGCCTGGAGCGAGCAGAACCAGTACACCAAGGCCATCGAGTGGCTCTCGAAGGCCACCACCGCCACGCCGGACAACGCCGACTCCTGGCATGACCTCGGCTACGCCTACAAGGAGAAGGGCAAGAAGAAGGAAGCCCTCAAGGCCTTCCAGGAGTACCTGACGCGCAAGCCCGAGGCCGAGAACCGCAAGGAAATCGAGGACGAGATCAGCTTCCTCGAGTAGTCACTTGCCCCTACCCGGGCGTCCGTTTCCGGGCGCCCGGGTACTTCCTGCCTTGCCGGACCCTCGCGGGGTGACTAGAACCCGCCCCGCCATGTTGGATATCAAGTACGTCGCGCAGAACTTCGATGCGGTGGTCGCCCGACTTCAGTCCCGGGGCGGCAACCTGGACCTCGGCCCCTTCAAGAGCCTCGTGTCGGAACGGCGCGAACTCTACGTGGCCATGGAGTCACTCTCCGCGCGCCGCAACACGGCCAACGAGGAGATGAAGCGCAAGGCCAAGGAGGACCCGGCCGCGCTCGAGGCGTTGCGCGGGGAGATGCGCACCGTCTCCCAGACCATCAAGGAGAAGGAGGCGCGCCTCAAGGAAGTGGAGGAGGAGCTCAGCCGCATCCTGCTGCTCATCCCCAACATCCCCCACGAGTCCGTCCCCGTGGGCGCCAGCGCCGACGAGAACGTCCAGGTGCGCACCTGGGGCGAGAAGCCCAACCTGCCCTTCACGCCCAAGCAGCACTTCGAGCTGGGTGAGAAGCTGGGGATGCTGGACTTCGAGCGCGCCGCCAAGGTGTCCGGCTCCCGTTTCACCTTCTACAAGGGAGCGCTCGCCCGGCTGGAGCGCGCCCTGGTGACCTTCATGATCGACGTGCACACCCAGAAGGGGTACGTCGAGCTGCTGCCTCCCTACCTGGTGCTCCGCGAGGCGATGATGGGCACCGGCCAGCTGCCCAAGTTCGAGGAGGACGCCTTCAAGACCGCGGGTGAGTTCGAGCGCTTCCTCATCCCCACCGCCGAGGTGCCCGTCACCAACTACCACTCGGACGAGATTCTCGAGGGGGAGACGCTGCCGCGGCGCTACTGCGCCTTCAGCCCGTGCTTCCGGGCCGAGGCGGGCTCGGCGGGTCGGGACACGCGCGGCCTCATCCGCCAGCACCAGTTCCACAAGGTAGAGCTGGTGAAGCTCGCCACCCCGGAGTCCAGCCTGGACGAGCTGGAGAAGATGATGGACGACGCCTGCGACATCCTCCGGCGCCTGGGGCTGCACCACCGGGTGATGATGCTGTGCACCGGAGACATGGGCTTCAGCTCCCGGAAGACCTACGACATCGAAGTCTGGCTGCCGGGCCAGGGAGCGTACCGGGAGATCTCCTCCTGCTCGGACTGCGGTGACTTCCAGGCGCGCCGCGCGAAGATCCGCTACCGCGCCCAGAAGGGGGACAAGCCCCAGCTCCTCCACACGCTCAATGGAAGTGGCCTGGCCGTGGGGCGGACGAGCATCGCCATCCTCGAGAACTACCAGCGCGAGGACGGAAGCGTCGTCATCCCCGAGGCGTTGGTGCCCTACATGGGAGGCCTCAAGGAACTCCGGCCGATGTAGTCGCCGGAGTGCTGTCAGCATCCGGGGCCCCACAACGTTGTTGCAATGGGCCCCGGATGTTGTAGAAGGGCGGCCCACGCGGTTCGGTGGTCCGCACGGCTTCAAGCGGTTGGAGGAGTGGCCGAGCGGCTGAAGGCAGCGGTCTTGAAAACCGCAGGTGGCGCAAGCTTCCCGTAGGTTCGAATCCTACCTCCTCCGAGTTTGTTGTTGCTGTATGCGGTTCTTTGACAGTAAAGGCAGTGGAGAGATGGCCGAGAGGCTGAAGGCACAGGTTTGCTAAACCTGCATACTCGAAAGGGTATCGAGGGTTCGAATCCCTCTCTCTCCGCCACTCATCTTGGTTGTGGTAGCGCGAAAGTGGTTGTGGTACAGAGGTCGCGGTTGTGGTAGAGCGGTAAAAAGGAAACGGCAAGCTCCCTTAGCTCAGCTGGATAGAGCGTCGGACTACGAATCCGAAGGCCGGAGGTTCGAATCCTCCAGGGAGCGCCAACCTTTCCCCTCACCCCCATTCCCATGAGTCTGGACGAAGCTTTCATGCAGCAGGCGCTCGCGCTCGCGCGGGAAGCCGCTGGGCTCGGGGAAGTTCCTGTCGGAGCAGTCGCCGTACACGATGGCAAGGTCATCGGGGTCGGCTTCAACCGACGGGAAATCGACCGGAACCCTCTGGCCCACGCAGAGATCTTCGCGCTGGACGCAGCTTCCAAGGCGCTAGGCGCGTGGCGGCTCACGGGTGTCACCCTGTATGTGACGCTGGAGCCGTGCGCGATGTGCGCTGGAGCGCTGGTCCAGTCGAGGGTCACGCGCTTGGTCTTCGGAACGATGGATCCGAAAGCCGGAGCCGTTGGCTCGCTCTACAACCTGGCCGAGGAGCCCCGGCACAATCACCGGCTCCAAGTGATGAGTGGGGTTTTGGCGGACGAGAGCCGCCAGATGCTGAAGGATTTCTTCGAGCGACTGCGCGAGAAGAAACGCGACAAGTGAATATTGGAGAGCTGGCCGAGTGGTCGAAGGCACCTGACTCGAAATCAGGCATACCGGGAACGGTATCGTAGGTTCGAATCCTACGCTCTCCGCAGAGTGTCTCATGGAGAGGTGGCCGAGCGGTTGAAGGCGCACGCCTGGAACGCGTGTATATCTGAAAGGGTATCGTGGGTTCGAATCCCACCCTCTCCGTAGTTGTTTCAGTCATTGAAGAGCTTGTGGTCGGGACAACGTGGGGACGTGAACCCCGCCAGGTCCGGAAGGAAGCAACGGTAGCGCACCTCCGCGTGTGTCCCGGCCGTTCTTGTGAAGGAGCCGATTCCCTGAGAAGGGAGTCGGCTTCTTCTTTTTTGGGTTGGGCTCAGTCGCGCGCGAGCACCGTCTCCCGGCCCACCCGCTGCACCACCCGGAAGCCGGCCGCCTGAAGCTCGGCGAGGGCCCGGCCTTCGAAGGTGACGACGCGGTTGAAGCGCCTGTCCCGCATGGCCCCCTTGAAGTTGGCGTCCCGAGGCCAGTCGCAGGTCATCCAGGGGATGTTCTTGCCGATGTAGAAGTACCCCCCTGCCCCCCACAGCCCCTCGTTGACGATGAGCAGCCCGCTGACGCCATCGTCCCGGGTGGCCGCGACGATGCCCCTAAACTGGTCTCCGCGTAGGTCCACCGGCGGGAAGAAGCGCCCGGTCACCACCGTGGCCACCAGGGCCAGAGCGCCCACTGCATTCCGCAGGAGGACGCGCTCCCGGCTCAGCACGAAGGCGGCCAGCGTCGGGGCTGCGGCCATGACGAGGAGGACCAGCCCCGGGTAGAGGAACCGTTCCTCCTTGTGGGCGGTGGCGGTGATGGCCAGGAGGTAGGCCACCGCGCAGAAGAGCGGCAGCAAGAGGGCACGCCGCTGGTGGAGCGAGCGCAGGCCCAGGGGCATCGTCGCCCAGACCCAGAGGGGCAGTCCGGAGAAGAAGGGCCACAAGTAGAAGCCCGGAGGGGAAGCGCCAAACTGCCTCGCGGCCTGCCCGGAGAGGACGTTGAAGTCCACGTAGGCGAAGAAGGAGTGGAAGGGCTTGCCCCACGTCGCCCAATCAAGCGCGCCCAGCCCGAGCGCGACACCCAACCCCGCGAGGCAGCTGAAGGCGAGCACCCGCCAGCGCCGCTCCACCACCAGCCAGAGGAGAGCCGCCAGCACCACCACCGCCGAGCCGTAGCGCGCCACCACCGCCAGCCCCAGCATCAACCCCCCCACCAGGCCCGCTCGCACCGGGCGCTCGGTGCGGTCCAGTGCCTCCAGGGCCACCACCAAGAAGGCGGTGGAGAAGGACTCACCCAACGTCCGCCCTGCGAAGACGATCACCGGCCCGTAGAGGCCCACGGCCAGGGCCGAGAGCAGCGCCCCGACGGTCCCTGCGCGACGCTCGGCGAAGCGGTACACAGCCCACAGCATCCACCCATGCAGCATGGCCTGGGGAATGGCGAGCAAGCCCCGGTACGCCACCGGGTGCGAGAGACCCAGCACATCCGCCAGCCGCAGCAGCCACGCGGCCGCTCCGGGCAGCGCCCAGTTGCGCAGACCCGCTCGCCACTCCCAGGCCAGCACTCCGTAGCCATGGGCACGGAACCAGGCCGGCTCGAGCAGCTGGTACACCTCGTCCGGGTGGATGCGGCCGAGCTGCACCACCGCCCCGACAGCGGGCAGCACCCCCACGAGGCCCAGCAGCAGGACGTGCGACCAGCGCCGGCGCGCCGCGGTGGGTGGCGCCTCTGAAACAGGAGCGGCGGAGGGCGGAAGAACGGAAAGGGGCGCGGGCGCGGTCATTGGAACGGGAGCCAACAATAGACGACGAATCGACACTGCCGGCCACGACGCCGTTGGAGTCGTCGTGAAGGCCCTCGGACACAGAGTGAAGCACCCGACTCCTGGCATCCCATTCCTGGACTCACTGAGGAGGACTTCAAAAGTAGAGCAGCCAGCGCATGGAACTCGTGCGCTCGCGTGTTCTACGTGGTTAGATTCCGGCCCCCCATGAGCTACCTCGTCCTTGCCCGTAAATGGCGCCCGCAGACCTTCGACGACATGACCGGCCAGGAGCACGTGGTCCGGACCGTCGCCAACGCCATCAAGATGAACCGGGTGGCGCACGCCTACCTGTTCTGCGGCCCGCGAGGCGTGGGCAAGACGACCGCTGCCCGCCTGCTCGCCAAGGCGCTCAACTGTGAGAAGGGGCCCACCGCGAGCCCCTGCGGCGTCTGCCAGGCCTGCACGGAGATCGCCGCGGGCACCTCGGTGGACGTGGCGGAGATCGACGGTGCCTCCAACAACGGCGTGGAGAACGTCCGCGAGATTCGCGAGAACGCCAAGTACCTGCCGCAGCGCGACCGGCACAAGATCTACATCATCGACGAGGTCCACATGCTCTCGGGGGCGGCGTTCAACGCGCTCCTCAAGACGCTGGAGGAGCCGCCTGGGCACGTGAAGTTCATCTTCGCGACCACCGAGGCGCACAAGCTCCCGGACACCATCCTCTCGCGCTGCCAGCGCCACAACTTCCGGCGGATCCCCGCGAAGGTGATGCTCGAGCGGCTGAAGTACATCTGCGAGCAGGAGAAGGTGGCCATCTCGGAGACCGCGCTCTCCATGGTGGTGCGCCAGTCCGAGGGCGGCATGCGCGACGCGCTCAGCCTCCTGGATCAGATCTTCTCCGCCTGTGGCGCCGAGCCCACCAATGAGGCCGTGGCCGACGCGCTGGGCGCCATCGATCGCACGGTGGTGCAGGACTTCGCTGAGGCGCTGGTGCGCAAGGACGCGAAGCGCGTGCTGGAGCGGGTGGAAGAAGTCTTCAACCGCGGTACGGATCTCAAGCGGCTGACGGAGGAGCTGGCGCTGCAGCTGCGCCACCTCTTCGTGGCCAAGACGCTGGGCGAGGCGCCCGCGGAGCTCGCCGAGTCCGAGCGCAACGCCCTCACCACGCTGGCGAAGGAGGCGGACCCGGCGCAGATCTCCCGCCTCTTCGACATCGTGCACGGGTGCGTGTGGGACGTGTCGCGCGCGGCGCAGCCCCGGCTCGCGCTGGAGATGGCGCTGCTCAAGGCCATCCAGCTCTCGCCGGTGGGCTCCATCCCGGAGCTCCTCGCTCGGGTGGATCGCCTCGCCGCCGGACTCGGTGGTTCCGATGACGCTCGCAAGGTAGCTGCTGGGGCGCCCGGAGGTCGCTCCAACTCGCCCAACTTTCGCGCCCACTGAGCGCCCGCCAGAGCCTGCCCGCCCTCCCCCCGCGCCTCGTGCGCCTGCGCCCGCCGTGTCTCCAGCGGCGGCTCCGGCCCCGTCACGCCCAGTGGAGGCCCGAGGTCCTGGTCCCGTGGCGGCACCGCCTGCCCCGGCGCCTCGCAACGCCGCGGCTCCGGCCTCGTCTCCGTGGGGCATGTCCCAGGGGGGCCCCGCCCCTGTCGCGCGTCAGCCCGAGGCTCCCGCTCCCGCGCAGCCCGTGGTGCGCGTAACGAACGTGCGCCTGCCCCCTCAGGCCTCCCCTCCCGTCGACGACGAGCGCTTCTTCCCCGAGGAGGGCCCGGCCGACGGCTGTGCCTCGGGCGAGTGCCTGCCTGACGCACCGCCCGTCCCTCTCGCCGAGCCAGAGCCGGAGCCAGAAGCCGAGTCGGTTCGCCCCTTCGACGTCCACCACGCCCCACGCGCCGCGGCGCCCATCATGGCTGCCTCGGGTCGTGACAACCCCCGACGCCCCCTCCAGGAGCGGTGGCGCGCGGCCGTGGACACCGTGCGCACGGCCTCCGGACGACATGCCAAGTCGCTCGCCTGCGGACGCCTGCTGTGGATCCGCGAGGGGGAGGTGGCGCTCGCCTACCCTCCAAGCCAGGGCTTCCACAAGACCACGGTGTCCGGGAGCAGCGGGCGCCCCATCGTCGAGAAGGCCCTCGCTGAGCACTTCGGTCGTCCCACGAAGCTCGTGGTGCAGGATTGTGCGGAGGCCGACAAAGCCGCGGCGGATGCACCGGGAGCACCAGGCACGGGCCTCATCAGCCTCGCCGAGCAGGACGCCCAGGAGCGTGCCGCGTACGAGAAGAGCGCCGAGGGCCGGGTGCGTGCCCATCCCGCGCTCAAGGCCACCCTCAAGTACCTGGGGGGAGAGATCGAGCACATCCAGGTGTACGACCAGCCCGTGCGCCCGGTGGCCGCCCCGACGAACGACCTCCCTGACGAGAGCCCCTGACAACGGGCGCGCCCGACGCTAGGGTGCGCGCTTCGACTCAGCCGAGCGGTCTCCCGATGCCCGCTCGCACGTTCAACGAGGAAGCTCATGCCCGGCATCGACCTGAACTACTTCATCCGTCAGGCCAACAAGCTCACGGAGAAGATCGAACAGCGCAAGAAGGAGCTGGCCGACGAGACCGTCGAGGCCAAGGCCGGTGACGGCCGAGTGACCGTGGTCGCCAACTGCGTGCAGGAAATCAAGAGCATCAAGATCGACAAGTCGCTCGTGGACCCCAACGACCTGGGCATGCTCGAGGACCTGGTCACCGCCGGCGTCAACGCTGCCCTGGCGAGCAGCCGTGAGAAGATGCAGCGCGAGCTCGGTAAGATCTCCGGCGGCGTGAAGATCCCCGGCATTACTTGATACCGAATGACTCCTGATCCGCTCAATCGCCTGGTCGCCCAGCTCGCGAAGCTCCCTGGCATCGGGGAGAAGACGGCACAGCGTCTGGCGTTCCACATCCTCCGCTCTCCGGGCGAGTACGCCCAGGAGCTGTCCCAGGCCATCCGCGAGGTGAAGGAGAAGGTGCACCTGTGCACCCGCTGCTTCTCGCTCACCGATGCGGAGCTGTGCGGCTTCTGCCGGGACAACCGGCGTGACGAGCGCGTCCTGTGCGTGGTGGAGACGTTCGCGGACTTGATGGCGCTCGAGCGTACCCGGGAGTTCAAGGGGCGCTACCACGTGCTGCATGGAGTGCTCTCGCCGCTGGATGGCGTAGGCCCCGAGCAGCTGCGCATCAAGGAACTGCTCACGCGTCTGGGAGACGGGCATGTCGAGGAGATCATCCTCGCCACCAACCCAGACGTGGAGGGAGAGGCCACCGCGCTCTACCTCACGCGACTGCTCAAGCCGATGGGCATCCGCGTGAGCCGCATCGCCCAGGGCCTGCCCATGGGCGGCGACCTCGAGTACGCCGACCAGGCCACGCTGGCCAAGGCGCTCAGCGCCCGGCGTGAGCTGTGAGACCCGCGGCTACCGCGTGACGCGGTAGCCGAAGGGCAGCACCACCGTCACTTCCTTGTCCCGGTGCGCGGGGAAGCGCAGGCGCTCCACCTGCTTCTCCAGGCACCTGCCCACGGGCCGCTTCGCCAGGGGCCCCTGGGTGGCCGCGTCCGCCTTGCCCGAGGAGTAGATGGTGAAGCGCACCTGCACATCGCCCTCATCCGCGGGCAGGTCGCGCTTGTACTGCTCGAAGCACGTCATGATGCGGGCCCGGTTGCGCGACACCACGCGCTGGATGTCCGCGGCCTCCAGCGACACGCGCGCCTTCGTCGCCGTGCGCGCCGACGCCTTCGCCGCGGGAGGAGGTGGCTCGACCTGGGCCTCTGTCGGAGCGACGGCCACGGCGGCCTGTGGCGTGGGAGCCGATTCTGCCGGCGCGGACGGCTGGGTGGCCGGCTGTGCCTCGGCGACCGCGGCCGGAGCCACGGCGGTCCCGGGTGACGCGGCGGCGGGCACCTCGGGGCTCGCCGAAGGCACGGGATTCGACGGTGGCGGAGTGGCCTCGCTCACGGGCGCGAGCTTGCGTCCCACCACGAACGCCCCACCCACCAGCAGCAGGCCGCTCGCCACGAGCGCGACGACGAGCCCCCCGCGGCGCGAGCGCTGGACCGTCGGGATGCCCGTCCGGGACGGCGGAGGGATGACACCCGTCCGGGTCTCGGAGGGCGCGGCGGGCATGGCCCCGGAGTACGTCGGGAAGGAACCGGACGCCAGCGACACGGGGATCCCAACCATCCCCAGCGTCGAGAGCGTGGGGATGCGCGTCTTCTCCGTATAGCGCTGCTCTCCGAAGCTGGTGCGCAGGTACGCGGCGAGGTGGGCCCCGGTCGTCGGCTGGGGCTCGCGAGCCAGGATGCGCTCCAGGTCGTCGGCGAACTCCGCGGCGGTGGCGTGGCGGTGCGCGGGCTCATGGGACATGGCCTTGAGGATCACCGCCTCCAGCTCCGGGGACAGGTCGGGCCGCAGCGCCCGGGGCGGCTGGTAGTCGTCCGCCATCAACGCGTTGAGCACCGCCAGGTCGTTTTCCCGGGCGAAGGGCCGCACGTGGGTGAGGGCCTCGTAGAGGCACACGCCCAGCGAGAAGATGTCCGCGCGTCGATCCACCTCGGCGCCCCGGGCCTGCTCCGGCGCCATGTAGATGTACTTGCCCTTCACCACGCCGGTCCGCGTGTGGGCCAGGCGCGACTCGGCCTTGGCGATGCCGAAGTCCAACACCTTCACCTGTCCCTCGTACGTCACGTACAGGTTGGAGGGCGAGATGTCGCGGTGGACGATGTTCAACCGCCGGCCCGACTCATCGGTGAACTCGTGGGCGTAGTGCAGGCCGCGCGCCGCGTCGGCGAGCACGCGCAGCACCAGTGGAATGGGGACGTACTCGCCCCGGAAGCTCGCCGTGCGCACCGTGGTGGAGAAGTCCTCCCCCGGCAGGTACTCCATGCAGATGAAGTAGCAGCCGTCGGCGAAGCCCAGCTCGTGGATCTGCACCACGTTGGGGTGTACCAGCCGCGCCGCCAGCCGAGCCTCGTCGCGGAACATCTCCACGAAGTCCGGCAGGCCCGACAAGTTGGCCAGCATCCGCTTGATGACGACGTTGCGCTCGAAGCCATCCGCGCCGAGCCGCTTGGCGAGGAAGATCTCCGCCATGCCTCCCTCGGCCAGCTTGCGGACCAGCACGTACTGACCATAGGGCCGAGGCTGAGCCTCGGTGCTCCCTCCGGTTTCCGTCCTGGCTTGGGGGGTTGTCATGCGGGGCCTCACTTCAGGGTGCGCACCGAATACACGTCCGGTGCACCGGGGCGAGACATCTTGAATACGACGCGGGGGGGCCTTCCCTCGGAGGATACCCAGGTATCGAACCGGTGTTTCGAATCCAGGGCCAGGGGCCGCCCATTTACGAACAACTTCGCATCCACCGGGGCCACTCCGGACACCCGGACGCGACGCCCCGCCCGCTGCCCCTCCCGAGGCGCGTTGACGATGAGCGTGGGCACCGAGTTGTCGAAGACGAGCTCCAGCTTGCTCATCCGCCCGCCGCGCACCGGCTGTCCATTGGCCGCCAACGGGGTGATGGACCAGACGAAGCTGCCCTCCTCGAGGACGCCCGCCTCCAGCGGCACCTGAGGCGAGGACGCGGAGCGCTCCGCCACGGGCTGGCCGAGCGCGCCGCTCCGGTACACCGCGACCTTGTAGGACGCCGCGCCGGGCTCCGCCTGGCAGGTGAAGGTGATGGCCGGGGGCTTGTCCTGGAAGAAGATGGTCGTCTTCTCCGGCCCCTCGGGCACACGGTTGCGCAGCCGGCCCAGCTCGCCCTTCGCGGAGCGCTCCGGACCGAAGAACGCGCTGCCACGCGCCACCTCCGAGCCCTCCGGTCGCCGCACCCGCCAGTACAGAGCACCCTTCGCGGGAGCCGTCACGTTGACGAAGCCGCGCCGGGCCACCCCCACCAGCACCGGCTTCTTGAACTCAGCATCCGAGGCCACCTCCACCCGCACCTCGCCGGCCTCCTCCCACGTGAGGGCCACCTCCGACAGACGCTTGTGGAACACCTGCTGGCCCGCGGTCGAGGCCAGCACGAGAGGCGCCTGCTCCACGGTCTCGACTCGCGCAGTGGCCGCTCCCGCCACGGTGGCCCGCTCACCCGCGCGCAGGGACTCGCGGGCCTCGCCGCGCACCAGCGTCACATCCCCCACGCGCGAGTCCACGGTGAAGCCATCCCCGGTGCGCCGCACGTCGAGCCGTGCCGCCCCGTCGCTCTCCAGCGAGAGCCCTGGCAACACCACCCGGCTGGCACGACCCGGAGCCAGCATCAGCCCCAGCTCGCCCTTGAGCAGATCCAACCGCGCCTCGTCCGTCGAGCCGCGCCGCTCCACGCCCTCCACCACCAGTTCGCCACCCGGGCTCAGCGTGAGCGCGGACTCCGAGCCCTCCAGCCGCAGCAACGCCGAGCCCTGACGCGCGCGCACGCTGTCTCCGGCCTTCAGCGCCTCGCCGTCCCGGTCCACCCCGCGCCACCGGGCACTCCCCTTCTGGCGCCACTCCGCGCGGCCCGACCCAGCGTGCACCGTCACCTGGACGGTCGCCAGCTCCAGCACCCGCGTCGTCACGCTCTCGGGCTTCACCGACAGCACCTGGCCCTGCGTGGCTCGCACCGACTTCCCGTTCTTCGCCACCACCTCCACGGTGCCGAGCAGCACCTCCACGCGGCCCTCGTCCTGGCCCACCTCCACCCGCACCTCGCTCGCATCCGAGCCCGTGCGGGTGAGGCCGAAAGGCGTGAGCACGGTGAGCTGTACCCGCGGGCTCGACTTCCCCTGCGCCCGCTCCGCCGGCACGCGCGACAACACGAAGCCTCGCGACACCGCCACCACCACGCCGCTCGCATCCTCGTCGAGCAGGAAGCGCGCCTCCGGCCCTACCTCCACCGTGCGCCCATCGGCAAAGAGCACCGTGACGCCTCCGTCCGCGCCCGTCTCCACGGCGTCACCGCGCCACAGCGGGCCAGTCGTAGCGGGAGACAGCTTCCCTCCGCGCTCGAGCCGCACCTCGCCTGTCACCGTCGTGAGCCGCGCGAGCGCCTCCACACCCGCGTCCACCTCCGGCCCCCTGGCTGGCTTCTCCACCGCAGCGGGAGGAGACGCGGCAGGCAATGGCTCCTCTTCCCCGCAGCCAGTGGCCAGCAGCAGGCACAGCGCGGACAGGAGTCGAGGGCGGAGGGAGCTCACCGGGTCTTGGGGAAGAGATCGACGTTGAAGATGGCTTGTTCGCCGTCCTGCACTGTGACGACCTTGGTCTGGGACAAGTGACCGGGAGCCGAGAAGACGAGACGATACCTACCTTGCTTGAGCTGGACCTGGAAAGACCCCCGAACGTCCGTGCGGCGTCGGAGCTTCGCCTCTGGGATGGACAGCCAAGCCCGAAGTGGCTTGCCCTTGCGCACGCTCCGTACCTGTCCGGACAGGGTAGCAAGCGCTGACTGCTGCTTGGTCACCAGCGACACAGGCAACCCTGTCTCGGCTCCTGCGACAACGACTACAGCTTCTTGGATTGCGCGAAAGCCCTCCGCGGAGATCTTCACGTCCACAGGCCCCGGAGCGAGCCCCTCCACGCGGACCTGCCCCGCCTCATCGGTGAGAACTTCGGCCTCTCCCACGGACACGGCCGCACCCGGAAGAGGCGTCCCGCCGCGTGCGTCCACCACCGTCACGAGCAGAGAGCCCACGCGAGGCACCGGGCGCACCCGCCCTAGCCGCACCACCCGCACCTCTCGCCCACCTTCTGTCACGGTGTAGCGCTCCTCCGAGGGCAGATAGCCGCCCACGCTCACCCGCGCGAGCACCTCGCCCGGAGGCAGCACCACACCCGGCAACCGTCCGTCCATGCCGGTCACGCGAGGTGCCTGCTCCACACCGCCCGCCGCCAACACCACCTGGGCCTCGGGTAGAGCCGCGCCGGAGTCCGCGTCCACCACCGACAGGAAGAGCTCGCCCGTCTTCGGCTGCACGCGGGCAGCCCTTCCACCCAGGGAGAGCTCAAAGGCCACTCCCGCGCGGCTGATGACCTGCCGGGACGTCAATCCCTCCGCGGTCGTCAGCACATCGCGCACGTATTGGTAGTCGAGCACCAGCGCCCCACCCCACCCGTCGCGCCGCACCACCGGGAGGAGCAACGCGCCACCGGCCGCGAAGCCACTCGACGTAGAGCCGAGTGCCACGGGCACCTCGCCGCGCACCTCCATGCGCAGCTGCCCGGGCAGCGGCACGAGGACACGGGCCCCCACCAGCGCGGCATGGCGGGCCGTGGGCACGAGCTGCACCTGTCCCGAGCCGGAGAACGCCGGCAGCTGCGCGAAGCCGTAGCCAGCGCTCAGCTCGGCACGCAGAGGCCCCAGGAAGACACGCGCCGCCGGCCCCACCGAGGCCCGCAGCAGGCCGCCGCTCGTGATGAGCTCCGTCTCCCGGGAGAGGCTGAGGCCCTCGCGCTGCACGCTGGCCCACGCCCCCACCCAGCTCCCGCCGAACACCGCGGCCCACAGCGCCACATCATTGGGCGTCATGCCCCCGTACGTCACCGCCGGCCCGGACTCCTGCGCGCCTTCACGGAAGGCCAACCCGTAGCGCAAGCGCAGCGTCGCCCCCTCCGCGTCCGGGGGCACGCCCCCCGCCGAGGCGCTGATCGGCCCCACCAGGGTGAGCACAAGTAGGAGGGCGAAGAAGAAGGAGAGCGAGCGAACCAGCACGGCCGGAGTATAGTGAATACTCGACAGGGCCCCCGGAAACTGGAAGCGCCTGGAAATCCATGCTCCGATGTCCTGGATGGTCCCCCCTCGCATGATCGCCTCCCTACCCTCGCCAGACCTGAGCAGGCAACCTCTGTGGGCACGTGCCTGCATGCCAGCCCCTGGAGCACGGGCTTCTACGGAAGGCGGTGGCTTCTTGCCGGGTTGGAAGGGCTTTGCTAAAGCTCCCCCGGTCGGGAGCGCCGCACCTAACCTCCGAAATTCATTCCGGAAACCTACGGGGAGTCCTCGGGGGCCGCGGAAGTACAAGGTCGAGCGAGACGCTTAGGAGCGTAAACGCCCATGGGCACGCAATTGGTGATGTACGAAGAGGAGTTCACCAAAATCAACGCGGTTTGCGACCGGCTGACCAAGGACGCGAACGCGAAGGTGGTGTTCCTCGTCGACAAGAACGGCCAGCTCATCTCCTCCGCGGGACAGACGCAGAACATCGACACCACCTCGCTGGCCTCGCTGACGGCCGGTAACGTGGCGGCGATGGGCGGCCTCGCGAAGCTGATTGGCGAGAACGAGTTCCCCCACCAGTTCCATGAGGGGGCCAAGGACTCGCTCTACATGACCATCGTCGGAAGTCGGGTGGTCCTGGTCGTCATCTTCGACAATCGGACCAGCCTCGGTCTGGTGCGCTTGCGCATCAAGAAGGCCAGCGACGAGCTGACCAAGATCTTCGAGAGCCTGGTGAAGAAGACGGATGGTCCCGGGGTCGGCTCGCCGTTCGCCGAGATTTCCGACGACGATATCGACAACCTCTTCAGCGAGTAACCCGGGAAGCCATGTCCTTCATCAACTACTCGTCTCGCGAAATCAACTGCAAGATCGTCTACTACGGTCCCGGGTTGTGCGGGAAGACGACGAACCTGCAGTACATCTACAACAAGACCGCCGCGGAAACGAAGGGTAAGCTCATCTCGCTCTCTACGGAGACGGATCGCACGCTCTTCTTCGACTTCCTGCCGCTGTCGCTCGGTGAGATCCGCGGCTTCAAGACGCGCTTCCACCTCTACACGGTGCCGGGTCAGGTCTTCTACGACGCCAGCCGCAAGCTCATCCTCAAGGGGGTGGACGGCGTGGTGTTCGTGGCCGACAGCCAGGTGGAGCGTATGGAGGCCAACATGGAGTCGTTGGAAAACCTCCGCGTCAACCTGGCCGAGCAGGGCTATGATCTGAATAAGATCCCCTACGTCATCCAGTACAACAAGCGGGACCTCCCCAACGCGGTGACGGTGGAGGAGATGCGCAAGGCCCTCAACCCGCGCAATATCCCCGAGTACCAGGCGGTCGCCCCCACGGGTGTAGGCGTGTTCGACACGCTCAAGGCCGTGGCCAAGCTGGTGTTGACGGAGTTGAAGAAGGGCGGCTAGGCACGTGGCGGACTCTTGGGTCCGCCCCAGACGAGGTCGCTCCTTCGTGCGCTCCGCAACCTCCACCCTCCGAGTGCTGGCCCTGGTCGGCACGGCCCTGTGGGCCCCTGCGTTCGCGCAGCAGGGCCCTGGTGCCGTTGCCGCGCCAGCGCCGACGTCGTCCTCCTCCACCGCCGCCCCGGCGCCTGCATCCACCAGCCCCCAAGCCCAGACGGCCGACGAGGCCTTCAACACCCGGGTGAGGACGCTCGAGGAGCAGGTCGTTGACCTGAAGGAGAAGGTCTTCCGCTCCAAGGCACGCCTGCAGGTCCTGCAGGAGACGGTGCTGGGAGGAGACCTCTCCACCGGAGCGCGCGCGGTGCTCTTCCATCGCAACGAGATGGGAGACTCGTTCGTGCTGGAGTCGGTGGCGTACGCGCTGGACGGTGCGCCCATCTTCACCCGCACCGACGAGAACGGAGACCTGGCGGGCCGTCCGGAGCTCGAGATCTTCAACGGCCGCATCGTGCCGGGCCAGCACCAGATCGCCGTGCGGCTCGTCTACCGCGGCCATGGCTACGGGCTGTTCAGCTACCTCGAGGGCTACCGCTTCAAGGTGCAGTCCAGCTACACCTTCAACGCGGAACCGGGGAAGGTCACGACCGTGCGCGTGGTGGGATTTGAGAAGGGGGGGCTGACCACGGACCTGCAGGATCGGCCGGCGGTACGCTACGACGTCGAGTCGGCACGCGAAGCGGCGAAGCTGCAGTTGCCTCCCGCCTCGGACGCCACTCAACCGCCCCCCGCCGCCACCGAAACAAAGTAGAGGGCCGGCCTTGGGTACGTCGCGCCTCCATGCCCTGCTGCTCGCGGCGGCCACGCTCGTGGCTCCTGGTTCCGTGCGTGCTGCGGAGCCCGCGCCTGCCACTCGCCCCTCCGTCAAGGAGCTGACCTCGCGCCTGGATCAGGTGTCCGGTCAGCTCAAGGTGGCCGAGGAGAACCTCCGCTTCGTCGAGACGCAGTACACCCAGCGTCCCGAGCCCGGTGAGGAGGAGATGCAGCTGCGGCGCTTCTCCGACGGGGAGATTCAATACCTGCTGAGCGACTGGCCCGCCGCGTCGGTGCTCTTCTACGACCTGGTGGGCGACCCCCGGTTCCGCAACAACCCGCGCTACCCGGACGCGCTCTTCTACCTGTCGGACTCGCTCTACCAGCAGCAGAACTACATCGCCGCACGCATCTACCTGCGCGAGCTGCTCACGCTCTCCAACACCCGCCACTACCGGGAAGCGCTCGTGCGCTACCTGGAGATCGCCAGCCGGCTCAACCAGTTCACGGGGCTCGACGAGTACATCGAGCGGGCCCGGAGCCTGTCGGGCGGCCAGCTCCCGCCGGAGCTCGAGTACGTCTACGCCAAGTGGCTCTTCAAGCGGACGGACCTGCCGGACGAGACGCGGCGGGAGCGCGCCCGCGCGGCCTTTGAGCCGCTGGCTCGGACGGAGGGTGGACGCTTCCAGAAGCAGAGCGCGTACTTCCTGGGTGTGCTGTCCGTGCAGGCCGGCGACTACGCGCGCGCTGTGGAGCAGTTCCGCCCCCTGGCAACCGGCACGCCCGAGCAGCCGGAGCTCAAGCGCCTGAAGGAGCTGGCCAGCCTCTCCCTGGCGCGGCTGCTCTACGAGCTGGGACGCTACGACGAGGCGCTCGACCGCTACGCGGAGATTCCGAGAGAGAGCGACTCCTTCGTGGACTCGCTCTACGAGATGGCCTGGGTGCACGTGAAGAAGGGGGACTTCGCCAAGGCGAAGAACGCCACGGACATCCTCCTGCTGGTGGGGCCTGACTCCACGCTCGCCCCCGACGCCCGCCTGCTCCAGGGGCACCTGCAGCTCAAGCTGAGGAACTACGACGAGGCCACGTCCACGTACGAGGGCGTCATCGGCACCTACAAGCCGGTGCGCGACCAGGTGGACGGGCTGCTGAGGGAGAACCAGGACCCCATCGCGTACTTCGACAACCTGCTGGCGCGCAACGAGCGCACCCTGGACATCACCACGCTGCTGCCGCCCATGGCGCTCAAGTTCGCCTCCACGCAGAAGGAGGTGGCGGACGCGCTGCGGATGCAGAAGGACATCGACAGCAGCCGGCAGGGCGTGGAGGAGTCGAAGGCCATTGCCATGCGCATCCTCCAGGCCCTGGACGAGCGCGGCCTCGAGGTGTTCCCCGAGTTGCAGGAGGGCTACCTCCGGGCGGACGCGGTGGACAGCGCGCTCGTTCGGTCAGAGCAGTGGATGGTGCAGGTGGAGGGAGACGTGCTGCGCGACAAGCTCACCCCGGAGGAGCGCACCGCGCTGGAAGGCGTGCGCCAGGAGCGTGAGGCCCTGGGCAAGCGCCTGGCCACCCTTCCCACCAACCAGGAGGAGCTGAAGGCCCGCCAGCAGCGGATGCAGGACCAGGTGGACGCGCTGGACCGCGAGGCCTTCCAGCTAGGCTTCGAGCTTCAGAGCATGAACGCCATCTCCACCGCGGTGCGCAAGTGGCTGGATGACACGCGCGAGGATCGCCAGGCCAATCCCGAAGTGGAGAAGGAGTTCCTCGCCCAGCTGCACAACGAGGAGCAGACGGTGGGGGCGCTCCAGGTCGAGCTGCAACAGCTGCGCTCGCGGCTGTCAGACGAACGCGCCTCCGCCAACGCCTACGTCTCGGGAGAGCACGTGCTGCGCGAGCAGTACCGTGAGACGCTGCGCCGCGAGCATGCGCTCCTGACCGCGGCCGAGCAGCGGCTGTCCGGAGACGACGCGGCGCTGGTGGCTCGGACTCACGAGACACGCCAGCGCTCCGATGCCCTGCGTGCCCGGGTGGAGCTGGCTCGGCAGGTGCTGCGCGCCCAGGTGGAGCAGCGCGGCAGGCTCATCCGCGACAAGGTGCTAGCCGAGCAGAAGCTCCTCCAGGACTACCACCAGGAGGTCGCCAGCGTGACAGGCAGCGCGCGCAACCTGGTGGGCCGCATCGCCTTCGAGAGCATCCAGAAGGTGCGCAAGCAGTTCTATGACCTGGTCCTCAAGGCAGACGTGGGGCTGGTGGACGTGGCCTTCACGCGCAAGCAGGACAAGACGACGGAAATCCAGCAGCTGTCCGTGCAGAAGGACGAGGAGCTGCGCTCGCTGGAGAAGGAGTTCGAGGAAGTCCTCAAGGACGTGAACTAGATGCGCCGCCCCTTGCTGCTCACCCTCCTGACGTTGGCCACCGCGCAGGCCGCCGCGCAGGACTCGGCACGTCCCCAGTCGGCCGCCGCCGCGCCTCAGCAGCAGCCGGTGCGCTCGCGCTTCGCGGGCCTGGGTCGCACGCCCGAGCACGAGAAGCTGCTGGAAGAGCTCAGCGAGGCCGTCCAGCGCTACGAGGAAGAGTCACGCGCGTACAAGCGCGAGGTGCAGCGCCTCATCGAGAAGAAGTACCGGGAGCGGCGGGATCGGCTGTCGGAAGCGTACGAGCAGACGCTCTCGAACCTGGAGGTCCAGGAGCGCCAGGAGCGGCAGGAGGCCATCGCGCGCTTCGAGGAGTTCCTCCGGCGCTACCCCGATGAGCCGCGCTACACCCCGGACGTGATGTTCCGCCTGGCGGAGCTGTATTTCGAGCGCTCCAGCGACTCGCACAACATCGCCCTGCGAGAGCACCAGGAGAAGCTGCGGACCCTCTCGGAGAACGCCGAGCCCCCCGCCGAGCCGCTGGTGGACTTCACTCCGTCTATCGAGCTCTACCGGCAGCTCCTCTCCCGCTTCCCGGACTACCGGCTCAACGACGGCGCCTGGTACCTGCTCGGCTACTGTCTGCAGGAGCAGCGGGCCTTCGAAGAGGGCCGCGTCGCCTATCAGCAGATCATCACCCGCTACCCCAAGAGCCGCTTCGCCACCGAGGCGTGGGTCCGCATCGGCGAGTACTACTTCGACAATCCGGACACGCTCCCCCAGGCTGCCGAGGCGTACGAAGCCGCCATCCGCAACACCTCGCACCCGCTCTACGACAGGGCGCTCTACAAGCTGGGGTGGACGTACTACCGCATGGACCGCTTCGACGAGGCGGTCGATCGCTTCATCGCGCTGGTGGACTTCTACGAGGCCCAGCGCGCGGCCACAGGCAACGAGGCCGGCGGCGACCTGCGCACCGAGGCGCTCCAGTACACGGCCATCTCCTTCGCCGACGAGCAGTGGGGCGGCCTCGACAAGGCCCGGGCGTACTTCGCGAAGATCGGCCCCCGTCCCTATGAGCCCGAGGTGTATCGGCGCTTGGGGGATGTCTACTTCGACCAGACCAACCACGAGGCGGCCATCGCGGCCTGGCGGCTGGTGCTGGACAAGGAGCCGCTCGCGCCGGACGCCCCTCTGCTCCAACAGAAGATCGTCCAGGCGTACGAGCGCGACCGCAAGCTGACCGAGTCCTCCGCCGAGGCCCAGAAGCTCTCCGAGCTCTACTCGCCCGGCTCCGCCTGGTACCAGAAGCACCAGCGCGATGCGGACGTGCTGGCCACCGCGAACGACCTGACGGAGAAGAGCCTCTACTCCAGCGCCATCTACCACCACCAGCAGGCGCTCGTGTTCAAGCAGGAGGGCAAGGTCGACCAGGCCAAGGTGAGCTTCGAGACGGCCGCCGCCGGCTACGGCAAGTACCTGGAGCGCTTCCCTCGCAGCAAGAACTCCTACGAGATCGAGTTCTACGCCGCCGAGTGCCTCTACAACTCGCTGCAGTTCGCCGAGGCCGCCCGGCACTACGAGGCGGTGCGCGACTCGACGTTGGGCAACAAGTACTTCGCCGAGTCGGCCTTCAGCGCGGTGCTCGCCTGGCAGAAGCAGCTCGAGGTGGACATCAAGGCAGGCAAGCAGCCCGAGCCCATCCCGCGGCGCTCCACCGAGCGTCCCGAGGGCCAGGCCGTCACGCCCACCCCGCTCACCCCGCTCGAGGCAAAGCTGGTGGCCGCTTCGGACACGCACGTGGCCAGGCTCCCCACGAGCGAGCGCAACCCCACCATCGCCTACAAGGCGGCGGAGTTGTTCTACGCCCACGACGACTTCCCCGAGGCGCGCCGGCGCTTCGAGGCGCTCGTGAAGGCCTACCCCCAGCACGAGGTGGCCCGCTTCTCCACCAACCTCATCGTGGAGAGCTTCCTCATCGACCAGGACTGGAAGAGCGTCGAGGAGGTCAGCGGCAAGCTCGCCAGCAACAAGGACGTCATCGATCCCACGAGCGACCTCCACAAGGACCTGGTCCGCTTCAAGCTCGCCGGCCGCTTCAAGCTCGCCGACCAGCTCCTCGCCGAGGGGAAGAACGAGGAGGCCGCCGCCAAGTACATCGAGCTCGTCGACGAGGCCCCGCGCCACGAGTTCGCCGACAAGGCCCTCAACAACGCCGCCGTGGCCTATGAGAAGACCCAGCGCTTCGACTCGGCCCTCAAGCTCTACGAGCGTATCTTCCGCGAGTACCCCTCCTCGCCACTCGCCGACGGTGCCCTCTTCCGCGTGGCGGTGAATGCGGAGAACTCGTACGACTTCGACAAGGCGGTGAACAGCTACCAGAAGCTGGTGAAGGACTACCCTGCCTCGAAGGATCGCGAGGCCGCGCTCTTCAACGCCGCGCGCCTGCTCGAGGGCCAGCAGCGCTACGCTGAGGCCGCCACCGCCTTCCAACGCTACGCCGAGCTCTTCCCCAAGGCCGAGGACGCACCGCGCAACCAGTACCAGGCCGCGCTCATCCTGGAGAAGCAGCAGGACTGGCAGGGAGAGATTCGCGCGCTGGAGTCCTTCGTGCGCAAGTTCGCCTCCCAGCCCGCGCAGGCGGAGCTCGTGGTGGAGGCCAGGCGCCGCATCGGCGACGCGTGGGCGAAGCAGAAGAACGAGAAGGAGGCCCTGCGCGCCTATGCGTCCTCCGCCGACGAGTTCGACCGCCGCAAGCTCCAGCCGGACACGCACCCGCGCGCCGCGGACGCCGCCGCCTACAGCCGCTTCCAGCTCGCTGAGGCGGAGCTGCGCAAGTTCGACACGCTGAAGATCGGCGGTAAGGGCAAGGCACTCGAGCGAAGCTTCACCACCAAGCGCACCGCGGTGAAGTCCGTCAATGACGCCTACGCCCGCGTCTTCCCCTACAAGCGGCTGGAGTGGACGCTCGCTGCGCTCTACCGCCGCGGCTACGCCCTGGAGCGCTTCGCCAACACCATCATCGAGACGCCCATCCCTCCGGACGTGAAGCGGCTCGGCGAGGAGGCCGTGGTCGCCTACCAGGATCTGCTCTCCCAGCAGACCGCGACGCTGGAGGACGCGGCCGTCGAGAGCTACGCCGCCACCCTCCAGGAGGCACGCAAGAGCCGTATCTCCAACGAGTGGACGAAGAAGACGCTCGAGTCGCTCCACCGCTTCCGGCCCAAGGAGTACCCGGTGCTCAAGGAGCCCAAGGACGCCATCGCCTCGGACCTGCTCTACCCCGAGGGCACGCTGGAAGGAGGTGGACAGTGAAGCTGCGCCGACTGCTCGCCCCGGGCCTCCTGCTGTTCTCCCTGGCCTGCGCCACCACGCCCACCCCAGGCCCGGAGGCCGGAACGGACACCCCGGACACCCGACCTGCGGAGACGGACACGCCGAACACGGGCACTCCAGACACGCGCACTCCACCGGCCGCCAGCCTGGAGAAGCAGCCGACCCAGGACACCGGCAAGAAGGCCCCCACTCCCCCACCACCCGCTGCGGATCCGCAGGCCCTGGCCCAGCACGACCGCCCCAAGGACGACCGGGCGTGGACGAACCTCGGCATCGTTCAGGAGCGCCTGGGCCGCAATGACGAGGCCGAGCGCTCCTACCGGCAGGCGCTGGCGCTCAAGCCGGACCAGCAGGCCGCTTGGGAGAACCTCACGCGCCTCCAGTGCCGCACCGGACGCGCCGCCCAGGCCGAGTCCTCACTGCGTGAGCAGCTCCAGGCCACGCCGAACGCCATCGCCCCGCGCATCGCGCTCGTCCAGGCCCTGCTGTGTCAGAAGAGGCTCGACGCGGCTGCCACCGAGGCCAAGCGCGTCCTCAAGGCGGAGGAGCGCAACGTGCGCGCCATGCAGCTGCTCGCCCAGGTGTACTACCGCGAGCGCAAATACGAGCTGGCCAAGATGGTGCTCGAGAACGCTCGCACCCTCGCCCCCAACGAGGCCGTGACGCACAACGCCCTGGGGCTGGTACAGCTCGCGCTCGGGACGAAGCCCGCTGCGCTGGAGTCCTTCAAGAAGGCCTCGGAGCTGAAGCCGGAGTTCGCCGAGGCGCGCAACAACCTCGGCGCCCTCCTCAACGAGGCCCAGGACTACGACGCCGCCATCCGTGAGCTCGAGGCCGCCGTCCAGGCCGCCCCGGACTTCGTCTCCGCCCGGCTCAACCTCGGCAACGCCTACCGCGGCCAGGGGGACTTCGCCCGCGCCCTCGCCGAGTACCAGCACGTGCTCCGCCTCGCCCCGGAGCTGCCGGACACCTTGTTCAACCTCGCCATCCTCCACCTCGACGCCGAGCCCCCGGACATGGACCCCGTGGTCCGGCTCCAGACGTGCCTCTCCTACTTCGAGCAGTACCGCGCGAAGGGCGGCAAGGACGAACGGGTGGACACCTACGTCAAGGACGCGAAGAAGGGCATCGAGAAGGAAGAGCGTCGGCGCGAGCGCGAGAAGCGGGAGCAGCTCCGCAAGGCCCAAAAAGCCGAGGAAGACAAGAAGAAGACTGACGAGGCCCCACCCCCTGCCCCCGAGGCCGCCGGCTCGGGTAAGGTAGCCGAGGACAAAAAGTGAGCCCGCCCATGCGCCCTGCCCTCGCCCTCCTGTTGCTGCTCGCCGCGCCCGCGCTCGCGCAGGACAGCTCCGCGTCCACGGCGTCCACTGCTTCCAAGGACAAGGACACCAAGAAGAAGAAGGTCATCCGCCTGGACGCCATCACCGTCGAGGGCCACATCCAGAAACCGCAGGCCTTCTACGTCCTCTCCCGCTCCAACCTGAACTTCGACGAGCTCAACAAGGCCGAGAGCTTCACGCCCAAGGTCGTCAAGAGCGTGGAGAAGGAACCTTTCTAGGGTAGGAAGGGTCCCAGAGAAGAACCATGGCTTCCCCTCAGCACAGCAGGATCCTCCGCATCGGCCTCGTCCAGGATGGGCGCATCCTCGAGGAGCGCCACCTGCGCCAGCCCGGTGACTTCACCGTCGGGCAGGATCCCAAGAACTCCCTCGTGCTGCCGCTGCCGGACCTGCCGGCCAGCTTCCCCGTCTTCGAGTACCGGGCCAACCAGTACAACCTTGTCTTCAACGAGGGCATGCAGGGCCGGGTGAACCTCGGCTCCTCGGACGTGGACTTCCAGACGCTGCGCACCCAGGGCATGGCCATGGAGCGCGGCGACCAGTTCGTCCTCCCCCTCCAGGAGAGCGCCCGCGGGCTGGTGGAGCTCGACAAGGATCTCCGCCTCCTCTTCCAGTTCATCACCCCGCCACCCGAGTCCGAGAAGCCGCAGCTGCCCCCGGACCTCCAGGGCGGCTCGTGGCGGACCATGGACCGGATGTTCTTCGGCATCCTGGCCGCCTCGCTGCTGATCCACTTCTCCGGCGCGGCGATCATCATCGCCTCCGAGACGCCCCCGGAGCCCGAGCTGGAGCTGGATCAGCTGGATGACCGCTTCGCCCGGGTGTTCCTCCCTCCGCCCAAGCCGGAGGAGCCCAAGAAGCAGGCCGCCGACACGGCTCAAGCCGAGGCCCCCGAGGAGAAGAAGCCCAAGGAGAATGACTCGGACGACAAGCCCGCCGAGACGGCCTCCAAGCCCGCCAACGCGGAGGAGGCCGCCGCCCGGAAAGCCGAGGTGGCGAAGAAGGTGGCCAGCAAGGGCCTGTTGAAGATCCTCGGCTCCTCGGGTGGTGGTGGCGGCGGGGGCGCGTTTGCGGACGTGCTCGGCTCCGGCACCGGCGGGAGGGACATCGCAGCGGCGCTGGAGGGCGCGGGAGGCGTGGGCGTCGCCACCGAGGCCTCGGTGGGAAACAGCGGTCCCCGCGGCGGTGACAGCGGAAAGGTGACCGGGATCGGCGACCTCGGCACCCAGGGCGGCGGCAAGGTGGACCTGGGCGCCAAGAAGGAAGTCGAGGTCTCCGGCCGCGTCACCAGCTCCGCCCCCGAGGTGGAGAGCTCCGAGGTGGACCGCGATGCGCTCGCCCGCTACGTCAAGAGCCGCCTCAGGTCCATCCAGGGCTGCTACGAGAAGGAGCTCAAGCGAAACCCCAACCTCAAGGGCAAGGTGCTGGTGCGCTTCAGCATCCGACCCACCGGACGCACGGGGGAGATCGAAATCGAGGAAAACACCCTGGGCAGTGACGCGGTGGCCAGCTGTATCCGGGCCGTCATCCGCGGCTGGGTGTTCCCCTTCAAACCAGATGACGATGTTTCGGTGGCCTACCCGTTCGTCTTCTCGCCCGCGGGGTAAGCTCCAGTCAGCGCACCGCATCCTGGGGGGTCGGGGACATGGAGAAGCTGGCCATCATTTCCTCATCGCCGCTGTTCGAGATGCTCTCCAGCACGGAGCTGGCGCATCTGGCCGAGCTGGCTGAGCAGCGGCGCTACGCCGACGGGGAGCTCGTCTTCGAGGAGGGAGAGCTGGGTGACAGTCTCTACGTCATCGTTCGCGGCGAGGTGGAGGTGGTCCGCAGCGACAGCGGTGGGATCCTCCGGCCACTCACCGTGCTCACCGCCCCGGACTTCTTCGGGGAAATGAGCGTCATCGACAAGGAGTACCGCTCCGCCACGGTGCGGGCGCGCACGGAGGCAGTGCTGCTGCGGCTCACCACCCAACACCTGGCCACCTTCCGTCAGACCCACCGCGACGGCTTCACTTTCGTCGTCATCAACATCGCGCGAATTTTGTCGGCACGGGTGCGCGAGGCCAACGCTCGCCTGACAGCCAGGCAGGCCTAAGCAATAAGCCCGCGTTGACACCCCCGGCTCGGCCTTTCTAGGGTCGGGGCATTCGCCGCAGCCCTGGAGCAGAGGACATGCGCTACATCGGAATGCTGGCGGTGGTGCTCGCAAGCGGGCTTGCGCAGGCGGCCCAGTCCGCCCCCCGTCCACCCCCAGCCACCGGCCCTTCCTCCTTCCTACAAGAGAAGGCCAGCGACATACCGGACGAGACGAAGCTCGAGCGCAGCAGCAAGTCGCTCACCTCCATGCGAGAGACCCTTCGGGACGTGCTCGCCAAGCTGGAGGAGGCTCGGCGCGCCAAGGACGTGGTGAAGCTCAACTGCGTCAACGAGAAGCTCACGCAGATCAAGGGCTTGCTGCGCATCTCCGAGCAATCAGGCGTGGCGCTCCAGGAGGCGGTGGCCCGGAAGGAGAACACCTCCAGCGAGCACGAGTACACCAAGGTGATGATCGCTCAACAGAAGGTGTCCGGGCTCCGCTCCGAGGCGGAGAAGTGCATCGGGCAGCTCGCCTTCCAAGCGGACGAGAATATGTCCGTGGAGGTCGAGGAGCCCGAGGGCCTGCCGGGAGGAGATCCCACCCAGCCCAGGCCCATTGAGGACATCCGGGTCCGCCCCCCTCCGAGCAGCGCTGTTCGATGATTCCAGCCAGGTTGACCTTCAGCCCCCCAAGCGGCCGTGGCCGTTAGGGTGAGTCTAAAGTCATTTCGAGCACAGAGGACGTGCGTGTTATGACGCCGGGCTCGGGGAACTGATCGCCTCATGACGCAGCCTGCCAACACATGGAGGGCCTTGTGCCTGCTGGCAATGGTGGCCGCATGGCCAGCGTTTGGGCAGGCCGATCCCCCCGCCGTACGAGGTGGCCCCGAGCGGGGCGGCAACGGCCTCAAGGTGGGTAATGGTCGGCTCCACCTCACCTTCGACTTCGAGACGCGGTTCGACAGCGCCGCCGGCTACTTCCCGCGTCCGGGGAGTGGTGACCCTGTCGTGGTGTCGGACCAGCTCTCCGGGGAGGCCCTGCTGCACATCCGGCCTGGAGTGAGGCTGGAGCTCCCCGGCTCCAAGCTGGACCTGAGCCTCAAGGGCTACGCCGACTACATCCACTACACCGGCCTGATCACCCCGGGCTCGACCAACACCTCCCGCGTGGAGGCGATGGCGGACCTCAACCTCACCTACGACCGGGAAGCGCCGATCGGGTTCGAGTTGCAAGATCACCTCCAGCGCTCGGATCAGACGAGCAGCGCGGCGATCGGCGCGGGCGTGCTGTCGCTCTACAACGAGGTGCAGCTCAAGGTGCCGATCCGGCCCGGAGGCGGCGCCTTCGAAGTGACGCCCCTGCTGGCCTGGGGAATCGAGCACTTCAAGGCGACCGGCGCCCTGCCCCCGGTGGGCTGCGACAGCGCCGAGTGTGATCCGGACCTGGTGAGCACCTTCGACTACAGCAACGTGCGGATGGGTCTCAATGCCCGCTGGCGATTCCTGCCGAAGACGGCGGTGGTGGTGGACACCGACTTCAACGTGCACACCTATGCCCGAGGCAGGACTCCGACGGCCCTGCTGATGCACGCCAGGGCGGGTCTGTCAGGCCTGGTGACCCCGAAGATCGCCGTGACCGCCACGATGGGCTGGGGCAAGGACTTCGGCGAGGTGGCAGGCAGTGCGCTCCTCGCCCAGCTGGAGGCCAACTACCTGCTGAGCCAGACGGCCAGCCTCAAGGTTGGCTATACGCGCACGCTAGAGCCCGTGGCGTACCTGGGCCTGTTCCGCGATGACCGCGGGTACGTGGAAGCGCAGGCCCTGCTCGGGGGCCGGCTCTCCCTCCGGGCAATCAGCTCATTGGACTTCCTGAAGTTCCAGGGCGACCGGCGCGACACCCTCTACAAGCTGGAGCTCGGCCCCCAGTATCAGTTCGAGCGGTGGCTCGTGCTTGGGGCCGGCTACCTGTTGGGAGTCCGTTCGTCCTCGATGGGAGGCGCCGGAATCAACTACTCCCGCCACGAAGGGTATGTTCGAGTGTCCGTGATGTATTGAGACGGCCTTCGTGATGCGTACCTCTTCCCTCCTCGTGTTGCTGCTCGGCGCGCTGACTGCGTGCCGCACTCCCGCGTCTTCTCAGGCGCTCGACGCCTCTGCGGTTCCCCCGCCGCCCCCGGCTGCCGTGGCCACGGATACCGGCCGCACGCTCGGCGCGGGAGATCTGGTGGATGTACGCGTCTACCAGGAGCCCGATCATTCGGGCGTCTGGGCCCTGTCCACCGAAGGCACCATCGACTACCCGCTGTGCGGCAAGATTCACCTGGCGGGCCGAACCTCGGGGACCGCCGCGGACGCGCTGCGCGAATGCCTCGCCCGCTACCTGAAGCACCCCGAGGTGTCCGTCGTCATCCGCGAGTACAACTCGAAGAAGGTCTTCGTCTTCGGCGAGGTGCAGAAGCCGGGCACGTTCTCCTATGAGGAGGGGATGACCGTCATCGAGGCGATCACCCTGGCCGGCGGCCTCACCAAGGTGGCCTCGCCCAACGGCACCCAGGTGGCGCGGCAGACGGAAGGCCAGCAGCTGAAGATCCGCGTCCCGGTGAAGGACATCCGTGACGGCGCGGAGAAGAACTTCCCCCTCCAGCCGGGCGACATCATCTTCGTGCCGGAGAGCTTCTTCTAGGCGCGCGGGGCCGAGGGCTTCCAGCCAATGTCGGCGAGGAAGCCCTGGGACTCGGCGATGAGCTGCGAGGCCAGCCCCGGCGCACAGGCGAGCACGTCACCGATGCCCACCTGAAAGGGGGCTCCGTCGATGCGCACCATCGTCCCGCCCGCCTCCCGTACCAGCAGCGAGCCCGCGGCCACGTCCCAGGGCTTGAGACCGAACTCGAAGAAGCCGTCGAAGCGGCCAGCGGCCACGTAGGCCA
The DNA here is from genome assembly GCF_044360475.1 of Archangium minus. Classification (NCBI taxonomy): domain Bacteria; kingdom Pseudomonadati; phylum Myxococcota; class Myxococcia; order Myxococcales; family Archangiaceae; genus Archangium; species Archangium minus. Next base: position 9,803,964 of record NZ_CP043494.1, read on the forward strand.
GGTCCAACGCCGCGCTGCCCGTGCGGCGCATGCCCTGCGCCCGGACGATGAAGCGCCGCAACAGCCCCACCGGGCCCTCGGGCCGCTGGTGCACGTCATAGGGGAAGCCCGTGCACAGCAGCGCGTGCCCCAACTCCGTGGTGCCCGAGGCCCTCAGGGGATGACCGTTGAGCGTGGCCCCCTCCCCTCGCGCCGCGGAGAAGAGCTCGTCCAACATCGGGTTGTAGATGGCGCCGGCGAGCACCCCGTCCGGCCCCTCCACCCCCACGCTCACGCAGAAGTGCGGCACCCGGTGCGCGTAGTTGGTGGTGCCATCCAGGGGATCCACAATCCACCGCAGGCCCGAGCCCTGGGAGGATCCGCTCTCCTCGGCCAGGATCGCGTGGCCCGGGTAGCGCTGGCGGATGAAGCCGAGCACCGCCGCCTCGGCCGCCCGGTCCGCGTCGGTGACTAGATCGATGCCACCCTTGTACTCGATGGTGCGCTCGCCCTGGAAACGCTCGGCGAGCACGCGACCCGCGAGCCGGGCTCCTTCCTCGGCGATGCGGCGCAGGGTCGCGGGCGATTCATCCGACATATCGGCTCCTCCTTCGTCTACTTCGCGGGCTCTGCGAGCAGCTCTTCGATCTCCGCCTGGTACTTGGAGAGGAACTCCTCGGCGAAGCCCTCGTGCACGTAGCGAACCACACCCTTGCGATCCAGCAGCACCGTGGTGGGCATGCCGCGAATCTTCAGCACCTTCTCCGATACCTCGGCGTCAGCGTCGAGGAGCACGGGCAGCGCCGTCACCTTCGCCTCCTCGAGGAAGGCGGGAATCCCGCGGGTGTCCGCGTCCACGTTGAGCGCGTACACCTTCAGGCCCCGCGAGGCGTAGTGCTTCGCGAGGTCCTGGTACATCGGGAGCGCATCGCGGCAGGGCGCGCACCAGGTGGCCCACACGTCGAGCAGCACCACGCTGCCCCGGTCGCTGGCAATGGAGTAGGGCTCACCGCCGGGGTAGCGCTTGACGGAGAACTCCAGCGGGGCGGGCGCGGACGCCAGGCTCGCCTCGGAGGAGGCCAGCGCGGGAGCCGTGAGCGACGGCATCCTCTGCGCGCAACCAGAGAGGGCGAGCACAGCCAGGGCGAGGCGGAAGGGACGCATGCCTTATTGTGCCCCCAGACGGGCCCGCAGCGCGACGAGCAACTTGTCGATGAACCCACCGAAGGCGCCGTTGCTCATGACGAGCAGCACGTCACCTGGCTGGGACTCGCGCGCGACGCGCTCGACGAGCGTGGGCACGTCCGAGGCGTAATCCGCGGCGATGCCCTGGGACTTCAGCTCCTCGGTGACGCGGGGCACGTCCAGTTCCTCGCCGGTGGGCACCTTGTCGTGGCGCTCGGGCACCTTGAGGCTGGCCCTGGCCGCCCCGGTGAAGGAGTGCGCATAGTCCTCCTGGTGGATGTTGCGGCGGCTGGTGTTCGAGCGCGGCTCGAAGATGGCCCACAGCCGGCGCTCCGGGTAGCGGTGGCGGATGGCGGCGATCGTCTCCCGCACCGCCGTGGGGTGGTGCGCGAAGTCATCCACCACCATGATGCCGCCAAGCTCCGCCCGCACCTCCTGGCGGCGCTTCACCCCGCGGAAGGTGGCCAGGCCCTTGGTGATCTCCTCGAAGGACAGGCCCAGCCCGCGCGCCGCGGCGATGACGCTGAGCGTGTTCTCCACGTTGTGCATACCGGAGAGCGGCAGCAGCGCGGTGCCCAGCACGGTGCCGCGCTCGACCACCTCGAAGCGAGCGCCCTCGGGACCGAAGCGCACGTTGCGCGGGGTGTAGTCCGCCTCGGCGCCCTCCTTCGCCACGTAGGTGATGACCTGGCCCTGGCACGCCTGCGCCAGCTTCACGGCGTTGGGGTACGCGGCGCACACCACCAGCCGGCCGTCCTTGGGAATCAGCCGGACGAACTTGTCGAAGGTGGACTCGTAGTGCGGCAAGTCCCGGAAGATGTCCGCGTGGTCGAACTCCACGCTGGTGAGGATGGCCGTCTTCGGGCGGTAGTGGAGGAACTTGGAGCCCTTGTCCCAGTAGGCCGTGTCGTACTCGTCGCCCTCGACGACGAAGTGCGGCCCCTTCCCCACCCGGTAGTTGCCCGAGTAGTTCTGCGTGACGCCGCCCACGAGGAAGGACGGATCCTTCCCCGCCTCCACGAGCACGTGCGCCATCAGCGAGGACGTGGTCGTTTTGCCATGGGTGCCGGCCACCACGACGGAGTGCGCCCGATCCAGGAAGAGCGAGCCCAGCGCCGCCGGGAAGCTCATCTGGGCAATCCGGCGCTCGCGCACGGCGGTGGCCTCGGGGTTCACCCGACGGATGACGTTGCCGATGATGACCAGGTCCGGCTTCGCCACCTCGAGGTTCTCCGGACGGTAGGGCGTGAGCGCCTGGATGCCCCACTCGCGGAGCATGTCGCTCATGGGCGGGTAGACGTTCTCGTCGCTGCCGGTGACGTCGTAGCCAGCGGCCTTGAGCATGCCGGCGAAGGAGCCCATGCCAGTGCCGGCCACGCCGACGAGGTGGATGCGGCGCACCGCGCCGGGAGTGATGGTTTCGAGGACGTTGCCGTTGTCGTCAGCCATGTGCTTTCGGGGTGAGGTCGCTGAGGCCGAGGGCCTGCACGACGAGATCGTGGAAGACGGGGCGGAAGTCGCGGATGCGCACTTCCTTGCGGCCATGCGCCACGCGGTTGGTGACGAGCGCCACCACGAGCGAGCGGCGCAAGTCCACCCAGAGACTGGTGCCGGTGAAGCCGAGGTGGCCCACCGCGCCCGGAGGCGTGTCACCGATGAAGTGGCCCGCGCTGGACAGGCCCTGGGAGGGCGAGTCGAACCCCATGGAGCGGGTGCTGCCCTCCAGGATGGGATCGCTGGCCAACGCGCGGTACCAGAGCGGCCCGGGAGCGAGGGAGGCGTCCCCTGCACACCCAGCGAGGATGGCCTGGCCGAAACGGGCCACGTCCACCGCGGTGCCGAAGAGGCCCGCGTGGCCGCTGACGCCGTCCATCACCCAGGCGTTGTCGTCATCCACCTCGCCGGGCACCGAGGGACGCGAGGGAAGCTCGCCCCACATCCCCTCCTGACCGGGAGCGGGCTCGCGAGGACGGGTGGCTCCGGTGGGCGCCACGAGGCCATCCGTGGGGAAGTCCGTGAGGCGGTGGAAGCGCGCGGAGAGCCCGAGCGGCTCGGCGACATGGCGCGAGAAGAGGACGTCCAGGGACGCGCCTCCCGCGCGGGCCAGAATCTCCCCCAGGAGGATGAAGCCCACGTCGCTGTAGGCAGTGGCGGTGCGCAGCTTGGCCACGAGCGGAGTGCGCGCGGCGGCCTGGATGACCTCCTCACGGACGCGAGCGCGGGTGGCCGAGGGACAGGAGGGCTCGAGGAGCTCGGGCGTGGAGGTGAGCGCCTCGGCGAAGAAGGGCACGAAGGGCGGCAAGCCTGAGCGGTGATAGAGCAGGTCCGCCACCGTGGCGCCCGCGTCCCCTACGGGCGAGCCCGGGAAGAAGCGGGCCACGGGCGTCTCGGGACCGACCTTGCCCTCGGTCCAGGAGCGCAAGAAGAGCGCGGTGGTGCAGAGCACCTTGGTCAGGGAGGCCAGGTCGAAGCGCGTGTCTCCGGAGACGTTGCCTGCCACGCCGCCGAAGACCTGGGCGCCTCGGTACATCACCACGGCTTGCGCGGCCGGGAAGATGCCGAGCGAGACGGCCTCCTCGAGAACACCCTGGAGCTCCGCGATGGGGTGACTGCTCATGCCTGCACCGCTCCTTCAAGGAAGGTGAGGCGGGCGGCGCCGGCATCCAACCGCACCTGGGTGCCCAGAGCGACGGGGTAGTTGGGGATGTCGTGGCCGATGGGGAAGCCAGCGGCGCACGGCACCCCCGCCTCCTCGGCGAGCGAGCGCAGGACATCCGCGCTGCTGTAGGAAGCATCCCGCTGCTCGCAGTCGGTGAAGTCGCCGAGCACGATGCCGCGCACCCGGTTGAAGACGCCCGCGAGCATCAGGTGCGTCCAGATGCGGTCGAGCCGGTAGGGACGCTCGCCCACGTCCTCGAGCAGCAGGATGGCCCCATCGAGCGGCGGCATGTAGGGGGTGCCCAGCAGCCGGGAGAGGACGGAGAGGTTGCCCCCGAGGAGCGGGCCCTCGACGACACCCGGGACGTAGGTGGCCTTGCCCTGGAGGGGCGGCGGGGGCTCGGAGGACTCGAGCAGGCGGAAGAGGTACTCCTGGACCTCGGGCGGCTGCTTGCCCAGGTGGGTGAGGACGGGCCCGTGGATGGTGACGCGACCTAGCCCCTGAAGCGGCAGGTGGACGGCAGTGAGGTCGGAGAAGCCGACGAGTGCCGTGGGAGCCATGTCGGCGAGCGGGAGCGAGGGCAGCAGGCGCATGCTCCCGTAGCCCCCACGGGCACAGAAGATGGCGCGGGCGTCTCGGTCGACAAGGGCCCGGGAGAACTCCTCGGTGCGGCGCGCATCGGTACCGGCGAGGTAGCGCCAGGACTCATAAAGGTCGGGCCGGAAGACGGGCGAGTAACGCTGCCCGATGACGCCGAGACCGACCTCGAAGCTGGGACGATCGAAGGGGCCGGCGGGGGCGATGACGTGGACGGTGTCGCGGGGACGCAACGGGAGGGGCTTGAGCCAACGCACGGGCGCCTTCATAGCACCGCGGAAGAGAACATCCCCGGGCTTCTGAAGGCACCTGTCAGCGCCACAACCTCTCCTCTCCCGCCGCGAGAGGGGGACGGAGGGGCCGCCTGGCCACTCGGGCGGCGGCGGCCCCCCGCAGGCTCACGCCAGGTTGACTTCCATGCGCTGCGAGCGCGCCGTGGTGCGCAGGCGCGAGGTAATCCGCACCTCGTCCCCCGGCTTGACGTGCAACGTGTGCTCCAACTCCTTGACCATGAAGCCCCAGCACGTCGGCGGCGCGAACGGGGACGCACTCAGGATGTGCTTCTCGTCCAGCCAGGCCTTGAAGAAGATGGCGACGCCTCCGAGCACTCCGGCGTCGGTGACGCGCAGCACGCCCGGAACCGGGCTGTCGTCGAGCACGCGGCTCATGTCCTGATGGCAATCCACATCCCGGAGAACGCACTCCTCCGTCAGGATGCCCTTGGGCGCCACCCGCGTGTAGTCCCCGCGGAAGAAGAGAGAGGCCCCCAGATCCCGGCGTGCAGCGCGGACGCGCTCGCGGAACGGGGTGAAGTCCACGCCGTAGAAGCCATCCAGGTTCTCGACATCCCGCAGGATGCGATTGCCCTCGGTGGGCGTATCCCGGGGGCTCACCCCCATGCAGACGGCCTGGATGCGGTACGGGAGGAACCGCCCCTCCTTGGGGTTGCGGAAGAATCGCTTGCCATCCCGGATGCTGGTGATCAGGTTCTCCGCGAACGGATCCACGTTGATCAGCTCGTGCAAGATGACGTCCACGCCCTCGGGGAGCGTCACATTGCGGCTGTTGCCCCGGATCAGGGTGACGCGGTCGTCCACCTTGTTCGCCCGGAACATCTCCTCGGCCAGGGAGCCCAGCTCGGTCTCCTCGATCGCGTAGACCTTCGTGGCCCCCGCCTGCGCGGCGAGGATGGAGAGGATGCCCGTGCCGGCGCCAATCTCCGCCACGACCTTGCCTCGCACGTTCTGGAAGATCGCCGACTTGTACGAATTGACGCGAACGGTGTCCCGGAGCATCTCGTAGTGCTCGCAAAGGTCCGTCCACAGACCCGAGGCCGGCAGGAACTGCGTCGCATCCACGCCCCCATTGACCACCGGCACGAGGATGTCCAGCTCCACCAGCTCGGCCAGGAGCCGCTCGAAGAACTCGCGCGACATCCGCGGGGCCACCTCGTCGAAGGCCTGCTCCGGCCCCTTCGCCGCCTTGAACGCATGCAGGAGCAACAGGTGCTCGGCGTTCATCGGTATCGAGGGGCGAGACATCGAGGCATTGGCCACGATCGAACCGTCTGGCTCGACATGGATGATGAGTCCCCTAGAGGTCCAATACTGGGTCTGTGCCATGAGGTGGTGGGTGCGGAGGAGGAGGTTGCCGGCCAGGACCGTCCAGAGCCGAGGCGGCAAGCAGACCATGGGGTTGAAAAGTCCGTCAATCCACGGAGGGTGGACCCACCGTTCACCCTTCCCTCTTGAGCACGGCGGCGAAGAAGCCATCGGTCCCATGCAGATGCGGAGCACAGAACAGGAATCCCTCCCGGACACACCCGGGAGCCAACCAGCCCTCCCCGGGAGGCACGAGGTGGAACCCGGGGGCGTCGCGCAGGAACCCATGCACGAGCTCCTCGTTCTCCGCGCGATTCACCGTGCAGGTGGCGTAGACCAACCGCCCACCGGGGCGCACGAGCTGGCGCGCGCGCTCGAGGATGTCGCGCTGGAGCCGGACCATCTCGACGAGGCGGGCCGGCTCAATGAGGAAGCGCAGGTCGGGTCCACGCCGCAGGGAGCCCAGCTCCGAGCACGGCGCATCCACGAGCACCCGGTCGGCTAGAAACCCCTCGGGGGGCGCCCGGAGGACCTGGACGTTGGAGAGCCCCGCCCGGGAACACCGCAGCATCAGCCGATCGAGCCGCCCGGCATCCGGATCATGAGCGAGCAGCCGTCCCCGGCCCTCCATGGCACCGCCGAGCAGGAGCGTCTTGCCCCCGGCGCCGGCACATAGGTCGAGCACGGTCTCCCCGGGCCGCGCCTCGACGAGCAACCCGAGGAGCTGACTGCCCTCGTCCTGGACCTCGAAGAGCCCCTCCCGAAGCGAGTCGAGCCCATACAGGTTGGGCCTGGGACCCACGACGTGGAGCGCCAGCGGACTGAGCTCGCCGGGCCGGGTCTCCACGCCTTCGTCACGCAACCGGGCCGCCAGGGCATCACGGTGAGTCCGCAGCGTATTCACACGCAGGGTGATGGGGCCGGGGACGTTGAGGTGGGCGCAGAAGTCCTCGGCGGCGGGACCGAGCTCGCGAGTGAAGTGCTCGGCGAGCCAGTCCGGAAGCGAATAGCGGAGGGCGAGCGTGGGGGGCTCCCCGGTGACGAGGGGCGGAGGCGCGCCCAACCCGGCGAGCCGGGCCGCCTCTTCAGCCGGGACTCCCGCGAGTCCGTGCAACAGGGCATGGAGCAACGCGGACGAGGAGGGCTCGGGGTGGCCCAGGAGGAAGCCGAGCCGGCGGCGCCAGAGCCCCACATTGAAGACGGCCTCGGCGAGGACCTGGCGCTGCTCGCGAGAGAGCTCCCGGTGGGAGCGGAGGGTCCGATCGAGCACCCGCTCGGCCGGACTGCCGGCGAGGACAGTGTCGATGGCACCGGTCACCACCACGGCGAGTCCATCGAGCGCCGACCAGGGAACCGAGCGAAGTCGTGAGAGCGGGTCAAAACAGGATGTTGACAGGACGGACTCCGTTCTTTAGAAAGCACCTCGTTGTCGCGGCGGCCCACACGGGCCAACGCGCAGCGGACATATTCCCCGATAGCTCAGCCGGTAGAGCGGGTGACTGTTAATCACTAGGTCCGTGGTTCGAGTCCACGTCGGGGAGCTGAAGAAGGGCGCTGGGTGCAAACCCGGCGCCCTTTTTCTTTTGCCCCGCCCTCCCCCCGAACACAAGACGAGCCACCCGGACGTTCTCCCCAATCAAGGGCGAGAGCACATGGGCGAAAGCGAGAGGCACAGCTCTCGGTCCTCAAGCGCGTCTACTCCTGGTTGCGCAAGGTGAAGCACGTCCTCTCGGTGGCCGAGGACCCGACCTTCGGGCGGCTCACCGTGCCCCAGGCCCGGCCCGAGCAGTGGAAGCGGGACAAGGTGATTCCCCGGGAGCACTACCTCCTCGCCCACGAGCACCTTGCGCCTCACTGGCGTGACGGGATGGACGTGCAGACGGGCACCGGCTGGCACGTCTCGGAGCTGGTGCGCTTCGCCAAGCTGGGCAGCGTGGAGCCGTACCGAGGCGAGGCCGAGGGGATCGCGGGCGTGCTGGTGTGTCCGCAGACCAAGAGCGGCGAGCCCTTGCGCACCGCTGTGTCCGCCGAGGTGTTGGAGGCCGGGAAGCGGCTGCTGGAGCGCGGCTCGTTCAGCTTCGAGAAGTACGGCATGGCCATCAAGAGGGCCTGCACGGCGGCGGGCATCCCGCCCTTCACCCCGGGACGGTTCCGGCACTCCGTTGCCACCTGGGCCATCGAGAACGGAGCGGACCCGGCATCGGTGGCGGCCTTCCTTAACCACAAGAGCCCGGCCACTACGCGGCGCTTCTACGCAACACATGCCGTCCCGACGAAGGTTCCCACCCTTGCCTAGTATTCATCCAACTGGCTCTGCGCTGGCCCATATGGTGGTGCGCAGGAAGTGATGAACAGGAGGAAGACGCGTGACCGAACCCAAGAACAAGAAGAACGAGGGGGACATCGTTGGCGCAGTAGCGAAAGCGAATCCTGGCGTTGTTCACGTAATCTTGGACACCTCCGCTCTCCGCAAGGAGGTATCACCCGGCAGCGGTGCTCTTCAGCGGCTCCAAGAATTGGTGGACAAGCATGTTGTCGAGGTTCTCGTGCCGGAACTTGTTCCCCGAGAATTGGCAACCCAGTTGGCAGCAGAGTGGAAGAAGTGGCAGCACAAGGGAGAGAAGGATCCGCAGAAGGTTCTCTCCTGGTGCATTCCCGGCGAAATGACGACAAAGGCGGAGTCCGCCCTGGGGCACGTCAGCGAGTTCTCCGAACAGGTGGAGAAGCTGCTGGTCGATGGAGTTGATCAGCGTCTCCGCGCGCTACGTGCTCGGTTCCTGCATCTGTCGGAAGCTTCGACACGCGCGGCGTGGGATATGTACTTCAAAGGCGACGGCCCTATGAAGCAAGCCAAGAGCCGCGAAGATATTCCCGATGCGTTCATCGTGGCTGCCGCTCTTGAAGAACAGAGCCGCCTCGGAAAGATCCTGCATCTGGTGAGCGCGGACGAACGGATGCGTAAGAGCATGCCGAAGGACAGGTTCGTAGGGCATGAGACGCTGAGCGCGTTCAACACGTCACAAGATATACGAGACGCGTTGAAGGCAGCGGAGCCCCCTGCTGCTGACGAGTTGCCCGAGCCACCCACTGAAGCCCATTGGCGAGAGCACGTGCAAGAGGCCATTTCTCAGCAGATGGACTCTGTCCAGAGCGGTGTTGAGGATTCGCTCTGGGGCGCTCTTCAAGGGAAGTCCGTTACGGCAGGCCACTTGCCCTCAGAAGACAACTCGGCCGAACTCACGGGCGATGGCTCAATCGAAGAACTCAATCTCGACCTGGGAGCCATGGACGATCTTGGACACGAAGCAGTCCTCGTTCCTGCAACCCTCACTATCGTCGACGCCTTGGCGGACTTCTTTGCTTTCAAGGCTGACTTCTGGGCCAGCGAAGAAGATGAGGGTACTCATTTCTCTGTTTCGGAGGGGGATTGGAACGACCACTACTTGGCAGCGCAGGCGTACCTGACACTGAAGGTCAAGGCGCTCATCCGAGTTGATCTCGAATACGACGAGAACAAGGAGCCCATAGTTGCCACGGCCCTTATCGAGAACATCGAGTCCATTGAGGTGCAGGAACCGGAATGGTGGACGAAAAAGATGGCGTCCAGGCGCCGCGTGAAGAAGTAGCTAGGACAGGAAGGGATTTCACTCCCCCAGCCAGTAGAGACCGCGCCGGGTGCGCAACACCTGCTCCAAGAACTCCGCGAAGGAGCTGGCGACTGGCCCGCAGTATTTCGGGTTGGGCCACGCCTCGTGGTAGCCGTCCGTCAGGGGGTAGCGGTCGTTCTCCTGGCGGGCCACGTCCACCAACACGTAGTTGCCATCCTGCACGTCGCAGATGGCCCACATCGAGGCGGGCCCATGCGCGTCATCGTCGTTCTTCTTCCCGAAGATGGCCACCCGCGCCCGAACGACCTGTGACAGCGGGAGGATGCGGTAGGGGGTGTCCGGTAAGCGCTCAACCAGCTCCGCCCCGTTGCAGTGCAGGTAGAAGGCCCGCAGATCCGCATCCAACCGCCAGCCCACCCGCCGCTCGAACTCCTCAATCGCCTCGGGCGTAGCGGGGGGATACGGGAAGTGGTCGCGGGAGACCTCTTCGAGCAAGCGGCTCATGGACGTGGCCATCGTCAGTTGTCCGTGTAGGGCAGGTTGGGGCCCACTGTATTCCAGGGGGCCTGACCGGCGTAGCAGGCGGGATACTGCTCGTTGTACACGTCGTGAACGTCCGGTTGCGCGGGGAAGACGTTGTTAGGGTCCACCGGGTCCCCGCCGTGCCAGAGGTCTCGGATGTGGTGCCCCGGCCAGGACACCCCGCCCTGCTCGGGCCACTGACCAAACTTCTCGCTCCAGTCCTTCCGGAAGGAAGTCCGAAACCTGTTCCACGCCTTGCGTTGAGCTGCATTGTCCTCGGGTGACAGCTCGGGGTAGTTGCAGCAGCAGTGAAAGAGGCCGTAGCGGCTCCCGGCCTTCACAGGGACGGGCAAGACGACGAGGCTTCCCTCCCAGTCGAACTTGAGATCGGCCAGCCACATGCAGCCCTTGAGCTTGTAACCCGCGCCGCACTCCTTCTGGCACTGGTTCATGAACTCCCGGCGGCACTGCCAGGGGCCATAGAAGAGGGTCGTCTTCATGCGCCCGCCCGGCACGTTCAACCAGGGCAGTTCCTTCTTCACGGCGGGCTTGGCCCCTGGAGAGGGCGAAGGGCCAGAGCCTCCCGTTCCAGGGCCATCCGCGCTCCGGGTTGTCGCGCATCCGGAGAGGCACACCAACAGCACCACAGCTCCGATCAACTTCATGGGAATGCCCCGTGCTGCTCGGAAACGATTCAGGACCGCGACTCAGCGCCCGTTGCCCGTGTCCTTGAAGTCCGCGGCCGACAGACCGTGCCGGCGCAGCAGCTCGTAGAAGTCGGTACGGTTGCGCCCCGCCATGCGTGCCGCGGCGCTCACGTTCCCTCCGCTGCGACGCAGCGCCTCAATCAGGTAGCTGCGTTCGAAGGCGTCACGCGCCTCGCGCAAGGTGGGCAGCGGGGCCTCCGTCCCGGGCAACTTGGAGATGAAGGCGCCGGGTGCGCCCTCCTCCACCGAGGCTTGCTCGGAACGTGGGGACGGCTGCACGAGGTGGGTCAAATGCTCTGCCCTCAGCTCCTCGGAGGCCGCCAGTAGAACAGCGGCCTCCATCACGTTGAGCAGCTCGCGCACGTTGCCCGGCCACGCGTAGTCCCGGAGCAACTGGAGCGCATCTGTGCTCAGGCGCGGAACCCTCATCCCGTTATGCGCCGCGGCTCGCTCCAAGAAGAGCTGGGCCAAGAGCGGAATGTCCTCCGGGCGCTCGCGCAATGGCGGCATGGTGATCGGCACCACACACAGCCGGTAGTAGAGATCTTCACGGAAGCGCCGAACCTCCACCTCCTCGCGGAGATCCCGGTTGGTGGCCGCCACCACCCGCACATCCGCCTCCTCCTCGGTGCTCGAGCCCACCCGGGTGTAGCGCCGCTCCTGCAACACTCGCAGCAGCTTCACCTGCACACTGGGAGGCGCCTCCCCCACCTCGTCGAGGAAGAGCGTCCCGCCGCGCGCGGCCCCGAAGAGCCCCTCGCGTGACTGGGTCGCACCCGTGAAGGCGCCCTTCACGTGGCCGAACAGCTCACTCTCCAGCAGCTCCGGCGGCAGCGCCCCGCAGTTCACCGCGACGAAGGGTCCGTGCGCGCGGCGAGAGAGTCCGTGCAGCAACCGCGCGGCGAGCTCCTTGCCCGTGCCCGACTCGCCAAGCACCAGGACCGTGGCATCCGACGGCGCCACCCGCGCGATGTGTGCACGCACCTGGGTGATGGCCGGGCTTCCGCCGATCAGCCGCTCGCGTGGGACGCCGGCCACGATGCGGCGCAGATCATCCACCTCGCGCTGCAAGGTCGTGCGCTCGAGCGCGTGCACCAGCTTCTGCACCAGCTCGTGGTCCTGGAACGGCTTGGTGAGAAAGCCATAGGCGCCTCGGCGCATGGCCTCCACCGCGGTCTCGATGGTCCCGTGCGCGGTGAGGATGACCACCGGCAGCTCCGGGATGCGCTCGCGCGCCTGGGCGAGGATCTCCAGGCCATCCGCGTCTCCCAAGCGAAGGTCGAGCACCATCGCGTCGACCTCGCCGCGATCCACCCGCGCGAGCGCCTGTTGGCCCGTGGAGACACTCGCCACCTGCATTCCCTGAGCTGCCAGGCGCAGGGAGATGAGCTCACACAGCTCGAGGTCGTCATCCACCACCAGCACACGGTTGGCGGGGGAGGACAGAGGCTGGGAGGACGGGCTCATGCGGGGCTCCGGTCAGACGGCGACGGAGAAGAGGGCGTCGCCTCGGAAGAGTAGCGGGGCGGAGTGGAGCGATCGAGCGGTATCCAAACAGCGAAGGCCGCTCCCGGGCCAGGCTCATCGAGGAACGCTACCTCGCCTCCATGCATGCGCATCATCTCGCGCGCCAGTGGCAGGCCCAGGCCAATCCCAGGAGGAGAGGAGGCGTTATTCCCCACCGGAGAGGTGAAGAAGTGCTCGAAGAGCCGATCACGAACCTCGGGCGGGACTCCCGGCCCCTCGTCGCGCACCACCACTCGAGCCCAGCTAGAGGCGGACGCGGCGTGTCCCGGTGGTCCCTCCTGGGTCACGGTGCGCACCATCCGAACCCGCTGCCCTGGCGAGGAGACGCGAATCGCGTTGCCCAAGAGGTTGGCCACTGCGCGCTCGATGAGGGCGGCGTCGAGCGAGGCGGGAGCGAGCGTCCCCTCGGTCCGCAACTCCAGTTGGACTCCAGCCGCATCGGCCTCGCTGCGCACGTCCTCTATCGCCCGGAGGAGCACGTCATCCAGGAGGCAGCCCGCCTCGCGCCGCAGGGCCTTTCCAGACTTCACCCGGGACATGTCGAGCAACGCGGACACCAGGCGGATCTCCCGCTCGCAGGCACTGCGGGCCAACTCCACCACCCGCCGCTGCTGCTCGTTGAGCGGACCGGTCGTGCCATCCGCCATCAACCCGAGCGCAGCCCGCAGCCGCGTGAGCGGAGTCCGGAGATCGTGCGACACAGAGGCCACGAAGGCGTCCTTGAGCTGATCGATCTCCGCCAGGCGTGCGCGCATCCGCTCCAGCTCTGAGGTCAGCTCCTCCACCTCGAGCGGTCCCCCCACTTGAGTGATGGGGCTGAAGTTCCCCTGCCCCACTTGCCGAGCCTGCGTGGTGAGCAACTCCAGAGGACGGGTGACCCCTCGTGCCATCCAGCGCGCCACGCCCCAGGCGGCCAGCACCGCCAGGACGCCGAACACCAGCCCTACGCTGATCGCGGTGGCGCCGATGGCATAGGCCTCGGCTTCGCGCTGAAGAACCACCTCGTGCAGAGAGTGCACGATGGCGATCCAGGCATCCGTGAGGTTCTCGTCCCAGGAGAGCCGCTTCTCGCGCATCGAGGGATCGAACAGACGGGCGCACGTGTTCTCTTCGATCACATACCGGGCATAGGTGCGGTAGTTCTCCGCCGTGTCCCGGATGTTCGGCTGGATGGCCTCTCCATACTTGGCCAGCAGCGCCTCCAGCCGGAGCAGTGACGTCTGCATGGCGCTCGCCACCTGAGGTCCCACGGTCGGGTCACGTTCACAGGCCAGGATGGAGTGCCGAGCAGCAACCTCGATGCCCCAGGTGGCCTGATGAACGGCCTCCTCTTCCTGCACCTTTCCCAGATGTTCCTCTCGGATCTCCGTGAGGAGACTCGTCATGCGGACCAGGGCCACCACAGCGAACGCGGCGGCCCCGAGCAGGACGGTGGTGAGCAGAGCGTGGGAGATGAGCAGACGCTGGACGAGGCGCATGTCGTGGGCGAACTCCGAGGAGCGCCTCCTAATGCGCTCCCGCTTCACGTGCACGTGTGAATGTATCCGACTGTCCACCTGCCAGTCGTAGCGTCGGTTGGAACAGACAGGTGTCGGTTCATCCCCGCAGCAGACATGTCGGCCCGAGCCGACAGCGGGGCACGCTCACAGAGGAGAAAGCGGTGCGGCACGCGATGTGAAGAGACGCCCGGGCATCATGCTCGAACAACACTCGGTTGGAGCCGCGGATCGCGTTCGTCTGCTGTGGCAGGACTGGAAGCAGATGGTGTCGCCCAAGACGCTCGGGCAGGATCTGTCCGGAGCCCTTACGGTGGCGTGCGTAGCGCTTCCGCTCAATCTTGCGCTCGCAGTGGCCTCGGGACTGCCCGCCAGCGTGGGCCTCATCAGTGGCGCCATCGCGGGTGTCGTGGCCGGACTGTTGGGAGGTTCCCGCCTGCAGGTGACAGGGCCCGAAGCAGCGCTGGTGCCCATCGTGCTCCTTCTGGTTCAGCGCCATGGAATCGAAGGCATGGTGGTGGCCACCCTTTGCTGCGGGTTCTTGCAGATTCTTCTCGGAGTGATGCGGGTGGGCCGGCTGGCGAAGCTGCTACCCGCGCCGGTGGTGCGTGGGTTCATGGCGGGCATCGGGCTGATCCTCCTCAATGTCCAGCTGCCCAGGCTGATGGGGTTGCCGAAGAGCGTCGGCTCGCTTTCCTCCCTGGTCTCGCAAGGGGGAGCAGGGGCGGTGCATTGGGGTGGCATCGCCCTCGGCGTGCTGGTGATCGCCTGCATGGTGGGCCTGCCACGGGTGCAGCGGCGAGTGCCCTCGGTGTTGGTGGGGCTTGTGGTGGCCACGGTGCTCGGCGGACTGATGGGTCCGGAGCTGGCCCGTGTGGGGGAGCTGCCCCCGGGGCTTCCTCCGCCTCAATTCCCCTCGCTGGGGGGAGTGGATTGGAGCGCGCTGCTTCCTGATGTCTTCTCGCTGACCATCCTCGCGTCACTGGGCTCGCTGATGTCGGCCAGCGCCATTGATCAGTTCCCTGGGTTCGAGAAGAACCAGACGGATCATGATCAGGAGCTGATGGCCCAGGGCATGGCGAACCTCGCGTCCTCGCTCTTCGGCGGCATGCCGGTGATGGGCGCCATCGTTCGCTCCTCGGTGTCGATCCAGGCGGGCTCCCGCACCCGCGCGGCGTCGGTGCTGCATGCGCTCCTGCTGCTCGGGGTGTGCCTCGTGGCCGGACAGCTCGTCGCTCGCGTGCCCATCGCCGCGCTGGCGGGCATCCTCGTGGTCGTCGGCGTGCGGTTGCTCGATCTGAAGGGTGCGCGTGCGCTGTGGGAGAAGGAGCGCCCCCAGGTGGCGGTGGTCGCGGTGACCGCGTCCGTCATCGCCTCGGTGGATCTCCTGCTCGGACTCGGCGCGGGCGTGGCGCTCTCCATCGGACTGCTCCTGATGAAGCGGCCTCGGACGGAGGTGCAGACGCGCATCCTGCGGCTGGATGGACGCCCCTACTTCCGCAGCCTGGGCGCGGCCGCCGCCGAGCAGGATGATCGACCGCCGCTCCAGCGCATCCGCGTCCGCGGGCCGCTCGACTTCCTCTCTCCGGGTGTCCTCAATACAGCGCTCGCCAACCATCCCTCCCCGAGGTACCTCCTGCTCGATCTGTCGGCGGTGCCCTACATGGACGCGACTGGACTCCAGGCCGTGCAGGATCTCCGGGAGAGCATCATCGTGCGCCAGGGCATGGTCGTCGTGGTCGCACAGGGTGAGGTGGCCCGGATGCTCGAGCAGGAGGGATTCCCGCGAAGCGCCCTATCGGCCAGCCTGATGCCTTCGTATGACGAGGCGCTCGAGCACATCGCCCAGAGTCATAAGGGCACCGTTCCGACGGGAGCACATAGGGAGCCGCCGCCCGTCAATGCCTGAGCGCCGGTGATGGATGGGGCAGGATTGAGAGGAAGACGATGTGGCATCAGACGATTTGCCACTGCCTCTCAGTCCCGTCCCCTCCGTCACTTCCAACAACTCCCATCTCGATTCACGACCCTTTTCCACGCGCATCGGCCCACTCGATTCGAGTCACCACTCCCCCGATGACCGATGCGACATATCGAGAGCGCGTTGTACCGTCCTCCCAGCATCGCTGAAGGAGCTCGACGGCCTTCTCTCGGTACTCCCGACCCTCCCTCTCATTGAACAGGTACACCACTGGGACCAACACGGATGGGTCTTCCAGCAACAGCTTCCGGCAGTCCTCTGGAGCGAAGTACTCCCCAAGATCCGCCCAGGGGATGTACTTCTGCCAGAACCTGACTTCCGTGCTTCCCGGATAGGCTCGACCCGCTTCACGGAGCAGAGAAGGGAATCGTTTGCCAGCCGTAGCGACGAATCCTGGACCAAGCCTGTGATGTGTCGAGAATCCAAAATCGGTGGCTTGCCAGTACAGAATCACAAGATTCAAGAACAGCTCCAGCGTCCGCTCTCCAGCCAGTAGCGCCTCTTCGTAGAGCAGCGCAGCCTCCTCGATCCGACCTTCGCGGTCGAGACGAATGGCCTCAAAGTGGATCATTGAAACTCGCCATCCAAGCGTTTCCGGAGACGCGCAATGGCCTTCAGATGATAAGGCCAATGTGAGGCCATCAAGGAAACAACCTCCTCCACGTCGACGCGTGACAATTCTCCACCGTCGAAGGC
Organism: Archangium minus; assembly: GCF_044360475.1. Taxonomy (NCBI): domain Bacteria; kingdom Pseudomonadati; phylum Myxococcota; class Myxococcia; order Myxococcales; family Archangiaceae; genus Archangium; species Archangium minus. The sequence continues at coordinate 9,820,522 of NZ_CP043494.1, forward strand.
TTTTTCCAGGAGCGATTCAATCCGGAGAAAGTCCCTGAGAACGTCGGCGATATGAAACGACAACTCATCACGCACCTTGGCGTCAGGGACTGCGTGGACCATGGAGCGGTCCAGGATTGAAGTCAGAATCCGCGCTCGCTCAGGATCGATCATGGGCCTTCCCATCTCATCAATGCATCCTCACAACGTTTGACGACCTCTTCAACGGGATTACAGGCTATTTCTATCGGAGCAATCTCGTCCCGAAGTGCTGCTATTTCGCGACACAGAGGTCAGTCGGCTCAAGAATCAGCCACCTCCGACCCGGCACGACGCAGCGACCTCGGAGACAGATCGCTTCACAGTATGGTGGGGAAGAGAAACTGTCCAGGAACCCGCACGCGTCCGTCAGGCGCTCCCGCAGTTCCCTGTAGGCCTGACTCTGGATCCATTCGTAGCGAACAGGAAGGCATGATGGCCCCAAGGGGGGCCAGTCGCGCACGAGGCTGCAATCATCATCCCGAGTGCAGAAGGCATTCTCATCAGCCGCGAGGAGACCTTCAAACGAGCGTTGAAGACACAGGTCGCGCTCCGCGACGGGAACCTCATGACCCGCACGAGTTGCGCACTCGACTTCCCGCTCGAAATTCTCCCAGGTCACCTCAGGCGACACTCCTTGGGGAACAACATTCCGGGTGCACGACGTACTCAATGCGAAGACGGCTGAAACTCCCAACCGCAGAGCATTGTAGAAAATGCTGATTCCGTACCGGCGCAAAGGCGTCTCCACCGAAGGTTACTTCCGTTGGCCTGCTCAACACACGCAGGTTGACTCATCGGGTTTGAGACGCTCGCCACGCGTTCACCCGATTGATGACCGTAAGGAGAGCCAACCCGAGCCAGGCTGTCACCGACCACAGCCCCGTCTCCAGCACCAGCGCCACACTCCAATCAAACACTGAGGTGTCGAACACGTCGAACTTCAAGAATCCGGGCATTTTGGTCGAGGCGAGGAGCAGTTGGACGGTATTCCGCAGAATCGTCACCCATGCGCCGATCGCGACGATGTGGGTCCCCCTCCGTGCCAGCATCCCACCACCCATGACCCCGAGGAGGGCCACCCCAACAAGAACAGTCCACAGGAGGGTAGGGACCGCCCCTCCGCCTTTCACAAGGGGTACAACAACCGTGCTGTACCCCAGATACGCAACCAGCACGCCGACACTGGCCACACCACAAGCAACCACGAGAGATGTCGGGCCATACGGTCTCATGTCCCCTCCATGCCTATCGCTCCGAACGGAGAACGCCGCGTACTCGGTGTCCTCGACTCCGTTGTCCCCAAGGCACGCCCTATTATACCCGGCCACGAACCTAGCAAGCACGTTCGCATCCACACCCCCCAGGTGCATTTCGAGCCGACCGGCCTCGAGCTCACGCCGCATCTGACTCAAGGCATTTAGTAGCAGCACACGATTCCCCAGAAGCACGGGTCGGTGAATACCCCCTTCCCCACCTACTTCTGACGCACTGGCACCTATTGATTTCAGTACCCCTTGGAGAATCTCAACTCTGGATGAAAGAAGGCTCGCGCGGGCTACTGCAGAAGAAATACGTCTACAGGCTCAACTGGAAGCCCGCTCGCAACGTCTGCAATGGGCTCGACCCGCCCCAAGTCGGACCACTCTCGATACAGGGCCTCGACCTTCCTAACATCCCGCCCATCCCGTAGTAGCCCGTGCTCATTCAGGATAAAGGAAAGCGAGTGCGACGGGTCTTGCAACACATGCTCTTGCAAGATCTTCAAGAGAGACCACTCTCCGACCGAAATCACATCAGTCCCCAGGCGCAAGAGAGTACGCCCGGAAGCTTCGGCTCGGAATCGAAGGGAAGAAAGATACGGGGAAGACACCGCAATCAACTCACAGGTAGACCCGTTGGCGATGGAATAGGCCAACAACTCATGGGCAGGTCCAACCTCACGGCTCACTGGCCACCATAGTTCGTGCGGCTCACGAAGTTTGATGTGCTCAAACCTGCTCCGCTCCTCTTTCGGAAGCCGACCTTCGTAGAAATGGCCAGCAACCACGTCCCAAGGATTTCTATCGACCCCACGATAGAGAGAACCCTGCCGAGGCTTGTCGACAACAATATAACCATTCACATCGAGCTTCATCGCGGCTCCACCCCGGGTTTGACGGGAACATGTCCACCTCTACCTGCGCCAAGAATATGGATATGAGGGACACCGTCCCATACTGTTCCAGGATGATACCCGCTCACGTCATTGGGGCCAGCGCGTACCCCGGTCGCACGCCGGGAGCATTTCCATGAGATGGACTGGAACCCTCGCGAGCTCTCGCACGAGCTGGCATCAATGCGGGCGCCGGGAGATCAGCGCCGACCCAGACCGCTCCTATTGTTGCACCAGTCCACAGCAGTGTGGAACCCGCCGCGGCGCCTATTGCCTCACACCCTGAGCCGGAATCGGTGCGCGAGCTCGCCCGGCGCAAGCAACAACAAGAGGATGCCTCAGCGATTCTGAGGCATCCCCTTGCTCGGAGAAGGACCACCAAGCCAAGCACTACACAGCAAGCCACGAAGGCAGATACGCCAGCGGCGCCGCGCTTCGCGATTCCACGTAAAGCTCAGTGCCAGATCCGCCGGAGTCTTGAACCGATCCTGCGGAACAATCCCGGCTTGACCCAAATACGTCCAGATTTACCGACAATGCCCGCCTCCGGATCGGCTCCGCCAAACTTCACGGTGTCGGGCTCAACCTCTCGTGTTTCCTCTGGATCAATCGAGATCAAAGATGCCCCCCGACGCGCCAACTCCACCGTCACCCGCCTCTCCGCATCCTGAAAATCCAGAGCATAGATAACTATACTCTGGAAGAATCGAAGACGCTCGCCATCAACATCCTCTTCGCCTTCGACCAGGAGACAAATCGCTCTCAATTTCTCTTCCCTGCTTGGCATCAAAGACCCCAATTCACCCAGAATTGACTCAAGACCCAGGAGGAATCAACTCCCTACCACGGGATTGAAATCAGGTTCCATAACACTCCGGGGATATGAAATCCTCATACGAACCAAACGGAAATGGATTAAACCACTCAAACAACTCCTCATTATCCATCCACTCACCATTCTCATTGGGGTCGAACAGCAAGGTTGGAATCATCACCAGGTCCTCGTCATAAAACACATGCCCGGCGCCTTCCAAATGCCGGCCTCGCTTGTCCAGGGAATGATAGTGATTTGCACCATTTCCATGCGCCTCGACATGGCAGGCCTTGCCACCACCACCCGCCTCCTTTGCTTACATCCTTGGCAAGCTTTTTTGAAGCTCGGGCAGATCCTGACACAACGTCCCCCCCCGCCCTGTATATCCGCTTGGCGACTTTTCGAGTAATGCGCTCCCCCGCGCGAATGCCTGCTCCAACAACCCGGTGTGCAATCCTCCATGGGGCAAGTCCATCCAGGTCGCCCATTATCATGGGATTGTTCAGGGCATAGGACTCGTCTGCTCGTTCTGGCACGCGCGACTGCACACGTAGCCTTCCTCTCGCCCAGGCTTCACATGGAGACAGACACCGGAAAGGCACGCGCTGGCGCCATTCTCCGTACAATCCTCCCCCAACTGCTTCATCGCCTTTGTGGCCTGCAGCGTGCGATGTTCCGTCAGCACCTCCCTTACACCTGACGCCGCGGGCTCTGTCTGGTTGTTCGAACAGCCCGCCCACACTCCCAGGGTGAGCCCCCACAGCACGACAATCCGCCTCATGAATTCGTCTTTCCGCTCGAACGATGCGAGTCTTTCATTCTCACAATTCGACACACCTCTGTTGAATGCCTGGATTCAAGGAGACGCCCCTCTATCGCTTGCTCCACGCGGTTCCTCACATCCATGGCCGGCGGTCGCCCAAGCACAAGACGTACCAAGCCACGAGAGCCTTCAACGCTCTGGACTCCAGGAAGCGTCTCGCCGCCTCTCCCTGACAGGTGCCAGCTCCCGTTCGCACACTGACAAGGTTTGGCCCGTCTCCACCCACTCAGGAACGTGAATCAGGCACAGGGAACCCTCTCGGTGCACCTACCGAAGCTTGAAGACGACCGGGTCCTTTATCTCCAGGAATGAAATTTCCGCCTTCCCGTGACGGCAGCAGCACGGCGCTCCGTCCACGCTGTTGGACGGCCATCCCAATCCGGGACTCCGTTCGAGCTTCGGGGAGGAGGATTGGAGGAGCCCTGGCCGGAACAGGGCCAGGGGAGCCGGTTTTCCCAGGTGCCCCGTGCGCTAGAATGGGCCCGTGGCATTGATCGACGTGAACTCCGACACCCCCGTCTTCCTCAGGCCCCAGGTCCGCATCGAGCCGCTGATCCTCCGGTGGCTCGCGGATCATCACCTCATTCCGCCTGTGCACCGGGCCTTGAAGGTGTCGCGCTCCCATCTGCCGGTGCTGCGCTCCTTTCTCGAACAGCCCAAGCGCCACGCCGAGGCCGTGCGCATCCCCGCCCTGCGCGGCGGCCCCTTCGTCGACATCCCTCCCGAGCGCACGCAGGAGGTCCGGGAGCTGCTCGATAGGACGCTCTCCTCCCCCTTCGCTCCCCAGCAACTCGCGGACGCCATACAGGCGCTGGATGAGCGACTGGCCGCCGATCCCGGCACCGGAATCGAGCGTCTCTACTCGGAAGTGGCCGAGCCGCTCCGCGGCCTCGTCGAGCTCTATTACGACACGCGTCACCGCGCCCGCTTCCGGCTGATCGAGCCCCTGCTCTATCGCAGCGCCCTCTACCGCGAGGAGGATCAGTCCCTTCAACTCTCCCTCGCCCAGAGCGACGAGCGGGCCTTCGGCTACAGCACGCCGCGCCTGGATGGGCCCGGGCTGCTCACCCTGGACGTTCCCTTCTCCTCGCCGCTCGTTGACCTGCTCGCTGGGCTCCGATTCCAGGCCCGCCCCCTGGGCGAGGTGCGGGAAGCCCTGCGGCTGGAGGATGAACGCGCACGGCTGCTCGAGACCTTCCTCACCCCGGAGTGCGCCCCCGCTTCACCACGGTACTCGGGCCCGGGAGCCCGCATCCGCTACTTCGGACATGCCTCGCTCCTGATCGAAACGCGGGAGACGGCCATCATGGTGGATCCCACCCTCGGGTACGGCGGCCTCCAGGGCGAAGCCCGCTACTCCTTCGCCGAACTCCCCGAGCGGCTCGACTGCGTCTTCATCACCCATGCCCACGCGGACCACTTCTCGGTGGAGACACTGCTACAGCTGCGCGGCCGCACCGACACCGTGGTGGTACCTCGCGGCAGCGGCGGCAACCTGAGCGATCCGGCGCTCGATGCGATGCTCCGGGCCATCGGCTTCCGGAAGGTCCGAGCCCTGGACAACCTCGAGACGCTCGACCTTCCCGGTGGGCGGGCCACCGCGATTCCGTTCCTCGGAGAGCACGGGGACCTGGACATCCTCTCCAAGGCGTCCTGGCTGCTGGAGCTGGGAGGCCGGCGCATCTTCGTCGGCTCCGACGCGTCGGTGCCCGAGCCCAGGCTGTACGAACGGCTCGCCCCCCTGCTCCGCGAGGTGGACGCCTTCTTCTACGCGGTCGAGGCCAACGGAGCACCGCTGAGCTGGGGCAACGGCCCGCTGCTCACCCAGCCCCCCAATCGGCAGATGGACCAGACGCGCCGTCAGGGCTCGGCCACGGGCTCCCAGCTCTCCGGCCTGCTCGAGCTGCTCAGGCCACGCAGGTACTACAGCTACGCCCTGGCGCTCGAGCCCTGGCTGCGCCACGTCGTGGCCACCCCCGAGCACGAGATGAAGACGCGCCTGCGCGAGGTGGAGGTGGCGCTGGAGACGTGTCGGCGGCTCGGCCTCGTGGGCGAGCGGCTCCAAGGTCGGGCGGAGCTCCGGCTCGAGGACGCCTGAGGCGCACACGCCTCGGGCCGCTCAGGCGCGGACGAGCGCGCGCTGCGCGAGGAGCGTGGTGAGCAGCTCCCGCATCCGCTCGCGCGACCACACCACCGTGCCGCCCCGCAGCTCCTCCTTTGCCTCCTCGAGCAGCGCCCCCACCCGGTGCGCTCCTCCCCCCAACAGGCGCTGGAGCGTCTCCAACAGCCCGCGGCTCTCCGGGTAGCACTCCACCAGCCCGTTGGCCGCGACGCCGATCTCCCCGCTCGCGAGCTTGCGCCAGACGAGATTCGACTCGGGCACGAGCTTCAGCGCCTGCGTCTCATCCAGCACCACGCCAGAGGCGGACGGTGGGACGCGCAGGAAGCCCCCGCCGCTCACATACCGCAGCCACGTGAGCTCCAGCTCCCGCGCGAGCCCGCCCCCCTCCACCAGTTCCTTCAGCCCCTGCACCACACGCCGGGTGGTGTCGTGCAGCATCCCGGGTATGGCGCCGGCCAGCTCCTGACGGCGCTCCGGCTCGTAGGGCGTCATGGGATGAGGCTCCTCGACGGACTGCACCTTCTCCCCCACCAGGTCCGGGAAGGTCTCCATCAGCGGCGAGTAGATGATGTCGACGGAGTAGGCGTTGGAGACCACCAGCGCCCCAACGGCGTCAGGCTCGCACGAGGCACGAAGCCACTCCCAGGGAGCGGGTCGCTCCCGCCCGCGGGCCGCGCTAGACTTCCGCTCGCCCCCCTCCATGACCACCCCTCCAGCCGTCACCAGCCGCCGCGCGGAACTCCGAGAGCTCTGGAAGCTGGCCCTCCCCATCGCCATCGCCCAGGCAGGCCAGTCGCTGATGGGGTTCGTGGACACGGCCGTGCTGGCCCGGGCGGGCCTGGCCGAGCTCGCGGCCGTGGCGTTCTCCAACGCCATCTTCTTCCTGGTGAGCGGCTTCGGGGCGGGAATGATGATGGGGTTGGATCCGCTCGTCTCCCAGGCCTTCGGGGCGGGCAACGAGTCGCGGACCCGGGCCCTGCTATGGCAGGGCAGCTACCTGGCGGTGGTGGCGGGCATCCTGCTCGCGCTGCCGATGGTCGTGGGCATCCACCTGCTGCCCCACTTCGGGGTGCGCTTCGTGGAGCTGCCCCAGATGCAGGAGTACATCACCTGGCGTGCGCCCGGCCTGCCGCTGCTGCTGCTCTTCATCACCGCGCGCGCCTACCTCCAGGGTGTGGGGCGAACCGGTGCGCTGGTGGTGGCCACGGTGGCCGCCAACGTCCTCAACCTGGCGGCGGACCTCCTGCTCGTCTTCGGCGGAGCGGGACTGCCCGAGCTCTTCGGACCGCTGCGCGCGGTACCGGCGCTCGGGGCCAGGGGCGCGGCCCTGTCCACCACGCTGTGCTGCGCGCTGCAATGGGCCATCGTGGCGCTGGCGGTGCGCCGGGTACCCGTGTCCGGGGAGCCGCCCTCGCGGCGGCCGCAGTGGGCCAACATCCTCCAGGCCCTGTGGATCGGAATCCCCATCGGGGTGCAGGTCGTCGCGGAAGAGGGCATCCACGCCGTGACCAGCCTGCTCGCGCGAAGTCTGGGCCCGGAGAGCATCAGCGCCCACCAGATCGCCATCTCCTATTGCATCCTCTCCTTCACTGTGGCCGCGGGCATTGGCAACGCGGGCAGCGTTCGCGTGGGCTGGGCGGTGGGCGCGGGCAACCTCCAGCAGGTGCGGCAGAGCGGACGGGTGGCGCTCGCGTCCGGGGCGGCCTTCATGGCGTGCAGCGCGCTGCTGTTCGCGCTCTTCCCCCAGTCCCTGGTCCGGTTGATCGGCGCGCCGCCGGAGGTGGAGCCCCTGCTGATACCGCTGCTGATGGTGGCGGCCGTCTTCCAGCTCTCGGACGGAGTGCTGGGGGTGGGCGCGGGCGTGCTGCGGGGCATGGGGGAAACGCGCTTCACCTCCGCCGCCGTCATGGCCGGGCAGTACCTGGTGGGACTGCCCGTGGCGCTGCTGCTGGCCTATGGGCTGGGCTACGGCGTGATGGGCCTCTGGGGTGGCTTGTGCATGGGGCTCGCCGTCGTGGCGCTCGCCCTCCTCTGGCGCTTCGAGCGCCTCTGCTCAGGCCCGCTCCAACCCCTCCAGGCCTAGCCGACCCCCTCCCCTCCCCTTCGTTCCGCACTCCCTCGAGACACCTCCATGCGGGTCCCCACTCCTCGCCTCTCCATCCCCGACGAGCCCTCCCTCGCACTGCCCCGCTCCTTCTGGAAGGAGTTCGCCAGGAAGAACTGGGACCGCGAGCCGCGCCTCTTCCGGGGTCTGTTCCAGGCGCACTTCCCCACCCTCGAGGAGATGTTCGCGGCGCTCGTGGATGCCAGCGAGCGCTGCCTCCGGGGAGAGATTCCCCCCATGCGCGCCGTCCGCCTCTACGTCGAGCACGAGGACGGCCCCGGGGGCATTCCGTACTACTCGATGCTCTTCCCCCTCAACCGCAACCACCTGCCGGTGCGGGAGGACGGCAACGCGCACGCGTACCTGGAGCGCGTCACCCGCTGGCTGGGAGGCAAGCGCTTCGGTGTCATCCTCAACCGGGCCCAGTGTCACCATTGGGGCCACTGGTTGCAGATGCGCAGCTTCCTGTCGGGGTTCTACGAGACGGTGGGCGTGCCCCTGGCCGGCGCCGACTCGGCCGTCTTCTTCGGCAACTACCGCTACACGCCCTTCGGCATCCACAAGGACGACTGGCACATCTTCTACTTCGTCGTCGAGGGGAAGAAGACCATCAGCCTCTGGCCCTTCGAGGCGCTCTCCCAGCGCGAGGAGGTTCCCAAGGAGCCGGGCTTCATCCACCGGGCGGGTGCCATCCACCTGCGAGACAAGGCCGAGGAGGAACGACTGCTCTCCCAGGCCCAGCTGCTGGAGGGCCGGGCCGGTGACCTGATGTACTGGCCCGACTCCTACTGGCACCGGGCCGAGCCCTCCGAGGGGCTGGCCGTCAGCGCCTCGCTCGGGGTGGCCTTCCGCCCACCGGAGTTCGTCGGCGCGGTGGCTCCGGACGGGTGGCCCGATCGGGTGCGACACACCGAACTGCCCGGCGGGCGGGACTGGCGGATGCCGGCCACCTTGCGCACGGCCCTCCAGCAACGGATGGGGCGCAAGAGCCTGCTCGCCCTGGAGCGCGAGCGCACCACCGAGTGGGTCCGCCTCCTCGCGAGCGGCGCCATGGAGGGTGCCGCCCCCGTGCTCACCGAGGCCCCGCTCTCCCCCCACGAGTGGCTCCTCGGCTCCCCCGCGCGCCCCCTCGTCAGCTTTCCACTGCCGGAGGCGCAGGTGCTGGTGTCCGCCAACGGCCACTCCCGTGCGATTCCCGCGCCCCCCGCGGTGCGCCGCCGCCTCGAAGGGCTCGTGGAGCGCCTCAACAGCGGAGCTCCCCAGCAGGTGGAGGCGCTCGAGGAGGCCTTCTTCACCCGGCTGACGGCCCGCGCGTTCAGCCGGCGTGCCTTCCGCGAACTGCTCGATGAGCTCGTGCGCTGGCGCGCGGTACGGCGCTGCGAGCCACCCGCCTCCCAACGCCGCTGAGCCGCGCAGCAGCCTCAGCCCCGCAGCAGCGGGGGAAACACGAGCGTCGGAGTGCCGCATCCCCCAGCAGTGGGGAAGAAGGCCAGGTCCGACCCGACGCCTCGCAGCATCCGGAATGTCTCCAGTACCGGCAGGCTCAGGTCCACGGGGGCCACCCGGCGCACGCGCCGGCCCTCGTGCACCTCCCAGCCTCCGGCCATCAGAGAGACCAGGCCGGGGCGCGGCATCGTGGTGAACGTCTCGACGCGCGCCACCAACTCCGTGTAGCGCTCGGGGAGCGCGTCACCGCGCGGCACCACGAAGAGGTTGATCGGGCAGGGCGCTGGCGGCGCGCCCTCGAGACGCAGACCCCGGCCGTTCGGCTCCACGCCGAGCCGCGCCGCCGTCCCCGTGGAGTGAAGGAAGCCGCGCAGTCCCCCCTCCTCGATGAGCCCCAGTGGACAGGCGGGCATCCCCTCGTCATCCGTTTCCAGCCGCTGCGTCCCGAGGGGGTGGCGCGGATCATCCTGGACGCTCAGCACCGAGGGGAAGGGCTTCTTCCCCACCGCGCGAACGAGCGCCGGCAGAGAGGCCCCCACGTCCCCCCTCAACAGCCAGGCCAGCGCCTCGACGAGCGGGACCGCGACGGCGGGCCGCAGGACGAGAGGCAGGTCTGGATCCACCGGCTCCGCGGGTCCCTCCAGGACCTCGACGGCTTGCGCGAGCCGCGCGCGGAGGGATTCGAGCGGCCACGGCTGCCCCAGCGGGGAGGCCACGGCATCGACAATGGCCCCGCGCGGCGTCTCGCAACGCACGAAGGCGTCCTCCCGGGAGCTTCCTCCCCACGAGCAGCCCCCCTCGCCGCGCACGAGCACGGTCCTGGTCACGGACTGGGTGAGCAGCGCCGCCTGCACCACCCGGCCCGGGGGAACCACCGTCCGGAGGAGGTGCTCCGCCAGGCTCCGCGACCGCTCGGCCGAGAGATCCGGGAACGACGGCGGCGCGGAGCCGGCCGGGTCCAGCAGTTCGGGCAAGGACGGGGGAGGACTCGTCCCCATCCGCTGTCGGGCGGCCTCCAGTACACGAGCCAGCTCCACGGGCCCACTCACGGGCAAGGCCGCGAACCCGGAGTGCTCCCCCTGCCATACCCGTGCCGCCGCCAGCAGGGAGCCGCCCCGGTTGAGGGTGAAGGCAGTGGTGGAGGCCTCGTACTCCAGCGTCAGTCGGCGGCCCGCGGAGAGGAAGAGCTCGGCCCGGGTGCCCGCGTTCCCTCGCGAGAAGACGTCCAGCTCCGCTCGGGCCGCACCGGCCAGCGCGTGCAGCGCCGCGTCTCCACACGCCGCCCCTCCGCTCTCACCGGGCTCCTCACCGGCGGCGCTCACCGCGACCTCCTCGCGCTCCACGCTCACCTTCACGATACCTCTCATCATGCCTCATCCCGGGGGTCCTCCGGAGCGGCTGCCTGCGAGCGGACGGACACGCACGGGTGATATGAAAAGGCAGGAAGGAGTTGCCTCTTGCTGGACTGGTTCGTGGAGCGGCGCGAGCTGACCGAGGTCGTCCATCAGCGCACGGGGTTGCGTGTCCAGGCCCCCACCTTCGAGCGCGGCTACTCGATACGCCGGGACGTGCCCGGTGGCATCGAGCGAACCTGGGCGGAGGTGGCCGGTGACACACTGCCCCCCGGTGCCCTGCCCGCGGAGGTGTCCGCGCGGGCGAGCGAGCTGCTCTCCCCTGGGCTCCGCCTGCCGGACGCCGCCGTGTTCACGTGGGCAGTGCAGCGGCTCGTGGACACAGCTCGGGCCGCAGGCGCGGCGCACCTGGACGTGCTGCTGCGCGAGGTGGAGCAACACATCCTCTTCACCGGTGAGGAGCACCAGGCCGAGGACCGGCGGCGTTACACCCTCCTCGAGGTGAAGGCCTTCCACGCCACCCCCGGCGGGATGGCCGAGCTGTGGCGCTGCGCGGCCTGGCCGGACGGCGAGCGGATGCGCGAGGCCCTGCCGGAGCTCGAGTCCCAGGTGGAGCACATGGTGCAGCTCCTGCGCGAGAGCACCCCCGCCGTGGCCTGTCCCACCGGCGCGCTGCCCGTGGTGTTCCCTCCCGGGGCAGCCTCGGCCTGCTTCTTCCACGAGGTATGCGGACACCCGCTGGAGGGGGACGTCGTCGCGCGGGGAGGCTCGTACCTGGCGAGCCGCCTCGGACAGCGGGTGGCCGAGCCCTTCGTCTCCATCTCGGATGACCCGACGGACGGCCGCGGAGCCCTCGCGTACACCTGCGATGACGAGGGCCACCCCGCCCAATCCGTGCCGCTCCTCCGCGCCGGCGTCGTCGGCTCGCCGCTGCTGGATGCGCAGAGCGCCCGACGCCTGGGCCGGCCCTCCAACGGACATGGCCGGAGGGTGAGCTTCCGGCATCCACCTCTTCCCCGAATGGCGCACACCCGCGTCGAGCCCCATCAGGGCGACCTGGAAGGCCTGATGGCGGACATCCCTCACGGGCTGCTCGTGCGCCACCTGACGCCCCGCCACATGAACCTCCTGTCGGGGGACTTCAGCTTCTATGTGGTGGAGGCGCAGGAGATCCGCGAGGGCCGTCCGGGGCGGCTGGTGTCGCCGGGCATCCTCAGCGGCAATGGCCTGGAAGCCCTGGCGAACATCGACGCCGTCGGCGCGGATCTCCAGAACCTGTTCGCCACCCGCGGCTGCCGCAAACAGGACCACGGCCCGCTGCCTGTGTCCTTCGGGCAGCCGGCCGTGCGGTTCCGCCAACTCCACGTTCAGCCCTGGCGGTAAGCCCGCCAGCGGGGAACGTCCTGACACTTACGGCATGCACACCCAGCTGAAGTCCTGGCCCGGCGACGGCTCGTCGTCCGTGTCCTCGGGCGGAGGCGGCTCCTCCCCACCGGGGAGGGCGAAGACGCGGGCCACGGAGACGCCACCCGGCTGGATGTCAGCCTCGAGCGAGGGAATGAACCACGGCCGCGGATTCCCGAACATGTCCTCCCCCGTGCCATGGTCGACGAACTGCACCGACAGTGGACCCGAGCCGCCCGGCGGCAGCACGATGGCGTAGTAGCCGATGGGGCTCACCCCGCCCGCGCTGGCCATGAAGCCCATGGGGGACTGGCCCGCCCCGCCCGCTCCCGGCAGATCCCAGTTCAGTGCGTAGACCTGACCCGCGCTGCTCTCCACGGAGACCTGGTCCGCGTTGAACTGGACCCAGTCGAGCATCATGCTGGGAACGAACACCCAGGTGAGCACCACGCCGCCCGTCTTGCTCGGGTTGAGCAGGTCCGCGACCGTGCTCGAGCGAGCATGGGCGAGCGCCGAGAGTGCCCCGGCCTCTCCCACCATCGTGGCCACCATCAACTGGCACAGCGGCACGCTCGGCAGGATGGGGCGCAGCGTGGTGGTCGACACATACCGGCTCTTGGGGACCTCGACTGGGGAGGGCTCATCAATCCCCGCGCCGAGCTCCACGCCCGCGGCCATCGGATCGGCCTTCATCACGTACTGGGTCGAATCGCCGCGGGGGACGTTGTACACCTGCCACACGCCCTTCTGCGCGGAGATCGAGCCACTCGTCTGGGTGCTCCCGGACACAAGGCTCACGTTGGCGCCCGAGATGCTCGCGTACTCCAGGTAGGGAGTCCCATCGACGAGGAAGGGCGGCGGCGGCCCTTCCGGATCATCCGGCGCCACCGGCCAGGCGGAGGACAGAAGGAAGAAGGCCTCCGGGTCCAGGAGGAAACCGGAGACGGTGCTCGTCCGCGGCATGTCCACGTAGGAGCCCGCATCCGGAGTCGTGGGGGTGGAAGGCCCCTGGCCGAGACAGCCGGACAGGGTGGCGGAGAGAAGCAGCGCGCTGGAAACGACGCTCGAAGTTCTCATGGCGGTCCTCAGTGGATTCATTGACGCGGCAGCACGTGCTGGGTGGGCGGCGTGCTGACGTGGCACGCCTGGGCACAGTTGCCGTACGAGTTGGGAGTGTTCTGGAACCGCTCGAACTTGAGGTCGAAGTAATCCGAGCCGTGCGACTGCAGGTGGCAGCTGTTGCACACCTGGATGCTGGGCCGCAGGGTGCTCTCGCGCGAGAGGTGGCACATGGTGCAGTCCGCCTTGTTCTGCTTGTACTTGCGCGAGCTCATGTGGAGACGGTGGATGGAGTCCGGCAGGAAGCCCACCGTCTCGTCGTTGTGGCACGTCTTGCACGCCTCCACGTGGTCCACGGACAGGCCGTGGTGGAGGTTGTCCAGCGAGTTCACGCCGTTGTGGCACAGCTGGCAGTTCCCCACCCGGCCCGGGTAGACCGTGGGCTTCTCCTGGCCCACCTGGAAGAAGAACGGATCCAACCGGTTGAGGCGCTCACCCATGAAGGAGCGGTGACCCTTGACGAAGATGGCGTAGGTGCCCGGCTTCGCGTTCTCCGGCAGGGTGACGGACCACTGCGTGGGCGGCGCTACATCCCCGCCGCGAGGCAGATAGGGGGCACCGGGATCCAGGTAGTAGAAGGGCTCGCTGGTTACCGGATAGGCGAAGTACGGAAGCTTGTAGGTGCCGTAACCCACCTGGAGATCCTGCAGGGGGCCCACCACCTTGAAGCCGGACTCGGAGCTGCTGGCGTCACGGAAGGTGACGAGCATGAACTCGTTGAAGTAGCTGAAGCCGTTGGACTTGCCGCCCATATACTCGTTGAAGGTGGGCAGCGCTTCGCGCGGGTGGAGGCCGTGGCCGTCACCGTCTTGCAGCGACAGCCGGAAGTCCACCGTGTCGCCCGGCATGAAGTACTTGCCGTTCTGCGGCTTCGCGACGCTCACCTTCTGCTTGAGGCCGAATCCGCAGGGCACCCGCTCGGTGGTGGCCAGCCCGTCCGCGTCCAGCTTGTAGCAGGAGGCCTCGCGGCTCGGCTCCGGCATGAACGTCACCGGGAAGAGGAAGGGCTGCTCGGGCAGCAGGCTCCAGGTGACGCGGATGACGCCCTCCCCGTTCAGCTGGGGCATGCGGAAGGTGTTGAAGGGATTGGTGGAGTTGGCGAAGGAGACCTTCACGCCCGTCAGGTGGAGGAGGCCGCCATAGTCGGGGTCCGGCTGCAGCTCGGGATCATTGGGGTAGCGAGGCCGGAGGAGGCCGAGGGTCGCCCAGCTCACCCGGGTGCGGCCGGTGGTGCTGTTCTCGGCGAGGAAGTCCTTGCGCTTGTAGGTGGCGGTGGCGCGAACGTTTCCGTCCGCGTCGAGCACCTCGAGCGTGAGCGCGTCGTCGTCGGACAACATCCACGCGGCGTTCTCGTACAAGGTCTCACGCTGGAAGGAGCCCCGGTTGTTCAGGGCCCGCCACTCGTCACGGCCGATGGTCATCCCGGACCAGTCCAGGTCCTTGAAGAGCGACTTGTTGCGGATCCACGCGGCGGGGCTGCGCCGGTCGTTGAGGTCCGTGTGCTCGTTGACCACGGTGTCCATCGCGGTGAACTCGCGCAGGAAGTAGAGCTCGCCGGGCGTGACCGTGAGCACCTCGGTGGGCGGGCGCGGCTCACCCAACGGCACGCCATCCGTGAGGTGGATGCACTCGGACGGATAGCCGGGCAGATTGAGGGAGCCGGCCGACACGGGCAGACCGTTGGGCAGGATGGCGCAGCCCTTGAACTGCAGCAGGGACAGCGAGATGGCACCGGAGGCGGAGCTCGAGTAGGGGTCGAACGCCTTCGCGCCACGACCACGAGTTCCCTCTGCGTCGGTGGTATTGAGGACATCACAGCCCGAGGCGAGCACCACCAGGGACAGGAGGAGGATCTTCTGGTGCAGGTTCATGGAAGCTCGAGTCCTGCGCGACAACTGGCGGCAGGACGGGGGGAGAACATGAGCGCGGAGACGGCACTCTATATGGAATGGGCGCTTGTTGGGGAGAGGCTCAGTCCGGAGTGGGCGCGTCCACCGGGTGGCCCGTGCGGATGGCGATCAACCCGCGGCGGTATTCGAGGGGCAGGCGGTCCGCCCGGACGTGGACCTCGCTGGAGAAGTCCAGCGGGTGCGCCCGGGGCCGCTGCGCCTCGGCGATGAGCCGATCCTGCTCGAGGATGGCCAGCTCGCTCTTCACGAACATGTCCGGGAAGTGGTTGCGCAGCCTGGGGTGGTACGAGGCGAAGTAGAAGCACTGCATCTTCTCCTCGGACCAGGGCGAGGCGATCGCATACACGGTGTGTGCGTAGAAGATGGTGGGCTTGAAGGAGAGGCGCGCGGCGAAGGGGAAGAAGACCTCGTAGGAGAGCGTGGTCCGGTCCACCTTGGGGGGCATCCCGCCAATCGCGGGCGAGAGCGCTGGATAGGAGATTTGCGCCCGCACCCCAGCGGCGCTCCGCTCCACCTCGTAGGGAGGAACCTCCTGCTGCTGCGGGTTGCCGAAGGTCCCCTCGTGCACCCAGGACAGGTGGGCCACGTCCAGGACGATCTCAATCATGCGGCCCGCGGAGGTGTTCCAGTCCAGGCGAGGCAGCGGGACAGTGGCCACGCTGCCATCCTCTAGCTCCGGCCACTCGGGCAGCGGCGCCGCGGGCTCCGGGGCCAGGCACACCCAGACGAGGCCGTAGCGCTCGACGGCCCGAAAGGAGGTGAGCGCGGCCCGGGCCGGGATGGGGACGCCGGGCTGCGAAGGCACCCGGACACACCGCCCGTCCCGCCCGTACGTCCAGCCATGGAAGCCACAGCGCAAACCTTCCTCGGTGAGCTGCCCACCGCACAGGTCCGCGCCGCGATGGGCGCAGTAGCGCTGCGTGGCAGCCACTCCAGAGCCTGTGCGCCACACGACGAGTTCCGTCTCCAGGAGCCGCGCCGCGAGCGGGCGCTCCTTCAGCTCGTGCGAGAACGCGACGGGGTGCCAGTACGGAGAGAAGGCTTCTTGATAGGAGCGCACGCTCGAATCCATGTCTCGACTCAGCGAGCCAGGCCCAGCCCGCGCAGGCTGCGCCAGGGGGCCCGCTCCGCTCACGCCAGCGCGAGCGGGGCGATCTTGCTCTCGATTTCCTCGAGCAGGAAGTTGATCTCCTCGAGCTCGTCGAGCTTCTCCGGAGCCGCCATGGCAACGGGAGTGACACTCGGCTCTGCGGCCGAAGTCTGAGCAGGAGCAGTCACCGCGGACTCGGTCGACGGCAGGGGATTCTCTTGCGATGCCATGGGACCTCCAGTTGGGGGGAAGCAGGAGGAAAGGTGCGGAGATACTGCAACTCGGGATGGTCATGCGAAGCAGGGGTGGCTGTCAATGCACCCCCAAGCAAGTCGAGTACGCTGCCAGTGACGATCCCCCATGAGCCAGCCCCTCCTCAGAGAGTCTCGTCCGAACCTGCCCCTCCTCTGGGAGGGCCTCGCCGCCAGCGTGGGCGGACTGCTGTGGCTCGTGGCCTATGCGGCCTCGGTGGAACTCGGACGGGAGAACGGCTCGGCCCGAGCAGACGCGAGCGCCTCGTGGCTGGCCTGGTCGTATTTCACCGCGTTCGCCGGGGCCACCCTCGCGTTGGGCGCGAGCCTGGTGGGGCTCCAGGTCCGGCGCTGGCGGCGGAAGACGAGCCTCGCGGGCCTGCTCCTGGCCACCATCGCCGTCGGGTCATCCCTGGCCAACACCGTCCTGCTGACGGGGCTGCTGGGACGCCCCCGGTTCGACCCTTTCCATGGAGGCACCGGCGCGATGGCGACCTGTGTCAGCGCGGTGCTCCTCGGTGTCGCCACATGGCGTGAGCGATCAATTCCGCGCAGGGCCAGCATCGCGCTGCTCGCCGTGGGAAGCCTGACAGTGGTGCTGATCTTCGCCTCCACGCTCTCGTTCGGCCCGGTGCCCGCGTACTTCGTGGATGACCTGCCCTTCGGCCTGGCCGGCGCCGCGTGGATCGCACTGGGAGCGATGATGCGCGTACACGGATGGCGGGGATAGGCCCCGGGCCGGGGCGCCTTCCATCGCTCGATGGGTTGCCGTTACACTCTCGCTCCCCCCGAGAGATCACCGCCCCCTCCCGTGATATTCCAGACAGAGCTTCTCGCTCGTGCAGCAGCCGTGGTGGTCCTCGTCTGGAGTTGCACCAGCTCCGCCAGCGACCCCTTCGACACGTCCATCCGGCCCGCCACCCTCACCGAGCCCGAGGACGAGCCCAAGGACTCCGGGGAGACGGCACCCGCCACCGAGCCAACCGAGCCCGACAGGACGATCCGGCGCGCCACCATCACCGAAGCCGAAGAGGGTGAGGCCAGCGCTCCCGCCCAGCCCTCCTTCCAGGAAGAGCTCGAGCGGAAGAAGGACTTCCTCACCCTGGGAGGACTCTTCTACCAGCGCGCCGACCTGCTCGGCTCGCGCCTGGAGGGACAAACCCGGCTGCAGCCCAAGTTCCCCGCGCTCGTGAACCTCTACCTCGACGCCAGGCCGTCGGAGCGCCTGCGCGGCTTCGTGGTGGGGCGGCTCGTCTACGATCCGCTGGATTCAACGCGGTCCGGCCCACAGACCCTCCTCGACCAGTTCTGGTTCAGCTTCGACCTCGCCAACCGCGTGTTCATCACCGCCGGACGGCAGCAGATCAAGTGGGGCAGCTCCCTGCTCTGGAACCCCACCGACTTCCTCCAGCAGCCCAACCCGCAGCCGCTCGAGGGGATCGACCTGCGCACGGGCGTGGACATGCTGAAGGTGAACATCCCGTGGGAGTCCCTCGGCGCGCACCTGTCGCTCATGCTCACGGCGGATCTCCTGGGGCCGTCCGAGCAACGGTTGCGCTATGGCGGCGCCCTGCGCGCCGATGTGGTGATTGGCGACGCTGGCGAGCTCAGTCTCACCGCGTCCTTCCTCCAGCGGCGCCGCCCCCGCTACGGCCTGGACTGGAGCATGGGCGTGGGCCCGGTGGATCTCAACGCCGAGCTCGCCCTCGTGAGGGACTCCGACGTCCGCCTCTGGGAGCGCACCCCGGAAGGCTTCGCCCCGCGTGACTTCGGCGGGCCAAAGCTGCTCGCCAGCGGAGGCATGTCCACCCAGTTCCGCCTCGCGGATGTCTTCCGCGTCGGCCTGCGGCTCGAGGGCTTCTACAACTCGCTCGGGTATGAGGATCGCGCCTTCCTCACCTGGCTGCAGTCCACGGGCGACTACCGGGCACTCTTCTTCGGTCGTTACTACGGCATGGGCCAGGTCTCCCTCAGCCGCCGCAGCATGTACGCGCCCACGCTGAGCCTCACCGCCGTGGCGAACGTGAGCGACCACTCCTACATGTCCCGCCTGGAGTACTCGATGGTGGTGACGACCGCGGTGAAGTTCTTCGTCTTCGTCGAGGCCCCCTTCGGCGCTCGCGGAAGCGAGTTCCTCTTCCAACCAGACCTGGCGGTGGCTCCCCTCCCCGCGGTGGATCTGGGCCTCTTCCGTGCAGGCATCAACGTCCGCATGCGGCTCTGAGCGGACCCCACACGTCTTCCTCGCTTCTCGACATGGCCTCTCCAAAAGACTTCGACGCCCCGTCCTCCGCCGAGCAGCTCGTGCAGCAGACGCAGCCGTCGCCACCGCGCAACACGGTACGCCTGGACTCCGAGAGGGAGTGGGAGCTGGACAGGTGCGTGCACGAGCTCATCTCCGAGCAGGCCCAGCGCACCCCGCATCAGGTGGCACTCGCCTCACGTGAGGGCCAGTGGACGTATGCCCAGTTGGAGGCCCATACCAACCGTGCTGCCCGGCTCCTGGTCGCCCAGGGTGTCAGCCCCGAGTGCCTCGTCCCCGTCCTCTGCGTCCGCTCCGAGGCCCTCGTCCGCGCCGTCCTCTCCATTCACAAGGCCGGTGGCACCTACCTGCCCCTGGACGCTCAGCTTCCCCCGGCCCGCCTCGCCCAGCTCCTCTCCGAGAGCCGCGCCCCCTTCCTCCTCCCCCTCGGCTCCTCCAGCGCCCTCCTCTCCGAGGTGCTCGCGCTGCTCCCCCCCTCCCAGCGCCCCCACGTCCTCTCCCTCGACGGGCTCGACTCCTTCAGCCCTGAGCCTCTTGCTCCCCGCGCCTCCCCTCACCACCTCGCCTACGTCCTCTTCACCTCCGGCTCCACCGGCACCCCCAAGGGCGTCATGGTCGAGCACCGCAGCATGCTCAACCACTTCCTGGGCATGCAGGAGCTCCTCGGCTTCTCCCCGGGTGACGTCAACGCCCAGACTGCCTCCATGGGCTTCGACATCTCCCTCTGGCAGATGCTCGGCGCCCTCCCCTTCGGCGCCACTACCCACGTCTTCGAGGACGAGCTCGTCCGCCACACGCCTCGCCTGGTGCCCGCCCTTCAGCAGGCCCGCGTCACTATCGCCGAGATGGTCCCCTCCCTCCTCCAGTCCATTCTCGAGGACGGTGATGACCCTCTCTCCCCCTTCCTCAAGCACGTGCGCGCCCTCGTCATCGGCGGCCAGGCTCTTCCTCCCTCCCTCGTCTCCTCCTGGCTGACGCGCTACCCGGGCACCCTCCTCGTCAACGCCTACGGGCCCACCGAGTGCACCGACATCGTCACCGTGCACCCCATGCGCTCGGCCCCCACTACCTCCCTCACTCCCATTGGCCTGCCCAAGGCCAACATGGAGGCCTACGTCCTGGACGACTCCCTTCGTCCCGTGCCTCCGGGTGTCCTCGGCGAGCTGTACGTGGGTGGCACCGGTGTCGCCCGCGGCTACCTCCACCGTCCGGAGCTCACCTCCGAGCGTTTCCTCCCCCACCCCTTCTCCTCCTCCCCTGGCGCCCGCCTCTACCGCACCGGCGACAGGGTGCGCCTCTCTCCCCAGGGCCTGCTCGAATTCGTCTCCCGCGCCGACTTCCAGGTGAAGGTGCGTGGCTTCCGCATTGAGCCCGGTGAAGTGGAGGCCGCCCTCCACGCCCTTCCCCAGGTGCGCTCAGCCGCCGTCTCCGTGCGCGAGCGCAGCCCCGGTGACAACTACCTCGTGGCCTGGGTGGTGCCTTCCTCCGACGAGGGTGTCTCCCCCTCCTCGCTTCTGGCCTCCCTCGAGCACGCCCTGCCTTCCTACATGGTGCCCAGCCGCCTGGTGCTGCTGCGCTCCCTCCCCCTCACCCACACCGGCAAGGTCGACTACGACGCCCTGGGCTCCCTCCCCCTCTCCTCCTCCGAGTCCTCTCCCTCCGGTGCGCCTCCCCTCGGCCCCCTCGAGGAGCGTCTCGCTCAGCTCTTCTGTCTCTCCCTCGGCCTCTCCTCCGTCTCTCGCCACGACGACTACTTCGACCTCGGCGGCCACTCCCTCAACGCCATCTCCCTCGTCTCCCGCATCCGTCAGTCCTTCGGCGTCGAGCTTCCTCTCGAGTCCCTCTTCTCCGCCCCCTCCGTCGCTGGCCTCGCCCTCGAAATCTCCCGGCTCCAGGGCTCCTCTTCCTCCCCTCTCCCTCAGCCCCTTCCCCTCCCTCCCCACGCCTCTCCCGTGCTGTCGTTCGCCCAGGAACGCATGTGGTTCCTGCAGCAACTCCAGCCCCGTGTCCCGGTCTACAACATGCCCCGGGCGGTGGAGCTGAGTGGCGCTGTCGACCCGGCGGTACTCGACGCGGCGCTGCGGCAACTCCTCTCCCGGCACAAGGCACTCCGCTCCGCTTTCCCCTCGAAGGAGGGCTACCCGAAGCTCACCTTCCACGACGTCCCGCGCCAGGTGCTGAGCCTCGAGCGGCTGGAGGGCCAGCCGGAAGAGACGCTCTCCCGGCGCATGCAGGAGCTGGTGGCACTCCCCTTCGCGCTGGAGGACGGGCCCCTCTATCGCTTCCACCTCTTCCGCCTCTCGCCGCACCGGCACGTCCTGCTGCTGGTGCTCCACCACCTGATCTTCGACGGCTGGTCGTTCAACCTGATGATGCAGGAGCTCGGAGCCCTCTACTCCGCGCTTAGCCGCCAGGAGCCTCCTCAGCTCCCGGCGCTGGAACTCGAAGCCGCGGACCTCGCCGCATGGCAGCGCACGTCCATCACCGCGGAGCGCGAGGCCGAGCAGCTCCAGTATTGGAAACGCCAGCTCGCCGGTGCACCCGCGGCACTGCAACTCCCCACCGACATGGCTCCCTCGACCCGCACGAGCCGGGGAGCCGAAACGAATCATCTGCCGCTGCCCGCCGGGCTCACCGAGGCGTTGCGTGCGTATTGCCAGCAGCACCAGGTGACGCCCTACATGGTGCTGTACGCCGCGTTCGCCACCCTGCTGTACCGCTACTCGGGCCAGAGGGACTTCTGCGTCGGCACTCCGACCTCCGGCCGCACCCACCCCGCCTTCGACAAGGTCGTCGGTCCCTTCATCAACACCGTGGTGCTGCGCACCCGCATCGATCCGGCCGCGGCGTTCTCCTCCCTGCTGGAGCAGGTGCGGACCACCACCGTGGACGCCATCGCCCACCAGGAGCTGCCCTTCGAGCGCCTCGTCAGCGCGCTCGGTGTGGAGCGCGGCGTCGGCCATACGCCCCTCTTCCAGGTGCTGTTCGAGCTGTACAAGGTGGAGGGCACTCTGGAGAACGCGCTCGCCAGCCTCGGCGCGCGCCCGCTGCACCTCGACAACCGGAACACCCTCTTCGATCTCGTCCTCACCGTCACCGAGCACGCGAGCGGCTTCCAGCTCCTCTTGCGCTACAGCGAGGACCTGTACACCCGCACCACCGTGGAGCGGATGCGCGGCCACTTCATCCAACTCCTCACCCACGCGCTCCGGGCTCCCCAGACGCGCCTGGATGCGCTGGAGTTGCTGACGCACGAGGAGCACCAGTCCGTGCGGCGGACCTCCCGCGACTCCGAGAGGGAGTGGGAGCTGGACAGGTGCGTGCACGAGCTCATCTCCGAGCAGGCCCAGCGCACCCCGCATCAGGTGGCACTCGCCTCACGCGAGGGCCAGTGGACGTATGCCCAGCTGGAAGCCCATACCAACCGTGCCGCCCGGCTCCTGGTGGCCCAGGGTGTCGGCCCCGAGTGCCTCGTCCCCGTCCTCTGCGTCCGCTCCGAGGCTCTCGTCCGCGCTGTCCTCTCCATTCACAAGGCCGGTGGCACCTACCTGCCCCTGGACGCTCAGCTTCCCCCGGCCCGCCTCGCCCAGCTCCTCTCCGAGAGCCGCGCCCCCTTCCTCCTTCCCCTCGACTCCTCCAGCACCCTCCTCTCCGAGGTGCTCGCGCTGCTTCCCCCCTCCCAGCGCCCCCACGTCCTCTCCCTCGACGGGCTCGACTCCTTCAGCCCTGAGCCTCTTGCGCCCGCGCCTCCCCCACCACCTCGCCTACGTCCTCTTCACCTCCGGCTCCACCGGCACCCCCAAGGGCGTCATGGTCGAGCACCGCAGCATGCTCAACCACTTCCTGGGCATGCAGGAGCTCCTCGGCTTCTCCCCGGGTGACGTCAACGCCCAGACTGCTTCCATGGGCTTCGACATCTCCCTCTGGCAGATGCTCGGCGCCCTCCCCTTCGGCGCTACCACCTACGTCTTCGAAGACGAGCTCGTCCGCAATCCCCCACTGCTCGTCCCCGCCCTTCAGCGGGCCCGCGTCACCATCGCCGAGATGGTCCCCTCCCTCCTCCAGTCCATTCTCGAGGACGGTGATGACCCTCTCTCCCCCTTCCTCAAGCACGTGCGCGCCCTCGTCATCGGCGGCCAGGCTCTTCCTCCCTCCCTCGTCTCCTCCTGGCTGACGCGCTACCCGGGCACCCTCCTCGTCAACGCCTACGGGCCCACCGAGTGCACCGACATCGTCACCGTGCACCCCATGCGCTCGGCCCCCACTACCTCCCTCACTCCCATTGGCCTGCCCAAGGCCAACATGGAGGCCTACGTCCTGGACGACTCCTTTCGTCCCGTGCCTCCGGGTGTCCTCGGCGAGCTGTACGTGGGTGGCACCGGCGTCGCCCGCGGCTACCTCCACCGTCCGGAGCTCACCTCCGAGCGTTTCCTCCCCCACCCCTTCTCCTCCTCCCCTGGCGCCCGCCTCTACCGCACCGGCGACAGGGTGCGCCTCTCTCCCCAGGGCCTGCTCGAATTCGTCTCCCGCGCCGACTTCCAGGTGAAGGTGCGTGGCTTCCGCATTGAGCCTGGTGAAGTGGAGGCCGCCCTCCACGCCCTTCCCCAGGTGCGCTCAGCCGCCGTCTCCGTGCGCGAGCGCAGCCCCGGTGACAACTACCTCGTGGCCTGGGTGGTGCCTTCCTCCGAGGGTGTCTCCCCCTCCTCTCTTCTGGCCTCCCTCGAGCACGCCCTGCCTTCCTATATGGTGCCCAGCCGCCTGGTGCTGCTGCGCTCCCTCCCCCTCACCCACACCGGCAAGGTCGACTACGACGCCCTGGGCTCCCTCCCCCTCTCCTCCTCCGAGTCCTCTCCCTCCGGTGCGCCTCCCCTCGGCCCCCTCGAGGAGCGTCTCGCTCAGCTCTTCTGTCTCTCCCTCGGCCTCTCCTCCGTCTCTCGCCACGACGACTACTTCGACCTCGGCGGCCACTCCCTCAACGCCATCTCCCTCGTCTCCCGCATCCGTCAGTCCTTCGGCGTCGAGCTTCCTCTCGAGTCCCTCTTCTCCGCCCCCTCCGTCGCCGGCCTCGCCCTCGAAATCTCCCGGCTTCAGGGCGCCTCTTCCTCACCCCTCCCTCAGCCCCTTCCCCTCCCTCCCCACGCCCCTCCCGTGCTGTCGTCCACGCAAGAGGGACTGTGGTTCCTGCAGCAGCTCCAGCCCGACTCGAGCGCCTACCACATCCCGGAGGCCGTGGAGCTGACGGGGCCACTGGACACGGACGCACTGGAGAAGACCCTGCTCTGGTTGCTGGAGCGCCACACGGCACTGCGCCTCGCCGTGCCCGCGGTCGAGGGCCAGCCCCAACCCGTCCTCCTGCCCACACCCCAGCGGGCCCTGACGGTCCAGGTGCTGGAATCCAAAGCGGATGTACCCGAGCGGCTCGCGCGGTGGATGAACGAGGAGATCAACCGACCCTTCACCGCGGGCGGCCCGCTCTACCGCTTCCAACTGTTGCGGCTGGGTACCGAGCGCCACGTGCTGCTGCTGCTCTTCCACCACCTGCTGGTGGACGGCCTGTCGGTGGGCATCCTCCTGCGTGAGCTGCGCGAGGCCTATGCCTCCTTTGGCCGGAGCCAGCAGCCCGCGCTGCCTCCGGTGCGGCTGAGTCACTCGGCCATCGCCTCCTGGCAGCGCACCGAGGCCCTGCGCGCGCGTGAGCAGGAGCAACTGGAGTACTGGAAGTGCCAACTGGCCGATGCGCCCGCGGTGTTGCAGCTCCCCACCGACAAGCCACGCCCCGCCGTCCTGTCGCACCACGGTGGCGTCTCCTATCTCCCGCTGCCCGCAGCGCTGGCCGAGTCGGTACGCGCGTATTGCCAACAGCACCAGGTGACGCCCTACATGGTGCTGTACGCCGCCTTCGCCGCCCTGCTGTACCGCTACTCGGGCCAGGAAGACTTCTGCGTCGGCACGCCCGCCTCCGGCCGCACCCACCCGGCCACCGAGGACGTCGTCGGCCTGCTGCTCAACACCGTCGTTCTTCGCACCCGCGTCGACCCGGCCTCCCCCTTCTCCTCCCTCCTCGAGCAGGTGCGCTCCACCACCCTGGAGGCCATCGCCCACCAGGACGTGCCCCTTGAGCGGCTCGTCCGGTCCATCGGTGCCGAGCGGAGCTCCAGCCACTCGCCGCTCTTCCAGGTCATGTTCGAGCGCAGCGAGGTCGAGCACTCGCTGGCCGAGGTGTTCCCCGGCCTTCAGGCGCGCCCGCTGAAGCCGGATGTGATCAGCAGCCTCTTCGATCTCTCCCTCAGCGTCGCCGAGCGCTCACACGGCACCGAGCTGCTCCTCCAGTACAGCACCGACCTCTTCGAGGCCGGCACCGTGCAGCGCATGCTGGGCCACTACCTCCAGCTGCTCGCGAGCGCGGTGGCCGCGCCCCAGACGCCCGTGGGCGCCCTGTCCCTGCTCGGTCCCAGCGAACGCGAGCAGGTGCTGTCCACCTTCAACGACACCGAGCGGCCCTTCGACACCGAGGCCAACCTCGCCTCCCTCTTCGAGGCCCAGGTGGCGCGCACTCCGGACGCACCGGCGGTGGTGGCTCCCGAGGGGACGCTCACCTTCCGCGAGCTGCACGCTCGAGCCTCACGGCTGGCGGAGCATCTGGCGGCGGCGGGCGCCGGGCCGGAGACCGTGGTGGGCCTGTGCCTGGAGCGCTCGCTCGACGCGGTGGTGTCGCTGCTGGCCATCTTCCTCAGTGGAGCCGGCTGCCTCCCGTTGGAGGCTTCCCACCCGGCGGCCCGCCGCGCCGCGCTCCTGCGCCGATCGGGCGCGAAGCTCGTCATCAGCCGCCCGGAGCTCTTCGCCGACGCCGGAAACGACGTGCCCCTGGTGTCCCCGGACGTGCGCACGCAGGAGCTTCCTCCCTCGCCCGTCCCGCGGGAGCGCGCTCGCGCCCACCACCTCGCCTACCTCCTCTACACCTCCGGCTCGACGGGTGAGCCCAAGGGCGTGGAGCTGACCCACCGCAACGTCGTCCACTGCTTCGCGGCCTTCGACCCGTACTACGAGACGCAGCCCGGGGACCGCTGGGCCTCGTCCGGCAGCCTCTCGTTCGACATCCACCTGGAGGAGCTGCTCTTCAGCATCACCCGGGGCGCGTGCACCGTGCTGCGCGAGGTGGGACCGCTGGGGCTGGGGCGCGACATCCTCCGCTACGGCATCACCCACGTCGTCATCACGCCCTCCTCGCTGGCCACGGCCCTGGAGGAGCCCGGCGCGCCGGAGGCCTTCGGCTCGCTGAAGGTGCTTGTCACCGGCGGCGAGGTGCTGCCGGAGCCGCTGGTGCGGCAGCTCCCGCTCGCCCGCACGAAGCTGGTCAACACGTACGGCCCCACGGAGACGAGCATCAACGTCGCCGCGGAGCGGACGCTGCCGGACCGGCCCGTGAGACTGGGAAGGCCGCTGGATCGATGCCGCCTGTACGTGCTCGACGCGCGCGGCGAGCCTGTACCTCCGGGTGTCCCGGGTGAGCTGTACATCGGCGGCACGTGCCTGGGCCGCGGCTACCGGTCCCAGCCGGCGCTGACGGCCGAGCGCTTCGTGCCCGATCCATTCTCCGGTGACCCTGGCTCGCGCCTGTACCGGACCGGTGACCGCGTCCGCTGGAACGGGGACGGGACGCTGAGCTTCCTGGGGCGTACCGACTTCCAGGTGAAGGTGCGCGGCGTCCGCGTCGAGCTGGAGGAGATCGAAGCGGCCCTGCTGCGCCAGGCCTCCGTGCGCCAGGCCGCCGTGGTGGTGCGCGGCAGTGGCCGCGACGCGCGGCTGGAGGCCTTCCTCGTGCTGGAGGGCGACGCGGCGCGGGGAGTGGACTCCCTGCGCGAAGCCCTGGCCCGCTCGCTCCCCGACGCGATGGTGCCCTCGCGCTTCGTCACGCTCCCGGCGCTCCCCTTCACCACCAGCGGCAAGGTGGACCGCAAGGCGCTGGCCGCGCTGCCGGCGGAGGACACCGGAGCCCGGCCTCGGGGCGAGGCACCGCGCGGTGCCCTGGAGGAGCGGCTCGCCCCCCACTTCCGCGAGGTGCTCGGGCTGAAGGAGGTGTCGCGCGAGGACGACTTCTTCCAGCTCGGCGGCCACTCGCTGAGCGCCACCCGCCTGGTGGCCCGCGTGCGCCAGGCCTTCGGTGTGGAGCTGCCCCTGGCGGCCCTCTTCTCCGCCCCCACCATGGCCGGCCTGGCCCGTGAGGTGGCGAAGCTCCAGGACAACCCGCCCCTTCTCCCCGATCCCTCCCCCCTCCCGGAGGACGCTCCGCCGGTGCTGTCGTTCGCGCAGGAGCGGCTGTGGTTCATCCAGCAGATGCTCCCGGACTCCAGCGCCTACCACATGCTGGAGGCGGTGGAGCTGGAGGGCCCACTGGACGCCAGCGCGCTGGAGCAGGCCCTGCACGGGTTGCTGGAGCGTCACACGGTGCTGCGCCTGTCGGTGCCCTCGCGCGAGGGCCTGCCCCAGCCCCTCCTCCTGCCAGTCCCCTCGCGCGTGCTGGCGGTGGAGTCGCTGGAGCCGGGGACGGACATCCCGGAGCGGCGGGAGCGGTGGGTGAGCGAGGAGGTCAACCGCCCCTTCTCACTGGACGGCGCCCTCTACCGCTTCCGCCTGCTGCGCTCCGGCCCCGAGCGCCACGTGCTGCTGCTGCTCTTCCACCACCTGTTGGTGGACGGCCTGTCGCTGGACATCCTCCTGCGCGAGCTGAGCGAGGCCTACGCGGCCTTCCACCAGGGCCAACGGCCCGCCCTGCCCCCTGTGCGGCTGAGTCACTCGGCCATCGCCGCCTGGCAGCGCACCGAGGCCGTGCGCGCACGGGAGGAGCACCATCTCGCCTACTGGAAGCACCAGCTCGCCGGGGCGCCGGCACTCCTGCAGCTCCCCACCGACAAACCGCGCCCCGCCGTCCTGTCGCACCACGGGGGTGTCACCCCCAAGCAGCCGCTGCCCCCAGGACTCGTCCGGGCCCTCGAGGCCTTCTGCCTCCAGCACCAGGTGACGCCTTTCATGGTGTTGCAGGCCGCCTACGCCGCGCTCCTCCACCGCTACAGCGGACAGGAAGACTTCTGCGTCGGCACGCCCGTCTCCGGCCGCACCCACCCGGCCACCGAGGACGTCGTCGGCCTGCTGCTCAACACCGTCGTTCTTCGCACCCGCGTCGACCCGGCCTCCCCCTTCTCCTCTCTCCTCGAGCAGGTGCGCACCACCACCCTGGAGGCCATCGCCCACCAGGACGTCCCCCTCGAGCGGCTCGTCCAGTCCCTGGTCGTGGAGCGCAGCCCCAGCCGAACCCCGCTCTTCCAGGTGATGATCGACGTCGTCCGAGCGGAGCGCTCGCTGCGGGAGAGCTTCCCCGAGCTCCGGGCCACCTCCCTCCATCCGGAGCTGTCCACCAGCCCCTTCGACCTCTCGCTCGGCATCGCCGCGAGTGACGAGGGCTACGAGCTGGCCATCCGCTACAACACCGGCCTCTTCGAGGCTGGGACGGCGCGGCGCATGCTGGGCCATTACGTGCGGCTGCTCGCGCATGCGCTGGAAGCCCCGGACACGCGCATCGGCGCGCTGGAGCTGCTGCCAGAGGAGGAGCACCAGCGCCTGCTGGTGGATTGGAATGCGACGCGGGCGGACTTCCCGCGCGACGTGTGTCTCCACCACCTCTTCGAGGCGCAGGCCGAGCGCACACCGGACGCGGTGGCGGTGCGCCACGGCGGAGAGCAGCTCACCTTCCGGCAGCTCAATGCCCGAGCCAACCAGCTGGCTCACCACCTGCGCGGCCTGGGCGTGCGACCGCAGACGCTGGTGGGGCTGTGTCTGAAGCGCTCGTTGGACATGGTGGTGGCGCTGTGGGCCGTGCTCAAGGCCGGTGG
The DNA here is from genome assembly GCF_044360475.1 of Archangium minus. Taxonomy (NCBI): domain Bacteria; kingdom Pseudomonadati; phylum Myxococcota; class Myxococcia; order Myxococcales; family Archangiaceae; genus Archangium; species Archangium minus. Next base: position 9,849,280 of record NZ_CP043494.1, read on the forward strand.
CGCCTACGTCCCGATGGACCCCGGCTACCCCATGCCCCGGCTGTCCTTCATGCTGGAGGACAGCGCGGCCCCGGTGATCCTCACGCACCAGGAGGTGGCCGACGAGCTCCCGACGGGGACCCAGATGCTGGTGTGCCTGGAGTCGGAGAGGGACACGCTCCTCGCCCACGAGCGTGAGGACAACCCCGCCCCGCTCGCCACGGCCGATGACCTGGCCTACGTCATCTACACCTCCGGCAGCACCGGGCGCCCCAAGGGCGTCATGCTGGAGCACCGCGGGGTGGTGAACTATCTGCACTGGGCCTGCCGCGCGTACCCGGTGGCCGAAGGCACGGGCACCCCTGTCCACTCGTCGCTCTCGTTCGACCTCACCGTCACGAGCCTGCTCGCCCCGCTGGTGATGGGCCGGCCCGTGGTGCTGGTGCCGGAGGAGGCCGGCGTGGAGGGCCTGGGCGAGGCCCTGCGCGCGGAAAGCGACTTCAGCCTGGTGAAGCTGACGCCCACGCACCTGCAGCTCCTCTCGCGGCAGCTGCGCGCCGAGGAGGCCGCCGGACGCACGCGCGCCTTCGTCATCGGAGGAGAGGCCCTGTCCGCCGCGAGCCTCGCCTTCTGGCGCCGTCACGCGCCCGGCACCCGCCTCATCAACGAGTACGGCCCCACCGAGACGGTGGTGGGCTGCTGCGTGCACACCGTCCGCCCAGAGGAGCCGGACGAGGGCACCGTGCGCATCGGCCGGCCCATCGCCAATACCCGCCTCTACGTGCTGGACCGGAACCTGCGGCCGCTGCCCGTGGGTGTGCCTGGCGAGCTCTACATCGGCGGGGTAGGCGTGGCGCGCGGCTACTGGAGCCGCCCGGAGCTGACCGCGGAGCGCTTCGTGCCGGATCCGTTCTCCGGCGAGCCCGGCGCGCGCCTGTACCGCACGGGAGACCTGGTGCGCTACCTGCCCTCGGGCGAGCTGGACTTCCTGGGACGCCTCGACTCGCAGGTGAAGGTGCGCGGCTACCGCATCGAGCTGGGAGAGGTGGAGGAGGCCCTGCGCTCGCTGCCGGGCGTGGCCGATGCCGCCGTGGTCTTGCGCGAGGACGGACCCACCGGCCCTCGGTTGGTGGGCTACGTGGTGGGCCACGACGGGCGCCCGGAGACCGCGGCCCTCCGCACCGAGCTCGCGCGGTCGCTGCCCGCGTACATGGTGCCCTCGGCCCTCGTGCCGCTGGCGGAGCTGCCGCTCACGCCCAACGGCAAGGTGGATCGCCAGGCACTCCCCTCGCCGGACGAGGCCGCGCCCCGTCAGGGCCTGGCCGCCCCCGCCACGCCCACCGAGGAGGCGCTGGCGGAGCTCTGGCGCGCGCTGCTCGGCGTGCGCCACGTGGGCTCCCAGGACGACTTCTTCGAGCTCGGCGGCCACTCGTTGATGGCCGTCCAGCTCCTCGCGCACATCGGCACCCGCTTCGGTGTGAGCCTGCCCGTGGCGACCCTCTTCGCCACGCCCACGCTGGCCGGACTGGCGGCCCGCATCGACACCGCCCCCCGGCGGGAGAGTCCGTGGAATCCGTCCGGCGAGCCGCGTCCCTCGCGGCTCCTGGCCTCGCGAGTCCAGGAGCGGCTCTGGTACGCGCTGCAGCTACCGGAGGCGCCGCCCTTCGTCACGGTGTCCGCGCTCGTGCTCGACGGCCCGCTCGACGTCGCGAAGCTGGAGGCGGCCCTCGTGGCGGTGCTCGAGCGCAACGAGACCCTGCGCACCACGTTCGCGATGGAGGGCGGCGAGCTCATCACGCGGGCGGGCCCGGTGGTCCACCCGGTGCTCGCGCACACGGACGTCTCGCACCTGCCGCTCCCCGAGGCACTGGAGGCCGCGCGCCGGCTTGCCCTGCGGCACGACCAGACGCCCTTCAACGTGGAGGCGGGGCCGCTGTACCGCTTCGAGCTGGTGCGGCTGGAGCCTTCGGGCACCCGGCACGCGCTCGTCATGGCGATGAGCCACCTCGTCAATGACGGCGTCGGCCAGCAAGCGTTCCTGGAGGAGCTGTCGGTGGCCTATGGCGCGGCGCGGGCGGGCTGCACTCCCCTGCTGCCGCCAGCGCCACTCCAGTACGCCGACTTCGCGCTGTGGCAGCAGCGGCCCGAGAACCTGCGCCAGTTGGAGGAGAGCCTCGAGTCCTGGAAGCAGGCGCTGGCGCACGCCCCCCCGGTGTTGGATTTGCCGCACGACTTCCCGCGCCGCGCGCCCACGCTCAACGCCAACATGCGCCCGGTGCAGCTCACGCTGCGCACTGACGAGGTAGGCGCACTCAAGGCGCTGGCCCGGCGGGAGGGCGTCACGCCCTACGTGGCCCTGCTCGCGCTCGCCCAGCTCTGGCTGCACCGGCTGAGCGGACAGTCACACGTGGTGGTGGCCTCGCCCTTCGCCGGGCGCGTCCTCCCGGGGACGGAGCGGCAGGTGGGGTTCTTCACCAACCTGCTGCCGCTGTGCACCGAGGTGGGGAGCGCCCCCTCCTTCCGCGCGCTCCTGAGCAGGGTCCATGACGTCGTGGCGCACGCCACCACCCACCAGGAGGTGCCCTTCAAGCGCATCGCGGACGCGATCCAGCCCGACGCCGAGCGCACCGCAGCGCCCCTAGCCCAGGTGCTCCTCCAGGTGGACACCCTCGCCGCCCCGGCCTTCGAGGGGCTCGCCGCATCGCCACTCGAGGGCGACAGCCGGGGCATCATCCCGGCCTACGACGTGGTGCTCCATTTCGTGGAGATGCCCGAGGGCTGGACGCGCGTGCTCATCGCCACCGACGGCGCCCTCTTCTCCGCGGCGACGTCGGAGCGCATGGCCGGTGCCTTCGCGCAGCTGCTCTCGGAGGTGGTGCGGGCCCCGGACGTGGCCCTGTTGCGGCTCTCCCTCCTGTCGGCGCTCCAGCGGGAACGGGTGCTGGCCGCGCTGGATGGCGGTGCCCAGGAGGTGCCGGCCGGGGCGTGCGTGCACACGCTCTTCGAGGCCCAGGTGCACCGCACGCCGGACGCGCCCGCCGTGTCCCACGGCACCACCACCTGGAGCTACGCCGAGCTCAACGCCCGCGCCAACCACCTGGCCGCACGCCTCGTCGAGCAGGGCCTGCAACCCGAGGAGCGGGTGGGCGTGGTGATGCAGCCGTCCGCACAGGCCCTGGCGGTGCTGCTGGGCATCCTCAAAGCCGGCGGCGCCTACGTGCCCTTGGACGCGGGCTGGCCCGAGCCACGCAAGCGCGCGGTGTTGGAGCGCTCCGGGGTGTGGCGCCTGTGGGTGGATGAGACGGCACTGCACGCCCATGAAGGGCTCGTGCCCCTCGTGGAGGTGCCGCCCCAGCCCGAGCAGGTGACGGGAGAGACGGCTCCCGGGCCGCGGACGGTGTCCAGCACGCAGCTCGCCTACATCATCTTCACCTCCGGCTCCACCGGCGAGCCCAAGGGCGTGATGGTGGAGCACCGCTCGGTGGTCAACCACAACCTCGCCCTCGCCGCCCGCTTCGGCCTGCGTCCGGGAGATCGCATGCTGCAGTTCGCGCCGCTCAGCTTCGATGCGGCCGCCGAGGACCTGTATCCACCGCTAGCGGTGGGTGCCACCGTGGTGATGCGGGACGGGCTGGTACCGGCGCACCAGATGACGCCCTATCTGGAGCAGGAGGGCATCACCCTCATCAGCTTGCCGCCCACGTACATCGAGGAGTGGGTGCGCGAGATGGAGGCCCAGGGCCAACGCGTGCCCGCGCGGCTGCGGCTGCTGGCTCCCGGCGGCGACGTGCTCAAGCGCGAGACGTACGAGGCCTGGCTGCGCGTGGGCGGCACGCACGCGCCGTGGCTCAACGTCTACGGCCCCACCGAGTGCACCATCACCTCGGCCACGTGCGACATCCCCGGCGCGGAGGGCGTGGGCACCGAGCCCACCTTCCCCATCGGGCGTCCCATTCCCCGCGTCCGCGTCTACCTGCTCGACGCGCACTTCGAGCCGGTGCTCCCGGGCCTGCCGGGCCGGGTGTACATCGGTGGCGCGGCGCTCTCGCGAGGCTACCTCGGAGGACCGCACCTGACGGCCGAGCGCTTCCTGCCGGATCCGTTCTCCAGCGAGCCCGGCGCGCGCATGTACCACACGGGAGATCTGGCCCGGATGCTGCCTGACGGACGCCTGCGCTTCCTCGGGCGGGCGGACCACCAGGTGAAGATCCGCGGCTTCCGCGTCGAGCTGTCGGAGATAGAGACCTGCCTGCGGCGCCACCCTGGAGTGGAGGAGGCGGTGGTGCTGGTGCGGCTGTCGGCCGCGGGCGCGCAGCAGCTATGCGCCTGGGTGCAGGCACCGGCCCCGGTACGTGCGGACGCGCTGCGCGAGCACGTGGCGGCACAGCTCCCCCAGTACATGGTGCCCGCGACGTTCGTCGTCCTGGAGAAGCTGCCGGTCAACAACAACGGCAAGGTGGATCGGCAGGCCCTGCCAGACCCGGACGTGGCCGCTCCCGCGCGGGAGGCACCGCCCCAGACGAAGCGGGAGACCGCGTTCCGCTCGACGCTGGAGATGACGCTCCAGCGACTGTGGGCCGAGGTGCTGAACCAACCGGACATCCAGGCCGGGGACGACTTCTTCGAAATCGGCGGCGACTCCATCCTGGCCATGCGGTTGCTCGGGCGCATCGAGGAGGAGTTCGGCATGCCGGTGCCGTTGGCCACCCTCTTCCAGTACCCGTCGCTGAAGGCGAGCACGGACGCGGTGCACGAGCTGCTGGAGGCCGGGCCTCCGCGGACGAGTGTGATTCCCCTGTCCAACGCGGGCACCCCGGCGGAGGCCCCGGCCATCTTCCTGTTCCACCCGGGCGACGGCGAGCTGCACCACTACCGGGACCTCACCGGGCGGCTGGAGCCACGCCTGCGCTGCTTCGGCATCCAGGCACCCGAGACGGTGTCACAGCGGCACCTGACCACCTTCGAGGAGCGCGTGGCGGTGTACACGCAGGACATTCGCGCCGTGCAACCCCACGGGCCCTACCGGCTGCTCGGGTTCTCGTTCGGCGGCTACCCGGCGCTGGGCGTCGCGGCGGAGCTCGAGGCGGCGGGAGAGCGGGTGGAACTGGTGGCCCTGCTGGACACCCTCCCCGTCCACTCCATCTCCGTGATGGAGACGCCGGACCCGGTGCTGCAGCTCGCGGAGGAGTTCGGCGTGCTCGACGAGCACCTGGAGCGGGAGCTGGCGCCACTGTCCCCCGACGCACGCTGGGAGCTGCTGGCGGCCCGCGCGAGGGACCGGGGCATCCTGGCCCCCCACTTCCCCGGCGCGCAGCTCTCCCGCCTGTGGCACATCCTCGGCGAGGTGCTGACTCCGCAGGTAAGGGGATGGGCGCCGCCCAAGCTCCGCGTACGGCCCCTGCTCTTCACCTCCACCTACTCGCGCACCGGCCGAGAGGAAACACTCGGTTGGAGCCAGCTGATGCCGCGCGAGCAGCTCGAGGTGGTGCCGCTGGAGGGAGATCACCCCGACATGATCCGCCCACCGCAGGTGGACACGGTGGTGGCACGGGTGCTGACCACGCTGACGCGGGAGCAGGACTGAGGGTCCGTGGATGTCCCCTCTCCCTCTGGGAGAGGGCTAGGGTGAGGGTATCCGAGCCCGTTCTTCCAACCCGTGGCCCACAGTGTAGACACGGGATTCAACCCAGGGCCCTGGTACCCTCACCCCGTCCCTCTCCCGAAGGGAGAGGGGAAATCTTCGCGGACTTAACGCGAGCGCGACTCGAGCCAGGACTTGGTGAAGATGTGGGGGTCGACGGGCGCGAGCACCACCTCGTCGTACCGCACCAGCATCTGCGTGCCCTCCTCCTCCTCGATCTCCAGCACTTCCTTGTAGTGGTAGACGTTCTCGCCGGACACCGGATCCTTCAGCCGCTGGTAGCTGCGAATGAAGTCGGTGCGCAGCACCCTCCCCGAGGGCGCGTACCCGATGCGCTTGACGATATTGAGGTCGGGGTCCACCCAGATACGCAGCATGGGGAAGGACACCTCGGTGCCGGGCTTCGCGGTCAGCAGCACCTTCCGGTAGGGCGTGCCGTCGATGACCTCCTCGCCCTCGTCCTTGGGGTCGTAGTCCTCGGAGAGCCGGGACCGATCGAAGTCCGACTCACAGGTGAAGGTGCCGGCGATGTTGGCCCGCAGGGTGCTCCGCGTCCACTGGCCGACGGCCGGGTCGTACTCCCACAGGTTCTTGCCGAGGCGCAGGTACCCACTGCCGGCCATGATCTTCGGCTTGGTCGTCATGAAGAGCAGGTCGCGCGTCGTATCGCGGCGGTAGACGAGGATCTCCACCGCGTTCTCGGTGCCGTCCTTGCGCAGCTCCCGGACGCGGACGACGCCCTTGTAGTCGCTCGTAAAGCTCAACCGCTTGTCGATGCGGCGGACGAAGTCCACCACGGACATCTGGGAGTCCCCCCCGCCTGCGGGAGCCTTGGCGCCCGGGGCGCGCTCGGCGGCCAGGGCGGGCGACACGAGGAGCGCGAGGAGGAGCAAGGGCAGGCGGGCACTCGGCTTCATCACAGGGACTCCATGGCGGAACGTGGGGGGAGGGCGGCGGCACGGGCCGCGGGGATGATGGAGGCGAGGACCGCGCCCATGGTCACGAGGAGCACCACGAGCACAGCCCCCGGCGCGTGGGGCTCCAGCGGGAGGGTGTCGCTGAAGAAGAGGTTGACCATCTCCCCGGGCAGAGGAAGAGCGCCACGCAGCAGGACGCACAGGAGCGAGGCCAGGAGCGCCCCGGCCGCCGAGGACAGCAGGCCCATCAGCAGGCCCTCGAGCATGAACAGGCCCACCACGGAGCGGCGGTGCATGCCCATGGCGCGCAGCGTGCCGATCTCCCGCGTCCGCTCGCGCACGGAGACGCTCAGGGAGACGAACAGCCCCACCATGATGACCGCGATGGAAATCAACCCCACCAGCCCGGTCAGGGCCGTGAGCCCTTCGGTCACGAAGGAGAGAAAGGAGGACTCATCCTCCCAGGTGCTGACATCGAGCCGCTGACCCGCCCAGTTCTCCCGCAGCAGCGGCGACACCTTGTCGCCGTAGGCCTCGTGCGAAGCCGGGAGGACCTCGAAGCCCGCCCGCCGCAACGCCTGGCGCAGGGACTCATCCAGGGGACCGAGCTCCACATCCTCGCCGCACAGGAGCTGCAGCACGCTGGCGGCCTCGGGCCGGAACCCGCCCAGCTCCCGCAGGGTGGCGTTGGAGACGAGGATGCCCGCCGCCTCCCCCAGGATGCCGGCGCGCCCGGTGATGGCCACCACCTCGACATCGAGGGCGTTGCGCTTGCCGCCCACCATCTCCGAGAAGAGGGTGGCCACGTCTCCCACCCGGACCCGGAGCCGCTCGGCCAGGGGCGAGGAGAGGGCCACGGTGCGCGGCTTGTCCAACGCCCCCAGCGAGCCCTGCTCAACCCGGATGAGCCCGAGCGAATCACGCTCGCGCGTCACGTCCAGGCTCATCATGTAGGAGCGGCCGCGGTGCCGACCCGCGCCCACGGAGGCATAACCCCTGCCCCGCTCGCGCAGACCACAACCGGCCGGGATGAGCGGATCCACCACGGCGCGCACGCGACGAGCGTCTCCAATCACCGGGGCGATGGTGTCGGGGTGAACCTTGAAGAAGCCACCGACGTTCAGGTCCCCGCTCAGCAGCGTCCGCACGGCCTGGCGCTGCTCCGAGGCCACGCCCGCGGTGAGGGACATCATCCCGACGAGCACCGCGCTGGCGCTGGCGATGACACCGAAGAGCAGCAGCCCGCGCTCGCGGTCGACGAAGAGGTTGCGCAGGGCGATACGCAGCAGGGAGAGCATGGCTCAGTCCTCCCCCCGGCGCATGGCCACCACCGGGGAGACGGCGCTGCCCCGCCAGGCGGGCACCAGCGACGCCACGGCCACCACGGCCACCACCCCCGCCACCACCGACAGGAGCTGCACCCCCTCGAGCCGGGGATTCAGCACCGCGCCCCCGAGGAAGAACTGCAGGAAGTCGTTGCTCACCTCGAGCCCCTGTCCCACGAAGCCCACGAGCAGGGCCGCGCCCAGCCCAGCGCCGAGCAGTCCACCCAGGGCCCCGAGCGCGAGCCCCTCGAGCAGCAGGCTGGAGAAGACCTCCCGGCGCTGCATGCCCATGGCGCGCAGGGTGCCCACCTCGCCCACCCGCTCCTTGGCCAGCAGCAGCAGCGTGCCGGTGGCCACCAGCAGCACGAAGAACGCGAGCAACCCGGCGAACACCGCCAGCACCAGCTGGCTCATCCCCACCATCCCACTGAAGGCGCCCCCCACGTCCTGCCAGCCCACGACGCCCAGCGGCAGCTTGCGCTCGTCCGCGAGCCGTTGAATGCGCCCGGTGACGTCCTCGGGCGAGGCACCCGGACGCAGCACGAGGGCCGCCTGCAGCACACTGCCGGCCCGCAGCTCCTCGTCCGTGAAGGTGTCAGCCGGCGCGTGTTTGTCGAGCACGGGCGTCTCGGCGCCGGGCACCTGCGGCTCCGCGTCGATGATGGCCGGCCGGCCCAACGGACCCATCGACAACGAGGAGTCCTTCATGCCGAAGGCCGCGACGAGCGTCCGGGCCTCGTCCTCCTGCGCCTGGGTCTGCCGGCCCGCCAGAAGCCGCGCGCTGATGAGATCCACCAGGCAGGTGGTGTTGACCTGGCTGGTGTCTCCGCCCAGCCCACGGAACCGGAAGGTGCCCCACACCCGCACCGGCACGCTGGCCGCGGTGAGCTGCCGATTGCGCAACGTGAGGGTGTCGCCGGGGCGGATCCGGTACAGCGGCAGGTGCGGCGCCAGCTCGTCGTAGAAGAGCCGGTACCGGGTGTCGAAGTTGCTGTCGTCGACGGACAGGAACTCGCGGAGCAGCGCCTCGAGCTCCCCCGCATGGCCCAGCACGCGCGTCAGCGCTGCCTGGAGCGACGAGGCCCGCTCCACGTCGAGCCGCGACAACAAATCCGGGAGCTCGGCCAGGCTGCGCTCCACCTCGGTCCTCAGCCGCTCGTCCTCGAACGAGCCCCCGCGCTCGCGCTCCCGGCGCAGCGCGTCGAGCCGCAAGGCGATGGGCAGCTTGAAGCTCTGCTCATAGGCCGCGTGCCCCAACAGGATGCCCCGGCTGCCGGGCGGCGGCATGCTCCCCGACAGGAGCTCGAAGCGGGGAAAGGCCCGCGCGAACTGCACCGGATCCGTCCCCAGATAGTCGAGGGGCAGGGACTCGCCCTCCCCGGCCAGCTTGGCCACGCGCTCCTCGAGGAACTCGAGACCCTGTTCAGGCTGGGCGCGGAACCGCTCCCAGAAGGCGTCGGAGGACACCTCCTCCAGGGTGCGCCGATCCTCCAGGAGCCCCTCCTCACCCGCGAAGGCCTCCTCGCGCTGACGCTCGTCCCGGGCCACGCGCTCCAGCGTGCGCCGCAGATCCTCCGCGAGCCGCCCCAGCCGCGCATCGCGCGCCTCGGAGGCGGGCTCCCGAGTCACCGCGCGCACCACGGCGAGCTTCTCGTCCAGGTAGTTGCCCCGGAAGACCGAGGCCGACCCCGCCTCCATGGGCACCACGTCCTGCACGCCCTCCACCGAACGCAGGAGCGCCTCGGTCGCGGGGAAGTCCTCGAAGGGAACGAGCTCTGGCGGCCCCGCCGGGCCCGTCAGCAGCACAGGCGTCTGCGGCGAGCCCGAGTGGTACACCTGCAGGTGCCCGGCGCCGCTCTCAATGAGGCTGCGCCGCGTCCCTTCATGGATGGTCTCCACCAGCGCGAGACCCGGCGTCAGCAGAGCCGCCGCGCCCGCCGCGAGAAGACCGACCCACCAGCTGCGGCGGCGCGCCAGGACGCCCTGCAACGTCAACAACACCAGAGTCAATGCGCACTCCCTCTCGCGAGGGATTGGAAGTTAGAAAACCCTGCCAACCCTGGCAAGCCATGCGGCACCGACGCACCGGGCGTCCAGGTTGCGGATACGCGAGGGAAGAAGCGAAGCTGAGGCTCCCCCTGCGAGGTTCCGATGACGGCTCCGCGAAGCGCCACGCCCCCCTCTCTGGCGCAATCCCTGCACTTCTGGGCGCGCAATGCCTCGAATGAATCGGCGCTGCTGCGCACGTCACTGAGCGTGGGCATCTTCGACACACTGCCAGTTGAGGACGAGGGCGCACCGGTGACGGTGCAGCGGCTCGCGGAGCAGGTGGGAGCCAAGGTCCGCGGCGTGCGCTCGCTGGTTGAACTGCTGGTGTGCCTGCGGCTGGTGCACATGGACGAGGCACGGGGCCTCGTGCTCGCCCGTCCGGTGGCGGCCTTCCTACGGGATGCCGTGTTCCGCGAAAGGCTCCACGAAGCGGCGCGCTGGTGGGGTCCCATCGGCCACCTGGAAGAGGCGGTGCGAAGCGGAGCGCCCATGACCCACGAGGGCCAACGCTGGGACGTGCTCGAGCACTACCAGCGGCTCTTCCTGGAGACGACGCCCGCGCCCTCGCCCGAGGCGGAGGACTTCTTCGATCGCTTCGCGCGCGGCAGCGCACGCACCTGGCTGCTCGTGACGGTGGGCCGGCTGGGGCTGCTCGAGCAGCTCGCCATGGGTCCCCAGGGCGAAGCGGCGCTCCGGTCGGCCACGGGAGCCAGCGAGCGGGGCCTGCGCACGGTGCTCGACGTCCTGGCCCACCTGGGCCTCACCCGAACCGAAGGCACGACGGTGCGCTTGACGGATGAGGCCCGGCAGGTGCTCGAAGGCAAGGCGCTGCAGTACCTGCTCCGCTCCTTCTCCGTCTCCGCGCAGTACTGGGAGGCGCTGGAGCGACTCGACGAGACGGTGCGGCACGAGCGCTTCGTCCTGGACCTGAAGGATCCCGAGGTGAGCCGGCGCTTCTACGCGGACAACTCGAACCAGATCACCGCGGTGTTCGCCTCGCACTTCCAGCTCAGCCGGCGAGCGGCCGCGACGATCGCCCAGGTGCGACCCCTGGCGGGCGCATCGGTGCTCGACATCGGCACGGGTTCGGGCGTGTGGGGCGTGGCCTTCTCGCGGACGGAGCCCACCGCGCACGTCACCTACTTCGACCAGGAGGAAGTACTGGCGCAGGCGAAGCGCAACGTGGAGCAACTCCAGGCGCTGAGCCGAGCCCGCTTCTGGCCGGGCAACCTCTTCACCCAGGACTTCGGAAGCGCCGCGTACGACTTCATCATCCTCCCGCAGGTGCTCAACGTGCTGCGGCCCGAGTCCCTGCCGGACATGTTCCGCCGCGTGGCACGCGCGCTGAAACCCGACGGCATCCTGGTCATCGCCGAGTACGTGCTCAACGAGCGGCGTGACGGCCCGCTGGAGCACCTCTATTTCGGGCTGCGGCGCTTCCTCACCAACGAGGGGGATCTGCTCTCCCACTCGGAGTACAGCGAGCTGCTGTCCAACGTGGGCCTCACCGCGTCGGTCTGCCTGCCACTCCCCACGCAGGAGCTGCTCCTCGCCGCGCGACCCGGGGTGACGCTGCCCACGCGGCTCGCGCCCGCCACACGCGCCGCCGCCTGACACGCCCCGTCATCGACACGCCGGGGCGCTGCTCGCTTGCTCAGAAAGCGAGGAACGACTTAGACTTGAATTACACTTTTTCGTCCCCCCCGGAAGTTCCATGCGCCTGGCGCCGCTGGACAGCCCTCCCCGCAGATCCACGTCGGTGGCGGCGCGGCTGAGGGCGACGTACGCGCGAGAGGTGGCCCGGCAGGGCAACCACGCGCACTCGACGGCCGGAGGAATCGGACACCTGGCCTTGCACCTCGGGCTCGGCGTGGGAGCGGCCATCGGAGCCCACGCGCTGCTGGAGACGTGGCCCGTGGCGGGCTGGGCGCTCTACCCGCTGGTGGCCTTCTTCATCGCCACCCGGTTCCGCGCGCTCGGCAACATGCTGCACGAGGCGTGTCACGGCATGTTCGTGCGCGGCAAGCGCATCAACCGCGCCTTCGGACACCTGCTGGCCATCATCGATCTCACCGCGCTCGAGCCCTACACGCGCGAGCACTTCACGCACCACCAGCACCTGGGAGACGCGGAGCGGGACCTGGACTTCGTGCCGCGCCGGAGGTTCGGGTTCGCCGAGCCCACGGAGCACTTCGCGCGGCGCCACCTGTTGCGACCGCTGCTGCTCATCCACCTGCCGTCCTTCGTGCGCCCGGTGCTCTTCAGCCGCACGGACCCGTGGCCGGTGACGCTGTGCAGGTGGGCCTTCGTGGCGGGACTGCTCGCGCTGGCGCACTGGGGCGTGGGCTGGAGGGCCTTCGGGCTCTTCTACCTGCTGCCCTACTTCGTGGCCTATCAGGTCATCCGCTACTGGTCGGACGCGGTGGACCACGCGGGCATCATCGGCTCGGCGGACGAGTTCCACCGCTCGCGCAACCACATCTTCGCGTGGGGGTGGCTCAACCGGATGCTCTTCCCACGCAATGACCAGTACCACCTCACGCACCACCTCTTCCCGGCAGTGCCCACCACCGCGCAGGGCCGGGTGCACGAGCTCCTCATGAAGGATCCAGAGTACGCGGCTCGCCCGCACTCCCTCTCCGCGCTGCTGTGAGGAGCACGGCCGGAGTCAGCCGCGAGTGGCGCGCTCGATGGCCTCCAGTGCTTCGGGGAAACGGTCCGGAGACATGCCCAGGCCCAGACGGAACCCCTGGCCACGCTCCAGCGGGTGGGTCCCCGCGGGGTCGCCGTGCTCCATGGCGCTGAGCGGCAGGACGAACACCCCAGCCTCACCGAGCGCCTGGAGCTTCGCCTCGAACTCCTTCGGACTGGCCACGCCGCTCACACCGATACAAGTGACGAGCCCTCCCGTCGGAGCCACGCCGTACACGCCCTGGGAGCGCTCCAGAAAAGAGGAGAGAAGACGCCGGTTCCGCTTCCACTCCTCGCGAGCCTGACTCAGGACAGGACTGTCGAGCGCCTTGAGCACCTCGAAGGAAATCCACTCGGTGATCGGGTTCACGGTGTGCGTGGTGTAGTTCTTCTCGTTCTGCACACGCGCGAGCATGGCCGTATCGCCCACGCACCAGCCGATGCGCAGGCCGGGACAACCCAGGCATTTGATGAAGGAGCCGGTGATGAAAGTTCGGGCACCGGGGCGGTACACGGTGCCGCCCAGAACCTCCGTCTCCGAGGAGAGGAAGCGATAGTGCTCGTCACCGACGAGCGTGGCGCCAGAGCGCTCCGTCCAACGAAAGATGCGCTCCAGCAACTCCGAGTCGAGGACCAGGCCACTCGGGTTGTGGGGGTTGTTGATGACGACCACGTCCGGGGACTCGCGCTCGAGCCGTGCGAGCCACTCGTCCGCGTCGACGGAGGGCACGCCGCGCGAGTCCCAGCGTACGGGCAGGCGGACAATCTCCGCGCCCTGCTGCATGGGCAGCTCATAGAGGAGCTGGAAGGCGGGCCAGGCGAGAGCCACCTTACGAGGGCGGAGTTGCCGGAAGAGGAGCAGCAGGGCCTCGCTGGTACCGGTGGTGATGAGGACGTTGTCGCGCGTGGCGCCGGGGTGCATGGCGGCCACGAGGTCGCGCAGGTCGGCACGGCCCCAGTTAGGGCTGTCGCGCAGCAGGGTGGAGAGGAACGTGTCCAGGGCCTGCTGGGGGTTGATGCCCGAGCCGGTGAGCAGCTCTCCGACGGTGCGGGGCCGGGCACCGGACTCGCCGAGGTTGTAGCGCGCGGTGAAGCGCGAGCCCTCGAGGTAGTCCTCCATGAAGAACGAGCGCAGAAGTTCCATGTCTCTCCAGACGGAAAGGAAGGAGGAAGAACGGAGTCAGCGGACCGGGGCGACATCCGGCCACGGAACGTCACCGCGCGAGGCGATGACGACCTGCTGGATGGGCATCTCGAACCCGCGGGAGGACGTGAGCCCCACGGGCTCGAGCAGCCGCCGGAAGTCGGGCATGGACAACACATCTCCCTCGTTGGACACGTAGCGACGCAGCGAGAAGTAGAGCGCGTCCAGGGGACCATCGCGCCGGTCGGTAAGCAGGTAGCCCGAGATGACGAGCAACCCCTGGGGACGCAGAGCGCGGGCGAGCTTCGCGAAGAACCCTGGCAACGCCTCGGGAGGAAGCGCGGGGATGACCTGGGGCAGGAGGATGACGTCGTACTGGGACTCGCCGTAATCCACGGAGAGACAATCGCCGGCCCAATAGCGCGCACGGCCCTCCAGTTTGAGCTTCGCGATGTTGGGCTTCACCTGCTCCAGGACGTGCTCGGAGTCCAGGTAGGTGACGTGGACCGAGGGCTCGCTCAACCCGAAGGCGGCGCCCCAGACCCCCGAGCCGGTGCCCACGTCGAGGACACGCGCGTCCTTCAGCGGGCGCATGCGGACGACAAGCTCCGCGGCCTTGCGGCCCAGCTTCACGTGCGAGGCGAAGATGCCGGTGATGCGCGAAGCGTTGCGCTGGTAGATGCGCCGGGCGGTCTCGGGGTCGCGCAGATCCAACCGGAACCTCCGCTGGGTGACCGCCTCATCTAGGTGCCCGAAGGCCTCCCAGTAGTCCATGGTGGCCGGGAACGAGCGCTGGAAATACGGCAGGCTGCTCGCGTCCAGGGATCGGCCAGCCAGCTCGGAGAAACCGAAGGACTCGCCCTCCTGCCGGACGATGCCCATGGATGCGAGGACCCCGAGCAGGACGCGCAGCGCCTCGGGCTGGGAGCCCGTGACCTTCGCCAGCTCCACGAGGGGACGGGGACCGGGCACCAGCGCCTCCAGCAGCCCCACCTCACCGCTCGTCACGAGCGCCTGGGTGCGCAGGAAGTTGCGGGCGGCACGCTCATCATAGTCCGCAGCGAGAGCATCCGGCGCGGGTGCACGAGGAGCCAGGAACTCCTGCTGGTACCACCCGAGCAGGTCGCGGGACTCGCCGAGCCAAGCCACCGGCGAACCGGTGCGGACGGCCTCGGGCAACTTCGCGGACACGAGCCACCAGCCCCGCGCCTCGCGCATCCGAGCGACGAACCCGGGGCGGCGGAGGAAGGCACTCGCCACCGGGAGTGAATAACCCCTCCCCTCCTCCAGCCGGACGAAGCCGAGCCCCACCAGCGGCTCGATGACGGAGCGAGTCCCCCGCACGGAGCCACCGATGCGCTGGGCGAGCACCTCCAGGGACACAGGAGAGGAGCCCTCATCCGGGAGGTGCTCGAACATCCCGAGCGCGACAGCACCCAGGAGCGCCGCTGACTCATTGCTCGCGTCACGAGCCCAGAAGTTGAGTTGCTGAACGAAGGCGGTCTGGGAGGGCGCGGAGGTGGACTCGGCCAAGATGCTTGCCTCGGGGGGGTCACGCCAGCGGAGCCTCGGTCACCGGCGTTTCAGCGGGGGGACCCGAAGTATGACCCAGCGGGCCACTGGTTTGCACCAGGGCCTCGGCAACCGAGCCGGAGCGCTGTCTCGTGCGAGCAATTGCTCTGGGGGGCAACACCCTGCTTGGACAGAGTCCGAGAGCCCGTGGATGTCCCCTCTCCCTCTGGGAGAGGGAGCATGCGCACAAAGACTTCGTGGACACTCCACAAGAGGCCCTGCGCCTGCTTCAAGTGAGGCCGGCCTGAACACCCGCCGACAGACGCTTCCACGCAGCGGCAAGTGCGTCCGCGGCCACCACCACATCCGCATGCGTCGTCGTCCGACCTAGGGACAGACGCACCGAGCCGAGTGCCGCCGAGGGATCCACGCCCATGGCGGTGATGATGGAGGATGCGGACTCCTCGCCCGCGTGGCACGCCGAGCCCGTGGACGCGGCCACCTCGGGCACCGCCGCCAGCAACGCAGAGCCACTCACGCCCGGGAAACGCACGTTGAGCGTATTGGGCAGCCGCTCCTCCGGGTGACCATTGAGCGCCAGCACCGGAACACGCGCTCGCAGCCGCTCCCAGAGTTCGTCCCGGAGCCCACGCACCCGAGCCTCCTCCACCATCACCGTGCGGAGCGCCACCTCGCAGGCGACCCCGAGGCCCACGATGGACGCGACGTTCTCCGTCCCCGGACGCAGGCCGCGCTCATGCCCCGCCCCGAGCAGCACCGGGCGCAGCGGCGTTCCCCGGCGCACGTACAGCGCCCCCACGCCCTTGGGCGCGCCGAACTTGTGGCCCACCACGGTGAGCAGGTCCACGCCGAGCGCCTCTACGGACACAGGCAGCTTGCCCACGGACTGGGCCGCATCGGTGTGCACCAATACCCCCCGAGCCCGGGCCTCGCGGGCAATCTCCGCGATGGGCTGCAACACCCCCGTCTCATTGTTGGCGTGCATGAGGGTGACGAGCACCGTGTCGCTGCGCAGCGCGGCCAACGCCTCGGAGACGCGAACGCGCCCCTCCGCATCCACCGGGAGCCACGTCACCCGCCAGCCATGCTTCTCCAGCTCGTGGCACGGCTCGGTAGTGGCTGGGTGCTCGATGACGGAGGTCACCAGGTGACGCTTGTCTGGGAGCGCCGCCGCCACGCCACGGATGGCGAGGTTGTTGGCCTCGGTGCCATGCGCGACGAAGAAGATCTCCTCTGCCGTCGCACCAAGCAGTGCGGCCACCTGAGCCCGAGCGCGGTCGACGGCCTCGCGGGCTCGGCGCCCGTAGACGTGAGCACTCGACGGGTTGCCGAAGTGCTCACGCAGGTACGGCACCATGGCATCGACCACCTCCGGTAGCAGCGGTGCGGTGGCGTTGTGGTCCAGGTAGATGGGCTCGCTTGGCAGGGTCATACGGCCCGGCATTCTCGCCCATCTCCCAGGACTCCGGTGAGCCTCATGGGACGTCTGTCGGATCCCACCCCGTGTACAGGTCCTCGTTCATCCCATCGAGCCGCTGCATATCCTCGGAGGAAAGGGAGAAATCGAAGACGCTGGCGTTCTCGCGGATGCGCTCCTCGTGGACGGACTTGGGGATGACCACGAGCTCGTGCTGGAGGCACCAGCGAATGAGCACCTGCGCGGGGGACTTGCCGTGCCTCCGGGCCATCTCCACGACGCGCGGGTCTCCGAGTCGGAGCCCCTTGGTCAGAGGGCTGTACGCCTCCACGGCGATGCCCTTGTCCGCGCAGTAGCGCAGCAGCGAGGGCTGATAGAGGAACGGATGCTGCTCCACCTGATTGACCGCGGGGACGACCTGGGCGTGCGCGAGCAGCTGGTCGAGGTGGTGCTCCAGGAAGTTGCTCACCCCGATGGCGCGGCACTTCCCCTCGGCGAGCAGCTTTTCCATGGCGCGCCACGAATCCAGCCGCCGCCCCGGCACGGGCCAGTGCACCAGATACAGGTCCACATACTCCAGCCCGAGGTCCTTCAGGCTCCGCTCGCAGGCGCGCAGCGTCGAGTCGTAGCCCTGGTCCTCGTTCCACAGCTTGGTGGTGACGAAGATGTCCTCGCGAGGAAGACCGCTCTCGCGCACTGCGGCGCCCACGTCCCGCTCGTTCCCGTAGATGCGGGCCGTGTCGATGTGCCGGTAACCCGCCGACAGAGCCGAGAGCACCGCCTGGCGCGTCACCTGCCCCCTGGGTGCCCGGAAGACGCCCAGACCCAGCCGGGGAAGTTCCACCCCATTGTTCAGCTTCACGGTGGACTGCAGGTTCAGCGCCATGGTGCTCCTCCTAACCAGCCCCCTCGAAGACACGCCATGTCTAATACTACCCGGTCATTTCTTCGGAACGCAGATGCTGGGTTCGCCATGCGAGGAGCCCGTGCAGAAGTAGCCACCAGGGCAAGGGCTGAACGCCGTCCCACACAGCTGCTCGCAGCTCCGATATTGCTTGAAGTGTGCCCACCAGGGCCGTTCGATGGAGCTTGCTTCGGCGTGCGGCCAACCCATGCAGTAGCGCACTCCTGCTTCGGCGCAGTCCTGATCGATCTCGCAGCCGTACGAGCCGGTCAGCAGCCATGTCGACCCAGCAGCGAGCGCCATGAGGGCGATGGTCGTCATCGCGGCGCGCATTTGAGCAGCCATCATTTTCCTCTTAGTTGGCGACTTCGATGTCGTCGACGTACCCGCGGAAGTCACCCGTCAGGGGGCCGTAATCATAGGTGATCAGGATCCTGTCGATCGTCTTGCCCGCGAGCCATTGACCGATCCGGGACTTCGTCTGTGTCCACGCGTTGACGGTGCCACGGCTGGCTCCGGGGTGCATGCTGATGCCGTTGATGTCCGTCGCACCCGAGTCCCGGAGCGTCGAGCCGTCCGTCATCACGAGATCCACGGTCACGTGTTGGGAGAGGCTGTTCTGTGGGTATGTCCAGAAGGACAGCTGGGTCGTGGACTGCACCGGGATGTGGACGTCGTAGGCCTTGAAGTAGGCGAAGGAGCCTCCCGTGGTGAGCGTATCGCGCCCGGAGATCCGCAGCGCCCGGCTCCCGCTGTGGGCCTGTTCGCCCGCCACGACTCCGAACCCGACGCTGCCGGTCCCTCCGTAACCCGTCACCCCCTGAACCCCCCCTCCCGTTGAATCGATGGTGTTGCTCCACGTCAGCGCGGCGTCCGTTTCCTCCGCACCCGACCGGAACCAGACCGGGCCATTCGTATAGGGGATGGGCACGCTCGGCGTGAGCGCATCGAGCCCCGCGATCATCCGCGTCACCTTGCCCGCCAGACGCAGATAGAAGTCGGAGGAGATGTAGCTGCCATCGGAGCTCAGCGTGAGGAAGTACTGGTTGGTGGGAGCCATCGACGAGTCCTCAGCCGCCTTCGCAATGGCCGTGCCCTCGTCGTACTCGTCGAACATGGCGATGTAGGCCGAGGGAATGCCCGCGCTGCGGATGTTGACGGCCTGCTTCCACAGGAGCGCGCCCCCGCGCCGGGGGATCTGATTCTTCGTCCCGCCATTCCAGTTGGACCAGGCAAAGCCGGGGAACAAGACCGGCTGATAGGCCTTGCCGTAGGTGGCGCAGTAATCGCGGTCGGGGATCAGGTAGTTGTTCTTGTAGCTGTCGACATCGGCGTCCGTGGCGTAGCGCCCGACGGTCCACGGAGAGATCATGTCGAACTTCTTGTACACCTCGATGAAGCCGGGCTTCGAGTCCTCGCGGCTGTCGCGCCAGTTCGTCGGGACACCGCCAATGACATAGGTGCCCTGGGCTCGGAACCACTCGATGAGCTCCGAGGCTTGTGCGGCGGTGCCCGGCCGATCCGTGAAGCCCAAGCCCCAGATGGCGACCACCGGTTTGCCATCCTGCACCGCGTAGCGGGAGGAGGAGGTGAGCCGGAGTTGGCCGATGATCTTGCTCGTCCAGTCGTCCTTCACCATCTGGACAAAGGTGGCCTCGTTCAGGCCAGAGACGTCATACATGACATAGAAGAGGCGCCCGGTGGCCTCGGCGGCGGCCCTCACCTTGGTCGCGACACTGTCGCGATGCGCCATGAACACCCCATCCGTCGTGAGGAACCGTTGCAGTGCGGCCCCATCGAGGCCGTACTGCTGCATCCATTGGAAATGCTTGTTCACGACGTCTGCGGGGTACGAAGAGAACAGCTTCGCCGGAGCCCCGTTGCCGAGCGGCGCATAGCCGGTCTGGAAGAGCGACCCGGCCGCGTACTCCGAGATGTCCGGGTACAGCTCGAAGGTTTGATGGCCGGGGGCGGGCACCCCCTCGTTGGACCGGTAGACACCGGCCGACCAGTGAGACCACCGCTCGACGGGGGAGCCGTCACCATAGGCGGTGAACCAGCCCTGGTAACCGACGATGACCTTGTCCCGAATGCCTTGCGTGACGACCGCCTGGCTCGCCTCACGCACGGGTTCCGAGGGGCTCGATTGCGTGGACTCACCCGGCTCCACACAACCTACCCCGGAGATCGACAGAGCTACCGCCAGGAACAATCGGCTCGACCGTTTCGCGTTCATCCGAACAGGGAAACAACGCAAAACCAGCTTGTCAAGACAGTGTATGTCCCCTCTCCCTCTGGGAGAGGGCTAGGGTGAGGGTATTTCCCACCTGGTGTTCCTGACTGGGAACAAGGACCAGGAGTCTCGTGCTCCGAGACGAACCAGGGCAGAGAACAACACGGGGAGACATACCCTCACCCCCCGCCCTCTCCCAGAGGGAGAGGGAGCATGCGCAACCCATTCATCGGACGATTCATGAGCGACCGGGAGCAGCAGCCTGCCGCCGTGGGGCCGGACGCTCGCGAGCCTCCAGCGAGCGGCGCCACCGGGCTCGTAAGGAGGCGGGACGCTCAGGATAGGACTCGTTCAGGAAGTCCGCGCCCACCACCCGGTCCGTGCGGAAGCTGCGGAAGTCCCGCCGCAGCTCGCACCACGCAATCAGGATGCGCACGGTGTCCATGTACCCGACGATGACGGGCCAGACAGTGCGCTCGCTCGTGCGGCCCTGCTCGTCGCGATAGCGAAGGACGATCTTGCGGCCCTCGCGAATGGAGGCGCGCACTCCGGCGACGTCCAGCCCGTCGGGAGTCACGTTCCAGACGGGCGGCGTACCGGAGGCCGGCTCGAGCACATAGGGTTGCAGGCGCTCGGGCACGGTGGCGCGGATCTTGGCAATCAAATCCCTCGCGGCCCGGGCCAGGGAGGGATCCGCGCGCCCGGCCACCCATTGGGCGCCCAGAACCGCAGCTTCGATCTCATCGGCCGTCAGCATCAGGGGTGGCATGTCAAAGCCAACATCCAGCACATAGCCCACGCCTGCCTCGCCTCGGATCGGCGTGCGCTGGTCCATCAGCGCGGCGATGTCGCGGTAGACGCTGCGCTTGGAGGTCTCCAGCTCGGCGGCGATGGCGTCGGCGGTGACTGGCCCCCGGGCCCGCCGGAGGATCTGGATGATCTGAAAAAGGCGTTCGGCGCGTCTCATGAAACCATCATCGTGAATCGATGCTGACAGCATGCTGGCAGCAGGGTGGCGGTAGCAAGGGGGGCATCGGCCACCACGGCCGCGAAGGAGACGGCACGGTGCCGTCCAAGAGGATTGCCATGAAGCTCTACTTCCACCCCATGTCCGGAAACTCGCGCCGCGTGCTGCTCGTGGCCACCCACCTCGACGTGCCCCTCGAGCGCATCATGGTCGACCTGACCAAAGGAGAGCAGCGCGGGGCGCCGCACCTGGGGCGCAACCCCAACGGGCGCGTCCCGGTCCTCGATGACGACGGCTTCGTGCTGTGGGAGTCGCGCGCCATCATGGAGTACCTGGCCGAAAAGACGCCGGGGCAGACCCTGCTCCCGACGGACGCGCGCGGCCGCGCCGATGTGAGCCGCTGGCTCTTCTGGTGCGCGACCCACATGGCCCCGGCGAACACGATCCTGGTCTTCGAGAACTTCGTGAAGGCGCTGACGGGCGGCAGGCCGGATCCCGCCGAGGTCGCGCGGGGAGAGGCGCTCTTCGCGCAGCACGCACCGATCCTGGACGCGCACCTCGCGGGCAGGACGTGGGTCGCGCAGGATCGCCTGACGCTCGCTGACTTCTCCCTGGCCGCGTCGTTCGCCCTCGCCGGTCCGGCGCGCCTGCCGATCGGGGACTACGCGAACATCCAGGCCTGGCTCGGGCGCGTGCAGGCGCTCGAGGCGTGGAAGCGCACCACGCCGCCTGCGCCGCCGCCCGCCGCCCGCGGTTGACCGCCAGCGCCGTCACGCGCGCGCAGGCGGACGGCACTACGGTGTCAGGGAATGGGCAAGCTCGAGCTGCGAGAGCGCCAGAGGTGAGAACCCCGCCCCGAGGAAGAAGCGCTCGCACCGCCCCTCCGGGACGATGGCACTCACCGCCATCGGCTTGCCGGGCCAGGCCGCCGCCAGTGCGCGCAGCAGCCGACGTCCGGCCCCCTGCCCTCGCGCCTCTGGCTCCACGGCGAGGGCCCGCAGCGCAAGCGTGGGCGCGGAGACATCTCCGAGCACCGCCACCGCGGGCCCCAGCCGGAAGGCCCGGGAGGGGAGCGCCAGCCCCGCAAGGGTGGCCGGCGCCACCTGCCAGGGCAGCCCCTCGGGGAGGAGCCGCGCGCAGACCAAGGGGTCCACCTCCTCCAGTGCAGCAGGCTCGGGAGTGGGAGTCCCCATGAACCCCACCAGCCGGCGCACGCGCTGGAAACCCAGACGCTCGTAGAGCTTCACCGCGGGGAGGTTCTGCTCGATGACCTCCAACTGCATCCGCGTGTCCCCGCGAGCACGCGCCTCCTCCATCAAGGGCAGCAGCATGGCACCCCCGAGCTTGCGGTTGCGGTGTGTGGACACAATGCCCATGCCCGCGACTCGGCTCACCCGCCCCCGCCGAGCCATCAGCACCAACCCCACCGGCTCGCCGTCCACTCGCGCGATACGGCTGTCTGCCAGGGAGATGTGCTCGCCCCGCACGCGCGCGTCGAACAGCAAGGGCGCGTCGGGAATGGTGACGAAGTAGCCCTCGAAGGCGCGGGCAAAGAGCGTGGAGAGGGAGTGGAGCGGCAACTCAGAAGCTGGCGTGAGGTCCATGGGGGCGACTCGGGTGGGAGAGCAGCGGCCAGCGTGCCGGGACGCTCATCCACGCGCAAGCGACCGCGCCCGCGAGACGGCCTCGAAGCTGGCGCGCAATCGCCGTAGCCCCTCGTCGATCCTGTTCGTCGCCATCGCACCGTAGCCCAGAATGAGCCCGTGCTGGGCAGACCGCTCCGCGCAGTATTCCGAGAGGGATTGCACCCCCACTCCCGCCTCCCTCGCCTGCGCGACGACGTCTTGCTCCCACCGGGTACTGCTCCGGTTGAAGACCGCGCTCACGTGGAGACCGACCCGCGAAGGAACCGGCTCCAGCCACGGGCTGAAGTGGCGCGTCAACGCCTCCACGATGCGTTCGTGCCGGGACTCGTATTCACGTCGCATCTTGCGGATGTGCCGAGCGAGGTGGCCCTCGTCGATGAACCGGGCCAATGCCGCCTGCACGGGCCATTGCGAGTACCCATCAGCCACGGACTTCGCCATCCGCAGAGCGGCGAAGAGGGAGGGCGGCGCGACAAGGAACCCCAGGCGCAGCCCGGGCAGCATCACCTTCGAGAACGAGCCGACATAGACGACCCGCCCGGAGCGATCGAGCCCGTGCAAGGTCTCGAGGGGACGACCGCCGAACCGGAATTCGCTGTCGTAGTCGTCTTCAATCACCACGGCGTTTCGCTGCTCGGCCCAGGCCAGCAGGGCGTTGCGACGAGAGGGGGACATGGCCACCCCGAGCGGAAACTGGTGCGAGGGCGTGACGTACACAAGCCGAGCATCATGCGGCAACGCGCTGACATCGAGGCCCTCGGCGTCCACGGGAACACCCACCACCCTGGCCCCCAGTGACTGGAAGAGGAGTCGTGCCGGCGGGTAGCCCGGCTCCTCTACGGCCACACACGCCCCTGGCTCAATCAGCACGCGCCCAATGAGATCGAGCGCCTGCTGTGCCCCTTGCGTGATGAGCACCTCGTCCGCGGTCGCGCGAACGCCGCGTGCCAGGAAGACGTGCCGAGCGACGGAGGCCCGGAGTGCGGGATGACCGGCGGGCTCGCCGTCATCCGCCGTCTGCGTCGCGGCGCGCAACTGTCGCGCGACCAACCGGCGCCACGTCTCGAATGGAAACAGCCGGGCATCTGGGATGCCCACGCGGAACTCGTAAGCAACGGGAGTCCTGGGCTCGCTCGAACCCGGGAGCTCGCGCCAGAACTCGCGGAGCTTCAAGGGCCGCCCGGGGCTCGAGACCTTTCGAACGCCGGTGGTGCGCACCTCTCCCTGGACGAAGCTTCCGACGCCTGCGCGACCGGCCAGCAACCCTTCCGCCGTGAGCCACTCGTAGGCAACCGCGATGGTGTTCCGAGACACGTCGAGGCGCACGGCCAGCTCGCGCGTGGGAGGCAGCCGGTCGCCCGGGCGCAGACGTCCGTCAAGAATCGCGGCTCGGATACCCCGGTAGATCTGCCCCGCCAGGTCCCGCCGGTTCTGAAGGTTGACGTGAAGCTCCATGCGACCTCGGCCTGTAACTTGGCCCAGTGACTTTCGTCAATTGTGGCTCTCCTAGTGGACCAGAGCCCATGGCACCTTCCGCGCCATTCCAAGAGGAGCCGTCATGTCCCAACAGGCTGTCGTGTCGTCGCGTTTCATTGATACCGAGCGCATCCCCTGGGTTCCGCTGAGTCCTGGGTTCTCATTCAAGCCCCTCCGCTTCCTCCGCAATGAGCTCGGCCGAATCCAGCTCTTGCGCCTCGAGCCCGGAACCATCATTCCCCGTCATCGCCATACAGGAGAGGTCCACGGGTTCAACCTCGTGGGCCAGCGAAAGCTGCTCGACACGGGCGAGTTGGTGGGTCCAGGCGGGTATGTCTACGAACCCGCCGGCAACGTTGACAGCTGGATGGCCGTGGGCACCGAGCCCGTCATCGTTCACGTCACCGCGTACGGCGCGGTCGAGTACCTCGATGAGCGCGGCGAAGTTGTGAAGCGAGCAACCTGCCTCTCACAATTCGAGGTGTATCGGGGCTGGTGCCAGAAAAACGGCATTCCGATGCTGGATCTCCAGGAGTGATGTGGCCACCTGCTCTTCGAAAGGGTCCGCCGCCGTAAGTCTTACTGCCCTCCGGGGCACTACCGCCCACCCACCATTGTAAGCCCCCTGAATCACAAGGGATGGGACGAGAAAGGCGTGGCACGCGGACTGCTATAGCCCCCAGGCAAGAAGTCGACGGGCGGTTCGGGGCAGGACGGGCGGGTTGGGCAGGACGGGCGGGTTGGGGTCGGTCGTTTGGGGGGAGGGGCAGAGCAGTAGCACTTCGGGGGAAGTGGGTTGGGGAACGAGTCGGGGAGGAGCTGATGGGGCAGCTCCTCCCCGATTTGTTTTTTGTCATTTGCCCTCCGCTCCTGAAGCCGCTCAATCCTTGACGTACCGTCAGGGTATCGCCCGGTGGGACGTCCGCTTCCCGACGCCCTGCCGCCATGCAGGCACGGCTCGGTTCCTGCTCGGTTGACCGGCCGCACGCAGGGTCAAAGGATTGAGTAGTCATGAGCACGCAAGAGCCGAGGATCGTGGTCACGTCGACGGACATGGAGCGGCTGCGGACTCTCATCGACACGACCGCCGGAGATAAGGCGGAGACGCTCGATGCGGAGTTGCTGCGCGCGGAGGTCGTCGAGCCCAGCCAGATACCGCCTGACGTGGTCACCATGAACAGCCGGGTGGTGTACCGGGACGAGGATTCGGGGGAGACGCGCGAGGTGACACTCTCCTATCCCCAGGATGCGTCCCTGGAGCATGGGCGGGTGTCCGTGCTGGCGCCCGTAGGCGCGGCGCTGCTCGGGCTCTCGGTGGGGCAAGAGATCGAATGGGAGCTGCCTGGGGGCAAGCACAAGCGCCTACGCATCGTCTCGGTCACCTATCAGCCCCAGGCAGCCGGCCACTTTCACTGAGCCCTCCCTCCCCTCACCCCTCTTGAGCTCAAAGGGGTGAGGGAGGCAGGCGGACAGACGATGAACATGGGCGCG
Source organism: Archangium minus (assembly GCF_044360475.1). NCBI lineage: Bacteria > Pseudomonadati > Myxococcota > Myxococcia > Myxococcales > Archangiaceae > Archangium > Archangium minus. The sequence goes on from NZ_CP043494.1 coordinate 9,874,693, forward strand.
CGGCCTCTGTTAGAAGCCCTCCGCTCATGTCGGTGTCCCCCTCCCCTCCTCCGGTTCCTTTGAGCCGCGAGCGCTTCGAGGCGCTCGTGGCCCAGGGCTATGATCAGGTCCCTCTCTTCCGCACCGTGGAGTTCCACGGCCTACGGCCGCTGGAGCTGCTGCGAGCACTGCCCCCGGGACATCGCTTCCTGCTGGAGAGCACCCGGACGTCCAGCGAGGGGCGCTACTCCTTCGTGGGCTCGAAGCCGTTCCTCACCTTCCGGGCCAAGGGTGGGCGGTGCGAGGTGAACGGCGAGCCGCGCCCGGGCCCTCCCCTGGAGACCCTGCGCGAGTTGCTGAAGCGCTCGCGAGGCCTCCGGCTGCCGGGGATGCCTCTCTTCTGCGGCGGCGCAGTGGGCTTCTTCGCCTACGAGGCCGCGCACTACTTCGAGTCGCTACCACGCCACCCAAACGACGACCTGGGGCTGCCGGACATCGCGCTGGACTTCGTGGACACGTTCGTTGCCGTGGACCACCAGGAGGGCCGCGCGCTCTTGGTGGCCACGGGCAGCGACTACGACGATTGCGACCGGCGGGTGGCGGAGCTGGAGCAAGTGGTACGTGAGGTCGATGCCCGTAAGCCCAGGACGCCTGCGTGGCGCCTCGGGAACGAGCAGGCGCCCGACGTGGCATGGCGCTCCAACTTCACGCAGGAGGACTATCTGCGCGCGGTGGAGCGCGTACGGGAGTACATCCGCGCGGGGGACACCTACCAGGTGAACCTCTCGCAGCGGCTGGAGGTCGAGCCAAGGCTGTCCGCGCTGGAGCTGTACGAGGCCCTGTCCACCCTCAACCCCGTGCACTTCGCCAGCTACCTGGAGGTAGACGGAGTGGAGGTGGTGAGCGCATCGCCCGAGCGGCTGGTGCGGGTGGAGGACGGCCGAGCCATCACGCGGCCCATCGCGGGTACGCGCCGCAAGGGGACGCCGGAGGAGAACGCCCGCTTTGTCCACGAGCTGCGCACCAGCGAGAAGGAGCGCGCCGAGCACGCGATGCTGGTGGACCTGGAGCGCAACGACCTGGGGCGCGTCTGCGTCCACGGCAGCGTCCAGGTGACGAAGCTCATGGAGATCATCGAGTACGCCCACGTCATCCACATCGAGTCCGAGGTGGTGGGTCAGCTGACGCCGGGCGTGGAGCCGCTCGACGTGGTGGCGGCGGTGTTCCCGGGAGGCACCATCACCGGTGTGCCAAAGATTCGCACCCTGCAGATCATCACCGAGCTGGAGCCACACGCGCGAGGCCTCTACACGGGCTCGCTCGGGTACCTGAGCTTCACGGGAGAGATGGACCTGAACATCGTCATCCGCACAATGGTGCTCAAGGGCGGAAGGGCCTGGGTACAGGTGGGCGCGGGCATCGTCCACGACTCGGAGCCAAGGCGCGAGTACCAGGAGACGCTGCACAAGGCGCGCTCGTTGCTGCTCGCGCTGTCCGCGCGCCCGGTGGGAGACGCGTCATGATGCTGCTCATCGACAACTTCGACTCCTTCACCTTCAACCTCGTGCAAGCACTGGGCGGGCTCGGGGCGGAGCTGAAGGTGGTGAGGAACAACGCGCTCACACTCGCCGAGGCGGAGGCGCTGAGACCGGACCACATCGTCATCTCCCCGGGCCCCTGCACGCCGAACGAGGCAGGCATCTCCCTGGAGCTCATCCGCGCCTTCGCGGGTCGAGTCCCCATCCTCGGCGTGTGTCTGGGTCACCAATCCATCGGACAGGTCTTCGGAGGGCGCGTCGTCCGCGCCCCGGTGCCTGTGCACGGGAAGACGGGTGAGGTTCACCACGATGGCCGGGGTGTCTTCCACGGGATGCCGAATCCCTTCGTCGCCGCTCGCTACCACTCGCTGGTGGTGGACCGAGCGAGTCTCCCGGAGTGTCTGGAGGTCTCGGCGTGGTGCGGTGACCTGGTGATGGGCCTGCGCCACCGCGAGCACCCGTGGCTGGAAGGCATCCAGTTCCATCCCGAGTCCTTCCTCACGCCGCACGGAAACCACCTGCTCGCCAGGTTCATGGAGGCGCGCATCGGATGATGGACACGGTCGCGGTGAACGGAGAGGTGCGGCGGTTGGAAGAACTGCGGCTTCAGGACTTCCTCCAGTCTTTCTTCTTCGGCGCGGGCTTCTTCGAGACGTTCCTCATCGAGGAAGGGGCCCCGATGTTCCTCGAGCGGCACCTCGCGCGGCTCCGCTCGAGTCTCGCCGCCCATGCGAGCTGCGTACGCGCGCCTCCGCCGGAAGTGCTCACCGCTGGTGCTGTGCGCGAGGCGCTGCGCCGATGCCTGGAGGCGGATGTCCACCTGGGGCCGCGCTTCACAGGCGTGGGCAAGTGGGTGGCGGGAGATGGTCGGCTGCTGCTGTCCTTCCGCTCCCTGGCGCCCCAACACGAGCGCACGCTGCGCGACGGGTGGGTCCTCGATGAGGTGGAGGACCGCTGCTACCGCCGCGGAGATCCCTCCCTGAATCACAAGAGCCTCTCGTACCTCCGGCAGTACACACACCTCGGGCGAGGGACCGTCTTCGTCAACGAGGCCGGAGAGCTGTGCGAGGTTCCGAATGGGAACCTGTTCTTCCTCGTGGGGGACACGGTGGTGACCCCGCCGCTGGAGGCCCCGTGTCTGCCGGGGGTCATCCGATCCGTGCTTCTGGAGGAAGGTCGGCTCGGAGGATTGCCTGTCGTGGAGCGGGTGCTGACTCGGGAGCGGCTCGGGGACGTGCGGGGTTGTGTCCTCACCAACTCTGTCAGTTTGGTCCTCGCTGTCCCACTGCTGCTCGGGCGCGCGCTGCCCGAGAGCCATGAATGGGCCGGGTATGCGCGCACTGTGGTGCGGGAGTTTGCACGGCGAGAAGGGTGACGACCCTCACCCTGGCCCTCTCCCAGAGGGAGAGGGAATGGCGTGGAAGCCGAGGCCCTGCGCAATCTCGGCATCGGTGAGCTGGCGATAGGTTCCCTCGGGTACATCCAGAGTGAGTTCTCCCACGGCCTCTCGATGCAGCGTCTTCACAGGGTGTCCTACCGCCGCCAGCATCCGCTTCACCTGGTGGTGCCGCCCCTCGGTCAGCATCAGCTCGACTTGACTGGGAGCCAGCAGCCGAGCCCCCGCCGGCCTCGTCGGTCCATCCTCCAGGACAAGGCCCTCACGCAGCCGCTGGAGCGCCGCCTCCGAGGGGGTTCCCTCGACCTCTGCCACGTATCGCTTGGACACGTGGGTCTCCGGAGAGGTCGCGTGCGCCACCAGTCGCTCCTCGTTCGTGAAGAGCAACAGGCCCGTGGTGTCTCGATCCAGCCGCCCCACCGCGTACCACTCGTAGCCTCGTAGCTCTGGCGCTAGCACCGCGCGCAGTCGCTCGAAGACGGTGCCGATGCCCTCGGGATCGCTCCCGTGCACCACCACCCCCGCGGGCTTGTGGAACATCAACGCGAGCGTCCGCGCCTCCAGCGTGCGCAGCTGCCCATCCACCCGCACCACGCTCCCCGCGTGCACCGGTGCGAAGGGCTCCGTCTCCACCCGTCCGTCCACCTCCACCCTGCCCTCGCGCAGGGCCTGCTCCGCTTCAGCCCGCGGCAACACCCCCGCTCGGCCCAGGGCGCGCACCAACCAGTCCGCGCGCTGCCCCTCCGGCACGGGCTCCTTGCGTCGCCGCGCGGCCTCCAGCCACCGCGGTGTTTTCGGCTTCCTCGCCATCAGCGCACCTGCTCCCTGTTCACCTGTTTCCCATTCCTATTCCCCACGCGCGAGCACCTTCCTCCGCCGCCTGCTTCGCGAGCGTTCCCCCTCCCCATCCTGGCGCATTCCTGAGCGTGCCTAGCTTGAGCCATGTGTGGGTCATTCCTGCATGAGCAGCACAACGTTCCAACAGACTCGGAGGAAGACCGTATGGCAACCGTGACTGAAGGAGGCATCCAAGGGAGCAGCTTCACCAACACCGGCTCGAACATCGGCGCGAGTGGTGTGTCGGCCCAGAGCGCTGACACCGGCTTCGCGGCTCAGGGCAAGGAGCAGGTGAAGCGCTTCACCGGCGTGACCCGGGATCGGGTCTACCATCAGGTGGACAGCCGGAAGGACGAGCTCGTTAAGGGCCTGCAGGGATTCATCTCCACGCTGGAGAACGCCTCGCAGAACGCCGATGGCATGTCGCAGCAGGTGCTCCATGGCGCCGTGGGCTACATCCGCAAGTTCTCCGACCGCATCGAGAACGGCACCACCGAGGAGTTGATGCAGGACGCGCGGCAGTTCGTCCGCGAGAAGCCTGCGCCCTTCTTCGCTGGCTGCATCGCCCTGGGGTTCCTCGCCGCCCGCGTCCTGAAGGAATAGGGAGGCCACGATGCGACCCGGCAATCCAGAGACTCGCGGAAGTTACACCTATGAAGAGCGCACCGTCTCCGGCGACGGCATGTCGGAGCGCGCCTTCGGCTCGCTCGTGGGCGAGTTCTTCGATCAGGCCAAGCGGCTGATCCGCGCGGAGCTCTCCCTCGCGAAGACCGAGCTGAGCCAGGAAGCAACGAAGTTCAAGGCCGGCGGCGTCATGGTGGGAGTGGGCGGCGCGCTGCTCCTCATCGGAGGTATCGCCTTCATGCTCTTCGCCTGTGCCCTGCTGGCGATGGTGCTGCCCTTCTGGGCCGCGACGCTGATCGTCACGGTGGCCTTCCTCGCCATCGGCGCGGGCGTCGCCTTCGCGGGCATCAAGAGCATGAAGCAACTCCACGCACCCACCAAGACAATCCAAACCCTGAAGGAGGACGGGCAATGGGCGAGCAGGACGTTCCAATCCGTGAAATCACAGATGCACGGGCACGCATGAGCGAGCTCGCCGATGAGCTGGCCCGTCGCATGGAGCCAGAGCACATCAAGGCGCTCGCCGCGGACAAGGTCACGGAGATCAAAGAGCAGGCCCGGGAACGGGTCACCGAGAAGGCAGACGAACTGAAGACGCATGCCAAGGAGGCGGTGATGCGCAGGACCTATGACATCAAGGATCGGGCAGATACGCCCAAGGGATGGAGCATGCTGGGCGCCATCATCGGCGCCGGAGTGGGCTCCGTGCTGATGAAGAAGGCCTTCGACGTGCGCCATGACGGCTCGGACATCGGCGGTCGCCGCATGTACAGCCGTCACGACCTGGAGACGCCATCGCTGGTTCCGGCGCCCGAGGGCGGCCTGATGAGGCCCACCGGAGACGTACGGGGCATGCGCGGCAGTGACGTCGGCGTGCGGACCAGCACGGACGTGGGTGACGTAAACGCCGGGGAAAGCAACCTGAAGAGCCGCGCCTCGGACGCCGTGGACATGGCGAAGGACAAGGCGTCTGATCTCAAGGAGCGCGCCAGCGGGATGGTGGACCGGGCCGTGGACAAGGCCCATGGGCTTCGCGAGCGCATCCCGGACCGGGGCGAGATGCGGCACCAGGCTTCCGACTGGTACAGCACCGTGACCGACAATCCGGTGCTGCTGGCCATCGGCGGCCTCGCGATCGGCGCGCTGTGTGCCAGCCTCATCCCGGTGACCAACCGCGAGCGCCAGCTCATTGAGCCCGCCAAGAGCAAGGTGAAGGAGCGCATCTCCGACCTGGGCGATCAGCTCGAGAGCAAGCTGTCGGGTCAGTCCGAGGACACGCGCGGCCAGGAGGAAGAGTTCCGGTCGTCCGCCTCCGCGGAGAGCGAGCGGGAGCGGGGTTCCATCCCGCCACTGCCGCCGCTCGATGACTACACCTCCGTGCACTGAGTCACGGAGCGCACGAGGCCGGACGGGGCGGACAACGCCTCGCCCGGCCTTGCTCTATCGACTGTCCGCCGGAGCCGAGACGCGAGCCCGCCACTCGCGATCGAGCAGGGCGTAGATGAGGGAGTCGCACCACTCCCCCTTGATGAACATGTTCTCTCGGAAGTGAGCCTCCTGGCGCATGCCCAGCTTCTGCATCACTCGGGCGGAGGCCGGGTTGCGCGGGTCGCAGTCGGCCCACATGCGGTGCAGACCGAGCGTTCCGAAGCCGAAGTCCACGAGCGCCTGTGCGGCCTCGGACGTGTAGCCCTGGCCCCACCGCGAGCGATCGAGGACGTACCAGACGGTGGCCTCTCGCTGCTCGAAGTCCGTGATGCGCATGCCACAGCGGCCGATGAGCCGGTGGCCGTCGCGCAGCACCACCGCGAAGTCGTAGACGCTCCGAGGCGTCTCACGCGCCAGGTCCATCACCCTGCGGATGTAGCTCCGGCTCTCCTCCGGAGTGCGAACACCGTGGGACTGGTAGCGCACCACCTCGGGATCGGACTCGTAGGGGTGGGTGAAGCGCCAGTCCTCCTCCTCAAATTCGCGCAGCAGCAGGCGGGGCGTGGACAGGGGCGTGGTGAGCAGCATGGCGGTCAGGACTCCTGGCCCGAGTCAGAGGAGAAGAAGGGATGGGCCATTCCCTCCTCATCGACGAAGAAGAAGCCCTGGAAGCGCGCGGCGTCCGGGGCTTCCGGGTGTTGGCGAGCCTCCGCCAGCCGTGCGTAGGACAGGGAGGCGATGTCGTCCTCCTTCACGCCGGCGAGCGCGAGGAAGCCGGGGCGGCTCTCTCCATCACGCAGCAGCGTGGGCCGGTGTCCCTTGAAGTCGAGCGCGGTGGACACGCGCTGGAGGGCGGCATGAGCCTGAGCGAGCTGCTTCGCGGTGCGCATGCGCAAGGCGACCTCCTCGCGAGTCTGGCAGGCACCCTCCACATGGGCGCCGACCTTCAGGGTGTCTTCGCCGGTGGAGAAGACGAGGACACGGCTCCCCGGCAGCTCTCGGGAGAGCGCAGTCGCGGCCTCCTCGGCGGCCTCGCCCTCGACCTGGGGCCACAGCCGCAACGCCTTACCCGGACCGGAGGCGAGGAAGGCCGACAATCGACGCGAGCCGAGCGAACGCTGCACCTTGGTACGCGCCGCTCCCAACACGATGAATCCCTGCGCGAAGTCACTCATAGGTCGCAAGAGCACGGCGAACGGACGCCTTCGTCAAGAGGGAGCGCTCGGAGGGACGCCGTGGGGCAGGCAACCTGACAGCAGGAATGACAGAGGCTTCGTTTGACTCCCCAGAGAGCCTCTGCCATGTGCGCCCCGTGCTTCCGGCAGAACAGTTCGTCGCCTTCCAGCCGCCACCGCCAGGCCCCTCGGTCTCGTTCACGCTGCGTCTTGGACAGGCGCTGCACCGCTATGGCACTCCCGCCCACCGGCTGGAGGAGCAGATGCGGCTGGTGTCGCAACGGCTGGGGCTCGAGGCTCGCTTCTTCTCCACGCCTACCTCCATCTTCGCGTCCTTCGGTCCTCCCGAGTCCCTCCAGACCTGCCTCATCCGCGTGGAGCCCGGGGAGATGGACCTGGGCCGGCTGGCGAGCCTCGATGCGCTCGCGGACGAGGTCATCCGGGGCGCGCTCTCCCCCGAGGAGGGTGCCGAGCGTGTGGAGGCCGTCCTCGCCGAGCCCCCTCGCTACGGCAATGGCCTGCACCTGCTGTGCTGGGCCCTGGCCGCCTCGGGCGGAGCGCGGCTCTTCGGCGGCGGCCCTCGGGAGATGGGGGTGGCGGCGCTGATCAGCCTCCTCATTGGCGGGCTGGACCTGTGGACGCGGCGACAGGCCTCGACGGTCTGGGTGCTGGAGCCCGTGGCGGCCGTCCTCTCCTCGGCACTGGCCGTGGCGGCGGCGAGCCTCGTGGGCCCGCTGTCGGTCCAGGTCGTCACGCTGGCGGGCCTCATTGTGCTGCTGCCCGGGCTGAGCCTGACGGTGGCCCTCAACGAGCTCGCCACACGCAACCTCATCTCCGGGACGTCGCGGCTCACGGGCGCGGCGCTGGTGTTCCTGGAGCTCGGCTTCGGCGTGGCGCTCGGCACCCGGTTGACGGAGTGGCTCCCCGTCCCCCCGAAGCTCGGTCCGCTCCCGGCGCTCCCGGCCTGGACGGAGCCGCTGTCCATCGTGCTGATGATGTTCGGAGTGAGCGTCCTCTTCCGCGCCCGGCCCCGCGACTGGGGGTGGATCGCCCTCGCCGGAATGTTGGCCTACCAGGGCTCGCGTCTGGGCTCCCAGTTGCTGGGACCGCAGCTCGGCGCGTTTCTCGGAGCGCTCGTCGTGGGGATGGGCACCAACCTGCTCTCGCGCGTGCGCAACCGCCCCGCCGTCATCACCGTGGTGCCCGCCATCATGCTGCTGGTGCCGGGCAGCATCGGGTTCCGCAGCATGGAGTCCCTGCTCGCCCGAGACGTGCTCGCGGGCGTAGACACCGCCTTCTCCATGCTCATGGTGGCCGTGGCCCTCGTCGCCGGCCTCCTGTTCGCCAACGCCCTCCTCCCGCCGCGCAAGGTGCTCTGACGCGCGTTCCGTCCAACCCGCCCGGATACCACTCCCTGCCCTCTAGGGCTTGACCGCCTGCCCTCCGTCTGGCATCTTGATTTTGAAAACGAAAATCAAAATCATTTTCAACATTCAACGTGAATCCGAGGAGGACCCATGCCGACGACCCCCTGCTGCCGCACCCTCCTGGCCCGTAGCCCCAGCGCGGAGGTGACGCGCTGCACCTGCGGCCACATCCACCTGAGCCTCGGGCCGATGACGATCCGAATGGACGAGGCCGCGCTGCACGCCATCTGGCTCACGATGGGGGATGCGGTGCGGGCCCTGTCCGGGGGACCCGAGCAACCCTCCAAGGAGGCCGCCGTCGGAGGGTGGAAGCAGTGAGCACGCTGACGGAGCTGCTGCGGCAGGCCACCGCCAACGAGGCCCACGCCGCGACGCACACGGCCTTCGCCGGGCGGCTCGCACGAGGAGAGCTGGAGCGGGCGAACTATGTGCGGCTCCTGTCCTGCCTCCAGACCGTCTACGCGGAGTTGGAGTGGGCGCTGATGTGGAATCGCCTGCACCCGGCGGTAGGCCCCCTGTGTCTACCCGAGCTGTGGCGGAACGAGCTGCTGCAGGACGATCTGCGGACCCTGCTCGGCCCGGGCTGGTATTCGAACGCGCCACGCCAGGAGGTGGCGGCCTATGTGGAGCGGCTCGGCCTCCTCTGCGACGAGGCCCCCGAGCTGCTCGCAGCGCACGCCTGGGTGCTCTACGCCACGGACCTGCCCGGAGCCGGCCAGAGCGGCGCGGGGATTGCGCGTACACTCGGGCTGCGCGGGAAGATGGGAACGGTCTTCCTCCGCCATGCCACCCACTTGGATGGAGAGGCCTACCGGGCCCACCTGCTCGATACGCTCGACCAGATGCCTCTGGACGGGAAAGCACGTGAGGTACTCGCCAACGAGGCGCGGCGCGCCGTGCGTGGGGTGCACCTGCTCTTCGAGGCGCTGGGCCGGAGCCTCCCCGCGGCTCACGGACGGCGCGAGAGCTCGAGGACGGGAAGCTGGCTGCCACGGCTGTGGGTACCAGCGCGTGGGATGTCCTGAGGCGGCTGGACGGACAGTCGCGTCAATGAAGCGGCTGGCCGAGGGAGTCCAGGACAGGACGGCGAGTGGGGAGGGTTCGGTGCTCGTGATCGTAGAAGCACTCGGGGCCGAGCAGCGAGATGAGCTCGCGCTCGCGGGCGATGCCCGTTTCAGTGCCGGCCTCGGTGGGCAGCTCGTAGGGTTGGACGAGGACGATGTCCTCCCCGAATTGCTTGTGGCACTCAGCGGGCAATGAGCCAAGGCGCTGGCCGAACATGCGGATGAAGGGAGGCCCGTAGAAGTTGCGCCAGACGAGACCCGGAAGACCCTCGCTGTAGTCGCGCACGGTGAATTCGTCTTCCGAGTAGGTGAACTCCCCTCCTTCCGTGGGGATGCTCTTACGAACGCGCCGCCGTTGCTTGCCTTCGAGATCCGTTTCCAGTCCAACCAGGGTAAGGGGTGATTGAACGAGACGCATGAGCTCCGCCACCTGAGGTGCAAGCGATGCGCGCCAGGAGGCTTTCGAGGCGGAACTGACCGATGTCATCCAAGAAATGGAACCCGTGAAGGGGGGCGCACCTGTAGAGGAAGGCTGAATCCAGATGAAGTCCCGATCTGTCCTGGCCGCGACGCACAGACTCCTACGAGCCTCGTAGTGGGCGATAAGCGGAGCAAGATCAAGACGAGTGGGATCCATGGCATTGGCCAGAGAGGCGGAACCATAACGCCTGGGCTCGAACCATCGGTATTGGACAAGCACAAGACCGAGGAACCCCCGTACGACTTCGCCTGAAGGACGGCCTGGAGGAAGTCTTATCTGGATGTCGAGGTACTTGACGGACATGACATATCGGGAGAGGGGGATGTTGGGTTCCGAATCATGGATAGTAGTTCAGACGTGCTTTGCCATCGTCTGTCAGGCCCTTCAAGCGCCGCAGAAGCGGCTTCGACAAATGCGTAGGGCCATCACGATGATTGGCGGAGCGGACCCACAATTCGAGGTGGCCACCGAACTCTTCCACATACTCAATCATCGCATCGAGGTTGCCGGTGACGGATAGCTCCTTGCGTGCTTTGGCCTCGACGAAGGAGTAGGGCTGGCCCCATATCAACTCCGTCGGGTTGCCCTTCACGGCGTCGGGAATGAACCCCTGTGAACGGCTACCCGGCGGGGGCATCATCATCGCGGTGTTGCGCTCATGGTGTTTGGTTTTGAGGATGGCGTCCTCGAAGGCGTTGCCCGCCGGCCGGTTCTTGAGAATGGTCTCATACAGGCGCTCCCAGTCTTCGTCTGGCTGGAAGGAGAATCGCCGGTATTTCTCCGGGTGGCGGAACTGGTAGTCCACCCAGCGCTGCGCCTTGTGGGCCCGCGTACCGGGTAGCAGCCGGCTGCCATCTGGCAGGGTTCGCACGCCCAGCAGCGGCACCTTCTGGCCGGCCCGCAGCGCCTCGGCCGCCTCGCGCAGAGCCGCCTCCAGCCCATGCGCAACCCGCTCGAGGAATCGCAGCTCCTCCTGGGTGAAGGTGTGGCCCCGGGAGGCCTCCATCATCAAGCGCTCGATCTCCTTCGCATCCTTGGGGGACAGGTGCGAGGCCACGCGCGAGAGCACCTCCACCTCGTTCAATCCCCGGCCCGTGAGCAGCGCCAGCCGCTCGGCGCCCTCCTTGCCCCCCTTCATCAGCACGGCACCCGTGACGAAGGGCAGCAGCACACCCAGCGCACACACCACTCGCTCGGTGCGCGAGAGTTGATGGCCTGTAAAGCTCTCGCCGGTAACGGCCGCCCGCGCATCCGTCACCTCTCCCACCCCCGGTGACAAACCCACCAGGAGTTCCAGCACCAGCTCATCAGAGGTGTACACCTCCGGGTCCAGGGCCTCGCTGTAATCCAGGTGCACGGGTGCCAGCCGGCCCAGTTGCACCGCGCTCGCCAGAGCGGAGCGGCTCGCCAGCAAGTAGAGCGCCACCTCCTCGGGCGTGCGCTTCAAGAAGTCCGGGTCCTCCGTATGAGCGTAGGCCCAGGAGAGTGTGGCGTTGCCCAGGGCCCGCAGCGACAGCTCGCGAAGAGGCGATTCCGCGAGCAGGTAGCCCGGTGCCACACGGCGCGGAGGCGCCAGGTGCGTCTCCAGTAGCGTACGTCCCCAGGCCTCATACTCCGCCAGCTTGCGCTGCACGGCTCGCCCGCGAACCTCACGCTCTCGCTCCTCCTCCAACAGCTCCACGTACCGAGCCAGAGGCGAGGGGGCCTTCTCCAACGCAGCCTCCGGTTGCCGCAGCACCCATGCATCCAGCTTCGTCAGCGCCGCCAGCTCCTTGCGGAGTGCGGCCTCGGAGAGGCTGGAAGCCTGGAGCTTCTCCCGCTGGTGGCGAAGGAAGGCCTCGTAGGGAGCCTGGGGCGACACGGCCGAGAGCACCGGGCCCGACGACTCCACCTCCTCCCTCCACATGCCTTCGCTCCGCCTCAATGTCAGCACCACCTCGCCCCGGTGGCCTCGCACGTACCGGTACAGCGCCCACTCCAGCAATTGGCGGAAGCTCTCCGCCTCCACCGCAGCAACACGGGCACCTGTCCCCTCGTGCTTGTGGAGGGCAAGTAACCGTACCCGCCCTCCTTCCACACGCATCCCGAGAGACAGCCACGCCCCCCTGCGCCTCAACCCGCGCACCGCCGCCCACGCCTGGGTACGTATCTCCTTCGTCCCCTCCAGCACCTCGACTGCGGGTGTCATCGAAGAGGTCATGCCCACTCCCACCCCGCCCCTCGACAATTCCAGGCGAGAACCCGGGCCGCCGTCCGTGTGGCTCCGGCATGCGGACACCGCCACCAGCAGCACGATGAGAAGGAAAGAGAGAGTCCTCATGCGGAGCGCAGTGGGGGAGCACCGTCGACAAGAGATCGAATCTCTGCGCACCGCGCCCCCCGTGCAGTCACAGGGAGCGCGGGAGCCGCTTCACTTCGAGCCCTCGGGGAGAGCGCCCCCGCCCCGCGCCATCTCCACGGCGCGCAGGATGGCCTCCGGCGTCGCGGGCGAGGTCAGCTCCACCGGCGTGCGCGGCGCCCCGAATGCGGCCACTGCGTGCCGCAGCGCTGTCACCGCGCCGATGGCCAGCATGAACGGAGGCTCGCCCACCGCCTTGCTGCCGTGGAGGGTGTTGTCCTGCGGCGCGCGCTCCAGCAAGGCGACACGGAAGTCCTCGGGCGCATCCCCCACCGCCGGAATCTTGTACGTGTCCGGCGAGTGCGTGACGAGCCGCCCCTTCGTGTCGAACAGCACCTCCTCGCACGTGAGCCACCCCAAGCCCTGGATGAAGCCTCCCTCGACCTGGCCCTTGTCGATGCTGGGCACCAGTGAGGAGCCCACATCGTGGAGAATGTCCACGCGGCGCACGCGGTGCTCGCCGGTGAGGCCGCTCACCTCCACCTCCACCACCGCGGCGCCGAAGGCGTAGTAGTGGAAGGGTTTGCCGCGTCCGGCAACCCGGTCATACGAGATGTCCGGCGTGCGGTAGTAGCCCGTGGCCGACAACGACACCTGGGCCAGGTACGCGGCATGAACCACCTCGGCGAACGACACCGAGCGCTCGGGACGTGCGGGAAGGAAGACGCGGCCCCCGGAGAAGGCGAGCGAGTCCACCTCTCCACCGCGCTCGAGCTGCAACAGCCGCGCGGCCACCGGGCGCAGCCGATCCCGGAGGACCTCGCACGCCTGCTTCACCGCCTGGCCATTGAGGTCCGCGCCGCTGGAGGCGGCCGTGGCCGAGGTGTTGGGCACCTTGTCCGTGGCGGTGTTCATCACCCGCACGCGCTCGGGAGGGACGCCCAGCTCATGGGCACACACAGCTCGCATCTTGGTGTGCAGCCCCTGCCCCATCTCGGTACCACCGTGATTGAGCTGCACGCTGCCGTCCGTGTACACCACCACCAGGGCACCCGCCTGGTTGAGGAAGCTCGTGGTGAAGGAGATGCCGAACTTCACCGGCTGAAAGCCGATGCCTCGCTTCGTCCACCGCGAGGAGGCGTTGAATGCATCAATCTCCGCGCGCCGCTGAACGTAATCGCTGGAGGCCATCAGCTCGGCGTAGATGCGCGGCAGGCGATTGCCCTCCACCGGCTGCCCATACGGGGTGACGTTCCCGGGAGCGTCCCGGTAGAAGTTCCGCTCGCGCACCACGGCCGGATCCAACCCGAGCTGCTCGGCGGCGCGGTTCAGCACTTCCTCCATCACGAACATGCCCTGAGGCCCGCCGAAGCCGCGGAAGGCCGTGTTGGAGGGCAGGTTCGTCCGGGCCACCCGGCCGACGAACTGCAACGCCGGGACGAAGTACGCGTTGTCCAGGTGGAAGAGCGCTCGATCCAGGATCGCGTGCGACAGGTCCGTGCTCCACCCTCCATCGGAGAACAGCTCGACCTTCAACGCGAGCAGCCGCCCCTCGGCGTCGAAGCCAGCGTCATAGTGGCCCCAGAAGGGGTGACGCTTGCCCGTGAAGGCCATGTCCTGGTCGCGGTTGAGCCACACCTTCACCGGCCGCCGAGTCACGCGCGCGCCCAGGGCCGCCAGGGCCGCGAACGGCGCCGCCTGCGTCTCCTTGCCGCCGAAGCCGCCTCCCATGCGCGGCACCTCCACCACCACCTGGTGCCGCCCCACTCCCAGCACTCCGGCGACGATGGCCTGCACCTCCGAGGGGTGCTGGGTGGAGCTCCACAGGTGCACCGCGTCGTCTTCACCGGGCACCGCCAGTGCCACCTGCGTCTCCAGGTAGAAGTGGTCCTGAGCGCCCGTCATGCACTCGCCCGAGAGGCGCACCGGCGCCGCTGCGAGCACCGCCTCCGGCTCTCCCCGGCGGATGGTATGCGGGGTGGTGTGGAAGGCACCGGCCTCCACCGCCGCCTTCAGGGTCAGGAGCGCGGGCAGGGGCTCGTACTCCACCTCCACCAGCGCGGCGGCACGGCGGGCCAGGTCGGCGCTCTCCGCCAGCACCAGCGCCACCGTCTGCCCCACGAAGTGCACCTCGCCGTCGGCAAACAGGGGCTCGTCGTGGATGACGGGGCCCACCTGGTTCTCTCCAGGGATGTCCTCGGCGAAGAGCACGGCGTGGACACCGGACAGGGCCTGGGCACGCGAGGCGTCCTTGCGTAACAGACGCGCGTGCGCGTGCGGCGAGGTGACGAGGTGCCCCGCCAGCATCCCCGGCGGCGCGGGCAGGTCGTCCACGTAGAGGGCCTCGCCGCTGGTGTGCTTCAGGCCGCTCTCGTGCGGAGCCGGGGCATGCAGGGGCGTACGGGCCGGCTCGGTCTGCTGGGCGCGGGTGGAATCAGGAGAAGAAGGAAGCGTGCTCATCCGTTTCACCTCACCTGCACCGTGGCCGAATGATGCTCCGCGAGCCGGGGCATCGGCTCCGCGAGCGTCTCGTGGAAGAAGCCGCGCAAGAGGTTCTTCGCCACCCGCGCGCGGTACCACGCCGAGCCTCGGTGGTCGGACAGCGGCTTGAAGTCCTCGTCCAGCAAGGCGAGCGCCTCCTCCACCGTGGCTTCCGTCCAGGGACGGCCCACCAGCGCGGCCTCGGTACGCCGGGCCCGCGAGGGCGTGGCCGCCATGCCTCCGTAGGCCAGCCGCGCCTCGGCCACCTTCCCCTCCCCGTCCACCACCACCCGGAAGCCCGCGGACACGGCGCTGATGTCCAGCTCGCGCCGCTTGGACACCTTGTACGCGAGCGCCCTCGTCCCCTCCGGCTGAGCCGGCACGTCCACGAAGGCCAGCACCTCGCCACGCCCGAGCGCCGTGCGCCGGTAGCCCTGGAAGAAGTCCTCCAGCCGCACCCGTCGCTCCCCTGCCCGCGAGTGCAGCACCACCTCGGCCCCCAGCGCGAGCAGCACCGGCGCCAGGTCTCCAATGGGCGAGGCGGTGCACAGGTTGCCCCCCACCGTCGCGCGGTTCTTGATCTGCCGCGAGGCGAAGTAGCGCAGCATCCGCTCCAGGGGCGGGCACGTGGCGCGCGCGTAGTCCTCCAGGTCCGTCAGCCGCACCGTGGCACCCAGGCGGTGCCCGCCGCCGCGCGGCTCCAGCACGCGCAGCTCGGAGAGCGCCTCCAACGACACCAGCAGCGGGGGCTCCGCGTAGCGCTTCGTCACCTCCAGCGACAAGTCCGTCCCGCCCACCACGAAGCGGGCCTCCGGGTGCTTGTCCAACACGTCCCAGAGGGCCTCGAGCGAGCCGGGGGTGAAGAAGCGTTGGGCGCCGGCCGCGTAGGCCAGCTCCATGGGCTCGGGCTGCGTCTCCGCGAGCGCACGAGCGAAGCGATCCGGAGGACGAAGGCCGGCCACCTGGCCCGCGGCCTCACGGATGGGCCGGTAGCCGGTGCAGCGGCAGAGGTTGCCGCACATCTGCGCGTCCAGCTTCCAGGGCTCATCCAGGTCGCGGCGGTGGCAGGCCTCCAGCATCGCCATGGTGACGCCAGGGGTACAGTAACCGCACTGCGAGCCCAGCTCGCGCGCCAGCGTCTCCTGGACGACGTGGTACTTCCCGCCCTCCTTGAGCGCCTCCACCGTGTACACGCGCTTGCCCTGCACCATGGGCAGCAGCACGAGGCACGCGTTCACCGAGCGCAGCGCGGGGGCTCCCTGGCCATCGTGCTCGAGCACGGCGACGCTACAGGCCCCGCAGTCGCCCTCGGCACAGCCCTCCTTGGTACCGGGCAGGTGGGCCCTGTCACGCAGGTAGCGCAACAGCGTGGTGGTGGGAGAGAGCCCCGTCTCCTCGACGGGCCGGTCATTCAGGAAGAAGCGCAGGCGTTCCATGGGCCTCCCCCGGTCCACCCTCCACGGGAAGGCCGGGGGTTCAGCCTACTACGGTCCACGTCGGGGGTGCTGCCCCGACCAGGACGTGCCGGAAGTGCCCGCCACCTGACGGTTCAACCGCGCAGGGTAAGGAGCGCCACCAGACTCACGAGGAAATAAGGGACGAGGCCTCCGGCCCCCGCGTAGTCCTTGGCCATGCGCTGGCCGAAGAAGAGGGCCACGAAAGAAAGCCCGGAGAGGGCCGCGCCCCACATGGCGACCCGCGTGGCGCCAGAGAGCACCAGGAACACCAGCCCGACCGCGCTCACCGCACCAGCGGCCAGCTCCAGCACCGTGAGGGTGGCCAGCAGCAGCGGCACCATGCTGCGCAGCGGGCTTTTGGCGAAGTGTCCGGTAAGCCACCCCAGGTTGCCCTTCCAGTCGATGACCTTGTCCAAGCCAGACTGGAGGAAGGTGATGGCGAGAAAGAGGGCGCACAGCGCCTGAACGAGCCAAAGGGGGAAGAGGTTCGAGTCGAGAGGCGGCATGGGCGCGCACTCTAACCGGCCTGCCTGCTTCCCCAAGCACCAAGCAGGGGAGCCCAGCGGATGGCTGGACGGCCCCTGCCCCTTCCTCCCACCAGGGATCGCCCCCATAGTGGGGCCATGGCCACTGAACAAGGAGCCCGGCGTGTCCTCGTGGGGCTCATCCTCGTCTCTATTGCCCTGCTGTTGCTAGTCGCCTCCCCGTTCTTCAACGCCTTCTTCCTGGCCGCGGTGCTTGCCGGAGCTTTCCAGGGCCTGCAGCGGTGGTTGACGCAGCGCTTTCGGGGGAAGAGCGGGCTGTCGGCCGGTCTCATCTGCGTAGGCACCGTCCTGGCCCTCCTGGCGCCTCTGGCGGCCCTCACCGCCTTCATCGTCTCCCAGGTCATCGAGGGGGTGAACTTCATCTCCACCACGGTGCAGCAGCGGGGATTGCAGGGACTGGTGACCTACGTCCCCGGTCCCCTGAAGGATCACGCGGGGCGGCTGCTCGAGCGCTTCCAGTCAGAGAGCGCCGGGGTGTGGCAGACCCTCCAGGAGCAGTTGACCACCCGGGGCGCCACGGCGGCCCAGACGGTGGGCGGAGTGGTGGCGACCACGGGCTCGGCGGTCTTCCAGACCGTCATGATGCTCATCGCGCTCTACTTCCTGCTGGTGGATGGAAAGCGACTTGTCGCGTGGATGGAGAGTGTGTCTCCCCTCAAGCGAGGGCAGACGACGGAGCTGCTGAACGAGTTCCGCCGCGTCACCAAGTCCGTGCTGGTGTCCAGCGTGGCCACCGCGGGTGTGCAGGCGGTGGCGGCCCTGGTGGGCTACCTCATCACCGGTGTGCCGGTCCCCATCTTCTTCGCGGCGGTGACGTTCTTCTTCGCCCTCATCCCCGCCGTGGGCGCCGCCGTGGTGTGTCTGGCCGCCGCCCTGCTGCTGCTCGCCACCGGCCACCCCATCGCCGCGCTCATCCTGGCCGTCTGGGGCGTCGTCGTGGTGGGGCTCTCCGACAACGTCGTCAAGCCCATACTCGCCAAGCGCGGCATGCACATGCACGGCGCCATCGTCTTCTTCGCCCTGCTCGGCGGCCTGGCCGTCTTCGGCGCCATTGGCCTGCTCCTGGGGCCGCTCATCGTGGCCTTCTTCCTCGCCGTGGTGCGCATCTACGAGCGCGACTACGGCCGGCCCTCCCCCCGCCCTGGAGACCCGGGCACCCCACCGCTGACCAAGCCCGCCTTGGCGGAGCCCTCGGTGCCCGAAGGCGAGGAGTGGGAGGCCTCCGGGTTCCACACGAATGGTGGGGCGGACGAGCACCGCCACTGAAGCCTCAAGAAGGGGCGCCTCTAGGACTCCCGGGTGTCACGTGCGCCCGGGAGTCCTCACGTCTTCTCGCTGGGACTACGGCTGGACGCCAGCGCCCGTCACAGTGAGCGTGTAGCTGCTCATCGCGCCCGCGTAGCCCACCACCTTCACGTAGTAGGTGCCCGCGGCCGTGGCGGAGTAGCTGCCCACCTCCGGGTTGCTCGAGGAGTAGCCGCGCGCCGCGTACAGGTTCACGTCATCCGGCGTGTACAGGTACCAGTCCAGGTCCGCCACCCCGGGCATGACCAGCCGCACCGTGACAGTACCGGGCGAGGTCACCGTGAACTTGAACCAGTCCACGTCCGTGTTGGTGGTGAGGGCCCCACTCACGCTGGTGCCCGCCGCCACCCGCCCGTTGGCAGTGGCCGCGGTGTCGTTGTTCTCGGTCTCCTGCGTGATGACGGTCGTCGGATCCGGCAGAGGGGTAGACGAGGTGATGGCGAAGGCCGCATCGCTCACGTCGGTGACGGCCACGTTGGCCGCATCGCTCACCCGCACCTTCGCCGTCGTGGTCACCGAGTTCGGGACCGTCCAGGTGTAGCTGCCCGCGGAGGCCGGCGTGCTGGCGGAGATGACGTTCCACGTGCTCCCATCCGTCGTGTACTCGAGCTTCACGTTGCTCACGTTGCTCGACGTCCAGGTCAGGGTCCGGCTGCTGCCCGCCGTCCAGCTCTCCCCGCCGTTGGGCGCCACCACCGTCACGCTCCCCACAGGGGTCGGCTCATCGCCACCCGGGATGAGGAAGTCCTTGATGACGGCCATGTGCTGCATGTTCGACGCGCCGCTGTCACCCGACAGCGCGGGGGAGATCTCCGAAAGGGGCGAGTACACACGCGTGTCCACCACCAGGCCCGCACTGAACGAGCTGGAGCCAATGACCGTGGCCGTCTGGTAGGCGCGCAGGTCCGAGTCCACCAACACGTGGTCGTACGGCTTGGTGCGACCGGCGTTGGTGCCTTCCTTGCCGTTCCGGTCCGCCGGGTGCGGGCCGCTCGTGGTCACCACCTGGCTGAACGTGGAGAGGCAGCTCTCGGAGCGGCTGTCGGTATTGAAGTCACCGCCGATAGCCAAATAGTCCCCCGCGGGGATGTTGGCCTTGATGTATTTGACCAGGTTGGTCGCCTCGGTGTTGCGCACGGTGCTGCCCGAGGTGAGCAGGTGCACGCTCACGACCCAGAGATCCTTGGGACCCGGCACGTCAATGCGGGCCCACGCGAAGTCCCGGTTGCTCACCTGCGTGTCGGTCCACTCGCCCGAGGCGATGATGGGCCAGCGGCTGATGATTCCGTTCGGAATCTGCGCCCCGCCCTCGCGGTAGTAGTAGAAGCCCGGTCCAAAAGCCTCATCCACGAAGCTCCGGATGGCGGCAGCCGAGTTGTTGCCGTAGTTGAACTCCTGGATCATCACCACGTCCGGCTTCGTGCCCTGGAAGATGCGGGTGCCGTGGCCCGGGTCGTAGCTCTGGTTGTTGCCGCTGGTGATGTTGGCGGCCATCAGCCGCACCCGGACATCGGTGAGCGAGGCGCCATTGAACGACACGCTGTTCTGCGTGGGCTCCAGCGAGTCCACGGAAGAACCCTCACCGCACGCGGCGAGCACCAGGGTGAGCAAAGGGACCAACAACCAGGAGCCGAAGCCAGCGCGCTTCGAGGGAGGTAACTGATGCATCAGCGACTTCCTGCCCGCAGCGGGCGGGCGATTGAGGGGTACAGCGGCCCCATCATCGTCCATTTACCCCCTGTTGTCCCGCAACCCTACTGTGAAATTCCAGTATGGCTCGCCGCGACAGCGGACAACGCGACGAAGAGGTAGCGCAGCCCCTTGCCCAGTGTGACGAAGCCGACGAAGGGCCCCCAGCGCACTCCCACGAGGCCGGCGGCGAGGACGAACACATCTCCCACCACGGGGATCCACGCGAGGGCGAGCACCGGGGCGCCCCAGGTGGCCAGCCGCGCCCGGGCTCGCTCCAACCGGGGGCCCTCGCTGGCACTTCGGCGTTGCACCCAGCGACCCACGGGGCCCCCTCCTCCGCGTGCCACCCAACGGCCCAGCAGATAGACGGTGAGGGCCCCGAGCACATTGCCCCCGGTGGCCACCGCCACGGCCGGCGCTGGAGGAACCCCTCCATAAATGAGCGCGGCCAGCACCGCCTCGGAGGGCGCCGGCAGCACCGAGCCGGCCACCAGCGCCACCAGGAAGAGCCCCGGCAATCCCCATTCGGCGAGCGTGGACGCGTCCGGCATCGTGGCGCGCACTCTACAGAGGGTGCTCCCCGCCCGCCCCCTCTCCTGTCGGGAACAGGAGCCTGGCGGCAGGTGTCCCGTCACAAACAGGGTGAGTTCCATCATCCTCCAAGGGCGCAAAGCAGTCCGGCGCAACAACCGCCCATCAACCTTGGTGGGGCCGGGGGGAATGTATGAGCGCGGCAAGGAAACAGAGCGTCCTGGTGTGCATGGTGCTCGCCGCAGTGCTGGGTGGCTGCCTGCCCAAGCCCCACATCCAGCATTTCACCGCGACCCCTCCGGTGGCCTGCCCCGGCGACGAGGTCACGCTCCGCTGGGAGACCAACGGGCCCGTCCGCATCGAGGCCTTCCCCGAAATTCCCGCGCTCGGTCGGAAGGACAACACGGGGACCCAGACCGTCACCATCAGCGGACCCACGCGCTTCCACCTGGAGACCTCCCGCGTCTTCGGCCTCAAGAAGGAGCTCACCGAGAGCGAGGTGCTCTCTCCTCCGAAGGACCTCGAGTACGGCGTCGTCGATGCCGAGGGTCGGAGCCAGTTCACCTGCTCGGAGCAGACGGGGGCCCTGGAGTCCTCCTTCCAGCTGGACGGCAGCCACCTCTCGCCCAACGTGCGCCTTGGGCAGGTGACGAACATGAACGCGCGCCCCCTGGTCATCGGAAAGGGAGAGACCTCCGAGACGGTACGAGAAGGCGCGAAGGCACCCGGCTTCGAGGGACAGCCCGCCCAGGGACTCTGGCAACTGCGCGTCCCGCTCGACGCGGGCGAGAGCTGCGAGGACGCGCTCGAGTCAGTGGATGGCCGGTTGATCATCAAATTCCAGCTCGCATGCCCGAGGTGAAGCCATGGCCGCGCTCGACGAAATCCGGACGATCGTCATCCTGATGCAGGAGAACAGGTCGTTCGATCACATGCTGGGGCACCTGTCTCTGGAGCATCCGGAGTGGGATGTGGACGGACTGCGCAACCCCGACACCGAGCCGCGCTACGCCAACTTCTTCGCGCAGCGCTTCTTCCGGCCCTTCCTCATCCAGGACGAGGCGTTGGTCATCCGGGATCTCCCCCACAGCCGCTACCACGTGAACATGCAGATGGCGCGGAGCCGCAGCGGCAAGAAGTTCCGGATGTCAGGCTTCGTCGAGGCGTATGTCGACTACACCCAGCATCGAGCGGGGGAGCACTCGCCCCCCATGGGGTATTTCGATTCGCGCGGAGCCTGGATGACGTCCTTCCTGGCCAGGGAGTATTGCGTGTGCGATCGCTGGTTCACGCCCCTGCCCACGGACACGCAGCCCAACCGCTGCATGGCCTTCACGGGAACCACGCTGATCGACGACACGGGCTCGCGGCTCATCGAGCACCAGGAGCACGTCTTCGACTGGTTGGACAACGCCCAGAAGAAGAACAAGAGGAAGGTCCGCTGGCGCGTCTACCATGACGGGCCGCCCTTCTTCCTGCTGTTCGGGCGGTTCCACGAGCTGGTGGGGGCGAAGTACCGCCCCATCAGCGAGCTCGCGCACGACATCCAACACGAGCCGGCAGACGAGACGCCGGAGGTCATCTTCATCGAGCCGCGCTACTTCGACTTCTTCTGGTCGGACGAGCCGCCCAATTGCAACCATCCGATCGCACGTGTCTGCCATGGCGAGCTGCTCCTGCACCGGGTCTATACGGCGCTTACGAGCAACCCAGACAAGTGGGCGCGGACGCTGTTCATCCACACCTACGACGAGCACGGCGGTTTCTTCGACCACGTGCCACCGCTGCCCATCGACAACCTGAAGCCGCCAAACGCGAAGTACACAGAACGCTTCACAACGACCGGGCCGCGGGTCCCCGGCCTGCTCATCTCCCCCTGGGTACAACCCGGGAAGGCCTTCCACGGCAACCTCGACCACACGTCCATCCTTCAGTTGCTCGCCGAGAAGTTCGGGTCAGGCCCAGAGGGTTACTCGGACTCAGTCACGCACCGAAGAAACCAGGAGCAGGGAATCCGAAGCGTGTCCGAGGCACTCGCGAACGCACCCGCCCTACGGCCCGTTCCCGCCGTGGCGCCACATGCGTGTCCTCCGGTGCCCTCGATGAAGCGGCAGCCCAAGGCCCCCAACGAGCGCGCCTTCCAGGAAGCAGCCCGCGAGCTGCTGAAACACGAGGGGCCCATCGCCACAGGAGCGAAGTACCCCGACCTGATCGGAGCGCCCCTGACGCCGCCCGCTCCCTGAGTCACGCTGCTCCAGCGTCCAACTCCTGTTGCGTGGGAATGCGGATCAGCACGCGCAGCGCACGCCTGCGGTTGTATCCCACGGAATAGAGGCCGTTCCCGATGGCGACCACTCCAGGAGCTGGAGGCTCGGATTGAGTCTCCACCCAGGTCTCCGCAGCATCCCGAGTCGAGAAGGATTCAAGCGGACGTGAGAGTCTCGAGGAGCGGAGAGTCTCCAGGTACGCCTCGAAGCCGTGGTACTCCCCCACGTGCATGACGAAGTGCAAGGCAATTCTGGCGGTTCGGATGGCCTCGAGTTCCTCGGGTGAGGAAATACGCTGCTCCAACTCGAAGAGGTGGAAGCAGGTCCACTTGAAGAAATCGAAGAAGTCGAAACTTGCACCGAGGCTCGGCTTGGGAGGACTCACCTGCTCCTCGGCCTCTTCACCGCTCTCCTCGTCCCCTTCCATCTGCGCCAACTCTTCTTTGGAGGGAAGGCGGAGCAACTTCCGGTGCTCGAGCTCTCGTGAGTAAGCAACGGTATAGAGAACATCCGCGGCTCTGATGGTGGCCCCATGGGGCGGAGCGGGGTGATTCCGCAGCCAACCATCCGCTTCATCCTTCGTCGCAAAAGAGAGGACAGGGGTCAGAGGTGCCGTATCGAAGCTCTCGGCATAATCCGAGAACTCACCTGCCTCTCCCCTTCCGCTAATGAAGTGGAGAGTGAGCATGCAGTTCTCGAGCGCGTCACGTTGCTCCGAAGTGGATGCATGCAACGCCACCTCTTGGAGCAAGGACAGGGTGTTCTTGATGAGATCGGGTTTCATGTCGCCACGAGAACTGGCGCGAGCAGCCAATAACCAGACGTGCAGATTCGTGTGGAGCAGCGCATGGGCGTGTGCCCCGGGCGATATGCCACAGCCCTGCCCCGAGACCAACGAAATGCAGCGCCCCTCACGCTGCGGCGGCGTGGTCCAACGAGCGCCAGGTGCCCAGTGCCCAGTCCTGCTCCTCGGGGTCGTCGAAGCTGACGACACACAAGGCCCGGTGCGTGCCGGACTCGCACAACGCCGTGAGCCGGCAATCCCCCGGCTCCACGTGCAATGTGGCCCGCCCACTCACCCGCTCCCCTTGGTGCTGGAACTCGTACGCCATCTTCTCCTCGGGACCCGGCGCAATTCCTCTCACGTCATCCAACGGAACGAAGCGCACGCTGCGGCGGTGATCTCTCGCCACCCAGCTCCCGTCCGCCAGGCGTTCCTCCGCCAACGAGCCCGGAATGCGAATCTCCCAGCCCTCGGGCAAGGTCACCTGCACCGCACCCCGCCGGTAGCCAATGAGCGGACCCGGAGGCGCAGCAATGGCTCGCCGGGAGACCTCCTCCGCCAACGTTCCCCCAATGCCGAGGTAACCCAACACCTGCTGCCACTCGCGCCACGGGTAGGCCAGCTCTGGCTCCTCCCGCCACGCCGACTCCAGCAGCCGCGCCACGTCTCGGAAGAGGTGGCGCTCCTCCTCGAGCAACGGTGGACGCCACACCATCTCCGTCCAGATGCGGCTGAGCGCACGGCCCAGCTTCGTCGAGGCGCCCAGGCCCGGCTCCCACCACGGGAAGATGTCCTGGCCCCGCTGCGGATCCTCGTGCACGGCGCGCAGCCACTCCTCGTTGCGTGGGCCCAGCGGCGTCAGCAGAGCACCGGGGTACTCGAAGCCGTGCCCAGCACGCAGGGAGAGCGCGGCCCCCGAGTGGCCCTGTCTCCGAAACTCCAGCGCCCGCTCAGCCATGCTCTTCAGCCAAGCGAGCATGCGCGGGGCAATCTCGCTCGCGTCGCCCGTATGGAAGTACCCCGTAGGGTCCCCCACTCCCGCGACGGTGAGGGCCGGGTCAGCCCAGTCCACCTGAAGCGCATCCCCCAGTGCATGGAGCAGATCGCAAAGGTAGCGGTGGTAGCCGGGCCCCACCATGGAGGTATTGGCCGAGACGACGACCCGCCCCTTGCCCGCGGCCACAATGGCCACCTCCTCCGCGGCCGGATGCAGGCGCAGGAACAGGATGGGACCCTGCGGGCCATCCACCGTGCGCGAGCTCTCCAGCAGCACCTCCGCCGCTTCATGGACCCAGCGCTCCACCCGCCGCAGCCAAGGCCGAGGAGCCTCGGGCGCGTTGAAGAGCTCCTCTCTTCCGTACCAGCCTGCCAGCAGCAGCTTCACTCCCATCGCGTCCACTCCTCTCCCACGAGCGGGGCCTCCATCTCAACGCAACGGGTGGAGTGGGGGGAATATGTCTCCGAACACGCGGCAATCCACGCTTCCGTGGTGCGGAGCGCTAAGGGCAAGGAGCCGGACGGGCGCTCGGAGCGCCTCACGACCAACGGAAGTGGTAATCGACGTCGAGCGGCGCCAGACGGTGCCCCTCCACGACGAGCTCCCGGGCCGTCGAGCGATCCATCGCGGCGGTGAGGACGCCCAGGTTGTACTCCAGGGGCATGAAGTCCCGGCGCACCTTCATCCGCGCCTCCTTCTCCCCGAGCCGCTCCACGGTTCGCTCGCCATAGCTCAGCGAGACCCGGAACGAGTTGGGAAAGCTCGCGAGCAACCGCTGGGGATCATCGCCCGCGAGCGCCACCATCGTCTTGCCCACGGTGGACTGGAGGAAGTCCTCCGTGGCGCGCCGCCCAAGGAGGCGCAGCACGGCGTCCCTTCCCCCCTGTGTCGGGCCGAGCAGCTCCGCGGCGGTGAAGACGGCCTTGAGCAGGTCCGTCACCGGGTAGCTGAAGAAGTCCACGAACCGCTTCTCCCCGGCGGCCACGAAGCACTTCCTCCGCGCCTCCTCGCCCCCCAATGCGAGCACCGCCTCGAACAGGCCGTTGAAGAACATCCCGCGGCAGGTGTCCGCGGGAGTGGCCAGGGTCAGCAGTTGCTCCAGGCCGGGAGCGGGAATGGGGGCGGCGGTCACGATAGGTGCATTAGAGCGCAAAACTCCGTGCACCGGGTCACGCCGTGCGGATGGATGCGGCCCCCTCCAGTCCCAGCTCAACCACAGCTACTTCCCTCATGCGGAATTTCTGGATTTTTCCAGTCACCGTCATGGGGAACTCGTCCACGAACTTCCAGTAGCGGGGAATCTTGAAGGTGGAGATGCGGCCCGTGCAGAAGCGCACGAGCTCCTCCTGGGTGAGCGAGGTCCCGGGCTTCGTCTTCACCCAGGCCATCACCTCCTCGCCGTACTTCTCGCTGGGCACGCCGATGACCTGGGCCTCGCTGACGCCCGGGTGCGTGTGGAGGAACTCCTCAATCTCGCGCGGGTACACGTTCTCGCCGCCGCGGATGATCATGTCCTTGATGCGGCCGACGATTCTCACGTAGCCGTCCTCGTCCATGGTGGCGAGATCGCCGGTGTGCATCCAGCCGGCCGCGTCGATGGAGTTGCGGGTGGCCTCGGGGTTGTTCCAGTAGCCGAGCATCACGCTGTAGGCCCGCGTGCACAGCTCGCCAGGCGAGCCGCGAGGCACCACCGCGCCCGTGGCTGGCTCGACAATCTTCACCTCCACGTGCGGGTGCACCCGGCCCACGGTGGAGACGCGCTTGTCCAGCGGGTCGTCCAACGCGCTCTGCGTGGACACGGGCGAGGTCTCCGTCATGCCGTAGCAGATGGTGACCTCCCGCATGTTCATGCGCGACTGCACCTTCTTCATCACCTCGATGGGGCACGGCGAGCCCGCCATGATGCCGGTGCGCAGCGAGGAGAAGTCGAACTCGCCAAAGCGCGGATGATCCAACTCGGCGATGAACATGGTGGGCACGCCGTAGAGCGCGGTACAGCGCTCGGCCCCCACCGTCTGCATCACCGCGAGTGGATCAAACGCCTCGGCCGGAATCACCATGGTCGAGCCGTGGGAGGTGCAGGCCAGGTTGCCCATCACCATGCCGAAGCAGTGGTAGAAGGGCACGGGGATGCAGACGCGGTCCTCGGGCCCGAGGCGCAGCGCCTCGCCCACGAAGAAGCCGTTGTTGAGGACGTTGTGGTGGCTGAGCGTGGCGCCCTTGGGAAAGCCCGTGGTGCCGGACGTGTACTGGATGTTGATGGGGTCGTCGAACTGGAGCGAGGCCTCACGCGCCGTGAGCAGGCTCTCGCTCACGTGGGTGCCATTCTTCAGCAGCAGCTCCCAGTCATCCTCCATCACCAGCGCGACGCGCAGCTCGGGGCAGCGCGGGCGCACCTCCTCGAGCATCTTCCGGTAGTCCGTCTGGCGGAAGCCGCGCGAGAGCAGCAGCACGCTGGTGCCGGACTGCTTGAGCGCGTACTCCAGCTCCGCCGACTTGTAGGCGGGGTTGAGGTTCACCAGGATCGCGCCAATGCGGGCCATGGCGTACTGGGCCACCACCCACTCGAAGCGGTTGGGAGACCAGAGCCCCACCCGGTCCCCCTTCTCCACGCCAAACGCCAGCAGGCCCAGGGCCACCCGCGTCGTCTGCTCCCAGAGCTGGCTCCACGTGGCGCGGTAGCCCTGAGAGACGACGACGAGCGCCTCGCGATCACCATGACGCTCGACGGTGCGGCGCAGGTTCTGGCCGATGGTCTCCCCAAGCAGCGGGGTGGTGCTGGTTCCGTGGACGTAGGAAGGAGAAGGCATGGCCGATGATGTTCGCGAGCTGGCCCGGCTCGCAAGCACGTCTCCCTCAACGCACCGCGCAACTTTTGCGCCTTAGTCGCAGCGGTAGCAGAGCGTCCGTGAGCCGCTCGACACCCACGGGGCGGCGTAGTCCTGGCAGACCTTGTCGGGCCGAGCCTGGAGCTTCCGGACGACGTCCACCAGGGGCGTGTGGTTGTCATCGGAGATGCGCTGGTAGCCTTCCCAATCCCCCGCGGAGGCCTCCCAGAAGACACAGAAGCCCGGCCCCTCCCGCACCGCGCCGCTGCTGAACAGCGGCCAGTGTCCACCGGTGGCGGACCAGTTCTCTGGCACCCAGCCCAACGCAACGTTGGAGAAGTTCGCCCGAGGCCAGGAGGGAGTCAGCAGCCCACCGAAGCGTTTGCCCTCGTCATGCAGCACCCGCCGGATGATCGCCGTCGCTCCGCGATCCTCCAACGCATCGAGCGTCTGGAAGGGCGGTGCTCCACGCACGCGCTCCCGGTAGCTCGACTCATAGGACTCGTAGGCCCGGCCCCACCCACGCGTCACCTCGAAGAGCCCGATGGCGACAAGCACGGCCAGTGCGAGATCCCAGTACCATGCGCGCACCAGCCCCTTCTGGAACACCGCCCCCATCCGGATGCTGGTGACGAACAGGGCCACGCACAGCAGCAGCACCACGGCGTGCAAGCCGTACTTGAGGAAGTAGTAGTCAATGGGCAGCCCCGCCTTCCTGTAGGCAAACTGCACCAGCGCGCTGGCCCCACAGAACAGCACGGCGAAGTCGATCAACCGCCGCTCGACGGAATCCTGCCGGGGGGAGAGGAAGCGCACGACCAGGAGCCCCACCAGGGTCCACCACTGCACCCGCAGCGCGCGCTCGTGCGAGTGGGCCACGATGGCGCCGGGGACCTGCGCCAGGGGAAGGAGCCGCGAGTACGCGTACGCGGCGGCCCCGAGGAACACGAGCCCCACGAACCAGACCCCCCAACGGTACTTCGGGCCGAACGAGCGGAAGCCCTCCACCAGAAGGAGCACCCCGCCCGTGAAGAGGAAGTCCCCGAGGTTCAGCCCGTAGGTGAACCGGTAGAACACCGTGAACACGGCGAGCGCGCCGCAGCGCCCCCAGACCGAGCGCGGAAGGCCATAGGCGAGCCACGCCAGCACGAGGGTCACCAGCCCGAAGAGATGGGGATAGAAGCCATCGGCCTGGTGGTAGTGCAGCCACCGCAGCAGCAGGAACCGCCATGCCGCGACGGTGGCCACCAGCAGGACAACCTGCGCCGCCACCTGCGCGCGACCCGAGTGCCAGAGCCGCCCGGCGACGGACTCGACTCCCGCGGCGAGCGCCACGGCGATGACCATGGGCACGAGGTAGAAACCGGCGCGGAAGCTGGTGAACGCGTCCAGGCCGAAGAGCCACTCCAGCCCATACGTCAACGTGTGGAAGAGGATGAAGCCCTGGTAGACGCCGGGCTCGTGGGAGACGAAGTCGGCCCGGAGCGCAGCGTGGTTGCCGGCGTCCCCTCCCCCGACCGTCACCAGGCCCTCCATGGCGGGGATGCCCAGCATCCGCCACGTCACGCCCCACACCGTGGCGAGGTAGAGCCCCTGGAGAAGCACCAGCGGCACGTGCGTGGGCCAGGGCCGCTCATGCGAGACCCCCTTCCACGTGAGCCCAGCCGCCCCCGCGAGGCCCACCAGGGCACCCACCCACAGGGGCAGGCCCAGCGCCGCCCGCAGCACGCCCGCCAGGGCTCCTGGCAACAGCAGCCACAGGAGCAGCAGGAAGAACAGCGTGCCGAGCCCACGGGGTGGCACCGGCAGAGAGGAGGAGGGCTTCGCGTTGACGGTGTCCACCGGCGGCGCCCTATACCAGACCGGACCGTGTGTCGCATCTTCACGCACAGCGCGTGTGAGCATCCGAGCCCATCCCCTCTATTGCCCGAGGGGAGTTTCTCGGCGAGAAGGGTGGCCATGGAAGCAGGGACCCTCATCATCCTGCTGGCCTACAACGAAGAGGCCTGCATCGCGGATGTCGTCGCCGAGCTCCGGCAGGAGCTGCCCGGCATCGACGTGGCCGTGGTGGACGACGGCTCGCGCGACGAGACGGCGGAGCGGGCCCGGAAGGCGGGCGCCCACGTGGTCCGTCACCCCATCAACCTCGGGGTGGCCGCGGCCGAGGCCACCGGCCTGTTGTACGCGCTGCGCCACGGGTACTCGCACGTGGTGCGCATGGATGGGGATGGCCAGCATGACCCGCACAGCGTCCCCGCGCTGCTGAAGGCCCTGGAGCAAGGCGCGGAGCTGGTGGTGGGAAGCCGCTTCGCCGGAGTGGCCAGCTTCCGCTCCACGTGGCTGCGCCGCTTTGGCAGCAAGCTCATCTCCGGACTGCTCTCGTCGCTGTGCAAGCAGCGCATCACCGACCCGACGTCCGGCTTCCGCGGCTTCGGCCCCAGGGCCATGCGCTTCTTCTCCACGCGCTTCCCGCATGACTACCCGGAACCGGAGAGTGTGCTGATGGCGTCGCGGCAGCACTTCCCCATTGTGGAAGTGCCCGTGAAGATGCGCTCGCGGCGCGCGGGGGAGAGCTCCCTCACCGCCTGGCGGTCGACGTTCTACATGGCCAAGGTGTCCTTCGCGCTCTTCATGGAGCGCTTCCGGGCGGTCTGAACATGAGCCGCTCCAGCATCATCGTCCTCATCTTCTCGGCCGCGTTCGCCCTGGCCGTCCTGCTGTCGGCGCGTCGCCGCCGCACGTCGGAGCACCACACCTTCAGCTGGCTGCTCGTCTCCGTGCTGACGGCCTCCCTGGCGCTCTGGCGCAATGTCATCGACGCCCTCTCCAGCGCGATGGGCATCTACTACCCCCCCTCTGCGCTCTTCGCGATCGTGTGCGGCGGGTTGCTCTGGCTCCTCTTCCGCTTGAGCCTCCAGGTGGCCGAGCAGCGCAAGCAGATCCAACGCCTGGCGCAGGAGCTCGCCGTGCTGTCCGCGCAGCACCCGTCCCCGGCGGAGCGCGTGCCCCCGGAGACTCCAGGCTCGGCGGGTTAGAAGGACTTCGAAAAGTTGCAAACGGGGAGTTGGAAACAACAGGACATGCGGATATCTGCATATCATCATGTCGGCCGCTGCATCCCTCGAAGTTCAACAGGCCTCCCGCCTCTTCAAGGCGCTGGGGGATGAAACCCGTCTACGCATCGTGGCGCTGCTCTCCCACGGTGAGCTGTGCGTCTGCCACCTGGAGTCCGCCCTCGGGCTGACGCAATCCACCACCTCCCGCCAGCTCAGCGTGCTGCGTGCGGCCGGCGTGGTGGAGCCTCGCCGGGAGGGGAGCTGGGTCTACTACCGGCTCGCTCCCCAGCTCGACGAGGTGTGCAAGCAGCAGCTCAAGGCGCTCGTCAGCACCTTCGGCAAGCAGGAGACGCTCCGCAAGGACGTGGAGCAACTCCTCGAGACTCGAGGGCCCGGCTCCTGCCGGTGAGCCTCGGCCCTCCACCCGCCCCTTCTTCTTCCACGAGGTACCTCTCAGTGTCCGACGCCATCGTCAAACGGCTCTCCTTCATCGACCGCTACCTGCCGGTATGGATCTTCACCGCCATGGGGCTGGGCATTGGCCTGGGGCGGGCCTTCCCCGACATTGGGGCCCGGCTGGACATGGTGAAGCTGGATACCGTCTCCCTGCCCATTGCCATCG
This sequence comes from Archangium minus, assembly GCF_044360475.1. Taxonomy (NCBI): domain Bacteria; kingdom Pseudomonadati; phylum Myxococcota; class Myxococcia; order Myxococcales; family Archangiaceae; genus Archangium; species Archangium minus. Next base: position 9,905,545 of record NZ_CP043494.1, read on the forward strand.
GTCTCCTGTGGATGATGTACCCGGTGCTGGCGAAGGTACGTTACGGAGAGCTGGGCCGGCTGCGCTCGCGCGGCAAGCTCTTCGGCGTCTCGCTCTTCCTCAATTGGGTAGTGGGACCGGTGCTGATGTTCGCCCTGGCGTGGGCGCTGCTGCCGGATCTGCCCCACTACCGTACGGGGCTCATCCTCATTGGCCTGGCCCGCTGCATCGCCATGGTGCTGGTGTGGAACATGCTCGCCTGCGGCAGCACTGAGGTGGCGGCGGTGCTGGTGGCGCTCAACTCCGTCTTCCAGATTCTCTTCTACTCAGTGCTTGGCTGGTTCTTCATCACCGTCGTCCCCGGCTGGCTCGGCGCGGAAGGCACCGCGTTCGACGTGTCCATGTGGAGCATCGCCAAGAGCGTACTCATCTTCCTCGGCGTGCCGCTGGTGGCGGGGGCGCTCACCCGCCTCGGGCTCACCCGGCTCAAGGGAGAGGAGTGGTACGAGAAGAAGTTCCTTCCGCGCCTGGCGCCCACCGCACTGCTGGGATTGCTCTACACCATCGTGCTGATGTTCGCGATGCAGGGGGAGAAGATGACGCGCCTGCCGCTGGACGTGGTGCGCATCTCCATCCCGCTGATGCTCTACTTCGTCATCATGTTCGCCTCCGCCTTCTTCCTGTCGCGGAAGATGGGCTTCAGCTACGAGGAGACGGCCTCGCTGTCCTTCACGGCGGCGGGCAACAACTTCGAGCTGGCCATCGCGGTGGCGGTGGGTGTCTTCGGCATGGCCTCGGGCGAGGCGCTGGCGGGAGTGGTGGGCCCGCTCATCGAGGTGCCCGCCCTCATCGCGCTCGTCTATCTCTCCCTGTGGTTGCGGCGCCGGCTCTTCCCGGAGTCGGAGTCCGTCGTCTTGCCCCGCCGCTTCGAGAGCAAGGCCACCCCCTCCGACGCGTCCGCCTCCCCTCCCGGTGAGGCACGGTCGTGACGCCTCGCGCCCCCTTCAAAGAGCTCTTCTCCTGCACGGGCAACTCGGCCCGCCACATCGGTGCGGGGAACTCCTCCACCATCAGCCCTGGAGCTTCCATGAGGACCGTCATCTTCGCTTGCGTCCACAACGCGGGCCGCTCGCAAATGGCCGCCGCCTTCTTCAACGCGCTGGCGGACCCGACGAAGGCCCGCGGCGTATCCGCAGGCACACAGCCCGGGGAGCGTATCCACCCGGAAGTACAATCCGCCATGGCCGAGGTGGGCATCGACCTGTCACGCGCGAAGCCGCAGCGCCTCACGGACGAGCTGGCCCGGGACGCCCACTGGCTCATCACCATGGGGTGCGGTGAAGCCTGCCCCCATGTGCCTGGCCTCAAGCGTGATGACTGGCCACTCGAGGACCCCAAGGGCAAGCCGGTGGAGCGCGTCCGGCAGATTCGTGACGAGGTGCGCTTGCGTGTTTCGGAGCTGCTCACCCGGGAGGGCTGGGCCCGGTAGAACCCCGGGTCGCGTGTCGTCCTTTTATGGCCCCGCCCATGTGGGGGCAATTGCCGCGCACCTGCCGCAGGACCGCTCCGTCATCTCACGCCACCTCAAGGTGCTGCACGACGGCACCGCATCTACGAGGTTGACGGACAGGCGGTCCTCGCGTCCTTCGAGAGTCTCCTCTCCCGAGCGCGAGAGTTGGCGCAGGTCTGTTGTCCACCGACCACTGGCCGCGCACCTGCCGAGAGAGTGTCGCAATGAGGCCCAGCCGCAGGCGAGCAGACGGCGCCGCGTCTCCGAAGGAAACGGGAGCTCGGCAAACGGCCCCGACGGGAATCGAACGAGCGGCCCGTGGTCTTGCCAGCCTGCTCGTCCGGTAACCGGGGCCTTCCGGTGTTGAAGATCCACGGTTCGAAGGCGGTCTCCCTCTCCGTGGATGGGTAGCCAGGCAGCCGCCCTCACTCCGCCCCCTTGCCGTGGGTGCGAGCCGATCAAGACCTTCAGATCGATCTCACACCCCATAAGGAGACGGTGATGGCCGACAGGCGGCGGCATGGCATTGAGCGACAGGGACTGGGCCAAGACCCGGAGCGCGGCAACCGACGAGACGTGACGGAGCGCGGGCGGGACATGGGACGCATGCGGGAATTCCGCGGAGAGGACCGGGGACCGGGCCGCGGCTCCCGCGAGGAGGAGCGGGATCGGGGTCGATTCGGAGGCGGCGGAGGCATGCGGGGCAGCGGCTTCAGCGATCAAGACGTGGGCCGCTACGGCCGAGGCTACGAGTACGGCGGAGATGAGGACCGGGGCCGCTTCGACCAGGACAGTCGTGAGGAGTACCACCGAGGCGGACTGATGCGAGGCGCCCCGGGGGTTCGCCGGGCCGGTGGTCCTGGCGAGGAGTTCGGCGAGGGCTTCTGGAGCGAGGTGACGCGCGAGCGGACCCGGGGTGACTTCGATCGCTATGGTGCTCGCGGCGCCCAGCGCACCCAGCACTACGACACCGACCGCTGGGACCGAGGCCAATACGCCCTGGGCGCCTCGGCGGACCCCGAGGACATGCGTCGCTATGGCTGGGGTGAGGGCTGGAGCCAGGACCAGGGCCGCGACAACAGCTTCGGCACCCGTGGCTTCGGCGCCGACGACTACCAACCGCCCCGGATTCAATCCTCGTTCATCGAGCAGCGCCCGCGCACCGGCTACGCCACCAGCCCCACGCGCGACATGGACCGAGAGATGGGTCACGGCGCCGGACGCGGCGGCATGCAGGGGGCGTATCCCTACTACGAGCAGTCCCCCGAGCTTCCCCGCCGTCAGGGCCGCGGGCCGCGCAACTACCAGCGCTCGGATGACCGCATCCGCGAGGACATCTGCGAACAGCTGATGCGGGCCTGGATGGACGCCGACGACGTGGACGTCCGGGTGGAGAAGGGCGAGGTCACCCTCTCCGGCACGGTGAAGAGTCGGGACGAGAAGCGCGCCATCGAAGACCTGGCGGAGGACATCCTCGGGGTGAAGGAGGTCCACAACGAGCTCCGCGTCGCCCGCCCCCAGCAGCAGCGAGAGGAACGGCGAGACGAGAACCAGGGCGCGCGGCAGGACCAGATGCTGCAGTGAGACGGCACCCCACGCATCCGACAGGAGAGGAATCCACGAATGGCACAGCGTGATCAAGACAACTACGAGGGGGCCCGATTTCCCGTGCGCGCACGGCGGATGGAGCAACCGGTGCGTGACGAAGGCATCCACCGCGGCGAGCCGGGCCGCCCGGGCTACCCCGCCGGGTCCGGAGCCGAACGCGGCTACAACCAGGGTGGCCGTGGAGGACTGGGCGCCTATGAGCGCGGCTACCAGCCCGGCAGCTACGACCGGATGCTGGAGCGAATGGAGGCCCGGCGCGGTCCGGTCCGGCCGCCAAAGGGATACCAGCGCTCGGACGACCGCATCCGCGAGGAGGTCTGCGAGCAGCTCATGGAGGGCCCCGTCGACGTGGGTGACGTGGAGGTCCTCGTCAAGGACGGCGAGGTGACCCTGAGCGGCTCGGTGGAAGAGCGCTGGGAGAAGCGCGCCATCGAGGACATCGCCGCCAACGTGCGCGGGGTGCATGACGTGCACAACCGCGTCCGCGTGCGGCCCGTGGAGGACAGGCCGGCGGCGCGCGAGGCGACGGAGCTGCGCGACGAACGGCCTCGGGAGCAGCGGGGCGATCAGCCCCACATGGGCACCTGAGCCTCACCCGGGAGGGCGTGCGGCGGGCCCCGGCCTCAGGCCAGGCCTCCCGCGCCCTCCTCCTCGACATCCAGCTCCCGGCCCTGCGGCATGTCCACCAGCGCGCCCAGCGGATAGATGATGAGGTGCCGCTGGGGCTCGCTGCCGTGGCTCACCGTCTCCAGGTGGTAGCGCGAGACGAGCCGGTGCTGCAGCTTGCGCAGCCGCGGAGGCCTCGGGGCCAGGGGCACCACCACGCTCTCACTCAACACACGCTGAATGGCGTGCTCGGCCTCGGCCACGGCCTCACGCACCTGGTCCTCGTCCACGCCCTCGGCGATGAGGAAGATGTCGCGCAGCACCCGCCGCATCTCCGACGAGCTGTTGCGCTTGATGGCCAGCACCCGCGCCCCCGTCCGCTCCGACACCTTGCGCAGCTTCGGATCATTGGCGCGCGAGCGCAGCGTGAGGACGACATCCGCGTTCTCCAGTCGGCCCACCACGCGCGCATCCGCTCCGATGTCGCGCAACACGCGCTCGAGCAGATCCCTGCTCGCCGCATGGGCGTAGACGCGCGTGGTGCCCTGGCGCAGGCCAGGCTCACGCCGAGGCGTGGGCGCCCCCTCCCGCGAAGGGGCCTCGCCTGTTGGGGCGGTCCGGCCGGGCCGCGCGGGTCGGCTGGGCAATGGAGCCACCGCCTCGGGCTCCTCCTTCACCTCCACCTGGCCTTCCACGAGCTGGCGCCGCTCGCCCCCCACGTTCTCGCCCGCCAGCAGCCGGTCCACCGACTGCGCGGTGTCGCGATGCACCAGCACCTCGTCGCGCGTCACCATCTCCACCACCACGTCAAAGGTGGGCGGAGCCCGGCGCTCGCTGATCGTCTTCTGCGTGCGGCGGCGGCGCGCCTCCTCGTCGCTGAGCGTGACGGTGTGCACGCCGCCAACCAGATCCGACAGCGTGGGGTTGAGCACCAGGTTCTCCAGCGTGTTGCCGTGAGCCGTGGCCACGAGCTGCACACCGCGCTCGGCGATGGTGCGCGCCGCGGAGGCCTCGGCCGAGGTGCCAATCTCATCCACGATGATGGCCTCGGGCATGTGGTTCTCCACCGCCTCGATCATCACGTCGTGCTGGCGATCCGGCCGTGACACCTGCATGCGCCGCGCACCGCCAATGCCCGGGTGAGGGATATCTCCGTCCCCGCCAATCTCGTTGGAGGTGTCCACCACCATGACGCGCTTGCCCAGGTCATCCGAGAGCACGCGCGCCACCTCGCGCAGCTTCGTCGTCTTGCCCACTCCAGGCCGGCCGAGCAGCAAGATGTTCAAGCCCGTGCCAATCAGGTCCTTGAGCATGTCGATGGTGCCGTAGATGGCGCGGCCCACGCGCAACGTGAGGCCCACCACCTTGCCCTGACGGTTGCGGATGGCGGAGACACGGTGGAGGGTGCGCTCGATGCCGGCGCGGTTGTCCTCACTCACCGTGCCCACCTGCGCCAGCACATGCTCCAGATCCTTGCGGGTGACAGCGGACCCGGACAGGCGCACCACGCGTCCGGTGAGCCGGGCCTCGGGCACGCGGCCCAGATCCATCACCACCTCGAGGATCTCCCCAGAGGGCAGGTCCCGGACCGCGGCCTGCAGCGGCTCGGGGAGGATGCCCACGAGGGACTGGAAGTCGTCATCAGGAACAGGAGCGGCAATGGCGTCGCGTGGACTCATAGCGTGTCTAAAGGTGAATCCTTCCGAGTCGGGTTGCACGTGTTCCCGCGGCCGAGGGGCAACGAGGCACCCGATGCTAGCGGGCATTCAGGGGCCGCGCCGCTCTCTCGTGGGTGGGTACGGTCCGATGTCCTGCATAGCTCAGCAAGAGGGGCGGACATGACCCCATCCCCAAGGAGCAACCCTATGGCCCGGTATGACAAGGACACCGACATTCAAATCAACCCCCCCCTGACCGAGAAGCATGCCGACAAGCCCAAGGGAGAGATGAGCATCCGCGACGCCGCCGCGAGGGAGATAGGGATGTCACAGCAAACCGTCGAGACGGGCATGCGCGGGGCGCCCGTGCACGGCTTCGGGAACGGGACTGAGACGACCAAGCGCCACACCGAGATGGGTATGGGCACGATGAGCCCCATCGGCATGGGCACGCCGCAGCAGAGCACCGGCGAGTCGCTCACGGCAGTGGTTGAGCGCATCTTCCAGCTCCCCTTCCAGGCCCAGCTCGGTGTGATGCGGATGATCGCTCCTCGGATCCTCGGGTCCATGGACGCGAGGGACCAGGAGAGCTTCTTGAATGACCTGCGCTCGGAGCTCTCCACGATGTCGGGCGAGGAGAGCACCCACGCCCCGCCCATGGACATGCAGGACACCTGAGCAAGGGCCGGAGGGTCCACGGCTGCCCGGCGGCTTTGGGCCCTGCCAGCCATGGAGGGGTGCCTCGCCCGGCAGGTGAGTGCCCCTTCCACCGAGACCTCCCACCCCCCACGTTCTGCCTATGAACCTTCGCGCCAACGGCACCGCCCAGGCCACTTCGGCACGGCTCCGGCGCTCGCGCGACAGCATCTGCCGGGACTGGCTGGCGGTCGTCTTCATCGAGGACTGTGACCAGGAAGCCCGCTTCTGCGTGAAGGACACGGGACCGGGCATCAAGGAGGCGGATCTCCCGCACGTCTTCGATGCGTACTGGCAGGCCGAGCACACCAAGGGAACCGGGGCCGGGCTCGGGTTGGCGATCGCCAAGGGCATCATCGAGGGGCACGGCGGGCGCATCTGGGTGGAGAGCGCACCGGGAGCGGGCGCGGCGTTCTACTTCACGCTGCCAACGAAGAAGCGCGACAAGCGGAGCGGCAGCGCCGAGGAGATGGGCGCCGAGGGGGGAATCCACTGAAGACGCCAGCTCAGGAGCCTCGGCGGAGCCACGTCGGACTGCGGTCCCCACGTCCCATCCAGCGCTGGGTAGAGGTGGACGGCGTGCGTGCGCAGGTGCTCGAGGCGGGAGAGGGGCCCGTGCTGCTCCTGCTCTCGAGCATGCTGGTGCGGGCCCGCACCTACCTGCCGCTCATCCGCCGGCTGTCGAAACATTTCCGCGTTCTGACCGTGGAGCTGCCGGGCTGCGGACGCTCGGCTCGAGTCCGTAGGCCGTGGACGCTCTCGGCCTATGCCCGGTGGACCGCGCGCCTCATGCAGCAGCTGCTGCTCGGGCACGTGGTGCTGGTGGGACACTCCAACAGCGGAGGCGTGGCGCTGCTGGTGGCGGCCCGGTACGGCGGGTGCGTGGACAGGCTCGTGCTCGCGGACAGCATCGGGGCCCGACGCGAGCGCTCCATTCCCCGCGTGGTGGGAGCACGTATGGTGGACGCGTTCCTCGAGTGGGGGCTCAACCTGCGCGCCTGGTGGCACATCGTCTACAACGCGCTCCGCCACCCGCGCTCCTTCTTCCACCAGGTGAAGGTGGGAAGCCTGGCGGCACTGCTTCGCCATGCGCCCCAGGTGCGAAGGCCCACCCTCCTCGCGTGGGGCCGGAGGGACCACACCATGCCCCTGTCCTGCGCGGACCGGCTGCGCGAGCGCATGCCACGGGCCCAGGTGTACGTGGGCTCTGGCAGCCACGACTGGCTCATCACCGACTCACAGGAGTTCACCCGAGCCGTCCTCGCATTCGCCGCCCGCGGGGAAGTGGTGGCGCGGCTCGCGACACAGCACAGCCTCTAAGCCAGGAGAAGAATCAGCGCTCTGGTTTGCGCGGAGCGTCTAGCCCAATCGCCGAGGATTTGAGGCCGGCGCTGGCGGTGAGCGCCATGAACCGGAGCGCCTGCCGCGGATCCGCCAGCATCCGCTGCAGCTCGCCCCCGAGCCCCTGGAACAGAGTCCGGTAGGCCTCCATCTTCTCCGCGTCCGAGAGCGGGGAGGCATGTCCCAGCACGGGCAGCCGCCTCTGCCAGTCACGCGAGCGCACCAACTGGGCGCGCAGGTAATCCAGGACATCGAGTGCCGTCGGGGGCATGAGGCCCACGGAGATGGAGATGGACTCCTGCTCCGGTGCGGTCACGTGGTGCCAGTAGCCACCGGGAATGTAGAGCCAGTCACCGGCCTCGAGCCGGCACTCCTGCACCGGTGTCCGTTCGCGCGAGATGTCCGGCGCGTCTGTGAGCGTCTCGTGGACGGGCGTCGGGTTGAGCGTGTTCTGTCGCAGCAGGTAGCGCTTGGCCCCGAGCGTCTGGAAGATGAAGACCTCCTCCGGGTCGCAATGCCACCCGAAGCTGCCGTGCCCCGCCGGGGTGCAATAAAGCTGCAGGTTGACCGTGCCTTGCAGCTCGGCGGAGAGACGACGCCCCAGCTCCGCGAGGCCAGCGTCATGACGATCCGCGTGCCGCAGGACGAGCGAGTAGCCCTCCGCATGGAGCGCACGGGCCTCTCGAGCGCTCGTGGGCCGCTGGCCCGACCACACCTCGCCATCGCGGACCAGCAGCAGATCGCACGGGGTGCTCTCGATGAGCCGCTCGGCGGTGGCCCAGGTCGCCAGCTCCACCAGGGACGCCGCCGTGGACGGCCGCGCGAGCGGCTGCTGGAGGTAGTGCTCCTGGAAGAACGTCGAACGCGGAAGATCGCCCAGTAACGTGTCGATGAGCATGAACTGGCCTTTGGACCCTGATGGAAGCCCTGCCCCAATTGTCCTGGAGGACAAGGACAGGCGCCCTCCCGAGGATACCAGGGCGGAGCGCTCCTCCATTCCCGAAACCCGGCACGGGAACGGAGGCGGCACACCGTGGGGGGAGGCAACGGGGACACCCCGGGCTCCACCGCGCGGGCCACCACGCTCCGTCCCATACGCGGCCCAGGGAGGCACGTGAAAGCCCTCCCTCATCACGCATAATGGGAGCACGCCGCCGGGCACACATCGTCCTGGAGGTCAGGGAGCAGATAGATAGGGAAAGATCCCCGAGGCACGTGGCCTCGGGGATCTTTCCCTGGTCGCACCGGAGTCTACGCGAGAGGGAACCACTGGGGGGCGAAGTGGCCCCTCTCGTGAAACCAGGTTGACCCACCCACGGTGTCTGTACGCGATGTCAGCGCACGCCAGGTCTTCTGGCCTCAATCGCCCGTGCTGCCACCCGAGCTCGTACCACCCGTGCCGCCGCCCGTGCCCGTGCCACCGGTGCCACCACCCACGTCACCCGTGCCGCCGCCCGTGCCCGTGCCACCGGTGCCACCACCCACGTCACCCGTGCCGCCGCCCGTGCCCGTGCCACCGGTGCCACCACCCACGTCACCCGCGCCCGTGCCACCCGTACCGCCGCCACCCGAGCCACCCATGTCGTCACCCGTGCCGCCGGAGCCGCCACCCACGCCGCCCGAGCCCGTCCCGCCCGTGCCGCCCGTTCCTCCGGTATCGCCACCGATGCCGGAACCTCCACCCATGTCGCCGCCCGTCGCGTCTCCACCTTGAGTCGTGGAACCGCCCTGGTTCATTCCCGCGCCGCCCGTCCCCTGCTGTCCTTGCTGCCCCTGCTGCCCCTGCTGCCCACCGCCCCTGCACCCCGCCCCCAAGAGCAATGCCGCCGCCGCCGCACCCACGAATACAGCCTTGATGTGCCTCATTGACCCGTCCTCCTCCTGTGAAAGGGCTACATCGCGAAGGTTAGGTACTGTTCACTCCGCGCAGCATTGGACCCGAAGACGAGGCCCCTTCCGTGGCCGTCAGCCGAACAGCGTGACGGACGAGCCATGCCTTTCGAGGCGCGAGGAGGCGCGCGGCTTACGGGGTAGCAGGAGACAAGGGAGGAAGGGGACGGCGCCCCTTCAGGCTGAAGCGATCGTTGCGCGCAAGCACATGGACGCGCGCGTCGTGGACGGTGAGGATTCCCTGGGTGTGCATGTCCGAGAGGCTGGTGAAGCGGATGCCCAGTCCATCGATGACATAGACACCGCCCGAGCCCAGGACTGTGAACTCCTCGTCGTTGTTCCTCACGAGAACGGCGGTGTCCTCGTCGAGGCCGATGCCCAGGTTGTGGGGATTCTGCGCGACGGCGCCCATCAACCGCGCGAAGCGGCCCCGCTCGGAGAAGTGCGAGTCCACGATGACGCCCTTGAGCAGCCCGAGCCCCGGTGCCATGGCCAGGGAAGAGAGGCAGGGATTGCTCCCGTTGGTGGTGGCACTTCCGGGACCACCGATGAGCATCGTCCCGGACATGGCCGCCGCGCCCGCCGAGGTGCCGACGATGGCCACCCCCTCCTGGTGCAGCGCGAAGATGCGCTCGAGCAGCGGAGAGCCTCCCATCTGGCTGGTGATGCGCAGCTGGTCGCCACCCGAGAAGAACAGCACCGAGGCACCCGAGAGCTTCTCTACGTTCGCCGGGTCATAGGCCTGCTCGCGGTTGCGGATGTCGAGCACCTCCATGCGGCGCACACCCAGCCGGCCGAAGGCTCTGCGGTAGGTCTCCGCGGTCTGCTCGGGCTCCATGGTGGCCACGGTCAGCAGGACGATGTGCCCGCCATCCTCCGAGATCGCCTTCTTCGCCGCCTGCCGCAGGATGGCCTGCTCCTCGTCGGATTCCTTGTCCTCGCTGCCCCCGATGATCAGCAGATCCCCCGGCTGCCTTTTCATGCCTCGTCTCCTTGCCTCCCCTCGAGCAGCCGCCCATCCCGCACTCGCTGCCGTCCCCGCGCGAAGACGTGGACGACCTCAAGCGAGCGCCCATCCAACACCACCACATCGGCATCCAACTCCGGTGCGAGCCGCCCCTTTCCGCGCAGCTTCAGCGCCGTGGCCGGATTGGCCGTGAAGAAAGGTAGTACCTGCTCGAACGGGAGCCCGTGCTCGCGCACGGCGGCGACGAATTCCTGGTGCAGCCTCGCCGGCTCGGCGCCCGCCGTGTGAGCATCCGAGGACACGGTGAGCCGCTCGGGTACGCCTCCGTGCTCCAGGTAGTAGCGGATCCACCGGCCCGCTCCGGGGTCCACCGTGTCCACGTCCACGAAAGCGCCCCGGCGAGACAGGGCGATGGCGTCCTCCATCAGCGCGTCGGTGCGGTTGGCGTGAGTGACGTAGAGGCACTCGGGCACCACCTCATACCTGTCGAGCAGCTCGTGCAGGGGCTTGAGCAAGGTGCGACCCGGCCCCGCGTGGAAGTGGGTGACGCCCGCCTTGCCCGCGGTCCGCCCGCCCACCATCGCCGCGGACACCAGCCGCGCCAGCTCATCCAACGTGGGGTGACTCGATCGGACATCGGAGATGGCCAGCTCGCCCACACCGAGCACGCGGTCGATGAAGACCAGGTCATCCGTCACGGAGCCGGTGAGCGTGAGGGGTGGAAGGTGAAAGCCACCCGTATAGAGAAAGGCACTCACCCCCTGCGCCACCAATTGCTGCACCTTGCCCAGCAACGCGCCCAGGTGTCGCGTGGAGCCATCCGTGCCCAGGCACCCCACCACGGTGGTGATGCCCGCGAGCAGCAGCTGCTCCAGGGATACCTCGGGCATGCGACTGGCGAAGCCCTTCTCTCCACCAGCCCCGATGAGGTGCTGGTGGGGATCCACGAAGCCAGGGATGACAAGACCCCCTCGCGCATCGACGACCTCGAAGGGCAACCCGAGCGCGGCCAACGCGGCCTCCTCCACCGCCCCCAGCCGGGCCACGCGGTCACCGACCAGCAGCACGGACCGGGCGTCTATCGGTACCGGCGTATGGAGGACCCCGTTGCGGATGAGGGTGAGCATCGGACCCCTCGCTCCGCCTACTCAAAGCTCCGCGACACCGGAGCCTCGCACGCGCCCTCCTCACCCACCTCCATGTCGGCGAGCGCCTCGAGCACCGCCAGCGCCTCCTCCACGAGGTCCGCGATGATGACCAGCCGGTCCCCGGGCCGGGAGAGCTGGAAGCCGAGGAGGATGCCCTCGCGCTGGTCCGCAGCGAAGTGGTGCGGCGTGTCCGGAGCCAGGCAGCTGCGCATCAACTGCGGAACCTCCAGCTCCGCGCGCCCGCGGCGATCCTTCAAGTCATGGAGCACGTACTCATCCACGATGGGGAGCGACGCCTGGGTGGTGGCCAGGATGTCCTCGTCGCGGCGGTCTCCGGGCAGGCCCATCACCATGATCGTGCGGCGTTGGCCATCGCGAGGCAGTGCCTCGGCGAGGGCGCGCATGGCCCCGACGTTATGCCCGTAGTCCAGGATGACCTGCCGCCCCGCCAACCCCAGCACGTTGAAGCGCCCCGGCGTCATGCGGTGATCCGAACGGAACGTGGTCAGCGCCCGCACGATGAGGGCAGGGTTGAGCCCCTGTGCCCAGGCCGCCGCGGTGGCCGCGAGCGCGTTCTCGAGCTGGAAGCGGATGGCACCTCCAGCGGTGAAGGTGACGCGATCCAACTCCACCAATCGCTGACGACGGCTTCCCTGGGCCGTGATGATGGCATCGTCCTCGACGAACACGCCGCTCCCGCCCTGGGCCAGGTGAGCCTGGAGGATGGCGTTGTCCGGACTGCGCGCGAAGTAGACGACCTTGCCATGGCAGGCGGCGGCCATCTCCGCCACCAGGGGATCATCCGCGTTGAGCACCGCCGCGCCGTCAGCCGCCACCGACTCGACGACGACCTGCTTCACCCGCGCCAACTGCTCCAACGTGTTGACGCCACCGAGGCCCAGGTGGTCCGAGCTGACGTTGGTGACGACGCCCACGCTGCACCAGTCGAAGCCGAGCCCCTCGCGCAGGATGCCGCCGCGCGCCACCTCCAGCACCGCCACCTCTACGCGCGGGTGCAGGAGCACGGCCAGGGCACTCTTCGGCCCCGAGCAGTCGCCCTCGAGGATGCGCTCGCCGCGGATGTACGTCCCGTCGGTGCTCGTCATGCCCACGCACTGGCGCGCCGTCTCGAACATGTGCGCCACCAGCCGGGTGACCGTCGTCTTCCCGTTGGTACCCGTGATGGCGATGATGGGGATGCGCGAGGTCGCCCCTGGCGGATAGAGCGCCTCCACGATGGGCACGCCCACGTCACGCGGCTGGCCGTTCGTCGGCTGCAGGTGCATGCGCAACCCTGGCGCCGCATTCACCTCGACGATGGCTCCACCCTGCTCCCCCACCGGTCGCCGGATGTCCTTGCAGAGCAGATCGATGCCAGCGATGTCCAGGTTGAGCACCTGCGCGGCCAGCTCGGCCATGCGCGCGTTGCTCGGGTGCACCTCGTCCGTCACGTCCGTGGCGGTGCCGCCGGTGGACAGGTTGCAGTTCTGCCGCAGCTTGACGACCTGGCCCGCCGCCGGGACCGAGTCCACAGTGAGGCCCTGCTGCCCGAGCACCACCCGAGCGGCCTCATCCAACCGGATGCGCGTGAGGGAGCTGCTGTGCCCCGGCCGCCGACGCGGATCCTGGTTGGCCACCTCGACCAGCTGAGTCACCGTGTGCCGGCCGTCCCCGATGACCTGCGCGGGCTCTCGCCGCGCCGCGGCCACCATCTTCCCGTTGACGACCAAGAGGCGAAAGTCGTCTCCCTCGATGTGCCGCTCCACGAGCACGTCGCCGCGATACTGACTGGCGACCTCGTAGGCCGCACGCACCTCGGCCTCCGAGCGGAGGTTGACCATCACGCCCTTGCCCTGGTTGCCCGCCTCCGGCTTGAGGATGACGGGCAGCCCCAGCTCCTCGGCTACCTCCCAAGCCTCATCCGCCGAGCGCACCGTGCGGCCCTCGGGCACGGAGATACCCACGTTGCGCAGCACCCGGTTGGTGAGCGGCTTCTCCTGGCAGATCTCCACGGCCAGGGCGGATGTGTCGGACGTCTGCGAAGCGAGGATCCGCTTCTGGTGGATGCCATAGCCGAGCTGCACCAGGCTGCCGGTAGGGGTCAGCCGGCGCACGGGGATCTTCCGGCGACGCGCCGCATCGACGATGGCGCGGGTGCTCGGGCCAAGCCGGTACTCGTCGGCGATCTCTCGCAGGCGCTCGATGGCGGCGGCCGCGTCGTAGGGCTCGTCGAGCATGGCGGCAAGCGTCAGCTCCAGCGCCGTCTTGAAGGCCTCGCGCGCGGGCTCCTCCTCCTCATAGGCGATCACCACCGTGTACACCCCGGTCTCGCCCGTCCCTCGTGCGCGGCCATAGCCCACGTCGAAGCCCATCTCGTTCTGAAGCGCGAGCGTGACGTGCTCGCAGATGTGGGCCAGGTACGTGCCGCGCCGCAGCCGCTCCACGAAACCGCCAGGTCTGCCCACGCTGCACTCGTGCGTATGGAGCCCGGGGATCCAGGACGTCAGCCGTTCGACGAAACCTGGGAAGGAGCTGCTCGGCCGCGTCTCGAAGGGACCGATGTCCAGTTCGATGCGCAGCACGGGCTTGTAGGCATGGAGATTGGGACCCCGAAGGGCCTGAACCCTGCGGACCGTCACGCCGTGGGAGGTCATGGGATGAATTCCGGATCGAGATGATTCCAGACGAGCCGTATGGCCATCTGACTGCTTTTAGAGGTATTCCTGCCCTTCCCGGCCGGCACTTGTCCTCGGGTTCAATGAGCCCCGAGCGTCGACGTGTCTGTCGTTATCCGAGCAACGGAGCCACGCGGCCCGGGGAATGCTTCACGGTCCGGAAGCTCAGCGAATAACGCAGCGTCTTCACGGGCGAGAGGGTGTGCTGCCACTCCGAGCGCGACGCTCCCGCTAGCACGTAGAGAGAGCGCGGCGCGAGCTCGAGCACGGCGGTCTGGAAGGTGTCGCCCACCTTACGCCGGAAGCGCATCCGCGCCGCGCCGAGCAGCGAGATGCCAATCACACGGGGGCCGAACATGGGCGCATCCCGGTGCCAGCCGATGCTCGCTCCGGGTGGGTAGCGCGAGACGAGCACTTCCTCGAGCGCCTCGGGTTCAAGCCCCACAGCGGCGGCACAGCGCGCCCTCACCGGCTCGAGGAAGCGGGGCAAGGGTGGCGCGGGCGTGAGACGCCAGGACTCATAGCCATAGTCCCAGCCGTAGTGCACCACAGTGCGCCGGGCCACCACCCCGTGCATGTGGATCTCCCGGTAGTCGAGCCGAGTGAGCTCGTCCACCAAGGCCCGCTCCTCCTCCTCGGAGAGGAAGCCAGGCAGATAGCTCAGTCCTTCTGGAAGCTCGACCACCTGGGGAAGTTGAGAAGCGGGCTCCGTGGCCGCAAGCGGTTCCGGCCGCGACCGGTCAGAGCCGCGGCGCGTCAGGGATGGGCTCGGTGGAGTCCGGCACCACGGCCTCGTCCGGAATCGTGGGTCCCTCGTAGCCCCGGCCAAACCCCTTGGCGCCGGAGTGCAGGGGATGAGCCCCCGACAAGAGGCTCCTCGCGCGGCCGAACAGCCAGCGGATGCCCTGAAGCCCATCGCGCACGAGCGCCGCCGGCGCCTCGCGCGACAGCAGCGGCGGTCCCTTCAACGTGCCCGTCGAGGCGTCCGCCGGCATCGGGTTGATGCCCACGCCCAGCTCGTAGACCATCTTGCCGCCGAGCGTCGCCGTGTACAGCGCCATGGAGTTGGCGATCAGCCCAATAATGCTCTGACCGAGCGAGGGTGGACGGCTCAGCCGCCACAGCGTCACGCCCACCGCTCCGAGCGTAATGACGGCATTGCCCAGACCGTGGAGGAACACCATGTCCCGAGCGCGGGGCTCCTCCAGCCGAACCTCTTGGGAAGAGGCCAGTCCAGCCAGTCCCGAGAAGAGGGCACTCACCGTACCGGCCACCCACAGCCGCCGGCCCACCTTCGCCCAGGCCTTGTCCCCACTCGCGACGGCGATGAAGTCGGCCACCGTCGCAGTGGGCAACAGGGCCAGCGGAGCGTGGACGACGGACGGGTGCAACTCGTGAAGCAGCATCTTCTTCATGAACGTTCCCCCATGGCTGCGAGGGCCCGCGGCACGGCCGCACCTGCCCCCGTGATGCCTGGAGGGTAGGCATCCCCACTACTCCCCGCTTCCTCCCGAGCCGCCTGCCTGGGGCTCGTTCCCCTGCTCGGGCTGCATCGCGATGTAAAGCATCGGGCGTAACGAATTTCCCGTGGGCAGATTCGAGAGAGAGCTCGAGCACGGAGGTCCACACCATGAAAGAGCCGGCGAAGGAACGAGGCTCCGCGGCCCCACCCGGTCCCGAGGAGCGTCTCGAAGGCGTCCGGTCGGAAGAGGATCGTTCGGCCAGTGCGGACGCGATCCCCTCCTCCCCCGGAGGTAAGGCCAACGCGGGGCCCGAGGATCAAATCGAGGGCTGCGCGATGGACACCATCAAGGACGACGAGGGGAACTACCTGGAGCCGCCAGATTGAGCGCATACGAGGGGTGGCCCGGCGCTCCGGGCCACCTCAGTGCCGGACTTCGTCGCCCGAGTGGTGCGAGGACTTGTCGAGCCGCTGCTCCATCATCCTGGCGAACTCGTGTGACGGACGACGGGTCCGGAGGTCGAAGCTGTCGCCCTGACTCAAGACATGCAGCCGGACGTTGAAGAGCGAGAGGGTTCGTTCACGCTCCTCCTCCGCCACGTTGGTGTAGGTCACGTCCTCGGCGTCGGCGACGTAGACGGCTCCCGAGCCCACGACGGTGAAGGACTCCTCCCGCTCAACGATGATCGCTGTGTTCTCGTCAATTCCCAGGCCGATGAAGCGCGGATTCTGGGCCACTGCGCCCAAGAGCCGGCCGATGCGCCCGCGCTCGGCAAAGTGCTGGTCAATGATGACGTCCCGGATGAACCCGAGCCCCGGGGCCATCTGCAGCGTCTCTCCAATCTTGTGAGTCTCCCCGCTGACACCGGACACGAGCATCGTATCGGCCATGACGGCCGCACCGGCCGACGTGCCCACCACCGTGCCGCCCCGACGGTAGAACTCCTCGACCGCGCTGCACAGCCGGGTGCCCGCGAAGCGCGTGGTGATCTTCAACTGTGCGCCGCCGGTGAAGAAGAAGACGTCAGCCCCCTCGAGCAGCTCCAGCGGTGGTTCCAGCAGCAGGTCCGCGCGCTGTTCGATGCTCAGGTGGACAACGTCCTTGCACCCCAGTTCCTGGAAGGTACGCCTGTAATCCTCCCAGAGCTCCCCGGGCACGCTGCTCGCTACCGTGCAGATGATGACGCGTCCGCCCTTCGTGCATTGGGTCACCTCGCGCAGGATAAGACGATCGCTCCCCTTCTCCTTCTCCTCGTGCCCCCCAATGATGATGAGCCGCCCGGCGACCGGCCGTCGCGTCTCGGAGGGCGCCAGGGTGCGCGCCGGAGGGAGGAGGGAACCATCGCTCGGCCGCTCCGTCTGGGTCCGGCTCTGGGCCGAACTCTCGCGTCGGGCCTTGCCACGATGCCCGTTGTTGCCACCTCGCTTCGTCCTCGTCGCTCGTGCCATGCGGTTCGCGCTCTCCCTCTCCAGGAAGGATTGGTCTCGCCTCCTTGATTGAACAGGGTGACGGGCCAAGGACTCACCTGCGTGTGGCCTACGGGAAGGCGGAGCCCATGACGAGTAGGGAAAAGGTGGAAGCGGGACAGCGGGACGCGGCCTGGCGTTCCGCCCGGCAGGGACATCTGCGTGCTCGGCCGGGGACCCCTCGGACCCAAGGAGCTCTGGGTCTGCACCCCCTGGGCTTGAGCCTTGGGCATGATGGGATCATCTACGTGCCCCCTGCCTACCGACCGGACCAGCCTGCACCGCTCGCCGTGATGCTTCATGGAGCAGGAGGCTCAGCCCAACATGGACTGGAGCTGCTCCTGGCCCTTGCCGATGAGGCGAACGCGATCCTCCTGGCACCGGGCTCCCGAGGCCCCACGTGGGACGTCATCGTGGACGATTACGGGCCGGACGTGCAGTTCATCGATCAGGCGCTCGCGCACGTCTTCGAGCAGTACGCGGTGGACCCCGCGCGAGTGGCGATTGGAGGCTTCTCCGACGGAGCGTCGTACGCGCTCTCACTGGGAATCGGCAACGGGGACCTGTTCCGGCACATCATCGCCTTCTCGCCAGGCTTCGCCGTACCGCCTAGGCGGCAGGGCACGCCGCGCATCTTCATGAGCCACGGGACGGATGACCGGGTGCTTCCCATCGACCGATGCAGCCGCCGGCTGGTGCAGGTATTCGAGCGCGCGGGCCAGGACGTGCACTATGTGGAGTTCAAGGGCCCGCACGTAGTGCCCGAGGAGATGACGCGCGAGGCAGTGCGTTGGTGGCTGGAGGGAGCAGTCCACTGACGTGAAGTCCCCTCTCCCAGAGGGAGAGGGAGCATGCTCAGGAAGACACGAGGCGCTGTCGGAGTCGCTTCGCTACGCGCGGAAGGTCATCAGGCGCCTTCACCGGCTCAAACCGACTGGTCACCGGATCCGTCCGGCTCACCTCGATGAAAGCAACGGGGAGGAGCGGCTGACCATCCGGACGGGTGAGGCTGCTGGCCTCCGCCGTCACCTGCTCGAGCTGGAGCACGGGCTGGTCCTCCACCTTCTTGGAGACCACCCGATAGGGAATGGGAATCTCCTTGTCGAGGATGGCTTCCAGGTCGAAGGTGATGTTGTTGGTCGAAATGAACGCATGCTGGGTCGGGTCCACCTTCTCGACGAGCTGGAGCTGACCCTTCAGCCGCACCGGTGCCGCACCCGCATCGAGCGCCCCGCTGGGGTTCTTCCGTGGCGTCACCTCCACCGTCATGGCCTTGCCCTGCGTCAGGTGCATGCCGATGACCACCGGGTCGAGCGTCGCTGCCAGGTTGTCCACATTGGAGAAGTACACGCAGCGCACGCCGCGATTGCGCAGCTCCGCCCCGACGCCGCTCTCGCGCAAGGCGCGGAAGACGTCCCCATGCCCAGAGGGAGCAAACGAGAGCTTGCCGTCCGCCCCCTGGAACAACTCCCCCTTCGGTGTGAGCCGCGGAAGCATCCGCTGACGGAAGAGGAACACGCCCTCCTTCTGACCTCGTTGCGACAGGTGCGCGTCGATCTCGTCGTGAGTGAGGAAGGACGTCATCACCGCCACGGGCACCGGGCGCCCGAAGCGCTCGCCCAGCCGGCGCGCCTCCGCGATCTTGAAGTCGAGGAAGGTGCGATCCCCCACCACGGGCACGAGCCCCTTCACGCCACCACCAAAGCGCGTGCCGGCACCACCCGCCACCACGAGGGCGGCCACCTGGCCCTGGCGGAACGCCTCCTCGCCACGAACCCGGTACTGCTCGTACTCGGGAGTCCCCTCAGCAGGGAGCGCTCGGATGTCACCCTCCTGAAGTGGCTGAAGGGAACCGGCGAGCGGAGGAGCTTCGACCAGCTCACCGCGATGATAGCGGGCGAGCAGTTCGCGAAAGCTCGAGACGTCGAAGCCGTCACGCGCGAATTGAGGATTATCGAGATCCGTATCCATCGGTTGGCAGGTCACGGGCACAAGGTTCAGCCCTGCCTCCCCGGGACGCATTGTCCTCCAGGACGAGACGCGCCGGGCTGGTGGGCGGTCAACCATCCAAGCGGCGTCAGGGCGCGAGTTGAAGCCTCCAGCTCCCGCTGACAGCATCCGCCGCCGTCTCCCCCCATCCTCCCGTGAACATCCTCGCCCGAGCTCCGCTCCGCCGCAGGCCCTTGCCCGCGAGTGCCGTCCCACCTCCGTTCAAGAGAGAGCCCCCGAGAAGACTGCGCCGCTCGCTCCGGGCCTCCGTGGCGGAAGGCGTGGTGGCCGAGGGCGTGATGGCCTGTGCCGGAGGAGCCATCCTCACCGGCTGGGCGCTGTACCTGGGCTGCGGCCCCTTCTGGGTGGGACTCCTGGGCGCGCTGCCGTTCCTCGCCCAGCTCATGCAGCTACCCGGCGCATGGCTCACCTCGCGGTTCGGAGCTCGCCGGGTGGCACTGCTCACCGTGTTGTTCTCGCGCCAGGCGTTCCTGCCCCTTGTCGCGCTGCCCTTCCTGCCACTCCCCATCGAGGTGAAGCGCGGAGTGCTCTTCACCGTGGCCGTGGCGCATCACGGACTGGGCATCCTCTGTAACAACGCATGGGTCACCTGGATGGGGGACCTGGTGCCCACGCGCGTGCGCGGGCGGTACTTCGGACGGCGGACCGCCATCAGCACCCTTGCCGGGGCACTCGCCACGTTCACCACCGGCACCTTCCTGGATGGAGCCCGCGCCTCGGAGTACACGGGCCCGGCGCTCGCCGCGCTCGCCTTCACCGCGTGCGTGTTGGGCGCGTTGAGCACCGCCCTCATGGCGCTCAAACACGACCCGGTCCGCCATCGCGTGGCGAGCCCCTTCCAGGCCGCTCGCGTGCTCCAACCGCTGCGCGATGGTGCGGCGCGCCGGCTCCTCGCGTATGGCATGACGTGGAACGCGGCCCTCGGACTCGCGGGCCCCTTCTTCTCCCTCTATCTCCTCCAGGACCTGAAGCTGGGCTTCACGCTCGTGGCCCTCCAGGGCTCCGCCGCCTCCATCGCGCGCATGCTGAGCGCACCGCTGTGGGGCAAGCTCATCGATCGGCTCGGCGCACGCTGGGTGCTGAGGGCCTGCGTCTCCGGCCTGGTGCTCAGCCCCGTGCTGTGGGTCCTGGCGGGACCAGACCGCTGGTGGCCCATCGCGCTCGAGGCGCTCCTCGGAGGCGTGCTGCTCAGCGGCCATGGACTGGCGAACTTCGCCCTGTCCCTGGGAGTGTCCCCCGCGCGAGAGCGGCCCTTCTACCACGCGGCCTTCGCCATGACGGGCGGTGCGGCCTTTGCCCTCGCCTCGGCAGCGGGGGGAATGCTGATGCGGCTCTTTCCACCCAGCCACCTGCTGCTCGGGTACGCGTGCACGGCCCTGCAGCTCACCTTCCTCGTCTCGGCGCTCGCCCGGGGCTTCGCCGCGCTGCTCTCGCGCCAGCTCATCGAGCCGGCAATACGGCCCCAACCCTCGGGGGCGATTGCATCACGAGGACCACGCCCGATGCGCCACCCACGCCGAGCCGACCGCACGGAAGCCCTCCCCGAACCGGCGGCTCTCGCCCCAGCCGTCTCACCGCTCCCACCGCCGCCCGCACCTTAACGGCCGCATCCGCTGGGCCGCTCCGCGACCGGGCGAAAGAAGCCCCCTCATTCCGCACTCGCGCGGGGTGCCTACTCTTGCCGCATGGGTAGCCAGGACTCGACGCGTGCGGCAAACACTTCCGCTGTACCGGGGGCCACTGTACCGGAGGCCACCCCGGCTCCCTCGCCCTGGACAGGCGCGAGGAAAGACGAGGTCACCGAGGTCCGTGGCTATCCACGTCCGCAGCTGAGGCGTGCGGCCTGGTGCCCGCTCAATGGCCGCTGGGACTTCGCGCTGGATCCGCTCGGGCGTTGGTCAGTCCCGGCTGAGGTGAGCTGGAACGCCCATATCCGCGTGCCCTTCGCTCCGGAGACGGAGCGTAGCGGCGTGGGCGACACCGGTTTCTATCGCGCGTGCTGGTACCGCCGCACCTTCGAGCCCCCCACGCTGAGTCCGCAGGAGCGACTGGTGCTGCACTTCGGAGCGGTGGACCACGCGGCCACCGTCTGGGTCAACGGCTCGCGCTGCGCCCACCACGAGGGCGGCTATGCGCCCTTCAAGGTCGACATCACGGACCTGCTCCACCGCGACGGCCCTCAAGAGATTGTCGTGCGCGCGGAGGACGACCCGGCCGATCTCGCCAAACCGCGAGGCAAGCAGGATTGGCAACTGGAGCCCCACTCCATCTGGTACCCGCGCACCACCGGCATCTGGCAGACGGTGTGGCTTGAGCGTGTTCCTGTCACCCGCATTGAGAGCCTGCGCTGGACACCCAACCTCGCGCGCTGGGAGCTGGGGCTCGAGGTGCACATCGAGGGGACTCGGCCCGAGGGGCTGCGGTTGGACGTGCGGCTGAGCGTGGGAGACACGCTGCTCGCGCAGGACTCGTACACGGTGGTGCTGGGAGAGGTGTACCGCCGCATCGCCCTTTCGGATCCGGGCATCGACGACTTCCGCAACGAGCTGCTGTGGAGCCCCTCCTCGCCCACGCTCATCAATGCCCGGATTGAGCTGCGCGGCGCTGACGGCCAGTTGTTCGACGCGGTGGACAGCTACACGGCGCTGCGCTCCGTCTCGGTGCAGGGTGACCGCTTCGTGCTCAACGGGCGCCCCTACCCGCTACGGCTGGTGCTCGATCAGGGCTACTGGGATGGCACCGGCATCACCGCACCGGATGACGCTGCACTCCGACGTGACGTGGAGCTCGCCCGCGCCATGGGCTTCAACGGCGTGCGCAAGCACCAGAAGATCGAAGACCCGCGCTACCTCTATTGGGCGGACCGGCTGGGGCTGATCGTCTGGGAGGAGATGCCCAGCGCCTACCGCTTCACCCGCCAGTCCGTCGAGCGGCTCACGCGCGAGTGGCTGGAGGTGCTCGCACGCGACTACAGCCACCCGTGCATTGTGGCGTGGGTCCCGCTCAACGAGTCCTGGGGCGTGCCCAACCTGCCCGACAACGCCGCCGAGCGGCACTACGTGCAGGCGCTCTTCCACCTCACCCGCACATTGGATCCCGTGCGCCCGGTCATCGGCAACGATGGTTGGGAGAGCG
Source organism: Archangium minus (assembly GCF_044360475.1). Classification (NCBI taxonomy): domain Bacteria; kingdom Pseudomonadati; phylum Myxococcota; class Myxococcia; order Myxococcales; family Archangiaceae; genus Archangium; species Archangium minus. Next base: position 9,927,697 of record NZ_CP043494.1, read on the forward strand.
TGGCCACCGACATCATCGGCATCCACGACTACGACTCGGACCCTGCGAAGATCGCCCAGCGCTACCACTCGCACGAGGTACGCCCGCACCTGTTCCAGCGTGAGCGGCCCGGCGGGCGAGTGATCGTCCTCGCCGAGCACCCGCATGCCGATCATCCCATCGTGCTCTCCGAGTTCGGTGGCATCTCGATGGCGCGGGGAGACCAGCGGGAGTGGGGCTACTCCCAATGCAAGGGCCCCGAGGAGTTAGAGCGCCGCTACACCGCGCTGCTCGAGGTGGTGCGCTCGCTCGCGCTGTTCGCGGGCTTCTGTTACACGCAGTTCGCCGACACGTACCAGGAGGCGAACGGGCTGCTCTACTCGGACCGCACGCCCAAGTTCCCCCTGGAGCGGATGGCGGAGGCCACGCGTGGCCCGCGCTTCTTCAGCGACATTCCCATGCCCCCCGCCCCCTCCGGACGGCCCCGCCCCACGACGGAAACGGGCGAGCCCGAGACCGCGGGGGCCTGAGCCACGAGAGGAGCGGCCATGCGAGGCCCCCAGGATGAAGCCCCCCATTTCGAAGCGCTCTTCGGCCGGCCACCGAAGGTACGGGCCCGGGCACCCGGGCGGGTGAATCTCATTGGCGAGCACACCGACTACAACGGTGGCTTCGTGCTGCCCATGGCCATCCCGCAGCAGACCGAGGTGGTGCTGGCCCCGCGCGAGGATCGCCAGGTGCGCGCCTTCAGCGCCAACCTCGGCGCCGCCGGGAAGGTGGACACGTATGAGCTCGGCCAGGAGAAGGCAGGCAAGGGCTGGCTCGACTACGTGCAGGGCGTCACCCGCGTGCTGCGCGATGAGGGCCATGCGCTCGGAGGCTTCGACCTGTGGCTGCGCTCGGACGTCCCACTCGGCAGTGGACTGTCCTCGAGCGCCGCCCTCGAGGTGGCACTCCTGCGTGGCCTGCGGGAGTGCTTCGGGTTGAAGCTGGATGACGTGCGCATCGCGCTGCTGGGCCAGAAGGTGGAGTGCGACTTCGTCGGCGCGCCCGTAGGCGTGATGGACCAGATGGCCTCCAGCCTCGCGCAGGGGGGCGCGGCGCTCTTCCTGGACACCCGCAGCCTCCAGTATGAGCGCGTGCCACTGCCCACGCAGGTGGAACCCATCGTCATCAACTCGGGCGTGACCCACAGCCACGCAGGAGGCGACTACCGGGTGCGCCGTGCCGAGTGTGAGCGCGCTGCGAAGCTGCTCGGTGTCGAACAACTGCGCGACCTGCCCGACGCGGAGCTGCCCCGCGCGCTCGCCCTGCCCGAGCCGCTCGGCCGGCGCGTGCGCCATGTCCTCACCGAGAACGCGCGCGTGCTGGACACCGTGCGGGCGCTGCGCGCGGGAGACCTGGCCGCGCTGGGACCTCTGCTCTACGCCTCGCACGCCTCACAGCGAGACGACTATGAAGTGTCCGTCCCGGAGATCGATCTCCTGGTGGACCTCGCCCGTGAAGAGCCCGACGTCCTCGGCGCGCGGCTGACCGGCGGCGGCTTCGGCGGCTCCGTGGTGATGCTCGCTCGGTCGGGAAAAAGCGCGGACGCGGCGCGCCGCATCGCCACCCGCTACGGCGAGCGCGCGGCCCCCAAAGCCACTGTCCTCGTTCCGCAGACCACTCCCTCGACCTGATCCACGGGGAGGGACGAACGGCTGAGCGAGCGATAGGGGTAGCTGTACCCCAGGTCAGTAGGAGTGACCGCGAGAGGTGCCCACCCTCATTCCGTACTCCAGGGCGTGTACGGAGATGGAGGCGGGTAAATGACGATACAGTCGAACAACAACGTGGTGGGAACCCATCAGCTGCCGGATCTGGTGTGCCTCTCGCACCTGCGCTGGAACTTCGTCTTCCAGCGTCCCCAGCACCTGCTCAGCCGCTTCGCGCGTGAGCGCCGGGTCTTCTTCTACGAGGAGCCCATCTTTGGGCAGAACAGCCGGCCGCGGCTGCACGTCACCCGCTCTCCCGAGGGCGTCTGGGTGGCGGTGCCCCACCTGCCCGAGGGTCTCGATGCGGAGCGGCTCGTAGCCCTGCAACAGGAGATGCTCGACGAGCTCCTGCTCGAGCACGCCGTACGCCACTACGTGAGCTGGTACTACACGCCGATGGCGCTGCCCTTCACGCGCCACCTCCAGCCTCGGGCCGTCGCCTACGACTGCATGGATGAGCTGTCCGCCTTCCGGGGCGCGCCTCCCGCGTTGCTGCGCTACGAGATTGAGTTGCTCCAGCGCGCGCACGTGGTCTTCACCGGTGGCCAGAGCCTCTATGAGGCCAAGCGGGACCGGCATCACAGCGTGCACGCCTTCCCCAGCAGCGTGGATGTGGCGCACTTCGCCACCGCGCGCGGCACGCTCCGGGAGCCCCCGGACCAGGCGTCCATTCCCCATCCCCGGCTCGGCTTCTTCGGCGTGGTGGACGAACGGATGGACCTCGCGCTGCTCGAGGCGGTGGCCGAAGCCCGCCCTGACTGGCAGCTCGTCATCATCGGTCCGGTGGTGAAGATCGACCCGGCGGCCCTGCCGCGTCGGCCCAACCTCCACTTCCTCGGGGGCAAGCTCTACACCGAGCTGCCGGCCTACCTCGCGAGCTGGGACGTGGCGCTGCTGCCGTTCGCGCGCAACGAGTCGACACGTTTCATCTCGCCCACCAAGACGCCCGAGTACCTCGCGGCTGGCAAGCCCGTGGTGTCCACGTCCATCCGCGACGTGGTGCGCCCGTACGGCGAGCTGGGCCTGGTGCGCATCGCGGACACGCCAGAGGACTTCGTGCGCGCCTGCGAAGCGGCCCTGGCCGAGGACCGCGCCGCCTGGCTGCCCCGAGTGGACGAGTACCTGGCGGAGATGTCCTGGGACAACACCTGGTCCGGGATGAAGGCCCTGCTCGACGCGGCCTCGATGCGGCGCGAGGTGGGGGAGCGACCTGAGAGCGCGGCAACCCCCGTGGACATGGCCACCATCTGAGACAACCGGCGCGAACGGGCGCCCTGAGCGAGGAAGACCCATGTTTGACTATATGATCGTAGGGGCGGGCTTCGCTGGCAGCGTGATGGCCGAGCGGCTCGCTACGGTGTACGGCAAGCGCGTCATCATCGTGGAGAAGCGGCCGCACATCGGCGGCAATGCCTACGACCACTACAACGATGACGGGCTGCTCGTGCACAAGTACGGCCCGCACATCTTCCACACCAACTCGCAGGACGTCTTCGACTATCTCAGCCGCTTCACGGAGTGGCGCCCTTACCAGCACCGGGTGTTGGCAAGCGTGGACGGGCAACTCATGCCCATCCCCATCAACCTCACCACCATCAACCAGTACTTCGGCCTCAACCTCACGGCCTTCCAGGTGGAGGAGTTCCTGCAGAAGCTCGCGGAGAAGCGCGAGACGATCCGCACCTCCGAGGACGTCATCATCACCAAGGTGGGCAAGGAGCTGTACGAGAAGTTCTTCCGCAACTACACGCGCAAGCAGTGGGGCCTGGATCCAAGCGAGCTGGACTCCACCGTCATCGCCCGCATCCCGGTGCGCTCCAACCGCGATGACCGCTACTTCAGCGACAAGTACCAGGTGATGCCGCTGCACGGGTACACCCGGATGTTCGAGCGGATGCTCGACCATCCCAACATCAAGGTGCTGCTGAACACGGACTACCACGAGGTGAAGAACATCATCCCCTACCGGGAGATGATCTTCACGGGCCCGGTCGACGAGTACTTTGACTATTGCTACGGCAAGCTGCCCTACCGCTCGCTGAGGTTCCGCCACGAGACGCACAGCACGGAGCGCTTCCAGGCAGCGCCGGTGGTGAACTTCCCCAACGAGTACCCGTACACCCGCTGCACCGAGTTCAAGTACCTCACCGGCCAGGAGCATCCGAAGACGAGCATCGTCTACGAGTACCCCACCGCCGAGGGAGATCCGTACTACCCGGTGCCCCGTCCGGAGAACGCCGAGCTGTACCGCAAGTACGAGCAACTCGCGAAGGACACGCCGGGTGTGCACTTCGTGGGCCGGCTGGCCACGTACAAGTACTACAACATGGACCAGGTGGTGGCGCAGGCGCTCACCCTCTGCACGAAGATCATCGGCATGCGCCGCCGGGAACTGCTCAACATGCAGGTGGAGGGACACGCGTGAGCGCGACCTCCGAGAGACCCGGTGGGCTCCCCGAGGTATGGGGTGGCATCGAAGGCACGGTCAACCGGGTGGGTGACCAGTACTTCGACCAGATGAGGCGCAGCGGCCACTGGGAGCGCATCGAGGATCTGGATCTCATCGCGGCGCTTGGCATTCAGGCGCTGCGTTATCCGGTGCTGTGGGAGCACATTGCCCCGCTCGGGCCCAAGCGAGCGGACTGGACCTGGCCGGACGTGCGGCTGAAACGTCTGCGCCAGTTGGGAGTGCGGCCCATCGTCGGGCTCGTCCACCACGGCAGCGGACCGCGACACACCAGCCTGGTGGACCCGGCCTTCCCCTTCGAACTCGCGAAGTACGCTCGGGCCGTGGCCGAGCGCTACCCGTGGGTGGAGGACTACACTCCGGTGAACGAGCCGCTGACCACCGGGCGCTTCAGCGGGCTGTACGGCCACTGGTATCCACACGGCAAGGACTACACCACCTTCGCGCGCACGATGGTGGTGCAGTGCCGTGCCATCGTGGAAGCCATGCGCGCCATCCGCGAGGTGACGCCCGGAGCGCGCCTCATCCAGACAGAGGACATGGGGCGCACGTACAGCACCCCGCACCTGGCCTACCAGGCGGAGTTCGAGAACCACCGGCGCTGGTTGAGCCTGGATCTGCTCTGCGGGCGCATCGATCGCAACCATCCCCTCTGGCACCACCTCCAGCATTGGGGCGTCTGCGAGAAGGAGCTCGGGTGGTTCCTCGACAACCCGATGCCTCCGGACGTGGTGGGGCTCAACTACTACATCACCAGTGACCGGCTGCTCGACGAGCGGATGGAGCACTACCCGGCCTGGTCCCACGGCGGCAACCATCGCGACGCCTACGCGGACGTGCATGTGGCCGGAGTGTGGAAGGACGCCATCTCCGGCCACCGGGACGTGCTCGCCTGGGCGTGGGAGCGCTACCGGCTGCCCGTGGCCCTCACCGAGGTGCACCTGGGCTGCACGCGGGAGGACCAACTGCGCTGGCTGGCGGAGGCGTGGGAGGCGGCCTGCTCGCTGCGCGCGGAGGGCGTGGACGTGCGCGCCCTCACGGTGTGGAGCTTGCTGGGGGCCTACGACTGGAACACGCTGGTGACAGCCGACCGCGGCTTCTACGAGCCCGGAGTCTTCGACATACGCGCGCCGCGCCCTCGTCCCACCGCGCTGGCTCGCATGACGCATGCGCTAGCCACCCGCGGGGACTTCGAGCACCCGGTCCTCGCCTCGCCAGGCTGGTGGCGGAGGACAGCGCGGCCGGAAGCCAACTTCGCCGCCAGCCTCCATGGAGACAGCCCGGCGCCCTACGTGACGTATGTGCCCGCTCGGCGCGCGGGGTCCGAGTCTCCCCGGCCCGTCCTGATCTCGGGTGCGACGGGAACGCTGGGACGGGCCTTCGCCCGGCTGTGCAGGAATCGGGGGATCGCCTTCCAGCTCCTGTCACGCCAGGAGATGGACATCGCCTCGCTGGAGTCGGTGGAGCGCGCGCTCGAGCGGTTCCAACCCTGGGCCATCATCAACGCCGCGGGCTACGTGCGCGTGGATGATGCCGAGATGAATGCCGCCAGGTGCTTCCGGGAGAACACCCTCGGTCCGGAGGTGCTCGCCACCGCCTGCGGTGCGCGGGGCGTGCGGCTGGTGACCTTCTCCTCGGACCTCGTCTTCGGAGGAGAACGCAGCTCGGCCTACCTGGAGAGCTGCCCAGTCCAGCCGCTCAACCAGTACGGTCGCAGCAAGGTGGAAGCCGAGCGCCGAGTGCTGGAGCGGATGCCCGAGGCACTCGTGGTGCGTACAGGAGCCTTCTTCGGCCCGTGGGATCGCCACAACTTCGTCACCCTCGCGCTCGGGACACTCGCGAACGGAGATCGGTTCGCGGCGGCGGATGACGTGGTCGTCTCCCCCACGTACGTGCCAGACCTGGTGCACACCTGCTTGGATCTCCTCCTCGACGAGGCGAGCGGCGTCTGGCACCTCACCAACGCTGGCGAGGTGACGTGGGCGGAGCTCGCGCGCCAGGCTGCCTCCCTGATGGGGCTCAACCCGCGGCGGGTGGATGGCCGTCCCCTGGAATCATTTGGGTGGTCGGCACCGAGGCCTCGCTATAGTGCCCTGTCGAGCGAGCGCGCCCAACTCATGCCCCCGCTCACCAAAGCCCTCGAGCGTTACCTCGAGGAGAATGAAATCAAGCCCGCGCGACGGGCAGCCGGCGGGGGCCGGGCGGTCTGCGCGGAGTGTGGAGGGACTGTCGATGAAGGTCATGGTGACGGGCGGTGCGGGCTACATCGGGAGCGTGGTGACGGAGGAGTTGCTGCGGGGGGGTGACGAGGTCGTCGTCTACGACAGCCTCTACAAAGGTCACCGGGAGGCGGTGGTGGAGGGCGCCGCCTTCGTGAAGGGAGACCTGCTCGACACCGCGCTGCTGCGCGAAACGCTCGCCCACCACAAGGTCGAGGCCGTGGTGCACATGGCGGCCGACTCGCTGGTGGGTGAGTCGGTGAAGGTGCCGGCGAAGTACTACCGCAACAACGTCCTCGGGGGGCTCAGCCTGCTGGATGCCATGCTCGGGGCGGAGGTGAAGTACCTCGTCTTCTCCTCCACCGCAGCCGTCTACGGCGAGCCGGCCAAGCAGCCCATCGAGGAGACAGATCCCACCCAACCGACCAATCCGTACGGCGAGACGAAGCTCGCCTTCGAGCGGGCGTTGCGCTGGTACGACTCGGCCCATGGGCTGCGCTTCGTGAGCCTGCGCTACTTCAACGCAGCGGGCGCCACCGAGCGCAGCGGCGAGCGCCATGATCCCGAGACGCACCTCATCCCGATCATTCTCCAGGCGGCGGCCGGCCAGCGGCCCGAGGTCACCGTCTTCGGCGATGACTACCCCACCCCGGATGGCACGTGCGTGCGCGACTACATCCACGTGGTGGACCTGGCGCAGGCGCACATCCTCGCGCTGCACGCGCTGGCCAAGGGACACCCGAGCTCCATCTACAACCTGGGCTGCGGCGGTGAGGGCTACAGCGTGAAGCAGGTCATCGACTGCGCCCGCCGCGTCACGGGAAGGGACATTCCCGTGAGCAAGGGACCACGGCGGGCCGGGGATCCAGCGGTGCTCATCGCCAGTTCCGCGCGCATCGTGCGTGAGCTTGGCTGGCGGCCTACGCAGCAGAAGCTCGACACCATCGTGGAGTCCGCCTGGCGCTGGATGCAGCGCAAGCGCTAGCGGAAGCTTTGCGCATACTCCCTCTCCCTCTGGGAGAGGGCGGGGGGTGAGGGTAACCGAGCCCGTTCTTCAACCCATGGCCCCCGGTGTGGACAGGGAGTTCAACCCGGTTGCACCCGATACCCTCACCCTAGCCCTCTCCCAGAGGGAGAGGGGACATCCACGGAGCCTCGAGATTCCGTTCAAGGCATCGTGGACACTCCACTACCGCACGAGGAGGTCTGGCCTCGCGCGCCCCGCCACCTGCACCGTGGGCCAGCGCGGATCCACTGTAAGGATCTCCAGGCCGTCCGGAGACACCACCACGGTGTCCTCGATCTTCGAGCCAGGCAGGGAGGGGTTCCACGCCATCGCGTTGTAGAGCTCGAGCGCCACCGTCGAGCCAGGGCGCGCCACCACGTCGCGGGACAGGTAGCCGCACGAGCCCCCCTGGTGGTGGAACGCCTCGCCTCCCGGATGCCCCGCCGTGGCGTAGGCCTGGACGAGCGTGGAGTACACCTGGCCGAGCGTGACACCCGGGCGGCACACCTCGAACGCGGCGGCCTCCACGCGAGCCACGTCGGCCGCGAGCCGGCGCTCCTCGGCCGAGGGCGGCCGGAAATAGACGAAGCGGGTGAGGTTGGCGAAGAGGCCGTGCCTGCGACCACAGAAGACGAGCATCGCCCGTCCGCCGAGCCGCTCCTTCGACGCCGTGGCATGCCGGTGCACGGGGAGGCGGCGCTCATCCCCGACGAGGGTCAGGGTGGGATGGATGCCGCGCGCCCAGAGCGCCTCGGCCCCGGCGCCGGCCAGCTCGAAGCCCGTCCATTCCGGCTTCGCGGCGAGCAGCACCTCGGTCATCGCCTCGGCCGCATCCCGCCCGAGCGCGCGGTACCGCTCGAGCTCCTCGGGAAGGAGCGACCAGCGGGCACGCGTCAGGCGCTCGGGCAGCGGCACCTCGCCCGCAGAGGGACGGTCCGAGGCGACGGCGCCGGACCCACGACGCGCGGCCACGAAGGCCTCGCGCTGAGCACTGTCCTGCCACGGATGCGCCCACACCTGCAGCCCTGGAGGCAGCTCCTCCTGCTCCAGGCGAGCCGCCTCGATGTTGTCCGTGAGCACCCAGGCACCATCCGTGGTGACGAGCACCTCGGCGACGCCCGCCTCCGTCGTGAGGATCACCACGTTGGAACCACCGCACGTCATCCATGCGAACCAGTCCACGCCACGCAGGCGGACGGCGCTCAGACCGTGCTCGTTCATATTGTCTCGCACGAGGGCGAGCTTGGTCGTCAATTCGTTCATGACAGCCTCAGGGGGGTGGCAATCGTTGTCGCGAAAATGACCACGGGGCAGTAGTGCCACAAGGCGAGAGGCTGGACAGTGGAATTATTCCTCCGGCGCCTCATTTCCCTCCACCACTGTTGCCCCGAGTTCTTTTGTCAGCCGCACCGGCTCCACCCCCGAGCGCTCCGCGATGACCCGGGCCAGCGGCTCCGCATGGGTCGTGACCCAGATTTGACTGTGCAGCGAGGCGTCCACGATGAGCCTTCCCAGCGGCGCCAACAAATCTGGGTGGAGGCTCGTCTCAGGCTCGTTGAGCGCGAGGAACGCGGGAGGTCTCGGGCTCAGCAGCGCCGCCAGGAGGCAGAGGTAGCGCAGCGTCCCGTCCGATAACTCACGCGCGGCGAGAGGACGCAGCAGTCCTGGCTGGTGGAGGAACAGGCTGAAGCGCCCCTGCGGCGCCTGCACCTCTACCCGCGAGCCCGGAAACGCATCCGAGACGGCGCGCTCGAGCCCCTTCTCGTCTCCGATTTCGATGATGGTCTGGAGGGCGGCGGCCAGGTCTCGCCCGTCATGAGCCAGTACGGGAGTGCGCACACCCACCTGCGGCGAGCGCTGGGGCGCCTCCGGATCGGTGCGGAAGTGGTGGTAGAAGCGCCACATCCGCAGCGTGCGCTGCAGCTCGGACAGGCGCGGGAAGCGGTGCGGCTCGGCGAGCTGGGACATCACCGACTCACCCTCCCAGAGCTGCACGGGGAAGGAGGTCCGGTTCCCTTCCGAGTCCCGGAGGAAAGCCGTGCGGTTCTTGCGCTCCATGAGCACCGCGCGCCGCTTGCCCTCGATGGACCAGAGGTGCTCCTCCTTCACCTCCGGGTCGAGGTTGAAGAGGCTGGAGGAGAATTCGTCCTTTCCACCCGCCGGCGGCACCGGACCGATGCTCAGCTCGTAGGCGAGGTCATCCAGGGTGACGCCCACGGTCATGCGCACAGGCTTCTTCTCGCGCGAGCCCGCCCACAGCACGCTCGGCACACCGCCCTCCTCCGCGAGCACCTGCGCCAGCCGCCCCTCGGCCGCCGCGGACAGGAGGAAGAGCGAGCGATAGAGGTTCGTCTTGCCACTGCCATTGGGCCCCACGATGACGGTGAGGGGACCCACGGGCAGCACGAGACTGCGCACGGAGCGGTACCCGGCGACTTCAAGCTGGGTGATGGCCATGGCGCCGCACCTTACGCCGCGAGCCACCTCACCGGAATCCACTACAGTCGAAGTGCACTGCACCTGGAGGAAGTCGAGGTATGTCCACCCGGCCCATGGCCCCAAGGCCGAGAAGTAGCCGACAGCCGAGCCTGCTCGTTCTCTTGCTGCTGACCGGATGCGCCACGGGCGGGCCGGCGGGGAGTGCTGGCCATTACGCGCAGACCACGGACTCGGCGACGAGCGGCTGCCTGCGCAACCCCGCCTGCTACACCACTCCGCCGGGAGAAGAGGCCATCATCCCCTGGCTGTCACGCGCTACGAGCGCGGTTCGCGCCACCACCACCGTGGCGATGATGCTGCAGGAGGCGGACATCAAAATCATCGAACGAGCCCTGACCGATTGCGCCCGGGCGGCGAACGAGCAGGTCAACCAGGAGGATGAAGAGCTCCGGGGGCAGGAGCCCACTCGGGAGCAGTGCAAGAAGGTGGTACGCCGAGAGGGAACCAGGGAGGTGACACGAGCCATGGAGCTAGGGACCAAGAAGCATGCACTGGCCCTCGACTGCGCACGAAAAGTCTTCGCGGAACGCTTCTCGGAGAACGTCCGCGTGGAGCCGACCTACCAGAAGGACCCGAACACGGGACAGTGGCGGTGGATCAACCCCGAGCAGGTGGAGGAGTGGCTACAGCTCGGGCTGACCAGCAAGCTCTGGGGCGCATTGGTTCCCGATATCGTCCTTCACGCATCGGGAAACCCGAATCAGGCTCAGCGCGTCTATGACTTCAAGTTCCCCTGCCCCGCCGACAACGCTCCTTCTTGGGGAGCATACGCAAAGGGCCATCCCCACCATCCAAAGAACCAGGAAAAGATGTACGCGGACGCGCTCCTTGGAGGCAAGAGTAAGCCCAAACCCATTACTCCCAAGGGAGCTCAGTGATGAGCGAACACTACCCGCGCATACGTATCGACAGGAGTATTGGGGAGAAACGCTACCTGTGCATCCGGGAGAGCGTGAGCATCACCTTCTACATGAAGCACTCCCACCAGGAGATAGTGCAGCAGGTGATACGCGCCCTAGAGATGTATCGCCGCGCGGTGAAGCCCCATGATCTTGGTTGGTATGCCGATCCGTACACGGGTGACTGGGATGAGCTCGATGACAAGGGATGGGCATACATCCGCCAGCATCTGTTCGAGGAGCCCGCCGCTTATCCGTGGCTGAGCGAATCTCCCAGTGAAACCACGGGCTACGAGTTCCTCTACGACGGCCTTCTGCTCAAGGTTCATGAGGGGGACCCCGCAAGCGCAGTGACCTTCTTCCTCCCCACTGAATACCTGGAGGAGCACGGCCCTGGGCGCGTGCGAGAGCTGGCACTGAAGCTGGCGGCGGAACTGCCCTTCAACTCCGGCCATGCAGGCCTTTGCTTCCACTTCCCGGACACCCTCCTCGGTATCACCCGCCCCATCCGCGATCTGGCCTTCCGGTACCCGGGCCTGGACATTCCAGGAGCACGCTCCGCTGCATCCTCGATTGGTACACGGGTGGACGGCGTGCACTGGCTGAACTTCCTGGGCCAATCCGTGTTGGGAGAATTGGGAGGCACCTCGAGCCTGCGCGCGCGCCTACACTCGCCCGACATCTCCGTACAGGAACTCAACGAAGCTCAGGCCCTGGTGACACTGGGGAAGTGGCCGGAGGCAGGCGACACGGAGAAGAGCCACACGCTCCCCGCCTACCGCGAGCTGGCGCATGTGCTGGAACCCTGGCTGTACAGGGAACGCCCGCTCTGGGATGGCTTCAGCGAAGAGGATCTCCGTCGGTGGGAGCGCCGTTTCCTCGACTGACGTTCGCCGCACAGCGCCAACGTTCACGAGATGACACTGCGACACGCGTGAAAACCCTCGGCGCATGAGGACTCGCGTTCCCAGATTTTGAGAGGGAGCGAGCCCCACGGAGGCACTGTTGCGCAGCTTGCTCGCCTGCCCTCCGGAAGGGATGTGAGCCGTGCACGAGACAACGCACGCGCGCATAGCGCCACACTCCCACACTCCCGGTGCCTGCGGGCCGTCGCTAGTTCTAGGCCCTCACGCGATATGCGTGCCTCGAACAAGGGGAATGGTCGTGGGACTGGAACACGCAACGCTCCGAGGCATCCTGCGGCACACGAGCCCGCTGATGAGCTGGCCACTCGTTGCCGCCCTCTGGGTGGCGCCCGCCCGGGCCGAGGAATCGGCGTCTGGACCGCAGAGCACGGTCCAGCAGAAGGACGGAGACATCTCCAATCTCGCCGAGAGCGCTTCCTCCCGGCCCCAGCTGGACTCCTCGCTGGACAGCGAGAGCGAGGAGGCCCCGCCCGAGTTCACCATCGGGCCCGCGGAGCCGGTGGCTCCCGGTGAGCGCCAGTGGGTGCGCAAGTTTGAGCGCTCGGACATCAAGTCCTACTTCGCCGAGGGAGAGCTCGCGAAGGCGAAGGCCGCGTATGACCGGGGTCGCTACCGCACCGCGCGCCAGTTGCTGGAGACCCACGAGGCCACGCCGCCGGTGCGCTACCTCCGGGCGATGAGCGCGCTGCGCATGGGCCAGTGGGCCACGGCGGCCGAGGAGTTCGCATCGCTGGCGGAGGCGCATCCGCCCCTGCGCGACTACTGCCACTTCGAGGCGGCGCGCGCCTATGAGCGGATGCGCAAGTGGACCGAGGCCATCCAGCACTACGGAGCCGTGTCCCCGGGCGCGCGGCGCTACGAGGATGCTCGCTTCGGCATGGCGTACATCCTCGAGAAGAAGAAGCGAGACTACGCCGGGGCCGTGGCGGCGCTCACCCCCATCGTCCAGACGGAGTCACCCAAGCCCAACAACCCCGCGCAGGCCGAGGCGTGGCTGACCATTGCCCGGCTGGCGCGCTACCAGGCCGACTACAACGGCGAGCACCGGGCGCACCTCGCGGTGTGGGCACTCCATCCCTTCTCCAAAGAGTCCTCCGCGGCCGTGAAGGGGCTGCGCGACCTGCCCTACGTGCCCAAGTGGAAGGTGGCGCGCGCCGAGACGCTGCTCTCCCTGCACCACAACCACGAGGCGATGGACATCCTGGAGCGGCTGCTTCCGAAGATGGAGCTGCCGGATCCGCTCGCCTGCCGCGCGCAGTTCGCCTACGGCACGGCCCTGCGCAAGGAGCGCAAGCACGCGCTGGCCATCCGCGCGCTGAGGCCCGTTGTCGAGCAGTGCCAGGACGCCAACCTCCGCCCGCGCGCGCTGTACGTGCTGGGCTACTCGGAATCGGTGGTGGAACCGGAGAGCTCCATCCCCACCTACCTGAAGCTGGCGCAGGACTATCCGCAGCATGCGTACGCGGATGACGCGCTCTTCTACGCGGCGCACAAGTCGCTGGAGCTGGGCAACAAGGTGGCGGCCATGGGCTACCTGGACCAGCTCATCGCCCACCACCCGGACGGCAACTTCGCGTCCGAGGCCCTCTTCCAGCGCTTCATGGTGCACCGCGCGGAGGGCCAGAACGAAGCGGCGCTCGAGGCACTCACGCGCATCGAGGAGCTCAAGGGCAAGGGCTCCACGCACGAGTCGGTGCAGCGGGCTCGCTACTGGCGCTCGCGCGTGCTGCTGGCGCTCAACCGCCCCGTGGAGGCGCACGCGCTGATGGAGCGGGTGGCGGCCGAGGGCGCGGCGACCTGGTACGGGCTGCTGGCGCGCTCGCGCCTGACGCACGAGGCTCCAGAGCGGGCCCGTGCCGTGCTGGATCGGCTGCGCAGCCCCCTCGCCAACGCGGACGTCTGGCCGCTGGATGCGGGCAACCTCGCGCAGGATCCGCACTTCGTCACCGGCATCGAGCTGCTGAAGCTGGAGCACCGCGAGGCGCCCTCGGAGCTGCTGGCCGTGGACCGCAAGGGTCGCAGCGAGGAGTCCATCCGGCTGCTCTTCCACATCCTCCACGCGTCCGGCTACGAGCGGTATGCACGCAGCATCGCCTGGGCCCTGCGGCGTGAAGGACTGGCCGCGCCCACCGAGGCCGAGACACGCCTCATCTACGCGGCGGCCTACCCGCACGCCTTCCGCAACCTGGTGGTGCAGCACAGCCGCGCGGCGCGCGTGCACCCGGACATCATGCAGGCCCTCATCCGCGAGGAGAGCGCCTTCAACCCCAACGCGCGCTCGCCCACGGGAGCGCTGGGGCTGTCCCAGCTCATGCCGGCCACGGCCTTCGCGGTGGCACGCCAGCTCAACGTGCCGCTGGCCACGCCCTCGGCGCTGCTCGAGCCGCGGGAGAACATCCGCCTCGGCTCGGCATACCTGGGCAGCCTGCAGCGGCGCTTCGCGGGCAACCCGGCCTACGCGGTGGCCAGCTACAACGCGGGCCCTGGCGCGGTGGACCGCTGGCTGTCGCGCTTCCCGGACTCCGAGCTGGACGAGTGGGTGGAGCGGATTCCCGTGGAGGAGACGCGCCTCTACGTCAAGCGGGTGCTCGGCAGCGCAGCGGCCTACCAGCTGCTCTACGCCTCCTCCTTCACCACGCTGGCCTTCGGGGAGCGCGGCTCCAATAATGCGGGCTCGCGCTGAGCCCCCGCATGTCCATCGACGAGATCCACGAGTCCAATACCCAGTTCCATGACTCCTGGCGCTTCTTCGCCAGGAACAGCGTCGCCGGAGAAGTGCTCGACCTGCCCGAGGTGAGCATCGCGTCGAGCAATGTGTCCTGGTCGATGATGAACGCGGCCTTCGTTCCGGCCCCGGTGGAGACGGAGGAGGCGCTGGAGCGGGCCGCAGCAGCTGCTGCCCGCTTCTTCCTCCCCAAGGGGCGGGGATGGATGCTGGCCCTGTGCGAGGACTGGGTACCGTCCCGGCTGCGTGAGCGAGCCGCCGCGCTCTTCGCGCCACATGGGCTCAAGCCGTCCCTGGTGGCCACGGGCATGGTGGCCGAGCGCCTCGCACCCGCCATGCGGCCCTTGCCGGTGATGGACGTGCGCCAGGCGAAGGACTCGCGGGGGCGGAGCGATCTCTCCGACGTCAACTCCCTCTGCTACGACGTGCCGCTCCCGGTGGGGCGCGAGGCCTTCGATGTGCCGGGCCTCTTCTCGGGCGACAGCAAGGGCTTCGTCGGCTACCGCCAGGGCGAGGCCGCCACCAGCGCCGCCGTCATCCGGGTGCAGGACGTGGCCTACATCGCGATGGTGGCCACCCTCCCCTCGCATCGGCAGCTCGGCTGCGCTGAGGCCGTCATGCGCCACGCGCTCGCCGAGGCGAAGCAGGCCTGGGGAATCGAGCGCACGGTGCTACACGCCACCCCGGCGGGACTGCCCGTGTACCGTCGTATGGGGTACCGGGCCGTCACGCGCTTCCACTTCTACATGGCAGAGCCTCCACCGCGCGGGTGAGGCGGTTCAGCGGCTGGCGGAGGGCAGCGCAAGCGCCCCCTGCAGCTCGCGCAGCTTCGCCTGGAGCGCACGAGCGTTGGCCGGCCCCATGCGCAGCAGGTGCTTCTGCGAAGCGCTGAGCTGCTCCAGCTCCGGGGCCGCGTAGGTGAAGTTCACCCCCGGCGTGTCCACCACCTCCAGGTCCCCCTCGGGCACCGGGGTGTCGAGCATCCGCTGGATGGCCTGGGAGAGCGTCTGGTCGAAGCGCTGACCGGGGCGGCTGATCTCCCCGTAGGCCTCGTCGATGAGCGGCTTGAGCGCCTTGTACGTGTGCGCGCTCGTCTGCGTATCGAGCGAGGTGATGACGCGCACCACGGGGTCATAGCGGGCGAAGCTCTCGGGGGCGATGACCGTGCGGCCATCGCGCTCGACGACCTGGAAGGCCCCCGGAGGCGCCATGAACGAGAGCGCGGCGCGCGGACTCTCGCCCTCGGCGATGTTGCCGACGGACGAGGTGAAGCGCCGGACCAGGTCCTCGGTGGAGGCGAGCCACTTCTGCATCAGGGGCTCGGGGGACAGCAGGCCCACGAGCTCGCGCACGCGGACATCACTCTGCCCCAGGGGCGGCATGCGCTGGGCTGGCGGTGCCTCGGCCCCAGCATCGGGAGTGGACGGCTCCGCGGCCGCCACAGGCTGCGCGGGAGGCGAAGCCGGGGCGGCAGTCGGCGCCTCCTTCCCACTCCACAGCAGGTACCCGCCAATACCCAGGAAGGCCACCACGCCGAGGCCGAGGGCGATGAGCAAGGACTTGCGCGACGGGGCGGCGGGCTGAGGTGCGCCGTCTCGAGGCTGCTGCGGCTGCGGGTCGCTCATGATTCCTCCAGGAAGGGGGTGTCTATTTCGCCACGTATTGCTCCAACCGGGCGATTCCCAGCTTCTTCATACGACTCTGCAGCGTGGAGGGTTTGAGACCCAACAACGCCGCGGCGCCTCCCGGGCCGTAGATGCGGCCCTGCGTCAGCGTCAGCACACGGAGGATGTGCTGGCGCTGCACCTCCTCCAGCGTGGGCACCGCGCCCGCTTGCAGCGGCGGAGCCTCCACCGTGCCGTCCACCGTCTCCGGCACGCGCAGCGGCAGATCGAACGCCTCGGCGCCCAGCTCCGGCTTGCGCGACAGGATGGTGGCGCGCTCCAGCGCGTTGGCCAGCTCGCGGATGTTGCCCGGCCAGTCGTACGCCGCGAGGCGGGCGATTCCCTCCGGCGTCACCCTCACGCCTCGCCGCCCGGTGCGCCGCGCCTGCTCCTCCAAGAGGAACGCGCAGAGCTGCGGCAGGTCCTCGAGCCGCTCGCGCAAGGGAGGCAGCCGTAGGGGGAAGACGCTCAGCCGGTAGTACAGGTCCTCCCGGAAGCGCCGCTCGGCGATGGCCTTCTGCAGGTCCACGTGCGTGGCCGCGAGGATCCGCACGTCCGCGCGCACCGTGCGGTCGCTCCCTACCGGCTCAAAGGTCTTCTCCTGCAAGGCACGCAACAGCTTGGCCTGCAGCTCCACCGGCAGCTCGCCCACCTCGTCCAGGAAGAGCGTGCCTCCATGCGCCATCTGGAAGCGACCGGCCCTGTCCCGCGTGGCGCCCGTGAAGGCCCCCTTCACATGGCCGAACAGCTCGCTCTCCAACAACCCCGCGGGGATGGCCGCGCAGTTGAGCGTCACGAAGGGCCCCTCTGCCCGAGCGCTCCAGCGGTGTACCGCTCGAGCCAGCCGCTCCTTGCCCGTGCCCGTCTCGCCCAGCACCAGCACCGGCGTCTCCGTCTCCGCCACCTGCCGTGCCCGCCGCGCCAGCTCGCGCACCGCCGCGTTGCGCGACGTCTCCAGCACCCCCACCTCATCCCCGCCCAGCTGCGCCTCCAGCAGCCGCGCGTGCTCGTGCTCCCTCCGGTGCAGCTGCTCGAAGGTGCTCTTCTGCTCCGTCTCCTGCAGCGACGTGGCCAGCATCTGTCCGTACACCTCCACCAAATCCACCACCGCCTGCGGGTATGTCTCGCACTCGGTCCGGTCCAAGGTCAGCAGCCCGTAGCAACGCTCCCCCGCGCACAACGGCACCACCATGCACGAGTGCCCCGGCGGCAGGTCCAACACCCCATCGAAGGGATCTCCGTCCCCGTGCGCATGGTCCTCGTGGGTGAAGGCCCGCGCCCGGCGCGTCTCCAGGGCCTGGCGCAGCGTGGGGAAGTCCGTCAGCTTCAGCTCGTGGCGCCGCACCTGCTCCGAGGCCAGCGGCCCCCGCGCCGCCACCGCCACCAGCTTTCCTTCTCGCAACAAGAAGAGCGTCGCCAGGTCGAAGCGCACCACGCGCGTGAGCCAGTCCAGGCCCCGGCGCAACAGCTCCGCCACCGTCTCTTCCGAGGTCGCCAGCTCGATCAGGTCCCGGGCTTCCCTACGAAGTTCCGCCCGTGTCAGCGCAACGATGTCATCCGCCATGCGTCAGCTTAAATAACCGGAGCGCCACCGAAATGTCAGTGGCGTCGGTCACCGATATTTCGGTATGTACCGAACCGGCAGCGTCGTTCGTGAAGTGGGAAGGAGTCAACCCTCTGGAATCATTGGTGGAGTTTCCCTGGCACGAACGCTGCTCCAAGTAGTACGCGAATCGAACCTGTCCGGCCCGCCAGCAGGCGGGCCTCAACCCCGAAGGAGTCGAACCAAATGCTGACCGTTGGCGACAAGCTTCCCGCGTTCAACCTCACGGCCGCCGTGAGCCTCGAGAAGGGCAAGGAGTTCAAGGACATCAACCAGGACTCCTACAAGGGGAAGTGGCTGGTCCTCTTCGCCTGGCCCAAGGACTTCACCTTCATCTGCCCGACCGAGATCGCCGAGTTCGGTAAGCGCGATAAGGACTTCCAGGACCGCAACGCGCAGGTGCTCGGCCTGAGCACCGACAGCGAGTACGTGCACCACGCGTGGCGCACGCACCACCCGGACCTGAAGAACCTGCCCTTCCCGATGCTGGCGGACATCAAGCGCGAGCTGAGCGCGGCGCTGGGCATCCTGCACAAGGAAGCGGGCGTGGCGCTGCGCGCGACCTTCATCGTGGACCCCCAGGGCATCATCCGGCACGTGTCGGTGAACGACCTGTCGGTGGGCCGTAACGTGAGCGAGGTGCTCCGCACGCTGGACGCGTTCCAGACGGACGAGCTCTGCCCCTGCAACTGGCAGAAGGGCGAGGAGACCCTCACCAAGAAGCTGGCGAAGGCGGGGTAATACGCCATGGCGTCGCTCGAAGTCGTTCGTGGTGAGTTGGCGGATGCCCACAGGGACACCCGGCTGAATCTCCAGTCGGTACTGGAGAACAACAGTCTCACCCCCGAGCAGCGCTGGGGGGTGGCGGTGGGCAGTGCCTACGCGGCTCGCAATGAGCTGCTCAAGAAGGCCCTGCTCAACGAGGCCCGTCAGGCGCTGGGCGAGAAGGCCGAGAACGTCATCGAGGACGCGCGCGCCGCGGCCTCGCTGATGGGGATGAACAACGTCTACTACCGGTTCCGCCACATGGTGGGGAAGGAGTCGTACTCCACCAAGCGGGCCGGCCTGCGGATGAATCGGCTGGTGCAGGTGCTCACCAACAAGGTGGACTTCGAGCTCGTCTGCCTGGCGGTGAGCGCCATCAACGGCTGTGAGACGTGCGTCCAGGCCCACGAGAAGGTCGTCATCGAGGGCGGCCTCTCGGAGGACCAGGTGCACGACGCCGTCCGCATCGCCGCGGTCATCCACGCGGCGGCGGTGGGTCTCGAGTCGTAGTAGGCGTTCCGCTTCATGCTGACATCAGACGCGCCCTCCGGTGGAAACGCCGGGGGGCGCGTCGCTTTTGGCGTCCACGCATCCAAAGAAGCAAACGAACACGAAAGGAACGAACGCATGTACCGCAGCCCGAGCCCTCTTCCCGAGCAGACCCGCTCCGCCGTCTCCGCCACCCTCAACGAGCGGCTGGCCGATGGTCTGGACTTGCACAGTCAGATCAAGGTCGCCCACTGGAACATCAAGGGCCCGCAGTTCGCGGCGCTCCATCCGCTCTTCGAGACCTTCGCCGTCAGCCTGGCGACCCACAACGACTCCGTCGCCGAGCGCGCGGTGACGCTGGGTGGGAAGGCGTACGGAACGACCCGGCACGTGGCGAAGACGAGCCGCATCCCGGACTATCCACAGGACACGACGAAGGACCTCGAGCACGTGCGGTTGTTGGCCGAGCGCATCGAGGCGTACCTGACCGGCGTGCGCGAGAGCCGCAAGGTGGCCGAGCAGCACCAGGACACGGACACGGTGGACCTGCTCACCGGCATCATCACCGAGTTCGAGAAGCACGCCTGGTTCCTGCGCGCCTCGCTGGAGAGCTGAGCCCGGACACCCCGCTCCTTCCAGGAGCCGAGTCTGGCCCGGGCTCCTGGAAGCAGGTGTGCCTTACTGCCGCGGAGCCTCGTCCGTCTGGTTCGCGGCATCGTCGGTCGGACCCTCATCGATGACCTGGGAGTCCTCCTTCACGTCGCCGGAGCCACCGGCCGCATCACCGGAGCCACTGGCCGCATCACCGGAGCCACCGGTGGCCTGGTCCTGAGCCGGGGTCTTCGGCTCGTCACCGCCGGGCTCCTCCTGGACATCCCACTTCTGCCCGTCCGGAGTGGTCACCGTGCTGTGGGAGCCACTGTCACTGGAGGTCTCGCCGTCATAGACGGTGGGCGCGCCCTGACGATCCTGGCGAGCCTGCTCCTCGCCGATGATCTCCTCCATGGAGGGCTCGTCAGCGCTCCGCGCCTTCGAGGTGTTGGCACAGCCCCAGAGACCGAGCACCGCGGTGGCAGCCAGGATGGAAAGCTTCTTCACGTTGCATCTCCTTGTCCGAGTCGTCCCCGAACAAGGTGGATGCCCTCCAGTCGGAGGCAAGGCGGCGAGCGGGCACTCCGAGCAGGGCCCGGACGCCCGCTCGCCTTCTCTGGCCCTTAGCGGGCCTGATCACCCGCGACGGACTGCTCGCCACCCAGGCCCATCTGGTGCAGCGAGAAGGCCCACAGGTCGGTGTACTCCTCGATGATCTTGCTCGTGGGTTTGCCCGCGCCATGGCCGGCCTTGGTCTCGATGCGGATGAGCACCGGGGCCTCGCCGGTCTGCGCCGCCTGGGCCGCCGCCGTGAACTTGAAGCTGTGGCCCGGCACCACGCGGTCATCGTGGTCCGCGGTGTGGACGAGCATCGCGGGGTAGCGCGCCGGCTTCAGGTTATGCAGCGGCGAGTACGCATGGAGCGCCTTGAACTCCTCCGGGTTCTCCGCGGAGCCGAAGTCGCTCGTCCACGCCCAGCCGATGGTGAACTTGTGGAAGCGCAGCATGTCCATCACGCCCACGCCCGGCAGGGCCACGCCGAACAGGTCCGGACGCTGCGTCACTGCCGCGCCCACCAGCAGGCCACCGTTAGACCGACCGTTGATGGCCAGACGCGGGGTGGACGTGTACTTGTTGGAGATGAGCCACTCGGCCGCGGCGATGAAGTCGTCGAAGACGTTCTGCTTCTTCAGCTTCGTGCCGGCCTCGTGCCACTCGCGGCCGTACTCACCACCGCCGCGCAGGTTGGCCACGGCGTAGACGCCGCCCTGCTCCATCCACACCAGGTTGGCCACGTTGAAGCCCGGCGTCATCGGCGCGTTGAAGCCGCCGTAGCCGTAGAGCAGCGTGGGGTTCGTCCCATCCAGCTTCAGCCCCTTCTTGTGGCTGAGGAACATGGGGACGCGGGTGCCGTCCTTGCTCGTGTAGAAGATCTGCTTCGTCTCGTACTGCGACGGGTCGAACTTCACCGTCGGCGCCTTGAACACCTCGCTCTGACCCTTCTTCAAGTCATAGCGGTAGATGGTGGTCGGCGAGGTGTAGCTGGAGTAGGCGTAGAAGGTCTCCGTGTCCTCGCGCTTACCGCCAAGGCCGAAGACGGTGCCCAGGCCCGGCAGCGGCAGCTCGCCCGCGGGCTTGCCGTCACGCGAGTACAGGCGCACCTGCGAGTGCGCGTCCTTCATCACGTTGACGAGGAACTGGTCGTTGACGAGGCTCACCGTGGAGAGGGTCTCCTCACCCTGGGGGATGACCTCCTTCCAGTTCTTGCGCTCCGGCTTGCGCAGATCGATCGCCACGACGCGGCCACGCGGCGCGTCCAGGTCCGTCTGGAACCAGAAGAGCGGACCGTCGTTGCCGATCAGGCCGTACTCGGCGTCCCACTCCTTGAGGAGCTCGACGACCTTGGCCTTGGGGTCCTTGAGGTCCTTGTAGAAGACGAGGTTCTTCTGCTCGGTGCCGCGCGTGACGTTGATGACCAGGTAGCGCCCGTCATCGGTGACGTGGCCGCCGAAGCCCCACTCCTTCTGGTCCTTGCGCTCGTAGACGAGGACGTCCTCGCTCTGCGGCGTGCCCAGCTTGTGGAAGTAGAGTTTCTGGTAGTAGTTGGTCCCGCTGAGCGCCTCGCCGGCCTTGGGCTCGTCATAGCGGCTGTAGAAGAAGCCCTTGCCGTCCTTCGTCCACGAAGAACCCGAGAACTTCACCCACTTGACGATGTCCGGCAGATCCTTGCCCGTGCGCACGTCACGCACGCGGATCTCCTTCCAGTCACTGCCGGCGGAGGCCACGCCGTACGCCAGCAGGTTGCCATCCTGGGTGATGTCCACGCCCGCCAGGGCCACCGTGCCATCCGCGGACAGCGTGTTCGGATCGAGCAGCACCCGGGGCTCGGCTCCGAGCGAGTCGGCCGTGTAGAGCACCGACTGGTTCTGCAGGCCGTTGTTGCGGCTGAAGAAGTAACGGGAGCCCTCACGCCAGGGCACCCCGTACTTCTCGTAGTCCCACAGCTCGGTCATCCGCTGCTTGATGCGGGCGCGAACGGGGATCTTCTCCAGATAGCCGAAGGTGAGCTGGTTCTCGGCTTCAATCCACTGGCGAGACTCGGGGGAGTCCGGGTTCTCCAGCCAGCGGTACGGATCGGCCACTTCGGTACCGTGGTAGTTGTCGACCACGGTGTCCTTGCGCGCCATCGGATAGCGCAGACGAACAGGAGCCTGGGCAGTGGCGGACGAGGCGGCCCCGGATTCGGAGGCCTGCGACGCGCTGGGGGCCTGGGCTTCCAGCTGCGTCGGGGCATGGCTGCAGTGCGTGAGCCAGAGGGCGCACGCGACGGCGGAGAATGCGCGAATTTTCATGGTGCGCGCGAACCTACCAGCCCGGGGACGTATTTCCGAAACGGGGCATGACTCACCGCGTCGGAACCGCCCCCGGGCGCGCACCCTCAGGACGCGTTCACCACACCTTCACGCGCTTGTCGGGCGGCAGGTACGCGCCATCGCCTTCCTTCACGCCGAAGGCCGAGTAGAACTCAGGCATGTTGCGCACCACGCCGTTCACCCGGTACTCGCCCGGGGAGTGCGGATCCGTGAGCAGTTGCTGCCGGAGCGCGTCGTCGCGGTTGAGCGTGCGCCACACCTGGGCCCAGCCCAGGAAGAAGCGCTGATCCCCGGTGAAGCCCTCGATGACCGGAGCGCCCTGCTCTCCCAGGGACAGCTTGTAGGCCTTGTAGGCCACGGTCAGGCCGCTCAGGTCGCCGATGTTCTCGCCCAGCGTCAGCTTGCCGTTGACGTTCAGGCCCTGCAGCGGGCTGAAGGCGCTGTACTGGTCGGCGAGCATGGTGGTGCGCTGCTGGAAGGCGGTCTTGTCCTCCGCGGTCCACCAATCGCGCAGGTTGCCGTCACCGTCGGAGCGGCTGCCCTGGTCGTCGAAGCCGTGGCTGATCTCATGCCCGATGACGCCGCCGATGGCGCCGTAGTTGGTGGCGTCATCCGCCTCGGGGTTGAAGAACGGCGGCTGGAGGATGGCGGCCGGGAAGACGATCTCGTTCATCGTCGAGCTGTAGTAGGCATTCACCGTCTGCGGCGTCATGCCCCACTCGAGCCGGTCAATGGGCTTGCCGAGCTTGTCCACGTTGCGGCGGAACTCGACCTCGCTGGAGCGCCGCACGTTGCCGATGAGATCGCCCTTGTCGATGGTGAGCGCGGAGTAGTCCTTCCACTTCTCCGGGTAGCCGATCTTCACGTTGAACTTCGCCAGCTTGGCCTGGGCCTGGGCCTTGGTGGAGGGGCTCATCCACTCGAGCTGATCAATCCCCTTCTGGAAGGCCACACGCAGGTTCTTCACCAGCTCCTGCATGCGGACCTTGCTCTCGGGGCTGAAGTGGCGGTCCACGTAGAGCTTGCCGAGCACCTCGCCCAGCGCGAGCTCCACCGTCTCCACGCCGCGCTTCCAGCGGGGGCGGTTCTCCTGCAGGCCCTGGAGCGTCTTGCCGTAGAAGACGAAGTGGGCCTCCTCGAAGGGGCTGCTCAGCAGGGGCGCGTACCTGTCGAGCACCTTGAAGGAGAGGTACGTCTTGAGCGTGGGCAGCGGCGTGCTGGCCAGCGTCGAAGCCAGGGCCTGGAAGTAGTCCGGCTGGCGGATGATGACGCCCGGCGTCTTCTCCTCGCCCGCGGCCTGGAGGAAGCGTGACCAGGAGAAGCCCGGCGTGAGCTTGTCCAGCTCGGCGACGCTCTTGAGGTTGTAGGTGGCCTCGCGGTCGCGGTTGCGCACGCGATCCCAGTGCTTCTCCGCCAGCGAGGTCTCCAGGGCCAGGATGGCCTTGGCCCCACCCGCGGGATCCTTCTCACCCGCCAGGCGCAGCAGCGTCTCGATATAGGTGAGGTACGCGGCGCGCGTCTCGACGAAGCGAGGCTCCTGCTTGAAGTAGTAGTCGCGGTCCGGCAGGCCCAACCCGCTCTGGTTGGCGTAGACGATGTAGCGGTCCGCCTGCTTCGCGTCCTGACCCACGTAGGTGGAGAACGGCATCTGGACGCCCAGACGTGCCAGCGAGCCGATCAGCTCCGGCAGATCCTTCTTGTCCTTGAGCGCGGCGACACGGGCGAGGTCCGGACGCACCGGCTCAACGCCAAGCGACTGGATGCGCGCCGTATCCATGAAGCTCTGGTACAGGTCACCCACCTTCTGCAGGTCGGAGCCGGCCTTCGTGTCCTGGGCGGCGGCGGCCTCCTCGATGATGGCGCGAAGGGCGGCCTCGCTCTTGTCGCGCAGCTCGATGAAGGAGCCGTAACGGCCCTTGTCCGCGGGGATCTGCGCCGTCTTCAGCCACGTGCCGTTGACGTAGCGGAAGAAGTCATCCTGCGGGCGCACGCTGGTGTCGAAGTACTTCATCTCGACACCGAGCGCCCGGGGCTTCGCGGTCTGGGCGGTCGGGGTCTGCTGCTGCATGGTCGCGTCCGGCGGGGTGTTGCGCGTTGTAGCCGTGCACCCCAGGAGGAGGCAGGCGCCGAGCGTGCCGCTAGCCCAGGAATGACGGAGGAACTTCATGCTGTTCATGCGCTCTCACTGTGCTGTGTCGAGTGGGACGAAAGTAGGTAACTCCGGAAGCGACGGGGAATTCCCAGGACGCCCGGGATTCCACCCCCCTTCGGAGGCGCGCATGCTGCCCGGGCCGGGAGCGCAACGTCCACCCGCTCCCAGTAGCCCCTTCCGACACGCCGGGTCGTGACGGATTCTTCATCCTCCAGGCTCTCCCCCGTGGCAGATGATGCGCCGCGACAAAGGGAGGATGAGCATGCGCTTCGACCGGCTTCTGCACAGTGACGCCCCACCCGCCACCCTCCTCATCCGGGTGATGGTGGGCGCGGTCTTCCTTTCCGAGGGCATCCAGAAGTTCCTCTTCCCCGGAGAGCTGGGGGTCGGCCGCTTCACGAAGATTGGCCTTCCCGCTCCGGAGGTGCTGGCTCCCTTCGTTGGAGTGGTGGAGATCGTCGGGGGCACGCTCCTGCTGCTCGGACTCATGACGCGGCTGGCGGCGGTGCCGCTGATCATCAACATGCTCGTGGCCATCGCCAGCACGAAGGTGCCCATCCTCCTGCAGCGTGGCTTCTGGAACATGGCGCACGACTCCCGGACGGACTTCTCGATGCTGCTTGGCTCCCTCTTCCTGCTCCTCGTCGGGGCGGGGCCGAGGTCGTTGGATGCTCGGCTCTCGGCTCGCACGGGGAACCGGACATGAGCGAGCCCGGCGCGCTGCGGGAGCTGGCGCTGCTCTTCCTCCGGCTGGGAACGACAGCCTTCGGCGGCCCGGCGGCCCACATCGCCATGATGGAGGACGAGGTCGTCCGGCGCCGTCAGTGGCTCACGCGCGAGGAGTTCCTGGATCTGCTCGGAGCCGCCAACCTCATCCCCGGACCGAACTCGACCGAGCTGGCCATCCACATCGGCCACCGGCGCGCCGGCTGGAGCGGGCTGGTGGTGGCGGGCACCTGCTTCATCCTCCCAGCGTTCCTCATCGTGTCAGCCATTGGCTGGGTGTACACGCGCTTCGGCCAACTGCCGCAGGTGGCGAACCTCCTCTACGGTGTGAAGCCCGTCATCATCGCCGTGGTGCTCCAGGCCATCTGGGGACTGACGCGCGGAGCGGCGAAGACAAAGCTGCTGGCTGGGGTGGGCATCGCCTGCGTAGCGCTGGGCTTCCTCGGGGTGAACGAGCTGCTCCTGCTGGTCCTGGCGGGCGGCTTCGTGGCGCTGTGTCGTCTGGTGGCCCGAAGACGCGAGAGCGGAGGCGTGGCCCCCTCCGTGAAGGCGCTCCTCCCGGGCCTGCCGCTGGGAGGAGTGGTGGCGGCGACGGCAGCCCAGGGATTCAACCTCAGTGGACTCTTCCTCTTCTTCCTGAAGGTGGGCTCCATCCTCTACGGCAGCGGCTACGTGCTGCTGGCCTTCCTGCGCGCGGACCTTGTGGAGCGCTGGGGCTGGCTCACCGAGGCGCAGTTGCTCGACGCGGTGGCGGTGGGCCAGGTGACCCCCGGGCCCGTCTTCACCACGGCCACCTTCATCGGCTACGTGCTGGGGGGGCCCTCGGGAGCGGTGGTGGCCACCGTGGGCATCTTCCTGCCCGCCTTCTTCTTCGTCGCGGTGAGCGGACCGCTCGTGCCCCGCATGCGCCGCTCGTGGGTGGCCAGCGCCTTCCTCGATGGCGTCAACGTGGCCTCGCTCGCGCTGATGGCCACTGTCACCTGGCAGCTCGGGCGCGCCGCGCTGGTGGACGTGTGGACCGTGGGCCTCGCGCTCCTCAGCGCCGTGCTGCTCATCCGCTACCGCGTCAACTCCGCGTGGCTCGTGCTGGGAGGCGCGGCGGTGGGCCTGCTGCGCCTCTGGGTGCTCTGACCAGGGCGGCGGCCTTAACCCCCTTCAGGGGAAAGTGACCGAAGGGGATGAATGCTCCCTCTCCCCCTGGGAGAGGGTTGGGGTGAGGGTATCCGAGCCCGTTCTTCCAACCCGTGGCCCTCAGTGTAAACACGGGGTTCAACCCGAGGCCCTGGCACCCTCACCCCGTCCCTCTCCCGAAGGGAGAGGGGAAATCTTCGCGGACTTACCTGAAAGGGATCAGCCGTTCGCCGCCTCGGAGCGCGTGACGAATCCACGAGCCAGTCGCCGACGATCCTCCTTGTAGCGCCGCAGCAGCCACTGGCCCGCGGGCCTCGCCTGGATGGCCGCGCGCAGCTCGGCGATCTCGAGCGGTACGATCTCTCCGGGTCGCACCGCGTACGGAGAACCCTCCGTCGCCATCAGCGGACCGTAGAGCGCCGCTGCAGTGATATCCGCGATCGACAGAGACTCGCCCACCAGATAGCGCGAGGGGTCTCCTTGAATCTCCCGCTCCAGCCGCTCGATTCCCTCCAGGATCTTCACACGCGACTCCTCCACCTTGTCGGGCGTCAGCGTGTACTGGCGCCGGATGGCCGCCTTGATGAGGGGGAGCATCGCGGACCCGACCAGGCGCAGCGGCGGCGTGAACGCGTTGAACATGAATGACTTGATGTCCGCGTCACTGGCGAAGAGCTTCGCGTACACCCAGCGGCGCACGTGCTTGCCAGCCACCTCGTCGTAGTAGGCCTCCAGCTCGAGGACCCGCTCGCGCTCGGGCCCCGCGGTCGGTATCAGCGCGGGCGTCGAGGGATGGGCTCGATCCAGGTGCAGGGCGATGTCGGTCGAATCAGCGACGACGGTCCCCCCATCCACCATCACGGGCACGGTGCCTCGACCCCCCTTCGTCAGACGCTTCGTCACCAGGCGGTGCAGGCCGGGAATCAGGTTCTCGATGCGAAAAGAGAGTCCCTTGGCGTCGAGGTTCCAGCGGGTCTTCTCGCAGTAGTGCGAGATGGGGATTTGGTAGAGGGTGATCTCTGGCGGGGGCATGTCGGGGCCTCGGGTTGCCGGGAGCATGCCGTTCCCGCTCCTCCCGGTACAACCGTCCGAGCGTGACGAATCCACCCCCAGACTGTGCAACCCCCTGCACGGGAGCCAGACCAAGCCTCGAGGCTTCGCGGGTTTGCACGAAGGGCACGCGGGTTGCTCTCATGAACATCCGTCCGGAGCCCAGTGCAGCCGGGTCCCCTCTCAGCGGAGCTGTCCCATGCGAATTCCTACGTGCCTCGCCCTCGTCCTCCTCTCCACCGCCTGCGGCCGGGAGTTGCCCTCGAAGGAGGAGATCGAAGACGCGAGGGTTCGGGTGGACCTCGCGGTCCACGCGGCGCATCAGGCCCGCACGGCGCTCGAGCTGCTCGGACTTCTCCCCGTCTACACCTGCGGCGAGCCGCGGCGCACCTTCGTGGGCAAGGTCACCGACGGTGTCCAGGTGCAGGTGGCCTGCGTCACCGCCACCGCCAAGGCCCTGGACGACACCTCGGACGAGGTGGTGCTCTCCTTCCCCGAGGCCCACTGCACCGTGAACGGGCACACCGTGTCCGGCCAGAGCGCCTTCATCTTCCAGGGAGGCGAGGAGCGGATGGACGTCTTCGCCGATCTACGCAGGCTGAAGGTGGATGGCGAGTCACTCGAGGCCAAGGTGGGCTACGGCACCTGCGGCGACGAGAAGCGCTTCTGGACCGAGGCAGCGGGCGCCCTCCCAGGCCGGGCCGGCAGCAGCTACAGCGTGAACGGTCGGGTGGGCCTGCGCGACAATGGCCTGCCGCTCATCGGCGGCACCACGCTCGTATTCGATGGGCCCGCCGAGGTCTCCGGGCCGCTGGGCACGGATCACATCACCCTCACCGAGCTGCAGTACGAGGTGGGCGAGTTCCTGCCCAAGAAGGGCGAGGCCCTCATCACGACCGCGGATGGCCGCCGGCTCAGGGTCACCTTCAGTGAAGTGCTGTGGCGCGTGGGCAAGGTGGAGGTCGAAATCGACGATAAGGAGCCGGTGACGGTGCCCATCGTTCGTTGAGTCC
Source organism: Archangium minus (assembly GCF_044360475.1). Lineage (NCBI taxonomy): Bacteria > Pseudomonadati > Myxococcota > Myxococcia > Myxococcales > Archangiaceae > Archangium > Archangium minus. Next base: position 9,956,228 of record NZ_CP043494.1, read on the forward strand.
GAGGTAGGATTCCGGGGCATGACCGCCCCAGACTCCCGTCCCTCCCCTGGCCTGCTCGCCCGTGCCCTGAAGAAGGTCGGGCAGCTCACCAGCCCGGAGACCCGCTCGGGCCAGGTCTTCGCCAAGGCCGAGCGGGGTCTCACCCAGGTGGCCGCGCGCCTCGCCGAGAGCCCCACCTTCCTGCGCGTCAGCGGCGGCCTCATGCGCCGCGGCTTCACCGAGCAGATCCGCCGCGCATCGATGATGGAGAAGACGCTGCACTCGCTGCGCGTGCCCACCGCCTCCGAGGTCGAGGCCTTGCGCGACCAGCTGCGCCGCATGGGCGATCAGGTCGAGGCACTGGGCTCGCAGCTCGAGCACGTCGTCGAGCTGCTGGAGCGCCAGGAGCAGCAGCCGGCCCCCTCCTCCACCCCCGCGCCCCGCCGCCGCCGGACGCCTTCCTCCCGGTAGGTCTCTTGGGACCCACGAGGTCTCCCATGCCTCGGACCGCAGAACAGAACCAGCGGCTGAAGGAGGAGCGGCGGCGCGCACTGCTGAAGGCGGCGCGCGAGGTCTTCGCTCGCCGGGGGCTGGCGGCCACCAAGATGACGGACCTCGCCGCCGCCGCGGGCATCAGCTACGGGCTCGTCTACCACTACTTTCCGGACAAGGAGTCCGTGTTCGCCGCACTCGTGGAGGAGGCCGTGCGGGGTGGCATCGAGCTGCTCGCCTCGGCGAGGCGAAGACCCGGAACACCCTGGGAGCAGCTCCACTATGTCTGCACTCGGCTTCTGGAGGGCATCCGAGAGGAGCCCTCGATTCCCCTCATCCTCGTGCAGGCGCATGCCAGCGAGAGCGTCCCCGCTGTGGTGGAGCAGGCCCTGGACCGCTACAGCACCCAGTTCAACCGGCACCTCGAGGAGCTCATCGAGTCCGGACAGAAGGCGGGGCAGATCGTGAACGTCCCGGCCACAGAGCTCGCGCGGACCTTCCTGGCCACAGTGCAGGGGCTCGCGCTGACGCAGATCTTCCCCCAGCTGAGGAAGACGCCGTTTCCCTCCACCGACACCATCCTGCGGCTCTTCAAGCCCTGAGCTATGGTAGCGGCTACCTGATACCCGGAGCTCTCTCGTGAATCGGCCCGCCCAAGCCATCCAGCGGATCCGCTCGTTCGTCTCGTCCCAGGTCGACGTCTCGCGCTCGCTCGCGCAGGCCCTGCAGGACCGCTCCATCAACCCCTACCCGTACCTCAAGCCCTTCATCGAGAAGGCCGCCAACGTCCGCGAGCCGCCCATCAGCCCCACCCCGCACTCGGTGGTGTACACGCGCGGCAGCATGCGCTTGTTGCGCTACGCCTCGCCCCGGCGCCGCTTCCGCACGCCCATCCTCTTCGTCTACTCGCTCATCAACCGCTGGTACATCCTCGACTTCCTGCCCGGCCGCAGCCTCATCGAGTACCTCACCCGACAGGGCTATGACGTCTACGCCATCGACTGGGGCGTTGCCGGGCAGGACGAGCAGAACCTCACGTGGAGCGAGCTGCTCGGCGGGCACCTGCGCTCCGCCGTGCGCTGGACGCTGCGCGTGAGCGGCAGCGACGACCTGACGCTCTACGGCTACTGCATGGGCGGCACCATGGCGCTGGCCTACACCTCGCTCTATCCCGAGGGCGTGCGCAACCTGGTGGTGCAAGCCACCCCCGTGGACTTCACGAAGGGCGGCATCTACTCGCTGTGGACGCAGCAGCGGCACTTCGACGTGGACTCGCTGGTGGACGCCTACGGCAACGTGCCCACCTACGTGCTGGAGAGCGGCTTCTTCATGGCCGGCCCCGTGCAGCGCATCACCAAGTGGCTCGACGTATGCCGGCAGATCGATGACCCGGGCTTCGTCACCACCTTCCTCGCCCTGGAGCGCTGGGGCTCGGATGCCGTCCCGTTCCCCGGCGAGGTCTACCGGCAGTACATCCGCGACTGCTACCAGCAGAACCTGTTCTGCCAGAACCGCATGGAGGTGGGTGGCGAGCGCGTGGACCTGGGCAACATCCGGTGCCCCGTGCTCAACATCATCGCGGAGCAGGATAACATCGCCCCGCCGGCCATGAGCGAGCCGCTGCCGGACCTGGTGGGCACGAAGGACTGCGAGACGATGCGCTTCCCGGTGGGCCACATCGGCCTGTCGGCGTCCAGCAAGTCGCCGGTGAAGGTGTGGCCCCGCATCTCCGCCTGGATGGGACAACGCTCGCAGGTGCTGGAGGCAGGTGAATGAACGAGGCGCGGGCAAGAGAGAGCGCGGTGCAATCGCGAGAGGGCGCCATCCGGCTGCGCGACGGGCGCACGCTGGCCTACGTCGAGTCCGGAAACCTGGAGGGCATGCCGGTCATCTTCATGCACGGCAACCCGGGCTCCCGCTACATGCGGCATCCGGATGACGGCCTCACGGCGAGCCTGGGCGTGCGGCTCATCACCCCGGATCGGCCGGGCTACGGGAAGTCTGACTTCAAGAAGGGCCGCACGCTGCTGGACATGCCAGCGGACATCGAGCAGTTGGCCAACACCCTGGGACTGGGCCGCTTCGCCGTCATGGGCGTGTCCGCGGGAGGCCCTTACGTGGCGGCCTGCGCGTACCGGTTGGGCGAGCGGCTCACGGGCGCGGCCATCGTCTCCGGCTCGGCGCCCTTCAACCGCTCCGGGGCCATGGCGGGCGTCAACCGGGATTACCGCGCCGCCTATAGCATGGCCATGTGGCCGGGCTGGCTGCTGCTACCGGTGATGTCGCTGCACGACCAGACCGTCCGCCGCAAGCCCGAGCGCGCGCTGGAGACGTTGATGAAGGAGTGCTCGGCGGATGACCGGGCGCTGCTGTCGGATCCAGCCATCGCCGCCCAGGTGAAGGGCTTCCGCTTCGAGGCCTCGCGCCAGGGCGTGCAGGGGATGATTCAAGAGGCCCGGCTGCTCACCTCACCGTGGGGCTTCCCGCTCGAGGACATCCGCATCCCCGTGCACCTCTGGTATTGGGAGGGAGACTCCATCGTGCCGCTGCAGATGGGACGCTACCTGCACGCGCGCATCCCGAGCACGGTGCCCCACTTCCTGCAGGGAGGCGGGCACTTCTCCCTCTACTCCCACTGGAAGGACATCCTCGCCGCGCTGGTCCGCGGCTGAGGAGACATCAGGCGGAGAGGGGCCGCGCCACCTCCGCGTGCGGCAGGGTGAAGTGGAAGGTGGCTCCTTGATCCACCACCCCCTCCGCCCAGGTGCGCCCTCCGTGACGAGCAACGATGCGTCGCACGTTGGCCAGGCCGATTCCTGTCCCTTCAAACTGCTCGGGCCGGTGCAGCCGCTGGAAGACGCCAAAGAGCTTGTCGACGTACTGCATCTCGAAGCCCACCCCGTTGTCCCGCACGCACACCTCGGTCTCGCCTTCCCCTTCGCTGGCCCACACTTCGATGACCGCCTCCTCACGAGGCCGCGAATACTTCAGGGCATTGGCCAGCAGGTTCTTGAGCACCAGACGCAACAGCGCCGGGTCCGCCTGTACCTCCGGCAGAGTCCCCACCCGCCACTGCACCTTGCGCCCCTCGAACTCGGGCGCGAGATCGCGCTGCACCTCCTCCACGAGCTCTCGCAGCGACACCGGCGCCTTCTTCAACTCCGTGCGACCCATGCGGCTGAACTCGAGCAGGTCATCCACCAGCTTGCCGCCCTGCCGGGCCGCATCGGCGATCGTCTTCACGTGGCGGCGGGCGGTGGCATCCAGGTTCGCGCCCGAGCGCGACTCGAGCAACTGGGCAAAGCCCATGATGTGGCGCAAGGGAGCCCGCAGGTCGTGGCTCACCGAGTAGCTGAAGGACTCCAGTTCCTTGTTCGCCTCCAGCAGCGCCGCGGTGCGCTCCTGCACCCGCCGCTCGAGCTGCTGGTTGAACCGCCGCATCTCCTCCTCCGCGCGCTTGCTCTCCGTGATGTCGGTGACGCTGCCGATGTAGCCCAGGTACTCGCCGGAGGGGCTGAAGCGGGGCGAGGCCGAGTCGATGGCCCAGCGATACTCCCCGTCCTTCCTCCGCAGCCGGTACTCGAGCTGGAAGGGCTCCTGCTTCGCGTTGGCCGCGAGGAAGATGGCCTCGGCTCGCTTCAGGTCGTCCGGGTGGGTGGCAGCCAGCCACCCGAAGCCCCGCCCCTGCTCCTCGGTCTGTCCCGTGAACTCGTACCAGCTCTTGTTGAGGTAGGTGCAGAAGCCCGTGGGGTCCGTCACCCACAGCATGACGGGGGCGTGGTCCGCCATGTTGCGGAAGCGCGCCTCGCTCTCCTTGAGCGCTGATTCCACGCGCTTCTGCTCGGTGATGTCGTGGCCCTGCACGAAGATGCCCGATACCTTGCCGTCTCCCCCCAGGATGGGTTGGTAGATGAAGTCCACGTACGCTTCCTCCAGCGGCGCCCCCGCGTGTCTCTGGAGGGAGACGCATATGCCACGGCCGATGAAGGGCTCGCCCGTGGAGAAGACGCGGTCGAGCAGCTCGATGAACCCCTGCCCCACCACCTCCGGCAGCGCCTCTCGCACCGGCTTGCCCACCAGTTCCTGCCGTCCCACCAGCTGAGCGTAGGCGGGGTTGGCCAGCTCGAAGACGTGCTCCCTTCCGCGCAGGAAGCACATGAAGCTGGGCGCCTGCTCGAAGAGGAGCCGGAGGTGCCGGCGCTCCGAGTCGAGCAGCCGGTTGGCCTCCTGGAGCATCTTCGCTCGGCCCAGCACTCCCGCCTCCATGGCCACGGAAGCCGAGGCCTCACGCGGCTCCGCCCTGGCCTCGCCGGCGGCCTGCTTGAGCTGCTGCAACTCCGTCACGTCCACCGTGTGCTGGAGGATGTAGGCCACCTCTCCGCGCTCATCGAGCAGGGGCGTGTGGGTGGCGCTCCAGAAGCGCTCCTTCACCACGATGCCCGTCTCGGTATTCATGGGGACGCGGTAGGGGATGAGCGCCAGGACATCCGGAGCCCGCGTGGCGAGCACCCGCTCCAGGGAGACACGCAACATCTGCGTACTCTCGTTGTTGGGGTCGTCCGGGTCGTGGGGAAAGCGCTCGAAGATAAAGCGCCCCTCGAGGTCCTCGAATCGGCTCGCAGTAGAGCGCAGGTAGGCGTCGTTGGCGGCCACGTAGCGCAGCTGCCGGTCAAGCACCATGTACGGGTTGGGCGAGAGCCGGAAGATCTCTCCGAAGTCGAGTGGGTGCATGGGAAGCCCTCGAGATGTCGTGACCTGCTCCTTCAGGAAACCTTCGACCTTCGAAGCGAACCCGGAGGCGGCTCATTCACCACCGCCCAGAACAGCCCCAGCTCCTTCAAGGCCCTGACGAACTCCGGAAAGCCCACCGGCTTCACCACGTAGGCGTTGACGCCCAGCCCGTAGGAGCGCGCCAGGTCGGACTCCTCCCTGCTGCTGGTGAGCATCACCACCGGGACCGACTTGAGCTGCGGGTGATTCTTCACCTGCTCGAGCACCTGCAACCCATCCACCTTGGGCATCTTCAAGTCCAGCAGGACCACGGCCGGAAGCCCATCAGGTCGATTCGCGAAGGACCCTTCGCGGTGGAGGTAGTCGAGTGCCTCGCTACCATCCCGCACCCACACCACCTCATTGGCGAGCCCGCTCTCCGCGAACGCCTCCAACGTCAGTTCTGCGTCATTGGGGCTGTCCTCCACGAGCAACACGCGCTTGAGCTCCGCCATCGATGCCTCCTACAGCGCCTACCGAAAAGGTCCGATCTCCGGAAAACGGAGACGGACACGACGTTTCACTGGCCAACACCCCAGCCTGGCGCCCCCCCTTCCCGAAACCCGTCTTCTGTCTCTCGTCGGACGGGGCAGGTCAAGCTGAAGAGACCATCCAGGAGAACCCCGCGCCCGCTTGCTCGACACCTGGCCCTCACTCGCAGTAGCGATTCAGGGATGAAGGCCACACGCCTTCTCCGCTAGCGTCTGGCGGGTGAGCGACGACATTCCCTCCCTGCCAGCGTTCCGCACCGTGCCGCGCACGGGCGTCATCTATGTCACCGCCGAGGCCATGCGCCGAGGCTACCGGGGCGGCGACCCCGAGTGGTGCAACCTCGGCCAGGGGCAACCCGAGACGGGTGACCTGCCCAACGCCCCACCCCGTATTGGCAGCGTCTCGATAGACGTGAACGACCTGGAGTACGCCCCCGTGGCCGGCCTCTGGGAAGTCCGCGAGGCCATTGCCTCCCTCTACAACCGGCTCTACCGGCGCGGCCTGCCGAGCCAGTACAGCGCGGAGAACGTCTGCCTCTCCGGGGGTGGCCGCGCCGCCCTCACCCGCGCCGCCGCCAGCCTCGGCTCCGTCAACCTCGGCCACTTCCTCCCGGACTACACCGCCTACGAGGAGCTGCTGGACGTCTTCAAGGCCTTCACCGCCATCCCCATCCTCCTGGAGGGCGAGCGCGGCTACGCCTTCACCCACGAGGATCTCCGCCGCGAGGTACAGGGCCGCGGCCTCTCCGCCCTCCTCTTTTCCAACCCCTGCAACCCCACCGGCAAGCTCGTGCAGGGCGAGGAGCTGGCACGCTGGGTGTCCGTTGCTCGCGAGCTCGAGTGCACCCTGCTCATCGACGAGTTCTACTCGCACTACGTCTGGACGGGCCGCCCCGGTCAGCTCCCCGTGGAGAGCGCCGCCCGCTACGTGGAGGACGTCAACAAGGACCCCATCGTCCTCTTCGACGGCTTCACCAAGAACTGGCGCTACCCGGGCTGGCGCATGACGTGGACGCTGGGCCCTCGCCAGGTCATCGAGGCCGTGTCGAGCGCGGGCAGCTTCCTCGATGGTGGCGGAAGCCGTCCCTTGCAGCGCGCCGCGATTCCCCTGCTGGACGAACAGAACGTGGTGAAGGAGACGCTCGCCATCAACCACCACTTCCGCGAGAAGCGCGACCGCTTCCACTCGCGGCTGGAGCGGCTGGGCATTCGCACCGACCGGCCTCCCGATGGCACCTTCTACATCTGGGGCAACGTGTCCGGACTGCCCGCCCCGCTCAATGACGGCATGGGCTTCTTCCGCGCCGCGCTCGAGCAGAAGATCATCACCGTCCCCGGCGAGTTCTTCGACGTGAACCCCGGCAAGCGCCGCGCCCGCCCCTCGCGATTCCGCAACTACGTGCGGCTGTCCTTCGGCCCCTCCCTGGAGGTGCTGGACAAGGCTCTGGGTCGACTGGAGTCCCTGGTGCTGCGCCACACGGCCGGTTGAGAGAGCCCCCTGGACGGAGACATCCCGGCTCAGCTCCGCCGCGGGCGGGCAAGGGCCAGGCGTCGCACGCCCTCGCGCAGCTCCTGGGGCGTCAACGAGGCAAAGCCCAACCGGAAGGCCGCTGGGCCACGTCCCTCGAGCGCGAAGGCATGGCCCGGGGTGACGTGTACACCGTGCGAAGCCGCACGCTCCGCCCAGGCACCCACGTCGAGCGACTCGTCCACCCGAGCCCAGAGCGCGAGCCCGCCTGCCGGCACCTCGAAGTCCACGGAGCCGCCCAGCGCTTCGTGCAACGCTTCCGCCAGCGCATCCCGCCGGGTGAGGTACTCCCGGCGGGCCCTGCGGGCATGCCGCTGCAGCTCCCCTTCCTCCAGCAACTCCACCATGGCCCGCTCCAGCGGCGCATCCCCCTGGCGATCCACCACCGTCCGCAGGGTCGACAGGGTCCGCACCAGCGGCGCGGGAGCCACCACGTAACCGAGCCTCAGCCCCGGAGCGACCAGCTTGGAGAGCGAGCCCACGTAGACGACACACCCGGCGCGGTCCGAGCTCGCCAGGGGCAGGACGGGCCTGCCCTCGTAGTGGAACTCGTGGTCATAGTCATCCTCCACCACCGCCACGCGGGCCTCGGTGGCCAGGCGCAGCAACTCCATCCTCCGCGCCGCGGTAAGGGTAACGGTGGTGGGGTACTGGTGATGGGGCGTCACATAGACAGCACGCACCGGCTGCTTCGCCATCAACGCCTGGAGCGCATCCACCCTCATGCCCTGGGCATCCACCGGGAGCCCCACGAGCCGGGCGCCCGCCAGGCGCAGCGCGTCCCACGCGGGTCGATACCCGAGCGCCTCCACGGCCACGACATCTCCCGGACGGAGGAGGGCACGCGCCACGAGGAAGAGGGCCATCTGGCTCCCCCGCGTGACGAGGACATCGTCCGCTCCCGCGGCGAGGCCCCGCGTGCGGCTGAGCATCCCAGCCAGCGCCTCGCGCAGTCCGGGCTCTCCGCGCGCATCTCCCACGCCCAGCGCCGTTCGAGCACGGCCCATGAGAACCCGCCGGAAGGCACGCGACAGGGCCACCGCTGGCGCCAGACGCACGTCGGGAGCGCCATCGTTGAACACCAGCACTCCTTTCTTCGGAGCAGGTGCCCCTCCCTCGAGAGACAGCTCTTCCCGCGGCAGGGAGAAGCCCGGCCGCGCGGGCATCCGCTGCCGAGGCGAGCCACCAAACCCTTTCGGCGTCGCCACGGGAAGCGACTGGGAGATGAAGGTGCCGCGGGAAGGCTCGGCGCAGGCCCAACCCTGTTGGACGAGCTCGCGATAGGCGGCGTCCACCGTGTTGCGATGAATCCCCAAGGAGACAGCCAGTGCCCGAGTCCCGGGGAGCGCATCCCCAGGGGACAACCGTCCCCGCTCGATGTCGCGGATGACCGCGCGTGCGAGCTGGACGAAGAGCGGCACCGACGAGGACGGATCGACCTCCAAAGTGAGCTTCCAGGTACGTAGCACCGGCCCAATGTACTTCGCCAAACCGGCTCTTTCGAGGGTGCCGGTCGGTCTCTACCTTTCGCCCCACACAAGGAGGCCCTTCATGAGCCAGACCGTGAGCACCCAGAGCACGAAGTACCACTCCGCCGATTTCGACAAGACGCCCCCGCGCCCGCGCGTGGTGATTCCCGACAAGCTCTTCCACCCCGCCGTGGAGAGCGCCGGCCAGAACGAGGGTTACTCGAAGGAGCGCAAGCACCCCGTCTTCTTCGTGGACCTGCCCTCGCACGCCCTCAGCATGACGATCGGCTGGCTGGAGCCAGGCCAGTCCTCCAACAGGCACCGCCACACGTACGAGACCGTCCTCTACGTGCTCGAGGGCGAGGGGTACTCGGACATCCAGGGCAAGCGCATCCCCTGGAAGCAGGGAGACGCCCTCTACATCCCGGTGTGGGCCTGGCACAACCACGTCAACACCCACCCCACCCAGCGCGCGCGCTACCTGGCCTGCGAGAACGCGCCCATGCTCCAGAACATGGGAGGCATCGCCCTGCGCGAGGAGGTGCCGGAGAAGGGCCAGAAGCTCGTCCGTGGTGACGAGGAGGAGGGCTGACATGAACCGCCACGTTCCGCTGCACGGCATCATCGGCTACACCCTCACGCCCTTCGGCACCGACGGGAAGGTGAACCTCGACAAGCTCCGGATGCTCACCGAGCGCATGGTGGCCTCGGGCGTCCATGCCATCGCCCCGCTCGGGAGCACGGGCTGCCTGCCCTACCTGGACGACGAGGAGCGCGAGGCCATCGCCGAGGCAACCGTGAAGACCGTGGGAGGCCGCGTCCCAGTGATGGTCGGCGTCTCGAGCCTCACCACCGAGCGCACCGTCCACCACGCCCGCTTCGCCGAGCGCGTGGGAGCGAATGCCGTGATGATCATCCCGATGAGCTACTGGAAGCTCACCGAGGAGGAGATCTTCCGGCACTTCGACACAGTGGCCCGAGCCACCTCCCTCCCCATCATGGCCTACAACAACCCGGCCACTGGCGGGTTGGACATGACGCCGGAGTTCCTCGCACGGCTGTTGGAGATTCCCAACGTCACCATGGTGAAGGAGAGCACGGGAGACGTCGGGAGGATGCACCGCCTGCGACAGGTGGCGGGTGAGGAGGTCGCCTTCTTCAACGGCTCAAACCCCCTCGCCCTCGCGGCCTTCGCCGCGGGAGCCCGGGGCTGGTGCACCGCCGCGGCCCACCTCATCCCCGAGCTCACCCTGGAGCTACACCGGCAGGTCGTCGAGAAGGCCGACCTTCCGGCGGCGCGCAAGGTGTTCCAGAAGCAGCTCCCGCTCCTCCAGTTCATCGTGAAGGGAGGGCTGCCCCGCACAGTGTCCGCGGGCCTGGAGTTGCTCGGGACAGAGGTAGGGCCGCTGCGTGCGCCCCTCCATCCACTCCCCGCTCCCGAGGTGGAGGCGCTGCGGCGTATCCTCGCGAAGCTCGAGGCGTGAGGAGCGTCCTCGTCCGCGGTTCTCACAAAGACCAGCACACCCCATGACACCCGCCCCCGAGTCACAGTTCCGATGCGGTCCGATCCGGCTCATCACCCTCCTGGTGGGCCGGACGCAAGCCCTCGGCACTGAGGGGGCGGTGGATGTCCTCGACAGGCCCTGGACGAGCGGCATCTTCAAGTCACCCAGACAGGGGCCCATCTGGCTGGGCCGGGAGGGACTCGCGGGAGATGAGCAGGCGGACCTGAGGCACCACGGCGGACCCGAGAAGGCTGTCTTCGCCTGCGCTTCCGAGCATCTACCGGCGTGGAGGGAAGTGCTCGGACACGAGGAGGTGGGCCCTGGTGCCTTTGGCGAGAACTTCCTGCTGGAAGGTGCCACCGAGGACTCCGTGTGCATTGGAGACACCTTCCGGTGCGGCGAAGCGCTCCTCCAGGTGTCCCAGCCCCGACAGCCTTGCTGGAAACCCTCGCGGCGCTGGCGCCGGAAAGAGCTGTCGCTGATCATCCAGCGGACGGGAATGACGGGGTGGTATTTCCGCGTGCTGAGGGAGGGCCACGTGCGCGAGGGCGACCTGCTCGAGTTGCTCGAACGGCCCTGTCCGGACTGGACGGTGGCGCTCGCCAACAGGGCCATGCACCACCGGCCAGTGGAGCGCGAGTTGGCAGCCCGACTCTCCACTGTCTCGTTCCTGTCTCCAGGCTGGCGCACCACGCTCGAAGCATTGGCCAAGGGGCAGGAGCGCGACACGGCTCCACGCCTCCTCGGTCCCAACCAGGAGTAGGACCCCCGGTCGACGGTCCCTCCACCGGCCGACCGGGCAGACGGGCGAGCATCCGCGCTCTCTCGTTCGCAACCTCCTCCGGGAGGAATTGCTTGAGACGCCTGAAGCGCCGTCTACACCCGACTCATCTCTGGGATCGCTTCGTCACCTCCGACCCAGATCTAGGTCGACTGCGGATGGGCCTGCGTTCCGTGTTGGGTGCTGGCCTGTCCGCCCTCGTCATCTCTCAGCTTGCACGCCTGTTGGGTGAGCCGCCCACCGTCACCATGGTGGGAACCATGATGGGGATGATGGGCTCCCAGATCGCGACGGATCCCAAGCCGCGCGATCAACGCATCACGACCCTCCTCATGGTCCTCCCGGCCACGGTGTCGGTCATCGTGGGAACACTCGCCTCGCGCATCCCCCTGCTCGGTGCGGCGGCCTTCGCGGTGACAATCTTCATCGCCACCTTCGTACGGCGGTTCGGACCCCGAGGGCTGGCGCTCGGGATGATTGGCTTCTTCGCCTTCTTCAACGCGCTCTTCTTCCACGCGCAGCTGGCGCAGGTACCGGCCCTCGTCGGTGCCATCGTGGTCGCGCTCTGCATTGCCTACGGGGTGCGGTTCGTGCTCGTCCGTGACCGCGCGGACCTCGATCTCCAGCGCTTCCTCCGCTCGTTCCGAAAGACGGTCGCCCTCGTGTTGTGGGAGCTCACGGACATCGCCGAGCGCCCACGGCTGACCCCTTCCCTCCAGCGTCGGCTTCGTCGGGAGGCGGATCGCCTGAATGATGCGGCGCTCGCGGTGGAGGACCTGCTCGCCCGCTGCCAGCCTGGCCTCCGGCTGCGGATCTTCGACCTGGAGCTCGCGGCCACCCGGGTGATCAGCGCCGTCCGCCAGGTGGTGGAATCAGGTGCGCTGGCACCCGATGCGCGCCGGGAGATTCGACAGGCCCTGCTCGCCGCCCACGCCTCCGTGCGAAACGGAGATACGGCCGCGCGGCAGCTCATGCACGAACACCTCGAGCACGTGCGAGAGTCCGTGCCACGCGCGGCCGATCCCGAGCGTGGCCGCGTGGATGCCCTGCGCTTCTCCAACTCCATCACCGACCTGGTGGATGCCGCCGCCCAACTCCCGGACGAAGTCCCCCTGCCCGCACCGGGACAAGGCGCCACCCCCAAGGCCGTCACCGCCTCACCCGCCATCCCCCTGGGGAACGGACTCCATCCAGCGACGCGACAGGCCATCCAGGTCACCGTGGCGAGCGTACTCGCGATGATGGTGGGCCACGTCGTGTCCTCCGAGCGCTGGTACTGGGCAGCCATCACCGCCTTCGTCACCTTCACGCGAACGCGGACACTCGGCGATACCCTGCTCCGCGGCTGGTCCCGCGTGCTCGGAACCTTCCTGGGGGTCATCGCCGGGTTGGTACTCGCGGGGCTCGTCAGCGGACACCGCTTCGTCGAGCTCGTGATCCTCTTCGTGTGCGTCTTCTTCGGCTTCTACCTGATACGGCTCTCGTACGCGTGGATGGTCTTCTGGTTCACCACGATGTTGTCGGTCCTCTACAGCCTGCTCGGCCGGTTCTCGCCCGAGCTCCTGTTCCTGCGCATCGAGGAGACGATGATTGGCGCCGGCGCGGGCGTGGTCATCGCCACCCTCCTCTTCCCGGAGAAGATGACCGTGCACATCCACGCGACCGCGAAGCAGGTCCTTTCCGCGGTGTGCGACTACCTCGAGGAAGCCGTGGTGAATCGCTCGCCGGAGTCAGACCCGGCCCGGTTGATCGACGCGGCGCGAACCCTTGATGCACGCCTTCGCGAGCTGCGGACGGTGGCGCGTCCCCTCACCGGCTCCTTCGTGCGGCTGGCGCCACGAACGGCGCGCACAGTGCACTCGGTGTCTGAGCTTGTCGTCTTCGTCCGGCACCTCGCGCTGGGCAAGGGTGTCCTGCAGGTGCATGAGGAGGTCCGCGAGCTGATCCGCGAGGCTGGAACCAAGCTCGCGAGCAATGCACGCACGCTCGCGCAGACCTTGGACCAGGAGGAAAAACCCACCCTCGAGTCCGCGGCTGCACTGCTCGAAAAGGCCCGGAGGGCACTCGTCGGCGAGGAGACCGTGCGGCGCGGTCCGGCGAGCCCGCCCATCTTCCTGCACTGGCTCGCACGCGTGGACGACACGCTCAACGTCTTGGCCAAGGCCTCGAGCCCTCTGACCCGGAACCCACTCGCCTTGACCTAGTGGGGTCACGAAGTTCTTGGACAGGGTCGTGTTGAGCAGGCCCCCTCTCCCTCTGGAAGAGGGGAGCTCCACGGGCTCTCGGACTCTGTCCAAGAACGCCGTATCTTTTCTCATATCTGAAAGTTTTTACGAGACTTCGACCACGTGTTAATGACTTTCACGCAGCGAGCAATCGCGTCGTTGCCTCATCACTGCCTCGTTCATCCCCCCTGTCAGTTCACAAACACAGCGTGATGAGCCTCTCAGATTCAAGGAAATCAAAGTCATGACACATCATCGTTTTTTGACCGAAGGAGCAGTGTTCGCTGCGCTCATTCTGACGGGGTGTGGTCTAGCCTCACCCGACCCCCAGAGCATCACCCGTTCGAGGGAGAAGGAGCCCACCTCCACCCTCACCGCGCCCGTGGCCGTGAGCAAGACCTTCACCAAGAAGGTCTATGCCCACCTCATGCCCTGGTTCGAGACCAAGGAGTCCTCGGGCAACGGCACCTGGGGAGCCCACTGGACCATGAGCAACCAGAACCCCGACGTGGTCGACTCCTCGGGCAAGCGGCAGATCGCCTCATATTATTACCCGCTGATCGGGCCCTACGCGTCGGGCGATAAGGATGTGGTGGAGTACCAGTTGCTGCTCATGAAGTACGCGGGCGTGGATGGCGTGCTCATCGACTGGCCCGGCACCCTCAACTGCGTGGACTACCCCAAGAACAAGCAGAACGCCGAGGCCTTCATCAACAAGACCGCCGCGGTGGGTCTCGAGTTCGCGATCGTCTACGAGGACCACAACCTGACGCTGGCGCCCACGTATGGCTGCTCCGTTCCCGACAAACTCGCCGCGGCCCGGAATGACATGGCCTACCTGCGGGACAACTACTTCCCGCGGAGCAACTATATCAAAATCAACAATGCGCCCCTGCTCCTGGACTTCGGTCCGCAGACCTTCAAGTCGCCGGGCGACTGGAGCAATATCTTCTCACCCCTGTCGACCAAGCCGACCTTCCTGACGCTCTGGTACCAAATCGGTGATGCCGGGGCCAACGCCCAGGGCGAGTACCCGTGGATCTACTCGGACTTCACCACTGGGTTGCAGAACTTCTATGACAACCGTCCGCTGAGCGTGAAGTTCGGCGTGGCCTACCCGGGCTTCAACACCTTCTACACCGCGGGTGGATGGGGCGGTCCGACGTGGGGCCTGCCCTATAACGGGACCGGCACCTTTGGTCAGACGCTGGACATGGCCAAGAACAGCGGCGTGAACTGGATTCAGCTCGCCACCTGGAACGACTACGGCGAAGGCACGATGATCGAGCCGACGCGCGAGTTCGGCTATGGCTTCCTGACCACCCTGCAGCAGAAGCTCGGTGTGCCCTATGGGCAGGGCCAGCTGGAGCTCATCGCCAAGCTCTACGAGCAGCGCAAGCAGTACGCGGGCGACGCAGCCAGGCAGGCCCAGCTCGACCAGGCCTTCAACTACCTCGTGGCCCTGCAACCCGACCAGGCCGCGAGCATCCTCAATGGCACCCAGCCGTCCCCCACCGTCGTTAACGCCGGCTTCGAGTCCGGTTTGACGGGATGGAACACCTGGTCGCCCGATGGCACCGCCGGGGCCGCGTTCACGGAGACCTACAACGGGGGCCACAACAGCACCTACCACCTGACGCATTACAGCCCGGGGGCCTTCGAGACTTGGACGTACCAGCAGCTCTACAACATTCCCAACGGGAACTACCGGGTGCGTGCCTGGGTCCGGAAGGGCGGCGACTTCCACTTCTCCAGGCTCCAGGCCAAGACGTGCGCCGAATGCACGCCCGCCGCCACGGAGCTCGGCACGTACGGCAACTGGACGCAGCTGGAGACGCCGACCCTTGCTGTGACCGCGGGCTACATTGAGTTCGGCCTCCACACCAAGGCCACGAGCGGCAGCAGCTTCGTCCACCTGGACGATGTGGAGGTCATCCGGCAGTAATCTGTGAGGCGCACTGCGGGACTGGCAGCGCGCTGTCCCGCGGTGCTCCACGGGGAGGATCAGAGTGACTTCAGGTACTCGAGCAGGTCGCGCTTCTCCTCCTCAGACAGGCCCGTGCCGTACTCATGCCCTGCGTTGCTGTTGCCGGGCATCGACACGTCGAAGGTGAAGAGGGACGGATCGGAGCTTTCGGTGACGTAGCCCACCTTGCCCGGGTCGTACTCCCGCTGGCCCATGGGGAAGCGCGCCGGACGCGCCGACGCGGGCTGGAGCAGATCCCACAGCGTAGGCACCGAGCCGTTGTGCAGATAGGGCGCAGTCGCCCAGATGCCCTCCAGCGGCCGGGACACGTACCCCACCGGCGCGCGCCAATAGACGATGCGCGGCTCCAAGGGATGGATCTCCTCTTGGGTCAGCCCCTCGCGCGCATAGGCCCGCTGCTTCACCCGCGAGAGCAAATCCTGCAACGCCGCGGGGAACTCCAGGTCCCCCACCTTCGACGCGAAGCTCCGGGCCCGATTCCCATCGGTGCCTATCCGCTCCAGGGGAACCACAGCGTCCTCGGCGCCATGGCAGCTCTGGCAGTGTCGAGCGAAGTGCTCACGCCCACGCTCCAGGCGCGCCGTCTCCAAGGGCCCGAAGACGTCCTGTGGCCACCGCGGCGAGCCTATCTTGTTCGAGAGCCGCTCGAGCTCCGCCAGGTTGCGCGGAAGGACGGAGGACGAGAAGTCGCGTCGGTCCACGGTCGCTCCCATCCCGAGCGCCTGGCCGATGTTGCGCTCCATCACCGAGTTGGTGTTCCCGTCCCAATGCAGCCACGAGCTCTTCTGGAACTCCCAGAGACAGGGGTAGCTCACCGGCGCGGCCAGCACGCCTGCCGCCTCGGGGCCGAACAACACCCCGCGCGCCACCCCGAAGGCATCCACACGGCCCGGGCCCGCGTAGGTGCCAAACCGCAGCCTGCCCAGCCGCATGAAGTACAGCAGGTGCCCGCGCAGCAAGCGGATGGCATCCGGCACCGTGCGCACCTGCTTGCGACTCAGCTCGCGGACATACAGCGAGAGCTGCGCATCGAACTCCAGCCCGCGCTCCGGCTCAGGCCCGAGCTTCGGCGGCCTACACAAGTCCGCGCCTTGGCTGCAGTACCACGCCACCTCGGCCACGAGCTTCTCCCGTGCGCTCGAGCTCCCATCCGGAGTCAGGTTCGTGTCCGGATAGGCGGCCTGCAGCCCGCCCTCGCGCGTCTGCGGGGGAAGGTACGTGGCCAGCCGCTCGAGGAAGTCCAGGAGGCGCGTCCGGTCCGAGAGCGTCAGGGCGATCACCTCGACCGCCTCCCGGTTGAAGGCATCCATGTTGAGGAGGCTCGGCGCCCCATCCACCCGAACCCTCGCACCGCGATGGTGGAACTCGCCCACGTGGCAGGCGGCACAGTTGATGCCCACGCGCGCCACAGGTTGTCGCTCGGTAGCTGGCACGAGCGCGACTCCCACCGGCAGGCGCTCGGGGTGATCGGGATCCGGTAAGAAGCCGAAGCGCTCGAAGCCCTCCAAGAAGGACTGGAACCCGGCCGTCCTGCCCTGCTGGGTATCGCGGCTCGGCAGCGCCCGGAGGACGGCAAGCCAGAGGTGCTCGTTGCCTTGAGGCAGATGGTAGAAGACCTCGCGCTCCCGCCCGGACAGCTCCGACATCACCGAGCCGCTGCCTCCCGTGCCTTCGGCAGGGGGTGGCGAGGAGCGCGGAGCCGAAGCACAGCTCCCCAGCACCCCCGCGAAGACCAGCCAGACGAGACTCCCCACCATCCTGCCGTCCATACCGCCACCTCCGCGTCTCCCCTGGGAGATCCAGGCCCGCCCTACTTGGGAAGTACCTGGGTGCGGATCAAGTGCCCCCTGGCACCTTTCAGACCGCGGCAAGATGGAAGGAACCACCCTCGAACGATGGGCGCCCCCCACAGGGAGGCTTGCGCCGTTCGCTCCTGCTCACACGCCTCAGCTCACGACACGCTCCGGGGCGGCGCGGCCCCGAAGTCCAGCGTGTACTCACGTGACATGCGGGAGAGCTTGCGCTCGAGACGCTCGATGCGGCGTCGCAGCGCGTCGGCGCTCTCGGCGGGCGAGGCGAGCCGCGCGTGGTGCAGGGCACGCGGGAGGTCCTTGAGGTCATGCTCGTACAGCTTGGCCAGCGAGAGGTGGAGGGGTGCGGCCTGGTCCGCCCGCGCCGACTCGAGCGCCCGCTGGAGGTTCGCCGCCGCCGTCTGATCATCCCCCACCCGGCGTGACAGGCGCGAGGCCAGCGCGAGCGCCTCGACTCCCACGGCGCCTCCGTCTCCCGCCGCGGCGGCCCGGGCGAAGGCGTGGGCCCGCTCGTAGTCCCGCGCCCGTAGCGCCACGCCCGCGAAGCCCAGCAGGTCGCGTGGATCCTTCCCCTCGGTGCCGCTCGCCCGAAAGCGCCGCACCAGCACTCCCAGCAGCGCCGCCAGCAACAGGAGATCGTTCGCGTTGTGCTCCAGCACCGGCGTCAGAGCCGAGCCGTCCGCCCCCCGCAGGAAGCGGAAGTAGAGGTCTGGAATCAGCGATCCATCCACGTCCCCCACTCGGTGGTACCCGAGCACCTGCTCCTCCAGGTGCACCAGCCGCGTCCCGGAGCCGCGGTATTTGAAGACGCGGCGCGCGCAGTGCAGCAAGTCCAGGTGTGGCAGCTCGGAGGGAGGCGTCACGCGGTTGAGCACGAAGCGCGTGCGCAGCAGCGGCCAGTCAAAGCTCTTACCGTTGAACGTCACCAGGCAGGAGGACTCCGCCATGCGCTCGGCCAACACGCGCAGCATCGGCGCCTCCTCTCCCAGCTTGCGCAGGAAGAGCTGATGCACCCGCAGCGAGCGGCCCTCGAACCAGGCCAGGCCCACGAGGAAGGGCACCGTGCCCGTACCGCCCGCGAGCCCTGTCGTCTCCGTGTCCAGGAAGAGCATCCGCCGGAAGTCCACGCCTGCCAGCCCCGGCTGCAGCGCCAGGCTCGCCACCAGCGGCGACTCCACGTCCAACGCCTCCGCGAGCGGTGCGTTGCCATGGTGGTGGTCCGGTGGCAGCACGCGCTCAGCGACGTGGACGACGCCGTGCGGTGTGCTTCGGGGCTCGGCGGGCAGAGGCCCCGGAGGCGGCACCGCGGACGTCCCCCGGCGCCCCACCGCCGCGCCCCGACGCTCGGCCCAGTCGCCGAGCATCCGACGCAAGGCGACCACGCGCGGATCCGGCTCGTTCCGGGGCACCTCGGCGGGAGGAGCCTCCTCCTGCTTGGGCGGAACTTCCACCGCCGGAGCGACGGATACGGTCTCCTCTTCCGGGGTACGAGGAGCGGGAGACGGTTTCGCGCCCGGCTTGCCGCCGGGACCCACGCCGCCGAGCCGAGCCAGCTTGCGTTTCAAGTCCACGGCGCACCTCGCCTACTGCAGGGCCACAACACCCAGGGCCGAGAGAATCTCCAACCCGAGCCGCTTGCGCGGATGGGTCTCCACCGGTGCGCTGCCGGGCATGACGCCCGCGGCGGGACCGATGCACGCCGGGCACCCATCCTCGCAGCCGCACGACTCCAACAGCCGCCGCGCACGCCGCAGCAACTCCTCGCGCTGATCAAACAGACGCGCGGCCAGCCCCACCCCGCCCGGGATGTTGTCGTAGAGGAAGATGGTCGGGTCGAAGCCCACGCCTCCGTCCTTGCGCGGTGGCCCATCCGCGTCGTCCTTGCTCCCGAGCGTCTTGCCAATATCCCTCGGATCGATCATCAGCCCCACGCAGGCCACCGTCCGCAACGCGCTGGCGATCCCCCGAAGCGCATCAATGACAGCGGGCCGCGGCGCGCCCATGGAGCGCACCACGCTCTCCGGCACGGTGAGCCAGAGCGAGGTGGTGTGCATCTGCATCTCGGGCAGGTTCACGTCTCCGTAGCCCACGTTCTCGTGGGTGTGGAACTTGATCTTCTTGTAGCCCACCACCTTCTCAATGACGCTCACCTCGCCCATGCCCGCCTGCAGGTCCGGCCCGAGCGCGGCGCCCTGGTCCTCCTGGATGACGTTCACGCGCACGTACGTCATCGCGTCGGTGAAGTAGTCCGGCGCAACCTTGCGCACGTAGGCCTTGTGGTTCTCGTAGTCGAAGCGCTCGACCTGGTACTGCTCGGCCTCGTGCTGGTAGATGGCCTGCTCGTGCAGCATCGTGTGCGCCGAGCGGAAGTCCATCTCCGCGAGCGTCCGGTCCGTGCCCAGCTCGATGATGACCACGTTGTCCCAGCCCACGCTGCGCAGTGAGACGTGGTTGGCCGGGTACGCATCCGCGGACCAGTGGAACATCCGCTTGCCCTGAGGGCCCGGCGTGGGGTGCACCACCTCGTGCTGCGCGAGGTAGCCGAGCGCGTCCGTGGTGGACTCGGCCGGCACGTCTCCGAAGGTGTCTCCCTCCTCGAAGGGCAGCTCGAAGGCCGCGCACTTGAGGTGCTGGACGAGGATCTCCACGTTGTCTGGATCGATGCGCGCGTGCTCCACCGGAGCACCCGTGAGGGACTTCGGGTCCCCCGCGAAGTACTGGTCCAGCGGCGAGCTCGAGGTCACGAGGAGCGCGAGGCTGCCCGCCCCCCGGCGTCCCGCGCGTCCGAAGCGCTGCATCAACGCCGCCACTGAGCCCGGGTAGCCCGCGCACACCACCGCGTCCAGCGAGCCAATGTCGATGCCCAGCTCCAGCGCGTTGGTGGCCACCACGCAGCGCACCTCGCCCGCGCGCATGGCCGCCTCGGTGGCCCGGCGAGTCCCCGGCAGGTAGCCGCCGCGGTAGCCCTGGATGAGGTTCGGGTCCATCTTCTCCTCGATGAACCGGTCCCTCAGGTACTTGAGCATTACCTCGATGTTGTTGCGCGACTGGCCGAAGAGCAGCGTGGACACCTCGGCACGCACCAGGTCCGCCACCAGCCGCACCGCGCTCTTGAGGTAGCTGGCGCGGATGCCCAGCTCCGCGTTCACCACCGGCGGGTTGTAGACCATGATCCGGCGCTCACCGGACGGCGCTCCGCTCTCGGAGACGAGCGCCACCTCGCGGCCCAGCATCCGCTCGGCGTGTGCCTTCGGGTTGCCGATGGTGGCCGAGGCCAGGATGAACACCGGTGACGAGCCGTGGAAGGCCGCCACGCGCTGCAACCGGCGCAGCACGTTGGCCAGGTGCGAGCCGAAGACGCCCCGGTACGTGTGCAGCTCATCGATGACGACGTAGCGCAGGTTGGAGAAGAGCCGCGCCCAGTTCGCATGGTGCGGGAGGATGCCCGTGTGCAGCATGTCCGGGTTGGTGAGCACCACGCCGCTGCGCTCGCGAGCCGCCCGCCGAGCATCCCCCGGCGTGTCCCCGTCGAAGGTGATGGCGCCGTGCTCCAGGCCCGCCTCGCGCATGAAGACGCGCAGCGACTCCTCCTGGTCTCGCGACAGCGCCTTCGTGGGGAAGAGGTACAGGGCGCGCGCCTGCGGCTCCCGCGCGAACTGGTCCAGCAGCGGCAGGTTGTAGCAGAGGCTCTTTCCCGAGGCCGTGGGCGTGGCGATGACCAGGCTGCGCCCGGAGCGCGCCAGTCGGTAGGCCTCGGCCTGGTGGGAGAAGAGCCGGTCGATGCCTCGGCGATTCAGCGCCTCGCGCACCTGGGGCGCCACGTCCTCGGGGATGGGCGCATAAGCTCCAACCCGGGCCGGCGTCACCTCGTCGAGGACGATGTTGGGCCAGACCTGCTTGTCATCGCGCCAACCCTGTAGGACGGCGTTGAGACCACGGGGACCCGTCCAGGGCTTGCGCCGCGGCCCGGCGAAAGACCCTTCTTCCTTCTCAGACTTCATGGGGTCGGGCACTGTACAGACGTACACCCGGCGAGGCAACGCGCGAGCGCACTTCCTCCCGGCGGGAACTCGGGCAAGCGTCGTGACCTGGACGCGAGGGCGATTCCCCGTATTGCGCTACCCAAGAGATGGGCGCACGTTGTGCGCAAATGAATGTCCCCTTCCGTCATCGGACCGAGGCCGGTAGGACACTCGCCCAGTCGCTCTCGCACCTTGCTGGGCGCGAGGACGTCCTGGTGCTCGCCGTGCCCCATGGCGGCGTACCCGTGGCCTTCGAGGTCGCCCGTGCGCTCGATGCGCCCCTGGACCTGGCCGTCGTCCAGCCCATCCTCTACTCGAGGGGACCCTCCTCGCGCGACGTGACACTCGGGCTGCTCGGCGCTCCCGCAGCGCTGCAGCTCCACGAGGCCACGCTCAACGCGCTCGACCTCTCCGACGAAGCGCTCGGGCAGGCCCTCTCCCGCGCCCGCCGGCAACTCCGTCAGCGCGTGCGCGCCATGCGGCCTGCCGCACCCGTGCCTTCGCTCGAGGGGCGTACCGTGGTCGTCGTGGATGACGGCACCGCCACGGGCATGACACTCCGCCGTGCGGCGGGGCTTCTTCGCAGGGCCGGGGCTCGGGCCCTCGTCGCCGCCGTCCCTGTCGGTGCCGAGGAGGCACTGCGCCTGCTCGCCAGCGAGTTCGAGGAGGTCGTCTGCTGCGCTCAGCCCGAGCCCTTCGTCTCCGTGTCGGATGGGTACGACAGCTACCCGGACGTCACGGATGCGCAGGTGCGTGAGTTGCTGGCGAGGGCGCGGAGTGGATACGCGCCTCGGAAGAAGGACAGAAGGGAAGTCGGGCTCCGGGCGGACATACCCTCACCCTAGCCCTCTCCCGAAGGGAGAGGGGACATACACGGTCATGCACGCCCGCCCCCTGGAGAAGCGGGGTTGTTTGAGAGCTCCAGCGAGCGCCATAGGTACCAGCTCGCCACCGAACGCCACGGACGCCAGCGCTCACCGTAGGCCAGTAGCTCCTTCGGACGCGGTAGCTCCTCGAGGCCGTACGTGCGCATGAAACCCTTGCGGATGCCGTAGTCGTCTACCGGCAAGACGTCCGGCCTGCCCAGCCGGAACATGAGCAGCATCTCCACCGTCCACTGCCCAATGCCGCGCACCTTCGTGAGGTGCTCCACCAACTCCGTGTCACTCATGCGCCGCGCCCGGGCCAGCGTGGGCACCTCGCCCTCCAGCGCCTTCGCCGCCAGGTCCCGGAGCGCCGCCGTCTTCGCGCCGGACAGCCCCGCCTCGCGCAGGCCGTCCACCGGATGGGCGAGCACTGCCTCCGGAGTGAAACGCCGCCCCTTGCCCACGCGCTCGCAGACACGGCCGAAGATGGTGGCCGCCGCCTTCCCCGTGAGCTGCTGGTAGACGATGGATTCCGCCAGAGCCAGGAAGGGGCTCTGGATTGAATTGACCTTCATGCGGAAGGGTCCCACCTGCTTCATCAGCGCGCCGAGCGTTGGATCCGTTTTCGCTAGGACCCTTCGCGCAGCAAGTGTGAAGCCCTCGGGCAGGAGGCGCTCGGAGGAAGGAACAGCGTCGGCGGTCGGGAGAACACGAGCGGTCGCAGCAGGCATGGGCCCATCCTACTTCGACGGCAGCGGTTTGAAGTCAATACCGTCCAAGCCCAGGCGCTGGCAGGCCTCGACGAAGCGCGCAGTGCAGACAATCACTCCGGAAAAGTCCTCCAGCCGGAATAGGTCCCGGTCGTTGGGAAGCGTGCTGGCGTCCAGCAGCATCTCTTCAGGCAACGGAATGAAACTCCGGCCGCAGCGAGAGCAGGGCGGTTGGTAATCGGGGGGCAGGCAATCCCGGTGCAGGCGGCCCATTGGGAGGATTTGCAGCTCGAGCAACTCGGGCGAATTGCGCTGACGGAAGCGCAACTCGGCACGGCAACCCGTAAGCCCTCGGACACCCTCGGCCTGGAGCCTTTCCAGCGCCTCGCGCTGCACCATTAATATCCAGGAGCAGTTCATGGCGAACGGCCCGAAGCGACCCTGCGCCTTACCGACCGATGGGCCAAACGTCGTGCCTGGTTCCAACAACGCCCCTGGAGGCAATAAGGGACGTACCAGCGCACATAACCGTTCATACTCCTCGATGGGCTCGGGCCGGGCCTCCTTGAAGTCGGCCAGGGCCTCCACGGGGGACAAGTCCACGCAGGGATACGAGAAACCGGCCCCCCAGGTGGCCTTGCAAACGGGGCAGTTGAGGATGCCCGGAAGCCCCCACTTGGGTGCGGCGTCAACAAAGCCCGTGTAACCCGCGGACCTGTCTTCCTTGATGATGAAGTAGGGCATGCGTGTGCCAGCCACCTTACCGCTCAGTCGCAAGAGTAGGGCACAAATGGCCCGTTCACTCCAAACCGAACCAGGAGCTCGCCCGCGAACCGCCAAATGTCCTCCGCCTTGGCGGTATTGCGGTTTAGGTCCATGAACTGCCGCCACGCTTCATTCCATTGTCCACCTGCGGGCCCACCACTGTGCAGCCACTGGTGGAAGCTCTTGGGAACGCGAACCGTGAAGGCGTGGATATCGGGCACGGCCATCCTACGGTCGCTGCGTGAACCTCCGCTCCCGGAAAAGCGCCTCCCCGCAGGCAACGCCGTCCAAGCCCAGACGCTGACAGGCATCGACGAAGCGCGCAGTGCAGACGCTCACTCTGGAATCGTGCCGTACCATCAGCACCCAAGGGGGAGCTCATAACGCATGACCCGAAGCGACCCTGCGCCTTACCGACCGATGGCCGAAAGTCGGTAAAAGCTCGCCGCACCCCGTCTGGATGGTGATGAGACCGCCGGACAGCGGAGCGGGCTGTAGCAATGTCAGTCGGAACTGGATGCGAGCGGGCTCCACGTCGCCTATCGTCGCAGCGGTTGCCCTGGCGGTGGCTCCCAATACCTACACATCCAGGCTCTGCCTGTCGTTGGCATGCCGCGGGCCGCCAAGGCGAAACCCGTTTTCTTGACTCATCCCTACACAACTCGCGGAAGTGGCAACAAACCAACAAGAGAACTATGCTCGAATTTCTTGACTTGATGGATAAGCTTGATCAACACAGGATGCTGCCATGAAATTGACGCTCGATGATGGACGTGCAGTCGGTTGCGAGGACACAGGCTCGGTGACAGTGCAGCCGCAGGCCTTGAAGCGGCGTGAAGAGGAGTCGTGTGAAGCTCGTGAGTCATCGCATCCAGGACCCGTGTGGCGACGTCCCTGGCTGAGCCGCCTGGCGCTGGCGCCGCTGCTCCTGACCGCCACGGTCCATTGCGGCGCCGGGACGATGTCTCATCAGAACACCGGCGGAGGCGCGGAGGGCTCGCCTGTACAAGCTCCCGGCACTGGTGGAGCAGACGTTGGCCCCGAAGGGGTGGGAGGCGCGCCCCTGGCATCGGAGTGCTCGCCCGGCACCACCGGCAATCCCTTTGTGAGCGGCTGGTACGCCGATCCGGACATCAAGTTCTACAACGGCGTGTACTGGGTCTATCCGACGTACTCCGCTCCTTATGACGAGCAGACCTATCTGGACGCCTTTTCCTCCCCCGATCTCATCCACTGGACGAAGCACTCCAAGGTGTTGGACAAGGCGAACGTATCCTGGGCAACCCGGGCGATCTGGGCGCCGTCTCCCATCTTCCGCAACAATACCTATTACCTCTATTTCGGGGCCAACGACATCCAGAGCAACGGACAGTTGGGTGGTATCGGGGTCGCGAAGTCCAACAACCCCGGCGGACCCTACGTCGACGCGATCGGCCGCCCCCTGATCAGCACGTTCATCAACGGAGCGCAGCCGATTGATCAAAACGTCTTCATCGACGACGACGGCCAAGCCTATCTCTATTATGGCGGTTGGGGACACTGCAACGTCGTCAAGCTCAACAATGACATGATCAGCCTGGACAGCTCGTCCTTCAAGGAGATCACGCCATCGGGCTACGTCGAGGGCGCGCTGATGTTCAAGCGCAACGGGAAGTATTACCTGATGTGGTCCGAGGGCGGGTGGACGGGGCCGGATTACCGCGTGTCCTATGGCATGGCCAACTCGCCGCTCGGGCCCTTCCCCAAGGCGGGGACGATCCTCAGCCAGAACGCAGCCATTGCCACCGGCTCGGGCCACAACTCGGTTGTCAACGTCCCTGGAACGGATGACTGGTACATCTTCTATCACCGCCGTCCGCTCGGAGAGACGGACGGGAATCACCGCGTGCTCGCCTACGATCGCATGTATTTCAATAGCGACGGGACGATCAAGCCAGTGGAGATGAGCAGCCAGGACAACTTCTGCGACAACAACGCGCTGGGCTGGACCACCTACGGCGCGACGTGGACCGTGTCAAACGGCCGGTATGTCACCCAGCGGAGCCCCGACGCCAAGGCCTTGTTGAACACAAACTTCTCCGCACTGACCTATGAGGCGGATGTCACGCCGGGCCCCACCGGGGACGCTGGGTTGGTGTTCCGCGTGAGCAACCCAGGAGCGGGGCTCGACGCCTACAAGGGTTATTACGCCGGCATCGCCGCGGGCAGTGACAGGGTGATTCTGGGCAAGGCGAACGCAGGGACCTGGACCGAGCTCGCGAGCGCCGCCGTAGCGATCGACCCGAATGTCACCTACCACCTCGTGGTCGTGGCCAACGGCGACCGCATCTCGGTCTATCTGAATCATTCGACGGTCCCCAGCGTCACGGCCATCGACACCACGTTTGCATCAGGGGCGCTCGGACTCCGGGCCCATGAGAGCGCGGCCGCGTTCGACAACGTGAAGGCATCGAAGCCGCCCGGGGCCATCTTCTACGCGGACGGAGGATACGGCGGTCTCGGGATCTCGCTGACCGCCGGGAGTTACACGCTCGCGCAGCTCAACGCGGCGGGAATCCCCAACGACTGGATGAGCTCGCTCAGAGTCCCTGCCGGATGGACGGTGCAGGTCTATCAGGACGACAATTTCACCGGGACGATGTGGACGTTCACGGCGGATACGCCGCTGATCCCGCAGGACGCCAACGACAAGATGTCCTCGGTGAAGATCTTCGCGCAGTAGCCAACGCGGCAGCAGCACCGAGCCCCCGCCTGAAGCGAGAGAAGCTCATGCGGCCTATCCTCCGCCGCATGAGCTTCCCCCAAAAAGCGCGTCCCGGCTCAGCGGCTCTTCTTCGACGGCAGAGGTTTGAAAGCAACGCCGTCCAAGCCCAGGCGCTGGCAGGTATCGACGAAGCGCTCGGTGCAGACGATCACTCCGGAGAAGTCCTCCAATCGAAATAAATCCAGGTCCCTTTGAACAGCGGTGGCATCCAACAGAAGGTCATCGGGTAGCGGAGTACTGCCCCGACCACAACGCGAACAAGGCGGTTGGTGATCCGGGGGCAGGCAATCCCGGTGCAGACGGCCCATTGGGAGGATTTGCAGCTCCAGCAACTCGGGCGCGTTGCGCTGGCGGAAACGCACCTGGGTGTGGCAGCCCTCGAGTCCGCGCAAGTCCTCGGCCTGAAGCGGCTCCAGTGCCTCGCGCCGCACCAGAAGCCACCAGGGATAAGGAGCTACCAGCTGCCCGAAACGACCCTGGCCGTTACCAATCAGCGGACCGAAAGTCGTACCCGGCTCCAACAACGCCCCGGGAGGCAGCAGGGGACGAACCAGCTCACACAGCCGCTCATACTCCTCGATGGGCTCAGGCCGAGCATTCTCGAAATCGGCCAAGGCGGCCACTGGGGTCAGGTCCACGCAGGGGTACGCGAAACCGGCACTCCAGGTGGATTTGCAGACAGGGCAGTTGCGGACGCCCGGAAGCTTCCACTTGTGCGCGGCGTCAACGAAGCCCGTGTAGCCCGCAGCTCTGTCTTCGTCGATGGTGAAGTATCGCATCCGTGTGTTCGACACCTTACCGCTCAATCGCAAGAGTAGGGCACGAAGGACCCATTCACGCCGAACCGGATCATGAGCTCACCCGCGAACCGCCAGATGTCATCTGCGTTGGCAGTGGTGCGGTTCTTCCTCATGAACTGACGCCACGCTTCATTCCATTGCCCACCCCTGGGTTCGCCACTGTGCAGCCACTGGTGGAAGCTCCTTGGCAGGCGGATGGTGAAGGCGTGGATGTCGATACCTCTGCTGCCAAACCACTCAGCCAATTCCTTTTGTTGAGGGAAGATGTGGTGCTTCTCGAAGGGCTCGCGCGGAGGGGAGAGGCACTGGTGGCGGAAGAGCCTGGGCGCGCTCAGCTCCCGGGTCTTCCAGTTGTGCCAGGGGATTTCGAAGACGGGTTCCACCCTCGTGGGCACCGCGAGCGGATGTCCCCACCAGCGGCTTGCGCTGGGGGCCTCCGCCAGGGGCGTGCGGAACATCGGCACCGGCGCGGGCGCTGGTGCCGGAATCATCGCCTGTGCCAGACGCACGGGCGGGGCCTCCGCCTCCACCACGTCCTGGCAACGCCAGATGGCGCAGCGCTCCTCGTCGCACAGCGGCACCACGCATGTGGCGTCCGCTCGGGCCTCCTCCCATGCGGAGGACACGACCTCGGGCGCCTGTGCCTCCTCACGCCCCGTGGGCGCGGAGGAGGCACAGGCGCATAACAGCACGCCGAGGAGCGCAAGCCCCACCCTGGAGCGCAGGAAGCTCATGCGCCCCATCCTACGGTCGTCGCGTGAGCCTCCCGCCCTCGAAAAGCGCGTCCCGGCTCAGCGAATCTTCTTCGACGGCAGGCCCTTCACGGCCGGACCGTTGAGCACCTCGCCCGTCGGACTGTAGCGAGCCCCGTGGCACGGGCAGTCCCACGAGCGCTCGGCCTTGTTCCAGTGCACGTGGCACCCCAGGTGCGTGCACACCGGGCTCACCGCGTGCACCGCCCCACCCTCCTCGCGGAAGACGGCCACTTTCTTCCCGTCCACCTCCAGGATGCGGCCCTCTCCGGCTGGCACCTCGGACAGGTCGTGCCCTTCCGGTTTCGCCAGCCGGTCCGCCACGAAGTGGAACGCCACCTCCGCGTTCTCCTGGATGAAGTCCTTCACCCCCGCCTTCGGCTTCACCCGCGTGGCGTCGTAGAGCGCCGCGTACGGGTTCTGCCTCCCGAGGATCAGGTCCGTCAAAATCATCCCCGCCAGCGTCCCGAACGTCATGCCCGTGCCCGAGAAGCCCGTGGCCACCCACACATGCCGCGAATTGCTGTTGCGCCCGATGTACGCCAGTCCGTCCGCGGGCTCGATGACCTGTCCGGACCAGCGGTACTCAATCCGCGTCACCGGGAAGCGCCGCCGCGTGTACGCCTCCAGCGCCTCGAAGTGGCGCTCCGTGTCCTCCTCCGTCCCCACCTTGTGATCCTCGCCCCCGACGATGACGTAGTCCACGCCCTCCACCCGCTGGGTGCGGATGTAGTGATACGGATCCTGACTGTCGTAATAGAGCCCCGTCTCCAGCGGACTCTCGAGCGGCCCCGCCACCGAGTAGGTGCGGTACGGATAGAGCTTGGTGTGCAGCAAGACGCGGTTGAGCGGAGTCGTGGTCGCCTCCACCACGTCCCTACAGGTGATGATGCCCCTCGAGGTGTGCACCCGACAGGGCACGCCCTCGTGCAGCTCCGTCACCTGTGTTTCCTCGAAGATGTGGCTGCCACCTCCCTGAATCCCCTCGGCGAGCGCCAGCAGGTACTCGCGCGGGTGGAACTGCGCCTGATCCTCCACGCGCAACGCCAGCTTCACCGGATAGGGCAGCGGCACTTCGTTCGTCAGCGAGCACATCAGGCCGGCCTGCCGGGCCGCGGACGCCTCGCGCTCCAGGTCTCGTGCCTCGCGCTCCGTCTCCGCGTAGCGGAACGCGGGCAGCCGCTGGAAGCCGCAGGAGATGCGCAGCCCCTCCACCAGCCCGGCGATCTTCTCGATGGCGGCCCGGGTGGACCCGGCGGCCATCCGCGCGCCCTTCTCCCCAAAGTCCGAGGCCAATGTGTAATAGGGCGTATCCAACAGCTCGGTGAGGTGCGCCGTGGTCTGCCCCGTCTGCCCTGTCAGCAGCCGGTGCATCTCCACCACCGCCACGCGCTTGCCCTCCTGTTTGAGCAGGTACGCCGTGGTGAGACCCGCGATCCCTCCGCCAATCACCACCACATCCACTTCCAGGTCCCCTTGCAGCGCCGGGTAGCGCCGCGCCGGGGCCGAGACCGTCCACAGCGACTTGTGCGTGCGCTCTTCCACCATGCTCCAAGGCTAGGAACGAGGCCGATGGGCGGGAAGGCGAGCAACCAACCGTCCCCGCCCGCCTGCCTGTCCTCCACTGAAGCCTTGGGATGTGCACGAGCCAACAACCCCGCCCGGGGGGTGTTGGCGATTCGCGGAAGGTGACGCACAACCCTAGGTAGCCTCGGCTCCACTGATTAGTAGTTCCCGACCTGTACCCCGAGGACCCCGGAGCGTCGCGTCTTGCCATCCACCGCCGCCCTGCCGTCGCTGCCCGCGCCCGGCCCCGAGGCGCGACTCGCCTTCGCCGAGCTGCTGCTGGGCTGCGACGATGCCAAGACCTGTGCCGAGGCCGCGGTGGCCTGGCTCGTTCACCACGCCCATGTGGACCAGGTGCTGTGTCTGGCTCCCGACGAGTCGGACTCGCACTGCCTCGTGTCGCTCGCCGCACAGGGTCTGCCCAGCATGGGGAGCTTCGTGCTCGCCCTGCATGATTCGAAGCATCCGCTGGTGGAGGCGCTCCAGTGGACCGAGCCCCGTTGGTTCCATCCCGGCCAGCTCCCCTCGGAGCTGCCGCTGGCGGGCACGGGCCTCTTCACCCTGTCACTCGGCAGAGCCGCTTCGGGCTCGCCTGCCCCTGGGCTGCTGCTGATCGGCGCGCCTGTGCCGGAGCTGTCCCCTCAGGCCCCGTGGCTCGCCGGTCACCTGGGCATGCACCTGACGCGCCTGTACAAGGGCCACCAGCTCGCGCGACTCGAGGAGGCCTCCTCCGAGCTGGCCGCCCGGGTGAACGCGGCCACCGAGGAGCTGGCCACGCAGAACGAGCTGCTGCGCCGCCAGGCCATCCAGCTCGAGCAGGCGAGCGCCGCCAAGTCGCAGTTCCTCGCCAACATGTCCCACGAGCTGCGCACGCCGCTCAACGCCATCCTCGGCTACACCAACATGCTGCTGCAGGGCGTCAACGGAGAGCTCCCCGCGCCCCAGCGCCGCAGCCTCACCCGCATTGACTCCAACGGCCGGCACCTGCTGGAGATCATCAACGAGATCCTCGACATCACCCGCATTGAAGCGGGTCGGATGCCCCTGCACCTGTCCGAGTTCCGCATCCCCGAGCTCGTCCAGGAGGTCATGGCCGAGTTGGATCCCATCATCGCGCGCTCGAAGCTGTCGGTGAGCGCCTCGGTGGACCCGAGCCTGCCTCCGGTGCACAGCGATCGACAGAAGGTGAAGCAGATCGTCGTCAACCTGCTGTCCAACGCCCTGAAGTTCACCCACGAGGGCTCCATCAAGGTGATGGCCTCGTACGAGGTCGCCACCGCCACGCTCCACATCGCCGTCGCCGATACCGGCATCGGCATCGACCCCAGTCACCAGGATAAGATCTGGGAAGATTTCCAGCAGGTGGACAGCTCCCCCACGCGCGCCTATGGCGGCACGGGCCTGGGTCTCTCCATCTGTCGTCGTCTGGCCGCTATGCTCGATGGGCGCATCTCGCTCAAGAGCGCAGTGGGACAGGGCTCGACCTTCACACTGCACCTTCCACGCCGCACGAGGCGGACATGAACAGCTCAGCTCGCAACGACATCTCGCCCCTCGTTCTGATCGTCGACGACTACCAGGATGCTCGGGAAATGTACGCCGAGTACCTCGAATACTCCGGCTTCCGTGTGGCCGAGGCTCGCAATGGTCTGGAGGCCGTGGAGAAGGCCTTCGCGCTGCGCCCGTCCGTCATCCTCATGGATCTCTCGCTGCCGGTGATGGATGGCTGGGAGGCCACCCGGCGCCTCAAGATGGATCCCCGCACGCGCTCCATCCCCGTGGTGGCGCTCACCGGGCATGCCCTGGACGGGCACTCGCGCGAAGCAGAGGACGCCGGCTGTGATGCCTACGTCACCAAGCCGTGCCTGCCGGACGCGCTGGTCCAGGAGGTCCAGCGGGTACTCGCGACCGTCTCCCCCGCGGCCTAGCAGCGTCCCCGGGGCGCACGGCGTCCGATGGCTCGGGGAGGAGGCAGGCCTCGGTCCATGCCGTTGCGAACAACTGGAGGGGACGGGCCACTCAGCGCCCCGCGGCGACCTTCTCCGCGTCCTGGACGATGGAGTCCGCCCAGGGGGGAAGCTTCGCCCAGCCAGCGGTGTGCTCGGTGCGTGCGTAGAATTCACCGCTCGCGCCACGCGCCACGGAGAGCCATCCGAGGCGCTCGTCCCCACGCCGGTATTCCACGCGAAACACCTCCCGCGGCTCACCTCCGGGCGGCGCCTCTCCCCGGCCAAGGAAGTCCGCCTGCGCCGGCGCAAGCAGCCAGACCCGCTCGTGCCACTTTCGAGCCGCTTCATCCACCGAGTCCGGTGCATCCCGAGGCACGAGTTCCGCCGAGCGCTGCGCCCGCGCACGGACGAGGAAGGTCCGCGAGGAGTCCCCGGAGGTGACGGTGAGGACGTCGTACTCCCCGGAACCGAAGGCGTGCAGCGTCCGGTCCACCAGTCGGTTGGCGGCGTTCTCCAGATCGGGCAGCAGCGAGGGGGAGAGGAGGAAGACCTGCCCGTCCGTCTCCCGCCGCAGGTACGGACTGCCCCAGCCAATCGAAGAAGCGGCCAGGGAGAAGACGTGCTCTCCGCTGGTCAGCTTCACCGCCAGCTTCCGGGGGCTGTCCTTCAACCCGACCTCGGCCAGTGTCTCCGCGTCCAGCACGCCCAGGCTCCGCGTGGCCCTCAGTGGCGCGAAGCGGATGAAGAGCTTCTCCGCCGTCTCGTTGGCGCGCAGCTCCCTCGGAAGCGCCTTCGTTCCCAATCGCAACCACAGCGCGCCATCCTCTGACGCCTCGCGGAACAGCTCCACCCAGCCGGATGCGTCCTCGTAGCGCACGCGCTCCAGCGTCTGCTTCGGCGCATCCAGCACCACGACCTCACCGGGAATGCCGGCGGGCTCCCGCTGCCAGACGAAGAAGGCCGCTATCAGTCCCGCCGCCGCCAGCGCCCCCTGGAGCACCACTCCCCGCGCCCTCATCGCGCACCTCGCCGTCTCCGGCGCCGCGTCACGAGGAAGCCCGCCCCGAGCACCAGCGAGGGAGCAAGAAAGACAGCCGAGTAGAACCAGAGGACATCCTGCTGACGGGTGTGCTGTAGCGGCACGTCCTCCTCGTTGGACACCACGCCCGCCAATTCCTCTTCACCCAGGAGCCAGAGCACCGAGTCCACCAGCAGGTACGGGTTGCCATAGCCACGTGGGCCGGAATCCGTCATCACGTCCGAGTCGCCCATGACCACCACACGCGAGGGCGATGCTCCCGAGACGCCGGCCTTCTCCACCGCGACCACCAGGGGCCAGGCTCGCCGAGGCTCTCCCTCGTCCGCAGTGAAGTCGTGGTTGTTGTCCTGGAACGTCTCCGCGGGCGCTCGCACCGAGACGTCCTGGGCCACACCTTTGGGCAGGGGCTGCAAGGGCTCCAGCGCCGCCGCGCCACCGAAGACGAGCGCCGCATCGCTTCCCAACGAGGCCAGAGTTCCCACAGAGGCGTGCGAGGAGAAGCTCGCCGTCACCAGGTTGCCGCGATCGCTCCGCTGGTGGCTCATGAGCAGGAAGCGCTGGTCATTCGCCAAGGGCACGCGCAGCAGCTTCAACCCCAATGGCTCCAACAGCGATTCGAGGCCGGGCCCGTCCGGCTCCAACGCGAGCCACAGCCGCCCACCGCGCTCCATGTACCGGCGCAGCGCGGCAAGTTCCTCTGGGGAAAAGTCGCGCGCGGGCCCCACGACGGCCACCACCGAGGCATCACGAGGCACCTCCGTCCCCAGCCCCTCGGCCATGCCCAGCGTGCGAACCTCCACGTTCAGCACGCGCAACCACTCCTCGAGCTGTGACAGACCAGGCCGCGCCTTCTCCAGCGCCGTGGCGGCCTGGGGCAGCAGGCCCCGCTCACCATGGCCCGCCGTGAGGTACAGCACCCGCCGGGGACGCGATACCACTCGCAGCCGCCGGTACACGTCCTCGTCCAGCCGCTGCAACTGCCCTCGGGCTCTGTCGAGCTCAAGCGGCACCTTCAACCGTTCGATGCGCTGACCCCGGCTGAACACCACGGAGCCGTTCTCCCCCACGCCCAGTTCCTTCGCCCGCGCGAGCTCCACGGCCTGATCCAGCACCTCCACCTTGAGGTAACCGGACTCCCGGGCCAGCTCTCGAAAGTACTGCTCCAGGGCCTGCCGCACATCGTTGGCGGGCGGGAAGAAGAGAGTGATCTCCACCGGCTCGGGAAGACGACGCACCAGCAGGCGCGTGGCATCGCCCGGTCTCGCGGTGCGGAAGTACGCCAGGTCCCATGACACGTCCGCCTTCGTGGCCACGTACATGGTCGAGAAGGCGAAGATGAGCGCAAAGGCCAGCCCCAGCCCCGAGTGCAGCGCGGCACGCAATCGGCCTGGCGCCAGCACGGGCCCTCGCACCATGGCCGCGGCTGCCAACTCCACCAGGACGAGCGGAAACAACGCGGTCACCAGCAGCGCGGGGAAGAGCGCCCGCAGCACTCCCGTCAGCTCCGGCACCCGCCGCTTCAACGAAGCAACGGGCGTGAGCGCCGCCACATCCGACTGGAGGAAGTAGAGCGTCAGGCCGAGCCCCCCCAGCAGGAAGAGGCCGAGCAGCCAGCGCTCCAGCATGCGCGCATCCCCCGAGGCCCGTACCATCCGCGTCACGCGCCATGCCACCGCGAGCCCCACGAGCGCCAGGCCTGGCCCGCTCAACACGAGCCTCGCTGTGCCGGCGCCCACCACGCGCTCGCCGAGGAAGAGGGCCACCAGCCCCACCACGTACAACACGGACACCCAGGGGTTGGGACGGAGGCTCACCGCCACCTCCGCGCCTCGAGCACCCGCGTGGCAGCGAAGAGGGCCACGTAGGTGACGAGCAGGTAGTAGACAACATCGCGCACGTGCACCACGCCCGCCTGGAAGGGCTGGAAGTGCTGGTTCCACAGCGCCAGCGCGCTGAAGACATCTGAGAGCGGCTGCTCGGTGATGCGCGCCAGCAGCCAGCACGTCAGCAGCGCCACCAGCATGCACCCGGAGAGCACCGCGGCCAGCACCTGGTTGCGCGCCAACGCCGAGCCAAATGTGCCGATGGCCAGCGAAGCACTCCCCAGCAGCAGAAGCCCCAGGTAGCCGGCGGCGATGTGGCCCAGGGACAGCTTGCCGTGCACCATCACCAGCAGCGGCATGAAGAGCGTGGCCAGCGTCATCAGCGCCAGGAAGGCCAGCGCCGAGAGGAACTTGCCCAGGACAATTTCATGGTCCTTCACCGGCGAGGAGTACAGCAGGGCCAGCGTGCCCGCCTGGCGCTCCTCGGCCAGCAGCCGCATGGAGATGAAGACCGAGGCCACCATCGTCGTGCCGCTGGAGAACAGAAAGAAGAGGGAGAGCACCTCCGAGGAGCGCTTGCTCACCCCGCCCAGCGCGAAGGCGTTGAAGAGCAGGCCGTCCACCGCCAGCACCATGGCGATGATGATGTATCCCTGGAAGGTGCGCAGATAGGCCGCGAGCTCGCGGCGTGCGATGAGCAGTGTCCGCATCATGACGCGCTCCCCTCCCCCGCCTGGGTGAGCCGCAGGAAGAGGGACTCGAGCTTCTCCACCCCACGGTCCAGCCGGAGCAACTCCAGCCCCGCGCCCACCACCGCCCGGGCCACCCTCGGCCGCAGGTCCGCCGGAGCTTCCACGCGAAGCGTCACCACGCCCTCCGCCTCACCCGTCACGCGCACCGGCCCCACACCCTCGAGCGCCGCCAACACCCGCTCCCGCTCGCCCCGCACCTCCACCTCGATGAAGCCGCCACCGCCCAGCCGCTGCCCCAACTCCTCCTCGGTGCCCTGGGCCACGAGCTCCCCCTCTTTGATGACCAGGAGCCGATCACACGTCTGGCTGATCTCCGGCAGCAGGTGGCTGGAGACGAGCACCGTGTGCGCCCCCCTCAGCCCGCGAATGAGCGAGCGCATCTCCACCAACTGCCGTGGATCCAAGCCACTGCCCGGCTCGTCGAGGATGAGCAGGGCCGGACGATGAACGAGCGCCTGCGCCACGCCCACACGCTGCCGGTAGCCATGGCTCAGTGAGGAGATGGGCGCGTCGTGCACGTCACGCAGACCCGTCTTCTCCTCGGCCTCGTCCACTCGGGCGGACACCTCGCGCGAGGACACACCGCGCAGCCTGGCCACGAAGGCGAGGAACTCCCCCACCTCCATCTCGTCGTACAGCGGCGGCGTGTCCGGGAGGTAGCCGATGCGCTGGCGCACCTCGTGTGGATGGCTCACGACGTCATAGCCATCGATGACGGCCCGTCCCGAGGTGGGCAGCAGCACGCACCCGAGAATCTTCAGGGTGGTCGTCTTGCCCGCGCCGTTGAGTCCCAGGAAGCCGATGACCTCGCCCCGACCGATGCGGAAGGAAAGCTCACGGATGGCCGCGTGGCCGCCGTAGTACCGGGTCAGTCCCTCGACGTCGATCATCCAGGCGGACCTGCTGTCAGCCATGACGGAAGCGCGGCCCCTCGATGGTCTTCCCGAGCGTGAAGCGCAGGGCCTGCTCCAGCGAGGGGTGGAGGAAGGTGAAGCCCTGGCGCTCGGCCACCTCGGGGCGGATGCGCGCGCTCATCAGGAGCGTCTCCTGCCCCATCTCCCCGAAGAGGGTCCGCACGGCGGTGACCGGCAGAGGGAACAGTGCCGGCCGGGAGAGCACCCGGCCGAGCTCCCGGGCGAACTCCTCCTGCCGCAAGGGGTTCGGCGCCACCGCGTTGACGGGTCCGCGCATGGCCTCGGAGAACAGGGCGAAGTGGATGAGTCCGATGACGTCCTCGAGGGATACCCAGCTCATCCACTGCTGGCCGCCTCCGATGCGGCCTCCGCCTCCAGCCTGGAAGGCGGGCAGCATCTTCGCCAACGCGCCGCCCCGGGCACTCAACACCGTGCCCAGGCGCAGGTGCACCACACGAATGCCCGCCTGCTCCGCGGGGGCCGTGGCCGCCTCCCACTCCCGGGTGACGTCGGCGAGGAACCCGTCCCCGGACGAGCTGGACTCGGTGAGCACCTCGTCGTCCCGGTTGCCGTAGAAGCCTATGGCCGACGCACTCACCAGGACCCGCGGCGGACGCGCCAGACGCGCGAGCGACTCGCACAGCACTCGAGTGCCATCGATGCGGCTGCGACGAATGAGGGCCTTGTACTCCGGTGTCCAGCGGCCCTCGGCGATGGGTGCCCCCGCCAGGTGCACCACCGCGTCCACGCCCTCCAGCGCGATCAGGTCCATCTCGCCCTGGCCTGGTGCCCAGGCAATGTCCCCGGCTCCCGGTTGCCCACGCACCAGCCGCCGCACCCGGTGGCCTCCCGTGGTGAGGAAAGGCACCAGCGTGCTCCCCACCAGTCCCGACGCGCCACTCACCGCCACCGTCAGCGGCTTGTGTCCAGCGAAGGCCGCGTGGCGTCGCAAGTCCTCGCGGGTCACCGCATGGCGATAGGCGAACATCCGCTCCAGCCGCTGCCGCGCGTAGCCGCCGCCCAACACGCGCCCGAGCGTCCCCACCGGCAGCGCGTACTCCACGTCGTCCTCCAGCACCGTGCCCCCCGCGGCCTCGTCCCACATGCGATGGGTGTGGACCCACCGGGCGAAGGGCCCCGACTCCTGCACGTCCTGGAAGAGCGAGCCGGGGATGTAGCGGGTGTGCCTCGCCGTCCACTGAAGGGGAACCGGCCCCACGCGCATGCGCAACACCACGCGCGTGCCCTCGCGGATGCCCTCGCCCTGCTTCTCCGCCACCTCGACGGGCTCCCAGGGGGGCGTCAGACGCTGGAAGGCCCCCTCGCGGGCGTGCCAGGCGAAGACCGCCTCGGCGTCCACGGGCATCTGGCTGCGAGCTTCAAATAGCTGCGACTTGCCCATCATCCCCTCCGAGAGCCAGATTGCGCCCGACAGGCATGATTACCCCGGACCTCCTCACACGCGCAGTGGAAACACTCCGGCACGGCGGCGTCATCGCCCTGCCCACGGAGACTGTCTACGGGCTGGCAGCCAATTGCGAGGACGAGCTGGCCGTGCGCCGCGTCTTCGCCATCAAGGGACGCCCCGCCACCCACCCTCTCATTGTCCACGTGGCCCGCGCCGAGGCGCTGTCCTCCTGGGCCCGCCATGTCCCCGAGGACGCCTGGCGTCTGGCCAGCGCCTTCTGGCCGGGGCCCCTCACCCTGGTGCTCCCTCGCACCGCGCGCGCCACGGATGCCGTGACGGGTGGCCAGGACACGGTGGCCCTACGCGTCCCCCAACACCCCGTGGCCTTGGCCGTGCTGGACGCCCTGGGCGGCGGGGTGGCCGCTCCGAGCGCCAACCGCTTCGGCCGGGTGAGCCCCACCACGGCGGAGCACGTGCGAGCGGACCTGGGAGACGAGGTGGACCTCATCCTCGACGGAGGCCCGTGCACGGTGGGCGTGGAGTCCACCATCGTCGATTTGAGCAGCAAGGAGCCGGCGGTGCTGCGTCCCGGGGGCCTGGCGGTGGAGGAGATTGAGCGCGTCTTGGGGCGCCAGGTGCCGGTGCGAACCTCGTCCACAGTGCGCGTCTCGGGCAGCCTCGCCTCGCACTACGCTCCCCGGGCAGGTGTGGTGCTCTCCGAGCCCGCGGACGTCGTTGCCCGCGTGGAGGCCCTGCGCGCCCAGGGGCGGAGCGTCGGGGTGCTGGGTCCTCCGAGCCTCACCTTGCCCCAAGGGGTGCCCCGCTACGACGTGCCGGAAGATCCGGCCGGCGCGGCGCGCGCCCTGTACACCCGGCTGCGCGAGGCGGATCTCCAGGGCCATGATGTCCTGGTGGCCTGCCTGCCTCGCGCCGAGGGCCTCGGTATCGCCGTAAGGGACCGGCTCGCCCGCGCCGCCGCCCCCCGCCCCCCCGGTACCTGAGGGGGGGGTGTTACTCAGGGAATGGGAAATCAGACCCCGCGTGCACCTACCGGAACACTGCCGTAGACTCCTGAACACCTGAAGTCGGGAACCTCTCCAGCCTCCATTACCAGGAGCCTCTTCGTGAACCGGCGCCTCCTCGGCCTGCTCGCCGCCCTTTCCCTGTCCTCCGCCTGTAAGGATGAGCCCGTCGGCAAGATGGAGCCCATCCCCCGGCCGCGCGACACGACCGTCACCCCGGCAAACCAGGCCGCGGCTCCGAAGCCGACCCCCGCGCCCGAGCCACCGCCGGACCCCTCCAAGGTGGTGCTGCGTTGGAAACTCGACGCCCCCACCGCCTTCCGCCTCACCACCACCGCCTCCGAGTCCGCTCCGTCCGCCAAGGGCAAGCGAGACAAGGCGGACTCGGCCACGGAGAAAGAGACGTCCTCCATCTTTGTCCTGCGGAAGACCGAGTCCGGCGACTACGCCTTCCGCATCGTCCCAGAGGGACCGGGCGGCGAGGCGGACCAGGGCACCATGAGTGAGCGCGGCTTCGTGCTGGACGGGCTCGCGGGGCCGCTGCGCAACACGGCCGTGCTGGTGCTGGAGCTGCCTCGAGACGCGGTGGGCCAGAACGCCACCTGGCAGCTCGGGACGGACCTGGTGGACCTGAGCTCCATCCCCGGCTTCGTCGAGAAGAAGGCCGAGCGGCGCAACCAGGTGAAGCTCACCGCGCTCACCCCCGCCGAGAATGGGGAGCAGGTGGCGACGCTCGAGTACGAGCTCTCCGAGGACATCTCCGGGCAGCTCCGCCCCATGAGGCAGCCCCCCCAGAAGACAAAGCCCGCGGCGGCAGCGAGCGGCAAGGGGGGCGGGCATGATCACGGGAAGGAAGGCGCGCACGAAGAGGAGGCGTCGGCTCCAAGCGCCCCAACTGCCTCCTCCGAGGTGCGGGTGAAGGGCCGGGGCGAGTTCCTCGTGAAGGCGGGCCGGTGGCGCTCTTGGGAGGCCACGATCACCACGAGCACCGAGGGCACCACCGTCCCCGGCCTGGCCAATGGCGAGCGCGTGCTGCGCCTCACCCCGCTCGATTCGGTACCGCAGGAGTTGCTGCAGCCACAGGCACAGAAGTAGCCGCCGCTTCCGACTCGCGCACGAGTCGGACCACGGCCTCCACCCATGCGGGGTGCGAGTTGAGCGAGGGGACGAGGGTGAACGACTCGCCCCCGCTCGCGAGGAACTGATCGCGCCCGCGTATGGCCACCTCCTCCACCGTCTCCAGGCAGTCGGCGACGAAGGCCGGGCACATCACCGCCAGGCGTTTCACCCCGCGCGCGGCCAGCTCCGGCAGCACCACGTCCGTGTAGGGCTGCACCCAGGGGGTGCGTCCCAGGCGGGACTGGAAGGACACGCTCCACCCGTCGGGCGTCAGCCCCAGCCGCTTCGCCAGCCCCCGCGCCGTGGCGAAGCACTGGGCCCGGTAGCAGTGGCGGTTGGCGTCCGTGAGGGCGTCACAGCACCCCGCCGAGGCCAGGCAGTGCGAGCCCGAGGCATCGGAGCGGCGCACATGGCGCTCGGGGACACCGTGGAAGCTGAAGAGGACGTGATCCGCCCGCGCGTCGGAGATGACGGGGCGAGCCACCTCCGTGAAGGCATCCAGGAACGCCGGGTGCGCGTGAAAGGCGGGCACCACCCGCACGTTGGGCACATCCCAGGGCGAGGACAGCACCTCGTAGGTGCGCGCCAGCGAGGAGCCCGACGAGGACGGAGCCTCCTGCGGATAGAGCGGCAGCACGGTGAAGTCCGCCACGCCCCGCGCCCGCAGCCGCGCCACGGCATCCGGCAACGAGGGGTTGCCATAGCGCATGGCGAGCTCCACCTCGTACTCACCGGAGAGCCGCTCGGCCACCGCCTTCTCCAGGGCCCGCGAGTGCACCATCAGCGGCGAGCCCTGCTCCGTCCAGATGGTGCGGTAGGCGTGCGCGCTCTTGGGCGAGCGGAAGGGCAGGATGATGAAGTTGAGCAGGAACCAGCGGCCCACCGGGTGGATGTCCACCACACGCGGATCACTCAGGAACTCGCGGAGGTAGCGGCGCACGGCGCCGGTTTCAGGGGCATCCGGCGTGCCCAGGTTGATGAGCAGCAGCCCCTTGCGTGCGGGAGTCATGTCCGCTCAGTGCAGGGAGTGGGGTTGGGTGAGGGCGAACTCCCCGATGCGCGCCTCGAACTGACGTCCGTCCGCGCGCTCCATGGTGTAGGAGCCGCGCATGGAGCCGAAGGGCGTGCGCAGCTGCGCCCAGCTCGTGTACTCGAAGCGCTCCCCGGGACCCAGCCGTGGCTGCTTGCCCACCACGCCCTCGCCCTTCACCTCTTCCACCTTTCCGGTGGCGTCGGTGATGATCCAATGGCGGCTGCGCAGCTGCGCCACCTCCTGACCCGTGTTGACGATCTCCACCGTGTACATGAAGGCGTACTGGTGGGACTCAGGGGCGCTCCGCTCCGGCCAGTAGCTGGGCTTGACGGTGATGCGGACGCCTTCGGTCGTGACGGAGGACATGGCACACAATTGGCTGGCTCGCCGCCCGGACGCAAGCCAAACAAACCAGCCACTCAGGGGCTTAGGAGTTAGCCCCTTCCCGGTCCCGCCCCGGCTGCGCTGGCTGCACAGGAGCCTCCGCCTTCGGCCAGATGAGCGAGGCCACGATGGAGGCCACCAGCACCCCGCCAATGACGCCCAACGACAGCCCGATGGGGACGTGGATGTCGAAGTAGGTGATGAGCATCTTCATGCCCACGAAGCCGAGGATGGCGGCCAGTCCCATCTTGAGCAGGTGGAACTTGTCCATGAGGCTCGACACCACGAAGAAGAGCGAGCGCAGGCCGAGGATGGCGCACACGTTGGACGTGTAGACGATGAAGGGGTTCTGGCTGATGCCCAGCACGGCGGGGATCGAGTCCAGGGCGAAGAGCAGGTCCGTGGCCTCCACCACCATCAGCACCAGGAAGAGGGGCGTCACCTTGCGCCGGCCGTCCTCGATGGTGAAGAAGTGGTTGCCCTCGCCCTGGCGGGCCACCGGCAGCATGCGCCGCGACAGCTTCACGATCGCCGTCTGCTCGGGGTCCGCGGCGTCATCGTCTTCCTTGGAGAAGGCCATCTTGGCCGCGGTGAAGACGAGGAAGGCGCCGAAGATGTAGAGCAGCCAGTGGAAGCGCTGGACGAGCGCGGTGCCGGCCAGGATGAGGGCGGCGCGCATGACGAACGCGCCCATGATTCCCCAGAAGAGCACGCGGTGCTGCACCTCCGGAGCCACCCGGAAGTAGGCGAACACCATGAGGAAGACGAAGAGGTTGTCCACCGAGAGCGCGTACTCGATGACGTAGGCCGTCACCCATTCGGTGGCCTGGGACGTCGTCCAGAAGCCCGAGTACCAGAGGCCTCCACAGAAGAGCAGGCTGAGGACGATCCACACCACCGTCCACCCACCCGCCTCCTTGGGCGTTACCACGTGCTCCTTGCGGTGGAAGAGGCCCAGGTCCAGGGCCAGCATGGCCAGGACGAAGACGTTGAATCCCACCCAGAGCGCGGTTTGTGTGTTCACGAGTGTGTTTCCCTGATCCGGCCACAGACGCCGGGCGCCCCCCTCATACCGGGGCAGGAGACCCGACGTCGACAACCTTGAGCGGCTTCTTCCCGCGAGCGGTCATTCCGTCGCTGGGCGACGTAGCACCACCAGGGCCCGGCCGGCCACCACCACAGAGCCACCGGCGGGCGTATGGGTGTGCAGGGAAACTCGGGACTGGCCGGTATCCACCACCTCTTCCCAGTCCGCGCCCCACTCGATGGCCGGGAGCTGGAAGGTGATGGGCTCGTGGTGGGCGTTCATCAGCACCAGGAGTGTGTCCCCGACGATGCGGTTGCCCTCGTCGTCCGGGGTGGCGATCGCATCGCCGCCCAGCAGGAAGGAGATGGAGCGCACGTAGGGCTTCTCCCAGTCCTCCTTCTTCATCTCCTGGCCGTCCGGGCGGAACCAGGCCAGGTCCTTCAGCTCGCTGTCCCAGATGTGGGAGCCGCGGAAGAACTTGCGCTTGGTGAGCACCGGCTGCTCGCGGCGCAGCCTGCTGAGGAGACAGGTGAAGTCCAGCAGCTTGCGTTGGGACTCGGAGAGGTTCCAGTCCACCCAGGAGAGCGCGTTGTCCTGGCAGTAGGCATTGTTGTTGCCGCGCTGGGTCCGGCCCATCTCGTCACCGGCCAGCAGCATGGGCACGCCCTGGGACAGGAAGAGCGTGGCGAGGAAGTTGCGCTTCTGC
Source organism: Archangium minus (assembly GCF_044360475.1). Taxonomy (NCBI): domain Bacteria; kingdom Pseudomonadati; phylum Myxococcota; class Myxococcia; order Myxococcales; family Archangiaceae; genus Archangium; species Archangium minus. Next base: position 9,998,687 of record NZ_CP043494.1, read on the forward strand.
TGCTCGCGCAGCTCGGTGATGACGGCGTCCGTCGTCTCACCCTCCACGCCGCAGTTCCACGAGTGGTTGTCGTTGGCCCCGTCCCGGTTCTCCTCCAGGTTGGCCTCGTTGTGCTTCTGGCTGTAGGTGACGAGGTCGTGCAGGGTGAAGCCGTCGTGGGCGGTGATGAAGTTGACGCTCGCGGTGGGCTTGCGGCCGCTCAGCGCGAACAGATCCGAGGAGCCGGTGAGCCGATAGCCGATCTCCGCGGCCTGCCGGTCATCACCCTTCCAGTAGCGGCGAATGGTGTCGCGGTACTTGCCGTTCCACTCGCTCCACATCACGGGGAAATTGCCCACCTGGTAGCCGAAGTCGCCCACATCCCAGGGCTCGGCGATGAGCTTCACGCGGCTGAGCACGGGATCCTGGTGCACCATCTGGAAGAAGGCGGCGCGGGTGTCGTAGCCGTACCGATCGCGTCCCAGGGTGGTGGCCAGGTCGAAGCGGAAGCCGTCCACGTGCATCACCTGCACCCAGTAGCGCAGGCTGTCCATGACGAGCCTGAGCGCGTAGGGGTGGGTGGCGTTCCACGAGTTCCCGGTGCCGGTGAAGTCCTGGTAGTAGCGCGGATCCTTGTCCAGCAGCCGGTAGTAGGCGGCGTTGTCCAGGCCCTTGAAGGACAGGGTGGGCCCGAGGTGGTTGCCCTCGCAGGTGTGGTTGTAGACGACGTCGAGGATGACCTCGATGCCGGCGCGGTGGAGCGCCTTCACCATGGACTTGAACTCGACGACCTGGCCGCCGCGCGAGCCGGAGGCGCTGAAGCGCGCGTCCGGGGAGAAATAGCCCAGGGTACTGTAACCCCAGTAGTTGGTGAGGCCCTTGTTCACGAGGAAGGGTTCATCCACGTGGGCGTGGATGGGCAGCAGCTCCACCGCGGTGACGCCCAGCTTCGTGAGGTGCTGGAGGATGGCCGGGTGGGCCATGGCCGCGTAGGTGCCACGCAGGTGCTCGGGGATGGCCGGGTGCAGCTTCGTGAGGCCCTTCACGTGGGCTTCGTAGATGAGCGTCCGGTTCCAGGAAACGGAGGGAAGACTGTCCCCCTCCCAGTCGAAGTCGTCGGTGAGCACCACGCCCTTGGGCACGCCGGCGGCGCTGTCGCGCGTGTCGAAGCTGAGATCCTGCTCCGACTCCCCAAGCGAGTAGGCGTAGACAGGGGCGGAGAAGTCCACCTGCCCGTGCAGGGCACGGGCGTAGGGGTCCACCAGCAGCTTATGCGGGTTGAAACGCAGACCGCGCCGAGGCTCGTAAGCGCCGTGGGCGCGCAAGCCGTAGAGGGTGCCCGTCTGCAGCCCCGGGATGAAGCCGTGCCACACGTGCTGCGTCTGCTCCGGCAGCACGTAGCGGCGCAGCTCTCGCGAGGGCTGCTCCGGATCGAAGATGCACACCTCCACCTTCCGCGCATGCTCGCTGAAGACGGCGAAGTTGACTCCATTACCAAGGTACGTGGCGCCCAGGGGATACGGCTTGCCCGGAAGCACCTCGGCCCGCTTCATCCATCGCTCCTCTCCAACAGCACCAGCGGGAAGCCCGCCAGCAGCGGAGCCAGGGGCAGCACCACGCTACCCGCCTGACGCCCTGGCCGGACCTCCTGCCCGGTGAACACGTCCCGGAACGTCATGCTGGCATAGGACTCGGGCAGATCCAGGGACGTTTCTTCATAAGCACCCGTGAGTCCCCCAGGGGACTCCAGGGCGGAGAGGGTGTAACGCGGTGCGGCGGCGATAACGACGGAGCGCTCGTGCTCGCGGGCGAAGGCCACCGCAGCGTCCGCGCGCGGGCCCACCAGGTGAAGGGCCCGGTACCCACCGTGGTGGAAGAGCGCCGACTGACGCTTGCGCAGACGCAGGGACTCGGCCAGGACGAAGAGCTTGATACGGCCGTCGTCCATGTTCGACACCAGCTGAGAGCACAGTCCGGGCCGGTTGGCCTCCGCTTCCCGATCCAATACCTCCAGCAGCCGAGCCCTCAGGCCATAGTCCACCGGCCGGCGGTTGTCGGGGTCCACCAACGACAGATCCCACAGCTCGCAGCCCTGGTAGGTGTCCGCCACGCCGGGGGAGATCATCTTCAACAGCAGCTGCCCGATCGAGTTGTGCTGCCCGGCCCGCTCGATGCGACGCTTGAAGGACTGGAGATCCTCGAGGAAGGCGCGGCTGCGGCCCTCGTCCAGGCAGGCCTCCACGTAACGCGCCACCCCCTCCTCGTAGGCCGGATCCGGGTTGGTCCACGAAGTGAGGACCTTGGCCTCCTTGATGGCCTTGAGCATGTAGTCGCGGATGCGGTTGCGCAGGTCCGCCAGCCCCTCCGAGGAGAGGGACGGGCCCATGGGCCAGGCCCCCACCACCGTCTGGTAGAAGAGGTACTCGTCATTGGGGCACGGAGCGACGCCATGGGGCAGCTCCGTGCGGTGGGCCCGCGTGAGCTGGGACCAGCGCTCCACCCGCTGACGCCACTCCTCGGGCAGCTCGGTGAGGACGTTGATGCGCGCGCGCACGTCCTCGCTGCGCTTGGTGTCGTGCGTGCTGGAGGTGAGCATGCTCGCGGGCCAGTGCTCCGCGCGCTCCTGGTTGCGGGTGTGGAATACCTCCGCGGAAGTGCCGAAGTGCTCCGGCTCCCCACCCACCTCGTTGAGGGACACGAGCCGGTGGTAGACGTAGAAGACGGTGTCCTCCAGGCCCTTGGCCATCACCGGGCCCGTCACCTGCTGCACCTTCATGGCGAAGGCCAGCATCTCCGCCCGCTCGTGCGGCCCCAGGTGCTCCGGGTAGCGCCGCAACAGCACGTCCCCCAGGAAGTCGAAGATGCTGGCGTTGAGGGTGGCGTTGCGCGCCTTGGCGTGACGCAGGGTGTCCTGGATGTAGCGCACGTCGCGCTCGTCCAGCTCCGGCCGCCAGTCGTCCACGTAGGTGCGGTAGACGGGGAAGAGCGCGATGAACTCCGCCAGCGCCCGCCGCAGGCTGTTGAGCGTGAAGTCCCGCGTGCGCCGGTTCATCTCCGAGATGCGGTTGAGCCGGTGGGCGAGCATGTTCAGCTCGCTCGACATGAAGTCGCGCAGGATGAGGCGCTTCTTCTCGTAGACCAGCTCCTCGAAGTCCGGCGCCTCGTCGATGAAGCGGTGGTACGTCTCCGTCAGCGACGCCTCGGCGTCCGGCTTCACGAAGACGCCCCCCACCGCGTTGGCGAAGCGGTAGCCCGTGGTGCCATGCACCGCCCAGGCCTCCGGGATGCGCTCGCGGCCGCCCTGAATCTTCTCCACCGCCACGTAGAGCGCCTTGCGCAGCGGCGAGCCCACCTGGGCCCCCGCCTCTCCCTGCCAGCGCTCGCGCAGCCGCCGCTCCACCTCCGGCCACAGCTCCGCCCGCTCGGCGTGCTCGGCCTCGAAGACGGCCCGCGCCCGCTCGATGAAGTACTGCTCCTGCAGGTTGAGGAAGTAGGCCGTTGGATCATAGAGCCCATCCGGGTGATCGATGCGCAGCCCGGTGATGCACCCCTGACGCAGCCAGTCGAAGATGCGCTGGTGGGCCTCGGTGAACACATCCGGATCCTCCACCCGGATGGCGGCCAGCCCGTTGATGTCGAAAAACCGACGGTAGTTGATCTCCTCCCCCGCCACGCGCCAGTGGGCCAGCCGGTAGCTGCACCCCTCCAGCAGCTCGCCCAGCTCGTCGAAGGAGCGGGGGTTGCCCGGGGTGCCGTTGAAGGCCTTCACGTTGGTGGAGATGTGTTCCGCCACCTCGGGGCTGGCCTCGACCAGGGCGGCCAGACGGCGCTTGATGATCTCCTTCTCGCGGTTGCGCTCGATGACCCTGGCGCGCTCGGTCTCCGTGCGAGAGGGCAGGTGGCCGATGGCGGTGAGGATGGAGTGCAGCTCGAGCAGGTGCGTGTTCTCCACCCCCAACCGGCCCTCCAGCTCCTCCAGGCCGCGCCGCAACACCCGCCCGTACTGCCGGGGAGCCAGGGGAAGGGTGCGATCGTAGTAGTGGATGAAGAAGGCCCCCTCCCGGAAGCCCAGCTTCAGCTCCCCCCGCTCCAACACCACCCCGTACTGGTCCCCCAGCACCGGCAGGAGCACCTTGCCCTCCAGCTCGTCCTTCACCGGGCTCCAGTCGATGTCGAAGAAGCGCGCGTAGAGGGACGAGGGGCCGTTCTCCAACACGTCGAACCACAGCGGGTTGAAGGACTCGATGCCCATGTGGTTGGGCACCACGTCCAGCACCTGACCGAGCCCGTGCTCGCGCACAGTGGAGCAGAAGGCCCCGTGCTCCTCGGGCGAGCCCACCTCGGGGTTGAGCTGCTTGTGGTCCACGCAGTCGTAGCCGTGGGTACTGCCCGGCGTCGCCTTCAGGTAGGGCGAGCAGTACACGTCCGACAGCCCCAACCGGGCCAGGTAGGGCACCACCTCCCGCGCCGCGGTGAAGGGAAAGCCCTTATGAAGCTGCAACCGATAGGTGGAGAGCGGCGTGGCGCGCGCCAAGAGCTCATCCCGCACTCGCCCGTACAGCGCCCCGGCCAGGGTCTCCACGCCCGCCTGCCCCATCTCTCCTCCCGACACAACCGTCCCCTCGAGTCGCATATGCCCCAGTCGTAGGATCGATGGGCCGTTCTGACCACCGCCGAGACGCCCATCCGCACGCTATCCAACGCTCTCTGGCCGCTTGTCCCTCGAAAGTGCAGAGGGCCCGCCACATGGTGGCGAGCCCTCCGATGACAACTCAGCGGAATCTGGATCAGCTCAGGTTCTTGTTCACCAGCGCCGTCATCTCGAACATGGTGACGGACTTCTTCCCACCGAAGATGGGCTTGAGCTTGTCATCGGCGTTGATCTGCCGCTTGTTCTTCGCGTCCTGAAGGTTGTTCTTCTTGATGTAGTCCCAGATCTTGCTGACGACCTGGGTGCGCGGCAGCGGCTTGCTGCCGACGATCTCCGCCAGGGCGGCGGACGGAGTCATCTCCTTCATGAACGCCGCGTTCGGCTTCCTCTTGCCCCCAGCAGCAGACTTCTTGGCGGCAGGGGCCTTCTTCGCGGCGGCGGGAGCCTTCTTCGCGGCGGTGGTCTTCTTGGCGGCCATTCTGTTCGGATCTCCTCCCCCTGTTCGCGTGTCCGGGGGCGTTGCACGGCTTGTTCACACCCAGAGCCGTCGAGCGCCTAGTAGCACGCCCGAGGCCGAAAAACAGCCCTCCGCTGCATTTTTCCCTCTGAGGGCCGAGGGGAAAATAGTGTTTCTCCCTCGGAAAGGAAGAGTGTTTTCTCAGGAGAAACACACCATGTTGAACATACTCGTCACTGGCGCGAACGGTTTCCTCGGCTCCTGGCTGGTACGAGCGCTCTCCTTGCGGGGGCTGAAAGTGGCCTGTCTGCTGCGTCCCGGAAGTGACTTCTCCAGTCTGGTCGGCTGCAAGTACGAGACGGTGGAGGGGGACGTGACGGACGCGTCCGGGCTGGCCCGGGCGGTGGAGGGCCGGGAGGTGGTCTTCCACCTGGCGGGCATCCGCCGTGCCGCCACCCGGGAGGACTTCATGCGCGTCAACGCAGAGGGGACGCGGCTGCTGTGCGAGGCCCTGGTGGCCACCGGGACGCGGCCTCGGCTGGTGCTGGCCGGCTCGCTGGGCGCGTCAGGGCCTGGCACCCCAGGGAGGCCGAAGGTGGAGGAGGACCCCTTCCAACCCGTGGAGTGGTATGGCGAGAGCAAGGCCGAGGCCGAACGAATCGCCTTCTCGTTCGCGGACCGGCTCCCGGTGACGGTGGTGCGCCCACCCCGCATCGTGGGGCCGGGAGATCGCGAGAACCTCCTCCTCTTCAAGCTGGTGTCCAAGGGCCTGCGGCTGGAGCTGGGTGGGGGCCCCCGGCCGCTGACGCTGGTGGACGTGGAGGACGTGGTGGACCTGCTCCTGCTGCTGGCCGAGCGGGACGAGGCCCTGGGCCAGGCCTTCTTCGTGGGCGCACCCCAGCCCCTCTCGCTGGAAGAGTTACAGGACATCGCCGCCGGGGCGCTGGGAATCCAACCCCGCACGGTGCACCTGCCCCCCTCCGTGCTGACGACCCTGGCCACCTTGGCGGACGGGGTGACGCGGCTGACGGGCCGACGACTGCCCCTCAACCGGAAGTTCGCACGTCAACTCTTGGCGCCGGCCTGGACCTGCTCGAGCGCCAAGGCCGAGCGGCTTCTGGGCTTCCGGGCCACGCGGGACGTGGCCGACTCCATCCGCCGCAGCGCTCGCTGGTACAAAGAGCAGGGGTGGCTTTGAGCACCGAGCCAGGCCCGATCCAGGCCACCACCTGAAGGGTCCTCAATATGTAGGATAAAGCGCGAGACGACACGGGCGTCGCTCGCGTCCACGCGCCGAGCGCCTGCGCGGGCCGGCTGGCTCCGTGCTCACCGAGCCACCTCTCCACACCCGAGGCTGCTCGACCGCACGACCCCACCGCTTCAGCGCTTCCCTGCCCTACTCGGGACGAATTCACGGCTGCTACGCGTGGTTGACACACGCCTGACTCAGGTGTCAGGAAGCCCGCCTTGCCCATGCCCGCGAAAGCTGCCTTCTACGATGTCGACGGGACGCTGGTGAAGACCAACGTCGTCCACGTCTACGCCTACTACGCGATGAACCGGGGCTCGCTCCTGGGCATTGCCGGGAGGACCCTGGCCACCGCGGCCAGCGCGCCCCTGTTCGCCGCCATGGACGCGGTGAACCGCAAGGCCTTCAACGAGTTCTTCTACCGGTATTACGCCGGCTTGTCCGAGGACCGACTGGTGACCGTCGCCGAGGACATGTTCGAGGACGTGCTCAAGCCCGCCATCTACGAGCAGACGCGCGACCTCATCGACCAGGCGCGTCGCGTCGGCTGCCGCATTGTGCTCGTCACCGGAGCTCTGGACTTCAGCATGCGCCCGCTGGCCCGCTACCTGGGCGCGGACGACATGATCGCCAACAAGATGCAGTTCGTCGGTGGTAAGGCCACGGGCAAGGTGATCCCCCCCATCATCGAAGGGGCGAACAAGGCCAACGCCATCCGCTCCTACTGTGTCCGGGAGGGCCTGGCGCTCGACCAGTGTCACGGCTACTCCGACAGCGCCTCCGACTACGCCATGCTGTCCGTGGTGGGGCGGCCCACGGCCGTCAACCCGGACATGCGCCTGCGTTCCATCGCTCGGGCCTACAACTGGCCCATCCTCGACCTCAAGTAACGGAAAGCCCCCCCCGAGACATGCGCCCGCTCAAGACGCTCCAGAAGCTCTACGACGAGGAAAGTCAGGTGATCATCACCGAGAAGGGCAGCCCGCCACGGGCGCTCTTCTCTGGAGAGAACTTCCTCCTCGAGGACCTGCCCGTGGGCACCCGGGTCATCTTCCCTCGGCCGGCCATGGCCGGCGTGCCCAACGTCAAGGCCGCCATCCGCTGGGCCATCAACCACCCCGAGGGCATGGAGCCCCTGCACGCCCTGCTGCGCCCGGGCATGCGGCTCACCTGTGTCATTGACGACATCTCCGTCCCGCTGCCGCCCATGGCGACGCCGGACGTGCGCCAGTCCATCCTCGAGGTGGTGCTGGAGCTGTGCGCCGACTCGGGCGTGGACGACGTCCACCTCGTCATCGCCAACGCCCTGCACCGCCGCATGACGGAGGGCGAGATGCGGCGCATGGTGGGTCAGAAGATCTTCGACGCCTACTACCCGGACCGCTACTACAACCATGACGCCGAGGATCCCGACGGCATGGTGGAGCTCGAGCGCACGCCGTGTGGCTCGCACGTGGTGGCCGTCAACCGGCGCGTGGCCGAGAGCGACCTCATCGTCTACGTGAACGTCAACTTCGTGCCCATGAACGGCGGGCACAAGTCCATGGGCACCGGCGTGGCCAACTACGCCAGCCTCCGGGCGCACCACAACCCGAAGACGATCCGCGAGTCCAAGAGCTACATGGAGCCGGGGCACAGCGAGCTGTACCGGCGCAATGAGCGGATCGGCAAGGCCATCGACAAGCACCTCAAGGTGTTCCACATCGAGACGGCGCTGAACAACCGCATGTTCGGTCCCGGCGTGGAGTTCCTCCACAAGAAGGAGGAGGACTACACGGAGGCGGATCGGCTGAAGTTCCACGCCATGCGCTACGCCCTGTCGAAGATGCCTCGGGCCGCGGCGCGCAAGGTGCTCAACTCCATCCCCGCGCCCTACGACGTAACGGGCGTGTTCGCCGGCGCCACCGAGCCCACCCACGCCAAGACGCTGGAGAAGAGCTGGCAGCAGTACGTGGTGCCGGTGCAGGGGCAGAGCGACATCGTCATCTTCCCCATCCCGTTCATCTCGCCCTACAGCGTCAACTCCATCCTCAACCCGCTGCTGGTGCAGGTGATGGGGCTGGGCTACTTCTTCAACCTCAACCGCGGCGTGCCGCTGGTGAAGAAGGGCGGCGTGCTCATCCTCACCCACCCGGCCTTCGACGAGTTCGACCCGGTGCAGCACCCCAGCTACATCGAGTTCTTCAACCGGGTGCTGCCCGAGACGCGCGACGCGGTTCAAATCGAGCAGAAGTACGAGCGCGAGTTCGCGGAGAACCCCAGCTACGTGCACCTGTACCGCAAGGGCAACGCCTACCACGGCGTGCACCCGCTCTACATGTGGTACTGGGGCGAGAACGGTCGCCAGCACGTGGGCAAGGTCATCGTCGCGGGCGCGGAGAACAACCACGTTCCGGCGCTGCTCGGCTGGGACCGCACTGACACCCTCACCGAAGCCATCGAGGAAGCGCGCGGCTTCATGGGCCGCTCGGCCAGCATCAGCCTGCTGCGCATCGCCCCCACCGTCATGGTCGACGTGAAGTAAAGCCCCCCCGAGTTCCCCACGATGAGTGTCTCCGAGCTGAACGTCTCCCAGGTCTTCTCCGGCAAGCGCCTGCTCTTCGCGGGCTCCACCGGCTTCGTGGGCAAGGTCACCCTGTCCATGCTCCTCACCCGCTACGGCGAGGCGCTGGACAAGCTCTACGTGCTGGTGCGCAAGGGCAATGCGAAGTCCGCCGAGCAGCGCTTCTTCGACAAGGTGGCCACCAGCGAGCCCTTCCAACCGCTGCGTGACGCCCACGGCGAGGAGGGCGCGCTCGAGTACATCCGCCGCAAGTGCGAGGTGCTCGACGGCGACATCACCGACCCGCTCATGGGCCTCACGCCGGAGCAGGCGGACGCGCTCACGGGCAAGGTGCACGCCATCGTCAACTGCGCGGGCCTGGTGTCCTTCAACCCATCGCTGGAGGTGGGTCTCAACGTCAACACCCACGGCGTGAAGTACACCGTGGAGCTGGCGCTGAAGTGGGGCGTGCCGCTGGTGCACATGTCCACCGCCTTCGTGGCCGGCAACCGCAGCGGGCTCGTCTTCGAGGACGAGGAGGTGGTGGGCTACTTCCCCCGCCGCGACGAGCTGGACGGGCGCGACTTCAGCCTGGAGCAGGAGCTCGCGGACGCAGAGAAGATCGTCGCCCGGCTGCGCGAGCAGGCGGATGACAAGGCGCTGGCGTCCCTCTTCCGCAAGAAGGCCCTGGAGCGGCTGGAGCAGGAGGGCCGCGACGCCACGGACGACAAGACGCTGCGGCTGGCCATGGGCCGCGAGCGCAAGCTGTGGCTCACCGGCGAGCTGGTGCGCGCCGGCATGGAGCGGGCGAAGCACTGGGGCTGGCCCAACACGTACACGTACACCAAGAGCCTGGGCGAGCAGGTGATGGCCAGCACGCCGGGCCTGCGCTACGCCATCGTCCGGCCCTCCATCGTCGAGTCCGCCCAGCACTTCCCCTTCCCCGGGTGGAACGAGGGCTTCACCACCTCGGCGCCGCTGGCCTTCGCCGGCATCAAGGGCCACCGCAACATCCCCGCGGGCGACCGGGCCATCCTGGACATGATCCCCGTGGACCACGTGGCCGGCGCCACCATCGGCATCACCGCGCACTGCATGCAGGTGGAGGAGCGGCGCGTCTACAACCTGGCCTCGGGTGACGTGAACCCGTTCTACGCCAGCCGCTCCATCGAGCTGGTGGGCCTGTACCGCCGCCGCTACTACCGCAACAAGGAGACGGGCAACTCGCTCATGAACCAGGTGCGCTCGCGCGTCGAGCCCGTGCCCGTGAGCCGCCAGGTCTTCGAGAACCTCAGCGCCCCCATGTTCGTGAAGGGCGCGCGCTTCCTGCGCCAGGTCATCGACGAGGTGAAGCCCACCTGGGGCGCACCCAACGTGCAGGCCGTGCTGGAGAAGGCCCGCGAGACGCTGGACGAGGTGGAGAACCAGGCGCAGAGCCTGGTGGGGCTCATCGAGCTCTTCCTCCCCTTCCTCTACGACAACCGCTACGTCTTCCGCTGCGACAACACCCGCTCGGTGTACGCGCGCATGGCCGCCCACGACCGGGCCCTCATCCCCTGGGCGCCGGAGGCCATCGACTGGCGCACCTACTTCCTCGACACCCACCTGCCCGGCCTGGAGAAGTGGGTGTTCCCAGGCATGGAGGAGGAGACGAAGCGGCGCACGGTCATCCCCGCGAACCGCGATCTGCTGGAGATGCTCGAGGCCAGCGTCAACGCGTGGCGCCACCGGGTGGCCTTCCGCTATGCCGCCAACGAGAAGGAGGAGCGCCTCACCTACGGCGAGGTGAACCGCTACGCCAACCGCGTGGGCAGCTTCCTGATGAAGGAAGGCGTCAAGCGCGGCGAGCGGGTGATGATCCTCTCGGAGAACCGGCCCGAGTGGCCCGTCTCCTACTTCGGCATCCTCCGCGCGGGCGCCACCGCCGTCCCCGTGGACTCGAGCCTCACCGAGGCCGAGGTCGTCAATATCGCCCGTCGCTCCGAGGCGAAGGTGCTGCTGCTCTCGGAGAAGGCCGCCGAGGAGCTGCCGGGCCTGGAGGCGGCGCTGACCGGGGCCGGCCTGTCCACGCGCGTGGTCAGCTTCGCCGAGGCGATGAGCGGAGACCCCGCGTACCCGGACAACATCGGGCCGGTGCGCCGCACGGCCGCCGCGGACGACGTGGCCAGCCTCATCTTCACCTCGGGCACCACGGGCACGCCCAAGGGCGTGATGCTCACCCACCGCAACTTCGCCTCCCTCATCGCGAAGCTGGCGGGCGCCTTCAACGTGGGCGTGGGTGACGCCGTCCTCTCCGTGCTGCCGCTGCACCACACCTTCGAGTTCTCCGCCGGCTTCCTCACGCCCTTCTCGCGCGGCACGGAGATTACGTACATCGACGAGCTCACCTCGGACCGGCTGGGCGAGGTGTTCGAGACGGGCCGCGTGACGGCGATGATTGGCGTGCCCGCGCTCTGGCAGCTCCTGCACCGCAAGGTGACGCAGGAGATGGCCAGCCGGCCGCCCCTGGTGGAGCAGGCCATCAAGTCGCTCATGTCGGCGCACGGCGAGCTGCGCAACCGCAGCAGCCTCAACCTGGGCAAGCTGCTCTTCTGGCCGGTGCACCGCAAGTTCGGTGGGAAGATCAAGTTCCTGGTGTCGGGTGGCTCGGCGCTGCCGGACGACGTGCACAAGGCCTTCCACCAGCTGGGCTTCAACATCATCGAGGGCTATGGCCTCACCGAGGCGGCCCCGGTGCTGACGGTGTCCGAGACGAACATCAACAAGCGCCAGGCGGGCACGGTGGGCAAGGCACTGCCTGGCATCGAGCTGCGCATCCTCGACCCGGACACCGAGGGCATCGGCGAGGTGATCGCCCGCGGCCCCAACGTCATGGCCGGCTACTTCGGGGACAAGGAGTCCACCGACGCCGTCCTCAAGGAGGGCTGGCTGTACACGGGCGACCTCGGGCGCATCGACGCCGAGGGCCGGCTGTACCTGGTGGGTCGCAAAAAGGACGTCATCATCGATGCCAACGGGAAGAACGTTTACCCGGACGAGCTCGAGGACGTGTACAGCACCCACTCGCACATCAAGGAGCTGTCCATCGTCGGCCTGCCGGACGAGGCTGGCGGGGAGAAGGTCGCCTGCCTGTGCGTGCCGGACTACAAGGAGCGGCCCCGCGAGGAAGTGCGGCGCGAGCTGGAGGAGCACTTCCGCAAGGTGGGCAACGAGATGCCCTTCTACCGCCGCGTGAAGGTGCTGCGCTTCTGGGATGGCGAGCTGCCGCGCACCTCGTCGCGCAAGGTGAAGCGCAAGGTGGTGGTGGAGGAGCTCAAGCGGCTGGAGCGGCTGGCCTCCTCGGGTGAGAAGGCCCGCGAGAAGGTGCTGAGCACCGGGGGTGTGGCCGACTGGCTCTACCCGCTCATCGCCGAGGTGGTGAACAAGCCCCTCGCGGACATCCGCCCCGAGGCCCGCCTGTCCGTGGACCTGGGCCTGGACTCGCTGATGCTCACCGAGCTGTCCGTGGCCCTGGAGCAGGCCGGCGTGCCGCTGCCCGCGGTGAGCGATCTGACGCACGTGCAGACGGTGGACGATCTGCGCAAGCTCGTCGTGTCCAGCGGACGCCGCCCCTCCGTGGAGACGCGCGCCAAGGAGATCACCCGGGAGACGACGAGCTCCGAGGAGGTGGAGATTCCGGTGCCGGAGCCGCTCGTCACGGTGGGCCGGCAGTTGGTGCGGCTCGGTCAGCAGGCCATCTTCGGCGGCCTGTTCGACGTGAAGGTGACGGGCAAGCCCTTCATCCCGATGAACCGCAACTTCCTCGTCATCGCCAACCACACGAGCCACCTGGACATGGGGCTCGTGAAGGTGGTGCTCGGCGAGCAGGGGCAGCGGCTCACCACGCTCGCGGCGCGCGACTACTTCTTCGATACGCCGCTCAAGCGCGCGTACTTCGAGAACTTCACGGACCTGCTCCCCATGGACCGGCACGGCTCGCTGCGCGAGTCGCTGCGGCTGGCCGGCAACGCGCTGCGCCAGGGCTTCAACCTGCTCATCTTCCCCGAGGGCACGCGCTCGACGACGGGGGAGCTGCTCGAGTTCAAGCCCACCCTCGGCTACCTGGCACTCACCTACCAGGTGGACGTGTTGCCCATCTACCTGAAGGGCACCTACGAGGCGCTGCCCAAGGGCCGCATGCTCCCCAAGTCGCGCGAGCTGGAGGCCCACATCGGGCCCGCGCTGACGTACGAGATGCTGCGCGCCAAGACGCACGGCATGGCGCGCTCGGAGAGCTACCGCTACGCCACCAGGCTGGCGGAGGACTCCATCCAGGCGCTGGCCGCCGGCCGCGTGCTGAACTTCGATGAATCCGCGACGATCGAGGAGCAGCGGCTCGCGCTGTCCTCGGGAGGGAGCGAGTCGTGAAGCTGCTCGTCACCGGAGGCACCGGTTTCCTGGGCTCGCACCTGGTGCCGCGGCTCGTCGCCGCGGGCCATGAGGTGCGCATCATCGGCCGCTCCAAGCCGGTGGGCCCGGGCTTCGACAAGGTGGAGTACGTCCAAGGAGACCTGAAGAACCGCGACGCCGTCCGGCGCGCGCTCGAGGGTGTGCAGGCCCTCTACCACCTGGCGGGGCTCGTCTCCTTCCAGGACAAGGACGCGCGGAAGATGTACGAGCTGCACGTGGACTCCACGCGCGAGCTGCTCAAGGACGTGCGCGAGTCCGGCGTGCAGCGCGTCATCCTCGCCTCCACCTCGGGCACCATCGCCGTGTCCAAGGAAGCGCGCGTCAAGACAGAGGACAACGACTACCCCATCGAGGTGGTGGGACGCTGGCCGTACTACCTGTCCAAGATTTACGAGGAGAAGCTGGCGCTGGAGTTCTGCCGCAAGCACGCCCTCCCCCTCGTGGTGCTCAACCCCAGCCTGCTGATGGGCCCGGGGGACGAGCGGCTGTCCTCCACGTGGACGGTGCTGAAGTTCCTGCAGGGCGAGATTCCCGCCATGCCCGGTGGAGGCATGTCCTTCGTGGACGTGCGCGACCTGGCGGATGCCTTCGTGAACGCGCTGACGCAGGGCGAGGTGTACGGGCGCCACCTGATGGGCGTGAACATGTCCATGCCGGACTTCTTCCAGCGGCTGGAGCGCCTGTCGGGCGTGGCCGCTCCCCGCCTGAAGCTGCCTCCGCGGGTGAACGTGCTCGGGGCCAAGGTGCTCGAGCAGGTGGCCAAGTGGCGTGGGACGAAGCCCACGTTGGATCCGCAGGAAGTGGACATCGGCGAGCACTGGTTCTGGCTGGACTCCTCGAAGGCCGAGCGCGAGCTGGGCTTCAAGGCGCGCGACGTCCACGAGACGCTGCACGACACGGTGCAGTACCTGTACACGCGGATGGCGCCGGGTCATCTCCCCGGCACCAAGGGCCGGCTCGAGGAGCTGCGCGAGAGGACCTGAGGGAGCGCGGGCTACTTCAGCAGGGCCCGCAGCTTCAGCCGCGCGTTGCTCGTCAGCCCGACGTGCCCGTCCGCGATGCGCGTGAACGGCACGTCCTTCAGCTGCTCCAGCGACTTCCGGTTCTCCTTCGTGCTCTCCGAGAACACCGTCGGAGCCAGCACCACCTCACCCGAGCCGCCCAGCAGCGAGTCGCCCGAGAAGAGGATGTCCCGCCACAGGTACATGACACTGCCCGGGGTGTGTCCCGGCACGTGGAAGACGCGCAGCGACTCTCCGTCCACGTCCAGCGTCTGCCCGGCCTCCACCTCCTCGAGGCGCTCGGGCAACGGGGGCTGCTTCGTGAAACGCGCGAGGAACCGACCGGCCAGGCTGTGCAGCGCTCGCTCGCCGCGGACCACCTCGGCCTCTCCCGGCCCCACGAGCACCCGCGCCTTGGGGAACAGGTGCGCCGCGCTCCAGTGGTCCCGGTGGCCGTGCGTCACCAGGACCGTGTGCACATCCTCGGGCTTCAAACCCTCCTGACGCAGCTCGGCCAGCAGCTTCTCGCCGCTCGAATCCGCCCCGGTGTCGATGAGCGCCGCCCCGTTCCGGGTCCGCATCACCCAGGCATAGGACTGGCCGTCGCTCAGGCCCACGACTTCGGGTGCGACTTCGATGCGCAGCTCGCTGGCCCTGGGCACCTGCTTCCACGCGACGCCCGCCGCCAGCATTCCGAGGCCACCCAGCACCAGCAGGCCCCGGAGCAACAACGAAGGACGACCGTCCGCCACTTAGCCGACCACCCGGTTCCGCCCGGTCTTCTTCGCCTTGTACAGGTTGGCGTCCGCCAGCTTGATGAACTGCAGCGGCTCCATCATCTCCGGCGTCATGTCCGCCACCCCCAGCGACAGGGTGACCGGGATGTCCTGGTTCTCGAAGGAGAAGTGCTTCTTCTCGATGGTCTGGCGAATCTTCTCCGCGAAGATGCGCGCCTTGTCCGCCCCGTCCTCGGGGATGACGAGCGCGAACTCCTCGCCGCCGTAGCGCGCGAAGCACTGCTCCTTGCGCACCATCCGCTTGATGGTCTGCGCCAGTTCGCGCAGCACGTAGTCACCCGCCAGGTGCCCGTGGACATCGTTGATCTTCTTGAAGAAGTCGATGTCGAACATCATCAGCGTCAGCGGGCGCCCGTAGCGGTGGCACCGCCCCATCTCCCTCTCCAGGTACTCGAGGAAGTAGCGCTTGTTGTTCACCCCGGTCAGGCCATCCACGATCGTCAGCGTGTAGATGGTCTCGTGGTACTGCAGCTCCACGTTGTCACCGGTGAGGAACTTGAAGATGGAGCCGCCCACCTTGATGAGGTCGCCACTGCGCAGCGGGGTCTCCTGCGTCACCTCCTGGTCATTCAGGTAGGTGCCGTTGGTGGAGCCCAGGTCCTGCACGAACATCCTCCCCTGCCTGCGGAGGATGCGCGCGTGCTTGCGCGAGACGTTGTCGAGGTCCACCACGATGTGGTTGCCCTCTTCACGCCCGATAGTGAACTCGGTCTCCTGGAGCGTGTACTTCTTCCCCAGCTCCGGCCCGTGGATCTGCACGATGCAGCATTCCGCCTCGACCGGGGTCGCCAGATCCTTGATCGAGGAGATCTTGGTTACTCGGGTTTCGTCGCCAGCCATCGCCTTCGAGACATAGCACGGCTCCCCCGGTAGAAGCCACGAGGGCCCGCCATTCCCCCCCGGTTTGGGTATTCAACGAACGCTCTAGAGCGGCCTTGAAGGACGCTTGCCCCCGGGTAACTTGCGTCTCCTATGGCCAAACTGCTGGCAATGATCCTCGCAGGGGGCGCCGGAACCCGGCTGGAACCCCTCACCCGTGAACGCGCCAAGCCGGCTGTGCCCTTCGGCGGGCGCTACCGCATCATCGACTTCGTCCTTTCCAATTTCGCCAACTCCGGCATCTATCGGATGAAGGTGCTGACGCAGTACAAGAGCGACTCGCTCAACAAGCACCTGTCCCGGGCCTGGCGGATGACGGCCTTCCTGGGCCACTACGTGGAAACCGTCCCGGCCCAGATGCGGACCGGCATGGACTGGTACAAGGGCAGCGCCGACGCCATCTACCAGAACCTCAACATCATCACGGACGAGGAGCCGGACTACATCTTCGCCTTCGGCGCGGACCACGTCTACCGGATGGACTGCCAGCAGATGCTGGACTTCCACATCGACCGGAAGGCGACCTGCACCGTGGCGGCCATCCCCGTCCCCATCGAGCAGGGCCGGGAGTTCGGCATCATCGACGTGGGCCCGGACGGCCGGATGAAGGGCTTCGTGGAGAAGCCCAAGAACCCGCCCCCCATGCCCGGCAACCCGAAGATGTGCCTGGCCTCCATGGGCAACTACCTCTTCTCCACCGACCTGCTGGTGAAGGAGGTGGTGCGCGACGCCGCGGACGAGTCGAGCGCCCATGACTTCGGCAAGTCCATCATCAGCGAGCTGTACAAGCGCGAGCCGGTGTACGTGTACGACTTCGCGCGCAACGTCATCGTCGGCCAGGAGGAGAAGGAGCGCGGCTACTGGCGGGATGTGGGGAACATCGACACCTACTACCAGTCCAACATGGACCTGGTGGAGGTGGACCCCGTCTTCAACCTCTATAATGACCGCTGGCCCATCTACACCCAGCCCAACAACTTCCCGCCGGCCAAGTTCGTCTTCGCCGACCGGGAGAACCACCGGGTGGGCCACTCCACGGACTCGCTGGTGAGCGAGGGCTGCATCATCTCCGGCGGCCATGTGCACCGCTCGGTGCTCTCACCCAAGGTGCGCGTCAACTCGTTCTCCGAGGTGCAGGACTCCATCCTCTTCGAGAACGTCACCATCGGGCGGCGCTGCCGCATCCGCCGCGCCATCATCGACAAGAACGTGGAAATCCCCCCCGGGATGACCATCGGGTACGACCTGGAAGAGGACCGGCGCCGCTTCCACGTCACTCCGGGTGGCGTGGTCGTCATCCCCAAGGGGATGAAGGTCGCCTGAGCCACCCCTCCGGGAGGCCCCGAGCCGAGCGCTCCGGGCCTCCTCGGACGTCACACACACGTCACCTCAGCGGAAGGCCGACTTCACCTCGGGCTTGTTGATCACCACCAGCGACCAGATTCCCACCGGGATGCCGATGCAGCAGCACGGCCCGAAGCAGGGGAGGATGGCGATGATGGAGGCGGCCATGGCCAGGCCGAAGTTCTCCAGGTTCTTCATCTTCAGGCCGCCGAAGAACGTCACGCCGCTCAGCGCCAGGGTGAGCACGTTTCCAAAGGCCCCGAAGGACCGCGAGCGCTCCAGCCACGGGCGGAGCTGCTCCAGGTCCGGGTTGGCCTCGAACAGGTCGGGAGGAAGCTCCCCGCCCCCCATGGCCGACGAAAGCAGCCCGAACAACGCCATCACCACCCCCAGGCCCCCCGTCACCATCAGCAGGATGGCCGGCGTGGCCACAGCCTCCCGGGCCGCGGCCGTGTTCGTTGCTCCCGGCATGCCCGGAAAGTCCTCAGGACGATTCTCCATGTGCGTTTCCCCCTGTCGTAGGTGGATGAGAAGAGCTGCCACGAGCCCAGGGGCCGAGGCGCGGGCGGATTCCACCCGGACGAGGGGAAGAGCGCCAGAGAATTGAGGCCTCCCCACCCTCCTCAGGCCTTGAAGGTCATCAACGGGGCCATCCGCGCCACCTCCCGGACGATGCCGGCCTCCACCTGAGAGGCCACCACCGGTCCAATGGGCTTGTAGGCCGCCGGCGCCTCCTCAATACGACGCTCGGCCCGAAGGGTGATGCAGTCCACCCCCGTCAGGCCCAGCGCCTCCTCCCGGTGGTCCGCCCCACCGCGAGACAAGGAGAAGCGCGAGCGCGCCCGCCCCGCTCCATGTGACGCCGAGGCCAGTGCCCGCGCGTTGCCCAACCCCACCATCAGGTAGGACGCCGCCCCCATGGAGCCGGGGATGATGACCGGCTGCTCCGCCTCCGCCGGGCACGCCCCCTTGCGCGCCAGCCACCCGCCTTCCCAGGGCAAGGTGATGTTGTGGGGCACGTCGTAGACGAGCGGCGCCTCCACGTCCCCGAACAGCTCCCGCAGGGTGAGCCGCAACAGCTCCGCCAGCAGCAGCCGGTTGAGGAAGGCGTAGTTGGCCGCCGTCGCCTCGGCCCGCAGGTACTCGCGCACCAGCTCCGGGTCCGCCAACGGCAGAATCCCGCTCTCTGGGAAGGGAGCCCCCACCGGCCAGGCCGCCCTTGCCCGCTCCTGCCACGTGAGCCCCACGTGCCTGCCCATGTCCCGGGAGCCAGAGTGCACCATGAACGCGAGCTGTCCCTCGCGCACACCCCACTCCCACGCCCGCGCGCGGTCCATCACCGCCTCCACTCGCTGCACCTCAACGAAGTGGTTGCCGCCTCCAATGGTGGCCAGCCCCGGGTCTCTCACCACGCCCTCCCGGCGCAGCCCCGTGGGCGCCCAGGCTGGATCTCCCTCGAGCGCCCCACCCAGGTACACCCGCGCGGACTCCCGATCGAGCTGCTCCAGGTCCGCCTTCGCCACCATGCCCAGCGGCTCCTCCAGTGTCTCCAGGAGCCAGCCGGGAAGCCCCTCGCGCAACAACGCCTCCACCGCGCGCGAGCCCAGCGCCACGTTCCGGGTGCCGAAGAAGTAATGGCCCTTCATCCGCTCGACGAAGGCGTCGCGGCGGGCGAGGAAGGCCTCCACGGGGATGTCCGCGACGTGCAGGCGCATGCCGCAGTTGATGTCGGTGCCCACCGCACCGGGCACCACCAGCCCTTCTGTGTGCACCACCGAGCCAATGGCCACCCCTGCGTCTCCCGGGTGGAAGTCCGGCGTGGCGCGCACCCGCTTCACCTCGCCACCGCCCGGGTGCTTCAGCGCGGCGAGCGCAGCGAGTTGCTGGAAGGCCTTGCCCTCCACGGGCAGGTCCGGAGGGAGGAGCACCTCGGCGGGCGGAGCATTCGCATCCCCCTGGAGGCGCACGGTGTAGACACGACCGTCGTACGTCACATCGAGCCCCTCACGGGCGAGTGCCCGCAGGAGCCGGTTCAAGTTCGGCTGCATGACCTTCTCGGAATCTGGCCCGCGCCCGGAGGGGCACGGGGGACCGGTACGAATGGATTCGAGACCTCGGGTCAGCAGCCGCGGTCGTGGACGCAGCGCGGCGTCCACCGCCTGAAGGACGCTCCAGCCCGCGCTCGCCTGACACACCGAGAGACGCTGGGTAGGACAAGGAGGGGCGGAGCCGACTTTGTCCTGACCGTGAGGTGTTGCAGATTTGATGTGGCGGAGAGACGCTTCGTCGCAGGGGGAGCAGAGGAGCCCATGACGACAGCCGACGGGCATGGACGTGAAGCAAGGTTGGGGGCTTCCGTGCGCTCCTTTCCCGAACTACTCCTGCAGGTGGGCAGGAGCCTCCACGCCACGTTGATTGTCGACAACCAGGGTCGGATTGGTCGGATAGACCGCCAGCTGGCAACTGCCGTCGGGTGGGGAAACGGAGCGTCCCCCGAAGGACGCTTCATGGAGGAAGTACTCCATGACTTTCCCTGGCTCATGAGGGCCCTCCATACGGCGCTCACCGGAAGGGAGACGGTCTGCGAGGGCGGCGAGCGGGACGAGCGAATGAGAGCCCTGGTGCTTCCTGTCTTCGGAAACGAGGGCCAGTGCCTGGGAGCATGTGCCCGCCTCAGCGCGAGCGAGCCCGTGAAGCCAGCGTCCGCCCAACACGAGACACTCGAGCAGGAGCTCACCCGCACCCAGCAACAGTACGAGGAGCTCGTCAACACCCTCGACGGCATCGTCTGGGAAGCCGATGTGGGCTTCCGCTTCACCTTCGTCAGCAAACAGGCGGAGCGCCTGCTCGGCCATCCCCCCCAGCAATGGCTCCAGGAGCCGGACTTCTGGAGGAACCACGTCCATCCCGAGGACCGCGAGTGGGCCCAGGCCTACTGCATGAAGGCGACCCGGGAGCGCAGGCCCTACGAGTTCGAGTACCGCATGCTGGCCACGGATGGACGCAGCGTGTGGCTGCGGGCGCTCGTCACGGTGCTTGCCGAGAAAGGGCGGCCCCTGAGACTGCGCGGCATCATGGTGGATGTCACCGAGCAGCGCCAGGCCCGGGAGACGCTGGAGCAGGTGGCCTCGATGCTGCGCGCCACGTTCGATTCGATCACCGATGGCGTGCTCGTGGTGGACAGGAACCAGCGGATCACCGCCTTCAACAAGCGGTTCCTGCAGATCTGGGACATCCCCGATGAGCTTCTGCAAGGAGAAGTGGACCCCCAGAAGGTTCTCGCGGCCGCGGTTGCCCAGCTCAAGAATCCAGAACTCGTCCGCGCACGGGTCTATGCGCTGTATGCGGCTCCCGAGCAGGAGGACGTCGACACCGTCGAGCTCCTCAACGGGCGCATCCTCGAGCGCACCTCGCTGCCCCAACGGCTGGGAAACACCATCATCGGACGCATCTGGAGCTTCCGGGATGTCACGGAGGAGCGCCGCGCCAAGGCAGAGCAGGAGCGGTTGCTCGCAGCCGAGCAGACCGCGCGCGAACAATTGGAGGAATCGTTCGCCCTGCTCGACACCTTCCTGAACAACGCGCCCATTGGAATGGGCTTCCTCAACCGAGACCTGCGCTTCATCCGGACCAACGACGCGCTGGCCTTGCTCCACGGCAGGACCCGGGAGGAGGAGGTGGGCCGGACACTCCGCGAGATGACGCCCTACGCGGCGGCCACCATCGAGCCCCTCATGCGCCGGGTCATCGAGACGGGAGAGCCCGTCATTGGACTCGACCTGGAGCTCGAGGTCCCAGCCACCCCGGGCAAGCTGCGGTACTTTCGCGTCAGCTACTACCCCGTCCGGACGAAGAGCGGCAGAATCGTGGGCCTCGGCGCCGTGGTCGTGGAGCTGACGGCGGAACGCCGCGCACAGGCGGAGCGCGAGCGGCTGCTGCGCGAGGCGCACGAGGCCATTCAGATCCGGGATGATTTCCTCTCCATCGCCTCGCATGAGCTGAAGACCCCCCTCACCCCCCTCAAGCTCCATCTGCGGATGCTCGAGCAGCGGTGCACCTCCGATCAGCCCATCCCACCCCACCTCGTGCGGAAGTCACTCGCCCAGGTGGATCGCCTCTCAGGGGTGATCTCCGACATGCTGGACTCCTCGCAGATCGAGGCAGGACGTCTGGAGCTGGAGCATGAGCCCCTGTCGCTCCAGCAGCTCCTGCGCGAAACCCTGGCCGACTTCCGCCCGAACTGTCTCCACCACCCCCTGGAGTATGAGGAGTGCGCGGAGGAGCTGGTCGTCCTGGGAGACCGGGCTCGGCTCGCGCAGGTGCTGACGAACCTGCTGGAGAACGCGCTCAAGTACAGCCCCCAGAAAGGACCGATTCGCGTCACGCTCACCCGGAGCGGAGCAGACGCCCTCGTCTCTGTCTCGGACTCCGGAATCGGCATCCCGGCGGACCAACATGAGTACCTCTTCGAGCGCTTCTTCCGGGCCCGGAACGCCCCCATCTCAGGTTTCGGAGGAATGGGACTCGGGCTCTACATCTGCCGCCACATCGTCGAGCGTCACGGCGGCCACATCTGGGCGGAGAGCGAGACAGGCCACGGCGCCACCTTCCGCTTCACCCTTCCAGTGCGAACCTGAGCCCTCCCGCCCAACCGGTCAGCAAGGGAGCTGCCGGGACTCCTTAAGCAACGGTGGATATTGAATGCCAAGGGCATCGCGACAGCCCACGGAGAAGAAGGGAGCCATGGCTGATACGCATCGCAGCGAGAAGAGGCTAGATGCGACCGACTCTGCGAGTGCCGCCCCCCTGCTCTGGCTCGGAGCAGGCATCCCTCCTCGCTTTCGATGGGTGAGCCCGTCCCTTCTGCGCGCCCTGGGCCATTCCCTGGAGGAGTGGAGGACATCGGGCTTCGTCCTCCGGCTCGTGTGCCCGGAGGATCTCGACCGGGTGCTGGAGGCCTGGCGCGGGGTGGCCAAGACAGGTGGGTCGCGCACAGTCGAGTTCCATGCCGAAGCGACGGAGGGAAGACTCGTCCGCCTGTCCGTCGAGCTGAGCGCCATTGAAGCTTCGGCGGATGGAGCGGGAGAGCTCATCGGCACCGTCCAAATCCTCTCCTCTCCCCAGCGGCCCACGCCCCAGCAACCGCCCACCGTCCACACGGCCCTGGAGGGACCGCCGGAAGAGGTGGCCCAGGCGCTCACCCGCACCGAGCGCGAGCACGTGGAGCTCACCGACAGCGTCGACGGCATCGTCTGGTCCACGGATCCGAACTTCCGCTTCACGTTCGTCAGCAAGCAGGCCGAACGCCTGCTGGGCTATCCCGTCCAGAAATGGATGCAGGAGCCTGACTTCTGGCTGCAACACCTGCACCCCGAGGACCGGGACTGGGCCCCCGGCTTCTGTATGAAGGCGGCGGCTGAGTGCAGACCGCACGAATTCGAGTACCGGATGATCGCCGCCGATGGGAGCATCGTGTGGCTGCGCGACATCGTCACGGTGGTCTCCGAGGACGGCGCCCCCCGAGAGCTGCGCGGCATCATGGTGGACGTCACCGAGCATCGCCGGGCGCGCGAGCACTTGGAGCACACGGTCTCGCTGCTGCGCGCCACCCTCGACTCGACCGCGGATGGAGTGGTGGTCGTCGACCGGCGCGGGCGAGTCACGGCCTACAACGGAAGGTTCCTGGAGCTCTGGCGGATCTCCGACGAGTTACGGAAGGACTGGAACGGCCAGAAGTTGCTCACGTACGCGCTCACCCAGGTCCAGCACCCGGAGCAGTTCCGCGAGCGGGTCGAGGCGCTGCGCGTGGCCCCCGAGCAGGAGAGCTTCGACACCTTCGAGATGCGAGATGGGCGCATCCTCGAGCGCTACTCGCGCCCCCAGCGGCTGGGAGACACCCTCATCGGCCGCGTGTGGAGCTACCGGGATGTGACGGCGGAGCGCCGTGCGCAGGCGGAGCGCGAGCGGCTGCTGCGCGAGGCCCAGGAAGCCATCCGCGTGCGCGACGACTTCCTCTCCATCGCCTCCCACGAGTTGAAGACTCCACTCACCCCCCTCAAGCTCCACCTCCAGGTGCTCAAGCAGAAGGCAGTGTCCGGACAACCCTGCCCACTCCCTCACGTGGAGAAGGCGCTCACCCAGGTCGCGCGGCTCTCCGGGCTCATCAATGATCTGCTGGACACCTCGCGCATCCAGGCAGGAAGGCTGGAGCTGAAGCAGGCGCCCGTGCCACTCCGGGAGCTCATCCGCGAGGTGCTCGCGGAGCTCCGCCCCGTCAGCACCCACCACACGCTCGAGTACGAGGAACCCGACGAGGCGCTCACCATCCAGGGAGACCGGGGACGGCTCGCCCAGGTGCTGGTGAACCTGCTGGAGAATGCCCTCAAGTACAGCCCCATGGGCGGAACCATCCGCATCACCGTGGAGCGGCACGGCGCCCAGGCCCTCGTGTCCGTGACGGACACGGGCATTGGCATCCCGCCGGACCAGAAGGCCCACCTCTTCGAGCGCTTCTTCCGGGCGCGCAACGCCCCCATCTCGGGCTTCGGAGGGCTGGGGCTGGGGCTCTACATCTGCCGGGACATCGTCGAGCACCACGGCGGCCGCATCTGGGTGGAGAGTGAGGTGGGGTTCGGCTCCACCTTCTCCTTCACCCTCCCGGTGGTGGAGGGCGCGGCCGACGCGCACGCGCCACCGGCCAGCCCCCCCGCCCCGTGAGACCTCCGGCTCAGGCCGACTGCTTCACCGCCTGCGGCCGCTTCTCGAAGTCCGCCAGCGTCCGGGCGATCTCCTGGTTCACCTGGCGCAGCAGATCCTGCTTCTCGCGGAACGGCAGGAAGGCGCTCTTGAAGCCGGAGACGATGATGGTGGTCAGGTCCTCCAGCGACAGCCCCAGTTCCTTGTGCGCCAGCCACAGCTCCTTCGTCACCGTGGTGTCGGTGATGAGCCGGTTGTCCGTGTTGATGGTCACCCGCAGGCCGTAGTCGAAGTAGAACTTCAACGGGTGCGCGTCCAGGCTCGGCACCGCGCCCGTCTGCACGTTGGAGGTGGGGCACACCTCCAGCGGGATGCGGTGGTCATTCACGTAGTTGAGCAGGTCGCCGTCCTCGCGCAGCCGCGTGCCGTGGCCAATGCGGTGCGCCCCCAGGTAGTGGATGGCCTGGGAGATGGACTCGGGCCCGAAGGCCTCGCCCGCGTGCGCCGTGCAGTTGACGTTGTTCTTGAGGATGAGCTGGAAGGCCTCCTTGTGGTCCTTGGCCGGGAAGCTCGCCTCGGCGCCCGCCAGGTCGAAGCCGATGACGCCCCGGTTCTTGTAGGCCACGGACAGCTCCGCCAGCCGCATGGACGTCTGCGGGTTGATGTGGCGGATGCCGCAGACGATGACGCCGTATTTGATCCCCGTCTCGCGCTTGGCCACGCGCAGGCCCTCGAGCACCGAGTCGATGACCGTCGTCATCTTCAGGCCCTTCTGCAGGTGCAGCGCGGGCGAGTAGCGCACCTCGATGTAGCGCACGTTCTCCGCCGCCGCGTCCACCGCCAGCTCGTAGGCCGAGCGGTAGAGGGACTCGGCCGTCTGCAGCACCGAGAGCGTCACGTCGAAGGCCACCAGGTAGTCCTCGAGGCTCTCGCACACCTCGCCCATGTGGATGGCCTTGGCCAGGCCGTCCTCCGTGTCCGCGGGCAGCTTCACCTTCTGCTGCTCGGCCAGCTCGAGGATCGTCTTGAGCCGCATGGAGCCGTCGAGGTGACAGTGCAGGTCCGTCTTGGGCAGAGCGTGGAGCAGCTCCTCCGTCACGGGAATGGCCGGGGGTGGGGCCCAGTCAGCCCGGCGAGCGGATGAGGGAATACCAGTCGAGCTGGGGAGCTCGTCGTCGCGTATTGAAGCCATGTCGGGTTCCTTCCTTGCCAAGCATCCTAGGGGTCTGAAAATCCTCCCTCAACCATGCCGCCATCCGTCTGTCAGCGCCTCGTCTTACTGCTCGCCATTGCGGCGCTGATGGCCGCCTGCCGGCAGCCCACCGACAAGCTCTTCGACTTCTCCTCCAATGCCCCCTCCCGGGCGGGGTTGGTGGCCCTGGAGGATGGGGTCCTGGTGGGCAACGAGGCCGGCCGGCTCCTGCGGTTGGACTCCCAAGGAGAGCCGGTCTGGCAGGTGGAGCTCGGCCGCGAGGTCGCCGCGCGCCCCACGGTGTCCGGAGACACCCTCATCGTGGGAACGGTTGGAGGGACTCTCGTCAGCCTCGCGCTCGCCGATGGCTCGGAGCGCTGGCGCCTTACCGGGCAACCGGCCGTCCTGACTCCGATCGTTTCGGACGCGAGCTCCGCCTATGCCGTGGCCCCGGACGGCTCCGTACGCGCACTGGCAGTGGAATCGGGCGAGGTGCGCTGGCGGTGGCCCCTTCCCCCCAAAGAGCCCCGCCCCGATGCCACCCGGCCCCTGCCCGCCCCCGTCCTGGGCGGAGGCGTCTTGGTGGTGGTGCTGGGCGACGCGGGGCTGTTCGCGCTGTCGCCCCAGGATGGCACCGTGCGCTGGCGCCATCCGTTGACACAGGTGCTGGGCCTGGAGGCCCAGGGGGAGGAGCTGTACGTCTCCACCCGGAAGGGCGAGGTGCTCGCGCTCGGGCTCGCTGACGGTCAGGTGCGCTGGCGGCAGACGCCCTCCCCTGCCCTCACGAGCCCACCGAGCTTCGCCCAGGGCCATGTCTGGGTGGGCACGGAGGAGCCCCTACTCCTCGCGCTGTCGCCCCAGGATGGACGGGAGCTCTTCCGCCTGGGCCTGCCCGCGCCCCTGGTGACGCAGGTGGCGGAGTTCCGCGAGTGGTTGTTGGTGCCCACCCGAAGCAGCCAGGGGTGGTTGCTCGGGCTCAAGCCCCGGGAGGGCCCTCCCGTCTTCTCGCTGCGGCTGGATACGCCGCTCCTGACCCGGCCCGTGGTGCTGGGGGATCAGCTCTTCGTCCAGGGACAGGACGGCCGGGTGCTCTCGTGGCGGTTGCGGCCACCGAAGCATTGAGCGGACACCCAGGTCCAACCTCGCTGGAGACTGGAGCTCACGGCTTGTGGGTGGCCCGATACTCCTCGATCCTCTTTCGCCGGGCATCCTTGTAAATCTGAGGCATGTGCTTATCAGGGAGCTCGGAGTCAGGCTCGATCACCTCCGACCAGTGTCCGATCCGGAAGAGCTCTTCCACCACCTGTTGGTAGTCGGAGATGGCCTTTTGTTCCGCCTCGGAGCCCTCCTGGCTGCCTCGATACCGGGAAGCAATGCTTGCCAATTCATCCTGGAGCTCATCGAGCACCTGCTCCCTCCTACGAAGATAGCGAGCCGGGAGATTCTCATCAGGCAGTTCGTTCTCGCAGCCCAAAACATAGTCCCAACCACTCTGATGGAGCTGCTCCAGCAACTCATTGAACCGCCGGATCTGCTCCTGGCCGGGCTTTCCCTGGGGGTTCGTGCGCTTCCAGGCCTCGACAATGGCCCGAGCGGATTCCAGCAACCTATCTATCTCAGTCATGGCTCTTCTTCTACTCAGGCATCAGGCCGAGGTACTTGCGCTTGGGTGCATCCTGCATGGCTTTCATATACATCCGCATGTTTCCGTCCGCCGATGGAATAGGCACTCCAATATTCGCGGGCCATGTGGCGCAATTACAGTCGCCATTTCCATTGGGGAAGCTGTAACGCAGCTCTGTATTGCTCTTCTCCTTGTCGAACGCAGCCTTGATCTTGTTATAGGCATCTTCGGAACAGACATATTCAATCCGGATGGTCTCCAATCCATGCGAGCTTCCAAGCTCGAACGCAGGCGTGTCATCCGTAACCTTCCCCGGGTAGGCCTTTCTCGCCTTGAGATTTTCCATGACAACATGTACCGGGTCATCACCAGTGCTCGGGTTGAAGCCATAGATGGGCTTGAGCGCCTCGAACGAGACACCGACGTGGCCGGTATACACCAGGCATTCCCACTCGGTCGGGCCCGGGCCCTCGTTATTTCGACTCTGCTCCAACTTCGAATCGAACATCGCCATGTACACCTTGTCCCGGTTACCTCGGAACGCTTGGAGGTAGATGCGCTTGGGGTTGGCGGGCTCCTCCTTGAGCTCGATAATATCCCCGGGTTGGGCGGCGTTGATATCTTCCTTGAACTCCGTCATGCATTCCTCCGGAGACCAGCAGATGCAGTGGAACTCCCGCGCTCCGGAGCCTGTTGCACCAGCGCGGCGGCCCGCTCTTCTTTGTCCGAGGAGCACCACACGAGACACGGAGAGGACCGGTAGCCGCGCTGCACTCCTATCGCCGCGAGTCCCAGCATGAGCGGACCCTGCGCAGCCCCTGCGTCCCCGATGCAATCAACGGGATGCTCCAGATCGAGCTGCTCCTCGAAGCGGGCCCGGTTACGCAGGTAGGCGACCCCCCACTCCTTGGCCCAGAACCGCTCCCCGTTCAGCCCCGCATACACACTGCGCACTCTGGGCGCATCCGGCGGCAGCGAGTTGAAGACCTCCCGGAAAGCATCCGCCAATCCATCACCCAGATATGGCTGCTCGCTGTAGAGATGTCCGGGCTCCACACCGAGTCCCAGCGAGGAGATCCGCGCGATGGGTGCGATGGGGCTCACCCGGCCCTGGCTCGCGAGCCGCAGCAGAAGGAACGCCGCCGCCTCTCCCGGAATGAAACCATCGGAGACGCCACGCTCGGCCAACCGCTCTTCCTTGTCGAGCGCCTTCAGCAGCGAACGATCCATGTACGTGTCGACCCCCCCGACAAGAACGTAGGGCTCACGCTGTATCGTGAGCAGGTCCAGGGCCCGCCTCAATGCCACCAAACCACCGGCGCGGCCCTGCTGGACGGTGCGACTGCGGCGGAGGTCCAGTTGCAGTCCGCTCTGGGCCGCCAGTTGTCCCAGCAGAGCGGGACCAACGCTCTGTGCGCCAGCCGGCCAGGACTCGGGCAAGGCGAGTAGGAGCGGCGGTATCTGCCGAAGTTCCAGTCCGCGGCAGACCTCCAGGAGGGCTGGGGCCGCCAGCCGCAACAGACGCCCCTGCCTGCTAAGAAAGCCCACCTGGTTGCGGATGGAGCCAGTCAGGGGCGGGAGGTAATCGTCGCGCACGAGCCCCATCACGAGCGGCTCGCCTTTCTTGCCATACATCTGGGACTCGCCCAGGCGAGCGATTCCCGCGCGGATGGCGGCGGCTGAGGCGGGCGCGGTCAGTCCTACGGGCGTCACCATGCCAATGGCGGCGATATCCAGCGGTGTGAAGACGCTCATTGATCCTTTGGAAGGAATATCCCAGGAGTAACAGACACCCGGATGACAGGTGCTTCCTGGCGGACATAATATCAACCGCTAGCGCGAGGACGACGCCTCACTCAGCCATCGCCGTCTACGGGCGGAACAGCAAGGAATGGATCTTGGCATCAGTGATGATGGACGTCTACGAGGAGCACCTTGACGAGGCGGCCTTCTTGTGGGCGCGGTGGGAGCACGCTCTGGTGGCGCCGGAGTACAACATCGAGGAGACGGCCGAGTTGGAAAAACGGCTGTTGGCACATCTAGACGGGTTGGTGCTCGGGGGCGAGCCCGTGGCCAAGGCGCTCTTGAAGCCGGCGTTGGAATCAGGGGAAGCACCGCGCCACTCCGCCGCTCTCTGGTCCCTTCTGGCCGAGCCGGGGCTACTGGAGCCCACCGAGGTAACGGAGTTGCTGCAGGCCGCCCCCGAAGACTCGCTCGCTGCCTTGGGACGAGCGCTAGAACTGAACGAACGTGAGGAGGTTGGCACGGCACTACGTCCGCTGTTGAAGAACGGAAGTGCCCCCCTTCAGGCGCTGACGCTCGAGGTGCTCACCTTCCGGGGGGAACTGACACCGGATATGAGCATGGAGCTGCTCAACCACTCCGACGAACAGGTGGTGGCGGCGGCACTCCGGGGTCTGCGGCCCCTACCCCGGGAGATGATCTCCCGAGAGTTGCCCCGACTGCTGGCGGATGGACGGACCAGGGTCCAGGAGGCGGCCATCGAGACCGGGCTGGTCTCCGGCTCAAGAGCGGCTTGGGAGGCGTGCCGCAAGCGAGTGGAAGGACGCGGAGAGGTGGGGTTGGGAACGCTGCTGCTGTTGGCGCTCGGAGGTGAGGAGCGGGACATCGAGCGGCTCGTGGCGCGTGCCACGTCGACGGGGGCGGACGGCGGTGCGCTCTTCGCACTGGGGTTCAGCGGCCAGGTGCTGGCCATGGAGACGTGCCTGGAACTGATGGGACAGCAGTCCCTGGCGGCCCTGGCTGGTGAGGCTTTCAGTGCCATGACCGGACTGGACCTGACGGCGTCCTACGTGGTGCAGCAGCAGGAAGAGGAGTCATTACCGCCATTGGAAGAAGACCTGGCGCGCGACCTCGGGCCCAAGCCGGAGAACGCCCTGCCAATACCAGACCGCGAGGCGGTAACCGACTGGTGGTCGCAGGCCCGGAAGAGCTTCAACCGGGGGGGACGCTACCTGCGCGGCGCGGCGTTCAGCATCGATGGCTTGTTGGGAGAACTCGAACGAGGACCCATGCGGCGCCGGCACGCGCACGCCCTGGAACTGGCCGTCCGAAGTCGAGGCACCTGCATCCTCCCGACACGCGCCTTCACGGAGCAGCAGTACGCGGGATTGGCAAGAGCCCGGGCAACCCAGACACAGTTGAAGGCATCCTTGTTCTCGCGGACGCTCGGTGGCTGAAGGAACAGGAGATTCCAGGTGCTTCAGGTCAAGAACCAGACCCCCTTCGACACCCACCTCTTCCTCTTCCCCGACGAGCAGGGCGTGGACACGGCATACGTGGTGGTGAAGGCCACGTTTGAACTGCGAGCCGGTTCACTTGCCATCGCACCGGAGCAGCGCCCCGTGGTGATGGCGGACGAGTACTGGGGGGAGCCCGGGCAGTCGAGTGTGAAGTACGCGAGCGAAGCCCATCTGATGAAGCCCGGAACGGACGTGGTGCTGGTGGGCGAGGCCCACTCGCCGCGCCCGGTCGACTCCTGCTTCGTGGCCTTGCAGGTGGGCGCCCTGCGCAAGGGCATCCAGGTCTTCGGAGACCGGACCTGGCAGGGCGGAGTGCTCTCGCCACGAATGTCCTCGCCCATCCCCTTCCAGACCATGCCTCTCGTCTATGAGCGGGCCTTCGGCGGCAAGCATGAGGTTGATTCAAAGCAGGACAAGGTCCTCTTCGACTCCCGCAACCCCGTGGGCACGGGCTTCCGAGGGAAACGGAGCGCCTCCGACATGGAAGGCGTACGCCTTCCCAACCTGGAGGACCCCCAACACCTGATTGGCAGCATTTCGGACGCGCCAGCCCCCACCGGATTCGGCTGCATCGCCCCGGGGTGGGAGCCACGCCGCCCCCTGGCAGGCACCTACGACCACACCTGGGAGACCCGACGGGCCCCCTACCTTCCTCTCGACTTCAAGCCGGAGTTCTTTCAGGTCGCATCCCCAGGGCTGCACAGCCACAAGGCCCTGGTGGGCGGCGAATCAGTGAAGCTCATCAACCTCGCACCGGTGAGCGTGATCCAGTTCCAGTTGCCCGTGTGCTCCTTCCACGTCCGCGTCCTGCTGGACCGCGCCGAGGAAAAACCCACCCTACGACTGGAAACATTACTGCTCGAGCCGTCAGAATCCCGGGTGTGCATGACGTGGCGTGGAGCCGTACGCTGTGACAAGCGCGTCCTGAAGGTTCGTGAAGTCCACATCCAACTCGAGAAGCTCAAGGGAGTCTGAACATGGGAACGAAGACGTACGCCAACGGACGGGGAATCGCTCACGGTGGGAGCGGGGGCATGAGCATTGTTCTGCCGGATGTCTGCAAGACGCCCTCTCCCGGAGGACCAGTCCCCATTCCCTACCCCAACACTGCGAAGTCCTCCGACACGTCGAAGGGGCCGAAGACGGTCACCATCAACGGCGAGATGCCCGCGGTGAAGGGCGCTCAGTACCAGACGTCCGTTGGCGACGAGGCGGGCACGGCCGGCGGTGGAGTGATGAGCAGTTCCACCAAGGGGCCTGCGGAGTTCATGATGTATTCCTTCGATGTGAAGTTCGAAGGCAAGAATGTGTGCCGACTGGGAGATCCGCTCTTCCACAACAAGAAGAACACGATGGGCTAGCAGGCGCTTCAACCGAGGAGCGAACTCGCGGCCCGTATACCCTCACCCCGACCCTCTCCCAGAGGGAGAGGGAGGAGGCGGCGTTTAGCCCGGCATCAGGAAGCGGGCGATGACTCGCTTGAGGCCCACTCCCCCTCCGAACTCCACCGTCACCTTCGCGTTCGGACCGTTTCCGTCCGCCGAGACGATGCGCCCCATCCCGAACTGCTCGTGGCGCACCCGCATCCCCCTCACGTCCCCTCCCACTCCGTCCATGTCCGACGTTTGGGAGTAGGAGCGGTCCACTCGCGGCCCGTCGTCCTCGTCCGCCCAGTTGCGCTTGCGCGCCACCATCGGCGCGGACTTCGGCACCGGCGTCTCCAGTTCCTGCTCCGCGAAGCCGAACAGCGACTGCGGCACCTCTCTCAGGAAGCGCGAGGGCGGGTTGTAGCGCAGCTCGCCGAACAGCGACCGGCACTGCGCCAGGCTCACGAACAGCCGCTTGCGCGCTCGCGTGAAGCCCACGTAGCAGAGCCGCCTCTCCTCGGCCATCTCCTCCCCGTCCGGGTCCTCCGACGCCAGCGCTCGCGAGTGCGGGAACACCCCGTCCTCCATCCCCGTGATGAACACCGCGTCGAACTCGAGCCCCTTCGCCGCGTGCAGCGTCATCAGCGCCACCCGCCCCTCGCCCACCTCCGCGTCCGCCTCGCCCACCAGGCTGATCTGCTCCAGGAACGCGTTGAGCGGCGGCACGTCCGCCGTCAGCGGCGAGTCGTCCAGGCTCTCCTCCTCCGGTGGCCGCTCGGGCACCTCCTCCTCTCCCTCCTCATCCCCCAACGAGGCCGCCGCCACCGCCGCCGCCGCTCGGTTCAGGTCGAACTCCTGCGCCGCGCCCAGGAACTCGCGCAGGTTCTCCGCTCGCGACAGCGACTCGTCACTGCCCTCCGTCACCAGCGACTCCACCAGGTGCGACTCCTTCAGCATCTGGTCCACCGCGCTCGCCGCGTCCTTCGACTCCTGTGCGAAGGCGTGCAGCGAGGACACCACCGCGTGGAACCCCGTGAGCCGGCGCACCGCCGCCGTGTTCAGGCCCGGAATCCGCTCGGGCGCCGCCGTGGCCTCGTACAGGCTCACCCCGGCCTGTTGGGCCCAATCCACCAGCCGCTCCACCGTGGTGTCGCCGATGCCTCGCGCCGGCGTGTTGATGATGCGCAAGAGGTCCGCGTCCGAGCGCGGGTTCACCATCAGCCGCAGGTAGGCCGCCGCATCCCGCACCTCGGCCCGGTCGTAGAAGCTGCGCCCGCTCACCAGCGTGTACGGCACCCGCGCCAGTCGCAGCGCCTCTTCCAGCACGCGGCTCTGCGCGTTGGTCCGGTAGAAGACCGCCATCCCCGAGTACTTGATGAAGCCCTCGCGCTGCAGCTCGTGGATGCGGCGCGCCACGTCCTGAGCCTCGGCGCGCTCGTCCCGGTTCATCAACAGCTGGAGGTGCTCGCCCTTGGGCCGATCACTCCACAGCTTCTTGGGCATGCGCCGCGTGTTGCGCGCGATGACCGCGTGCGCCGCGTCCAGGATGGTCTGGTCCGAGCGGTAGTTCTGCTCCAGCTTCACCACCCGGGCGCCCACGTACTCCTCTGGGAAGCCGAGGATGTTGTCCACGCTCGCCCCGCGCCAGCGGTAGATGGACTGGTCGTCATCGCCCACCACCACCAGGTTGGGCCTCCGCTCCGGCGGGGCCAGCAGGCGCAGCAGCTCGTACTGCACCGGGTTGGTGTCCTGGAACTCGTCCACCAGGATGTGCTGGAAGCGCCGCCGGTACTGCTCCAGCACGTCCGAGCGCTTGCGGAAGAGCGCCACCAGCAGCAGCAGCAGGTCCCCGAAGTCCACCGCGTTCGCCGCACGCAGCAGCCGCTGGTAGGCCCGGTAGGTCTTCTGCACCACCATCCCGCGCAGGTCCTCCGAGTCCACCACCATGTCGTCCGGCAGGCGGGCCGCGTTCTTCTCCTGATCAATCCGGTGGAGGATTTCCCGCGGCTGCATGATCGGGTCCACCCGCACCTCGCGCATGGCGCGCTTGACGAGCTGGAGCTGGTCCCCGTCGTCGTAGATGACGAACGAGGGGGTAAGCCCTCCCGTCACCGCCTCCAGCGACTTGTCCGCGCCCACCGTCGGGTCCCGCAGGACGCGGCGGAGGATCATCGACGACGAGGAGTGGAAGGTGCTCACCACCAGCTCGTGCGCCTGGGGGCCGAGCAGCTGGACGAGCCGCTCTCTCATCTCTCGCGCGGCCTTGTTGGTGAAGGTCACCGCGAGGATGCGCCAGGGGTAGACGCCGCGCACCTGGACCAGGTGGGCCACCCGGCGGGTGATGACACGGGTCTTGCCGCTGCCCGCGCCCGACAGCACGAGGAGCGGACCATCCCCGTGAAGGACGGCTTCCTTCTGGGGCTCGTTCAGGTCTTTGAGGAGTTCGTTTTCGGCGTTCAAGGCAGGCGCCATTTTTAGAGGCAAACCCTGCTTCTAACGAGTTTCCGCCCGTCTGGAAGGACGTTCCACGCAGGGGCACGCCCGCCTGCCCTGTTGGGGAGCCTCAGCACCCGCAGTCGCAGTTCTCCACCGAGGCCCCCGCCACCTCGGTACCGTCCTCGCGCACCAGGCGCACCGTCTGGGAGGGCCAGGACTCGTGCAGCAGCAGCTCCAGCTGTCCATCCCCCTCCAGGTCCAAGACGCCCACCACCTCGTCGCCGACCAGCTCCTTCATGGGCAGCAGCCGCTCTCCGGCTCCTGGCTCCAGCACCACTGCCCGGGAGACCTGCTGGTTGTAGTCGGTGCCGCACGTCGAGTTGCCCTCGCCCGTACGGAAGCGCGCCACCGTGAAGACGGCGTGCCGCTCGCCCGAGGCATAGCTGAACGCCCTCACCTCTTCGCTCAACGCCTCCTCCACCTGCTCCGCCAGGATGGAGCCCTCGGAGCGCAGCGCGGCGAAGCGCGGGAGCCGCCGGAGCTCGTTCTCCTGGGAGGCCCGAATCTCATCCGGAGGTCCCTCCTCGGGTGCGAAGAACACCGGCGCCTTCGTGCCCGCGGGCAGGGCAAACACCTGCGCCTCCGGTGCCACCGCACAGTCCAGCTCGGCGAAGGCCCACGCCCGGCCACAGCCCGGCGCCTCCGGGGGCGGCTCCTGCAGGAAGTAGCCGAAGTGGGGCATGCCGCGGTTGATCCACGCGAACCCCGTCACCGCGCAGCCCGCCTTCAGAGGCCCCTCCGCACCGTAGAGGTCCACCGTATCCCCCTTGGTGAAGAGGCCGGTGGGGTCCTGCTCCACCGCGGCCATCCACAGGCTCCGGCGCGCGTCCACGGGCTCCAGCGTGACGCTCTCGCTCGCCTCGCCCAACAGCATGAAGGTGCGCCCCACATGCGACTCCACGAAGCGCGGCACCGCCTGCTGCTTCAAGCTCTCCGCACGCGCGGCATGGGCCTCGGCTCCGGAACGGCACGTGGCCTCCTTGCCCTCTCGGTCCGGGTCCAACGGCCCCGCGTTCTTCACGTAGGCCTCCACGCCCGCCTGGGCCAGCTGCGCCTGGAAGGCGTTCGCCTCCGCCCTGCCCGCGAAGGCCTTCGCCACCACCACCTCCAAGCACGGACGCAGATCCCTGAAGGCGTTGGTGGACAGCCGGAGCGGCTCCGCGGCCAACCCCGTCTTCTTCAGCGCCTCCAGCGCCCCACTGCCCTCCCCCGGGGTCGCCGAGGAGTGGATGATGACCAGCCACAGCTTCGCGTAGCGTGCCTCTGGCGGCGGCGGAACCACACTGGGAGTGGAGGCATCCGGTGCTTCGGCGGCCGGAGCCTGGGGAGTCGGGGGCTGGACCGGTTCGGAGGCCCCACAACCCCGGAGCTCCGTGCATCCCGACAGGGCTAGCAGCACGATGACCAGGACACGCGACAAGCGAGGCATGGACGACGTTCTACCAGTAGAGTCGCGCCCATGTCCGACGCCGACCCCCGACCGACCCAGGAACAGCTCGACCGCTACGCTGAACAGTTCAACCAGAGTCAGACGCTGAGACTCTTCGGTGCGCGAGTGAGCTTTCCTCATGGCGAGAAGGTGGTCGTCACCCTCCCCGAGGTCCGTCCCGAGCACCGGGGCGGCCTGGGCACCGCCGCCGTCAATGGGGGCATCATCTCCGCCCTCTTCGACTACGCCATCGGCTGCACGCCCGCCCTGCTGGATCCCACCCGCCGCGCCGCCACCATGCAGCTCTCCACGAGCTTCGAGCGCCCCCTCCGCGGCGACACCGTGCGCGCCGAAGCCACCATCGACAGCGTCGGCACCTCGACCCTCTTCGCCTCCGCCCGGATGTACGACGCACAGGGGCAGGTGTGTGCCCGCTGTCAGGGCGTGGTCAAGCTCTCCAGGATGAAGTGGGCCTCGGGAGAGAGCCCGGCCGTCAACTGACGCCCTCCACCCCCCATCGATATGTCCACCGACACCGGACGTTTCCTGGACACCGGGGAGCAGCGAGACACCGGCGAGCCGGCGGAAGCTCGGGAAGAGACGATGGGTGTGGCCTTGGTGCAGCCAATTCAGAGCGCGGTGCGACAGCGAGAGGGGGGCGCACGACCGGGGGGTGGTGCGCTGGAGGAGGATGCTGAGCTCGCACGGCGCGCCCTGAATGGGGAGCGCACCGCCTGGAACGCACTCATCTCCCGCTACCAGCACCGCGTCGTGGTCTCGCTGCTCGCCCGGGGGGTCCGGGCGGATAGAGCCCATGAGCTCGCCCAGGAGACCTGGGCCCGGCTCATCCAGCAGCAACAGAAGGGGCTGCTCACCGAGCTGCGCCTGCCCAACCTCGCCCTCACCCAGGCGGCGTTCCTCGCCGCTGACGAGGCACGCCGGGCCCGCCGTGAGTCCCTCGCGGGTCCGGTGGAGGAGCTGCCCGAGTCCCACCACCCGGTGGATCCCTCGGCCTCCGCCGAGCGACGACTGCTCTCCGAGGAGCAGCTCGCCCGAGCCCAGGCGGCGCTCCGGGAATGCCCGGCGAGCGCCCAACGTGTCTTTCAACTGGCGTGTGACGGCCAAGAGCTGCCGCACGCCGAGGTGGCCGCGCGCGTCGGCCTGTCCGTGCAGCGCGTCCGACAAATCCTGTGCGAGGTCCGCAAGAAGCTGCGGAGCGCCCTCGAGGAGGAAGCACCATGAACCAGCCGCACATCCGCCCAGCCGACGCTGAGCAGTACGTCCTGGGTGCGTTGGAACCGGAGGCCGCGGCGGCCCTCGAGGCCCACACAGTCGAATGCCCGCATTGTGCCCTCCTCCTCCAGCAGGAGGCGATGCTGGAGGAGCAGCTGCGCGAGGTGGGTCAGGTCATCGCCACGCAGGCCAAGGTGATCCGCCCCGCTCGCTGGAACCGGGCTCGTTCGTCCGCCGCCGCGGGGGTGATGATGGCGGCCGCGGCGGCGGTGACGCTGCTCGTCCTCCGCCCCGAGCGGGCTGTCCAGCCGCGGACCCAGGACGACGACTTCCCCGTCATGGCGCTGCCAGTGGACTTACCAGAGACGCCGCAGCGGCTGGTCGCCTGCCCGGATCTGGACAGCCAGGAGGAGTGCGCT
Organism: Archangium minus; assembly: GCF_044360475.1. Taxonomy (NCBI): domain Bacteria; kingdom Pseudomonadati; phylum Myxococcota; class Myxococcia; order Myxococcales; family Archangiaceae; genus Archangium; species Archangium minus. The sequence goes on from NZ_CP043494.1 coordinate 10,035,754, forward strand.
TCGGAAGCCTTGGCGCGCGGGCTGCTGGTGCAGTACCCCCAGGGCGTGGGCGAGGTGCCGCGCTATGAAGGCTACGCCGGAATCCCAGCGGGCGCGCTGAACGCCGCAGGGCCCCACTCGCTGTGAAAGGCACCGCCATGATCGATCGGATGAAGCAAATCCTGACGCTCCTGTGGATGGCGGCGCTCGCCATGGGAGGCACCGCCTGGGCCGCGGACGACAAGAAGGGCCTGCCCGAGGGGTGGTTCGTCACCGAGAGCGCCCCGAAGCTCTACGAGGCCGGCCTGGACACCCAGAGTCCGTGCGAGGGCAACCGCAGCGCGTATCTGCGCTCGCTCCAGGCCAACCCCACGAGCTACGGCACCTTCATGCAGGCCTTCGGTGCGCAGAGCTTCCGCGGCAAGCGGCTGCGCTTCTCCGCGGTGATGCGCACCGAAGACGTACAGGGCTGGGCTGGCCTGTGGATGCGAGTGGAGGGAGAGGATCCCAAGGAGCCGCTCGCCTTCGACAACATGCAGTCGCGCGCGGTGGTGGGCACCACGCAGTGCAAGCGCTACGAGGTGGTGCTGGACGTGCCCCAGGAGTCCAAGGCCATCATGGCCGGGCTGATGCTCAGCGGCACGGGCAAGGCGTGGATCGGCGCTGTGCGCTTCGAAATGGTGGACGCCTCGGTCCCGGTCACCAACCTCATCGCGGAGAGGCCAAAGCCCCACCCGGCCGCCGGCCGAGTGGGAGAGGTCTGGTTCAGCCGGGAGATGGTGGACTATGGCTTGTACCGGTCCGTGGCGCAGCCGGACGGCTCCTGGAAGGACAATTTCTCCGATGTCGCCTCCCTGGTGAACGGCAACAAGGTGCAGGGCACCTTGAGGCAGCAGCCGCTGAACGTCACCATCAAGGCGGGAGGCCCCACCACCCTCATCCAGGGCGAGTGGGGAGTCGATAAGGTGTCCATCGAGCTGGGCGCGGAGAAGCTCGTCATGAAGAAGGGCGTCTTCAAGCGGGAGCTGGTGCGCGACGACGTTCGCCCCGAGAACGGGCGCTGCATCCGCTACCGGGACGCCGGAGGACTCTTCGCGGGTGACGCCCTCGACGTCTGCGGCCTGGCACTCAGCAAGAGTCCACCGCTGGTGCCCCTGACGGTCTCCTTCCTCCTCACAGGCTTCCAATCGGTCTCGGCTCGAATGGGACCTGTCTCGCCACCCCGGGCGCCCAAGGATCCACTGTCGCCCAACCAGCCCCGCTAGCCACACGCTCCTGGCGCCAGCTCGCCGGATGTGCTGAGCATCCGCCGCATGGACACGCAAACGCGCACCGCGGTCGTCACAGGCGCGAGCGGGCTCGTCGGAGGCTTCCTGCTCGGCGCGCTGCTCGAGGATGAACGGTACCGGGAAGTGCACTCCCTGGGCCGCCGCCCATTGCCCAAGCAGCACCCGAAGCTTGTCCAGCACACCGTGGACTTCGCCCGGCTCGCGGACGAGGCCCTCCCCGCTACTCAGGATGCCTTCTGCTGCCTGGGCACCACCATCAAGAAGGCCGGCAGCCAGGAGGCCTTCCGCGCCGTGGACCATGACGCCGTGCTCGCCTTCGCGAAGGCGGCAAAAAGGGCGGGCGCCCAGCGCTTCCTGGTGGTGACGGCGCTCGGCTCCAACCCGCGCTCGCGCGTCTTCTACAACCGAGTGAAGGGCGAGGTGGAGGAGGCGCTGAAGACCGTGGGCTTCGAGTCGCTCGTCATCCTCCAGCCGTCACTGTTGCTCGGAGAGCGCGCGGAGCGCCGCCCGGGCGAGCACGCGGCCATCATCGCCTCGCGAGTGCTCGCACCGCTGCTGCGTCCGCTGGCCAGCCGCCCCATCGAGGCCCGCACCGTCGCACGGGCCATGCGAGCCCTCGCGCACAGCGCACCCGCGGGTGTGCGGGTGGTGCCCTCCGGAGAGCTGCAGGAGCTCGGCCGGTAGCACCAAAACGCACGTTCCTAGAAGGAGAAGTCGCGCTCGAAGATTTCGTTGTTGCCCACCCGCACCATCAGGTGGGCGGAGCGACCGCCGCCCGTGCCGAGGTCGAACTGGAGACCTTCCGGGCCTTGTTGGGGTTTGAGGGAGGGCTTGCCGGGAGCCAGGAAGACGGCCGCCGTCACGACACGCCCGGAGAGGGGTTGAACCAGGAGCCGGGCCCGCTGACGCTCTCTCACGAGCACCACTCGGAACTCCCGCCGCTCCTCCAGCACTTCACGCTGCTCGGGATGGCGCGCGGCACCTGGCCGTCGCGCGGGGTTCTCCATCGCCCGTGAGCTCCGGGCCGCGGGGGCGGGCTGCTCGTCCTGCGCCTGCTCGATGGCCTCGTCGCCCTCCTCCAACGCCCAGATGGCCTGCGCGCAATCCAGACATTTCTCCGTGTGGCCATCCACCCACTTCAGCTCCACGGCCGACATCAAGCCCATGTCGAAGCGCCACAGGTCATCCGCGCTCAGGTGCCGCTTGGGAGGAGCTTCGACGGGCTCTGTACTCGACAGGTCGGCACGGCACTCCGGGCAACTCTGCAGGTGGGAGCTCGGTCGCGCTGGGCGCTGGCTGAGTGCGGCGATGAAGTCGTCACAATCGGCGCGCGCTGTAAACCACCAGGCCCGGGCGCGCTCGGCGGCATCGAGGAGATCTCGCTCGGCCCTGCGCTGCGGATTGAGCGGGATGAACCAGCGGGCCTTCGAGCGGAGCGCCTCATCCAGACGTCCCAGGCCCTCGCGAAACGCGCGCAGCGTCCGTGCCGTCTCGCCGTCCAGCGCTCCATGAAGTAATTCCCACTCGCTGATGGCGCGGGCGGCGGACTCGGCCCTGTCTCGTGCGGTGAGACCTTCCAAGGAGGAGGCGCGCCAGACTTCGGCCTCTTCTCCCTCTTCCCCGAGGGCAACCTCGGCAGCTTCCTCCGCGGCCCGCAGGAGCGCGGGCTGCAAGGACTCCGGCTTCTGCGCCCGGAGCCAGGTGTCGATGTCTCCGCGGGACATGCCCCGAAGGGCCCGCTCGACTCCCTCCCTGCCCAACCGCTCGCCACGCCGGAGAATGTCTCCAATCAGCTCGAGCGAACCACCGTTGGGAGAACCACCCTGCGCAAGCTGCTCACGCCGAGCCTGATAACGAGAGAGTGCATCGACGACCATGTGAGTACCCTCCTTCGGGTACGGGGGGGCGGCTCACTCGTGCCCAACCTCCTGCTGGAGGTCGAGCAGATAGAGCCGCAGGTAGGCCTGTGCGCGGCTGACGCGCTTGTACGAATTGACCACGCTGATGTTCAGGCGCCGGGCGCATTCCTCGTGGTCCTCTACGTCCTGGTGGTGGTACAGCTCCCACGCACCTGCTTCCTTGGGATGTTCCTGCTGCAGACGCTCAAAGGCGCGCCAGTACAACTCCTGGGCCTCGGAGCGTTCCTCGCGCCGCCGTGAAGACTCCACTGCGCGAGCCACCTCGGAAGGCGGCTCCTCCATGGCGTCATCCGAGTCCGCCGACGCGGGGGCGAGGTCCTCGCGCTGCCGCCGGTAGAAGTCGATGGCCACGTGCTTGACGATGCGCAGGAAGAACGTCTTGGGAGACGCGCTGCGCCCGGGCATCTGCTCGGAGACACCGCGGAATTGATCCAACCCCCGGTCGAGGAACTTGCCGACCGCGTCCTGATAGAGCTCGTCCGCGTCCGCCGGAGAGCCACGGCCATAGCTGGCCTGAATCTTGGAGATGACGTAGCGGGCCGGACGGGCCCAGCGCTCACACAGCGCGCCAAGCGGGGCCCCGACGGCCTCGCCCGCGGCGCGGCGCTGGAGCACCTCTGCGAACAGTTCGTCATCCGTGAGATCGTCAAACACCGGAAGGTCCTCGGAGCGCCGCCAGGAAGTACGAGCCCCTCGCCTGGGCAGGGTGGGGTGGGGTGAAACGGCGGGGCAAGGTAGCACGTCGGCATCCGAAGGCAGTCTCCCGATGACACGACCCTCGTGTGTCCGACAGAGGGCACACGAGGGGTATTGGAGAAGAGCGACGGAACCCCCCCTGGATTCCTGACGGCGGGGATTTTCCAGCCGATTTTCGGCCTTTTTTCCGCTCCTAGCCGAGCGGGCATCCTTCGCCCCGAGCAACAGGCGGCCAGGACGACTTGGGAAGGGCGAGGGGTTGGCGAAATGTCACCCCCCGGAAATCCTGGAGGGGGAAGGAGGAGGACAAGGGGATGTGGGGAACCCAACCGGACGTCAGCCCCCCTCCCGCTCCAGGGCAGCACCGAGACTCCAGGCCCCCACCCGGGGGCGAAGGAGTCCAGCCGGAGGACACGGCGGCCGCACCCCTCCTGGTCGTGGGAGCAGTTGATTCTGAGGTGGAGGGGCTGAAGGCCATGCTGGCGCCCCTTGAACAGCCTGTGCACACGGTCAGCCCCTGGAGCGAGGCGTTTGCACCCCTGCTCGAGGAAGAGCCCGCCTGTATCCTGGTGGACGCACGCCGAGACGGGCTCGGAGGCCTTCAGACGGCCCACCACCTGCGCGACCACGAGCGAGCCCGGCACATCCCCCTGCTCGTCCTTGTAGGCAGCACCCTCGCGGGGGCGGACCTGCTGCGCGACAAGGGGCTGGGGACGGTGGACTGCCTGCTGGAGCCCCTCCACGAGGAGCTGCTCCGCGCCAAGGTGGGGATGTTCATCGAGCTCCACCGGAGAGAGCGGGCGATGCGGGCGGCGCTCGCACGGGCCGAGCTGGCCGAGGCGGCCGCGCATGAGAGCGAGCGCGTCCTGAGCACGCTGCTGGGGAACCTACCCGGCATGGCCTACCGGTGCCACAACGCGCCGGGCTTCCCGCTGTCCTACGCCAGCCCGAAAGCCCTGGAGCTCACCGGCTACAGCGCCGAGGACTTCACCTCGCACCGCGTGCACTGGGTGGACCTGCTCCACCCCGATGACGTCCAGGAGGTCTGGGCCCACATCCAGGCGGCGCTCCACTCCCGGGAGCCCTTCACGCTCACCTACCGGATCCGAACGCGAAGCGGGGAGGAGCGCTGGGTCTGGGAGCGCGGGGTGGCCATCTACGGGCCCGAAGGCGAGTTCCTGATGTTGGAGGGCTTCGTCACCGACATCACCGTGCACCACCAGGCCGAGCAGGAGCGGGAGCGACTGCTGACCCAGACACGGCTGGAGCACAGCCGGCTGGAGGCCATCCTCCAACAGCTCCCGTGCGCGGTCCACATCGTCGAGGCGCACTCGGGGAAAACCGTGGCCGTCAATGCCCGGACCGAGCAGCTCCTCGGACATCCCATGATCGAGGTGCGCAGCATCAAGGACTTCGTCCGCTACCGAGCCATCCACCCGGATGGACGCCGCTACGCGGCGGAGGAGTATCCCCTCACGAAGGTGCTGCTCACCGGAAAAGCGCAGCCCGAGGAGGAGCTCCTCTATGAACGGCCTGACGGCTCCGTACGGCTCTTCCTCATCAGCGCTGGACCCATCTGGAACGGCCAGGGGAAACTGCAGGCGGCGGTGGCGAGCTGCATCGACATCACCGAGCTCAAGCGCACCGAGCGGCACCAGGCCTTCCTCGCCTCGGTCAGCGAAACCCTGGCCAGCTCGCTGAACTACGAGGACACACTCGCCCACGTGGTGCAGCGGGCTGTACCCACGCTCGGAGACGGCTGCTCGTTGGACATCCTCGAACCAGATGGCACGCTCCGCCGGCTCGCGGTGTCCCACGTGGATCCGGCCCGGGCGGAGCTCGCCTGGGAGGTAGCGCGGCGCTACCTCAAGGGGCTCAACGCCCCCTGTGGGCCCGGGGCCGTCATCCGTACCGGGCAGCCTGAGCTGATAACGGACTTCTCCGAGAAGCTGCGCACCGGGCATGCGATCGACGCGGAGCAACTGAAGCTGGTGCGAAACCTCGGGGTCACGTCCACGCTGACGGTTCCCCTGCGCGCCCGCGGCCGCACCCTTGGCGCGCTCACCTTCTACTACTGCCGCAACTCTGCCCACTACAGCCAGGAGGACCAGGTGCTGGCCAAGGACCTGGCGCACCGGGCCGCGCTCGCGGTGGACAACGCGCGCCTGTACCGAGAGGCCCAGCTCGCAGTGCAGCTGCGCGACGAGTTCCTGTCCGTGGCCTCACACGAGCTGAAGACGCCCCTCACGCCCCTGCACCTCAAGCTCACCGCCCTCATGCGCGAGCTGCCCCGGTGCTGTGAGGGGGATACCCGCTCTCAGGGGCTCCAGCGCCACGTGGAGGTGGCCAAGCGTCAGGTGAAGAAGATGTCCATGCTCATCAACGCGCTGCTCGACGTCAGCCGACTCTCTCAGGGGAAGCTGAAGCTGGAGCTGGAGGACACGGACCTGGGCGAGATGCTGGACGAGGTCGCCGCCTGGTTCGCGCCCGAGGCGGTCCGAGTGGGCTCGGTGCTTCAGGTGGAGACACTAACCCGGGTGACTGGCAAGTGGGACAGGCTGCGGCTGGAGCAGGTCGTCACCAACCTCATCTCCAACGCCATCCGCTATGGCGCCGGCCGCCCCATCCACGCCCGGGTCACAGTGGAGGGAGACGTCGCTCGGCTGGTGGTGCGCGACCAGGGCATCGGCATCCCACCGGAAGCCCAGGAGCGCATCTTCCAGAAGTTCGAGCGGGCCGTCTCCGAACGCCACTCCGGAGGGCTGGGGCTGGGGCTCTACATCACCCGCGGCATCGTGGAAGCCATGAGCGGGAGCATCCGGGTGGAGAGCCGCGTGGGAGAAGGCTCCACCTTCACGGTGGACCTGCCCCTCTCCTCACCTCCCCCCGATGCGCGGCGGTGAAGCTCCATGTCAGGAGCGGTTTCGTCTCCGCGTCACTGGGAGGCGAAAGCGCCTTTCGGGCACCCGGCCGGAGAGGCCACACAAGCTTCGGTGGTTAGACTCCACCTTACTCCCTCAATAGGGGGTAACGCCGGCGGACGGCACTGAATCAGGGATTCAGCCAAACGGCTTCTCCACTCGGGTGCCCACTCTTTTCAAGGAAGCATCATCATGTCCCGCACCATCGTCATCGGAGACCTCCACGGGTGCTACGACGAAGCCCTGGAGCTGCTCGCGAAGGTGGGCGCCACCTCGAGTGATCGGATCATCTTCACGGGAGATCTGGTCGACCGCGGCCCCAAGCGCCGCGAGTGCGTCGAGCTGGCCATGCAGCACGAGTCCATCCTCGGCAACCACGAGGAGAAGCACCTGCAGCAGCGCCGCCGCAAGGACGCCGACCTCATTCCAGACCACCTGGAGACGCGGCAGGTCCTCGGCCCCGAGCACCTCGACTACTTCGCCACCCTGCCCCACTACATCCTGCTGCCCGAGCACAACGCCGCCGTCGTGCACGCGGGCGTGCTGCCCGGCAAGCCGATCCAGGCGCAGGATCCCTATCACCTGCTCCATGCCCAGTGCGTGCGCCCCCCGGAGCGCAAGAGCTTCTGGCCCTCCAAGGCGCCTGCCGACTACCGCTTCTGGACGCACCACTGGAAGGGCCCCCAGCGCATCATCTTCGGACACACCGTGTTCGACCGGCCGCTCGTGACGGAGCACGCGGTGGGCATCGACACCGGGTGCGTCTACGGCCGCTCGCTCACAGCGGTGGTGCTCCCCTCGTGGGAGCTCGTCTCGGTCCCCGCGCGGACCACGTACCGGGGCGGCAAGGACGTGTCCCTGCTCCCCGTCCACGGCGACGTGAACGTCTTCTCGTGAGCCCCGCACCAGGCCCGCGGCTCAGGACTTCTTCCGGCTGCGGCGCTCGGTCTTTTCGTCATCGAAGCCCGTCACCTGCATCCCGAGCGACTGCGCCAGACTCACGGCCGTCTCGACGGGAACCCGGGTGCCCTTGAGGCGATTCCTCGCCGGATCCAGGAAGAGCCCCGACACCTGGGAGAAGTCCGTCCGGGTGAGGGTGCAGCCCCGGAAGTTGCTGCCCGCGAGATTCGTCCCGGTGAAGTCCGCCTCCGACAGGTCCAGGTCGAAGAAGTTCGCCTCCAGGGCCGAGCAGCGCAGGAAGGCCGTCTTGCGCAGGCTGAGGCCGACGAAGGAGGCGTAGCGCAGGACGCAATCCTCGAACGACATCTCGGGGTTGGCCGACACCTCCGTGAAGTCGATCCCCATCAACTTCGAGCCCTCGAAGCGCACGTCCCGGAGCGCCGTGCCCTTGAGCTGTGCTCGGGTGAGATCGCACCCGTTGAAGACACAGACCTCCAGCTTGGCGTTCCGCCAGCGGCTCTCCTGGAACTGGGTCCTCAGGAAGGTACACCGATAGAACTCCTTCCCGCCGAGGTCGCAGCCCTGGAGGTCCAAATCGGCGAACGTCTCGTTCTCGAAGAACTCCTCTTGCGCCAGCCGCCGCGCAAGCCGCGAGGCCTCTTCCGGATCCGTAGGCACGTGAGTCATGCGGGCCTCTTTCTCATGGCCGACGCCCACGCGCCACCGCCGTGCTCGTGCGAAGCTGCGGCCCAATGACACGCCTCCTCACTTTGCTGTTGCTCCTCGGCCAGATGTCTGTGCACGCCGCGGAGGCCCCGGCCGTCGCGCCTCCCCTCTTCGACAAACAGGGACGCACGTTGGGGCCACCGCTCTCCGAGCGCGTCACCGACTATGAGATCGACGCCCGGTTGGATCCCTCCACCCAGCGGCTCACCGGCCAGGAGACGATCACCTGGCGCAACCGGAGCGCCGAGCCGCAGTCCACCCTGTGGTTCCATCTCTATTGGAACGCGTTCAAGAACGACCGCTCCACGTTCTACCGGGAGGCCAAGATGATGGGCGGCGTCCGCGACGAGGACGCGAGCTCCCCCGCCTTCCCAGAGCGCGAGCCGGACGAGTGGGGCTCCTCGGACGTGAAGGCCATCCGCGTGAAGGGCGGCGCGGAGCTGCTGCCCACGCTGCGCTTCGAGCACCCGGATGACGACAACACGGAGGACCAGACGGTCTTCACCGTAACGCTGCCCGAGCCGGTGCCCCCCGGAGGCCGCGTGACGCTGGAGGTGCACTGGGAGGCGCGCGTGCCCAGGGTCATCGCTCGTGCCGGCGTTTCAAAGAGTGGCTTCTACCTGATGGGCCAGTGGTTCCCGAAGCTCGGGGTGCTCGAGGTTCCCCCCGAGCGCGGCGCCACGAGCCCTCGCTGGAACTGCCACCAGTACCACTCCGCCTCCGAGTACTACGCCGACTTCGGCACCTACGACGTCCGCCTCACAGTCCCCAAGACGATGAAGGTGGGCGCCACCGGCGTGCTGGTGGAGCGCCGGGACAATCCGGACAACACCACCACCCTGCGCTACCACCAGGACGACGTGCACGACTTCGCCTGGACCGCCTCCGAGAACTTCGAGGTGCTCGAGGACGTGTTCCGCTCACCGGGCCTGCCCGAGGTGGGCCTCACCGTGCTGGTAGACCGGAAGCATCTCCGCTCGGGGCCGCAGCTCATCGAAGCCGCCAAGGCCTCACTGGAGCACTTCGGGCGATGGTGGTCCCCTTGGCCGTACCCGCACCTGACGCTGGTGGCGCCGCCCACGGATGGCATCGCCGCGGGAGGCATGGAGTACCCCACCTTCATCACCGCAGTGGGACGCGCCGAGCCCGGAGAGCCCAAGGACTTCCTCATCTGGCAGACGGTGGTGCACGAGTTCGGCCACAACTACTGGCAGGGCCTCCTCGCCTCGAACGAGTTCGAGGAGCCTTGGCTCGACGAGGGCATCAACAGCTATGGCACCTACAAGCTGTGCCTGGCGGAGGACGTGCGAGTCCACCCGGAGCAGTTCTTCCCCAGCCCGCTGCGTGGCTTGGTGGGGCCGCTGTTCTCCATTGACTGGGACGAGCGCGAGCGGATGCGCGGCACGCCCCAGCCGCGCGAGAACTCCCCCATCCTGCAGGCCTCGTGGAAGTACCGAAGCAGGGGCGACTACTTCCACAACAGCTATGACCGCACGCAAGTGACGCTCCATGCGCTGGAGCAACTCGTGGGCGAGGAGACGATGGCGCGCATCCTGCGCACCTACGTGGAGCGCTGGAAGTTCCGCCACCCGCGCAGCGAGGACTTCTTCGCGGTGGCCAACGAGGTGTCCGGGCAGGACCTCGGCTGGTTCTTCGACACATTCTTCCGGGGCACCGGCACGCTGGACTACGCGGTGGGCTCGCTGTCGTGCGAGCAGCGCGCCGGAAAGAAGGGTCTCTTCGACGATGGTCAGGGCGGTCTCCTGCTGGTGGAGCGCGAGCCCGGAGTCGAATCGAAGGCGGACGCGGTGAACCGCTGCGAGGTGCAGGTGAGCCGGCTCGGGGACATCCGCGTCCCGGTGGACGTGAAGGTGACCTTCGACGACGGCACCACCCAGGAGGCGCACTGGAAGGGCCAGGAGCGCTGGACACGGCTGATCTTCGAACCCACCGGCAAGGAGATCCAACAGGTGGAGCTCCGCGGCATCAACGCGCTGGATGCCAACCCGACCAACGACACCCGGACGAAGGGCATGTCCGGCCACGTGGCCGTCTCACTGTTTGGCTGGACCACCTACGTGAGCCAGCTGCTCTCCACACTCGCCTCCCTCCTCTTCTGAACCAGGCCCGAACCATGAAGCCACTCCGTTCCCTTCTCATGGCGCCCCTCAGGGCCTTCTCCGAGCTGAAGCTGCTCGGCGTGCTGCTGGTGGCGAACCTGTGCGTCGCACTCGTCCAGTCCGCGCCCGTCCTCCTCCCCGCCCTCGGCCACTTCGGACACTCGCTCGCTGGCCGGGGACGCGCCTTCCCCTCGCCCGAGGCGGTGTTCGACTTCACCCAGCTGCTCGCCCAGGGTGGCGGCTCGTTCCTCGCGGGCCCCCTCCTGCTGGGCTTCGTCTTTTCCGTTGGGCTCCAGCTCGTGCTGGCCGGCGGCATCGTCTCGCAGCTGTGCACGCCCGGGCGCTTCTCGCTGGCTCACTTCGCTCGGAATTGCGTCGACCAGCTCGGTCGCAACCTGCGCCTGCTCGGGTGGGCCCTGCTTGGACTGCTCCCCCTCGCGGCGCTGGCAGTGCTCGCCACCGTGCTCCTCGCCCGCGCGGAGAAGCCCACCCTGTTCACCCTCGCCGCCGAGCAGTGGGCGCTCGACAACCCCTTCACCGGCTGGAGCCTGGCGCACCTCGCGCTCGTGGTGGTGCTCTTCGCGCTGTGGCGCTCGAGCTTCGACCTGGCGCGCGTCCAGCTCTTCGCGGATGACCAGCGCAAGACGCGCGTCGCCGCCTGGCGCGCCCTGAAGCAGATGGTGCGCTCTCCCGGGGCACTGCTCGGCTACATCGTCCTGGGCCTCCTCGGACTGCTGGCGGTGATCGCCCTCGCGCGGCTGCACTCGGCGGTGCAGGTGACCAGCACGGGGAAGGCGTGGCTGGCGTTAGGGATGGCCCAGCTCGTGATCGCCACACGGCTGGGCTTCTCGGTGGCCCACACGGTCTTCGCCGTGGACATCTACCGCGCCATGCCCCCACGACCCGTTCCGGCACTGGAGGAAAAGCCCGCCCCCGCCGCCGAACCTCCCGCCGTCGAGACTCCGGCCCCCCAGGCCGAATAGCGCCGAGGCCGTCCGAAAGCAGAACGTCAACCCTCTCTGGAGAGCAGGTTGTCCCGCCGAGCCGAATACCCAGACTACGTCCCCCCTCACCCACAAAAAGCCCCATAGGAAGGTGGACATGCGTCGGTATTCAACCGGTGTGTCTTCGCTGCTATCCGTCTGTGCGCTGGCAGGCGTGTGCGCTTCGACGCGAGCGGACGCACTGGAAACCTGTCAGCCCATTACGCTGGTCAAGAACATCGCCCCCGGGCCGGCCAGTTCAATTCCAGACCTTTACGTCCAGACTCCGGCTGTTCGGGGCAAGACGGTCTTCTTCACCGCAAAGGATGGAACGACCGGACTCGAGCTGTGGCGAAGCCGCGGCAAGGAAGGCGACACGGCCCTGGTGAAGGACATCTTCCCGGGGTCCAAGGACTCGGAGCCGCGCTTCCTGACTGTGGTCGGCGACACGCTCTTCTTCATCGCCGATGACGGTGCTCACGGCGCCGAGCTGTGGAAGTCGGATGGCACCGCGGACGGAACGGTGCTCGTGCGCGACATCCGGCCTGGCACCGAGGGCTCGGAAGCGACCGCACTGACGGCGCTGGGCAACACGCTGTTCTTCATCGCCAACAACGGCGTGAACGGCCTGGAGCTGTGGAAGAGCGACGGCACGGAGGCGGGCACGGAGCTGGTCGCGGACCTCGTCCCCGGCTCCCTGGGCTCGGGGCTCAGCTCCCTGACGGTGATGCGCAACACGCTCTTCTTCGCGGCTGACGGTGGGCCCCAGGAGACGGAGCTGTGGCGCAGCGATGGCACGAAGGATGGGACCGAGCGCGTCGCCGTCGTCCGAGTCATCGAGAGCGATCCCGGCGAGGAGCTCATCCAAGGCCTGACGGCCGTAGACGATCGGCTCTACTTCTTCGCTGGGTCGGCCTACAAGAAGCGGTGGGACCTCTGGAAAAGCGATGGCACGGGGCCGGGAACGGTCCGCGTCACGCCGCTGGCCCTGAGCGCCGCCGACTACGCCATGGGTCCCGATTCCATGACGCCGGTGGGAGAGCTGATCTACTTCCGGGCCGGCGCGGATGGCTCGCTGTGGAGGAGTGACGGGACCGACAAGGGCACGTCCCTCATCAAGCCCTCGGCGGACGCCCGCTTCCTGACGAACCTGAACGGAACGCTCGTCTTCACCGCCTGGGATGAGGCGAGCGGCTTCGAGCTGTGGCGGAGCGACGGGACGGTGGCCGGCACGGTCCTCGTGGAAGACATCCGTCCTGGGAGCGACAGCTCGGCGCCTTCGTGGCTGACCGTGGTGGACGGCAAGGTCCTCTTCAGCGCGGAGACCACGGAGTCCGGCCGCGAGCTCTGGTCGAGCGATGGCACCCTGGAGAGGACGGAGATGCTCCAGGACGCCGTCCCCGGACCTGGCTCCCTGTCGCCCTCGCTGCTCACGCCCGTGGGACCGCGCGTCTTCTTCCTCGCGGGAGACAACACCTCCGCCGGTGCGAGCGATATTGGCGCAGAGCCGTGGGTGCTCAACGACTGCACGCCTCCGACCATCTCCTGCCCCTCCGAGATGACGGCCGAGGCTTGGGACTCGAGTGGTGCGCCCGTGAAATTTCCAGCCGCCACGGGGCACGACAACAAGCCCGAGCCCCCGGTCTTCAGCTACAGCCATGCCACGGGTGAGACCTTCCCGCTCGGTCCGACCCAGGTCACCGCCACGGCGACCGACGAGTCCGGCAACAGCGCGCAGTGCTCCTTCACCGTGAAGGTCCGCGACACCCAGCCGCCGACGATCATCTGCCCCCAGGACCATGAGGTCTGGAGGACGACCCGGTATGGGGCAACTGTGGACTACCCGAAGGCCTCGGCCAGCGACTCCGTGTCCTCGCCGGCGCTCACCTACAACCCTCCGCCCGGCAGTGACTTCATCGTGGGAATCACCCCCGTCGTCGTCACCGCCACCGATGCGGCCGGCAACACCTCGCGGTGCACATTCCAGGTGGGAGTGAGCCGGCAGTACGCCCGCGGGAGCTGCGGCTGCGGCGCGTCCTCCACCAGTGAGTTCGCCGGAGGGTTGCTCCTGTCGACCCTGGCGCTACTGGCCGGGCGACGCCGCAAGTCCGGGACACCCCGCAACGGGTAGCGCTTCTCGGCTCAGACGTCGACCGAGCCCCGGGGCAGCCGCACACAAAAGGTGGTGCCATCGGCCGCGTTGGACCGCACGTCGATGGTGCCACCGTGGGCACGGACGACGTGGTCCACGATGAAGAGGCCGAGCCCGATGCTGCGGCTCGTCCTGTCGGGCCGGTCACCCCCGCGTCTCATGGGCTCGAAGAGGTGGGCCTGGAGCTGAGGCGAGATGGGCTCGCCCAGGTTGTGGACCTCCAGCACCACGGTGTCGACGTCTCCGTGTGTCCGCACCGTGACGGGCGTCCCCTCGGGGCTGTACTTCAACGCATTGGTGACCAGGTTGGTGATGACCTGCGCCACCCGATCCGAGTCCCACGTTCCCTGACCACTGCCGTTCACCTCGACCCGCACCTCGCGCTCGGGATAGGACATGTGGACCTCCTCCACCACGTGATGGAGGAGGGGGTGCAGGTCCATCTGCTCCCGGTGCAGGACGATGCCCCCGCCCAGCCGGGCCTGGGTGAAGTCGAGGAGATCCCTCACCATCCGGATAGCGCGCTCGGCCGAGGAATGGATGCGCACGAGCGTCTTGAGGATGCGCTCATCCAGCCCCTCGCGGCGCAGCAGGAGCGAAATCCCCAGGGAGATGGCGGTGATGGGGTTGCGCAGGTCGTGGCTGACGATGCCGATGAGCTGCTGCTCAAACCCCGAGCGCTGCTGCTCCTCGGCCCGGACTTGCTCCTCCTTGCGCTTGCGCTCGCTGATGTCCCGGAAGAAGGCCGCGAGGCCCCCCTCCTTCGTGGGGTAGACGCTGACGTCCAACCACAGGTCCATGGGCGCATAGAACTCCTCGAAGTGCACGGGCACCCGCTCGTTCATGACCCGGTGGTACTCGGACCAGAACTTCGTCTTGGGGTCGGCGAGCAGCGGCCAGAGCTCGCACACCTTGCGCATCAGGGTTTCGTCTCGCGGCTTGCGCGAGATGCGCTCCTGGTTGCTGTTGACGAGGACGACGCGGCCGTCCCTGTCGAGGACGATCAACGCGTCCCCGTGCTCCAGGACCTCAAGGGCGAGCTGGAGCCGCGACTCCGCGATCCCCGTCCGCAGCCGCTGCTCGGTGAGGCGCTTGCGGATGTCTTCCTTCTCCACCGCGTTGCGCACGGCGCGGTAGAGGCTCTCCGGAGTCACCTCCGACTTCACGAGGTAGTCAGACGCTCCCCCCTTGAGCGCCTTGACGGCGATGCGCTCGCTCCCTCGCCCGGTCACCATCACCACGGGCGGACGGAGGAGGCCCTCGTCAATCTCCAACCTCCGGAGGAATTCGAGCCCGTTCGCGCCTGGGAGCTCATAGTCCAGGAGGATGCAGTCCACGCGCTCGCGCTTACACACCTCGAGCGCCTGCTCCGCGTTCTCTTCCTCGATGAAGCGAAAGGCGTACTCCTCCACCTGCTCCAGGTAGGTGCGGAAGACATGCCGATCCTCTGGACTGTCTTCCAGGAGGAGCAGCGTCACTTGTCGGCGGCTCATCTGCGCGAGCTCTCCCGGCCGTCACCCTCCGGCATCACGATGTGGTCCAGCCAGAAGTCCTTGAAGAGCTGAATCATTCGCTCGAACCGAGTCAGATCCACGGGTTTGAGAAGATAACCGCTCGCGCCATTCGCGTAGACACTTTGGACGTCCTTCGGATTGTCCGAAGTAGAGAACACGATGACAGGGATGCTCTTCAGGTGTGGATCGTTCTTGACGTGCTCGAGTACCTGCCTGCCGTCCAAGCCAGCGAGGTTCAGGTCCAGCAGGATGAGCCCCGGGCGTGGCGCCGGCGCTGAGCCCGCGTAGCGGCCGGTGTTGTGGAGGAACGCGAGCGCCTCCTCGCCTTCGGCACAGCGGTAGAGCGGGTTGGGGATGCCCACCCCCTGGAAGGTCATCTGGAGCATGTCGAAGTCCTCGTCGTTGTCCTCCACCACGAGGATGGGCAGATCGCGGTTCATCGACCGACCTCTGTCGAAGAGGGCTCATCCTTCTCACTGCCCAAGGTGAAGAAGAAGGTGGTGCCCTCGCCCGGCTGGGACTCCAACCAGATACGACCGTTGTGCCGCTCGATGAGGCGCTTGACGATGGTCAGGCCCGTCCCGGTACCGCCGCCGTATTTGTCGCGCCCGTGCAGGCGCTTGAAGATGCGGAAGATGGGTTCGTAGTACTCGGGCCTGATGCCAATTCCGTTGTCGCGCACGAAGTAGACGGTGTCGCCCTCGGGCGTGCTCGTGGCGCCGAGCTCCACCCACTTCGTCTCCTTGTCGTTGTACTTGATGGCGTTGGTGATGAGGTTGGTGAAGACCTCCACCATGCGCACGCGATCGCACCGCGCGGGCGGCAGCGGCTTGGGGATGCGCACCTCCACCTGGGCCTCGTCGATCCTCGGCTTGAGCACCTCCAGCACCGACGCGATCACCTCGTTGAGGTCCGTCTCCCGGAGGGAGAGCTCGGTGCGGCCCACCTGCGCGTAGTGCAAGAGCGAGTTGATGAGGCTCTCCATGCGCTGCGTGAGCCGCACCACCGTGTCCATGCGCGTGCGGTTGGTGGGCTTGAGGTGGCCGGACTCCTCGCGCAGCACCAGGCTGGCGTAGTTGTGAATGCCCCGGAGCGGCTCCTTGAGATCATGGCTGGCCGCGTAGGCAAAGGAGTCCAGCTCCACGTTGCTGCGCTCCAACTCCGTGTTGAGCTTGAGCAGCTCCTCGCTGCGCTGCAGGACGATGTCGATGATGTTCCTGCGCAGCTCCTGGGCCGCCTCCAGCTCATAGTCCTTCCACGGGAGGGACCTGCCGCGCACCGTCTCCTTCCAGAGCGCGAAGGACTTGCGCGGGTGGAGCCGC
The DNA here is from genome assembly GCF_044360475.1 of Archangium minus. NCBI lineage: Bacteria > Pseudomonadati > Myxococcota > Myxococcia > Myxococcales > Archangiaceae > Archangium > Archangium minus. The sequence goes on from NZ_CP043494.1 coordinate 10,052,275, forward strand.
AGCTGATCGTCCTGGATGTCCACCGGCTTGTTCGGGTTGCCGCCCCACTCCACCGTCTGCACCACCTCCGGGCGGAACCAGAGGACATAGTTGTGGCGGCCTCGCGACATGGAGGCGGCGATGAGGCCCGCCGCGACGTCCTTGAACGCCTCCGCCTCGGGGTACTCCCGCGACAGGCTGGTGGTGGAGAACACCTCCGTTGGATCCGCCTTCTCGCCCAGCCAGCGGATGAGGCCCTGGAGCTGCTCGTCCGTGGGGGCCTTGCCGACGATGGTCGTCGCGCCATTGAAGTAGACGGCCGCGCCCGTCGCGCCGGTGAGCTCGAGCAGCTCGGGCGGTGGGTGGCAGAGCCCCTCGGCGAAGTCGGGGTTGCGGGTCATGCGCTCGAGCAGCCGCGCCTGCACGGACCTGGCCCGGAGGCGCTGGTCATAGTCCTCGTAGCCCTCCTTCGAGGGGATGAAGGAGGACATGAACTCGCCCACGAACTCGCAGGCCGTGCGCACCTCGTAGGGGATGTACCGGGGCCCAGACACGTCCGTGCAGGAGATGAGGCCCCAGAGCCGCCCCTCCTTCATGAGTGAGATGCTCATCGAGGCGAAGGCCCCCATGTTGTGCAGGTACTCGAGGTGGATGGGCGACACGCTGCGCAGCACGCAGAAGGACATGTCGAGCGGACCTTGAGCCGCCTCCTCCGGCAGCGCGAGGATGCGCGCGGGCACGTAATCCACCGTCGGGATGATGCGCAGCCAGTTGAGGGTGTACAGCTCGCGGGCCTGGCGGGGGATGTCCGAGGCGGGGAAGTGCAGGCCCAGGTACGGGTCCGCCTTCTCCACCCGATCCTCGGCGAGGACCTGACCGTTCCACTCCGCATCGAAGCGGTAGATGATGACGCGATCAAACCCCGTGAGCCGGCGGACCTCGCGGACGGCCTCCTCGCACAGCTCGCGCAGGTCCCTCGCGTCACGCAGGCGTGACATGGAGCCACGCGCCTGGTGGTAGAAGCCGAAGAACGGGAGCGCCTCCTGCCCGGACGAGGGCTCGAGCTCGAGGAAGAGCCGGCCCTGATGCCGGTGCGCGATGCCATTGAACGTGCGCTCGCCGCTCCCGCCCCGGATGGTGAGCTTGAGCGGGTTATGGTCCTTGAGCCGCTCCGACAACAGAATCGCGCGGACGCTCTCGACCTGGGCGGAAGGCAGGAGGACCTCGAGCGTCCTGCCTAGCAGGTCCTGGGCCGTCACGCCGAGCAGCGCCTGGACGTTCTCGCTGACCTGGCGGATCTCCAGCATCGGCTCTCGCAGGACGAGCAGCACCCCATGAGGCTGGATGGCCCCTGGAATGTGGATGGGCTCCCGGTCACAGTTGGTGAGATCCGCCGTCCGCCCAGCTCCGGCCGATTCCATGCTCATCACGCCTCCTCATCGCCACACAGCACCTGGGCGGTCCTGTCGTCGAGCCGATTGGCACTGACGCGTATAGGACGCCCGGCAGCTCTCCAGCCCGGCTGTCTAGCGCTCTGACGGCATGTGTGGGGGCAAATGTTCACATCCCATCAACGCAGGGAGGTCAGGAAGCGGAGGGTCGCGTCCAGGGCCACGTCCCTGTTAGTGGGTCCTTTTGTTCGGAGGCAGGTGTGGAGCAGTCTGGAAAGCGGGCGCGTACCCAACAGGACATGTTTGCCGGCCCAAGCGAGATGCACGCGCGCGTCCGGGCACACGATTGGGCCAACACTTCAGTGGGTCCCGTGGAGACCTGGCCCCAGAGCCTCAAGGCCCTGGTGCGGACGCTCCTCTCGTCCAGCTACCCCATGGTGCTGACGTGGGGGCCCGACTTCACCCAGTTCTACAATGACGCCTACTCGAAGCTGATCGGCGATGGGCACCCGGCCGCGCTTGGCATCGACATCCGCATCACCCTGGCCGCCTCGTGGGACACGCTCGGCCCGATGATTCATCGGGTGATGACCACCGGTGTGGCCAACTGGACGCCGGCCCTCCCGCTCCTCATGGAGCGCTCCGGCTACCGCGAGGAGGCCTACTTCAGCGTCTCCCACGCCCCCGCCGAGAACGACGAGGGACAGATCGTCGGCATGCTCGCCGTCTGCAGCGAGGTGACCCAGCAGCTCCTCGGGGAGCGGCGGATGCGGCTGCTGCGAGACCTGGCCTCGAGAACGGACGGGACCCGCAGCGTCGAGAGGACCTGCGGCGATCTCTCCGCCACCATCGCCGAGCACCCGCTGGATGTCCCCTTCGCGCTCATCTACCTGCGCGGCCCGGATGGCAAGACGCTCACGCGCGGCGGCGTCATCGGGCTGGACGAGAATGCGCCCGTGTGCCCGGCCACCGTGAAGGTGGGGGTGGACGCCGACAGCATCTGGCCCCTGGAGCGCGCGGCTGCTGGAGAGACGGTCCTCGTCGAGGACGTCGAGCGTCGCGTCGCGCTGACGGGCGGTCCCTACAAGGATCCGGTCCGCTCGGCGCTGGTGATTCCCATTGCCTCCTCGGGCCAGACGGCCCCCATTGGCGTGCTGGTGGCAGGGGTGAGCCCCAACCGCGCGCTCGACGAGGGCTACCGCTCCTTTTATGAGCTGCTCGCGGGCCAGGTATCGGTGGCCCTGCGCAATGCCCAGGCCTATGAGGAGGAGCGCCGGCGCGCGGAGGCCCTGGCGGAGCTCGACCGAGCCAAGACGACCTTCTTCAGCAACATCAGCCACGAGTTCCGCACGCCGCTGACGCTGATGCTGGGGCCCACCGAGCACCTGCTCGCGGGGGGCGCGGGCGCCGTGTCGGAGAGCGTCCAGGCCGAGCTCCAGGTCATCCACCGCAACGCGGAGCGACTGCTGCGGCTCGTCAACACGCTGCTCGATTTCTCCCGCCTGGAAGCGGGGCGCATCGAGGCCAGCTATGCGCCCACGGACTTCTCCGCGCTCTCCGCCGACCTCGCGAGCAGCTTCCGTTCCGCGGTGGAGCGGGCCGGGCTGAAGCTCCTCGTGGACTGTCCTCCCCTGTCTCAGCCCGTCTACCTGGACAAGGAGCTCTGGGAGAAGGTCGTCCTCAACCTCGTCTCCAACGCCTTCAAGTTCACCCACAAGGGGGAGATCTCCATCCACACCCTCGAGCGGGAGGGACGCGCTGTGCTCGTCGTGCGCGACACCGGGACGGGGATTCCCGCCTCGGAGCTGCCGCGCATCTTCGAGCGCTTCCACCGGGTGAAGGACACGCACTCCCGGACGCACGAGGGCACGGGCATCGGCCTGGCGCTGGTGCGAGAGCTGGTGCAGCTGCATGGGGGCACCGTGAGCGTGGACAGCACCGAGGGCCGAGGGACGACGTTCACCCTGGAGATTCCCTTTGGAACGGCGCACCTCGCCCAGGAGCGCATCCGCGCCGCCCGCAGCCTCCCCTCGACTGCCACCGGGGCCACCCCTTATGTCGAGGAGGCGCTGCGCTGGTCGCTGGAGGAGACCCCAAGGGAGGAGGCTCCCCACCCGACCCATGCGCCCTCGCCCTCGTCGAAACACTCGCCGAAGGCAGACGAGCCCCGAGCCCGGGTGCTCCTCGCGGACGACAACGCGGACATGCGCGACTACATCCGCCGGGTGCTGACCCCTCACTTCGAGGTGGAGGCAGTCGCGGACGGACAGGCAGCCCTGGAGTCGGCGCTGGCCCATCCGCCGGATCTCGTGCTCTCGGACGTGATGATGCCGCGGCTGGATGGCGTGGGGCTGCTGCGCGCACTGCGGGCGGCTCCGCATACGAAGGAGCTGCCCATCCTCCTGTTGTCGGCCCGCGCCGGAGAGGAGGCCACGCTCGAGGGGCTCGAGTCCGGGGCGGACGACTACCTCGTCAAACCCTTCTCCGCGCGCGAGTTGCTCGCCCGTGTAAGGTCCAATCTCGAGCGGATGCGCATGCGCCGCGATGTGGCTCGGGAGCGGGCCCGCGTGGAGAGCCTCATGGAGGCGATTCGGGCACGAGACGACTTCCTCTCCGTTGCCTCCCATGAGTTGAAGACCCCGCTCACCGCCTTCCAGCTCAACCTCAACGCCATCGAGCGGGGGCTGAGCAGGACCTCGGAGCACAACATCGGCGATCGGCTGGATGTGGCGCGCCGCTCCGTCCGCCGACTGGCCCGGCTCATTGAGACGCTGCTGGACGTGTCGCAGCTCTCCACCGGCCGCATGCAGCTGATGCCCGAGCAGGTGGACCTCTCGGCCCTCGTCGGCGAGGTCGTGGCCAATACCCAGGATGAAGCGCGGAAGCTGAAGACACCGCTGTCGGTCCGCATCGAGAGCCCCCTCGCCGGACACTTCGACCCCGACCGGATGGAGCAGGTGGTCCACAACCTCCTGTCCAACGCCTTGAAGTTCGGCCAGGGGCAGCCCGTGGAGGTGAGCCTGCGCTCAGAAGGCAACGTGGTGCAGCTGAGCGTGGTGGACCACGGCATCGGCATTCCCCCGGAGGATAGGGACCGCGTCTTCGAGCGCTTCGAGCGAGCCGTCCCGGTGCGCAACTACGGCGGCCTGGGGCTGGGGCTGTGGGTGACGCGGCAGGTCGTCGAGGCCCACCAGGGGACCATCCTCGTCGAAGAGACGCCTGGAGGAGGAGCGACCTTCCACGTCCGGCTGCCTCGCAACGGTCGGGTGAGCAGCGCTGGCTCCGCCATGAACTGACAGCCTCCGTCAGGAACCGCGGGCGCTCGCGTCCCTCCGGGCAGAACGACGGAGGGCAGTACATGACGACGCACAACCCGACCACGCCCACGCTTCCTGAGGCCCAGCTCGGCCCGGCCGAGAAGCTCTTGGACCTGGTGCTCAGTGGCTCCGCGCACCTGTGGCACAACCGCCCGGGCCTGGACGTGAATGGCGTCTGGCATCCCGCGCAGGGCGCCAAGGACACCCTCGTCCGCCGAAGCACCCCGGTGAAGCCGGGCCTCTTCGTGCCCGCTGCGGTGAAGCTCTACCGCCAGCTGCTCGACATCTACCGGCTCAACACGGACCTGATGGCGCACTTCGCGTCCTACGCGCTCACGCAGACGGACTGGCGTGACCTCAAGGTGGCCACGTGCGCGCTGATGCTCGTGCAGAACCACTCCGGTCAGCCCGTGCGCGAGGACGACGGCTCCATCGCGTTCCTCGACGACGACTTCCGTGCCATCGGCGCGGCCATGCTCCTGCACTACGAGCGCAAGTCCACGCGCATGCTCACGCCCAAGGCGGTGCTGCGAGTGGCCGAGCTGCTCGAGACGCCGGAGATCGCCCGCCTCAACCGCGAGGCCGGTTTCGGTGACCCCGCGTCCCGCAAGCCGCCCCTCGGCCGGTGGAAGGCCGTGGCGACGAAGTGGCTGCGCATGCGTGAGCAGAACCTGCCCATGCTCCAGGGCCTGGTGAAGGCCGGCTACAAGGAGACGCTGAAGAAGATCGCCCGCAAGGCCGGTTACAAGCCGGTATCGCAGGCCTTCTTCGAGGTGCTCGGCTGGAAGCAGAAGCAGGCGGCCGCGGGCCACCGCTCGGTGGGGTTGGAGGGACTGAACCTGGTCAAGCGGGAGCGCTTCGATGGGCTCTCGGAGGCGGAGATCTGCGAGTGGATTGAGCGGGATCGCCTCTCCTTCAAGGAGGTGGTGGGTCGGCTTCCCAAGGACCTGGGCCTGACGCCGGCCATCATGGCGGCGCTCCTGCCCTCGCTGTCCGACAGGGACTTGCGCATGCTGACGCCCACGCTCGAGGAGCTGGGGTTGATGTCTGACCCCGCCATCCGCGCGCGCTGGGAGAAGGCGGTGCAGACGGCGACCGACCAGCGGGCGCTCCACATCGTGAAGAACGTCCGCAGCCAGGAGCTGAAGGCGAAGCTGGAGGAGGCGAGCGACAACGCGGCGAAGGCCGCGGTGGCGGAGGCGACGGCGGAGACGGACGTGAGGGTGATGTTCCTCATCGACAAGTCCGGCTCCATGGAGGGCGCCATCGAGCAGTCGAAGGAGGCGCTGTCTCGAATCCTCGCGGGCTTCCCGCTGGAGAAGCTGCACATCGCGTCGTTCGACACGATGGGCACGGTGCTCAAGCCCAAGGCAGCGAGCCGGGCGGCAGTGCAGCACATGCTGCAGGGCATCCAGGCGTCGGGCGGTACCACGCACGCGGCCGGTGTGCATGCGCTGCACCGGGCGGGAGTGCGGGTACCGGAGGAGGCGAAGCTCATCGTCATCGTCGTGGGTGACGAGGCCGGTGAGTCGGGGGACCAGCTCGCCCGGGCCTTCCGCGAGTGCGGCTACGACGTGGCCGCCATGGCGCTGTTGCTGAGCGTGGTGAGCACGCGAGGCACCACCGTGCGCACGTGCGCGCGGCAGATGCAGGTGCCGTTCAGTGAGGTGTCGGTGAGCCAGTTCGAGGACCCGTACCAGGTCCCCCGTGTGTTGAAGGCGCTGCTGGACGCGCCGACGACGCCCGGAGCCAGCCAGTCCGGCTGGGTCGAGCGGGTGATGCGCACGCCGCTGTTGAAGGTGGCGTGAGAGAGGAGTGGGTGTCGTGGACTACCGGAAGTTCCTCGGGAAGGTGGAATCGGCGGTGCTGCCCTACTTCGGCGGCCCCTCTGTCGACGCGCCCTCGCGGCGCCTCCGCGTCACCACGCCGCCCGCTCCCGGGTGGTGGCGCTTCGACGTTCAGGGGCGCACCGCCACCGCGCGGGAGCCGGCCGGGCCAGAAGGGCTCGACGGGCTCCCGCTCCTTCGTGGACATCTCTGGGGCACGCGGCTGGTGCGTGAGGGCGCGGTGGCTGAGCCGGTGCAACTCCTCCCCGACGAGGAGCCGCCGCGCTTCTCTCCGGTACGTGCCCGGCGCTGGCATGACGGCACGCTCGTCTTCGAGGCGCTCGAGTTCGAGGGCGAGGCGGAGGGCAACGCACGCCTCATGCTGGAGGAGGGCCGGACGCTCGCGGAGGTGAAGGCCGTGCCGGCCTCGCTGCGGGCAGCCTTTGGCTATGCCGTGCTGGAGGGCGCCTCGCGCGCGCTCGGCATCCGCTTCTCCCCCGTTGAGGTGCGTGGCCAGGTGCTGTCCGTGGCCGAGGGAGGGCGTCCCGTCGCCGAGGCCCGGCTGCGGGCACTGGCCACCGAGCGCGCGGTCCACGCGCGGGTGGTGGAGGCACGGCCGCGGAGCGCTCCGCGTCACCAGGAGCGGCAGCCCCAGGGCACCGCGCGGGTGGAGCGGGCACTGGAGTCAGCAGGAGCCCGGCTGCTCGACACGCGGCGGCTGGAGAATGAGCGGCTCGAGGTGACGTTCGGCTTCATGGGCGAGCGCTTCATCAGCATCGTGGAAGCGGACTCGCTGCGGGTGGTGGACGCGGGCATCTGCCTCGCGGGGGAGGATCGACAGGTGACGCTGGAGAGCCTGCCGTCGGTCATCCGCGAGGCCATTGAGGACGACGTGCTGGTCATCACCCGGCACGCGTGAGGGGCTTGCCATGCAGCCGCGTGAAGTCTGTCTGCTCATCGGCCGAGACGGGAAGGTGCTGTGGAGCGATGCCTCGGACAGCCCCGTGGCCCTGCCGGACTCTCGCGCGCGGTGGGAGGCCATCTGGCGGCTGCGCGACGAGCTGGAGGAGATTGCTCACAGCCACCCCGTGGGACCGCTGGCCTTCAGCGCCGAGGACGAGACGACGATGGGGGCACTCACCCTGGCGCTCGGCCGGCCCGTGCGCTTCTCGGTGGTGGCCCCCAACGGCATGGTGGTGCGTGAGCACGGCGAGGAGCGCCTCGTCACCGAAGAGCCCCACTGGACCGGGCGCCTGCGGGCCGAGTCCAGGATGCAGCTCCGTCAGGACAACGTCCACGTGTAGAGCAAGGCGAAGTCCATGCCCGGCTCCCGGTGGAACTCCACGCTGGCCGACAGGGAGTCGAGCCCGGAGCTCGCCTGGAACGCCTTCGTATAGATGCCGCGGATCCACAGCGGGCCCATCAGCTCCCGCTTGAAGACAATGCGAGCCGAGGAGGGGCCGAGCCGCTCGAACCGCCGGTTCCCATACGTGGTGACGGCCCGGGTGGAGGCCATCGACAACTCCATGGACTTGAGCACGTCCGAGCCGGTGATCCGCCGGAACGCCTGGCCCACAGGAGAGCGTTGATAGCTGCCCGCCAGGAAGATGCCGATCCGCTCCAAGGCCTCCGAATAAGAATCCAGGCCTTGAGCTTCGGCGGCGCTCGCTCCCGCGTCGGTCACACGCAGGAGCTCCGCAATGGGGCACGAGAAGAGCCCAAGTTCCACGGGCACGGAGGCCGCAGCTCGCGCCTGCTCCGCCACCTCGGAACCATAGAGCTGTGAAAAACCGCCCAGGGTGTCCACCAACATCTGCCCATGGGTGCGCTCATCGGGCAAGGCAAGCGCAATTCGGCTTCGCACGGCCTCACGCGTATCCATTGGCCATAACTTTACAACTTGGTCACCAGTCGCTGCCATCTGACACCACCCCCCTCTTTAACACACCATCCGACACACGGAGATCCCAGGCTCCCCGAGCACCTCGCGTGCTCTAGGATGAAGCAGTGAGCGCGGATCTTCCCGACGAAAGCGGGCGTACGGACCGGTGGCAGAGCCTAGTGGCGGGGGCCTTCCTGTTGGAGGAGACCTTGGCCTCGAAGGAGGCAGCGGAGAGAAGGGCGGGTGCGATTCCCCCAACCCTCCGCTACCTCGACAGCCTGCTCGAGGTCTTCCCATCACACCTGGATCCGCTGGAGGACTTCGAGGGCTACGCCGTCCGGCGCATGGCCCTGGCCCTGCGGCACGCCCTGGAGCAGAGCGGCCGCTGAGCGCGCCGGCGGCAGTGCTCACACGGGACGCAGCTCGGACCGGACGTCACCCGGCGTGGCCTGCGACTGCTGCGTCAGCCTCTGTTCAACGGCCACCACGCCGAACGCGCTCGGATCAAGCTGCTCGTCACCCGAGAAGACGCGACGGGCGCGCCCCAGCAACCACCCGAGGCCCTTCACCGCGTCGCGAAGAATGCGCACAGGCGCCTGACGCGAAGCCAGCGGAGGGCTGAGCTGGTCGAGCTCCGCATCCTTCATCGTCAGCTCCTTCACACCCACGCCGTGCGAATACACCATCTCGCCGCCCAACCAGCCGGTGTAGGTGGCAAAGGCGAAGGAGCCCAGTCCCAGCAGACTGGAGACCAGCGACGAGCGGTGGGCGGTGCGCCAGGCGGCGACCCCGAACGCGCTCAGCACGATGACCACATTGCCCAGGCCGTGCAGGAACATCATGTCCCGGGTGTGCCGATCCGCCTTCACTTCCTGCGAGGCGGCCATACCGGCCAGGCCCGCCATCAACCCGCTCGCCGCGGTGGTCCACCACAACGTCCGGGCCGCCGTGTCCAGCTTCTGGTTTCCGGTGAGCGCCGCCGTCAGGTCGACGACCACCGTGGACGGCAGCAGCGCCAACGGGGCATGGATCAACGTCGGGTGCAGCTCGTGTACGCGCATCTGCATGGAATTCCCTCCTCGTCCTGGGAACCTTGGTGCGCACCACCCGGCGGACAACCTGTCCCACTGGATTCCCACGGAAGCCACTCCCAGGCAGAGGGGCACTTCAGGGAGGGGCAGGCGAGGCAGCATCCCCCTTGTCGAAGTGGCCGAACATGGGCAGACCACGGGCCACGACACGCGCGTAGGAGGACAGGGTGAAGCCGACGGGGTTGATGCTGATGGTGGCGGGGGCCGTCCTCGTCGTCATCGGGCTGCTGGTGTACTCGGGCGCGCTGTCTTGGTTTGGCCGCCTGCCGGGCGACCTGCGCTGGGAGGGTGAGCACACCCGGATCTACGTCCCCTTCGCCTCCATGTTGCTGCTCTCGGTGCTGCTCAGTCTGATGGCCTTCGTCCTGCGGCGGCTCCTGTAGCACCGGCGCGCGCGTCGCTCGTGCCGCGCATCTCCACGTCCGAGCATCATGGCCTCGCGATGCTTACGCATTCGTCGGGTGGAGCTCACTCCACCCCTCCAACGCCTGGACGCTGACATCCGGTGACCAGGCGTGGATCGCTCACTCAAGGAGGAGCACCGAATGTCCAGCGAGTCACCGCGCCCGCCCCAGGAGGCCGAACACCAGAACACGGCCGAGATGATGGCCCCCACCGCCAATCCACCCGAACAGGCTCCCGCCTCCGTGACACCCACGGGCGAGGCGGGTGCCCGACGCAAGATGGGCAAGTCCGGGCCACCGGGGCCGGCCAGGAAGGGACGCACCGTCGCCAAGCGCAAGCCCGAGAAGAAGCGCCCAGCCCCCACCGGCGAGAAGAGGGCCGCCGCGCGTCGTAAGAACACGCGAGCCACCACCAAGACCTTCCGCGAGAAGGAGGGCTGGAGCACCACACCGAAGGTGGGTGGCCGCAAGCCCTCAGCCTCGCAGAAGAAGGGGCCCACCAAGAAGGCCGGCCCTGCCCAGAAGACATTGGTCAGGCGCGCCGCCACGAAGACGACGACGGTCGCCAAGCGTGCTCCGGCCGCCGCCCGACGCGCCGTGAAGCGCGCCACCGGCCGCCGCTAGAACCTCTCCCCTCCCCTCACGGACTGGCGAGCGGAGCAGCTTGGAGCCGCCGCGACTCGAGCACCCGGCGGAACGCGCTCTCCTTGCCTGAGGAGACGCACACCGCGTGGCCATCGAGCCTGCCGCACACCATCCGCTCCGGATGACGCAGGAACAGCGCCAGGTGCGCGGGGTGCACCACGTAGACGGTGTCGGGCTGGAACTCGCCGCGCTCGGCTTCCTGCTGGAGCGCGGTGCAGTAGGCCTGGGCCGCTGCGGGGTCTACGCGCGCAAGGTACGCGCTGTTGAAGGTCATCCCGAGCGAGGCCGCGTGATACGCGAACATGGGGCTGAAGGGCGCGCCACGACCGGGATAGGGACAGCCCCGGCCATTGCCGTCGTGGAGCTGCGGCGGGAACAGCACGAGGTGACGGTAGTCTTCCTTCATCCGCCGCCAGTCGGGGGAGCGCAGGCCATTCCAGGAGAGGGGCTGGAAGCGCTCCCGCCTCACCGCCAGGCTCAGGTCGAACACCTGCACGCCCACCGCGAGGGCGAGCAGACCCATTCCCACCCACGGCCGGCGGCGCCAGACGCCCAGCACGAGCGCGATGGCGCCTGTCAGCAGGGCGTAGTGCAGGGGCCAGATGAAGCGCCCCGAGGAGCGGAACGGCTCCACGAGCCGCAACACCGGCTGGTAGAGCGCCTGCAGGTCCAACACCAGCCGACCCATGAAGGTGACACGAGAGGAGAACGCGTACACGGCGAGCAGCAGGCAGCACACCCCCAGGGGCACCACGCGCTTCCATTGAGGCGTCCAGTCCGAGCGCCACCTCCGCCACACGAGCAGCGCGGAGCCCACGCCTACCCCGAGCAGGAGCAGAACGCCTGCGCCCAGGTAGCCGAAGCCCTCGCCCTGGACGCGCGCCGCGATGGGCAGGGTGGGCAGCAGCCGGGACCAGTCCAGGGGGTTGATGAGCGTGAGCATGTCCGCGGAGACATGGCCGAAGCCCTCAATGCCAGACGGGGTGCCCGTGCCCAGGTAGCCGAAGAGCCAGAACAGGGCCAGCAGGAGCGCCACAAGCCCCCCCAGGCCGAGCCCCAGCCCGAGCCAGGAGAGCGTCCTGTCCACCAGCCGCAGCCGCACCAGCGCCGCCGCGCCAAGCACCACCGCCATGGCTGACAGGTAGGGGTGGATGGTGGCGCTCAGGCCCACCAGGAGGAACGTCACCGCAAGGGCTCGACGGGTCGCGGCGGCGTCCGGCCAGTCGCGCAGGTTCACCCAGAGCAACCCCAGGACGAGCCAGTGCGCACACAGGCTCTCATGGCCCATGCGCGACACCAGCACGGGGGCGAGCGCGAAGAGGATGCCCCCCAGCAGCTGCGCGAGCCGATGGGGGGTGAACAGCGCCGTCAGCCGGCTGCCCAGGAAGCCCTGGAGGAAGAAGCAGAGCGCGAGCCAGAGCCCCACATATTGGAAGGGAAAGGGCAGCACGCCCGCGAACGGGCGCAGGAGCAAGGCCACCAGGGGCGTGGAGTCCGTGAAGCCCACCGTCGTCCCGAGCGGATGGGCCAGGCTGGGCACGGCACCGAGGGGAAAGCGCAGCGACTCGTTGCGAAAGAAGAGCCATCCCACCAGGTGGGTGGACCAATCCCCCTCCATCAACCAGTCCACCTTCTGGGGGTTGAGCGCCCGGTCGCCGTGGCTCTGGATGAACCAGAACACCCCGAAGGCTCCCGCCAGCAGCGCGGCCACGTACTCGCGGCCCCGAGCCCACATGTTCTTCACGGCACCCATCGCGTCACCCATTGGCCCCCCCCTTAGCGGAAGAGAGGGGTGGGCGTCTCGCCCGGGCTGGGTGGTCTGACGCCAAGCGGGTGGACGAGCACGAGCGGTCTTGCGATGGTCAACCCATGCGAATTGCTCGTCTAACCCCCCTCCTGACGTTGGCGTTCGCGACTCCCGCGGTCGCTACCCGCCCCCCCGTGAAGCCCGCCATGATGAAGCCCGCTGACACCAAAGCCCCTGATACGAAGCACTCCGAACTCGAGGCGGAGACGCGCGCCTGGCATCAGAAGCGCATCGCCAGTCTCACCAGCGAAGAAGGCTGGCTCTCCCTGGTGGGCCTGCACTGGCTGAAGGAAGGAGACAACCGCTTCGGCTCCGCCCAGGACAACGACCTTGTCTTCCCCGCCAGCACCCCCGCGCGCATCGGCACCCTCACGAACAAGGGCGGCAAGGTGACGCTGACCGTGCAGCCGGGAGTCACCCTCACCCGGGCCGGCCAGCCTTTCACCGGAGGCGAGGTGAGTGACAGCGAGAGCGAGAAGGACATGCTCATGCTGGGCTCGCTGCGCTTCTACGTCATTCGCCGGGGCGATCGGCTCGGCGTCCGGGTGAAGGATCCGGAGGCACCAGCGCGCAAGCAATTCCACGGCATTCCCACCTGGCCGGTGAGCACGGCCTGGCGCATCGAGGCCCGCTTCGAGCCGGCGGCCACCCCGCGAAAGCTGGCGGTGCCCACGGTGCTCGGGACGGTGGATGAAGCGACCTCGCCTGGCACCATCGTCTTCACGGTGAACGGCCAGGAGTACCGGCTGGATCCGGTGCAGGAGAACAGCTCGGAGCAGCTCTTCATCATCTTCGCGGACCTCACCAATCGCACGGAGTCCTACGGAGCAGGGCGCTTCCTGTACGCGGATCCGCCGAAGGACGGGAAGGTGGTGCTGGACTTCAACCGGGCCTACAACCCCCCGTGCGCCTTCTCTCCCTATGCCACGTGCCCGCTGCCGCCGCCGCAGAACCGGCTGAAGCTGCGCGTGGAGGCCGGCGAGAAGCGCTACGGCGACCACTGAGCCCTCGCGCATGCCGTCCACGAGGCTGGCGTTCAGCTGGCCTCGTCCTCGACGAGACAGGGCAGCCGCACGAAGAAGGTGGTGCCCTGCCCCAAGGTGCTCTGCACGGACAGGGAGCCCCCCAGCACCCGCGTCAGCTCCTTGGCGAGCACCAGCCCCAGTGAGGTGCCGGCCGCCTTGCGTCCCCTGGAATCCTCCGCCTCGCAGAAGTCCTCGAACAGAAACGGAAGCTGATCCTCGGGAATGCCCTCGCCTGTGTCCTCGACGATGAGGAGGGCGTCTTGTCCCTCGGCCCGCGCGGTGAGCGCAATCCTTCCGGACGCGGTGGCCTGGGCTGAGTAGCCCAGCAGGTTGAGCAACACCTGTCGCAGCTTCAGCTCGTCCGTCCGCAGGAGGTACACCTGCTCGGCCAGATGGGTGGTGAGCGCGAGCTCCTTGCCCTCGAGCGTCTCTCGCACCGCGCCGACACATTCCTCCGTCAGCTCCCGGAAGTTCACCAGCTCATTCACCACATCCGTCCGGCCTGCCTCGAGCTTGATGAGCGCCAGGACGTCATTGATGAGCGAGAGCAGCGTCTGGGCGTTCTTCTTCACCATGCCCAGGTCGTGCAGACCATTCTGCGTCAGGTGGCGACCCTCCTCGAGTATCAGGAGATCGCAGTAGCCGATGATGCCGTTGAGGGGCGAGCGGATGTCGTGGTTGAGGTCGGACAGGAACTCGTTCTTGCGCTGGCGCCGCTCCTCGGCCTGGAGGCGTTGGCGGCGCTCGATGGCCCGCCGCACCTCCCGCTGAACCTCCAGGACCACCTGCGCCAGCCGCCCCATGTCCAGGTACCCCTGCGCCCCCGCCACCAGAGCCGCGCTCAGCTCCTCCTCCTCCCATCGCGAAGTGAGCACAAGGAAGGCCAGCGAGGGCGCCTTCTCGCGCAGCAGCGGCGCGACCTCTCGGAAGCCCAGCCCCGTCACCTCCGAGCCACAGACGGCCAGGTCCCAGGAATGCGCCAACGCCACCGTCAGCGCCTCCGCTGTGCACACCCGCTCCGCGAAGACGTTCAGTCCCGTCCCTCGCAGCCGCTCCAACACCTGCCGTGTCTCGCTCTCACCCGCCACGAAGAGCAGGCGCGCGGCAACTCCTTCGCTCTCCGGACCTGGACTGCTCATCCCTCAGTGCCTCCTGAACGCGAGGACCGCCAACATCATGATTTCCGTGAAAGCCTGAGCAGACAGCGAAATGCAAGTCGAGTCCAGCGCCCCCATGGAAGATGAACATGGGCCAACCATGACCCCGCACCGCGGGGCAGGATGGCGTGTGGACAGGGGTTGCCCGCGCAGCAGGCAGGCCCCGTGGGCTCATTTTGAACTCTGTTGGTTTGAGAACAAAAATCCCACTGCCCATGTTCGACTACCCCGTCCACGCGCCGAGTTCCGAGCCCGGCTCCCAAGTCCCCTCTCTGGAACAACTGCTGGCCCGCTATCCGAATGCGCTCGAGACGGAGGAGCGCCTGCGCGAGCTGCATGCGCTGCTGACCTCGGCTCCGCCCCGAGCACCGCTCGCAGAGCGCATGAGCTGGCTGGAGGAGCTGGCCCACTGGCTCCGAGCGCCGGGAGCCACGCCATCGAGGCGCGGGCGGCTGGCGCCGGTGGAGTCCGCGGGCTCGGCGCGCCTGCGGCTTCTGGTCGAGGTGCTCGGAGAGACTCCGGTGTGGTGCGAGGCCCTGCGAGGTGTCGTCGCGTCCGTGCTCGCCGAGACCTCCGCGCTGGGATTGCTCGCTGAGCCGGGCCTGTCTGCCGGACGAGGACTCCTGGGTGAGGCCCTGGCACGGCTGGGCCGTCGGATGGTACCGCCCGCCCCGGATGAGCGAGCACTGGCACCCCTGGTGTGGCGCCTGTTTCCGGGAGAGAAGGAACGGGCCTGGCTGGACGAGCTGTCGGAGGAGCCTGTGGCCGCCCTCTGCGCCGTACTGGGAGCACAGACCTTCGCCCCGTTGAAGGCGGCGGTGGACGACGCCGTGGCGGTGCTCGCCTTGCGCGCGAGTGCCCTCGGACTGGCGAGCGACGTGCTAGCGCGGCTGCCACCGGAGCCCCTCGCGCAAACCGCTTTCATCCGCTTGCCTCGCGCGTGCGAGGCGCTGCGGGACACGGTGCGTGCAGGCGCCGAAGGGCTCGTGCTGGAGCAGCAACGCGAGGCCTGCGCTGAAACCCTCGCGGGGTGCCGAGCCGCCGCACAGGCGGTGCTGAACCACCTGCATGCGCACGCGGTGGACACGGACCTTGTCTACCGGTTGGAGCAGCTCAGCCACACGCTGGATCGACTGGAGGCACTCCTGTGGCTGCTCGCCCCGGAGCGCGCAGGTGTCACGCCGGGTGCCGCCACCCGGCTGCTCTGCACCCTGGTGCGGGCGTACGAGGAGGAGCGAAGCCTGGCCGGGCTGCTGCGCGGCAGCGTGCGCTGCATCTCGCGGCGCATCTTCGAGCACACCGGTGAGGTGGGCCGCCACTACATCACCACCAGCGAGGACGAGTACCACCGGCTGGTGAGCGCGGCGGCGGGAGGTGGACTGCTCACCGCGGGCACGGCAGCGCTCAAACTGGCCATCACCTTCGCCGCGCTGCCGCTCTTCTTCGAGGGACTGGTGGCGGCCACCAACTACGCCCTCAGCTTCACGCTCATCCAGTTGCTCGGCTTCACGCTGGCCACCAAGCAGCCCTCCATGACGGGCGCGGCCCTGGCGGCGTCGCTGGACGTGAAGGCTCGGGACAAGGAGATGAGTGGATTGATGGAGCGGCTGGCCTGCATCACCCGCTCCCAGCTGGCCTCGGTCTTCGGCAACCTGGGCGCGGTGGTGGCCACGGTCACGCTGGTGGGACTCGGCATCCAGGTGTTCCAGGGGCGGCCCCTGCTGGAGCAACAGGAGGCGGAGTACGTGGTGCGCTCGCTGCACCCCTTCAAGAGTGGGACGATCTTCTTCGCCGCCCTGACGGGAGTGCTGCTGTGGTGCTCGAGCGTCTTCGGGGGCTGGCTGGAGAACTGGGTGCACTACCAGCGCCTGCCGGAGGCACTCGCGAGCCATCGGGGCCTCATCGGCCTGCTGGGTGAGAAGCGGGCACGCTGGCTGGGCGAGGCGCTCGCACGTAACGCGTGTGGCCTGGGAGCCAATGTCAGCCTGGGCCTGCTGCTGGGCATGACGCCCGCGCTGGGCCGCTTCTTCGGCCTGCCGCTGGACGTGCGGCACGTCACCCTGAGTGCCGGCACGCTCACCTTCGCGGGCACGGCGCTGGGGCCCGAGCGGCTGATGGAGCCGGACTTCCTCTGGGCGGTATTGGGGATTGTGGTGGTGGGAGTCATCAACCTGCTGGTGAGCTTCTCGTTGGGGCTCTCCGCGGCGGTGCGAGCGCGTGGCCTGGAGCCGGTGGGCTTCCTGAGCCTGGTGCTCGCGGTCTTCGCCGGCGGCCTCCGCACCCTGTCTGGGTTCATCCTTCCGCCGCGCCCGCTCCTGCCAGCCCAACGCCCGAGTTCGCCCTACGGCGTCCGCTCGGCGGCACGTTCCTGCACGCCCCTCCGAGGGGGGCACGGGCACGGATGAGACACAGCGTCTGACAGCCCGGTCAGGAACCCTCGTCCCTTCACGTCCCCCACGACAAAAGGAGACGTGAAATGGCGACGCTGAACATCACCTTCAACGGCTTGTCCTCGGACCTGCCCCTGGAGCTGGACGGTCACGTGACGGACGTGGACATTCGGCGCATCGCAGTGGAGGTGGTGCGCTCGGGCGGAGTGCCGGGATTGCACATCGCCCACCTGCCGGAGGACACCTTCAACCACTACGTGGTGGACCGGTTCCGCGGGCCCCGGGGCGAGGATCGCATCTACCTGCGACCCAAGGTGCCCTTCGGGGCGTGAGGAGGGCCCGCCATGCGCATCGTCTTCTGCGGGGTGGGGGCCATCGGCTCCACGGCGGCGGTGCTGTGCCGCAACCTGGAGGCCACGCTCGTCTTCATCGACTTCGACCGGGTGGAGTCGAAGAACCTGCTGGCGCAGGCCTTCGTGAAGCCGTCGGTGGGGAAGAACAAGGCGGAGGCGCTGAAGCTCCAGCTGCTCAACCTGCACGGGGTGAAGGCGGAGGCCTTTGGCGTGCGGGTGACGCGCGACAACGTGGCAGCGCTGTGCGGGAGCGCGGACCTGCTCGTGGACTGCTTCGACAACCAGGCGAGCCGGCTGCTGCTGAGCGGGTTCGCGAGGGAGGCGAACAAGCCGCTGGTGCACGGAGCGCTGGCAGCAGACGGCACTTTCGGGCTGGTGCGCTGGGACGAGCGCTTCGTCCCGGACGCCGAGGACACCGAAGGCCAGGCCACGTGCGAGGGAGGCGCCCACCTGCCCCTGATTGGCCAGCTTGGCGCCACGCTCGCACGGGTGGTGCAGGACTTCGTGAAGCACGGCACCCGCCGCGACGCGATGGTGAGCCTCGTGGCGGTGACACCTACAGCCGCTTGAGCCGCTCCAGGGCGGGGCGCGAGGACGCCCTGCTCAGCGCGCGGCCTCTTTCGAGCCGACGACGGTCAGGTTCATGCCGATCTGCACCGACAGCGGCTTGCCATCGACAGTGACGGTCGTCTTGCCGTTGATGTACCAGCCGAAGGAACCCGTCGAGAACGACTTGACCTCGGCGATCATCTCCTGACCGTTGATCACCACCTTCAACGGTTCGGCTTTCTCCATGAACTGCGGATGCGTAACGGGGCAAGGGGACTTGGCCATGGGACGAGCACCCTACCACCGGGGCCTCGTCTATGGGCAACTCCAGAGCCGCTCACCCGGCTTCTTCATCTCCCGCCTCCTCTGTCCCTCCGGTTGACGGTATGCTGCGGCGGATTCGAGCACCCGCCACACACTCCGAGGAGCGACATGCAGAACGCCCCCGAGGCCCAGCGACGCGCCTGGCGTCTCAAGACCGCCTCCCATGAGTATGAGGTCATCCGGGAGTTCGAGCTGGACGAGGAAGAGGCCCCCCACGTGGTGCCCCCTGAGGAGCTCCAGCGGGAATTCGACGGATGGGTGAGGTACTCCCTGAACACCCTTCGCTCGATGCTCGGCGCGATGGACCGGGTGCTGCCCGACCTGTCTCCCACCGAGGAGAGCAGGCAGCTCAAGCGGCTGCTCACCGACCTCTTCCAGTCCGGCCGGCTCGTCGCGTTCCGCCGTGAGCCGAGGCAGCCCGCGTTGAGCCTCTTCGTGAAGCCGGCGCCCCCCGTTCCCAAGGACGTCGTCGATGCGGCGGTGCTGGCCCAGGAGCCGAAGCCCGCCCAGGCCACTCCCACCCGCAACGTCAACGTGGCCCAGCAGGACAGCTGCCTGGGGAGCGCGGCCCAGGACGGCACCCCTTTCTGCGAGGTGTGCGAGAACATCAAACGAGGGATCACGACCTGAAACGGTGAGCCGCGATGACCGCTCCGCATGTCGAGAAGATCCTCCAGTACGTGTGGCCGCCGCCCAAGGCGCGGAACCTGTTGGATGTGTATGTGCTCCTGGATGCCGCCCGCGACGAGGCCATCCTGCCCGCCGTCCAGAACAGCGACCTGGAGGTGGACTGCCTCTTCTCCGGAGTGCTGCCCCCAGAGCTGAGCCGGGTGGCCCCCTATCTGGTGAGGCTCAGGCGCGGCACCCCCTTTCCGGCCTGGCTCATCGAGCACGCCTGGACCAAGAGCTGGGGAGTGTTCTTGCAGGCGACGGGTGACAGGGAGCTCGTGCGCAAGCACCTGCAGTCGCTGCTGCTGGTGCGCACCGAGCAGGGCAAGGAGCTCTACTTCCGGTACTACGATCCCCGCGTCCTCCGAGTGTACCTGCCCACCTGCACCGCGAAGGAGGTCCAGCAGTTGTTCGGACCCGTGCGGAGCTTCTTCGCCGAGAGCGAGGATGGGACGACGCTGCTGCAGTACGCCATGCGCATCGGCCAGCCGGGGATGCCTCCCCTGGAAGTCTCGGCCCACGCGGTGGCCTGAAGGCTGACGGGAAAATCACCGGGAAATACCGCGTCAGGATTTCTCGGGCCCGGCGTCTCTTCTCTGCGAAAGGAGCGGTGACGATGCGGACGATGAAGATGCCGAGCACGATGAATCCGAAGCAGTACGACAGTCTGGCCGGTTTCAACCCCGCGCACGTCAGCGCCTTTCCGGCCCCTTCCTTGTGGTTGCCGTATCCGTATCGCTCGTATCCTGGCCTCTGCTGATGCTCCGCCTCCAGACGTGAGGCGGCGCGAACGAGGCCGGGCTCCCGAAAGGGTCCCGGCCTCTCGCATTTCCAGCCTCACCTCCTGGGGACGTAGAGCGTTACGGAGACGCGCCGGCCTGTAGAGCCGGAGCCATTGGCCCGCTGGGTTCGACTCCCAGCGTCCCCACTCGCAGCGCGCCGTCTGTAGCTCTCTGACAACTGAATCGCAGTGGTGAAACGCCGCCTGCCCACACGAGGGGCGGCATACGCCTCCGTAGCTCACGGGTAGAGCATCCGCCTCTTAAGCGGACGGTGAGGGTTCGAGTCCCTCCGGAGGTACTCATGCAACACATTCCACAGTAGCTCAATGGAAGAGCGGGCGGCTGTTAACCGCCAGGTTGGGGGTTCGAGTCCCTCCTGTGGAGCATCACCTGGGTGTGGCTCAATTTGGTAGAGCGCGCGGTTCGGGTCCGCGAGGTTGCAGGTTCAAATCCTGTCACCCAGATGTTTCGCCGTCCTTGCGTAGGTGGTCCGCGCGCCCGTTTGAAAAATGGGAGGACCAGGTTCGATTCCTGGGGTCGGCATTCGAAGAAGCTCCCCAACCCGTCCGCGTGGCCCAACCGGGAGAGGCGGCTGGCTCAAACCCAGCTCATGTGCGAGTTCGACTCTCGCCGCGGACATATCCCCCAAGAAGGACACCCGAGTCATGGAGACGCTGGTCCTCAACCAGTCGTATGAGCCCGTGGCACGGATCTCCTGGCAGCGCGCGATGATGCTGCTGTGGCAGGGCAAGGTCGAGGTGGTCGAGGAGTACGATGACCGCCTCGTCCGCTCCGTTACCCTGGAGATCCGGATGCCTTCCGTCATCCGCTTCCTGCGCGGCGAGCGGCGCAAGGGGCGAGGCATCAAGTTCAGCCGCGACAACGTGTACATGCGCGATGGCTGCAAGTGCCAGTACTGCGGCCGGAAGGTGTCGCGCCCCGAGGCTACCTACGACCACGTCGTGCCCCGGGCCCAGGGTGGCCGCACCACCTGGGAGAACATCGTGATCGCCTGCGTGCCCTGCAACCAGAAGAAGGGCGGGCGCACGCCCGTACAGGCCAACATGAAGCTGCTCTCCGCGCCGGAGAAGCCTCGGAAGCTCCCGGGCTCCGTGCAGCTCACGTTCGCCTACGAGAAGGGCATGCCCCTCTCGTGGAAGAGGTTCCTCCGTGACGTCGCGTACTGGCACACGGAGCTGGAGGAGTGAGCGGCGGGTACAGGGGAACCTCCAGAGGGGGAGCCCCGGCCCTGCTCCCGGAAGGGAGCAGGTGCTTACTGGGGAAGCCAGAGGCATCCCCCGGCCCGTACGCCCCGCGCGCCGGCAGGCGGGAGCAGCTGCCGGCACATTCTGGAAGTGTGAACTGGCGATGGCGCCAGGCCCCGTTGCTACCGGGTGCGGACCGGGTCTCCCGGTCTGAGGTTCGAGTCCTCCGCCTTCCGTTGATTGATATGTCACCGGCGTTGATTGATAAATCACCGGTGTTGATTGATAAATCACCAGCCCGGAAACCCTGAAAGGTTTGGAACCCATCACTCCCGTCTTCCCCTGACGCGTGGCGTAATGAACCCATACGGGGGCCGGGGCATGGATGCGTACTGCCGTATCTCTTCTGACGCGGAGGACGCATATGGAGTGGCTCGAGTTCGGTCGTTGGTCTCCGGAGGTGGAGCAGCTCCTCGCGAACCAGGCAGCCCGCCTGAGCGCGACGGCCCATCCCCTCGTTCCATCCACCCCGGCGCGTGAGAGCGCCAGCGCCCGGGCCCAGAGGCTGCAGGCCCTGCTGCGGCAGACCCCGGCCACCAACCCCTGGGGGCACCCCGTCGCGGAGTGCTGAGCCGGGCGTCGGTGGCCATGGCGGGCGCGAAGTCTCGAGTTCTGGGAAGGAAAGGCTCTGGCCCGGGAGGGTCGGGGTCCACCACTGCGGTTCAGCACGTTAGAGTGCTCCCGCGCCCGCCGAGGCGTTCCCGACCATGGCCACCAGGAAGAGCGAGGACAACGAGCGGCTCATCGACCGAGACCTGACCGCGCTGGCGCGGGAGGGAAGGATTCCGGCCGCGCACGGCGTGGACGGCCCCGTGATGGAGGTGCTCGGCCTCCTGTCGCGAGGGGGCAAGCACCCGCTGCTCTCGGGAGAACCGGGCGTGGGCAAGTCCGCCCTGGTGCAGGAGGTGGCACGCCGCATCATCGAAGGCCGCGTGGACGCGGAGCTGGCCAACGCGCGCATGGTGGAGGTGTCCGTCGCCAACATCCTGGCGCGCAGCACTCAGCGCCAGGCGGCGGAGACGTTCGAGGAGCTGCTGGCCTGGCTGAGCAGGCACCCCTGCCCCATCGTCTACATCCGCGACCTGCCCGCGGTGATCGGCGGGCCGCTGGCCCCCGTGGCCTTCCGCGCCCTGCGCACCGGGGGCATCCGCTTCATCTTCGAGACCGAGCCCAAGCGCGTGCAGGAGCTGCTGCGCGCGGATGAGGCCTTCGCCGAGCGGCTCCACCTCATCCCTCTCCAGGAGCCCCCTGCCGAGCGGGCCCGGTGGATATTGGGCCGCGTGGCCGAGGAGCTGGAGCGCGAGCTGCGCCTGCCCATCGACCCGGCGGCGTGCGACCTGACGCTGCGGCTGGCCTCCAAGTTCCTGCTGGCCCAGAGGCTGCCGCGCAAGGCGATTGAGTTGCTCAAGGAGACAGCCGCGGAGGCCGCCGGTGGGGCCAAGGACCGCGTGGGTCCCGAGGACGTCCTCACCCGCTTCTGCACTGCCACCCGGCTGCCGCGCTTCGTCGTGGACGACGCCATGCCGCTGGATCTGGAGGAGACCGAGCGCTTCTTCGGCGAGCGGCTGCTCGGGCAGACAGACGCGGTGCAGGCCGTGCTGCGCTCGGTGGCGCTGCTCAAGGCGGGGTTGAACGACCCGCGCCGCCCGCTGGGCGTGTTCCTCTTCGCCGGCCCCACCGGCGTGGGGAAGACGCAGCTCGCGAAGCTGCTCGCCGAGTACCTCTTCGGCTCCCAGGACAGGCTCGTCCGCCTCAACATGGCGGACTTCCCCAACGACGGTGACGAGAGCGTTCCCTTCGGGGCCTCGTGGGCGCCCGCGCTCGAGACGAAGCGCGGCGAGCTGACGGCGCTGCTGGAGGGGAAGGTGTTCACCGTGCTGCTGCTCGACGAGTTCGAGAAGGCTGCGCGCAGCGTGCACGACCGGTTCCTCCAACTGTTCGACGAGGGCACCTTCGTGAACGGAGCGGGAGAGACCATCTCCTGCAACAACACCGTCATCGTGGCCACGTCCAACGTGGGCTCCGAAGTGTACCGGGAGCCGGCCATCGGCTTCATGGGCTCGCGCCGGGCCGAGGAGCTCATCACCGAGGTGGACCGGCGAATCGCCGAGGCCTTCCGCCCCGAGTTCCTCAACCGCTTCGACGCCATCTGCCACTTCCAGCCGCTGACGAAGGTGGAGATCCGGAAGATTGCCCAGCGCGAGGTGGGCCGGGTGCTGGAGCGCGAGGGTATTCGCGCGCGCGGGCTGGACGTGGAGGTGACTCCGGCGGTGGTGGATCTGCTGGTGGACCGGGGCTACTCGCCGCAGTTCGGCGCGCGCTACCTGCAACGGGAGATTGAAAAGACGCTCACCGCGGCGCTGGCGGTGGAGATCGCCCGCCGTCCGCTCCCACCGGGTGCACCGGTGCGGGTGGAGACGAGGCCGGGAGGCAAGGTGGTGGCGGTGGCGGAGCTCGCCCCGCACCCGCGTCAGGAGACGGCACAGCTCGCGCTGCCCACGGAGAAGTCGGTGTCCGCGGTGAAGCGGCGGCTGGACAAGAAGTCGCTGCTCAACGAGATGGACCGGCTGGTGGGCCGTGCGCGAGCGCTGGCGGTGTCAGCCAACCGGCCGAGGCTGGAGGAGCGGCGCACGGAGCTGCTGGCGGCGACGCAGGCCCCGAACCTGTGGGACGACCCGGAGCGGGCGGCCTCGACGCTGAGGGCCTTCCGCTCGGTGGAAGCGCAGCTCAACGAGCTGGACCGGATGGAGGAGCGGACCACCTTCGCACGGCGGCTGGTACGCGAGGCGAAGGGAGAGGCGCAGCTCGCGTCGGCGGCGAAGCAGGTGGAGGAGGTCGCGCGAGAAGTGCAGATGGCCGAGGCACTGGGCGCGGCAGGGACGACTGACCACGGCGACGAGGCGCTGGTGGACATCTGCGCGAGCGAGACGGGCGAGGGGCAGGACGCGTGGGTGCAGGAGCTGGCGACCATGTACCTGGGCTGGGCGGAGCGGCGCGGCTACGAGGCCATGGCGGTGGCGGAGGCGGAGGAGCCCTTCCGTGTGGTGGTGCGCATCGCGGGACCGGGTGCCTACGGCTACCTGTCGGGCGAGGCGGGCCTGCACCGGCGCATCGAGGACGAGAAGCGTCAACGGGCCTACGTACGAGTGCACCGGGGCGGGCCGGTGGAGGAAGAGGAGAGCCTGGACGTGGAGGGCCGCGAGGTGAAGCGGCACGAGGGCACCTACCTCGCGCGGGTGAAGACGGAAGTAACGGTGCGGGATGAGAGCTCGGGCCGGATGATGACGCTGGCGGGCGCGGGCGAGCTGGGCGAGATGAAGGACATCGCCTCGCGGGTGGTGAAGGGTCAGGGAAGCAGCAACACGGCGGACGAGGCCCGGCGCTACCACCTGGGCCGAGGCGCTCGGGTGGAGGATCCGCGCACCGGAGCCGGCACCCCGCGGGTGAAAGACGTGCTGCGCGGCGAGCTGGACGTCTTCATCGCCGCGTGGATTTCGCGTCCGCCCGCCACGAGCGCCGCGAGCTAACCCCTTCGGACTACGCAGTCCTCAGACAGAATCCCGAGGCTCCGTGGATGTCCCCTCTCCCTCTGGGAGAGGGCGAGGGTGAGGGTATTCCCAACCCGTGTTCCTGAATGGGATTGGGGACATCTGCCACATACCCAACGCCATAGAACCGCCGCCTTTCTTTCAATGCCCCAAGCTCCGGCGGCGCCCCCATGATCAGGAGAAGAGTCACTGGCCTCCCGCCTCCACCCACGAACTTCTCCTGATGCCGCTCCTTGCGCTCCTGGTCATTCCCTGGGTCTCCGGTGCCCTCGCGGCATTGCTGCCCACGAGCGCCCGGAATCGCGCAGCGGGGCTCGCGGGCCTCACCGCGCTGCTGGGCCTCGTGGGTGTGGCGCTCCACTTCCCGAGCGTCCAGGGCGGAGGCCTCAGGGCCGAGCGCTTCTCGTGGGTGCCCTCGCTCGGGCTCGACCTCGTGCTGCGGCTCGACGGCCTCTCCTGGACATTCTGCGTGCTCGTCTTGGGCATCGGCGCGCTGGTGATGCTGTATGCGCGGTACTACCTCTCGCCGTCGGATCCCGTGCCGAGGTTCTTCGCCTTCCTCCTGGCATTCATGGGGGCGATGCTGGGCGTGGTCCTCTCGGGAAACCTGCTGCAGCTTGCCTTCTTCTGGGAGCTGACCTCCCTCTTCTCGTTCCTGCTCATTGGCTATTGGAACCAGCGGAAGGACGCGCAGCGCGGGGCACGGATGGCGCTCACGGTCACCGGCATGGGAGGCCTGTGCCTGCTCGCTGGGCTGCTGGTGCTCGGCCAGGTGGCCGGCAGCTACGAGCTGGACACCGTCCTCGGGAGCGCACAGCGCGTCAAGGCCCACCCACTCTATCCAGTAGCGCTCTGCCTCATCCTCCTCGGTGCGTTCACCAAGAGCGCCCAGTTCCCCTTCCATTTCTGGCTCCCGAACGCGATGGCGGCCCCGACGCCGGTGTCGGCATATCTGCACTCGGCGACCATGGTGAAGCTGGGCGTGTTCCTGCTGGCGCGGCTGTGGCCGGTGCTGTCAGGGACGGAGACCTGGTTCTGGCTCATCGGCTCCGCGGGGCTCGTCACGCTGCTGCTCGGCGCGTGGGCGGCGCTGTTCCAGCGTGACTTGAAGGGACTGCTCGCCTACTCCACCATCTCGCACCTGGGGCTGGTGGTGCTGCTGCTTGGGCTCAACAGCCCGCTCGCGGCGGTGGCGGCGGTGTTTCACATCATGAATCACGCGGCCTTCAAGGCGTCGCTGTTCATGGCGGTGGGCATCATCGATCATGAGACGGGGACGCGAGACATCCGGCGGCTGTCGGGGCTCTTCCGCCTGATGCCCATCAGCGGCACGCTCGCGCTCGTCGCCACGGCGGCGATGGCGGGAGTCCCGCTGCTCAATGGCTTCTTGTCGAAGGAGATGTTCTTCGCCGAGACCGTCTTCATCAACGCCATCCCCGCCGTCCAGTGGGGCCTGCCGATCGCGGCGACCCTGGCCGGCATGGGGAGCGTTGCCTACTCGCTCCGGTTCTCGGTGAAGGTCTTCTTCGGACCCGCCAGCGAGCTGAACACCCCGCGTGTTCCGGAGGAGCCACCCAAGTGGATGCGCGTCCCCGTCGAGGTGCTGGTCCTCATGTGCCTGGTGGTGGGTGTCGCGCCAGCGGTGTCGATCGGGCCCATCCTCGATGCCGCGGTCCGGCCGGTCGTGGGCGGACAGGTCCCGCCGTACAGCCTCAAGCTCTGGCATGGGTTCACGCCCCCGCTCCTCATGAGCGTGCTGGCGCTCGGCGGGGGCACGGTGTTGTACCTGGTGCTCCGGCGGCTGGAAGTGGGGCGAGTGCGCCACGGAGGCCGCTTCGTGGGGCGGTTGGATGGCGCGAAGCTCCTGACGTCCCTGCTGGCGTGGCTCACCGCGTTGGCCCGATGGCTCCGCCGGTGGCTGCTCACCACGGGGCTCCAGCGGCAGCTCTTGGCCATGGTTCTGGTCACGCTGCTCGTGGGTGTCGCGGCGTTGTGGGGTGGCATGGGAAAGGGGGATCGTCCGCTGGTGCCTCTCTCGCCGGTGTTCATCGCGTTATGGGTGGTTGGAGGCGTCGCGGCGCTGGGGGCAGCATGGCAGGCAAAGTTCCACCGGCTCGCCGCGCTCATGCTCTCAGGGACCGCGGGCGCGGTGAGCTGCGTCACCTTCATCTGGTTCTCCGCTCCGGACCTGGCGCTCACCCAGCTCACCGTCGAAGTGGTGACGACGCTGCTCATCCTGCTCGGACTCAGGTGGCTCCCACCGCGAGAGCCAACTCGCGGCGTGTACGACGCGCACACCCTGCGGGTTGCCAGGGGCCGGCGAGTCCGCGACTTCATCATCGCGGTGAGCGCCGGCTGCGGAATGGCGCTCCTCGCCTATGCGGTGATGACGCGCGAGCTCCCCGAGCGCACCTCCTTCTTCCTCGAGAACGCGCTGAGCGGCGGAGGCGGACGGAACGTGGTGAACGTGATGCTGGTGGACTTCCGCGGGTTCGACACCTTTGGGGAAGGGGTGGTGCTGGCACTCGTCGCGCTCACGGTCTACGCGCTCCTGCGGCGCTTCCGGCCGGCGCAGGAGGTCATGGCGCTTACGCCACAGCAGCAGGCGCTGCCGAAGGACCTGCAGACGGACCTGGTGAACCCACGCATGGCGCAGGACACAGCAGTGGGGTACCTGATGGTCCCGGCGGTGCTGGTCCGCTTGCTCCTGCCCGTCTCGGGAGTCGTGGCGACGTTCTTCTTCCTGCGTGGGCACAACGCGCCAGGGGGTGGCTTCGTGGCGGGGCTGGTGATGTCGGTGGGGTTTCTGCTCCAGTACATCGTCTCCGGGACCGAGTGGGTCGAGCAGCGGCTGAACCTCGCGCCGCGCGCGCTGATAGGAGCCGGGCTCCTGCTGGTCCTCGGCACGGCCGCGGGCTCGTTCGTGGTCGGGTATCCGCTCCTCACCTCGCACACCATCCACCTGAGCGTGCCGGTGCTGGGCGAGCTCCACATTGGAAGCGCGATGTTCTTCGACCTGGGCGTGTTCTGTCTGGTGCTGGGCTCCACGTTGCTCATCCTCGTGGCAATCGCTCACCAGTCGATCCGCGCTCACCGGGCCTCGGGAGATGATTGATGGAAGTGGTGCTTGCAATCGCGATTGGCATCTTGACCGGCTCGGGCGTCTGGCTGCTTCTACGGCCCCGCACGTTTCAGCTGGTCGTTGGCCTGTCGCTCCTCTCCTACGCGGTCAACCTCTTCATCTTCTGCATTGGCGGCCTGGCCATTGATAAGGAGCCCATCCTCGTGGACGGCGTCCCGAGGGATCTCGCCCACTACACGGATCCGGTCCCTCAGGCGCTCGTGCTGACAGCCATTGTCATCAGCTTCGCGATGACGGCCCTCCTTCTGGTCATCACCCTGGCCTCACGCGGGATGACCGGGACCGATCACGTGGACGGCAACGAAGCATGAAAGCGCTCGTTCAAGGACTGATGCCCCACTTGATGGTGGTTCCCATCCTCCTGCCGATGTTGAGCGCGGCGGTGATGCTCCTCATGGGCGAGGGAAAGCGCCCTGCCAAGCTGGTGCTGGGGATGAGCTCCGCGCTCCTGGGGCTCGCTGTCTCGGCGGCGCTCCTGGCGTGGGTGGATGAATACGGCGTCGTGGCCTACCTCCCCGGCAACTGGCCCGCACCGTTCGGGATTACCCTCGCGGTGGACCGCCTGTCGGCGGGAATGTTGGTGCTGACCTGGCTCCTGGGCACCTGTGCGCTCTCCTTCGCCTTCACGCGCTGGCACCGCGCGGGTGTTCATTTCCACTCGATCTTCCAGCTGCAGCTCATGGGGCTCTCCGGCGCGTTCCTGACGGCGGACGTCTTCAATCTCTTCGTCTTCTTCGAGATCCTGCTCGCCGCCTCGTACGGCCTGTTGCTGCATGGCTCCGGAAGGCCACGGGTCCGCGCGGGCTTGCACTACGTGGCGGTGAACCTCGCCGCCTCGTCCCTCTTCCTCATCGGCGTGTCGATGATCTACGGCGTCACGGGGACCCTCAACATGGCGGAGCTCTCCGCGCGCCTGTCCGAGGGGAATGTGGCCAACCGGCACCTCATCGACGCGGGAGCGGCCATCCTCGCGGTGGCGTTCCTGGCCAAGGCGGGGACCTGGCCGCTCAACTTCTGGCTCGTCCCCACCTATGCGTCGGCGACTCCGCCCGTGGCGGCGATGTTCGCGGTGCTCACGAAGGTCGGCGTCTACGCCCTGGTGCGGCTCTGGACGCTCATGTTCGCCGGGGGGCCGCTGGCGGGGTTCGGCGCGGACGGTCTGCTCGCGTTCGGAGTGGTCTCCGCGGTGCTCGCGGCGCTGGGGATGCTCGCCTCGCAGAGGCTCGCGGTCCAGGCGGCGGCAGGGGTGATGGTCTCCGCCGGGACGCTCCTGGCCGCGCTGGGGCTGGGCGAGGAAGCCGTCCTCGGCTCCGCGGTGTTCTACCTGGTGAGCTCCACGCTGGCCTCCAGCGCGTTCTTCCTGCTCGTCGACCTCGTCGAGCGGTGGCGAGCGGGCGCGACCGTCGTGGACGAGGCGCCCTTCTTGAGCGCGACGCTCGAAACGCAGGAGGTCAACCTCGACGACGCGGAGGAGCCGCTCGTCGCCCTGCCGTTCCCTGCCTCCACCGCGTTGTTGGGCATGGCATTCATCGCGTGCGCGCTGCTCACCTCCGGTTTGCCGCCCCTACCCACCTTCATCGGCAAGCTCGGCATGTTGTCGGCGGCGCTCGGGTTGAGCGGAGGGAACGGGCCGGTCTCCGCCCGTGCATGGCTGTTCACCGGCGTGCTCCTGGGCTGCGGCCTGCTCACCCTCACCGCGCTCACGCGAACAGGAATCCGGACCTTCTGGTCGGAGATGCAGCGCGAGCCACCTCGGGTCCGGGCGCCGGAGGGATTGCCCCTGGTGGTGCTCCTCACCGCGTGCGGCGTGCTGACGCTCGCTGCAGGCCCCGCGATGGAGCTCGCGCGCGCGACGGCCCAGTCCCTCTATGATCGCCGCGGGTACATTGACGCGGTCCTCGGAGCAGAGGTGCGGCCGTCAGCCACGGCGCAGGAGGCTGGGCGATGAGGAGGCTCATCCCTTCCCCTGCGCTCTCGGTGGCGCTGCTCCTGCTCTGGATCCTGCTCATGCAGTCGTTGAGCGCGGGGACGCTGGTGCTGGGCGCCGCCCTGGCGCTGTTCTGGCCCGCGGTGACCGTCAGGCTCAGGCCAACCCCCATGCGGTTGCGCAAGCCCCTCGTCATGGCACGCCTGTTCTGCCGGGTAGTGCTCGAGATGCTGCGGTCGAACGCAGAGGTGGCGTGGGCGGTTCTCACAAGGCGCTCGCGCGACATCCCATCTGGCTTCGTTCTCATTCCGCTCGAGCTGAAGGATCCGAACGGACTGGCCGTGCTGGCGATGATCGTCACGTTCACGCCGGGCACCGCCTGGGCGCAGTTGTCGGCGGACAATCGCGTCCTGCTGCTGCACGTGCTCGCCATGCAGAGAGGGACGGATCTGGTGGCTTTCATCAAGCAACACTACGAGCGTCCGCTCAGGGAGATCTTCGAATGAGCCCTCTGCTCTCCTGGGCGCTGGCATTCGCCCTCGGCTGTCTTGCCCTCGCGATGATGCTGGCGCTGGCACGGATGATCGTTGGGCCCAGGGCGGAGGACCGCGTGTTGGCGTTTGACTGCCTGTACCAGAACACGATGCTGGTCATCCTCGCGCTGGGGCTCGTCTATCGCAGCAGCTCCTACTTCGAGGCGGCGCTCTTGATTGCCCTCTTCGGGTTCGTGGGCTCCACGGCGATGTCCAAGTTCCTCCTGCGCGGGGAGATCATCGAATGAACGCGTGGGCTCCTCCGTGGGTGGATGCGCTGACCGCGTTGCTCGTGGTGGTGGGCGCTCTGGCGGCACTGATCGGCTCGTTCGGGGTGCTGCGCCTGAAGAGCTTCTTCCAGCGCGTCCACGCGCCTACCCTGGGCGCGACGCTGGGAACCTGGGGCTTCACGCTCGCGACGGCGGTGCAGGTCTCCTTCGAACACGGCCAGCTCTACCTTCATGCGCTGCTCATCGCGATCTTCATCGCGCTCACCGCGCCAGTCACCACCTTGTTCCTGATGCGGGCCGCGGTGTTCCGACGACGCATTCAGGGCGAGGAGATTCCGGTGCCTGGCGCGGACGAAACACCCCGGGTATGAGCCTGCCCCGATTTCGTGGCGCTCCTTCACTGCGTGTGGATCAGGGATGGCAAGGCAGCGGGCCTCTTTTGCACTGGCCCCCCTCCTGTGCTCAGGATTCACACAAACCGTGGAAGAGCCACAAGCTCAGGGCAACCCCAGGATGAGACGGACGTATTGGAAGTTGATGGGAATGCTGGTGACCCTGGCCGCACTCAGTGGCTGCCGCACCGTTCCCGTGCAGGTATCCCCTCAGGCCCCGGAGTTGCGCTTCGGTGGCCGCGTGGACCGTGCAGACCCACAGGGGCCTCGGCTCTCCTGGGGCGGCACGTCCCTGACCGTGCGCTTCACCGGCACGTCCATCGGTCTGCGCCTGCTCGACCTCCCCAAGGTCGAGGAGCACGCGCCCAACCGCTTCCGCTTCAGCGTGGATGGCGCGCCCTTCCGTGACCTCTACGTGGGCGAGGGGCACATGCTCTACCGCCTCGCCGAGGGCCTCCCCCAAGGCGAGCACGTGCTGCGCCTGGAGAAGGAGACCGAGCCCGTCGTTGGAGAGACCCAGCTCCTCGGGCTCGAGCTGGACCCAGGGGCCCGAGTGCTACCCGCGCCCCCTGGACCCGCGCGTCGCATCGAGTTCGTCGGAGACTCGGGGCTCACCGGCTTCGGCATCGAGGGCAAGAACGAGCTCTGCAGCTTCAACGCGGAGACCCAGCGCAACTCCCGCACCTGGGCCTCCCTCACCGCGCAGGCACTGGGCGCCGAGGCCTCCATCGTCGCCTTCTCCGGCAAGGGCGTGGCCGTCAACTACGCCAACGACCCTACGCCCCCCCTGCCCCAGCTCTACGCGCGCACCCTCCCCCATCGCGAGGACAGCCGCTGGGACTTCACGTCATGGGTGCCCGATGCGGTGCTCATCCAGCTCGGCTCCAATGACTTCTGGAAGGAGCACCCTGGCGAGGAGCGCTTCCGCGACGCCTACCGCTCCCTCGTGGAGAGCATTCGCGGCCACTACCCAAGCGCCCACATCGTCTGCGTCCTCGGCTCCAGCCTCAGCGACAACCATCCCAAGGAGGTCAAGGCGCGCACCCACGCTCGGGCCATGATCTCCGGTGTGGTGGAGACCCTTCGCCAGGCCGGAGATGCCCGCGTGCACTTCGTCGAGGTCCCTCCCAGGCTCGAGGACGAGGGCTTCGGCTGCACCTGGCACCCCAGCCGCAAGACGCACCAGCGCGTGGCCGAGCAAATGACGCGCTATCTCCGCGAGTTGCTCGGCTGGAAGTGACGCCCGCGTCTCATGGCTTCGGCTGAGTGACCGGCTCCGCTGGAGAGGCGCCCGGTGACAGCACGGCCTCGCACGTGCTGCCGGGCAGCCACTGACGCTTGCAGGCCTCGCGCATCAGCGGCTCACGGAACTGCCAGAGCACGACGAAGAGGAGGGCGAGCACGATGCCCACCCGGAGACCCGGAGAGCGCTCCTCTTCCTCGTCGTCCTCGCGCACCTTCACGAGGGCCGAGCGCAACATATCCGTCCGGTCCACGGTGGCGTTCTTCGGCAGCCTCGGCCTCCGGGTGATGAGGGCCGCCAGATCGCTCGTGAGCATCAGCCTGTCATTGAGCGCCCAGCCCGAGCCCTCCAGCAGCAGCGCCAGGTTGCGCTTGCGCAGCTTGAGCCACCCCAGCAGGCCTGACGGCAACATCACCAGGGCGGCGACGATGATGATCGCCGAGAGGACATCGAAGAGCGTCAGGGACTTCACCTGCGTCACGATGAACGCGAGTGACGAGCCCACCGCCGCGAACGCGATGCCCGTGGCCGCGATGAAGCCACCTGGCCCCGCCACCGGGGAAGCCGCGGGAGCCGCAGGAGCCGGTGTGGCCGGAGCCGTCGCCGCGGTGGTCGCGACACCGGTACCGTGCGCGTAGCTCTTCTCCAGCGACGCATCGAGCGACTTCTCCCCAGCCGCCGCCATCCCTTCGATCTTCTTGGAGATGAACTGGCCGATCCGCTCGAACGGCATCGTCATGGCCTCCCACAGCGACACGGGCTGGCGGACAACCTGTGTCACCACGGCGTCGAACTCGCGACCCTCCACGTCGTAGAACACGCCGCGCTTGCCCACCGCGAGCCCGCCACTCCGGCCACGCGTAGCGGGCACGGCCACCTCGTAGCTCTCACCGCCGTCCTTCGACGCCACCTGCACGTAGAGGGTGCAGGTCGTGCCCTGGCTCGTCAGCGCGGAGTGCGCGGCCCGGTTCGTCACCAGCACCGACAGCCTGTACCGGCGGCCTCCCAGGATGAGCGTCCCCTTCTCCATCAGCGCGCGCCGCTTCGTCTGGTACAGGTCCGGCATGCTGATGAAGTTGTTGGCGAACGTCAGCAGCCAGCGCTGGTAGAGGATCAACCGCTCCAGCTCGACCACCGCGTCCAGCTTGTCCTTCAACGCCAGGTCCGCCCGGCACGCTGCCTCCAGGCCATCGAGCGAGGACTCGGGGATGTCCGCCAGCCCCTCCACCCATGCATGCAGGGGACTCGCGTCCAACCTCGCCTGCCACGCCAGGATGGCATCGGCCCGCGCGCACATCTCCCGCCAGGTGGCATCCCCGAGCGTCGCCATGTCCGCGGTGATGGGCACGGCCACGTCCCGCCGGAAGGCATCGAGCTTCTCGAACGCCTGGCCCCGGTACAGCCGGGACCAGCGCAGCGCGCCTCCAGGCTCGGGAGGCGCAACGGGCAGCTCCGACACCACCCGCGCGAGCGCCTGGGTGTCCCCCAGTGCGCCCTGCACCCTTCCCGGTTCCAGCTTGAGGCTCGTGACCGCCTCGGGCTGGGCCGCCACGAGCCGGCACTGCAGGAAGTACGTATCCAGCAGCGGCCGAATCTCCTGGATGCGCCGCGCGCGCTCCACGCTCTGCGCCCCCCACACGAGCACCGACTCCTTCCCGGCCAGGTGCGTCAACAGCGCGCTCCGCTCCTCGCGGAAGCGCTGGAGCATGGGCAGGTCCACGCCCGCCTGTCCCGCGCGGTTCTTCACCTCGGGGAAGCAAGCCAGGATCTTCACCGCCAGGGGACGCAGCGACTCG
Organism: Archangium minus; assembly: GCF_044360475.1. Lineage (NCBI taxonomy): Bacteria > Pseudomonadati > Myxococcota > Myxococcia > Myxococcales > Archangiaceae > Archangium > Archangium minus. The sequence goes on from NZ_CP043494.1 coordinate 10,085,942, forward strand.
GGAAGGAAGGCCGGGGCGACGATGCCATCCCCATTCTGCCCCGCCTCGAGCAACGCCTTCTCACTGGCGCGCACCTGCTCCAACGAAAGCCGCGTCCGGTCCTCGGCCTTCAGCGTCCCCAGCAGGATGCCCGCCACGTCCCGGAGCTTCGCGCCCTGCTCGGAGAGCGCGTCCAGCACGAGCACGTCGCTCGCCGCGTCCGCGCCCTGGTGGGACTTCAGCAGCTTCGCCGTGTGCTCGACGGCGGCGCGCAGCTCGGCCACCCGGATGCGTCCGTTGTGGTCGGCGTCGAGGAGCTCGAGGAAGCGGCGATCACAATTCAGCCCTTCGAGCGGGCAGGCGGTAGCCAGCCACTGTGTCTCCGGGATGCGGATGGCCTCCACGAGCACCTCGAACGAGGGAATGGAGACCTGGAGGGAGCCGCCATAGCGGCGATAGACAAGGGGGGGCGCCATATGTCGCGCAAGAGAACACAGCTCCCCGCCCAGCGGACAGTCCATCCGCTCGCCTGCCTGCTTCAGGCCTCGACCTGCTTGCATCCGGCGTTCACGCGGGGCATGTCACAGGGTGTGAGCCAGCCAGAGCAGCAGCAGATGGGGTCGAGTGTGATGGGCCAGGGTCAGCACAAGCCCATCTTCCGCGCCTACACGGAGCAGCAGCGCGCCCGGTTCAACCCTCGCATCCTCCTCTACCCCGCGGCCCTGCTGCTCCTCATCGGGCTCGGCATCTGGACCGTGTCCCTCGAGCAGGCGGCCACGCCCATCCGCGTGGAGACGACGTGGGGCCTGCGGACGGTGCGCAAGGGGATGTCGCCCCAGGATGTCTCGGGCATCCTCGGCCAGCCCACCAGCAAGGAGCGCCGCGGCAACCAGGAGTGCTACCAGTACGGTCGCCCCAGCATCAAGGTGGAGTCCTTCGTCCTGCACGTCGTCTGCTACGAGGACGGCAAGCTGCGCGAGGTCAGCGAGAAGCGCTACAACTCGTGGGTCGTGACGCAGGACGGAGCCATCTCTCCGGCGCCGCTCGCGCCCGAGGAGCTCGCGCCCCCGGCCACCGCTCCTGGCGCACCCAGCGCCCCGGGCGTCGTGGGCCAGACTCCGCTGTAGCTCACGCCGCGAGAACCACGTGTCGGGGGAGCCTCACCGCGAAGGTGGTGCCCTCCTCCGCGCTGGAGCGCACCGAGAGGGTGCCCCCGTGGCCGCGGACGATCTGCTCGACGATGTAGAGGCCCAGCCCCAGGCCCGAGGCCGGGTGCGGGCTTGCCCGGGTGAGCCGCCGGAAGGGCTCGAAGATGGTGGCGAGCTGCTCGGCCGGAATGGGCGCCCCGCCGTTGTTCACCTCCAGGACGACGCTGTCGCCCTCGTCGTGCAGCGTGAAGCGCACGGGTGTCCCCTCGGGGCTGTAGTCGAGCGCGTTCTTCCCCAGGTTGCCCACCACCTGGGCGAGCCGATCCGGATCCCACGTCCCCAGGAAGTCGCCCTCCGCGTCCAGATGCAGCTCACGCCCGGGGTGGCCGGCCTCCAGCTCCTCCATCACGTGCCGGACGAGGTGGCGGAGGTTCATTGGCTGGGGTGAGACGGGAATGCCTCCTCCCAGCCGTCCCCGGGTGAAGTCCAGCAGCTCGCCGATCATCCGCGCCATGCGCTCGGCGCTGGTGACGACGCGGCGCACGGCCTTGAGGTGACGCGCGGGCAGCTCCTCGGAGCACATCAGCGTGGTGGCGGACAGGAGGATGGCGTTGAGCGGGTTGCGCAGGTCATGCGAGACGATGCCCAGGAAGCGCTCGCGGAACTCCGCCGCCCGACGCAGCTCCTCTTCGGTACGCTGGCGCTCGGTGATGTCCACCACCACCGTGCCCACCCAATGCACCTCGTCCCACGCGTCCAGCACCGGGTAGATGCTCACCAGGAAGTGGTGGGGACGGCCCGCGTCCACTTGCGAAGAGAGGGTCAGCTCCTCGTCTCGGAGGGGCTCGCCCGTCTGGAAGACCTGACGCAGCAACGGCGCCAGGAGGTTGGCCTCTTCTTCAGGGAGCACCTCGCGCACGGTGTGTCCCAGTGCCTGCTCCATGGCCAGGCCGTGAATGTCCGCGAGCATGCGGTTGAGGCGCACGTAGCGCAGCTGCCGGTCCACGAAGGACAGGCCGATGGGCGCGGTGGACAGCAGCGAGTCCAGCAGCGCGAGTGTCTCGGACTGACGCTCGGCCTCGGCGTTGAAGAGGCGCAGCAGATCATCGCGCGTCCGCATTTCCTCTCGCGCCTCGCGCTCTCGGGTGGCAAGCCGCGTCTGCACCAACAGGGCCGTGGCCCGGCCCACCATCACTCGGAAGAGGAGCTTGTCCTCGTTGGAGAACTCGAAGGCGGTAGTGCTGCCCATGAGGGCCACGCCGAGCACCTCGTCCCCGGCGATGAGCGGCACCCCGTAGAGGGCCCGCGTGCCCCGCTCCTGGAACAGCTGGGCCGAGCGCACCTCCCATGGCCGCCGCTCGGCGGCAATCTTCTCGGCGAAGCCCGCGCCCATCTCCAGGCCCACTGACGCCCTGACCCGGAGCGCATCCCCCTCGCGCAACAGCAGCGTGACGGAGTCCACCGCCTCCGTCGTCTCCAGTACCACGCGCAGCAGCCGCTCGAGGAAGGTGTCCAGCGCCTCCGTGCCGAGCGCCGCCTCGGAGATGCGATCCAACGCCACCAACAGGCGATCCCGGGCTCGCGTATAGCGGGAGACGGCGGTGGACACGGCCTCGTCAAACAGCGTGTTGAAGCGCTCCACCTCCCGCAGCAGCAGCTCCACGTCATCCGCTCCGCGGCCTCTCACATACCGGCCATAGAGCCGCAGGACGCAGGCCCGTAGCAGGGCAAGCTCGTTCGTCACCTGCTCCAGGTCCACCCCCACATCCAGCCGCTGCAGCGCGTGGATCTCCGGCAACTCCTCCAGCGAGCCCCGCTCGCCGGTATGGACGCCCTCCACCAGGCTCGCCACCCGATCCAGCAAGAGCGGCAGGTGGTTGAGCAGATGGGGGGAATCGAGCTGCCGGGCACAGGGAAGCCGCCGCACTGCGTGCTCCCAGTCCTCCAGGATCACGGTGCGCTGCGCCCGGATGAAGTCACAGAGGCGAATCCGCCCCTCGGCTTCGGTCACTGGCTCATGCGTGGCCATATCCCAAGGATGTGAACGCAACCCCTGTACCGGGGGCGGAGACACGCACGGACTCCGTTGCCCCTCCGTCCGCAGGGCAGGCAGCCCAGCAGGCGTCCCTCTTGCGACTAGAGCTCCCGGGGGAGGCGACGCGCCACCTCGAGCAGCAGCACGCGCCGGCTCGAATGATCCACGTCGTAGAGGGCGATGGCGTCATCGACCACCACCGACAGCTTGGAGGGAGCCTGCCCGTCCGTCTTCACTTTGTTAGGCCCAGCGTTGGGCCCAGCGCCGCGGCCCCCCTCCTGCGTGAGGGAGACAGCGACAGCATCCAGCTCCTCGCGGATACGGCGGTAGGTCTCCAGCGTCAGGTGGGCGAGCTGGTTCCAGGCGGGAGGGCTGATGTCGACGGTGTAAACGGAACGGGGCATGAAACGTCGCGGTAAAGGTCCTTTCGTATTTTGAGCACAAAGCAGGCCAACGTGCATCTTCGTGAGATCAACCACTTACGAGCAACGTCCACTGAAGGACGGTGGCTCTTACAGGGGGGTGGACGGAAGAACTTTCAGGGGTTCTCAGCGCACGGGCTGATCCGCACTGGCGGTGAGAAACGGCGGGTTTCGGTTCCACGCCCCCACGGGCTCCGGGTTTCCGCCATTGATTCGAGCGCGGGATTGCGGCACCAAGCGCCATCCCCCACGCCGCGAGGTAACGCCATTCCCAGCACGAACCTGACCTTCTCGTCCGCCGAGGCCCACCGGAATTGGCTGGAGGGCCAGTCCGCCCTGCCGCGCGGCTTCCGCGTCGGACGCACGCGCCTCGAGTTCATGCCCGTCGAGGTGGCCAAGCCGGCGAAGATGAACCTGACGCTCATCGTGCTCGACGAGCCGACCCCGTCGTTCGCGGCGCTGTTCACCCGGAACGCCTTCCCGGGAGCGCCGGTGCTCATCGGGCGCCAGCGGCTGAAGGAGCCCACGCTGGGCGCGGTGGTGGTGAACAACAAGGTGAGCAACGTGTGCGCCCCCGGAGGCGTCGAGGCCTCCGAGCGGCTGTGCTCCGCCGTGGCGGGGAAGCTGGGGCTGAGCGCCTCCCAAGTGCTCCCCTGCTCGACGGGCGTCATCGGCTGGCGCCTGCCGGTGGACGCGATGGTGGACGCGGTGCCCCAGGCGGTCTCCGCGCTCGAGGCCGGCTCGGTGATGCCCGCCGCCGAGGGCATCATGACGACCGACCTGTACCCCAAGGCACGCCGAGCCGTGGTGGGGAACGGGAGCATCGTAGGCATCGCCAAGGGGGCGGGGATGATCGAGCCCAACCTGGCCACCATGCTCGTCTTCCTGATGACGGACGTGGACGTGCCGCGCGAGGCCCTGCGCACCACGCTGCACGCGGTGACGCAGAGGACCTTCGGCTGCATCAGCGTGGACAGTGACACGAGCACGTCGGACACGGTGGCGCTGCTGTCGTCGAGGAAGGTGCCCTGCCCGAGCCTCCCCGAGTTCGAGGCCGCGCTGGAGCGGGTGTGCGCGGACCTGGCCGAGGACATCGTGCGCAACGGAGAGGGCGTGCACCACGTCATGCGCGTGCGAGTGCACGGAGCGCCGAGCGAAGAGGTGGCGCGAGGCATCGGCAAGTCGGTGGTGAACTCACCGCTGTTCCAGTGCGCGGTGAACGGGAACGATCCGAACGTGGGCCGGCTGGTGGCGGCCATTGGCAAGTACGTGGGAGCGAACCACCCCGAGGTGGACCTCTCGCACTGCACGCTGCGCATGGGGGGACGGGTCATCCTCGAGCACGGCGCCTTCCGGCTCGACAATGAGGCCGAGAAGGCACTGGTCGCCCACATGAAGGGCGCTGAGCTCTACGCCAGCGTGGCACCGCCGGACGGGCTCACCTTCCGCCCGCCGGTGACGTTCCCTCCGCACGAGCGCGCGGTGGAGATCGAAGTGGACCTCGGCACCGGCCCAGCGGCCAGCACGGTGCTCGGCGCGGACCGGAGCCACGAGTACATCAGCGAGAACGCGGACTACCGCAGCTGAACACGCTCAGGTCACCATCGGCGCGTCCGGCACCCCGGTGAGGCGCGCCTCGAGCGGGAAGCGCGGCAGGCGCACCTCGAAGGTGGCGCCCTCTCCCGGCTGGCTCCGGACGTTGATGGAGCCCCCGAGGTGCTCGGTGATTCGCCGGACGAGCCACAGTCCCAGGCCGAGCCCACCATAGTGACGCTCGGAAACAGCCCGCTCAAAGCGCTCGAAGATGCGCTGCTGGTCCTCCGGTGCGATGCCAATGCCCCGGTCGCGGATCCGGATGCAGTACCCGGCCTCATCCCCCTCGAGCGTGACATCGATGGGCTTACCCCGCCCGTACTTCGCCGCGTTGGCGAGCAGGTGGGTGAAGATCTGCTCCAACCGCATCGGGTCCACGCGAGCCATGAGCGCCTCCCGGAGCTGGAGCCGCACCTCGGAGCCACTGCTCCGCAAGGCGGCCCGCTGCCGCTCCAATAGCTCGCGGACCAACCGGGCCACGTCGACGGTCTCGAAGCGGAGCTCCACCCTCCCGGAGTTGAGCCGGGAGATGTCGAGCAGGTCATCGACGAGCCGGGCCAACCGCTGCACCTGGTGCTCGGCGAGCGCGAGCTTGCGCGTGGCCCGCTCCACGTTGAAGGCTTCGTCCCCCTTCGAGGCCAGCACACGCAGCGCCTGCAGGTGGAGCTGGAGGGGGGTGATGGGCGTCTTCAGCTCGTGCGAGGCCACCGAGAGAAACTCGTCGCGCAAGCGGATGGCCTCCTGGGCCTCCTGGTAGAGGCGGTTCCGCGCCTCCTCGGCGCGCCGTCTGCGGGTGATGTCCGCCATGGCGCCGATGAGCCGCACCGGCCGCTCCTCCTCGCGCACCACGTAGCCCTGGAACCTGACCCAGGCGTAGCTGCCGTCGCCTCGCAGGAAGCGGAACTCGGCGCTCCAGCGCTCCTCTCCTCCCTCGAGGACCTGCACCAGCCCCGCCAGCACCTCCTCCCGGTCCCTCGGGTAGATGCGCGCCTCCCACCAGCTCGGATGACTGGCGTCCTCCTCCTCGGCGTACCCCAACCGCCCCAGCGCCTGCTCGCCCCACTCCATCCGGTTCTGGAGGAGATCCCAATCCCAGATGGACTCGCGCGTGGCGCGGCTCACCAGACGGTAGCGCGCCTCGCTGCGCTCCAGCCGCTTGCGCGCCAGGTGACGCTCGGTGACGTCCCGGCTCACCGCGGAGAAACCCCGGACCTTGCCGTCCTGCGACCACAGCGGGAACACCGTATCCTCGGAGAGGAACCGTGTGCCGTCCTTGCGGATGCACCAGCTCTCCACCTCGATGCGACCCTTCGCCACGGCCTGATCCAGCATCTCGCGCACCAGGCCGGGATGAGAGAGCTCGCCCTCGTGGATGAAGGTCACCGGGCGGCCGATGATCTCCTCCGCGCGGTAGCCCTTGAGCCGCTCCGCGCCGCGGCTCCAGCTCGCCACCCGGCCCTCCGCGTCCAACATGATGATGCCTTGATCGCGGAGCCCATCCACCAGCTGGCGCAGCTCCGCCTCGACGCGCCGCAGCTCCCGCTCGGAGTGCTTCAGGCCGGAGATATCGGTGGCCATGAGCCCGAGGACCCCTGGCCCATGTTGCGGGTCACGAAGCAGGAAGCGCTGCACCAGGAAGAACAGCGCTCCCTCGGGCAGCGCGAGCTCCTCCTCGAACTCCCGCGCCTCGCCCGAGGACCGCACTTCGTCATCATGGGCGCGCAGCCTCCGGGCGGTGTCGGCGGAGAAGAGCTCCTCGTCGGTGTGTCCGAGCACCTCGTCCACGGACCTGCGCAGGTAGGCGGCGAACCGGCGATTCACATAGACATAGCGTCCGTCCGGCCCCTTCAGGCAGATGACCAGGGGTGAGACCTCGAGGAGCGCCTCGAGCCGGGCCACCTCCTCCCGTCGCATCCGCTCCTGGCGCTCACGGGTGATGGCCGCTCCGAGGATGTGGGCAACGGCCTGGAGAAAAGAGATGGCGTCCACGTCGAAACGCCGCTCCGGGAACACCGCGAGGGCCAGCACGGCCACGGTCTCCCCCAGGGAATCCGGCAGCCGGACCAGGAGGCCTCGCGCGCCCGTGCCGAGCGGCGTGAGAGGAACCCGCGTGTCTTCGCCAAAGACCTCCGCGGTGAGGGAGCGCGTCGAGAGGAGCGACTGCCACCCACCGAGCTCCGACGGCTCCAGGAGCTGACCGGGCTCCAGGGAGGCTCCGAAGCAGGCCGCACATTGGAACCGGCCTTCAGCGAGGTGCTCCAGCAACGCCCCTTGGGACAGCTCCAGTACTTCGAGGAGCTGGGCGAGCGCCTCTCGAACGAGGCTCGACAGGGAGAGGCCCTGCAAGGCGAGCTGACTCAGGCTCGCCAGCACGCCATACCGCCACATCCGGGCCTGCTGTGCCGCCTGCTCCAGGTGGGCAACCCCCACTGGAGCGTGGCCGTCCTCCGAGCCCATGAGCACCCTCCTGATTGGAAAAATGCACACCCTGCCCGGACCTCGTCCCAGGACCGCCGCGTGGTGGCAAGGTCCAACCCTGGTCAACACAGCGAGGCCACGAGCCCCTCCCTCCTTGAAGGAGGCTAGGGTACGGCGTTTGCCACCCTACCTGGAGGGCCTCATGACTGCTTCGACGTACGAGCTCATCATCGCCAATGGCCTCTTCTTCGATGGGCGGGGCAGTCCGCCCCGCGTGCGGCACCTGGGCATCCGCGATGGATTGGTCACGGCTGTCAGCGAGTCGCCGCTGCCACACGGGCCCGGGACGCGCGTCATCGACGCCACGGACCGCTGGGTGATGCCCGGGTTCATCGACCTGCACACCCACTATGACGCCGAGGTGGAGCTGGCGCCCTCGCTCTCCGAATCCGTGCGCCACGGCGTCACCTCGGTGATGGTGGGGAGCTGCTCGCTCAGCCTCGCGGTGGGCACCCCCGAGGACCTCGCCGATCAGTTCTGCCGGGTGGAGGCCATCCCCTATGACACCGTGCGCTCGCTGCTCGAGCGCAAGAAGGACTGGGAGACGCACGGCGAATACCTCGCGCACCTGGACAGGATGCCGCTGGGCCCCAACGTGGGCTCCTTCGTGGGCCACTCGGCCCTCCGCGCCCACGTGATGGGGCTGGAGCGCAGCCTGGACCGCACGGTGAAGCCCTCCTCCGAGGAACTGGCCCGAATGGAGACCCTGCTGCGCGAGGGGCTCGACGAGGGCTACGCCGGCCTCTCCATCATGACGCTGAAGTGGGACAAGATTGGCGGCAACCGAGCCATCCGCAGCCAGCCCCTGCCCTCCACCTTCGCGAGCTGGTCCGAGTACCGCCGCTTCACGCGCATCCTCCGCGAGCAGGGCCGCGTCTTCCAAGGGGTGCCCAACATCACCACCAAGGTGAATGTCTTCCTCTTCCTCTGGGAGAGCATGGGGCTGCTGCGCCAGCCGTTGAAGACGACGGTCATCTCCATGATGGACAGCCGCGCCAACCGGGGCATTCACTGGCAGGTCGGCCTGTTGTCCCGCGTCTTCAACCGACTCTTGAAGGCGGACTTCCGCTGGCAAGCGCTGCCTGAAATCTTCGACCTGTGGTCGGACGGCATCGACCTGGTGGTCTTCGAGGAGTTCGGCGCGGGAGCGGCGGCGCTGCACCTGCAGGACGCGGCGGAGCGCAGGCGCCTGCTGGAGGACCCGGAGTACCGGGCTCAGTTCAAGCGGCAGTGGAAGAGCCGGCTGCTGCCCAAGGTGTTCCACCGGGACTTCAACCAGTCCCAGATACTCAAGGCGCCGGACCCGTCACTCATGGGGCGCTCGTTCGCGGACATCGCCCGAGAGCGAGGGCAGGACGTGGTGGACACCTTCCTGGACCTGGTGGCGCGCTACGGCCCGGAGCTGCGCTGGTACACGGTGATGGCCAACGACCGGCCGCGCGAGCTGGAGTCCATCGTGAGCCACCCGGACGTGCTCATCGGCTTCTCGGACGCGGGGGCACACCTGCGCAACATGGCGCACTACAACTTCCCGCTGCGAATGCTGCGGCTGGTGCGCGAGGCGGAGAAGCGCGGCGAGCCGGTGATGCCCATGGAGCGCGCGGTGCACCGGCTCACCGGGGAGCTCGCCGACTGGCTCGGGCTGGATGCTGGGACGCTCGCGCCGGGCCGCAGGGCCGACGTGGTGGTGATGGCTCCCGAGCGGCTCGGCGCCGGGCTGGACGTGCCCCAGGAATCCACGATGGAGGGCTTCGACGGCTTCGCACGGCTGGTGAACCAGAATGGTGGCGCCGTGGAGACGGTGCTCATCAATGGCCGGCTCGCGGTGCACGGCGGCGCGCTCCAGCCTGAGCTCGGTCGGGAGCGCGGCTTCGGACGCGTGCTGCGCGTGTGAAGTCAGAGCTTGCGCATGCGGACGCGGCGCACCTTGTGATCGGACCCCTTCACGAGGATGAGCCGTGCCCGCGAGCGCGTGGGCGCGATGTTCTGCGCCAGGTTCGGCCCGTTGATCTCCCCCCACACGGACTCGGCGCGGGCGATGGCCTGCTCCTCGGTGAGCTCGGCGAAGCGCCGGAAGAAGGAGCGCTCGTCGCGGAACGCCGTCTGCCGCAGGCGCAGGAAGCGGTCCACGTACCAGCGGCGGATGTCCTGCTCGTGCGCGTCCACGTAGATGGAGAAGTCGAAGAAGTCCGAGAGGAAGATGTGCGGCATCTTCCCGCCTTCCACTGGACCCGTCTGAAGGACGTTGAGCCCCTCCAGGATGAGGATGTCCGGCCGGCGGATCGTCACCACCTGGTCGGGGACGATGTCGTAGACGAGGTGCGAGTAGACGGGCGCGGTCACCTCGGCGCGTCCGGCCTTGAGCTCGGCGAGGAAGCGCACCAGGGCGCGCCGGTCGTAGCTCTCCGGAAAGCCCTTGCGGTGCATGATGTTGCGCTCGGTGAGCACGCGGTTGGGGAAGAGGAACCCGTCCGTGGTGACAAGCTCCACGTGTGGGTGATCCGGCCACCTTGAGAGCAGCGCCTGGAGGATGCGCGCCGTGGTGCTCTTGCCCACCGCGACGCTGCCCGCGATGCCGATGATGAACGGCACCTTCTGGGTGATGCCTCCGAGGAACGCCTGCTGCGCCGCCCAGAGGCTCTGCGTCGCCGCCACGTGCAGGTTGAGCAGCCGGGAGAGCGGCAGGTAGACGTCCGCCACCTCCTCGAGGTCCAGGTGCTCCCCGAGCCCGCGCAGCCCCTCCACCTCCTCCGCGGTGAGGGGGAGCGGGGTCGCGGCGCGCAGGGCCCTCCACGTCTCACGCTCGAAGTCGACGAACATGGACGCGGACTGGTGCTTGGGTACGGACATGGGGGCCATCCTACCCAAGCGTCCGCCGGCAAACGGAATCCTCGTGAACCGTTCGCCACTCCACGCCCCAAACATCCTCCGAGTGACGTTCGGACGAAACAAGCAGTACGGGGCCTTTCCAGGATTGCACAATCAGCGGCATTTTCTCTATAAACGTGCTTTAGGCCCATGGCAGTGGGGGGAAATGAATGGACATGACGATGATCCCGAAGAGCCACCGTGTCCTTCGAGGCCTCGGAGTCGGCACCCCGCTGGTGGCACTGCTGCTGGCGAACACGGCCTGTGGTCCCGTGGACGGAGCCCTCGAGCTCCAGGAGCCCGCCACCCAGGCCCAGGAGCTCGAATCCACCAACGGAGAGACGCTCAACGGGCTGGCGTTCAACGGCCTTGCCTTCAACGGGCTGGCGTTCAATGGCCTCGCCTTCAATGGGCTGAACAGCCCGGCCTTCTCGTCCTGGTTCGAGCAGGCCCCCTCACAGGCCGCCATGGTCATGAAGTACATCACCGCCTGTGCCGTGCCCGCTGGAGAGACGCGCACCTATCAGGGCGACAACGGCAGCACCTATATATGGAAGGGTGCGCTAGGACTGACACCGAACTGGGCCAGCGGCATGCCCGCGACGGTGCTCGAGCAGCAGCTCATCTCCGCGTGTCTGGCCGCCCACGTCAACAAGTACGGGCGGAAGGTGGCCATCTCCCTCCAGGGAAAGAAGGCGGACGGTCAGCCCATCCCCACGCCCCCCACGGAACTGCAGGAGTTCGGGCAGCGGGAGGGGTGCTTCTTCGGCAACCTCTTCACCCAAGAGGGCGTCTTCTCCGGCCATGACGCCAGGCCGCTGGCCTGGAACGAGAGCAGCGTACGGGTCTGCGCGCTCGGGCAGAGCAAGGGCAAGGTGTGCGAGCCCATCACCCAGGTTGGAAGCTGTGCCGCGAACTGCACGCCCGACCCCACGAACACGTACTACACGCACTGCACGCACAACGGCATCACCTACGCCGCCCTCACCACCCGCCTCCATCCCCAGGACATCTATCGGTGCGGTGACGGCACCTGCCAGTTCACCGAGTCCTGCGGCCTCGGAATCACCACCCGCTCCTGCGCCCTGGACTGCGGCCTCTGCCTCTTCTGAGCCGGGCTCCCGAGCCTCGGCTGTGGCACAGTCACGTGCGTGAACCGCTCCGCGCTCCTCCCGTGGCTGCTGCTGTGCTGTGCCCTGGCCTGCTCGCGCAAGCTGGAGTCCAACGCGCTCGGGCTCCAGTACGAGCCCCCCTCGGGCATGGCCCTGCGCACCGAGGAGCCGGGTCCACCGGCCGTGGCTCGCTTCGAGGGAGGCCTGGAGCTGCGCTCCGTCTCTGGGCAGGGCGTCCCCAGGCTCGACTCGCCCTCTGCGGACGTGCTGGGCGCCGCGGGAATCCCCGTGCCCGGCAAGCAGCTGAACGCCACCCAGGGGACGCTCCCCGCGGGCCCGGTGGCGCGCTACGAGTTCCAGCAAGGCGCGTCCCGGACACTCGTGTACTTCCTCCCCCTCAAGGACCGGTTCGTGCTCGTCCTCTACTCCGCGCCGGAGCGTGACTACGGGCCCGGCTCGGCCCGGGTGGAGCGCACGCTCTCGACGCTGATGCCCACGCGCTGAGGGCCACAAGCGCGTGCCTCAGAAGTCGAGGAACGCCGTCTCTCCATTCGAACAGCTCCGGGCCTTCACCTTGAGGGTCTTGACCACCCCCTGCTCAGGCAGGGTCTCCGGCTCCGAGGGAGTGCCCTCCTGGCGCACCCTGGCGCCGCCCGGCTCCGCGCACCGGCTCCGCGCGAGCTCGGGGGCCGGGGCAATCCACACCGTCACCTCCAGGTCCTCCGGCACACAGCCCATCTCGTCCAGAGTGGTCAGGAACTTCACCGGTGCGGAGGAGGCCTCGCAGAAGTAGCCCAGCCGGCTGCCCCGCGTGTAGGACGGGAGGCCTGCCCGGGTCGTGTAGCGGATACCCACCTCCGCCGGGAAGCCTGGCTCCCATTCCGCCTGGAAGCGCTCGGAGAAGGTCACCTCCACCGGCACGGTGAAGGAGGCATCGCAGGCGGAGAGACACGACAGCGCCATCAGGGAGAGCAGCAGACGACGGGGGGGCTTCGTCATGGGTGTTCCTCCCAGCGGAAAGCGCTTCCAGGCGATCGCAAACTCCATGCCGAAGCAGTGTTCCCTCGGAGACCCCAGCGGAGAGCCGTGCCCAGGTATGACGTACATGTCACGGAAGCCTGTGATTACCTCCAAGCCCATGCGAACCCATCACGCCAGCCGGACCGCGGTGAAGGTGGGCCGGATGATTGTCTGGCTCTCTCGGCAGCCCCGACTGGGGCCCCTGGTACCCCAGAACATCCTGAGCTCCATGGAGCGGATTCTGCTCCAGGTCGGCGAGCTGAAGCCCTGGATGCTCCGGGTCTACGAGAGCCCCTGGTACAGCCGCCTCATCACCGCCATCGAGCGGCGGACCATCCCTGGCCAGGCCCTGGAGATCGGCTTGCGCAAGCGCTTCATGGACGACGAGACCCGCGCCGCACTGGCCCGGGGCTCGCGGCAGGTGCTGGTCGTCGGAGCGGGGCTCGACATGCTGTGCTGGCGGCTGGCTCCCGAGCACCCGGAGATCACCTTCGTCGAGGTAGACCACCCGGCCACCCAGGCGCTCAAGCGCGAGGCCTTGGACGCCACGGGACCGCGCCCCTCCAACCTGCACCTGCTGGGAGTGGACCTGGCGCGCACGACCCTGGAAGAGGCGCTCTCCGGGCTGCCGGTGTGGCGCGCGGAGCTCCCGAGCGTCGTCATCGCCGAGGCCTTGCTGATGTATCTGGAGGAGAAGAGTGTCTCGGCGTTCCTCCAGGCGGTGCATCGATGCACCGGACCCGGGAGCCTGCTGCTCTTCACCTGCATCCAGAACGACGAGCAGGGCAGACTCCGGTTGGGAAAGGCGACCCGGTGGATGGTCGAGGAGGGGCTGAGGCTCGCGGGCGAGCCGTTCCTCTGGCACATCCCTGAAAGGGAGCTGCGCCCCTTCCTCGCGCGACATGGCTTCCGAATGGATGTCACACCTGAGCGTGTGGACTTGCACCGCCGGTATGTCGAGCCTGCTGGGATGCCCGAGGTGCCAGTAGCCAGGTACGAGTTCCCGGTCGTTGCCGACAGGGAGTGAATCGCTTCGCACACGGGGCATGCGGAACAGCAAATAAGGGCATTCCCATTCCAGGGGGGCACTGGACGAACCGCCCTGGTCGCCCCACCCTCCGGTATCACCCAATGCATGGAGGTAGGGGATGGGTTCGTGGCGTCACGTTGTCCTGCTCTGCTCGCTCTCCGTGGGATGCGGCGGGCCGCTCCCCGAGGAAGCAATTCAAGAGGGTGAACGGCCGCAGGCTCGCTCACCAGCCGAGGAAGGGAACGAAGAAACGGCCGCACAGGGGACTCGCCCGGAGCTGGGGACGGCACGGCTTGTGAAGGACATCTTCCCTCCGCTCTCGGGACCCGCGTGGTACGGACCCTATCCGGAGAACCTGGTGGAGTTCCGCGGGAAGCTCTTCTTCGCGGCCAACTTCGAGGATGGTCGCAGAGAGCTGTGGACGAGCGACGGCACCCCGGCGGGAACAGGGCCGCTCAAGCAGTTCCCACCTCTCTCGGGGCCCATCTTCTCCAGCTCATTGACGCAGCTGACGCCCATGGGCACGCGGCTCTTCTTCGTGGTGAATGACGAGACGCACGGCAGCGAGCTGTGGGTCAGCGATGGAACCACCGGGGGCACCCGGCTGGTGAAGGACATCGCGCCGGGGCAGGCGGACTCGGGGGCGTACAACCTCAAGGCGGTGGGGAGCACCCTGCTCTTCTTCCGCTATGTCTCCGCCACCACCACCACCCCCGCACGCAATGAGCTGTGGCGAAGCGACGGCACCGACGCCGGTACGGTGCGGGTGAAGGACTTGGGGCCCGACGCGTCCTTGATCTTCTCGCAGGCCATCGTGGGCAACACGCTCTTCTTCGCCTTGTCGGATGCGGCGCACGGGAGCGAGCTGTGGAAGAGCGATGGCACCGAAGCCGGTACAAGGCTCGTCAAGGACATCGTCCCGGGCCCCGATAGCTCCAATCCGTTCTCCTTGCGAGCCGTGGGCCAGCACGTCTTCTTCACCGCGGCGGAGGCCTCGCATGGGACCGAGCTGTGGAGGACGGATGGCACCGAAGCGGGCACGACGCTCGTCGCGGACCTGATACCGGGCCCAGACAGCAGCTTCCCACAGCTCCTCGCGCCCATCGGCGGAGGCCTGTACCTCACCACGATGGATACGGCCAACCGCTCGATGCGCCTGTACAAGTTGAAGAACGACACCGCGGGCGTTCAAGTGAAGTTCGTCGCCCCGCTGCCCAACTCCTCCATTGATCCAGACACGTCCCTCACCATCACCAACTCCACCGTGGCCAACGGGAAGCTCTTCCTCGCACTCACCCTCCAAGGCATGGGCCCGGCTCCGCTCGATACCCAGCTCTGGGTGAGCGATGGGACGAACACCGGCACGAAGATGCTGCACCACCCGTTGAGCCTGTCCGACGAGTTCGGGTCCACGCTGTACACCCTGGACGACCGCGTCCTCTTCAGTGGCCGCGATGACGTGAACGGCCTGGAGCCCTGGGTGAGCGACGGGACGGAGAACGGCACGCGGCTGTTGAAGGACATCGCACCGGGCACCGCCTCCTCATTCCCTCGGGACTTCACCCGCGTGGGCTCGAAGGTCTTCTTCGTCGCCAACGACGCAGTCCACGGCAACGAGCTGTGGCTGCTCCCTCTGGTGAACGCGCTGGACGGAGCGGACACGTCGGTCCAGCCCTGACGGAGGGTGGAACCGAACGAGGCCCGCGAGCCACTCGCGGGCCTCCCGGTTCTACTTCGCGAGCAGGCTGCGCAGGCAGAGCGACGCGTACGCCGCGGACAGTCCCGCCATGACGGACTGGGATACGATCGCGATGGGCCGCTCGACTTTCTCCCCACGCAGCAGGGCAGGCAGCTTGCGGAGGCCTCGGGCAGCCCCCAGGAAACCAAGCAGCCCAACGAGCGCCGAGCCCCCCAGCAACCCACGCTGGGAGGATCTGCGGCGCGCCAGCAGCCCCAAACCGAGCGCCGCAGTCCCGAAGCCCGCGGGGATGAGGGCCGTCTTGTGTTGAGCCCCCGTCGCGAGGAACCCACCCACTCCGAGTGTCGTCAGCAGCGATCCATAGCCAAGCGTCAAGTTCTCCATACCGCATCTCCTCCATTCCGAATGGTCACGGGCCACGAATGGCCCCGGGAATGTGGGCATGGAGCAAGCGTCCTGCTCGGGCGCAGCACCTACTCCCCGAGCCGAGTGAGTGTGGCGTTCTGAAAGAAGGAGCCCGGGTACATCTTCCCTCGCGTCGTGGCCGTCACGGTGCCGGCCATGTCGAACCGACCGCTCTCGCCGGAGAGAGAGAACGTCCCGCTCGTGAGGGTCAGAGTGAAAGAGACGCCGTCGTCGCTCCAACTGCAGGAGGCCCCCTGTTCGAGGCTCGCGACCTCCCCCTCCACCTCCGCGAGCAAAAAGCACTTCCCCGCCGAATCAGTGAGGACGAGCTCCGACGTCGTCCCCTCCGACACGCGAAAAGTCTCTGACACCTGGGAGGAGCGGTTGCCGAGCTCCTGGATGCTGTAGTGGGCAGTCCCTGTCACCGCATAACGACCGAGGAACCGCTCACCAGCAGAGCCACAACCTGGGACGGAGAGCAGGAGAAAGGACACAACACACAGGCACGTCATGAAGGGAGTTCGTGGAGTCATGGCGGCGTCCCATGTGCAGGCGCCCTGCCAGCTCCAGCGAACAAAACGTTCCGAGTGTCACATCCGGCGATGCGTTCCGCCGTCCATCTCGCAGGCGGGATGGGCGTCGCCCCCACGAAACGGAGCGCCGCTCAGTGCAGCAGCGGGACGGGGTCCGGCATTGGGTGGCGAGGCAACTCCACCGTGAAAGCCGAGCCAGCCCCTTGCCTGCTCGTCACGGAGATGGAGCCGCCCAGCCTGTGGACGATCTCCCGGACGATCCACAGCCCCAGGCCGAAACCACCGTAGTGCTGCTCGGACACGGCGCGCTCGAAGCGCTCAAAGATGCGCTCCTGGTCCCGCGGCGCGATGCCAATTCCTTCGTCGCGCACGGTGATCCACGCGTGCTCCTCATCCACCTCGAGCCGCAACGTGATGGGCCGACCCTGCCCGTACTTGATGGCATTGGTCAGCAGGTTGACGACCACCTGCTCCAGACGCAGCCGGTTCCACCGGCCCACCACGGGTGCGTCCAACCCAACCTTCACCAGACGGTTGCCAGAGCGCACCAGCTCCTCTTGGAAGCGCGAGGCCACGTCGCGCAGCACCTCGGCCAGGTCCACGTCCTCGAGCTGGAAGGACAGGTGCCCCTCCGACAGGCGGGAGATGTCTAGCAATTCGTCCACCAGATGCCCGAGCCGCTCCACCTGCCGGCAAATGCCCTGCACCTTCCCCGTGACGTCCGCCTGTGCGGACTGCCGCGCGGACGGACTCGTACCGCGCAGCACGCTCTGCGCCTGCAGCCGTAGCGCCGTCAACGGCGTGCGCAACTCATGCGAGGCAATGGAGAGGAACCGATCTCTCAACAGGATGGCCTCGTGCGCTTCCTCGTACAGCCGAGCATTCTCAACCGCCATCGCCATGCGACGCGCCACATCCTCCGCCAGGGACGAATCAATCTCTCCCGGGTGGCGCTGTGGCAGACGGAGAAAGGTCACGACCCCGAGCACCCGGCCGTGGCTCGTCAGCGGCAACCGAAGAAAGGAGCCCTCGGGCCCTGAGAGGCGGATGTGTCCAGCCACCGACGGCGTGGCCCTTGGCTCGGACTCGAGCAAGGAGAGGGACTCGGGAAGAGCGCGCAGCCGCTCCTCCTCGGAGGGCTCCTGGTGGACCACCGCCACCCGCCGCAACCGGCCGTCGTGTTCGAGCAGCTCCACCATGAGCCCCTCCGCCACGAGGGGGACCACCCGACGCGCGGCCCGGGCGAGCATGGCGCGGATGTCGAAGCCCTCGGCCAGCAGCGCACTCAACTCGGCCAGCAGGGCGAAGCGCTGGCGCGCGGCCTCCGCCTCGGCACGGGCCGCTTCGGCCGACCGGGCCTGGGCCTCCAGTGCTCGGCTCGCGCGCAGCTCAATCTCCGTCATCACCGAGGCCGCTAGCTCCCCGAGGATGTACAGCTCCTCATCCGTCCAAACACGAGGCTGTGTATCGATGACGCAGAAGGTGCCGAGGGTCTCCCCCTCAGACGCAGTCAGGGGCACCCCCGCGTAGGCCACCACCCCGAGCTGATCAATGGCCAGGTTGTCGCGCAGCACGGGATGCAGGCGCGCGTCCTCAATGACGAGTGGCTCTCCGGTGGCCACCACGTGCATGCAGAAGGAGTACGCCAGGGGTGTCTGGCGGACATCGCACCAGGGAGGGGGTAGGCCCACGCAGCTCTTGAAGAACTGACGGTCTCGGTCCACCAAGGTGACAAGCCCCACGGGTGCGTTCACCACCCGGGTAGCGAGCCGAGCCAGCCGATCAAACGCCTCCTCGGAGGGTGTGTCCAGGAGGGCAGTGCGGCGCAAGGCATCCAGCCTGCGTTGGCGACGGAGGGCCTGCTGAATGTCTCGCAGCGCCTCCTGCGCACCAACACCGGTGTCCTGCCCCAAAGACGGCCCCGAGCCGCCGTGTGCCTGCTCCTCTGAGTGTGACTCGGCCACGACCCCTCCTGAAGGCAGGAACAGCACCAGCGTGAGAGGGATTGCGAGCAGAGGGAGAGAGGAGCGCCCGGGCTCCTCTCCGCGTCTCAGCACGAGAAGAAGAGCCCAACTCCGGCTTCAGCGCCATCAACAACACGGGGCTGCGGATTCTACTCCCCCGACGGCCCCATCTGGCGTTGGGTGCTAGCGCTTCGACGCGGCGGCCTCACGCGCTTCCAGCGCCTTCACCCAGTCGGGCGGCGACGGCTTCGGGCGGTAGTCCGTGTCCAGCCGGACTTCCTTGCCCAGCTCGATGGTCCAGCACTCCAGTTCGCGTAGCCAGAGCTCGTGCAAGTGCTCGCGCGCCTTCTGGGGCTCCATGAAGATGTAGGCCACGCGCGCCAGCGGCTGCCCCTTCTCCACCATGCCCTCGAGCCGGAGCGCGCAAGCGTCCAACATCTCCTCCTGCGAGACGTCGCGGCCGTGGACGATGATTCGGAGAATCTTGTCCTTTGGATCGTAGAGGCCGTTCAGCTCATGCGTGCGGCGGTGGCCCACGCGGATGAAGCCTCCCTCCGCGGAAGGACCCAGCCGCGCATGACCTGGCGCTGCCTGGGCCTGCGCGGTGGCCGCGTCCACTTCCAAGTCATGGAACTGCACCAGCGACAGGTCATCGGCGCCGCGCAGCAGCCGCCAGGGGCCGAACTCCAGCCACCTGCGCGACACCAGCCGCGAGTGCCCCGCCCCACGAAACGCACAGGCCCAGCCATGGGGGTAGTGCAGCGCGTCCAAGATGGGGCCGGAGTAGCTCGGGGTGCCTGCCTTCCAGCTGAGGAACAGACTGCCGAACGAGCCCAACGCGAACGGGAGCGGCGCCAGCTCCGACACGACCCGATGCGGGTCCTTCGGGAAGTGGCCCTCCGCCATCACCACCGGCGCGTGGACCACGAGCAGCTTCCAAGCGGAGTCCTGCCACTCCGCATAGGCCCGACGCTTGCTGTTCACCAGATGGGCTTCCAGCCAGTCCGGCCCCGGCGTCTGCGCCTTGAAGTCGGCATACACGCGGTTGGGGGTCGTCTTCGGAAAGAGGCGCCCGGCAACCGCTCGCACCAAAGCAGGAAGGTCAGGGCCCGACAGGCCCATCTTCAGCTCCATGTCCTTCACCCGCCACCCTCCTCCAGCATCGCGTTACGAAGCGCCTGGTGCTCCGCTGGCGTCTTGCTGAGATAGTCCATGAGGAGCTCGGCCTTCGGGTCGCCCCCCTCCTTGAAGATGGTTCTATTCCAGGTATCCGCGTCAATCAACACAGAGGTCCCATCCGGCTTGTAGACCTCCAGCTTGAATCCGTCGCTGGCTCCCTTGAACAAACCGTCCAGGAAACCGACGTTGGCAGCGGCCCCCTTGGGGTCCAGGAAGGTGACAACCACTTCCTTCACTTCTTGATTGTCATATCCCTTCAGCAACCCGCGAGACCCGAGCAGACTCACATTGTCTTCGATCTGCTCCATCTCCCCCTGACCAAACGCGGTGGAGACGTTCTTCAGCTCCCGGACGCGCACGCCACCATCGACGTTCTCGACGACGTCGAGGTGGCGATTCTTCCGGAGGTTCAAGCCACCCACCTCGTTCGCCTGGGTCATCCCCACGGTGACCTCGCGCTGGAGCGGACGGCTCGCGCCGTACTGCGCTTCGTACCAGCGGTTGGCGATACCGCCCTTGTCGGCGCTCGGCAGCTGACTGGTGATTCGCAACATCTCGCTGTGGCTGGCCGCGGCGAGTGCTTCTCGGTCCGTCAGTGGCTTCCCCTCCGCGTTCTTGAGCTTGAGTGCGTCCTTGTAGGCCTGCGTCCCCCGCAGCCGGGTCTCATCCGTCAGGTGATGGGCGATCTTGTCGGCGAAGGCCCGCTTGGCCTCGTGGCGCACGTAGTCCGCGTCGCTCCCCCCGGGGTTCTGCTTCATCTTGGCGATGAATTCGGCATCGTTCTTGATGATGCCCTCCGTCTTCATCACCTCCATCCACTTCCCGAAGGCCTTCGTCGGATCATTGCCCCCCAGTTCCACGAACGCCTGCTCGCGGGTGAAGCCGTCTGGAATCTTCTTGGGCTGGGAGCTGCCGTCAGAGACCTCGAAGGTGCCGAACTTGCGCTTGGCCGGGTCTGGATTGAGCTCGTCGCCGCTCGGCTTGTAGGTCAGCGTATCGCCGTCGACCCCCCGGTTCTTCTGGAGGTACGGCGGCGCGTCGGGATCATCGCGGTTCGGCTGCCAGTGGTAGCCCTCGGGGAGCCCCTCCTCCTTGGTCAACGGGTAGCCGAACCGACGTGCAGCCGCGACACCTGCGCGCTCGTCCTCCGCCGCCACGTAGCCGCGCGCCACGGCGAGCGAGTCCACCTGCTTGGCGTGCACGTCGAGCTGGGAGCGGAGGTTGGCGATCTCCCGCTCAATGGCCTCGCGCTGCGCGGCGGTCGGCACCTGGCCGGTGCCATCGAACTGCTTCAGACGGGAGTCGATGCGCTGCTGGATGCCCTCCAGGTCCTTGATGAGGGTGGTGAGCTTCTTCACCTCGAGCTGTGACTCGAAGCCCTGGGTGCCGTAACCAGGCCTGCTGGTGAGCTCCTGGCGAACGCCGTCCCGGAGCTTGCGCACCTGGCCCAGCGGGCCCTCGTACTTCTGCAGTGTCCGCGCCGTCTCCATGTGCGCGGCAATGTCGGCGTCCGTCGCCTTCGGTCCCGCCTCGATTCGCACCCGCCCGTCGCCATAGCGCACATGCACCGTGCGCCCTTCCAGCTTCGGGTTGACGGACACCGGCACTTCCCGTGGGCGCGTCAGCCGCTGCGCCCCCGCCATGACGCCGTCCATGGCCACGCCGCCACCGGCGCCGAACACGGTGCCCACCGCGCCATCCACCACCGCGCGCTTGCTCACCTGGGCGAGGCCCGACATCAGGCCGTTCTCCCACGTCTCGCTCTGCAGCGCCTGGTCCGTGGCGCCGCCCGCGGCACCGCCAATGCCTCCCTCCCAGGCGCCCTGGATGGCGGTGTTGCGCAGCCGCTGCCCCACCGTCTGCTTGGCAACCTGCTCGGCGGACTCCGTCGCCACCGTCCTGCCCGCGCCGCTGAGCCCCTTGGGCAGCGGGATGACGGCAGTGCCACCTTCCACAGCGCCCACCAACGCCTGCTGGGCCGCGCCATCCAGCCCCAGCGCATCACCCTTGAAGTACGACTGGGTCGCCAGCCTCGTCCCCGCCCCCAGAGCCGCGTAGCCCGCGAGGGCCAGCGGCGTGGCCGCGCCACCGGTGGCCACCACCGCCGCCGTCGTCACCACCGCCACGGCCGCGGTGGCCGCCATGTCCGCGGTGCTGTCCTTCGTCTCCTGGAGGGTCTTCACGTCGTCGGTGGAGTAACCCAGGCGCCGCTGCGCCGCCTCGGTGTCACCGGAGGAGATCGCCGCCTCGGCGGCATCCAGGTTGCGCTCCAGCCGCGCCGAGTCCGACTCGCCCTTCGTCCAGCTCTGGACGGTGTCGATGAAGCCCAGGCCCTCGCTCTGCTCGAACTTCTGCTGGGCCCGCAGGCGCTCGGCCTGCTGCCGCGCCGCGATCGGTGAGTTCGGGTCGATGGCGCCCAGGTCGAACATCTGGTCGACAATCTCGAACTTGTCTCGACCGCCCAGCTCCGACGTTAGATCCTGGCGCAGGTCCTTCTTGTAGAGCTCGCGGTAGGCCGCGGAGATGTCATTGATTTCCGCCTTGGACTTGTTGCCCAGGACCTCGCGCAGCGCGGCCTCGTCGGTGCCCATGCCGTCCAGGGCCCGGTGAAGCTGCTCGGCAGCGGCCTTCGCCTGCCCCGCCTTGTCATTCGCGGCGGGGGGATTGAGGTAGCGCAGACCGACCTCGGAGTCCGCCCCACCCCAGCTCTTCACCTCGGCTTCCAACGAGCGACCGGTCTGCTTCTGGAACTCCGCCTTGAGCGCGGGCAGGTCCTCCGGCTTGGTGTTCTTCAGCACGTCGAGGATGGCCCCCTCGTCCGAGCCGAGCCACCCCTGGGTCGCGCTGTTGATCTGCGCGGCGCTCGCGGCGGCGGTGTTGCCCTCCAGCATCCCCCTGGCTCGGGTGTAATCCTCCTTCGACAGCTTGTCGCGCAACTCCGACTGGAGCGCGGTGTCCTGGAGGAGCACCTTCTTCTGCTCGGGGGGCAGGTCCTTGATGGTGTCAAAGACCTTGCCGCTGTCCGCGCCCCAGAAGCCCTGGAGGGCGTCATGCACCTTCGAGCGCGCGGCCCCGGCCTCCAGCTTCGACACCTCCTCGGGCGACCTGGCCTGGGTGGTGGCGAGCAAATCCCTGAGCTGGGCTCTCTGCGGCCCATCCAGCTCTGAATCCAGCGCCTTCTGGAGAAACTCCTCCGGCGTGGCAGCCTTGATGTCCGGATGGTCCTTCCCATACATCTGCTGGAAGGAGCGGGCGATGGACTGACGCTCGGCCGGGGTGGCCTTCCGCAGCGTGTCGAGGATGGCTTCCTCGTCCGTGCCCAAGCCCATCTCCTGCTGGATGGCCGTGGCGCCCGCGTTCCCCTTGTTGCCAGCCAGGAGGCTCTTGGCGCGGGTGAGGTCATCACCGCTCAGCTCGTCGCGGAGGGTGGCGTCCAGGTCCAGGTTGTAGTGCTCCTTGAAGGCCTGGCGGATGAGCGCGACGTCGGCGGGGGACTTCTTGTCCAGCGTCTTGAAGATGGCGTCCTCGTCCGTGCCCCACCCCGTAAGGCCGCCCTGGGTGGCCTTGTACAGCTCGGTGGCATCCTTCGAGGCCTGCTCCTTCGTGTAGCCCGGGGTGACGCCCGGAGGGCCCGAGGGTTGCTGCGCGGGCGCCGCCGGGGTGGTGGTGGCTGTCGTGGCGGGCTTCGAGGGGGCATTCGAGGGGACGAAGGAGCTGGTCCCAGCCTCCCGCTGCGCCGCGCTGCGGGCCGACGCCGCCGCCTGCTGGGCAGACGTGCTCGCCTGGGCCACCGCTTGCTGGGCGCGGGTCAGCTCCGCCTTGGGAGCGCCCTTCTTCTGAGCCTCCGCGAGCGCGGCCTGCGCCTGCTTGAGCGCCTCTTGCGCCTGTCGTGCCGCCGCTTCCGCACGGGCCCGGGAAGCCTCCGCCGCGGCCCTCGCGGCCGCCTCCGCGGCACGCTTCGCCTCGCGCGCGGCACGCTCGGCGGCCTCCGCCGCGGAGTTCTTACCAGAACCCCCCGCTCCGTCCGTGCCCGTGGTCCGAGTAGCTCCCCCGTCGTTGACTCGCATGCCTACAGCTCCCCGTCGGTCCGCCACGGCGGACATCTACCTTCAAGGCGACCCTCATGGGTGGCCTCGGACATCTCTCCCCGAGGTTATCGGAGAATACCTGGCCCAAGTTGTCTCACCGCGCCAACAGGGGACGCCCCCCTGCCGATGAGGCGCGTCTCCTCAGACGGTTTTCTCCTCAAGGCGGATTTTGACATCCGTGATGATGCGGAGCCGCCGTGGCGGGTCCTCCTTTTCGGCGCTCAGGTCCGCCTGGACGCGCATCTCCATCTGCGTGCTCGCGGGCCAGAGGCGATCCAACCGGAAGAACGTCTCCCCTTGTGTTTGAGAGCGAACAGTCATCTGCTCCGAGGCATCCGGCCGCGTTTGATATTCGGGGGGTACCGGTTGGCTCTTGGAGGTCTGTTGGATGAGGAACCGGGTGCCCACGCGGACGCCGTCCATGGAGGTCAGCTCGAAGCTGGCGGTGCCATGGGCCGCGACAGGGCCGGAGCCATAGAGGGGCTGCTCCCAGCGGGCGCCCAGGCCAATGGCTTCCTGCGGGAAGGGGTTGCCCACGAACTGGAGCGCCTTGGCGATCCCAAGCAGCTCCTTGCGGCGCTCGGGCGACAGCTGGGGAGGAAGGTTCAGCTCCAGCGTGTTGCCGTGACGACCCGCCGTCCCCTTTCCGGTGAGCCCTGGCAGGAAGGCGAGGCTCTGGCGGACTTCATCCACGTGCCGCTCGGCGGTGCCCGGTTGGACGAGCAGGTCCACCGCGTCGAGCGTGAAGTCATACCGCGCATCGCCCTCCAACGAGAGGGACTGCACCTGGATGATGAAAGTCATCCGCGTGGCGGGGACTGGCGGAGCGGGATGAGACCTGCCCGCCGTCTCCACGGTGACGGAGGAGGAGTGGGTGGCGGTGACAATCTGCTTCGACCCGAGCTGGGGTCGGAGGACCAACTGCCGCCGCGGCTCGCGACCCTTCGTGACGAGACTCATGACGCGAAAGCCTAGCCCGCCCTTCCCACTCGCATCCAGACAGACTCTACGGTCCCAGGCCCGGGTGAGCACGACGGGACTCGTCCCCATGGCCCGGCGGAAGGCGACCAAAAAGGCGCTGGGCGCGGCATAGCCGACGGATAGCGCCGCATCCGTCACGCGGGCGCCCGCGGCCATCAGCTCGGTTGACACCTTCCCGGGCCTTCCTGCCCCCGGCCCCCACCAAGTGTCGTGTCATGTGCTAAACATCATCGTCGTGGACGATTCATGGGAGAAATGGCGCGCTCGCTCCGCGGCGATGCACCCCGAGCGCTTCAGCGCCAGGACGTTCGATGCCCACGAAGTGCTCGATGCCGGCAAGCTCGCATCGATCCGTGAGACGCTCGAGCAGTTTGGCGCAGTACACGTTCGTCGCACAGGACTCCGCGGCGTCAACGACACCCTCCGTGCGATGTGTGAACTCGGCTTTGCTCCGCACGAGCAGTTCACCGCGGGCGGTCGCACCAGCGAATCGTGGCAGAAGAAGTGGGTTGAACCCGGCCTTCGACGGATGGATTTCTATCCGCCCGAGCTCTACCTGCTGCCCAACAACGAGGTGCAGTACCAGCGCTGCTCACCACGTCGCGTGCTGTTCTACTGCCATCGAGCCCCCTCGAAGGGTGGTCGCACCTTCGTCCACCGCGCAGACGCCATTGTCCCTCTGCTCCGCGAGACGAGCCGCGCAGGACGAGCCCTTATCGACAAGCTCGAGCGCTTCGGTCTGGTGATCGAGACAGGCTTTCTCCATCGCGCTCACCCACTGAAAAGCGCCAACTATTTTCAATCGTGGCAAGAGCGCTTCGGCACCGACTCCCCTGACGAAGTGCTCGTGCGCGCACGAGCGAAGACGCTCGAGTACGACGAGTGCTGGTTTCGCGACGACCCGAGCGAGCGCGCGCACCCCACGCTGATGACTCGCATCACGATCAGTGCGTTCTGGTCCGATCCAAGCGATGGGCGGAGGTACCTGCGTTTTCCACGCATCGCGATGGATCCGCCGAGCGCGAAGAACGGGTATCGACGCTTCACGCTCAGCAACGGCGAAGAGCTCAGCGGCGATGAGCGCGAGGCTCTTATCACGGCGTACCTCGCCTCTCGCGAGGGGATTCACTGGAGCCCCGGGGATCTCGTCCTCTTCGACAACCTCCGCTACGGACACTCGCGTGAGAGCTTCGAGGGCGACAGAGAGGTCTACGTCGCCATGGGCGGCGAGCTCTGGGATGACCGCACCAAGCAGGCGCGACGGCAGAGAGAAGAGGCGCAAGCAAAGCCCATTCCCTCTCTTGCGCGCTTCGCCAATACCGCCTCGGACCCGTCCCAGCGATACGCCATCGCCCCCGCGTTCGTGCGGTGCGACGAGCTGTTCAGCGTACGTACGTTCGATGCCGAGGGAGCGCTCAACGCGAGGACGTTCGAAGCCATTCGTCGCGAATTCGCCCGCCACGGAGCGCTGCATATCCGCAACACCGGGCTCTCGTTCAGCGAACCCGGACAGCTCGGCGGGAGCATTCTCGAGCCCCTCGGCTTCGGCCAGAACTCGAGCTTCGCCTGGGGAGGAATGAACAGCGGCCGCACCACGCGAAAAGCCCTCTCGCGCGAGCTCCGCGCCACCGACGAGTACCCCGCCCACCTCTGGCTGCTCCCGCACAACGAAGTGCTCTACCAGCGGCACATGCCTGCGAGCCTGCTCTTCTTCTCCGCCAGCGCGTGCCCCATCGCGCAGGGAGGACGTACGTTCGTGCACGAAGCCGATGGGATGGAGCGCTGGATTCGCTCGCGAGGCCCCAAGGGAGAAGCCCTGCTCCGCGCCCTGCGCGAACACGGAATGCTCATCGAGATGGGCTTCGTCGACGAGCGACACCCCGAGAAGCACAAGAACTTCTTTCGCTCGTGGCAAGACCGCTTCGAGACCCACTCACGCGACGAAGCCGAAGCACGCTGTCGAGCCTCGACGCTGCAATTCGACGAGTGCTGGTGGCGCGAAGAGCCCACCCCCTCACGTGAGCCCTGCTTCACCTTGATGACACGCGTTCGTGTTCCGGGCTTCTACGTGGATCCATCGAGCGGGCGCGAGACGATGTTCTTTCCGCGAATCGCGCTCGATCCCCCGTCGATCGTCAACGGACACCGACGCTATCCCCTCGGAAACGGCCGCGAGCTCGACGACGACGAAGTCGACCTCCTGCTCAGCGCGTTTCTCGCGACACGCGAGGGCCTTCACTACGAAGCAGGCGACATTCTGCTCTGCGACAACATCCGCTACGGACACTCGCGCGAAGCCTTCACCCCTCCGCGAACACTCGGCGTCGCCATGGCCCACACGGTCTTGAACCAGCACATCCGATGAGCTCCGAGCGCTTCAGCCCGAACCAGTTCCGCCACGCCTCGAGCATCACCCACCCCAGTGAATTTCGGGACGGACGCTGGCACACCTTCACCCCGCGCGCCCCTGTCGAGCGCATCCTTCTCGGCCGCCGCTGGCTCCTTCGGCCAGGCCTCACGTTCACGCCGTACGCCAACCCCACACGCTGCAACGCGCACTGCGCGTTCTGCTCCGAAGAGCTCGCGCGCATCGACGCGACGCGACTCTCCGCACACACGCCGATCACCGACTACGATCGCTATTTCGCGGCGCTCGATCGCGCGTGGAGCGAGCTTCGTGGCTTCGAGATGGGGCTCAGCCTCAGCGGACTCGAAGCAACCTCCGAGCCCGAGTGGCTCCTGCGCCTGCTCTCGCTGCTCGACGCGCACAGCGCGCTTTTTGCAGAGCGCGTGCTCTACAGCAACGGCTCGGGGCTCGCGACCGACGAGCGCTTGGTGACAGCGCTCGCCCGCGCTCGCTTCGATCGCGCCGAGGTTTCCCGGGCTCACTTCGACGAGAAGCTCAACCAACGCATCATGCGCTTCGGCCTCGCACAGCCGATCCGTCGCAGCGAAGTATTCAGCGAGACCGTTCGGCGTGTGCAACGTGAAGGCGTGCGGGTGAAGCTCGTGTGCATCCTCAATACTCAGGGCGTCGCTACGATCGATCACGTCGAGCGCTATCTGGACGAGGCTGAAGCGCTCGGCGTCGAGCACGTTGTGTTTCGCGAGCTCAGCGTCCTCGGCGACATCTACCGCGAAAACCGTGAGACACGGTGGATCGCAACCCACCGAGCCCCCATGCGCGCACTGATGGATGCGATCCTCGATGACCGTGGCCACACGCGCGCGGGATGGACGCTCGAAGGAGTGACCTCGGGCTACTACTACTACAACGAGCGCTATCGACGCGGTCGCATCGAGGTCACCCTCGAAGGCTCGAGCTACGTCGCGCACCGTGACGCAGTCGAGTCGGGAGTGCTGCAAAAACTCGTGTTTCACTCGACCCGCGAGCTGTGTGGTGACTGGGTCCCCAACTCGCAGGTCATCGGCTGCTATGACTGACGCGCGCTCGCTGTTGCAGTAAGCCCTACGAGTCCTTCTGCCGAGACGCGTGTGCCCCGCCGTCCAGCACCTCGGAGAGGGTCGTGGCCTGGAGGGCCCGGTCGAACCAGCTGTTGAGCATGTCCATGTCGGTGCAGTCGAGGATGCGCTGCCGGGCCCCTTCGTCCACGTGAACCCCCCGTATGGCGAGAATCCGCAGGATGTCCTCGGCACGTCCTCGGCTCAGCCCCCGTGCCAGACCCTCTTCCCTGCCTCGCGCCAGCCCCTTCTCCAGCCCCTTCTCCAGCCCCTGCGCCAGGCCCTGCTGGCGTCCCCGCTCGATGAGTTCCTCGCCATAGCTCCGCATCAACTCCTCCGCTCGTTGCTCATCCAGGACTGAATGTAGCACCTGCCCCGTGGCGTCGTGGACGGCCTCGTCCCCAGTCCACAACAGGTAACGAATGACCACCACCAGGTGTTCGGTTCCCTCCGGAGCCGCCTGCACTTGGGCGAAGAGGCTCACCCACTCCGGCAGCTTCCGCGCCAGTTCCTCGGTACGCCCATAGCGCAGCACCAACCACGCCAGCCGGGCTAGCGGAGGGCCAGGCCTTGCTTTCAGCGCCTCTTCTCGCTCGGCCGTCAGGTCATCGAGCAGGTATTCGAAGCTCGGCACCAGCGCTCGCCAGCGCTTCCGCTCCTCCTCTATTTCCCCAGGCAGTTCGAACAGGTCCTGCACCCGCCGCGGCGCAGTCCAGGCTCCCTCCGGCCCGTGGTACATCACCAGCGGGATGATGACCGGCAAC
The DNA here is from genome assembly GCF_044360475.1 of Archangium minus. Taxonomy (NCBI): domain Bacteria; kingdom Pseudomonadati; phylum Myxococcota; class Myxococcia; order Myxococcales; family Archangiaceae; genus Archangium; species Archangium minus. Next base: position 10,114,702 of record NZ_CP043494.1, read on the forward strand.
AGTGAGCGCTCCGGGTGCTCCTGGCGCCAGCGCTCCACCTGGCGAACCACGTAGCGCAGCATGCGCAGCGCCATCCACCTGTCCACAGTGGACTGGTGCTCCAGCAGCACGTAAAGCAGCAGCGAGCGGCCCGTACGCAGGCGGGCAGAGAAGAGCAGATCGCTCTCGGTCTCCCGCAGCTCTGGGTCCACCACACTGCTGGGCTCCAGGCGCAGACTCGACCAGTCCACCTCGGAGACAACATGGGCGGGCAGGACGGCACGCAGCTCGGCCTCCGCCCGCTCGGGGCGGCCAAAGGTATACCGGGCGAAGAGGTCATGAGGTCCGGGCATGGCGCACGGCGCCCCAGCACGGAGCGGGCCAGTCGCACCATGCAGGGAACCAGTAAGCCGTGTACGTCCGCTTCCGCCACCTTCGTCCCGTCAGCGAGACGCCGCACTCCGCTCTGGGGAAGGGCCCTCCGCTGGCCCCCCCCCCGAGTCGTACAAATCGTCCGAACAAATCGTCTGACACCTTCCCCGGCCTCACCTGCGTCAGCCGCGAGGCGTTGGCCACCGTGATGTGTTCGCGTCGAGAGAGCATAGCGGCCCTACCTTTCGGTGAGCGCTGGGCGGGCCTGACATGTCCGGACGCTCGGTGTGAGCCCACCCACCTCATGAGCTCGAGGTGCAGGAAGCCGCACCCTCAGTCAAACATCGCTCCCAGCGCCGCAGCTCGATAAGAGACTTCATCCGCTCGATAAGGGATTTCATCCCCATTCGCGTGAACGCGTACCCGGCATTAACAACAGGCTTGATATTGCTACTGAGTTGCATATAGCTCCCGTATCGAGACGGTGGAGCATTGCAAGCTGTCGCCGTTCATTCGGAGCGAGGGAAGCATGTCCGACGTTGTAAGCACCGGCGCCTTGGAGGCCATCGGGCTTGAGCATCGCTATGGGTCGAAGACCGTCCTTCGAGGACTGAACTTCACCGTAAAGCCCGGCCAGATCTATGCCCTGCTCGGCGGCAACGGCGCGGGCAAGTCGACGACGCTCAGCATCTTCCTGGGCCTGGTGCGCCCGACGGCGGGGCTGGCCCGAGTCTGTGGCCACGACGTGTCGGTTGACCCCCGGGTCGCGCGCTCGCGGCTGGCCTATGTCCCCGAGAATGTGGCGCTCTACGAGCACCTCAGCGCGCGGGAGAACATCGACTACTTCCTGACCATCGCGGGAAGCGAGCAACGGTCACCGGCGCACATCGATGAAGCGCTGGAGGCGGTCGGACTGGCGCGCGAAGCGTGGGGAAAGCGCGTGGGCGGGTTTTCGAAAGGCATGCGCCAGAAGGTGGCGATCGCGCTCGCCATCGCTCGGCGCGTGCCGGTGCTTCTGCTGGACGAACCGACCTCCGGCCTGGACCCGCGAGCAACCGGCGACTTCAACCGACTGCTGGACACCGCCCGCTCGCGCGGCGTCGCCACCCTGATGGTGACGCACGACCTCCTGAGCGCTGCCGAGATCGCTGACCGAATCGGCTTCCTGGCGCAGGGCCGACTCGAGGAGGAGCTGGCCGCCACCGGCGCAGAGCGGTTCGATGTCAGAGCCCTGCATCAGCGCTACGCGCAAGCAGGAGAGGCAGCATGAGCCTCCGAAGCACGACGGTGCTGAGAGTCGCCGCCGAGGAGTGGCGGGCGCTGGTACGAAACCGGGTGGCGATGATTGCCAGTCTCACACTCGCGGCCCTGCTCGTGACCTCTGCCGTCCTGGGGATGGAGCAGCGCAACGCCACGGAGGCAGCCAGGGCCCGCTACCAGGCCACAGCGGACGAGGCCTTCGACGCCCAGCCGGACCGCCATCCGCATCGGATGGTGCACTATGGACAATTCGTCTTCCGGCCGATCTCGGCGCTGGCCTTCTTTGATCCGGGGGTGGACGGCTTCACCGGCAACACGGTGTTCCTCGAAGGACACAGGCAGAACAGCGCCAACTTCAGCGAGGCGCGGCAATCCTCGCTGCTGCTGCGGTTCGGCCAACTGACACCGGCCTTCGTGCTGCAGACCTTGGCCCCGCTGCTCATCGTCTTCCTCGCCTTCGGCGCCGTCGCGCGGGAGCGTGAGCAGGGAACCCTGCGGCTGCTCCTGGCCCAGGGGTTGCGGCCATCTGAGCTCGCCGCGGGCAAGCTGTCGGCCTATGTCGGCGTGGTGGCCGCGGTCGCCGCGCCGGCGCTCCTGGTGTTGGCAGCCTCGGCGCTCGCCGGCTGGGCGCCGCCAGTCCCAAGCCTGCTGATGGTGTCCGGCTATCTCATCTACCTGTCCATCTGGGCGGTCGCGGCCCTGCTCGTTTCGCTGCTGGTGCGGCGCGCCCGGGACTCGCTGATCGTCCTGGTCGCGGCTTGGATGGGCGTGGTCATCCTCGCTCCTCGGATCCTGCCCGAGCTCGCGGTAGCGCGGCTCCCAACGCCGACGCGCATCGAGACGGATGTGGCGGTCCATCATGAGCTCAAGCAGATCGGCGACAGCCACAATCCAGACGACCCCTACTTCTACGAGTTCAAGGCGAAGACCCTCGCAAAGTACGGCGTCGAGAAGGTCGAGGACCTGCCGGTCCAGTGGGCGGGGCTGGTCGGAATGGAAGGAGAGCGCCTGACCAGTGGGCTGTTCGATCGCTACGCGCAGGAAGCCTTCGCAAGAGAGGCCGAGCAGAACCGGCTCGTGCGCCAGTTTGGGATCGTCAGCCCGCTCATCGCCGTGCGCCAGCTCTCCATGAGCCTGGCCGCCACCGACACGGAGAGCCACCAGGACTTCCTCGAGCAGGTGGAACAGCACCGCTACCGCTTTGTCCAGGAACTGAACCTCATGCAGGTGACGAAGATCCCGAACCGGAACGCCGGAGCGGACCCCCGGATATCCGCCGATCATTGGAAGACGCTGCCGAGCTTTACCTATCGGGAGCCGAACGTGCTCCAGCTCGCAGGCGACCGGATCTGGGCCAACCTGGTGATTCTGGTCTGCTGGCTGGCGGCCTTGCTCGTAGGTTGCGGCCTGGCTGCCCGTCGTTTGGGGGAGGCCGCACGATGAGCGCTTGGAAAGCGGATTTCAGATTGCTGTTCCGGGCACCGTTGAGCGCAGGCGCGCTCCTGCTGCTCCTCGTCCTGACCTCCCTGGCGGTGGCGGCCGGCCTCGCGGCGACCGCTCGGCAGAAGGCTGTCATTGAGCGGGTGGAAGCCGCCCAGCAGCAGGACCTGGCCTCGGTGGTGAAGGACTATGGCAAGCCCGACGGAAATGCGGGTAACGCCGCCTACTACACCTTCCACCTCACCACGGACCCACCCTCGCCCCTGGCCTTCGCGGCACTCGGCCAGCGGGATGTGCAGCCCTATGTCCTGCGGGTACGACTGCTGGGCCTGCAATCGCAGCTCTACGAGTCCGAGACCCTGAACCCGGAGCTCGCGCTTCCAGGCGCCTTCGACTTCGCCTTCGTGCTGATCTACCTGGCTCCGCTGGTCATCATCGCGCTGATGCACGACCTGGTGTCGGGCGAACGTGAGGCTGGACGGCTCCGGCTGCTCGTCTCCTTGCCGGCGTCCGGTCGCGGGGTGTGGGTGCGTCGCAGCACCCTGCGCTATCTGCTGGTCCTGGGTGCCCTGCTTGCACCGCTTGTGCTCGGCGCCGTGATCGCCAGAGCCTCAGTGGTGGGAACCTTCGCGATCTCCCTGGCTGCGGCGCTCTACGTGGCGTTCTGGTTGGGGCTGGCGCTTCTTGTCGCCGCTCGGGGCCGGAGCTCGGCGGCCAACGGCGCCACGCTGGTTGGATGTTGGATCGTGCTGACCCTGCTGGCGCCCGCGCTGGCCAACGCCGTGATCTCTCGAGCCATCCCCGTGGCCAAGGGCGTCGACCTGACCCTGGCGCAGCGTGAGCTGGTGCACCGCGCCTGGGACATTCCCAAGGAGGAGACCTTCCGTCCCTTCTTCGTCAAGCATCCGGAGTGGCGCGACACGCCGCCGGTGCTCGGACGCTTCCATTGGAAGTGGTACTACGCCATGCACGAGGTGGGCGACGACGGGGTCTCAGCCGAGGTCGCGGAATACCGCCAGAGCCTGACGGCCCGCGAGGTGTGGACCGCCCGGCTCGGCTGGCTCCTGCCAGTAGCCGCCGTTCAGACGATCCTCCACCGGGCCGCGGACAGCGACCTGCTGGCGCATCTGGCGTACCAACTCAGCATCGAGCAGTTCCACACACGGCTTCGCGGCTTCTACTACCCGTACATGTTCCACGAGCGGCCGTTCCAGAAGGCCGACTTCGATCAGCTGCCCCGCTACCAGCCCAGGCCATCGAGTGCCTCTCTGCCGGTCTCGTCGATGCTCGGGCTGCTGGTGCTGGCAGCGCTCGTCTCCGGCGCCGCCGTCACCGGTGTGCGGGCCCTCTCGTCGTCCGCAGCTCGGGAGTGAGCCTGGCCACTTGGGGACGAACGAGCATGAGCGCCTCACTCCACCTTCTGCACCTGGAAGCCGAGGCGGGGGAAGTGCACGACGACCTCGCCCGCTCGCGCATCGACGCGCCTGACCGCGAGCTCATTGGGGCGCGAAAGCACGAGCTCCCCTTCCACCGGATCGATGCCGTAGTCGGTCGGTGCCACCGTCACGCGCGCGCCACGCGCGAGGCCGTGCAGGTCGAGGAAGGGCTCCTCTTCGGTGGACACTGGTGTGCTGGCGGCGGCGAGCGCGACGGCCGCGCCACTCTCCATCGTCTCGGACGTGCCGTGGCCCAGCGCCCGAACGCGCTCCATCCAGGCCACCAGGCGAGGGTGCGGCTCGAGGATGTCCGCGACCGCGGTCGCTCCCTGGACGTACCAGAGGCAATGGTAGACGGAGAAGTCGGCGATGCTCGTGGACTTCCCGAGCAGCCAGGGGCGGCCGTCCGAGAGCTGGGCCTCGAGCTGTTGGAGATACAGCCTCAGTGCGCCGACCGCTTCCGGAACGCGCATGCGTGTCACGTTGCGACCGAAGACCGCTCGGTCCGCCATGAACGCCTTGATCTGCTCGGGCGGCAGGTTGCTGAAGATGCTCTGCACGCCCGCTGGCTGGAAGCTGTAGGCGATCACGGTCCAGAACAGCGTGGAGTCCGCCCACTGCGCCTGAATGCGCGCCACCCCCGCCGACTCGGCGGGATACAGCGTCGGCGTGGGAGCGAGCCGCTCCAGCACGTCGGCGATCAGCGCCGTGTCACAGTAGATGTCTGCGCCGATCTGCAGCAGGGGTGTCTTGCGATAGCCGCCCGTCAGCGCGATCACATCCGGCTTGGGCATGATCATGGGGATGATGACGGAGGTCCAGTGCAGGCCCTTGAAGCCAAGGATGGCGCGGATCTTCTCGGAGAAGGGCGAACGCGGGTAGTGGTGGAGGATGAGTTGATGGGACATGGGCGGAAACTCTAGCCCGCCACTCCAGCACCGCGATTGGCAATCGGGCACACCTGTCAGCCGCCGGTCCCCGCGGCACGGCGGTGTTTTGTCACGATTCTTGATCCTTCCGGTTTATGACGCTTTGCTCCATAACCCGAGGAGCGCCCAGGGGAGATCTCCCCCACCCCCTTCATCCCCCTGGGCACAACACGTCCCATGACACGAAGAAGCAACCTCCGGCACTCCGGCCTGCTCGCGCTCGCCCTGTGCCTGGTGGGTCATGCCGCCCTGGCACAGGGCACCTCCGTCATCCTCGGAACGGTGACAGACGCGGCCACGCGCAAGCCGGTTACAGACGTGGTGGTGACCGCAACGTCTCCAAATCTCCAGGGAGAACAGACAGTCGTCACCGACAGCCAGGGCCAGTACCGCATTCCCCAGCTTCCTCCCGGCGTCTACACGCTGCGCTTCGACAAGGAGTCATACAAGCCCCTGTCACGCGAGAGCATCAACATCCGCCTGGACTACTCGGTCCGCGTCAATGTGGAGATGCTGCCCGAGGCGTTTGGAGAAGAAATCTCCGTGGTGGCGCAGGCGCCCACCGTCGACATCGGCTCGGCTGCCACCGGGGTGAACGTCAGCGCGGATTTCCTGCGCAACGTTGCAGTCGTCTCACCCACCGGCAAGGGCGCGGCCACGCGCTCCTTCGAGGCCCTGGCAGAGCTGGCTCCGGGCGCGAATGCGGACACCTATGGTGTGTCCATCGGCGGCGCCACCTCTCCAGAGAACCAGTACATCATCGATGGCGTGTCGGTGAACGACCCGGGCTTCGGCATCAACGGCGCCCCGCTGAGCATGGAGTTCATGGGCGAGGTGAATGTCATCAGCGGCGGCTACCTGCCCGAGTACGGACGCTCGACGGGAGGCGTGGTCAACGCGGTGACGAAGTCAGGCTCCAATGAGTTCCATGGGTCGATCTTTGGCAACTTCACGCCGGGCGCGCTGGCCTCCAGCGGCACCGAAATCATCCAAGAGGCGGGCACCATCTCCGGCCGGGCGGCGCCGTGGAACCTGGCAGACGTAGGCTTCGAGGTGGGCGGCCCCATCCTCCGGGACAAGCTGTGGTTCTTCGCCGGCGTGGCCCCCTCATTCACCCGCTACCAACTGGAGCGCAACATCAACGCCCAGGTCCTGGACGAGAACGGTCAGCCCCGGGTGGACGAGCGGGGTTTCATCCAGACCGAGCGCATCCCGGGCACCCAAAAGACATACTTCGCGGATCAGCGGAACTTCCAGTTCATCGGCAAGCTCACCTACCTCCTCAACCAGGATCACAACGTCAGCGTGACGGTGACGGGCACGCCCTCGTCCGCGGGCGGAGAGGGTCGCTTCTCCATCAGTGAGCGCACCGGCCTGCCAGAGGCGGAGCGCATCTCGGGTCAGACGGGAGCCCTCGCCACCCAGCGCATCGCCAATGCCTTCGACACGAGCGTCAAGTGGTCCTCGTCCTTCCTGGACAAGCGCCTGCTCTTCAACGCCACCCTGGGATGGCATCACCAGGACTCGGCCCTGCTCCCTTCGGACGGCTCCGCCGTGGGCAGCGCCACCGGACTCGCGGGCATCGCCAACACGACCTGGCAGCGGAGCACCGACACGGATGGGCGCCCGAATCCCCACTCCATCACCGAGTTCGAAACCCTGCCGGATCCCTCCGTCTGTCTCGCGCCCAATGCACCCGGGGGAACCCGCTGTCCCGTGATCAACTACCTGACGGGAGGTCCTGGTCGTATCGATGACAGCCGGTTGGATCGTTATCAGGGCAAGCTCATCGGGACCCTGCTGCTCCAGGGCGCGGGTCAGCACGTCATCAAGGCGGGCCTGGATGTGGAGCTCATGCGCTACGACCATGTCCGCGCCGCGACCGGCAGGACCGTGCTCATCGAGTCCGAGGACGGGGCGTACTTCTACGACTACCGCCAGTTTGGCTACCTGGTGGGCCCGGACGAGGAGGACATCGAGGTGTCCCAGCACCGGGTGTCCACGTCCAACTCCATCGGAGGCTTCCTCCAGGACAGTTGGAGCCTGTTCAACAACCTGGCCACGCTCAACGTGGGCGTGCGTTATGACGCCCAGTACCTCATGGGGGGCGACAAGCTGGCCATGGTGTTGGCCAACCAGTGGTCTCCGCGGCTGGGGGTGATCGTCGATCCCACCCGGTCCGGCAAATCCAAGCTCTACGCCAACTACGCCCGCTATTACGAAAACGTCCCGTTGGATCTCGTGGACCGCTCGTTCCCAGGCGAGCCCGGCGTGCGCTCGTACAAGAGCTCCGTCATCTGCGATCCCCGGGACCCGGCTCAGCAGCAGGGAAGCTGCAACACCGACGCGGCCCGGCTGCCCTTCACCGGCGGGCTGGATGCCAACCGCCTGTGGGAGACCGTGGGCGCGGGCGCCACCATCGTGGACCCCTCCATCCAGCCCTCGTCCACCGACGAGTTCGTGGCGGGCGGTGAGTACGAGCTCCTGCCCAACGCGCGCGTGGGCGCGACCTATACCCGGCGCTCCCTCAACATCGCCATCGAGGACATGAGCCGTGACAACGGGGCCACCTATTTCATTGGCAACCCGGGACTCGGGTTCGCCAAGGACTTCGCCCCCTACAAGCCCCAGCGCGACTATGACGCCGTCACCCTCTTCTTCCAGAAGAACTTCGCCGACCAGTGGCTCGCCCAGGTCAGCTACACGTGGTCCACCCTGCGCGGCAATTACGAGGGCCTGTTCCGCTCGGACACCGGCCAGTTGGATCCCAACATCAACTCCGACTTCGACCTCGTCTCCCTGTTGCCCAACCGCTCCGGGCAACTGCCCGCCGACCGCACCCACCAGTTCAAGGTCTTCGGCGCGAGGGAGTTCGTCCTGCGCTCCAACCTGAGCCTCAACCTCGGCGCGTCCTACCGGAGCTCCTCGGGCACGCCCTACAGCTATCTCGGCGCGCACGAGGACTATGGCGCGGGACAGGCCTTCATCCTGCCGCGCGGAGCCGGGGGCCGCCTGCCCTGGAACCACCGCATCGACGGTCGCCTGGCACTCAACTACCGGTTGACCCGCGAGCTCACCGCGTCGTTCAGCGTGGATGTCTTCAACCTGTTCAACTTCCAGGCCCCCATCGCGTACGACCAGAACTACACGTTCTCGCCCGTGCTCCCCATCGAGAACGGCCAGCCGAGCGATCTGCCGGCGAAGCTGGTGGGTCCCGACGGCGAGCCGATCGACGCCGCGAGTCTCAACAAGAACTTCGGCAAGCCCATTGCCTACCAGTCTCCGCGCTCCTTGCGCTTCGGCGCTCGGTTGTCCTTCTAGCCCTCCTTGCTCAGGAAAGGTCTTTCACACATGACTCGACGAATTCTTGGGCTGGCCTGGGCCGTGGCGCTCTTGTCCGCCTGTGACTCCTCCCAGCCTCCCATCGGCTGCCCGGTGCAGAGCCTGGACTGGTCCGCCGTCTACATCCCGAAGGAGCCGACCACCTGTCCCGTCATCGCGGGAGAGATGCTCGGCATCCAGAAGTTCTCCAGCCGCACGGGCGACGAGCGGCTGTCCATCAACCCCGAGTCGCTCGTGAACCTCAACGAGCGCGACTCCTCCCAGCCGTCGTATTCGCTCGGCACGCTGGCCCGGGAAGCGGACGAGGAGGGCTTCTGCTCCGCCTCGGAGATGGCGGTCGCCAGGAAGAACGTCCCCGACTCCAAGGAAGGGCCCGCCACGAACATCTCCTACCAGTGGAGCAACGTGCGGATCCTCGCCATCGCCCAGGCACCGGGCACGCAGATGGTGGCGGAGCTCGAGCGCACCGAAAACGGCTGCACCGTGAAGTACGAGGTCTGGGCCATGTGGCCGGGAGACGTTGCCTGCGGGAATGAGGCTGACCAGCCAGATGACAGCGTCTGCCAGAACGAGCTCAGCATCAATCCCGACTTCGCCGTCACCTGCCACCCCACCCTGCTTCGCTGCGTGCCAGCGAAGCGGCCGCCGTCGTTGAAGTAGCGCTTCTCTGACCTCCGGGCGCGTTCTTCACGCACCTGTCCGACAGTTGGACAAGTCACGGAAGACCGCGCCCGGAGGGGGGTGCCCCCCACCTTCATGCAGACTCAGGGCGTGTAGAGAATCCCCGTGGCATAGCCTGGGGTGTCGCTTCCCACGACCAGCACCTGCCCGGAGGGGAGCAGCGTCGCCCTGTGTCCCCCGCGCTCAGACTGGGTTTCCTTCGCGGCGCTCCACGTGCCCGTGTCAGGGTCATACAGATCCGCCATCACCAACACCTCCCGCTGGTACCAGACAGTCGGAACGCCCCCTACCACCAGGACGTGGCCCGAGGGCAACAGCGTCGCCGTGTGCGAAGTGCGCGTGTAGCGCAGAGAGCCCGTCAGGGACCAGGTGCCCGTCGCCGGGTCATACAACTCCGCCGCGTGGCTCGTGTCGGAGCCCCCTGCAACCAACACCTTGCCCGAGAGGAGCAATGTCGCCGTGTGTCCCCAACGCGGGTGGGCCGGCGCCGCCGTCCAGGACCACGTGTCCGTCGCTGGGTCGTACAGCTCCGCACCGGAGGACGCATCCGCTCCACCCACCACCAACACCTTGCCCGAGGGCAGCAGCGTCGCCGTGTGTTCGTCGTGGGCCGCGAGCGGGGCTGCCGCCGAGGACCAGGTGTCTGTTGCCGGGTCATACAGCTCCGCCGAGGTGAGTGCCGAGAGCCCCGACGCGGCCCCCCCCACCACCAACACCTTGCCCGAGGGCAACAGCGTCGCCGTATGTCCCCCTCGGGCGGTCCCCAGTGAGCGCGCCGGAGACCAGGAGCCCGTCGCCGGATCGTACAGCTCCGCCGTATCGAGCGAGTCGAAGTGATAGACTCCAGAGTCCTCCGTCGTCCGCACGCCCCCCACCGCCAGAACCTTGCCCGAGGGCAACACCGTCGCCGTGTGCATCCACCGGTCCTCAAGCATGTTTCCCGTGGCCGACCAGGAGTTCGTCACCGGGTCGTAGAGATCCGCCGTGACGAGGCCCGGGCTCATCCACCGTGGCACCCTGCCTCCTGCCGACAGCACCTTGCCCGAGGGCAGCAGCGTCAGCGTGTGCAGGGTGCGGCTCCTGCCCCAGAAACCAGGGGAAGCCCACGTCTCCGTCGCCGGGTCAAACACCTCCACGTAGGCGACGCCTTCCATTGGCTCCGAGGAATAGTCGAAAGCATCTCCGAGGAGCACCACCTTGCCCGAGGGCAGCAGCACCTGCACATTGCGCTCCCGGAACGTCCGCAGGCTGGCAGTGGCCGCCCACGTCTCCGTCGCCGGGTCATACAGCTCCGCCACGTCCGAGCCTCCGCCCGCTACCAGCACCCTCCCCGATGGCAACAGCACGGCCGAAACATGGGTGTGGAACGCGACCATGTCACCCGTCAGGGCCCACGTGCCCGTCGCCGGGTCGTACTTCTCGACCGACGTCGACGCATCGCTCCCATTGACAGAGCCCCCCATCACCACCACCTGCCCCGAGGGCAACAGCGTCGCCGCATGCTGGGACCGGCTCGCGCCCAGGGAGCCCGTGAGCGCCCAGGTGTCCGTCGTTGGGTCGTACAGCTCCGTCACCGCGCTGTCTCCACCCGCGACCAGCACCAGACCCGAGGGCAGCAGCGTCGCTGTATGGCTGTGATGACTCATGGACGTGGAGGCCGCCGCGCTCCATGTGCCCGTCGCCGGGTCATACAGCTCCGCCGAGGTGAGGGCCGTGCGCCCCGTCGAGTAGCCCCCCACCACCAGCACCTGGCCCGAGGGCAGCAGTGTCGCCGTGTGCTTGGAGCGCGCCTCGGACATGGAGCCCGTCGGGCTCCACGTGCCCGTCTCCGGGTCGTACAGCTCGGCCGAGGCCGTATCGCCTCCGGCCACCAGCACCTTGCCCGAGGGCAACAGGGTCGCGGAGTGAAAGGAGCGAAGATCCACCATGACGCCCGTCGGGAGGGAGAGCCCTGAACTCGGGTCGTAGACCTCCGCCTGCCCTTGCCGCGCCCAGCTCGCGAACTCGGCGATCACCAGGACCTTGCCCGAGGGCAGCAGTGTTGCCGTGACGGCCTCGCGGCCCCAGCGCAATCCCCCGATGGCACTCCACGAGCCCTGTGGAAGGGACTCGGTGGACCCCGAGAGCGCGGTCCGCTCGACGTGGGTCTCCACCTGGGCCAAGCCCAGGGACTGTGGATCCAGAGGTTGCTCCAGGCCGCAGCCCGAAAGAATCCATATCCACCCCGCTACCAAAGATGACAGCAGGGAAATACTTTGACGTTGCACGAACTCCCCCATGGAAAAGCCGCGAGCCGACTCTCGCGACGCGGCGCACTGTCTTCGGCACGGTGCACCTTCATGGGAAATACCGTGTCAACACAGTGTCGCCATCTCCTTCGACGAGCGATGTGGTGGAAGGCTGACCAACGCCGCTGACCTCTCCACGACCGAGAACCTGTCTTGTCGAGCGAACAGGTCCTGTCCTCGGGAGAGGACAGGTGAAGCGCGAGAGCTGGCCTGGCATGCACGAGGAACCACATAAGTCTCAGGAATTCAGGAACACATGAATTGGCCCTAAGTTTGCTCAAAAGAGCCGCAAGCGCTCTCAAACGGCGCTCTCAACCCCCGAGAAATATTTCATGAGAGCAGCCCTCCCCTTCCGCCGAGTCATCGGATTTTGCTCCCTGTTCCTGCTGGCCGCGTGCACCGCATTACCCGAAGCAGTTCCCGCCAACTTTCTCTACCGCCAGGGCAAGCAGCTCTACCTGAACGGTGCGCCCTACCAGATGGTGGGAATGAACGCGACCACCCTGAACCTGACGGTCCTCCGCTAATCCTGAGGTCCACGTGCCCTATCCTCGAGCCATGGAACTAGACTGCGTCAGGATGCTCGCGGGAAGGGTCAGACGGTCGTGGCTGGGCATGGTGCTGGGGAGTTGCGTGCTCCTCCAGCCCCTGCCTGGCGCCGCTGCCCCCAGAGACTGGTTCTCGGATGATTTTGAAACGGGAACGCTGCGCGTGAGCGACACTCCCGAGGGCCGGTGGGACAGCACTGGGGCCAGCAGCCCCAATACCCTCACCAGCGGCACGGCGGGGGCGCACCGGGGACAATACGGCCTCACCGTGGTCGATCGCACCAGCAACGCGGGCTCTCAGGCAAACGCCAACGCCGTGCGTGACGCCTTGACCCAGGAGTTCTTCATCCGGACGTGGCTGCGACTGCGGAATGTCAGCACGCCCGGGAGCATGGTGGTCCTGCAGGCCCTGCCGGCCAAGGTGGAACTGCGGCTGCTGGCGCCAGGCCCCATCTGGGAGCTGGCGGGGAGGAATGGCTCGGACCAGGCAACCTACGTCAGCTTCCATGGCTCGCGAGTGGAGGAGGAGCGGTGGTACCTGGTCGAAATCCACGCTCGGGGACTGGGCACCGCTGCCGGAGAAGCAAGGCTGTGGGTGGACGGCGTCGAGCAGGGGGCCCTCTCCGGGCGCGACTGGCGCGGCACGAACTACGTGATGAACAGGTTGGTGGTAGGCGAGCCGTGGGCGGACAAAGGGGAGTTCATCGGCACCCTCGACTTCGATGACGTGCGGGTGAGCACCACGCCCATGGCGAGCCGACTGGAGCTCCGGCGACCCGGTGACGGAGAGACCTCCTCGGGGTGCATCGCTGTAGACGTGTCCCTGCAAAGCTCCGTCTCCGAGGCTCCCGCCCCCGCACCGTACACGATGATGGTGGCCCTGGCCGTCACGGAGGGAGCGGGCCGCTTCCACATGGATGCGGCCTGCAGGTTCCCGGTGCCGGGCGCTCTCCTCCGCGCGGGAGCCTCCGAACAGCGCGTGTACTTCCGCCCTGGCGGCACCGGAGGAACCGCGACGGTGAAGGCCACGCACCTGGACTTCCTCTCCGCGACGCTCCCCTTGGAGGGACTCGTGCCTCCCGAGGAAAATAAAGACCCGGACGAGGACGCGGAGGGACCCTGGACGACAGACTTGGGCTGCACCTCGGCGCCAGGCGCCCTTGTGGCACTGCCAGTGCTCGTGTGGCCCTGGCTTCGAGGTGGGCGTCGGCGTCACACCCGGACTCGCCCCCATGTTGTCGACTGAGTTTACCCGGGTTACGTCTGCACGAAACGGCGCCTCTTCAGGCAAGCGCGGGCTGCCGTACCTACCACGCTCACCTGATACACCGCCGCTACTTTGCGGCACCAGCCGGACTGCCTCGACCCTGTACTCCGGGGGGAGTTGGGCTCCGGCCAATGTGATGCACCGTCTGACGGAGCTCACCCGGAGACGGACCAAGCTTTGGTGGCTCCCGGCTCGCCAAAATCCTGTTTCTTCCGCTCAACGTAATGGGGGTGGAGCCAACGCTACTTCGCGAAGGCTTTCAGGAGGACAGACATGAGCGAGCAAGACAAGAGTTCTCAAGAGACGACGCCGGATGTCAACACGCCCGCGGTCGTGAAACCCTCCCCGGAGAAGGCCCAGAAGGAGCTCGAGAAGATCGCCAAGGACAAGGAGCTCGAGAAGATCGCCAAGGACAAGGACAAGGACAAAGAGAAGGAGTTCACGAAGGACCGCAAGGACGCCAAGGACGCCAAGGAGAAGGAGCTCACCAAGGACCGCAAGGACGCCAAGGAGTTCACGAAAGACCGCAAGGACACCAAGGATGCCAAGGAGAAGGAGCTCACCAAGGACCGCAAGGACCTGCTGGAGAAGGCGGCCATCCAGGACAAAGGAGTCCCGGAGAAGGACGTGGCCCTGGAGAAGCTCCCCCTGGAGAAGGACGTGGCCCTGGAGAAGCTCCCCCTGGAGAAGGCCGTCGTGGAGGTCGACCCCAAGAACACCGAAGTCTCCAACCCGAGCCCGATGGAAGCCCGGATGGAGCGCCTGGAACAGACCGTCGCGCAACTGGCCCACTTCATCGACCCGCAGCTCCGCCCGAACCTGGGAGCCTCGGCGCTCGCCAGCGAGGCCGATGCCGAGGAGAAGAAGGCCCTCTCCCAGCAGCTCGAGAAGAACGCGCGCGATGCCAAGCAGGCGAAGGATGCCAAGGACACCGAGAAGCCCCGCGAGTCATGAGGTCCAACACCCAGCCTGAACCCTGATTGGAGGAGACTCTCGATGTGGCTGATCCTGTGCAACCTGGGCGACCCCTCCGCTCTCTGGGCCTACCAGGGCCTGAAGGCTCGCGGGCTGAGCCCCCTGGAGCTGATCAGCGCGGAGGAGCTGATGTATAGCCCGCGCTGGCGCTACCACCTCTCCTCGCGAGGAGCGTCGTTCGAGCTCGACCTCCCCTCCCACCGGCGCCTGCACAGCGAGGACGTCCAGGGCGTGCTCAACCGGCTCGGGATGCTGCCCACCGAGCACCTCCTGGCCGCATCGCCGGTGGACCGGGACTACGCCGCCCAGGAGCTGGGGGCGTTCATAGCCAGCTGGCTGCAGTCGCTTCCCGGGCGGGTCATCAACCGTCCGTCGGCGCTCGCGCTGGCAGGGCGGTACCGACATCCCAGCGAGTGGACCTGGCTTGCATCCCGAGCGGGCCTCCCGGTGGTCTCCTTCCACCAATCGAGCGAGGACAACGGCGCCCTCCGCGGACAGCCCGGCCCAGCCCTCCTGGGGTACCAGGGCCTCCTCGTCCTCGAGGGCGAGCTCTTCGGCCCCCCCGTTCCCGCCACCATTCGCGAAGGCAGCATCCAGCTCGCGACCCTCGCCCGGACGTCCCTGCTCGGCCTCTCGTTCGCGAATAACGGCGTGGAGCCCTGGGTCTTCACGGGGGCCACGCCCCTCCCCGACCTCCGACCGGGCGGTCCCGCCCTGCTGGACCACCTGGCGCGGCAACTGCGCGCGGGAACGGAGGTGCAGTCATGATCCTCCTCTGCGGCATTCCCTCGGAGCCTCCGATGGCTCGGGTGCTCGCGCGGGTCGAGCAGCTGGGGCTTCCCCACCTCTTCTTCAATCAACGACACTTCAAGTCGGCGCACATCGCGTACGAGCTGCGGGGCGGGACCCTGACGGGAACCCTCGTGCTGGAGGGACGGGAGTACGCGCTGGAGGACATTCGGGGGGTCTACACCCGACTGATGGACGAGCAGTTGCTGCCCGAGCTGCGCGGCGAGTCTCCCGGCTCGGAGGCCCATCGACACTGTGCGCGGCTGCACGAGGTGCTGCGGAGCTGGTGCGAGCTGGCGCCCTGCCGTGTGGTCAACCGCAACCGCCCGATGGAGTCGAACGCCTCGAAGCCCTATCAAGCCCAGCTCATCCGAGAGTCTGGCTTCCTCATCCCGGAGACGCTCATCACGAATGATCCGGAGCAGGTGTTGGACTTCCGCGAGAGGAAAGGACGCATCGTGTTCAAGTCCATCAGCGGGGTGCGCTCCATCGTCCGACAGCTCCAGGAGGAGGACCTGACGCGGCTGCACCGCATCCGGTGGTGCCCGGTGCAGTTCCAGGAGTTCATCGACGGGACGAACATCCGGGTGCACGTGGTGGGAAATGAAGTGTTCGCCACGGCCATCACCACGGACGTGACGGACTACCGCTACGCGCGCAAGCAGGGGGCCTCGCACCTGGAGTTCGAGCCGGTGGAACTTCCGGAGGAGCTGGCGGAGCGGTGCGTGTGCCTGGCCGCGACGCTGGAGCTGCCGCTGGCGGGCATCGACCTGAAGCGGGATAGCGAGGGGCGGGTCTTCTGCTTCGAGGTGAATCCCAGCCCGGCCTTCAGCTACTTCGAGGAGAACGCGGGGCAGCCCATTTCGGAGGCGATCGCCCGCTACCTTTGGTGGGGAGCAGCCGAATCGCGAAATCGACGGGATGACCGATGATTTCGAGCCGGCTCGGCCGTCCATGGGCTGAGGCTCCCATGGGGAGCCGTTTTCTCAACCGAGAAGGAACCGTCATGACGATCAAGGCAGCGACCCCTTACTTCATCCTCAACGGAAGGGCCGAGCAGGCCATCGCCCTCTACCAGCGTGCCCTCGGCGCGAAGCTCGAGACGCTGCAGCGGTTTGGAGACGTCAACCAGAGCTGTCCCGCCGCGATGAAGAGCCGGGTCATGCACGCGATGCTGCGCGTGGGCGATGCGCTTCTGATGATGAGCGACAGCCCCAACGAGGAGGCGCCGCCGCAGAGCGGAAGCGTGAGCGTTGCCCTCCAATTCGATGATCCTGATCAGGCGCGGCGATGCTTCGACGCGCTGGCGACGAACGGCAAGGTCATCGAACCGCTCTTCGATGCCCCCTGGGGTGAACTGTTTGGCGTGGTTTGTGACGAGTTCGGCATCAGCTGGATGTTCAACAGCGCCAAGGTCAAGAGTTCCTGACACGGAAGGCACCAGGGGACAGGCCTGTCCATCGCCGGAAGGCCTTGTGGAAGGCGCTCGGCTCGGAGAAGCCGAGCAGGAAGGCCACCTCCGCCAACGGCAGTCGCGGGTTGGCGAGGTGGACGCGCGCCAACTCCTGGCGCACCTCATCCCCGAGCACGTGCAGCGAGAGACCCCGCTCGCGGAGACGCCGCTGAAGGGTGCGCACGTGCAGCCCCAACCGCGCCGCCACCGTGGCCGCATCGGGCAGCCCATCGGGCAGGGCGTCCACCAGCACTCGCCGCACCTGCTGCACCAGGTCGTCGTTGGAGGGCGGCAGTCGCTGCAGCAGGTCCTGCGCGTGCCGCTCGAGGATGGCCGCTAGCTGCGGGTCGGCGCCACGCACGGGGACAGACATCGCCTCACGGGCCAGCACGAGGGCATCCTCCGTCTGCCCGAAGAGCACGGGCGCGCCCAGCAGTTGTGGCAGCCGTCGGGGCGGGGCCCGGTGCCGGAGGGTGATGCGCAAGGCGCGGAACGCTCCCCCGGAGAGACGGCGCGCATTGAGGGTGAGGCTCGCGAGCGCCGCCTCATAGAGGGCGTCCGGCCCCTCCCGGCCGGCGAGCACATAGCCGAGCGTCACCTCGTCCCCGTGCTCCTCGCGCGTCAACCGGACCTCGTCGTAAAGGAGGCGGGAGTGCCGGGCGATGCGCTCCCACGCCTCGGCGAGGGTGGCGCTCGCGGCGAAGGCGTAGCCCACAACCCCGTAGGCGCTCGGGACGAGCAGCTCGGCCACGCGCGCTCCGAAACACTCATCCCCGCTGCGTGCGACGGACTCCCGCCACACGGCGAGGTGGACAGGGTGCGGCACGCGGGCGTCTGGGTCCTCGAGCAGCGAGAGGTCCAGCCTCGCGGCGGCGGCCAACTCCCGGGTCCGTACGCCCGCTCGCTCCGCGGCGGCAAGCACCACCCGGGTGAGGAGCACCGATGCGCTCATGGAGACAGCTTGCCCGAGCCAAACCCGGAGCGGAACGGAGTTGTCGTGCCAAGACATGCGCTTGTCGCTCCCCGCCACTGCGGACTCCCCAGCGCCAGGCGCAAGGTGAGCGACGTGGAGGTGGCCCGCGACCGGTGCCGCTCCGCGCATCCGGAGGCTCCCATGTCGACTGACACCGTTCCCCTGAGCCGTGCCCTGTGGCTCTTCCCTTTCGCCCTCACGTTCCACAACCTGGAGGAGGCGCTCTGGCTACCGGGGTGGTCGCAGCAGGCGGGGGCACTCCACCCGCCGGTGGGCACGGGGGAGTTCCACTTCGCCGTGGGGGTGGTGACGGCCGCGGGGTGGTGGCTGACGTGGATGGCGTCGAGGCGCGGGGGTCGTTGGCTCGCGCTCGCCGCCGGGAGCTGGGTTCTCATGCTGCTCAACGTGCTGCTGCCCCACGTCCTGGCCACTGTGTTGATGCACCGCTACGCCCCGGGCGTGGTCACCGCCTTGATGCTCAACCTCCCGGTCAACGCGCTGCTGCTGCGCCGGGCGTTGGCAGAAGGAGTGCTCACCCGCCGCGCCATCGCCTGGGGCGCGGCGGTGGTGGTGCCCACGGTGGCGGCCTCGCTCCCCGTGCTCTTCTGGGTGGGACGTCAAATTCAGTAACCCGCCTCCTTGTCCACGACGTTCAGCAGCGGCTCGCCCTTCTCGAACCGGTCGAGGTTACGCAGGAACAACGCCACGGCATCATCCCTCCAGGTGGGCGTCTGGTCGGCGCAATGAGGTGAAAGCAGGACGTTTTCGAGCCGCCAGAAGGCATGCCCTGGCGGCAGCGGCTCAGTCTCGAAGACATCCAGCGCGGCCCCTCGCAGGCGTCCTTCCTCCAGGGCTTTCACCAGCGCCTGTTCGTCAACGGTGCTGCCGCGACCGATGTTGATCAACACGGACTGTGGCTTCATCGCTCGCAGCTCCGCTTCACCCATCAGCCGCTGTGTTCCGGGCGTGTGGGGCATGGCCAGGAGCAGGTAGTCCGAGGCAGCGATCATCTCCAGCCTCCGCTCGAGGGGAAACACCTCGTCCACCAGGGAATCGCCCTCGCTCCGCGACGGCCGGCGCCGACAGGCCAGGACGCGCATACCGAAGGGCCTGGCGCGTTCCGCGACCGCGCGGCCAATGTCTCCGTACCCGAGGATGCCCAGGGTCCGACCACGCAGCTCCACGGGGGTGTACTGTTCCCAGCGCGCCTCGCCCTGCTGGCGCACCAGACGGCGCAAATCCTTCGCGAAGAACAACATCGCGGCCAGGGCGAACTCACCGAGCGAACCGCTGTAGACCCCCTTGGAGTTGGTGAGGGGCAGGGGGCTGTGGATGAGCTCCTCGAAGAGGAGGTTCTCCACTCCCGCGGAGAGGGCGTGAATCCATCGAAGGGCTCTGGCCCGTGGCAGCAGCGTGCGCAGCAACTCCTTCTTCTGCGCGCCAACCAAGAGCACCTGGGCTTGTTCGATGGCCGGGACCAGGCGCTCTTCAGAAAGGCCCACGGTGAGGGTGATTCTCGGGGCCAGCCGCTCGAGGTGCTTCAGGTAGGACGACGAGGGATCCGCTAGGACCAGCAGGTGGTCAATGTTCATGGGTCAGACGCGTCGTGCTCCAGTGCGGCCGTTCAGGACGCCCATCGACAAGGTCACCGTACCGAGAAGCTCCTCGCGAGGGGCGCCATCCCTGGCCCGTAGCGACAAGCCCTGCATGACGGTGCAATAGAAGGCGGCCAGGGCTTGCGTGTTGACGTGGGCGGGCAGGTCTCCCTCCCGCACGCCTCGCTCGATTCGCTGATGGATCAGCCTGAAGGTGGTGTGCCTCATCTCCGTGAGGTGGCCGCCAAGCGGGGCGTTGTCCGGAGCACAGTTGACGAGCCCCAAGACCACCAGACAGCCCTTCGCGTGGGGAGCCGCCAGCGCGCTCTCCACGCTCGCCCTCAGCATGGCCTCGATGGCTTCCTGGACTGTCTCCGCCTCTTCCAGGGCTCGCATGCTGCCGGCACCCGCCGTGCCCAGATAGAGCTCGAGCGCTTCGCGAAAAGCAGCCTCCTTCGAGCCGAAGGCCGCGTAGAAACTCGGCGGATTGATGCCCATGGCCGAGGTGAGATCGGCGACCTGTGCGCCTTCGTACCCCTTGGCCCAGAACACCTCCAACGCGCGCTGGAGTGCGAGCTCGCGATCGAAACTGCGCGGTCTTCCTCGGTTCGACATGTCGGCCCTATTTCTGTAGCCAGGGCTATAGAACTTCTTGACGCTCTCCATCAAGCTCCCTATTTCTGTAGTCGTTCATACAAAACGGAGGCGGTATGGCAGAGCAGCCCGACAGCGACAGCCGGTTGAGGACGGTCCAGGACTATTTCAGGAAGGTGAATCTCAGAGACCCTGGACTCATGGAGCTCTTCACCGACGACGTGCAGTTGTTCTTCCCCAAGTTTGGCGTGAGCCGAGGCAAGGCCGAGCTCGCGCGGTTCTCGCAACGGCTCACGAACTACCTGGAGAGCATCGAGCACGACATCGAGGGCTTCCGTTATGTGGTCTCGGGCGACAGCATCGTGGTCGAGGGGACGGAGCGCGGCGTGACGCGCGCCGGTGTGCACTGGCCGGACAATGAGATATCCCAGGGCCGTTTCTGCAACGTCTTTGAATTCGATGGGCCGCTGATCCGGCGCGTTCATATCTATGTCGATCCGGACTTCACCAGCGAGGACCTGGAGCGCATCCGGCTCCTACGGGGCGAAGCCGCGGGGCACGCGGATACCCGCGCCATCGCCAGCGCTTATTTCGAACGCCTGCGAGCGGGAGCGCAGCCGGACGCCATCGCGTCGCTGTTCAGCGAGGACATCGACTGGGATATTCCAGGCGACACCCAGCGGGTTCCCTGGATAGGGAAAAGAAAGGGGCGTGCTGGCGTTGCGGCCTTCCTCCGCGAGCTTCGGGAGCAGGTCGAACCACTCCGCTTCGAGGTCCGCTCGCTCGTCGTCGAAGGCAATGAGGCCGTGGCGCTGGGCCATCTGGAATCACGGGTCAAGAGCACGGGCAAAATCATCGACAGTGAATTCGCCCTCCACCTGACGATACGGAACGGCCTCATCGTTCGCTACCGGCTC
Source organism: Archangium minus (assembly GCF_044360475.1). Lineage (NCBI taxonomy): Bacteria > Pseudomonadati > Myxococcota > Myxococcia > Myxococcales > Archangiaceae > Archangium > Archangium minus. The sequence goes on from NZ_CP043494.1 coordinate 10,135,540, forward strand.
TTCGAGGACAGCTTCGCGGTGGCAAGGGCGACGAGCCCCTGACCCAGGCAGGGGCGGCCGGCGTCCATCCGTTCAGCCGTCGTTCCGCGCGAAGGCCAGCAGGTCCGAGTTCAGACGGTTCATGTGAGTCACGAAGAGGCCGTGCGGCGCACCTTCGTACACCTTGAGCCTGCTGCCTGGGATGAGCTGCGCGGTCTTCCGTCCGGTGAGCTCGAGGGGGGCGGACACGTCCTTGTCGCCGTGGATGACCAGGGTCGGGAGCCTGATGCGAGGCAGCTCGGCCCGGAAGTCCGTGGTGGTCCCGGAGCGATTGCACTCAATGACAGCCTTCATCGAGCACTGCCGCATCAGGCTCATGATCCACTCCATCATCTCAAGCGACGTCTCCGCGGTGAAGAACGGACGGGCGTTGTCGGCCAGCCACTTCGGAAAGTCCCGAAGCATCAACTGGTTACGGGCGTACTCGAAGACGCTCGCGTCGATTCCCTCCGGATTGTCCGCGGTCTTCAGCGGAAACGGCGTGGCCGCCGGAGCGACGAAGGCGAGGCGAGCGATCCGCCCGGCACCGTGGCGCGACAGGTAACGGACCATTTCGCCGCTGGACATGGAGTGGCCCACGAGCGTGACCTCGCGCAGGTCGAGCGCCTCGAGAACAGCGGCCAGGTCATCCGCCAGCGTGTCGTAGTCATAACCACGCCCCGGGTCACCGGAGCGGCCATGTCCGCGCCGGTCGTAGGCGATGCAGCGCAGGCCCTGCTCGGACAGGGGGACCATCTGGTAGTTCCACATGTCCGAGCAGAGCGCCCAGCCCGAGAGGAAGACGACGGGCCTGCCCGTGCCCCAATCCTTGTAGAACAGGTCAACGCCGTCGCGAGTCCGAATGTTCTGTCTTTCCATGACGTCACCTCGGTCGAAGTCGGGAAACATGTCAGGCCAGCGCCGCGCGAGAGTGCCTCAGTCCGGCGTACTGCAACCCGGCGAAGAGGGCGACTGCCAGCGCCTGCACCACGGTGAAGAGATAGCCCCAGAGCGTCGGTGAGACCCACCCGGTCGTCAGGAGCAGGAGGCTGTCGATGGCCCACAGCAGGTTGTAGCCCACGATTCCCCAGACGAGCGGACGCGGGACACGGGGCCGCACGGCGAGGTACACCAGCAGGGCGGCGAAGGGGAGCAGGCTGAAGCCCGCCGTCCGCAGCAAGGTGGTCTGCAGCCCCAGCAACTGGCTCAGGGGGCCGGCGGCGACGAACATCAGGGCGCCCGTGGCTCCACTGACGACTCCGTCGGCGAGCAGTGCACGGCCCAGCAGGGTATTCGAAGCGGTCATTGCGCTCATGTGTGTGTCCTCCATTGGGATGGGTTCGCGTCGAGACACAAAGTGCGCCGCGCCAGTTCCGGTGTCGATTACGTCGGAGGTAATTGGTGGCACTACGTCCAGGCCCTATCTTCGGGACATGACGCTCCCAAGCCGCCCCGTTGGAGAAATGCTGCGCGTCTGGCGCCAGCGACGCTCTCTCAGCCAGCTCGACCTGGCCTGCCGTGCGGACGTCTCCGCCCGGCATGTCAGCTTCCTCGAGACCGGCCGTTCCAAGCCGAGCCGGGAGATGCTGCTCCACCTCTCCGAGGAGCTCGACATCCCCCTGCGTGAGCGCAACGCGCTGCTGATCGCCGCGGGGTTCGCCCCCGTCTATTCCGAGGAGAGCCTCGATGCACCTGCTCTCCGGGCCGCACGGGAAGCGGTCGAGCTCGTCCTCTCCGGTCACGAGCCCTACCCCGCCTTGGCCGTGGATCGGCACTGGACCTTGATCACCGCCAACCGCGCCGTCGGCGTGCTCCTCGCCGACGTCCCACCCGAGCTGCTCCAGCCTCCTGTCAACGTCCTTCGGCTCAGCCTGCACCCCGACGGTCTCGGCCGGAACATCGTCAATCTGGAGCAGTGGCGGGCCCACGTGCTCACGCGGCTCCAGCGACAGATCGACGCCTCCGCCGATGAGACCCTCGCCGCGCTCCACAAGGAGCTCCGCGAAGGTGCCACTCAGAGCGGAGCCTCTCAGCCCACGGGCCCCGCACGAGAACAAGACTTCGCGGGAGTGGTCGTCCCGATGCGGTTGAAGACCCGGTACGGCGTGCTGTCGCTCTTCAGCACCACGACCGTCTTCGGCACCCCCATCGACATCACCCTCTCCGAACTGGCGATCGAATCCTTCTTCCCCGCGGATCGGCCCACCGCCGAACTGCTGCGGCGGCTCGCCGAGAACGGTGCACGCGCGGACGCGTGACGGCGCCACCAACGGTCGCCCGCCCCTCCCCCGCGACCCTCCTACTGGTCTAGCGTGCGGGGCCATGTCTGAGTCAACGCCCGCCTCCGCACCTCGGTGGTGGGTCCTTGCCCTGTGTGCGGTGGCGGGTCTCGCCTGGGGGACGTACCTCATTGGCCCCTCCACGATCGATCCCACCTCCGTCTCGTGGATGATGCGCGACGATTGGGCCCCGCCGCTGTTCGGCTGGCTCTATAGCCGAAGCGCCCCATGGGGCCTCCCACTCGGACAGGCACCGGGCTACCTCCACCCCATCGGCACCTCGCTGGCCTATACCGATGCCACGCCCTGGCTGAGCACCTTCTTCAAGCTGCTCTCCCCCTGGCTGCCCACCGTCTTCCAGGTGCATGGACCGTGGCTCGCCCTCTGCTTCGCCCTTCAGGGCTTCTTCGGCGCTCGCATCGCCGCCTGCTTCACCCCGCGCCCCCTGCTGCAACTCCTCTCGGGCACGCTCTTCGTCCTCTCCCCAGCCCTCAACTCGCGCCTGAGCCATGTCTCGCTGTGTGCCCACTGGCTGGTGCTCGTCTTCCTCTGGCTGTACCTGCGGCCGTGCCCCGACGCGCGCACCGCCACGCGGACCCTGACGCTCGCCACGTTCTTCATCGCCCTGTCCGCGGGCGTCCACGTCTACCTCGCGGTCATGAACCTGCTCCTGGCCCTGTCCCTCACCGTGCGCCTGTGGCTCCTGGATGAGCACCTCTCCGCGCGGCGAGCAGTCGCCTGGGCCATCGGGATGCCCGTGGTGGCACTCGGCATCATGGCGCTCTTCGGCTTCTTCTCCGGCGTCACCACGGAGGCCTTCGGCTACAACTACTTCTCCTCCAACCTCCTCACCTTCATCGACCCGGCCGGCCTGTCCCGCTTCCTCCCAGCCTTCCCTATCGGACGTCGACAATACGAAGGCATTGCCTACCTCGGGCTGGGCGTGCTCGGACTGGGAGCCATCGCCGGGGGCGCCCTCCTTGTGCGGAGGAAGGAGGGGCCACTGCTCCCACGACGCCTGTGGCCCCTGGTGGCCGCGTGCCTGTTATTGGCCCTGTTCGCCTTCTCGGCACGAATCCAGCTCGCCCAAGTCACCGTGTTCTCCTACGAGCGCTTGTACGAGGTGACGTTCGAGCCGCTCGGGAAGATCTTCCGCGCGCCGGGGCGCTTCATCTGGCCTCTGCACTACGCGCTCATGGCCGGTGCGGTGGCCGCGCTGCTGCGCCTGCTCCGCCATCACCCCCGCGCCGCGGCGGGTGCATTGGGATTGGCGCTCGCCCTCCAGGCGCTCGAGGTCCCCGACGACCTGCGTGGGGGCGCCCGCTTCGAACCCCAGTCACTCGAGATTCCAGGAGGCAGCGCCTTCTGGAGCCTTGCCACCGGCCACTACCGGCACGTCGTCCTCTACCCCACCGTCATGGTGGATGGCACCGGACATGGGTGCCCACCCGACCACACGTTCTCCACCGAGGAGAGCCTCCCCTTCGCATGGCAGGCCTGGCAGGCCGGCATGACCTTCAACGCCGGTTACGTGGCCCGGGTCAATGAGCAACGCACGCTGGCCTACTGTCAGGAGTTGGAGCGTGACATGCGCCAGGGGCGGCTCGACCCGGCCACCCTCTACGTCATCCATGGCTCCGTCGCCGCGCAATTCCAGGAGGACACCGCGGGCCGAGCCACTTGTGGCTCCCTGGACGGAGTGCTCGTCTGTGTCGCCGCGGGCAGGGGCAATGCACTCAGTGAGGCATTGAAATGAGTGCATCCACTCCGGGTTTCTATGCCCACCCGCTCGAAGCGTGTAGGCTGGTGGCGTCCGTTCCAACCTGGCCGGAGGTTGGACCCATCCCTGAAAGAGGGGGGTCCGATGTCCCACCAGAAGTACGAGTCGCTCCCGAAGAACCGTCTGCTGCGGCGCACGCTCTACCACCTGCTGCTCGCCGCGCCCGCGCTCCCACTGACGGCCTGTTACGATCCCGTCGAGGACTGCGTGTTCGGCCCCATCACCCTGGACGCCAAGAGCTCCCAAGGCCGTCTGCACCTACCGCACGTGTTCCAACGACGGCCGGCGGCCGGAGGGACTCCAGGAGCCCCGGCTGGGGGAGTCGGACTCCCTGCTCGGAGCCCTCCATGCCCATGTCGCCTGGCTGGAAGCGGCCTCCGTCCCGGCCTTCCTCCGGCTCGCAGCGCGCATGCCCGAGGTGGACATCCATCCCTTCCAGCCCCGCTCCCTGGAGGCCATGGTCACCGAGAACGCTGTCGAGGGCTGCGTGCGCGAGACCTTCGGTGCCCTGGTGACGGCCTGGCAGGCCCGCACCGCCGGTGACGCCAAGGTGCGCCGCGCGTTAGGCCCCATCTCACGGGACGAGCTGCGCCACGCCGAGCTGGCCTGGGCCATCGACGCCTGGGCCGCCGAGCACCTTCCCCCCTCGTCGAGAGAGCGCGTCCTCCAGGCCCGCCGCGAGGCACTGCGCACGCTGGAGCACGAGGTGGGCAGCCAGGTTCCTCCCGTGCAACTCGTGCGCGAGGCAGGTGTGCCCACGCGTGAACAGGCCCTGCACCTGCTCCACGGGCTGACCGTGCTGGTCGCGTAGGCGCCCTCCCTGCGTTCATCGCCTACCGCGAAGCGAGCTAGGAGCCTGTCGGCGAATCGGCCAGAGGTAGGGTGCGCGTAGCGGGAGCCATATGGCACCACAGGCGCGATGCCGTGGAGCCGTGGCCGCCTCGCGGCGACCTTCTCCGCTACGCCGCCTGCGCGGCCAGGCTGGGAAGCTCCCAGCCCAGCTTCCACAACTTCTTGAGGTTGTGGACGGCACACGCCAGCGAGAATTCCCCTTGCACCTTGGTGAGGCCCCGCAGCGAGAAGCGTGGCAGGACTGTGTTCTTCACCTGCCCAATCACCGGCTCGGCCGTCACCTTGCGCCGCGCGTACGCCTTGCGTCCCCGCTTCGTCAAAAGCTTGCGCTTCATTCGCTCCTTGAAGCTCAGTCCCGCCGGCGGGCGTCCTCGAGGAGGAGCTACGCGCCAGCCTCAGCGTGTCCACGAAGAGCGCCCGGAAGGCTTCCAGGTGCCGCACCCGGAAGGTGCACACCGTGTCGTGGTCGGGCCTCTCTCCTCCCGTCAGGTAACGGAAAGCGATGTCCGTCTCGCACCGCCGCTCAATCTCCCGGCTGCTCGTAATGCCCCGCGCGTACGCGTACATGAGCAGCAGCGTCATCATCACCGGGTGGTAGGGCGGCTGCCCGCGCTCCTGCGTGTACGCCTTCAGAATGGGGCTGAAGTCGAGCGCCTTGCGCACCTCAACGAAGAAGCACGCCAGATGTCCCTCTCCCAGCACCTCCCGCGCGTACTGCGGCAGCAACTGCCCCTGCTCCGGTGTCCACTCCCGGAATGGTCTCGGCGAGGCGTAGCGGGCGGAGCTCTTCGCTTGCTCCTCCCGCTCCGGCTTCTCGCTGGCGGCTACTTCCAACAGGGCGCCCTGCTCCGGTGAGGAGTTGAATGCATGATTGACTACTTTCCGCAGTTCGAGACTCCTCCTGAGTTTACTTCGAGCCCTCACTGGATTGAACGGTTGGAGCGGTGCTGGAACACAAAATACCGCGAGTTTTACGAAGAACCTTCAGGGAAGTCCCTCGTGCAACTGGTGGAGTCGTGCGACAGTATCGTGCGTGGATTGTGGGATAAGGGATGGGAGGAAGGCCACGGCAGGGTCGTGTGGATGTGTTTGACAATGGCCTATGCCTCCAGGCAGCTGGCATGCCAGTGCGATCCAGCGGACCAGCGGCCCGACCAGGCGATTTCCATCGTTAAGAGCTGGCTCCAGGAACGCAGAGATGGTGAGGTTGTTCAGCCTGACTTCTCGGATGTCGGGCTCAGTGGAATTCGCATTAGAGATTCTTGACTGCTGCTTCGAGGGATATGCGATTCTACCCGGACTCGGGAAGAGGGCTCTCTTCAACTGATGGCTCTTGCGCGTCGTACCCTCGGCATTTGAGTGTCGAGTCCCGAGCTTCATCTATACGTATAGATTGCACGGAAAGGAGGAAGTATGAATTTCGCTGTCGCCCATTCCCGTCCCCATCCTCTGGTGAGCCCTTGGGCCGCCGGTTCCGCACGGCGTACGGTATTCGCCCTCTCCGCCGCGATACTCGCCTGCGGCCCTGGCTGTATGGCCGCAGCCCCTCTCACTCCATCCGAAAGACCACCTCGGAGCATCGTGACGGTGCGTCCAGAGGACGAGGCTCCCATGGATATCGAAGCACTCAACCGGTTCGACTCCGACGGGGACGGGTGGGCGGATGGCAAGGACAATTGCCCCTCCACCCCCAATCCCGGGCAGGAGGACAGCGATGGTGATGACTTCGGTGATGCTTGCGAGCCCAAGCCCCTGACGCTCGACACCTCCGCAACCCTGACCACCTCTTCCACCACCGTCCGTGTCGGCCAACCCCTTACCCTCACCCTTACCGTTCGCAACAACGGGCCCGTCGTGGCTCCATTTATTGTCGCGGTCATGCGGCTACCGCCCCCCCTGACCTTCATCTCGCTCACCCCCTCGCAGGGAACTTGCACTGTTCACGAGCACAACTCCATCCGCTGCAAACTGGGCGATCTGCCCATCGCCGGTTCCGCCACCTTGACTGTCGTCTCAACACCCCGCTCGGAAGGAAGAGTGAAGCTCGATGCGCTCGCCGTGACTGACGCGCTCGACCACGACGCCAACAGCTACAATGACACGCCGACTCTCTCATTAACTGTCCTGCCCTGAGCCGCCATGCGAGCGGGCTCCTGGCTTGACCTCCAAACATTCTCATGGCCCGACAATTTCTCGCATCGCGCCTCGAACACTCACGAGCAACAAATACAGGAGCAGCAGAGTGGCCTCGCTCCACGAGGAATTTGATTCACTTCCACGGATTGTCTGGTATGAGAGGCCCGTCGACGCTTCGACCGTGGCACGCCTGATGGCTGTGTCACGAGAATGCGACGACAACCTCCTGTAGAGACAATCCCGAGCGGGGCCGGACGCGGGAAAAAGGTAGAGTTGTGAAATCGTTCAATCGCGTCACCGGGCCTCTTGACGCGTCCAGCCAAGGCCTATCCGCGCCGCGCGCCCAGCGCTGTGCACTGATGGTCGCCGCGCTGCTCGCCACCGCCTGTGGTTCCACGGAAGTCCCAGACAACACCACCGCCCCGGAGGAGAGTGCCTCCGAGCATGGCAGCCAGCGCGCCCCGGTCGTGGTCTCGCCCAAGGTAGGGGCCAGGTATTATGGCAAGCATTACGAAATCGAGGTGCTGGCCGCCACGGGTGAGCAGCCCATCACCGGGCTGAATACCGGGCCGTCCATCAATGACAACGGGCGCGTGGGTTTCTCCGCCTCGGTCTCCGGAGGACAAGCGCTCTTCTACTCGGACGGCTCGCCCCCGGAAGCTCCGGTGGTCAGCCTGGCCCCGGTCATGCCCATCAACGTGACCCCCAACTGGGTCTCCTCCAGCCGGAGCTTCGGCGACCACGTCCAACTCTCCAATGATGGATGGATCTTCGCGCAGGATCGCGCGTCGGGCGGCGCCTACTTCCAGCGCCGCTGGGACACGGCGAATCCCAACACGAACGTCGTGCTGGCCAAGAGCGGCGAGTCCGGGAGCAACTTCAACTCGCTCATCAGCCGCTCCAGCATGAACAACAACAAGGAGCTCGCCTTCGCGGCGTACGCCAACAACAGCGCGACGAACGTGCTGGGCACGGGCGCCTCGCCCACCTACACCACGGTCTCCACCCCCACCATGGCGCGCCCCATGATCTCCGATGACGGTCTCATCGTGAGCCGGGAGGGAAGCGCGACCCAGGCCACCATCCGCCTGCGAAACAAGAGCCTGCAAACGGTAACGGACATCGCCACCTCGCTCTTCTTCTCCGAGGTCGGAGAGTACCCGGGAATCAGTGACGACGGCAGCATCGTCGTCTTCCAGGGCGTGCTAAACAGTGCTGGCGCGTCCGCGCTGCACACGAATGAGGGACCCGGCGTCTTCGCGAGCATCCGGGGCAGCACCGGCAACTACCGGCTGATCCGCATCATCGGAGTCCCCGGCGAATTGGGCCTCAACCCGACCGGCGGCGAGCCGGATCCCGTCTCCTTCGCCAGCTACGGCACGGGGCGCGTCGCGGTCGTCCATAACGCCGTGGGCAGCACGGACATCGACTACCATAGCTTCGTGGTGGCGTTCTCCGCGAAGCCGGACAAGGCCAGCTTCTTCGGTGAATTCAATACCAACCTGGGGCTGTGGACCGTACGAGTCGACCTCAGGGGCCTGGAATTTGAAACCAAGAGGCTCACCGCGCGCATCGCGCGCCCCGTGCCCGCAGTGCAGGTGGGCGATACACTGGGTGATCGGGTCGTCACTGGCTTCGACTACTGGGACCCCATCGCGAGCGCGAAGGTGATTGATTCGCTCCCCCGAGCCGTGCACCGGGGGGACCACCGGCTGGCATTCAAGGTCAGCACCGCCAATGGCGATCTGCTGCTTCGTGCGACGCGTCTGGACAGCGACGACGACGGGCTGATGGACCACTGGGAGCGCCATGGCATCGACTTCAATCAAGATGGTGAGATCGACCTCGATCTCGCGGCGCTTGGTGCCGCCCCTGAACGAAAAGACATCTTCGTGGAGGTGGACTACGAGGTACGGCCGTCCGTGGTAGGTTTTGACGATGTGGCGAAGGTCTTCGCCAAGAAGGACATCGCGCTTCACACGCTCGTGGACGACACCGATCGGATCACCACAGGCACCCTCTCGTTTGGGAGGAAGCTGGACAATGGCATCGCCCTGCCCCCGCCCTATTTCGAGGACGTGAAGTTCGGGACGATCCCTTCCCTCTGTGGCTCGGGGCACTTCGGTTCCAAGAAGGACCGCGAGAGCCCGAAGTGCACCAGCATCCTGGGCGCTCGCCACCTCGCCTTCCGCTACTTCATCTTCGGTACTTCGTTCAACGATGCCCCCAAGTCGTCCGGCATCGCCGATTTCACCGGCAACGACGGCTTCGTGGCGCTCCATACTCGTTCGTCCCTGAGAAGCTACACGGGTGATGAATCCACCTCTTGCTATGGCAGCGAGGACCGTGTGCTTTGCGGTATTCGGGAGTACGAGAAGGGGACCTACATGCATGAACTGGGTCACATGCTGGGGCTCCTGCACGGCGGTGAAGATGCGCAGAACTGCAAGCCCAACTACCTGAGTGTCATGTCCTACTCCCTCCAGCTCCGGCATGCGTGGGGAGATACGAAGCGCCCGCTGAGCTTCTCCGACGCGGCCCTGCCCGTCCTCACGGGCGAATACCACGTCCTCTACGAGGGCGCGCTGGATGAGTCCATTGGCATCCAATACACGGGCCTCGATCGAATGGTGGTGCACGGCAACGACGCGGGTGACGTCAAGGTGGTGTCAGCAAAAGGCCCCATCGACTGGGACGGCAAGCCTGGGAGCTCCAAGCAGAACATCAACTACATCAAGCGTATTGAAGAGGCCTGCCCCCAGATCGCGCTCGGTACGACCGACCCGTACAGCGCGCTCGTGGGCTACAACGATTGGGAGCTGATGAGGTTCGAGTTCGAGAACACGAGGCCGGTCGAGACCAACGCCGGAACCACGTGGGGCCCGGAGGCGGAGAGCCCCATGGACATCGAAGCGCTCAACCAATACGACTCGGATGGCGATGGAACGATTGACGGCGAGGACAACTGTCCGAGTACCGTCAACTCCAACCAGGCCGACGCGGATGGCGATGGTTTCGGGGATGCCTGTGAGCCGCTCGTGCTCCAGTACGACAGCGCAGCGGAGCTCACCGCGAGCCCCTCGCCCGCTGTCGCCGGTCAGCCCATCACCTTCACGCTGAAGGTACACAACACAGGGTGGGCGGTTGTGCCTCACGTCATCGCCACCACCCAGTTGCCACCGTCCGTGTCCTTCACCTCGCTCACATCCTCTCAGGGGACGTGCACTCGCGGCGAGCTCGGAGGCATCCGCTGCAAGCTGGGCGACCTGCCCATCGGCGGCTCTGCCACCGTGACGATCACCGGCACGCCCAACACGGTCGGCACCCTGAAGCTCGACGCGTTCGCGCTCTCCGATCTCCTGGATCATGACGCCAACCGCGACAACGACAAGGCGCAGCTGACAGTGACGGTCGCCGCTCAGCCCTGAGCGCGCGCGGCCGCGGGCAGGAGACCCCTTGGGGGCTACACCGAGGGGAATTCTTTCCGCGGTCGAGTCGTGTTGAACAACAGCGGAAACCGGACCGCTCGTGCTAGCGGTCCCCTTTCCCCTTCCCATCCTGATCGGAGTCCTCCCCTGTGCCTGGAACCGGGTTCAGCGCGATGGCCTGCCGCTGAGGGGGGAGGAACGGCTCGGGGCGGGGAACTGGGCGGGTGTAGAGCTTGTCGTTGCCTGCCCTGGGGTCCCTCCCCTGCTGCTGCAAGGCGAAGCGCTCCCGGTCTCGCTGGCGGATGTCCTCCTCCACCTCCGCCACGCGCTCCGGAGACAGCCCCAGTCCCACGAGCGTGGCCCGCCCGAAGACGATGGCGCTCTCGAGGGTTTCCCGTAGCTGAAAATGCGCGCCGTGCTCCAGCAGCTCCAACGCGTGCACCCGGTCGTACGCGCGCACGTACACCTCCGCGAGCGGGAAGGACGTCCGGCATAGCTCCACGATGCGCGTGGCCGCCTCCTTGCGCTCCACGCACACGCAGATGAGCCGAGCCCGCTCCGCGCCCGCCGCGCGCAGCACGTCCAGCCGCGTGCCGTCACCGTAGTAGACCTTGAAGCCGAAGCGCTCGGCGGCCTCGATCATCTCCACGTCGTTGTCGATCGCGGTGACGTCCACTCCTTCCGCCAGCAGGAGCTGGCTGACCACCTGTCCGAATCGCCCGAAGCCGATGATAATCACGGAGCCGCGCGCACCATCGAAGCGCTCCTCTCGCTCAGGAGCCGCGCGCGTGCCGACGAGTAGGGGAACGAGCGCGGCCACCAGGGGCGTAAGCGCCATGGTGAGCGTCACGAGCGCGACGAGCAGCGTGGCCTGCTCCTGCTCCATCACCCCCGCGGCCACCGCGGTGGAGAACAGGACAAAGCCAAACTCGCCCCCTTGAGGCAGGAGCAGCGCGGTGCGGATGGACACCTCGTGCCCGTGACGCAGCAGCCGCATCAGCCCATACACCACCGTCGTCTTGATGACCGTCAGCGTCACCACCGCGCCGAGCAGCACGGCCCAGCTCCTCGCGATGAGCTGAAGGTCCACCGTCATGCCCACGGAGATGAAGAAGAGACCGAGCAGCAGCCCCCGGAAGGGCTCCAGGTCCGCCTCCAGCTCGTGCCGGTAGCTCGACTCAGCAAGCAACACGCCCGCGAGGAACGCACCGAGCGCCGAGGACAGCCCGACGTACGTCATCAGCGTGGCCGCCGCGATAACGATGAGCAGCGCGGCGGCCGTCATCACTTCGTGAGCCCCCGCGCTCGCGAGCACTCGGAAGAAGGGGCTGAGCAGATAGCGGCCCGTAAGCACTACCGCGGCCACGCCGCCCACCATCTTGGCCGCGGACAGCCACGCGGGGTCCCCTCCCTCCGAGTCCAACGGGGACAGCAGCGCCACGAGCGCGAGCAGCGGCACAATGGCCAGGTCTTGCAGCAGGAGGATGGCGAACGCCTTCTGGCCGTGGGGCTGCTGCACCTCACCACGCTCGCCGAGCAGCTGCATGACGAGCGCGGTGGATGACAAGGCGAGGCCCAGCCCTGCGATGAGCGAGGCCTTCCACGGGCGGTCCGCCACGAGGAGCGGGTAGAGCATGGTGAGCAGGCCGGAGAGGACAACCTGCGCAGTGCCAAGCACGAAGATGTCGCGGCGCATGGCCCACAGCCGCGAGAGGTTCAGCTCCAGCCCGATGATGAAGAGGAAGAGCACGACACCGAGCTCGGCGACGTGCATCACCGAGGTGGAGTCAGAGAGGAGCCCGAGCCCGAAAGGGCCGATGACGAGCCCCGCGGCCAGATAGCCGAGGATGGAGCCGAGGCGCAGCTTGCGGAACAGGGGCACGGCGACAACGGCCGCGCCAAGGAAGATGAGCGCCTGGAAGTAGACGGGAGCCTCGGGGCTGGCGGCCATGGCGAGTACCTGAAAGCGGGGAACGGCCCCCCTCCTAGTCCAATCGAGGGCCCCCGCGATAGGCGTCCCGGGTATCACCCCGGCATATTCCGAGTCTTCACGCGGGGTGAAAGGGCTCGACGGCGTGGTCGGGGGCCAGTGGACATCGAACGAGGCCGCGCGGCGCTCCGACCGAACTTTTGTCCAACTTGTCCGAACAATCGGACAAGTGGATGAAGAACGTGCCGGGGGGCGCTCCTTCTTTGACCCGATTCTCCCCGCTGTCACCTCAATACCGGCGAAGGGAGAGACATGTCTCCATCGATCGGAAGACCTTCGCGGCCAGCCGCATCCACCATCGCAGCTGGAACGCGCCTCCGCGGAGATGCGTGATGGACTCTCTCAATTCCCAGCCACTGGATTGACGTTCATTCTCAGGAGAATCCAACCGTGTCCTTCCACAAGCCAATGTCTCTCGTCGCCTCTTCGTGCATCTTCGCCCTCTCCCTGGTCGGCTGTAACGTGGGACCCGAGGAGTGGGAGGGAGAAGCGGCGGAGGAGCGGATGGGCGTCGAGCAGCAGGAGGTGTGCTCGCGCCCGGCGGATTACCTCTGGGAAGAGCCCGACTCCGCCAACGTCAAGAAGGCGCTCACGGTGGCCCGCGATCAGATCTGCAAGCCCGTTATCGCCGGCGGCTCGGGTCCGGATGGATTTGACAGCGTCGGTCTGCCCTACTTCGCCTACAGCCAGGCAGGCTTCAATGTGTCGCGTGTGAGCGTGTCAACCCTCAGCTCCTGGGGCCGCACCGTGCGTTTCGCGGAGCGTCGCCCGGGAGACCTCATCATCTATCGCTCCTGCGCCGCGGGGAACATCGCGCACGTGTCGATCTACATGGGCCACAACAAGAACACGGGCGCCCCTCAGGAGGTGGAGGCCCACATCTTGAACGGCAGCGTGCGCCTGTTCGATTCGAGCAACCCGTCGCCGTGCCTCATCGCCAGCTCCGTGGTCCGGGTCCAGGGCTGAGCCAGAAGCGACACGATTCACACGGTGGGGAGCGCCACAAGACGGGTGCTCCCCACCGGGGACGCGGGGCTAGTTCTTCACCAGCTCGAAGTGGTCGAACGCCGCCCAGTTGTGGGCGTTGGCATCGCTGTAGACCCCCACCCACTGCCCCAGCCAGACGTGGAGCCCTAACTGCCGCTGCTGCTCCGAGCTCATCCCCATGCTGGGGTAGTCCGGAGTCTGGAACAGCGGCTCGTTCTGAACGGTGATGTCGAATTTATCGCGAGCTCCCCTGTTCCAGCGCGTTTACCGGCTCTTCCTAACTCTTCCAACGTTCCACGGATTCGCTAGGATGAGCCAGGGCTGTATTGCCCGGCCGGAAAGTAATCCGGTCTCGCTGTTCCTCTTCCCCCCGGAGGCATCGTGAAGAACGAGAAGAACGAGAAGAAGAGCAAGGCCATCAAGGAGCTGTTCATCCAGGACCTCGCCCGCCTGCAGGGTGGCCGCGGCTACACGCCGGCCGAGAACGTGAAGGCGACCACCACCACCGCCTGTGGTGAGGAGCCGGGCGGCTGCGACTCGCTGTAGTCGCGGACGTCTCCCGCGGTACCAGGGCGAGGCCTTCAGGGCCTCGCCCGTGATAACCCAGAGGCGTGTCTCCCCTCTCCCGCCTCGCCGCCCCCTGGCGGCGCTACCCCATCCGACGCCAGCTCGAGGAGGCCGATTGCGGCCCCGCCTGCCTGGAGATGGTTGCCGCCTGGCATGGTGTCCGGCATCCGCCCGAGCTGCTGCGAGAATTGGCGCACGTGCGAGCTGGGGGCACCTCTCTGCTCGATCTGCTCACCGTGGCGCAGCAACTGGGCTGGAGCGCGCGCGGTGTGCAGGTGGAGGACCCCAGTGACCTGGAGGACGAGGAAGGCCGCGCGCTGCTGCCCGCCATCGCGCACTGGAACGAGGATCATTTCGTCGTCCTGTATGAGGTGAACGCACGTGAGGCCGTGGTGGGAGACCCCGCGGCCGGGCTGCGGCGCGTGCCTCGTGCACGGCTGGGCGAGCACTGGAAGGGAATCCTGCTGCTGCTCGAGCCCACCGAGGCGGTATTCCGCCCGGCGCAGCCGAAGGAGGAGGTGCGCCGTCCGTCCCCGTTGAGGCGCTTCGCACAGGGGCTGCTTCGCTACCGAGCGCTGCTGGCGCAGGCGCTGCTGGCCACGCTGCTGCTGCAGGGGCTCGCACTCGCGCAGCCCTTTCTCTTGCAGCGACTGGTGGACCGGGCAGTGGCTGGGAGGGCGGTGCCGCTGCTGGGGACCATCGGTGTGGCGCTCGCGGGGGTGATCGTCTCGCAGGCCGTGGCCATAGTGGCCCGTGGTGCCGCGCTCTTCTGGCTGTCGGGGCGCTACTCGACGCTGCTGCTGACGCGCTTCTGGGAGCGGCTCCTGATGCTGCCGCTGTCCTTCTTTGCCCGACGCCACCGGGGAGACCTGCTGCGGAGGCTGGGGGACCACCAGCGCATCCGCCGCGTACTGCAGGGCACGTCCGCCTCGGTGCTGTTGGATGGCTTGATGCTGGTGGGCTACGGGGCGCTGCTGCTGCGCTATGGCGTGGGCATCTTCACCATCTTCCTCGCGAGCACCGCAACCTACGTGGGGTGGACCCTGTGGGTGCTGCCCCGGCGCACCGAGTTGGACACCGAGCGTTTCCGGGTCGGGGCCGAGACCCAACGATTGGAGATGCAGATGCTCTCGGGCATCCAGACGCTCAAGGCGTGCGGCGCCGAGCGGCAGTTGCGTACCGCCTGGGAGCGGCTCCAGGCGCGCGACCTGGAGGCCAGCCACCGGTTGTGGCGGCTGGACACCCTGCACCAGGCCGGCACCCTCTTCGTGGGACAGGCCATGTTCGCGGGCATCCTGCTGTACGAGGCCTGGCTGGTCATCTCTGGAACGCTGACGCTCGGGCAGATGGTGGCCACCACGGCGGTGCTCGGCCTGGTGCTCGCGCCGTTGCAGAACCTCGTCAGCTTCGTGAGGGACTTGCAGGAGGTGGGGCTCTCGCTGCGCCGGGTAGATGTCGTGCACGAGGTGGAGCCCGAGCCGCTCGAGGACGCGGAGCGCGCGCCTCCTGCCCTGGAGCGTGCACCAGAGATCCGGCTGGAGCACGTGACGTTCCGCTACGGCTCGCCTCACGAGCCGCCCACACTGGAGGACGTGAGCTTCACGCTGCCCGCGGGGAAGATGACCGCCATCGTGGGTCGCTCGGGGGCGGGAAAGAGCACGCTCTCCCATCTCCTGTCCGGCCTCTACCGACCCCAGGAGGGGCGCATCCTGTATGACGGCCGGCCCCTGGAGGAGTTGCCACTGGCGGGCCTGCGTCGCTCCGTGGCCTATGTCTTCCAGAAGACAGACGTCTTCGATGGCACGCTCGCGGAGAACATCGCGCTTGGGGACCCGGAGCCGGACCGGGAGCGGGTGCTCCACGCGGCGCGCACGGCCTGCCTGGGAGACCTGCTCGGGCTGCCTCGCGGGTTGGAGACGCGCATTGGCGAGGCAGGCGTACGTCTGTCGGGGGGCGAGGAGCAGCGGCTGCAACTCGCGCGTGCCCTCTATCGCGATCCACGCGTGCTCTTCCTCGACGAGGCAACGAGCCACCTGGATGCCTCCACCGAGCGCGCCATCACCGAGTCGCTCCAGCGCGAGGCCGCCGGCAGGACTCTGGTGGTGGTGGCCCACAGGCTCTCCACTGTGCGCCGAGCGGACCACATCGTGGTGCTAGAGCGAGGACGCGTGGTGGAGCAAGGCTCTCACGCGGAGCTGCTGGCCCTCGAGGGAGGCGCCTACCGGCGGCTCGTGGAGGATCAGCTGGAGGGCTGAACCCATACATTCGATTGTAATCAAGAGAACGAAGACCTCGTCCTCAAGGGCAGACATCTCGAGGAAATTCGAGCCTCACGCGCTGACATGTCAGCGCGCGTGTTGACACGTCAATGACATGTCAGCACACTCGACTTTCCTAGAATCCCGGGGGTTCAACGAAACGAGAAGGCAGGGTCCTCCCCGGGCCAGCAACAGGGGGGAGTACCATGTCAAGAATTGCCGCACTCGCACGAGTCATGCGGGCACTAAAATGCCCTCAAAGACACTCGGCGTCCGCACGCCTGACCCCCTCCTGGGCACCCACCTCGACGAGGAGCTCGAGTGGCTGGGTTACGAATGAGGAGGCTGCACCATGTCCCGAGTGTTCCGCATCCATCCCGCAGTGGGTATCGCCCGGGTCGGTCACCCCGAATCCGAGTTCTTCATCGGCCCCGAGCAGCCCGGTGTGGCGCCCAACCCCGCTCCGGCCACGGGGCGCGTCCTGCCCTTCAAGGACGCCCAGGGCCGCGTGAAGCGTCAGGCTGCGCGCTTCCGCGTCTGGGAATACGAGGGGTGCTGTGGCCTCCTCTACCCAAAGCGGGAGATCACCCTGTCCACGGCCAACATTGTTGCCATCCGTTGGACTGTCCATCTGGCCAACCGTAAGGCCAGCTGCTTCCAGTTCGACGGGCAAGACGGCACTACTGGCAAGTGGTTCGACCCAGGCCCGCGCATCATCTCCGGCGTCAGGCAGAGCTCCGTCCGGTTCGACAACCCCAACCCAGAGATTCCCATCAAGTTCCTTGGGGAGCTGCGCACGGACGAGGCCGGCCACCTGCTGGTACTCGGCGGACACGTCAACAACGACACGTGGCTTGGTGACATGGCCGACGGGCCCGTGAGCGCTGTCATCGTGGTGCGCAACGAGAACGGCTACGCAGAGGAGATTGCCGCGGACCCCGCCTGGTGCCTGGTGGGTCCGCCCGACTTCGCGTCGTCCGTGGCTAACATCGTCCGGCTCTCCGACACGATGTGGGACGTCGCCGTGCGCAAGCTCCCTCTTTCGCCTGACAACGGCACGTTCCTCCAGGGACGACTCGCCGAGCTCAAGGCGCAGAAGGAGGACTGGAACGAGGCGACGAAGTCCTTCAAGAACTACAAGCCCTCGTTCAAGCGGGAGATCCAACCCCTGCTCGAACGCGCGCTGCTCGCACGCCAGGTCCACAACCCCGATTCGACTGGGACGAAGGTCGATCCCAAACAGATGCCCAAGGCGCTGGGCGACGAGGCCTTCACGGGCAAATCCACGCAGTTCATGAGCCTCACCCACGTCCAGTACGCACTGCTGCGGCAGTGGAAGGACGGGAAGTTCCTCGAGGACTGGGACGGCAAACCGGAGGCTCCTCCGACCCCTGGCGTCTTCACGCCGGAGGGGCTCGACTTCGCGGCGCTCGACAACTGCGCGGGAGGGCCCTTCTTCCCGGGCATCGACGTGAGCTGGCTCATCCGCCACGAGAATGTGTACGCGGAGCCGTTCCGCATCAAACACGGCGCGCGCGTCTTCCCGGACCTCATGCCCATTGGCCCGGGCTTCTTCTCGCAGCAGATGGCGCTGCCCTGGCAGGCGGACTTCTACCCCAGTGAGAAGCTCGGCCCGGAGCGTCTCGAGCAGGACGCGCAGAGGCAGAAGAACGGGTCGACGCTCGGCTTCATCCTCAAGGAGGGCGAGGAGTACTTCGAGGCCAAGGTGGGGGAGTCCGTCAAATGAGGCCCGCGCGCCAGTACGCCGTCATCGTGGTCGGAGGGGGCGTGGCGGGGACAACCACCGCCCTCGCCCTGGCTCGGGAAGGCATTCCGGTCTGTGTCCTCGAGCGGACGCAGTACGACCGGTGGCGACCCGGGGAGACGCTCTCCCCACTGGCGCACGCGGAGCTGCTGCGCCTGGGTGTGCCTCTGCCCGAAGCCGGTGAGGACCTCATCCCCTCTCATGGCATCGAGGCGGTCTGGGGCTCCGAGCATCCCCAGTTCCACCCGTTCATCACCAACCCCTATGGGGGTGGCTGGCACGTGGACCGCCAGCGCTTCGACGCGCTGCTGGCCCACCACGCGGAGGCGCATCAGGTCCCCATCCTGAGGCTCACCTCCGCCGTGTACATCGAGCGGGGCCCGGGCGCGTGGAACGTCCACGCCAACGCTCCTTCCGGGGAGTTGAACCTCACCTGCGAGCGGGTCGTGGATGCAACGGGGCGGGCCTCCTCCATCGCACGGCAGTGCGGCGTGCGGCGGCACCAGGTGGACGCGTTGTGCAGCGTGTCCGTTGTCCTCACGCAACCAGAGAGGCTGGAGCAGACGCTGCTCGTCGAGTCCACCCCGCTGGGCTGGTGGTACGCCGCGCCCCTGCCCGACCAGCGGGTCATTGTCTCGCTCCTCAGCGATGCGGATCTGCTCGCGCTCGCAGGTGCATTCCGGCCCTCTGGGTGGCTCGCGCTGCTGTCCGCCACGCGGTACATCCGGGAGCGCCTGGGGACGCTGCCGGAGGACCTCCGGCTCCACGTGCGTCCATGCGAGACCAGCAGCCTCGAGCGCTCCGCTGGAGAGCACTGGCTGGCTGTCGGAGACGCCGCGTCGGGGCTCGACCCCTTGTCCTCAGGTGGCATCCTCAAGGCACTCCGCTCCGGACACAGAGCTGCCGCGGCCCTCCGTGCGGCCCAGGAAGGAGACAGCACGGCGCACCAGCAGTACGCGGAGGCCCAGTCCTCCGAGTTCGCGCGGTACCTGGAGGCACGCCTCGGCCACTACGCCACCGAGCGCCGCTGGCCGGACGAGCCCTTCTGGCGGCGACGGATGGAGGAGCCCGCCGCCACCGCGGCCTGAATGCCATTCAAAGACAAACCTCGAACCCAGAGAACAATCCCATGATTCTTGGCATTGGACCGGACAACACCCTCCTGATGAGAAGGACCGTGCAGGCGCCGTGGGAGAAGCTGGGCTCCTGGCCACCTGCCCTCGCGGCCATGACCGTGCTGCGCAACGGCGTCATCCTGGGCATTGGAAAGGACACCACGCGCTGGAAGCAGGAGCTGAGTGGAACCTACAAGCAGATTCCCCTCAGCCAGGCGGTGAAGGGTGCTGCCACGCTGAAGGACGGGACCCTCGTCGCCGTGGGCCTGGAGAATGCCCTCTGGACCCGCGCCACCCTTTCCAGTGCCTGGGTCCAGGTGCCTCACAGTGCTCCGGTGGTGAGCGTCGCGGCGTACCCCGTCGCCTGCGACCCCTGAGGCCGGTCCATCAGGACTTCAGCTTGTACCCCGTCTTGAAGATCCACCACACGCCCACGAGGCACAGGGAGAGGAACCCCAGGGTCATGCCGACGCTGACGACCACGTTGACGTCGGAGGCGCCGTAGAAGCTCCAGCGGAAGCCGCTGACCAGGTACACCACGGGGTTGAACAGGGTGATCTTCTGCCAGAGCGGCGGCAGCATGTTGATCGAGTAGAAGGCACCGCCAAGGAAGGTCAGCGGGGTGACGACGAGCAGCGGGATGACTTGCAACTTCTCGAAGCCGTCCGCCCAGACGCCGATGATGAAGCCGAACATGCTGAAGGTCACCGCGGTGAGCAGCAGGAAGAGCACCATCCACAGCGGATGCTGAATCTCATAGGGCACGAACACCCGGGCCGTCGCCAGGATCAGCGTGCCCAGCATCACTGACTTGGTGGCCGCGGCACCGACGTAGCCGATCACCACTTCGACGTAGGACACCGGCGCGGACAACACCTCGTAGATCGTGCCGGACCACCTCGGCATGTAGATGCCGAACGACGCGTTGGAGATGCTCTCGTTCAGCAGCGACAGCATCAGCAAGCCGGGGATGATGAAGGCCCCATAGCTGACACCGTCGATCTGCCCCATGCGCGAGCCAATCGCCGAGCCGAACACCACGAAGTACAGCGACGTGGACAGCACCGGCGAGGCGATGCTCTGCATCAACGTGCGGAAGGTACGGGCCATCTCGAACCGATAGATGGCGCGGATCGCATACAGGTTCATGACTGGGCCCTCACCAGGCTGACGAAGATGTCCTCGAGCGAGCTCTCGCTGGAGTGCAGGTCTTTGATGCTGATGCCGTGCTCGCCCAACCTCTGCAGCAGCGTCGCAATGCCGGTCTCCTCGACCTGGGAGTCGAAGGTGTAGACCAGGGTCGTCCCTGCGTTAGACAGCTCGAGCGGAAGCCCCACCAGTGCCTCGGGGATACGCTCCAACGGATGCTGCAGCGTCAAGGTCAGCTGCTTCTTGCCGAGCTTGCGCATCAGCACCGCCTTGTCCTCCACGAGGATGAGCTCGCCCTTGCGGATCACCCCGATCCGGTCGGCCATCTGCTCGGCTTCTTCGATGTAGTGGGTGGTCAAGATGATGGTCACCCCGCTCTCACGCAGGCGGCGCACCATCTGCCACATGTCATGGCGCAGCTCGACGTCGACCCCCGCGGTGGGCTCGTCAAGGAACAGAATCTGTGGCTCGTGCGACAGCGCCTTGGCGATCAGCACCCGGCGCTTCATGCCGCCGGACAGCGTCATGATCCGGGCGTCCTTCTTGTCCCACAGCGACAGGTCGCGCAGCACCTTCTCGATATAGGCCGGATCGCGGGGCTTTCCGAACAGGCCGCGGCTGAAGTTCACCGTGGCCCAGACGCTCTCGAACGCATCGGTGGACAGCTCCTGCGGCACCAGCCCGATCTTGGACCGGGCCGCGCGGAAGTCCGTCAAGATGTCATGCCCGTCGGCCAGCACTGTGCCTCCGCTCGGGTTGACGATCCCGCAGATGATGCTGATCAGCGTGGTCTTGCCGGCCCCGTTGGGGCCCAGCAGGGCGAAGATCTCCCCACGCTTTATCTCCAGGTTGATGGATTTGAGCGCCTGGAAGCCCGAGGCGTAGGTCTTACTGAGGTTCTTGACGGAGATGACCGGCTGCACGAGACACCCTTCACCGAAGGCAATGAAGCGTGACCGTACCCGAACCCGCGCGGAATGACGCTCACAACTCCATCTAGCAAGCCACCTTCCCGAGCCGCTCCGCACGCAGCCGGTCAATGAGCTCGCGCGCCTGGGCCTCCGAGGCAACGAAGTGGACCTTGGTCAGCGCGCTCGCATCCGTGCGCCCGGTCAGGTGCATCGCGAGGGCAATGCCCTTGGACACGGCCCTGTGCAGCAACCGCGCTCCGATGTAGATGGTGCCTAGAATCCACTCTGGCTGGATATGCTCGCTGAGATAACGCCCCCCCTCGAGCTCCAGGGTCGTGGCCTCGCTCAAATCCGCCACGATGAGGATAGGCTGTTGCTGGCCCACACGGACGGAGAGCACCTCCCCTCCCGGATGTGCTGTGCTCAACGTTCGAGCCATGCACGCCGAGCGCACGAGCAGGCGCCAGTCACCGTGGTCTCTGCTGTAGCGAAGGGCCCATGGCTGCTCTGATTTGGGAGGATGCCCAAGCTCCTCGGGTGAGAAATACCGAGACTCCCACGCCCTCCCTGGACACGGTGAGCTGGAAGGTGGCGCCCGACCGTGAGCTGCGCCACCTGCGCACCCTCCACCCCTCCCGCGAGGAGCTTCAAGCACTCCGGCAGTCGCTCGGTCTCCATCAGAGCCTGCTGCACCAGCTCCAGGACCCGGACTTCGCGCCCGGGGCTGTCGAGTTCCCCCGCCAGCTCCTCGTCCGCCTCAACGTCCCGGAGACCAACGAGGAGGGAACCCTGCGGTGGGAGCGGCTGGACGTGGTGCTCACCGATGACGCCGTGCTCACCGCGGAGGCCCGTTCCCTTCGGCCCGTGGAACAGGCTCGCGCACGATTCCTCCGCCATGACCCTCCCGGGGGCACGGATCGCTTCCTCGCGGCGCTCGTCGAGGAGGTCGTAGACGGCTTCGACGCCATATGGAGAACCCTCCGGAAGGAGCTGGAAGGGATGGAGGCACCGGGTCCGCGGGCCTCCGCGGGTGCCCTGGTCGCCATGGGCAAGGCCCAGACGGAGATGACCGAGCTGCTGCGCGGCCTCCAGGCGGCCCGCGAGTGTCTGGCGCAGCTCGCGTATCGAGGCTTCCAGCGCATCGGGAAGGTGGCCGCCGCCGAGCTGCTCGCCTCACACGACCGGCTCAAGGGCCTGACGAACACCGTGGAGCAGGTCCTCGAGCGCATCTCCGGAATCACCGAGGAGACCTCGAGCCCCACCGAGGAGCTGAGCGCCGAATCACCGGAGGTCATCGACACCGCCATTGCGCTCGGCGAGCGGCGGCTCCACCGGATGACAATGGCCCACGCGATGACGGCGCTCATCGGCGGATTGGCCGTGAGCTTCGGCGCGGTAGCCATGGCCTGGACGGCCGGACCGTGGAGCCACGTGATGGAGCACAATCAAGTGCACTTGCTGGGCTCGCTCGCCTTCCCCATCGGCTTCATCATCCTCCTCGTGGGCAAGGGCGAGCTGTTCACCGAGAACTTCTTCATCCCGGTCACCGGGCTGATGAGCGGCCGGGGGAAGGTCCGCGACCTGCTCGTGTTGTGGGGCTCCACGCTGGCCTTCAACCTCGTGGGCGCGGTGGTGTTCGCGTTCCTCGTCTCACGTCCGGGCGTCATTGCGGACGGCGCGAAACACTTCCTCGTGCAGCTCGCGCACGACAAGGTCTTCGTGCCCTGGTCCACGGCCTTCATGAAGGCTGTCTTCGCTGGGTGGCTGATGACAGTACTCACGTGGCTGTTGCTCGCGGCACGCGGGCAGGGCTCGCGGCTGTTCATCATCTGGATGATGGGCTTCCTCATCGCGGCCGGACACTTCAACCACGTCGTCATCTCGGCGGCCGAGGTCTTCATGGCCATGGGCCTGGGCGCGCCCGTGTCGGTGCGGCAGTGGGCGTGGATGAACTTCCTGCCCGCGCTGCTGGGCAACCTCGTGGGCGGCCTCGTCTTCGTGACGCTGCTCGGCTACGTTCAGGCGCACTCGCTGCGGCGCAGCGAAAGGCGGATGCATGACGTCCTCCGCCGTCGTGGGACGCAACACTGAGGTGTCACAGGATGAAACCGCTGTTCCGCTCGGTCCACCATGTCGCGCTCATCTGCTCGGACTATGCGCGCTCCAAGGCCTTCTACACAGAGCTCCTGGGCCTTCCGATCATCCGGGAGGTGCATCGTGCCGAGCGGAACTCCTTCAAGCTGGACCTGCAGTTGGGTCCGGGGATTCAGCTCGAGCTGTTCTCCTTTCCGAATCCGCCGCCTCGTCCCACCCGACCCGAGGCCTGCGGTCTGCGCCATCTGGCTTTCACGGTCGCGGACATCGACCCGGTCATCGCACACCTGAAGGCTCACGGAATTGAAACGGAGGAGGTCCGCGTCGATCCGCACACCGGCCAGCGCTTCACCTTCTTCAGGGACCCGGATGACCTGCCGCTGGAGCTCTACGAGGACGTAAGGGGTAACACGACCCCTTGACGTGTCCCCGTGCCCGGTTGCTTAGTGCTCCCCCGCCAGCACGAGGCTGAGGACTGACCCTCAGTGGTGCTGTGCAAGAGGGGGTAGTCCTTCCGTGTCTTCCATTCGTGCATCCCAGCTATCCCGAGGACCACTGCGCCTCGGGCTGCCTTTGCTCGTGGCCATCTTGACGACGGCCGTGGGTTGTCCGGCTCCGAAACCCGAGTGCGTCTACAACTCGGATTGCGAGGGCTCGAACGTGTGCAGGAGTGGCACGTGCGTCCCGGAGTGCAAGAGCAACGTCGACTGCGAAGAGGGTTACGCCTGCACCGACCAGCGCTGCGTCCACCAGGATACCGGTGACGCCGGGCACGATGCGGGAGTCCAGGGCTGCATCTACAACTCAGACTGTACCGAGCCGCACCTGTGCCTGCAGGGCGTGTGTCGCGCCGAGTGCATCCAGACGGTGGACTGCGCGGAAGGATACGTCTGCCAGGAGTTCCGGTGCGTCCGGAACAATCCCGGTGACGGCGGCTCGGATGTTCCGGACGGCGGCTCGGATGTTCCGGACGGCGGCTCGGATGTTCCGGACGGCGGCTCGGATGTTCCGGACGGCGGCTCGGATGTTCCGGACGGCGGCTCGGATGTTCCGGACGGCGGCTCGGGGCCTCGGCCTCCCGATCCCAGCGATCCGAACAACGCCACCAAGGACACGGACTGCGATGGTCTGAGCGACAAGGTCGAGTTCGAGACGGATCGGGGCAGTGGCAAGCACACCGACCCCGGCCTGGCGGATACCGATGGGGATGGACTCCAGGATGGGCTCGAGCTGGGCATCGACCAGCCGGTGACGGGAACCCACTGCACCCTGCCGAAGGACGCCGATACCGCACTGAAGACGAACCCGGTCAACGCGGACACGGATGGCGACGGTCTGTGGGACGGCGTGGAGGACGCGAACAAGAACGGCAAGGTGGAGGGCACCGAGACCCACCCGCTGCTCAAGGACACCGATTGTGACGGACTGGTCGATGGCCCTAACTCCGGAAGCGTGAAGGGCGAGGACCAGAACGCCAATGGAAGCCGGGAGGCCAGCGAGACCGATCCGCGCCAGGCGGACACCGATGGTGACGGCATCGTGGACGGAGTGGAGCGGGGCGTCACCACCCACCCGGACGCGGCGAAGTGCACCCACTTCCTCCCAGACATGGACCCCGGCACGACCACGGATGCGACCCAGCCGGACACCGATGGGGACGGGGTGAGCGACGGAGTCGAGGACAGCAATCAGAACGGCAGGGTGGATCCGGGTGAGTTGGACCCCAACAACGGCGGCGACGTGACGGGTCCGGTCGCTCAGGTATGCACCGCCGACAACCTGCGCCCCGTGACCTTCCGCTCCGAGAGCGGGCCGGATATCAAGCTGGCACTGCCGCCCACCTTCACGGAGGTCACCCAGATCAAGTCGGGCGCCGAGGTGAAAGGTCTGGTCGGCTACGACAGCACGTCGAAGATCGCCTTCCTGGCCTTCCGCACCACCCCGCCCGCGGGCGCCATGGATCCGCTCGGAGACGAGGAGGCACTGCGGCCCGCCATCGCGTCCAAGGGCGCCCTGAGCAACCGCACCGCCCAGCTGTTCAAGACCTGGGAGGGCTTCGACGCCGTGCAGGCCTTCTATGATCAGGACGGCACGACCACGGACCTCAAGCGCCGCACGGATCAGTTGGTGGACGCCCTGGTGCCGGGCAGCACGGGCCGCCTCAGCAGTACGGCGGCGGGGATCACGGGCAACTTCCGCCTCCAGACGCTCTTCGTGCACCGCTCGGCCCAGAGCCTCGTGGTGCTCATCGCGGTGGCGCCCCTGGCGAGCGTGACGGGTGACAACCGCGGTACGCCCGCGGCCTTCTCCGCGAAGGATCTCTCGGATGGCTCCGCGCTCGCCCAGTTCGGCGAGCCCACGGCGGTACGGTGCGAACGCTTCACCCTCCCGACGTCCAAGGTGGACTTCCTCTTCGTCGTGGACGACAGCGGCTCGATGATGACCTCACAGATGTCGCTGGCCGCCACCGCCCAGTCCGCGGTGAACGCGCTCAATGCCTCGTCGCTGGACTGGCGCATGGCGCTCGTCACCTCGAGCTACCACACGGTCTCCTCGAGCACAGGCAACATGGGCAAGTTGCGGCAATTCACCCGCAACGTGAACAAGGTGAAGGCCTGGCTCACGGAGAACAGCACGTGCTCGAGCACCCTCGGGGGAACGTGCAGCGTGGTCCCCACGACGCCCGAGCCCGCAACCTGCCCCGGCAGCACCTCCGAGGGTACCAACGGCGGCTGCTGGGTTGGCATCGGCGGTAATGGCTCGGAGGGAGTGCTCGGCGCGGCTCGCAAGGCCATCGACGACCTGACGCCGGGCACCGCCCCGGGAGCCCCCGAGTCCAGTCTCAAGGCGCGCCAGGATGCCACCCTCGTGGTCGTGCTGCTCGGAGACGCGGATGATCAGACCACTGGCTACACCTCGGTCGCCACCAACTGCGGTTCAGGGGGTAACCCGGACATGGCCGGCAGTTCCTGCGAGAGCGTCGCGAACTTCGTGAGGTTCTTCGGAGACAACTCGCTGGTACCGCCTACCAACAAGACGGGCAAGCAGATCACCGTGCACGGCATCGTGTGCCCATCCGGCCAGGCCTGCGGCTGCGCCACGGGAAGCTGCGACCTGTCCAACAGCAGCCGTGAGTTCAACCCGCAGCCCGTGGGCGGCATGTCCAGGCAGCGCCACGCAGTGGTGGTCAACGCCTCGGGTGGCGTGCTCGGCTCCATCCTCGATACCGCCTCCATCAAGGCCTCCATGGAAGCGATCATCGCCGATGCCATCGGTAACGCGGGCTACAAGACCCTCGAGCCGCCCATTGGCGCGTCCATCAAGGTGGCCATGGGCAACGTGCTCGACCCGGCGGTCTGCACGGCGAGCAACAACATTCCGCGCAGCACGGTCAACGGCTTCGACTTCGACGGCAACGCGCGCACCCTCTCCTTCTTCGGCGCCTGCCGTCCCGCGAGCGATACGACCCAGGTGGCGGTGTCGTACCGGCACTGGGTGGACTCGGTAAAGGCACCCAACGGCGTCATTCCCTGCGAGAACGACCCGAACTACAGCCCGACCGAGCCGGACCACTGTGAAGGCCCCAGGCTGGAGTGCGGGGCCTCGGGCACCCAGTGCGTCTGTAAGCCCGATTGTGGTGGGACCTGCGGCGCGGGTACCCGGTGTGACATGACGCTCTGCGCCTGCACGCCGTAATCCGTTCAACAGGTGCGCTGGATCGCGGACCGGGGCGCTACAATGCCGCCCCGGTCTTGGGAGCGAATATGAACGCGGTCGAAATCGTGCGGGTCCTGTGTGTCATCCTCTTCGCCGCGGTCGCGCTCGTGAGCGTGATTCAGCGGCGAAGGTGGCACGCCTGGCTGCGCGACATCGAGCCGGTGCTCGCCAAGCACCGTGTCACGCTCTCGGACGACGGCAAGTACCACTGGGTCGCGACATCAGACGCCGCCCCGGACATCGTGGTTGAAGGCTACGACGAGCTCGCCCTGCCACCCGGGGCGGACTCCGAGAAGATCGAATCGAAGACGAGCACGCGGTTGAAGATGCCGCTGCCGGGCGGCGGACTGCTGATGATCCCCCCCGATATCGTCGAGAAGCTCCTGGGACCGATGCCTCCCGTGCCGCGCGTTCGCACGGAGGATGCACGGTTCGACGAGGCGCTCGCGACGTTCGCTCAGAATGGCACCCTCCCGCAGTGGCCGGGCGGCGAGCTCTTCCCCTCTGCCATGGACCGCGCCTTCCTGCTGACCCACCGGCTGCGCTGGCTGCGGTGGAACGACGACCAGTTCGAGGCGGCCTTCGAGCCGCGCATGCCGGGCGAGGCGGTGCCGCTGCTCGCCTTCGCCCTCGCGCTGCGCAAGCGGCAGAGTGGGCGCGGGGTGCCGACCCCCGTGCCTGACGAAGTGTCGCTCCCTCCTCAGCCCGCGGCCATCAACCGGAACACGATCGGGGTCATCGTCATTGCCGCGTTCTTCCTGGCGTTCTTCTCGTGGCTCGCCCCCGCCACCATCGGCCCGCTCAATGACGTGGTGTCCCAGCATGTCTGCGGCATCGAGGGGCTCCAGTACCACAGTGAGGGCGTGCAATGTCCGAACGGGCGGGACGTGACCGAGGCCGCTCTCGCCGCCGGCGCATCCATCGGGCTCCTGCTGGTCCTCTCGGTGCGGTTCCTGACAAGCCTGTTGCGGTCACTCCATCCCGAGGAACGCCCGGTGGCATAACGCGCAGCTGTCAGGAAATCAGGCAGGTCATCGTCTAGGCGCGGACGAAGACCCCAGCAGCCATCCTTGACGCCAACAAGGAGACGTCCCCTCATGACGGTCAGGCTCTATCTCGAGGACTCGTACCAACGTGAGTTCAACGCGGAGGTGCTCGAGAGCGCAGATGGATGGTGTGTCCTGTCACGAACGGCCTTCTACCCAGGTGGCGGCGGGCAACCCTGTGATCGCGGCCACTTGAGCCTGGAGGGAGACACCGTCGCGGTCTCCGAAGTCCGAGAGGACGACGCGGGCCGCATATGGCACCGCACCGAGCGGGAGCTCGCGGCGGGCCAGGCCGTACGAGGAACCCTCGACTGGTCCTACAGACACGCCCTGATGCGTCATCATGGCCTGATGCACGTCGTCAATACGGTCGCGCGCCAACACTTCGGCGGCGTCATCACGGGCGTGCAGCTCGGCCCCGAGGAGTCACGCATCGACTTCAAGCTGACCGGCTTCACGCGTGAACAGATTCCCGACCTGGAGAGCCGCGTCAATGACGTGCTCCAGAACAGCCACACCGTCACCTCCTCGGTCATCAGCGAGGAGGAGTTCCGCAGCCGGCCCGAGCTCATCCGCACCCTGAATGTCCTCCCACCGATCGTGGAGGGGAAGGTGCGGATCGTTGAGATCGCAGGGTTCGATGCACAGGCCTGCGGCGGAACGCACGTGCACTCGATGCGCGAGATTGGCCAGGCGCGCATCAGGAAGTTCGACAACAAGGGCAAGGACAACAAGCGCTTCTATTGGACGCTGACGGCTCAGTGAGGTGGCGGGGTTTCGATGCGGCAGATGCTCGACACGTCCAGCCCTCGCGCACGTGCCCAGGCCCGCACCGCCTCGTCGAGCCGGGCCGCGCTCGCAGCATCGGCGCGAATCACCGGCTCCAACGCCCAGCCTGGCGGCGCGTTGCCGGAGTAGCCGTTGAGGGTGGGCACTCCCCGCTCGAAGGAGGCCCACATCGCGTCGATCTGGTACTTCCAGGAGGGTTCGTTCCCTCCGGCCGGGCTGTAGAGGAAGCTCTGGCAGCCGGACCCCACCTGTCCCGCCACCCACTGGACGTCCGCGCGCGCGGCCGCCACGTCAAAGGTGCTCCCGCTCTGGCCCTGCTCGAGCAGACACACACTCCCCAGCAGCGCCGCCACCCAGGCCTTTCCCTCTCGTGCCTGGCGCGACAGGAAGAGGGCCAGTCCCACGGAGGCGGGGAGCAACATCCAGACCCCCATCCGACAAACGGCTCGCACCGCGTTGGCGCCCGGGACGCCGTGGAACACCAGCCACCAGGGCATCAGGCCCCCACGGTAGCGCGTGGCGATCAGGACGGTGACGAGCACCACCCCCATCAACAGCCGGGCGACCGGACGCTGCCGGGCGTGCCACAACCCCGCCCCCGCGAGCACCAGCGTCAGCACGCCCAACCCCATCCGGTGCTCCCCTTCCACGGGAATGCGCGCGAAAGTCTTCAGCCGGCCCGTCCACCCGTAGAGCCAGTTGGTGTCACCCATGTGGAACCAGGTGGCGAAGCGGGGCACCATGCCCTCGGCTTCGCCGAAGGAGCGCAGCCCCACCTCCCGCGCCGCGGCCAGGCTGTGCTGGACGAGCGGCAGCAGGGCCATGACCCCCACCACTCCCCAGAGGAGAAGCGCCGGTCCGTGAGTACGCAGGCCCTGGAACAACTTCGCACGTGTGTCGGGGAAGCCGAGCGCGACGAGTGCCGTCAGGGCGAGGAAGAAGCCCAGGAACCATCCCCAATAGAAACCGGCGTACAGCTGCGCCACACAGGCGGCCACCAGCAGCGCGGCCCATCCGGCTCCAGCCCGGCGTGAGGTCTCCGGGCGAGCCAGGGCGAGGAGCGCTCCCACCGCGAGCACGCTGTAGAACTGCGGCAGCAGCTGGGGGTGGTTGGCCTGGTTGATGCGCGAGGACCCCGCGGCGAAGAGCACCGCGCCCACCATCGCCGCGCCCGAGGACGCTCCCACCCCCTTGCGCAAGAGCCACAGCGCCGACAGGAAGTTCAGTGAGGTGACGGTGAATGCCCAGAACTGGAAGGCCCTGTCCGGTGACATGCCCACGGCACGCCAGACGGCATACAGCGGCAACACGCCCTGCAGCGGATCCGAGTAGGCAGTCGTGTTGGCGGCCGGGTGGAACATGGGCGCGTCCCAGAAGCGCGCGTGAGCGGCGTCACCTCTCAGGTAGCGGAAGCCATGCTCGAGGACGTAATGCACGAAGCGCGCATCGCCCTCGTCCCCGTGGGTGACCCGCAGGCCCGACAGCAACACCGCATGGTGCGCCAGCATCAGCGCCAACGCCCAGCCTACGAACCCCCAGAGCAGCGGGGAGCTCAGAAGAGAGGGAGAGGCAGGAAGGCGGGAGGGAGAAGTCGACATGACGGTTGCGCGCGCCGCGAGTGAAGCGTCCGATGAATCTTTCGACAGGGTCGGGTTGCGCATGCTCCGCGGTGACGGAGCCTTCGAGGATCGCCCCTATACCCTCACCCTAGCCCTCTCCCAGAGGGAGAGGGGACATCCACGGACCCCACTAGCACAGCGCGCACGGGACTGCCCAGCGTTCGAACTCCTCCCCTCCCCTCCCCTTCCCTTGTCTCAGTCGAGGAAGAAGTCCGGTAGCGGCTCCGTACCAGGCTTCACCAGGTACTTCGCGAAGTCCGTCACTCCGGCCTCACGCAGCAGGTCCTCGTCGATGAAGAAGTTGCCGGTGCAGGTGCGGCTGTCGCGGGTGAGGATGGCGTGGGCTGCATCCGCCATGATCTCCGGGGTGCGGCTGGCCTGCATCATCTCCTCGCCGCCGATCATGTTGATGGCCGCCGTCGCAATGACGGTGCGCGGCCAGAGCGCGTTGAAGGCCACTCCCCGGTCACGGAACTCCTCGGCCATCCCGAGCACGCACATGCTCATGCCGTACTTGGCCATGGTGTAGGCCACGTGGTTCTGGAACCACTTCGCCTTCATGTTGAGCGGGGGCGAGAGCGTGAGGACGTGCGGGTTCTTCGCCTTCAGGAGCTCCGGGAGGCACGCCTGGGTCGTGGCGTAGGTGCCTCGCACGTTGACGCCAAACATCAGGTCGAACTTCTTCATCGGCGTCTCCAGCGTGCCCGTCAGGCTGATGGCGCTGGCGTTGTTCACGAGGATGTCGATGCCGCCAAAGCGCTCCACCGCCTGCTTCACCGCAGCCTGGAGCTGGTCCTCGAAACGGATGTCCACCGTCAGGGGCAGCGCCTTGCCGCCCTCCTTCTCAATCTCCTCGGCGGCCGAGTAGATGGTGCCGGGCAGCTTCGGGTGGGGCTCGGCCGTCTTGGCGGCGATGACAACGTTGGCGCCGTCTCGCGCCGCGCGCTTCGCGATGGCCAGGCCGATGCCCCGGCTCGCGCCGGTGATGAACAGGGTCTTCCCCTTCAGCGTGTTCACAGTGGGTCCTTTCTCCCGGGGCCCTGTCGGAGCCGCGGGCCATACCCCTGCGTACTTCGTCCCGCCGGGGAGCGCCAGCGCCACGGACAGGGTCAAGCCGTGGTTTGATGCCGGGCGCATGCCCACCGAGTACACATGCAGCGCCTGCACCCTGAAGGTCACGCTGGGCTCGTTCCATTCCCACGACGTCTCGGATGGCTACGGGGGGTCCACCCTGCTGATGTGCGTGCAATGCGGCGCGCAGCATTCGATCCGGATCGCGATCGGTCCGGAGGCACGCGCCTCGATGATGCGACCCCGGGTGTTCTGGGACGTCGTCCTCACCGATGCGGGCGAGCACCGGGTCAAGGTCATGCATGCGCTCCACCATGCGCTCAAATGCGGGCTCCATGAGGCGATGGCCCTGGTGCGCTCGCTCCCCGTGAAGATCGGGGAGAGGCTCTGGGAAGACCAAGCGAACCAGCTCAAGAAGCGGCTGGAGACGGCCGGCGCCCGGGTCAGCTTGCTGAGCGAGCCGATGCAGGACGTCATCGAGCGGTACCGTCCGGTCCCCAGGCCGCTCCCCATGAGCGATGTCCACCTGTCCGAGGTCGGGCCGAACCGGACACAGGTCATGTACATCATCCACAAGGTGACCCGGTGCGGTCATGAGCGGGCCCAGGCCCTGGTCCGTGAGGCTCCGGTCCAGCTCGGGTATGTGCTCGAAGGGGAGCAGGCGGCCCAGCTCGTGCTCGAGTTGGAGACAGTCGGCGCCAAGGCCCACCTGACCGACCCTCCCCCACCCGAGCCCCCGGAGGCCCGCGACCACATTGGCCCGTACATCCCCCAGGCGCAGGACGAGCTGTCCGTGGGCATCCCAACGCCTGACGGAGGCATGGAATGGCAGCCCTGTCAGGTGCTCGGAGAACGGCAGGGGCCAGCCGGCCGGATGGAGCTGCAACTCCAACAATGCGCCCGCTGCCATGCACAAGGAGCACTCGTCTCGAAGCTGCCCGCAGACGTGAATCCCTGCCCGGGATGCGGCGGTCAGCAGACGCTCAACATGACGGGTGGCTGGATTACCTAGCGCCGAAGCTCAGGGCGGTGTGAATGAGCGCCACGTGGCTGGAGGTGTGAGGGAAGGCGCCCAGGCCGCGTCGGCGGTGAAGGTTGTACGCCTCGGGGAGCAGCCCCACGTCGTTGCGCACGAGCAACAACCGCTCGAAGAGCGCCTGGGCCTCCTCGCGCCTGCCGCTGCGTTGCAGGCAGTCCGCCAGCCAGAAGCTGCACGGGAGCGAGATGCCGCTGTCGCGCGCGGAGCTCCGGCGCACGAAGTCTCCTTCACTCAGCTCCCGCTCAATGGCCTCCACGGTGCCACGCACACGCGCGTCCTCCGGAGGCAGGAAGCCCTCCAGGGGGATGCGCAGCAACTGCGCGTCGAGCCCTCTGTTCCCGCCCTTGTACTCTTGGACAAAGGTGTTGCGGTTCGCATCGAAGCCCTCGCGGCACACCTCGGCATGGATGTCCGCGCGCAGCTGCTTCCAGCGCTCCACCGGCGCGTCCAGGCCGAAGCGCGCCGCGCTCGCCAGCGTCCGGTCCACCGCCACCCAGGCCATCACCCCGGAGAGCGTGGAGGGAGGGCTCTCGGGTGCGCGCTTCCAGGCACCTTCCAGGTGCTCGAGCAGCGCCCGCTGGAGAGACCACATGTCACCGCTCGGAGGCAGCCCCAGGCGCTCGGCCTCGTGGAAGCAGTCCATCACCTCGCCGAGTGTCTCGAGCTGAAGCGTACGCTCGGCCCGCTGGCCGATGCGCACCGGCGCGTTGCCCTCGTAGCCAGGAAGCCAGAGGAGTTCCTGTACCGGAAGGCGACGCTCGCCGGCCACCCCATACACCGTCTGCACTTCCTCGGGCTCGCCCGCCACGGCCAGCACCAGCCAGTCGCGCCAGGCGCGGGCTTCGTCCAGGTAGCCCGCGTCCAACAAGGCCTGGAGTGCCAGGGTCGCGTCACGCAGCCAGCAGTAGCGCGCATCTCCCCCGGCACCTCCGGGCAGTGAGGTGGTGGGGGCCGCCACGATGCCGCCGGTGGGCGAGTACGTGAGGGCCTTGAGGGTGATGAGCGAGCGTTGGACGTGCTCGGCCCAGGGTGTGGTGGCGGGGAGGCGCGAGGACCATGCCTTCCACCACGCCTCCGCATCGTCGGCGGCAGACAGTCCGTCAATGGCGCGCGGCACGGTCTGGTGCGAGGGGAACCAGGAGAGCACGAAGGGAACGCGCTCCCTCGGGTTGACGGGGAAGTCCGCGGTCAGGACCCCCTGGCTGCGCCTCAATGCAACGGAGGTGTTCAAGGCCACGCCATCCGGGCCAGCCTTGGCGACAACCTGGTTGTCACCGAAGCGCAGCCAGGGGGTCCGGTCGCCGTAGCCAAAGCGGACGGCCAACTCCATGCGCATGGGGACAGTGCCCGAAAGGCCTTGCACCACGCGGACGAGATCGGGCTCGGCGCCGCGAGGGGGCATGCAGTCCACCACGCGTACCGAGCCGTAATCCGTCTCGAAGTCCGTCTCCAGCACGAGCGAGCCCGGGCGGTAGCGACGTGTCACCTTGCGGATGTTCCCCACGGGTGCGAGCAGCCACCGTCCGTGAGAGGCATCCCCGAGCAGCGCGGCGAAGCATGCATCCGAGTCGAAGCGCGGCCAGCACAGCCAGTCGATGGAACCATCCTTTCCCACCAACGCGGCACTCTGGGTGTCACCAATGAGGGCGTAGTCTTCGAGCGGCAGGGGCATGGGCAGGCTCCGCGGGCTTCGAGGTGGACCCGAGTGTAGCCCGGCCCGTCGAGCCGGCGACAGTTTGACACGGGCACGTTCATGGCCAGATTGAGGCTCATGCCCGGCCCCCTGCATCGCGTCGCTCGCTGGCTGAGGCTGGTGCTGGCGTTCCTCACGGTCGCCGGGGCCAGCGCGCCGGCGCACGCGCTGCCGACCGCCGAGTCCATTGTGGCGGTCTGGGTCGAGCGGTACGAGCCCTCGAGGCCACGTCCGGCAGTCGAGGCCCCCGCATCCCGGGTGCGTGAGGCCACGGCTCCCACGCGGGTCCACGCACAGGCGGCACGCCCGGGCCCTGTTCACGAGGCGCGCACCGCGGGTCCGCCGCGCCGCCTCTTCCTCCTGCATCGCGCGCTCCTCCACTGAGCCTTTCCGAGGTCCGGTCCCTGGAAAGTCTTTCAGCTGGAGGAGTACGCCATGACCTTTCTTCCCAAGGCCGTGCGCACCTTCGTGCGCGCGAGCCTGCACTTCGTCTTTCGTGTGATTCGCCTTCTGTTCATCCTCGCACTGGTGGCCCTGCCCGCGCCTGTGACGGCCTGGGTGGTGATCATCCTGGAGCCACTCCGTCGTAACCTGCCGGCCGAGGTCCTTCGGCAGGAGCACCTGCCCCCGAAATGAGCGAGCAGCACGCGTGGGAGCGCTTCGCGTCGGGAGTGCTGTATACATGCGGGGTGTCCACCGAACCGCAGCTGGAGCAGAGCCCCCCGAGCGTCAATGAGGATTGGAACCCTCGCTTCCGGTTCTTCTTCTTGGCGCTCGGGTTCATCTGTGTCGGGCTCGGCATGCTCGGCGCATTCCTGCCGCTGCTCCCGACGACGCCCTTCATGCTCGTGGCGCTGTGGGCGTTCTCGCGCAGCTCGCGCCGCTTTCACCACTGGCTGTACACGCACCCGCGCTTCGGACCCCGACTCCAGGAGTGGCACCAGCACGGCATCGTGCCGGTGAAGGTGAAGCTCACCTCCCTCTCCGCGATGACGGCGAGCTTCCTGTTCATGGCGTTCGTCATGCGCGTGAAGTGGCACGTGCTCGCCATGTCCGGCTCGGTGATGCTCATTGGGGCGGTGTACGTGCTCAGCCGCCCCAGCCGGCTCCCCAAGTAGCGCGCTCTGGCGCCTGGCGCTAACGCAGCGAGCGGAAGAACGCGCGCACGTCCTCGAGGAACAGCTCCGGCGCCTCGACGGCCGCGAAGTGACCGCCGCGTGGCATCTCCGTGTACCGCCGCAGATTGAACCGCGCCTCCAGCCAGCCCCGAGGCGAGGTGAGGATCTCCCGGGGGAACGCCGCCACCCCTGTGGGAGCGCGAATGGGCGTGGTCAGGTCCACCTGTCGCAGGGCCATGGTCTCGAAGTAGAGGTTGGCCGCACTCGCGATGCTGTTGGGC
Organism: Archangium minus; assembly: GCF_044360475.1. Taxonomy (NCBI): domain Bacteria; kingdom Pseudomonadati; phylum Myxococcota; class Myxococcia; order Myxococcales; family Archangiaceae; genus Archangium; species Archangium minus. Next base: position 10,171,242 of record NZ_CP043494.1, read on the forward strand.
GCCCAGTAGAACATCAGGTTCGTCAGCAGCCAGTCCTTGGAGAAGGCGCGCTCCACGTCTCCGCCACAGTCGCTCCAGGTGCGGAACTTCTCGACGATCCACGCGGCGAGCCCTGCCGGCGAGTCGGCCTGCGCGATAGCGAGCGACATCGGCTTGGTTCCCTGCACGTGGCTGTAGCCCGCCTCGGCCGCCTGCCAGGCCGCGGCCTTCTGGCCGAAGCTCTTGGCCTCCTCACTCTGTTCCACCCCAGGAGGAGGCGCGGCCAGGGGCATGTTGAGATGGATGCCCAGCAGGTGCTCGGCGTGCTTCGTTCCAAGCGCCATGGTGACGATGCTGCCCCAATCGCCGCCCTGCGCGCCGTAGCGGGAGTAGCCGAGCTCCTTGCGCATGAGCCGATCGAAGGCCGCGGCGATGCGAGCGGGATTCCACCCGGGCTCGCGAGGCTTGCCGCTGAACCCGTAGCCGGGCAGCGCGGGGATGACGACGTCGAACGCATCCGCCGGATTTCCGCCGTGTGCAGCCGGATCCGTCAAAGGGCCGATGAGGTGGTGGAACTCGTAGATGGACCCCGGCCAACCGTGGATGAGCAGCAGGGGGACGGGGGCGGGCCCCTTTCCCCGGACATGCCAGAAATGGATGTCGACTCCATCCACCTCGCAGAGGAACTGCGGATGGCGGTTCAGCTCGGCCTCGTGCTTGCGCCAGTCGTACTGGTGACGCCAGTACGTGCAGAGCTCGCGCACATAGGAGACATCGGCACCGCGCTCCCAGCCGCCGGGGAGCGGCTCCGGAAAGCGCGTCGCATCGAGGCGTCGGTGGAGATCCGTGAGAACAGCGTCTGAGACGTCAATACGGTAGGGACGAGGGGACATGGCGGCGCAGGCTAACGAGCGCCACGAGGGCGTGCATCGCTCATGCGCGAGTTGCGGAACAGACACCGAAGGGGTGTCAAACAGGCGGCGCTCTCCTCGTAGGCACAAGTCCCCGTGAGCGGTGGCGCCCTCTCAAGGCAAGCCGGAGGCCGTGCGATTCTTGAGGTCGCCTGCCTACCAGTGCCCATATATGTAGGACCATGCTCCACGTCATTCCCCTCGGAGGACTCGGCGAGATTGGCCTCAACGCCATGGTCATCGCCTGCCGGGGGGAGCTGCTGCTCATCGACTGCGGGCTGATGTTCCCGCCCATGGGCACACTGGGTGTGGACGTCATCGTCCCGGACTTCACCTACCTGCGGCAGAACGCCTCCCTGCTCAAGGGCATCGTCCTCACCCATGGCCACGAGGACCACGTCGGCGCCTTGCCCTTTCTCCTCAACGAGGTGCCCGTCCCCGTCTACGGCACCCGCTTCACCCTGGGCATGGTGCGAGGCCGACTCGAGGAGCTGGGCGTCAAGGCGGACCTGCGGGAGATAGAGCCCCGCCACCCCTTCCCCGTGGGCGCCCACTTCACCGTCGAGGCCTGCCGCGTCACCCACACGGTGCCGGACGCCGTGGGGTACATCGTCCGCACACCCGAGGGCCCCATCATCCACACCGGGGACTTCAAGCTGGACCCGGACCCCATCGACGGCCTGCGTACCGACCTGGAGCGCTGGGGCGAGCTCGGCGACGAGGGCGTGCTCTGCCTCCTGTCTGACTCCACCAACTCCGAGCGCACCCACGAGACGGGCAGCGAGCGTCTGGTGGAGCAGACCTTCGAGCGGCTCTTCCAGGACGTCCCCGGCCGCATCGTGGTGAGCATGTTCGCCTCCCACCTGCACCGCATCCACCACGTGCTGGACCTGGCCCGAAAGCTGGAGCGCAAGGTGGTGACGATGGGGCGCAGCATGGCGCGCAACATCGAGATGGCCCGCCAGCTTGGCTACCTGCCGAGCGTCACCGACGGCCTCTTCGTCCCACTCGACGCTGCCGCCTCGCTCCCCCCCGAGCGTCTGCTGGTGCTCGCCACTGGCTCCCAGGCCGAGCCCCGCGCGGGCCTCTCCCAGCTCGCCGCGGGGGACGGCCCCTTGCGCCTGGGCCCTGGGGACCTGGTCGTTCTCAGCGCCCGGGCCATCCCCGGCAACGAGCGCGCCGTGACCGGCCTCATCGACCAACTCCTGTGGCGCGGGGCCCGCGTCGTCTACCCGGACGTGGAGCCCGGCGTGCACGTGTCCGGCCATGCCAGCCAGCCCCAGCAGCGGCGGGTGTTGGACCTGGTACGCCCCAAGAACTTCGTCCCCATCCACGGCGAGTTTCACCACCTGCACCGACACCTCGCCACCGCGAAGGAGTCTGGGCTCGCCCCCGAGCAGCTCCTACTCGCCCAGGATGGGGATCTGCTCGTCTTCGAGGAAGGCCAGGGCCGCTTCGGAGGCAGTGTTCCTACCGGCCGCATCTACCGCGACCGCTTCGGCAATGGGGTGGTGACGCCCGATATCCTCCAGGAGCGCACCCGGCTGGCCGAGACGGGCCTCATCGTGGCCGTGCTCGTCATCGACCGGGCCAGCCTGTCCGTCCTGGCGGGGCCGCAGCTCTCCGGGCAGGGCCTGAACCTGGACGAGCAGGTGCTGCTGCCCCGGGTGGCGGACGATGCCCGCGCTTTCTTCCTGGAGATGTCCCCCCAGCTCCGGGGGGATGACGCCCGGGCAAGGGAGGAGCTCGCCCGAGCCGTGCGCCGGGCCTTCAAGCTGTATACATCCAAGCGGCCCGTCGTGGTGCCGATGGTCATCAAGGTGTGATAAGGGCGCGAACTGCCATGCCTTCCTTCGACGTCGTCTCGAAAATCGACATTGCCGAGCTGGACAACGCGGTCAACCAGACCAAGAAGGAGATCTCCACCCGCTATGACTTCCAGGGGGTCAATGGGGATGTGGTGCTCGCCCCGGACAAGACCTCCATCACCGTGAAGGCCAACAGTGAGGAGAAGGTCCAGGCCGCCAAGGAGGTCCTGCTCAGCAAGCTGGCCAAGCGCGGCATCTCGCTGCTGGCGCTGGAGTATGAGCCCATCGAGAAGACGGGCCTGTCCAACGTGAAGCAGCTCATCAAGCTGCAGCAGGGCATTCCCGTGGAGAAGTCCAAGGAGCTGGTGAAGCTGCTCAAGGACTCCAAGATGAAGGTCCAGGGCTCCATCCAGGGCGACCAGCTGCGCGTGACGGGCAAGAACAAGGACGACCTCCAGGCCGCCATGGCCCTCTTCCGCAAGGAAGCGGATCGGCTGCAGCTCGACATGCAGTTCACCAACTTCCGGGACTAGCCGTGCGCTCACTCGTCGTTTCCGCCGTCCTCGCGGCGCTCGCCTCGGGGTCGGCTTCCGCGCAGGAGCAGGACCCGGCCCCCGCCAAGCCCCGTCCGGTGAAGAACGTCCCCTCGCTCGGCCGCGAGCCGAAGCTGGATGGGAACCTCAAGGACCTGCCCGCCACGCTCACCCTCAAGCCCCCGGCCTCGGCGGACGCGAGCGCCTCCTTCACCGGCCGCGTTGGCTGGCGCAAGGACACCCTCTACGTGGGAGTGGAGGCCACGGATGATCAACTCCAAGCGGGAGACTTGATCACCCTCTCACTCTTCTTCCCCGACGCCGGGCCCACCGCCACCGGCTACGTGTTCCGCTTCGGCTTCGATGGCAAGCGCGCCTCACCGGCGGAGAGCGGCACGCCCGAGTTCGCCCAGAAGCGGGTGGACGTGGGTGTGCAGCGCAAGGACAACGCCCTGTCGCTCGAGGTGGCCATTCCCGCCCGGGCCTTCCCGCGCTTCCCCGCGGAGGAGCCGCTCGCGCTCGACCTGTGCCTCACTTATGAGGACGTGGACGCGGCGGGCGCCAAGCCTCCAGCCGTGTCCAACTGCAAGGACGGCGGCATGCTGGGCGAGGTGCTCCGGCTGCCTGACGACTTCCGCAAGGGCCTCAAGCTGAAGCCCCCCACGAGCGTGGTGGCCTTCGAGTCCCACCCCGAGGGCTGGCTGGGCTACGGCATGCTGCGCTACCCGGACTGGGTGGAAGCGGACGCGCCCCTGACGCCTGACCTGCTGAAGAAGCTGGTGACGACCAAGGCGGTGGAAGCTGAGAAGGCCGGGGTGAACGTGCCCGACACGCTCTCGCTGCCGAATGGGACGCCCCTGCTGACGGTGTTGTCGGGGGAAAGTCCGTACAGTGCCCAAGGCACGTGCGACTCGGACAAGGAATTGCGCCTCGGCCTCTACCTGGTGAAGGGGAAGACGGCGCAACGGGTGCTCGAATGGCCGGCTGCTACCTGTGCGCTGGGACGAGCTACTTCAGTGGTGCTCGATGAAGAGGGCGCGTTGAGCATCGGTTACTCGAACGGCCCGACCATCAACTTTGCTTGGAGTGGCGACCACTTCGAGCGGACCGAACTCGGAAAGCGGTAAGAGCTGTGCAGAATCCCCCAGAGACCAAGAGCCTCTACATGATGACCCTCGGCTGCCCGAAGAACCGGGTGGACTCCGAGGTGATGCTCGGCACCCTGAAGCAGCGGGGTTACTCGCTCGTGCAGGACCCCGCCGCGGCCCAGGTCATCGTCGTCAATACCTGTGCCTTCATCGGGCCCGCCAAGCAGGAGTCCGTGGACTCCATCCTGGAGATGGCCGAGTTCAAGAAGTCGGGGGCGTGCAGCACGCTCGTCGTCACCGGCTGCCTCTCGCAGCGCTACGGCGCCGAGCTCTCCAAGGAGATGCCCGAGGTGGACCACTTCCTCGGCACGGGTGCCTATGCCCAGATTGGCGACCTGCTCGCCGCCGAGGCCAGCCCGCGTCAGGTGATTCCGGACCCGGACTACATCCACGACGCGAAGACGCCGCGCGAGAACTCGATGCCGTCCTACACGGCATACCTGAAGATCTCCGAGGGCTGCGACAACGCGTGCGCCTTCTGCATCATCCCCACGCTGCGCGGTGGCCAGCGCTCGCGGCCCATCGCTGACATCGTCGCCGAGGCCCAGCGCCTGTCCGAGCAGGGCGTGCAGGAGCTGAACCTCGTCGCGCAGGACCTCACGGCCTACGGGCATGACCTGCCGGGCAAGCCCAAGCTGCATGACCTGCTGCGCGAGCTGGTGAAGGTGGACGTGCGGTGGATCCGCTTGCACTACGCCTACCCGCGCGTCTTCACCGACGAGCTCATCGAGCTGATGGCGACGGAGAAGAAGATCGCCAAGTACCTGGACATGCCGCTGCAGCACGCGAGCGACAAGCTGCTGCTGTCGATGAAGCGGGGCCGGGACTCGAAGTTCCTCAAGGAGCTGCTCACGAAGCTGCGCGCCCGGGTGCCGGGGCTGGTGATGCGCACCTCGATGATCGTCGGCATGCCCGGCGAGACCGAGGAGGACTTCGAGATGCTCAAGGAGTTCGTGAAGGAGCAGCGCTTCGAGCGGCTCGGGGTGTTCCAGTACTCGGACGAGGAAGGCACGGCCGCGTACGACTACGAGAACAAGGTGCCGAAGCAGACCATCGAGCGGCGCTGGCGCGAGGTGATGGCCATCCAGAAGCGCATCAACCGCGAGCAGAACAAGAAGCTCGTGGGGCAGCGCATTGAGGTGCTGGTGGAGGGCCCCAGCGAGGAGTCCGAGCACCTGCTGGTGGGTCGCCACGAGGGCCAGGCGCCGGAGATCGACGGGTTGGTCTACATCAACGACGGTCTGGCCTACCCGGGCGAGTTCGTCACCGTGGAGGTGACGGAGGCGCACGACTACGACCTGATCGCCAAGGTGGTCGAGCGGCCGAACCCGAAGGACCGCGTGCACAAGCCGCGCGAGTCCTTCCCCATGCCCGTGGTGCCGTCGGCGCGCTGACGTCGTTCCGGTAGTTGATCAGCGCCGTTCCAGACGGCGCCAGGCGCCCGCGCGTCCGGTCTCCTCGAACTCCGCGAGGGTGCCGGGCAGCGGTCCCTCTCCGTACACCAGCAGCGCGCTGAAGGGAGCGAGCTGCTCGGAGGAGCCACCGTCCAGCCACTGCGGCAGCGAGTGGCCCGGGCGGAAGCGCACCGGCAGGTGGTCGCCATCGGCGAAGAAGTGGTGCCCCACGCCGCCTTGGGTGGCCGTCCACCACTGGCCCAGGTGCTCCAGGTAGACGAGCCGGCTCCCCTGGGACCGGTGCCCGACGAGCGAGACGTAGCCGTGCACGCCGGGCGGCGGAGGGCTTGCCACCAGCGTCTCGAGTCCCTCGACCTCCTGCTTGAAGCGCCAGTGGAAGCGAGCCGTCTCGGCCAGCGAGGCCAGCACCACGAGCAGCAGTAGGGCCCGTACGGGTCGGGCGATGCGCGCTGGGTCCACCAACACGAGGGCGACGACGCCCGTGAGGACAGGCAGACGCACGTGGATGAGCCAGGCGCCTGAGAGCGCCTTGGGGGTCATCAAGAACAAGGCGCCCAGCGACAGGAAGAGCACCCAGGGAGCGCGGGGCTCCTCGCGCCGGCCGCGCAGGTACGCGACCACGAAGACGAGCGTGATGAGCAGCGGCCCCACGACGGCGAGCCTTCCCTCGGGGCGGTAGTTGCGCAGCAGCCAGTTGAAGTGGGAGCCCCAGCCGTAGTCCGTGGGTGCGGCGTTGCCGGGCGCGAAGGCCCTCGACGCAAGCGCCACGATGCGCGCCGCGCACAGGCCCAGGGGAAGCGCGAGACCCGCCGCCGCGAGCCCCACCGCCCGCCGCCGCGAGTCGGAGAAGAGCGCGAGCGCCGCCATGCCGACACACAAGGCGCCAAAGGCGACGAGGTGCGAGAGCATCGTCGCGGTGGACAGGAGCGCGAGGCCCACCACCGCCCCCACCGCGCGCCCGGAACTCCGCAGCGCGTGCAGGTAGAGCGCCAGCGAGAACAGGGCGAGCGGCAGAGAGAAGAAGCTCGGCAGGAAGCCGTACCAGTAGGAGATGTTGAAGGCGAGCGGGAGCCCGAACACCACCGTCCACGCGGGTCGCTGCAGGACGCGCGCGAGCGCCAGCTGGGACAGGGGAAAGAACATCAACCCCGTCCAGGCGGCCAGGCGCGCCGCGAAGGCCCCATTCGTGAGCAACGTCACCGGCAGGAAGAACCAGATGGGCAGCCCGTAGCCGAGCGGGAGGTGAGCCTCGTAGACGGCGGACACCGCTGGATCGCCCCGGACGAGCGCCGCGAGCGTCTGCATCTGAGCCGCGTGGGCGGGCAGATCCACCGAGGGAGGGATGCCGTTCACGCACCAGGCGGCGAAGCTCCCCCAGGCCACCAGCAAGACGGCGACGTTCCAGGGCTCGCGCAGGGGGATGGGTGCGGCCAACGGCTCTCGGGACATGTTCCGTCCGCCTTATACCGCCGTTCCGCTACTTCGGATCCTCGGGCTCCTTCTCGCGCTCCTTCCGGGTCGGCGGCTGCGGCGTGTTGCTCCGCCGAGGCACGGCCACTTCGCCCAGCGGTGTCGGCTGGCACTCGCAGATCGTGCGCCGGGTGCTCGGCTGGTGCACGAAGACGCAGGCGTTCGGACACTCCTGGAGCTGCCCTTCCTCGAAGAGGGCCAGGCTGTACCCACGCACCGACTTCAGGGACTCACTGCACTCGGGCATCGCCTGCGCCAGCCTCGGCCACGGCACCAGGTGTTGCGTCGTCACGCCCCGGCTCGTGGGCGCAAACGAGAAGCCCACCTGACAGTCCAACGTCAGCGGCTTGCCGTCCTCGCCGAGTGGCTCCAGGTGCAACCGCCCACCCTCCGGCAGGTCTCGGAACACCGCGCCCGTGACGGCCATCCGCCCGTCCGTCCCTCGCCGCACGTGCAGCCCGAAGCAGGACTCCTCGCGAGGCTCCTCCGGATTCTGGGTGCCCAGACGTACGCAGCGCTGGCGGTCCTCGACAATCTGCACGCGTGGCCGGCGCAGCACCAGCGTATCGCCCTGGACATCCACCGTGGTGCGGAAGCGTCCCCAGACATCCGGCCCCAGCCGGCCCAGCGTGGTCGGATTCCTCCACCCCACCCCGGCCTCCAGCACCAGCGGCCTCACGCCCACGTCCGAGGCCACCTCCACCGCGTCCACCAGGAAGGCCCTCGGCGGCAGATTGGCGCCCGTCTCCAGCGGCTGAAAGCCCTGCGCCTCCGCGGCTCCCAGCGCCACCCGCGAGAAGGGCTCGCGCGAAGCCAGCACGAAGGGCCCCGTGAGGACCGCCTCGCCTTGCGTCACCCGAGCCGCCAGCAACGGCCAGTCGCCCACCGGATCGCGCGAGAGCTCGAGCCGGTGCACCTCCTCGGACGGGTCCGCACCGGGAGCCGCCGCCTCGGCCAGGTACTCCGAGCGGGGACGGGACTTCGCGAAGGACACCTCGCGGCGCAGCGGGTCCACCGTGAAGGCATAGGGGGCCAGCACATCCGCGCCAAGCGTCACCGCGCAAGCGCGCTCGGCGGTGAGCCCCATTCCCCGAGGCCCCAACGGAACACTCCCCACGCGCAGACCCGACAGGCGCACCAGCGGCCAGTCCCTCAGGCCGCCGGGCCCGGCGTAGACGTCCGGCACGCGTGCGGAGCCCATGACAGGCGGAGGAGGCTGCTTCTCATCCCAACATCCCGAGGACACCGCGGAGAGTGGACGGGCGATGTCCAGCACCACCGGCACCGGACGTCCATTCAGGTGGCCCTCCACCACGAGCCGCAGGTTGGGCGAGGGCAGCAGCGGCAGCGTCTGGCCCACGAGACTGCCCGGAGCGACGGGCGCGGCGGGGCCCGCCTCCCGGTGACACCCGGCAAGCAGCAGCAGCAGGGCCCCAAGACGCGCGCTTCGCACAGGCTACTTCCGCATCGCCTTGGTGAAGTCGTCGATGCGCGTGCCCTCGGGCGGGTTGATCTTGAACCGATCGGCGTCAACGCCCACGTTCGTCTTCAGGTTGAGGAAGGCGATGGTGTTCTCGCTGCCGTCCGGATCCACCACCGTGCTCTTCAGCACCTGCGCCGTCTTCGGGTCCACCTCCAGGCGCACCTGGCGGAAGCGCGGCTCGTTCTTGAGCGGATCCAGCACCAGCAGCGTGCCCTTGCAGTCCTTGCACGCGCCCTTGCTGATGGAGAACTCGTCCGCCAGCTTCCCCTGGCCGAAGAGGAACGTCACCGAGGCCGACAGCTGGCTGGTGTCGATGCGGCCCACGCTCAGCGTCTGCGCCTCCGGGTCGTACGCGTACACCTTCTCGCCCGCGAGCACGAAGGTGCGCTTGGAGGGCTTCTCGTACTCCCAACGCATCAGGCCCGGCTTCTTGTAGATGACCGTGCCCGTCGAGCTCTGCGTGCGCCTCAGGGCCTTGTACTTGTAGTCCTGCTTGAAGTCGGCCGAGAAGTCCTGTGTCTTCTCGTAGAAGGACTGCATCCGCTCCACCAGGTCCTTCACCTCCGGAGCCACCTTCTTCTCGGCGGCCTTGGGGGCCTCGGCGGCCTTGGGGGCGGCGACGGGAGCGGGGGCCTGCTGGGCTGGCGCCTGGGCGACCACCTGGTGAGCAACGGTGGAGGGCACCGGAGCAAGCACCGGTGCGGCGAGCAAGGTCACGAGCAGCTTCTCGAGGTACATGGTTGAGCTCTCTCCAGGCGGGCGAGCGGCCCGCGGTTCCAACTGTACCTACAGACGGGGCCCCTGGCCCGGGATTCAAGGCTTGGGGGTGGGCGGCTTCTTGAAGATGCGCTTCCGTTGTTTCACGGCGAGCACATAGAAGCGATCTCGCAGTTCCTGGGCCTCGGCCTCCGTCAGGTCGCCCACACGGCCCAGGTGCTCCTCGCGCCAGGAGATTGCCCGGGTGATGCTCGCGGAGGCCGCGGCGGAGATGTTCAGGCTCTGGCTGAAGCCGCGCATGGGAATCCAGAAGGTGCCGTCCGAGCCCGCCAGCACCTCCGGGCTCACGCCCTCGCGCTCGTTGCCGAAGATGAGGGCGATCTTCGAGTCGAAGCGCATCGAGTAGAGGCTGGTGGCGTCTTCACGAATGGCCGAGGCGTACAGGGAGAAGCCCCGCGACTTGAGGTGCTCGCGGCACGAGGCGAAGTCCTTGTAGAGCTTCACGTCGAGCCACTTGTCGCACCCCTGCCCCACCCGCGAGTTGGGCATGAAGGGCGCCTCCGGGTTGACGATGACGTGCACCTCCTGGAGGCCATTGGCCTCGCAGGTGCGGAGCACGGCGGCGATGTTGAAGCTGTCCTCCAGCCGATCGAGCACGATGGTGAAGGTGCGCGTGCGATGGGAGATGACCTTGTCGATCTTCTCCTTGCGCACATCGAGCAGGAGGGACTCCGGGTCAATCGGAGCCTTCTCCAGCTTCTCGTAACGGGGACCGCCGCCAGACATTGCCTCAGGACCTCCGAGCCCGCTTCGGCGCGGCCTTCTTCGCGGGAGCCCTGCGCGCCGGAGCCTTCTTCACGGGGGCCTTCTTCGCGGGAGCCTTTCTCGCCGCCACCTTCTTCGCGGCCGCCTTGCGCACCGGAGCCTTCTTCGCCGCCGCCTTCTTCGCGGGAACCTTCTTCGCGGCCGCCTTGCGCACCGGAGCCTTCTTCGCCGCCGCCTTCTTCACGGGGGCCTTCTTCGCCGCCGGCTTCACCGCAACCTTCTTGGCGGGTGCCTTCTTCTTCTCCGCGGCCTTCTTCACGGGGGCCTCGGCGGGCCGGCGCTCGGAGGGAGGCGCCTTCTTCTCTGCCTTGGGCTTCGGCGGCGGCTCCACGTGCAGCTTGTCCGTCTTCCCGGTGAAGAGCACCTCGGCCACCGCGTCCAGCAGCGGCTGCATGCCCTGACCCGTGGCGCACGAGACGGGGAACACAGCGATGCCGCGCTTGCGCATCTCCTCCGTCAACGGCGCGAGCCGCTCCTGGGCGTGCGGCAGATCCAGCTTGTTGGCGGCCACCACCTGCGGCTTGCGCGCCAGCTCCTCGCTGTACTTGCGCAGCTCCCCGTTGAGCACGTCGAAGTCGTGCAGCGGATCACGCCCCTCGCCCTCGGCGCCCATGTCCAGCAGGTGGATGAGCACCTTGCAGCGCTCCACGTGCCGCAGGAACTGGAGCCCCAGTCCCACACCCTCGCTGGCACCCTCGATGAGACCAGGGATGTCCGCCATCACGAAGGACAGGCCGTCCTTGTACTGGACCAGGCCCAGGTTCGGCACGAGCGTGGTGAATGGGTAGTCGGCGATCTTCGGCCGCGCCCGGCTCACGATGGAGATGAGCGTGCTCTTGCCCGCGTTCGGATAGCCCAGCAGACCCACGTCCGCCAGCAGCTTCAGCTCCAGCCGCAACGTGCGCTCCTCGCCCGGAGTACCGTCCTGGGCGAAGCGCGGCGTCTGCCGGGTGGAGGTGGCGAAGTTCATGTTGCCCAGGCCGCCCCGGCCCCCCTTGCACACGACGACGCGCTCGCCGGCCGTGTTCAGGTCCGCCAGCACCTCGTCGGTGTCGGCGTCGCGGATGAGCGTGCCCACGGGCACCTTGAGGATCAGGTCATCCGACGAGCGACCATTGCAGTCGCTGCCCATGCCGCCCTCACCGTTCTTCGCCCGGTGGTGCTGCTGGTAGCGGTAGTCCAGCAGCGTGGTGAGCTGGGGATCGGCCTCGAAGATGACCGAGCCACCGTTGCCCCCGTCTCCACCGCTCGGGCCACCGCGATCGACGTACTTCTCCCGGCGGAAGGCAACGGCTCCGTTGCCCCCGTCTCCGGCCTTCACGTGGATGCGGACTTCATCAACGAATTTCATCCCAGACCCCAGAAATGCGGAACGGGCCGCCTCCGCGTCCAGCGCCAGAGGCGTATGGACCGGGAGCGACCCGCTCGCGAGGCAATCCGGGGAACCTGCTACCGCCAGGCTCCCCTTTCAGACGACACCTAAGTTAGGCGCTCGCCTGGGCCGGATAGACCGAGACCTTCTTGCGGTCCCGACCCTGCCGCTCGTACTTCACCACCCCGTCCACCGTGGAATAGAGGGTGTAGTCACGACCGAGCTTCACGTTGGCGCCCGGGTGGATGACCGTGCCGAGCTGCCGCACGAGGATGCTCCCCGCGCTCACGGTCTCGCCCGCGAACACCTTCACGCCGCGGTACTGCGGATTGGAATCGCGACCGTTGCGCGACGAACCCTGTCCCTTTTTATGAGCCATGACACCGATTCCTGATGCTGCCGGCGCGCCCCGCGGCGCTCCGGGAAGTTGTGACCCGGACTAGCCGGAGATGGAGGTCACCTTGACCTCGGTGTAGGGCTGACGGTGGCCACGGCGGCGCGTCCAGCCCTCCTTCTCCTTGCGGAAGTGCAGCACCTTGCGGTGCTTGTCCTGGGCGAGAATCTTGCCCACGACCCTGGCGCCCGACACGGTCGGCTGCCCCACCTTCGGGCTGTCGCTCCCACCGAGCATCAGAACGTCATTGAAGGTCACCTCAGCGCCGACGTTCCCCGCGACCTTCTCGATCCGGAGCACGTCGCCCTCGGCCACGCGGTACTGCTTCCCGCCCGTGCGAATGACTGCGTACATCGTAGAACCCCTGAGTTTTGTTCCGGGTTGATTCAACCCGTGAAAGGCCGGCGCGCATTTCGGACGGGAAAACCCGTCCTACGATGCAAAGGGCGCCCGATCTACGGGAGAAGGCCAGGGGAGTCAAGGCAGATGCAGAGGGACGGCGCACATACTGCATCCTCCTGACACCCTCCCCCGTGCCTGCCCTCCTGGAGTCACGGGGAACCCACCCATCGCCTGCTCGCCTGCTCGGTGGGTAGGATAGCGGTCTCCCTTATAGAGGAGGCGCCCCCGATGAGGAAGTCCGGATGGATGCTCGCGCCCCTGGCGATGGTGGCGGTCCTCAGCGGGTGCCGGAGTACGGCCTGTGCGGAGCTCGCCGAGGCCTATGCCGACGTCGCCCAGAAGTCCCTGCCCTGCCTGGCGAGCGCTCCCCTGCCCGCCTTCGACCCGAGCCGGTGTGAACAGAACCTCCAGGCGTGCAGCGAGAAGGATCTGGATCAGCTCGAGGCCCAAATCACCTGCTACCAGGAGCTCGGCACCTGCCACCCGGAGCAGAAGGCGTCCTTCCTCCAGGACATCACCTTCTGCGACAGCCACGCCCTGAGCAACGCCTGCGAGGCGGCCATCTTCTAGGTCGCCCAACTCCAGCGAATAGGCCCCGCCGCTCCAGCACCGCCGGTGTAAGCGTGTTTACTCGCTCCCAGCACGCGAAGCACTAGGATGCTCGCCCTCCTCACGGACACTCGTGAGGAACAAGCGGGGACAACACGCAAATGAAGAAGATGTTCGGAGTGGTGGCCATCGCGGCCATGGCGCTGACCGGTTGTGGCAACGTCTGTGACGACCTCGAGAGCGCATACGACGATCTCACCGAGAAGTACGAGCCCTGCCAGGACTCGGGCGACGAGGTGCCAGAGCTCGGCATCGACCAGTGCAGCGAGAAGGTGGAGAGCTGCACGGACGAGGACAAAGAGGCCCTCAGCAAGCTCGCCGATTGCCTCAAGGATGTGCCGAAGTGCGCTCCCGCAGAGGAGGAGAAGTTCCAGACCGCGATCATCGGTTGTGCCTTCTCGAGCGTGGCCAACCTCAGCGAGCCCTGCTTGGAGGCCATCGGCGGCGGCAGCGTCGACTGAGTTCGGGAGGCGTCAGGAGCCCACCGTGGACCGGCGGCAATCCAGGCCCCGGTCCACGGCGTTCACCCTCGGGCGGTTCACGGCCTACCTGGGATGCCGCTAGAGTGCGCGCGCCATGTCTCGTGCCACTCGCCGCATTCCCCTCGTCAACCTGTCCCACTACCGCTCCGGCAACGCCGAGGAGCGCGCCCGCTTCGTGCGGGTGTTCGGCGATGCCCTCAAGGAGTTCGGGTTCGTCTCCGTCGAGGGCCACGGCATCGACGACGGGCTCATCCGCCGCACCTATGAGGATGTGGCGTCCTTCTTCCACCTCCCGGAGCAGGTGAAGCACCGCTACCACGTCCCCGAGTTCGGCGGGCAGCGCGGCTACACCCCCTTCGGCAAGGAGCACGCGAAGAACCGCACCGTGGGCGACCTCAAGGAGTTCTGGCACGTGGGCCGCGACCTCCCCGAGGGCCACCCGCGCCGCCCCAAGCTCGCCTCCTACAACGTCTGGCCGGAGGAGGTGCCGACCTTCCGGACCCACACGCTCGCCCTCTACCACGCGCTCGACGAGGCCGCGGGGGTGATGCTGCAAGCCGTGGCCGAGTACTTCGGCATCGAGCGCAACACCTTCAGCGACATGGCGCAGGATGGCACCTCCGTGCTCCGCGTCATCCACTACCCGCCGCTGAAGGAGAAGTTCATCCCCGGCGCAGTGCGCGCCGCCGAACACGAGGACATCAACCTCCTCACCCTCCTGTGCGAGGGCACCGCCTCGGGCCTGGAGATCCTCACCCGCGACGGCGAGTGGCTTCCCGTGGACACGCTGCGCGGGCAGATCGTTGTGGACTCGGGCGACATGATGAGCCGGATCACCAACGGCGTCATCCCCGCCACCACCCACCGCGTGGTGAATCCGCCCTCGGCCGCCGAGGACAACACGCGCTACTCCATGCCCTTCTTCGTGCACCCCTATCCGAAGTGCGTGCTCGAGCCCCTGGCGAGCACGGTGACGCCAGAGAAGCCGGGTCAGCCGCCCATTACCGCGGAGGCCTTCCTCGAACAGCGCCTGCGGGAGATCGGCCTCATCAAGTAGCGCGGGCCGCGTAGAACCTCCCGGGCCACAAAAGGCGAAACCCAGCCCCGGGAAGGAGGCTGGGTTCCTGAACGCCTACGACGCGAATTAGTAGTGCGAGGTGGTCATGCTGGCGATCTTGCGCCGGATGCTCTCGCTCGTCGTCGGGAAGCACTCATCGCTCACCGCAGCCGACAGGGAAAAGAGGCAGCCCAGGTAGGCAGCCTGGAAGGCCTCCGGATCGTTCGCGTTGCACGTGGGCATATCGCTCGTGCACTCACGGAAGTCGGCGATCGCCTTCCGATCATCACTCGAGCAGTCATCGAACGTCTCCTCCTCCTTGCACTCATCGATGGCCTCGTCCCGCTCGGAGTCCGTGATGGTGCCGAAGTCATCCCCGCAGGCCTGGCCCTTCTCGGAGATGTTCACGAAGGCGTCCACGAAGTCCTCGCACACCGAGTTACCGCAGCCCGTCAGCACCATCGAAGCTGCCATCGCCGCACACAGGCCCCGCATAAACTTCTTCATCTCTTCTGCCCCTCTTTTGAAATGGAAACACGTCGACTGCGGCGCCAATCCTAGAGGATGTCAGGCTGGACGCGAAAAACTCTTGAGACAGAAGGGCAGTGAGCCGCTGTCTTTCCAACAGATGTGAAAACTGATCCCGCTCGTATGGCTCGTGGTGACTCCAGGTATGGCCGCGGCCCAGGACTTCCACCCGCGCTTTCATCCGGGAGGACTTGACTTCCGTCTGTTCTGAATGCCGAGGGCCACCTGCTCCGCATCAACTGCCTTCCCGGCCCCGCCCGCCCACGAGTAGGGTGCGCCGCCGCATGCGCACCCTATCTTCGCAGAGGGCCCTCCGACCATGACCCCGTACGAGCAGATCTTCCAAAACAACCGCCTCTGGGCGGAGGAGCAGTTGCGCGCCGATCCGGACTTCTTCACTCGGCTCGCGCGCGAGCAACGCCCGGACTTCCTCTACATCGGCTGCTCCGATAGCCGGGTGCCCGCCAATCAGATCATGGGACTGGCGCCCGGCGACGTGTTCGTGCACCGCAACGTCGCCAACCTGGTCAACAACGTCGACCTGAACGTGATGTCGGTCATCAACTACGGCGTCCGGCACCTCGACGTGAAGCACATCATCGTGTGCGGCCATTACGGGTGCGGAGGCGTGAAGGCGGCCATGCAACCCAAGGATCTGGGCATCCTCAATCCCTGGCTGCGCAACATCCGCGACGTGTACCGCATGCACAAGGCCGAGCTCGATGCCCTCAAGGACGAGGCGCAGCGCTATGACCGCCTCGTGGAGCTCAACGTCACCGAGCAGTACACCAACATCATCAAGACAGCCGCGGTCCAGCAGTCCTTCCTCGCCCGCGGCTATCCCATCGTGCACGGCTGGGTGTTCGACCTGCGCAACGGGCTCATCAAGGACCTGAACCTCGACTTCCGGGAGACGCTGCGAAACATCCAGGAAGTGTATGACCTGACGGGCACGGTCTGGCGCTGAGGCGTGGTGGCTACTCTCCGAGCTTCTTCTTGAGCAGCTCGTTCACCAGGGCCGGGTTGCCCTTGCCCTTCATCGCCTTCATCACCTGGCCCACGAAGAAGCCGTAAATCTGCTTCTTGCCCGCCCTGTACTTCTCCACCTCGCCCGCGTTCTTCGCCAGCACCTCGTCCACCACCGCCTCGATGGCGCCCGTGTCGCTCACCTGCGACAGGCCCTTCTCCGCGATGATGGCCTCCGGGTCCTTCCCCGTCCGGAACATCTCCCCGAACACGTCCTTGCCCGCGTTCGCCGAGATGCTCCCCTTCTCCACCGCCGTCAGCAGGTTGGCGAACTGCACCGTCGAGAAGCGCAGCGTGGTGACGCTCCCGCCCTCGTCCTTCAGCAGCCGCAGCAGCTCCCCGAGGAACCAGTTCGACAGCCGCTTGTAGTCCTTGAAGTGCTGCGCCACCGCCTCGAAGTAGTCCGCCAGCGGGCGCTCCGCGCACAGAATCCTCGCGTCATACGCCGGCAGCCCGTACTGGCTCGTGAAGCGCGACATCTTCGCCCGAGGCAGCTCCGGCAACGACTTCGCCACGTCGTCGATCTGCGCGTCCGTCACGTGCAGCGGCGGCAGGTCTGGCTCCGGGAAGTAGCGGTAGTCGTGCGCCTCCTCCTTCGAGCGCATCGAGCGCGTCACGCCCTTGTTCGGGTCGTACAGCCGCGTCTCCTGGTCCACCTTCCCGCCCGACTCGATGACGTCCACCTGCCGGGAGATTTCATACTCGATGGCCTGCTTCACGAACCGGAACGAGTTGATGTTCTTGAGCTCCACCCGCTGGCCATACGCCGTGGCGCCCTTGCGCATCACCGACACGTTGGCGTCGCAGCGGAACGAGCCCTCCTCCATGTTCCCGTCGTTCACCCCGAGGTACACCAGCACGTCCCGCAGTGCCTTGAGGTAGTCCACCGCCTCATCCGCGCTCCGCAGGTCCGGCTCGCTCACAATCTCCAGCAGCGGCACGCCCGCGCGGTTCAGGTCGACCAGGCTCTCGGCGGCCGACGCATCGTGCACGCTCTTGCCCGCGTCCTCCTCCATGTGGATGCGGCGCACGCGGATGACCTTCTCCCCCTCGGGCGTGTCGATGGAGAGCTGGCCCCACTCGCAGATGGGCTGGTCGAACTGGGTAATCTGATAGCCCTTCGGCAGATCCGGATAGAAGTAGTTCTTCCGGCTCCACACGCTCGTCTTCTTGATGGTGCAGCCGAGCGCCAGTCCCGTGCGGATGGCGAACTCCACCACGCGCGCGTTGAGCACCGGCAGCACTCCGGGCAGGCCCAGGCACACCGGACAGGTGTTGTGGTTCGGCGCTGCGCCGAACTCCGTGGAGCAGCCGCAGAAGATCTTCGTGTTCGTCAACTGTTGGGCGTGGACCTCGAGCCCGATGACCGGCTGGAAATCGCTCAGGGGCATGGCGTCTCCCGGAAGTCCTCTCTCAGATGGGGGCCTGGCGGCGCACGTAGTCGTGCTCGCGCTCGAAGGCCCGGGCAATCCGCAACAGCTTCGCCTCGTCGAACGGGCGGCCCATGAGCTGCAACCCGATGGGCAGGCCCGCCTTCGTGAAGCCGCACGGCAATGACAGGCCGGGCAGTCCCGCCAGGTTGCACGGCAGCGTGCACACGTCCATGAGGTACATGGACAGCGGGTCATTCACCTTCTCGCCCAGCTTGAAGGCCGGCACCGGCGAGGTGGGCGTCACCACCGCGTCCACCTGGGCGAAGGCCTTCGTGAAGTCCTCGCGGATGAGCGTCCGCACCTTCTGCGCCCTCAGGTAGTAGGCGTCGTAGTAGCCCGCCGACAGCGCGTAGGTGCCCAGCATGATGCGGCGCTTCACCTCGGGGCCGAAGCCCTGATCGCGCGTCAGGCCGTACATGTCCTTGAGGCCCTTCGCGTCGCGCGCCCGATGGCCGTAGCGCACGCCGTCGTAGCGGGCCAGGTTGCTCGAGGCCTCCGCTGGGGCGATCAGGTAGTAGGTGGCCAGCGCGTACTTCGTGTGCGGCAGCGAGAGGTCCACCAGCGTGGCGCCCAGCCGCTCGTACTCCTTCAGGGCCGCACGCACGGAGGCTTCCACCTCGGGATCCATGCCCTCGACGAAGTACTCGCGCGGCACGCCCAGCTTCAGCCCCGCCACCCCATGCTCCAGGTCCGCCAGGTAGTCCGGCACGTCCGCCGGCGCCGAAGTGGAGTCCAGCGGATCATGCCGCGCCAGCACCTGCAGCAGCGCCGCCACATCCCCCACCGTGCGCGCCATGGGGCCCGGCGCGTCCAGCGACGAGGCGTAGGAAATGACGCCGTAGCGCGACACGCGCCCGTACGTGGGCTTGAGCCCCACGGTGTTGGTGAGCGCCGCCGGCTGGCGGATGGAGCCGCCCGTGTCCGTGCCCAGCGTGCCGAACACCTCGCGCGCCGCCAGCGCCGCCGCCGAGCCTCCCGAGGAGCCTCCCGGCGTCCGCGTCAGGTCCCACGGGTTGTGGCAGGGGCCAAAGGCGCTCGACTCGTTGGACGAGCCCATCGCGAACTCGTCTTGGTTCAGCTTGCCGATGATCGGCAGGCCCGCCTGCTTCAACAGCCGCACCGCGGTGGCGTCGTACGGCGGAACGAAGCCCTGGAGGATGCGCGAGGCGCAGGTCGTCTCCACGCCCTCGGTGAGGAAGATGTCCTTGACGGCCACCGGCACGCCATCCAGCGGCCCGAGCGGGTTGCCGGCCTTGCGGCGAGCATCACTGGCTTCGGCGGCCGCCAGCGCTCCGTGCTCGTCCAGCCGCAGGAAGGCCTTCACCTTCCCGTCCACCTGGGCAATGCGCGCCAGGCAGGCCTGGGTGGCCTCCACGGAGCTCGTCTCCCTCGAGGCCAGCTTCGCCGCCAGCTCCAGCAGGGTCAGGTCGGTCAGCTGCATGGCATCACTCCAGAATCTTCGGGACGGCGAAGCTGGTGCCCACCTTGGCCGGCGCGTTGGCCAGCGACTTCTCCGGGGGCAGTGAGGGCCTCGTCACGTCCTCACGCAGGAGCGAGGACGCGAGCGTGGCGTGCGAGGTCGGCTCCACTCCGCTCACATCCAGCTCCTGGAGCTGGTTCACCGCGTCGAGGATGGCGGAGAGCTGCTCGGCGTAACGCGCCTCCTCCTCGGACGTGAGCGACAACCGGGCCAGGGTGGCCACATGGCGGACCTGCTCGACGGTGAGCTTCATGGACCGACCTCCTGATGAACTACTTGCCCTTGAAGAGGTTGAGGACCGCGCCCATCCACCTGCCGTCCTTCTCGTGCGCCATCTGCTCCTGCAGCCGCACCAGCTCGCCCGAGTCCAGGAAGACACCGTGGCAGTTGAAGCAGGTGTCGATCTCGATGTCGCCCCGCTTCAGCGCATGCAGGTCCATGCCGCACTTGGGGCACTTCATGAAGTGCAGCTTCTTGAGCTCCTCGCGCTGCTGAGCAGCCAGGGACTGGGACTGCTGGAGGGCCAGCTTGCGCTTCTTCTCAATCTCCTCGCGCGCGAAGTACTCCTCTTCGGTCGACGACGGCTTGTCCTGGGTAGCCATGATGTAGGTCTCCTTTTCTTGATACTCGGCGCCGGAAACATACATGCTCCGCCACGGACCGGTGCCGCAAAGTGGCCGCCTCGTATACCGCCGGACGGCCAGCCGGAAAATTGACCGCCCCCCCTCCCTCCCTACACTCCGCGGACGGCTGCTACAGCCCGCTACGGGGAGTGTGAGAAGTCATGTCGGAACGGAAGGCCAGAGCGGAGAAGTCGGTCCTTTCGCGGCAGGAGATCGCCACGCGGCGCAAGGCGCTCGCGGAGAAGAAGGCGAAAAGAGGAGGAGGCGACGCGGGCCCTGGCCAACGGGCGCTCGTGGGCCTCTTCCTGCTGGCCGCATCGGTGCTGTCGCTCGTGTCGGTCGCCACCTTCAGTGCAAAGGACCGCAAGGGACCCGGTTTCGAGAACGCGGTGGGCCCCATCGGCCACCTCATCGCCGAAGGCCTGCGCGGAGCACTCGGGATGTGGGCCTATCTGCTCCCGCTGTGTGGCGTCTATGCCGCCATGGTCGTCTTCGTGGGCAGCCGAGAGCGGCGCCGCTGGCCGCAAATGGTCGCCTTCGTGCTGCTGACGCTGAGCGGCGCGGTGCTGGCCCAGCTCTTCATCGGCAACCAGCCCGGCCAGGCCCACCCGCCCGGCGGCTTCGTGGGCGCCACGCTCGGCGGCATGCTGGTGGGGATGTTCTCCACCGTCGGCACCATCATCCTGGTGACGACCGTGTGCGCCGCCGCGCTCATCGTCGGCACCCAGTACACCTTCCTCAAGCTGTGCTCGCTGGCGTGGGCTGGAGCGTGCGTGCTCGGCCGGCGTATCCAGGAGAATGCCACTGCCTTCTGGGAGCAGCAGAAGGTGGCCTACAAGGAGCGCCAGGAGCGCGCCGCGCAGGAGAAGGAGGAGGAGGCCGCCTTCCTCGCCCAGCTCGAGGAGGAAGAGGCCGAGTTGGAGGAGGCCGAGCGTCTGGCCGCCGAGGCCGAAGCCGCCGATGCGGAGGCCATGGCCGAGGAGGCTGTACGTCTGGCGCGCCAGGAGGAGAAGGAGCGCGCTGCCGCCGCGAAGCAGGCCGCCAAGGATGCTCGCGAGGCCGCGAAGCAGGCGAGCCGCGAGGCCCGGGAGAAGAAGTCCACCGAGGCTGCCGCCCCCGCGCTCGCGCCGGGTGCGGATCCGGTGTGGGCCAACTTCCTGGCGCCCTCGCCCGCCGCCAACGCCGTGCCCAACCCGCCTGCTGCTGAGGCCGCGAAGGGCAAGCGCGGCAAGACGCCGAACATCGTCACCGGTCCGGTCCCTGCCGCCGAGCAGTCCGCTGATGCAGTGGCTGAGCCCGTGGTGGCCGCTCCACCCGTGGCCGCAACGCCTGCTCCGGCGGCGGCCCAGGCCCCCGCCTCACCCGCGGCCATCGTCCCGGCTCCGACCTCCGCGCTGGCGGCTCGCACGCCGCTCATCGTGGAGCCCAAGGCCCCGCCCAAGCCCACCGCCGTCGTCGCCAAGAAGAAGGACCAGGAGCAGTTCCAGTTCGTGGGCGGCCGTACCAGCTTCTCGCTGCCCCCGCTGGACGTGCTGGAGATCGAGAAGAAGGAGCGCTCCGCGCTGGACAAGGAGGCCTTCCTCACCACGGCGGAGAAGCTGCGCGCGAAGCTCGCCGACTTCGGCATCTCCGGCGAGGTGGTGGAGATCCGCCCCGGTCCCGTGGTCACCATGTACGAGTTCCTCCCGGGACCCGGCATCAAGGTGAGCAAGATCGCCGCGCTCCAGGACGACCTGGCCATGGCCATGGAGGCCATGCGGGTGCGTATCGTCGCCCCCATCCCCGGCAAGGGCGTGGTCGGTATCGAGGTGCCCAACCGCGACCGCGAGACGGTCTACCTCAAGGAGATCGCCGAGCAGGACGTCTTCCAGAAGTCGGCCAGCAAGCTCACCATGTGCGTGGGCAAGGACATCGAGGGCATGCCGTACGTCTTCGACCTGGCCAAGGCGCCCCACCTGCTCATCGCAGGTACCACCGGCTCCGGTAAGTCCGTGGCGGTGAACTCGATGATCATGAGCATCCTCCTGAAGTCCACGCCGGAGGAGGTCCGCTTCATCATGGTGGACCCGAAGATGCTCGAGCTCTCCGTCTACGAGGGCATTCCCCACCTGCTGCTGCCGGTGGTGACGGATCCGAAGAAGGCGGCGCTCGCGCTGCGCTGGGCCGTGGAGGAGATGGAGCGGCGCTACCAGATGCTCTCCGAGGCGGGCGTGCGCAACATCGCCGGCTTCAACAAGTTCGTGGAGACGCAGGACGCCGAGAAGGCCAACGCCAAGCCCGCCGAGGAGTCCGCGAAGAAGGCCGCGCCGAAGAAGCCCAAGAAGGTGGTCGTGGTGGATGTGGCCACTCCCGAGGACGCCATCATCGAGGAGCCCGCGTCCGCCAGTTCGGGCCCCGGGGTCGCCGCGCCCAGGGACGACGTGGAGGATCTGCGCGAGGCCCTGCCCGAGCCCGAGGAGGCACCGGAGAGCGTCCAGGCCGCCGACGAGGACGACGACGGGATGTCCGACGCCGTGGAGGCCGCGCTCGAGGCCGCCGGCTCCGAGTCTCCTCGCGAGGAGAAGAAGGAGTGGAAGAAGCTGCCCTACATCGTGGTCATCATCGATGAGCTGGCAGACCTGATGATGGTGGCCAGCCGCGAGGTGGAGACGTACGTGGCGCGCCTGGCGCAGATGGCTCGCGCGGCCGGCATCCACCTGATGGTGGCCACGCAGCGCCCGTCCACGGACGTCGTCACGGGCATCATCAAGGCCAACTTCCCCACGCGCATCAGCTTCATGCTGCGCTCCAAGCCGGACTCGATGACAATCCTCGGCACCGTGGGCGCCGAGGCCCTGCTGGGCATGGGCGACATGCTCATCATGCCGCCCACGAGCGCGCACCTGCAGCGCGTGCACGGCGCCTTCGTCTCGGAGAACGAAATCAAGAAGGCTGTGGACCACCTCAAGTCGCAGGGCAAGCCCGTCTACGACGAGTCCATCCTCAAGCCGCGCGACGAGGAGGGCGAGGGCGGCGGTGGCGAGGAGGACGAGCTGTCCGACGAGCTGTACGATCAGGCGCTCGCGACGGTGAGCGAGATGCGCGCGGTGTCCATCTCGATGCTCCAGCGCAAGATGCGCATCGGCTACAACCGCGCCGCGCGAATGATTGAGCGCATGGAGCGCGACGGCGTGGTGGGCCCGGCGGACGGAGCCAAGCCGCGTGAGGTGCTCATCCGCGCCGTGGGAGAGATGCCCGGCGCTGCGTGAGCCCTGGGCCCTCCGATCCCATCCCCTGGGTCGGAGGGCTTCATCCAGTAGCAGTCATGAAAGAACCGGAAGAGTCGGGAATTTGAAGAAACCCGGCGTGTCCTCTTTCCCGCTCCGGTCCTTTCTCTACCCTGCGAGTCGTGATGAAAAATTACACCCCATCGGGTTCTATCTCCCGAGCGCTGGTGGTGCTCGCCACTGTGACGGGAGCGCTGTTCGCCCCGGCTGCGGAAGCCCAAAACGGCGCTCCGAGCCTGGACGTCAATCGCTTTCATCCCGCGCCGGGCTCCGGCCGACTGCTCACCGTCGACCTCGCCGACGTGGGCCGCTCGCCCGGAGTGGTGTCCCAGTTCGTGCTGCACTACGCGGACCTGCCGCTCGCCTACACCTTCGGCGATGAAGTGACCGGCAAGCTGGTGCGAGATCGCATCACCGCCGATTTGTCCTTCGCCTTCTCGCTGCTCGACAGGGTGCAGCTCAGCGTGGCCCTGCCGGTGACGCTCCACCAGGCGGGAGACCTCATCACCTACCCGGACGTGGTGACGCGCGAGCCGCGTGCGCTCCCGGGCATCTCTGCCGGTGGTCTGGAGGACCTGCGGCTGGGCCTCAAGGGGCGCTTCTGGAGCAACGAGCAGTTCGGCCTGGGTGGAGTGGCCGAGGTGGTGGCGCCTACGGGCAACTCCGGGAGCTTCCTCGGCTCGGAGAGCGTGACGGGCACGGCACGGCTCGTCGGCCATGCCAAGTTCCAGCAGGTGACGGTGGCGCTCAACCTCGGCTGGCGGTGGGCGGCGACCGAGCAGACGTTGCTCAACATCCGCTCGGGCAATGGCCTGCTCTACGGCGCGGGCGTGCAGGTCGATGTGGCGCGCTACGCGAACGTGCCCATCGCCGTGCTCGGTGAGGTGTATGGACTGGCCGCTCTAGGGGCCGCGGATGGCGTGAGCAGCCCCGCCGAGGCGATGCTCGCGGGCAAGGCGCAGGTGCGAGACTGGAGCTTCTTCCTCGGTGCGGGCACGGGGCTCAACGCTGGCTTCGGAGAGCCCCGGGTGCGGGTGATGGCGGGCCTGTCCTATTCGTGGCAGTACCGGCCGAAGCCGCCGCCGCTCGTTCCGCCGTCCGTGCTCCCGGTGATTCCGTCGCAGCCGACCATCACCGTGGGCGAGCAGGACGTCCGCCTGCAGCTGTGGGAGCCGGTGTATTTCGCCTTCGCCAAGGACACCATTGATCCGGTGAGCTTCCCGCTGCTCGACGAGGTGGCCCGCTTCATCCGCAAGCACCCCGAGCTTGGCCCCATCCGCATCGACGGCCACACGGATGACGTGGGGAGCGACCAGTACAACCTGGAGCTGTCGCAGCGCCGAGCCAAGGCCATCCGCGAGTACCTGGGCACGAAGGGCGTGCCGGCGGAGCGGCTGAGCCATGTGGGCTACGGCAAGCGGTGTCCCCTGCTCTCCAATGAGACCGAGGAGGGTCGTGCCGTCAACCGGCGGGTGGACTTCATCCTCACCAATCGCGAGCGCCGCCCCCCTCGCCCCGGCGAGTGCCCCGAGCGGCCGGCCCAGAAGAACCCGACTCAGAACCCGGCCCCGGTTCCGACCCAGGCCCCGGCCCCGACCCAGGCCCGGAAGTAAGGAGCAATCATGCGCAATGCCCCCTACTTGATGTTGGTGGTGCTCGTCGCCTCGGCCGCGCCGGCTTTCGCCTTCGAGGACGTCAACTGCAACGGCATCGATCGTTCGGTCGAAAAGGATCCCACGTCCTTTACGCCGAGAGACTGCATCGACTACTCGCGCAACGCCTTGTCGTGTGACGAGGGCGAGCTCCCTCCCTTACGAGCCTGCGATGACTATGTCGCGCCTGGCCCTGGACAGGCGGCCACCTGCAGCCCCCAGCTCGCCGTGGACCGGGACGCGGATCGGCTCGGTGATGCATGTGACAACTGCCCTTCCCTGGCCAATCCCGAGCAGCAGGACAGAGACGGGGACGGGGTCGGAGATGCCTGTGACATCTGCCCTGGCCAGGCCAATCCCGACCAGCGAGACTCGGACGGAGATGGGTTCGGTGACGCGTGCGACGTCTGCCCTGCCCTGGCCAATCCCGACCAGCGAGATTCGGACGGGGACGGAGTCGGTGACGCGTGTGACGTCTGCCCTGCCCTGGCCAATCCTGACCAGCGGGACTCGGACGGAGACGGGCTGGGAGATGTGTGTGATAACTGCTCGGGCCGAGCCAACCCCGACCAGCGGGATGGAGACGGGGACGGGCGCGGGGATACGTGCGACGTCTGCCCCGCGAATGCAAACGATGGCCAGCAGGACGTGGACGATGATGGGGTGGGCGATGTGTGCGACCTCTGTCCGTCGGCACCCAACCCCCAACAGGAGGACACGGACGGCGATGGCCTGGGCAACGCGTGCGATGTCTGTCCCGCCAAGGCCGGCACCTCTCAGGTCGACGCGGATGGCGATGGCGTAGGCGATGCGTGCGACAACTGCCCGCAGGACTCCAACACCGACCAGGAAGAGTCCTCGCTCTACCCGGGGTTGGGCGCGGTCTGCACCCCGGGCATGAGGGGAGGCGGAGGCTGCTCGACAGACGGGAGCGGCCTGGGCGGAGTGCTGGGAGGAAGCGCGCTCGGGGTGGTGGTGCTGCTGCTCAGTGTAAGCCGTCGGCGCAAGCGGGCGCCCTGAGCACCCGGGGCATGAGGCGGGATACAACTCCCGCCCATGACCGTTGCCCGCACGATGATCGTCACCATCAACCGCTTCCGGACGTCCGCCGAGGAGGCCGAGCGCCTGGAGGCCTCCTTCCGGGAGCGCTCGCGCAAGGTGGACCAGTACGAGGGGTTCCTCGGGCTGGAGGTGATGCGCTCGTTCGAGCCCGAGCCCGAGTTCCTGCTGGTGACACGCTGGAGGGACCGCGAGTGCCTGAAGGCCTACTTCCAGTCGGAGGACTTCAAGGCGACCAAGACGGCCAGCGCCCGGCAGGATGCCACCTTCAGCATGTACGAGGTGGTGGCGCAGTGAGCAGCTTCTGAAGAGCCGAACGGCTTTCCCGTTTGAAACCGGGCCAGCATCCGTTAAGGCGAGCCCCCCTATGGCTGAACGTCTCGCCCTCTTCGCCACCACCGCCCGCGGAACCGAGGACCTCCTGGCCGAGGAGCTCAAGGAGCTCGGCGCGCGCCGGATCCGTCAGGACCGGGGTGGAGTGCGCTTCATGGCCTCGCTCGACGAGGCGCTGAAGGTGTGTCTCTGGTCGCGCATCGCCATGCGCGTGCTCTACCCGCTGGGCGAGTTCGAGGCTCGCGGCGCCGAGGGCCTGTACGAGGCCGTGGCCAGCGTCCCCTGGGAGGAGCACCTGACGCCGGAGACCACCTTCGCCGTGGAGGCGACGCTCAAGGACAGCGAGCACAGCCACACGGGCTTCGTAGCGCTCAAGGTGAAGGACGCGGTGGTGGACCGGATGCGCGACAAGCGGGGAGCGCGCCCGGACGTGGACCCCCGGAATCCGGACGTGCGCGTGGTGGCCCACCTGGTGCGCGAGCGGCTGTCGCTCTCGTTGGACCTGTGTGGCGAGCCCCTGCACCGCCGGGGATACCGGGTGCGTCCGACGCCGGCCCCGCTGAAGGAGACGCTGGCTGCGGCCCTGCTGCGCGCGGCGGGCTACACGGGCGAGGAGGGGCTGGTGGACCCGATGTGCGGCTCGGGGACGATCCTCATCGAGGGGGGCCTCATCGCCCGGAGACGCGCCCCTGGCATCAACCGGGACTTCGCCGTGGAGAAGTGGCCCCACCTGGGCGCACGTGCACGGGAGCTGCTCGACGACCTGCGCGCGGATGCCCGCCGCAACGAGCGCAAGGTGACGGTGCCGCTGCTCGGCTTCGACAAGGATCCGGAGGCGCTGGAGGCGGCGCGGCGCAACGTGAAGGCGGCGAAGCTGGCGGAGGAGATCCACCTCGAGGAGGGCGACGCAACCAAGCTCCCTCCCCTGCCCGAGAGCGGTGGACTCATCCTCACCAACCCCCCGTATGGGGACCGGCTGGGCTCGGGCGGACAGAAAGGAATGAAGACCTTCTATTTCAAGCTGGGCGACAGCCTGCGCTCGCTGCCGGGCTGGCGCGTGTGGGTGCTCTCGGGCAACCCAGCCTTCGAGAGCGCCTTCCATGCGCGCCCGCGGAGCCGGCGCGACCTCTGGAACGGTCCCATCGCGTGCACGCTGCTCGGCTACTCGGCGGTGCCGGTGCGCGGGGGCGAGGAGAGGTCAGAAGCGCCGCTCGGTGTGCCGGAGCAGACGCAGGATGTTGCTTCGATGCGTCCAGAGGATGAGGGCGAAGAGCAGGGCTGAGAGCCACGCGTACTCGGGGGCGAGCGCGGTGAGGGAGGCGACGGCGACGGCCGTCATGCCCCCCGCCAGGGAGCCGACAGAGCTCACGCGCCAGGCCGCCACCAGCCCCGCGTAGACGAGCGCCCCGGAGATGGCCGCCAGCGGCACAAGCACGGCGAGCACCCCGAGCGCAGTGGCCACGCCCTTGCCGCCCTGCAGCTTGAGCCACACGGGGTAGACGTGGCCGAGGAAGGCGGCGAGCCCCACCCCCGCATGAACCCGAGGCGCCTCGGGTATGAGCCACAGCGCGAGGGCCACGGCCAGGGCGCCCTTGAGGGCATCCAGCAGCAGCACCACCGCACCCAGCTTCTTGCCGGCCACGCGGGTGACGTTGGTGGCGCCGATGTTGCCGCTACCGCTCTGGCGGACGTCCACACCGCGCAGCCAGCGGGTGAGCAGCACACCGAAGGGCACGGAGCCTGCCAGGTAACCGAACAGCAGAAGGGCGACAGCGTGCACGGAGACCCCTAAGCGAGCAGGTAGGGGAACTTCGCCTTCACCACCACCCAGGCGTAGTTGAGAAGGACGACGACGGCGGCACCAAGACGAACCCAGTGCCACTCTCTAGGCGAGAGCTCGAGCTGGGGAATGGGCATGGCGAAGACGAGGTGCAGCAGCATCACCACGACCATGAGGGCGAAGAAGAGGGCAGCCACGGTGCCGAGCGGGTTGGCGTCCCAGGCTCCGGCGAGGTTGAAGTGGGCCACCCGGTCCGCCACCCGCGTCAGCCCACAGCCGAGACAGGGCCACCCGGTGGTTTCCCGCAGGGCACAGCCCCAGAAGGGAATGAGCCTCGCCACGGGGATGTAGCGGGCGACAAGCAACCCGACGAGGCCCACGAGACCGAGCACGTCGGCGAGACCGAAGGTGCGGTTGGGCTTGGGGAGGGAGACCTTCACGTTGGGTAGTGTAACCGGGATGGAGGGCGCCTTGCCCAGACAAAGGCTTCGGGCTATCGGTGAGGGATGAAGACCTTCCGCTCCGCCCTGCTGACGCTGTTCGCCCTTCCCCTCGTGGCGCTCGCCGAGGCTCCTGCCCCGGCCGCGCAGAAGCCCGCCGCGAAGCCCGCCGAGGCCGCCGCGAAGCCTGGGAAGGTGCAGGAGGATTGCCCTCACCCGCCGCCCCCCGCGGATGCGAAGCCGGCCTCGGGCTGGACGCTGACGCGCGGCGAGGCGCTGAAGGGAGCGCCCGCGGTGAAGCTTGCCGAGCTGCTGGCGAAGCCGCAGGCCCACGACGGCAAGACGGTGCGCGTGGAGGGCCAGGTGCGCAAGGCGTGCCAGAAGAAGGGGTGCTGGATGGAGCTCGCCGAGGGCCAGAAGGGCGCCGGAGTACGGGTGACGTTCAAGGACTACGGCTTCTTCGTGCCGGTGGACTCGGCGGGCTCGGCGGCGCGGGTGGAGGGCATGGTGAAGGTGACGGAGCTGAGCGAGGCCATGGCGAAGCACTACGAGGCCGAGGGCGCCATGGTGCCGCGTGGCAGCGACGGCAAGCCGCGCGAGGTGCAGCTGGTGGCCACGGGCGTTGAGCTGCGCCGTTAAACGATGGCACGCGGCTTCAGCATGAGGGGCGTGATGGGCGCGGCCGATCGAGCCGTGCAATACGCCCGGAACTGGTTGCTATCGGTCGAGCCCGGCTCCCGAGTCCACGACGTGCAGGAGGACCCGCGCTTCCAGCACCGCGGGGTGGATCTGCTGTGGGAGCTGCCCTCGGGAGAGGTGCGCGGCATCGAGGTCAAGGGAGACCGCCAGCCGCGCCGGCGGCGCTACTTCTTCGAGCTGGTCTCCAACCTGGAGCGGGACACACCGGGCTGCTTCCTCTACAGCGGCGCGGATCTGCTGGTGTACGTGTTCCTGGCGCAGGGAGAGCTGCACGTGCTGCCGCTGAAGGCGGTGCGCGAGTGGTTCCTCCCGAGGGCGAAGTCCTACGAGCTGCGGCACACCTTCACGCAAACAGGAGCCATCCGCTACACGACGGTAGGGGCGGTGGTACCAGTGAAGGATGTGCAGGAGGCGGTACCCGAGGTGAAGTTCATCCCCCTGCCCCGTCGGGGACGCACGGCGGAGGAGACGCAGTCCACGGGGGAAGGACCGCCCATGCCACAGGGGCCTCAGGAAAAACCCGAGGAAGACGTGCCCTACTAACCCTCTCCCTCTGGGAGAGGGACGGGGTGAGGGTATAGAAACTCCCGATTTCAACCCGTGGCCCCACAAAGGGGGACCACGGGAAGAACAACCACTCAGTGCTGGTGCTGGTGGCGCCGGTGGCCCGGGTGGGCCTCGTCGTGGGCCTTCTCGACGCGAGCGCGGTCCTGGGAGAGCGCCGCGAGCGAGGTCCGGTCGCCGAGCTGCTTATAGGCGTGCTCCAGGCGGGCGACGATGTCCAGCGCGAGGTGCCAGTCCTGGCTGCGCTCGGCCTCCTCCAGGATGGGGCGGCCCACGGCGGCGACCTTGTCGTTGGCACCCAGGTGCAGCAGCCCATCCACGGCGAGCACGCGCGAGATAGGCGCGCGAGAGCCGTCCGTGGCCACCTTCTGCAGGTCCTCGAGCGCCGCATCCCGCTCGCCCCGGGCGGCGCGGATGATGGGCTTGGAGACACCGCGACGATCGGGCAGCAGGAACTCCTCCAGGTCGGAGAAAGACTCGGCGTGCTGGACGTAGCCAGCCTTGGCGAGCATCTCAGCGAGGTCGTCGAAGGCGCGGGCGGCGCGCTCGTCGAACACGCGCAGGGCCTCCTGCATGAAGCCCGGCTCGGGCTCGCCCTTGTCATTGACGGGCACGCGCTGGCGCACCTCGTTCATGCGGGCAAAGGAGGAGTCCACGGGGGCCTGCTGCGAGCCCTGGAGGAGCTGTCCGAGGGCGCCCATGAGCAGGGCGAGGCTCTCGGAGAGCTCGTACGGGGCGAGCCGGTCAGACAACCAGCGCTTCCACAGCTCCCCGGCGGCGGCATAGGGGAAGGGAGCGAACTGCCCGGTGCCCTTCCACTGGGGCATCCATCCCTCGGCGATGCCGCTGGGGTACTTCTTCTCAGCGAGCTGGCGGAAGTCCGCCTCGCTCACCTGGACGCCGTAGTGTCCGAGCGTCCCGATGATGGCCTCCGTCGAGTAGTCCTTCAGCCCCTTGCGCTGCCACGCCTTATCCACGCGATCCGTGCTCACTGCGGATGCAAGCCTCCTGGCGCCTGGAAACGGCGCACGCGGCCTTCTAACAGAGAGCAGGCGGCCCAGGGCAAGGGTTGGCCGCGCCAGTGTCAGACGTAGTGCGGAGCGACGTTCTCCACCCGGGGCCACTCGGTGGGCCGGCGCCGTCCGTCTTCCACACGGCGGGCCAGGTAGGGCTGACAGTTGCGCTCCTGGAAGGCGCGCTTGAAGGCCGCGAAGCTCCCACCAGCCTTCCAGGCGTCCATGGCGGCGAGGCCAGCTTCAGGGCCACACTGGGCCAGCATGTACTCCACCCAGGCCCAGCGAGCGGAGGTGGGCCGCACCTCGGCACGTCCCTTGAGGCCCCGCCGCAGCCGCTCCAGCCGACCTTCCACCTCGCGGATGCCGGCGAAGGGTGCCCCATCCAGGGGCGTATTGCGCTTGGCCACGAAGGGGGCCACCCCCAGCGCCACGGGGAGAATCTTCGACAGCTCCACGGTGAAGCGGGCCAGCTCGTCGATGTCGACGTCTTCCTCCAGGGGCAGGCCGACGACGTTGTACACCTTGAGCTGCCGCATCCCCGCCGTCTTGGCGAAGTTCGCCGCGCGGATGATCTGCTCCTCCGAGTGCTTGCGGTCGACCAGGTCGCGCATGCGCTGCGAGGCCCCATCTGCGGCCACGGTGAGGTTGGTGGCGCCTCCGCGCCGCAGTTGATCCACCAACTCCTGGGTGAGGCGATCCGCGCGCAGCGAGGACACGCCCACCTCCCGGCCCGAGTCCACAAGGGTCCTCAGCAGCTCGACGATGCGGGGGTGATCCGTCACGGCAGCGCCCACGAGGCCCACGCGCTTCGCGTGCTCGGGGATGAGAGACAGCACGCGCTCGGGCGGCACGGTACGCATGCCCCCGTTGGTGGTGCGCCGCATGACGCAGTAGTGGCACCCACGCGAGCAGCCACGCTCGGGCTCGATGAGGAACATCGAGCGCAGCTCCGTGTGCGGGGTGACAATGGCCGAGCGCGCGGGCAGACGCGCGTCCGAGGCTTTCGCGACGTGGTAGCGCTGGCCGCCCCGACCGGCCACCCGGAAGCCGGGGATACTCGCCAGGTGGGTGAGGAGCGCGTCCTTCTCCATGGACGCCGCCGCTTCCAGCAGCACGTGGATGAGATCATCGGCCTCGCCCTGCACGAGCACGTCCACGAAGGGCTCGAGCGGATCCGGGTTGGAGAACGTGAGCGGACCGCCAGCCACCACGAGGGGGTGGCGCTCATCGCGCTCCTCTTTGAGGAGCGGAATGCCGGACAGCTCGAGCATGGAGAAGAGCCCGGACAGCTCCAGCTCGTAGGCCACGGAGAAGGCCAGCATGTGGAAGCTGGAGACGGGGGCCTGTGACTCGAAGGTGAAGAGGGGCGTGCGGGTGCGTCGGTACGCCTCCACGTCATCGGGCAGGAAGGCGCGCTCGGCGGTGGCACCGGGGTGGGAGTGAATCTCCCGGTACATGGCCTGGTAGCCGAGCGAGCTCATCCCCACGTGGTAGGGGCTCGGGTAACAGAGGGCCACCCGGTAGGGCGCCTCCTTGCGGAGCGTGCCCTGCTCGTCCGCCAGCAGCGCCGCGACACGTTCAACGAGTGAGTACCGACCCTCCATGCACCTTCCCGACAAGTCTCAAAACGGAGTTCAACCGTCCATAAACACCGCGGCCCCGGGCTGCCACTCCCACGTGGGGGAGGAGCAACCGGGGCCGCGATTCACTTCAGGCGTCTACGGCCGTGGCCGAGCTCGCCTCCTTGCTAGTCGACGAAGGAGGGAACGTCCTTGGCCGGCACGCAGATCTTCAGGGTCGGGTGGCAGGTGACCGCCATGTCCGGGTTGATCTTCGAGCCCTTGCCGCAGTTATGCGCCGGATCTGCATCGCCGGGGGTGCAGCCGATAGCCGGCCACATGGCGTGTACCTTGACCTCCGTGGTGCAGCCATCGCGGGTGTAGGAGAGATCCGCACGCAGCTGGGTTCCCGGAGCGCGGGGGGCCGTGTAGACCTCCACGTTGGAGAACTTGTAGCTGATCTGCGTCGCATCTTCCGTCGCGCTGGAGGCAGCCGCCACCGAGGCCTCGCTCAGCGACGCCGCCTTGCAGAAGTCGTTGGCGTCCACTTCCGAGCCCAGGGAACCGACCGCCGTCTGCTGCTTCTGATCCCCGGGGTCGCGGCTGCCGCGGGAGGCCAGCCCGGCCGGCCGCATCGCCAGAACGTTGGAGTCCTCCTTGTTCGGATCCCGGTACTTGAAGACACCCACCAGCTCACCCGCCGGAGGAGGCTGCGCGCACGTCGGCTGCCCCTCCTTCACATCATACCGGGCGATCCAGCTCGTCGAGTCCTGCACGACGCAGCCCGCGGAAGGCTGCTCGATGTCGCAAGCCGTCACGAGGAGACCCGCCCCGAGCACGGCTACCACCGTTGAAACGCGCTTCATGGTCATGTGCTTGAGTTCCAATCCGTTTGGGGCTGCTTAGAAGGTGTAGCGGATGCCGAAGCGAACCTGACGCGGCGACTGATACTGCGTCGCCTTCTTGAAGTTCGGGTTCACGTCGTCCTGGGTCATCGGGCGCTCGCCGTCGTCCGTCACGACAACCGCCTTGCCGGGCACATCCGACGTCGTGCCGTCCACCACCGGCAACACCGCCTTGTACGTGTAGTTCTCATCCACCAGCGTGGCCGTCTGGAAGTTGAAGAGGTTGAACACGTCCAGGGTGAAGGACACGGTGCTGGTCTTGGTGACCCGGTAGTTCAGGCCGATGTTGGTGTCGATGTTGTTGACCCAAGGCGTACGGCCACCGGAACCGCGCGGCAGCACGAAGCCCTCGCCCTCACCGTAGTCCACGTGGCCGCCCAGGTAGTTGATGGGCGTACCCGAGCTACCGCGGTAGGAGAGACCGAGGCTACCCGAGAAGTCCTTGGTGAAGTTGAACTCCTTGGCACCGAAGACCTTGACGGAGTGGGTGCGGTCGTACGGCAGCAGACCCGTCCGGTTGTCCAGCAGCGAGATGAGGTCGAAGTCGGACAGGATGTTCGGGTCGAGCTGACCGGTCTCCGGACGGAAGAGGCCCGGGTAGTTACCGTACAGCCGAGACCAGGTGTAGCTCGCCTGAGCCAGCCAGCCCTCGCTGAAGGCGCGGGTCAGCATCACCGTCACCGCGTTGTAGGTACGCTCCGGAACCGGGAACTCCTTGGCGAAGCCCGAGCCCGGGTTGCCGAGGAAGTACGTGGCGCCGTCGTCGCGGCTCATGTCCTCGATGACCGAGTTCATGGCGCGGTGGGTGTACATCGCGCCCAGGCGGGTGTTGGCCAGGAGCTCGTACTCGGCGCCCACCAGGTACTCGCTGTTCGACTGCGGAACGATGTCCGGGTCGACAGAGAGGTTCTCGAGCTTACCACCCGTGTAGAGGCGGCTGGGGTTCCGGTTGCTCTCAGCGGACGCGTAGATGTACTTCGGATCGGCGCAACCACCACGCTGGCCCTCGAGGGTGCTGGGATCGCAGCCCTCGCCGGCCGCGTTGGCGGCCACGCGGTTGGTGTTGTAGCGGGACTCACCCGGGAACTGACGGTCCACGAGGTTGAGCGGCACCTGCTCGTAGTACCGCGCGTAGTTCGCGTAGACCTTCATCTGGCCGTTGCCGAGCGGATCCACGATCACGCCCACGCGCGGCGACCACTGGTTGCCCAGCACGAACGCGAGGTTCTCACCGCCGTACAGCGACTGCACGTCGTAGCGCAGACCGGCGTTGATCGTCACCCGGTTGGCGATGGACCAGCTGTCCTGCACGAAGCCACCAACGGTGATGCTGGAGCTCTTCGTGTGGAGGCTGGCCAGGTTGACCGGAGAGTCCGGGCCCGTCTGGTAGCCGTAGCGGCGGAAGTCCGACCAGCCGATGTCACCGGCCGAGTTGAGCTCCACCTCCTGGAAGGAGACGCCGCCCGAGATGGCCTTCGTCTGATCATAGACGAGCATCTCGGTGTCCGCGCCCGCCTTGATCACGTGCTGGCCGAAGAAGTTCGCCAGGTAGGTGGCCTTGACGTTCGCCTGGTAACGGTCGATCAGCGTCTTGGAGAGGCCGCCGAAGCCGCCGGCGTCGTAGGTCTGCACCGGGCAGCGCTCCAGCTGCTCCTTCAGCGTCACGCCGCAGTACTCCGGCGTGGCCGCACCCGGCACGTCTTCCACGGTCAGCAGCGAGCGCGGGAACTGGTACGTGAGGCGGGAACGACCCGCCAGGCCATTGCCCGAGAGGATCTCCCGGTCACCCTCGGGGGTGCCCAGCTGATCACCGCTGCCGTCGATGGGCAGGGTGGAAGCCGTCTGGTGGAACCAACCGAGGTTGGCGTCCAACAGGAGCTTCTTGTCCATGAAGGAGCCGGCGTACTTGAGGCCCGTCGCGGTGCTGTTCGTGTTCACCTCCGCCAGACCCGTCGCCGCAGGGTTCGCGTCGATACGGCTGGCGACGCCACCGGTCAGGCGGTTGATCGTCAACCGGCCATTGCCACCGCTCGTGGTCGGCGAGGTGTTGACCGACAGCGAGAGGTTGTGATCCTGGTTGATGAGGTAGGTCAACTTACCCATCGCCTGGACGCTGCGCTGGTCGGCGAAGAACGTGCGCTCAGAACCGGGGATCAGGGTGGTGGTGGGGTTGCCCTCAGCATCGACCCCGGTGAAGGCATTGAGGGTACGCAGGTGCTTCCACCGGGTCGCCGACGGAGCCACACCGGCGAAGAACCACAGCTTGTCCTTGAGGATCGGACCACCGAGGGTGGCGCCGAGATCGCCCAGGTTCAACAGCGAGCTCTGGCCGGTGATGACCGAGCCGCTGCTTCTGATGGCCTCGCGGGTACCCTCGAGGGCGCCCGGGGTCCAGTTCGCGAACACCGTGCCGTGGAACTCGTTGGAGCCCGACTTGGTGACCGCGTTGACCACGCCGCCGGTGGAGCGGCCGTACTCCGGCATGTAGCCGCCGGTGATGATGTTGACGTCCTGCACGAACTCCACGCTCAGCGGGCTGGCGTTGATGCCGAACGCCGCGTCGTTCGTGGACAGGCCGTCCACCACGTAGCCGTTCTCAGGCGAGGTGGCGCCGTTGATGGACACGCCGTACTGGTCGCTCTGCGCGCCAGGGGCCAGCTCAGCAAGGCTCTCGAAGCCGCGCGACGCACCACCGCGGCCCGTCGGACGGTTCACCGCAATGCGCTTGATGAACTCCTGGTCGACGCTGACACCCGTGTTGGTCGAACCCACGTCGATGGTCGGCGGGCGGGCCGTCACCTCGATGGTCTCGGTGAAGCTCTCAGGCAGCAGCTCCACGTTCACGCGGATGGTACGGTCCAGACGCAGCTGGATGTCCGGACGCGAGAACGGCCTGAACGACTCCTTGTCGAAACGCAGGGTGTAGACACCCGGCGGCAGCTGGGGAATACGATATTGACCCTGAGCGTCCGTAACAACAACCTGCTCGCCCTGAAGATTGGGCGACGTCGCGGTGACGACCACATCCGCGACCGGCTTCTTGTCTTCGGCGCTAACGACCGTACCGACGATCACGCTGTCGGCATAAGCCGCGGTCCCGTACGACAGACTCGCGACCACGACCACTCCAGTTGCCCGGAGCATCCGTTTTACCTGCATGCTGGGAACCCCTCCAAGGTGGGCTTGCACTGCAACTAAAATGGTCCGGGAAAATATCCGAGGTCTACCAGTTGTCAATATGCCGTTGCTTTTTGGTGACTACTGGGGCATTGCGCGATCACACAGGTGGCCTCCAGGGTGGGGTCACTTGCACCCGTCCCCGGTTTTTGTAATGTAGCGCGCCTTTTGCGATCCGGGTCAGGACGTGGTGGGAGTCCACCGGAGTAGAGGAGCGTAGCGCATGTTCGACTCTGTCCTTGACCGCGGGCAAGGCCCCAAGTCTCGCTTCGGCGTGGGCGCCGTCATCTCGGTCGTCCTGCATGTCGGCCTGTTTGCCGCTGCGGTCTGGCTCTCCACCCGTCCTCCGAAAGAGGAGGAGAAGGAGGTGGAGGTGACGTTCAAGCAGGCGATGGCGCCTCCGGCGATGACCGCCGCGCCGCCGCCTCCTCCGCCTCCGCCGCCGGCGAAGAAGAAGAGCAACCCCACCAAGAAGCCGGTGGTGAAGAAGCCGGACGTCATCGTCCAGCCGAAGGAGATCCCCCAGGAGAAGCCGCCCGAGGTGGAGCCTGATCCGAACGCCGGTCAGGAGGAGGAGGCCAGTGAGGAAGAGGTGGAGGGAGGCGTTGAGGGGGGCGTGGCCGGCGGTGTGATCGGCGGCGTAGTGGGAGGAGTGGTTGGTGGAGTGCTCGGTGGGCAGGTGGGCAGCACGGGAACGGACGTGCTTCCGTTCGGCGCGGGAATGACTCGCCCCGAAAAGCTTTCTGGTCCTGCGCCTCAGTACACCCGCGAGGCCCTCGAGGCGCGCGTCCAGGGCCTGATGATCGTCAAGTGCGTCATCACCACCGAGGGAGCTATCGAGCGGTGCCGCATCATCAAGCCGCTGCCCCACATGGAGCAGGCGGTGTTGGATTCGCTGTATGCCCAGCGCTACAAGCCGGTGACGTTCCAGGGCCGGCCCGTCCAGGTCGACTACACCTTCAACATCCGTCTGAGCCTGCCCCGTTAGTAGGGCTCCGCCGTCAGTCGTAACCGCCGTATCCCAACCGCGCTCGAGGAGGAGCGCTTCCCCCAGCCATGCAATTCACGCTTACCGATATCTGGCACCACACGGGCCTCTTCGCCCGCTGCATCATCTTCGCTCTGGCGATCATGTCCGTTTCGTCGCTGGTGGTGATGGCGGAGCGCATCATCGTCTTCCGTAAGACGCGTAAGGACTCGCGCAATTTCGCCGCCAAGATGGGCGCCATCCTGGCCAAGGGCGATCTGCAGCAGGCCGCCAACACCAACATGGGCAAGGAGATCGGCCACCTGGGCCGCGTCATCAGCTCGGGCCTGACGGCGTACCGCATCAGCCCGTCCGACAAGGACGTGGCGGTGGAGTCGGTGGCGCGCGCGCTGGAGCGTCAGGCGCAGCGTGAGGTGCAGAGCCTCAAGCGCGGTCTGGGCGTGCTGGCCACGGTGGGCTCCACGGCCCCGTTCGTGGGTCTGCTCGGCACCACGATGGGTATCGTGAACGCCTTCCAGCTCATGGCGGCCGCCGGCTCCGGTGGTCTGGGCACCATCTCCGCCGGTATCGCCGAGGCGCTCATCACCACGGCCTTCGGTCTGCTGGTGGCCATCCCGGCGGTTATGGCCTACAACTTCCTGTCGGGTTGGGTGGACGCTCGCTCGGTGGACATCTCCGAGTCGTCCAACGAGTTCCTCGACGTGGTGGCGCGCAACCTGGGCGGCGGCTCGCACGCCCCCCAGGCCTAGTCACCCCGAGAGTTCCCGGCCCGCCTCCTCGTGCGACGGGTCTCCTGAAATGGGAGACCCCACGTGGGGCGGGCGCTCTCATCTCCAGCAACAGGTGCACGCATGGGAATGTCCGTAGGTGGTCCCCAAGGGGGCCCGAAGAGCGACATCAACGTCACGCCACTGGTGGACGTGGTGCTGGTGCTCCTCATCATCTTCATGGTCGTCACGCCCATGCTCCAGCGTGGCAAGTCCGTGACCCTGCCCAAGGCGGCCAAGGTCGAGGACGAAAAGGGCAGTACGAACGACCCGGATCCGATCATCCTCTCCGTCACCACGGACAAGAAGATGTTCGTGGAGCAGGACGAGTACGACGCGGCGGCGCTGGAGGCCAAGCTGAAGGACACGCTGGCCTACCTGCCCAACAAGAAGATCCTCCTCAAGGGTGACAGCTCCCTCTCCGTGGGCGATGTGCGCCAGGTGATGGAGGTCACCCGCAAGGCCAAGGCCAAGAAGATCTTCCTGGGTGTCGAGGAGCTGAAGAACTAGCCATGGCTACCTCCCGCAAGTTCGTCAAGCCGTCGACCCCCCCGAACTCGGAGATCAACGTCACGCCGCTGGTGGACGTGGTGCTGGTGCTCCTCATCATCTTCATGGTCGTCACCCCGCTCCTCGAGAAGGACATCGAGGTGCGCATTCCGGAGACGGAAGACGTGCCCGTGGAGCAGATGCCCCAGGACAACAGCCAGCTGATCGTCAAGCTGGACGCCGACGGCACCTACTCCATCAACACGGAGCCGGTGACTCCGGGCGACTACGTCAACAAGCTCAAGCGCATGCTGGCCGCCAAGTCGAAGGAGGACCGTATCGTCTTCTTCGTGGCGGACGACAAGGCGAACTACGGCAAGCTCGTGGCCGCCTTCGACGGCGCCAAGCAGGCTGGCGCCTTCGTGCTGGGCATGGCCACCGAGGACATCCCGGCGGGTGCCGCCGCTCCGGAAGGAGAGCCGGGAGCTGCTCCGGCGGGGGATCCGGGAGCCGCTCCGGCGCCCGCCCCGGCCCCGTAGTCGCAGTGCGATTCACATCCAGGGGCTCGTCGGTTAGAGTGGAAAATTCCCATGCCCGACGAGCTCCTGGTTTTTGAGCAGACCCTCGAAGCGGTCTACGTGCGCGCTCTGCACGGGCGCCTCCCGCCAGCGTGCAAAGCGCGACTGCGTCAGGCGGGGTTGGACCTCGATCAGAAGCTCCGCCCTGCCTATGCCTTTGATGCGTGGATGACGTTCCTGCGCATCACGGCCGAGGAGCTCTACCCCGGCGAGCCCCTGGAACAGGGCGCCTTCAAGCTGGGCGAGGCCTGCATTGACGGCTTCCGCGAGACGATGCTGGGAC
Source organism: Archangium minus (assembly GCF_044360475.1). NCBI lineage: Bacteria > Pseudomonadati > Myxococcota > Myxococcia > Myxococcales > Archangiaceae > Archangium > Archangium minus. The sequence goes on from NZ_CP043494.1 coordinate 10,210,492, forward strand.
GCGCCGTGCTCTCGCTGCTGCGAGTGCTCGGGCCTCGGCGGGCCCTCATGCGGGCCACTCAGAACTTCCGGGCGGGCAACAACTACACCGAGTCACGTCTCAAGGAGCTGAGCCCGCGCCAGTTCGAGCTGTGGATGAACGAGGTCGGCTCCCTGCCCTCGTTCACGGCCGGCATCCTCCACGCGGGCCTGCGGACGGCCGGCGCGGAGAACATCCGCATCGACATGACCGGCTACGACGGCCACGGTTGCACCTACTGCATCAGCTGGAGCGAGGCCTCCGTCTCCTCGGGCGTGGCCGGCAAGGGCGACTCCAGGGCCGCCACCAGATCCGGATCCATCAGCTCTCTGTAGATGAACTCGGCGATCAACCCCGTCACCATCCAGATGGGCAGGATGTAGAGCGACGTCATCTCCCAGAGGATGGCGCCGCTGTCCGCGTAGTACCAGATGCGGTAGCCCGTCAGCTTCTCCAGGAACAGCCCACTGATGCCCTCGAAGAAGAGGATGGCGTGGCCGTAGAGCACCGCGCGCAGCAGGGTGTGCTGACGGAAGGTGCGGCGGTAGATGGCCTCGATGAAGAAGAAGCAGGCCACGCCGTAGATGAGGAACATCCACAGCGAGCACTGGCCATAGGCCGTGACAACAGGCGTGTCCCAGATGTCGTTGAGACCCAGCCGGTCATCCACCCGCCACTGAAAGCGGAAGAGCATCTCAAGCACCGGGACATGCCGGGCGATGCGGACCAGGTTGTAGAAGAAGATCTCCGACGACAGGCCCACCATCCCGTAGAGGCAGAAGCGGAAGATGGCGAACGTCAGCTTCAACCGCGCGTTGCGCTTCAAATCCGCGCGGCGGACGTGGACAGAAGGGTGAGAACTCTCCGTATGAGGGGCTGAGCCGGTGTGTTCCATGGCTCATGAGATTAACCGAATTCCGCGTTGGCTGTCCGCTTCCTGCCCTGCGGTACGAGCATAACTCCCGGACGCAGGTGCTCGACCCATGGGACGCGCCATCCGCGCTCAGGGACAGAAGGGAAAGGTTGCTCCTCAGAGCCGGCTCGGTACGCGCATTGCTCCCGCGAGGCGAGAACCCTTCGGAGGGCAAGACATGTTGGCGCGGGTACGGTCGGGCGCGTTGATGGGAATCGACGCGGTGGTGGTGGAGTGCGAGGTGGACATGGCCCTAGGGCTCCCCTACTTCAACGTCGTGGGGCTCCCTGAGGGAGCGGTGCGTGAGTCCAAGGTGCGCGTCGTCTCCGCGCTCAAGAACTGCGGCTTCGAGCTGCCCTCCAAGCGCATCACCGTGAACCTGGCCCCGGCGGACATCCGCAAAGAGGGCGCAGCCTTCGAGCTACCCATCGCGCTGGGGGTGCTGGCGGCAGCGAAGCTGATGGAGGAGGAGCCCCTGTCGCACTACCTCTTCGGCGGAGAGCTGTCGCTGGATGGGTGGGTGAAGCCTATCAAGGGCGTGCTGCCTCTGGCGGTGGCGGCGCGTGACGGCGGCTACGAGGGCGTGATGGTGCCCGCGGCGAACGCGGCCGAGGCAGCATTGGTGGAGGGCATCCACGTGCTGGCCGTCAGCCACCTGCGCGAGGCCGTGGACCACCTCACTGGGGAAAAACCCCTGCTCCCCTTCACCCGCGAGAACGTCTCCCCTGCCCGCGCACGTGTGCGCCAGACCCCCCTGGACATGTCCGACGTCCGGGGACAGGCGGACTTAAAGACGGCGTTGGAGCTCGCTGCCGCTGGAGGTCACAACGTGTTGCTGTGCGGCCCTCCTGGCTCGGGCAAGACGATGCTGGCCCGACGCCTGCCCGGCATCCTCCCCACCATGGGGTTCGATGAGGCCCTGGAGGTGACAAAGATTTACTCCGTGCTCGGCTTGCTGGGAGACGAACAGGCGCTGATGCGCGAGCGCCCCTTCCGCGCTCCCCACCACACCATCTCCGACGCAGGGCTCGTGGGCGGTGGCCCGAACACGAGGCCTGGCGAGCTCTCCCTCGCACACCACGGGGTGCTCTTCCTCGATGAGTTGCCCGAGTTCCGCAAGAACGTGCTGGAGGTGCTGCGACAACCGCTGGAGGAAGGGTCCATCCACCTGGCGCGCGCCACCCACCATGTCACCTACCCCTGCCGGGTGATGCTGGTGGCAGCGATGAATCCCTGCCCGTGTGGCTACTTCAACGTCCCCGGGCAGCGCTGCACCTGCAAGGAGTACCGCATCCACGACTACCACTCCCGGGTGAGCGGCCCCCTGCTGGACCGCATTGACATCACCCTGCAGACACGCCCGGTGGAGTACCACCACATCGCCCGGAATGGCACGGAGGAGCCAACGAACGCGTACTACCGAGAGCGCGTGGAGGCCGCGCGCGAGCGCCAACGGTTCCGCTTCCGCGACGAGCCGGGCGTGCATTGCAACGCCCAGATGCCGGTACGGCTGCTGCACCGCTACTGCAAGCCCTCACCACGGGCCGCGGAGAAACTCGAGAAGGCCGTGCTCCAGTTCGGCTTGTCCGCACGCGCCCATGACCGCATCCTCAAACTGGCCCTGTCCCGGGCGGACCTGGAAGGGCATGACCGCATCGAGGAAGTGGATATGAATCTGGCCATCGGCTGCCGGCAGCTCGACCGTCGGGGATGGCTGAACGCCAACACCCACGGAGGTCCACCCGGCCGCCAGGACGCCTTCAGCCAGCTGCTACCCCCCGCGCGGAACTCCCAGCACCCGGACGATCCTTGAGCGTGCCCTCCCCTGCCCTCTTCTCGGGCCTCACCAACTCGGGCAACGGACCCGTAATGAGACGGGCCGAGCGCTTGAAGGCAATGAACGAGTACGCCCAGTCCAGGAGCACGGCCAGCTTGCTGCGGAATCCGATGAGGAAAAGGATGTGGATGCCAAGCCATGCCATCCATGCGCTGAACCCCGAGGACTGGAAACGCTGGAAGGCCACCCCCACCGCTTTGCCTCGTCCGATGACCGCGTAGGTGCCTCGGTCCCAGTAGCGGAAGGGCTCCATTCCCTTCCCCTCCAGGTGGCGGCGGATGTTGCGCGCAGCGTGCTTGCCCTGCTGAATGGCCGCAGGCGCCACACCCGGAATGGGGTTGCCGTCCTGAACGAAGTGCGCCAGGTCCCCGATGACAAAGACATCCTGGCGGCCAGGAATCGTGAGCTCGGGCGACACCTTGACGCGGCCCGCTCGGTCCAGCTCCGCCCCCAACGAGCCCGCCACCGGTGAAGCGGCGACCCCCGCCGCCCAGATGATGCACCTCGACGCGATGTGCTCCTCGCCGATGTACACGCCCGTCTCGTCGATATGGGTGACTCGCGTGTGGGTTCGCACTTCCACCCCGAGCTTCTCCAGGGCCCGCCGCGCCTTCTCCGAGAGAGGCTCCGGATAGACAGGCAGCACGCGCGGCACCCCCTCCAACAACAGGATGCGGGCCTGGGACGGATCGATGTTGTGGAAGTCCTTCGCCAGCGTGTGGCGGGAGATCTCCGCCAGCGCCCCCGCCATCTCCACCCCCGTGGGCCCCGCTCCGATGATGACGAAGGTGAGGAGCTCGCGGCGCCGCACTGGGTCGGGCTCGCGCTCGGCCATCTCGAAGGCCAGTAGCACCCGCCGACGGATTTCCAACGCGTCGTCGATCGTCTTCAACCCCAGGGCGTACTTCGCCCACTCGTCGTGACCGAAGTAGGAGTGCGTCGCTCCCGTGGCGATGATCAGGTAATCGTAGGACAGCTCGCCATCGGCGAGCAGGACACGCTTGTTGGCCACGTCCACGCCCGTCGCCTCGGCGAGCAGGACGGTCGCCTCTCTGCTCAACAGGCCGCGGATAGGCGAGGCGATCTCCCCCGGGCTGAGCGTGGCCGTAGCCACCTGGTACAACAGGGGCTGGAAGAGATGGTGGTTCTGCCGGTCCACCACGGTGACGCGCACCGGAGCGTTGCGCAGCGAACGCGCCGCGTACAGGCCGCCAAAACCACCGCCGAGAATGACCACGTGGGGGTACTTGTCGCCTTGGGTCGCCATGCTCTGGAACTTCCTCCCAGCGAGTGGAAATTCAACGGAATCGACGTCCGCGCGTCTCCACCGTACCCGGCGGCGATGGAGCGAGCTAGAAGGCCGGTTGATGAAGCTCCTGTCTCCTTTCATCGCACTCTTCCAGGCCGTCTTCCTCATCCTGTGGCTGGTGTTCTGGATTACCCTTTCCGGGCTGGCGGCCATTGTCACCCTCAATGGAGAGGTGCCGCTGATGATGGCGCGGCGCTTCTGGGCCCCCATGCACTGGCGCATCACCGGCTCGCCACTGCTCGTGGAACCGCTGCCCGACGTCGACTGGAGCAAGCCCCACATCTTCTTGATGAATCACCAGTCCGCCTTCGACATCCCCGTGGCGTTCGCGGTGATTCCCGTGAACATCCGCTTCATCGCCAAGCACGTGCTCAAGTGGATTCCCTTCCTCGGCTGGTACATGGCGGGCACGGGGATGATCTTCCTCAACCGCTCCAACCGCCGCGAGGCCATGCGCAGCCTCAAAGAGGCCGGTGAGCGCATCCGCGCCGGCTCCAACATCCTCGCCTTCCCCGAGGGCACGCGCTCGAAGGACGGACGCATCCTCCCCTTCAAGAAGGGCTCCTTCGTCCTGGCCGTGGAGGCCGGTGTGCCCATCATCCCGATGGCCGTCGAGGGCACGAACGGCATGCTTCCCCCCGGCAGCATCCGACTGCGTCGCAGTCCCATCCGGGTGAAGGTGGGCCCACCCATCAGCACCGCGGGGATCAAAGGGGCCGAGCGCGAGGCCCTCATGCTCGAGGTGCGCGACGTCATCATCCAGCTCCATCGGGACATCGGCGGCGCGGGCGGAGAACCCCAGGACACATCCCCCGCGGCAAACAGCTGAAGCAGGCGCCCCTCCGGGCTCAGTCTTCCGCGACTTGTCCGACTGTTGGACAAGTCGGAGAGAAGTGCGACCGGAGGTCGGCATGCGCTGGCCCAGGAGCTCGCTCTCGCTCACTGCTCCACCGTGCGGGACACCTCGCGCTCCATGAGACGCCTCCGCGCCACGCGCTCCGAGTGAGCCGGACGCGGCACGGCCGTTGCTCATGCTCCTCGCGGCGCGCCGGGGTCATTCCGGCTCCGAGGCGCGGCCCACTCATGAAGGGCGGCGAGGTGCGACGATGAACAAGCTGACGGAGAAGCTGAAGGCGGTGGCGGCGGCGGTGGCGGCGATCGAGAAGCAGTTCGGCAAGGGCGCGGTGATGCCCCTGGGCGGCGAGGTGCGCGAGCAGCGGGTGGCGGTCATCCCCACGGGCTCGGTGGGGTTGGACCGGGCGCTCGGCGTGGGCGGCTACCCGCGCGGGCGCGTGGTGGAGCTGTTCGGCAACGAGTCCTCGGGCAAGACGACGCTCACGCTGCACGCCATCGCGCAGGTGCAGGCCCAGGGAGGCGTGGCGGCCTTCATCGACGCGGAGCACGCGCTGGACGTCAACTACGCACGCAAGCTGGGCGTGCGCGTGGAGGAGCTGCTCATCTCCCAGCCGGACACCGGTGAGCAGGCGCTGGAGATCACCGAGCAGCTCGTGCGCTCGGGAGCGGTGGACCTCATCGTGGTGGACTCGGTGGCGGCGCTCGTGCCGCGCGCGGAGATCGAAGGCGAGATGGGAGACGCGCACATGGGCGTGCAGGCGCGGCTGATGAGCCAGGCGCTGCGCAAGCTGACGGGGGCGGTGAGCCGGTCGGGGTGCTGCATCATCTTCATCAATCAGATCCGCATGAAGATCGGCGTGGTGTTCGGCAACCCGGAGACGACCACGGGCGGCAACGCGCTGAAGTTCTACTCCTCGGTGCGCATGGAGATCCGCCGCACGAGCAACCTCAAGGACGGGGAGAACGTGGTGGGCACGCGGGCGAAGGTGAAGGTGGTGAAGAACAAGGTGGCCCCGCCCTTCCAGGAGGCGGAGTTCGACCTGCTGTACGGCGTGGGCATCCACCGCGCGGGCGAGGTGCTGGACCTGGCGGTGCACTCGGGGTTGGTGGACAAGGCCGGCAGCCACTTCAGCCTGCGCGGAGAGCGCATCGGCCAGGGCCGTGAGCGGGCCTCGGAGTGGTTGCGCGAGCACCCGGAGGCCCTGGAGGGGCTCGCCCGTGAGCTCGTGGGGATGACCCTCCCCGTTCCTGCGCCGAACCCGAGCGCCGAAATGGAGGCGCCCGCGGCGATGGCCTAGGCGTCAGAGGCCTCGAGCGACACAGGCACCACGAGACGGCGCTGGCCGGCACGTAGATACAGCTGGCCACCCTCGTCCTGCTCCATCAGCTCGCCAAGCTGGTACTGGGCGTCTCGAGAGAAGCGTGCCCCGGCCCTGCCGCCCTTCACCCGACAGGTGAGGACTCCCTCGGAGTCCACGGCGAGGGTAGTCGGGTCGAGCGCCTCGGCAGTGCGGTCGCTCAGGCGCACGGACACCCGCTCGTCGGGGGTGACATCCACGGTGCGAACCTCGTAGGCGGCATCCTCCACCTGGACGTAGCACCAGTCCTTGCCAATCTGGAGCTGGTAGCGCCCCTGCTCGTCGAGGATGAGCGAGGAGTTGAAGAGCTCGATGATGCGCGGGTGCTCGATGGGCTCGTCGTCGTGCCACCAGCGCAGCCGAGCATCGAGCCGGATGCCGCTGTCCTCGCGGGTGTGCCAGCGCTTGCCGGGAGGAGGCGGTCCCGAGGGAGGTCCTGGAGGCGGTTGGGTCACGTCTCGTTATCTGCTCGCCCGAAGGCGGCCGGTCAAGCCAACGCGCCCGGCTCTACCAGTTCCGGACAAGCTCGGTGTAGCCGCGGAAGGCCACCGCGCCCCAGAAGTTCACCAACACCCCGAAGACCACCGTGGCCAATACGGCCCGGTTGCGCAGGGACCAGCCACCGATGGCGAAGAGGAGCAGGAGGTAGGGCGTGTAGTCGATGCTGAACCGGAAGCCGAACTGCATGTAGCCATCGTTCTGGTAGAAGAGCCCGGGCAGCGCGGTCACCGCCACGGTGAGCCACAGCGGCCAGTGCAGGCGCGGCCTCAGCTTCGGCGCCACCAGGAAGACGAGCAGCGGCAGCGTCAGCAGCAGCGACAGGCCATGCGGGTTGTACCCCAGCCGCAGCGGGCTCAACGACACCTTGGGCAGCAGGAGGAAGGCCGCCTGCAGGTTGCGAGGCAGGTAGACCAGGTCGAAGAGACCCCAACGGTCGATGTCCACGTTGACGCGGTTGTTGTAGAGGAACGCGTGGCCGAACTCGCCCGGGCTGCCGAAGCGGTAGACGTTGTAGGCCGCCGCCAACAGCGCGAGCGGCGCCGCCCCGAGCGCGAACAGGCCCAGCTTGCGCAGCGCGGGCTTCCAATGAGCGCCCAGCGCCTTGAGCTGCTCGAGCCGGTCCGGACCGGGGCACAGCGCCTCCAGCACGAAGAAGAGCCCGGTGAACAACAGCGGCGTGCGGGTGAGCGTCGCCATGGAGAAGAAGAGGCCCGCGAGCACCGGCCGGTGCGCTCGCACCGCGTCGCGCACGTAGAGGCACGTGAAGGCCACGCCCATGACTTCCGCGCTGAACCACACCTCGCCGCGGATGGAGGCGTAGAAGAAGAGCGTGCCGAAGGCCAGCACCAGCGCGAGGCCCACGTTCTCCGTGCGGTCGCGCGCGGTGTCCCCCTCCTTCGCGAGGAAGCGCAGCAGCGAATAGAAGAGCGCCACCGCCAGCGCCCCCACGATGACCCCGAACGAGGTGTCGTTGAACTGGTAGCCGTGCAGCGCCACGAAGGGCAGCATCACCACCGCCGGGAACGACGGGAAGCTCACGTACCAGCGGTCCCCCGGCCGAAGCCGCCCCTCACACCGCACCTTCTTCCCCTCCACCTCGCGCACGCACGCCCAGTCCTCAAGGTTCGGCAGCACCTCGGGGTCCAGGTCCAGCCGACCCTCCAGCCATGCCTTCGCCTGGTACACGAAGTGCGGGGCCTCGCTCTGCCGCAAGAAGCGCTGCGAGCTGAAGCTGGCCAGCACCGCGAAGCTCACCAGGAAGAGCACCACCTCCACCCGGTACGCCGCCAGCCACATCCGCAGCGCTGCCCCCATCACCCCGCCCCGTACCTCCGTGGACACGGTGGGCACTCGGGGCTGCTCCGGAGCTCCCGGCCCCGTGGGACTCTCGGGCGCGGGAGTGGCCGTCCGAGGCTCGGCGACGGACTCGGGAGCGGACGGCGCGGACTCGGGCGTCTGCGCGGCGGACGACTTGGGACGCTTGGACTTGGAGCGGCTCATGGGGCGGAAACGGTCAGCAGGCGCTCACGCAACAGCTCGAGCGCGTTCGAGGCGGCGAAGAGACGCACGAGGTCCCGATCGCCTGGAATGGAGAATCGCTCGCAGCGGGTGGACATCCCCTCCCCGGCAAGCGCACAGTAGACGGTGCCCACGGGATCCTCCGGCGTGCCCCCTGTCGGGCCCGCGAAGCCCGTCACCGACAGGCCGTAGGTCGTCTTGCAGGCCGCGCGAATCCCCTCGGCCATGGCCACCGCCACCGGGCGAGACACCGCGCCATGGCGCTCCAGCAAATCGGCGGGCACTCCCGCCCATGCCGTCTTCATCTGCTCGGTGTAGACGACCGCGCCGCCCAGCAGGAAGTTGCTCGCGCCGGACACGCCGGTGAGCTGCGCGGCGATGAGACCCCCGGTGCAGCTCTCGGCGAGCGCCAATGTGGCTCGGGCCTCCGTCAGCAGCCGCCCCAACACGACGGGGTAGGTGTCCGCATCCGCGCCGTACACCGCCCGGCCGAGCTCATGGCGAGCCGCGGCCTCGGCAGCGGCCAGGGCAGCATCCGCCTCGGACTGAGAGGGAGCCTCCGCCATCAGCTTGAGCTGATTCTCCGGCGCATGCGTGCGGAAGCCGAACACCACCCGGGAGTGCGCCGCCGCCAACGGGGCCACGCGTGCATCGAGCACGGACTCGGGGATACCCACCGTGCGCAGCAGGCGGAAGGCGCGGTACGTACGCCCCGGCCGCTTCTCCAGCTCCGCCCGGACGCGCGGCAGCACCTCGCCGTCCACCAGTGCCCGGTACTCACGGGGTACGCCTGGCAAGAAGAAGAGCCGGCAGCCGCCCAACCGGAGGATGAACAGAGGCGCAGCGCCCACGGGGTTGGGCACCACCTCCGAGCCCTCGGGCACGAGCGCCATGCGGGCCACATTGGGCGTCAGCTCCCGGCCCCGCTTCACGGCACGCTCGCGCAGGAACTGGAGCGTCCCGACGTCCTCGACGAGCGGTACGCCCGCGGCTGCCGCGGCACACTCGGCGGTGAAGTCATCCGCGGTGGGACCCAGCCCTCCCGAGACGATGACCACGTCCGACCGAGCGGCGGCCTCCCTCAGGGCGAGGGTGATGTCCTCCCGAACGTCCCCCACCAGCACCACCCGCTGCACCTTGAGGCCCAGCTCGAAGAGCCGCGCCTCCAGGTAGGGGCTGTTGGTGTCGGTGGTCAGCCCGGTGACGAGCTCGTCACCGGTGCACAGCAGCTCGACTCGCATGGGCGGCGCATCCTAGCCGCACACACCGCCCCCGGCACGTGCCAGGTCGCGGTCCTACGCCACCTTCTGCTCGTCCTCTGGCTCCTCGTCGATCTCCTCGAGGACAACGGCGGCGGCGGCTCCGCGCCCCAGCTTCCGAGCCACGAGGCGCTTGCGCACTCCGAAGGCGGACTCAATGAGGCCGAAGGCGAGGTAGGCGAACGAGTAGGCCACCAGCACGTAGGCCGGGTGGAAGCGGGTGCCGATGATGACACCACTGGCGAGCACCAGCATGAGGACGAACGCCGAACGGGGAGACAGGCGCAGGTCCTTGAAGGTCCGATAGCGGACGGTGGACACCATCAGCAGCGCGAGCGCCGTCGACGCCACCGCCACGGGGCCTCGGGACGACGGATCAAGCACCTCACCCCCCGTGGCGACATGGTGGGCGATGATCATCGACACGAGCACGCCCGCGGCCAGGGGAATGGGCAGGCCGACGAAGAAGCTCCCGCCACCACCATGGGGGCTGCGCATGGCGAGCACATTGAAGCGCGCGAGCCGCAGCGCACCGCAGGCGGCGAAGCAGAAGGAGAGGAACAGGCCGAGGAAGCCGAGGGGCTCCAGCGCCCACTTGTAGACCAGGAGGCCAGGCGCGGCGCCGAACGAAACCACGTCCGCCAAGCTGTCGAGCTGCATCCCAAAGTCGCTCTGGGTCTTCGTCAGGCGGGCCACCCGGCCGTCGAACCCGTCGAAGAACATGGCGAAGAGGATGGCGAGGGCGGCCTGGTAGAGCTGCGTCGGACCCGCGTCACCCGCGCACAGCGTCATCGCATAGAAGCCACAGAGGATGGACGTGACGGTGAACAGGTTGGGCAGGACGAACAACAACTTACGCGGTCTCATTCTGTTCTCCTGCCTCCTAGTGTTGGCCACTGGCCGTTCCGGTTAAAGCCGGGGGAGAACGGACCATATCAGGGTTTTATTTGCCCGTTCTTCGTGGAGGGCTGATGGACGCAGTGCGTTGGACCCTATGGGTACTGCTCGCGGTGCTCGCCCTGGTGGGTGCGAACACCTTGTGGGTGCTGGGTGTGCGTTGGTGGTATCGCCTGCGCACGACTCCCCCCGAGCAACTGCGGGTCCGCTGCCAGGACGGCTGGGAGCTGACCGTCTACGTGCGGCGCGCCGCGCACCGGCGCTTCGAGGAGCCTGTGCTGCTGTGTCATGGGCTCGCCGCCAACCGCTGCACCTTCGACTTCGAGCCACCCTACTCCTTGGCCCACGCCCTGACCGAGGCCGGCTTCGACTGCTTCAGCGTGGAGTGGCGCGGCATCGGCGCCTCGCGTCTTCCGCCCCGCGGCCGCCGCTGGCCAGACGTCACGGTGGATGACCTGGTCACCCTGGACGGGCCCGCGCTCATCGAGCTGGCGCTCGCCCAGACAGGGGCCCGGCGTGCCTTCTGGGTGGGTCATTCCTTGGGAGGACTCGTGGGCTACGCGGTGGCGCAAGGGCCCGCGGGCGCGAAGCTCGCGGGGCTGCTCGCGCTGGGCTCACCGGTCTTCTTTCCGCCGGATCCCCTCATCCGCCGGCTCATCCACATCGGCACCCGGGCCTCGTGGCCTCGCGGCTTCCGCAACGAGTGGCTGAGCCGCACCATGGCCCCCTTCCTGGGCTACGTCACCCTTCCCCTGTCCGACGTCATCATCAACCCGAAGCACATCCCCCCGCCCATCCAGCGCAAGGTCTACGCGAACATGATGGCGTCGATGAGCCGCAGCGTGCTCCGGCAGTTCCGGGATTGGATTGACCATGACGCCTTCCGCTCCTTCGATGGGAGCGTGGACTGGCGCGCGGGACTGGCGCAGCTCTCCCTCCCGGTGATGGTGATGGGCGGAAGCGCGGACCGGCTGGCCTCGGCGAAGAACCTGCGTGCCCAGTACGAGCTGATCGGCTCACAGGACAAGACGCTGCACATCTTTGGCTGCCAGCGCGGCGACAAGATGGACTACGGACACGGAGATCTGCTCTTCGGCACGGGCGCACCGCTCGAAATCCAACCCGAGGTGCGCAATTGGTTGGTGGCCCACGCCACTCCCGTCTCCGAGTCCCCCCAGAGCGAGACTCAAGGCGAGGCCCCCACCACCACACACTTCGCTCCGGGCTCCGCGGCGACCTGACCGGGGCCTTGCCCCACCACGCGGCCCAGCCTCACTCCGGTGGCCCCCTGGCAGTCGGCCACCACGAGCCCCCCGGCGTTGTCCCGCGCCGTGAGCGCGTCCACCTGCAGCACCCCCTCCTCGAGAGCCACCAGCGCGGGCCCGCCGGAGCCGCGCACCTCCAGGCCCTCGGCCGTCACCCGCGCCAGCGTCTCCGCCCACACTCCGGCCTCCCGGCACGCCTCCAGCGACACGTCGCGCAGCACCACCCGCGCGCCCTGCGCCGCCAGCACGCCCGCGCCCGCCACGTCGCGCACTACGAGCCCCTCTACCTCCACCTCGACGTCGCGCAGGTGCAGCCCATCACCGGAGTCTCCCTCGCGCGTCGTCAGCCGGGTGATGAGCGTCCGCTGGAGCCGAAGCCGTCCGCGCGTGGCCGAGATGCCATATGCATCCGCCCCCTCCACTCGGAGGCCACGCACCACCATGTCCGAGCCCAACAGCGACACCGCTCCGAAGCCACCACTGCCCTGAACCACCGAGTCCTCCAGCACCCCTCGCGAGCCGATGAGCGCCACACCCGCCCGGACGGCTCGCACCGAGGTGAAGCCGCGCGCCTCCAGCGTGGCATCCAGGCCCTGAAGGCCATACTCGTGCCCCGTGACGGTGACGTCCTCGAGCCGCAGCGTGCCGTGCTGGACGAAGAGCCCCACCTCGGGCCCGTCCTCCACCGCCGCGTGCCGCAGCCGCACCTGTCCCCCCGCTTGGTAGAGCGCTGTCAGCGGCCCCCGAAACCGCACGGACTCCAGCTCCACGTCTGAATCCCGTGTCTCCACGCCCCGCCGGAAGGCTCCAGTGAATGTTCCCTCCCGCACCTCCCCGCGCGAGCCCCCCACCAGCATCACCCCTACCGTCCCTGCTCCCCCGGACTCGAACACACCCTCCTCCACCAAGAGGTGCCCCGCCTCCACCCGAACCGCCCCTGTGCCTTGGCCGCTGAAGCGCACCGCCGCCAGTCGCACCTCCCTGGCCGCCTCCAGCCCCCAGCTCCCCCCCTGAATGGCCACGCCCCTCAAGACGGCGCCCTCCGGAGCCCGCACCACGGGCCCTGCTCCCTCCCCCTCCAGTACCGAGCCCTCCCCTGCCCCCACCAGCTCCAACCCGGCGGGCAGGATAAAGGGGCCTCGGTAGCGTCCCGGCGCCACGTGAACTCGGAGCGGACGACCGCCGTCCGCCGCGCGCGCCAACGCTTCCACCAGCGTGGAAAAGGGCCGCTCCCGCGAGCCATCTCCGGCCCCCTGACGGGCCCCCTCCACCCAGACCTCCGTCCATCCGGTGGACGCCTCCGGGGCGATCACCGCGGCGGGGGCGCGGCAGGATGCAAACGTCAGGCAGGCGATCATCAGCAGGCAGCGAAGCATTCGATCGCCCACACTATTACCTGTCAGCCTTCCCTGCCCGTTTGGATCAGCAATACCCACGCAAGTGATCGAAATAACGAAGAAAAACCCTTTCAATCGATCACATCCACACATCCAGGGGCCTCAAGCCTCGAGGCGAGAGGACCCGTGCGGAACCTGCTCCTCCTCTCTAGAGGAGCCGGGCGAGCCGTCAAATTCCTCGCGGATCGCGCGCAGGCCGATCTTCCGGCCTCGCAACGGTTTGCGAGCATTGACAGACAAAAGAGCGATTTGTTACCAACCTTGGGCTTTCGCATTTCAACGCGGCATGGAGGAGCGGATGACCAAGGCAGAGCTCGTGGAGGTGGTGGCGGCGCAGTCGCGGCTGACGAAGAAGTCGGCGGCGGAGATTCTCGACATCGTCTTCGCCAACATCGGCAAGGCGGTGAAGAAGGACCAGCGCTTCAGCTACCCCGGCTTCGGCACCTGGTCGGTCCGCTCTCGCAAGGCGCGGAAGATCCGCAACCCGCAGACCAACGAGATGATGAAGCTCAAGGCCTCGAAGACGATCGGCTTCCGGCCTGCCAAGGAGCTGAAGAACTCGCTGTAGGCGGCGTAGGCCCGCGAGCGCGCTCCGACCTCAATGGGGGCGTCGTCCGAGCATGGGACGGCGCCCCTTTCTCGTTCCAACGTCATGCTGCTCGTGCCGCACGAAGGCGGGCTCCTCTCCGGACTCGGTGGGGCCCAGCTCGTCGAGCGGATCACACGGCTCGCCCTCGCGCCACAGCTCGAAGTGCAGGTGCACGCCGGTGGCCAGGCCCGTCTTGCCGGCCGCGCCCACCACGTCGCCCGGCTCGACCACCTCGCCCGGCGTCACCAACACGCGCGACAGGTGGCTGTACCGGGTGGTGACATCCCCATCGTGCTGGATGACCACCTGGTTGCCATGGGCACCGTTCCACCCGGCGCGGATCACCACGCCCCGCGCCGCGGCCGAGACGAGCTGGCCCCGCTTCGCCGCCAGGTCCAGGCCCAGATGATCCCGCTCCTTGCCGGTGATGGGGTGCACCCGGCTGCCGAAGACGCTGGTGATGATGACGGGGTCCACCGGCCAGGTGAAGTGAAGGGGCTTCTTCGAAGGTTTGAGCTGCAGGCGACGCAGCTCGGCCATGCGCACCGCGAGCAGGTCCACCCGGGCGAGCACCGCGTCGGCCAGGTCCCCGGGGATGTCCCCGTAGGCGCGAGCGTCCTCCTCCAGCTCGGCCTCCAGCGTCACCCGGGCGCGCACCACGTCCAGCGAGGACGTCTTGCGCGCAGACTGCCGGAGGAAGGCGTCCAGGGTGGCGTTCATCCGCCGCCAGTTGTCCGCCTGCTCGCGCGGCATGGCACTGCCCCGCGTCACCTGCACCCGCGAGGCGCGTGCCTGTGTGGCGAACTCCGCCAGCGCGGCTCGGAACTCCATCGAGGCCGGAGCGTCCAGCAGCGGCTCGGCCTTCTTCGTCCGACGCGTGCCCTGGCCCGCGCCCTGCTGGGACGCACCCGCCAAGGACACCCCGTCGGCAGAAGGCGACGTGTCCTCGGCATACAGCTCGTCGAAGCTCATCTTCTCGCGCGCGCGAGGGGCGGCACACGCCGACAAGACAAGCAGCAGGAGGGAGGCAAGACGGCGCAAGGCGTGGCCCAGTCTACCAACGTCCCGCGAATCAGCCAGCCAGCCCCCGAGTGCAGGTGGACCCACGCCTCGTCAGTGTCCGGAACGGAACGGGCTCGGAGTCAGCGCCGAGCAGCCTGGCCCCTGGAGGAGCACTCCGCCGGGGTGCCCTGGGAGGTAGTGGAAACCTCTTTACGTCACAGGTCGGTCTGGCATACAGCGGTCGCGTGGCACGCGAGACAGTGGAGTCGAAACGGAAGCGAGCGGTGGAGGTACTGGAGCGGCTGGAGCGCGCCATGCCAGACGTGCGCATCGAGCTGGACTACCGCACCCCGCTGGAGCTGCTGGTGGCGGTCATCCTCTCCGCGCAGTGCACGGACAAGCGGGTCAACCTGGTCACCCCCGCCCTCTTCCAGCGCTTCCCCGACGCACGCGCGTACGCCCAGGCGGAGGTCGGCGAGGTGGAGCCGTTCATCCAGTCATGTGGGCTGTACCGCGCCAAGGCGAAGAACATCATCGCGGCGGCTCAGGCGCTGGTGAAGGAGCACGGCGGAGAGGTGCCTCACTCCCGCGCTGCGCTGGAGCAACTGCCCGGCGTGGGTCGCAAGACGGCCGGCGTGGTGTGCATCCACCTGGGGGGTGATGACGCCTTCCCGGTGGACACCCACGTGAAGCGGCTGGCGTACCGGTTGGGCTTCACCCGCCACGAGGATCCGGACAAGGTGGAGGAGGACATGCAGGCCCTGCTGCCGCCGGAGCGGTGGGCCAAGGGCCACCAGCTCCTGGTCTGGCACGGACGGAGGACCTGCTTCGCCCGGGCGCCCGCGTGCGAGCGCTGCCCTGTGGCGGACCTCTGCCCCAGAAAGGGCGTGACGACTAGACCGACAGCCGGTCCTCGCGAGACGCCTTGACGCGCTTCATCCGCTTGCGGATGAGCTCGCGCTTGAGCGTGGAGACGTGGTCCACGAAGACGGTGCCATTGAGGTGATCCGTCTCGTGCTGCACCGCGATGGCCAGCAGCCCGTCACACGTCAGCGTCTGCTCACGGCCCTCGGGGTCGAGGAACTTCACCGTCACCACCGCGGCGCGATCCACGTCCTCGGCCTCGCCGGGGATGGACAGGCAACCCTCGGTGTAGGTCGTCTTCCCCTCCAGGGCGATGATCTCCGGGTTGATCATCGCCAGCGGCTGGGACTCGGGCTGGCGCGGACGGGTGTCCAGCACAATGACCCGCTGCAGGATGCCCACCTGCGGCGCGGCGAGCCCCACGCCATCGGCGGCGTACATGGTCTCGAACATGTCCTGGACCAGGGTGCGGATGGAGTCGTCTACCCGGGCCACCGGCCTGGCTTTCTGCTTCAGGATGGGATCGGGCCAGATGAGGATTTCACGAACCATGGAGCCCCTCTTAACTCCCTGAAAACGGACGGGCAACCCGCCCCGAGTCCCCCCTGTGCCCCGCCCGTCATCCGATCAGGCAGGGGTCCCTGCCCTTCGAGCCAGTGTGCGAACCGTGCTCTCGATTTTCGAGAAATCCGGCGCCTTACAGTGAGGGCTGTGACGAAAAAGTCACCGAGCGTCTTTACCAACGGGTGAGAGGAGGAGCACACTGAGCCGGTCCGGATTCCCCGGTAGGTGGGTTCAGGAGGAATTCGCCGTGCTCCGGAAGATCGCACTGCTGTCCGCCTCCCTGCTCTGCGCCTGCGGGAGTTACTCGTCGCCCCCACCGAACATCGTCTCCATCGAGCCCGAGGAGGTGGTGAGCGGCGAGGCGTCGACGATCACCCTGGAGCTGGACGCGCCACTCCCCGTGAAGGTGGATTACGGCAGGCGGACGGCGACCGTGGTGCTGCCAACCATCATGATCGGCGGGAAGCAGGTGACCGTCGCCCAGTTGGAGCAGACGGGGATGCTCCGGGCCACCGTCCCCACGGACCTCCCGGCCGGTCCACAGGAAGTCCGGCTGGAGCTGGAGGACGGAAACGAGTCACTCCAGGCCCAGGGGATCACGGTGCTCCCCGTTCCACCCGAGCTGAGTCCCCAAACCGGGAACCCCAACCAGGGGGGTGGCACGTCGACCGACCCCGAGCTCACCGGACTCCTCATTGACCCCATTGCGGATCAGGTCCGCGGCGTCCCCTTCCTCATCACCCTGCGGGCAGAGGGCCCCAAGGCAGCCGACTTCACGGGCCAGGTGCAGATCTCCTCCAACAAGGGGCGCGTCAGCCCGAACCTGAGCAACGCCTTCAGCCAGGGCGTGCGGCAGGAAGAGGTCGTCCTCGACAAACAGGGTGGACAGGTCGTGCTCACCGTGCGCGTCGGCAAGGACATTGTCGCCCAGTCCAATCCCTTCAAGGTCTCGGTGAAGTGAGACAGGCCGGCGGCACGCCGCCGCCGCTCAGTCCAACAGACTCCGGGCGTACTCCTCACGCAGCCGATCATCCGCCAGCGCCCGGGCCGCTTCAGACAGGGCGTTGGAGATCTGCTGAGCGCGGTGCTGAAGCGCCGGATCCGGGTGGCCCGCGAAGCGCAGCGGGTGGAACTCGGCGGCCAACAACGAGAAGGCACGCTTCACCTCCTCGCTGCCCGCGCCACGCGAGAGCCCGAGCACGGTGAAGTAGTCCGCGTCCTGAATCTCCTCGAACTTGGACTCGAGCCGGCGGACGTCCAGCTCGCCCGGAGCCTCCTGCTCGGAGGAGACCGTCGGGGCGGGCCGGAGGGTGACGAGGCCCAGGGCGCGCGCAACCGCGAGCACCTTGAGGGCGCTGTCCTGGGGCATGCCCGCACCGAGCAGGAGCTGCTCGAGCGACTGCTCACCATCAACGTCCTCCAGGAGCCGCAGCTCACGCGAGGACAGCCCAAAGGCCTCCGGCGAGGGCTCGGGCTCGCCCCGGACGACCACCGCACGCAAGCCGCCCGCGGCCTCCACAAGGGAGTCCGCGGAGACGCCATTGCGCAGGGACTCGGCCAGCAGGTGCAGCAGTGGCCGCGTGGAGGCAGCAAGGGCCACCTCGTGGGGCGGCGGTTCCTCGGTGAGCCGGTACAGCGAGGAGGACTCCCCCAGCGCGTCCAGGGCGACCTGCTCGGTGTAGCGCTGCACGAGCGGGACGACCTCGTTCTCCCGCAAGTAGCCGCGTCCGCGCAGGGCGTCGATGAGCGCCCCCGTGGAGGCACTGCGCACCAGACGCAGCTCGTTCTCCTGGCGCGCGTCGATGAGCCCATCCGCCCGGGCGCGATCCACGAGCGACTCGTCGGGAGCGGAGGACACCGCGCCCACCAGCGCCCCGTCCTTCAACCAGAGGATGCGCAGCGCCCCGGCCACCTTGAGCTCAAGGCGCACCTGGGCACGCGCCTCCTGGAGCCGGGTGACGAGCCGCGCGAGCCCCTCCTGGTTGACGCTGCCACTGCGAGGGATGTCCACCTCGAACCGACCGGGCACCTGGATGGAGACGATCGCCGCTCGGGCCCGAGACGCCATCTCCTCGGCCTCAGCGCGGGCCTTCGCGAGGGCCGCGTCCGTCTCCGCGCGCACCCGAGCGACTGTCGCCTCGGCCTCGCGCAAGGCCTTCTCCTCGACTTCACGGCGGGCACGCTCCGCGCGAGCAAGCCGCTCGGCCGACTCCTCTTCCGCCTGGGCCCTCGCGGCCTCGAGCCGCTCCACTTCCTGAGAGAGGAACTCCCGCTCCTCGCGCTCCTGGGCCAGCGTCCGCGCGAGCCGCTCCGCTTCCTCCCGCGCCTCACGAACCTGGCGGGTGAGCAGCGCCTCCAGCTCCTCGCGTGCCTGGGACTCCGCTTCCACCCGGGCCTGGGCCTCGGCGCGCGCTTGCTCGGCGGCCTCGGCTCGCTCCTCTGCCTCGGTGCGTGCCTGCTTCTCCTCCGCGGCGCGGGCTTGCAGGGCTGCGCGAGCCTTCTCCACGCGCTCGACCCGGGCTTCCATCTCAACCCGCAGCCGCTCCATGTTGGCGGCTCGCGTCTCCGCGTCGACCCGGGCCTGCTCCAGCGCTTCAGCCTGCTCGTCCGACGTGGTCTGCGCCTTCTCCGCGCGCTCGACCCGGGCCTCCAGCTCGACGCGAAACTGCTCCGCGGTCGCCGCACGCGTCTCCGCGTCCACACGGGCCCGCTCCAGCTCCTCGGCCTGCCCGAGCATCTCGGTGCGCTCCTGCTCCGCCTTCGAAGCGCGTGCTTCCGCCTTGGCCCGAGCCCGCGACTCCGCCTCGGCTCGCGCTTCCGCCTCCGAGCGCGCCTTGTCCGCCGCGTCGGCCCGCGCTTCCGCGTCGGTGCGGGCCTTCATCTCCGCCTGCACACGCGAATCCGCGTTGGAGCGCGCGCGTGCTTCCACCTCCGCTCGCGCCTTCTTCTCGGCGGCCACACGGGCCTCGGCCTCCGCCCGGGCCTTCTCCGCGGCCCCGACGCGCGCCTCCGCCTCCACGCGGGCCCGCGACTCGGCCTCGGCTCGCGCCTCCGCTTCCGCCCGAGCCTTCGCTTCCTTCTCGGCACGCGCCGTCACGTCCTTGCGCGCCTTCGCCTCCCCATGGGCCCGGGCCTCCCACTCCTTGCGAGACTTCGTCTCCGCCTCAGCCCGTGCCTCCGCCTCTGCTCGCGTGGCCTTCTCCGCCGCCACCTGGGCTTCCGCCCGAACCCTCGCCTCCGCCTCGGATGCGGCCCGCTGCTCCGCCGCGGTGCGCCGCCGCTCCTGCTCCTCGGCTTTCGCCCGCCACTCCTCGAGCTCGGACGCAGCACGCTGCTCCGCCTCGGTGCGCCGCCGCTCTTGCTCCTCGGCCTTCGCCCGCCACTCCGCGAGCTGCCGCTGGAGCGCCTCGAGCCCCTCGGCCTCCTTCTCCTGGCGCCGCTGAGCCTCGGCGGTACGCGCCTGCTCGAGCTCCGACTCCCGCGCCCGCGCTGCCTCCAGCTGCCGCTCCACCTCGAGCCGCAGCGACACCTCGAGTCCCCGCTCCTCCGCGAGCGCCGTGAGCCGGGTCCGCTGCGCCTCGGCCTCGTTCCGCAGCGCCTCCTCTCGGGCCCACGCCTCCTGCTTCAGCCGCTCCAGCTCGGAGCGCAGCGACGCCTCGCTCGCGCGTGCGGCTTCCACCTCGCGCAGCAGCGACTCCTCCCGAGCATTCGGCGCATCCGCCTGCTTCTCCAGCGAGGACCGGAGCTCCGCCACGAGCGTCTCGAGCTCCGCCGCCTTGCTCTCCGCCTCACGCCGGCGCGCCATGGCGCCATCTCGCTCGGACAGAATCTGCGCGATCCGCCGCTCCGCCCGCATCAGGCGCACTTCCAGCACCGCGATCGCGTCATCCGCTGGGAGCGACTCCACATCCTGCGCCCCCGCCGCCCCAGGCACGGGCCGCAGCGGGAACTTCGACGTGGTCTCCGCCACGCCCCTTGGCACAGGACGGGCCTCCGCCTCCGGCACAGCCTTCACCGGCTCGCTGCGGGGCGCCTGGGTGGACTCGGAGTCGAACCAGTCCGAGCCCACGCTCTCCTGGTGCGGCTCCTCCCAGCCCTCCGGCGCGTCGCCTTCCGACGGCAGCGGCGCGTCTTCCGGAACGGGCTCCAGGTCCGAGCCGTCCGCGTGCTTCGTGGCCGGAAGCTCCGACTCCTCCGGAGGAAGGGCCGCCGTGCGTACCGTGGGGGTCGGCTCCAGATCGAAGAACCCCTCCTCCCCGAGCTGGGGCGAGGCATTGCTGGACGACTCCGACCGCTCCCGCGCCAACGCCGCTTCGATCTCCAACTGCGCGAGGCGCTCGGCCTCCGCACGCGCCTCCGCCTCGATGTCGACGACCTTCACCGGCGGCAGCACGGGCAGCGCGGACAAGGGCTCGACCGGCTCCGGCGCCACCTCCGCCACGGGCCCCATCTCCACGGGAGACACGGCGGTGATGGTGGGGATCACAGAGCCCATCGCGGGGGTCCCCGCGAAGAGCCCCGCCGACGACACAGGCAACGAGGGCTCCTCCTGCTTCAACCGCCGCCGGGCAGCAGCCTCGCGGCGCACGTCGTCCTCCATGCGCCGCATCTCGTCCTCGTCGGGCCCGGGGGGTTTCACCACCGGAACCTGGCCCGACCCCACCACCGCCTGCTCCGTCGCGCCGAAGAGCGACTCCGCCTCATCCCCAGGGTCCTGCTCCGTCAGCGATGGAACCGGCGGGATCTCAGCCGTGACCACCGCCTGCTCCGTCTGGGAGAACAGGTCCTCGGCATCCAGGGAGGACGGGGACTGCCGGGCCGCTTCGGGCTTGGGCAGATCATCGAAGAGCGCGTGCTCCAGCGCGGCGTTGCGGCTGGACACGGAGGACTTCTGGACGAGCCCCGGCGGCCCGGACCGAGCGGGGACCGGCTCGGGAGCTGGAGCGTCCACGTCCTCCTTCACCGCGTACCAGGCCTCCGGGCCCGCGGGCGAGTTGATGACTGCCGCCACCTGCTCCATGAAGCCGGAGCCATCCAGGGGCAGCGGAGCCACCGGGGCGGCGCTGCCGGGGACGGGCTCGCCGAGCAGCAGCACGCGCGCGAGCCGCATGTCCGGGTGCAACCCGAGCTCCTCCAGGACGAGGTGGCCGCGACCACTCTCCACCCCCGGCGCCAGGATGATGAGCACGGGCAGGTGATGGCCAAAGGCAATAAGCGCATCCGCCACGGAGGTCGCGAGAATGACCTCATAGCCCTCGCGCGCGAGCAGTCGGCGCACGGTGGCGATGGTGGCGATGTCGTCGTGTACGAGGAGGACCGATTCGGCCATTGGAAATCGGGAGCGAGTCTACAGCATGGCCGCTGGATCCACGTCGATCGTGACACGCACGGCGGACGGAATGTCGACCAGCTTCGCCTCTAGCCGGGCGAGCAATGGGGCGAGCGCCGCGTGGGTAGGGGCCTTGAGGAGCAACTGCCACCGGGTGCGACCCCGGATGCGTGAGATGGGAGCGATGGCCGGCCCCAGCAGGCGTACCCCCCACGAGGCCGGAGGCATGTTGCGGCCGATGAAATCTCCGAGAAATCGAGCCACGCTGGCGGTCTGCTCGGCACTCTCGCCCTCGAGCCGAATCGCCGCCATGCGCGTGTAGGGCGGCCAGGCGAGCACCTTGCGCCGCTCCAGCTCCCGCTCGGAGAAGCCCTCGAAGTCGTGGGTGAGCACGCGCTTCACGGGGTCTGCCTCCGGGTTGTACGTCTGCACGAGCACCCGCCCCGGATCCTTCCCGCGTCCGGCGCGGCCAGCCACCTGGGTGAGAAGGTGGAAGGTTCTCTCAGAAGCGCGGAAGTCGGGAATGGCCAGCGAGGTGTCCGCCATCACCACGCACACCAGCGTCACCCCGGGGAAGTCGTGCCCCTTGGCCACCATCTGCGTGCCCACCAGGACGTCGATCTCCCGGCGGGCGAAGGACGCGAGCATCTCCGTGAGGCGCTCGGCGCTGGAGGCCGAGTCTCTGTCGAGCCGGGCCACGCGAGCCTGGGGAATCCGCTCGGCGACCTCGGCCTCCACGCGCTCGGTGCCGATGCCCATCTTGAGCAGCGGCCCGGTGCACTCGCGGCAGTGCTCGGGCACGGGGTGGGCCACGCCGCAGTAGTGGCACACCAGCCGGTTCTGCGAGCGGTGGTAGGTGAGGCACACGTCGCAATCCGAGCACTTCACCGAGGTGCCGCACACCTCGCAGATGAGGAAGGTGCTGTGGCCCCGGCGGTTGAGGAAGAGGATGACCTGCTGGCCGCGCCCGATGGTCTCCGCCATGGCGTCGAGCAGCGGCGCGGAGAGGATGGGCGCCTCCTCCTGCACGAGCGGCTCGCGGGGGCGCTCCTGGCGCAGGTCCACCAGCTCGATGGTGGGCATGGGCCGGTCATCGACGCGGTTCTTCAGCTCCAGCTTGCGGTAGCGGCCTCGACGGGTGTTCTCCAGCGTCTCCAGCGAGGGCGTGGCCGAGCCGAGCACCACCACCGCCCCAGCCTGCTTGGCGCGCACCACGGCCAGGTCGCGCGCCTGGTAGCGCAGCTTGTCCTCCTGCTTGAAGGACGGATCATGCTCCTCGTCCACCACGACAAGGCCGAGGTTCTCCACGGGAGCGAATACCGCCGAGCGCACGCCCACGGCGATGCGCACCGTGCCCTTGCGCAGGGCCTGCCAGTGGAAGAGGCGCTCACGGTCCTTGAGGGCCGAGTGCAGCACGGCCACGTCCGCGCCGAAACGACTGCGAAAGCGACCCACGAGCTGCGGCGTGAGGGCGATCTCCGGCACCAGGATGAGGCTGCCCTTGCCCCGCTCGAGGTTCCGCTCCACGGCGCGCAGGTACACCTCGGTCTTGCCGCTGCCGGTGACACCGTGGAGGAGGAAGGGCTGAAAGCCTCCGGCGTCAACGGCCGCATGGAGCTCCAACACCGCGGCGGCCTGCTCGGGAGTGAGCTTGTCGGGACGACCTTGCGCGAGGCCCTCCTTCACGCCCGGGGCAATGACTTCCTCATCGATGCGGACGAACCCCCGCTCGACGAGCTTGCGCAGCGTCTCACGCGCGCCGGGGATGGCGTGGGCCACCTCCTCGATAGGGGCCCGGCCTCCCACGGCGAGGAGATAGGCCAGCGCGGCGGACTGCGCCGGGGCACGACGGAGGACAGCGGGGGCCTCGGCGACGAGCGCCACGGCGAACTCCTGCACGTCCGGCTTGGCCTCCTTCTCCTCCTCGGCCTTGGTGAGCCCGGGGGGCAGCGCGCTCTTGATGACCTCGCCGAGCGGGTAGCGGTAGTGCTCGGCGGCGAAGCGCAGGAGCGCAATCAGGTCCGGCGGGAGCGACGGCGAGTCCTCCAGCACCTTCATGATGGGCTTGAGCTTGACGCTCTCGCCCTCGGGAGGAGGCGCGGCGGGCCCGAGGAAGAAGCCGAGCGACATGCTGCGGCCAAAGGGCACGAGGATGCGTTGGCCCGGCGACAGACGCCCGGAGAGGCCGTCGGGGACGACATAGGTGAACTCGCCCCGGACGGGACGGCCAACGGCGACTGAGGCGAGGTTCGAGGGGCTCACGGCGACTGGGGACCACTGTAGCGGCGGCCACTGACACCGGTAGTTTCCGGCCGCGCTTCCCACCGTCCACACATGAGGACTCACCCACAGTGGAGCAGGAAGCCCTTATGGGAGGCCTCAAGCCCGCAAATGACTGCGCGGCGAGCCAGACTCCGAGGAGTCCAACCCGCCGCGCTCAAGACGGCCCACGCAGGGGCCGCGCTTCTTCACTCCGTTATGCCCTCAGCGGCTTCACGTTCCGCGGGCACTCCCAATACGTGTACTCGCACGTGGCGTTTGCGGGATCGCACGGCACCCGCATCACGGTGACGAGCTCACACGGGTGCTTTGGCTCGTCGAGCACCGGGCTCACCGGAACCTCGACCGGCGAGAGCGGCTCAGCGCCGTGGCCATCAAAAGGCTGACCGGCCTGCCTCGAGACTCCTCCTCGCGTCTGCTCCTCCTTCGTCTGTTGCGTTGGAGCCGCCGACGGCGTGCACACCACCGGCAGCACCGACGCCGTCCCCAACACCGCCCCCAACACACACAGCTTCGTTCGCATGGAACCTCCTGGCCGACTGACCCCCTCCTCCACGCCGATGGCGCGTCGGTTACGGTTCAGCGGCAAGGACGCAAACTACTCGCTGCGTCTGACATGCCCTGAGGCCTCCCCCACGGTGGAGCCACGCTCCTCAGTGGCTCGCTCGTGCCCTTTATCTCCTCTAATTTCAGGCACTTACAGAGCTACCTCCGGAGCGCGGGCCCACATCGGCCCACTCCAGCGGTCATGTCTTCGTCAGGTGGCGAACGCCGCGTGAAGCCGGACAGCGCCTCACGCTCGGAGCAGGGCCAGGGCGCAACGTGGCGCACGTGACATGGTAAAGCCCACGAGCCCAACACGAGCCGCCACAGGACTCTCGGCCCCGGACACCTGTCGCCTTTCCCATGACCAACCCATCGCAGGGGTGTCTCCATGAGCAAGCGGAATCTCACGATGGACGTGATGGACCTTCTCGCGCGAATTCGCGCCAATACTCAATCCGTGGAGGAACAGGAGCTTCTCGAGGTAGCCATCAACGCGCTCCTCTTCATCACGTCAACGGGCCAGCGGTACGCCTTCGCGGACTTTCTCGAGTACCTCGAGTCCAACGCTCCGCCTCCCGTGGTGGCCTCCTTCAAGACACGCGAGGAGGCGGAAACCTGGCTGAACAGCCAGTCCGAACCACCCGATTCGACTCTCGTACTGATCTCGGGCCAATACCACACCGTCACATACATCCGAGAGCTGAACCATCGTCGCCTGATCCCCCTCGCTGTTATCGAATTCCACCTCGGTCGACTCAAGCGTGAAGGGCTCCCTCCTGCCGTGGCCTCGTTCGATACACGTGAAGCGGCGGAGGCATGGTTCACGAGTCAGACCGAACCGCCCGCGCAATCCCTCATCACGATTTCAGGCGAATCCTATCTCGCGGTGCACCATCGCAATGTCAACCACCGCGCGCTCTACCCGTTCTCGATTGCCATGGATGAAGAGGAGCAGAGCGAGAACGATGCACAGGGGCCACAATAGTCACGCTCGGAGCAGGGCCAGGGCGCGCAAGAAGTCCTCGGGCAGCGGCGCCTCGACGCGCACCACGCCCCCCGCAGCGGGGCTCGGCAAGGACAGTCGCACCGCATGCAGCGCGTGCCGGCCAATCTCCTTCGCCGCCGGGTGCAGCCGCGTCTCCTCGGGGCCATACAGCGAATCGGCCAGCACGGGGTATCCCGCCTCGGCCATCTGCACGCGAATCTGATGCGTGCGTCCCGTCTCCAACTCCACCTCCACCAGCGTCGCGCCCTTCAACCGCTCGCGTACTTCGTATGAGAGCGCCGCGCGCCTCGCCGAGCGCACCTTCGTCGTGAAGCGCCTGGGGTCCTTGGGATCCCTCCCGTACGGTGCCTCGAGCCGATCGCGCTCGGGCGTTTCTCCCAGCACCAGCGCCCAATAGCGCTTGTCCACGCGCTTCTCCTGGAACGCGCGCTCAAGCGCGCCCACGCCCTCGTCCGTGCGCGCGAGTGCGAGGCAGCCGCTCGTCTCCCGGTCCAATCGGTGCACCACTCCGGGCTGCGCCACGCCCTCCACGTCGAACGGCGGCATCCTCGCCGCCACCAGTTCCACCACCGAGGGCACGCTTCCCCCCTGGGGCTCCACCACCAGGCCCGCAGGCTTGTTTACGATGATCAAGGAAGCCTCGTCGTGGAGCACGGGCAGCTCGGGACCCTCGACGGAGCGCCTCGGAGGGGCACGCGGCGGAGGGCGGCTGAGCTCGATCTCCTCTCCGCCCCAGAGCTTGCGCGAGTTCTGGCACTTCTTGCCGCGGATGCGCACATGGCCCTGCTCGATGAGCACCCGCGCCCGCTCCAGCGAGAGCCCTGGCAGGTGCGCCGAGAGGAACTTGTCGAGCCGCTCACCGGCGGCCTCGCGGGGAACGGAGATCTTTTGGAGCGACATGAGACCCCTCTTCTACGGCGCGGCCCTCCGAGAAACCACCGGGACCTCCAGACCGCTCCAGGCCCCGGCGTCCCCCTTCACCCCCCACGCTGCCTGAGACGCTCCAGTTCGGCCTGTGACTCCGCGAGGCGGCGCTCCAGCTCCTCCCGCCGCCGCGTCTCCTCCGCCAGACGCCGCTCCGCCTCCTGGCGCAGCTGCTCTGCCTCCTCCAGATGCCGGGCCTCCTCATCCGCGCGCCGCTGCAGCCCCTCCATCATCTCCTGCATCCGGGCGATGAGCTCCTCGTATTCCAGCAGCAGCGCGTGCCCCGCCCAGAAGCGCAGCCGCCCCTCCTCCACCTGCAGCTCCAATCCCAACACCTCCGAGCTGTAGCGACCCTGCTCCGGGGTGATGGGGACGTACTCCCTCGCCTCGGTCGACGGCAGCCGATAACCCTCCAGCCGCTGCCGGGCCCGGTCGTAGATGAAGTACTCGGGAATACCCAGCCGCGCGTAGCGCCTCACGTTGTACTCGGCGTCCTTCTTTCGGTCGCCGCCCACGTGAACCTCCAGCACCCAGTCCAGCCCCTTACCCTCCTGGCTCACCACCCACTTGTTTCGAGGGTGTGTCTCGGCGTCCAGCACGGCCAGCAGATCCGGCGCGAAGCGGCGCTCGGCGGGGTAGTACACCGGCAGTTCCGTGCCCAGGTACACCCGCCGCCGTTGCCGGGAGAAGTACCCCTTGAGGGCCTGCAACGCGCCCATCTTCGCCTGGGAGTGCAGGTCTCCCTCCGGCATCGCCATCTCGTCCCACGTCACCTCCCCAGGCAAGGCTTCCACCACCCGGGCCCGCTCCTCCTCGCTCATCCTCGCCCACTCTTCCCGAGAGGGTGCCCGGGGATAGGCGTCCTCCCGCTCCTGTTCGTCCCGTGCCATGTCCGCCAGGGTGCGGCGCGCGGCGGGCCCGGTCAATCGTCCCCGCGGTGTCGGTGAGCAAGCGGTAGGCCATGTGACACAGGCGTGCCCCTCCGAGTGGGCATCACCGGGAAGTGCGATGAGTCCCCTCCATCTTGCGCCCGTCGTGTCTCATCCAACGGACGATTCAGGCGCGCGCCACCAGCCGGGCCTCGTGTCGACCCGCTTCCGTCCAGCCCTCGGTGTACGAGACGATCTCCAGTCCCTGGACCAACCGGGGCAGCTCGCCATCCTCCAACAGGAACCGCGCCGACGGATGCGCATGCCGCTGCAGATTGCTCTGCGTAGGTTGCGCGAAGACGAGCAGTCCACCCGGCGCGAGCACCTTCGGAAACTCGGCGAACAGTGGCCGCCAGAGGAAGTTCAAACAGAGCACGACATCGAAAGGTCCGGACGGAAGGGGTTCCACCTCCACGTCCAACCGCTGCAGCCGAAGCCCCACTCCCGCCTCGCGCGCGGCCTCCCCGGCCCGCTCGAGCGCGACATCCGAGATGTCCGCCAGGGTGACGTCCAGGCCTCGCCTCGCGAGCCACAGGGCTTCATGCCCGGCTCCTCCCGCGACGTCGAGCGCCCGGCCCGTGCTCGGGAGTTGGCCCGCGAGCGAGCGAAGGAACCCGGACGGGTCTCCTGTCCCCGCCTGTTCGCGGTAGCGGGTGTTCCATCTCTGCCGATCCTGCTCGGACATGACCCCTCCTCGGTCCCGGAGGGCCGAGCCTACTCCGTGCATACGGGTTACGCTTGCCAGGCATGCAGCCCACGTCCGTCCCCTCTTCGGACATCCGCCGCCAGCTCGAGGGCCGCTTCGACGCGCTGGAAGCGGCGCGGAAGCCCTATGCGGAGCTGGAGGGGCTACTGCGCTCCTGGAAATGGGAGCGCCTGCTGCATGCGAACCTGGAGTTGCTGCGAGAGGTAACCCGCCAGGAGCCCGTTCTTGAGGAGTTGCTCGTCCGTCTCCACAAGCGCGCGGAAGCGGAAGCCTGGCCCGAGGAAATTCCAGAGCTCCGTCTCTCACGCGAGCTGGAGGCTCGCCGTCAGCGGCTGGGCGCGCTCATCCACAAGCGGCTCCGCTGGCCGACTCCAGAGGGCTCCCTCGCGGAGGCGCTCGGTCAGCTCGCTCAGCATGTCCTCCAGGGCATCCCCTCGCCCCTCCACGCCCGGGAGCGGCTGCTGTTCCGGGGAGCGTTCAGACCGAGCCTGAAGTCCCCCTTCTGGCTTTCCCTCTCCATCCCGCTCTCCCTCCATTCCTACCCCGCCGCTGGAGCCCTGTGGCTGCTGATGGCCCTGCTCTGGTTCGGTTTCCAGTACCGGCGCTCCGGAAACTGTTGGCTCACCCAGGAGCGGCTCGTGTGGAAGCCTCGGAACGGTCAGCCCGTCCAGGTGCTTCTGCGCTCCATTCCTCCCCAGGGCATTCGGCGCATTCTCAACAGTGTGCACGTGGAAGTGGAGGACAGCTTCCCCATCCAGCTCGAGTCCCTCGCAAAGACGGATGCGGAACGGCTCATCACCTTGCTGGAGCTCTATCGTCAGCCCCCGCTCCTCGGTGCCGCCGTATCCGAGCGTCCGCTCGACGCCGTCTGCATCCCGGGTCTGCGCCGCAAGGTGCCCGGTGGCGCCTGGGTCGAACCCCACGTCGAGCCGGGTTGTCTCGTCATTCGTCCCGACCGGATCGCCTTCATCCCCACGCAAGATGGAGCCAGCGTGCTCGCGGCACTCGGCGGAACATGGAGTGCCCCCCTACGCTCGGGACTCCCGGTCTCGCTGCTCTTCGAACAGCTTCGCTGGTTGCCCGAGGCCGACTTCGACAGGCTCCTCGCTCATGCGGCCGGGGAGTCGGGCGGGCTGTTGCTCCAAGCACGTGAGCTCCGCGCGAGTCAGGGAGAGGAGAACGACACCCTGTACCTGCTCTCACAGGATGGCGTGGAGCTCTGTGGCAAACCCGGCCAGGAGGGGCGAGCGGAACTCTCGCGCCTGTGGAGCCGCCTGCAGGACGCCGGGCTCCGGTAAGGCCAGGACTCTGAAACAGTCCCCGCACGACCCTCACCCCGACCCTCTCCCAGAGGGAGAGGGAGAGGGGGCAGTGCTCAGAAGAGCGTGTCGGCGATCTTCGCCCGCGTGTCACCCGTGAGCACCGTGAAGCGCAGCACCCGGTCCTCTCCGCGCCACACCTCGATGGTGCGCGGCAGCGCCCCACCCGTCGCCGGCGAGGAGTAGTCCAGCAGGCGCACGTCCCAGGCCGTGCCCTTCGCGTCCTTGTAGCGCAGCCGCGCCGGCCGGAAGTCTTCCTTGTACACCCAGAACTGCGGCTTGCCCTCGCCCTGCGGCCCCAGCACGTACACCACGTCGCCGCCGAAGCGCGCCAGCGATGTCGAGCGCGGCTCGATACCCAGCGAGCGCAGGTGCGCTTCCACCACCTCTCGACTCTCCTGCACCGT
This sequence comes from Archangium minus, assembly GCF_044360475.1. Classification (NCBI taxonomy): domain Bacteria; kingdom Pseudomonadati; phylum Myxococcota; class Myxococcia; order Myxococcales; family Archangiaceae; genus Archangium; species Archangium minus. The sequence goes on from NZ_CP043494.1 coordinate 10,240,084, forward strand.
CCCCGCGCGCACCGCCAGCACCGCGCACACCTGCTGAATCGCCTCCGACAGCGCGGCGATCTCCGTGCCCTCGACTCGCTTGCGGCCCCCAGAGGACACCGACGCCACCGTGTTGCCCTCCGGCGCCTTCGCCTCGAACCGACAGCGGCCCGGCAGCTTCATGTACACCGAGCCGTCTGCCTCGATGTCCGGCCGATCCGTGGGCAGCCCCAGCGCCGCTCCGGCCTCCTTCACCGCCGGCCCATAGAAGTGCAGCGAGCCATCCACCTTCAGCGAGGACAACTGCTGCTCCGCGTTCGCCGCGGACATCCGGCGCAGAATGGAGCCCCCCGGCAGCACGTATGCGCCCGCACTCAGCGCCGCCAGCAACCCGATGACAGAGAGAGCGCGCTTCATCACGACCGCCCCATCGCAATCCCGCCCCGCGTCCACGACAGGAGTGTCACCGTGTCGACGCTCGGCGACATCTCTTTCGGAAGGGCCTTCGTGGCCCATACGACACACTGGCGGATGAGGGGTTCTCTCGTCGATGGGGTGAACATGGGGCGGCGAATCTAGTGATGGCCCACCCCTCCATCAAGACAGTTAGGATGTGCCCCCCATGTGGCATCGCCTGACGCTCCTATTGGCCGTCCTTCTGTCCACCCTCTCGCTCGCCCAGGAGGACTCCGGGGTCGATACCTCGCGCCGTCCGCAAGCCGAGGACCTGAGAAACCTCACGAGTGCCCGGAGCGTCGGCATGGGCGGCGCCTGGCGCGCCCTGGGCGTCGGGGCCGAAGCGGGCACCGGCAACCCCGCGTCCCTCGCCGCCTTCCGCACCTACCGCATCGAGCTGACCGGCGCCTGGGACTGGGTGGGCAAGGATGCGCTCGGCATGGTGGCCGTGGCGGACTCGTCCACCAGCATGCTCGCCGCCGGAGTGACCTACCAGCTCATCTCGCTCGGCAAGGGCACCCAGCGAGCCACCGCTCACCTCAACACGCTGGCCCTGGCGGTGCCGCTGGCCAACAGCCTGATGATCGGCGTCTCCACGCGCTACCTGCTCATGCGCGGCGCCCGGCAGGCCAACTCCCTCACCGCCGACGCGGGCCTCCTCGTGCGCCCCAGCGACGCCTTCTCCATCGGCGTCTCCGCCCACAACCTCATTGGCACCAACAACCCCGAGCTCACCCGGTACTACTCGGCCCACGCGGGAGTATTTGCCGGCCTGCTCACCGTCGCGGCAGACGTGCGCGCGGACTTCGAGACGAACGACCGCACCACGTTCACCTATAGCGGTGGACTGGAGTACGTGCTCGGACAGAACTTCCCGCTGCGCGCGGGCTACACGTGGGATGGTTTCACCCGCTCCTCCCAGCTCGGCGTGGGCATCGGCCTGATGACGGGAGGTGGCGGCATCGACCTGGCCTACCACCATGACTTCGGCGGAGAGCAAGGACGGCTCGTCGCCCTCACCTTCAAGGTGCAGGTGCGCTGAGCGCACTCAGCCGCGCAAGGGGAGGTAGCGCTCGGAGGCGGAGAAGCGCACCAACTCCACCAACTCCTGCTCGCTGGACTTGAGGGCGCGCAGCGCAGCCACGGCGGGCCCCGGGCCTCCACAGGCGACGAGCCCCGCGCGGTTGGCCGAGTGGCGGGCCGCCTCCGCGAGCGCCGAGGCATCGAACTCCCGCAGGGCCGACTCCATCAGCGCCAGCGCGCGCTCGCGGGACCGGGGATGCAGTGCCTCGCGCACCACCCGGGACTCGGTGCCGAACTCCGTCCCGCCGCGCAGCACCGAGGAGAGGATGGCCACCGCACGCAGCAGCTGATCCTTCTTCAGGCAGCGCAGCGCGAGCAGATCCGGCCCGAGGCAGGACAGGGCGCGTCCGGCGAAGAAGCGCAGCTCCGGCTCCGGCAGCACCTGGCGCACCGCGGACCGGCCCACCAGCAGGCGCGGCGCTCCCGGGTGGACGAGCGAGAAGGGAGGGCCCTCGTCCTCGGAGATGAAGACCTCGGGGAGCTGCACGTCGAGCAGGCGGGCGACGGACTGTAGGACCTCCAGGGCCGCGCGAGCGCCCTGGCCCGAGTCCGGACGAAGCGGCTCGGAGGAGCCCGCGGCCCTGCCGAACGTGGGGAAGAGGCGGCAGAGGGAGTAACCCACGGAGGCGAGCAGCTCGCCCGCGGGGTTGCGCAGACCGGGGTGGCGCAGGCCCGCGCGCTCCTCGCGGGTGAGCGTGTGGCGCGGAGGCCGGGGCACGGTGCCCTTCTCCCCCGCGAGCGCCGCGGCCACCTCCGCCATCAACGAGCCACGCGCCGTGTCGCCCCGGCTCACGAAGAAGGCCGAGAGCTCCCGATACGCCGCCGCGTCGAGCGGACGCTCGCGCACGCGCTCGATGGCCGCCGGCCGGGTCGTCTCCAGCGGAGCCGGAACCGGAGCAGGTGCTGGAGCAGGTGCTGGAGCAGGTGCTGGAGCCGAAGCGGGCTTGGCGGAAACGACGGGAGCGGGAGTCTCCGAGGCACCGGGCGATGGAGTCGCGGCTCCGACCCGGGCACGGCGGCGCACCGGGTCCATCTTCCCCGGAGGCGCCTCCCAGGCGATGACCCGGGTGCTCTCCACGGCCATCGGAGCAGAGGGAGGCTCGGGCGCGAGCTGGGGCGGAAGAGGACTCGTAGGAGCGGCGCCCTTGCTGGCAGTGACCACGGGCATCTCGAGAATGGTAGGCGCGGACTCGGGAGGGGGAACGGGGACCGGCGCCTTCGGCGTGGGCGTGAGCTCCACCGTGCCGGGCGGAGGCACGAGGATGGCGGTGCGCGACCCGCTCGGCTCCCGCTTGGGGACGGCGCTGCGAGGCGGCTCGGGGTGCTGCGAAGGCATCGCACGCTCGGCGATGGCCTTGCGCAGGTTCTCCGCTCGGTTGGCGTACACCTGTGCACGGGCCGTGTCCCCGAGCACCTCGCGGCAGAAGCGCGCGAGACGATCCCAACTGGCGAGCCGCGCCTCATCATCCTCGGTGGCGGTGGCGGCGTGCTCCATGGCCCACGCGGCCTCGCCGTTCTGTCCCAACGACACGAGGCGATCCACGAGCAGCAGCCACGCTTCCCTGTGACCAGGCTCAAAGCGCACCGCCTGGCGCAGCTCGGCCAGCGCGGCCTCGCGGTCCCCCGTGGCCTCCAGGGAGCCCACCAACTCCAACCGGGCCTTGCGCGCCGCCGGTCCGCGCGGCTCGCGAGCCAGACGGGCACGCAGCAGGCGGCTCAACCCGACCTTGTCCCCGAGCTGTCGCGTCAGCTCCAGAAGTTGATCCTGCGCGAGGAGATCCTCCGGGTTCTCCGCGAGCACCTCCGACCACGCCCAGTGGGCGAGCCGTGCATCGGCGAGCGACCCGCCGGCGAGCTCCGCGAGGCGCCGCAGCCCCTCGGCGCGGTGGGCGGTCCGGCGGGGCACGGCGGCGAGCGCGACGCGCAGACGCTCGGCGGTCCGGGCACGGTCCGCCTCGGGCGCGCACCGGGCCAGCCCTATCAAGGCCGGGAGCGAGTGAGGGGAGATGGCCACCACCGCCTCGAAGTCCGAGCGAGCACGGGCCAGCTCGCCAATGGCCAGCAGCCGCTCGCCTCGCGCCAGGAAGGCAGCAGCACGCGCCCGGGGGTTGCTCGCGCGCTGCACGGCTTCGTCGAGAACACGCCGCACCACCCAGTCATCGCCTTCGGCGCGCTGGGTCAGGAGCCGCACCTGCTCGGCGAGCGCGGCCTGGTCCCCCGTGAGAGCGACAATCTGGCCATACACCCGGGCCGCTTCCGCGGTGTCCTGCAGCTCGTCCTCGAGCAGCTCGGCGAGCCGGGTCAGGGTCTCAGCGCGGACCACCAGGTCCTGCGTGCGCTCGGCCTGGGCCAGGTAGAACTGCGCCAGCTCGCGCCAGCTCCGGCGCGCGATGAGCTGGGCCTCGAGGCGCGTCTCGTCCGGGTTGGCCTGCCGGGGCACCAGCTGGCGGGAGGGTTCGGTGTCCTCGTCGCTGCTCCAGGCCACGGGCGCATCCGTCCTGGGCCCCGCCGGTGGCGGAATGAGCGGGGACACGGGCCGGAGCGCGGGCCCCTCGGGGGGAGCCTCCCCAGCAAGCGGAGAGGGCGACTCAGCGGCCTGGGAGGTGATCTCCTCGTCCTGCAGCCAGGCCGCGGGCTGCTCGAGGAGGGTGGCATGCCGCTCGTCGTCAGGCTCCTCGGGAGCCACGGCTCGGGGCTGGGAGGAGGCTCGCGGCGTGAACCGCGCATCGGGCGGACCGGAGGACTCCACGGTGCGCTCATCCTCTGACCAAGGCGAGGAGGACTGAACAAGCTCACCGGTCTGCTCGCGGGGGAGCCGACGGAAGAGGGCCTCGAGGAGCCGGCGGGCGCGGCGATCCTCGGGGGACTCCTCGACGAGCGCCTGGAGCACCTCCACCGCACGAGGGAGCTGCTGCACCCGGCGCAGCACGCGAGCGAGCTGTAGCCGGACGGCGCGGCGGGTAGGGCCCTGGGTGTGGCCGAGCGAGGACGAGAGGAGCGCGATAGCGGAAGCCTCCGTCCCGGCGCGCAGCGAGAAGGCGACGAGCGTCGAGGCCAGACGCGGCGTCATGGGCAGGGAGCGACTGGCCCGAACCAGCTCGCCGAAAGCCCGTGCGGCGTGTCCTTGGTTGAGGAGACGGACGGCGCTCTGGCGGTGACGTTCGACGAGCTCGGACACGCCTGTGCCGTCCCCGACTCGGGGCAGGCCAGCGGGCGAGCGCTGGTGCGTATCGGCTGACTCCGACGAACCGGCGTCGTTGCCGTTTCTCACGCCACCCATGGGTGCGGCAGTCTACACAGGATGAAGCCTCCGGTCGTCACCACCCTCCTTCCCGCCCGAAACGCCGAGAGCACCGTGGCTCGCGCCGTGGAGAGCCTCCTCGAGGGGACCCTGCGTGAAATCCGGGTGTTGGCAGTGGATGACGGCTCCACGGACGGGACGCGCGCGGTGCTCGAGAGGCTGGCGGCGAGGGACGCCCGGGTGGAGGTGCTCGACGGGGAGGGCCGGGGCCTGGTGGCGGCGCTCAACCTGGCGCTCTCGCATGCTACCTCCCCCTACGTAGCGCGGATGGATGCGGATGACGAGGCACTCCCTCGGCGGCTGGAGGCGAGCGTCGAAGCACTGGAAGCGGACCCGGACCTTGGCGGCGTGGGCACGAGCGTGGAGCTGTTCCGCGAGGACCAGCCGGTGAGCCCCTCGATGCGGGACTACGCGGCCTGGCTCAACGGGCTCACCACCTCCGAGAAACTCCACCGGGAGCGCTTCGTGGAGAGCCCCATCTGCCACCCCTCGGTGTGCTTGAGACGGGAGGCGGTGGTAGCAGCCGGAGGGTGGGAGCACGGCGACTTCCCAGAAGACTACAACCTGTGGCTGAAGCTCATCGACAGGGGCCACCGGATGCGCAACCTGCCCGAGGTGCTGTTGCGCTGGAGGGACAGCACGGGGCGGCTGACGAGGACGGACCCAAGGTACGCGCACAAACGATTCATCTGGGTGAAGGCACGCTATCTGGCGCGCAGCCGCGAGGTGGCGGGACGACCCCTCACGGTCTGGGGAACAGGGCCAGGAGGGCTCATCCTCACGCGATTCCTGTTAGCGGAGGGGGCGCGAGTGGAGCGCTTCATCGACGTGCACCCGAGGAAGGTGGGCACGCGCATCCACGGGATACCGGTCTACGCGCCGGAGTCACTGGGAGCGCCGCCGGAGGACACCCACCTCATCGCGGCGGTGGGAGTACGAGGCATCCGAGACGAAATCCGCGAAGCCCTCACGAGCCGCGGTTGGAGAGAAGGAGAGCACTTCACCTGCGCCGCATAACGCGCCTCACTCCCTCTCCCTCTGGGAGAGGGTCGGGGTGAGGGTATCCGCCCCCGTGCTCAACCCCTCAAGCCGTGCGCACCACACCATTCTCGACCGTCACGGGCCAAGGCGTCAGCCGAGCACCCGTACACGGGCCGCCGACGCACGCCCCATCCTCAATGCGGAAGAGGGCGCCATGCCACGAGCAGGAGATCAACCGGGCATCGGGAGTCAAATACCCATCCAGCTTCTGCGCGAGCGGAAGCCCCTGGTGAGGACAGCGGTCCACATAGCCCCGGACGCTCTCTCCGGTGCGAACCAGGAAGCCATGAAAGAAGGCCTCATCAATCTGCAGAACAAAGTTGCGCGCACCGGGGTCCGCGAGCGAGTCGAGCGTGCAGAGGGCAACGCCAGCAGGAGTCTCGAAGACGCGAGTGCGCGGCCCCTCACTCATCCGCGAGGCTCCGAGACGACCTGATCAATCGCACCGAAGAGGGAGCGACCCGCCTCGTCCAGCATCTCAATGCGCACGCGGTCACCGTGGCGGAGGAAGGGCGTCTTCGGAGCCCCGGATAGGAGCGTCTCGACGGTCCGCACCTCGGCGATGCAGGAATAGCCGAGCCCTCCGTCACGGATGGGCTTCCCGGGACCGCCATCCGCATCGCGGTTGGACACGGTGCCCGAGCCGATGATGGAGCCCGCGCACAAATCGCGCGTCTTGGCGGCGTGAGCGATCAACGTGCCGAAGTCGAACGTCATGTCGACGCCCGCGTCCGCGCGTCCGAAGGGCTCACCATTCAAAGAGACCCGCAGCGCGCCGTGCAGCTTGCCCTCACGCCAGGCCCCGCCGAGCGCATCGGGAGTGACGGCAACGGGCGAGAACGAGGAGGCCGGCTTGGACTGAAAGAACCCAAACCCCTTGGCGAGCTCCGCCGGGATGAGGTTCCGCAGCGACACGTCATTCACCAGCATGACGAGCCGGATGGCCCGAAGGGCCTCTTCGCGCGAGGCCCCTTGACGCACGTCTCCGGTGATAACGGCGACCTCGCCCTCCAGGTCACAGCCCCAGCTCACGTCCGCGAGCGGGATGGGCTCCCGAGGGCCAATAAAGCCGTCCGAGCCGCCCTGGTACATGAGCGGATCCGTCCAGAAGCTCTCGGGCATCTCGGCCTTGCGCGCCTTACGCACGAGCGCGACGTGGTTCACATACGCCGAACCATCCGCCCACTGGTAGGCGCGAGGCAGCGGCGAGGCGCACTCCGCCTCGGAGAACGGCGTCCTCGGCGATTCACCCCGGTTCAGCGCCGCGGCGAGGGCCCGAAGCGGCGCCTCACAGCGCTCCCACTCATCGAGCGCGCGCTGCAACGTCGGCGCGATCGCCGAGGCATCCGCACACCAGGCCAGGTCATCCGAGACGACGACCAGGCGGCCATCGCGTCCCGACTTCAGCGAAGCGAGCTTCACCGCGTCACCTTCTCCGAGCCCATGCCGGGCAGCCGAGCCTTCGGGAACTCCGACCAGCAGGCGTCGTAGTCGCGCTGCAGGGTGGGCGTCTCCATCGCGAAGCGCGTGGGGGCGATCACCCAGCGGCTCTCGAACATGAACGCGAGCGTGTCAGTGATCTTGTGAGGCGCGAGCCGAGCCTCCACCGCACGCGTATAGGTCTCGCGATCGGGGCCGTGGCCGCTCATGCAGTTGTGCAGCGAGGCGCCGCCGGGCAGGAAGCCCTCGGCCTTCGCGTCGTACGCACCATGCACGAGCCCCATGAACTCGCTCATGATGTTCCGATGGAACCAAGGCGGGCGGAAGGTGTTCTCGGCGACCATCCACCGCGGCGGGAAGATGACGAAGTCGCAGTTGGCGACGCCGGGGAGCTCGCTCGGCGAGGTGAGCACCGTGAAGATCGACGGATCCGGGTGGTCGAAGCTCACCGTGCCGATCGTGTTGAAGCGTGACAGATCGTACTTGTACGGCGCGAGGTTGCCGTGCCAGGCCACAACGTCGAGCGGCGAGTGGTCAAGCTCGGCGGCCCAGAGGCGGCCCTGGAACTTCTGGATGACGCGCGTGGGCCGGTCGACGTCCTCGTACGCAGCGACCGGCGTGAGGAAGTCGCGCGGGTTGGCAAGCCCGTTGGCACCAATCGGCCCGAGCTCGGGGAGCCGGAACAACGCGCCGTAGTTCTCACAGATGTACCCGGCAGCCTCGCCGTCGGGCAGCTCGGCACGGAAACGCACGCCGCGCGGAACAACACCCACCTCACCCGGAGCGAGCCCGAGCACGCCCAGCTCGGTCACGAGCCGGAGCTTCCCGGACTGGGGGACGATCAGCAGCTCGCCATCAGCGTTGTAGAACACCGTGTCGGTCATCGACCGGTTGGCGAAGTACTCGTGAACCGCCACGCCCGCGCCCAGCGACGGCGAGCCGTTCCCGCCGAACGTGACGAGCCCCTCGATGAAGTCGGTGGGCTGGGACGGACGCGGGAGCGGGCTCCAGCGCAGACGGTTGGGCGTAGCGGGCACCTCGGCGAAGGGACCGCTGCGCAGCAGTCCCTCCGGGAGCGGACGGAACGAGCCGTGGCTCGAGCTCGGGCGTATCCGGTAGAGCCAGCTCCGGCGGTTCTCGCGCCGCGGCGCGGTGAACGCCGAACCCGACAGCTGCTCTGCGTAGAGGCCAAAAGGCACACGCTGGGGAGAATTCTGTCCCTCCGGCAGCGCCCCCGCGACAGCCTCGGTCGCGAACTCGTTGGCAAACCCCGACAGGTATCCGTCCATCGCCATGTTCCCTCCGCGGATTGCGCTCTGGCGGCCGACTACTTCTGGGTGCTCACCTTGATGACGCCGCGCCGGATCTGATCCAGCTCGATGGACTCGAACAGGGCCTGGAAGTTCCCGTTGCCGAAGCCCTCGTTGCCCTTGCGCTGGATGATCTCGAAGAAGATGGGGCCGAAGAGGTTCTCGGTGAAGATCTGCAGCAGGAAGCCCTCCGTCTTGCTGCCGTCAATGAGGATGCGGTTCTTCTTCATCCGCACCAGGTCCTCCTCGTGGCCGGGCACCCGCTTGTCCACCAGCTCGTAGTAGGTCTCGATGGTGTCCTGGAAGATGACCCCGCGCTCGCGCAGCTTCTCCACCGTCCCGTAGATGTCGTTGGTGGTCAGCGCGAGGTGCTGGATTCCCTCACCGTTGTACTGGCGGATGAACTCCTCGATCTGCGACTTGTCATCCTGGCTCTCGTTGAGTGGGATGCGGATGGCGCGGTCGGGGGCGATCATCGCCTGGGAGAACAGGCCGGTCGCCTGGCCCTTGATGTCGAAGTACTTCTGCTCGGTGAACCCGAACACGCGGTTGTAGAAGCTCGACCAGGTGCGCATCTCGCCGCGGCGCACGTTGTGCGTGAGGTGGTCGAGGATGTCGAGGCCCGTGCTGTTCTTCGCCTCCATCTCCTGGGCACCGGGAATCTGGCGCCAGTCGTCATAGAGGGAGCCCTTCTCGCCGTAGCGGTCGACGAGATAGAGGAGGCTGCCACCGATGCCCTGGAGGACATAGCTGTCGGGGCCCAGCGTGCCCGCGTTCGGGTCCGCCGGACGAGCGCCACGCTCGATCGCCATCTCGTAGGCCTTCTTCGCGTTGGCCACGCGGAAGGCCATGCCGTTGGCCGACGGGCCGTGCACCGCCCGGAACTCAGCCGCCTGTCCGCTCGGCTCGCGGTTCACCAGCAGGTTGATGCCGCCCTGCTTGTAGCGAACCACGTCCTTCGTCGGGTGCGTCGCGTAAGCCGTGAAGCCCAACCGCTCGATGAGCTCAATCATCTTGCCGGGCTCCGGCGAGGTGAACTCAACGAACTCGAAACCATTCAACCCGAGGGGATTCTCCGCCGTGGCGCTCATGACCTGTGACCTCCGTAAACGGCCCAGATAGTAACATCTGAAACTATTGAACAAATAGTAACGTCTGAAACTAAATCCGCAAGACACCAGATGGGAGCCTGTTGAACCCGGAACGGGAGTGCCGGGCGATTGGTGCCTGGAAAGCGGACGGGTAGAGCCGACGCGGCGCGTCAGCGGCGAGCAAGCACGCGCTCGGCAGCCGTCTCCAGGCGGCGGAGCACGTCCTTCAAGGCAGAGACCTCCCGCTCGCTGAGCCCCTCGAGCACTTCCGCCTCCAGCTCGAGCGCCGCGGGTGCGACCCGGGCATAGAGCTTCTGCCCCTCGGCAGTGAGCGAAAGACGGAGGGAGCGAGCGTCCGCGGCGTTCGTCACGCGACGCAGGAGCTTGCGACGCTCGAGCACCTGGGCAGCGCGGCTCACCGTCACCTTGTCCATCTTCGTGCGGCCGACGATCTCCTGCTGGGTGAGCTCGCCGTCCTGCGCCAGCACGGTGATGACGCGCCACTCGTGCATCTTGAGGCCGAAGTGCTCCTCGTAGGCCCGAGCGATGACCTGGCTCACCGCGTTGGAGGCGAGCGAGAGTCTGTACGGAACGAATTCGTCGAGCTTGATGTGAGAGCGGGCCACGGTACGTCCACAGGGTAAGAGGAGGCGGGGGCGGGAGCAACCAGGGCTTCTTGGGGAATCAACGAATGGGCCCCACGGGAGCAGTGACTCCCGCGGCCTCGAAGAAGCGCGCGAGGTCCTCCGGCACGGGCGCCTCGAACCGCACCGGCTGGCCCGTGCGCGGGTGTCCCAGTTCCAGCGCCTGTGCGTGCAGGAGGCAGCGCGGAGCCGAGAGCCCTCCCGCCTGAGCCGCGCCTCCGTAACGCTTGTCCCCGAGGATGGGCGCGCCCAGCGCCGTCAGGTGCGCGCGCAGCTGATGGGTCCGTCCCGTCTGGGGCAGCAGCTCCACCAGACAGAAGTCCGTGCCCGCGTGCAGCACGCGGTACTGCGTGAACGCGGGGATGCCATTGGCCGCGCGAGTCGCGCGCCAGCGCCCCGGCCGGGACGGGTCCTTCGACAGCGGCAGGTCGATGGTCCCCTCGGACGGTAGCGACACCGGCCCCACCGCCGCCAGGTAGCGCTTGCGGGCCCGGCCCTCGCGGAACTCCTCCGCCAGAGCGGTCGTCGCTTGCGGCGTCTTCCCGAACACCGTCACCCCGGACGTCTCCCGGTCCAGCCGGTGCACCAACCCCGCGGGTCGCTTCAGGTGCTCGCCCACCTTGTCCACCAGGCTGTCCCCGACCCGCCCCTCCGTGGGCTGCGCCGTCATCCCCGCCGGCTTGTCCACCGCGATGACATCCCCGTCCTCGTGCAGCACCCGGAGCGCCTGGACTGGGGCCGGTGCCGCCGCGAGCGGGCTCTGGCCCCCCTCCTCCAGCACCACCGTCACCACCTGCCCCGCGGTCAGCCGTGCCCCCGCGTCCCGGCTCCGCCGCCCGGCCACGTACACCGCTCCCACGCCCACCAGGCGAACGGCCTCCTCGCGCGGCACGCCCAGCTCCGCCGCCAGCGCCTCTCCCAGGGAGCGGTTCACATGGGCGGCTTCGACTCGAAAGGTGCGGCGCTTCATCGGTGGGGTTTCCTCTTGGGGTCGTCAACAGGGAAGATACGGCCCTGGACATGGAAGGCATCAAGAAAGGTCATGGCGGCGGCAGGGAGACCGGGCATACGAATCCCGGAATGGACGCCTCCGATGGTCTCCCTACTCCCCGTCGATACTGGGCGATTGTCGCCATCGTGCTCGCGATCTCCATGGCCGTTCTAGATGGAGCGATCGCCAACGTCGCGCTGCCCGCCATTGCGAGGGATTTGAACGCCTCGCCCGCCGCGTCGATCTGGATCGTCAACGCCTACCAGCTCGCCATCGTCGTCTCCATCCTCCCGTTCTCCTCGCTGGGCGACATCGTGGGCTACCGGCGAGTCTTCCAGGCGGGCCTCCTGGTGTTCACGCTGGCCTCGTTGGCCTGTGCGCTGTCGGGATCCCTGGTGGGATTGACGCTCGCTCGAGTCCTCCAAGGCTTCGGCGCCGCCGCGGTCATGAGCGTCAATGCGGCCCTCGTCCGCTTCACCTACCCGAATCGGCTGCTGGGCCGGGCCATTGGCATCAACGCCCTGGTGGTCGCGGTCTCCTCCGCCATCGGCCCGACGATTGCCTCGGCCATCCTGTCGGCCGCATCGTGGCCCTGGCTCTTCGCCATCAACGTGCCGATGGGAACTGTCTCACTGCTCATCGCGCGCCAGGCGCTACCGCATACCCGGCGCTCGGGGCTCCCATTCGATTTCACGAGCGCGCTGCTCAATGCCCTGACGTTCGGGTTGCTCATCATCGGCCTCGAGAGCCTGACGGCCAGCGCGCTGCCCGGTGCCCTCGCACTCGCCGGTGGACTCACCGCGGGTGTCGTGCTGGTGCGGCGCCAGCTCTCGAGGACCTCGCCGCTTGTCCCCGTGGACCTGCTGCGCATCCCCGTCATCGCCTTCTCCGTGGTGGCATCCATCTGCTCCTTCTCGGCGCAGATGCTCGCCTTCGTCTCCCTGCCCTTCTACTTCCAGAATGTCCTGGGGCGCAGTCAGGTGGAGACCGGGCTGTTGATGACGCCCTGGCCAGTCGCCGTCGCGGTCATGGCGCCCATCGCGGGGCGGCTGGCGGATCGCTTCTCCGCGGCCATCCTGTGCGGTGTGGGATCACTCCTGCTGTCAGCGGGATTGACGCTGCTCGCGCTCCTGCCGGCACATGCGTCCAACAGCGCCTTCGTCTTCGGCATGGCCCTCTGTGGCGTGGGCTTCGGGTTCTTCCAGTCACCGAACAACCGCGCGATGCTCTCCGCCGCTCCGAAGGCGCGCAGCGGCGGCGCTGGTGGCATGCAGGCGACGGCCCGGCTGCTGGGGCAGACGTGCGGTGCCACCCTCGTGGCCGTGTGCTTCCGAGCGTTCTCGAGCCATGGGCCCACGGTGGCCCTGGGGCTCGGAGCGTGCGTCTCGGTCGCGTCGGCCGTGGTCAGCACCTTCCGGCACCATCGGCAGGTCGACGTCCAGGTGGCACCGTAACGACAGGCCGCCTGGACGCCGCGTGTTTCAACTCACCGGAGGGAGACACCGAGCGGGCGCGAGCGCCCCCCACTGGATCCGAAGAGATTACGGCCTGCCGGTGGCGAACCGAAGCCGCTCCCATTGTCGTAGGACAGAGAAAGGACACCGTAGCTCAGGCCCTCCCGTAGCGGTGCGAACGTCACGATCAGCGTGCAGCTCGCGCCGCTCTCGAGCGTCGTGCCGCAGGTGCCTCCAGTGCCTGGATAGGCGCCCCCCTTGAAGTCGAAGGGCAAGCTCAGGTGATGTGACGTAGGCGTAATACTGGTGGCGGCCGTCTCTCCTGTATTCCTGACCGTGAAGGTGTGCTCCGCGACCGCTCCGACGGCGACATCGCCAAAGTCGAACGGGTCCGTATTGGAGAGGGAGTCGGTAACGGAGAGCGAGGCGGGAGACACAACCGAACCGACGAGGGCGAGCGGGAGGCTCCGGAAGGAGATGCCATCCTCATATGAGATGGACAACGTGGTCCTCGCCGAGCCCGGCTCGGAGGCAACGAAGCCCAGGACGAGAGTGCAGCTCTCTCCAGCCGCCAGGGTGATCCAGCACGTGCCCCCCGTTCCAGGCTGGTAGCCGCCCTTGAAGGAGAAGGGCGCCGGAGGTGTACGAGCCGAGAGCTGGATCGCGTCCACATCGCCGGTGTTCGTCAGGGTTACGGTGCGCCAACTCTGCCGTCCCTGAACCAGTCCCCCGAAGTCAACGCTCGCCGACGCGACCTGCACGAGCGCGGGAGCGAGCCCCTTCCCCGCGAGAGTCCGGACGACGGCCCCCTCCACCGGCCCCGTCGCGAACCGCACCGTGAGCGCTCCATTCGCGGCTCCGCGCGCAGTGGGCTGGAACGCCACCGCGAACTGGCACGAGGCCCCGGGGGCAAGCTCCGCCCCGCACGTGCCTCCGATGCCCGGGAAGGTGCCGCCCGCGAACGAGAACGGGGTGCCCGACAGCGACACCGCCAACGACGTCACCGTGCCCGCGCTTCGGTTGCGCAGGAAGAACCGACGCTCGGCCGTGGTCCCGATGAGGGACGGGCCAAAGTCGAACCCAGGCGCATCGGAGACCTCGATCGCCCCCGTTTCCGAGGAGCCCGAGTCCCCTCCCGAGCCTGAACCCGAATCGGTACCTGAGCCCGCGTCCGGATCCGGCGAGACCCTGCCCCCATCCACGAGGACGTCACCGCCTTTGTCGGCACCATCGCCGCCGGAGCCAGTCCCCGTCTCAGACGGCGAGCCTCCGCAGCCAGCGAGCGCCACGACGGACGCAAGACCCACAATCCACGGCCTGAAGAACACTCCCATCGGCATTGCTTCCCCCTTTGCACTGGCCCCGCACATCCAGCGGGGAACAGGCGGCGTGCTCTATCCAACATCGCCTTCTGGAGGGGAAGCCCCTTCATGAAACGAACGGGGCACGCTCCACGTGCTCGGGCCTTTTCCCCCGAGGCCGAACTGTCTACCTTCCGGCCCCCCATGGACCGTCCCCTCCCCACCCTGCGCGCGAGCTTGGACGACTTCCTCGCCGAGCTGGCCACCCTCCAGTACCGCCATGCCGCGGGCCTCGCCCCAGAGCTCCCTCTGCGCGAGCTCTACGAGGACTCGCCTGAAATCGCCTCCCCCGAGGCCTTCGCCGCCGCCACCGAGGCCGTCCCCAAGGCCCAGGCCAAGGGCGACTCGCTCGGCGTGCGCCGCCTGCGGCTGCTGCGCGACTTCATCGCCACCCAAGTCGAAGAGGCCCTCGCCGCCCCCGACGCCGAGGCCGTAGCCCAACTGGAGGCCCGCGCCCGCCTCCCCGTGGATGACCAGACCCTCTCCTTTGGCGAGGCGCTCGGCCAGCTCCCCCACGAGCCGAACCGCGGCCGACGCGCCCTGCTCGAGAGCGCCACGGGCGGCTTCCTCTGGGACAACCGGGGCCGCTACGGCGCCCGTCGCGAGGCCGCCTTCCGCGTCACCGAGAAGCTGCGCGCCCCCAGCTACGTCGCCCTGCGCGAGGACGTCTCCGGCATCGAGCTGAACAAGCTGGCCGAGGCCGCCGAGCAGACACTGCGCCTCACCGAGGACGCCTACCGGGACGTGCTCGGCTACGCCCTCAAGAAGGTGGAGCCGCTGCTGCGGCCCCTGCCCTCGGGCAACGCGCGCAGGCACGACCTGCAGGCCGCCACCCAGGTGCCGTGGATGAGCGGCTTCTTCCGGCGCGAGGACGGGCTGCCCGCTGTCATCCGGTGGCTCGGCGAGTGGGGCTTCCACCCGTCCGCCGAGGGCCGCATCCGCATGGACGACGAGGAGCGGCCCGGCAAGGCCTCACGGCCCTTCACCGCCGCGGTGCGAATCCCGGGTGAGGTGCGCCTTGTCTTCCAGAAGCGCGCCGGCATGGACGCGCTGGGCAGCCTGCTGCACGAGTACGGCCACGCCCTGCACCACGCCCACGTGTCGGAGCAGCTGCCGCTGGAGCTGCGCCGGCTGGGAGACGCCTCGGTGACGGAGGCCTTCGCCATCCTGCTCGAACGGCTCCTCACGGACGAGGAGTGGCTGAAGCGCTACCTGCGCCTGCCCTCGGCCACCGCGCGAGACGCCACCCGCATGGCGGCCTTCCAGGGACTCACGGTGCTGCGCCGGCACTGCGCGAAGCTGTCCTATGAGCTGTCCCTCTACACGCGTGGGCCCTCGCCCGATCGGGCCGACGAGTACGCGGATGCCCAGCGGCGCGCGCTCTTCGTCGAGCCGCACCCGGGCTTCTTCCTCTTCGACGTGGACCCCCAGCTCTACGTGACGCGCTACCTGCGCGCCTGGGCGCTGGAGACGCGGCTCACGGCGCACCTCACCGGGCGCTTCAACGAGGACTGGTGGCGCAACCCCACCGCGGGCCGCTGGCTTCAGGGCCTCTTCGCACGGGGCGGCACCGACGACGCCGAGGCGCTCGCCAGCGAGATTTCGGGAAAAGGACTGACGCTCCCCGAGGCGGGTGACCGCCTCGTGGCTCTGCTCAATCGCTGAGCGTCAGCCCGGGAGAGAGACGCCGGGGACTACTTCTTCTTGCGCAGCGCGCGGACGATCTTGTCCTTCGTCGCGTTGGCGCCAGTCGTCGCCTTCGGCTTGCTGGCCGACTTCGTCTGGCCCGTGCGCTCGCGCATGGCCTTCATGAGCTGCATCTCGATGAGGAGCAGCTCGTCACCCAGCTCCTCGTTGTTGCCCGCGGCACGAGGGAGCGGCGCGCTCTTCTTGGCGGCCCCGGCACCGTGCCGCATGCGCAGCACCTTCTCCTCTTCGGACGTCAGGGTCCGCGCCTTCTCCAGCGCTACCTCGACCTCCTTGGCCGTCACCGTCGTGCTGCTACCGACCTTGCGCTCCATCTCCGCTCCCTTGCAGTGGGCACCTGAACATCCGCTCATGTCGGACGCGTCCGGGCCCCAACCGGAGAGGATTGTAGAGAACGCAAGAGTTGGGTCAAATTTTCTTCCAACAGGCCGCTCCCTCCCTGTAGCGGCCTGCTCCGCACAGAGCACCTGACGCGTCAGTTCCCCTCTTCGTCCCCGGGCTCGTCCGCGGGACCGCCGGCGGCACCGGGCGCGTTGGCGCCCTCGGGCTTGTTGCGAGGGATGCCGAAGCGATCCAACGCATCCGCGATACCCTGCGGCTTGTCCGCGTCCGGAAGAAAATTCTCCGGCGGCTGCAACTTGGGGTCCTGACCAATCTCACTCAGGGCGGACTCCAACACCATGCGCAGCTCGGCGGCGCCCCCGGCGTCGTTGGCGGGGACAGCGATGCGCCCGTCCAGGCGGACCTTGAGGACGACGGACGTGGAGGCGTCCACCAGCACCTCACCGCTCAGCGACTTGGGAGTGCGATTCTCGAAGAAGGCCAGGCGGCGCTTGGTGGTCTCGTCCCGGCCGCCCTTGGGCTCCAGGAGGGCGGGCAGTACCACCGGCGTGGTGCCCGTGTTGCCTTCCGGACCCAGGTCCACGGAGTAGCGCCAGGCGGTGCGGCCCTCGTAGGTGACGGTGCCCTGAGGCGACAGGAGGATGCGGCCGCGGAAGAGCGAGTCCACATCACGGATGGCGCCGGTGAGCTCGGCGCGGGTGCGCTCGGCCATGCCGCGGTCACGCAGACGCTGGCGGAAGGTGCCGTAGCGGTTGCGGGCGTACACCTTTCCCCCCACGCGCATCACCTCGAGGCCCTGGTCGCGACTGTTCTCCAGCACACCATGGAAGTCGCCGCTGACGCCGCCCGGACCCGCACGGAAGGTGCGCGTCTCGGTGAGCTTGACGGGGGTGGTGCCAGGGGCGCCGGCCCACTCGTAGCTGACGGTGGCCTTGTAGGCGTGGGGTCCCAGGCGCTCGGTGACCTCGGCGGCATCCATGGAGAGGATGCGGCGGGCCACCCGGGGGTTGTCAGCGACGTCCTCCGGTGGAAGCTTCTCAGCAGCCGAGGCCACCACCTTGGGAGGGTCCTCGGGGGAGAAGATGCGAGCCTTGGCCGCCTGGTCGACAGGGTCCTGGCAGGCCACGGCGGCGAGCGCCAGGGCGGCGGCGATGGCGGACTTCGGGAAACGGGTCACGGTTCCTCCGGCTCCAAGCGGGGGGTTGCCCAAATTACGGGGTGGGTGATGGAGCGGCAAGGGACGGCTTGCGCGCGCCAATGTACGGGATAGAACGCCACCTATGCAGAACCTGCGTGACAAGCTCTTGAAGGCCGGCCTGGTCTCCGAGGACCAGGCGAAGAAGGCGGAAACGACCACAGCTCAAAAGGCTGCCCGCCCCGCTCCCACCCAGGCGCCCCGACGCGAGGGCCCGCCCCGTCGTGAGTACGACGAGCGTGACTCGCAGGGACGCGAGGAGCGGCCGCCGCGCCGCGAGGGCCAGGGAGGACGTCCGCAGGGCGGACGGCCCCAGGGAGGCGGTCGTCCCATGGGCGGTGGGGGTGGCCGTCCCCAGGGAGGCGGTCGGCCCCAGGGAGGACGTCCGCAGGGTGGGCGTCCAGGCGGAGAGCCGACGGGCGGCATCGTCCCCAAGCTGCCGCCGCTGCCGGGCTCGAAGGCGGCCCAGCGGATGGAGTCCAAGAAGCAGGTGGAGCAGGACCGGAAGCTGCGCGAGCTGGTGCACGGCGGGCAGGTGCCGGTGGACGTGGGCGCCACCGTCTTCTACTTCATGACGCGCAAGGGGAAGCTGCGGCGGCTGGAGCTGACGGAGACGCAGGCGAAGCAGCTCGAGGACGGCACGCTGGCGGTGGTGGAGCGGCCGGAGCCGGCGCAGATCGAGCACTCGCTGGTGCCGGCGGCGGTGGCCGAGCAGATGTACGCCATCTCGAAGAAGTCGGTGCGCTTCCTGAACCGGAAGGAGCAGCCCATCGGCTTCATGAGTGACGACGAGGTGAAGGAGAAGCAGGCGGCGGAGGCGCGAGGCGAGGAGCCGCAGGCGGAGGAGGACGACGAGTCCACCGAGGCTGGCGAGGAGTCCGCGCAGGCCGAAGGCACGGCGACCCCCGAGGGAAGCCCCGAGGGCGGAACAGAGCCCACGCCGTCCTGAGTTGTCACCGAGCCCCCACCCCTCTCCCTCTGGGAGAGGGACGGGGTGAGGGTCGTCGAAGAACCCCCGAGTCCCCGAGCGTCCTACCGCGAGAAGTGCGCGGAAAGGACGCTGGCCACGCAGCAGGTGAGCTTCTTGCCGGTGGGGATGTGCAGGAACTCGTTGGGCCCGTGGGCATTGCTGTTAGGCCCGAGCACGCCGGTGATGAGGAACTGCGCACTGGGGAAGCGGCGGCCGAGCATCTCCATGAAGGGGATGGTGCCGCCCTCGCCCATGGCCATGAAGGGCTTGCCGAAGAAGGCGTTCGAGGCCTCGTGGGTGGCCTTCTCGAGCCACGTCTCGAGCGGAGGCGCATCCCAGCCTGCGCTGGCCTTCTCACCCTCGAAGGTCACCTTCGCTCCGTAAGGAGGATCCGCCTCGAGGGTCTGCTTGAGGGCCTGGATGGCGGCCTTCGGGTCCACGCGAGGAGGAATCCGCATGGACAGCTTCACCGCGGTGTAGGGGCGCAGCACGTTGCCCGCGCTGCCCAGGGCCGGCATGCCCTCCACGCCGGTGACGGAGAGCGCCGGGCGCCAGGTGCGGTTGAGGATCTGCTCGGCGCGGTCGACCGTCACGGGACGGGAGCCGGAGACCCAGGGGAACTTCGAGTACACCTCTTCGCCGAGCACCTCGGCTACGGCGGCGGCCTGCTCGCGGCGGGCCTGGGGGATGTGGACCTGAAGGCCGTCGATGCGGATGCGGCCGGTCTGCTCGTCCTCCACGCGAGAGAGAACCTGCCGGAGGATGCGGAAGGACGAGGGCACGATGCCGCTGGCATCACCCGAGTGCACGCCCTCGTTGAGGATGTCCACGCGCAGGTTGCCGGAGACGAGCCCGCGCAGCGAGGTGGTCATCCACAACTGCTCGTAGTTGGCGCAGCCGGAGTCGAGGCACACCACGAGGGACGCCTTGCCGATGCGCGGGGCGAGGTGCTCGATATAGGCGGGGAGATCATAGCTGCCGCTCTCCTCGCAGGCCTCAATCAGCACCACGCAGCGCGCGTGGGGCACGCCCTGCTCCTTGAGCAGGCGGATGGCGGCGAGTGACGCGAAGGCCGAGTAGCCGTCATCGGCGCCACCGCGGCCGAAGAGCTTGTCGCCCTCGCGCACGGGCTCCCAGGGAGAGAGACCCGCGCGCCAGCCCGTCATCTCGGGCTGCTTGTCGAGGTGGCCGTAGAGCACCACGGTGTCGTCACCGGTGCCCGGAATCTCCATGTAGATGACGGGGGTGCGCTCCTCGCCCTTCTCGTTCTTGAGGGTGACCACCTCCACCTTGAGCCCGGGGATGTGCTTCGACTGGGACTCGCACCAGCCGGCGATGAGCCTCACCGCCTTGTCCATGTCGCCCTTCTTCTTCCAGTCTGGCTCGAAGGCGGGCGACTTGTTGGGGATGCGGATGTACTCGTGGAGCTTGGGAAGGATCTCCTCCTCCCAGATGCGCTCGGACGAGACAGAGGCGGTGGCATTGTTCAGCCGGGGGCTGGTGCTCATGGGAAATGGCTCCGGTTCGGAACGGAAGGCGACTCCTCCTCTACACCACCCTGGGGCACAATGGGCGACCCACGCACGAGCGCAGGGCCGCTCCTTAGCCAAGCCCACACTCGGGGTGGAGGACGCGCGAGGCATGACGCGAAGCGCAACACTTTCCCTCCTGCCAGGTAGGCCACCCCTTTCCCAACCCTAAGAAGCCTTTCCACACCGAGGGGCCGCCCCCTGCCCCATGTGTCACGGGCGGGTGGACAACCGGACCTCCAACGATGCCTCCTGACGGAATCCTTCCGGGCACACCGGGTGCAAACAGCCTCCGCGCAACACCTAGGCAGCCCCGGGAGGAAGCATGAAGCAGAACAGAGGATTTGGAGTCGGAGCCCTTCTGCTCGAGCTGGATGGGCGCACCTATACGTCGCGAGGCTCCAGCGATCTGCTCTACTTCCAGCTGAAGCCGTAGGCCCGCGCTTGGGCGGAGAGGACGGGATCGCATGCTCAAGGTGCTCACGCTGAACATCGCGCACGGCGTGCCGTCGATTCCCGTCCCCCTGCCCTTCCTGCTCCCGCGCGCCAAGCTGCTGGACCACCTGGACCAGATGGCCGGGCTGCTCGCGCGGGAGAACGCGGACGTGGTGGCGCTCCAGGAGGTGGACCGAGCGGGACTCTTCAGCGGAACCGTGGACCCGCTGGAGCGCCTGGCGACTCGCGCCGGCTACGCGCACGTGTTTCACGGAGCCCACCTCCACCTGCGAGGGCTCTGTACCCGCGGCACCGCCCTGCTCTCCCATCGGCCGCTGCGGGAAACCCACTCGGAGCGCTTCAAGGGAATCGCCCCCGTCGACAAGGGCTATGTGGTGGCCGCGGTGGAGGACGAAGGCCGCCTGTTGGACGTGGTGTCGACGCACCTGGACTTCGCCTCCGAACGTCGACGGCAACAGCAGGCGCTCCACATCATCGAGGCACTCCAACGCCGTCCGCCCCGCCCACGCCTGGTGATGGGGGATATGAACTCGCGCCAGGGCAACCCGGGAGTGGGCATCGAGCAGATGATGAAGCAATTGGCGCTGCACACCCCCGAGCCGGGTGGCGGCGAGCCCACCTACGAGGCCCACGCGCCGACGATGCGCCTGGACTGGATCCTGGCGTCCCCCGAGCTGCGCTTCACGCACTACCGCCCCCTCGCCGAGCGCGTCTCTGATCACCTCGCGCTGAAGGCAGAGCTGGAGTGGTCCGTCGGAGGGTAGCCAAGAAGCAGGGCCCTGGCTGTGGATGGCTGGCCTATTGGACGGCATGCAGGGGAACGAGCGACTCGACAGCCCCCGACCCGCAGTACGAGTCCCGCAGACCGGTGTGTCATCGCGTGTCCGATACCTACCGTGTGGTGAACGTCACATGGAGAACGCGTGATGAAACACTTCAGGGTCGCAGTTGTTGGGGCATTGGCGTCGGCGTTGCTCTGGGCACCGGCTTGCAAGTCTTCACCGCAGACCACTCCCACGGATCAGCAGGGCGCGGGAACTACGGGCACCGGCACAGGCACGGACACGGGAGCCACGACGGGCGGTACCGGCGGTGACGTAGGGACCTCGGGGACAAGCGGAGGTTCCGGAGGAGCCGGGAGCACCGATACGGGAGGAACGGGCGGCACGGGAGGTACCGGCTCGGGAGGCGCAGGTGATCTGGGCGGCACCGGTACTGGCAGCGACGTAGGCGGCACCGGCGGCACTGGCACGGGCGGCGATCTGGGCGGTAGCGGCACCGGCACCGGCGGCGACCTGGGTGGCACTGGCACTGGCAGCGACGTAGGCGGCAGCGGCACCGGCACTGGCACCGATCTCGGTGGCACCGGCACTGGAACGGGTGGTGACGTAGGCGGCACCGGCACCGGCACCGACCTGGGCGGCACTGGCGGCTCGGGCACCGGCACCGACCTCGGTGGCACCGGCACCGGCACTGGAACGGGTGGTGACGTAGGCGGCACCGGCACCGGCACTGGCACCGACCTGGGCGGCACTGGCGGCTCGGGCACTGGCACCGACCTCGGTGGCACCGGCACTGGCACCGGCGGCACGGGCACCGGGAGCGACCTGGGTGGCACCGGCACTGGCACCGGTACGGGTACCGGCATCGGCGGCGACATGGGCACCGGCACCGGCGGCACGACGGGCGGGGCCACGAGTCCAGGGACCGGGACTGGGACTGGAACCGGCACTGGCACCGGCGGCACTGGTACGGGCGGCACGGGCGGCGGCAGCACGGGCCGTTGAGCCCAGAATGCCGGCATCACCTCGCCGTTGAGTCAAAAGAGGGCCTCGGGTTCATGGCGAATCCGAGGCCCGAGCCTTGGGTCACTCCTCGAACCAGGCCAGCTCCTCCACCCCGCTCGCGTGATGGACGACGAGGCACGAAGGTTTGTTCTGATGCGCCAGCTTGCGCCCGCGGTGGATGGCTTGGGTCACATTGGGGTAACGGTCTATCTGACCGCTCCCCTCGAGCCGGACCCACCAGCCCAACGCGTCTTCCGCCACGGTCACCCTCCACCGCTCGGAATTCGGGTTCACTTCCCTCGGCTTGCCCTCACTCCTCGACTCGGTGGGAACGCGGAGATCCGGGGCTGCATCCATGTGCGGTGCTCCTCGCGATAGGTGAACCAGCTCCCTGCAAGCTGGTGGGCGAGGACCGAGAACACACCTGATCCGCAGAACAAGAAGCGTCGTCTGTCCGATCGTCAACTGAAGGCGTCATAGCCGGTGATGGCCTTGCCGAGCACCAGCGTGTGCACCTCGTGGGTGCCCTCGTAGGTGAAGACGCTCTCCAGGTTGAGCATGTGGCGGATGGGCGGGTAGGCGTCGGTAACGCCGTTGGCGCCGTAGATGCTCCGGGCCACACGGGCGATCTCCAGCGCGGCCTTCACGTTGTTGCGCTTGGCCAGGCTCACCATGACGGGCGTCACCTTGCCCTCGTCCTTGAGGCGCGCCAGCCGCAATGAGAGCAGTTGCGCCTTCACAATCTCTTGCAGCATATCCGCCAGCTTCTCTTGCGTGAGCTGGTAGGCGGCGATGGGCTTGTCAAACTGGCCCCGGGAGAGCGAGTACTCGCGAGCACCCTCGAAGCACGCGATGGCGGCGCCGGTGACGGCAAAGGCAATCGTCATCCGCGCGTTGTTGAGGCAGGACAGGGGCCCGCGCAGCCCCTTCACCCCGGGCAGCACGTTGGCGTCCGGCACACGCACGTCCTCGAAGAACAGCTCGCTCGTGGTGGAGGCGCGCAAGGAGAACTTCCCCGGAATCTCGCGGGTGGTGAAGCCAAGCATGCCCTTCTCCACGAGGAAGCCGCGGATGGACTCGGGGCCGCCCTCGTCCGTCTTGGCCCACACCACGGCCACGTTGGCCAGGGTGCCATTGGTAATCCACGTCTTCGAGCCGTTGAGCACCCACGTGTCGCCATCGCGGCGAGCCCGGGTTCGCATGCCGCCAGGGTTGGAGCCAAAGTCCGCCTCGGTGAGACCGAAGCAGCCGATGAGCTCGCCTCGAGCCATGCCGGGCAGGAAGCGCTGCTTCTGCTCCTCGCTGCCGTAGGCGTGGATGGGGAACATGCAGAGCGAGCCCTGCACGGACGAGAAAGAGCGCAGCCCCGAGTCCCCGCGCTCCAGCTCCTGGAGGATGAGGCCGTAGCTGACAGTGTTCATTCCCGCACAGCCATAGCCCTGGAGGTTGGCGCCGAGCACACCCATCTCGCCCAGCCGGGGCACGAGGTGCGCGGGGAAGGTGCCCTCGCGGAAGTGCTTGCCAATGATGGGGAGCACCTCGGTGTCGACGAAGCGGGCGACGGTGTCACGGGCGGCCTTCTCCTCGTCGGAGAGCAGGTCGTCGATGCGGAAGAGGTCGGTGATGTCCGCGCGAGGCATGGGGGAGTCCTCCAGGGGTGGGCGGGGGGCTTGTATCACCGGGCAGGCCAGCCGAACGAGGGCCGGGTATTCTCCGAGGCCATGACGACGACCAAGAAGACAGCGGTGGTGACGGGGGCGAGCCGCGGTATCGGGCGCGCTCTGGTTCAGGCCTTCGTGAAGGAGGGCTACGAGGTGTGGGCGCTGGCGCGGGCGGCGGACGCGCTGGAGTCCCTGGCGCGCGAGTCGGGAGGCGCGGTGCGCCCGCTGGCGATCGACGTAGCGGACGAGGCCGCGGTGGTGGCGGCGAGCAAGCGCATTCTGGAGGCGGGGACGCCGCGGGTGCTGGTGAACAACGCGGGCATCACCGTGTCGGCGCCGCTGAACAAGACGTCCACGCAGGACTTCCAGAAGGTCATGGCGGTGAACGTGACGGCGCCGTTCCTCTTCTGCCGCGAGCTGATTCCGGCGATGGCGGCGGCGGGAGGGGGCCGGATCATCAACATCGGGAGCATCGCGGCGACGCGAGGCGTGAAGTACACGTCGGCCTACTGCGCCTCGAAGCACGCGCTGCTGGGGCTGACGCGCTCGCTGGCAGTGGAGTGGGCGCGCAAGAACGTGACGGTGAACATCGTGAACCCGGGCTGGGTGGAGACGGACATGCTCACGAACGCCAAGGCGGCGATCTCGAAGACCACGGGGCGCTCGGAGCAGGAGGCGCACGCGGCGCTGGCGAACATGAACGCGCTGGGCCGGGTCATCCAGCCGGAGGAAGTGGCAGCGCTGTGCGTCTTCCTGACCACAGACGCGGCGGCCAGCATCACGGGAGCGGCGTACAACATCGACGGCGGCGAGGCGGGCTAGAGGACGGGGTCAACGTCACAATCCGGGCGCGTGGCGGAGGAGGGTGTTCACCAGGCGCCCCCTGGTGCACCCTCCCCGTTCCAGGGAGAAGTGACCTCTGGTACGGCCATGAGGTGCCCGACTTCCAACGACTCTTCGAAAAGAGCCCGGGCCTCTACCTCGTCCTCACCCCGGACCCGGCCTTCACCATCGTCGCCGTCACGGATGCCTACCTCCGCGCGACGATGACGCGGCGGGAGGACCTTGTCGGCCGTGGCCTCTTCAAGGCGTTTCCGGACAACCCGGGGAACCCGCAGGCCACGGGTACCATGAACCTGCGTGCCTCACTGGCCCGGGTGTTGGCCACCAGAGCCCCGGACATGATGTCCGTGCAGAAGTACGACGTGCGCCGGCCCGCGAGCGCCGGGGGTGGATTCGAGGAGCGCTACTGGAGCCCCATCAACCTCCCCATCCTCTCCGAGGAGGGAGCGCTCCTCTACATCCTGCACCAGGTGGAGGATGTGACGGAGGTGGTGCACCTCACCCAACGCGGCGAGCTGGAGCGTGACGAGCTGAAAGCACTCAAACGGGCCGCGCGCGCCCGCGCCGACCTGCACGAACTCTTGCAACACGCCCCCGCCGCCATCGCCGTGTTGCGGGGCCCTGAGCACGTCTTCGACTACGCCAACCCCATCTATCTCCAGGTCGTCGGCCGTGACGTGGTGGGCAAGACCGTGCGCCAGACGCTGCCCGAGCTCGTGCAGCAAGGCTTCCTCGCGCTGCTGGACAGCGCCTATGCCACGGGAGAGCCCTTCATCGCCAACGAGCTGAATGTTCGCCTGGACCGCGAAGGCACCGGGCACCTGGAAGACTGCTTCTTCAACTTCGTCTACCAACCCACGCGCGCTCCAGACGGAGCGGTGGACGGCATCTTCGTCCACGCGGTGGATGTGACGGCCCAGGTGCGAGCGCGGCGCAAGATTGAAGAGGAACAGGCCCTACTTCACGCGGTGCTCGAGAATGCGCCCGTGGCGGTGGCCATCGCGGACACCACCGGCCGCATCGTGCTGGCCAACAAGCGCACCGAGTCCGAGCTCCAGCATCCCGCCCCCGCTACGAACCGTCCCGAGGACTATCAACAATGGTCGGCCGTGCGGCCCGACGGCACGCCCCTCGCCACCGAGGACTACCCGCTCCTGCGCGGCCTGCGGGGTCTGGAGGGCCATGGCGAGGAGGTGGGCTACATCTTCGGCGACGGCACCCGGGGAATCGTGGAAATGGACTATGGACCGGCGCGTGACTCGGAGGGGCGCATCATCGCCTCCGTCGTCCTCTTCCGGGACATCACCCGGAGGAAGCGGATTGAACAGGAGCGGCAGAAGTTCTTCGCGCTCGTGGAGAGCAGCGGCGACTTCATCGCCATCGCCTCACTCGACCAGCGGCTCATCTATCTCAATCCCGCTGGGCGCGCCCTCGCGGGCCTGAGCGAGGAGGATGTGCCTCGTACCGTCATCGCGGACTACTGGATACCCGAGACCTATCAGGCCGCGCGCCAATCCATCCCGCACCTGATGAAGGGCGAGACAGTCCGGTTCGAGGGGCAGCTCGTGCACTTCAAGACGGGCGAGCTCATCGACATGGACATCAACACCATTGGCATCCTGGATGCCGAGGCGGGTCAGGCGATCGCCGTCGCCTGCATTGCCCGAGACATCCGACAGCGACGCGTCCTCGAGCAGGAAGCGCGCAAGCGCGCCGAGTTCGAGCAGCATCTCATCGGCATCGTCTCCCATGATCTGCGCAACCCTCTCAACGCCATCCTCATGTCCACCAAGACGCTGCTGCGGCGACAGGATTTGGAGGAGCGACAGCGCAGGTTCCTCAGTCGCACCCTCAACTCCGCCGAGCGCGCGAATCGGATGATTCGAGACCTGCTCGACTTCACCCAGGCCCGGTTCGGAGGCAGCCTGCCCATCCATCCGGAGCCCTTCGACTTCCACATCCTCGCCATGCAGGTGATAGACGAGATCCGCGTCGCGAATCCGGATCGTGAAATCCAAGTCGAGCAGACCGGTGAGGGACAGGTGCGTTGGGACGCGGACCGGATGGCCCAGGTGGTCGGAAACCTGCTGAGCAACGCGCTTCAATACAGTTCCCCGGGAACGCCCGTGCGGGTGAGCACGCGGGGAGAGGCGGCCGAGATGGTGCTGGAAGTCCACAACACCGGCGTGCCCATTCCGACGAAGGTCCTTCCCCGGTTGTTCGAGCCGATGCAGCGCGGAACCACCGGGGCCGGGAAGTCGAGCCGGAGCGTGGGGCTCGGCCTTCACATTGTGAACCTGGTGGTCAGGGCGCACGGGGGAAGCATCGACGTGCAGTCCACTGATGAGCGTGGAACGACCTTCACCGTCCGTATTCCTCGCACGAGAACCTGAGCACCCGGTTGTTCACAATCCGTTATGCGTCCAGGGCTGTGGTGCTGGTTGGCCTGCCCGCCCTGCTACGAAGCGTGGACGTCGTACGGAGGGCCCTTGTCACTGAAGTATCGAAGGAACGGGAAGTGGGGCGAATCCCCCCTCACGGCATATGGCTTCGCCGTCCTCGTCACGATTGCGGCCCTGCTGGTGCAACTCCTCATCTATCCCTACGTCAGGGCCACACCGTTCATCCTCTTCTTCGGCGCGGTGATGCTCTCCGGGTGGATGGGGGGATGGGGGCCTGGCCTCTTGAGCACCGGCCTCTCCGCCTTGATCGCCGACTACGTCTTCCTCCCCCCGAGGAACTCGCTGTCCGTGAGTCCCCCGGACATCCTGGCGGTCGCCCTCTTCGTTGGCATCTCTACCCTTATCACCCGGCTGAACGTGCGCGAGCGGGCCGCTCGGGCCGAGGCCGAGGCACAACGCGAACGGGTTCTCGCACTCTTCATGAACGCCCCGGCCATCATCGCCATCCACCGGGGGCCCGAGCACGTCATCGAGTTCAGCAACCTCTTCCATGCTCGGCTCCTCGGCCATCGGGAGTTGTTGGGCAGGAGCGTCAGGCAGGCGCAGCCCGAGCTGGGGGGACAAGGTATCTACGAGCTGCTGGATCGGGTGTACCAGACGGGTGAGCCCTACATCGGCAAGGAAGTTCCCGCCCAGGTGGGGGACCCGGCGAACCCACGCACGGGCTACTTCGATTTCGTCTTCCAGCCCCAGCTCGGGCCGAACGGAAAGCCAGACGGGGTGATGCTCTTCGGCTTCGAGGTAACCGAGCAGGTGCTGGCGCGGCGGAACCTCGAGAACGCCGAGCGGCGCCTCACCGCCATCACGCACAACGCCACGCTGGGACTCGTCATGATGGACGCGCGCCAGCACTGCGTCTTCATGAACCCCGCGGCCGAGAAGATCACCGGCTTCACCCTGGACGAGATGCAGGGCAAGCCCCTCCATGACTTCATCCACCACACCCGGCCCGATGGAACGCACTACCCCATGTCGGAGTGCCCCATTGATCGGGCGCTGCCGACACGCGCCCAAGAGCAAGGGGAAGACGTGTTCATCCGCAAGGACGGCAGCTTCTACCCGGTTGCCTTCACCGCGAGCCCCATCGTCGAGGACGGAAAGGCGACGGGCACTGTCATCGAGCTGCGGGACACCACCTGGGACAAGCACCAGCAGGCCGAGCGCGAGCAACTCCTGGCGAAGCTTCAAGAGGCGGTGCGCCTCCGGGACGAGTTCCTCTCCGTCGCCAGCCACGAGCTGAACACGCCGCTCACCCCGCTGAAGCTCAGGCTCCAGTCGCTCGCAAGGCTCCTCGCGACCGAGCCGAGCACACCCCTGACCACGCGCATCACCCAGGAGGTGGAGCTGATGCGCCAGCAGGTGAAGCGCCTGGCGGACCTGGTGAGCGATCTCCTGGACGTGTCGCGGATCCGCACCGGTCGCATGAAGCTGCGGCTCGAGGAAGTGGACCTCTCAAAGGTGACGCACGACATCGCCGCCCGGTTCCATCCCGAGGCGACGCGCGCCGGGTGCACGCTCTACCTCCACACGCAAGAGCCGGTCATTGGGCTGTGGGATCGGCTCCGGCTGGAGCAGGTCCTGACGAACCTGCTGTCCAACGCCATCAAATATGGGGCCGGTAAACCCATCCACATCCGCGTCGAGGATGACGGCAACCAGGCGCGGCTCGAGGTCCGGGACGAAGGGATTGGCATCAAGCCCGAGGCGATGGGGCGCATCTTCAATCGCTTCGAGCGCGCCGTATCCGAGCGGCACTACGGCGGGCTCGGTCTGGGCCTGTACGTGACGCGGCAGATCATCGACGCGCTGAGCGGGACGGTGAGGGCGGAGAGCACTCCGGGCCAGGGAGCCACCTTCACCGTGGAGCTGCCGCGCCAGCCGCGCAAGCAGGACGAGACCCTCGCGGGGTGAGGGTGGCTCCCCGCCCTCCCCTACGTGTCCTCCAGGACCGTCGCCTCGGCGCGCGCTCCCTCGCGCGTGGCCCCCAGGGCGTCACGAGCCCACCGGGCGAGCTCCGCCGGACCGGCGTCGGGACGCGCGCGCCGCAAGGGCGAGAGCATCCGGCACAGCGCCTCGGCCGAGCCGGGCCTGTCTTCCGGCCGCCGCGCCAGACAGGCCCGGAGCAGGGGCCGGAGGTCTTCGTCCACGTCCGGGAGTGGCCCCACGTCCGCCTCGCGGATGCGCTCCATCGTCTCGAAGGGCGTCTCCCCATCGAAGGGCCGGCGTCCGGTGAGCAGCTCATGGAGCG
Source organism: Archangium minus (assembly GCF_044360475.1). Taxonomy (NCBI): domain Bacteria; kingdom Pseudomonadati; phylum Myxococcota; class Myxococcia; order Myxococcales; family Archangiaceae; genus Archangium; species Archangium minus. Next base: position 10,269,435 of record NZ_CP043494.1, read on the forward strand.
TGGTGCCTAGGGAGAAGAGATCACTCGCGGGTCCCAGCACGCCGCCGCGCACCTGCTCGGGGGACATGTACGCGTACGTTCCCTTGCGCACTCCGGAGCGAGTCTGGTCTCGCAGCAGCGTGGCCTTGGCGATGCCGAAGTCCGCCAGCTTCACCTCGCCCAGCCGGGACACCAGCACGTTGGACGGCGTGACGTCCCGGTGCACCAGCCCGAGCGGCCGTCCCGACTCGTCCTCCAGCCCGTGCACCGCGGCGAGCGCCAACGCGAGCTCCTCCGCTACAAAGAGCGCCAGCGGTGAGCCAGGCAGGCCTCGCGCCAGGAGGGTGGCCAGGTCCGCGCCCTCCACGTAGTCCAACCGCACGTAATAGGCGCCGTCCGCGAAGCCCAGGTCGTGCACACCCACGAGGTTGCGGTGGCTCAGCCGAGCCCCCAGCCGGCCCTCCTCGAGGAACATGCGCTCGTAGGTGGGATTGCCCTGGTGCTCGGGGCGGAGCACCTTGAGCACCACGCGCTTCTCGAAGCCGCTGGCGCCGAAGGCCAACGCGAGGAACACCTCGGCCATCCCCCCCGCGCCAAGCCGGCGCACGAGGCGATAGGGTCCGAGCTGTCGCGGCAACTCCCTCACCCGCCCTAGACTAGCGCAGCCGTGTCCGAAACCGTCCTCTCCACCCAGGCTGAGTCCTCCGGAAACACGCCTCCCCGGCGCTGCCAGCTCGTTGTCATCGATGGGCCCGATGTCGGGCGCGCGGTGGCACTCGGGGAGAAGCCGGTGCGGGTGGGCACTCGCGAGGGGTGCGCGCTGCGGCTGAGCGACCCGCGTGTCTCGGGCGAGCACCTGGAGGTCCAGGTGGAGCCAGCGGGATTCATGGTGCGGGACCTGGGCAGCCGCAATGGCACGCTCTACGAGGGCTCGCGAATAGGAGAGGCACGGGTGCGAGTGGGAGCCACCTTCAAGGTGGGACGCAGCTTCCTGCGCATCCAGGCGGAGGGGCATCAATGGGAGGTGGCCCCGAGCCAGGCACGGCGCTTCGGGGAGCTGGTGGGCGAGAGCCTGGCGATGCGCGAGCTGTTCGCAGTGCTGGAGCACGTGGCACCCACGGACACGACGGTGCTCATCCAGGGAGAGACGGGGACGGGCAAGGAGGTGGTGGCACGAGCCCTCCACGAGGCGAGCACGCGGCGCAAGGGCCCCTTCGTGGCGGTGGACTGCGGCGCACTGCCGGAGGGGCTGGTGGAGAGCGAGCTCTTCGGCCACGTACGCGGAGCCTTCACGGGAGCGCTGGCGGCCCGGTCGGGCGCCTTCGTGCGAGCGAATGGAGGCACGCTCTTCCTGGACGAGCTGGCGGGGATTCCCCCCTCGGTGCAGGCGCGGCTGCTGCGCGTGCTGGAGGAGCGCCGGGTGCGCCCGGTGGGAGGAGACGCCGAGCAGACAGTGGACGTGCGGGTAGTAGCGGCCTCGCGGGTAGATCTCTCGTTGGCGGTGGCCGAGGGCACGTTCCGGCCAGACCTCTACTACCGGCTGGCGGTGGTGACACTTCCCCTGCCCCCACTCCGACAACGGCGCGAGGATCTGCCTCTGCTGGTGACGGAGCTGCTGCGCCGCAGGGGCTTCGAGCCCGGCCTCATCCGCGGCCCAGGGCTGGAATCACTGTCAGGACACGATTGGCCGGGCAACGTGCGTGAGCTGCGCAACGTGCTGGAGCGAGCGCTGGTGCTCTCGCCCCGGGCACACGGCTTCGAAGAGCTGCGCCTGTCGCTCCAGCCACAGGGAACGGGGCCAGAAGTGCCCTTTCGCACGGACCTACCGTTCGCGGAGGCAAAGCAAACAGTGGTGGACGCCTTCGAGCGACATTACCTGCGGGACGTATTGTCCCGAGCGGGAGGAAACCTGTCAGAGGCGGCGCGCCAGGCCGGAGTGGATCGCAAACACTTGCGAGCCTTGGCCCGGCGCCACGGCCTGCTCCCCGAGGACCCTGAGTAACAACCTCCCCTCTCCCTCTGGGAGAGGGACGGGGTGAGGGTATGAGTCCCCGATTTGCATCTTCACAGGGGCTCTCTGTCCGAAGGTAGCCAGAGCGAAGGCTGAGACGTTTACTCGCTCTGGGGCAAGCTGCATCGTTGACATAGGGGCCCGGAAGGGGCTTTGAGCGTCCCTGCTTGCGGAGAAGAAAATGAGACAGCCCATCCTGATGCTCGTCATGATGCTGATAACGAGCACGGGATGCGCCCACGCGCAGCAGCCAGAACAAAAAATCTACATCATTTCAGAGGACGCGAGCGGAGTTGGCTCCGCCCTGGAGAGCGGAACCGGCGGTGCTGGCGCCGAAGCGTACTGCAATGAATTACAAAAGCAGTGTTACAAGATATGCTGGAGGCGCAAGCCTGAGGTTACGAGCATCCCCAAGGGCTCGGGCATGCACCGTGAATACTGCACAGAAAAGTGCCGCAAAGAATTCATGGCATGCGTCAAGCAACAGGAGGAATTGGAGCGACAGGAATCGCGCAAACAGGAGTTTCATTTTCCAAACATGGATGCCGCGCTCGATTGGCTCAGGCAAAACAAGACCGAGGTCGCGATTGGAGCCTCGTCATCGTGGGGGGTGTGGCCGCCGCCCCATACGTCGCCGCCTACATCGTTACCCTGAGCGCAGGTGGCGCGCTGATTCTGGTCCCGGCTGCCCTGTGAAGCGGCATCAAACCTGGTGATGACATGCCATACATCGCAGACTTCGACATAGACGACATCATCAGCACTCTAAAATCCATCAGCGACAAACAGGCGGTGGGCTCGAAGGAGAGGGATGCAATCGAACTAGCACAGATTGCACTGCTCTACCCCCGCCACACAAGGAAAGAGGACGAATTCCGCAAATATTATGAGAGATTCTTTGACCCCTCTTTTGAAGTGACGGCATCTCGCGAGTTTGTGACGCGAGAAGAGGCAGACAAATGGCTTGCCAGCGGACAGGCACAGGATGCCGAGCGCGTCAAAATCGCTGGCAAAGGATTCATGGTCGTTCAACTGCCAGGGAGGATGACATTCATGGACGCCCCCCTCCCAGGAGAGCCAGAGGAGGACGAACCCGAAACGGATTCCGAGTAGGCGACGCATGCTTACGCGGAAACCAAAGGGGCCTGGAGCGGGGAGGGCCAGGTGGTGGAGTTACCGCCGGTGGAAGCCACGCGTCACCGGTGCCCCTCCCCCACTCCGACCACGATGGCGGTGATGTTGTCCGTACCACCCAGCGCGTAGGCCTCCTGTACCAGCCGCTCGGCCACACCGAACGCGCTCCCCTTCCCCAACCGCGCGGCAATCCGCTCTGGCCCGAGCGGCTCGTACAACCCATCCGAGCACAGCAGGTACACGTCCCCCTCCCGCACCTCGAGCCGCCGCACGGTGGGCTCCGCGTTTTCCGTCCCCAGCGCGCGGGTGATCAGGTGCCCGTAGGGGCTCCGCCCCCGCTCAATCACCTCACCACTGGCCTCGCGCATCTCCTCGAGCACCGAGTGGTCGCGGGTCAGCGCCTCCAACCGCCCGTCCCGCAGCCGGTAAAGCCGGCTATCCCCCACGTGCGCCACGGCCGCGCTCCGCGCCCCCAAGGCGAGCGCCACCACCGTCGAGCCCATCTCCCGCAGGTGACCCACCCGGCGCGCGAGCACGGCGCGCTGGGCGAGCAGCGTGCAGTTGAAGAGCAGCTCCTCCTCGCGGCTGTAGCCCCGCCGGAGATTGTGAGGCCAGGTGGCCTCGGGGTCGTGGGTCACGCGTTCGCAGAAGCCGGTGAAGGTGTCCACCACGCAGCGGCTGGCCACCTCACCCCCCTCGTATCCACCGAGCCCGTCGGCCACGACGAACAGGCCCAGGTCCTCACGGACCATCCAGGAATCCTCGTTGTGGGAGCGGCGTCCCACGTGCGTCCATCCCGCGCTGTCGATTCGCATCGGCTGTTCCTCCTGCACCCGAGCAAGAGCAAGGAGAGGGCCGCCGCCAACCCCGCGAAAACACATGGACGCATGGGGTCTTCTGTCCCCAGGGCCCCGGCCTGAGAGTCCACGCACTGGAGACTCCAGACCCCACCACCGGCTGTCAGGGCGCACATTGGTCTAACGTCACCGGGGCCAGGAGGAGCACGCATGAGGGTACCGTCGCGCGAAGCGCTGCTGTCGGAGCTGGACTCGTTGGGCTACGGCGCACGCATCGCGCGAGTCGCCACACTGGGACGTGACAGCCGGGGCGACCCCGCGCTCACGCAGCTCATGGCCGAGCTCCTGTCCGGAGAGGCCTATGAGGCGTGCCTGGCGCTCGAGCTCGCCCGAGGTGCGCGAGATGAGGCCGTGCTGCTGCGGGGCCTCTCCCACCCATCCAGTCTCGTCCGCGGCCGGGCCGCCGCCTTCGCAGGAAGCTTCATCCAAGATGACGCAGCCCTCGAGAAGGCCCTGCCGGAGCTGGCCCCCTTCGTCCGCCACCGCATCCTCAAGGGCCTAGCACTGGCCCAAAAGAGCACGCTCGCGGCCCGGCTGTTTCCCCTCGTCCTCTCCCGCCATGGTGCCGCGGAAGCCGCCCTGCTCCTCCCCGCTCTTGGCGCGGACGCGGTGCGACGCCTGCTGCCCGAGCTCGCGCACACGGTCCACACCTGGCGCACGCTGGTGCACCGCTACCCGGACGAGGTGCTGGCCTTCTTCCGCTCGCGCCTCGCCGCCGCGCCGGAGCGCGAGCGCGACATCCTCTTCTACCTCTACCACGCTCCGCTCACCGCGCTGACGCTCCACCGGAGCGAGGCCATGCTGGGGCTCGTGCGCGACTTCTGCCCGCCGGACAAGCTGCCGTTCTTCGTGACGAACACCCTTCAGCGGCTCACGCGGCGCCACCCCGAGCAGGTCTTCGCGCTCCTCACCCGTCCGGCCTTCCGAGCGACACTGCTCGCCCAGGGACTCTCCAACGGCCTGCTGCGCCAGGCCAGGGCCTTCTCCCAGGACCAGCGGCTCGCCCTCGCGCGAATCCTGGCGGAGTCCCCGCAGCACCTCGCCCGCTTCCTGGTGGCATTCCCCCCTTCCGCGCGCCCCGCCCTCTTCGCCCATGCCTTCGAGGGCACGACACCGCGGGTCCTTCCCGAGGCCCTGCTCGCCGTGCTCCCCCACGAGCTGCGTGACACCGTCGCAGCGCGCCAGCTCGGCCTGCGCGAGGTGCAGGAGAACAAGGACCTGCAGCTCACCACCCACGCGCTGCGCACCATCGAGCACGCGCGAGAGCCCCTCCAGAAGGCGGCCTTCGCCAGCAAGGCCGAGGACCGGGCCCGGGCGCTCGCGCTGCTGGTGTTCAGCACCGGCCTGTCCCGTCGGGGCCTCACGGAGACACTGGCGCATCTCTCCCGACTGAAGAACGACCAGGATCCGGTGCGTCTCGCGGCCCTCAACGCGCTCGCACAGGTGCCCCCGTCCATCTTCGCGCCCGAGCACGTCCCCGCCCTCGAGACCCTGGTGACGTACGTCGTCGAGGCGCGGGACACCTCGCGTGGCACGCAGATGGCGCTGCAGGAGCTGGCCTTCCGGCTCATCCGCGCCCACGCCACCGCGCCCGAGAGCCCCCTCTTCCGCTTCGCCCTCGACACGCTGAAACGGCTGGCCGGCCAGTCCGGCACGCTCGTCCTGCCCTCGCTGGAGCACAACCTGCCGCGCGGCGCCGAGCACCACCTCTTCGCGACCCTGCTCCCGATGATCCGCTCGGCCAGCCAGCGCGAGAGCTACGGCCTCATCCTCACGCTCACCCAGGCGCTCGGCCGGCGCGCGTGGAACGTGGACATGCTCCAGGCCCTGCTCGAGCCCATCACCGAGACCACTCCCGCCTGGCTCGCGCAGTCGGCCATCCAGCTGTGGCTCGCCCCGCCGCGCACGCGGGACGTCCGGGTGCGCAAGCTGCTCGACCGGGACGAGAGCATCGCCACCTTCCCCTTCGTCTTCGAGCACCTCCACCGGCGCCGGCAGGAGTGGTTGGACCCCTACATCCAGGGCCGGCGCCTGCGGGGGCGGTTCACCACGGAGAAGACGGGACAGGTGCCCCAGGTCCGGGACAACTTCCACCGCTGGCTGCCGCGCCAGCAGAGACGCTTCCTCGACGTGCTCCTGCACATCGCCGGGGACACCCAGCGCAGCGCCTGGGAGCGGATGAGCGTGCTGCGCGTCCTCCCGAACATGCAGGTGGTGACGGTAGACACCCTCACGCCCTTTCTCGGCTCGAAGGACGTGCCTACGGTGGAGGCCGCGCTCGGCGCGCTCGCGTGGGTGGATCGGCCAGAGCCCGCGCTCCCCCTGTTGCTGGAACACCTGGATGGAGACCGCGCGCGGGTGGCCATGTACGCGGTGCCTCGCGTGGCGAAGCTCGTCTCCCCCGAGACACTCTCCACCGCGCTGGGTGCGCTGCTCTCGCGCGAGAAGCTCAAGGTGACGGTGCACAAGGAGGCGCTGCGGCTGCTCGGAACCTTCCGCTCCGCCCACAGCGTGGCCCTGCTCCGCCAGCAATGGGACAAGCCCCAGCTCCACCGGGACGTGCGCATCGCCGTGGGCCACGCCGCACGCCAGTTGCTCGATGACACGGCAGCCTGGGAGCTGCTGGAGGCCATGGCTCGAAGCTCAGACGCAGACGTGGCCGCGAGCCTCCTCGACCAGCACCCGGGAGCACTCCCCCCGAAGGCCCGTCCCCGCTACGCGACGCTCCTCCTCCAAGTCTCCCGCCACCCGGAGCTCACCGTGCGCCGCAAGGCCTTCACGACCCTTCCGGCCTGGTCCGCGGGCGTGGAGGAGCAGGTGGCGCGCGAGGCGGCCGGGCGGGTGCTGGACCTCGCCCACGCCGCCGAGTGGCGAGAGGCCGCGCGAGCCCTGGTGAGCGCGACACGGGAGGGCCCATTCTTCGAGCAGGTGGTGGCCTGCATGGCGGAGCTCCTCTCTGCCCCCGTCCCTGACTCCCAGGACGCCAGGCCCGAGCGGGACGTGCCCGCCCGTCAGCGGCTGAGGACGCTCCGCCAGGAGTTGCTGTCCTTGCCGAGGCCGGTGCGAGTACGGCTGCGCACGCAGCTGGCTGAGGCGGCTCGGGTGCTCGCCAGAGAGCCCTCGCTCTGGCCCGAGAGCGTGTCGCTCCGACTCTCCTATCTCCAGTGGCATGACGCAGGGAGCGCCGCGAAGGGAGTGCTCGAGCTGGCGGCCGAGGTGCGCGAGGAGCCCCTCTTCGCCCCGGCGCTCGCCGCGGCCGTGGCGACCTCAGTGGGAGACGCTTTGGCCGAGTGGACGCCCGAGTCCCTGCTGGAAATCGCGGAGCAGGTGAGCACCGAGGCCCCGCTCGCCGCGGTGGAGCTCGTCTCGGCCGCGGGACAGCGGCTCCACTGGCGCGAGGACGCAGCCCACCGCCTGCGTGCCCTGCGCCAGCACCCAAGCGCCGCCGTCCGAGCCGCCGCCTACGCCACCGTCACCGCGAGCGAGTAACCCTCTCTACCGGGACGACGCAGCCTTCGGTGGCAGGGCGAGGGGCCACAGCCGGGCCAGGTCCGTGCGCAGCGCGGCAGCGCTCGGGTAGCGCTGCTCCGGGTGCTTCTGCATCAGCTTCAGCACCAGGCGCTCGAAGGGCTCGGGCAGGTTCGGGTTGAGCGTGCGCGGCGGCGTGGGCGGCTGCTGCACGTGCAGGAACATGAGCGGCACGGGCTGCGGGTGGCGGAAGGGCAACTGCCCGGTGAGGATCTCGTACGCCACCACGCCCAGCGAGTAGAGGTCGGACGCGGGCGACATGGGGTGTGCGCCGGAGATCTGCTCGGGCGCCATGTACTCGGGGGTGCCGAGCACCGCGCCCTGCGCCGTCACGCCGGCCACGTGTCCGCTCTTCGCGAGCCCAAAGTCCATCAGCTTGAGGATGCCGGGCTTCGTCAGGAAGAGGTTGCCCGGCTTGACGTCGCGGTGCAGCACACCGTGCCCGTGCGCGAACTCCAGCGCAGCCGCCGCGTGAGTGAGCCACCGCAGCGCCTCGGCCAGCGTCGGGCGAGTGCCCAGCAGGCGGTGCTTGAGGTCCATCCCCACCAGCAACTCCGTGGTGAGGAAGTGCCGGTCCCCATCCATGCCCACGTCATACACGCGCACGATGTTGGGATGATCCAACCCGCGGGCGTGCTCCACCTCCTGGCGGAAGCGGGCGATCTGCGAGGCATCCGCGCTCGGCACGGCGAGCACCTTGAGCGCCAGGTGCTCGCCGGTGGTGAGGTCCTTCACCTCGTGCACCATGGCGCTGCCACCGGCGCCCAGCCAGCGCTCCACCTGGTAGCGCTCGGCCACCACCTGACCTGGGATGAGCCCCCGCACCGCCGGGTGGCCCTGCTCGCCCCCCGGGTGCTCACTGCTCCCCAGCAACAACGTGCGCGCCGGCCCGCTCCCTCGCGACTGACGCGTGGGCGCCAACTCGGCGGGAGGCGGAACCACCGCCCCCTCCTCGAGGTTCAGGTACGTCACGTCGCTGTCGTGCCCGTTGTCCTTCACGGCAGCCTCCCCGCCTCTTCTCACGGGCTAACCGACGAGCAGCGACACGTTCGAGGCCACGCCATTGCCTTCAATGTCCAGGTGAGGCGTCGGCAGGTTGTACTCGGCGGCGGCCGTGGTGGCCTCCATCATGATGGGGCCAGCGATCTCGGGCGGCTCGCCGCGGCACAGCAGCTCCACGACGTGCTCCACCGTCCACCGCCCCAAGCGCTGGATGGACACCTGGCCGTTCTGCACCCGGGCCGTCTCCGTCAGCTCCGTGCTGCCCATCAGCTTCTCTTCCACCGAGCCCGCCAGGTAGCCGCGCGCCAGCGTCAGCACCCGCTCCACCACCGCGTTCCACGCCTGCAGGTGCGAGCGATCCTGGGCCTCGTCCATGATGTCCAGGCCCACCGGCAGCTTCTCCATCCGGTCCAGGAACGTCTGGATGAGCGGCCCGCGGATGAGGCGTCCGTGCTGCGGAGCGATGATCTCCACCGCCGGCTCCAGGTTGCGGATGACGGCCACCACGCGCTGCAGCGCCAGGTTCACCGGCATGTAGATTTGATGGAAGGCGCGGATGCCGTTCCAGTCGGACTCATCCGCCCACAGGCCCTGCGCGTTCACGTCCGTGACGCCGCCGAACAGGTCTCCCGTGAAGAGCACCCGCGTCTCCGGATCGTAGAGCATCACCGCGCCGCGGAAGTGGCAGAACGGCGAGGGCACCGGCAGCAACCGGTGACCGGTGGGCACGTTGAGCCCGTGGCTGAACTTCTCCGTGGCGATGAAGCGGTTGCGCGGCAGGTTCTGATGGACGATGAGCCGCCAGGTGTCCTCGGAGCAGAGGATGCCGGCCTTGGGTGCGTAGCGCGCGGAGATGATGCTCGCCGACGAGCCCACGTCCGGATCCTGGTGGTTGATGAAGACGGCGCTCAGCCGATCCAACCCGCCGATAAGCGACGTCACCTTGGTGGACACCGCGGCGAAGTCACTGCTCGAGCCCGGGTCGATGAGCAGGTTGAACTCGTTGGGCCGACTCGTCTTGGGGTCCGTCCCCCGGAAGCGGCGCAGGTACGGGTTGGCGTAGAAGATGTTGCCCGGGTCGCGCTTGCCCACCCAGAAGGTGTCCGGAGCGATTTCCACGGGCACGAGCCGCAAGTCGCTCACCTGGCTGTCCGAGGGGCGGACGTTGCTCGACGGGGCGTTTCGATTCGGGAACGACTGGACGCTGCTCATACGGGCACTCGGCGCTGGGAGGTGAACCCCTGGGGAAAGGGGTGGGAACACCTCCAGGCATAGCAAGGCGCGGGCCGACCCCTTTGAGGCCCCCGAACCCTTCAATCGCCCCGAAGTCTGAGTCCTTCGCGCCCCCCCTCACGCAACCGCTGCGCGATCCCGCGTCACAGCTCCGCAAATCATGCGCCGAGCCTCATAAGCTCAAGACACCCAATCCATTACCCTTACTTTCAAGGCCTGGGAGCCCTTCCCGTCCGACCCGCCAGTTCGTCTCGTCGCTTCTCGGCCTCGTTCACGTCCTTGGAAAATTCGTCCAGGTAGCGCTGGCGCTCTTCGCTCGTCCACTCATCCGGTGAGAAACGCTCCAGGCCGTACTGTTGGGTGGTGTGCACGTAGCCAGAGAGCGACTTCATCACCTCCCGGTCTGGGTCTCCCTGCTCTCTGAGCAGGAAGCCCTCCACGTCTCGCAGCTTGAGAGGGAAGTCGGGCTTCTCGTCATGGAGGAGCAGCCCGAAGACGGTGAACTTCACCTCGCGCGCACCAGCCTCCAACTCTTCGTTAAAGGAAACATAAGCAAAAGGGATACCCGCCTCATCATCCACGCGTCCCGCCATCACGTAGCGGCCGGGCTTACGAACCTGGAGGCCGACGTAGAGCTGCAATGAGCCGTGCTCCACCGCCTCGCGCACCCGCCCGGAGAAGGTCGCGGGAGGCGCCGGGGTGAACATGACGTCGAAGAAGGCGCCCCCCTCGGCGTTGCCATTCGCGCGGACGCGGAACTCGACGCGCAGCGAGCCCTCGAACATGGCGAAGCCCTGACGAGACGGTTGGAAGCGCCCGGTCCACGTGCCATCACCGGCCACCTCGTCGCCGGCGCGGCCCGAGTCATTGAAGTCCAGCGGCACCGAGCCGAGCTGCCCGGCCGCCGTCATGTGCGGCGCCTCGTGGGCGAAGGCGGAGTGCACCTCGCAGGGCAGCGGCTGGCTGGTGTGTGCGTTCTCGCAGCCCACGAAGAAGTGCACCACCTCGTCGCCTACAACGAAGACCTTCTCCTGCTTGAGGCGCAGCGAGATGTCCCGCTGCTCCTTGCTGAGAGGCTGCTTACGCTCCGGCGAGGCCGGGTACACCTGATCCGGGTGCTCCTTGATGGAGCGCGACTCAGGCGGGTAGCGCGTGGACTGCCGGTAGGAGTCGAGGGTGAAGCGAGCCCGCTCCAGCCGCTGCTCCCAGAGTTGCCGCTGCGCCTCGCGCTCGGCCTCCTCGGGGGAGAGCGGAGCGGCACCGGGTTGCACGGGAGCCCCCGCGGACGGCCGCGCCGCCACACGAGGCGGTGGACCGTCAGGCGTGCGCCCCGAAGGAGAAGACTCCAGCTCGGGCGCGGACAGCTCCGCCGCACCCAGGCCCGGACGGATGAGCCCCACGGAGAGCAGCAACCCTCCCACTCCCAGCACAAGAGGAACGAGCAGGAGGAGCCAACGGCCGCGGAGAGAAGGGCGCTGAGACATGAGGCACATCCAATGCTGCCAGAAGGGGCTCAGTAGGCGTAGGAGGCCATGTCGGCGCGCACGGGCCCGACGATGCCCGCCCAGTTGCCGGCGGCGTAGTGGTCGTAGGCCTCGCCATCATCGCGCAGTTCGACCGTGTGGTAGGACCACTTGGCCTTGCCGTCGCTGGTGGCCGCGGTGCCGGTGTTCAGCGTGCCGTCGCAGAACCAGTCACCCGGGTTGCAGAAGCCGCCGGTGACGGAGACACCGCCGGTGGAGTGGTAGGCCACGGCCTCGTCGTCCTGGCCCGGCAGCGTGCCGGAGTAGGCCGTGCCCCTGGCGCCAGCGAACATGTAGAACCACTTCGAGCGCGTGGTGTTGTGGTTGTACATGGCGCGCGCGGTGGAGGTGACCAGGTCGCTCGTGAGCGGATCGCTCGACGCCCAGTCCCCCATGTTGGCCAGCTCGCTGCCGCCGCCAGCGCCCGAGGCGATGTCCACCCACTTGATGTTCCAGCCCACCTGGGTGGTGCCGTCCGTGTTGCCGCACACGCCCGAGGAATTGGGGATGGCGTTCTTCTTGTAGCGCGTGGAGCCGCCGTACAGGGACAGCGCGTAGCCAATCTGCAGGTCGCCCGCGCTGTGCGCCGCGATGTAGCACCAGTTGGCGCCCGTGCAGAAGCAGTCGAGCGCGTCACGAATGCGGTAGTTCTCCACGGAGATCTTCTGCGTGCCGAGCCAGTTGACTGCCTTCTTGTTCACGCCGGCCGCGGTGCTGCTCGGGCCCCAGTAGCTGAAGTCGGCGTAGTTGCCGCGCTGGGTGCTGCCGCCGTTACGGCCGTGAATCCAGAGGGAGTAGTTGGTGGCTGAGGCCTCCGCGCCAACCAGAGCGGTGGCGGCGATGACGGCCGTGCTGAACAGCTTCTTCATGAGACAGCCTCCTGCTCGAACCTGCATGGGGGGACCCGCTCGGCTGGCTGCCGGGCAGGCGGAGGCCACTTAATCACATTTTCTTAAATTCCGAAAGACAGACATTCTCATGAAAAGAGAAAAGACTGACACAACGTGTCATCCCCGGTTTTGAACGCAGCGCGTCAGGAGCTCGCGTGGGCAGGGGGCGGGCGAAAGGGCGTCTGGCTCGGGGACGCGGGGGGCGGATGCATAGCTTGAATCGCGTCCTTGCATCCCTTGAGGAGGCCCTACCCATGTCCTCGCTCGACGTACCCTTGACGCTGCTGGATCCCGAAGGCGGATGGATCAACGCCCCCGTGCACGTGCACGACCTGCGTGGCCGGCCCACGCTCCTCTACTTCTGGTCCGAGCTGAGTCAGACCAACGAGCAGCAGTTGCCGAAGATCAAGACGCTGCTGGACGAGTTCCTGCCCAAGGGCCTCCAGGTCGTCGGCGTCCACGTGCCCATGGCCGGAGAAGACCTGGAGCACGCGCTGGACACCAACGACATCGAAGCCATCGTGAAGCGGATGGGCTTCCGCCATCCGGTGGCGGTGGATGACGGCTCGATGGAGCAGGCGTACGGCGTGAACGATGTGCCGACGTTCCTCGTGTACGACGCCTTCGGAATCCTGCGCTTCCGCGTGTCGGGCGAGGACGCGTTGAACCTCGAGCTGCGGCGAATCTTGGAGCGGCTCACCGGTCCCGAGGCCAACACCGGCGCGTTCGCGCCCTGAACCCGAAACGAGCGAGGAGCCACATGGCAGGCAGGAAGAAGAAGGAGGCCTCCCGTCTGTCGCTGGGGGCCCTGGGCGCGGCGGGAATGGGCGCGGTCATGGGGCTCCGGGCGCTGATGCGGGAGAAGGTGAGCTTCGAGGGCCGCACGGTGCTGCTGACGGGCGGCTCGCGAGGGCTGGGCCTGGTGATGGCGCGCCAATTCATGGAAGAGGGAGCGCGCATCATCCTCAGCGCGCGAGAGGAGGTAGAGCTATCCCGAGCGCGAGACGAGCTGGAGCGCGACGGGGGCGAGGTGCTGGCCATCCCCTGCGACGTGAGCGACCGGGTGCAGGTGGAGGCGATGGTGGCGCAGGTGCACGAGCGCTTTGGCGTGGTGGACGTGCTGGTGAACAACGCCGGCACCATCCAGGTGGGCCCGCTGGAGTCGATGACCGAGGAGGACTTCGACGAGGCGATGAACGTGCACTTCTGGGGTCCGCTCTACACGACGCTGGCGGTGCTGCCGGAGATGAAGCGGCGGGGCTGGGGGCGCATCGTGAACATCTCGTCGATTGGCGGGAAGGTGAGCATCCCGCACCTGCTGCCCTATAGCGCGAGCAAGTTCGCGCTGGTGGGCCTGTCAGACGGGCTGCGGACGGAGCTGGCGCAGGACGGCATCCTGGTGACGACGGTGTGCCCGACGCTGATGAGGACGGGCAGCCCGCCCAACGCCTACTTCAAGGGCAACCACGAGGCGGAGTACGCGTGGTTCGTGCTGGGAGACTCGCTGCCGGGGATGTCGATGAACGCGGAGCGAGCGGCGCGGAAGATCATCGAGGCGTGCCGCCGGGGTGACGCGGAGGCGGTGGTGGGCGTGCCGGCGAAGGTAGCGGCGCTGGCTCGGGCGCTGGCACCGGGCCTGACGGCGGCGGTGCTGGCGCACGTGAACCGGCTGATGCCGCAGGACAGCAACACGGACCGGCATCGGGGCAGCGAGAGCGAGACACCGCTCACACGCTCCTGGGTGACGAAGCTGACAAGGCAAGCGGCCCAGAAGAACAACGAGGAAGACCTGCTGCACTGAAGCCCCACTCCCTCTCCCTCCGGGAGAGGGCCGGGGTGAGGGTAACTGAGAACTGAGTGCCCCTCACCCCGTAAAACTCACGTCGAAGAAGGCTCCGGCTCTTCCCACCAGCGGCCCTTGTACTCGGCGGCGCGGGCGAGCTGCTCACGGAGCGCATCGACCATCTTCACGTTCCCCTCCTGCGAGTACCCCTTCAGCGCCTCCTGACACCTGGGCACGCGCTGGAGGAAGTCACGCAGGCGCTCGAGGGTGAGCTCGGGCGCGTACATGCCGTAGCCCAGCTTCTCCAGATAGAGCGCGTTGAGCACCTGCTCGAACTGTCCCTTCACGGGCAGGGAGAGCAGGGGCTTGCGCAGGTACACGGCCTCGCTCATGAGCGTGTAGCCGCCACCGGCGACAACGGCCCGAGCGGTGCGCAGGTCGTCGATGAAGCCCTTCTCGCTGAAGGGGCGGTAGAGGAGGTTGCCATCGCGCACGTCCTCGGTGAGGTCGCGGCGCATGCCGTAGATGTGACACGGCAGGCCGCTCTGCTTGAGGATCTCCGGCAGGGCGGTGTTGGTCGTAGCGGTCTGGTAGACGAGCAGATGCTCCCCGGGCTCGGAATTCGCGGAGAGGATCTCCGGCCGGAGGATGGAGGGCAGGAGCGTGGTGCGCTCCTTGCGGACGGGCGGGTAGAAGAAGGTGGTGATGAGGTAGTGGAAGCTGCCGGGCAGCTTGGACTTCACGAGGGCGCGCGAGCCCTCGAAGTCATCCTCGAAGCCGGCGATCAGCGAAGGATCATGCTTGCAGCGGTTGATGATCTGCATGTTGTCCACGCTGATGACGGGCAGGCGGTGGTTGCGAGCGAAGAAGTAGCTGAAGCTCTCGAAGTCGCTCACCACGACGTCTGGCTTGAAGTCCTCCACGAGCTCGAAGTACTGGCGGACGTTCTGCGGCCAGCCCTTCACGGCCCCGGAGAGGTTCTGCAGCACCGTCTGCCACTTCTTCACCGAGTTGCCTTCGTAGGCAATGGTGAGGCCCCAGATGCCGTGCACGTTCTCGAAGCGCTTGGCCAGGTAGTCCTTGGCCCGCCCCGAGACAACGATGTGGACCTCGTGCTCCTTGGTGAGCTCCTCGAGCAGCACGCGAGAGCGGGTGGCGTGCCCCATGCCTTCGCCAACGACACCGTAGAGGATTCGCATGGGGGCGCAGCATACGCGGGATATGGCGCGCGAGCCCATGCGGCGGTAGCGTCCCACACCATGCAACACGAAGGTACGGACACCAAGGGGCGGGTCGCTCTCGCGGGAGTGACCCGAGCGGCCCTGCTGGGGCTGAGTGGCGGCCTGCTGCTCGGAGGCCTCTTCCTGCTCGGCGTGGGCCTGAAGACGCGCTTCTCCTCCGCCGACTGCACGGGGCTCTCTGAAATCGAGTGCAGCTTCGCGCAGGAAGCGGCCCTGGAGATGAGCCGCATGCAGACCATCTCGGGAGCCGCCCTGCTGTCCCTGGCGATAGCCGTGGTGGTGCTGCTGCGCTCAAAAGTGCGTCCGGCCTCACACTGAGAGAGCAGCCCCCTCCTCCAAACACGCTCTCCACCCCACCTGGCGGCTCTCCGACGTCAAGCGGCAGGGCGAGCGGGCGAGGTAAGTGGTTTTGCCGAGGGAGCGTAGACCGGCTAATTAGCTCTAGCCTCGACATTAGGCTTCGGTTAGGAGAGGCGCCCTCATGCAGCTTGAATCCTTGAAGATGTTCTGTGACGTGGTCGAGACGGGCTCCTTCTCCCGGGCCGCGCAGCTCAACCACGTGACGCAATCGGCGGTCAGCCAGCAGATCCGCGCGCTGGAGAACCGCTATGAGCAGAAGCTCTTGTCGCGCAGCGCGCGCCAGGTGACTCCGACTCCGGCGGGCGAGCGCCTGTTCCGCGGATGCAAGGAGATCCTCGCCCGCTTCGCCGAGGTGGAGAACGAGATCCGCGAGCAGTCCACGGAGGTGGCAGGCACCACGACGGTGTCCACCATCTACTCGGTGGGTCTGCACGAGCTGCGCAGCGTGCAGAAGCAGCTCCTCAAGACGCACCCCAAGGTGAACATGCGCCTGAACTACCGGCGCAATGATCAGGTGTACGACGACGTCATCCTGGGGGCGGCGGAGATTGGCATCGTGGCGTACCCGCAGCCGCGCGCGGGCGTGGACATCCACCCGTTCCGCGACGACAAGCTGGCGGTGGTGTGCTCGCCCAGCCACCCGTTCGCCACCAAGGCGAAGGTGAGCCTCACGGCGCTGTCGGGCGTGCCCTTCATCGCCTTCGATCGCGAGGCCCCCACGCGCAAGGCGCTGGACCGGCTCTTCCGCGAGAAGAACCTGGACCTCAACCCGGTGATGGAGATCGACAACGTCGAGACCATCAAGCGCGCGGTGGAGATGGGCATCGGCGTGGCCATCCTCCCCATGGCCACGGTGTCGGCCGAGGTGGCGCAGGGCTCGCTGGTCTCCAAGCCCTTCGCCGAGGGCCCGGTGTCGCGCCCCATCGGCCTGCTCATCCGCAAGGGCAAGTACCTGGACCGGGCCTCGGCCGCGGTGCTCGAGGCCTTCAAGCTCGCCGAGGCCAGCTCCGACGAGGCGTAGTCCTCCTCAAGCGACAGACTCGACGCCGCTGGCGGGCGCCAACGCGTCCAGCCACGGCGTCAGCAGCCGCGCGCACTCCTCGGGGTGCGTGAAGTAGGGGACATGGCCCGCGCCCCGCAGCAGGTGCTGGGGCGTCCCCGGAGGCAGCGAGGCCGCCAGCCTCGCCATCGACGAGGGGGGAACCAGCACATCTCGGTCTCCCTGCACGCACACGCACGAGACGGGCAGCCTGCGCAGCTCCGGCGGAGGCGGCTCGCTGCGGATGGCGAAGGCGCGGTGGAGCGTGGTCATCCGCTCCAGCCGCGTGGTGGGCACCACGTCAGGGACGCGCGCCAACGGGATGGGCTTCCACGAGGCCAGGGCCGCCGTGAGCGGGCCCGGGCGCCCCAGGACGGCAATAGGGCCCATCATCGCAATGAGGTTGCCGCGCAGGCCCAGGTGCTCGGGCCGAGTGAAGGAGCCAAGAAAGGCCACGCCTCGCGCCGCCCCACCCGCTGCCAGGTGAGCGGCCACCATGCCTCCGAAGGAGCTGGCCACCACCGCGTCCACCGGACCGGCCGCCTTCAGCACCTCGTTGGCGAGCGCCCCCGCCCCCCGAGCGGCATGCTTGCCTTCCGGGTACTCGACGAGGATGGGACGGGCCACCCTGGAGAGCTGCTCGGCGAGTGCCCGAAAGCCCGCCCCCCGAGCGCCCAGCCCGGGAAGCATCAACACCCGCGGACCCATTCTTCCGCCCAACTCCGTCAGCTCGACTCCCTGGCGCATGTGCCTCCTTGCGAACGCGCTCGGAACAGCGCCCGTGCGCGCATTCTGCCCGCCTCCCCCTGCACGCTCCCCTGGTTACCAGGAGACCTCTATTTCCGTATCGCTCAGGCTCAATTGTCGCCCCACGGCCTTCACACTCGCCACCTTCGTGGCCTCGAAGATGCCCCGCACCGCGCCCTCGAAGTACTCCATGGGGAGGGTGCTGCCCTTGATGGAGACGATGCCTGTGCTGGGTCCAATCCAGTGCACCGAGCAGTCGCCATGCCGCACCGAGGTCCGGTACGCCGAGGGAAAGCCATTGAGCATCCGCCTCGGCTCGCCTCCGGCCAGCATCAACAACACGCGCCCGGCCCCGGACTCCAGGTAGGACGGAGCCACCCGCTGCCCGAGGTGCCGCATCGCTGCGGCGAAGCCGTCATGCTTCCCGCTCAGCGCCCACGCCGCGGTGTAGAGCAGCCGGTTCAACGCCCCCACGGGGTAGCTGAAGAAGGTCATGAACCGCTCGCCACCGGCCGCCTCGATGCAGCGCTCCAGCACCACCGAGTCGTCCAGCTCACGCACCACCTCCAGCGCGCCGGTGAAGAAGAAGCCACGCAGGGTGTCCTCGGGCCCACACAAGGCCAGTCGCTGCTCCAACTCCTGCTGTGAGCCCTTCTCCATCGCTCTTCCGAAGTATTGGCCCTTGATTTCAGGGTCAAGACGCGTCCGCCTCATGTTGGAGGTTGGACGTCTCCTGGGGGGGACCCCCGAGGTCCACAGAGGTCACCCGGTCTACACTTCCGGCCATGAGCGCACTGAGCGCAGGTGACGTCCTCGGAGGAAAGTGGCGCATCGTCCGTCCGGCCCTCGGCGACGAGCCCGGCTCGGAGTTCCGAGTAGAGCCCTCCGAGGGCGGAGGAGCTCGGCGGGTCACACTGTGGCGCACATTGCGCCCCCCCGCCCCGGCCGAGCTGGAGTGCTTCGAGCAGCTCGTACATACGGGAGAGCGGACGGAAGACCCCTCGTTCCAACCCGTGGAAGACGTGGGGTACGACACGGCCCGAGAGGCGCTCTGGTGGGTGCGCCCCTGGTGGAATGGCGAGTCACTGCCCTCCATGCTCGGGGGACTCCATCAGGTAGGGCTTGAAATCACCTACCTATATTCACTCGCCGAGCAGTTGGCGCAAGCGCTCACCGCCGCCCAGGCCTCCGGCGTCGTCCATGGACGGCTGAGGCCCTCGCGGTTGCTCGTCGCCCCTGGGCCTCAAGGCGTGCGGCTGTCCATCCTGGACCTGGGGCTGGAGCTCTTCCGGCGCAACCACGCCCACGGCTGGATGAAGCCACCCCGAATCGGTGCGGCCTACGTGGCGCCCGAGCTGGACGACTCGGGTCCCGTGTCCCCCTCCGCGGATGTCTTCTCCTTCGGGCTCATCGTGCGAGACATGCTGGCCTCGCGGCGGGACGGAGTGTGGAAGGGGCGATGGGAGCACTGGGTGGAGCGGGCCACGGCCGCGGATCCACGCGCACGCTTCGGCAGCCTCACCGAAGCCATGCAGGCCCTGCAGCCCGTGTTGAAGTCCCTGCCGGACCCCATCCCCCCACCTCCGGAGAACCATCAACGCGAGCACCCCTGACGCCCGCCCGGGCGAGTCCTCTCAGTACATCTTACGCAGGCGCGCGGCGAAGAAGCCGTCCCAGGCCTCGGGGCCCGGCAGCGTGCGCAGGTACGCCTGGGTGAGCGGGAGCTTCACCGCCTCGTGCAACACCGGCGGCTCCGCCGTCCACTCGGGGTGGCTGCGCAGGAACATCTCCACCTGATCCTGCCCCTCCTGCGGCTCCGACGTGCACACCGCGTACACCAGCAGCCCTCCGGGCGGCACCGCCTCCTGACAGTTCTCCAGGATGCGCCGCTGCAGCACCGCCAGCCGTCCGATGTCCTCCTGCGTGCGCCGGTAGCGCAGCTCCGGGTGGCGCCGCAGCGTCCCCAGCCCCGAGCACGGCGCGTCCACCAGGAACGCGTGGAACTCGCCCCACTCCTCCGGGTAGGGCTGCGACGCATCATGGGCCCTGGCGCTCAGCCGCTCGGAGAGCCCCAGCCGCTTCGCCTCGGACTCAATCTTCCGCAGCTTGTTGGCGTGGAGGTCCGTGGCCACCACCTCGTGCTTCTCCGCCAGGTGGCACGCCTTGCCGCCGGGCGCCGCGCACGCGTCCAGCACCCGCGCCGTCTCCGGAATGTCGCCGTAGACGCCCACGAGCTGCGCCGCCTCGTCCTGCACCTGCCACAGACCCTCGGCGTAGCCGTACACGTCCTCCAGCCGCCCCACCGGAGGCAGCACGATGCCCACCGGCGACACCGCCGTGGGCCGCACCTCCAGCCCCGCCTCGCGCAGCTGCTCCAGCAGCGCGTCTCGCGTCACCTTCGCGCTGTTGGCGCGGATGACCACCGGAGGCGTCTGGTTGTTGGCGACGAGCATCGCCTCGGCGCGCTCGCGGCCGAACTGGCGCAACCAGCGCTCCACCAACCACCGGGGGTGACTCTCGCGCACCGACAGGAACCCGACGAGGTCGTCCTCTGGAGGCAGCGGCTGCGAGGGCAGCGAGGACAGCTTGCGCAGGATGGCGTTGGCGAAGCCCGCCGCGCGTGCCAGTCCCACGTCCTTGAGGGCCTGCACCGTCTCGGCCACGGCGGCGCGAGCCGGCACCCGCGTGTAGAAGAGCTGGTAGGCCCCTACGCGCAGCGCGGCCAGGACCTTGTCCTCCAGCGCGTCCAGCTTGCGGTCAGCGAAGCGGGTGATGGCGTAGTCCAGCGCGAGCTGGCGACGAGTGGTCCCGTAGGCCAGCTCGGTGATCAACCCCGTGTCCCGAGCATCGGCCGGAGGTGACTCCGAGAGCACCGTGTCGAGAACAACATTGAGGTACGCATCCGTGGCCCGGACGCGGCTCAGAACCTGGATGGCGATGGCGCGTGCGTTCATCCCTTCCCTCTCACCCTTCCAACCGAGTCATCATGTCCACGAGCTCCGCTTCCGACAGCTTGGTGGCGGGCATGGTGGACAGGGTGAGGCGCTGCAAGGACTCCTCCAGCATGTCCCGGTAGCCACTCTCCGCCGGAGCTCCGCGCTGCACCTCCGTCCACTTCGAGCGAGCCCAGGTGGCCAGCTCCGCGGGCGTCAGCCGGCCCGCCAGCCGGTCGGCGATCTTCTGCCGCACCAGGGCCCGGGTGAGGAAGTCCGCCGCGGGCGTGCCCTTCACCTTGCGGCCCAGCGTCTTCGAGGGCGAGGCAGACGCGGCCGGTGCCTCCGCCTTGCGGCCCAGCGTCTTCACCGGGGCATCGGCGGAGCGCGCCAAGGCCCTCGACGGAGACAGGGCCAGGGACTTCTCCCGGGGAATGTCCTTCTTGCGGCGACCGAGCGTCTTCACCGGCCCCTCCGGCTCAGCCCCCTCCTCACCCTCCCCTTCCTCGTCCTCTCCCACTGACTCCTCGTCCTCCTCCGTCAGCTCCCCGGCGAGGTCCCCACTCGCGAAGCGCTCGAGGGCCTCGAGGTATGAGTCGAAGCCCTGGCCCTCGATGGTGGCAACGCAGGCCTCGGCCACCACGGACTCCCGCTCGCCGAGCGCCGCCAGGTACACCTCAATGGCGGGCACGCCTACGGCCTCCAGCGCCTCCCTCAGCGGGTACGAGCCGAACAGCCCCGCGGGGCTCACCACCACGCCGTCCAACCGAGAGCGCTCGGCGTGGAGGGTGTCGATGAGGACGCCCTCGTGGTTGGACTGCACCATCTTCAGCTCCAGCCCCAGCTCCGCGGCCCGGGCATTCAGGGCGGCATCGAGGTCCGCGAGCCGTCCCCCCAGCCTGCCCTCCCGCTCGCCGAGCAGGTTCAGGTTCGGCCCATGCAGTACCAACAGCCTCTTGCCCATGTTGCGTGTCCTCTCCTACGTATCGAATGGCCGGCTGCCCGGCGCCAGCTTGCGGCCCGCGAGGAACTCACCCGCCGCCATCACCCGCTTGCCCTCGGGCTGCACCTCCAGCAGCACCAGCGAGCCCTCGCCGCATGCCACCTCCAACCCCTGCGGACCCGCGGACACCACCGTCCCCGGCTCACCGCGCCCCTGCCCCACCTTCGCCCGGTGCACCTTGAACAGCTTGCCGTCCAGCGTGGTGAAGGCTCCCGGCCACGGGGTGAAGGCACGCAGCCGCCGCTCCAGCTCCACCGCCGGCCGCTTGAAGTCGAGCTTCCCATCCTCCTTCTGGATGATGGGGGCGAGCACCATCCCCTCCGAGGGCTGAGGCACCGGCTTCAGCTCGCCGCGCAGGTACGCGGGGAGGCACTCGCGCAGTAGCTCTCCGCCCAGCTTGGAGAGCTTGTCGTGCAGCGTGGCGCTCGTCTCGTCCGGGGCGATGGGCAGGCGCTTCTCGGCGAGCACGGGGCCGGTGTCCAGGCCCTCGTCCATCACCATCAACGCCACGCCCGTCTCCGTATCCCCATGGGCGATGGCCCACTGGATGGGGGCGGCGCCACGGAAGCGCGGGAGCAGCGAGGCGTGCACGTTGAGGCACCCCTTCACCGGCGTCTCCAGCAAATCCTTGGGGAGGATCTTCCCATAGGCCGTCACCACGGCGACGTCCGGTGCGAACTTGCGCAGCTCCTCGGAGAAGGGAGGGGTGCGCAGCTTCTGAGGCTGCAATACGGGCACCCCGCGCTCGAGCGCATAGGCCTTCACGGGGGAGACAGCCAGCGCCTGGCCACGGCCCTTGGGCTTGTCCGGCTGGGTGACAACGGCCACCACGTCTCCGATGTCGAAGAGGGCGGCCAGGGAGGGCACGGCGAACTCAGGGGTGCCCATGAAGACGATGCGGGGGCGAGTCATATGGGGGAGCCTTCTGCTGTACCCGGGCGCCTCAGGCAACGGACTTCAGCGCACCCGAGGTGGGACCTTCGATGGCCTGACGTTTGCGAGCACGGATGGAGCCAAGAATGCTGAGCGCGGCCTGGGCATCCTGGGTGGTGGCCAGGGGCCGCAGGGTCTCGATGACCTCGGCGAGCAGCCGGGCCTCCTCGGCCTCGCGCTCGCGGATGCGGTCCACCGCCTCGCTGAAGCGGTTGAAGAAGCCGAGCAGCTCGTCCTTCTTGCGCAGCGGACGCATGCGCGGGTAGCGGCCGGCGGCGAGCGTCGCGATGTAGAGGCTCATCACATGGATGGGACCGGCCACGCGGTGGGTGAGCACGAGCCCGAACAGGGCCATCAACCCCGCCACAACGAGCGCGCCCAGGCCGATGAGCCACAGCATCGTCTCGCCCCCCAGGGCGAGGGCCTCGGGGGACGCACCGCTCTCCACCGCTTCCCGGTGGGCCCGGTACGCCAGCACTCCGACGAGCATCACCCCGCCTCCGCCGAGCGCGGCGAGCCGGAGCATGTACCGGAGCTGGAACCCGGTATCGATTAGATATTTCCGGCGCACGACACGAGGACGCGGGGAAGGTTGAGTATCGACGGACATGGCGTTGGGCAGCGTACTCCAATCTCCTGGGTCGGTTTGATCCTTCCGACAGGACGGGTTTAGGACGGAACGCGCGTACAACCCGTTGTTCAGTGGGGGCCCACATGTCTCGCCTTCTTGCCGCGTCAAGCCTGGCGCTCATGCTCGTTCTTTCTGGGTGCAAGGTGGACCCGTCCTCTCCGGAGTATTGGGAGAAGACATTGGGTAAGGCCCGGAGGGCCCAGGACCAGGTGCGGGTCATCGAAGCCCTCCGCAGCTCCGGCAACCTCAACGCGAACTTCCTCCCCTTCCTGCACGGGCAGCTCGCATCGGACAAGAAGCCCGAGGTGAAGGCGGCAGTGGCGCGGGCGCTCGGGGATGTGAAGAACGTGGCGTCGGTGGAGCCGCTGGGGAAGGCGGTGGACCTGGGAGCGACGGACTCGGGCGGCAACCTGATGAACAAGGCCTTGGCGTCGGCCTTGGGAGCGATTGGCGATCCGAAGACCGTGCCGGAGCTGATGAGGCTGCTGAAGGCGCGGGACAACTACACACGCATCGAGGCCGTGGACGCACTGGGACGCCTGCGTGCGAAGGAAGCGGTGGATTCCCTCATCCAGATCGCCATGGATGAGACCGCGGAGCCCTTCCTGAACAAGAAGGCCATCGAGGCCCTGGGGCGCATTGGGGACGCACGGGCGGTGCCGGTGCTGATGCGGATGCTGACGAAGGAGCGCAGGGGCGTGTCCTTCTACGTGGAGAGCTCGTTCTCCCTCTTCCAGATGGGCCAGCCCGCGGCGGACGCGCTGCTCGCGGTACTGCAGGGCAAGGATGACGAGCTGTCGCGCTGGGTGAAGCAGAATGGCATCAACCCGGCGAGCTACTCCTTCAAGGCGGCGGAGATCCTCGGAGACCTGCGGGAGCGCCGGGCGGAGGGAGCCCTGGTGCAGCAGCTCGCCTTCAAGCACGAGGACCCGCGCATCCAGGCGGGTGTGAGGGCGCGAGCGGCGGACGCACTGGCGAGGATGCGCTCGGCGGCGGCGGTGAAGCCCCTGGCGGCGCTGGTGTCCGAGCCGGACGCGGGACTGCGGCGGCAGTACACGCACGCGCTGGCGCGGCTGGGCGGTCGCGACGCACTGCCGGCTCTGGAGAAGGCAGCGGGCCAGGGTGACTGGTACGCGCGCGAGGCGGCCATCGACGCCCTGACGATGCTGGGAGACGCGCGGGAGCAGCCGGCGCTGGAGAAGCTGGTGGCGGCGGAGCCGGCGAAGACGACGGCCGAGTGCGCCGAGCTGGGTGGCGAGGGGTGCGAGGACCCGGCGACGCTGGGGAAGAAGCGGGCGGAGATGATTTCCCAGTACGGCCAGCGGCTGGAAGCGGCGAAGACGTGCGGTGCGGACTCGGGATGCTGGGCGAAGAAGCTGGGGGACGCCGACAAGAGCATGGTGGCGCGCGCGGCGCTGGAGGTGGGACGCGGCAAATCGGCGGCACACCTGGGGGCGCTGCTGGCGCGCATGACGGAGAAGGACCCGGACACGCGGATGGCGCTCATCCTCGGGGCGGAGTGGCTGGTGGAGGATACGAAGGAAGCCGCGGCCCAGGCGAAGAGCTCGCTGCCCACGCTGGAGAAGCAGCTCTCCGAGGAGAAGAGCCGCACGGAGTACGTGAGGGCCAACGAGGACCTGCGGCGGCTGGTTGCCAGACTGCAGCGGACGTAAGGCTCTATTGGCGTTCCCGCGCACCGAATAAGGCATCCTCCACATCACGAACGAGATGATCCACGTTCGGCCAGTCCTGGGCATCATCCCTGATGGAGCGAGAGATGAGCCACGACTGCAAGTTGGCCAGGACCAGGTAGGCGGCCTCGGTCCTGGTAATCACCCCCGCAACGGCAATCTCCCAGGCATCTTTCTCGCCGTACAAGATGTCGTGCAGCCTTCGGTACAGCTCGGCGTCAGAGACTTCGGGAAACGAAACCGCCTCAGCCACCCTTCTTGCACAGCCGACAAGAGCATTCATGTCGGGGCTGTCCCGAACCCCGTATCGCGTTCCCATAGGAGAGACCTCGCAAGAAAGTCATTCCGGATTGCGTCTGCGTCTTCGACAACCTGCGGAGCCATAGGATGATGGGAGCCCTTCTGCGCTATAGCTCGCTTCGATGACCCTCGCTCCGACGTTGTACGACTTCCAGATCGCCTTGAGCCACGTTGATCGCGCAATCGACCAGCCACAGCTGAGCCTCAAGGTCGCACGCCACCCGTCCGAGACCATGCAGCGCGTCTGGCTGCGGGTGCTCGCGTTCTGCTGGCTCTGGGAGGAGCGGATGGCCTTTGGCAAGGGGCTCGGCGAGCCCGATGAGCCAGACCTCGAGTGTCGCGACTACACCGGCCTGGTCACGAGCTGGGTGCGCGTTGGCAAGGCAGACCCGCTCAAGGTCCAGCGCGCGGTCGATCAGAACCCGCACGCGAAGGTATCGGTGCTGTTCGAGTCTCCCCAGCGACTCGAGGCGTTCCTCACCGAGGCGCGCGAGGTCAAGGCGCTGCGCGTGGCGAAGGCCGAGCTTGCCGCGATCGACGCCGGGCTGCTGCGCGCCCTCTCCGGCTTCGACTCGCGGCGGATCAAGCTGTCGCTGACTCTTGTCGGAGATCATGTCTACGCCGAGTGCGAGGGGCAGAGCTTCGACGGTCCGCTGACCCGCGCTGCCCTGTGAAGCTCGAGCGACACGTCGGAGGGCTCTCCCTCGCGCGCAAGGCCAACTACCTGCGCGCGCGGGGCTGGCACGAGCAAGACGGTGGTTGGTCGAGCGAGATCTTCGGGCTGCTGCCCATGGCCAAGGCCGTCCACCACCAGCTCACCGATGACCTCAGCCAGGCACTCTGCAAGCGGGGGTGGCAGGTGGTCGGGTTCTCCGAGCGAGGCTATGTGCAGATGCGCGATGGCGAGCGTGGCAAACCGTGCTCGCTGCCCAAGGCCCTGCGCACCCAGGCCCGCCGCGAGAAGCGCCCGGTCGCCGAGCTGACCTATGAGCTGTTCCTCGCGGCGATGCTCGAGGTGGAAGGCGCGTAGGCGTTCGCTCACGATGTTCGAAGGTGAGCGCACGAGCCCCAGCCGCTACTCGTTCCCGGGGCAGTAGGACAGACTCCGAGGAAGGCCCTGGCCCATACCTGGGGGCCGGGAGCAGACACGATGAAGCACAAGGAAGCGACGACGGTGACCGTTCCCGGACCCGCGGGACGGCTGCTGGCAACAGTAGAAGGCGACGGCGGCATCCCCGTCCTCTTCGTGCACGACTTCGCCGCCGACCGGACGCACTGGGCCGAGACACAGCACGGCCTCGCGACCCGCAGCGTCTCGTTCGACCAGCGAGGGATGGGTGAGAGCAGCGGCGGCCATGGCCCTTTCGGAGTGGAGGCCTCGGTGGAGGATGTCGCCGCCGTTGCTGACGCGCTGCTTCCCGAGAAGTTCGTCCTGGTGGGCCATGGCTTCGGGGCCGCGGTGGCTGGGGCCTTCGCCTCGTACTACCCCGAGCGGCTCGCCGGGCTCCTCTACGTCGAGCCGGTGGGAGACCTGCGTCGACAGGACAAGGCCGATGTGGCCACCTGGCTCGAGAACTTCAGCGAGGCGAAGTACGGCGGCTTCCACGAGCACTGGTTCACCCCACTGCTCCTCGAGGCGAAGGAGAAGACGCGAGCGCTGGTCATGAAGACACTGCGGACCTCGCGGCGGGAGGCCATCGCTGGAAACATGGAGTCGCTCTTCGGCTACAACCCAGACGAGGCCTTCGAGCGCTTCACGGGACCCACCCACGCGCTGGTGACAGCCACCGGCCCGGAGACGCTGGTGGCCCAGCGACCCGAGCTGTCCCGCTCCGTGCTGCCGCACGCGAGCCACTGGCCGATGCTGGACGCGCCCCAGTGGTTCCACGCGGAACTGGTCCGCTTCCTCGGCCGCTGCAAGCACGAGCACTGAAGAAGCCCATCCACCCTAGGATGCCGCACGTGACCAAAGCGGCCCCCCATGCGGCACACGCCAACCCCTGCTGCCCTCCTATGAGAGTGCGCGGCATGGGCTTGTTGGTAGCTGTTCCCAAACAATCAGGGAGACATGTACGAGAAGGCTCTCCTCGGAGGCAGAAATAAGCCCAGATTCAGCACTCCCGATGGAGTCAAGTGATGAGCGAGCACTACCCGCGAATACGTCTCGACAAGGCTTTGGGTGAGAGACACTCCCTCTTTATTCGGGAGAGCATGAGCATCACCTTCCACATGAAGCGCTCCCACCAGGAGCTGGTGCACGCGGTGATGCGCGACCTGGAAGTCTACCGCCGCGCGGTGGGAGCCCTGACTCTCGGTTGGTACGCCAACCCCTACAGCGGAGACTGGGACGAACTCGATGACAAAGGCTGGGCGTACCTCCAGAGGGAAATGCTCGAAGAGCCCGCCACCCACCTCTGGCTGCGTGAATCTCCCAGTGCCACCACGGGGTACGAGGTCCTCTACCATGGCAGACTGCTCGACACGCCCCCTGCCAACGACATGACCGTGGTGTCCTTCATCCTCCCCACGGAGTACCTCGAGGAGCACGGACCCAAGAGGGTGCGGGAGCTGGCGTTGGAGCTGGCGGCGGAACTGCCCTTCAGCTCCGGCCATGCGGGCCTCGCCTTCAACTTCCCAGAAAGCGTCCTCGGCACGACCGAGCGCATCCGCGACCTGTCCTTCCGCTATCCCGGCCTGGACATTCCACAGGTGCAGTTCGACTCCCTCGCCATTGGCACCCGGGTGAATGGAGTGCACTGGCTGAACTTCCTGGGCCAACCCGTGTTGGGGGCACTCGGCGGCGTTGAGGGACTGCGCGCGCGCCTGCGCTCGCCTGATACCACCGTGCAAGAGCTCGATGGCGAGCGGGCCGTGGTGACTCTGGGAAAGTGGCCGGAAGCGGGAGATACGGAGCGGGGCCACGCGTTGCCCGAGCATCGCGAACTGGCTCGCGTGCTCGAACCTTGGTTGTTCTTGGGCCGCGCTCCCTTCGATGGCTTCTCCGAAGCAGACATGCGCCGATGGGAGCGCCGATTCCTCGATTGACGGGGCCCCAAAACAACAACGGGCGGCCCCTCCGAGGAAGGACCGCCCGATACAGCTGTGGCTGCGGCGATGGCTACAGTTACGGCTTGGTGTAGCTGATGGCCAGGTTGTAGCTGCCCGAGGTGTAGCCGTTCACCATGATGTACGCGCTGGTCTGGCCCGAGGGCACGGTCAGCTCGCACGTCTCGGCGGCGCCGTCGAGGTACGGGCGGCAGTTATAGGAGGTGGTGGAGGGGGCCGAGCCGAACTTCACGTACAGGTCCGGATCACCCGAGCCGCTCATCACCACCTTGAAGATGGTGCCGGCCACCACGCTGTAGGGGCCGTGATTCTTGCTCTGGCTCGTGGACACGCTGCCGCTGACCGTCTCGGACGTCGGGGTGCCCGTGCCGGTAGAAGGCTTGGTGTACTCGATGGCGAGCTTGAAGGTGCCGGCGGCGTAGCCGCGCACCATGATGTAAGCCTTGGTCTGGCTCGAGGGCACAGTCACGGTGCACGACTCGGAGGCGCCGTTGGCGTACGGACGGCAAGCGTAGGAGGTGGTGGAGGGGGCCGAGCCGAACTGCACGTACAGGTCCGGGTCACCCGTACCCGTCATGGTCACCTTGAAGCTGGTGCCGGGCACCACGGTGTAGGGGCCGTAGTTGACCTCCTGGTTCTTGGACACGCTGCCGCTGACCGACTCGGACACCGGGGTGCCGCTCGGCGGAGGCGGCTCCGTCGGAGGCGGCTCACCGTTCGGCGTGCCGTAGAGGGTGGCGGCGCCGATCTGGTCCTTGGTGGTGATGACCAGGTCACCCGTCTGCGATCCATTGCAGTGCGGGTAGTGCATCACGGACTCCGAGTCATACGTCGTCAGGACGCGCCAGTCGCTGTCCTCGAAGCAGGTGCCCGACTCGGGGCGGGTGTGCTCGTGGCGGAAGCCCAGCGTGTGGCCCAGCTCGTGACGCAGAATGCCGGGCAGCGTCCACGGATCCAGGTTGCCAAAGGCGCTGTTGTCGATGAGGACGTTGCGCTCGGAGCGCGGAGAGTCCGGGAAGAAGGCGCGCGCCACATACTGGCCACCCGTGTTCACCGGCCGCACGTCGAAGAGGACGTTGGGGTTGCTGGCGGTGCAGTTGGCGTCCTCGGCGCTCAGGTAGACGAACTTGATCTTGGCCACCGCCTCCCAAGCCCCAGCCGCGGCCGCCATGTCCTGCACCACTTTGTCGTAGTTGCTGCCGAAGGTGGTGCTCACGCAGTAGGTGAGGTTCAGCTTCTGCGTGTCGTTCCACTTCGCATCCGTTCCACCCGGGGCGTGGACGATGAGCTGCCCAGCCTTCACGTACTGCTCGTAGAACTCACGCAGCAGCTTCTCGTTGTGAAGCGGGGTGTCCCCGTTGACGATGAACACGCCCTCGGGGTCCTGGTAGACCTGGGCGCGGAACTCCTCCCACGAGAGAGCCTGGCCAACGGGCTCGGCGTCAGAGAGACCCTCGGCCCCGCCGCAGCCGACAGCGGCCAGCAGCGAGAGCCCAGTGATGGAGACAGCGAAGCGGGATTTGGTCATGCGCCTGCCTTGAGCAGCCCTCGTGCCAGCGCGCAGACCCCTGTAATCATTGGAGTCACCTTCCTTGGACCGGTAGCTCCGGACTCCATTTTCTGTTCCAATCATGTAAAGCGGGCTGACAAACTCCGTCCCATTCCCCCTGATTTCGAGGGCTTCCGTGCCACGCCGAGTGCTGTCCTGAAAGAGGACACCCCTGTCCTCATCCGCTACAGTCGCTCCGCCGCACCTCGAGAACGGCGCTTCGGTCCTCCCTTCCGAGAAGGTCGTCAAGCACGTCACCGCAGCTGGAGGCTGTGCCTCAACGCACCGCCCAAGAGAAGTGCGTGAACCGCGCGTGAAGGGTGAGGCGGACGCGCTGTTGAAAAGCGCCCTGCTCACTCTCGGTCCCATGTGAAATGACCCGAAATGTGGAAGCGTTGCTGCTTCAGCCACAGCTCCCATTTCCCTCCGACCTGCCATTCATCTCGCCGCACGCACTCTCGCCCGGTCCCCGAAACCAGGCAGGAGGGTCCTGCCGTGAGCGAGCACAGGTCGTCCGGTCCTCATGCTGTCCACCCCCCTCCGTGCACCCCTGGCCCGTTCGACGCTCCTCCACATGGGGGTGCGCATCGGGGTGATCATCGCGCTAACCACCCTTCTGAGTTACCTCCACATCCTCAACGCCCTGCGCGAAGAGGCGCTCGCCCATCTGGAGCGGTACGTCACGGAGCGTAGTCAGAGGGAACAGGCCATCTTCCTCCTGGCCAAGGACAACCACACCGTCTTGAAGAAGGCCCTGGAGGAACGAATCCAGTCGCTCACGCAGGAGGAGGTCAGTGCCCGCTTCGATCGACTGTTCGTCCACCTGCCCGATGGTTCGGTCCGCAACCGCGCCGAGGGCTTCGATGGCACGAAGATGCCGGGCGTTTTCGTTCCCCGAAGGGTGACGCTCGACGCGGACATGCGCCGGAGGCTCCTCGCCGCGTACGACGTGCTCTCCTGGTACGGGCCCGCCTTCCATACCCGTTTCACGAACACGTACATCACGCTGCCCGAGGGGCCGCTCGCCATCTACTGGCCCGAGCACCCCACCTGGAGCCAGGAGGCCGAGCCGGATTTCTGGAGCCTCGACTTCGATTTCTTCCCCATCAGCCTTCCCCAGAACAACCCGGAGAGGAAGACAGCCTGGAGCCAGATCATCGTTGATCCGGTGTCCAGGACCGCGATGGTCTCCGCCTCCACTCCTCTGGACACGGAGGACAAGCATGTCGCGACGATCAGCCACGATATGTTTCTCGAGGAGATGGTGGCCCGTACGTTCAACGATGTCCTGCCCGGCTCGTACAACGTGATCTTCCGCGACGATGGGCAACTCATCGCCCATCCCTCGATGGCGGAGAAAGGCAGCGCGGGTTCCTACAACGTTCTGGAGACCTTGAAACGGCCCGACGGAGCACCCGCGCAGCCCGGCACCCCGGAGCAACTGGCCCACATTCGGGACATCATCGAGCGCGTGAAGAACCGCCCGCCCGGCGAATCCCTGCTGAAGCTCCCCGAGCACGGCGAGTACCTCGCCACGGCCCGGCTGGAGGGGCCCGGTTGGAACTTCGTCACCGTGCTTCCCGAGGCCACGGTGACCCGGCCGGCCTTCCAGGCCGCACGCACCGTCCTGCTCCTCGGAATCCTCTCGCTCTGCCTCGAGCTGGGCATCCTGTACTGGGTGCTCCAGAAGCAGATCACCCATCCGCTGCTCGCCTTCACCCGGGCCACCGATCGGGTGGCCTCCGGTGAGTTCCACGTCGAGCTGGACACCTCACGTAACGACGAGCTGGGACAACTGGCCCGCGCCTTCCGGCTCATGGCCGACCAGGTGCAACGGCGCGAGGAGGAGCTGCGTCACGCCAACGAGAGCCTCGAGCAGCGCGTCGAGGAGCGCACCCGCGAGCTCAAGGAGCTCCACGTGCAGCTGGTCCAGACCGCCCGCCGCGCGGGCATGGCGGAGGTCGCCACCAACGTGCTGCACAACGTGGGCAACGTCCTCAACAGCGTCTACACCTCCGCCCAGCTCGCCAGGGAACGCGTGAACGACCTGCGCCTGGCACACGTGGGCCGCATCGCCCACCTGCTCCAGGAGCACCAGTCCGACCTCGGCACCTTCCTCACCCAGGACGAGCGCGGGCGCAACGTGATGCCCTTCCTGAGCATGCTGGGGCAGAACCTGCTCGACGAGCAACGGGAGATCCTCTCGCTGCTCGAGGACGTGGGGCGCTACACCGAGCACGTGGGTGACATCGTCAAGGTGCAACAGAACTACGCCCGCACGCCCCGCATCCATGAATCCGTCCAACTGGCAGAGTTGGTGGAGGACGCGCTGCGCATCAACCTGGCCGGGCTCTCCCGGCATCAGGTGAAGGTGGTGCGTGAGCTGGCGGCCCTGCCTCCGGTGCTCACCGACAAGCACAAGGCGTTGATGATCCTCGTCAACCTGGTCAGCAACGCCAAATACGCCATGGATGGGGTGCCTCCGGCCGAGCGGGTGCTGTTCCTGAAGCTGGAACGCACCGGCACCGACCACGTCCGCATCCAGGTGCATGACAATGGGATGGGCATCGCGCCGGAGATGCTCACCCGGATCTTCCAATACGGCTTCACCACCCGGGAGGAGGGGCATGGCTTCGGCCTGCACTCCAGTGCCCTGGCGGCCCAGGAGCTGGGCGGCTCACTGACCGTCCACAGCAACGGACCCGGGCAGGGAGCCACCTTCACGTTGGAAATCCCCTATGTCCCGGCCCAGCCGGAGACGTGAGCCCTCTCCCCGCGACCTGCGGGCTACAGCTTCGCGAGGGCCGCGTCGTAGTTGGGCTCCTGGGCGATCTCCGGTACCTGCTCGGCGTGGATGACCTTGCCGCTCTCGTCCACCACGACCACGGCGCGCGAGTAGAGGCCGGCCATGCCGCCCTCCTTGATCGTCACGCCGTACTGCTTGCCGAAGTCACTGCGGAAGCCCGAGAAGGTCAGGGCCTTCTCGATACCCTCGGCGCCACAGAAGCGCTTGAGCGCGAACGGCAGATCCATCGAGATGTTGATGACGGTGACGTTCGGCTTCTCGGTCGCGCGCTTGTTGAACGTGCGCACCGACGTCGCGCAGACCCCCGTGTCGATGCTGGGGAAGATGTTGAGCACGCGCTTGCCCGGAATCGACGAGAGCTTCTTGTCGGCGAGGTCGAGGCCGGTGAGCGTGACATCCGGCGCCGTGCTGCCCACAACGGGTAGGTTGCCCTCGGTCTGAATCGGGTTGCCCTTCAGGGTGATCTTGGCCATGGCAGGTCTCCTTGCAAATGCGGGGAGCGAGCGTCAGCCCCCCGATGCCACCTTCTTCCCGGACACAGTGCGGCCCGGAGACTCCTCGCTATCACCGCCGGCGCCCTCCTCGGGGCTCGCGGGCGCGGGCTCGTCCTGGAAAGAGCTCGGCAACAGCTTGAAAGGCAACACTTTCGCCAGGGCAATCAACAGCAACATTCCTCCCGGCGCCGCGAAGATGGCGAGCGCCGGAATCGCCTTGGCCACGTCAATCAATTGCGCCCGCATGCGCTGGCGCTCCTCGGCCGTCAGCGGCTGCCTGCGCGCGGCCTTGGTGAGCAGGTGGTACAGCTCGCCCGTCTTCCGGACCTCCTGCATGAGCCGGTAGAAGTTGCGCTCCAGCGTGTCCTGCATGCTGGATACGAGGTCCTCCCCCAGCAGGTTCGCGGCCGAGGACACCGTGAAGACATCCACCACGGAGCGATTCTTCGCGTAGAACTCGGCCACCTCCAGCTCCAGCTGGTGCACCGTGCTCTCAGGCACCCGGAGCGCCCGAGCGAGCCGCTCGATGAAGGCGCGCTCCCCTCGCGAGCTCCGGCCGTCCACCAGCGACGCCAGCAGCGTCTGCTCCAGGATGAAGCGCCGCAGGTCCACGCTGCGCACGCCCTTCACCGCGGCGCCCAGGGAGCGACGGCGCTCGAAGGACTGCTTCACCGCGGCGCGCAGCTCACCCTCGAGCTTGTCTGGCAGTCCCAGGTCCTCCACCTGCCGGAGGATGGCGCGGCGCGCGGAGAACGTCGGTTGCCGGTCCGCACAGGCCAGGCCCGTGAGCACCTCCACGAGCAGCGCCTTCTGCCGAGCGGCGAAGTCGATGCGGCGCCGGGCCATCTCACGGTTCAACCCACCGCGGGCGAAGTAGTCGAGCGCCTGCCGGCCGAACATGTGCGCATCCGCGTAGAGGGCGCCGTTGTGCAGGACGAGCCCATAGGCCGGGTCCCCCGACAGCGAGAGGGCGCGGCGCTCCAGCGCGTCCTCTACCCTCCCCCACAGCTTCCGCGGCGCCTCAAGCTGTCGGCGCACCTTCTCCTCAATAGCCTGGGCCTCGTCGAGCTGGCCGGTGAGGACGGCGAAGAGGAGCAGGAGCTGCTCGCGGCGAGGGCCCGCGGGCGAGCCGGCCAGGGAAGCGATGTCCAGGGCCATGCGCGCGAAGGTTCGCACCACGGCACGGAAGAGCACCTCCTCGGGAGAACCCGTGCCCAAGCCCGTGCCCGTGAACTCGGAGGACACGCTCTCCGAGGGAGCCCCACCCTCCGCGGGCGTGCCGTAGAGCAGCCCGCTGGCGCGCAACATCCGTCGTAGGTACGAGCGGGCACGGGCACGGCCGGAGCTGGACTCGGGGAGGCCCGGAGGCACGACGGGCCCGGGCGCGCGCACATGGGCCGCGACCGCCTCCTCGAGCAACGAGGAGAGCCAACCCGCCTTGCCTAGGTCCATCGGAAATCCACCCCAGATGCCGCGCCAGGCGGCGTGCGGGAAATACCCCACTCACCGCCTCGGCGCCACCAGCACTCTTGTCGAGGCGCCGCTGGGGATGTTCGAAACCGTGCGTCCTTGTCGGGCGCGCCGGGCCGCATATTCGGCGGACAAGCAGTCGTCCAGAGGCAAATCCGGCGGCCCTGCGCGGCATGGTGGACAGGTACACCTGTGAGGTCGTACGGGTCGCGAAGTATTCGCTATAGGCTGCTCCGCCCGTGGACCATCGCTTCCAGGTCAACCTCCGGGGGGTCATCGACCTCCTCTCCCACCACCTCTACAGCACGCCCGGCGTGTTCGTGCGTGAGCTGCTGCAGAACGCCACGGACGCCATCCGCGCCCGGCGGCACCAGGAGCCCGGGCACCCAGGCTCGGTCCGGGTGGAGCTCATCGAGAAGCAGGACGGCGGTCTCCCCACCCTGCTCTTCACCGACGACGGGGTGGGGCTGACGGAGGAGGAGCTGCACCGCTTCCTGGCCACCATCGGCGAGAGCTCCAAGCGCGAGACGCTCGAGGCCCGCCGCAACGACTTCATCGGCCAGTTCGGCATCGGCCTGCTGTCCTGCTTCATGGTGTGCGACGAGCTGCTGGTGGTGACGCGCTCGGCGAAGGGAGATGGCCGCACCGTGGAGTGGCGAGGCCGACATGACGGCACGTACGCCGTGCGGCCCTCCGAGCACCCTCTCGAGCACCCGGGGACCCAGGTCTTCCTCGTCGCCCGGGCGGATGCCGCCGAGTACTTCACCGCGGAGCGGGTGCGGCAGCTCGCCGTGCACTACGGGGGCCTGCTGCCCTTCCCCATCTCCCTCACCGCCAACGGCAGCACCGAGCACCTCAACCCGGCCCCCCCCCCCTGGCGCCACACGTACGAGAGCGTGGCGGAGCGTCGCTCGGCGCTGCTGGCCTACGGGCGTGAGGTGTTCGGCATGGACTTCGTGGACTGCATCCCGCTGCGCGCGGAGGCAGGCCAGGTGGAAGGGATTGCCTTCGTGCTGCCCTTCTCGCCCCACTTCAACGCGCGCCAGAAGCACCGCGTGTACCTCAAGGACATGCTGCTGTCTGAGAGCGCGGAGAACCTGCTCCCGGAGTGGGCCTTCTTCGTCAAGTGCGTGGTGAATGCCCAGGGTCTGCGCCCCACCGCCAGCCGCGAGGCCTTCTACGAGGATGCCACGCTGGC
This sequence comes from Archangium minus, assembly GCF_044360475.1. Taxonomy (NCBI): domain Bacteria; kingdom Pseudomonadati; phylum Myxococcota; class Myxococcia; order Myxococcales; family Archangiaceae; genus Archangium; species Archangium minus. Next base: position 10,304,836 of record NZ_CP043494.1, read on the forward strand.
GCGTGCCCGCGAGTCACTCGGCCAGTCGCTGCGCCAGTACCTGGTGGACCTGGCCCACAATGATCCGCGCAACCTGCAGCGGCTCATCGCCCTGCACGGCCTGTCCGTGAAGGCGCTCGCGCTGGACGATGACGACTTCTACCGGCTCGTCATCCACTGGCTGCCCTTCGAGACGACGATGGGGATGATGACGCTGGGGCACTACCGCCAGGCGTCTCCCACGGTGCGCTACGTCAACAGCCTGGACACCTTCCGGCAGGTGGCACGCGTGGCGGCGGCGCAGGGGCTGTGCATCATCAACGCGGCCTATACGCATGACACGGCCCTGCTGGAGAAGCTGCCGCGCGTGCTGCCGGACGCCCAGGTGGAGCTCTTCTCCGCGGCGCAGCTCCCCCAGGGCTTCGAGGCGCTGACGGAGGAAGAGCTCCAGTCGGTGGAGCGGCTGCGCCAGGTGGCGGAAGAGGCACTGGAGCCGTTCCGCTGCGAGGTGACGCTCAAGAAGTTCCTCCCCGCCGAGGTGCCCACGCTCTACGGAGACGTGGACGACGGGGCCTTTCGGCGCGACGTGGAGCGCGCCCGTGAGGAGACGGACGAGCTGTACGCCTCGGTGTTGGAGGGCGCGCTGGCCGAGTCCCGCGAGGAGGAGCGGCCTCAGCTCTGCTTCAACTTCCGCAACCCGGTGGTGCGCAGGCTGGCGCGGGTGCGGGACGTGGCGCAGCTCAAGCTGTCTGTGGAGATGCTGTACGTGCAGGCGTTGTTGCTGGGGCACCGGCCACTGAACGCGCGAGAGATGGCGCTGCTCAACCGGGGGCTGCTCGGCCTCATCGCGGCGCGCCTGGACGAGGACGAAGGCACAGGGGGCGTACATTGAGGGAGCAGGACTGGCGCGAGCAGGTGAAGACGCTGCTCGGGCGCGCAGAGCGGCTGGAGCCGGGCGAGGCCAAGGTGATGGCCCTGGAGGAGGCGGCGCGGTTGGCGGACGCCCACGGGGACGTGCCGCTCGCCTTCGAGGTGCGGGATGCGCTCATCGACGCGGCCACCTTCGGCGGCTTCCCGGACCGGGCCCTGGTGGCCTTCGCCTGGTGCCGAGGCCAGCAGCAGCGTGACCCGGAGCGTTTCTCTCCGGAGCAACTCCTCTGGAAGCAGAAGTGGGTGGTGGGCCGGCTCGACGAGTTCCCCCACATCAGCCGCAAGCAGATTGAGGGCGCGCTGGATGACGTGGAGCAGTGCTTCGCGAAGGCCGGGGCGGGACAGCGGGCGTTGTTGAAGCTGCGCTACCAGGCGGCTCGCGACATGGGCGACGACGCCCTGGCCGAGTCGCTGTGGGCCCGGTGGGTAGAGACGCCGCGCGATCACCTCACGGACTGCCGGGCCTGTGAGCTGGATGATGAGCTGGACCACCACATCGACCAGGGTGAGTACGAAGTGGTGCTGCGCAAGGCGCGGCCTCTGCTGGAAGGGCGCAGCACGTGCGCCGAGGTGCCTCACCTGACGCTGGGCAGCGTGCTCTACCCGCTCTTCAAGCTGGGACAGCTGGAGCATGCGCGGGACAGCCACCTGCGCGGCTATGCGCTCGTTCAGCGCAACCGGGAGTTCCTCGCCACGGTGGGTGAGCACCTGGAGTTCCTCACCCTGACGGCGAATGTGGAGTGGGGACTGAAGCTCTTCGAACGTCACCTGGGGTGGGCACTCGAGCACGCGAGCCATCGCGATCGTTTTACCTTCCACTCGGCTGCGCTCGCCTTCATGGAGCGGGTGCTGGCCGAGGGGCGCGAGCGGGTGGAGCTCTCGCTGCCGCGTACCTTTGCGCTGTACTCCTCCGAAGGCGCTTATGAGACACGGGCGCTGCGCGGCTGGCTCTCGTCTCAGGCGGAGGGCATCGCCGCCAAGTTCGACGCGCGCAATGGGACGAACCGCTTCCACAAGCTGCTGGCTCGCGCGCGTCGACTGAATGACGAGGTCGTTCCCTTCCCCATCCACGCGTCTTCCCTTTAGGGGTGGACCAAAGGGAGAGGGAGTGTTGGGGTTACGGACGCTTCGCGGGGCTCTCTGTCTTCTTTGGATCCCGCTCTACGATGGGGCTCAGGAGCTCGTCGATTCGACGCATCACGTCCCCACTCAGCTTCACCCCCACCGCCTTCACGTTCTCCTTCACCTGCTCCGGCCTCGAGGCTCCGATGATCGCCGAGGAGACGTTCGGGTTCTGCAGAACCCACGCCACCGCCAGCTGCGCCAGCGACAGCCCCACCTCGTCCGCCACCGGCTTCAACTGCTGCACCCGGTTGAGGACCTCATCCTTCAGGAAGCGCTGGACGAAGCGCGAGCCTCCCTTTTCATCCGTGGCCCGGCTTCCTTCCGGCGGCTTCTGGCCCGGCTTGTACTTGCCCGTCAGCACCCCCTGCGCAATGGGCGAATAGACGATCTGCCCCACCCCCAGCTCCTCCGAGGTCGGCACCACCTGCCCCTCGATGACCCGCCACAGCATCGAGTACTGCGGCTGGTTCGACACGAGCTGGAAGCCCAGCTGCCTCGCCAACGTCACGCCCGCGCGGATCTGCTCCGCCGTCCACTCGGAGACACCGATGTAGAGCGCCTTGCCCTGACGGACCACGTCCGCGAAGGCCTGCATCGTCTCCTCGAGCGGCGTCTCGTAGTCGTAGCGGTGCGCCTGGTACAGGTCCACGTAGTCCGTCTTCAGCCGCCGCAGCGAGCCGTTGATGGACTCCAAGATGTGCTTGCGAGACAGGCCCCGGTCATTCGGCCCCGGGCCCGTCGGCCAGTACACCTTGGTGAAGATCTCCAGGCCCTCGCGGCGCTGCCCGTGGAGCGCCCGGCCGAGCACCTCTTCGGCGCGCGTGCCGGCGTACACGTCAGCGGTGTCGAAGGAGGTGATGCCCTCCTCGAGCGCAGCGCGGACACAAGCGAGCGCCGCTTCCTCCTCTACCTGAGAACCGTGCGTCAGCCAGTTCCCGTAGGAGATCTCGCTGACCATGAGCCCGCTCTTGCCAAGATGTCGGAAGTTCATGCGCGCAGACTTAACCTGCGACATCCCATGGCACCACCGGAACTCGTCAGCCCTCCGCCTGGGAACGGGTCGGCAATGAAACGGTGAACACTGTCCCATCACCCGGAATGCTGCTCACCTCGATGTCGCCCCCGAAGCGGCGCACGATGTTCCGGCTGATGGAGAGCCCCAGCCCCGTCCCCGTCGCCCCCTTCGTGGTGAAGAAGGGCTGGAAGAGCCGAGGCAGCAGCTCGGGCGGGATGCCCGGCCCCGTGTCGCTGACCTCGATGACGGCCCGGCCCTCCTCCCGTCGGCTGGTGACGCGGATCTCCTTTCGCGAGCCCGTCCATCCCTCAAGTGCCTGCGCCGCATTGACGAGCAGGTTGACGAAGACCTGGGAGACGGGTCCCGGACTCCCCCTCACCTCGAGCCCATCCAGGAGATCGGCCTGCACGATGGCCCGCCGCGTCGTCTCGATTCGGGCAATGCGGAGCGCCGAGCGGATGGCCTCGTTGAGGTCGAACCAGCCCCCGGACTCGTCGTCCGTCCGCGCCAGCGAGCGCATGTCTCGGACGATGTCGCTGATGCGCAAGGCGCCCTCGCGCGCATCCAGCACGGCCTGCTCCAGTTCCGCGAGGTCCACCTGGGCCCCCTGGCGCAGCGCCAGCACCTGCTCCCGGATGAAGCCCAGGTTGCTCAGGACATAGGCCGACGGGTTGTTGATCTCATGTCCGATGCCGGCCGCCACCTGGCCCAGCGTTGCCAGCCGCTCGGAGGCCGCGAGCTGAAAGGCCAGCCGCCCGTTCTCCAGGGCGAGCACCACGTGGCTCACGAGCACCGCCATCCGGTCCAGCTCCTTCTTGCTGAAGAGGCGCGGCAAGTCCCTGCGCAGCAGGCCCATCACCCCGAGCAGCCGCTCTCCCACGAGCAGGGGCTGGAGGATGAGCGAGGTCTCCTGCCCCAGGGCTCGGATGGAGCCCAGCCGCTGATCCTCGAGGCCTGGCACCACCAGGGCCGGCGTGCGATCCGAGGGCAGCGCCTGAACCAGCCGCTCGCCGAGCTCGCACAGCAGCAGCCCCTCGGCCGCGGAGGACAAGCCGCTCGCGTGCGCCACCGCCAGCCGGCCCTGCACGTCCGGCATCAGCAGCGCCACCGCGTCCGCCGCCATGATTCCCTGGCTCCCCTCCACAATGGCCTGGGGCAGGCGATCGAACTCGTTCGTCGCGAAGAAGGACTGGCTGACCCGCACCAGGTCCGCCGAGGCGTTGAGCCGGTAACGGTCAAGCGCGCGCGCCACGCACGAGTACATCTCATGGATGTCGAACGGCTTGCGGATGAGGTCGAACGCACCGGCCCGCATGCACTCGATGGCCGTCTCGATCTCCGCATACCCGGTGGCGACGATGACCTCGGTGGCCGGCAGCAGCTGCTTCACCTCGCGCAGCAGCTCGAGCCCGCCCATGAAAGGCATCCGCACATCGGTGATGACCAGGCCGGGCGAACACTCGCGCAGCAGCTTCAGAGCGGCCTTGCCGTCGGACGCCTCGGTGACGGCGTACCCCTCCTGCTCCAGCTGATACCGGAGGAGCAGGCGCATGTCCCGCTCATCATCCACGACGAGGATCTGCTCAGGCATGGGGGGACTCCGGGTGGGAGTGCATGAATTCATACGGAGGCCTCCTTGGGGAGCGCTGGCGCCACCGGGAACCACAAACGCATCGTGGTCCCGGCACCGACAGCCGTTTCCACGTCGATGCGGCCGCCGTGCGATTCAATGATGCTACGAGTGATGGACAATCCCAGGCCCGTCCCCTGTCCAACGGGCTTGGTGGTGAAGAAGGGATCGAAGATGCGCTGGAGCACGTCCGGAGGGATACCGCTCCCCGTGTCCGCCACGAACAGCTCGACGCCGTCGCGCGCCGGAGTCACACGCGCCCCGACAGACACGGTGCCTCCCGGTGGCGTCGCATCCAGCGCGTTGCCCACCAGGTTCAGCAACGCGGACTCCATCTCCGGGACGTTGGCCTCCACCCCGGGCAGGCCGTTCGGAAGCTCGACAATCTCCAGCCGCACCTGTCCGCGCTGAGCCTGGCCACGCGCCAGCTCGAGCACGCGCTCCAGCATCGACGCCACTTCCACGCGCTCGCGCGTCGGACCGCTCTTGCGCGAGAAGTCCAGCAGCGTTCGCACCAGCCGGGCACAGCGCTGGGTCTGACTCTCGATGGTCAACAGCCCCATGCGCGACGACTCGTCCAGGGTGGGCCTCCTCAATAGCCCCTGCGCGAAGCCGAGGATGATGCCGAGCGGGTTGTTGAGCTCGTGTGACAGGCCGGCCACAAGCGTGCCCACCGCCGCCATCTTCTCCGAGTGCACCAGCGACTCGCGCAGCCGCTTGACCTCGCGCAGGTCCCTCGCGATGCAGACGTGCCCCTGCACCTGCCCCGCCGCGTCGAGGATGCGCGACACGGTGAGCTGCACGGGGATGGAGCCCGACTGGAGGGTGCGCAGGGAGAGCTCGGCCTCCACGGGATTTCCCTCGTCGGCACAGGCCAGCAGCGCGGTGAATCGCTCGCGCGTGTCCCCGGGCACCACCCGTTCCAGGAAGGAAGCACCCAGCATCTCCAGCCGCGACCACCCGAAGAGCTTCTCCGCCGCCTCGTTCCAGACGAGCGTCCACCCCTCCATTCCCAACATGACGATGGCGTTGGGTGAATTGGAGGTGATCTGCGCCAGCAGCGAGAGGTGGTCGCGCGAGCGCTCCAGCTCGGCGGTGCGGTTCGCGAGCCGCTCGAGCATCAGGTTGAAGGTGCCCGCGATGGCGCCCAGCTCGTCCTGCGATTGGACCGGGACACGCTCGCTCAGGTCTCCCCCATCGATGATGCGCCGCATGGAGACCCGCAGCTGATGGAGCGGGCGCAGCAGCAGCCGGGTGCGCCAGGCGACCAGCAGCGCCACCAGGACCACTGCCCCCACGCCTACCTGGCTCACCCGCTGGCGCAACGCGTCCACCGGGCCGGAGATGCGCTCCGCCGGCACAGACAGGACCAACGACCAACCAAAGCCATGCGCCTGGGCGAAGCCCTCCACCGGCACCAGCAGGTAGAACGTCCCGTTGATGAGGGCCGTGTTCCGCTGTCCGGGCTCCGTGCGCAGGGAGCGCAGCTCGCGAATCACCTGCTCGGGTAAAGTCCCGGCAAGGGGCTTCTCGTCATCCAACAGCACCACCTCGAGCCCCTGACGCGCGGCACCTCCCAGTACGAACGAGAGATCGAACCCAGCGACCAAGACCCCCTCCGCGTCCTGAGGCGAGAGGAAGGGGAAGGCGAAGAGCACGCGCGACAGGCCCTCCTCCGAGACGACCCACGCCTGGGGCACACCGCCGCGGAGCTTCGGCCACCAGGGCGCATCCGCGAAGGAGCCCACGCTCGGCCCCGGGCCGTTCCGGGCGAGGACATTCCCCCTGGCATCCAACAGCCAGAAGTCCGCGTCCTTCCCCTCCGTCCCGTGCAGACTCAGCCGCCGAATGAAGGGCGCAAGTGAGTCGCCCTGACCCAACGTGTTGATGACACCTTGGGTCATGAACGGGTTGGAGGCGAGCGACTGCGCCAGGGCCCATCGCAGCTGGAGCTGCTCGTCGATGTCATGCGAGGCGAAGCGGGCCAGCTCCCGCAGATGCTCGCGGCTCGCCGTCTCGAGCGCTTCGCGCGCGCCTCTCGACACCGTGGCGATCAGGAACCCGACCAGCGCCACGTCGATGAGCAGGAAGAAGAGGAGGAGCTTGCCTTGGAAGCTCCGGAGGATGTTCACGCGAACACCCTTGGCAACAGTCGTCGCATGGCACCCCTGAAATGCCTGGGAGGCCTGAATATACAGGCCCTAGGTAGGCCAGGGCCAAGCGACGGGCAGCGTTACGAAAGGCTGGGTGAATCTTTCCGGCATCCTCGAACGCGCTCTCTTACCGCTTCAGATTTCTAAAGGGGTTGTTGAAGGGCTCTGCCGAAGGCTTCTGCGGAGCAGGCGCCTTACTCCCTGCCTGCTTCCCTTCCGGAGGACGAGCGGCTCCACTCGAAGGACGCGCTGGGCCCCCCGAGGGACGAGGAGCCCCAGCGGACGGCGCCGAGGTGCCCTCGGTGAGAGCCCGTACAGACAGCGCGAGCCGCTTCCGCGCCAGGTCCACGCTCAGCACCTTCACCGTCAGCCGGTCTCCCACCTTCACGGCCTCGGAGGGGTCCTTGATGAAGCGGGTGGAGAGCTGGGACACGTGGACGAGCCCGTCCTGGTGCACGCCCACGTCGACGAAGGCCCCGAAGGCGGTCACGTTGGTGACGACCCCCTGCAGCACCATCCCCTCCTTCACGTCCTCCAGCTTCTGCAGGTCCTCGCGGTACGCGGGCGCGGTGAAGTCGCCACGGGGATCTCGGCTGGGCTTCTCCAGCTCGGCGAGGATGTCCTTGAGCGTCATCTCGCCCAGGTCCGGCCCCAGGTAGCGCTTGGGGTCGATCTTCCGCACCAGTGCAGCGTTGCCCACCAGCTCCTTCACGTTGACGCCCAGGTCCTTCGCCATGCGCTCGACGACCTCGTAGCGCTCGGGGTGCACGGCGCTCGCGTCGAGGGGCTCGGGGCCGTGGACGCGCAGGAAGCCAGCGGCCTGCTCGAACGTCTTCGGGCCCAGCCCGCTCACCTTGAGGATCTCCCGGCGCGTGGTGAAGCGGCCCTTGGCAGCCCGGTGGGAGACGATCTTCTTGGCCAGCGTGGGGCCGATGCCGGACACGTGCTCCAGGAGCTGCGGCGACGCCGTGTTCACGTCCACGCCCACGGCGTTCACGCACGAGTCCACCACCTCGCCCAGCTTCTTCTTGAGCAGGCCCTGGTCCACGTCGTGCTGGTACTGACCCACGCCGATGCTCTTGGGGTCAATCTTCACCAGCTCGGCGAGTGGATCCTGCAGCCGGCGGCCGATGGACACGGCGCCGCGCAGCGACACGTCCAGGTCGGGGAACTCTTCACGGGCCACCTCGGAGGCCGAGTAGATGGAGGCGCCCTGCTCGCTCACGGACACCACGGGCACCTGAGAGCCGAGCGCCTTGAGCACCTCACGCACGAAGGTCTCCGCCTCGCGGCTGCCGGTGCCGTTGCCCACGGCGATGAGCTCGGGCTTGTGCTTGAGGATGATGGCGCCGCACTGCTTGGCCGCGGCGGCGCGCTCGCTCCCGCTCTTCTCGGTGTAGAGCGTGGCGGTGTCCACCAGCTTGCCGGTGCCGTCCAGCATGGCGGCCTTGATGCCGGTGCGCAGGCCCGGGTCCAACGCGAGCACGGGCCGGCTCCCCGCGGGCGCGGTGAGCAGCAGGTGGCGCAGGTTCTGCCCGAAGACGACGATGGCCTCGCGGTCCGCGCGCTCCTTGAGCTCGTTGCGCAGCTCGGACTCCAGCGAGGGGCCCATGAGCCGGTCCCACGAGTCCTCCACCGCGGCGCGCAGTTCCGGGGCGAACGGGGACTGGGGCTTCGTGACAACGCGGGAAGCCAGCGTGCTCTTCACCTCGTCATCCGGGAGGGCCAGCTGGATGCGCAGCACCTCCTCGGCCTCGCCGCGCAGCAGCGCGAGGATGCGGTGCGAGGGCGCCTTGGACAGGTCCTCCTCGTGGTCGGCGTAGTTGTCGAACTTGGTGGCCTCGCCCTTCTTCGCGGAGACGACGGCCGAGCGCAGGCGGCCCTTCTGCACGCACAGCTCGCGCGCGCCACGGCGCAGGCCCGCGTCCTCGGCCACGCGCTCGGCACAGATGTCACGCGCTCCGGCAAGCGCCGTCTCCAGGTCCGGCACGTCCTTGTCCGGCTTGACGAACGCGCGCGCCTTGGAGGCCACGTCGTCCTTCTTCCCCGGCTCCTGCTTCCACAGCAGGTCGGCCAGTGGCTCCAGGCCCCGCTCCCGGGCGATGGCCGCGCGCGTGCGGCGCTTGGGCTTGTACGGGAGGTAGAGGTCCTCCAGCTCGGTGCGCGTCTTCGCCCGCTGGAGCGCCTGGGCCAGCTCGGGGGTGAGCTTCCCCTGTCCCTCGATGCTGCGGAGGATCGTCTCCCGGCGCGAATCCAGCTCCTCGCGCTCGGCGGCGCGGTCCAGGATGGTCTGGATCTGGACCTCGTCGAGGCCGCCAGTGGCCTCCTTGCGATAACGGGCGATGAAGGGGACGGTCGCTCCTTCGGCGCTCAGCGCCAGGGTCCGGTCCACCTGCTCGGGCTTGAGGCCCAGTTCCTTCGACAGCTCGACGGCGTAGGCGTGCATGGCGACACAAACCCTACACCATCCCACACAAAATGGCGAGTCCCAGGAGGGTCGCCGAGGGCCGGCAGCGAGAGGGACGGCCGGCCCCAGCGGAACCCGGACTACGGGACGGAGGGAACTTCACCCGTGAGCACGCAGATGAGCGCGTCCGGGTCGCACTTCACCGGGAAGCTCGGGTTGATGCCCGAGCCTCGCAGGCGGCCGTTCGCCGGGTCCGGGTGCGGCTCGCACTTCGGCGCATCCATCACCTTCACCTTGTCCTTCTTGCCATCGCCATCGGCATCGGTATCGAGCTCGATTTCCTTCCAGCAGCTCACCACCGGCCAGATGCCCCGCACCTTGTACTCGGCGGTGCAGCCGTTCTCGGTGTAGCTCAGGTCCGCGATGAACTGCGTCCCCGGGACATCGGGCGTGTTGTAGATGCGCAGGTTGGACCACGCGTAGGTGAGCTCCAGGGCAGGCTCCCGAGCCACCAGCCGCGTCGGCGTGAGCGTGGGCACCTCGCAGAAGTTGTCCGGGCCTGGAGCTTCCGTCGTCAACTCGCCCACGGAGTTGGGCTGGCTCGACGCGTCTGGATCCAGCACCACCTTGGGGGGTTTGGCCGCGGCGTCAGCCATCAGCTTGCCCACGGGCTCGGCGCGAATGGCCACCGTGTCCCGCCCGGTGGGGTCCTGGTTGAAGTACTTCTGCAGGCCCACCTTGCCCGGCTTGTGCTGGGCACACGAGGCCGTTGCGTCCTGTCCCGGATTCAACGTGTAGGTGGCCGCGAACGAGCCGATGGAGCCGTCCGACACAGCACGCGCCACCACGCACTGCGGCTCCTGCTGGTCGGAGCCACAGGCGCCCAGGGTGGCGGCGAGCACCACCCCACCCATACCCAATCCCATCAGTCGAAGATTCATGGAGTCTCTCCCGGGTGCCTAGAAGCTCAGCTTCACGCCGAAGCGGATGGACCGAGGCGCCTGATAGGCAATCGGCTTCTTGAAGTTGGGGTTGATGTCCGCGTTGGTGATGGCCGTGTTGGAGCTGGTGGCCAGGACGCGGCAGTTGGGGCTGGGCTCATCCGTCCGGCAGCTCTCCACGTCCGCGGGCTTGCCATCCACCTCGATGGCGTGGACGCGGGTGGTGGTGAAGGTCTGATCCACGGCCGTCTCCTGCTGGAAGTTGAAGATGTTGAAGACGTCCAGGGAGAGGCTGAGCGTGTAGTTGCCGGAGAGCCGCTGGCTGACGCCCACGTGCCCATCGACGTTGTGGACCCAGGGCATCCGGCCCGCGCTGCCACGCGGCAGGATGAACGTCTCCGAGCCGCTGCGCCGGGGGTGGTAGCCCAGGTAGTTGAGCGGCGAGCCCGAGCGAGCGCGATAGCCACCGCCCATGTCGATGCTCAGGTCCCTGCTCAGCCGGAACTCCTTGGCGCCGAAGGCCTTGAAGGCGTGCGTGCGGTCACCGGGCAACGGGCCCGTGCGGTTGGTGGTCAGCGACAGCAGGTCGAAGTCGCGCGTCAGGTTGGGCGAGAGCTGATTGGTGTCCGCGCGGAAGAGGCCCGAGTAGTTGCCGCGCAGCGAGGACCACGTGTAGCTGAGCTGCGCCAGCCAGCCGTCCGAGAAGCTCTTGGTGTAGTAGACGTTCACCGCGTCGTAGTCGCGGCGGGCCAGCGGGAAGTCCGAGGAGGAGCCCTTGCCCGGGTTGCCCAGGAAGAAGGTGCTGCCGTCGTCGCGGCTCATGTCCTCGATGACGTCGTTGAGGTAGCGCTTCGTGTACGAGACGCCCAGGCGACCGAGCCCCAGCTCGTACTCGCCACCCACGACGAGCTCGTCGCTGGACTGGGCGCGGATCTTCGGATCCACCGGCACGCGGTCACCGCCCTCGGCGTTCCAGTACTGGTTGGGGCTCTCCGTGCTGCCGATGACCTGGCGGTTGCTGTCCACGTTGCAGTCCCCACCGGGCGCGAGGTCGTCGGGATCCCTCGGGTCACAGGCAGGTGCGTTGTAGGTGGCCGACAGCAGTTGCTGCTGGGGGAAGGACAGGTCGGCCAGGTCGAGCGGGACGTTCTCGTAGAAGCGAGCGAAGTTGGCGAAGAGCTTCGAGCGACCCTGCTGGGTGAAGTCGTAGATGACGCCCACGCGGGGCGACCATTGGTTGGGCAGGCTCAACCCCACCTGGCCATCGTCTCCCCAGATGGTCTGCGCGTCGTAGCGCACGCCCAGGTTCACCGTCACCTTGTCGAGGATGGACCAGCTGTCCTGGATGAAGCCACCCACCGTCAGCGAGGTGGACGTGCGCTCCTTGCTCGGCAGCGGCACGATGGAGTCCGGCCCATCGAGGTAGCCGTACTGGTTGAGCGTGAAGAAGCACGCGCCACTCGTGCACTCCTGCCAGGGAGCCAGGCCGGTGCGCGCGCGGTTGTTGTAGAAGCTCGCGCCCTCCGCATCGACGCCGGCCTTGATGACGTGGTGGCCGAGCGCCTCGAGCAGGTACGTGCCGAGCACCTTGCCCTGGTAGCGATCCAGCTCGGAGATGCTGATGGTGCCGGGCCCTCCCGATGCGTACGAGGAGACGGGGCACCGGGTCGCGTACACCCCCGCGGGCAACCCCGCGGGAGAGTCACAGACGGAGGGCTCCGGAATCTGCTCGAACTCGGTGATGCTGTGCCAGTCGCGAGCCGTCGTCCCGTTGTCCCGGACACTGCGCGTGCGCCGCCACGCGATGTTGGACTGCGCGGAGAGTCCCTCCCCACTGGAGAGCCCCGAGCCATCCGACGGGAGGATGGAGGCGTCCTGGTGGTGCCAGCCGAGCGTCGCGTCGATGAGCAGCGACTTGTCGAAGAAGGAGGAGGACTGCTTGGCCACGATATCCAGCGCACCGCCCGTGCGGCGGGTGGCGATGGCGTCGTAGGAGCCCTGGACGTACGCGGTGCAGGACAGCCCGCTGCACACCTCGGGAGCACCATCGCGGCTGAAGGAGTACCGGCCCGCCCCACCCGACCAGGTCGGCGTGCCATAGACCGTCAGCGCCAGGTTGTGGTCCGGGTTGAAGAGGTAGGTGAGCTTGCCGATGTATTGGATGGTGCGCTCGTCCGCGAAGCGGTCCACCCGGGTGCCGTCGATAGGCGTGGCGACCTGATAGCCCGTGACCGGATCCTTGCGCGCCTCGCCCACCTTGGCGCAGCCGTTCGCCTCGTCCACCTGCGTGCAGATGTCCAAGGTGCTGAGCTGACGCGACACCTGGATGCGGGTGAACGAGGGCGCCACGCCGGCGAAGAACCAGAGCTTGTCCTTCACGATGGGGCCACCCAGCTCGAAGCCGAAGTCCCCCTGGTTCCACGGCGTGCCCTGCGCGGAGATGACGCTCCCCGCCTGCTGGAGCACCGGACCCGCTGACTGCAGCGCGCCCGGGGCGAAGTTGCCGAAGAAGGAGCCGTGGAACTCGTTGGAGCCGGACTTGGTCACCACGTTCATCACGCCACCCGTGGAGCGGCCGTACTCGGGCATGTAGCCACCGGTGATGACGTTGACCTCCTTGACGAACTCCACCGAGAGCGGCGTGCCAATGGTGCCCACGGCCGGGTCATTCACCGACAGGCCATCCACCACGAACTGGTTCTCCGGCGACGTGCCACCGTTGATGCTCACCCCGTAGGTGTCCTCCTGTGCGCCGGGCGCCAGCTCCGCCAGGGACTCGAAGGAGCGCGACGCCGAGCCCTTCGAGCCCGGGCGACTCAACGCAAGGCTCTTGAGCATGCTGGCGTCGACGCTCAGGCCCGAGGCGCTCGAGCCCACGTCCACGGTCGGCGGGTTGGCAACGACAACCATCTCCTCGCTCAGCCCGGCCTCCGGCAACAGCTCCACGTTGACGCGGATGGTGCGGTCCAAGCGCAGCTGGATGTCCGAGCGCACGTAGGGGCGGAAGCCCTCGGTATCGACCCGGAGCGTGTAGACGCCCGGCGGGAGCTGGGGAATGCGGTACTGGCCGCTGGCATCGGAGACCACCACCTGCTCGCCCTGAAGGCTCGGAGAGGTGGCCGTCACCACCGCGTCCGGCAGGGGGTTCTTGTCCGCCGAATTGATGATCCTGCCGATGATGACCGCGGAACCCTGGGCCATCGCGCTGGTGCCTGACAGCAACAACAGGACACACCCCGCGCGCGCGAGTCGAACGAGCGAAGACAAAGGACTGACCCCCTCCTGGGAAGAGGGCCACACCTTAACCTCACTTTCGCCGAAGCCGAGAATCAGCGCGCGTAGCGGATGACTCGCTCCACTCGGTAGGGGCCGGAAGGCCCCTCCGGCCGCAGCAGCATCAACTCCGCGGGCAGGCCCACACTCAGTGTGCGTCCGCTCCGAGACGGCAAGGGCAACACCTCCCCCGCCTTCACGCTCTCGGAAGAGAGCGGCACGGCGATGAGCCCAGCACCGTCCACCTCCTCCACGGCCCCGTAGACGCGCAGGTCGCCCAGTTCCTCGATGGAGCCGGCGAGCACAACGGACGGTGTGCCCTCGCGAGTACGCACCGCCTGGGTCGCGGCAATGCCAATGTCCGCGACGAAGGCCTCTCCCGCCTCACCGAAGACGTGAGCCCCCCGGATGACGAGGTGCAGCAAGCCCTTGCTCTCGTTGAAAGGGATGGACTCGTAGCGCTCGAGGTCCACGTGCTCCACTGCCCCACTCGAGAGCGCCTCCAGGGCGGACACCAGGGCCACGAAGTTGAGCCGGAGCAGCGGCTCGTCGGACTCGGGAGCGGACCACGGGCCGGTCTCGATGAGCACGGTGGGGGTGCCCCAGCGCACCAGGTTGTCACCAAAGGCCCGGGTCTCGAAGGAGTCGTCGTAGCGGCCGATCTGCCCGGGCGCGAGCGGCTCGAGGGCATTGCGGATGACGGCACACACCTTCTTGGCGAGCACCCGCCCCGGGTTGTCGCCACGCGACGCGTCGAAGGGCGGGGCGAGCAGCGAGATAGAGGCGGGCTTACCGGTGCCACCCACGGCTGTGCGCCAGCCCTGGTTGTGAAGGTTGAAGCCGAGCGACGGCTGGAGCCGATCCCGGAGCGCCTTGAGCGTGCGCCCCTCGGGGGTCTGGAGTGCCAGCGCGTCCCGGTTGATGTCGATGCCCTGCGCGTTGCGTCGCTGAAAGCGCTCGGCGCCGTCGGGGTTGAGCAGGGGCAGGGCGTGCAGGGTGAGCTCGGAGAGCAGCCGAGCGACCCGTGGGTGCTCGCGGTGTCGGCGGACGTACTCGAAGAGGTCGAGCAGGGCCGAGGTAGCGGTGGGCTCGTCCCCGTGCATCTGGGACCAGAGGAGGACGTGCCGAGGGCCAGTGCCGAAGCGGATGAGGTTGAGCGAGCGACCTTCCACGGAGCGCCCCACCTCCTCGACCTGGAACAGGTCCGGCGCCGACGCCTGGAAGTGCCGGAGTCGAGCTTCCACGTGGGCATGACGGACGAGGGCGGGCGGAGGGAGGCCCTGGAGACGGACCTCGGCCCAGAGGTCGAAGAGCTCGCGGGGTGAGGCGGGGGCGGTCACGATGATCCTCTCTGTTCCGGTGGGTGCCCTGGCTGCGCGGATGGGAGATTATGCCGGGCACATGCTGCCTGAACCCATCCGCAACGCGATCGATGTCGCCAGCAACTTCGTCTGGGGCCCCTGGACCATGGCCCTCTTGTTGGGAACTGGAGTGTTCCTGACGATCCGGCTGCGCTTTGTTCAGGTAGCGCGCTTCCGGGAGGGGCTGCGAGCCATGGTGCCGGCCCAGGCGAGTGGCGCCGGTACGCTGAGCCCCTTCCAGGCGTTCATGACAGCGCTCGCCGCGTCGATTGGTACCGGCAACATCGCGGGAGTGGCCACTGCCATCGTGAGCGGCGGGCCGGGGGCGCTGTTCTGGATTTGGGTGTATGGCTTCTTCGCCACGGCCATCAAGTTCTGCGAGGCCGTGCTGGGCATCCAGTACCGCAAGGTGCAGGGGGACCGGCTCTCCGCGGGTCCGATGCACTACCTGAAGGACGGGCTGGGCTCGCCGAAGCTGGCCTGGCTCTACGCGGTCATCGCGGGCGTGGCAGCGCTCACGACGACGCCCTTCACCCAACCGAACTCCATGGCCGTGGTGCTGCAGAGCCAGTTCTCGATTCCCCCGCTGGCCTCGGGCGCGGTCATCGCGGTGCTCACGTGGCTGGTGGTCATCGGCGGCGTGAAGAGCATCGGCCGCGCGGCGGAGCGCCTCGCGCCCCTGAAAGTAGGGCTGTACCTGGCCGGAGGGCTCATCGTCATCCTCACCCACGCGGCGCAGCTGCCCGCGGTGTTCGCGCTCATCTTCCGCGAGGCGTTCTCCCTGGAAGCGGCCGGAGGAGGCGCCGCCGGCGTGGGGATGATGGCCGCCATGCGTTATGGAATTGCCCGAGGCATCTACGCCAATGAGGCTGGGTACGGCACGGCGGCGGTGGCGTATGGCACGGCGCGCACGGATGCACCCGTGCAGCAGGGACTCCAGGCGGTGATGGAGGTGTTCATCGTCTCGTGCGTCACGTCGACCATCAGCGCGCTGGTAATTCTCGCGAGCGGCGCGTGGACGTCCGGGCTCACGAGCACGGCCGTGGTGGCGCAGGCCTTCAACACGGCGATGCCCACGGTGGGCGGGTGGATCGTCGCGTTCTGCGCCTTCCTGTTTGGATACACGACGTTGATCGGCTGGGCGTACTACGGCGAGCAGTTCCTCGAGTATGCCTTTGGACTTCGCGTCACCCAGCCCTACCGCTGGCTCTATTGCGGCCTGGTTGTCTTCGGGGCGATGGGTAAGGTGGAGACCATCTGGGCCTGGGGCGACCTGATGAATGGCTTGCAGGTGTTCCCCAACCTCGTGGGCCTGATTGGATTGAGCGGCGTGGCGACGTCGGTGCTGCGCCAGTCCAGGCCGAAGCAGGAGGAAGCCACCGCCCCCGTGGCCTGACATGGAATTGAAAGCGGTGAGGCGCGAGACGGGCAGGGAGTAACGTGGGCGACATGAGCCCGCGGATTCCCATGAAGTGGCTGCTCCTCCTCGGCGTGCTGCTCGGCGCGTGTGTCGCCTCCGCGCCCGCCGTACGCGAAGACGGCGAAGCGCTGGATGCCATGTCCTCCTGGGAGGAGGCCCGCGCGGACCCGAGCTGCGTGGTGCCTCTGTGCGAGGGGGAGCGCTGCGCCATCTGGCGCTGCCAGCACGTGGTGGAGGTGGACCCCCACCCGGTGGTGCTGGCGAAGGGGACCCTGACGCTCCGCCCTCCGGGCAATCCGACTCGCTGGTGGGGACGCCCATTGGCGGCGCCTGTAGGAACGGAACCCGTCTTCGAAATCCCCTGGCACAACTGGAACATCCGCGGCCAGTATGCACCCAGGGCGTTGCGCCCCCCGTGCATCCCATCGAGAGAGCCCCTCGAAAAACATCACATCTTTCCGCAACAGCAACGCCTGGCCCGGTGGTTCGCAAGCAGGAACATCGACATTCATGCTTTCACGATCCGTCTCCCCAAGAGCTTCCACGCCTGGCTGCACAGTGGCGGACCCGAAGGTGGCCAATGGAATGAGGCATGGCGTCAGTTCATGGCCCAGAACCGTGATATCGCCAACGCGGAAGATATCTGGCGATTCGCATTCGAACTCATGAACAGATTCGGAGTGAACGGCCCTCTCGTCCCTTATTATTGTGAATGAGGAACGAGACGCGGAACTCACACGCATGCGCTACTTCAGAATCGAGGGCGATAGAACCTCGGATTACACCGGGTACATCGATGGCTCCTACAAGTGGGGGCTTCCGGGCATCATCTGCCCTGCTTGCAAAGCAACCTGGAGTGCTGGTTCCAAGGCGTACCCCTCGGTGGATCTAACCCCGGTGGCAGCCCTGGCTGACTTCGAGAAAGCCCGGGCCGAGCCCCTCGACGAGTATGAAAGATTGTGTGAGCTGGTACTCCCTCTGCTCCCTTCAGGGGCATTGCTAGAGCCCGGCGCAACCTTTGGTCCTTTCGTAGGTCGAGCACAGGGCCGCTTCGGTCCGCTCGTGTCTCCTGACCCCTGGTGGCTGATGGTGCAGCGAGAGGTGCTCGAGAAACTTCAAGCCGAGGGATTGCGAGGACTCAAGGGCTGCCCCACAGCCCTACGCTTCCGGCAGAGCAACTCGCCCGAGCTCCTCGAGCTGGAAATCCTCCCAATGGGCCGCTTGCACCCGGACTGTCTCCCCACGAACCGCAAACCGGCCTGTCCTCGTTGCGGTCACAACAGCACTTCCCTACCGCATGACCTCATGCTGGACGCCACCACTCTTCCCAGCCATCTGGACCTGTTCCGCCTTGCAGACTACTCCTCTGTCATCATCTGCACCGAACGCTTCGTCGACACATGCCTTCGTCTGGGGTTGGATGGTGTTGTCTTCCACCCCCTGCCGACGAGGCAAAATTGAAAGCGGTGAGGCGCGAGACGGGCAGGGAGTAACGTGGGCGGCATGAGCCCGCGGATTCCCATGAAGTGGCTGCTCATCCTCGGCGTGCTGCTCGGCGCGTGTGTCGCCTCCGCGCCCGCCGTACGCGTAGACGGCGATGCGCTGGATGCCATGTCCTCCTGGGAGGAGGCCCGCGCGGACCCGAGCTGCGTGGTGCCTCTGTGCGAGGGGGAGCGCTGCGCCATCTGGCGCTGCCAGCACGTGGTGGAGGTGGACCCCCACCCGGTGGTGCTGGCGAAGGGGACCCTGACGCTCCGCCCTCCGGGCAATCCGACTCGCTGGTGGGGACGCCCATTGGCGGCGCCTGTAGGAACGGAACCCGTCTTCGAAATCCCCTGGCACAACTGGAACATCCGCGGCCAGTATGCACCCAGGGCGTTGCGCCCCCCGTGCATCCCATCGAGAGAGCCCCTCGAAAAACATCACATCTTTCCGCAGGAGCCATTCCTGGCCAATTGGTTCGAGGACAACGGCATCAACATCCATTCCTTCACGATCCGTCTCCCCAAGAGCTTCCACGCCTGGCTGCACAGTGGCGGCTCCAAAGGAGGCCAATGGAATGAGGCATGGCGACAGTTCGTGATTCAGAACAACACGACCGCCACCCAGGAAGACATCTGGCGATTTGCGTTCGAACTCATGAACCGGTTCTACATCAATGGCTCGCTCGTACCCTACCACTGCGACTGAGACGGCAAGTCCCGCATGCACTATTTCAAAATAGAGGAAGACAAGGCCGCAGACTACACGGGCTATGTCGACGGCTCACACAGGTGGAAGCTTCCGGGCATCATCTGCCCTGCTTGTAAGGCTACATGGAGTACCATCGCCAAGGATTACCCCTCGGTGGACCTGACCCCAGTGGCATCCCTGGCCAACTTCGAAAAAGCCCGGCCCGAGCCCGCGGACGAGTATGAAAGATTGTGTGAATTGGTACGTCCCCTGCTGCCTCCCGGAGCAGTGCTCGAGCCCGGAGCGGGATTTGGCCCGATCGTGGGCAAGGCCCAGGGCCGATTCGGGCAGCTCGTCTCCCCCGTTCCCTGGGTCCTGCTGATACAGCGAGAGGTGCTGGAAAAGCTCCAGGCAGAGGGCCTGCGAGGACTCAAGGGATGTCGCACCGAGCTGCGCTTCCGCCAGCGTGCTTCGCCCGAGCTGCTCGAGCTGGAGCTCCTTCCCGTGGGCCGCGTACACCCGGATTGTCTGCCCTCGAAACGCCCGCCGATCTGTCGCCGCTGTGGCCGCGGCGGACTCTCCCTGCCCGATAAGCTCCTGCTGGACGCATCCACGATTCCCAGCCACCTGGACCTGTTCCGCTTGGAGGACTTCTCCACCCAGCTCATCTGCACCGAGCGCTTCGTCGACACCTGCCGTCGTCTGGGATTGGATGGCGTTGTCTTCCATCCCCTGCCGGCGAAGTAAGCCGATAGGATGCCGCCCCCATGCCGAGCGGCCCACGCATTCTCCTTATCGCGGAACGGTTCCCCCCCGACCTGGGCGGTCTCGCGCGCAGTGGTGCTCGCACCGCTGGCGCCCTCGCACGCCTCGATGCCCAAGTCGACGTCCTCACCTGGACCCGAACCCTGCCCCCTGGTGCCCTCCAGACACTCGACGCCAGTGCGGTCGCCGCCTCCGCGCGCGGCGCCACCCTGCACCGGCTCGGCCTCTTCGGTCAGACGGACACGTCCCAGCAGCACACCCTCGATGTGCTCGATCATCTGCACTCGCGGCGCCACTACCAGCTCGTCTGGGGGCACTACCTCTCGCCCCCGGGCTTCCTCGCCGTCACCTTCGCCGGGCTCGCCGGCATTCCCTCCACCGTCAGCGCCCGCGGCAACGACGTGGACCAGGCCATGTTCCCCCCGGGCGACTTCGCGCGCCTCCTCTGGACACTCCAGCGCGCCACCGTCCTCACCGCCGCCTCGGGGGACCTCGCGCGCAAGATGGTCATGCTGCTCGGGCACGATCCGCGCGTCGAGGTCATCCCCAACGCCGTAGACACCGCTCTCTTCAGTCCCGGTCCCGCCGACCCCGCGCTGCGCCAGCGTCTGGGCATCCAGCCCGATGAGCTCGTGCTCGGCTTCTCCGGAGAGCTGCGACACAAGAAGGGGGTCCCCTTCCTCCTGTCCGCCCTCTCCGAGGTGCGCAAGGTGCGGCCCGCCTGTCTCCTCGTCATCGGCGAGGTGCGCGCCCGCGAGCAGGAGCAGCTCGCCGCTTTCCGTATCGAGAACCCCGAGGACGCCGCGCGCATCATCGTCTCCGGCCGGCTCGATGCCCCCGAAGACGTGGCCGCCCACCTGCGACTCTGTGACGTCTACCTCCAACCCTCCCTCTGGGATGGCATGCCCAACGCGATGCTCGAGGCCATGGCCTGTGCCCGCGTGGTCGTCGCCAGCGACGCGGGCGGCATCCCCGAGGCCATCGACTCCGGGGACAACGGCTTCCTCGTGCCCAAGGCGCTCCTCAACCACCTCGGGCAGGCCGTCATCGACGTGCTGAGTCTGTCCGAGGGGCGCCGGGCCGCCATCGGCGCCGCCGCCCGCGCCCGCATTGAGCAGCGCTTTCAGGCACAAGCCGAGGCCGAGGTGCTCCAGCGGGTGCTGGACCGCACCATCCCGAAGGCCTCCTCGTAGGCCGCCACCAGGGACTCCTGCGCTCGGGCCCAGGTGAAGTCCCGCTCGACGAGCGCCCGCGCCTGTTGGCTCAACCGGGGGCCGAGCGTCGGGTCCGCTCGCAGCGAGCGCACAGCCTCCGCGATGGCCTTCGGCGAGCCCGGGCGAACAAGGAACGCGTGCACCCCGTGCTCCGCCACCGCACGCACTACAGGAAGGTCGCTCGCCACCACCGGCGTGCCCGAGGCCATCGCCTCCAGCAGCTTCAGCGGGCAGCACCCTTGCACGAGGTTCCGGTCGTTGGGCGGCAGCGGCACCAGCACCACGTCACAGGCGTGGTGGAGCCTCGCCAGCTCCGCCTGTGGCAACGCCTCGAGGAGCTCCACCGCGCCCTCTCCCACCAGCTCGCCGCACAGGTCGAGCAGCTCGCGCCGCTGCTGCCTGCGCATGGGGCCCACCAGGGTGAGGAGCACGGGCACGTCCCGGCGCAGCAGGCGGCACGCCTCGATGGCGCGGTGGACGCCCTGCCACGAGGTCATCGTCCCGCTGTAGAGCAAGCGCACGGGCCGGTCCCCCCAGGGACGCGGCGCCTGAAAGGAGAAGAGCCCCGTGTCCACCCCGTTGGGAATGACGCGGATGCAGCCAGGCGCCACCCCGCGTGACTCCAAATAGCGCGCCGTCACCGGACTTGGCGTCAGCACGAGGTCCGCCTTCGCGAGGCACAGGTCCTCCTGCGCCACCAGCTTGCGCAGCAGCTCGTCGTCCTCGGCGACTCCCGGGGAGTGGTACTTCAGCTCAATGGACGGCAGGCCGTTCACCTCGAACACCAGGTGCTCGGTGAGCTGCTCCTTTCGCCGGGCGATGGGGTAGCCCTCGAAGATAGAACGCACGTGCACCACGCGGGCCCGGGCCCGTCCCCGCCACCATGCCGCGAGCCCCTCACGGAAGCACAAGGCCTGCTGGATGAGCTCCGACCCCTGGGCCCTCAGCGGATGGAAGCGAACGCCTTCCGGTAACGGCTCCGTCAAATCACCACCAATGGCGAGCAACTCCACGCCGCCAAAGGCCTGGCCGAGCGCCTCGACGAAGGCGCGAATGTGGACCGCCGCTCCCTTGGGGGAGGGGAAGCGATCGAAGGACGCGTAGACGATTCCAGAGGAGGACAAGGCCCGTGCAGTATCCCCGCCTCGGGCGCGCCGCACCAACACGCGATTTGACCGGCGAGAGGGTGGCCTCCTACGCTTCACGTCCTCTTTTCTCACGAGAGCACTCCGCCTTGGCCGTCGACCTCGAACAGCTCAGCAGGGAGCGCATCTACCGCACCCAGGCGCCCTGTACCCAGGTGCTCGCGGACATGCAGCAACTGCGAGAGGTCGATGACATCAAGGAGAAGAAGGAGGCTGTGACGTACTTCGTGGGCTGCGGCTCGATGGTCATCGGGGCCTTCGCTGGGTTCTTCGGACTCTTCACGCTGGGCGCTTCCGGCCTCAGCTCCTTCTTGTTGCCGGGAGCGCTGCTCCTGCTCGTCGTGGGCATCGTTGCCTTCGTCATGCGCGCCCAACACGCCAAACTCGACCTGGAGAACCGGCGCTACGAGCTGGTCTCCCGCATCGTGAAGATGCTCCAGGCCGACACCGCGCCCCAGGCGCAGGTGACCCTCGAGATGGATCTGCGTGACGGGATGCACCCGGCCAAGTTCTTCGGTGAGGGGAAGACCCCCAGCGGCTGGCAGGCGAAGTCCTACATCGACCGGTGGCTCTCGCTGCAGAGCCGGTTGGTGGATGGCACCCATCTGCGCCTGGAGATGATCGAGCGCACCGACAAACGCACCCGGACCCGCCGGGGCAGCTCGGGTCGAACCAAGACCAAGACCCGGACCGTGTCGGATGCGCTCGTCCGGGTGCGGCTCCAGGTGAAGACGGAGAAGTACCAGCACCTGGGGCGACTCGGAGCACACGCCCGGAACGCAGTGCGGCTTCCCAAGGGCACCCGGCTCAAATCCTTCTCCGTGGAGCCGGACCGCGTCGATCTGACGGTCCTCATCAGCGACCCCTGGGACGTGAAGGCGAGCTCCGCCATGCAGGTGAACGCCGTCGAGGTGGTGGCGATGTCCCTGCTGAGCCTCTACCAGATCCTCAACCTGTCGCGAGCCATCGACAAGAAGGCCGCTCACGCATGAGCCCTCCATTCCAAGAGTCGCTCGACCCGTGCCTGGAGAAGGCGGGGTTTCTCTTCGCGCATGACTGCCCACGGCCCGCCGCCCAGCAGTGCGCCCGGTGTGCCAAACCCATCTGCATCCAACACGGCCATCCGGTGGAGAGCGGTGAGGTGCTCTGCACCACGTGCCTCAAGCAGGAGGGCATGACGGGGAGCGGGTCGGACCCCGACACGACGCAGGAGGGAGAGGAGAATCCCTACCTGTATTCCAGCTACTACTACCAGGACCATGGTTACTACGGCCCTGGTTCCTGGGGACATGAGCTCCTCCACGATCCCAATGACTTCACCGAGGCCGATGGAGCGTCCCTGCGCGCCAAGGTCAAACATCACTTCGAGGAGGACATGGGCGGAAGCTGAGCCATGAGCGGGCAACGCTGGCTCCTGTATGCGCTCGGCGGAGGAATGGGGCACCTCACTCGCGCCGTGGCGCTCGGCCGCGCGGCCCGCCGTCGTGGTCACTCGGTGGAGGTTGTGACGAACAGCTCCTTCGCGCCCGCGCTGGCGCTTGAGGCGGAGCTGGGCGAGGGCCATGTCCACCGGCTCGGCGCGGAGCTCGACAAGCACGCCGTACGCGAGTCCATCGAACGGTTGCTCGACCGCGTGCGCCCCGAGGTGCTCGTCGTGGACACCTTCCCGCGTGGGCTCGGCGGTGAGCTCGCACCGCTCCTGCCGGAGATGAAGGCCCGGAAGGTGCTCGTCCACCGGGACCTGCACCCGGACTACGTAGAGCGCTTCGGGCTCGCGCGGTTCGTCGACATGTTCGACCGGCTCCTCGTCCCCGGAGAGCCCGCCCCGTTCGCCCACCACCCGCGTGCCGTGAGCACTCCCCCCTGGCTCATCCTCGATGCCGCGGAGTTGCTCGATGCCCCCACCGCGCGGCGGAGGCTGGGCGTACCCGATGAAGAGACAGCGGTGTCCGTGGTCGCGGTCCTGGCGTGTGGCCGGCCCGAGGAGGTGGACGAGTGCACCAGGCTCGCGGAGACACTCCAACGGGGGCTCGGCCCGCGCGTCTTCGTCAGGTTGCTGGCTTCGGATGTACCGCCGCGACTCTGGCCCGCTCTCGCCGTCATGAGGGGCATCGACGTCCTCGTTGGCGCGGGTGGCTACAACACCGTGCAGGAGGCTCGTGCCACGGGGACGCCGCTCGTGGCCCTCGCTCGGCCCCGGCTCTATGACCGGCAGGGGTTGCGACTTCGGACCTCCGAGCGGATCGCCACGCTCGACGAGGCCCTCGAGCGCGTGAGGGCCCTCCTCCAGTCTGAGTCGGGGAGGCACCACGAGCGGCTCGCGCCCACCTACGTCAACGGCACCTGGGAGGCCGTGCGGCGCATCGAGGACACACGCCCCCCTCTCCCTTCGGGAGAGGGACGGGGTGAGGGTATTGGGTGAACCCGGGTTGCACCCACTGTCCACACCCAGGGTCACGGGTTGAAGAACAGGCTCGGATACCCTCACCCCAACCCTCTCCCAAGGGGAGAGGGAGCAGCACTTCAGTGGATGAGCCGGTACACCTGCTCCAACATCAGCGCGCAGACCAGTCCACCGTAAGTGCCCAGCACGTAGCCGGCCACCGCCAGCATGACGCCCACGGGTGCGAGCGCCGGATGGAAGGCCGCTGCCACGATGGACGCAGAGGCCGCGCCACCCACGTTGGCCTGTGAGCCCACGGCCGCGAAGAAGATGGGAGCACGTAGCAGCCGCCTGGCCCCCAGGATGAAGCCCGCGTGTATCGCCATCCACACCACGCCCACGGCCACCATCGCGGGCGCGTCCAGCAGCCGCCGGAAGTCGGCCTTCGCACCGATGGTCATCACCAGCACGTAGAGGAACAGCGCGCCCACCCGGCTCGCCCCGGCCCCCTCCAGGTTGCGTACCGGAGTGAACGACAGCGCCACCCCCACCGTCGTCACCAGGATGACCACCCAGGTGAAGCCCGTGATGATGGTTCCAATGTCCGGCAGGTGCTTCGCGATCGCCGTGCACACCACCGTGGTCCCCAGGCCAATGGTGAGGATCCACACCAGGTCCGACAGGCTCGCGGGCTTCGACACCGAGGCGTGGAAGCGCTCCACCTGCTCGCGCACCACGTCGATGGCCGTCCGGTCCGCGCCCATCCGCGCGTCCATCTCCCGCTCTCGGCCCGCGAAGTAGAGCAGCACCGCGGTCCACATGTTCGACACGCCCACGTCCACGACCACCATCATGCTCAGGACATCATCCCGCGTCCCGATGCTCTGCCCGATGGCCACGAAGTTGGCGCTGCCTCCAATCCACGAGCCGCTGAGCGCCGCCAACCCCTTCCAGGCCTGCTCGCCCAGCTCCGCCGGCATCCAGTGGCCCAACAGGAGGTACGCGAGCGGCCCCCCGAGCATGATGCCCGCCGTCCCCGCCAGGAAGAGCACCACGGCGCTGCGTCCCAGCCGGGAGATGGCCGGCAGGTCCATCGACAGCACCTGGAGCACCAGACTCGCCGGCAGCAGGTACGCGGACACGAAGCCATACAGGTCGGACTTCGTGGGGATGACGCCCGTGTTCGAGAGCAGCGTCGGGATGAAATAGACAAGCACCAGGATGGGCAGGACCTTGAAGACGCGCGCGCCTACCGGGTGCCGCTCGGCAAGCAACAACAGCGCCAGCACGGTGAGCAGCACCGTGAGGACCGCCATGGGACTCTGGATGAGCGGCTCTGTCATGGGGCCAGGGGCAGCCCTTACCACAGGTTGAACCACCGCCGAGCCCCTGCGTTCATCACTCTCGGCGAACCCCAGACCCCAACCGGCGGCCGTGGACGGAGCGCCGGACTCCCATACACTGCCGGTATGCGCCCCCTGCTTTTCGCTCTCGCCCTCCTGGCCGTGCCGGGTTGCGGCCATGCCGCCAGCTCGCCCCGGAGCACCTCGCCCCAAGCCGCCGAGGAGCTGCGCACGTTGCTCGCCGAGCTCATCGCCGTGGACACCTCCAACCCTCCGGGCAATGAGGCCGCCGCCGCTCAGGTGGCCGCGCGGTGGCTGCGAGAGGCCGGCATCGAATCCCAGCTCGCCGAGTCGGCCCCCGGCCGCGCCCACCTCATCGCCCGTCTGAAGGGCAACGGCCGCGCGCGTCCCGTGCTGGTGCTCGCCCACCTGGACACAGTCCCCGCCCGGAAGGAGGAGTGGGCCTCCGACCCGTGGACGCTCACCGAGCGCGATGGCTTCCTCTATGGGCGCGGCGTCCAGGACAACAAGGGCATGGCCGCGGCGAGCGTACTGGCGCTGCGCAAGCTCAAGCGTGACGGAGTGAAGCTCTCGCGCGACGTGGTGCTGGTGCTCAGCGCGGACGAAGAGGTGGGCTCCGGTAACGACATCAACTGGCTGCTGGAGCACCACCCCGAGCTGCGCGAGGCAGAGCTCGCCATCAACGAAGGAGGCCTCACGGAGCTGACGGAGGACCGCCGCCGGGTGCGCTTCGTCAACCTCCAGGCCGCGGAGCGGGTGTCGCGCAACGTGGTGCTGAAGGCCACCGGACCGGGTGGGCACTCCTCGGTGCCACCGGCCGCGCCCAACCCGATGGTGCGTCTGGCGGCGGCAGTGGCTCGCGTTGGAGCACTCACCTTCCCTACCCGGCTCACCCCCGTCACCCGGTTGAACGTGGAGGGCCGGGTGAAGGTGACGAGCGGCGAGCTGGGCGAGGCCCTGAAGCGGCTCGCGGCCTCGCCGGACAACCCGCCCCAAGAGGCGGTGGACACCATCGCTCGGCTCGAGCCGGCCCTGGCCGCGGTGCTGCGCACCACCTGCGTGCCCACCGTCTTCAACGCCGGCACCCGGCCCAACGTCATCCCCGCCACCGCCGAGGCCACCATCAACTGCCGGCTGCTCCCGGACGAGGACATTCAGGCGTTCCGCGCGCGGCTCGTCGCAGCGGTGAACGACCCGGACATCCAGGTGGAGCTGAACATGAAGCCGCCGGACTCGCCCGCCTCACCAGTGGGCGACAACGCCATATTCCGGGCCGCTACGGCCGCCGCCGCGAAGGTGTGGCCGGGCGCGCCCGTCTTCCCGCGCATGTCCACCGGCACCACCGAGTCCTCCGCGCTGCGCCGGGCCGGCATCCACGCCTATGGCATCGACCTCTTCGCCCTCACGCCGGAAGACGCCCGCACGGCCCACGCTCCCAACGAGCGGATTCCCGTGGCCTCGCTCCAGCCCGGCGCCGAGTTCGTCTATCAACTCCTGTCCGAGCTGGCGAAGTGAGCGACCGGACCTCTCCCCCGACAGCACCCGAGCGAGCCTCATGACGACCCCGACGAACGCACGCGTTCCGCTGTATCTGGTCCTGCTGGCATCCACGCTGACGGCCTGTGCCTCCTGGCAGGACAGGCCCACCACCCCCACGGAGACAGGCCCGGTGGCAAGAATCTGGAGGAAGAGCGCGCAGGCGCGCGACTTCGAGCGCTTCACCCGCCAAGGCACCACGCTCACCGCGGAGGGGGCGCTGGAGCTCGACGGAGCAACGGTCCGCTCCACGCCGGATCCATTCCCCAGCCACACGCCGCCCGGCACGCAGACGCCGCTCCCCGCGGGCAGCTACGTCTTCGGCAGCGCCGTCTCCGAGGAGCAGCCCATCTCCGGAGGCTTCGACAACGTGGTGCCCTCGTTCGACGCGCTCACTCCTCCGGGCACGTGGGTGCGGCTGACGCTCGCCGCGCGCGTGGAGGGGCAGTGGACGAAGGACTATGACTTCGGCGTCTGGGCGCTCGACAAGGACACCGTGGTGCGCCACAGCGGCGAGCGCCAGGAGGACGGGCACGGCAAGGTGCTCACGGACACCCTCGCCCTCAAGAAGAAGGCGGACGCCCTGCGGATGACGGTGTGGCTCTTCTCCTCCAAGCCCGGCGTGAGCCCGAGCATCCGCGCGCTCTCGGCGGCGATGACGGACACGAGCCGCACGGCTCCGGAGGAGACCTCGGACCGGCGCGCCTGGGGAACGGTACTGGAGGTACCTGGCCGCTCGCAGCTCCTCTACCCGCCGGATGGGGGCGTCTGGTGCTCACCCACCTCGGTCTCCATGATCCTCGCGTACTGGGGGAAGAAGCTGGGCCGCAATGAGCTCGTGGTTCCGGTGCCCGTGGCGGCCGAGTACGTCTACGACCAGGTGTACCAGGGCACCGGCAACTGGCCCTTCAACACCGCCTACGCCTCCGCGCTCGGAGAGGGAGCTCTGCACGGGCTGGTGGCGCGCTTCGACTCGTTCGCGCAGGTGGAGCGGCTCATCGCCGAGGGCATCCCGGTCAGCATCAGCATCGCCTTCGAGAAGGGCGAGCTCACGGGCTCTCCCATGACGCGCTCGGACGGGCACCTCATCGTGGTGAAGGGCTTCACGCCGGAGGGGGACGTCGTCTGCAACGACCCCGCCTTCCCGAACGACGAGTCGGTGAACGTGACGTACAAGCGCCAGGAGCTGCTGCGGGCGTGGGACCACTCCCGTCGGTCCGCCTACGTCCTGTGGCCCGCGGGCACTCCCCTGCCCCCAGGCGCGCTCACCTTCGTGCAGTGAGCGCGCAGGAAGGGAGCAAGTCGCTCAGCGACGTTTGCTCTCCTGGTAGGTGACCTGGAGCTTCACCTCCTTGCCGTCGCGCAGGACGACGGCGGTCATCGTCTCACCCGGCCTGACGGCGTTGAGCGCGTACATCAGGTCCTCCACGCTGCCGACCTCGTGGCTCCCCAGCCGGATGAGCACGTCGCCCCGCTTCATTCCACCCAGCTCGGCGGCCCCTCCTGGCCCCTGACGCGGGGCTGGCCGGGTTGCTGGCGGTGGGAATGGGGAACATCGCGAGTTGAGGCGTACCGCGACAACGCGGCTGCTACACTGGCCTCTCCGCCACTCCGGCCCGGCGGGCCCAAGCACACCATGGGACACCCCACCATCGAGAACAAGACCCCCTTCGCCTTCGACATCATGGGCCCCGCCGACGAGGAGGGGCATCCGCTGCTGCTGCTCGTGGTGAAGGCCACGTACACCCTTGGGCGAGTCGGGGCTGAAGCTCGCGGATGAGCAGGTCCCGGTGCACTGGAGTCCCCAGCCATGGGGCGAGCCGGGCGAGGAAAAGGGCTGCGTCACCCGCTGTGTCCGGGAGAAGCGAGGCCCCCAGACGGGATGGAAACGCGGGCGGGCCCTCTTCGAGGGTCACGACCACAAGGAAAACGCCATCAAGTACCACGTTGCCAACGAGCGGTACTGGTACAACCTGCGCTTCCATCGGGAAGGCAGCAGGGAGCGGAAGCGGCTGCTGGCCGCGCTCGCCTGGCGGTACAACCCCGACGACGACAAGCCCGACAAGGAGACGGACGGGCAAAGGAAGAGTCGGTTGAAGGCGGGCAGGAAGAGGCAGCTCGGGATGCGGCTCGCCTCGCGAGAGGACCGCAACAATCCCCTGGTCACCGCAGGGGCCTGGGACATGCCGGGAAAGGAATGGCCGGGAGCGAACTTCTGGTCAGACAGCGACAAGCCCTGGCCCCATGAGGCCCATCACATCATCCCGACCAACGCCCTCGCCGAGGCGTTCGGGGAGGACATGGCGCTGTTGCAGCAGCTCACGTACAACATCAACAAGGGCATCAACGTCATCATCCTGCCCACGCATCAGAAGATGGGTAGGGTCTACCTGCTGCCCGCCCACACCAACAGCCACCCGGGCTACAGCCGCATCCTCGAGAACCGTGTCCGCAAAGTACGCAATGCCGTTGGAAAGCAGCAGGCGAAGAAAGAAGGGCACCCCGATCTGTCCGAGGCCCAGAACAGGCCCTGGAAATCCAAGCTGGAGGACATCTCCAAGTCACTCCGGAAAGAGCTACGCAAGACAGGCCTTCGCGAGGGTCTGTCGGGCAAGGACGTGACCCTCGACCATGTCTTCGGAGCGGCGGCCTCCGCCTAGGTGGAGCTGCGACGCGCCCGCCCCTTTCCTCCCCTGGTACACCTCATGGCCCCACACGACTACTTCCTCCTCATACAGGACCATACGGATGAGAACTGCCTGGTCAACACACTGCCCGGCGAGCTGAACAAGACCTCCTGGGCTGCGGCCGAGGGGGTTCCCATGGCGGCCAACTACCCTGCGGGCGTCCGGCTGGATATGGCCGCGCGCCACCCCGGGCTCGTCGTCCCAGACTTCATTCCCAACACCGTGCAACTGAATCTCGTCTCCGGGCGGATGAAGCCCCTGCTCGAGAAAGAAGCCGGAGTGGAGATCGAGTTCCTGTCCTTCGTGCTCCACGACCACAAGGGCCGCGTCGCCGCCCCGGACTGCTACATCGCCAACGTCCTCGGTAGCCAGGACTGCGCCGACCTGAAGAAGACCCGTGGGGAGAAGACCGTCGGCGAGCCCGGGAAGTTCGAGGTCATCAAGCAGCTCCATCTGGACCCGGCCAAGGTGCCCGCGGACCTGAAGCTCTTCCGCCTGGGGTCCATGCCAAACCTCCTCATCATCCGCGATGACCTGCGCGCCACCTTCGAGCAGAACGGCGTCACCGGCGCCCGTTACGTGGCCATGGGCGAGCGGGGCTACTTCGTCTGACGCCGAGGCGCGCGCCCCATGGACCTGGAAACGATTCAGGACAACGCCTGGTTCGCCTTGGGCAACGCCCTGAAGGCCATCTCGGAGAAGACAGACGCCGAGCGCACCGGCAAGGCCCATGGCGTCGTCACCTACATGTACCACCGGCTCGCGCTGTGCGAGCTGCTCGCCGAGGCCCGCACGGACCGCTTCCAGGTGCTGCTCTGCAAGTCCGCGCTCGCACGAGCCTTCATGCTGCGCCTGGCCACGAGCAGGCGCTTCGAGCCCATCCTCATCTGCGGGAGCAGGAACTTCTCCTTCGTGGACGCGGTCGCCGCCGGGCAGCTCGACCTGGCGGCGGAGCTGGCGCGGCTGTCGCCGGACCGCCACGAGCCCCGCTGCGAGTACGAGGACGACTTCCTCCTGCACCGCTTCATGCAAAAACGCCTGCTGCACCTGCACGCGGCGGAGGACCACGACTTCCAGGCGATGCTGGAGCGTTGGGCTCAGGTGGTGGAGGGCGAGCACGCCCCCTACCTCGACGTGTGCCGGGCACTGGTGCTCCGCGACGCCGAAGCCTTCCACACCGCGCTGCTCGAGGCTGGCGAGGAGCGTGCCCACCTCTTCCGCAAGAAGGACGTCTATCCCGAGGACGCGCGCCGCACCGATGGGGCCGTGTTCATGAACGGGTTGGCCCTGCTGCGACTGGCAGAGCTGAGCGGAATGCCCACGCAGCGCGAGTACCCCAACATTCCCTACCTGGCGCGGATGCCTGTCGGGACACTGCCGCTGCCACCCGACACCTGGATGCGCCCGGACGAGGGGTTCCCCAAGTAGGAACCCGCCCATTCCCGGCGTCCCCGTCGCAGCCTCGATAAGGAACTGTGAGGGAAAGCTCGCGTCGCTCAGCGACGCTTGCTCTCCTGATAGGTGACCTGGAGCTTCACCTCCTTGCCGTCGCGCAGGACGACGGCGGTCACCGTCTCACCCGGCCTGGCGGCGTTGAGCGCGTACATCAGGTCCTCCACGCTGCCGACCTCGTGGCTCCCCAGCCGGATGAGTACGTCGCCCCGCTTCATTCCACCCAGCTCGGCGGCCCCACCCGGCCGGACTCCCGCGAGCAACACGCCACGAGTCCCCTGAGGCGGCGCGTAGTCCGGCACCGTGCCGAGTGACGCGTTGAACGAGCGCATGTCCCCCGCGGGCGCAGGCGCGGGCACGTTCCGGTACGTGATGCGCGCCTCGTCGTGGCTCACCGTCGCCGCGACCTCCGCCACGATGAGCGCCACCTGCGCGAGGCCCGCAGCATTGATGCGCTCTGCGCTGTCAGAGGGCTTGTGGTAGTCGCCGTGCGCGCCGGTGAAGAAGTGCAGCACCGGGACGCCCGCCGCGTAGAACGGGGTGTGATCCGACGGCCCGTAGCCATCCCCGGAGCCATCGCACTGCACGCGGGCCTTCTCGCACGCCGGCGCGAGCACCTCACGCCACTGCTGGCCCGACTCGACGCCCAGCACCGAGAGGCGGTTGTCCCGCAGCCGCCCTACCATGTCGAGGTTCAGCATCGCGACGACGTCCTTCATCGTGACACCCGCGGGAGGCGAGCGCGTCCACGCCGTCGAGCCGAGCACGCCCATCTCCTCTCCCGAGAAGGCGGTGAAGTAGACGTCCCGCCGCAGGCGCGTGCGCTGCTCGGCGAGCAACCGCGCCGCTTCCAGCAGGCCCGCCACGCCCGAGGCGTTGTCGTCCGCGCCCAGGTGCGGCTCATGGCTCTCAGGAGACAGTGAACCCCGTCCGCCCAGGCCCAGGTGGTCATAGTGCGCCCCGACGACAACAGCACCCGGGGTACGCGCCTCCTGCGCGGAGGCCGTCAGCTTGCCCACGATGTTCCAGGTGTCCTTCAGCACCTTGTCGAGCTTCACCGCCACGCGGCCCTTCACCTTGCGCTTCTGCTCGAGCTGCGTGAGCACGGGCTCGAACCCGGCGCGCTGGAGGACGACGACCGGGATACCCGCGTCCTGCGAGCCCTCGGGCCGGAGCACGGGCAGCCGGGCATCCGCCGCTCCCTGCGCCACCCCCTGGGCCCAATCCACGACGACGAGCGCCTTCGCACCGGCCTCCTTCGCCTTCCAGGCCTTGTAGCGGAGGTCTCCATAGCGACGCTGCGCCTCGTTCGCGGCAAACGCCGGCACGTCGGGGACGAAGCGCCTGACGACCACGATCTTCCCCTTCACGGAGACACCCGCGTAGTCATCGACGCCCAGTTCCTTCGCCCGGATTCCGTAGCCCGCGAGGACGACGTCGCCGCTCACCTCACCGTCCGCGGAGAAGCCCAGCGGGGTGAAGGCTTCGGCCGCCGCCTGCGTGCCGCCCAACATCACCGCCGTGCCGCTCCCGACCTTCACCTCCGTGATGACCGGGAACTTCTGGCGGAAGCCCCCGTTATCGCCCGCGGGCAAGAGGCCCAGCTCCGCGAAGCGCTTCTCCAGGTAGCTCGCCGCTGCCTCGAGCCCGGGCGAATCAACGCCCCGTCCTCCCTGCTCGGGCGCCGCGAGGAAGCGCACGTCTGTCATCAACCGGTCCGCTGGCAGCGGCACGCTCGCGCCCCGCGGCTCGTCCTTCCAGTCGGCGATGAGGACGTGGGTGTCCGTCTTGCCCTCCGGCGTCACGCGGTTGGACGAGAACGCGAGCTTCGTCCCATCCGGGGAGAACAGCGGGAAGCCGTCGAAGCCCTTCGAGGTGGTGATCCGCTCCAACCCAGCGCCTGTCGCATCCACCGCCCAGATGTCGAACTCCCGCCCCTTCGGATCCTGGTAGTTGGAGGAGAAGAGGATGCGGTTCTTCGTCGGATGCCACGAGGGAGCGAAGGTCGCGGCGTTCAGATAGGTGATCTGCGTCGCGTTGGAGCCATCCGCATCCGCGATGTAGAGCTCAAGCTTCGTGGGCCGCACCAGCCCCTTCGCGAGTAGCGCCTGGTAGTCCTCGAGCTCCTTACCCGGCCTGGGCCGAGAGGCGCGCCAGACGAGCTTCGAGCAGTCGGCATTGAAGAACGCACCGCCGTCGTAGCCCGGAGCGTGCGTGAGCCGCTTCACGTTCCCGCCATCCGCGTCCATGCGGTACAGCTCGAGGTCACCGTCACGCGTGGAGGTGAAGACGATGGAGCCGTCCTTCGAGCACACCGTCGCCTCAGCGTCGTAGCCCTTCACCTGGGTGAGCGGCCGCACGTTCGAGCCATCCGCGTTGGCCTTGTAGATGTCGTAGGTGTCGTAGAGCGGCCAGACATAGCCCTGGCTCATGTCGGGCTTCGGAGGACACTCCGCGCCGCCCCCGTGCGTCGAGGCGTAGAGCACCTGCTGATCATCCGGCGGAAAGGAGTAGGCACAGGTCGTCGCGCCCGCTCCGCTGGAGATGGGACGCGTCTCGCCCGTCTGGGCATCCATCCAGTAGATGCGATCGCACTTCTGCCCCTCGTGGCGAGCCTGGAAGGTGAGCGCCTTGCCGGAGAACGCCCAGTAGGCCTCGGCGTTCTCCCCCTCGAGGGTGAGCTGCCGCAGCGAGTTGAAATGCACCTCCCCGTCCAATGGAGCGAGCGTCCTGGGCACGGGCGCTGGCGCCTCCGGGGACGCAGCGGGCGGGGCTTCAGAGTGGGCGCAGCCGAGAGAAACGAGCAGACAAAGGGAGAGTCGCTTCATGGGAACCCGAGAGTTGAAATTGCGAATCACTCTCAACATCTCCACACTTGAGGGGCGAATTCAAGAGGGAGTTCCGAGGCGAGCCCTCAAGGTCCAGAAGGAGAAGAGAGCCGTTCCTGAGAAGCGCGCTGAAAGGACGGGGAGGGGCAGCGCCGCCAGAGCACGGCCGGGCCCCACCGCCGCAGGACGCAGAACCCGTCCGCCTCCAACTTCTGCGCTCTCAGTGCATCCTTGATGACGAGCACGTGGGAGAACTTCGGATCCGTGAGCGGGCCGTCCAGGTCCTGGAGATCCTTGTTGGGGCGTACGAGCAGCGGCACATCGCGGTGCAGGTGGAACCGACCGATGGCATTCCACTCCTGCTGACCGGCGACGATGAACCCGGTGAGGTCGGGCTGCTGGCCGACGAAGACCGTGGCGTCGATCTGCTCGCGGGACACCGAGCCCGGCATCTGCACCGTGGCCGCCGCGAGCGAGGAGAGCGCGTACACCCCCACGAGCCCGCCGAGCGCCCGGCGGGAGAGCACGCGCTGAGAGAGCGTGCGCCAGGCGGGCCCGGCTGCGATGGCCACGAAGAGCGGCAGCAGCGGCGCCATGAAGCGGAGCTCCTTGTGCGTCAGCATCGTCATGACGCCCAGGTAGAAGGCGAAGGCCCCCACGAGCAGATCGCGCCGGGCCAGCCCACGCCCGAAGTGCCAGGCGAGCAGCAGCGGCACCATGCCCGCGAGGGAGGTGAAGTACCACCACCACGGCTTGGTGCCGAACGCATCCGCGCCCTTGTGGAGGACGTTGAACTCGAAATACTTCCAGGCGGAGTGCCAGAGCGCGCCCCAGGTGAGCCAGTCGAGCAAGCCGAGCCCCAGGAGCACCACGCCCACGCCCACGGCGCCCCCCGCCACCGAGCGCCAGCGCCGCGCCCTCAACAGGCTCACGGCGATGGGCCCCCCAAAGACCGCCGAGGGGTAGCGCACCACGAACGCCAAACCCAGCAGAGCCCCACACCAGAACCCCTCGCGCAGACCATCGCGGGCCCGGGCACGCCAGGCCCACAGGAGCGAACCCAGCAGGGGGACCACACTCAAGGAATCCGCGAGCGGCCTCGCCGCATAGAGGAGCCACCCGCCCCAGGTGACGTGGACGGCCGAGGCCAGGAGCGCGGCTTCACGCCCATCGCGTTCCTCGACCAGGCGGAACAGCGCCCAGGTGCCCCAGGCCTGCACGGCGGCACAGCAGCCCCACACCACGGAGGCCATGGCCCACGGGTGAACGAGCCCCACCTTCCCACAGAGCGCGAGGACCCCACCGAGCACCCCGGGAACGGCCCAGTTGCGCAGGCCCGCCACCCACTCCCAGGTCACGAGCCAATACCCGAAGGCCAGTCCATGGGCCGGCTCCAGGAACTGGAAGAGCTCGTCCGGGTGCTGCCGACCGCGCTTGAGCACCGCGACCAGAACAGCGAGGACTACCCCGACCACGGGTATCCACCGCTCCCATGCGGGCTTGAGGGATGAAGAAGGGGTCATCGATGCGGGGAGCCTCCGCTCCCGGCGCGGAGATTGCCACGAACCGCCCGCCTCTTGTGTCCTGCTCGCTCGCGAAGGAAGCGAGGGCTCGCGACCCGTACGACCCGAGCCCCGCAAGAAGTAAGGGGCTGCCTCCCTCGCGGGAGACAGCCCCTGAGACTTCACGCGGAAAGGCTCGGACTACTTCACGGCCTTCACGCGCTGGCGCTTCTCGGTGTGGCCCTCGGCAGGAGCCTCGGCCTCGGCCGGAGCCGGGGCGGCGGCCACGGCCGGCTTGCCGATGCCGTACTTGTCCAGCACCTGCTTCTCCACGTCCACGCGCACCTCCGGGTGGTCGCGCAGGTAGTCCTTCGCGTTCTCCCGGCCCTGGCCGATGCGCTCGCCCTTGAAGGAGAACCAGCTGCCGCTCTTCTCGATGATGCCGTCGTTCGACGCCAGATCGATCAGGTCGCCCTCCTTCGAAATACCCGTGCCGTACATGATGTCGAACTCGACCTCCTTGAACGGAGGCGCCACCTTGTTCTTCACCACCTTCACGCGGGTACGGCTGCCCACCACGTTCTCGCCGTTCTTGATGGCGCCCACGCGGCGGATGTCCAGGCGCTGCGACGCGTAGAACTTCAGCGCGTTACCGCCCGTCGTCGTCTCCGGGTTGCCGAACATCACGCCAATCTTCATGCGGATCTGGTTGATGAAGATGACGCACGTCTGGCTCTTGCTGATGGTACCGGTGAGCTTGCGCAGCGCCTGGCTCATCAGGCGGGCCTGCACGCCCATGTGCGCATCGCCCATCTCGCCCTCGAGCTCCGCCTTCGGCACGAGCGCGGCCACCGAGTCCACCACCAGCACGTCGATGGCGCCCGAGCGCACCAGCATCTCGGCGATCTCCAGCGCCTGCTCGCCCGTGTCCGGCTGGCTCAGCAGCAGGTCATCGGTGCGCACGCCCAGCTTGCGCGCGTAGCCAATGTCCAGCGCGTGCTCGGCGTCGATGTAGCCGGCCACGCCGCCGCGCTTCTGCGCCTCGGCCACGATGTGAAGGCAGAGGGTCGTCTTACCGGAAGACTCCGGCCCGTAGATTTCGACGATGCGGCCCTTGGGCACGCCGCCAACGCCCAGCGCGATGTCGAGCGAGATGCTTCCCGTCGAAATGGCCTGAACATCCCGAACCAGCGGCTCCTCGTTGCCGAGCCGCATGATGGACCCCTTACCGAACTGGCGCTCCACAGCGGACATCGCCAATTCGATCGCCTTCTCCTTCTCTGGATTCACGGCCATTTCGTCTTGCTCCTTGCGTATGCGGCGAGCCACCCCGGCCCACCTGAACTCGCGTTTAGTACGCTGAAGGATGACCCTAGTCCATCCCTCTGACATGACCCACAACGTTCAGCGTCGAGGCAGCCAGATCAGCAGGCAGGCCAACAACCCCGCAAGTCCGCTGATCGCCCCGTCATAACCCCAGAAAACACCTAGAAACACCTGGATGACGGACAGGATCGCCAGCACCAGCAGGCCCGCCCGCTGAGAGGTCGACCGTTCAGGAGCCAACACCCCCGTCAACAGGGCCATCAGCGACAGTCCCATCAGGAGGACGAGGGGCTGGAGGTCCCCGGACCCGGGCAGCCCCCGCTCGAGCAGGAGCACCCACTGAGCGACAATGCCGGCCCCCAGGGTGCCCCCGGCCGCGAGGGGCGCCCACCGGGAGCCCGGGGCGTCCGCGTCCTGGCCTCGCAGATGGTCCAGGTCCTCCGGGCGGACCTCCAAGGCGAAGGGGAAGCCGAGCCTCATCAGCGCCTCGGTGGCCGAGGCCCGGCAGGAGCGCCCCTCCGTGTCCACCAACCCCGCCAGCTGGCCGCTCTCCAAGAGGTGATGGAGCAGATCCGCCACCTCGCGCGAACCACCCCTGGCCGCCAGTGCGTCCAGTTGGCGGTTGATCTCCGCAGCCAGCGCGGCCCGCTCGGCGTCGGTGGTGGCGCCGCGAGCCTCCTCCACAAGCTCCTGGATCGGAGCCTCGACGGGCGCCTCCCACGGGGCCAGGGACGGCAGCTCCGCGCCCTCCCCCTCCGTCGGCTCGCCCTGCCGGGTGCCGGAGCCAGGGGGGCGCGTATGTGTGGTGCCAGACACGGCGTGAACTGTAACGACCGGCTCGCACCCGCTTCAAAGCATCTCGCCCGTCCCTCCTCCTGGAGCTTCCACCAACCGACGCGAGGGAGCCCCTCCGACGCCAGGACGACAGTCCCCTACCCTCCGGGATGTCCACGGCAGGACCTCCCCGTGCGACGCGGCGGCACGGAAGACAGCACCGGAGGAGCAGTGACGGGGTAGACTGGAGGCACCTTGTCTTCCGCCCCCCCCTCCGCGAAGACCGTGGAAATCCCCTCGCGCCGCTTCGGGCGTTACGTGCTGCGCTCGCGTCTGGGCTCAGGGGGCATGGCGGAGGTGTTCCTCGCGGAGGCGAAGGACGAGAAGGGCGTGCCCTTCAAGGTGGCGCTGAAGCTGATGCGCAAGGACGTCACCGCGGAGGCCTTCGCCGACGAGGCGGACTTGATGGGCCTGCTGGAGCACCCCAACCTGGTGAGCCGACTGGAGATCGGCGAGGCCTTCGGGCGCTACTTCATCGCGATGGAGTTCCTCGTGGGCGGTGACCTGGAGGGGCTGCTCCGGGCGCACGAGAGCCAGGGCTCCCCGCCTCCGGTAGCCGTGGGTGTCCACGTGTGCATCGAGGTGCTGCGGGCACTGGCCTACTTCCACCAGGCGCGCACGCGCAGCGGCCGGCCGCTGGAGCTCATCCACGGGGACGTGAATCCCTCCAACATCTTCTTCTCCGGGCAATGCGAGGTGAAGCTCGGCGACTTCGGCGTGGCCAAGGCGCGCGGGTTGGACCTGGGCCCGGAGGACGGGGTGACGGCGGGCAAGCTGCACTACCTGTCTCCGGAGCAGACGCGCGGGGACACAGTGACGCAGGCCTCGGACCTCTTCTCGATGGGCATCGTCCTGCACGAGCTGGTGCTGGGCTTCCACCCCTTCGCACGCAACAGCGACGACCCCGAGGTGGTGATGGCCGCTATCCGGGCGGCGAAGCTGAGCCTCCCGGACAAGCTGGATCGGCAGCTCGGGGTCATCCTCCGCAAGGCGCTGGCGCCGGACGTGAACCAGCGCTACCGCACGGCGGGAGAGTTCGCTGGAGCACTCTTCACGTGGGCGCTGGACACAGGTCAGCCCTTCGCTCCGCGCGAGCTCCAGCCCTCGTTGCAGCAGGCCCTCTCCCTGGCCCTCTGGGAGCGGGAGAAGATCCGTCCAAGGTAGATCGGAAGCGGCACCGGACGAAGGAATTGTCGCGGGCCGCGGCGCTCGGCCGGATTCATTGACAGCCTAGGGGTCCACCCGTACGTTGGCTCGCGTCGCTGGTGCCCGAGCATCCGCTCTGGCTTGAAAGGGAATCCGGTGTGAATCCGGAGCTGCCCCGCAGCGGTAAGCGAGAACGAACCCGTCCACCACACACTGGCCGAGAGGCTGGGAAGTAGGCGGCATTAGGAATCAGCACCGGCCATGCGCCGGGTGCTCGCGAGCCCGAAGACCTGCCAGCACCTGCCCCCTGGGGAGAAATCCAGTGGCAGCTCGACCTGGACGCATCTGATCCAGTCGCCCGTGGGGGCGAAGGTCGGCCTTGCGAGTCATCGCACGTCGCATGCGCGGCGCGGGCAGACCTTTTCCTCCTCGGCTCAACACGGTCGCGAACGGAGGAGGAGGAGCATGTTGAACGGAAGCCACACCGCGGGACGCGAGCAGGGCTCGCAGTCCATGGTCCCCATGGCCCCCATGTCCACGCCGCCCACCACCATGCGGGTGCGCAAGCGCAACGGGAGCCTCGAGGGTGCGGACCTGAACAAGATCGTCCGGGCGATCGGCCGTTGTTGCGACGGGCTGCGCCAGGTCGATGCCATCCGCGTGGCGACGAAGACGATTGCCGGCCTGTACGACGGCGCCTCGACCAAGGAGCTCGACCAGCTCTCCATCCAGACCGCGGCCTCGCTGACCCTGGAGGAGCCCGAGTACGCGAAGCTCGCGGCGCGGCTGCTCGCGACGTACATCGACAAGGAGGTCTCCGGGCAGGAGATCCACTCCTTCTCTCAGTCAATCGCCGCTGGCCAGCGGGTAGGCCTGGTGAACGAGCGCGTCGCGAAGCTCGTCACGACGAACTCCCGCAAGCTGAATGACGCGATCGACCCCTCGCGCAACCGCCTCTTCGAGTACTTCGGGCTGCGCACGGTCTATGACCGCTACCTGCTCAAGCACCCGAAGACGCGCGAGGTGCTCGAGACGCCGCAGCACTTCTTCATGCGCATCGCGGTGGCGCTTGGGGAGACGGTTCCGGAGATCCTCGAGCTCTACCGGCTCTTCTCGACGCTGGAGTA
This sequence comes from Archangium minus, assembly GCF_044360475.1. Lineage (NCBI taxonomy): Bacteria > Pseudomonadati > Myxococcota > Myxococcia > Myxococcales > Archangiaceae > Archangium > Archangium minus. The sequence continues at coordinate 10,344,551 of NZ_CP043494.1, forward strand.
CGTGCCGAGCTCCCCCACCCTCTTCAACTCGGGCACGTGCCACGAGCAGCTCTCGTCCTGCTTCCTGCTGGACTCGCCCGGGGACGACCTGGAGAGCATCTACCAGCGCTACACGGACGTCGCGATGCTCTCGAAGTTCTCGGGTGGCATTGGCCTCGCGTACCACCGGATCCGCTCGCGCGGCTCGCTCATCGGGAGCACGAACGGGCACAGCAACGGCATCGTGCCGTGGCTGAAGACGCTCGATGCGTCCGTGGCGGCGGTGAACCAGGGAGGAAAGCGCAAGGGCGCGTGCTGCGTGTACCTGGAGACCTGGCACGCGGACCTCGAGGAGTTCCTCGAGCTGCGCGACAACACGGGTGATGAGGCCCGGCGCACGCACAACCTGAACCTCGCGAACTGGATTCCGGACCTCTTCATGAAGCGCGTGGAGGCCGATGGGAACTGGTCCCTGTTCGATCCGAAGGCGGTGCCGCACCTCACGGACCTGTACGGCGAGGAGTTCGAGCGCGCCTACGCGCAGGCGGAGCAGCAGGGCCTCGCGCACAAGACGCTGAAGGCGCGTGAGCTGTACGGGCGCATGATGCGGACGCTCGCGCAGACCGGAAACGGGTGGATGACGTTCAAGGACAAGTCCAACCGGGCCTGCAACCAGACGGCGCTGCCGGGCCGGGTCGTCCACCTCTCGAATCTCTGCACGGAGATCCTCGAGGTGACCTCGAAGGATGAGACGGCGGTCTGCAACCTCGGCTCCATCAACCTCGCGCGGCACACGTCCGTGGACGACGCGGGCCGGGTGACGTTTGACTGGGAGAAGCTCGCGCGGACGGTGCGCACGGCGGTGCGGCAGCTCGATCGGGTGATCGACCTGAACTACTACCCCATCACCTCGGCGAAGGGCTCGAACCTGCGCTGGCGCCCGGTGGGCCTGGGCCTGATGGGCCTGCAGGACGTGTTCTTCCAGATGCGCCTGCCCTTCGACAGCGTCGAGGCGCGCACGCTCTCGAGGAAGATCTCCGAGGAGATCTACTTCCACGCGCTCTCCGTCTCGTCGGACATGGCGGCCGAGCGCGGTGCACACCCGTCCTTCTCCGAGACGCGGGCCGCGCGCGGCGAGCTCCAGTTCGACGCGTGGAACGTGGTGCCCGAGGACTCCGCGCGCTGGAACGCCCTGCGGAAGCGAATCCAGGAGGTAGGCCTGCGCAACTCGCTGCTCATCGCCATCGCGCCGACGGCGACCATCGCCTCGATCGCGGGCTGCTACGAGTGCATCGAGCCGCAGGTGTCCAACCTCTTCAAGCGCGAGACGCTCTCGGGAGACTTCCTCCAGGTCAACCGCTACCTCGTCGAGGAGCTGAAGGCGCTCGGCATGTGGAACGAGGACATGCGCGCGCGCATCAAGCTGGCGGAGGGCTCCATCCAGTCGCTCGGGGAGATTCCCGCCGAGGTGCGCGCCATCTACCGCACGGCGTGGGAGCTGCCCATGCGCTCGCTCATCGACATGGCGGCGGACCGAGGCGCCTTCATCGACCAGAGCCAGTCGCTCAACCTGTTCATGGAGGCGCCGAACATCGGCCAGCTCAGCTCCATGTACATGTACGCGTGGAAGAAGGGGTTGAAGACGACGTACTACCTGCGCTCGCGTCCCGCCACGCGCATCGCGAAGGCCACCATCGACGCGTCCCGAAGCGGAGGCAACGAGGTGGCCCGGACGGAGCCGAAGCCCACCGACACGCAGGCCGTCGCCTGCTCTCTCGAGAACCCCGAAGCCTGCGAGGCCTGCCAGTGAGCTCCCCGACGAACACCCTCTGGACGCACGCGACGCCGAAGACGGGCGCGCGCCTGTTGGATCCGGGCCTGAACCTCACCCTGCGCCCCATGCAGTACCCGGTCTTCTTCGAGATGTACCGCAACGCCATCAAGAACACCTGGACGGTGGAGGAGGTGGACTTCTCGACGGACGTGGGAGATCTGCGCTCGAAGATGACGGCCGCGGACCGCCACCTCATCCAGCGCCTGGTCGCCTTCTTCGCGACGGGTGACTCCATCGTGTCGAACAACCTCGTGCTGAACCTCTACAAGCACGTGAACGCGCCCGAGGCGCGCATGTACCTGTCGCGGCAGCTCTACGAGGAGGCACTGCACGTGCAGTTCTACCTCACGCTGCTCGACACGTACGTGCCGGACCCCAACGAGCGGGCGCTGGCCTTCGCGGCGATCGACAACATCCCGAGCATCCGCAAGAAGGCCGAGTTCTGCTTCAAGTGGATCGACTCGATCGGCGAGCTCGAACGGCTGGAGACGCGGGAGCAGCGGCGGAAGTTCCTTCTGAACCTCATCTGCTTCGCGGCCTGCATCGAGGGGCTCTTCTTCTTCGCGGCCTTTGCCTACGTGTACTTCCTGCGCTCGCGGGGGCTGCTGCACGGGCTGGCCGCGGGGACGAACTGGGTCTTCCGCGACGAGAGCGCGCACATGGCCTTCGCCTTCGAGGTGGTGAAGACGGTGCGCCGCGAGGAGCCCGGCCTCTTCGACGCGGAGATGGAGCGGGACGTCGCCGCCATGCTCGAGGAGGCGGTGGAGTGCGAGCTCCAGTTCGCCGAGGACATCTTGGGACTGGGCGTCGCGGGCCTCTCTGTGCGCGAGATGCGGCAGTACCTCGAGTTCGTCGCGGATCAGCGGCTCGTGATGCTCGAGTTGCCCAAGCGCTACGGGGCGAAGAACCCGTTCGGCTTCATGGACCTGCAGGACGTGCAGGAACTGGCGAACTTCTTCGAGCGTCGCGTCTCGGCGTACCAGGTGGGCGTCGAAGGGGAAGTCACCTTCGACGCCTCCTTCTGAGCGATGCTCCCTCTCCCCATGGGAGAGGGTTGGGGTGAGGGTAACCGAGCCCTGAGCTGAAGGGGCTCAGACCCAGATGCCCCGTGGAATCAGGGTCCAGGAATCGGGATGAACGTTCGCGTTGAGCGGCCGGATCATCGGAACGCTCTCGCGCTCGACCCGGCGAGCCTGGGACCCCGGCCATGAGAACGGGAGCGGGGACTCCCAGACGACGACCTCTTGAAGCCCGGCACGATGGGCAACACGCCCGGCGCACCGCAGCAGCGCCTCGGCCTCGTCTGGAGTCCTCGCATCAAGGAGCAGCACGAGAAGCTGGTCCGACTTGAGGTCGGCGGCCCAGAATGCCCGGGAGCTTCCGGCGACCGCGCCATGAAACTCCGGCCGCTGATGGCCCAGGAGGCCCGCGTAGATGCGCTCCCGCTCGATGTGCCAGTCGAGCTGGGCGGCGGAGGGCCAGATGATGAAGCCCTCATCGGGAGGCCTGCAGGACTCCAGCTCCGCGGCCACCTCTTTCTCAGAAAGAAGCCGATCCACTTCCGCTTCCGGCGAGCCGGGATGGGCGTCGAACAAGACATCGACCGCCGGGCGGGGCACATAGCCAACGCGCGAGTACAAATCAGGGCCGACATCGCTGAAGAGGACGGAAGCGAGCGCACCCGGCTCCTGCTCCACCAGCGTGCGCTCCAACGCACTCATCAGCCGTGTCGCCAATCCTCGCCCGCGAAGCCTGGACTCGACGAAGACGCTGGCAACCCCGAACACAATCCCCCGGGTCGTCCGCCCATTGGCTCGGACAACCGCGTTCATCCGGTATGTCTCACATGAAGCCAGGACCTCCGGACCTTCCTCCCGGAGAAGCCAGGTCGTCATGCCACTCTTGGACCATGCGTGCTCTCGTTGCTTCTCTTCCGCACCCACGAACTGCTCGGGCGTGAGCTTCTGTCCCCAATCTTCATAGGCCAACAGATCTCGCTCACGCTTCTCCGCTGCCGTTGCAATCGAAAGTTTCATGACGTGCCTATTGAATCAGCCCCTGGAAACCCGGGCAACCCATCACCTGGCTCTGATTCCGAGGCGCACTGGTTCCGGTTGATGGAAGACACGGGGAACCTTCTGAACGCTGCTCAGGATGGTCTCGACGCATCCCTTCAACATCTTCTCGGAGAACTGGGGCCCATGATGATCCAGCACGAAGGTGGCCTCGTAGCTGTCCTTCGTGAGATCAATCTCCAAGATGCGGTCGAGCACGGCCGGGAGCTCCGCCAGGCGATGGGCGTGGCGCCCCTGCATCACCCGGAGAAGGTTCATGAAATGCCGTGCTTCGTCGGCGACCAACCAACGAACCCAGTCGCGGAACGCAGAGGGCCCGAGCGAGCCATAGAACTCCGTGTCGTCTATATAGGATCGGGTAGTCGCGATCTCGTCATATGCCAGGACCGCGCACAGGAGGAACTCGTCCCGGCCGAAGTCGTCGATCACTCGGAAGTCAGGCTTGCGAGCCTCGAGCCGCTCCGTGATCGCCGCCTCTGACTCTCCGTAGAAGAGGCTGTAGATACGGCGGAATCCAAGATAGTGGTTGTACTCGTCGCGGCTCCACGCCTCCACGAACGAGTGGAACTCACCGGAGAGCGTCAGTCCGCTCCGACGGATCCACGTATTCATGTACTGCGCGTCGAACTCCGAGCACAAATCATTCCAGAGGATTGGCTCATAATCCCGCTTGTCCTGCTCGGGCATGATGATGTCTTCCGGCCGGACCCGGGCAAACAACTCGCTCGAGCTCCAATCACCCACTTCCGAATTCCAGAGAAGCTCCTCCCGAACGGCATTCATTCGCAGATCCTTGTCAATCATATGAGTCCTCGAGCCTTGTCATGGACAATCATCGCGATGCGAATTGCCAGATGAACACCCGGCCCGCGCGACAGACGTCTCCCGCGCGCGGCAACTGACACAGTCCGGGCGTTCCCCCTCCAACACTCACTCCAATACAGCCAGACGAAACAACGACAACACGCCCGCGGGAGGCGGGGTATAGGTGCGCCCCCCCGCTGACGCCTACTTCCGGTAGACGATCTTCCCACCCACCATGGTGAGTTGGACTTCGGTATTACGGATCTCTCTCGGGTCTATTTCGAACACGTTCCGCGAAAGCATGATCAGATCGGCCCGCTTGCCTGCCTCGAGGGAGCCCTCCTCCTTCTCGAGACGTGCCGCGAAGGCGGCATCCAGGGTGTACGCCCGGAGGGCCTGCTCGAGTGAGAGTCGCTGCTCCGGTAGCCAACCACCGGCTGGCTTCCCTTCTTCCGTCTCACGAGTAACGGCCGTCTGGATTCCATACCAGGGATTCAGGGTCACGACCGGCCAATCGCTTCCAAACGCGAGCTTCCCGCCGCCCTTGACGATCCGCTGCCATCCGAATCCGCGCGACGCCCGCTCCGGGCCGATCTTCCCAGCCCAGGTGTCCAGGGTCGTGGCATCCGGGTAGGCATGAAACGGCTGGAAGCTCGCGATGATCCCCAGCTTGCCCAGGCGCGAGGCATCCTGCTCGGTGAGGGTCTCGAGGTGCTCGATGCGATGGCGACGGTTCCGGCTGGCGTTCTGCTTCGCCGCACGCTGGTAGGTGTCCAACGTCAACCGCACCGCGCGATCTCCGATCGCGTGGGTGAAGAGTTGAAAACCCTGGCGATCCAGCTCCGTCACGGCACGAGCCAGCTCGTTCTCCGCCCAGAAGGGCTCGCCGCGCTCGGACGGCACGTCGACGTATGGCTCGAACATCGCCGCGGTATGCGTCTCCACGATACCGTCGACGACGATCTTCACCGCACCGGTGGAGAGCCATTCATTCTGGTAGGTGCTACGCGCCGCCCGCAGTCGAGCCAGGAACTCGGGCGTCAGCGAGGGCGGCTCCATCGGGAGGGCCACGTAGAGCCGGGCCGTGAGCTGGTCCTGCTGGCGAAGGCGCTCGAACAACGGAAGCACATCCTGGTCACGGCCCGCACTATGCAGACGGCCGAGGCCCAGCCGGTTCGCCTCCGCCAATCCCTTGCGAAGTGCCTCGAGCCTTTCCTCGTCAGTGAGCCGGGGAATGGCATCCCACAGGAGCTTCGCGGCGGACTCCTTGAGCGTGCCCGTCGGCTCGCCCGTGGCCGCGTCCCGGACGATGGTGCCATGGGGCGGATCCGGCGTCTCCCGCGTGATGCCGGCCGCGGCAAGCGCCTTGCTGTTGGCCCAGACCGTGTGCATGTCATAGCCCTCGAGCACCACCGGGCGATCCGACACGACAACGTCCAGGTCCCGTTTGTGGGGGAGCCCCGACTCTCCGAAGATGGGGTAGGTCCACCCCCGCCCCACGAGCCAGCTCGAGTCCGGATGCGCGGCGGCGAACTCCTTGAGCTTCCGCTGAACGTCCGCGATCGACTGGGCATCATCCAGACCAAGTCGCGAAAGACCGAGCGAGCCCTCGAGGAAATGAACGTGGCAGTCCGTCAATGACGGCAGGACCAGCCGCTGCTCGGCATCAATGATCCGCGTCTGGTTCGCGCGGTAACGGGAGATTTCCGCATTGCTCCCGACCGCGAGGATGCGACCCTTCCGGATGGCGATAGCCTCGGCCCACGGCTTCCGCGCATCGACCGTATACACTCTCGCATTCACCACCACCGTATCCGCCACGGGAGCCGCTCCCGCCACAGAAGACCACCCGGAGGTGAAAAGCCACACCAGTATGAGAATGGACCCGAGGGGATGGACTCGCATGATGGGGAAGCGCCCTGTTGAGCTCACCCCTTCTAGATAGCCGATTTCACCTCATAAACAACAGGTCTTACTCAGAATACTCTAAATCCAGTTTTTTCATATTCCGATATTTGATTGCCATGAAGAATTAGAGACAAACGACATACTTTAAATACAAAGAATCTACTTGTCCTTTTCAATCCACCCAGGAATGGGAAGTTACCGGCGGGCTGGTGTGGGAGAGAATCAATGCAAGAAAAACGCCCGGGGCCTCCAAAGGAGGCACCCGGGCGCGAGCCGCCAGGAGGCGTGGCGCGACTATTCCACCGTCACGCTCTTGGCGAGGTTGCGCGGCTGGTCCACGTCGTTCCCGCGCAGATCCGCCACGTGGTAGGCGAGCAGCTGCAGGGGAATCGTGGCCACCACCGGCGCGAGCAGCGCGCTCGCGGCCGGGATGCGGATGACGTGATCCGCCAGCGAGGCCACGTGCGCGTCATCCTCGTCGATGATCGCGATGACCTTGCCGCCGCGCGCCCGCACCTCCTCGATGTTGCCGATGATCTTCTCGTAGGCGACGTGCGGCTGCTTCGGCGCGATCACCACCACGGGCATCTTCTCGTCGATGAGCGCGATGGGGCCGTGCTTCATCTCGCCGCCGGCGTAGCCCTCGGCGTGGATGTAGGAGATCTCCTTGAGCTTGAGCGCGCCCTCGAGCGCCACCGGGTGCATGGGGCCGCGGCCGAGGAAGAGGAAGTCCTGCGCGTTCATGAACTCGCGGGACACGCGCTTGACCGCCGTCTCGCACTTGAGCACGTCCTCGATCATCTTGGGGATCTCCGTGAGTGCGGTCAGGTGCTCCTGTGCCGCCTTCACGGTGAGCGTGCCGCGCATGCGCCCCAGCTTCACCGCGAGCAGGTAGAGACCCACCAGCTGCGTGGTGAAGGCCTTGGTGGAGGCCACGCCAATCTCAGGGCCCGCGTTGGTGAGGATGGTGATGTCCGCCTCACGCGTCATGGCGCTGCCGATGACGTTGCACAGGGCGAGCGCCGTGGCGCCACGCGCCTTGGCCTCCTTGAAGGCCGCCAGCGTGTCCGCCGTCTCGCCGGACTGGCTGATGGCAATGGCCAGGTGCGAGGGCTCCACGATGGGATCGCGGTAGCGGAACTCGCTGGCGAGCTCCACCTCCACGGGGATGCGCGCCAGCGATTCGATCATCGCCTTGCCAGCGATGCCCGAGTGCCACGAGGTGCCGCACGCGAGGATCGTCACCTTGGTGAGCGCACGCACCTTCTCCGGGCTGAGGTTCCAACCCTCGAAGTGCACATCACCCTCGGAGAGGAGCATGCGGCCGCGCAGCGTGTCCGCCACGGCGCGAGGCTGCTCCATGATCTCCTTGTGCATGAAGTGCTTGTGGCCGCCCTTCTCCGCCATCATCGGCGTCCAGTCGATGCGGCGGGTGGGCCGGTTCACCTTCTGGCCGGAGCGGTTGTAGATGTCCACGCTGGCGGCGGTGACAACGGCCAGGTCACCCTCCTCCATGTAGACGAAGTCGCGCGTGTGCTCGAGCAGCGCCGGCACGTCGCTGGCCACGAAGTTCTGACCCTGACCCAGACCGAGCACCATGGGAGAGGAATCCTTGGTGCAAACGATCCGGTTGGGGTCGCTCGTGGTCACCACCGCCAGGGCGTAGGTGCCCTTCACGTGGGTGATGGCCGCGCGCACCGCCGCCGGCAGATCCAACCCGCTCTTGAGCTCATCGGAGATGAGGTGGGCGAAGACCTCGGAGTCCGTCTCGGAGGAGAAGTGGTGCCCCTTGGCACGCAGCTCCTCCTTGAGGGCGAGGTGGTTCTCGATGATGCCGTTGTGCACCACCGCCACGCCACCGTAGGTGTGCGGATGAGCATTCTCATCCGACGGACGCCCGTGCGTGGCCCAACGCGTGTGACCGATTCCGATGGTGCCCTGGGGCAGATCGTTCTGGACGCGGTTCTCCAGGTTCCTCAGCTTGCCCGTGGCCCGCACCACGTTCAGGACGTTGCGGTTCACCACCGCCACGCCAGCGGAGTCATACCCCCGGTACTCGAGCTTCTTGAGCCCAGACACCAGGATGGGAGCCGACTCCTTATCCCCAACGTACCCAACAATGCCGCACATGTTGTCCGTCCTCTCTCACGCCCGACCCCCCGAAGGCAAATGCGGGGGGGCACAACACCTACACCGGGCGACACCTGTCACCCGGACGACAAGCAAATCGCGGGCCGATCACCCCGCCGACGCTTTGTCGGATTTGGAGGAGCCAGTTTCCGAGGACTTGGCCATCCGAGCCTTCTTCCTCTCCACCCAGCCTTCCAGGTTCACCTGTGGCGTGCGGGACACAGCGAGGCTCCCGGAGGGCACATCTTTCGTCACCGTGGTGCCCGCACCGACATACGCACCGTCCCCGACCTTCACAGGGGCCACCAGCTGGGTGTCAGAGCCGATGAAGACCCCATCACCCAGCTCGGTGACGTGCTTGCTCACACCGTCGTAGTTGCAGGTGATGGTGCCTGCCCCCACGTTCACCTTGGAGCCGATCTTCGCGTCACCCAGGTAGGCGAGGTGGTTGGCCTTGGAGCCGCGGCCCAGGCGGGCCTTCTTCGTCTCCACGAAGTTGCCCAGGTGCACCTCCTCGGCGAGGTCCGTCCCAGGCCGCAGCCGGGAGAACGGGCCGAGGATGCAGCGCTCGCCTACCCGAGCCTCCTCCAGCACGGTGTACGGCTTCACGGTCGTCCCGTCGGCCACCGAGGAGGCGTGCACGACGCAGCCCTGACCGATGGAGACGTTGCGGCCCACCACCGTGGCGCCCGACAGCGTCACCATGGGGCCAAGCTCCGTATCCGACCCGATGGCCACGCCCTCCTCGATGTACGTGGTGGCTGGGTCCGCCAGGGTGACGCCGTTGCGCATGTGCCAGGTGTTGATGCGCGACTGGAGCTCCTTGGCGCGCGCCGCCAGCTCCACCCGATCGTTCACGCCGGCCGTCTCGCCGAACTCGGCCTCGATGGAGGCCACCGGGCCCTGCGCCGCGGCCATCTCCACCAGGTCCGTCAGGTAGAACTCGCCCTGCGCATTGCTGCTGCGGATGTTGGCCAGCGCCTTCCACAGGAAGGACGACTCCACCAGGTAGATGCCCGCGTTGCACTCGCGCACCTGGCGCTGCTCGGGCGTGGCGTCCTTGTGCTCGACGATGCGCACCACCTTGCCCATCTCGCGGATGACGCGGCCGTAGCCCGTCGGATCCGCCGGCACGGTGGACACCAGCGAGAGCACGCCCCCGCCCTTCTCGTGCGCGGCGGCGAGCGCGGCCAGCGTCTCGCTGCGCACCAGCGGCACATCACCGTAGAGAATGAGGACACGCCCGTTGAAGTCTTTCAGCGCGCTCTCCGCCGAGCGCACCGCGTCCGCCGTACCCCGCTGCTCCTTCTGGAGCGCGAAGCGCAGGGGCGCCGTGGGGAAGTGGGCGCGGATGGAGCGCTCCACCTCCTCGGCCTGGTGGCCCACCACCGACACCACCGGCGAGGCGCCCAACTCCAGGGCTCGCATGAGGGGATAGGCACAGAGGGGCTTGCCGAGGATGGGGTGAAGGACCTTGGCCTTCTCCGACTTCATCCGCGTGCCCTTGCCCGCGCACAACACCACCGCCGCCAAAGAAGCTGTCATGTCGGCGATTACTAGGGACGCGATCGCGACGCGTCAACCACGAGCAGGCGCGCGCGTGGAGCGACTGCCTTCCGGCCGGGCCTGAACGGAAACCGACAACGTGTTGCTCTGCACGGTGATGCCGAACTTCGGCTTGAGGAAGACCGTTGTCACGGTGGCATCCGACGGAGCCGATGTTTGCTTCACTGTCACCAGGTTGGCGTTCATGTTCCCCCCGTCGGGACGGAGCGTCATGCACAGGATGCCTTCGCTCCTGTCCCGGTCAAACTCCCGGCTGAGCGTGTTGGTGTCCTCCGGACACTTCTCGATGACGAAAGCGTTTGGTAGCGAGTCCAGGTGGCGGGCGGGGATACTCCAGAACTCTCACTCGGAGAAGCGCGAGTTGATGGCCCATACGGAGGCTTTCACGTGGAGACGGTAAAGATGCGGACTCACCAAAATTGGTGGGGCGTAGCGGTAGCAGCGCTGGTGGTGGCGTGGCCTGCGTGGGCGGCGCGACCGTACCGGGGCGGAGCGGTAGCCACGGCTCATCCGGAGGCGAGCGAGGCCGCGCTGCGGATGTTGGACAAGGGCGGCAACGCGGTGGACGCGGCGGTGGCGGCGGCCTTCACGCTGGGAGTGGTGGCGCCGTATCACTCGGGGATTGGCGGCGGAGGCTTCGCGCTGGTGCACGAGGCGAAGACGGGCGGAACGCGAGTGCTGGACTTTCGCGAGGTGGCACCCGCGGCGGCCACCCGGGACATGTACGTGAAAGACGGCAAGGTGGTGCCGGGGCTGTCCACGGACGGCGTGACGAGCGTGGCGGTGCCCGGCGCGGTCGCCGGCTATCTGGAGCTACTGGAGAAGCACGGGAAGCTGCCGCGCGCGGTGGTGCTGCAGCCCGCCATCGATGCCGCGCGCAACGGCTTCTGGGTGTCGCCCAAGTACCAGGCGATGGCCGCCATGCGGCGCGACTGCCTGCGGCAGGATCCAGAGGCCACACGCCTCTTCCTCACGAAAAACGACAAGGGCGAGCCGGACGTGCCGCCCATCGGCCATCTGGTGCGCCAACCGGAGCTGGCCCGGACGCTCCAGACGCTCGCGAAGAACGGTCCCAAGCCCTTCTACTCGGGCCCGCTCGCCCAGGCGATGGTGGACACAGTGAAGGCCGGCGGCGGCCTGCTCTCGCTGGAGGACTTGAAGGCCTACAAGACGCGCACCCATGAGCCGCTGGAGGGCAGCTACCGCGGCCATCGCATCCTCACCATGCCGCCGCCGAGCGCGGGCGGGCTCGCGGTGGTGCAGGTGCTCGGCGCCCTGGAGCGGCTGCGTCCCAAGGGCATGAGCTACCGCGACCCCGAGGACCTCCACCTCTACGCCGAGGCGGTGCGCCGCGTATACGTGGACCGGGTGAAGTACCTGGGCGACCCGGCCTTCGTGAAGATCCCCATGGAGCGCCTCACCTCGTCCGGCTACATCGCGGACCTGGCGGGCAGCATCGACCCCAAGAAGGCCACCCCCAGCGCCTCGCTGCTGGCCCCGAGGGAGAACGCCGGTTCCACCCTGAAGAACCCGACCGACACCTGGTACGACCCCGCCTCCGCGCCGGAGAAGAAGAACACCACGCACATCTCCGTCATCGACAAGGATGGCAACGCGGTGGCCCTCACCACCACGGTGAACTACGGCTTCGGCTCGTGCGTGGTGGCCAAGGGGACGGGCGTGCTCCTCAACGACGAGATGGACGACTTCGCCGCCCTGCCCGGCGTGCCCAACGCCTACGGGCTGGTCACGGGCGAGGCCAACTCCATCGCCCCCGGCAAGGTGCCGCTGTCCTCCATGTCCCCCACCCTCGTCTTCGCCAAAGACGATCCGAAGAAGGTGATGCTGGTGGTGGGCAGCCCGGGCGGCTCCACCATTCCCACCACCGTCATCCAGGTCATCTCCCACATCGTGGACCAAGGCATGGACGTGACACGCGCAGTGGGCATGGGCCGGGTGCACCACCAGTACCTGCCGGATGAGCTGTGGGTGGACCGCTGGGGACTGGAGCCCGCCACGCAGGCGGCGCTGGAGGCCAAGGGCCACAAGCTTCGCAAGCAGGAGGCCTGGGGTGACGCCGAGGCCGTCTACAGCGACCCCAAGACAAACCTGCGCTACGCCGCGAGCGATCCTCGCAACGAGGGCACCGCCCTCGGCCAGGACTGACCCCCAAGAGCGAGCACACCGTGCCCGAGCAGCTCGTCCATCTCTTCGATGCGCACCTCCACCCGGAGGCCCTCAGCGACCAGGACCTCGAGTCCATGCGCTTCTTCGGCGTGGAGCGCGCGCTGGTGGTAGCCCACCACCCGCCCGAGCCCACCCCCAAGGCCCTGCGCAAGCACTTCGACGACCTGGTGCAACGTCAGCTCCCGCGCCTGGAGCGGCTGGGCATCCGCGCCTGGGCGGCGCTGGGGGTGCATCCGCGCTCCATCCCCCGCCGCGGCCTGTCCGAGGTGCTCGCGAGCCTCCCCGACTACTTCCGCGGCGGACGCGTGGTGGCCTTGGGCGAGACAGGGCTGCACGCGGGAGGCATCGAGGAAGAGGAGGCCTTCCTCGAGCAGCTCGCGCTCGCGCGTCAGCTCAAGCTGAAGGTGGTGGTGCACACCCCGGTGCTCGACAAGGAGCGCCACACCCGGCGCATCCTCACCTTGCTGCGCGAGTCCGGTGTGCGGCCCTCACGCGTGCTCGTGGATCACGCCAACGGGCGCACCGTGCGCAACATCCTCGGCTGTGGACACTGGGCGGGATTGACCCTGCACCCCGAAGCACTGCGGGCCGAACGCGTTGTGGCTCTGGTTCGTCGGCTCGGCAGCGAAAGGCTGGTGCTCAACTCGGATGCCGGCGAGGGCGCCGGTGACCTTCTCGGGCTTGCGCGCGTGGCCAACCTCCTGGCCAAGGCGAAGCTCTCAGAGCGAGTGGTGAAGCGCGTTGCTTTCGACAACGCCGCGCGCTTCTACCGGCCTCGCTGACTAGTGCAACGCGCTGGACTCTGACTCCGGGTGCAGCGTCAACCGCTGCGCCTCGTCCAGCTTCACCTGTACCGGAATGCCCCGGTGGCGATAGTGCGCCAACGAGTCCGACACCTCGTCCAACAACTGCTGATAGCGCTCGTCCAGCTCCACCGCGATCAACATCATCGTCTCGCCAGCGTCCTCGACGCCTGGGCGGGACACCTGGCAGCGCTGGAACCGCGCCCAGCGGCCATTCGCCATTTTCACCAGCTCGCCGTCGTAAGCCATGCGCAGTTCCCCCTTTCGACAAGAAGTCGGGAAGTGAATGGACGCACTGTAAGCACAAATTTTCCGCGCGTCATCCCCCCAGCTGAAAATTCGTGAAAGTGTCCTGATATTGGTCGTTTACCCGACGCTTCCCCAGGGGGCGGCGCCATTCACCAGCGGAGCCGGGTTCATCGTGTAAATTTGCTGAGCTGTTAAGTTGTTGATTTTCCGACGAAGTGCGTCGTCTGGCTGCGTCATCGGACCGAGCCCCTGAACCTGGCACATCAGGCAGGCACTGTGCTCTGGAGGAAACTCCAGGCCCGAAGTCCGGGTGGCACGAGGACACGCCATCCCTTAGATTCGGCGGGATGAAGTTGCCCCTCTTGTTCCGCCGCGATCGGACCGTCATCAAGCGCGCGGACGCGCAGGACCAGGCCGAGAAGCTGTTGGCCGAGTCCCTGCGTCTGCTCAGCCAGGTGTGTACCAAGGTCGCCGACCTCATCGAGACGCAGCGCCTGGAGCGCGCGGGTTACTCGCAGAACACCTACCTGCGACGGTTGGACGAGGCCCCAGGCGACGTGGAGCGGAAGAAGGAGTAGACCTTCGCTCCGCATGGATCATCCCGATGATTCGCCGGTCTGCCTGGGTACCGTCTCGGGCTGGCTAGGGCCTGGAGCGTCCGTTCCCCCCCTGCCGGCCTTGAATGATGAAGAAGGTCCGCGCCTGCCCGAGGGGCTGCCGCCCGTGGTGGACTCCCACGTGCACCTCTTCCCGGACGGTGTGTTCGAGGCGGTGTGGCGCTGGTTCGACCAGTACGGCTGGCCCATCCGCTACAAGCTGCACACGCCCCAGGTGGTGTCCTTCCTGCTGTCGCGCGGGGTGCACCGGGTGGTGGCGCTTCACTACGCGCACAAGCCGGGCATGGCGCGCTTCCTCAATTCCTACATCGCCGAGGTGGCCCGAGCAGAGCCGCGCGTCTGGGGGCTGGCCACCGTGCTGCCGGGCGAAGAGGGCGCGGCGGACATCCTCGCCGAGGCCTTCGCGGCGGGCCTCAAGGGCGTGAAGCTACACTGCCATGTGCAGTGCTTTGCCCCAGACGCGCCCGCGCTGCACGAGGTGTACGCCGCCTGCGCGCGGGCCGGGCGACCGTTGGTGATGCACGCCGGCCGCGAGCCCGCCAGCCCCCAGTACAAGTGCGACGTCCACGCCCTCTGCTCGGCCGAGCGGGTGGAGCGGGTGCTGAAAGAGCACCCGACCCTCAAGCTGTGCGTGCCCCACCTGGGAGCGGACGAGTTCGACGCCTACGAGCGGCTGCTGGAGCGCTACGACAACCTCTGGCTGGACACCACCATGGCGGCGGCCAACTACTTCCCCATGCCCGTCCCCCGCCGCCTGCTGGAGGTGCGGCCGGAGCGCATCCTCTACGGCACGGATTTTCCCAACCTGCCCTACGCCTGGGATCGCGAGCTCAAGCAGCTGCTGGCCCTGAAGCTCGGGGACGAGGTGGAGGCAGGCATCCTGGGGCAGAATTCCCTGAGACTTTTCGGGGGGTGTTGAAAAGCAAGCACACCCCTTCCGGAACCGAGAAGCCATCCGCATCTTGCCCCCCATAGAATCCGCCATCCCCTCTGGAAGATGCTTCGAGGCCCCGACATGTCCTACATCCTGGTCGTCGACGACGACGCGAGCCACCGCACGCTCATCTGCGATGCCCTTGAGGAGATGGGCTACCGCACCGAGCAGGCCGCCAACGGGCGAGAGGCCCTTGATCTGCTCGAGGGTGACATCCCCCAGGCCGTGCTGTTGGATCTGCGAATGCCCGTGATGAGTGGTTGGGGCCTACTGGACGCGCTCAAGAAGATGCCGCGGGCGCGCGGACTGCCGATCATCATCATCTCCGGCTACGGCTTCGAGTGGGAGGCCGAGCTGGTGGGCGCCGCCGGCTACATCTCCAAGCCGGTGGACCTGGACAAGGTGAGGATGACCGTGCAGCGCATCATCGGCCCGCCCGAGGTGGCCATGGTGCACTGAGCGTGCACCCCGGAGTACGAAGCCGCTCAGGCGAAGACGACAGTCTTGTTGCCGTGCAGCAACACCCGGTCCTCCAGGTGCCAGGCCACCGCGCGCGCCAGAACGGTGCGCTCCACCCGGCGCCCGATGCGGACCAAATCCGCCACCGCATCCCGATGCCCCACCCGATGGACGTCCTGGTCGATGATCGGCCCGGCGTCGAGCTCGGCCGTCACGTAGTGCGCCGTGGCGCCGATGAGCTTCACCCCTCGGGCATGCGCCTGGGCGTAGGGATTGGCGCCCACGAAGGCCGGTAGGAAGCTGTGGTGGATGTTGATGATGGGCCGGCCGAAGCGCTCGATGAACCCAGCACTGAGAATCTGCATGTAGCGAGCAAGGACGATGAGGTCCACCTGGTGGGTCCTCATGAGCTCCAGCACCTCCGCCTCGGCCTGCGCCTTGGTGTCCGGAGTGACGGGCACGTGATGCAGGGGGACTCCGAAGGGAGCCACCACCTCGCGCGCATCCGGATGGTTGCTCACTACCAGGGGGATGTGCGCGGCCAGCTCGCTCTTCTTGAGCAGCCAGAGCAGCTCCTGCAGGCAGTGATCCTGCTTGGAGACAAAGACAGCCATGCGCTTGACGCGCGCGGCGGGGGTGAGCTGCCACTGCATCCCGAAGCGCTCAGCCACGGGGCGGAAGGACTGCTCCAGCGCGGGAAGCCGCTCCTGGAGCCCCGGGAGATCGAACTCCAGCCGCATGAAGAAGCGCAGATCATCCGGCTCGGTGTGCTGATCCGAGTCGACGACGTTCGCCCCCTGTTCATAGAGGAGCTGGGACACGGCCGCCACCACACCCGGGCGGTCCGCGCAAGTGATGAGGAGTCGGGCCCGATTCACGTTCGTCTGAGAGAGAGCTTGCATGGTTCGAAGTGCCCGGAAGGTGGTGATGGGAGGGATCCTACACCAGGGGAGCCACCCCGGAGGACGAGCCTCGGACATTGGGAGGATTGCAGGGGGTAACGGAGTCGGCTGAAATCCGGCCCTTTCACATGTCCCCTTCCCCTCCAGATCTGGCCGTCGATGCTCATGGGCTCGTGAAGCGCTTCGGCGACTTCACTGCACTCAACGGGATGGAGCTGTCCATTCCCCGGGGCGCCTTCTATGCCTTCCTCGGCCCCAACGGGGCGGGCAAGTCCACCACCATCGCGCTGCTCACCGGGGTGTACGCACCGGACGCCGGACGGATCTCCCTGCTCGGGGTGGACGCGGTGGCGAAGCCGCTGGAGGTGAAGCGCCACATCGGCGTGGTGCCCGAGGAGCTGAGCCTCTTCGAGCGGCTCACCGGGCGACAGTACCTCACCTTCTGCGGGCGGATGTACGGACTGAGCGGGGACGAGGCAGCCGCGCGAGCCGCCGAGCTGCTCGAGCTCACAGAGCTGACGTACAAGGCGGGCGCGCTGGTGGCCGAGTACTCCAAGGGGATGCGGCGGCGGCTGGCCATCGCGGCGGCGCTCATCCACGCGCCGGAGCTGGTGCTGCTGGACGAGCCCTTTGAGGGCATCGATGTGCTCGCGGCGGGCGTCATCCGCGAGCTGCTGCGCGAGCTGAGCCGGCGGGGCGTGACGTTGCTGCTCACCACGCACGTGCTGGAGATCGCCGAGCGGCTGGCCACGCACGCGGGCGTCATCCGCGGCGGGAGGATGCTCGACCAGGGCACCGTGCAGCAGCTCATGGAGCGCTACGAGTCACCCTCGTTGGAGGCCGTCTTCGAGAAGCTCATCTCCGTGCCGGCCGCGCGCAACGCGAAGCTGTCCTTCTACGGGGACGCATCACCGACCCAGGCGAACCTCCGCCAGGGGGCGGCATGAGCCGGCCGGCCACACCGGGCTTCTTCCAGCACCTGTGGTTGCTGTGGGGTCTGCGTCTGAACATCGGGCTCAACCAGGGGCCGGGGAAGAACCGGCTCATGGCGGTAGGCGCCTTCCTGCTCTCGAGCGCTCCAGCCTGGGGTCTGGGGGTGTCGTTCTACGGGTTGATGCGCCTGCCCCCCGTCGCCCAGAACGAGGTCTGGCCGTTCTTCATCCTCAACCTGCTGTGCTTCGTCACCTCCGCGGTGTGGGTGACGTGGCCGCTGATGAGCGCGGGCGTGGATGACCACTCGGAGCTGAGCCGCTACGCGCCCTTCCCCATCTCTCCCTTCCGGCTGCTCATCGCCTCCACGGTGGCGAGCCTCTTCGAGCCGCGCGCGCTCGTCTTCTACGCGCCGCTCACGGGAGCGGCACTCGGCTACGCCTCCGTGCACACGGTGCGCGTGAAGTGGTTCGCCGTGCTGCTCTACGTGCTCTTCGCGCTGCTCAACGCGGCCTGGAGCCGGGTGGGCCTGCACCTGGTGCTCAACGTGCTGCGCGCGAAGAACAGCGCACAGCTCATCGGCGGCGGCTTCGTGTTCTTCCTCGTGGCCGCGTCCTTCATTCCCCCCATCGACACCTCGTGGCTGACCGCCGTGGGTGAGGGAGGAATGGAGAAGATGGACATGGGCCTCATCGTCGACGCGACGATCGCGCTCGGACGAGTGCCCCCAGGCTACTTCGGGGACGCGCTGCTGGAGCTCTCCTATGGCTACCGGCGCAACGCCCTGGCCAACGGCGTGGGCATGCTCTTCTTCATGCTGATGGGGCTGGCCATCGCCTACGCGCTGCTGCTGCACTTCCACCGCAACGTGGGCCGCGCCGGCCCGGCGGTGAAGGAGTCCGGAGACAGCGACCCGTTCGCCCGGACGCGGAGCCGGTACACCACGCTGCTCGTGCGCGAGGCGCTGGACTTGTGGCGCAACCCGCGCGCGCGGCTGCTCGCGTCCGTCCCCTTCGTGCTGGCCATCCTCATGAAGCTGACGTCAGGACGAGCCCTCTTCGAGTACATGCTGGGCGCGAGCGTGGATGCGTGGCTGATGGGTGGCCTGTGCATCTACGGCTCGGTGGTGATGGCGTCCACGTTCTCGCAGAACACCTTCGCCTATGACGGGCACGGGCTGGCCATGCTCATCGCCGCGCCCGTGGAACTGGGGGACGTCATGCGGGCCAAGAACGTGGTGCAGGGTACGGCCGCGGGCGGCATGGCGCTGCTCGTGGGCCTCTTCTACCGGGTGTACTTCGGCAGGGGCTCGGCGCTGGACTTCCTGTGCGCCATGGCAGCCGTGGTGGCCGTGATCCCCGTGCTGCTCGCGGCGGGCAACTTCCTGTCGCTGTACTTCCCGGTGAAGTTCCACGCGAGCCTCAAGCGCCGGGACAAGCTGCCACTCACCGCGTCCATGCTCGGCATCGTCGCGGCGAGCGTGGGGTGCGCCCCCTTCGTGTGGGCCCTGCGTTTCGCTGGGACGAGCGGACCCAGCTGGCAGACGCTGGCGATCATCGCCCTGTGCGCCGCGGTGAACGCGGTGATGTACCGCGCGCTGTTGCCCCTGGCCCTGCGACTGCTCGATCAGCGCCGGGAGCTCGTCCTGCGAGCGGTGACACGGGAGTGACTGAATTCCTTCTCTTGCCGAATCAACTCCAAACTCCCCTTTACGTCTCCGTACTGGGCATGCTCTGACGAGAGGGACTGAAAGTGGCGCTCGGCCAGACCCAGCATGCGCCTCGCCGCGGGCAGGTGCTCTGGGTGGCCTTTCGCCCATCGAGCGAACAGAATGGCCACATGCACCCGCCGCTCGACATCCGTATACCCCAGCCGCCGGATGCGACGCAGAGCGCGCCCGAAATCCGACCAGGGTGCATTCAGACCAAAGGCGCCCAGAAGGATTTCCTCCGCGATGCGCCGACGTGTCTCCACCTGTTCCCAGGGGGTTTTCACCAAGGCAAGCAGCTCGCGCTGTAGTGCCAGGAAGGCCCTTTCGTACTCCTCGAAAGGGGCATCCACGAGAGCAACATAGAGCTTGGCGATGGCATCAGCTCCCGCCATCCACCGACCCTGAAATTCCGCATCTTCCTGGCTCATGGGCAAGGCCTCCCATTGGCTTCGGAGGGCCAGCTACCATTCCTCTGCATACAGACATCGCGGCATCCGATACATTGACTATGGTTGAACTTGGGTCCGCGAATACCTTGCACCGGTGTTTGCAGGCACCGGGTGAACTCCTCATTACAGGTTTTCTTGATCTTTTCTGGTGACAACTCCGTCGTCTTATCCTTCGACCCTTCTGAGGCCTTGTCCTTTGCTGGAGCCTCTGCCCGCGGAGGTACAGAAGTCGGAGTCGTACTCATGGGAATGGGTACAATCGTCTCCTCCCCAGCCACAGCGGTGCAATACGCCGGATTCTGTCGGCACGCGTTCGAAGCCGAGTCCATGCTCTGCGCCAGTCGTCCCCCATGCGGAGCTGAACCATGCATCACCGAGGATGCACCGCCGGCACATGAGCACAAGACGACGAGCACCAGACTCAAAAGATAGGATGCGCGTGCTACGGAAACAGACATGGACCCGACCTTCATCCGCACGGTGATGCTCCTGCGCGAGCAGATACCTGACTTCAACCGCTATCCGTTCAGTCTGCCCGTGGTGCGCGACCTGGACAACTTGGAGTTGCACCCACGCGTCACCTTCCTCGCCGGAGAGAATGGCAGTGGGAAATCCACGTTGCTCGAGGCCATCGCCACGGCGGCAGGCTTCAACCCCGAGGGTGGCACGCGGAGCTTCAACTTCGCCACCCGCAGCTCTGAATCCGAGCTGCATCGCTTCCTCCGGCTCGTCCGCGGCTACCGCCGCCCTCGCACCGGCTTCTTCCTGCGCGCGGAGAGCTACTTCAACGTGGGCACGGTCTTGGAACAGATGCCTGACATCCTCCAAGGGGCCTACGGCGGCACCTCCCCGCACGAGCAGTCCCATGGCGAGTCCTTCCTGATGCTCGTGCGCAGCCGCTTCTGGGCCAATGGTCTCTACATCCTCGATGAGCCCGAAGCCGCCCTGTCTCCGCAACACCAGCTCACCTTGTTAAGGCACATCGATGAGCTGGCGCGCCGAAAATCCTCTCAGCTCCTCATTGCCACGCACTCGCCCATCCTGCTCGCCTACCCGGACGCGCGTATCTACTGGCTGTCCAAGCAGGGCCTGTCACCCATCGCATACGAGGACACCGAGCACTATCGCCTCACCCGTGACTTCCTACTCCATCGCGAGCGATACCTGCGCGAGCTGATGAGCAGGGAGGACGAAGAGTGAGGAGGGGTGGACTCCGGTCCACTTGCACACCTGTCCCCCTGGCCTGAGCTTCGAAGCCTTGGACGGAGGGACTCCATGCCCGAAACCGGATTCCTCGCCCGCACTGCAACCCTCGCGGCGACCACCTACCGATACCAAGTCTAACCCGCACCGCTTCGCCGCGCTCGTGCCCATCTGCGGAGGACTAGACGCCCCCGGCAGGCGCACACTGCCACGCAACCCGGGTGCGGCCTCATCCGTCCCCGAGCCCTTCCTCGAGGCAGCCCGACACCTGCGGCACGTTCCCACCTGGATCTTCCACGGGGAAGAAGACACCATCATCCCCGTCGAGGAGTCGCGCATCATGGTGCAAGCGCTCCGGGAGGTGGGCGCCCCGGTGCGCTACACCGTGTATCCGGAAGTCGAGCACGACTCGTGGGACCCGGCCTACGCGGAGCAGGAGCTCATGCCCTCCTACGCGGAGCAGGAGCTCATGCCCTGGCTCCTCTCCCACGTGCGAGCCCCCTGACGGAGGCCTCAGCCCCCCACCGGGCCGAGGTCGGTCTTCCGTCCCGGGCCCCACTGCACACCGAGCTGCGCCCGGTAGTCCGTGAAGAGGGAGGCGGCGATGGTGCTCGCTCCCACCAGGGCGTGCATCAACGTGACCCACCGGCTGCGCCGCGAGTAGCCGAAGACGAAGGGCGCGGCGATGACGCCGATGCTCCACACGTAGTCGATCACCTCGTGCACCTCGATGGGAATGAGCTTCTTGAGGCTCAACCTGTAGTCGGTGAGCATCGACACGCCTGCTCCCGCGAACCCGAACGCCAGTCCGGCCGTGCAGGCCGCCTTCGAGCCGGACAACAGCCCCACCCCGGCCACCGTGAGCGCCCCCTGGTAATCCAGCAGTGAGTGGAGATCCTGCGGGATGCGCCTGCTCAGAGGCAGCCGACCCAGCAGGGGCAGCGCGGGGATCCCGGCCGCCGCGCTCCGGTCCATGATTCCCTTGCGGCTCTCGCGCATCGCGGTGGGAACAGGGACAGGCTGGCGAGGGGTCTTCTTTTCCGGGGTGGGCGTGAGATCCATGCACGGCTCCTTGGGAGAAAGGACATCCCAACGGTAGGCACCCGGGAGGACCACGACTGGGCCCCCTACGTCCGCCCGGCTGGAGTGCAGCCACTCGCAACGGCTTCGCGCCGCGCCACCAGCTCAGTCGACGAAAGTCCCACCAGGGACCCGAACGAATCCAGAACGAGGGACCCTCCGGGCTCGATCTTCCGCAACTTGTCCGACTGTCGGACAGGTCCGCGCAAAGAGTGACCGGGAGGCCGGCTTAGCTCGTCCGACCTCGCACGTCCCGCGTGCGTTCCCGTTGACGAGAGGCATGACCTCTGCCGTAAGGTATCGGTTCCTACGGGAGGAGTCATGCGAACATCCACCGCTGTCCGGGCCGCCACCCTCATGCTCACCCTGCTGGCCAGGAGCGCCGCGGCTCAGGTTCCCGCCTCCGAGCTGACACGCACGCTCACCGTTCCGGCTCCCCTGGACAGCAACGCCCCCTCATCTCCCATCTACGTCCGCAAGCAGATGGTGACGACGCTCCAGTTCGAGCTGCCCCTCCGGGCCGTCACACTCTCTGGGTCCGGAGCGGAACACGTCGCCGTACAGCGGCTCGGTGTGGACACCGTCATCCTCCGTCCCGCGAAGCACCTGCCCACCTGGCACAAGCCCACCCTGGAGATCACCGCCGAGGATGGCGCGCGCCATGTCTTCGCGCTCGTGATGGACGAGGACGAGATGGACGTGCAGGTGTTCATCCAGCGCGGCCAGTGCATCACGTCCGAACCGGAGAACCTCGATGCCGTGGCGGCGGAACTGCTGCTCCGCGAGCCCGTGCGCACCATCCGTCAGCTCTCGTTTCGGCAGGACAACACAGTGGCAAGAGTTGGAGAGGCCATGCTCAAGGTCTGGGGTTCCCTCCCGCTTTCACGACTCGCGGTCGTGACCTTGCGCATCGAGTCGGCCAACGAGCCCTTCGCATTCGGCCATGCGCGTTTCGACAGTCCCGTCGGACGCATCAAGGTGCTCGGCACGCGCCTGGATGCCGAGGGAAACATCTCCATCGTGGTGAGGCGTCCCGAGGCCGAAGCCGATGGCATCGTCTATTCGCTCGAGGTGAGCGAACAAAACGGGCCTCGGAAGTTCGTCACGAAGGTCATCCCCTGGCCCGCCCCACAAGACTCAACGTCGCGCCAGCCACTGGGGACGGAAGGTCATCCCAAAGCTGATCCAGATGGTCGAGTTCGCAACGGGAAACTCTCCAGGCCGGAGATCCTTCAACGCCGATAGCTTCTCTGGATCAGTGTTGCCGACATTCACGCCTGGATGGGAACCAGGACCCCATTGCTCCAGCCCGGGCTCCTTGCCCCAGACGTCATAGCCAATGGCGCAGATGGGCAGCTTGCGACCATCCGCCAACTCCAATCGGTCCAACTGGATGGACATCCGCTGGCCGTAGCTCTTCGCCCGGCCAAACAGCTTTGCCCCCTTCATGCGCCGCCCCAGTTCGGAGCGAGGGAAGTCCGGCCCCAGGTGCAGGCCCTCCCAGCGAGCCACCACCGGACCCTCCTTGATGAAGAGCGGCGTCGCCTGCCGACGCGTGTAGTCGATGCCCAATAATTCCACGTCATACGGCTCGCCAGTACCCAACCCCAGTGCCTCAATGGCCACCCGGGCTTCCTTCGGGCAGTCCTCCAGCCACTCGGTATCCACCTGACGCACCTGCACCGCAGCGCAGGCGCTCGCCGACAGGCCGATGCACAGCGTCAGCACCTTCATGTTCACGCTCACCTCCGCCGTCTCGGGCGGATTGCTGCTCTTGGACGACACGGGTTTGCTTCCTTTCGCCTTCTTCGCGTCCCGAGGCTTGTAGAGGTCGATCTCCGGGGTTTCGAAGTAGTTGCTCTCGATGCGCAGGAACTCACTGAAGAACCTGGGGATCTTCAAGATGGCCCAGGCTTCGCCCGTCCCCATGTGTGACTCGAGGAAGAGACTCGACCAGAGCGAACAGATACCGGGCTCGCAGAGCCCATGAGGCAGCTCGTCGAGGAGCCTTACCCCTCCCGGCAATGGCCGCCGCCCATCCCTCCACGGACCCTCCAACCCCAGCTTCGGAACCCACACGAGGTTGTCACCCTTCCCGAGGTCTTCTTCCAAGTCCCAGCTCTCGCCCTCCTCCACCCAGGCGTCTTCCTCGGACTCCGGAACAACCATCCCTTCCTCCCGAGGCCATTCTACCGGGCCCACCCGTTCCGGCGGCTCCCCACCGAGCAGGGCCCGACCGAGGCCCATGCCCAAAAGAACCGAGCCCAGCAGCAACACCACGACCCTGCCAATACGCGCGGTCATCGAGACCCAACCTCCTCCGGGTGACCTCACTCGCGAGGTTCCCTCGCGCAGCATAACCCACCTTCGCGGTCTCCTGTCGAGGCATGCCCTCAGATGTCACCTCGCCGACCCGCTCCCGGACCGCGGCCCCCAAGCCCGCGCCGCCCCACCGTGCTAGAAAATGCCCCCATGCCCATTGCCGAGCTCAACCATCAAGGTCTCTATTTCGAGGACTCCGGCGGCTCCGGTCCGGCCGTCATCCTCGCTCACGGCTTCCTCATGGATGGCCGGATGTTCGACGCGCAGGTGCAGGCGCTCGCCCCCGAGTTCCGCGTCATCCGCTGGGACGCTCGCGGCTTCGGCCGCACCCGCTGGGACGGCAAGCCCTTCAACCTCTACGACTCAGCCGCCGACTGCATCGCCCTGCTCGACCACCTCGGCATCCAGCAGGCCATCGTCGGAGGCATGTCCCAGGGCGGCTACTGTGCCCTCCGCGTCGCCCTGCGCTACCCCGAGCGCGTCCGCGCCCTCGTCCTCATGAGCACCCGCGGCACCATGGACGAGGAGGAGGTCCGCGCCGGCTACCGCCAGGTGCGCGACCTGTGGGGCACTCCGGGCGCCACCGAGAACATCGTCCAGAACCTCGCTGGCGGCATCATCGGCGACGCGCGCTTCCACTCCCCGTGGCTCGACCGCTGGCGCCAGACGCCCAAGGCGAACTTCGTCGCCGCCATGAACAACCTCATCGAGCGCGATGACATCAAGAACCAGCTCGGGGACATCCGCTGCCCGGTCATCGTGTTCCACGGCACCGATGACGCCGGTATCCCCCACGCCCAGGGCGAGTACCTCCACAAGGCCCTGCCCAACAGCAAGCGCTTCGTCTCCGTGCCCGGCGCCGCGCACGCGGCCAACCTCACGCACCCCGAGGTCGTCAATCCGCCCCTCGTGGAGTTCCTGCGCGCCCTCGCGTAGCACTCACCCGGGTGGGAGCTGAACAGGGAGCACGGCTCATCTCCGTGCTCTCGCAAGCTCAACCGTCGGAGCCATTGCCGTACCGTTCCCCGGCCTACAACTTCTCGGCGTAGACGATCCGCTCGATCGCAGAAACCGGCACTGACCGACCGCTCGGCTTCACGTATCGCTCGCTCAACTCCTCACTTCCAACCTGTTCGAGCTCGCGCCAGGCATACTCCTTCAGGAAGTCGGCGATGTGCTCGGGCATCAGCCCAAAGCGCCACACGTCATTCTTCACACGCATGGTCTGGTAGATTTCCTCCTGGCCATAGAGAGCGCTCCCTTCGATGAAGTCTTTGCGAACATAGGTGAACGCGAGACGGCTGCCGCGTCCACTCCTGGCCAGGAACTCGAACGTCTTCCGGACCCCCGCTTCCGTCAGGTACTGCGTGACGCCTTCCCAGATGAAGAAGGTCCTGCGCCCGAGCGCATGGCCATGTGACGCCAGGGCGCTCTCCAACTCCTGTCGTTCGAAGTCGATGGGCACCAGCTTTACGTGAGCCGGGACCTCACCCAACAACGCTTGCAGCCTGGTCCGCTTGTATTCGATGTTCTCCGGTTGATCCACCTCGAACACCGGTACGTTGGCCAAAGCCGCGAGGCGGTACGCGCGAGTATCCAGGCCCGCCCCGAGGTTCACGACGGTCTCGATTCCCGCGCTCAATGCCTCGGTGACCTTGTCGTCGATGTATCGCTTCCGACACGGCATCAATCCCCAAAGCCCCGGGCCTTTCTTCTCCATGGCCCGGATGAACCACGCACGAATCGACGAGAGCCGGGTCATGACCACCAGAGCCCTCATGCCGGTTGGAAGGAATCGATAGGCGACGTCATCCTGAATCAGCCGCATCCCTGGCGGGAACAACTGCTCGACAGCCACGATGACCATCGGGCCGAATGCGGTCTGCGCTGCGGGGTTAGCCATTCTGCATGCCCCTTTGTGAACCGTGTGGCCACGGTGCGAGTATTGACAGAATGACGAATATTGCCACACCTCACCGGACGAGCTGCCCGCGTTGGAAGCAAAGCGGGAGAGGGTGATGCGGCTCAGTAGGTCAGGCCGTACTTCGTCGCCTTCTCCTTCACGCCCTTCATCACGTTCGCGTCGAAGGAGTCTTCCTTCTCCGCCACGTTCTTCGCGCGCCAGGTGTCGCGCTCCGCCGCCAGCTTCGCCGCCTTCTCCTCCAGCGCCTTCCGCTCGTCCGCCAGCTGCTTCACCTTCGCCTCGCGCGCCTTCGCGTCCAGCCCCTGCAGTTCCGCCGGCAGCTCGTCGTCCTTCACGCTCGCCAACGCCTCCGGCTGTGACGCCAGGTCCACCGCTCCGCCCACCGCCACCGGCGCGCTGCTCACCGCCGCCGCCTTCGCTGGCGCGCTCCCCGCCCCTCGCGTCGTCTTCATGAACTGGATGCGCTCGGCCGCCGCCTCCGGCGCCAGCTCCGCCATCTGCTCCGCCCTCACCCGGTTCGCGACCTGCGCCTCCTTCTTCCCCGCGTACAGCGTCTTGCGCGCCAGCTCCGCGTTCACCTTCGCCAGCTCCGCGTCATACGGCGTCGCCACCGCCACCATCCCGCCCGACTGCTCCAGCGACTCGTACCGCCCGTCCGTGATCTTCGCCGCGAGCTTCCAGTGCGTCTCCGTCTCCGGATCCCCACCACAGCGCACCGTGTTCACCACGATGTGCTTCTCCGCCGCCCGCTTCACCCAGTGGTTGAAGTTCCAGTCGTCCTTGCGCTGCGCCGGCGGCGCGTCCCCCACCAGGAAGATGAGCTTCATCGTCTCCCGGCTCTCATCCCACGACAGCTTCGACACCGCCTCGCCCAACCCCCGCCCCACGTGCTCCGGCGTGTCTCCGCCTCCATCCGCCCGCAGCTGGCGCAGGTTCGTGAAGAGGCCGTCCAGGTCCTCCGTCAGCTCGTACCGCCGCGTCACGTACTCGTCCCCCACGTCCCGGTACGCCACCAGCCCCACCCTCACCCGCGGCGTGGGCTTGCCCTGGGCGATCCTCGACGCGATGGAGAAGATCTTCTGCTTCGCTCCCTCGATGAGCCCTCCCATTGAGCCCGTCGTGTCCAGGACGAAGACCACGTCGATCCTCGGCCGCGCCTGCTGCTGCTGGGACTGCGGCTGCTGCTGTGGAGCCTGGACAACCGGCGGCCTCTGGAGCTGGGCCTGAGGCTTCGCGGGCATGGGAGGGGCCTCGGAGAGGGCCAGAGAGGACGCGAGCGTGACGAGGGCGAGCGCGGCCCCGAGCACGGGGCGCGAGAAGGGCTTCAGGGTCATGGAAAGGGCTCCGGGGAGAGAAAATCCGAGTCGAAAATCCAGCGCGCGCTCGGTGGTGTAACGGACGAGCCGCCGGCCGGGTCTATCGTCCCCGGTTGCACCCGCTCCGTCCGGGCGCTACGCCTGTGCCCACCCGTGCGCGTCTTCCACTGTGACCAGTACGTCGTCCCGCTCCCTCCCGGGCACCGCTTCCCCATGGAGAAGTACCGGCTCCTGCGCGAGTTGCTCCTGGAGCGCCGGGTCATCCCCCCTGAGTGGCTCCGGGCCTCCGTCCCCGTCTCGCGCGAGGACCTGGAGCGCGTCCACACTCCGCGCTACCTCGACTCGCTCTGGACGGGCACCCTCACCGAGGCGGAAGCGCGCAGGTTGGGTTTCCCCTGGTCCGAGGATCTGCTCGTGCGCTCCCGCGCCTCCGTGGGGGGCACCGTGGGCGCCGCCCGGGCCGCGCTTGAGGACGGTATCGCCGGCAACCTCGCCGGAGGCACCCACCACTCCTTCCCGGACCACGGCGAGGGCTACTGCGTCTTCAACGACATCGCCGTCGCCATCCGCGTCCTCCAGGCCGAGCGCCGCATCCAACGCGCCGTGGTGGTGGACCTCGACGTGCACCAGGGCAACGGCACCGCCGCCGTCTTCGAGGGCGACGACTCCGTCTTCACCTTCTCCATCCACGGCGAGCACAACTTCCCCTTCCGCAAGCAGCGCTCCAGCCGCGACGTGGGCCTGCCCGATGGTGTAGACGACCGTGCCTACCTCGATGTGCTCGCCATACACCTGACCGAGGTGCTCGAAGCCTCCGGCGCCGACATCCTCTTCTACCAGGCCGGGGTGGATCCGCTCGCCGAGGACGCGCTCGGCCGGCTCTCACTGACCCACGCGGGAATGAAGGAGCGGGACCGTCTGGTATTGGAGGCCGCCTGGCACCGGGGCATTCCGATCGTCCTCACCCTGGGCGGCGGCTACGCGAAGCCCATCACCGCCACGCTCGAGGCCCACGTGGGCACCTATGAGACGGCCCTCTCCGTCTTCCGCTAGGGAGCCTCACTTCCGCATGCGGCACTTGAAGGAGATCACCTCGAGCGTCTCGAGGACATCCTCCCGGCTACCGCGCTGAAACATCGCGTAGCCACCCAGGACACTGGGGCACTCCACCGCATCGACCGTGGGTCGGCGGTCAGACCACGTCCTCACCCGGATGCAATCGTGCACCCGCTCGTCGATGACGACCTTCACGTCGAGCGCCAACGCAAGCCGAATATCCACCATGCCATCGGCATCGGGCTCCCGCTTCGAGGGAGAGCGGCAGGAGGAAGGCGCCTCACCGGAGGTCCACGGCTTGAGGTCCACGCGGATACGAAGCGGCCCTTCCGCGGGTGGCGCTCCAACGCGCCGCCACATCTCTTCCACTCTTTTGATACCCGCGCATGGATCCCGGCGGTTGCCACACATGAAGCCCCCACCGGCGGTGGAGATGCGCTGGGTTACCTCTACATCCACACGCTTCCCGTCGACCTCCAGGACGTCCCGACGCAGGAACTGCCGGGAGAGGACCGCGCCCTCTCCCCAGAATGACGGTTCGAACTCCATCGAGCAGCAATGTTTGCTGCGCGTTCCATCGCGCTGCACACGCTCGGAACGCAGCTCCGCCCGGAAGTCATCGTCGGGGCGCATGCGCGTGATGTGCTCCACGAAGGGCGCGCCCCCTCCCGCGGGAAGGTGGCGCAGGGTCAAGGTGCTGCCCGGCTTGCACTGAGGCCAGTAGAGCGGAGCGGGACGTGTCCACTCCACCGGAACAGGATCGCGCTTCGTGGATGGAGGCCCTGCTCCGAGGAGGCCCAGAACCAGGCTGAAGAGGACACCCCGTGCGGCCTTCATGTGATCTGCCTCCTCGCTGGGCGAGGAGAACGAGCTTACATGAGCGCCGGGCTCTCAGCGAGCGCGGGCCGGGCCGTACCTCGCCCGAGCCCATGACGGCGCGCGGCCACTTCGACGATGCGTTGGATGAGCGCCGGATAGGACAGGCCCGTCTCCCGCGCTCCGAGCGCCACCTCGCACTTCGCCTCGAGATAGGGATTGGGATTCACCTCGAGCAGGTAGGGCTCGTTGGTGACGCTGGACACGCGGAAGTCGATGCGCGCGTAGTCGCGTAGCTTGAGCGCTCGGAAGGCCGTCACCGCGGCCCGCTCGATTCGACCGCGCAGCTCGTCCGAGAGATCTCTCGGCAGGACGAGCTGGGGGCTCCCGGGTGTATCCGGCCCGAACTTCACCTCCCGGTCGGCGATCTTCATGCGCTTGCGGCTCCACTTCCTTCCGAAGTCGAGCTCCACCACGGGAAGCACCTCGGGCCGGGAGTGCTCGCCCAGCACGCCCACGTAGATCTCCCGCCCCTCGATGAACTCCTCCGCGAGCGCCTCGTCGTTGTACTCCTCGTGGATCTTCTTCACGCGGCGCGCCAGCCCCTCCATGTCTTTCTCCACACCCAGGCCCATGGAGGCATCCGAGCGGGCCGGCTTGACGATGAGCGGGAAGGACAGGTCTCCATTCGTCTGGAACGAGCTTCCATCGAAGGAGGCGAAGCGCGGGGTGAGCACTCCGTGGAACTGGAGGAGCTGCTTGGTGAGGATTTTATCCTGTGCGAGCAGCAGGCCCGCCGTCCCCGAGCCCGTGAAGGGCACGCGCGCGAGCTCCAGCACCGCGGCGACATTCACCTCCAAGCGGTAGTCCTCGGCGAAGCTCTCGCAGAGGTTGAAGACGAGGTCGGCGCCACACCGTGACACCTGCCGCACCAGGTCCGAGACACTCTCATCAACGCGGAGGGGCACCGAAGTGTGTCCCGCCTCCTCGAGCGCGGCGCTCACCTGCTCCATCACCGGATCGGGTTGTTCATCCTTGGGCTGGTAGTGGAGGACCGCGATGCGTAGGGGTGACAAAGCCATGGCTCATTCCTCGAAGAAGCGGTCGGTGTAGAGGTAATTCATGGTCAGCACGGTCACGAGCGAGGCGAGCCGAAGGCCCGCCTCCCGGCTGTCATCGGGATGCAGGGTGAGGCCCATCGCGGCGGTGCGCTCGGCCAGGTGATCGAGCAGCGCGCGGACGACGCCCCGGCTCACGCCCGAATACTGGCTCACCACGGAGAGCAAGCGCTGGCGCTCGGCCTGCACGAGCGTCTCCGCTCGAACGGGCGCCTCGCCCGGGCCCTCGAAGATCTCCTCCAGGGACTGGTCGAAGGCGTTGCGCAGCTCGAGGTCCACCTTCTCGTCGAGCTCGCGCTGACGGTAGTGATCGAGGACGGTGCCCTCCATCTCCTCGGTGGTGAGGTCTGGCTCGGCGAGCTCGACGACAGGAGGCGCGCGACCCAACCGCGCCACGATGTCTTCCACGTACTGGAGCTTCCGCAGGGCCCCCCAGCCCTGGTAGCGGTTGCGCCAATCACTGCCAGGAGTGAGCCACACGGCGAAGGTCTCGGCGAAGTCCTCGTCCGGATGCTTCTGGGCGTACCAGCCGGAGATGTGCAGGACGTAGCGACGGGAGAAGGGCTGGGGTTTGTAATCGTCACGGTAGGGCCGCGAGTAGTCGCCGAACACGCGCAGCCACTCGTCTGTCTCGTAGAGCCGGTAGGCGTAGTTGAAGGCGTGGCCCGCCTCGTGGCGGAGATACATGAGGATCTCCGCCTCGGTCTCCGCGTCGCCCCCCAGGTCCGCCTCGATGGACAGCAGCGCCGGATCGGCGAGGTAGAAAGGCAGACCGATGACGGGGACTCCCGAGGGACATCCCCATTCGTCCGACAGGTAGCACTGGGGTTTGAAGGAAATCCCCTTCGCCTCGAGCTCCGCGTGGAGCTGCGCGATGTGGCGTTCGAGCGGCGTGCCGGCCAGGCGAAGCGAGAGGTCCTTGATGCGCGCCTGGAGCAGGGCCTCGCGTTGAGGAGACAGTCTTCCGCGTCCCTCACCGTGCTCGGTGGGGTGCTTCTCCCGCATGACCAACGGGTCTGGCTGGGACGGTGGCAACATGTCCCTTGAGGTAAGGAGCGTGCACCCGAAAGGTCAGTCTCCATCTGACGCAGGGCAGACGGGGGGACGAGCGCACGTCAGTCAAGTGAGTGCTCGGGCCCACGACTAGCGAGGGAGCGTGAGCGCCAGAACCAGGAGAAGAAAAGCGAGCCACGACGACGCGGTGCGGAGCCGGTTGATGCGGAAATAGCGCTCACGCACCACTCCCCAATCAGCTGGGGGTGATTGCACCTTCCATCCCAGAATCACGTCGTACAGCGGCTCGGCGGCATACCGGGAGAGGAGGAATGGCCCGACCAGGAAGGCCAGCATCCCCGCCAGGGTCAGCACCCAGGTAAGGCGCCCGGCGTCCTCACGCCCCAGCAGCAAGGCCGCCGCTGGCGCCAGAACGGACGCCAGCGTGAGGATGAGGTTGATGGGCGCCTTGCGCGCCAAGGGCAGGAAGCCCTGCATCACCCGGGTGAAGTCTCGAGCGTCCAAGCCCTTCAGCACCCGTTGGAGCAGGAAGAGCACGGCCGCCAGAATCCCGCTGAACAACCCGCTCGCGAGCACACCGAGCGCAAGCGCCAGAGAGAAATCGTCCATGGGGGGCCTCCTCACGGACAATCTACGTACGAACCGCGTGAGCGCGAGCGTGACCGCTTTATCTTGGATTCCGTGAAGAGCATAATTTTGTGTGCTTCACCCCATCGCGTGCTGACGCGGAAGGAATCCCCATGAAGAGCGCCGTGAGCATTGTCGTGTCATTGGCCGCCAGCATCCTGCTGGCCTGTGGTGTTGGTCCCGAATCGGCCGTGGACGAGTCCGTCTCTCCGTCCTCCACCGGGCCGGAGTCCTCTTCTGCTCCCGAGGTGTCCGAGTCCACCGTGTCGCCCATGGCCTGCGTGACCCTCTATCGTCCTCGCTACAGCAGTTGGTGGAGCTCTTTCCCCATTGAGGTCGACGGGCAGATGGGTGGCTGTGAGACCCACGACGACTGCACCACGACCTGCTGGGGCGTCGAGACTCCCTATTACATGCACGAAGGCTTCTTCTATTGCACCTACTGCCCCTGAGGCTCACGGACATGAAAGAGAAAGACCTTCAGTATGTCTTGGATTGGATCGCCATCCAGGAGCTGGTGGCGGAGTACGGTCAGGCCATCGACTTCGGCCGCGATACGGGAGACTGGAGCCGCTGGGCCAACGTCTTCACGCCCCAGGTCACCGCGGACTACACCCGGTTCCGAGGCGGAGGCGAGCCCTCTCACCTCACGCGGGAAGAGCTGGCTGAGTTTGGCAGGGCGTCCCTGGTACCCTTCAGCAGGGTTCAACACGCCACGGCCAACAGCGTGAGAATCCACTTCAAGAGCAACACGCAGGCGGAGGTGATGGCCTACGCGGAAGTCGCCCATTACTTCACCCTGGGCGGCGTCCAGCAGGAGTGGACCATCATCGCCCGCTACACGCACGAGGTGGAGAAGACCCCGGACGGATGGAAGATCCGCAAGGTGCTCCTGGATCCCATCCACTACCGCGGCAACCCGCTAGGCCTGGAGCTGGTCAACGGCAAGCGGATCGTCTGAACGCACACCTCACGCGCTCGGGGTGCTCACCTGTCCCCGAGCGCGTCTCACAGCGCCCCTTCGACTTCAGGGAGCCGTGGCGGTGGTGAGCTCCTGGAGGATGTGGTCCCGCATCGTCTTGCGGATCTCCAGCAAGCCCTTGTTGGGGAACGCCCCACCCGTCCGAGTGGTGAGGTCGATCTGCTGGTAGAACGGATCCTCCCTCAACCCAGGCGCCTGGTAGGCGTCCAGCGCCGCGGGCATGAGGTAGCGCGGCACGCGTCCGGCCTCGGGAGCGTCCTCGCTGAGGAGGATCCACGCGAACGTGCTCGCCTGGCTCATGTAATTCACAAACGCGATCGCCGCCTTCTCGCACTCGTCGACACACCTGGCCCCGAGGAAGAAGGAGTCGGTGAACAGCAGAGGCTGGTTGCCCTCACCCAGCGGGGCGGGGGAGATGCGCAGCTCCTCCCGGTTCGCCCCCGCGGGCAGCTTCTTCAGGATGGTGTGCAACCGCTCCGAGTAGCCCAGGGTCACGTCCGCCTTGCCCTCCGCGAAGAGGGTCGCGGGCAGGTCGACGTTCTCCGCGGCGTCGTAGGTCCCATCGATGCAGGGATTCCCCGTGGACGTCTCGCAGGCCCCGGCGAGCTTCTTCAGCCCGGCAATCACTTGCGTGTCGTAGCGCTCCGTGGTGACGGCCGACTGCACCTGCGCGGGGCCGTAGGTATCCGTCCAGGCATCGAGGTAGAGCGAGGGCAGGTTCCAGCTCCCCAGCAGGTTGGCGGCCAGGTCCACCTCCGGGGTCTTCCTCGACGAGAGGATCCGCACCAGCTCGTCCACCGTCCGGGCGTTGCTCACGGACTCGCTGCGCGAGACGATGTAGTGCGCGCACAGCCAGTGGGGCACGCCGTATAGCTTGCCATCCAGCGTCGAGGCCGCGATGCCCGCCGGGTGCCAGTTCGGCCCCTGTGGCAACGCGGACCAGGGACGCACTGCCCCAGTGCCCACCAGCTCTCCCAGGATGGCCGTGTCCGTCTCGACGACATCGTAGGCACAGTCGCCCTCCCCCTTCAGGGAGCTCGCGAGCTGGGCGGGCTCGTAGAGGTCATCCTTGAAGCACGAGGGATTCACCACCAGGTCCACTTCCGGGTGCTGCCGCTCGAAGTCGCTCTCGAGCCGCGCCGCCATCGCCTTGAGGCCATCCCCCGCCGCATCCGGGATGTACGAGTAGAGCGGCACCCTCAGCTGGACCCGAGTCCCCGGATCCGGGTTCGGCTGAGGCTCTGGCTCCGGATCGCAGCCCAGCATCGGGCACAGGGCCGCTCCGAGCACCCACATCCCTCTTCGAATCCACGCATTCTCGCTCATTGTCGTGAGGTCTCCTCGCGCACCGGTTGATGGGCGCTGGGATAGACCGAGTCGACGGCAATGTCGTTGTCGAAGTGCGGGGTCGGGCCCGCCACCCGCTCATGACGTTCAGCGGGTGGCACAGCCCATGAGTCTCACGCCAGGTCGAACAGCAGCGCCTCCAACGGCTCGGTGGCCGAGAGCACCAGGCGCGACTCATCCGACAGGGCGACCCCGTCCCCGGCGTTCAGCTCCACGCCGTTGAGCGAGCCCGCGCCACGCGCCACCTGCAGCCAGGCATGCCGGCCCGGAGCCAGCGAGTACTCGGTCTGCTCTCCCTTCCCCAGCAGCGTGCTGTACAGCCGCAGGTCCTGGTGCACCTTCAGTGCGCCATCCTGCCCCTCCGGCGACACCACCAGCCGGAAGCGGCCCTGGCGCTCCTGCTCCGAGAAGGACTTCTGCTCGTAGCTCGGCGTCAGGCCCTTGCGCTCAGGGAGGACCCAGATCTGCAGGAAGTGCAGCTCCTTGCCCGTGCGGTTCATCTCGCTGTGCAGCACGCCCGTGCCCGCCGACATCCGCTGCAGCTCTCCCGCGCGCAGCACGCCGAGCGTGCCCATGCTGTCCCGGTGCTCGATCTGCCCCGAGAGCACGTAGGTGATGATCTCCATGTCCCGGTGCGGGTGCGTGCCGAAGCCACTGCGCGGCGCCACGCGGTCCTCGTTGATGACGCGCAGCGCGCGGAAGCCCATGTAGTTGGGGTCGTAGTAGTCACCGAACGAGAAGGTGTGGTGGGAATCCAGCCACCCGTGGTTCGCATGTCCGCGTGCTTCCGATGGTCGAACGATCATCATAGGGTACTCCTGTTCTCCAAGCTGTTTCGATGCCCGAGGGCCCTGCGGCACATCGGCTGAGGGGTCGGCCAGTTGTGCCTCGCCGACTCACGCGGCCTTCGCCCCCGCCACCGCCTTCACCGCCTGCACATCGAGCTCAATGTCGATGCGCTCCCCCACCAGCACTCCGCCCGTCTCCAGCCCCTTGTTCCACGTCAGCCCGAAGTCCTTGCGGTCGATGCTCGTGCGCGCGCTGAAGGCCAGACGCTCGACGCCGAACGGATCCGTCACCCGGCCGAGGAACTCGGCGTCCAGCGTCACTTCGCGCGTGGTGTCCTTGATGGTCAGGTCCCCCACCACGCGGTAGCGGTTGCCACCCGCCGCCACCACGCGCCGGCTGCGGAAGATGAGGCGCGGAAAGGCCGCCACGTCGAAGAAGTCTTGCGAGCGCAGGTGCTTGTCACGCGCCTCCACCTGCGTATCGATGCTCGCCGCGTCGATCTTCACCTCCGCCTGCGTGTTCTCCAGGCCGCCGTTCACGAACAGCCTCCCCTCGTAGCGCGAGAAGCGGCCGTGCACCCGGGCCACCACCATGTGCCGCACCGTGAAGCCGATGGAGGTGTGGGCGTTGTCGATCTGCCAGGTCTCGATGGACATTGAAGTCGTCTCCCCAGAAGTGCTTCTCTGGCCCTTCCCTAGAGCAACCCGCCTGCCAACAGCTAAACCACTGAAATCACATGGCTCCACCTTCAGAGGAGCTCAAAATACTCTCAAAATGAGAGCTTTGCCCTCTCATCCGGAGAGCCCATTCCTCTCATTCCGAGAGGCACCCCTTCCTGCTCCAGGGCCGAAGGAACCTCCGGGCAAGCGCCCGATGCGACCCCTTCAGCGGGTGCGTACCTCATCCGAGACGGTCCTCGAACACAGGGGGTAGAGCACCATGGACGTCAACGAGGTCATCGACAGGGCTCGCGACGCCTTCAATGTCCGGCGCGTCTTCGGAGAACCCATCCAACAGGGCGCGGTGACGCTGGTTCCCGCGGCCTGGGTGAGCGGTGGCGGAGGTGGCGGCGGCGGTGAAGGCACCGCGCCCGAGGGAGCGGAGAATGCAGGGGGCGCCGGCAAGGGCTACGGCAGCGGCTTCGGCCTGCGGGCCCGGCCGGCAGGGGCCTTCGTCGTGCGCAATGGAAAGGTGAGCTGGATGCCCGCGGTGGACGTCAACCGCATCGTCCTCGGCGCGCAGCTCTTGATGGGACTCTTCCTGCTGACGTTCGGCCAGAAGCTCGCGCGCCGCCTGCTCGAGGAAAAACCCCTCCGCAAGCGGCTCATGAGGTGAGGCACCGGAGCCTGGGCGAGACGTCGCTCAGGAGCCCACCGGGTCACGGGCGGTGCACAACTCCCCGAGTGTGACTAGGGTGGCGCCCACATGACTGTCGATCCCTCTCGCCGTCAGGCTGCGCTGGAGGCCCTCTCCCTGGATGATGACGCACTGCTCCGCGCGTGCGAGGTGGAGTACTTCATCGCCTCCGGCCCGGGCGGTCAGCACCGCAACACCACGGCCAGTGGCGTGCGGCTGACCCACCCTCCCACCGGCCTGTCCGTCACCGGCACCGAGCGCCGCAGCCAGGCCCAGAACAAGGGCGCCGCGCTCGAGCGCCTGCGCGAGGGCCTCAAGGCCCTCACCTACGTCCCCAAGAAGCGCCACAAGACCAAGCCCACCAAGGGCTCCCAGCGGCGTCGTCTGGACAACAAGAAGCGCGAGGGCGAGAAGAAGGCCCAGCGCAGCAAGAAGGGCATCTGGTGAACGGAGGCCTCCCCGTGC
Organism: Archangium minus; assembly: GCF_044360475.1. Lineage (NCBI taxonomy): Bacteria > Pseudomonadati > Myxococcota > Myxococcia > Myxococcales > Archangiaceae > Archangium > Archangium minus. The sequence continues at coordinate 10,381,503 of NZ_CP043494.1, forward strand.
CCACCCTGGAAGACGCCATCGCCCTCGCCGTGGAGGCCCACCAGGGCCAGCGGGACAAGGCCGGGCAGACGTACATCCTTCATCCCCTGCGGGTCATGTTTCGTCTGGAGACGGAGACGGAGCGGATGGTCGCCGTGCTCCATGACGTGGTGGAGGACTCGCCCTGGACGCTGGAGCGCCTGCGCGAGCTCGGCTACCCGGAGGAGGTGTTGGGCGCGCTGGACTGCCTGACGAAGCGCGAGGGCGAGACGTATGAGGCCTTCATCGAGCGCGTCCGACCTCACCCGCTCGCACGCCGGGTCAAGCTGGCCGACCTGGAGGACAACATGGACGTGCGGCGTTTGGCGGCCGTTACCTCCAAGGACGCGGAGCGGCTGGCTCGCTACCGCGCCGCTTGGGCTCGGCTGAAGGCGGAGTAACGCTTCTGGGGGGCCTTTATTATGACAACGGCCCGGCGCGCCTCTTGGGCACACCGGGCCGCTGTGGACTTCACATACCCTCACCCCGACCCTCTCCCAGAGGGAGAGGGAGGAGTGGGGGGAGCGGGGAGTTGGCTTAGCCCTTGGCCAGCTGACGCATCACGTACAGCAGGATGCCGCCGTGGCGGTAGTAGTCGAGCTCGTTCGGCGTGTCGATGCGGCACAGCACCGTGAACTCCTTCGTGCCGCCCTCGCCCGTCGCCTTCACCGTGAGCTTCTTCTGCGGCGCCAGATCCGTCGAGATGCCGGTGATCTCGAACGCCTCGTGGCCCGTCAGGCCCAGGCTCTGCGCGTCCTGGCCCGCCTCGAACTGCAGCGGCAGCACGCCCATGCCAATCAGGTTCGAGCGGTGGATGCGCTCGAAGCTCTTCGCGATGACCGCCTTGATGCCCAGCATCGCCGTGCCCTTGGCCGCCCAGTCACGGCTGGAGCCCGTGCCGTACTCGGCGCCCGCCAGCACCACCAGCGGCGTGCCGTCCTGCTGGTACTTCATGGACGCGTCGTAGATGCTCATCCGCTCGCGCGTGGGGATGTGGACCGTGACGCCACCCTCCACGCCCGGCACCAGCAGGTTCTTCAGGCGGATGTTGGCGAAGGTGCCGCGCACCATCACCTCGTGGTTGCCGCGGCGCGCACCGTAGGAGTTGAAGTCCTTCGGCTCCACGCCCTGCTCGATGAGGTACTTCGCCGCAGGGCTCGTCTTGGCGATGTTGCCCGCAGGCGAGATGTGGTCCGTGGTGACGGAGTCACCCAGCACCGCGAGCACCCGGGCGGCCTTGATGTCCACGAGCGGCTTGGGCTCGGCCGGGATGTTCTCCAGGAAGGTCGGCTTGCGCACGTAGGTGGACTTGGGGTCCCACTTGAACGTGTTGCTGCCACCCGACGGGAGCTGCTGCCAGAGCTGGTCGCCCTCCATGGCGCGCGAGTACTGGCTGCGGAACTGCTCCGGCTTCACCGAGCTGGAGATGGCCTGGCGGATCTCCTCGGCCGAGGGCCAGATGTCCTTGAGGAACACCGGGCGGCCGTTGCGGTCCGTGCCGATCGGCTCGTTGTCCAGGTCCTTGCCCACCTCACCGGCCAGCGCGTACGCCACCACCAGCGGCGGCGAGGCCAGGTAGTTCATGCGCACGTGCGGGTTGATGCGGCCCTCGAAGTTGCGGTTGCCGCTGAGCACCGCGGCCACCACCAGATCACCCGAGGTGACGGCATCGGCCACCGGGTCCGGCAGCGGGCCCGAGTTGCCAATGCACGTGGCGCAGCCGTAGCCCACGACGTGGAAGCCGAGCGCCTCCAGGTAGGGCATGAGGCCGGCCTCCTTGAGGTAGTCCGTCACCACGCGGCTGCCCGGGGCCAGGCTCGTCTTCACCCAGGGCTTCACGTTGATGCCGCGCTCCACCGCCTTCTTGGCCAGCAGGCCCGCGCCCAGCAGCACCGCCGGGTTGGAGGTGTTGGTGCACGAGGTGATGGAGGCGATGACCACCGCGCCGTGGCCCAGCTCGTAGCTCTGGTTGCCCGCCTTCACGGTGACGGTCTGCTTGAGGCGCTCAGGAGGCACCGGGGCCGCCGCGGCCTTGGCCTTGCCACCGCCCTCGTCGTCCTCGCCCTTGCTCTTGCCCGCCGCCAGCATCTCCACCAGCGACTTCTCGTAGGCGGACTTCATGTCCTTGAGCGTCACGCGATCCTGCGGGCGCTTGGGGCCGGCGAGGCTCGGAACGACCGTGGCCAGATCCAGCTCCAGCGTGTCCGTGAAGACTGGATCCGGGGTGCTGTCGGTGCGGAAGAGGCCCTGCTCCTTGAAGTAGGCCTCGGCCAGCGCGACGAGCTCCGGCGGGCGGCCGGTGAAGCGCAGGTAGTTGAGGCTCTCCTCGTCCACCGGGAAGAAGCCGATGGTGGCACCGTACTCGGGCGCCATGTTGGCGATGGTGGCGCGGTCCGGCAGCGACAGGCTCTTGAGGCCGTTGCCGAAGAACTCGACGAACTTGCCCACCACGCCCTTCTTGCGGAGCATCTGCGTGACGGTGAGCACCAGGTCGGTCGCCGTGGCGCCCGCCGGCAGCTGACCCGTCAGCTTGAAGCCCACCACCTGCGGAATCAGCATGGTGATCGGCTGGCCGAGCAGCGCCGCCTCGGCCTCGATGCCGCCCACGCCCCAGCCCACCACGCCCAGGCCGTTGACCATGGTGGTGTGGCTGTCGGTGCCCACCAGCGTGTCGGGGCACACCACGTTGCCCTGACGGAAGGCCACCTGGGCCAGGTACTCCAGGTTCACCTGGTGGCAGATGCCCACGTCGGGGGGCACCACGCGGAAGTTCTTGAACGCGTTCTGGCCCCAGCGCAGGAACGCGTAGCGCTCCTTGTTCCGGTCGAACTCGAGCTCGGCGTTGGCCCGGAAGGCGTCCGAGGTGCCGAACACGTCCACCTGGAACGAGTGGTCGATGACCAGGTCCGCCGGGTTGCGCGGGTTGATCTTCGCCGGATCACCGCCCAGGGAGGCGAGTGCCTCGCGCATGGCGGCCAGGTCCACCACCGCGGGAACGCCGGTGAAGTCCTGCAGCAGCACGCGCGCCGGGTGGAAGGAGATCTCCGTCTCCGGGTCGGCCTTCGGGTCCCAGGCGAGCATCTTCTCCACGTGCTCGCGCTTCACCACACGGCCGTCCTCGTTGCGCAGCAGGTTCTCGAGCAGGATCTTCAGCGAGAAGGGCAGGCGCGCGACCGAGGCGTGGTCCTTACCCACCTTGGCGAGGCTGTAGAAGTCATACGACGCAGAGCCCACCTTGAGCTGGCTCTTGCTCTTGAAACTGTCCGTCATTGTGAGTGCCGTCCTTCCTTCTGTCCGCTGACTGTCCACAGACGACCGATCGGCGAAAATCGGGCGCCTGCAATCGGGGGTCTTCTAAGGCGCGTCGGCCCCCTCTTGCAAAGGGATCCTGCGGGGCAGATTCCAGGGGCGGACGGTTGGGGAGACTTCACAGACCGTCTGGGTCGGACCCCAAACCTACATGGGGGGACCCGCCCGCGAGCAGCCCAGGCAGGCAACTTGGTAGAAATGCCGTCCTGACGGGTTTGTCACATCCCCCCCGTCCACCTGGAACCCCCTCGATGAGCACGGCAGCTGCTTCCGTTCAGACACCTCCGACCTACAACTTCTTCTCCCCGGAAGTACCGGCCAACCCCCACCCGCTGCTGCACCGGCTGCGGGCCAACGAGCCCGTGTACAGGAGTCCCCAATTCAACGGTTGGGTGCTGACGCGCCACGAGGACATCGTCGCGGCCTCGAAGGACCGCCGGCTGGTCGCCGCCAACATGACGGGCTGGCTGGACCAGATGTCCGAGGAGGAGAAGCGGGAGCTCAAGCCCGTGCGCGACGCCATCCGGCTGTGGGTGGGGCACACCAACGAGCAGGACCACCTGCGCTTCCAGCGCGTCTTCAAGAAGTACTTCACCCCCGCGACGGTGGAGGGGCTGCGCCCGCGCGTGCAGGAGCTCACCGACGAGCTGCTCGACGCCGTGCAGGACCGGGGCGAGATGGAGGTGGTGAGCCAGCTGTCCTTCCCGCTGCCGGCCAACGTCATCGCCGAGCTGCTCGGGGTGCCCACGGCGGACCGCGAGCTGCTGCTGCGCTGGTCGGCGGACGTCGTCCCGCTGTTCCGCAGGTCCTCCATCGAGACGCTGCGCCAGAGCCAGCGCAGCGTGCTGGAGATGCATGACTACATGCGCCCCATCATCGCCGCGCGCCGCCGCGAGCCTCGCAACGATCTCATCAGCGTCATGGTGGCGGCGCAGAACGAGGGCCTGATCCTCAACGAGGAGGAGATCGTCGCCAACTGCGTGCTGCTGCTGTTCGCGGGGCATGAGACCACGGCGCACCTCATCTCCCAGGGCCTCATGCTCCTGCTGGAGCACCCCGAACAGCTGAACCAGCTGAAGGCGAACCCCGAGCTGATGCCCGGGGCCATCGAGGAGATGCTGCGCTACAACGGCCCGGCGTCGGCGATGATGCGCACCAGCATCGAGCCCCTGGAGCTGGCGGGCCGCCAGTTCGACGCGGGCCAGCTCTTCGTGCTCGTGTACATGGCGGGCAATCGGGACCCGGAGGTGTTCGCCGACCCGGACCGCTTCGACATCACCCGCAAGCCGAACAAGCACCTGGCCTTCGGAATGGGCGCCTACTACTGCCTGGGCGCGGCGCTGGCCCGCATGGAGGTGGACGTCTGCTTCCGCACGCTGCTGCGCCGCATGCCCAACCTCCGGCCCGCCTTCACCCAGCCGGACCTGACCCTGCTGCCCCCCCTGGTGGCCCGGCTGCGCACCCTGCGCGTGGCCTTCTGAGCCGTCCGGCTATCGGTCCGCGAGGAGACGCGCCGTGCGCTGCAGCCGCTCGGCGCCAATCTGCATCAGCGCGTCCCTCATGCCCGGTTGGTTGTAGATGTGGCGCTCGAAGGCCGACCGGTCCAGCCGCAGCAACACGCACGGGACATCCGCTCGGACCATGGCCGTCACCGGCTTGTCCAGCATGAGGGAGATCTCCCCGAACACATCGCCCTCGCGCAGCACCGGATAGGGCGACTCCCGCCCGTCCGGGTGCACGTGGTACGGGGTGCATCGGCCGCGCAGCAGCAGGTAGAGGGCATCCCCCATCGCCCCGGAGGTGAGCAGCGTCGTTCCCGCTGCCACCCGCTGGAGCTCGAACTCGCGCGCCAACAACCGCCGCTGCTCGAACCGCAGGGGCGAGAAGATGGGGTGGGTGCGCAGCAGGTTGTCCGCCGCCCGCTTGCGGCAGAAGGCCTGCACCACCCGCTCCACCAACGGGTGCCGCTTGGACAGCTCCGCAAACCGCGCCCGCGTCAGCTCCAGCACCACCGACGGCACCGACGGCATCACCGTTGCGAACCGGGGCCCCTCCGTAATGAGCGCCATCTCTCCGAAGACCCAGCCGTCCACCACCGGCCCCTCCTGCGGTCCCCGGCCCTCCAGCAGCCGCATGACGTCGGCCCGCCCCTCCACCATGAAGAACATCGATGCGCCAGGGTCTCCCTCGCGCATCATCGGCTGGCCGATCCCATACTGACGGATCTCCACCGCTTCGAGCAGCGCCACGAACGCATCCCGGTACAGCATCGAGAAGATGGGCACCGCCACCGGATCCTCCCGATCCGGAAGGAGCTCAAGCTCGGCGGAGACTGAATCCCCCGTGCCTTCTAGAGGGGGTGAGGAGTAGCGCGCATAGAGGTTCGCGATGAAGGCCTGTGTGCGTGTGTGCTGCGGATCGACCCGGAGCAGCTCCTTGCACGCCACGATGGCACGCAGGAGCTGACTGCCCTGGGCCCAAGCCCTCGCGAGGGCCTCGTAGCCAGCGGCGGCAGCCTCGGTCTTCCCTTGCACTTCGAGCTGCCGAAACTCGGCAAGCGCCAGGTCCACCCGCCCACGAGCCGCCAGTTGCCCAGCCAGTTCCCGCTGCGGAAGATGCTTGTCCGATGAGTCAATCATCCGTGCTCACGCTCACGAGCGTTGCACGCTACCACCCCCCTGGAGATTGCCCAGGGGGTTCAGTGCCCCGGGAGCTTCTGCCCGCCTGCTAGCGCCGGAGCAAACAAATCTCCTACCTTGTCCAGACGCCGCCGCACGGTAGCGAGTGTGAAACGACGTGGCTCCAACCGAGACGTCACCTCGGACCAGGCCAGGGGCGTGGACACCGGAGCATGCGGCAGGGCGCGCAGGGAGTACGGCGCCACCACCGTCTTGCCCCAGGCGTTCTGCTCGGCGTCCAGGTACAGCCTGCCCTGGCGCCGGTCCTTGGAGCGCTCGGTCGTGGCCAGTTCCGGATGCTTCCGGGCGAGCGCCTCGAACGTCTCCAGCGCGAACGCCCGCACCTGCTCGTAGGTATGACCGGGAGCGAGCGGCACCAGCACGTGGAGGCCCCGCTTGCCGGACGTCTTGGGCACGCTCGTCAGCTCCAGCGCCTCCAGGTGGCGCCGCAGGGAGGTGGCCAACTGGATGAGATCATCAAAGGTGCCTCCCGGTCCAGGGTCCAAGTCAAACACCACCCAATCCGGCTCCTCCAGGTGAGGCACCCGGCTGGACCAGGTGTGCAGCGTGAAGGCCGACTGGTTGGCGAGCCACAACAGCGACTCGGGCCGGTCCACCACCACATGGGTCAACGAGCGGGTCTCGTGGTGGATGCAGACGGTGGTGAGCCAGTCCGGCGCGCCTCGCACCTCCTGACGGAAGAAGCCGGGAGCGTCCACGCCCTGGGGCCACTGCTGCAGCGAGAGCGGACGGCCCTCCAGCGCCGGAACCATCAGGGGCGCCACGTCCCGGAAGTAGGCGAACACGTCTGCCTTCGTGAAGCCCGGCTCGGGGAAGAGCACCCGATCGCCGTGGGTGAGCACCACAGGCGCCGCGCTGGGAGCAACCGGGTCCTTCTTCCGGGCCACGGAGGTCCGACCCGCGGCCCGCGTGCTCTTACGGGCCTTGGTTCCCGTCCGCCGATGGGGGCCTCGCGTGGCACGCACGGGCGTACTGCGCGGCCGTTCCCGGACGCACTCCTCGGGACGCTTGTCGGTGCGCAGCCCCTGGAAGGATGGGTGGCGCAGGCGACCGTCCTCGGTCCACTCGGTGAAGGCCACCTGGGCCACGTAGCGGGGCTTCACCCAGAACGCCTCCTCGTTGTGCAAGGCGTCCATCACGAGGGGGGCATCCTGCACCGGCGACTTCTTCACCACGTCGCGAGACAGGAGCGTGCGCAGCTCGCGCCGCACCTTCGTGGAATAGCCCGTGCCCACCTTCCCCGCGTAGTGCCAGGTGTCGCCCTCACGCACCGCCACCAGCAGCGAGCCGAGCTCCGGCCGCTCGTTGGCCATGGGCGTGAAGCCCACGATGGCCACCTCCTGGTTGGCCTGCACCTTGAGCTTGAGCCAGTCCGCGCCGCGACCCGGGGTGTAAGGGCTGTCCACGCGCTTGGCCATGACGCCTTCCAGCCCGCGCCTCCGTGCCTCCGCCAGAGCCTTCTTCGCGCTGCCCCCCACCCGCTCGGCGAGCTCCAGCGGAGGCTTCACGCGTGCGAGGAGCTGCTCGAGTTTCTCGCGGCGCTCATCCAGGGGACGGGAGCGCACGTCCTCCCCGTCCAGCCACAGCACGTCGAAGATGACGAAGCGCTCCTCGGCGCCCTTGCCGAGCAACTGGAAGCGAGAGCGCCCCTGAGCATCCAGGGCAACGATCTCACCATCCACCACCACCTCGTGCTCACCGAGCGTCTCGAGCGCCCGGGCGATGGCAGGGAAGCGCGCGGAGAGATCCTTCCCGCCGCGCGACTGGAGGGCGATCCGCTCTCCCTGAACGGCCGCGAGCGCGCGGAAGCCGTCGTACTTCACCTCGAAGCGCCAGTCGTTCCCCTCGGTGGCATCCACCTGGGCCAGCGTGGCCAGCATGGGTGCCCAGACCTTCTCGAGGAGCGCCCCGGGCGTACGGGCCTGCACCTTGCGACGCGCGGGACGTTTGGCTCGCGCGGGCGGGGCCGAGGTACGACGGGTACGGCGGGGCCCTCGGGTAACGCGCTGGCCGGACTTCACGGACTCAGGGCGCTCCTCCGTGACGTCGTAGCCGGGCCGCTCGGTGCCGTCCTTGGCCTTGAAGCACAACCACTGCGCCTTCTTGCCCACTGGACGCGTGCGGATGAGGTGCCACTCGCCCTTCAGCTTCTCTCCGTTCAGCGCGACGTGGAGACGTCCCCGCGCGAGCTGCTCAGAGGCCTGGCCCGGCGGCACCGTGTCGAAGGTGCCCGACTCCCACAGGAGCGAATCTCCCGCCCCGTAGGCGCCCTCGGGGATGTGGCCCTCGAAGGAGGCATAGGCCAGGGGGTGGTCCTCGGTCTGGACCGCGAGCCGCTTATCCGCCGGATCGTAGCTGGGGCCTTTGGGGATGGCCCAGCTCACGAGCACGCCGTCAATCTCCAGCCGCAGGTCATAGTGCAGCCGGGTGGCATCGTGCTTGTGCACCACGAAGATCGGGCTGGAGCCACGGCGCGAGGCCGGAACCTCCGGAGCAGGTTCCGAAGTCAGGGAGAAATCGCGCTTGGCGCGGTACGTCCCCAAGCGCTCACGAGCAGAAGTTTTGGATCGTCTCGAGGTCGCCATCCCCTCAAGGGTCGGCACGCTCGGCCCGTCTGGCAAAAGCCAAACGGAGGGACCTCCTCCGCCCGCTTCCTCTACCTTCCCCGTCAAGTTGAGCGGAAGACCCATCAGGTCTTCCGCTCGTTCCCTACCCTGCTAGGGGTACCGTCACGCGGGACGGCTCAGCGCGACTTGGAGGACTCCTTCTGCTCGAGCTGGAGAATCTCATCCACGACCTGAGGCTCAGCCAGGGTGGTGGTGTCACCCAGGCTGTCCGTCTGGCCCTCGGCGACCTTGCGGAGGATGCGGCGCATGATCTTCCCCGAGCGCGTCTTCGGCAGACCACTCACCACGCGGATGCGATCCGGCGTGGCCAGCGGGCCGATGATGCGGCGCACCTGCTCCTTGAGCGCGCCCACCAGCTGCTCCGAGTTCATGTCCTGCCCGCTCTTCACCGTCACGTACGCGCAGATGCCCGTGCCCTTGATGTCGTGCGGGAAGCCCACCACGGCGGCCTCGGCCACCACGTCGTGCGCCACCAGCGCGCTCTCGATCTCCGCCGTGCCCAACCGGTGACCGGACACGTTGAGCACGTCATCCACGCGGCCCGTAATCCAGTAGTAGCCGTCCTCGTCGCGGCGGCAGCCGTCACCCGTGAAGTACATGCCCGGGTACGTGGAGAAGTACGTCTCGCGGAAGCGCCGGTGATCACCCCAGATGGTGCGGGCCTGGCCCGGCCAGGGGCGCTTGAGGCACAGGTTGCCGGAGACACCGTTGCCCTCGATGACGTTGCCCTTCTCGTCCACGAGCACCGGCTCGATGCCGAAGAACGGGAAGGTGGCGCTGCCGGGCTTGCAGGGCGTCGCGCCGGGGAGCGGGGTAATGAGGATGCCGCCCGTCTCCGTCTGCCACCAGGTGTCCACGACGTCGCAGCGGCCCTCGCCCACCACGTCGTGGTACCAGCGCCACACCTCGGGGTTGATGGGCTCGCCCACCGTGCCGAGGATGCGCAGGCTCTTACGAGAGGTCTTCTTCACCCACTCATCGCCCTCGCGGATGAGCGCGCGCAGCGCCGTGGGAGACGTGTAGAGGATGGTCGCCTTCAGGTCGTCCACCACCTGCCACATGCGGCTCGAGTCCGGGTACATCGGCGTGGACTCGAAGATGACCGTCGTCACGCCGTTCAGCAGCGGGCCGTAGATGAGATAGCTGTGGCCCGTAATCCAACCCACGTCGGCGCTGCAGAAGTAGACGTCGTCCGGATGGATGTCGAAGACGTACTCGTGCGTCATCGACGCGTAGACGAGATAGCCGGCGGTGCTGTGCATCACCCCCTTGGGCTTCCCGGTGCTGCCCGAGGTGTAGAGGATGAAGAGCGGATCCTCGCTGGACATCCACTCCACCGGGCAGGTGGAGCGGTGCTTCGCCATCTCATCCTCGAGGAACTTGTCGCGCCCGGCCTTCATGGGCACGGTCGTGCCCGTGCGGCGGCTGACGAGCACCGTCTCCACCTGAGTGAGGCCGTCGAGCGCCTGGTCCACAATGGACTTGAGGGCCACGGCCTTGGGGCCACGCGGCGCCTCGTTGGCGGTGACGACGATGCGCGCCCCCGAGTCGAGGATGCGGTCCCGCAGGGACTCGGCGGAGAAGCCGGCGAACACCACCGAGTGCACCGCGCCGATGCGCGCGCACGCCAGCATGGTGTAGGCCACCGCGGGCGTCATGGGCATGTAGATGCAGACGCGGTCACCCTTCTGCACGCCGTGCGCCTTGAGCACGTTGGCCACGCGCGCCACCTCGTGCTTGAGCTCGCGGTAGGTGATGCGCTCGTACTTCCCAGGCTCGTTGGCGGCCCAGATGATGGCCACCTTGTCCGGCTGCTTCTGCAGGTGCCGGTCCACCGCGTTGTGACAGGCGTTGAGCTTGCCGCCGCCGTACCAGGAGAAGTCCACCTCCTCCATGTCCGCATCGAGCACGTTCTGCGGCGGGTAGAACCAGTCGAGCCGCTTCGCCTGCTCACCCCAGAAACCAATGGGGTCCTCGAGGCTCTGACGATACAGGCGCTGGTACTCCTCGAGGCTCTTCACGCGAGCGCCCGCGGCGATGGGCTCCTTCGGAGCGAAAAGCATGCTGGTCTCCCCCTGGGGTCGGGTTGTGTGGATTCAACGCGCCTGAGGCAAGCACCATGCCCGGCTGAAATCCACGTTCTTCCAGAGGGTTGCGTGCTGGACGCGGCGCGTCGAGACGTCACGCGGGGAAACGGGCGTTACCTTCCGTAACATGTCGAACACATGACGCACCGTCCCAAGCGAGCCCGTCCATGAAGCCCTTCCTCCGCGTCCTGGCGCTGCGGCTGCGCAACAGCTGGAAGTTCATGCTCCTGGTAGCCGTGCTCGCCACCGGGAGCGCCGCGCTCTGCCAGAAGTACGACCTGCTGCGGATGAGCGACGCCGAGCTCGGCGCCTACGACCAGGGCCTCACCTTCTTCACCGGAGGCCATCCGCGCTCGAGGGACGTGGTCATCGTCGGCATCGACGACAAGACGCTCCAGGGCATCCGCGACAACGAGCAGTACGTGCGCAACTACGGCGTCTATCCCTACTCGCGCAACCTGTGGGCACGCGTCTTCGAGCACCTCGTGGACCAGGGAGCCCGCGCCATCGTCTTCGACGGAGTGATGGACGAGCGGGGCACCGATGAGAGCAACGACCTCGCCCTGGCGCAGGTATTGGAGGAGCGCGGCATTCCCCTCACGCTCGGCTTCAACATCAACGCGGGCCAGCCCGCCTTGCCCAGGGTGGAGCCAGTCAACCGCTTGCCCCAAGTGCCCACGCCGCGTCCCGCTCCCGCGCCGGAAGCCAGCCCCGCCAGCGCAGAGGGAGAGGACTTCGTCGAGGCCGCCCCCACGGGTGTCGCCACCGGGGACAACTTCGACGACTTCGTGGAGACAGAGGGCGCTCCGCCCCTGACGCGGGAAGAGGTGGCGCGGGCGCTCGCCTTTCCTGTGCACCACTCCGGACTGACCCTCCCCACCTTGGAGCAGACATCGAGCGACGATGGCTCCCGGCTCATGCGCCACCCGGTGCAGCCCCTGCCTGGCCTGGTACGCACCACACCGGGCTTCGGACTCGTGGTGCTGGAGGAGGACGAGGATGGGCGCCTGCGTCGCACGCGCTTCGCCTACTCGGACGGAGCCAACACCTACGCCACGCTGTCGCTGGCCGCGGCGGCGGACATCCTCGGTGCCGAGCGCGTCGAGCTGACGCCCGGCAAGCTGAAGCTCGGCTCCCGAGAGCTGCCCATCAACCCGGATGGCAGCGCCGAGCTGGATTTCGGCGGCGCGTGGAAGGACCGCTTTGAGGCGCTGAGCGTGTACGCGGTGCTGGAGGACTGGGCTCGTCGCGAGGAGCACCGGACGAAGGGCACGGCCTACGTGCCGGCTATCCCGGAGGGCACGTTCCGCAACAAGGTGGTGCTGGTGGGCGGGCTGTCGCTGGGCACGAGCGACGTGAAGGCCACTCCTTTCCAGAGCGACTCCCCTGGCCTCGTCAAACACGCGGTGATGCTGGAGGCGCTCCTATCCGGTGGCTTCATCACCGAGGCGCCCTTCTGGGCGTCGCTCCTGCTTACCTTCGGGGTGGCGCTCTTCTCCGTGATGCTCATCACGCTCATGCGCGCGCCAGCGTTGGAGATCGCCTGGCCGCTGCTGCTCTTCTTCGGCCTCTTCCTCATCACCGGGCTGTTCCTCGAGCACGGCCGAGTGCACGTGCTGAGCGCCATGCCCATCTACGCGGGGGAGGTCGCCTCGCTGTCGGCGATCGCCTTCAATCACATGTTCGCCAACCGCGAGCGCGAGCGGCTGCGCCAGGCCTTCAACCGCTTCCTGGACAAGACGCTGGTGGATCAGCTCGTGGAGCAGCAGAAGCTCCCCTCGTTGGAAGGAGAGACGCGGGAGATCACCGCCTTCTTCTCCGACATCCGCGGCTTCTCCTCCTTCAGCGAGCGCTTCAAGGACGACCCCAAGGCCCTGGTGGCCCTGCTCAACCGCTACCTCACGCGGGTGAGCTCGGTGCTGATGGCGCACGGGGCCTGCTTGGACAAGTACATCGGCGACGCGGTGGTGTGTCTGTTCGGAGCACCGCTGGACATGCCGGACCATGCGGTGCGCGCCTGTCACGCCGCGCTCGCCGTGCGCGACGAGGTGGATGCCCTCCGCGCCGAGCTCCAGAAGGAAGGCCTGCCGGACGTCTATACCCGCATCGGCCTCAACTCCGCGGAGATGTTCGTGGGGAACTTCGGCAGCGAGCACCTGCTCGACTACACCGCCATCGGGGACGGGATGAACCTGGCCTCCCGGCTGGAGGGCGCCAACAAGGCCTACGGCTCGGTCATCATGATCGGCCCGCGCACCTACGAGCTGGCGCGCGAGCACATTGAGGCACGAGAGCTGGATCGGGTGAAGGTGGCGGGCAAGGAGGAGGCGGTGACGGTGTACGAGCTGCTGGCTCGCGCCGGAGAGCTGCCCGCGGCGAAGCGCACCACCGTGGAGCGCTACCACCGGGCACTCGCGCTCTACCGAGAGGCACGCTTCGAGGAGGCGGCCCTCGTGCTAGAGGAGGCGCTCGCGGCGGACGCGGAGGATGGTCCCAGCGGGGCACTCCTTGCGCGGTGCAGACGTTATGCGTTGAATCCCCCACCCCTCCCCTTCGACGGGGTGGCCAGCCTGGAGAAGTGACCGTGAGCTTCGAGAGACTCCCCACGTTGCTGGCACTGGCGTGCGTGGCCACCAGTGCCACGGCCCTCGCCGTGCCACCCGGGGGCACGCTGTACGTCAAGGCCAAGAACACCCACCTGAAGGCCTCGAGCAGCCCCACCGCGAACACGCTCGTGGTGCTGCAACCCGGCAAAGAAGTGACATACAACGGCCGTGAGGGCACCACCCCCTGGTGCAAGGTGACGGTGTCCGCGGACAAGAAGGGACCCGTCCAGGGGTTCATCTACCAGGCCAACCTCGCTGTCTCGCCGCCCTCGCTGGAGGTCACCAGCAAGAACCCGGGCAAGCCGCTGTCCCCCGAGGCATTCGCCTCCTCGGGCGCGGCCGTCAAGGCGCTGGGACCCGGGGCCATCGAGTACGGCAAGTCGCTGAGTCGGCCCGAGAGCGTCCAGCAGATCCTCGAGCTCGAGGCGCTCGCCAAATCCATCGACGAGACCCAGGTGGCCGAGTACGCCCGCGCAGGCGGGCTGCCCGAGGTGGTGGGCCGCCCCACGGTGGCGAGCAGCTCCCCCGCCAAGCCGAGCAACCACCCGGCGTCGAAGAAGGGACGCAAGTGATGAACCGGCGCCAGATGAATCTCCTCGTGGCGTGCTGGATGCTCAGTGCCCTCCCGGGCTGCGCCCAGTTCCACCGATTCGCAAGCAACTCCGGCGGTACGCTGGGGAAGGTCAGTCAGGTCGTGAAGGACAATGAGAAGTCCTTCCAACGTGCCAACGAGATGAAGAAGGATTGCGAGGCGTTGAAGGCCCGCACCATCTCCTTCGAGGAGGAGACCGCCTTCGGTGGCGCGGTGAGCGTCAACTGGGTGAGCAAGGGTGGAGGGCTCACGAACCGGTCAGAAGCCCGTGCGCTGCACGTGCAGCTCAACAAGATTGGAAAGAACCTCGCGGCCCAGTCCAGCCGACCGAACATCCCGTGGACCTTCGGCGTGCTCCAGTCCGAGGGCGTCAACGCGGTAAGCGGGCCGGGGGGCTACGTCTTCGTCTCCGAGGGGCTGCTCGCGCAACTGGACAACGAGGCCCAGCTCGCGGGCGTGCTGGCGCATGAGATCGCCCACATCACCGGCAAGCACGCGATGCGCGAGTACCACACGTATCTCGTGGAACAGTGCGAGGACGCGGCGAGTGACGAGACGAAGAAGGCCGTGATGAACACGGGGGTGGGAATCGGGAAAGCGCTTGGGCTGATCCAGCAACTCCCCCCCGGAGAGCTACGGAACCTGTTCCAGCGGCTGGCGGCCAACGCCGACTTCAACACGCTGGGCAAGGAGGCCATCAAGGCCATCACCAACGGATTCGTCGCGAGCCTCACCGAGAAGGGCTTCGACACGGAGGACGAGTACGCCGCCGACCTCGAGGCCGTGGAGCTGATGGCGGCCGCCGGCTACTCGCCCGAGGAGTATGTGGCCTTCCTGTCGAAGCTGCCGGACAAGGGGCTCTCCACCGAGCACCCTCGCAAGGAGAAGCGTCAGGAGCGGCTGCGCAAGCACCTGGCGAAGTGGAGCGGGCGCGCCCCGAACAACGAGTTCACCACGCCTGTGGACCTCTCCCAGACGAAGGTCGTTCCCCTGCGTGATGCACTCCAGACGGAGCGCACGGGCACCGCCGCGCGCGGGAATTGAAGGATGCTTGACGGGCACGCCAGCCCAGATGAAAATGCAAATCATTCTCATGTTCTGGCGAAACAACCCCGGTGATACCCGGCACGGTGCGCAGCGATGTTGAGCCTCGCGGCGCTCGCCTTCTCCGTCTCGGCGGTGTCGTTCCTGAGCAACGGTGCACGCGGCCCTTCACGGTGGATGGCCGCGGGCGCGGCGCTCGCGGCCGTGGGGTCCTCCGTTGCGGCGTATGGTGCCGTGCAAGGACTGCTCGTGGCGCTTGTGCTCGCCATGACGGCGGCCTCGGTGCTGGTGCTCGTCCTGGCGCCCCGACCCGAACACGCGCGGACGGTGGCCCTCGTGAGCGGACTGCTGGGCCTCGTTCCAGCGGTTCTCGCGGGAGCCCTCAGGTGACGGCGTTGGCTGAGAGCAAGGCCGCGGGACACAGCCTCGCGCGGACACTCGCCGCCCTCCTGGGTGCGCCCCTCGTCGCGTTCGTGGTGGGAGCAGGCCTGGTGGCCTTCCTGCCGGTGCGTCCCGAGGTGGCCTATCTGATCGGATTCCACGTCATGGTGCCGCTCTGGGTCGCGCTCGCGTGCGTGCTGCCGCTGCTGAAGAACGGGCGCGTGGCATGGGGCGTGTGCCTGGCCCTCGCGGGGCCTGTCGTCGCCGCGCTGATACTCCGGAGGCTCGGGTGAAGCTCGCTCCGCGCACCTTCCGTATCCAGTGGGACCTGCACGCGTGGGCGGGCGTCATCGCGAGCCTCTTCCTGTTCGTCATCTTCTTCTGTGGCGTCTTCGCGCTGTTCCGCGAGGAGCTCGAGGTCTGGCAGGAGCCCGCCCTCCACGTCGCCCCCGCGGGAGGCCCGGCCCCGTCCTTCGATGCGCTGCTCGCCCGCCTGACGGAGAAGAACCCGCTCGCGCGTGGCGCGCATGTGGGCTTCCTGACGCACGAGGAGACGCGCTTCGTCACGGCCTACCTCTTCTTGCCGAGCGAGCTGCGGGAAATCTGGCTCGATCCTGTCACGGGCACGGAGCTGACCCCGCGGAGCCGTCTCTCGAGCGAGCTCTATTGGATGCACTTCTTCTACCGCGTGCCGCGAGGCATGGAGCTCACGGGGCTGATCGCGGTCGCCTTGCTCGTCGCGCTCATCAGCGGTTTTTGGATCCACCTCAAGGACTTGCGCCAGCAGTGGTGGCGATTCCGCCCCTCACAGAAGCTGCGCTTCTCCTCGTCCGATGCACACAAGGTGCTCGGCGTCTTCGGACTGCCCTTCACCGTGATGCTCGGCTGGACAGGCGCCGTCCTGTGCCTCTCCGCCCTGGTGGGGCAAGGGCTCACAGCCACGGTGTTCGAGGGAAATCCCCGACGGGTGAGCGAGCTCTCAGGCTACGCCCAGCCTGTCCGCGAGGAGGCCCACAAAGATGCCGTCATGCGCCCCATCGACGAGCTCGTGTCCCGTGCTCGTGCCGCCGTCCCCGGAGCCACGGGCACGCCCCGCTACGTCGAGCTCCAGCTCCACGGTGATGCGAACGCGTGGGCGGGCATCTTCTTTCAGCTCGAGCCGCTCGGCGCGGACCACTACGCCTTCCTCGACTCGGTGAGCGGCGCTCCCATCGCGACAAGCCGCGAGTACAAGACCCCCTCCTTCTCCTTCGAGCGCGTGCTCTTCGACTTGCACTATGCGCGCTACGGGGGGCTGTTGTTGAAGCTGCTCTATGCGCTGCTCGCGCTTGCAGGGTGTGCGGTCATTCTCACCGGCAACCTCATCTGGCTCGAGCGTCGGGACAGCCAGCGCAAGCACTTGGGCAACCAGATTCTGGAACGGCTGACCGTGGGCGTCTCCGGAGGTCTCGCCTTCGCGACCGCGGTCTACTTCGCCGCGAATCGCGCGCTGCCCTGGGAGATGCCGCGGCGGGCCGATTGGGAGTTCGGCCTGTTCCTCGGAGCCTGGGCGCTCGCGGTCGCCTTGACGCTCGTGCCGCGCGCCTCCTCACGACAAGCGGGCGTCGTGCTCTGCATGGGGGCGGCGGCGCTCTTCGGCGGAGTCGTCGCCGCGGACGTGGCCTTCAGGGAGGTGAACCTGTTTACGGCGATCTCGCGAGGACTACCGCCCGTCTTCATCTCAGAGCTGCTGCTGTGCGCGCTCGCCCTGGGCTGTGGTGGCCTCGCGAAGGGGCTGGCGCGGAGGCGTCCGCCGGAGGTCCTTCGGGCCTCCCTCGAGACGCCCCCACAGGGCTACCAGGTGTAGCCCACCTTGAACGTGGCCCGACGCCGGTCACCGTAGAAGCAGGCCGTCGCGGAGCTGCAGGACGAGACGTAGGTGTCGTCCAGGACGTTCGAGGCATTAAGGGCCGCCCGCCAGGGGCCCTTCTCGTAGTGGACGCCAGCGTCCACGAGCGTGAAGCCCGGCACCTCCAACGCGTTCTCGCGGTCAGCGAACGACGCGCCCACGTGGCGCCCGCCCACCCCGGCCCCAAGGCCCTTCAGCAACCCGTTCTGGAAGGTGTAGTCGAGCCACAGCGAGGCCAGGAGCTGCGGCACGCCCACCGGCACCTTGCCCACCTCGAAGTCCGCGCCCTCGATGATTTCGAGCTGGTAGAGCGAGGCGGAGCCGATGAGATCCAAGCCCTGCATCAGGCTCGCGTTCGCCTCCAGCTCGAGGCCGCGCGAGCGCACCTCGCCGATCTGCAGCTGATTGAAGGCGCCATCCGTCGTCAGGAAGTTCTCCCGCCGCAGCTCGAAGACGGAGAGGTTGAGCGAGGTCTTCATCTCGTCCGGCTGGAACTTGATGCCCGCCTCGAGCTGCTGGCCTCGCTCGGGCTCGAAGAGCTCTCCCGCCGCGTTGGTCCCGGCGACCGGGTTGAAGGACCGGGCATAGCTGACGTACGGCGCCAGGCCGTTGTCGAAGGTGTAGATGAGGCCCGCCCGGCCACTGAAAGCCTGCTCGCGGCCGTCGTAGCTCGACGTGGGGAAGAGCTCGTTGTCGAGCCGGATGCCCACCCAGTCCTGACGCCCGCTGAGCACCAGGTTCAACCGCTCGGCGATCCGGAGCTGGTCCTGGAGGTAGACGCCCAGCTGGTTCTGGCGGACCGCGTTGAGCGTGTAGCGCGATTCCGTGGGCGTGGCGGGACCGTAGACGGGATTGAGGAGATTGAGCGAGGCCCCGGCCTCGTATCCCTGCTCGTCATCGAGCGCGTAGTGCTTGTAGTCGAGTCCGAACAGCACCGTGTGGTGGAGCGGCCCCGTGTCGAAGCGCACCTGGGCCTGATTGTCGACCGTGACCAGGTTGGCGAGCGGCGTCGTCACGAAGTTGCCGCGGGCGAGTCGTGCGTTCTCCGGCGAGCCCTCGTACCCAACGCCGTACAGGTTCTGGAAGTTGATGGCGAGGTGGCCGTAGCGAAGGTTCTGGCGCACCGTCCAGGTGTCATTGAAGCGGTGCTCGAACTCGTAGCCGATCAGCGCCTGGTCGCGCTTGAAGCGGTCCAGGTCCGGCTCACTCGTGAAGAGGTCCGTGGGAATGCGCCCGTAGGGGGCGTCCACGACGGTGCCCACGAAGGGCAGGAAGTTCTGGCCGCGCGTGCGATCCACCAGGTAGCTGCCGTGCAGGGTCAGGCTCGTGCTCGCGGACGGCTTCCAGGTCACGCTTGGAGCGATGAAGAGGCGGTTGTTGTCGATGTAGCGGACCTGGGTGTTGCCGCCCCGGGCCAGCCCCGTCACGCGGTAGAACCACTGCCCGCTCTGACCGATAGGGCCGCCGAGGTCGATCCCGCCGTAGCCATTGAGGTACTCGTTGATGCCGGCTTCCACATGAAGGAGCCGCTCGGAGGGAGGCCGCTTGCTGACGAGGTTGAGCAGGCCGCCTGGATTGGTGCCGCCGTAGAGGACCGACGAGGGGCCTCGCACCGCCTCAATCCGCTCCAGCCCGAAAGGCTCGAGCCTCCAGGTGGAGAAGGAGCTGGAGAAGAGCTGCAACCCATCGAGGTAATAGCCAGCCTCCTGCGAGGGAAAGCCCCTCATCAAGAACCAGTCGTTGCGAGAGTCGGCACCGAACGACTCGGAGCGGACTCCGGGCGTGTAGCGCGTGGCCTCGACGATGGTCTGCGCCTGCTGGGCCTCCATCTGCTCCTGGCCCACCACGGAGACAGCCTGCGGCGTCTCGACGAGGGACGTGTCCGTCTTGGTGCCGCTCGCGCTCTGCCGGGCGACATAGCCGCCGACGGGGCCCGTGGCGCTCTCCCTCTCGCTCTCGACATGAACGGTGTCCAGGGTGAGCGGCGTCCCCTGCTCCTGCTCCTGTGCGACCGCCGTCGTCGCGAGCGCGAGGAGTGAAACGCCCGCGAGAGTGCCCTGCAGGGTGAAGCGCCGCCCACGCCTATCTGAAATTGGAGGAGACATTTCGTGGCTTTTTGAGAATGATTCTAAATTGCAGATTCAGCAAACGAACGCGCTGCGGCCTAGCATGGGTGTACAGGGCAGGCAAGCTGGGAACGCACTCCTAGCGAAGGCCCGTGGCGCCAGCACGACGGCAGCGCGCATGGCCAGCCACAGCGGAAGGCAGGAAGGGACGCTCGCGTCTCGCGGTCACCGCCTCCCACAAGGCCTGCGGCAGCAGAGGAAAGAAGGCGAGGCCCGCCACATCCGAGAGCTTCCCCGTCCACCACGAGGGGCAGTGAAGCGTGAAGACGTGGTCATTCACCCCGAGCAGCACCACGGCCGCGAACACCAGCGGGGCAGAAGGCCGTCACCAGGAAGAAGCGATGGGGCGGAGCGCCGGTCCATGAAGGGGCTCGTCAGGTCGACAGCTCGATAGCAACCCGTGTGCCGGCCCCTCGACCGAGCGCGCTCACAGACCCGGCGCGAAAGAAACTGCGACGTCGTTGTCACAGCCCGTGCCCCACGCGGTGGAAGGAGTCCACCGCGTGTGGGCATGCTCACTCAGGGAGTGGCGGTCTGCTCTTCCTGGGTCTGGGCGCCCGTGTCGGGGGCCTTGGAAGGAGCGGGCTGCTCCGACGGCTCATCACGCTGAGTCCGCTTGGCCACGGCCGCTCGCGCCAGCTCGCGCGCCCGCTGGGCGACCTTCGGCGTGGGAGCGAGAATCATGAACATCAGGCGACCTTCCATCCGGGGCGTCTGCTCCACCACCGCCACGTCTTTCAGGTCCTTCGCCACATCTTCCAGGATGGCGGTGCCCTGTTCCCGGTGGGTGATTTCCCGCCCGCGGAACTGGACGACGACCTTCGCCTTGTTCCCGTCTTCGATGAAGCGGCGCATGTTGCGCACCTTGAACTCGTAGTCGTGATCCTCCGTCTTGGGACGGAGCTTCACTTCCTTGAGCTCAACCTTCACCTGCGCACGGCGCGTTTCCGCGGCCTTCTTCTTCTCTTCGTACTTGAACTTGCCGTAGTCCATGATCTTGCAGACCGGTGGACTGGCCATGGGGCTGATCTCGACGAGATCGAGTCCCTCGCTCCGGGCCCGTTCGAGCGCTGCCTCGAGGGGCATGACGCCGAGCTGTCCGCCATCGGGCCCCACAACACGGACCTCGCGAGCGCGGATACGGCGGTTGGTTCTCTGGTCGCGGCTACCGCCGCGGCTGCTTCTCTGTTCGCGTATGATGTTGACTCTCCTTCGAAGTGGTTCTGGACCTGTCCCCTCGAAGGTGGGACAGGGCCCTCCGGTATGACAGGGTGCCGGACTCGGACGAAAGGCCGCCCCCCCTACTGACGTCCCGCGCGTGACACTGTGGACTCCCGGTGAAGGAGTACCACCTGGTGCCTGCTCGCTTGATAGGAGGGAGAGCTTACAACCCACTCTCCCTGACCCAGGACGGTAATACCAGAGATAACGCTTGGCCCGTGACTCCGCCCTGGAACCGAAGGTCCGAAACCCGGCGGCCAGCTGACGCGCGCTCCCCTACTCCTCGGCCAGGTTGAGCTTGATGAGGGTGGGCTGACCGGCCTTTACCTCGACGATCTGGGTCACCGTCTTCTTGATGTCCGGATTGACGAGCTTCACGGTGTAGCGCCCCACCGGCAACTCCGTGGCCGGAATGGGCGTATCTCCCAGCTTCCTCCCATCAATGAAGACGGTGGCATAGGGGCGGATGCGGAACTCGATGGTGCCCTTGGCCACGACCTTGGGCGGCGCGGGCGCCACCGAAGCCTGGCGCGGCGGCGGCCGGGGGACTCGACCCTCCTGAGCAGGCTTGGTGCCCGCCGGGGGTGACTCCTTCGTCCCCGAGGGGTTGGCCGCCGCTATCACGGGCGACTTCTCCTCGGGCGGCTTCTGCTCGGGTCGCTGCTCCTCAGGCACGGGAGAGGGCTTCGTATTGGGAGTGACCTCGGCCTGCCCACTGGGAGGTGGGGTGCCAGCTGGGGCGGGCTGCGAGGGGGCGGGCTGCTGAGTCGTGGGCTCCGAAGCGGTGGCCTGGGTCGAAGGGGGTGGCGTCGTAGCGGGACGAGTGGACTGGACCACAACGTCAGGCTGCGCCTGGGGCTCCGAGCCGGAGTTCGTCCGCCAGAGTACAACCGCGCCTCCGACTCCGAGCAGCACGACTCCCGCGAGGGCGGAGACCCACTTGCCGGACCGCCGGGGCAACTCGGCCGGAAGCTGCTCCCGCGTCGCCATGTGCCCGGTGGGGCCAGACACCGCCTGAGGCATCGTCTCCTCGGGAGGGATGTACGGGGACGTCTCGCGATCCGAGACCACCTTGGGCGCCGCCACCTCGGGACTCAGGGCTTGGGGCCTGGGCGTCCTCACCGTCTCGCGATCGCGGAAAGAGAGCTCGCCCGATCTCGTGCGGACCGGAGCCGGCGTGTGGGCCGGGGTAAGCGAGTGCTTCGGCCCACTGCGAGGCGTACCGGACTGAGGCGTGGGCTGAGGGTTGTCGGTGCCCGACGACAACTGGGCGATGAACTGGGCGACGTGCTGGGTCTTCACCGGCTTGCCGGCCGAGAGGATGAAATCCTCCAGGTCCGACTGGAGCGCCAGGCAGTCCGGGTAGCGTTGCTCGCGATCTTTAGCGAGCGCCTTGTCGAGGATGCGCAGCAAGGCCTGGGACAGGTCTGGCCGGTACTGCGTGGCGGGCACGAGCGGATCGAAGAGGATGGCCTGCATGAGGCCCACGTCGGTGTCCACATCGAACGGCTTGCGGGCCGTGAGCAGCTCGTAGAGGACAACGCCGAGCGCGTACACGTCCACCCGCCGGTCCAGAGCCTTGGCGCGGACCTGCTCGGGCGGCATGTACGCCAGCTTGCCCTTGATGACGCCGCTCTGCGTCCGGTGGCTCTGACCGGCCGCCTTTGCGATGCCGAAGTCCACCACCTTCACCGAGCCCTGCCGGGACAGCAGGATGTTGTCGGGACTGATGTCGCGGTGGATGAGCCCCAGCGTCTCGCCGCTGTCCGGGTCGACGAAGTCGTGGGCGAAGGCCAGCCCATCGCACGCGTCGGCGATGAGCCGAGCGCAGATGGCGGGAGGAAGGGCGCGGCCCTGCGCCGAAGCGCGCTTGATGAGGACTCGCAGGTTGGGCCCGTCGATGTACTCCATGGCCAGGAAGTACGCGCCGTCGGCCTCACCGAAGTCGAAGATCTGAACGATGTTGGGGTGGGTGAGCTGCGCGGCCAGCTTCGCCTCGGAGAGGAACATCTCCACGAAGGCAGGCTCCTCGGCGAGGTGCGGCAGGATGCGCTTGAGCACCAGCGTCTTCTCGAAGCCCATGGGGCCCGCGGCCTTGGCGAGGAACACCTCGGCCATGCCTCCCGTGGCGAGCTTGCGGATCAGCTGGTACTTGCCGAGTTGCTGCGTCACGAGACGTCTCCTCCTCGGGACAGGCCCGGAACCCCACCCGGGGCCACGGCGCAAGCCCCTCCGCCGCAGGGCCAGACGGTGGCACAGATTCCAGGAACGAGAGAATGCATTACCCGAGACTGTTTACCCTGCCTGCCCTCCAAACGACCGTGTTTGTTGGCTCTCGGGCGAATGCGCGCCCACAGATGGAAGGCAGCGCCTATCAGTCACGTGTATGGGGCGAGCGCGCTCACGCGGCCCCCCGAGGAACCCACAAAATTCTCAGTCAATGAGAGGGAGCGTTCCCATCAGAGAATCTTGCGGAAGGCATACAGCACGCGCTCGAGCAGCTTCTGCCACAGCGGGCGGCGGCGGAACTCCGCCAGGTCCACCTCCCGGCAGGTCTGGCAGTCACCGCGGAAGGACTCCTCCAGCACGCGTCCCAGCCGAGGATCCGCGAAGACAGCGTTCACCTCGTGGTTGAAGAGGAGCGACAGCCGCTCGAGGTTGAACGAGCCAATCGTGCCCCACGCTCCATCCACCACCGCCGTCTTCGCGTGCAGCACGCAGCGCTCCCACTCGAAGATGCGGACGCCCGCGGTGAGCAGCTTCTCGTAGAAGGCGCGCGTGGCGTGCACCAGCCAGGGATGATCTCCCTTCGAGTTGAGCAGCAGGCTCACCTCGACCCCGCGCTGAGCGGCGTCTCGCAACGCGGCCACCAGCTTCCGGTCCGGGATGAAGTACGCGGCCGCCACCAGCACGCTGCGCTTCGCTCGGGAGATGGCGTGCAGATAGGCGCGGTGGATGCTCCGACGGCTGGAGAGCACCGCCAGGCTCACCTCGCCCCGTCTGCGCAGCGCGGCCTGTCGCTTCCGGTGGCGCGAGTCTCGCCAGGAGCGGAACCGATCCTGAAAGGCCATGCGCCAGGTTGCCACGAAGCGGCGCTCCAGCTCGTACACCGCCGGCCCTTCCACCTGCAGCACGTCGTCGCGCCAGGCACCGCCCTGCCCCTCCGGCGCCCAATGCGCGGAGATGTTCACCCCGCCGATGAAGGCCACCTCACCGTCCACCGCCAAGATCTTCCGGTGGTCACGCCGCAGCAGGTACCGCAGACCTCGGCCGAGGCTGCTGAAGGGCTTGAAGGGGCGAATGTCCACGCCGCGTGCGCGCAGGCTCTCGAAGAAGTCGCGCCGGCTCGTCCAGGAGCCCAGCGCGTCGTAGAGCACCTTCACGTGCACGCCGCGCTCGGCAGCCTCCGCCAGCGCCTCGCCGAACAGCTCACCCACCGCGTCGGAGATGAACATGTACGTTTCGAGGTGGATGTAGCGGCGGGCCCCGCGGATGGCCGCCAACATGGCCGGGTAGGCCTCTACCCCGTCGCGCAGCAACTGGCACGCATTACCCCGCAGGACGGAGTGCGAGCGCGGCAGGTAGTAGCGGGCCAGCAGAGAGGGAGAGACCTGGGGGCTCCACACCGGCTTGGGAGCAGGCAGGCAACCAACCTCCTGCTCTGGTGTCTCCCCGGTCCGCTCCCTGGCCTCCGCGCCGATCCCCACCTCCAGCTCACGCATGGTGAGACAAGGGTGGGAATGGTCGGACGATCCGGCAACCGCTCAGCCCTGTCCCGGCGTCAACCCCGACACAACGACTACAACCCCAGGTTGGCGCGCTTCACCTCCGCCATTCGCGCGCAGGGCTGGTCGTAGTCATCCGGGAAGTACTCGCGCGTATGGTCCAACGTGGCCGAGGCTGCCTGCCAGTTGTTCTGGTTCACGTAGCTCTCCACCTCCAGCATCAGCTTGGAGCACACGCGGTCCAGCTCCTTCTGCGCGTCCTTCACGCGCTCGCGCGCCTCGAAGTAGAGATCCGGCCTGGGCTCGGGGTGGGCCTCCAGCAGCAGCCACGCCTCGCGGAAGGACTTCCACGCCTCGTAGCGGTTGCGCGCGCCCACCGTCGCGTTCTCCATGTTCTTGCGGCCGCGCATATACGACTTGCGCGCCTCCTCCAGGAGCTGCTCGGGCGGAATCTCCGGCAGCAGCACCTTCTCCAGCCAGATGTTCCAGATGCGCCACGAGTCCTCGCCAGGAGGATTCTTCGTGTTGTCGAAGGTGATGCGGTTGACCTCGCCCTTCTTGAGCATCTCCGAGGGAATCATCAGCTCGAGGACGCGATCCTGGCTGGCCATCGTGTCCGGGGGCACCTTGCCCAGGTCCACGCCGTTGACCGTGATCACCACCTCACCGTCGGAGATGCCCTGCGCCTGGTAGTGCAGCAGGCCCAGAGCGCGGGTGGCGGCGGTGTACTCCCACTCAAACACCTTCTGGTCCGGACGCTCCCACGTCACGCCCTCGCCCAAGCCGAAGGAGTCATCGATGGGCTTGCCGCTGAGGGTGACGGGCTCAGGGCCCCGCGCCACCGACTGCTCGCTGCCGAGCACCACCCAGTACAGCAGGCCTACGAGGCCCAGCGCCCCCATCACGCCCAGGGCGATGATGCCCCGGCGCACGTTCTGGTTCGCCTCGAGCCAGAAGAGCTTGAGGTTACCCACCAAGCCCGGTGACTCGCGCCGGATGCGGGCGCGCTCCGCGGCGGACAACCCCCCACCCCCCTGGGGCGAAGCGTTACGCGCCACCGCGTTGGCTGTGGGACGCCGGGGCGGAGCCGCGGGCGCGGAGTCCGGAGCACGCGCCAGTGCGGCGGAAGCGGGCTGGGAGCCGGCACGCGTGGACGTGCGGGCGGGAGCCGTCGCGGGCAGGGCAGGCTGGGTTCCAGCACGGGTGGGCGTACGCAGGGCCTGGATGGGGCGAGTCGTGTTGAGCTGCGCCTCCTCGAGGTCATCCGCGCTCGCGCCCTCGGGTGCCAGGGCCTCGCTGCGGGTACGGCTGCGCGGACGCGCCACCTGCTCCACAGACACGATGCGCGTGCTGTTGTCGCCCGCGAGGAGCGGCTCCTCCCCCGTGACATCCTCGTCCAGCGTGGGCGAGAAGACGAACACCACGGGACCGAGCGACAGCTGATCGCCCTTCGACAGCGCCTGCTTCCCCTCCACCGGAGTGCCATTGACCCGGGTGCCATTGGAGCTGCCGAGGTCCTCGACGAAGTACTCGCCCCCCTCGGAGAAGATGCGGCAGTGACGGCGGGAGATGCCCGCGTCGTACAGGACGACGTCACACTCGGCGACACGGCCGATGAGGACAGAGTCCTGCTCGAAGACGAACTCCTTCCCGGCCTCCTTGCCCTCGGCAATCGTCAGCTGGAAGCTCATGGAAAACCCTCAGACTCCTAGCGCGGCCTTCGCCGCACGGGCCACGGCCGCACGGGCCGAGGCAGGCTCGAGCACCTCGGCCTCTCCGCCGAACGATAGCACCCACTGCGTCAACCAGCGCTCGTTGTCTCCCGCCACCCGCACTTCAACGCCCCCATCCGCGAGCAGGCGAGCGTCCTCGCCGAAGCGCTCCCGGACGTAGGGCGCAACCAGCCGGGAGAAGCGCACGCGGACGGCGGCATTGGTGCGGGCGGGGTTGGGCACCTCGGCGCGGGCGTCCTCCCGGGGCTGGAAGGAGGCGTCGGTGAGGGCCAGGTCCTGCATCCGGTCCACCCGGAAGAGCCGATCGTCCTGGCGGTTGAGGCACCACGCCTGGAGGTACCACTGGCCCCGGTGGCTGAGCAGCTCGTGCGGCCGGACCCGGCGCGACTCGGGGGCGCCACGGCCGGGGGTGGCATAGTCGAACGTCACCTCGCGCCGCTCGTGGATGGCGCGGGTGAGCGGCCCCAGGGCCTGCGGGGCCTCCACCGCGGCGTCGATCTTCCGGTACATCTCGCGGAAGCGCTCGCCCGCGCCCGGAGGCAGCACGCGCTCCAGCTTCTCCACCGCGCTGCGCAGCGCATCACCCGCCGCCGGACGCAGCAGTTCCGCCGAGGCGGCCAGGGCCGAGGCCTCGCCCACCGTCAGTCGCGGCGGCGCGGACAGGCGCTGGTCGAGGTCGACGTAGACGCGCTCGTTCTCGACGTAGATGTCGATGTAGTCGTCCGGGTTGAAGGGAGGCCGGCCCACACAGGCGAGCAGGTCCAGGTCCTCCAGCAGGTGCTCCCGGCTGACGTTGAGGGCACTCGCCAGCTCCTGCACGGAGATGCCAGGGCGCGAGGAGACGAAGGGGACGAGGAACAGCAGACGGCGCAGACGCTCGTGGACGCTCATGCCGCCACCTCCTCACGGGGTGCGTGCTTCTCGAGGATGCTCGCGGCCATGGCCTTCACCCGCTCCCGGGCGTCCTCGGGGGACTCCACGCGGCAGTCCGGCCCGAGCTGCATGCAGAAGCGCAGCAGGCCATCCAGGAACGTCACCGGCAGCTCCACGAGGACACCCGCCTCATCTGGAGCCGGGGCCACGCTCGCGCCCGGGAAGAGCGAGGCTGCGCGACCCATCAGCTCCCCGGTGAGGCGCAGGCGCACGTCCATGCGCGCATGGAAGCGGTGCTGCCAGGGATAGGTGGCGACGTAGTTGTCGAAGGAGAAGCCCTCGGGGACCTCGAAGTCCGGAGAGCGAGGCCGGGCGGTGTTCACCTTGAGCGAGCGGATGCGGTGCACGTGGAAGGTGCGCACCCCCTGGCGCAGGTGGCAGTAGCCCACCAGCGTCCAGATGCCCCGGCGCAGCGCGAGCCCGTACGGGTCCACCTTGCGCTCGGTGAGGTCCGGGCGCTTGGGCGAGGCGTAGGACATCTGTACCCACTTGTGCGCGGCACATGCCTCCCAGAGCTGCTCCAGGTGCGCGGCAAGCTGTGGGCTCCCCTGCTCGGTGCCCAGCTCCATGCGCACACGTGGGGTGGGCAGCGCGTTGCCGGCGAAGAAGCCAATCTTCCGCAGGGCGTGTGACAGGTCGTCCCGGCCGGGGAAGGCCCCGGAGGTCAGCGCAGCGCTGCCCGCGGCGTAGAGGACAGCCAGCTCCTCCTTGGTGAGGTCCACCTCGGGCAGGTAGTAGGCGTCGCGGTCGACGACGTAGCCGTCCCGCCGTTCGTCATCGCCCTGGATGTAGGTGAGGGGGAAACCCAGCTCCAGCAGTTCCGCCTTGTCTCGCTCGAACTTGCGTTCGGCGGCGTCGTCGGAAATGCCCATGTAGTCGTGGGGGAAGTGCTCGCGCAGCTCCGCCCAGGAGATGGGTTCCCGAGCGTCCAGGAACAGAGCCACGAGGTCGAGGAGGCGTTCGGTCCGGTCCATCTGAAGGTCTTCGACAATGCGCAAAAGCGTCAGGTCGGGTCAAGGCAGCGGACCATGACAACAAGCGGATGCCCGCTCACGATCCGTGCCGCCGTGGATCTACCCGTCGGACGGGCACCTGAACAGCTTTTTGCTGAACGGCTGAGCAGGTGTGTTCGGGGATGAGCGAAACCGACCTCGGGATGGCGAGCGAGCGTTCGCTGTAACCGGGCTCGCGAACGGGGCGTAACTGGGATATTCCTATGAATCTGCGACGCGCGCGCCTGGCCGGGGCGGGCTCGTCTGGCGGTAAGCCCTGCGAGGACCCACATGACGCGCTCCACCCTCATCAAGAAGGCATGGCTCGGGCTAGCGCTGGTGGGATTGGCCTGCGTTGCGTCGCTGCCCAAGGAGGCTCATGCCGAGCCGCTGTACTTCGCCTTGGAGGTGCGGCGCGAGGGGCGGTTGGTGGCGCAACCCAAGCTGCTCGGTGAGACGGGCCGCACGGTGCGCGCCGAGCGTCGCAAGCCGGGTGCCCAAGAGCCCGACTACCGGCTGGTGCTCACCCCCACGGCCGAGGGCGAGACGTTCCGCCTGGAGCTGGACCTGGTGCTGCCGGAGATCAAGGGACACTCCCAGCTGGCGCTGCTGCATGGCCAGGAGGGCAAGGTCCAGCTTGGCCGCTGGCCGGGTGACCTGGAAGTCTCGCTGCTGCTGATGAAGGTGGACTCGCCCGAGTTCAGAGCGCTGATGGACCTGTCCGCGGATCCCGAGGATCGCGGCTCCGGCCGTCCCATCTGAGCCACCTCCCTCTCCCTCTGGGAGAGGGTCGGGGTGAGGGTATGTCCATCCCTCGTCTCACAACACGGCCAGATCATCCCGGTGCACGGCCT
Organism: Archangium minus; assembly: GCF_044360475.1. Classification (NCBI taxonomy): domain Bacteria; kingdom Pseudomonadati; phylum Myxococcota; class Myxococcia; order Myxococcales; family Archangiaceae; genus Archangium; species Archangium minus. Next base: position 10,410,338 of record NZ_CP043494.1, read on the forward strand.
CATCGAGGTACCGGTAGCCGAGCACGGACTCGATATCAGCGCTCTTGAGGCCGGCGATGCGCCGTAGTTCCCCGTCCTCATAGGCGCTCAGCCCGCGGGCGAACACCTGCCCCTGCGCGTCCACGAGGTCCACAGGGTCCCCTCGTCCGAAGTCCCCCTCCACGGCGCGGATGCCCGAGGGCAGCAGGCTGCGCTTGCCGACAACGACAGCGTCGCGCGCTCCTCCGTCCACAATGAGGCGCCCCTTGGGCTTGAGGGCATGGGCGATCCACGCCATGCGCGCGCTGCGCCGAGTGCCAGAAGTCTCGAAGAGGCTCCCCACGGGCTCGCCCGACAGCACGGAGCGGAGACGACCGGGCACGGCCCCGGAGGTGATGACGCAGCGAATACCGAGCTCGGTGACGCGGGCAGCGGCGCGAATCTTGGTGGACATGCCACCGGTGCCCACCTGGGAGCCGGAGCCACCGGCCAGGGCGAGCAGCTCCGGGGTGACGGCCTCTATCTGAGGGAGCAGCTGAGCATGGGGGTCCTTGCGAGGATCCGCGGTGAAGAGGCCCTCCACATCGGAGAGGACGATGAGCGCATCGGCCTCCACCACACCGGCCACCAGGGCGGCCAGGGTGTCGTTGTCACCGAACTTGAGCTCGTCCACGGAGACGGTGTCGTTCTCGTTGATGACGGGCACCACGTTCGCCGCGATGAGGCGCTCCAGCGCGTGCTTCACGTTGAGGTAACGACGGCGATCCTGCACGTCGCCATGCGTGAGGAGCACCTGGGCCACCCGCCGGTCCGCCTTGCCGAAGGCCTCTTCGTACGCCTGCATGAGGCGGCTCTGGCCCACCGCAGCGCACGCCTGCTTGCCTGGGATGTCCTTGGGACGCGCGGGCAAGCCCAGCCGCTCGACGCCCAGGGCAATGGCACCGCTGGACACCACCACCAACTCCCGGCCCTGGGACGCCCACAACAGGTCCTCGCCCAGCGCCTCGAAGTGGGCCCGGTTGAAGCGGCCCGTGGCGTTCGTGAGGGCGTTGGTCCCGATCTTCACCACCACGCGCCGAGCGGCGCGCACCGCATCTCGTCCAGAAAGATTCACGCGCTGTCAGTATGCCGGAAGTCCATGCGTCGGGCTCGTGTTGTACGAGGTCGGCCATTCGGTGAACCCGGAGATGAATCTGGACCGGAAGGCACCTATCCTCCTGGTGAAGAAGGACAGGAGACGGCGTAGCGCGGGCGCCTTCCCCACCGCGCGGGAGAAGGACACTTTTGAAGGAAATCTACGGAAACACCCTGGGACTCAAGGCAAGCGAGCAGAGCCGGCTGCGCAACACCTACCGCCGCCGCGTCTCGCCTCATGAGATCGTCTCCCCCGAGCTCGCCCGTCACCTCACCGAGCTGTCGAGGGAGACCAACCGGCAGGTGGGCGTCCTCCTCAACCGCAAGGGAGAAATCGAGTACGTGGTGGTGGGCAACGCCCACAAGCTGGAGCTGCCGGACATCGGCCGCGCCCGCGCCGGCCAGGTGCGTCTGCGTGGTCTGCGCCTGGTGCACACCCACCTCAAGAGCGAGCCACTCACCAAGGACGACCTGACGGACCTCGCGCTGCTGCGCCTGGACATGGTCGCCGCGGTGGGCGTAGGCGAGACGGGTCTGCCCGGCGTGCTCCACTACGCGCACCTCGTGCCCGAGAACGGCACCGGTGAATTCTGGAGCGTCTCCACACTCCCCGACGTCCACGACGGACAGCCGGATGTGCTCGACACGCTCGAGGCGCTGGAGGAGGAGCTCAACCGCAAGGCCGCCGCGCGCACCGTCTCCGGTCGCGACAAGGCCATCCTCGTGGCCGTGTGCCTGGACGGCAACCGCGCCCACGCGGAGGCCAGCCTCGCCGAGCTCAAGGAGCTGGCGCGTACCGCCGGCGTTGAGGTCATCGACAGCGTGCTGCAGATGCGCCGCGAGGCCGACCCTCGCTACCTCATCGGCCGCGGCAAGCTCGAGGATCTCAACCTGCGCTCCATGCAGGCCATGGCGGACGTCCTCATCTTCGACAAGGATCTCACCCCCTCGCAGGGCCGCCACATCAGCGAGGCCACGAGCCTCAAGGTCATCGACCGCTCGCAGCTCATCCTCGACATCTTCGCCCAGCGGGCGCAGAGCGCCGAGGGTAAGCTCCAGGTCGAGCTGGCCCAGCTCAAGTACCGCCTGCCGCGGCTCGTCCAGAGCGACACCTCGCTCAGCCGTCTGGCCGGTGGTATCGGCGGACGCGGCCCGGGTGAGACGAAGCTCGAGATCGATCGCCGCCGCGCGCGCGATCGCATCAACCACCTGGAGAAGCGCATCGACTCGCTCTCCCGTGAGCGAGAGGTCCGCCGGGCGCAGCGCAACCGTCGCGACCTGCCCGTCATCTCCATCGTGGGCTACACCAACGCGGGCAAGTCCACGCTCCTCAACGCCATCACCGGCTCCGAGGTGCTCGCGGAGAACAAGCTGTTCGCCACGTTGGACCCCACCAGCCGCCGGCTGCGCTTCCCCCAGGAGCGCGAGGTCATCATCACCGACACGGTGGGTTTCATCCGGGACCTGCCCAAGGACCTGGTGGCGGCCTTCCGCGCCACGCTGGAGGAGCTGTACGACGCAGACCTGCTCCTGCACGTGGTGGACGCGAGCGACCCCTCGCGCGACGAGCAGGTGGAGGCGGTGGAGAACATCCTCGACTCGCTGGACCTGATGCAGAAGCCGCGCCTCATGGTGTGGAACAAGGCGGACCTGCTCACCCAGGAAGAGGTGGAGTCGCTGCTGCGCACCCGCGGCGGCGTCGCCATTAGCGCCGCGAGCCGCGAGGGGCTGTCCGCTCTGCTGGCCAAGGCAGATACCACCCTCTTCGCCGAGGGCGCCTCACGCGAGCTCGGGCTGGTCGCCAAGGAGACCTCGCCGGACCTCGGGCTTGTGGACGAGGAGCCCGTGCAGAACCTCGGGGCGGCGTAGCCTCGGGGCGCAGGGTTGCGGGCGGGCACCGGGGCACTCTACAGTCCCGGTGCCTTGCTCATGCCGCTGACCCTCCCTGCCCTGCCCTTGTTGCTCGCGCAGCTCCCCATCCCCGGCCTCGAACGGCAGCCGGAAAAGCCGGCCTCATCGGTGGATCCGAACTATTTCGAGCTGCTCGAGCGCAACAGCCACATCATCTACCCCGTCTTGGGACTCTTGGTGCTCGCGCTGGTGACGGTTGCCATCCTCCAGGCCACCAAGGCCCAGGATATGGATGGGGCCGTCAAGGCCGAGTTCAAGAAGCTCATCGTCGATGAGCTGCGGCGCTACCCCGCGGGCCTGGAGACTCCGGACCTGGCAGCGGCAACGGGGTTGGACCGCAGCAAGCTCGTACGGCTGTTGGATCAAATGCAGCAGGATGGCGTGCTCGTCTCGCACACCACCACGCAGCGCCAGACCGTGTGGCGGGTGAAGGGCATCGGCGGCCGGCACTGAGCGCCGCCGCCCCGGCCCGGCCTCACACCAGCTCGGACTTGGGCTGGCGGGTCATCAGCTCCACCACCGCGACGCGAGCGCTCTTGCCCTCGTAGGCGATGGCGTAGACCTGGTCGCAGATGGGCAGCTCCACCCCCACCCTGCGGGAGAGATCTCGCGCGCTCTTCGCCGTCTTCACGCCCTCGGCCACCTGCTTCATGTCTCCGAGGATCTCCTTCAGCGTGCGGCCCCGTCCCAGCTCCATCCCCACGTGCCGGTTGCGGCTGAGCTCGCCGGTGCAGGTGAGCACCAGGTCTCCCATGCCAGACAGGCCCGAGAGGGTGAGCGGGTTGCCGCCCTTGCGCACCGCCAGACGGGTGATCTCCGCCAGTCCGCGGGTGATGATGGCCGCACGCGCGTTGTGGCCCATGCCCAACCCGTCGGCGATGCCCGCCGCGATGGCAATGACGTTCTTCAGCGCGCCGCCGTACTGCACCCCCACCACATCACTGGAGGTATAGGAGCGGAACGTCTCCGTCTGCAGCGCCTTCTGGCAGCGCACCGCCACCTTCTCCCAATGCGAGGCGATGGTGACGACGGTGGGCATGCGCTGGGCCAGCTCCTTGGCGAAGCTGGGGCCGGAGAGCACGGCGATGTAGGGGTGGTACTCCTCCGGCAGGCAGTCCTCGAGCAGCTCCGTCATGGTGAGGAGCGTCTCGTTCTCGATGCCCTTGGCCACGGTGATGATGGGCACGTGCCGCGGCAGGTACGGCAGCGCCTGGGACACCACCTCGCGGGTGGCGTGGCTGGGCGTGGCCAGCACCACCATCTCCGAGCCCTCCAGCGTCTCCTGCAGGCTCGTCGTGGCCCGCACGCGCGGGGAGATGGGGATGCCAGGAAGGTAGGAGGCGTTTTCGTGGCGGGTGTTGATGGCCTCGGCGAGCGCGGCATCCCGGCCCCACAGGCCCACTTGCTCGCTGTTCACCGCGAGCACGTTGGCGAGGGCGGTACCGAAGGAGCCGGAGCCGATGACACTGGCGCGCATGGTGCGTATCTCCCAGGAACGAGGGGGGAGGCGCAGCTTAGACCACACCCCACCTCGGAACGAGGATTCCCAGCGGGCGGGCGGCGCAACGTCGGACAGCAAGCAGGCCGCACTTCCTCGTGGCCACCAGGGGGCCGGGTCGGTCTACCATCCGCCGCCTCACGGGAGTGAGCATGGGAGGAGGAAGTCCGGGATGAGGGCAGGCAGGGGCGCGGGAGTGGTGCTGGCACTGGTGCTCGGTGCGTGCCGATCGCGAAACGAGGGGACGAATGACGCGGGGGTGCTGCCTCCACCGAGCGCCCTCACCTGCGAGGGGCTCGTCGCCATCGAGGTCCGTGAATCCCTGCCCGGCTTCACCCTGAAGGAGGAGCGGCCCTGCCCGAGCTGTGGACCGCTCTGCATCTTCCAGTCCGCCGAGCAGAAGGACGTCACCGTCTCCATCGCCTACGACTGCCGCAAGCACTTCGAGGGAGAGGACGTACGGGCGCTGCTCGGGCCCACCCTGCGCGCGGGCGGCGTGGAGGTGCCCGCCATGGGCAAGGCCGCCGCCCGCCGCGAGCCCGCCCCCGGCATGCTCCAAGTCTCCGCCTGGGACGATGACACGCCCTGCGGCATCGTCGTCACCTGGCTGGGCAAGGACAAGGAGCGCGCGCTCGACATCGCTCGCACGACGCTCTTCACCACCACGAACGAGCGCCTCCTGCAGGCCGGCATGCCCCCAAGCGCCCCCCCGCCCCCGAGCACCCCCCCGCCCAACGCCACTGTTCCCGACGCCGGATGGCCCTGAGGCCACCGCGGCCACGTCACCCGCGGAGCACGTCCACCTCAAGCGCTGCTTCCTCTGGACTCGAGGCGCCCACCCAACCGGCGGTGGCCACGACGATGGACAGGAAGACCACGAGCATGGCGAGCGCGAGGGACAAGCCCACCACGTCCGCCACGAAGCCGACGAGCGGCGGGCCGGCCAGGAAGCCGCCATAGCCCGCCGTGGACATGGAGGCGATGGCCATTCCCGAGGGGACTCCCGGTGTGCGGCCCGCGGCGCTGAACAACAAGGGGATGATGTTGGACAGGCCCAGTCCCATGCAGCCAAACCCGACCACCGCGGCGAGGGGATGGTGGAGCAGCAGGGCCACTCCCAACCCCCCGGCGGCCAGCAACCCCCCGGCACGCAGCAGGGCCACGGGGCTGAAGGCCGCGGCCAGGCGATCTCCCAACAACCGCCCCGCGGTCATGGCCAGTGAGAACACGGCATAGCCCGCTCCCGCCATATACGCGTCGGCATGGAGTGCGTTGCGCAGGTAGACGGCGCTCCAGTCCGCCACCGCCCCCTCGGTGAGCAGGATGAGGAAGGCCAGGCCCCCCAACCACAACAGCGGCCCGCGTGGCAGCACGAAGAAGGGCGTGGAGCCAGCATGACCGGCCGAGCCCTGACCCAGGAAACGCGCGGCGGCGCCGACGAGCAGCAGCCCGCCTCCCGCGGCCCCCACCATATGCGCGGATGGGGAGAGGCCCGACTTGAGCACCAACATGGAGCACCCAGCGCCCGCCAGCCCCCCGAGACTGAACAGGGCATGCAGCGAGGAGAGGATGGGCCGGCCCATCCATCGCTCGATGGCCACGCCATGGGCGTTCATCGCCACGTCCATGGCGCCGTTGGCCGCGCCGAAGGCCAGCAACGACAGCACGAACAGGAACAGATCAGACGCGCGCACCGGCAGGGCCACCAGCACACAGAAAAGCAGGGAGCTGACGAGCGTCACCCGGCCGCTGCCCCACCTCTCGAGGAGCACCCCCGTGAGCGGCATGGACACCAGGGCCCCACCCGCGACAGCGAGCAGCGCCAGACCGAGCTCCGCGGTGCTCAGGCCCAACCGCGCCTGGACGGCGGGGATGTGCGGGACCCAGCTCGCGAAGGCGACGCCGTTGACGAAGAAGATGGTGGCGATGGCCACGCGCCGCACCAGGGCCAGCCGTGCGTCTACGGGAGCGTTCGTCGTGTTCGTGCTCATGCGCTCAGGATCCGGAGTGGGAGCTTGTGAAAGGGCGCGAGCTGCGCCTCGGTCCCGCTGGCCTCCGTCACCAGCGTGGTCAACCGGCTGACGGGAGCCACCACGAAGGGCGACACGGTCCCGAGCTTGTCCGCGGTGAGCACGGCGACGGTCTCGGCCGCGCTCTCGAGCATGGCCCGCTTGGTCGACGCTTCCTCGGCGTACGCGGTGGAGATGCCCACTTCAGCGTGCAGGCTGCACACGCCCAACAGGCAGAGATCCGCCCTCACCCGCCGCAAGGCCTCCACCGTCTCGGCGCCCACCACCGTCAGGGAGCCAGGGTGCAGGCGCCCCCCCACCAGATGAACCTCAAGCCCCCCATACTCCGCCAGCGCCACCGCCACCGCTGGGCTGGGAGTGACAATCGTGGCGCGCAGGTCCGATGGCAGGCTGCGAGTCACCTCCAGCAGGGTGGTGCCTCCGTCGAGGAACACCACCTGTCCGGAACGAATCAGCCCCGCCGCGATACGGGCGACGGCTTGCTTCTCCTGTTGGGGGACACCAAAGGCTCGGCCCACGGACCCCTGGGTGAGCGGCAGTGCCCCCCCATGCACCCTCTTGAGCAGGCCCGCTTCGTCCAAATCCCGCAGGTCCCTTCGGATGGTGTCCTCCGAAACCTGCAACATCCGGCACAAATCCGTAGCCAGCACCCGACCCCGCTGGCTGAGCTGTTCGAGAATCACGCGCCGCCGCTCCTCGGGGAGCAGGACCGGCGCTGGCGCCTCTGGGGAAGCGGAAGTTTGCGTGCTCATGCGTCCATTACCCTCATGGATGCGTGATTACGCCTGTTTCATGCGGGTTTCAACACGAATATGCGGGAACACCATCGCTCAACCGCTGGCTCATGCAGACTTCACGCATATTCCTGCAAGATAACGCATCCCCAGGCTCCTGAGAGAACGAAGTCGAGCACCCGTCCCACCATGGGGGTAAAGGAGGGGGGCCGTGTCGAGCTCTCAGCCCTCCATCATCCTCAGCTTCCGGCGCACGTTCGCGCTGCTCATTGTCCTGGTCGTGCTCCCGTCGGCTGGGCTCTCGGGCTTCGGAGTGGTGGCCATCATCAACGAGCGCGCCGCGGTGGAGAAACGGCTGGAGGCCGTCTGGCAGGGCACACTGGAATCGCTCGCGGAGGAGCTGCCCATGCTCCTGCGCTCCTCGCGCTTCGAGCTCGTGGACGGCAAGCCCCGGCTGGTGGCCCCCGGCGGGCGGCTGTTGTCCACCCAAGCCTCCTTCCGAGTCGAGGGCCAGCAGGTCACCACCAGCGACACGGAGCTCGCCGCGGCCCTGCAGGCGGTGAGGTTCTCAGCCTCGGACTTCCCGCCCGGCAGCTCGCGCTTCTCCCTCATGGTCGGCGGGCACGCCACGCTCATCGCCGCCGAGCGCCAGGGAGATGTGGTGCACGGTGTCCGCCTGGCCCAGGACGCGGTGGAGGAGATCCTCGACGAGCGAGCCGAGCGCTGGGTGTCCACCACCGAGCCCGTCCGGTTCGTCCTCGTCGCCCGCCATGAGTCCACGGGCGAGGGCCTCATGGGCAAGCTGGTGTCAGAGGTGGCACAGGCGCGGGCCAACGCGCTCGGACCTGCCGTGCTCGCCGAGCTGCTGCTGCCCCCGCCCCTGCAGGACTTCCGCCTGGGCGTGGTGCCCACGGGCGAGGACCCCGTGGCCCGCGCCTCCTACCGCAACCGCTTGCTGTACGTGGTGCTGCTCGGCCTCTTCTACGTCACCCTCACCTTCGGCGTCGTCTACACCGGCCGCGTGCTGTACCGCGAGGCGCGCCTGTCGCGCATGAAGACGGACTTCGTCTCCCTGGTGAGCCACGAGCTGCGCACCCCCGTCACCTCCATCCGCATGTTCATCGAGACGCTCGCCCTGGGCCGCGTGAAGGACCCCGCGCAGACGCAGGAGGTGCTCAAGATGCTCACCCAGGAGACGGAGCGGTTGAGCACGCTCGTGGACCGGGTGCTGGACTGGTCTCGCATCGAGAGCGGCCGCAAGGAGTACCACCGGGAAACGCTGCCCGTGCCGGTGGTGGTGGAGACCGCCGTGTCCGCCTTCCGGGCCCAGCGCCTGGAGGGTGACATGCAGCTCACCGTCGACGTACCCGAGCACCTGCCCCCGGTCCAGGTGGACCGCGTCTCCATCGCCGGCGCCCTGCTCAACCTGCTGCAGAATGCCTACAAGTACAGCCGGGAGGACAAGCGCATCGCACTCTCCGTCCGGGCGAGTCGACGCTGGGTGGACCTCACGGTGGAGGACCACGGGATGGGCATCGCGCGGCAAGACCGCAAACGCATCTTCGAGCGCTTCTACCGGGTGGACAACCTGCTCACGCGAAAGACGGAAGGCAGTGGACTGGGACTGGCCATCGCCAAGCGCATCGTAGAGGCTCACGGCGGGCGCATCACCCTGAAGAGCGAGCTGGGAAAGGGCAGCCGCTTCACCATCCAGCTTCCGGTGCACAAGGTATGAGCGACAAGCCAACACGCATCCTGGTGGTGGAGGACGACCTGGCCATCCTCGCCGGGCTCTCCATGAACCTGAAGTTCGAGGGCTACGAGGTCCTCCAGGCCCAGGACGGCCGACAAGGGCTGGCACGCGCGCTCGACGAGACGCCGGACCTGATGGTGTTGGACCTGATGCTGCCCGAGCTCAACGGCTTCGAGGTGCTCAAGGAGCTGCGCCAGCGCGGCCGGGACACGCCCGTGGTCGTGCTCAGCGCCAAGGGAGCGGAGCCAGACAAGATTCTGGGCCTCAACCTGGGCGCGGACGACTACGTGGTGAAGCCCTTCGGGCTGGCGGAGCTGCTCGCGCGCATCAAGGCGGTGCTGCGCCGGCGCTACCCTGCCTCGGGGCAGCCGCCACCGGTGGGCTTCGGGGACGTGCAGGTGGACCTGAACGCCAAGACGGTCACACGCGGCGACAAGCCCGTGGAGCTGACGGCGCAGGAGTTCAAGCTGCTGGCCCACTTCCTCGCGCACCCGGGGCGCACCTTCAGCCGCGAGGAGCTGCTGAGCGCCGCCTGGGGCTACGACTACGAGGGCAGCGCCCGCACGGTGGACAACTTCATGCGCCAGCTCCGGCTCAAGCTGGAGCTGGACCCCGAGCAGCCCCGACACTTCCTCACCGTGAGGGGACTCGGCTACCGCTTCGACCGCTGAGCACCCCCCGAGCCGCCGCGTCCGCTGCCGGACAGTTCCGGCAGTTCACCAGATGGCTCCCGCCCGAAGGCTTCTTATGGGTTGCGGGTGGGTTCAGCTCCTTCGAAAACATGGCCTGTCATCCTGGCCGCGTGGGTCGCCGTGACAGTGGCGGGAACGGCTCACGCGACGGAGACGGACCAGTACTTCGCCATCGACAAGCCGCCGCGGGACTCCCTGGAGGTCCTCAACGAGAAGGTCAACCGCGACATCCTCGGCGCCCTGGCGCTTGTGAACCGGACCGGGTCCTGGGAGAAAGCCTCCTGCGAGGACGTCTCCCACCGCATCTACCAGCGCTTCCGCATCATCGGGCTCCATAAAATCGAGCTCTGGGCGGAGAACACCCCCCGCATCGACCGGAAGCCCCTCAAGGCGGATTACGACCGGTTCCAGGAGACCTCGTCCCTCTACCGCAACGAGCGCCTCTGGGACTGGGGCCTCTACTTCGGGATCAAGGCCACGTTCAACGTCGCCGGCGTCCACATGGGCGCCGACAAGCTCTCCCACTTCTTCCAGACAGGGTGGAAGTACAACAAGCGCTACCACGCCTACCGCGAAGCAGGGGTCCCCGAACGGGAAGCGCTCGAGCGGGTGATTCGCTACGGGGTGGGCACGGAGAAGGGCTCCCTCGGCCTGACGACCACGGGGGTCTTCTCGTTCGCCGACCTCGAGGCCAACTACCAGGGGTTCCTCTTCTACCGGAGCCTGTGCCAGGACGAGAACCCGCGGCTCGTGAAGACCCCCGAGGGCTGGCGGTTGCAGCGTCCGTTCGACTGGCGCGAGTACGTCTCTCCGCAGCTCGACGAGAGCGTCAACAACTCCGCCTTCACGTCGAAGCGCTGGAGCGAGGTCCGCGCCATCCTGCAGCGGGATTACTGCCCACGGCTCGACAGTGACGTGTTCCAGGAGCACTACCGGCGCTACGCGCGTTACCCGCGCCACGCGGATGACTTCAACGTCCGCTACGTCCAGGAGCTGATCGCCCAGGGTGAGGTCCCTCCACAGGAGGACCACTCCCTCTGGGCCGCCTGCGGCCGGAGCCGGCCGGACTTCGGTACCAACGAAGAGAAGGCGCCAGAGGACGCGCTGGCGACGAGTGCCAATCCGGCGCCACCCCGATACGAGGCCCCGCGTGTCGACGAGCCGCTCCTTCGACCCTTGTTCGAGGTCGGCGTGGGCGGGCTCCGTTTCTCCGGCTCCGATTGGAGCGTCCTGCTCCAAACACAGTTCGTGCTCCGGGAGACCGTGGTCCCCGAAGACACGTGGGACGCCGTGCGGCTCCCGGAGTACCAGCTGTGGGCCTCGCTCGACGGGAGGCTCGCAGTAAGTCCTGGCCCGCGAGGAAGCCTGTCCTATGCCGACCTCCGCTTCGCACCGGCGGAACGGCGTGTGGAGATGAACAACGCGGACACCGGTGACACGCTGTCCGCCGGTGTGGCGTGGGCCCCGATGCGGCTCACTCGGTTCACTGGAATGGACCGGAGCTGGGGCCTCGAGCTCTCCGTCGCCGGAGCCCGCGCGAAGACGGGGACGAGCCTCGGCGAACAGCAGCGGCTCCGGGTGTTCGCGTCCGTGGCGCTGGACGCAGTCGGCTACAAGGGGGCCCTCCACCTCTCCAACCTGGGCACCTTCCATGGCGTGCACGTCGCTACCCTGGCGGCAGAAGCCGGCGCGGAGTGGCTTCTCACCCGACAGCTCCGGCTCGGACTCGTCCTGGGCGGCAACGCGGGCATCAGCCTGGGGTGGCTCCGCGGGGGCGGTGGATTCTCGGCCCCCTCGGACCTCGGGGCCTACGCCGAGGGCCAGGTGGACGTGACGAGCACCTTCCGCCTGTTCGCCCGCGGCCAGCTCGACGCCCTCCGGGAGCCCGCCCACCAACGGACCCTCTCCGCGCCCGCCTTCCTCACAGGCGCCGCGGTCAGGTTCTGAGCAGTCCCCTACCCGTCCACCACGCCGATGTGCCGCGAGTCCTCCGGGTCGAACGGCTTACCGTCGAACCGCCCATACCGCTCGCGAGGCGTGAGCCCACAGGCCTTCATCGCCTCGTCCAGTTCCTCCACAGAGAAGGGCTTCAGCTTGAGGCGGCGGATGCCGAGCGGCGTCCCGGGCTGCCGGCGCTCACGCAGGTGGAAGGCGAACACCGGCCGGCGCGGCTCAAGGGCGGCACCCGGCTCGTCCTCATCCGTGTCCCGAGAAGGGGCGGGCTCGGCAGGCGGGTTGAGCACGTCGTAGGCGAAGACGCCCCCGGGCTCCAGGTGGTGGCGCACCGTGGCCAGGAAGGCCTCGAGGTCCTCGTGCGAGCCCATCAGCCCCAGGGCGTGCTGGGGCGCGAGCACCACGGGGAAGCGCTCGGGCAGGCGCAGCGAGCGCGGATCCGCGTTCAGGAAGCGCATGCGGCCAGACACCTCGGGAGTCTCCGAGGCCCGGAGCTCCTCGGCGGCCCGCACCATCCGCTCGGACGGATCCACGCCGAGCACGGACAGGCCGGCCTCCGCCAGCGCCCAGGCCACCCGTCCGTTGGCCGAGCCCAGCACCAGCACGGACCCACCATGCCCAGTCGCCTGACGGGTATAGAAGAGGATGTCGGGCTCTTGCCCCACGAGAGAGAGCGGCGTGCGACCGCGCGTGTCGTTTCCGGCCATTGCTTTTCCGCAGTAGCACGGTTGGAGGCGCAAAGGGGTTAGGACCCTGCCGCTCTTGGGCACTCGCCTACCCAAACGCTGTCCGGGAGCGGACGCATGGGCCCTTCCAGAAGACAGGTCAGGCTGGCCCACGGCTTGCGATGCGAGGAGTTGAGGGTGCCCGGTGGGCACCTGAATTCCACAGAGAACGGGTGGGCAGGAACATGAAGGGTGGATGGCGGTGGGCGGCGGCGCTCGTCGTGACGGGCGCGGTGTGGGCGGGCTGCACGCAGACGGAGAAGCACCATGACGAGTCCGAGCAGGGCAACCCCGGGCTAGACACGCCCCGGGAGGACAGGGACGGCACGAGCAAGCCGCCTCCCGACGCGGGCACGGAGACAGATGGTGGCGTGAGCCCCGACGCGGGCACCCAGACGCCTGATTCGGGCACTCCCGATTCGGGCACTCCCGATTCGGGCACGCCGAAGCCGCCTCCCATCGAGGAGGCGATCAACTTCCCCACGACCTCGGGCTGGCAGTTCTTCGGCACCCAGCACGGAGGGCCCCGGCGCGTCTACGGCGTGACGGCGGATGAGGGCGGCAACGTCTGGGTCGCCGGCGGCGAGGACGGCCTCTTCCTGCTCCGTCCGGGCGCCACCACATTCCAGCGCTTCACGATGGCGGAGGGCCTGCGGCCCTACGGCTTCATGGCCGACGGCAGCGAGCCACCGGGTGAGAAGTACCTGAAGGTCATCTCGGTGGCGGGCGGCCCCGCCGGCACCGTCTTCGTGGGCTACGAGGGCAGGCCCGGCAAGAACGGGGATCACTGCGAGAACAACTGGGACCGCACGGACGGCATCGCTCCGGACCCGTCCCGCTACAAGAGCGGCGACGCGGACAAGGTGACGCTGCGCCCGGATGGCACCCTCGAGGTCGTCCACTACGACATCTTCTCGGGCCCCAACGTGGTGAAGGACGAGAAGCGCGGCCGCGAGAAGCTCTGCAACATCCTGCGCATCGCCTACGACAAGAACACCCAGAGCGTCTGGTTCGGCGGCAACCACGGCTTCGCTCGGGGCGATGCCCGCTTCACCGGCAACAACACCTGCAACGGGCAGCTCTCCTGCACTGGCGTGTACGAGCACGTGCACCCGGCCATCAACGCCATCGGTGATACGGGCAACGGCGTCCTCCTCACCGACGCCTACTACGGCGTGGCGGTGCACTCGAGCGGCGATGCCTTCTTCGGCGGCGCCAACCGCTCGACGCGCTTCCGCTACGGTACCAATGGCTTCAGCTACTGGACGGCGCAGTCGATGACCGAGGATGCGCCCTACGCCTGGAACCGCTTCGACATCTGGCCCGACAAGGTGGGCGAGCCCAACATGTCCCTGCCCGGGGACCGCATCGACGACAACGTCTCCGCCATGGCCGTGGCGGGTGACACCGTCTGGGTGAGCTCCTTCACCCGCGGGCTCGCGCGGATGAACGCGGAAGGCGGTGACTTCCAGTACGTCAAACTCCCCGTGTCCGAGCTGTCCTCGGTGGCGGTGGACCCGCAGGATGGCAGCGTGTGGACCGGTACCCGCTGGCTCGGCATCATCTACCGGGTGAAGGGCGGCAGCGTGCAGACCTACGGCTGCAACGAGTTCGAAAACCGGCTCTGCAACAGCCGCATCGCCGATATCCAGGTGGACCGCTCCGGCGGCAGGCGTCGCATCCTCGTGGGCTTCATGGGCTACGACGTCACCAGCGTGCCCGGCGCCATCGGCATCTACACCGGGGACTGAGACGGTCCTCGATACCCTCACCCCGTCCCTCTCCCAGAGGGAGAGGGGTGGGGGCTCAGCTCAGGCGCAGGTGAACGACCAGCGGCACTTGTTCGAGAGGCACTCGCGGTCGTACGCGCACGCCGCTCCCCTCGACTTCTTGTCCTGGCACTTGCCCGAGTTCGTTCCCCAGCCACAGTACTGGCTGCTCGCACAGTGCGAATCGCTGTCGCACAGGCACGTGCCCGTGGGGTTCAGGTAGCAGTCCGCACCGCACCGCCCCGTCGTGCACTCGTTATCCGACTTGCAGCTCTGCCCGTACGCCTTTGAGTTCGGCGTGTAGCACCAGCCCACCGTGTCCGCACAGCCGCCGCACTCCCCGGACAGGCACTGCCCATCCCGGCTGCACGAGGCCCAGTCCGCCTTCTTCGGCACGCAGTCGTTGTCTCCCGGGTTGGCCGGAATCTCGTCCTGGCAGTAGGCCGAGGCGCCGCAGTCCCCGTCATCGTTGCACACGCAGCGTCCATCGAAGGTGGAGCACAGCACCGAGGTGCACTGATCGCTGATGCACTCCGCGTCGAAGCGGCAGCCCTCATTCAGCACCTTCGTGTCCGGCGCGTAGGCAATCCCGCACACGGTGGGGTAGCGCGCCTCACGCACAGACTTGTCCTCGTAGGGAGCCACCCCGCTCGTGTCGATGTCCGAGGCCGCGTCCGCCATCCCCGTGCGCGGACCGTTCGCCCGCTCCCACATGCGGATGTACAGCTCCGCCGAGTTGGCGAGCCCCTCCGTCTGCGCCCCCACCCGCCCCAGGTCCTTCAGCAGGTCCGGCAGCAGGCCCACGTGCGCCAGGCCGTACTCATCAAAGTCCGTGCCCAACCGCCCCGGCCCGGACAGCACCTGCTGACGCGCCTGCTCATCCGCCTCCGCCTGGAAGGTGGCCGAGCACGCACCATGCGACCCAAAACGCGGCCGCGTCTGCTGGATGAAGCCGTTGAGGTCCGCGCCAAAGGCCATGGGCATCTTCAACCCCTGGCGGCCGAACTCGTACGCCTGCGCCAGCGAGCGGGTGGAGCCGTGACAGTTGTTGGCCACGCCAGACTTCGTGTACGTGCGCGTCTCGTCGTGCGCCGTGCGCAGACCGAAGATGCCGCCCGTCTGCCGCAGGGCGCGCACCACCCACGCCGGCGTCGTCTTCTCGTCGTCCGCCAGCTTCGGGTTCATCACCTCGCGGAAGTGGCCGTGCGACACATAGAGCGGGTAGTAGCTGTTGGCCTGGGCGAGCGCGATGGAGTCCTGCACGCCCTTCTCCCCCATGTGCGCCAGGTCGATGAGCATCCCCTTGGCCATCATCGCCTGCACCAGCGCCTTGCCATCCGCGGTGAGCCCCTTGGTGTTACGGCAGTTGCCCGCCGCGTCCCGGGCCACGTCGAAGCCGAGCGTGAAGTCCTTCGTCGTCGTGCCGCAGTCGAAGTCGATGTGGCAGTTCTCGAGGAACTGGGCCGCATGGAACAGGGGGTTGTGCAGCGCCGCGCCGCCGAAGCGGTTGTCCAGCTGGTGCACCGGCTGGAGGGTGCGCACGCCCAGCGCGTAGAAGCGATCCAGCTCGCTGCGCCAGTCCTTGTTGCCGAAGAGGTTGCTCGTCTCGATGGAGAGCACCATCGCCAGCTTCCCGGAGGAGATGATGCTGCGCGCGTGCGCGGGCGACAGGGCGATCTCCGCCCAGTCCGTGCGCGCATCGAAATCCCGAGCCATCTGGAGCTGCACCTCGACATCCGCCATCTCATCGCACGGGCGCTTGAGGTTCTGATACGGCAGCACCTTGCACAGGAACTGGTTGCTCACCAGCGACACCACCACCAGCGACATGCCGCCCTGGTGAGCCTGCTTCAGCCAGCCGTCCCAGGACTGTTGGTGCGCGAGCGTGTCCCAGCGGGGCCACTCGGTGCGCACCTCGCGCCGGCCCAGGTGCAGCCCCGTGTCCCCTTCCGTGCCCTCAATCTTGCCGATGAACTCCGAGCCCACCGCGCCACCGATGCCGAAGAGGTCGGCGAGCACAGGGACACCGCGCAGGTCCACGCTGCCCGAGTTGGGGCACAGCTTCAGCATCTCGCTCAGGTCCATGCGCACGCGGGCATGGTCACTCTCCGGCGCGCCGCCGTCACAACGCTCCAGCGCGCCGGTGTGGCTCCCGTGGAACCAACCGCCGCCAAAGGCCTCCTCGGCGAACATGTGGTGGTGCAGCTCCGCGAAGCCGCTCACGCCGAGCCCCCGCGCGGCCGTGGCGACTGGAGCAGGTTCGGGCTCCTGCGCTACGGGACCGCAGCCCTGCGCCAGCGCGAGTGCCAGCGCCAGCACGGCCTTGGACCGAATAGGGAATTCCATGAAAAATCTCCTTTAACTGGAATCCCTACTCATAACCCCTCTCGGGCCCTGAATTGAAGAGGGGGGGCCCGAAAATGGCGCGGCGGTGTCAGCGCGCGGCGCGCCGCCGCTCGAAGCCCAGGCGCCACCCTACTTCGACAGCGTGCGGTATTTCTCGAACAGGGCGTGCTGGCGGCTGGTGAGCGGCACCTGCCGGCCTGCTTGCCACATGCCCAGGGGGCGGCTGCTCAACTCCAACGGATCCCCATTCCACAGCACCAGGTCCGCCACCTGTCCCGCCGCCACCTGACCGCCCTCCACTCCGAACGCCTCCGTCACGTTCGAGGTGATGGCGCGCAGTGCGTCCGCGTACGGCATCCCCCACGCCACCGCATTGCCCGCCTCCTGCGCCAGCGTGCGCACCATGTGCGGCTCACCCAGGGTGGAGAAGAGCACCTTCACCCCCGCCGCGTTCAGCAGCGCCGCCGCGTCCAGCCGGCTGTTCAGCCCATCGAAGTTCGAAGGCAGGTTCTGCGTGGGCTGCAGGATGACCGGCACCTTCGCCGCCACCAGCTCCGGCGCCACCATCCACGCCTCGCGCCCTCCGGCGATCAGCACCTTCAGCCCGAACTCGCGCCCGAGCGCCAGCGCCGCCCGGATGTCCGACACCCGGTTCGCCGTCACCACCACCGGCAGCGTCCCCGCCAACACCGGCTGCAACGACTCCAAGTCCAACCGGCTCGCCGACAGCGTGCGCATGCGGTTCTGCTCGAAGTCGCTCTTGCGCTTGTTGTACTCGCGCGCGTCGAACAGCAGCTCGCGCAACCGCTCGAGCACCAGCGAGCGAGGGCCCGACACCGCGTCCCGGCCGCTCACGCCCAGGTTGATGTGCAGGGCCAGCGGCGCACGGCGCACCGTGCCGTCTGTCGTCACCCACGCACTCTGTCCGGACACCAGCCCGCCCATGGGCACCACGCCCGCCGTGGTGACTCCGCCCAGCCGCGCCACGGGGAACGTCTCCGCTGCCGGGTTGAGACTGTCCACGGCCCGCAGCGCCGCGCGGATCGGCTCCTTCACCGCCTCGCCCCGCAGCGAGTCATCCACCGTGGTCTCCTCCGCTCCAATCTCCACCACGCCCAGGCTGGTGAGCGGATCCACGAAGCCCGGCGTCAGCACCCGGCCCTTGCCCTCCACCGTGCGGCACCCCGAGGGCACCGCGCCAGCCGCCCCCGTCTCCACCCGCGTCACCTTCCCGTTCTCCACCACCACCGAGGCATGCGCCATCCACGTGCCGTTGGAGAGCACAGCCACATCCTGGAAGGCGGTGCACGTGGCCTCGGCCTTCAGCTCGAGGAGCCGGGCGCACGCCGCGTCCTTCGAGGGCTCGCAGCGCACGTCCAGCCCCGCGTCCTTCAGGACCGGCAACGCCGAGGGCTGCGCCACCAACCTCGCCGAGGCCTCCATGCGCTCGCCCAGCTCGAAGTCGCTCGCATTCACGGCGCCCTGGGCCGCGTCATAGGTGACGACCCCGTCCGCCCAGACACGCTGCGCGCGGGCGTAGACGGACAGCGGGTGGCTCTTCCACAGCACCACGTCCGCCATCTTCCCCGGCTCCAGCGAGCCCGTCTTGTCCTCCACTCCCATCACCCACGCGGGGTGGAGCGTCACCCAGCGCAGCGCCTCCTCCTCGGAGATGGGGACACCGGACTCGCGCGCTCGCCACAGGGCCTTGCCCGCCTCCTGGTTGAGCCGCTGAATGCCCAGCGCCGAGTCCGAGTGGATGACGGCGCGCCCGCCCGCCTGCGACACCAGGGCCGCGTTCTCGGGAATCCCGTCCCAGGCCTCCATCTTGAAGCCCCACCAGTCCGCCCACGTGGCCACCGCCACCTGCTTCGCCGCCAGCTGGTCGCGCAGCTTGTAGGCCTCCAGTGAGTGGTGGAAGGCGCGGATGGAGAAGCCGAACTCGTCGGCCACCTGGAGCATCACCGCCATCTCGTCCGCTCGGTAGCAGTGGTTCTGCACGAGGATGTTGCCGCGCAGCACCTCGGCCAGCGTCTCCATCTGCAAATCACGCAGCGGCGCGGGCCCGGACTCCTCGGGCTTCTTCGCGTGCTTCTTCTTCCAGTCGTCCTGGCGCTCCATGTACTCGCGCGCCTTGGCGAAGGCCTGGCGATAGCCGGCCACGTTGCCCATGCGCGTGGAGGGCGCGCGGTGCTGGCCCGCGCCATAGACGCGACGCGGGTTCTCACCGCACGCCATCTTCAGACCGTCCTTCGCACCGGGGAAGCGCATCTCCGCCGCCGAGCGTCCGAAGTGCAGCTTCACCGGGAAGCCACGGCCTCCGATGAGGTTGGCGCTGCCAGGCAGCACCAGCATGGACGTGATGCCGCCCGCCGCCGCTCGGCGCAGCCCCGGGTCCTGCGGCCAGAAGGAGTGCTCGGCGGAGACCTCGGCCGTCACGGGGGCCGTGGCCTCGTTGCCGTCACTGGTGGAGCTGGTCTCCGGCGAGGCGTACACGCCCAAGTGGCTGTGAGCATCGATGATGCCCGGCGTCACGTAGAGGCCCGTGCCATCCACCTCCTCGGCTCCGGGTGGGGTGGCCACCTCCGCGTTGCGGCCCACGGCGACAATCTTCCCGTCCGCGAAGGCGATGGCGCCGTCCTCGATGGCCGGCCCCGAGGCGGGCATCACCGTGGCGTGCCGCACCACCACCGCGCGCTCCTGACGGAAGGCGGACGCCGGTGCGGAGGGGCTCGCGGTGGTGGACCCAGTGGAGCCAGGCCCAGTCGAAGTGTTGGGGGCTGGAGAAACGGTCGCGCAGGAGGTCAACAACAGCAGTGAGAGGTGGCGATAGCGCATGGCGGCCCTCGTATCACGATAGAATCCGGGGCGCTCATGACCTCCGCTCCTCCAGTCCCCATCCCCGTGCATCCGGTCTCCGGCGAGAGGGCTCGCGGAGGACGACTCGCAGCGCAGCAGTTTCACCTGGTGCTGCTGGACACCGAGCAGGCGGGCACCGTCTATCCGCTCGGCGACGAGGTGCTGCGCATCGGCAACGCGCCGGACAACGACGTGGTGCTCGACCACCCCACCGTCAGCCGCAACCACCTGCTGGTGCGCCGCCAAGGGGACCGGTTCCTGGTGCAGGACCTCGGCTCCACCCACGGCACGCTCCTCGATGGCGCCCAGGTGCGCGAGGCCTACCTGCGGCCCGGAGCCCTCCTCGGGGTGGGCGACGTGCGACTGCGCTTCAATCCCCAAGAGGCGCCGGTGGAGATTGCTCCCTCCGCCGAGGACTCGCTGGGCGAGCTGGTGGGCCGCAGCGTGCCCATGCGGCAGCTCTTCGCGCTGATCCAGCGCATCGCCCCTACGGACTCCACGGTGTTGCTCCTAGGCGAGACGGGCACGGGCAAGGGCGCCGCGACCCAGGCGCTGCACAAGCTGTCCCCGCGCGCATCAGGGCCACTCGTGGTGTTCAACTGCGCCTCGGTGTCAGACGCGCTCATCGAGAGCGAGCTGTTCGGCCACGAGAGAGGCGCCTTCACCGGCGCGGTGGGCCAGCGCATCGGCTGCTTGGAGCGGGCACACGGTGGCACCCTCCTCCTGGAGGAGATCGACGCGCTCGCCCTGGAGCTACAGCCCAAGCTGCTGCGCGCCCTCGAGGACCGGGAGCTCCATCGGCTCGGCGCATCAGCGCCCGTGTCCTTTGACACGCGCATCGTCGTGACGAGCAAGAGGGACCTGTGGGCGCAGACGCAGGCGGGCCGCTTCCGCGAGGACCTCTACTTCCGGCTGTCCGTCTTCACGGTGACGCTGCTGCCGCTGCGCGAGCGCAAGGAGGACCTTCCCCTGTTGGTGGATGCTTTCGGTGGCCAGGGGTTGTGGGCGCGGCTGCCGGAGAAGAGGCGCGAGCAGTTCCTCGGACACACGTGGCCGGGCAACGTGCGCGAGCTGCGCAACGCGCTCGAGGAGGCCACGTCCAAGCCCCACTCCGCCACGGGCGAGCTGCTCCCGGTGGCGTACTCGGGGCCCTTCAAGGCGTGCAAGGACGAGCTGGTGCGCGCCTTTGAGCGCGAGTACCTCACCCGGCTGCTCCGCCACACCAAGGGCAACATCGCCCGCGCCGCGCGTGAGGCGGAGCTGGACCGCAAGTACCTCTACTCGCTGCTGCACAAGTACGGGCTGGTGCAGAGCGAGGGGGACTGAGGCTACCGGGAGGAACGGCGGCGGCGAGCCATCAGCGGAGCCAGCATGCCCAGCAGCAGCCAGGGCGCATCCGCCGCGAGCCCCGAGGTGCAGCCACACCCGGACTCTGTCGAACTCCCGGCGGCGCCCACCTTCACGGTGAAGGAGCAGGTCGCCGTGTTGCCCGAGGCGTCGGTGGCCGTGACCTGCACCGGGTTATCTCCCGGAGGAAAGGTGGTCCCGGACGGCGTGGAGTAGTCGAGGATGACGTCCGAGGCGACATCCGCCGCCTGCGCCGGAGAGTAGTTGATCACCGCGCCCTCTCGGCTGGTGGCGGTGGCCTCCACGTCCGCCGGGCAGGTCAGGAGGGGCGCCCGGGTGTCTCGCACCGTCACCGTGAAGGAGCAGGTGTTGGTGTTGCCCGCGGCGTCAGTAGCCGTGACGGTCACCACGTTGTCCTTCACGGGGAAGGCCGTCTCGGACTCCTGGCTGTAGCTCACCGTGGGCGCCACCGCGCCATCATCGAACGCCTGCGCGGCGGCGTAGCCCACCACGGCGCCGGAGCGGCCCGTGGCCTCCACCGTCACACTCGCTGGGCAGGTGAGGCTCGGCGGCGTGCAGTCGCCGAAGAAGGCCGGAGAGAGAGCGTACGGCTCTCGTCCCAGGTTCCCATCCTCGGCGGAGAAGTAGAGGGTGTCGCCCGTGAACGTCAGCTGCTGCGGATCATGAACGGCCAGGTCGGGGGCCGCCAGCTCAGTCCCCTCCTCCGTCCCATCACTCATCCACAGCTTGAAGCCGGTGCCATCGTCCGCCGAGAAGAAGAGCCTCGAGCCCCCCGCCGTCAGCGACTGAGGCGACGAGCCCAGGTTCCCAACGCGGAGGTCTTTGACGAGCCGCGTGCCCGCCTCCGTCCCATCGCTCACCCACAGCTCGACACCGCTGCCGCCATCATTCGCGGTGAAGTAGAGCGTTCCGCCCAGGTCGGTGAAGGCGCTCGGGGCCGAGCCCACGCTCCCCTTCAGGATGTCTTTGACGAGCCGCGTGCCCTCCTCCGTCCCATCGCTCACCCACAGCTCGGAGCCGTGCTCGCCGTCGTTCAAGCGGAAGAAGAGCTTGCCCCCCACGGCCTTCAAGCCCTCGGGCGAGACAATCGTCTTGCCCGAGCTGGCCTTGACGCGCACCGTGCCCGCTTCCGTCCCGTCGCTCTTCCACAGCTCATTGGCGGCAGTCCCGTCAGTGGCCGCGAAATAGAGCGTGCTGCCCACCACCGTCAGCTGCCCCGGATTGGCATTGGTGGCTCCCGCCGCAATGTCCTTGACGAGCCGCGTGCCCGCTTCCGTCCCGTTGCTCGTCCACAACTCGTAGCCGTGGGTGCCATCATCCGCGGCGAAGAAGAGGGTGTTGCCCAAGAGCCGCATCGATCTGGCGGTGATGGAGCTGCGACCACCGGGCTGGACGTCCGCGACGAGCCTCGTGCCACCGAACGTTCCATCCGTCTCCCACAACTCCCGGCCGGCCACATGGTCCGCGGCGGCGAGGAAGACCTTCCCGCCCATCACGAGCATGTCGGTGATGCCGCTGGCCTCCAGCCCCTCACCAATCTCCCGCACCATCGTCGTGCCCGCTTCCGTCCCGTCGCTCCTCCACAGCTCGGACCCGTGCTGACCGTCGTTCGCGGAGAAGAGGAGCACTCCACCGAGCGCGGTCATCAAGGTCGGCTTCGAGCTCGCCCCCAAGGGGTTGATGTCCTTGACGCGTACCGTGCCGCCTTCCGTCCCGTCGCTCTTCCACAGCTCGGCTCCGGACGCGGCGTCGCTCGCGACGAAGTAGAGCGTCTCGCCCATCCGGAGGAAGGAGGAAGGCGACGAGCCATCCGCCCCTGACGCCACGTTCTTGATGATCGCGGGAGGACGACACCCGGGGAGCGGAGTGGCCTCCGCATGAGCCAACGAGGCGCTCCCCACCGTCAGCACGAGCGCCCAGGGACACAGCCACTCCAGGGTCCGACGAGACATCCACTCCCTCCTTCTCCAAACGGAGTGCGCCCCCCACGCAGGCGCACAAAAAACACAGGGGGCGCGAGGCCCGGGAAGTGTCCCGGGAGCCTCGCGCCCCCTGCATGAAAGCCTGCTACGCCTGGGTTTGCATATCGGGAGGGCGACGGACGCCCCCCCGGTGCCCGAGCGATTACAGCTCGTTCAGGTCGTAGTACTCAGCCGACGCGTTGTCGTGGTTGCTGACGCCGCCCACCGCGAGCACCGTGCCGTTGTTGAGCAGGGTGCCCGTGTGACGGTAGCGGTCCACGTTCATGAACGCCGTGACGCTCCACTTGCCCGTCGCCGGGTCATACAGCTCGGAGGCCGTCATGATGCCCGTGAGCTGGTGGTAGCCACCGGCCACCAGCACGCGGCCATCCGGCAGCATGTTGGCGGTGTGCCACTTGCGCGGGTCCTTCATGCTGCCCGTGGCCGTCCAGGTGTTGGACGCCGGGTCATACAGCTCCGCCGTGGAGCTCAGCGCCACGTCGATGCCCGCACCGCCCGCCACCAGCACCTTGCCGTTGTTCAGCAGGGTCGCCGTGTGCGAAGCGCGGCTCACGCCCATGCTCGCCGCGCTCGTCCACGTCCCGGTCGCCGGGTCGTAGATTTCCGCGGAGTTGATGAGGGCGTCGGAGGCGTCGCTGCCGCCCGTCACCAGCACCTTGCCGTTGGGCAGCAGGGTCATGGTGTGGAAGGCACGCGCCGTCTTCATGCTGCCGGTGTACGTCCAGGAGCCCGTGGCCGGGTCATACAGCTCGGCCGAGGCGAACACCGCGCCGTCGTACTCGGTGATGCGACCACCGGCCACCAGCACCTTGCCGTTCGGCAGCAGCACCGCCGAGTGGTGGAAGCGCTGCTGGTTCAGCTTACCGGCCGGCCGCCACTTGCCGACCGCGGGGACATACAGCTCCGCGGTGGCGTCGGTGATGGGGCACGAGCCGCCACCGGTGATGAGCACGCGACCATCCTGCAGCTTGGTGGCCGTGTGACCGCGGTGCGCGCCCAGGGTGTTACCCGTGGCGGACCAGGTCTTGGTCTCCGAGTTGTACAGCTCCGAGGTGGTGTTGAAACCACCGGCCACCAGCACCCGGCCGTCGTCCAGCAGGGTCGCGGTGTGGAGCATGCGCGGCAGGGCCATGCTGCCCGTCAGAATCCAGCCGCCGTGCCGATCCTCGCACACGCCGCCGGGGCCCGGAATCACGATGACGGTACGGGTGGCGGTGCCCACGTGGCCCGCCGCGTCCTTCACCGTGTAGGTGAGCGTGTAGGTGCCCGCGACCTTCGTGTTGACGGTACCCGTGACGGTAATCGCGGCGCTCAGGTCACCGGAGCAGGCGTCGGTGGCGGTCGCGCCCGCCTCGACGTAGGTGCTGCCGCACGTGACGGTCAGCGAGGGGTAGCCCGCCAGCGACACGACCGGAGCCTGGGTGTCGCTCACCGTCACCTGGCTGGTGCAGGTGGAGGTGTTGCCAGCGGAGTCCTTGCCCGTGTGCGTGACAGGGGTGGTGCCCAGCGGGAAGCGGCCAGCGCCGGGGTTGCTGGAGTACGTCGCGTCGCTGCAGTTGTCATCGCCGTACGCCTGGCCCGGGTTCACGTTCGCACCGCCCGCGACGCACTCGGCCGACACGTTGGCCGGGCAGGTGATGGTCGGAGCCGTGGTGTCAACGACGGTCACGTTCGCCGTGCAGGAAGACTGCAGGCCCGTCG
Source organism: Archangium minus (assembly GCF_044360475.1). NCBI lineage: Bacteria > Pseudomonadati > Myxococcota > Myxococcia > Myxococcales > Archangiaceae > Archangium > Archangium minus. The sequence continues at coordinate 10,434,772 of NZ_CP043494.1, forward strand.
AGTCGGAGCAGGTGAGCGTCGCCGTGGTGGTGCCCAGGCCGAAGTTGCTCGGCGACTGGTCGCAGCCCGTCAGGTCGCCGTCCGGGTCATACGAGCCGTTGTCGATGTTGATGCGGCTACCGGAGACGGTGCAGACGAGGCTGTCGGCCGACACGGTGACGTCCTTGCACTTCGCCACCGGAGGGCGAGGAACGGAGACGGACTTGCAGGAAGCGCTGCAGGTACCCGAGCCGTTGGAGGCACCGGTGTCGCACTCCTCACCGGGGTCGAGCTTGCCGTCACCGCACCAGTGCAGGCGGCACACAGACGAGCAGGCCGTGCCCGGCACGCCGTTGCTGGCGCCCGTGTCACACTCCTCGGGGTACTGCACCACGCCGTCGCCGCAGCGCACGGGGATGGCACCACGCGCCAGGACGTAGGGCACGCCGTGAGAGCCGTCCGCGAAGTCCTTGGAGCCCGGCAGGCGCGGACCGTAGGTCGGGTCACGCGCGATGACGAGCGGGGTGAAGTTGGCGGCCGGGTAGGAATCGAAGGCCTCGTGCACGGAGCAGCTCCAGTTGGAGAGCATGTCGTCCGTCAGGCCATTGAGGGCCGCGTGGGTGGCCACGATGTGGGCGTCGTCGTAGCAGCCCACGCCCGTCACGGTGAAGGAACCGAACGGCTCGAGCACCGGCACCGCCGTCTTGGGCGCGGTCTCGTGGTAGTAGCAGCTCAGGTTGATGTAGGCACCCGTCTTGCCCTCCTGAGCGGCGGCGAACTTGACGGAGTTCTGCGAGAACACATCCGCCGCGTGGTACACGGGGTCCGTGCCCACAATGACGACGTTACCGTCGATCACCGGGCCCCAGACGTGGCGGTTCTGCTCGACCACCGAGATCAGGCTCACGCTGGTGCTGCACGTGGGATCTCCCAGGATGATGGCGCGATAGCTGGCGAAGTCCGCCGAGGTCTTCGCCGCCCACTCCGCGTCGGAGACAACATCTACCGCGTAGCCCAGGCTTGCAGCCGCCTGCGCTTCAACGCTGTACTCGCCATCGGTGACCGTACCGGCCAGGATCAGGACCTTGTTGCTGCTGCTCAGGCCCTGCGGGCGCGTGCTCACAGCCGAGGACGGCACCGCCGACCCGGACTCCTGGCTCGCACCTTCCGAACTCGATGGCGCTCCGCCGCCGCAGGCCGCGAGCAACAACACGCTCAAGGCCATCAACATCCGGCTGCGGAAACCGCTCCAACTCTTCTCGTGGGTATCAGACAGCATCCGTACCCCCTCCCCTATGTTCAGACGCATCGCTCTCTCCTTAGAGACGCTTTGCGACGATGGCAGTGACGTCTGACTGACCGCACCGCGCGTTCTCGGCACTCCCGCTCCTGGCCGAAATACGTCCGGTACAAGACGGGCGGATGTATTTTTACACCGGGAGCACTCGAAAAATAAAATCAATCTTTCAAGTCCGCTATCACAGCAATGTCGGAATATCGCCTTGACGACGCAACAAGGCATCCCAGAGTGGATTGCCGTTCAGCGCCGGCCATGCGGGCCTTGCAAAAAGGCACCTGATGTGCGCCCACATGCGGCCTCTACATTCATGCGATGAACGGGGGTGTTGTCGTGTCTGGCCTTACACCCCCCTTCACTCCCAGGTAATGACATACTCGTTTTCAGTGGGGCCCAGGGACCGAGAGACGACTTTGGCCCCCTTCACGTTGGCGGTGTGGAACAGCGACAGGAAGCCCGCCTCAATCCACTGTCGAGGCATGAGATCGTGCTTGATGATGACGCCGCTCCTGGGTCCCGTCAGCGTCGCCTTGCACTCCGAGTTCCTTGACGCCGCCTCCATGGCCGCCGGCACGTTGCTGATGAGCCGCCGGGGGTCTCCCTGCGCCATCAGCAGCAGGACGCGTCCCGCTGCGGACGCATAGAAGGTCCGACACGCGGCGTAGCCCAGCTCCCACACGGCCTTCTCGAAGCTGCCGTACTTCTCGCTCAGCAGGCGCGACGCCATGTAGAGCAACCGCATGTACGTGTGATGGGGGTAGTTGAAGAAGTCGAGGATCCGCTCCTCGCCAATCTCCGCCAGACAGCGCCGCACGGCGTCCTCGCCCAGGTGCTGCCGAACCTCATCCACCACGCTGTTGAGGAACAACCCACGCATGAGATCCGTGGGAGCGAGAAGCGAGAGCCGCCACCGCAACTCTTCTTCCGAACCGAGCTCGAGCTGTGACGGATCCGCAGTGGCCGGCTTTTCCATGTACATCCCTCTTACGACAGAAGCGCTCGGGCCAAGGCTACTCGGTGCCGCGAACTCTGGTAAGGGGCGGGACGTAGCCGGGTAGCTTTCGCCCAGCGGGGACCACTCGGGGAGAAGGCTCCCGTACTGAGGGAGCGCGAGAAGCCGCCCAGGCGAGGGCGGAAAGGCCCTGCGAGCGTCCAAGCGCATGTCTGCGCTCGTCGCACTGGGGGGCTCGGCGATCGTCCGGTCCCTGTTCTGCGTGCCGGTGGTACCGGTTCTGGATGGAGTCCCGCTCGGGACTGCGAGGCCCGTTCGAGCCCGCCCAGGCCTGAGCCCGCTCACACGCTCCAGAGGGTCTCGACGCGGGCGCGCACCTTGCGCCGCCCCTCTGCGAAGCCCGGCAACGCACGCAGCGGCTGAAGCGCCGGGCAGTGGTCAATCCACTCCAGGTCGATGAGCGCCGTGTCCGCGGCCCGCCGGAAGTAGCCCAGCGCCTGCTCCGCGTGGCCGCAGAGGCCGAGGATTTCGGTGGAGATCTGACACATCAACGAAACGAAGCGCGGGCTGTTCGTCCGGGAGATCTCCTCGTCGAACACGGGGAGCAACTCGAGCGCCTGCACCTCGCCGAGCACCGCGGAGGCGTAGAGGCCCGTGATGCGGGAGATGAAGTCCGCCCCATCCTCCGCCACGGCCTTGCACCGTCGCAGCGTCTCCACATCCCGGGTCCACCCGGCGACGCGGGCCCGCAGCGACTCCGCCGCCATACGGTGCGCCGGCGACGCAGTCAGCCGCTCCAGCGCCCACCGGTAGTCCTCCATCTTCCCGCGCAGGGCACTGCACCGGGCGAACTCGAACAGCGCCGTCACCAGCGTGGGTGACACGTCATAGGCCAGCCGCAGCCGCACGAGTCCCTCGTCCGCGCGGCCCGCCTCGCACTGCATGTTGCCCAGGTACTCGAGCGTCGGCGCGTGCCAGGGCGCGATGTCCAGGCCCGTGCGCAGGGCCGTCACCGCCGAGTGCCAGTCATCCTGCTGGGCGGCGAGCATCGCCCGCGCCAGGTGTGTCTCGGGTATCGCCGACGCCAGACGCAAGGCCCGCTCGACACTGGCACGCGCGGTCGCGACATGGTCCCGCGCGGAGTCCTTCGTGCTCCTGAACCACGCGCGCAGGCTCGCGATGGCATGGAGCGCCATGGCGGGCGCGAAGTCCGGCGCCAGCTCCAGGCACGTGTCGAGCAACGCCAGCGGCTCCCCGTCATGGCTCCCCCGAAAGGTCCCATGAATCAAGGTGCTCGCCTGCCGGTGGAGCGCCAGCGCCTCGGGCGGGATGCTCGCGCGCCAACCCGCGAGCACCACCTCTCCTCTCAGCTCCTCGGCGATGCGCGGCACCAGCCGGTCCTGCAGCTCGAAGGCATCGTTGGAGGCGTACTCGAACCGGCCACTCCACAGCTGGGTACCTGACTGGGCCTCGAGCAACCGAACGGAGACGCGCACCGCCGGACCCGCGCTCTGCACCGTCCCGTCCACCACCAGCTCCACCCCGAGCTCGCGCCCCACGGTCCGTGGGTCTCGAGCATCGCGGAAGCGCGCCGTCACCCCACTGCCGGGCACGCGCAGCCCGCGGGCCCGGGAGAGCTGGTCGATGAGCGCCTCCGTCAGCGAGTCCCCCAGGAACTCGGAATCGCGCGGGCCCTGGAAGCGCAGGGGAAGGAGCGCCACCCCCTGCTTCACCGCCGGCGTGCTGCTGCGGGGCGAGGTGCGCGTCGTGGAGGCGTGTGAGACGGAGGCGGGGGCATGCGAACCCGCCACGGGTGCCAGGATGGGCGGACCCGACAGGGTGGGCTCTCCCACGCTGACGAGCCAGTCGCGCAGCGCCCCAGCCACCTCGAGCGCGCTCGCGGGCCGCTCATCGGGAGCGCGACCCAGACAGCGGTGCACCAGCTCAGCGAGGGGTGGAGGGATGTTGGCGCGCTGCCGCAGGTCCGGCGGAGGCTTACGCAGGCGGGCCATGGCGGCGGCCCACGGCGTCTCCCCGGTGAAGGGCACCTCGCCCGTGAGCATCTCGTACAGCAACAGCCCCACCGCGTAGACATCCGCGCGGCCGTCCACCGGCTCTCCCGACACCTGCTCCGGAGCCATGTACATGGGCGTGCCGACCGCCCCCATGGTGCGCGAGGCGAGCTCCCCCGCTAGCGCGCGGGCGATGCCGAAGTCGGTGAGGACGACGCGCCCACCGGCCTCGACGAGGATGTTGGCCGGCTTCAAGTCTCGGTGCACCACCCCGGCGGCATGGGCCGCGGCCAGCCCCTCGCAGACGGCCAGGGCGAGGCGAGCAGCGCGCGGCGCAGTCAACGGGCGCTCGCGGGCGAGCAGCGTGCGAAGGTCCTCCCCCTCCACGAACTCCATGGTGAGGAAGGTCTGGCCCTCGTGGGTGCCCAGGTCGTGCATCCGCGCCACGTGGGGGTGGGTGATGCGGCGGGCCAGGCGGACCTCGCGGCTGAAGCGCTCGATCGCGTCCGGGCCGGCGTCCTTGCCGAGCTCCAGCGTCTTGAGCGCCACCACATCGCCCACGAGACTGTCTCGTGCCTGATACACCGTGCCCATGCCACCGCGGCCGAGCATGCGCAGGAGGGCATACCGCCCGGCGAAGAGGGGCCCGGACGCGGCCTCGCCCAGGGGCGCCCCGCCCGGGGTGCCACGGATGACGGTCTTGTCGCCCCCATCGAGGGCAGTATCGGGCGGTCGCGGGTTCTCAGGCACGGCGGACCCAATCTAACCCGCGCCCTCGTCCCCTGCATTCACCCCAGGTAAAAAAATCAACAGGCAAAGGGACCTATCGAGACAGGCTCGCGCCATCACGAGCCCGGGCCGGTATGGCGGGCGAGGCCACTGACGCGGGACCCTTGGGAGCCAGGAGCAGCAACAATCTCCCGAGGAGGGTCTGCGCGAACGGGCGATAGCGCGTGTTCTGGAACGCGGTGAAGCGCCATCGACCCTCCTGCTTGACGGCGACGAGCGTCTGAACGGACAGCCGCCCGCGAGAAGGGCGCTTCTGGCGCGCCATGAGGATCGCCCCCTTGCCGTGGACGACAGCCACCCCTGGAGTCAGGAAGCGCACCGAGGGGGACTCGCCCACCAGGCGAGAGCCCTTCATGAACCGCTCGAACAGGGGCCTGTGACTCTCCGCGATCGCCGCGCGGCCCTTCAAGTGCGAGCCGTCGAAAACCACGTAATCAGCATCCTCCGTGAACAGCGCCGCGAACCCATCGGCGTCGCCCCTCCCCCAGGCGTCATGGAGTTGCCCCAAGAGCTCCAAGACAGCGGCCTCGTCAGCGGAGATTTCGGACGTCACCGCGGAATGCTCAGAATTCACGCTCACACCCCCAGCTCACTCATCGAATTAGCTAAGTTTTTTAGATATCAACCCTCTGAGCTAAGGTCAAGCCATGCCAGCCGATACATCCGGGAAGACCAAGCGCGTCAGGTTGGAGCAGGAGCTCTGCGACAGACTCGCCAATACGTTCAGCGGCGCTGTGGTGCTGTTCCATTCAGCGCTGGCCGAGCGGCTCGGGATGAACGTCACCGACTTCAAGTGTGTAGCCATCTTGAACGAGTCCGGTCCGATGACCGCGGGCCGACTCGCGGAGCTGACCGGGATGTCGACCGCGGCAACGACGCTGGTGCTGGACCGGCTCGAACGGGCGGGACTCGTCCGGCGAGAGCGGGACCCGAATGACCGCAGGAAGGTCATCCTCCAACCCATCTCCAGCCCGAAGATGGAACGCGACATCGGCCAGGCGATGGAGGAGCTGGCCCACTCGATGACCGAGGTCACGTCGAACTACAGTGTCCCCCAGTTGGAAACGATCCGTGACTTCATGGATCGCACCACGCAGGTGCTGCAGCATGTCTCTACCCGGCTGAAGACCGGAACATGAACGGCGCCCACAGCCCCGGAGGATCCCTTCGATGACGGATACCTGCATACGCGACTGTCACGCGCTCGTACCGGACCCAAGCGGCTCGCTCACCCTCGCCCGCCACCAAGACATCCTGATTCGCGGCAACCGCATCACGGAGCTCCGCCCCACCGGGAGCCCGATGGAGCCCGGCGTCACCGTCCTCGAGGGGAACCGGATGCTTGCCATGCCCGGGCTCATCAACACGCACGCCCACGTCCCCATGGTGCTCTTCCGAGGGCTGGCCGAGGACGTGCCCCTCGAGCGCTGGTTCAACGAGTTCATCTGGCCGCTGGAGAGCAACCTCACCGAGGAGGACGTCTACTGGGGTGCGCAGCTGGGCCTCATCGAGATGATCGAGGGGGGCGTCACCACCGTGGCGGACCACTACTTCTTCATGGACCGGGTCGCCCAGGCGGTTGAGGAGGCCGGCACCCGAGGACATCTCGGATGGGCTGTGTTCTCCAGCCGTGGCCACGAAGCGCTCGCCGAGACCGCCGCCTTCGCCGAGCGCTGGAAGGGGGGTGCTGGCGGCCGCATCACCACCTGCATGGCGCCACATGCGCCCTATACCTGCGATGATGGCTTCCTGCGCGCATCGGCCGAGCACGCCGCGCGGCTGGGGATCGGCATCCACATCCACGCCGCCGAGGTGATGAACCAGACGCTCGCCAGCGTGCAGAAGCGGGGGCTCACGCCCATCCAGGTGCTCCGGGACACTGGCATCCTCGACGTGCCCACCCTCATCGCGCATGGCTGCGGCCTGCTGCCTCAGGACCTCGAGCTGCTCGCCCGCCATCAAGCGAACGTGAGCATCGCCCATGCGCCCAAGACCTATCTCAAGCTGGTCATGGGCATCGCCCCCATCCGAGCCTTGCGCAAGTCCGGTGTCGCGGTGGGCCTGGCCACTGACGGCGCGGTCAGCAACAACACCCTCGACATCTTCGAGAGCCTGCGCCTCATGGCCCTGCTGCAGAAGCATGAGGCACTCGACCCCGAGGTGATGCCCATCCATGAGGCGCTCGACATCGCCACGCGAGGCAGCGCGGCCGCGCTGGGAATGGGCGATCGACTGGGAGTGCTCGCGCCCGGCTACCAGGCGGACATCCTCCTCGTGGACATCCGAGGAGCCCACTGGCAGCCACCCCACAACCTCCTGGCCGGGCTGGTGTACAGCGCCCGCGCCAGCGACGTGCACACCGTCATGGTCGATGGTCGCGTCATCATGCGCGAGCGCCGCCTGCTCACCCTCGACAAGGAGCGCGTCCTCACCGAAGTGGCGAAGACCATGGAGCGCCTGGCCCAGCGCGTGCCAGAGTCCCGCATCCAGCGCTACCAGCCATGAACTTCCATCCCATTGCCGGCGTCGCCTGGTACGCCATCGGGCGCATCTACGAGTCGAACGACGGCAAGGTGCAGGACCTGGGCTACTTCGCGCACCTCGGTGGCATCGAGCCCCTCTTCGACGGCTCTCCAGGCGAAGCCACGGCCTTCTTCACCTTCCGCTCCACGCCCTTCACCGTCCAGACGCTCCAGAACGGCGACCTCTCGGTGTCGCTCGACGCCACCGGCACCTTCACGCTGTACCTCCAGCATGAGCCGCGCGGAGACTTCTCGCGCCCAGAGACCTTCTCCCAGGGCGAGCCCATCGCCACCTTCGAGCGCCTCTACACCGCGGTGAGCACGTCGGTGGGGCCGCTCGCGAGCAACCTGTTCTCGGCGGCGCTGCGCTCCAGCGTGGACTTCACGCACCGGGGCAGGACCTGGAACCTGGCGCGGCTCATCCCCGAGGGCATTTCACAGCTCGGCACAGCCAGCACCACCGAGCTGCCTCCACCCCCGGGATACAAGCGGGTGCTGCCCTTCGTCGGCTCGGCCCTGGCGCTCGGAGGGAACGTCCGCGGGCGTTGAGAACACTCGCCCACGGACGCCTCCTCGTCCTCAGTTCTCCACGGCTCCAGCGGACTTGATCCAGTTGTAGATGGAGTCGAGATCGGCCGTGGCCAGCGGGGCGTTCCCGTTGAGCGGGTTGATGGGCATGCGGCTGCCGCTGATGCTGCCGTCGCCTGAGATCTTCTGGTACAGGTAGCTCGTCTCCGGGCTGCCCGGCTGGATGAGATTGCGCCCGGGGACCTGGCTCGAGGGCTTCAGCACCAGACGCTCGTAGACCTCATGGGAGGTGCCGAGCAGGTTCAGCCCGCCTTGCGGACTGTCACCCCCGTGGCAGCCGCCGCAGTTCGACTGGAGGATGGGCAGCACGCGCCCGCTCCACGTGTCACCGGAGCCCGCGAGGCTCAGGGCCGACGGGTTCTTCGAGTACGTGCACTTGTTGTAGTCGATGGACGAGGACAGGCTCCACTGCGCGGCGTTCGAGTCGAGCCCCTCGATGAAGCACATCAGCGCCAGCATGTCCGGCACGTTCGGCGGCTGGTTGGCCAGCGGCATGCGCGTACCGGGGACCGTCTGGTCGAGCATGTACCCACGCAGGCGCGCCACCAGGTAGCTCTCCTCGGGCTTGCCCGGCTTGATGAGCGGCACGGTATTGCCAGGGACGCGCGCACCATAGGTGCCGTTGCGGTTCTGGTCGCCCTGCACGATGCCGCTGGCCACCAGGCCCTCCACGGTGTCGCGCTGGTTCTCGTTCACCTGGGCGAAGAGGTGGCGCCTGTCATCGCCGAGCACCCACCAGGTCGTGTTGTAGCTGGCGAAGGCCAGATCCTGCACGTTGCCCTGGTCGTTGACGAAGGTGCGAATGAAGGTACCGGTGGCGGTGAGGCGATCCTCCTTCACAGGCACGGGATCGTGCAGGTACAGGTGCAGGCCCACGGTGCCGGCGTCCGGCCGCGCCCCGTTGTCGAGCTGCGTCTCGCCAGGGATGAGCTCGAACCAGCCGATTTCGATCTCCCGGAAGGACTGCTCGGCGAAGCGGAAGCGGTCACCCAGGCGCTCGCACCGGTCGAACACGCCCGTCGGGTTTCCAGACTGCACGTTGCACGGGGCGTTGATGGAGGCCACGAAGGTGCCCGGCGTGTGCAGGTCCGGGTACTCCTTCTGGTTGTGGCACACGCCATTGCTGCCGCTGCACGTGCGCATCACCAGCTTGCGGTGCAGGTCGATCCCCGTGGGGTACACCAGCTGCGCCGCCAGCACATCCGCGTCCGTGCCCGTGTAGGGCGCCACCTCTGAGGACGTGCCCGGCGTGGGGCGATTCGGATCGAAGGGGATGGAGCCCGGGTTGTCCGTGTTGGAGCCGGAGGAGCCACAGGCCAGCGTCAGGGCTCCGAGGGAGGCAAGGAGAAGGGAGCGCTTCATGCGAAGAAGTCCTGGATGGGGGCGTCCGCGGGGAAGATGCCCTGGTGGTCGGCACCGAGCAGGTCCAACATCGTCTTGAGCACCGAGCGGTAGGAGTACACCTTGCCGGTGGCCTTGAGGTTCGAGGCGTTCACCGAGCCCAGGCTCTTGCCGCCCTTGCCCGCGGCGGAGATGACGCCGCCCATGAAGGGCATGGACATCCACCGGGTGGCCAGGTCAGGGCCGTGGTCGCTGCCGTTGGCGGAGTTGAAGCGGCTGCCACCCGTGGTGCGGCCGAACTCGCTGCCGAGCACCACCAGCGTCTTGTCCCAATAGGAGCCGCCCTCGGGGTGCTGCATTCTCTGGAGGGCCGTGCGCAGACCGCTCACCAGCCGATTGGCTGCCTCCATCTCGCCCGGGAGCTCGGCGTCCTCACGCGAGTGGAAGTCGTAGCCACCCTGGTTGAGGAACACCGCTGGGCAGCCGAAGTGGAAGAGGCGCAGCGCGAGCGCCGCCCGCTGGCCCGTGGTGTCCGTGCCCAGCAGCGTCCGCAGCTCCTTGTTGGAGATGCCGTCCACCACGTCATTGCTGTCGGTGCTCACCCGAAGCATCGGGTCGCGGAAGATCTTCCCGTAGTCACTCGTGGCCTTGCGCGTCTGCTGGTACGTCTCCACGCTCCCGCGCAGCGCCGTGTGGAGCCTGTCCTTGAAGCGGGCGTCCATCTTCGTGGCGACGGCGCGCGCCCACTCCGGAAGGGTCGAGTCCGGGTCCGCGCTGAAGCCCTGGAAGCCACTGCCCTCCAGCACCGGCGCCCGGTAGGTGGCGTATTCGGGCGAGCCCGTGGCCATGCCCGCCTCGCCCAGGCTGAAGGCCGGCAGCAGGGTGATGCCCCTCGCGGCCGCTTCCTTCACGCGCTCGCGCACCCCGTAGTTGACGTACGTCAGGAAGCCAGTGGCCCCACCCACGTAGCCCGTGAGGAAGCGCTCCAGGCCCGTGCCATGGCCACCATCCGCACGCGCCGAGAAGGGCTCGTGGTCCACGCAGGGCAGTACGCAGATTTCATTGGTGAAGTCCGTCACCGGCTTCATGCCCAGGTCGCGGCGCGGCTTGCCTTCTTCCCCGTCCAGCCAGGCCGCGCGCTCCAGCAGCTTGCCCACCCCCCACTCGGTGCCGGAGGCGCGCTTGCTCGAGCTGCCGAAGGGGTTGAACTCGTCGTCCACGTCGCTGTTGAAGGCGGTGGTGAAGCGGAAGCCGCCGGACAGACGAATGTAGATGAGGTGGCGCACGGTGCCGTACCCGGCCGTCTGGGCACGGGCCTCGCGCGGCAGCCACAGGTGGGGAAAGGCCAGCGCGGCGGTACCGGCGCCCAGCCCCTGCAGCAGCCGGCGGCGGCCGAAGGTGGCGGACTTCGTGTCATCGGAGTCGGACATGGGTGAGGGCTCCGTGGGCTAGTAGAAGACGCGCTCCGCGCTCGACAGCAGCGCGAAGCAGTAGGGCCGGGCGAAATCTTCCGCCGAGCACAAGGTGAGGGCGCACGCCGTACCGGCCTCGCGGGCGTCGGCCCGCTCCGTGTCATCCGGCGAGCGGCCGAGCAACAGCCGGAACTGGTGGGTGGCGATCTCCTCGGCCACGTCCGCGTTCACCGCGCGGCTCGGGCCCACGCTCGCGGGCAGCAGCTTCTCCACCGCCGCCGCGCCCTTCGCTGCGGGATCCAACGTGGGGTTGCACAGCGTCTGCACGAAGGAGAGCTGGGTGGCCGTGGTGAGGATGCTCACCACGCGGAAGCGTCCGCCCACCACGTTCTCCGGACAGCCGCCCAAGGTGCGAGCCACCTCCGAGTAGCGCTCGTCGATCTCGCCCTTGTCGTCCGTCCTCCAGCGCGACTCCTGCAGCAGCCGGTAAGCGGCGATACTGCCCGAATTCAGCAGCGCCTCCGGCTGGCTGATGCGGTGGTCGCACCCGGGCAGCTCGAGGCCCGTGTTGCGAGCCATGGAATCAATCCACACCTCCGCATCCACCTGCTTGAGCGGACCGTACGTCCACCGGTAGGCGTTGGACGACGCCCCCTCGGCGGACTGAAGGTAGGCCGCGGAGGTGGCCACCGCGTAGTGCACCGAGCGGATGTCTCCGTTGTTCTGCAGCACCCAGCGCACCAGCTCCTCGCGCACCTCGGGCACCTTCGCGGACAGCTCATACCCCAGGTACTGCATGAGCACGTCGTCCACCGCGCGCTCCCAGAAGTCCAGCTGGCGCGCGAGGATGCGGCCCGGCGTCTGGAGCTTCGCCCACTCCTCACCGGTGAGCAGGCCGCTCCACAGCGACAGCTCATTCAGGTTCGGGTCGCGCGCGGCGCGCAGGTCCGGCGTGAAGATGACCTCGTTGTAGCCCCAGAGCACGCTGGCGCACTCGCCTCGGGACACCTCGTCCACGGCCCCGTTGTCATCCAGGCAGCGGAAGCGGATGAAGGCGTCCGGCAGGCGCATGCCCAGCTGCGGATGGTCGTAGTAGCCCGAGTGCCACAGCTTGTAGAGGCGCGCCATGTCCGCGCGCTCGTGCTCGAAGGGCGGGCGGCCCAGGAACTGGGTGAAGAGCGCCTCGGCCTTGTCGCCCGGGTCCGCGTAGCGGCGGGTGAACACCGGATGGGCGCTCACCACCGCCGCGAACAAGTCATACGGCACCAGCCCGCGGTACAGCTTCGCCACCAGCCGATCCATGTCGTAGATGGCCTGGAGGCTCGTCACCTCATTGCTATAGAGGAAGCGGTCCGCGGCGCGGCGCTGCTGGACGAGGATGAACTCGTCGCTCTCCATCAGCCGCTTCACCGTGGCGCCCCACCCGCCCGAGCACGTGGACTCGGCCTCGTCCGCGGTGGGCACGCGCCCCAGCATGTCCACGAAGAGCCGACGGCAGGCCTCGGCCTGGATGACGGGACGGTGGGACAGCCCCACGCCCCACAGGCTGCGGCACAGCCCACGGTTGACGGGGTTCTGCAGGCCCGCCCCGTTGCAGTACGCCACGCAGTCCGCGTCACAGTCTGGCGGGCGCGTGTCATTGGGCAGCGTCGAGACCGGGCGCGCCTCGGGCAGCACGTCATCTCCACCCGTGAAGTTGCCCGACGTGATGGGCTCCCCGTTTCCCACCATGCCCCCGGGACCGGTAGCCACCTGCTCCGGATCGAAGGTGTACGTGGGCTGGCACGCGGCCAGCACCGCGAGCACGGGGAGGAAGAGCGGACGAAACACAGCCATGCGCGACTCCCTACAGACGATGGGGGGGCTCAGAGCGAGAACTCGGCTCCGAGGGAGAGGCCCAGACGAAGGGCCAGGGTGCTCCAGTTCTTGCTGAAGTCGAGCCCGGAGATCTCCTGGCTCGTGGCGAAGAGGTACTGCTGCTCGGCCTGGGCGAGCACATCCGCGCGCAGCCAGATGCGCTCAGACATCCGCCGCCGCGCCCCGACGGAAGGCCCCAACAGCCAGCCCACGCGCGGCACGCTCCACACGCTCACGCCCTGCTCCTGGAGCCGGTTGATCTCCGCCGAGAACTCACGGCCGGGCACCAGGAAGGACAGCCCCGCGCGCCCCCCGAAGACGACCTCCGTCTTGTCGGCCACCGGCAGGCCGTACTCTCCGGAGGCGAACACCTCGTTCAGCACGCCGAAGCCGAACTGCCGGCCTCCTCCCGCGGCGTAGTTGCCGAAGATGCGCAGGCCACCGCCCACTCGCAGCCGCTCGCTCACCGAGGGCACCGGCGTGGTCAGCCAGGCCGTGGCGGACAGGAAGCCCGCGCTCGAGTAGTCGAAGGACTCGTCCCGGATCGACGTGTTGATGCCCTGTGAGCCAGTCATCCGCGAGCTCTCCAGGAAGAGGTCGGGCCCCACACCGATGCGCATCCGGCCCGGAGTGGCCGAGGCCGCGGACGAGGAAGCGCGTGCCGCAGGAGCGGACCGGGGCGCCGGAGTGGACCGGGGCGCCGGAGCGGCCTTCGCCTCCAGGGCCGGCTTGGACGCCACGACGGGGGCAGGCTCCTCCGTGGCCTTCGGCTCCGCGGCGGGCTCGGGAGCAGCCTTGGCTTCCACCGCGGGCGCGGGCTCCGGCTCCGGAGGCGAGGCTGCTGGCTCCGGGGCGGAAGGCTTCTTGGACGCGCTCGACTTCGCCTTCTTCGACTTCGACGTCTTGGACGACTTGGACGGAGCGGCCTGGCTCACCGGAGCGGCGAGCACCAACAGCGCGGAGAGGAAGCCGCAGCAGACACGAGGGAGCGAGGGGAACAAGTGGCGCGAGCGGAGGGGAAGCGGCACGGGAGACTCGGGTGCAGGGGAAACAGACCGCGACAGTCTACTCCAAAACACCCCTCCTCCCGGTCTCACGGGGACACGGAAGGAGGGAGGCACCGCGTCAGACTCAGTTGCGACGACGGCGGAGCAGCGTCATGCCACCCGCGATCAGGGAGAGCAGCATCACCGGAGAACCACCGGTGGAGGAGCAGCCGCCCTCGTCATCGTTATCACCGTTACCCGCGCCGCCCGTGATGGTCACACTGGCCGTCGTGGTCGCCACCCCGTCCAGGGTGATGTTGTTGTCGCCGTTGACGGAGTTACCAGCGCCGAAGATCTTGACGGTGCCCGCCGACTGCGGAGCCACGAGCGTGAACGGGAAGCGAACCTCTCCAGCACTCGCGGACTTGGGCGCGGAGTGGGTGAGCTCGCCACTCACCTTCTTCGAGCCCTCGCCGGCCTCGAGCGACGCCGCCGTGTTGTCGACGGCCACGTTGAAGCCCCCCTTCTGCCCAGGGCCACGGATGATGAGCGTGTACTGACCCGTCGCGCCCGCCTCGAGCGACGTGGGACCCGAAATCTCAACCGTGGGCGCAGTGCCACCACTGTGGCACATGGTGCACGTCTGTGAAGTCTTGCCCGAGTAACCGGTCATACCGCCGGAGTTGGCCAGGGCCGAGGAGGACAGCAGGCACAGCGAGAGCACACCAGCAGCACCGTACGACGGGAACCTCATACGACCTCCAGGAGAGATGGTTCTCTTTTTAACTCGCTTCGCCCCTTCCTCCCATGCCCCCCTGACACACCGCGTCTGTCCCACAGTGGCGCCAACCGTGAGAGCGAAGAAGGGCGCGATGACAGTAACGGCCCCGCAACGCACTCACGGCTGCCGGGTGAAATCGCAGACCGACACCGTCCCGCCATCCGCGCTCACCCCGCCTATCGGGCAGGAGGCGGTGCTCCCGTCGGGCCTGGAGTACGTCTTCGGATAGCCGGTATGTGCGGTGCGCAGCGTGTAGTCAGCCGCTCCGTAGTCCGTACGATCCACACCGCTCACGGCCACCTTGAGGACGCCGCCGCGAAGGAAGCGCGGTGCCAGACAGGCGCAGGCATAGGGCAGCACCGTCACCTTGGTGGAAGAGCGCCCCCGCTCCAGCGAGTACAGGGGCTGTAGGTCGCTCTGGCTGCCGCTCGGCGAGTGCCAGGCGCGCAGCGGCTCCTCCCGGTACGCCAGCGTCAGCGGCGCGCCCGCGCTCCCCGTGGACACCTGCGTACAGCCGCTCCCGTCCGTTCGCTCCCCGTCGCAAAGGGTCAAGTTCAATGAGAGCCCATGGGGCGTGCCTCCGTCGGGCAGGTGAGCCACCTCCCACTGCACCTCCCAGGTGCGATCCACCGACTCGGCCGAGGGAAGAATGAAGGTGAAGGTGTCCACGTCGCTGGTCACGGCGTCGTAGTCCGCGGGGCCGCGCACGCCCTGCCCCTTCGTCGGATCATTGCCGACGAGCTGGCCCAGGCCATAGGAGATGGAGCCCTTCACCTCGTAGTCGACGCCCGTGGGGGGCGCGGGAAAGGTCCGGGCTTCGTCATCGCGGGCCAGTATCTTCGACGAAGGCGGTCCCGCGGTCTCGTCCGCGTCGCTCAGCCACTCCACCTCCAAGCGATAATCTCTGTCGTCCGCCCAGTTCGAGCCCTCATCCTGAACGAGGAAGTAGTAGCGCACGGAGGAGGTGTGCGGCGGCACCGGCAGCACGCCTTCGAAGTTGCGCAGGGAGGAGAAGGACTCGGACTCATCGCGCGAGGAGCGCAGGCACAGCGGCGTGCTCTTGTTGTTGCACCAGCCATTCACCAGCGGTGTCACGTTCGGGTCCGAGCCATAGCCATTGCCCTTGGGGCACGCCTCCGCCTTGCTGACACAATCGGCGGCCGAGAAGCCCGTCACTTCGGTGAAGACGCGCACATGCCGGACCGGAAGCTCGGGCAGCGCAGGGAAGCGGCCTCCCGAGGACAGCGGCACCAGTCGGTAATGCAGCACGGAGTGCGCGGTGCTGTAGGACGGCACCTCCACCCCGTACCAGTCCAGGTCCGGCACAGAGCCCAAGCGCCCGGTGAAGGACGTCTTCGCCGTGGAGGCCTCGGGGCTCCCGCTGAGAGTCACCACGCGAGCCCGAGCCAGCTCGTCGTTGTCACCGGAGACATCCTGCGGATCGCCCTCGTCCAACACCCGCACCTCCACCGTGTATTGCAGGCGCATGTCCCCGGGCGGCGGCGCGCTGGAGGTGCCACTGTTCCAGGCCCGCACCAGCACCTGCCACGTCCCCGCCACCTTCACCCGGCGCGCGGTGGCCAGGTCCGCCGCCAACTCGTTGGAGTGGACGCGCCCCTCGGCCTCGGGACTGTCGTCCGGGCGCATCAGCTTGTACGACAGGAAGTAAGCGGGCGGAGGCTGGGGAGCGAGGCTCGGCGCCGTCACTCGCACGTAGGCAATCTTCCCCACCGGCACGTCGAAGGCGAAGCGGTCCACATCCCCCTCCGTGGCCAGGTACCCGGTGGCACTGCCCACCCGGACACCGCCCTGGTTCGTCAGCACCAAGGGTGTGGCCGAGTCCACTGTGTCGTTGGACTCGTTCGCGTCCGGGTTCTCCAGCACCTCCACCGTGAGCGAGTACGGGTTGCGCGAGTCGTAGCCGGGACGGCTCGAGTTGGAGGGCTCGTCACCGAGCAGGAGCACCAGCTTCGCACCCGACTCGGTGAAGGGGACGAGGAACTCGACAGGCTTCGGCTGGCCCTCGCCATGCGCGTCCACCCGGCGCGGTGCCACCTCGGAGCCGTCCTCGCGCAAGAGGCTGACAGACAGGTTCACCGCGGTGCTCTGCGCAGCATAACCGGCGGTGACGCGCAGCAACGAGCGGGGCCCCAGGTCCGCGGGCAGTTGCACGCTGTACCAGTCGGTGTCGCCCTCGAAGGAGATATGACGCTCCAAGGACTGGCCGAGCGTGAGCCGGCACTCGGACGAGCGCAGCGCTTCCTCGCGAGTGTTGCAGGAATCGGCCGGTTCCCGTCCGGGACAGGCGGTGAGGGCGAGCAGCACAAGAGACAGCAATCGGGTGATGAGGGGGGGCAGGGTCATCAGGGCGTCTCCTGCCGAGGATGTAGAGCCCAGCCCGCACTGCGAGCGCAAGGGCCTGCGTCTGCGCGTCGAAGCGCACGGAAATGTGCCAGGAGGATGAAAGCCGAACATGCGGTCCACACCTGGACGGTCCAGGTCCTCTCGGATGCCCACAAGTCGGTCGGCTGAGGATATGGTGGGTGCCGGACCCCGTTCACACCCGCCGGCCCTCCGCATGTACCTGCGCAGCCTCACGCTCCAGAACCTCAAGCTCCTGAGGGATGTCGCCATCTCCTTCACCCGCTCGGATGGGGAGATCCGGCCATGGACCGTCTTCGTCGGAGAGAACGGGCTGGGCAAGACAGCCATCCTCCAGGCCATCGCGCTCGCCGCGAGCGGCTCTTCCCTCGGCAGCGAGCTCGCGGACGTCACCGCCTTGCCGGACCGGCGCCAGCCCTCCACCGAGCTGATGCTGATCGGCGCCGAGTTCACCTTCGGACAAGAAGGACACAAGGCCCGGAGCTACCCCGGCCTGGAGCACAAGCACTCGCTCCCGCCCTACGTGCGCAGCTCCATCGCGGCCAAGAACACCTGGCGCGAGCTCGTCGGCAGCTCCCGCTACGTCGGCGTCGAGCACACGCAGGTCTTCGATCCCATCCGTGAAGCGCGCCGCACGCAGTTGCCGGGGTGGTTCGTCGCGGGCTACGGCACGGCGAGGGCCCTGCCCCGCCCCAATGCCATTCAAGGCGAGGGCCTCACGGATCCCATCAAGCAGCGCCTGGTGAACCTCTTCGATCAGGGCAATCCGATCGCCACGGGCTTCGCCGACTTCTTCGAGCCAGCCCAAGCGAAGGCCTACACTCGAGTGCTCCGGCAGGTGCTCCTGCAAGGCAACCTCCTGCCGGGCATCGTGGACCTGGAGCTCCAGAGCCACGGCGTCGTGCGGACCCGGCAGGATCTGCTGGAGGCCCACCGCTTCGAGCTCGAGCAAGGCGGCAAGCGCATCCAGATTCCCGCCACGTGGCTGTCCCACGGGTACCAGGGAGCGATCGCCTGGCTCGCGGACCTCATCGGCCACATCCTGCTCGAGGCGGGCAAGCCGGTGCCGCCGGAGAAGATGGAGGGGCTCGTGCTGGTGGACGAGCTCGATCTGCACCTGCACCCGCGTTGGCAGGCCGCGCTCGTGCCCGCGCTGAAGACGGTCTTCCCCCGGCTCCAGTTCGTCGCCACAACCCACTCCGCGATGCTGCTGCCGGGGCTGGAGCAGGAGGAAGTGCTCGTGCTCCGTCTGGACGAGGAGGGCAACGTCTACGTCGCCCAGGCGCCCGCCTCCCCGTCGTGGCTGACAGGCAGTGAGATCTTCGACGCGTTCTTCGACAGGAAGGGCAAGCCCGCCAAGGGCCCCGCGCCGCGCCAGAAACCACCCGCGCCGGAGAAGAAGCAGCGCCCCCCCAAGGCCGCGGGCCGCACGAAGCGCAAGTAGAGACGCAAGCTCCCTCTCCCTCTGGGAGAGGGCCGGGGTGAGGGTCTACACCCAGGAGCCCCGAACTCAATCCGCCTGCGCGAAGTAACGGAGGATCTCCGCCTCGTCGATCGTCACCAGGCGTTTGATGCCATCCTGCCGGGCGTAGCGCTGGATCTGCATCACTCCGACCGTGGTCTGGACGAGCACGCCCACCTTTCGGAAGCCTCCGAGCCAGCGCGGGCGCATGCGAAGGAGGGCGGCTTCGAAGTCGGGATCATTCCGGCCCGGGGCGGCCCGGACGTCGGCGAGGATCACATACCGCTGCCGGTCCAGACGATCCAGGGCCTCGCCGAGCTCCGTGAAGACGCGTTCGAACTCCGTCAGCGAGGCGAACGGCTTGTCACTGCGAACGGTGCGGACGAGGCGCATCCGCTCATCGACGTAGACGGAGAAATACTCGTTCCGGAAGAGCTGATTCGGAAGGGCGGGAAACTCTCCCGTCGAACCTGGGCGACGCCACGAAGAAGACTGAGTCATTGAGGAAGGGGGGCTCTCGCTGTTCCGCCGGAGGAACGCTTGCACGGAGAGGGGGATGGAGGGAAGTCCCGGTTTCAAGTCCGTGGCCACCCCAACAGCACCGCCCCGAGCATCACCAGTCCGGCGCCGGCGAGCTGCCGCCGACCCATCCGCTCGCCCTGGAGCGCCCCGAGCCCCAGCGCGAACGCGATGGACGTATTGCGCAGGGTGAGCACGGCGCCGGTCCCACTGCTCACGAGCGCGACGAGCAGTAACGAAAAGGACAGCGTGCAGAGGACGCCGGCGGTCACAAGCAGCAGGGGCCGAGTCATCACCTTGCGGACCAGCACGCCCCAACCCGCCTCTTCCCGGCGGCGCAGGAGGACGAGCAGGGGAAGGGCCACCCCCAGCGACAGGGTGAACACAGCCGGAGGCTGCGCGCCCTCGCCCAGGGCCCGCTTGTAGCTGAGGTTGAACCCAGCGATGCACGCGGCACACACGAGGGCCCAGAGCACGCCCTCGCCCACCGCGCCTCGAGGCAGCACGAGGTTCATCACCGCCATGCCCAGGGCCACGGAGGCCGCTCCGGCCACGGACCAGGGTGTGAGCTGCTCGCCCAACCACAGCACGGACACGGGCCACACGAGCAACAGCGCCCCACCCCGAGACACCGTGTACGCGAGCCCCAGCGGCGCCCGGCGCAGCGCCCGCGCGAGCGTGACGAGGTACCCGCTCTCCAGCACGCCGGCCACAATCGACCAGAGCAAGGCCCCGGACGTGGGGAAGGCCGCGCCCTGGAGGCCGAGTGCCCACAGGCCTCCGCACACCACGGTGACAGCGATGACACCCACCACGGCGGACTCAGGGTCCTCGTGACGCTTGAGGAGCGCGTTCCACAGCGCATGGAAGAACGCGGACGACAACACCCACACCAGCGCAACAGGGCTCAACGAGTCTCCAGGGGATGAGCGCGAGGCGGGCGCACCCTACCCCCACCCCTCGCCTGTCCGCCTGCTCCACCTCAAATATGCATTTAAAATGCACATTTTGCGGGCTCCAGCCCCGCGTACGCACCGCTTGCGCGCACGGAGCGTGTGGGCACGGGGGAAAGGGGCCTGGAACGGGGCTTGCTCTGGGGAGGCCACAACCCACTGACACCCTCCTTTCAGGAGCCCCCGGTCATGCAACACCGCAAGCTCTGGTTCGGCCTAGGCGCCGTCGTCCTCCTCTCCTTCCTGGTGCTCGGAGGCCAGGGAGTTCGCATCTCGCGCACGCTGCCGCCCATCCCCGAGAAGGTGATGACGACGGAGGGCACGGTGCTGCTCACGGGCGAGTCCATCATGCGTGGGCAGAACGTGTGGCAGTCCATCGGAGGCCAGCAGGTGGGCTCGGTGTGGGGCCACGGTGCGTACGTGGCGCCGGACTGGAGCGCGGACTGGCTGCACCGCGAGGCTCTCTTCGTGCTGAACACCTGGGCGCGAGCAGAGGGCAGCTCCTCCTATGGCGAGGCCCCAGCCGAGAAGCAGGCGGCCCTGCGCGAGCGGCTCACCGCGATGATGCGCACCAACACGTATGACGCGAATACGGGCACGGTGACGTTGGCCCCGGAGCGCGCCGAGGCGATGCGAGACAACGCCGCACACTATGCGGACGTCTTCGCCAAGGGCCGCTCGGCCTACGCCATTCCCGAGGGCGCCCTGACAAACCCCGAGAAGCTGAAGGACCTGGGGGCCTTCTTCTGGTGGACGAGCTGGGTGGCCTCGACGACCCGGCCAGGAGACACCGTCAGCTATACGCAGAACTGGCCGCACGAGCCGCTCGTGGGCAACCAGCCCACGGCCGGCATGACGCTGTGGAGCATGGCGTCGGTGGTGCTGCTGCTCGCCGGAGTGGGCGCGCTCGTCTGGTACCTGAGTGGCAAGAAGGAGGATGAGGAGCAGCCGCTGCCCGAGAAGGATCCGTTCTCCGGCCTCCAGCTCACCCCGAGCCAGAAGGCGACGGGCAAGTACTTCCTGGTGGTGGTGGCGCTCTTCCTGGCGCAGGTGGGGCTGGGCGGAGTGACGGCGCACTTCGGCGTGGAGGGGGCGGGCTTCTATGGGGTGCCGCTGGCGAAGTACCTGCCCTACGCGGTGACGCGCAGCTGGCACACGCAGCTGGGCATCTTCTGGATTGCGACGGCGTGGCTGGCCACGGGCCTCTTCGTGGGCCCGGCGGTGAGCGGGGTGGAGCCGAAGTACCAGCGGCTCGGGGTCAACTTCCTCTTCGTGTGCCTGCTCATCATCGTGGTGGGGGCGCTCTTCGGACAGTGGGCCTCGGTGCAGCAGCGCATGGGCAACGGGGATTATTGGTACTGGTTCGGCCACCAGGGCTGGGAGTACGTGGACCTGGGCCGCTTCTGGCAGATCTTCCTCTTCGTGGGCCTCTTCGTGTGGCTGTTCCTCACGGCGCGGGCGGTGTGGCCGGCGCTGAAGAAGCCGTCGGATGGCCGGCCGCTGCTGGTGCTCTTCATCATCTCCTCGATGGCCATCGCGTCCTTCTACGGAGCGGGCCTGATGTACGGGCAGCGCAGCCACATGGGCATGGTGGAGTACTGGCGCTGGTGGGTGGTGCACCTGTGGGTGGAGGGCTTCTTCGAGGTGTTCGCCACGGTGGTAATGGCCTTCCTCTTCACGCGGATGGGAGTGCTGTCGACGCGCACGGCAGTACCCGCGGTGCTCTCCTCGACGATTCTCTTCCTGAGCAGCGGCATCATCGGCACGTTCCACCACCTGTACTTCTCGGGGACGCCGTCGGCGGCGATGGCGCTGGGCGCGACGTTCAGCGCGCTGGAGGTGGTGCCGCTGGTGCTGGTGGGCCGCGAGGTGTGGAGCCACATCCGTCTGTCGCGGCTGCAGGGGTGGATGGCGCAGTACCGCTGGCCCATCCTGTTCTTCATCGGAGTGGCCTTCTGGAACCTGGTGGGCGCGGGGCTGTTCGGCTTCCTCATCAACCCGCCGATCGCGCTCTACTACATGCAGGGCCTCAACCTGACGCCGCTGCACGGCCACACGGCGCTCTTCGGGGTGTACGGCATGCTGGGCATCGCGCTGATGCTCTTCTCGTTCCGGATGATGCAGCCGGAGGCGAAGTGGAAGACGAAGCCGCTGGCATGGGCCTTCTGGAGCATCAACGCGGGCCTGGTGTTGATGGTGGTGCTGTCACTGCTGCCCATCGGCGTGCTGCAGACGAAGGCGGCCATCGAGCAGGGGACGTGGTGGGCGCGCAGCGCGGACTTCATGCAGACGCCGCTGATGGACACGCTGAGGTGGCTGCGGGTGCCGGGTGACGTGCTCTTCGCGGTGGGGGCCCTGCTGCTCGCGTGGTTCGTCGTGGGGCTGAAGACGGGCTGGTCGCTCGAGCGAGCGGAGGCACCCGGAAAGCAGCCGGCGCCCGAAAGACTGGGAGCGGCTGCCCCAGCCCACGCTGTGCTGCGCCGCTGAACTCCCTCTCCCGCCGGGAGAGGGTCGGGGTGAGGGTACCGAGGACCCCAGGATGAAGGACTGGCGAGAGGCGACTCAGTCTCCTCGCCTACCCAGCGCACGAGAGGGAAAGGAGCGATTTGCCCCACGAGGCGATCGCTCCCAGCCTGTTCCGGGGCAGAGCAACGAACACACGCCCACGGAGACGGCACATGCGAATCCTGGTGATTGGGGCGACGGGGACCATCGGGCAGGCCATCGTGCAGGCGCTCGAGGGACGCCACGAAGTGCTGAAAGCAGCGCGCAGCCATGGCACCCATCCCGTGGACATCACCTCGAAGGACTCACTGCTGAAGCTCTTCCGGTCCGTTGGTCCCGTGGATGCGCTCATCTCGGCGACGGGCTCCGCGGCCTTCAAGCCACTCACGCAGCTGGGAGACGAGGACTTCCAGTTCAGCCTGAGCAACAAGCTGATGGGCCAGGTAAATGTCGCGAGGCTCGGGCTCGAGCACGTGCGCGACGGGGGCTCCATCACCCTCACCAGCGGGGTGCTCGCGCAGGAGCCGATGCCTGGTACCTCCGCCATCGCACTCGTCAACGCGGCGCTCGAGGGCTTCACGCGAGCAGCGGCGCTGGAAATGCCGCGAGGAGTACGCATCAACGTCGTCAGCCCGCCTTGGGTGAACGAGACGCTGCAGGCGCTCGGGATGAAAGGCGTGCCGGGGATGCCTGCGGTCCAGGTGGCGCGCGCCTACGTGGAGAGCGTGGAGGGCAAGGGCAATGGGCAGGTGCTCGACGCGCGCAAGTTCGCCTGAGAGCCATGGCCGCGGCCGCTACGAGCCGAGGCGCTTGCGCAAGGTGTAGAGGGCCCACGCGCTGAAGAGGATGCCGAGAACACCCAGAGCCAGAAGCACGAAGGTCCGCCGAGCAAGGAGACTGGAGCCGAGATAGACCGTGCCCACGGCATACGGCAGCTCGGCGAGGGCCAGGATGGCCAGGTACTTGCGGAGCCCATAGCGAGCCAGTCCGAGCACGTAGCCAGGAAGCTCGGAGGGCACCGCCAGTTGGAAGAGGAGCACCAGGCCCCAGGAGCTATGCCGGGAGATGCGCTCCTCGTAGCGTGCGAGCAGCTCCGCGGAGACGAGCCGGCGGACGAGCGTGCGGCCCCAGAACCGGGCGAGGCCATAGGCGCAGGCGCCACCCAGGATCCACCCCAGCCACAGCAGGAACACGCAAGCAAGCTCGCCCCAGGTGTGGATGGCCACGGGCACGAGCACCGCGCTGGAGAAGAAGGCCAGCATGGCCGAGAGCGCGGACAGGAGGACGAAGAGCGCCGCGCCCCAGAAGGGGTGCTCCCCAACGATGGGCCCAGCCTTCGCGAGGACCTGAGCCAGGAGGGATTGGAACGCACCAGAGGAGGCGAGCAGGACCAGGGCCCCGAGGAGGAGCAGGAGGAGGAGCACTCGCTTCCACCCCGCGGGAAGCGGCACGGACTGGTGGTTCGAGGTCACTGGGATAAGGGTTCGCCCTCCCCTCCCAGGCGTCAATACCGGGTCGCCCTCGGAAGGTCCGGCTCACGCCGTTGGCAGGGGGGCCGAGACCACCTCCCCCATAGACCCTCACCCCGACCCTCTCCCAGAGGGAGAGGGAGGGCGGACAAGCTCAACCGCCTCGGGGCGTGCCGCAGTCGGAGCAGAAGCGGGCGTTGGGTTTTAGTTCCGTGCCGCACTGGGTGCAGTGCGCCTTGGCCGCCGCCAGCGGCTTGCCGCACTCGGAACAGAACTTCCCACCCTCCACACGCGCGTTGCAGTGCGGACAGGCCGAGGCCGCCACCGAGCGGTGGGCCTTCATGTCCAGCGACTCCACCTGATCCACCTTGCGCGCCTTGTCCCAGGCCTGCTCCACGGACACCTTCGCCTGGATGTGCGCGGCCTCCTCGTTCAGGTTCGGGGCGCACTCCTCGCACAGCCCGCGCGCCTCGTTCCAGCACGCCTGCGGGCACACCCACTGGCCACAGCGGGTGCAGTGCTTGAAGTGCTTCTTTCCCTCCTCCACCGCCTCGGCGTAGGCGTCGTCCCAGGCGCTCCCGCGCAGCGCGTCCTTCAGGTGATCGCCCGCGTAGGCCGCTCGCGACAGCGTGCCCCCGAAGAAGGAGCCCGCCGCGCGCAGGATGCCCGTCGCCATCCCCACCTTGTTGGCGATGAAGGGCGACATGTGCCCGTTACGGCACTTGTCGCAATGGAACTCGAACTGAAAGCCGTAGTTGTTGGAGCGGTCGGTGTAGTTGCGGGTGAACTGGATCATCGCCATCGGCGTGAGCCCCCTCTGCGAATCGAAGCCACCCGCAACCCTACCATGCCACCCCTCGGGCCTACTTCTTCCAGACGGCCCAGTTGGTGCCGGAGTTGACCAGCGTCCAGCCCGTGCCCGGGGACCACGCACCGGAGCCGATCTTCATCGCCAGGCTGCCGCTGTTGCCGGTGATGATGGCGGCGTACTTGCTCGTGTCCGCGGCCTGGATGCTCACCGCCGACGTGGAGGTGACGCCCTTCTCCTTGCGCGCCGCGATCAAGCTCTTGATGGCGGCCGCGTGGCCCCAGTCATAGAAGTGCACCCAGTAGACGCAGGGGATGCCCGGGTGAGTCAGGATGTAAGCGTAGCCCTGCATCACCTTGTCGCCGGGGAAGGCCCAGTGGTTCTGGCCACCGCTCGGAGAGCTCGGGCCCGTGTCGTGGTTGTCGATGAAGGTCACCGACTTGGCCGCCCACCACCCGATAGCGCCCGAGGGCTTGCCCGCGCTGTCCTTCAGCCGCCAGAACTCGTTGTACTGCACCGCCTGCTGGAGGAGGCCCTTGGTGGTGAAGTCGAACGCCGTCGACTTGCCGCCCGTGGCGTCGATCCAGTTCATGAGTTGCTGGCGGTGGGCGTCGGGGTTGCCCAGGTTCAGGTCCGTCCACAGCTCGCCCACGGAGAAGTAGGGCACCGTGCCGGTGTTGTAGTTGCCCACGTACGAGCCGTTGAAGCCCTTCACGTAGTCGTAGCGCCAGCCGTCGTAGCCGATGCTCGACTTGAGCCAGTTCATCCAGCTCTTGAGGTCCGTCTGGACGGTAGCGTTGGTGTGGTCCAGGTCACGCGCGGCGCTGTAGCCATCACCCGTGTCGTAGTTGCCGGTGGCACCGGTCCACTCGTCGCCCTTCGTCACGGCCCACGAGCCCCAGGTGGGGTTGGTGAAGTCCGCCCAGTTGGTGGTGCCCACGCGGTGGTTGACGACGATGTCCGCGAGGGCCTTCACGCCGTAGGTGTGCAGCGCGCCGATGGCCGCCTTGAGCTGCGCCTCAGTGCCGTACTTGCTGTTCTGCACATAGAGCTGCCGCGGCAGGTAGCCCTCGTTGGAGGCCGCGTCGCTGGACGGCGGGAACCACACCATCGTGAAGCCGCTGTTCTTGATGTCCGCGGCCTTGCCCTGGATGACGCCCCACCACGGGGACGTCTCGGTGGACCGCCAGTGGAAGCCCTGCAGCATCACGTCGCTGCTGTTGCCATCCATCGGGCCCGCGTACGCGGCCGACGACACCACCAGACCCAGGGCCCACGACAACGACACCACTGCGCCCGACACCTTCTTCTTGAACATCGAGAGTTTCTCCGGGGGTAAGAAGATGAAGCGGGCAGGCGCTTTACAGCTTCTTTACTTGTCAGGCGAGCAGACGACTTCCTTACACGTATGACACGTCTGTTAATGTCGGATACCCAACTACCCATGACAGGGCATCAATTGAAGGGATTGAGGTAAGACAGCGCGGCTCGAGGGGGTTAGGATGGGAGCAATGGCCGAACAGTCCCCCCCCTATTGGGTCCTCATCTCGGTCCTGTTCAGCTCGCAGCCGCTGTCGCCCGCGCTCGCCATGACGTTGCATCAGGCGGCGTACGACCTCTACCGGCGCGGCGAGTCGGTGCAGCCGGTGGCGGGAGATCTGCTCACCGGCAAGGTGCACAACCTGCGCAAGGACGTGCAGATGGGGAGCATCTCGGGTCCCGCCTTCGAGGCGGAGATCGAGACGGAGCGCGGCTCCGGCGTGGTGCGCTTCCTGCTCACCCGCCAGGGGCTGGAGATGATGCAGGACATGCCTCCCGAGCCGCCCCCGCCGCCCCGCCCGAAGTACCTCAATTGATCACTTCTTCGCCGTGCTGTTGAGGATGTGGGCCACAGCGCTCTTGACCCAGTCCTTGATGGACGCGGTCTCGAAGGGGGTGGCCTCGCGCTGGGGATACTTCTTCTCGAAGTAGTTCACCGCGGCCACGCCCATGGCGAAGGCGGTGCCTCCGCTGGCCGCGCCCTTGAGGAGCCAGCCCGCGACGGGAATCCACCCCACCGTCTCGCCCACCACCGCCGTGGCCGCTTTGCGC
The DNA here is from genome assembly GCF_044360475.1 of Archangium minus. Taxonomy (NCBI): domain Bacteria; kingdom Pseudomonadati; phylum Myxococcota; class Myxococcia; order Myxococcales; family Archangiaceae; genus Archangium; species Archangium minus. Next base: position 10,461,477 of record NZ_CP043494.1, read on the forward strand.
GCGATGATGCCAGCACCCAGCGTGGGGATGAGCCCGAGCGCCTCGCCCATGCTGAGCTTCTCTCCGTAGATGCCGGCCACGTGGTAGATCATGTAGGCCTCGATGGCCGACGTGACCGCCGTGTGCGCACCAGGCACGGGAATCGGAATGGCCGCCGCCCCCGCTGCGCGGAGCGCGCTCTCCTCGACCCACTCACGTGCCGCCTTGTCTGCATTCATCAGTGCCCCCCCTGGGCTGGTGTAGTGGGAGGGCACTCTACTGGAAACACCCGGCGATACGAAGAAACCAGGTTTTCTCAGCGCAAGGGGTTGCGGTGTATCCACTCGGCAGAGCGGTGCAGGGGGCGGCGCAGATGTGATAACGGGTGCGCCGCCCGCCGGTCTGCCGACGGGGATGGGCGGTGCTCAGGTCGCGGCAGAAGAGGTGGAGGGCGTCTGCGAGGCAGCCGCGCGCGCGGCCTTCCACATGGGCGGCAGCAGTTCCTCGAGACGGCGCTGCGGCCAGCCCTGGGCGAGCTTCTCCAGCACGTCAGCCAGGTACGCCCACGGCTCCACCCCGGCCAGCACGCACGTGGCCACCAGCGTGTACACGCACGCGGCGCGCTCGGCTCCCGCGTCGCTGCCGGCGAAAAGGTAGTTCTTCCTGCCGACGGCAATCTCCCGCAGCCGCAGCTCCGAGGCGTTGTTGTGCAGCGGCAGGCGCGCGTCCTCCATGAAGCGCGTCAGCGACTTCCACTGGTTGATGGCGTAGCGGCACGCCCGTGCCAGCGGACTCTTCGGCGGCTCCCGGTTGTAGACTTCGGCCATCCAGCGCCCCAGTTGCTCCGTGACAGCGCGTGAGAGCGTGTCACGCCTGCGCAGCCGCTCGGTCTCCTCCACCTGCTGCTCGTCGGCTTCGCGCTCCACCTCGAAGAGCCGGCCGATGAGAGAGAGCGGCAGCGCCGCTCGTGTGTCACCGGCGTCCAAGGCCTCGACGAAGTAGCGACGGGCATGGCTCCAGCACCCACCTCCACCGCGGTGGCGCCCTGGCGGGTAAACAGCTTGTCGTAGCCCTTGTACCCGTCCACCAGCAGCCAGCCCTCACGCTTGTCCAGGAAGGACAGGGGCCCTTCTTCCTTCCAGTCCGGCGTGTAGACGAAGGCCGCCCAGGTGGTGTCCCCCAAGTACACCCACATGTGCCCGCGCTTGAGTCCGTTGGGGTGCTCTCTGTCGAGCACCTTCAGGTGCGTATCGTCGCTCTGCAGCACGTGCGAGGCCAGCGCCCGTTGGGCCACCTCCCGGGCCAGCGGCTGGAGGGTGTCGGCGCCCGCGGCCACCCAGTCCGAGAGCGTCGAGGTACGCAGCTGCACGCCATGGCGCGCGTAGATGCCGCTCAGCCGGTGCAGCGGCAGGTGGTCCTTGAATTTGGAGACGAGGACGTGGGCCACCAGGCCCGGTCCGGGCAATCCCCCCTCAATCACCCTGTCGGCGGGAGGCGCCACCACCAGCCCGTCACCACACGGCCGGCAGGCGTACTTGGGCCGTACCTCCTCAATCACCTTGAAGTGGCCAGGCACCCACTCCAATGTCTCACTCTTCTCCTGGCCACAGCACGTCTTGTCCCGCCCGCATGCCTCGCACCGCAGCGCCTCGGGCGGGGGCTGGTGGACGCGCTGCTCGCGCGGCAGGCTGGAGGGCAGCGGGCGGCGCCCGTGCCCCTTGCGCTCCTTCTTTCGCGATTCCTTGTGGGGTGGCTTGGAGGGCGGCGTGGAGCCCGCCGCGACGCCTGCGTCCCCGGCCTGGGCGGCGCCGCTCTTGGGCCCCGGCGTTCTGCTGGCCCAGTTGCTCCAGGAACAGCGACAGTTGCTCGGCGGAGAGCTTCTCGCTTTGGCGGCCAAACCGCTGGCGCAGCGCCTTGCGCAGCCGCAACTCCAACTCGGTGTTCTTCTCCACCAATTGCGAGAGCAGGCCCACCACCAGCTCAATCACCTGCTCGTCCTGGCCCTCGGCCAGCAGCGTGCGCAGCAGCGCCGCCACGCCGTGTACGTCCGTCGTCTTCTTGCCGGGAGCCGCGCCGCTCATGTCCCGGGACATGAGCCATGACCCGGACCCAGGACGCAAGAGGTATTCTCAAGCAACCGACTTCTCAGGTGGGGGCTGCCAGCGAGGCCGGCGGACACTGGCCTTCAAATCAATCCCCTCCAGCAGCAGGGTGAGCTCCACCGCTTCCAGGATGACGGCGCCCGTGTCCTCCGGTAGCGGGCGCGGCAGGCGGAAGCTGCCCTTCTCCAGGCGCTTGGAGAAGAGGCAGAAGCCACCGGAGTGCCACCACAACACCTTCACCATGTCGCGCGTGCGGTTGAAGAAGACGAAGAGGTGTCCACTCAGCGGGTCCTCTCGCAGGACCTGTCGTGCCAGCAAGGACAGCCCGTCGAAGGACTTGCGCATGTCCACCGGCTGGCTCGCCAGGTGGATGCGCACCGAGGAGGGTAGTGTCAGCATGCTTCCTCCAGCGCCCTCACCAGCCGCGCCAGCGCGTGCGCGTCGAAGCCCGGCTCCACTCGGATGCGCCGGCCCCTGGCCAGTAGCACCTCCATGCTGGCTGTGCCCGGTGCCCCACGTGCTTCTGGCGAGGGCGGCGCCGTGACGTGCACCGGGACGAACGAGAGCGCCGGGCCCGCCTCCCCGGCCCGCCGCTTCTTCCACCACCTCAGCCGCTGTGGCGTAAGCCCATGGCGGCGGGCGAACTCCGCCACCGACAGCCCGCTCGCCTCGTAGGCCTCCAGCACCGCCTGCGCTTCGGCCTCCGTCCAGTAGTTGCTTGCCGCCGCCCTCGCCAGCGTTGCGTCCACTCTTTCCGTGTTGCGTCCCATGTCTACACCTCCTGGAACGCGACGCTGAACGGCTCCTCCCTCACGCGGAAGGTGTGGTCCACCGAGCGCTTACGTTGCGGTCAGTGCAGCCGCTCCTTCTTCACGCCCGTCTTGCGCTGGAGCTTGGGCTTCGAAGGACGGGGTCGCTTGTGCGTCTCACGACGACTGGCCGATCTGGCGCACAGAAGGGATTGAAGCCCTGCGGGGGACAGCGGGTTGGAGCGGAGCGGTAGAGGAAGGCCGCTGACGGGAGCCCAAGAGCTGTGCGCCACGCCGGTGCGCAGGCCGTGCCATGTTCACGCCGGCCTCAACGAACCTGTCCGGGGGCCGGCTATCGAAGGGGGCGAGGTGGGACTGGTTGAGATGGAACTCCGCCGAATCCTCGATGGTGAGGATACGCTCCTCGCCGGGGATGAGAGAAGAGACAATGTTGAGCAGCGTCGTCTTGCCCGAGCAAACCTCGCCCTTGCGTTCGTCACTCCAACCGGCGCCAGGCGTCTGGTGCCTCCCGAGGGGCAACCCTGCTCCTCGCCACGGATGGAATCCGCGGATATTCATGCTGGGTTGAGAGGCCCAGGTGCTCAGCCAGCATCACCAGAGCCAGCCCTTCCACGGAGAGCCTCGCCTCCGTGGACCAGCGCTCACGGGAAAGCCGCTGCGCCTGGTAGAGCCGCTCGTTCCGTTGTTCTTCCGAGGTGAGGAATTGGTTCAACGCCTCCTCGAAACGCTGCTCGTCACGAGCCAGCAGGGCTTGGCAGACCTCCAACCGGGGCTCCTCGGAGCCCTGGAGCACTCTCTCCATGCGTTGCAGCATCGCGCGCCCCTCGTTTTCCGGCTGATCCAGGACGCAGTGGTCCATCAGGAATCGGACATAGAGGAAGTCCTCCTCGTATTCGGTTCCCGCCTCATGTGTTCTGCGAGAACAGGAGGCGAGCTGTCGTGCCCCATCGAAATCATGGGCACCGATCGCATCGAAGAAGGGGGAGGCTCTGCTGAGAATGTGCTGGGTGGCACCGCCGTTCAGCAGGCTGTGTAGGAAGACACGCCCGCTGTGGTACAGGTGCCTCTGGAAGGCAGAGGAGTCGCACAGTAGCAGTATCCAGCCAATGCCCATCAGCCGGTGGTTCTCGCAGAAGGTCAGGACCTCTCGCTGGGTTGCCTCTCCGGAGAGCAGTCGCGGCAGCAACTTCTCGTTCCCGTAGCGAGCGTTGCTGATGAAGATGGGCAGAAACCTGGTGCTCACGACCGCCCCCCCGCTGCCCGGAGACACAATGAGCCCACGTCACCATGCTCAGAGCTGGAGAGGACGAGCGCGTGTCTGCTCAAGGAGTACTTCCTGGCGAAGGACCGCACTGAAATGCAGGCTCCCACGGTGCCGCTCGCGGCCCCCACGTCGCCAATAGAGATACAAGGCATGACGAACCTCGTCCGCTCGGACAACAGGTTCGAGAGCCTTACCTGGGCGTGACCCCACTCCCGTGCCCGCCAATTCTCGCCATTCAAATCAATGAAGATGTCCCCCGCGAATCGGCCTTCGAGGTGGGCGCTGGAGATACATTGCGCCGTTGCCCTCGAGAGGCCCTCTCCCACATTCTCACTGGGCTTCTGGAAGAGGAAGGCTTTCGGTTCGTGGCCGGTGGCCATGGCTTCAACGAGTGCCAACACGGGCGCTTGCCGTTGGCGGGCGTTGAGCTGGGACTCAAGAAGCAGACACGCCCCTGCTTCTCCGGGCATCAGCCCTACGGGATGTTCGGGCGTCTTCAGCCGGCGATGGGTCAAAAGCCACTCCAGGCTGGACCCATCGAGATATGAATCCGTCGCGAGGATGACGACCCGCGTGTACCGTCCTTCATTCAACCACTGCTCCGCTAGCAGGACTGCATGGGCGGTGCCTGCATGGCCAAGGCAAATCTCATGGATGGCGCCCGCCCTCTGCGGCAGGTGCAAGAGCGCGCCCAAGCGCTCCCGGTACGTGCGCCCCATGAGCTCGGGCCCATGCTCCTGGACCTCCAGGAAGCGGGTCGCGTCCATCCGCGGGAGCACGCATATCCATCCGGTGCGCTCCCAGAATCCGGCATCGTCCAAGGAAGGCAACGAACCTGTCCGACGCAGATCTTCCACGCAGGCCTGTGCCATCCTCAGCCACCGGCCAATCGGACCGAAGCCTTCCGTGCACGCGGCAATGGGGTGGCCGAATATCGGTACGGGTTCCACCAAGTCCTCATCCAGGCTCGTACAGTCCAGTAGAGGGCGAGGCCGTGTAATTCCAGCCCGGATGGATGCACAGGATTGTATGACGCCCCATCCTACGCTCGACACCATTCCCAACCCCGTGACGACCAGACCCATGAGGCACCTCCGCCTGTCCTCAAGCCGATGCAGAAATGGCCAGGGGCTCGAGTTGGATGTTGGTGAACCCGCGATCCTTCAGGGATTGCGCCAGCGGCTCCGAGACGACATAGGTCGTACGTTGTTTGTCGATCCGGAAGAACGGAGGCAGATTGTTCAGTTTCGCCGCGTCCAGCACGAGCTGAGCGATCCGTACGACGCCGCCCTCGGGCCCATACTCCACCCCACTCGCCTTCTCGTTCAGGCAATCATGAGAGCCAATGGGGTTGATGATGAAATAGTCCCGACTGTACAACCGCTTGCGGTGGTCATACAGAGCGAAGGGCAGGTATTCCACTTCGACATCCTGGCAATAGGAGGCGATGACTTCTTTCATTTCCGAGCAGACGATCAGATAACTGTTCGTATTGCCCAGAAGGGAAGTCAACCGGATGCCTGGGTTCTCTTCCTTCAGGAATATCTTGGGGTCCTTGGGATAGTAGGGCATGGCGTTGTCCCCTAGAGCCATGCAGTACTTGTACAAGCCTATCCCTTGTGGAAAACCATTGACACGGCAAAGGTCCGGATCATTCAGGTTCCCGAGAGTATGAAGGCGGAAGAACTGCAAGTTCAACCTCGTTGGGTGATGAGGAGTGAATGGACGCTCACCAGGCAGCGACCTACCTGCTCAGAGGCCCGCCTTGAGACGTTGCCCCATCTGCTCGACCGAAGTGAAGCCTTGCGTGCGCCGGGCGGCCGCCACCTCGCCATAGAGGGTTTCGGCTTCCTTCGTGAGAGTGGTCGCCAGATCCTTGTATTTGGGCTCCTCTGTTTTTTCTTCTTTGTGCTTCTTCATGATCTGCTCGAGAGCGGCCATGAGACTGCTTTTGAGCCTAGCCTCTACATACTCATCATAGGCGCTGTGGCTGCATTGTTTCGTCTCCCGGTGGATGGGGAGTTGGAGCGCGTCCCCCACCTTCTCATCCATGGGAAGAATGAGCATGTTCTCCATATGATGGACGCAGTAGGGCGCTTCGAGAACCTCGGCGACCACTTTGATGACGAGCTCGTTCGAGCCTCCCTCCTCGGGGCCAAAGATGGCCAGGAAGATCTTTCGCAACGTGGCGTCTGGGACGACGTGGTGGGCCTCGTGGTAGTAAGGAACGTTGCAGTCCCACTTGAAGTTGCGCTTGTCGCGAGAGATGTCCCAATCTTCTGGCCTGGGTTTGGCGACCTCATGCAGGTACATGCCCTTGTTGTCCGGAGATAGGGTCGCCTTCAGCCCACGGTTGACCACCGCAGCAACGGCTTTGTGATTACCTCGGAACAGTAGCTCCCACGAGCCCTCTCCTACCGCTTTCTGGAGTTTATACGTTCCAGAATGGGCTAGGGCTTGCTCGAAGGCTTGCCACCGATGCGAGCAAGAGCATTTCTCTTTGTAGCCCGGCTCATGTTTGGCGAGACATCGTCCTCCGTTCTTGGCTCTCACTTCCTTGTGGGGAATGCCTTTTCCCAGGAATGCCAAGTGCTTACTGGTACCCATAGGGGAAGTACGGTAGGTGGCTTGGAAGATGCCGTCAACGCAGTCAAGCCCAGTTCTGGTTCGGGTCGCGCACGTAGACGGAGCGGATGGGACCCACGGCGCCGGTGCGCAGGATGGGACCCTCCTCGATGGAGACGCCCAGGGATTGAAAGTGGGCCCACCTCCACGAGCGGCACCCGTGCCACGAAGCAGAGGTCCGCCGAGTCAAGCGTGGGATGGTGGGCCCTGGGTTCGAACGCCCTGTCCAACTCGTGCGGGTCGAGCTTCTGGTTGCCGAGCTACAGCGCGGACCGGCCCTGGCCGAACGTCTCCGCGTTCATGCCGGGCATCAGTGCAGCCGCTCCTTCTCCACGCCTGCCTTGCGCTGGGGCTTGGGCTTCGAAGGACGGGGCCGCTTGTGCGTCACCATGCGGGAGATGCCGTAGTAGAGCTGATCCTCGGTGTACACCTTGCGCACCCGGGGCGTGCCGGGGACGTAGGCGGGCCCGGGCCGCTCCAGCCACTGCAGCACCTTCAGCTCCCCCGAGTACGCGAAGGGCTCGAGCACTTCCTTGGGGCACTGCTTGAGGTAGCGGCGCACCAGCGGGCGCAGGCGGCGGGTGAAGTCCTTGCCCAGCACCGAGTGCCTCCGCCCCGCATGCAGCGTGCCGTCGAAGCGCCGCGACATGTGGAAGAGCTCATGCATCACCGTCTCGACGCGGCCCTTGGGTGTAGAGGAGCGGAAGAAGAGCGGACGCAGGGTGATGCAGTAGAGCATCCGCCGGCCCCGGATGCGGATGATGGGCTTGCGGCGTCCGGTACGGTCCGTGCTGCGCCCGCCCCGGAAGCACAGCGGCTTCACCGTGCCGCGCGAGGCCCGCCTCGCCTCGCCCGCGATGACCAGGATGCGGCTGGCCCTTACGTGGGAGAACTCGGGCATCTTCGCGGCGATATCGCGAATGAGCGCGCGGACAGCCTTGTTGAGGTTCGGGCGGCGTGGGGCCACGGTGTAGTCAACAGTGTACAGCAAAACCCCTTGAGGACAGCCGGAACCCGCCACACCTTCGCGCCATGCGTTCCGCCCCGCGTGCCATCGTCCAACTCCTGACGCTCGCCGCCTGGGTCACCGGGTGTGCCTCCACGCCGTCCTCGGCCCCCATGGGCCCCGTCTCGCTCGGCGCCGAGGAGACCCGCGTCACCTCCCAGGGCCTCACCGAAATGCAGCTGAGCTACGCCGGTCAGCTCACCAGCTCCGGCCCTGCCGTGCTGGAGAAGGCGGACTACGAGCTCGTGTCCGACGGACAGGTGGTGGAAAAGGGCTCGGCGCCGTTGGGCGTCACCCTCTCCCCGAATGCGCCCACGCCCTTCTCCTTCCAGGCGGATGCCGCCTACGTGCGCACCCCGGAGGACCTGCGGGCGCTGAGCGAGCGGGGAGGCACCCTGCTCGTGGCCCTGCGCGGCACGCTGACGGTGCGCTCCGGGGAGGCCGTCCAGACGCTCCCCTTCGCCGCCTCCCGGCAGGTGCGCGTGCCCCGGCTCCCCGTGGTGAAGCTGGAGGGCCTGGATGGAGCGCGCTATTCAGAGGAGAAGGTGGACCTGATGGTGCGCCTGGCGGTGGAGAACCCCAACCCCTTCCCCCTGCGGCTGGAGGGGCTCAGCTGGGCCCTCACCGTGGGCGGCCGGAAGTTGAGCGAGGGCACGCAGGGCAAGTACGACACCGTGGACGCGGCGGCCACCGGGGTGTATCCCCTGGAGGTGGCGGTGACGAAGGAGACGTGGGGGCAGGACGTGAGGGCGCTCATCGCCAAGGGGACACTGCCGTATGAGATCGCGGGCGAGCTCACCGGCCCGCTGGTGCGTGTCCCCTACTCGCTGTCCGGAGACGTGAAGCTCAACGTGTCGCGGTAGTGCCCATCTATCTGCTCGGAGATGACCCGGAGCTCTTCCCTCCCCCGGAGAGGGCGGACCGCAGCGGACTGCTGGCGGTAGGGGGTGACTTGAGCCCCGAGCGCCTGCTCGCCGCCTACTCGCAGGGCATCTTCCCCTGGTACAGCCCAGGCCAGCCCATCCTCTGGCACTCGCCGGAGCCGCGCTTCGTGCTGACGCCGGACAAGCTCCACGTGGGCCGCTCGCTGCGCAAGACGCTCAAGGCCGGCCTCTACGACATCCGCTGGGACACCGCCTTCAAGGACGTCATCACCGCGTGCTCCAGCGTGCCGCGCCCCGGGCAGGACGGCACGTGGATTACCGACGAGATGCTCGAGGCCTATGTCACCCTGCACGAGCTGGGCTTCGCGCACTCGGTGGAGGCGTGGGCGGAGGGCGAGCTGAAGGGCGGCTTCTACGGCGTGTCGCTGGGGGCGGCCTTCTTCGGCGAGAGCATGTTCGCCCGCGCGCCGGATGCCTCGAAGGTGGCCTTCGTCACGGCGGTGGAGCGCTTCCGCGAGTGGGGCTTCCACTTCATCGACTGTCAGGTGGAGACGGAGCACCTGGCGCGCTTCGGCGCGGAGCACTGGCCGAGGAAGCGCTTCCTCCAGGCACTCCGCAAGGCCCTGGAAGAGCCCACCCGCCACGGCAGGTGGACGACCCCCTGAGCCTCACGACAGGGGCAGCTCGAGGCGGAAGGTGGCGCCCTGACCCGGGCCTCCGCTCTCGCACGTGAGGGCGCCCCCCATCTCCTCGGCCTCCAGCGCGCTGATGTGCAACCCGAAGCCGTGCCCTTCCGTCTTCGTTGTGAAGCCCTGCGTGAAGAGCCTCGGCACGTTCTCCGGGGCAATCCCCACCCCGTTGTCCGCCACGGCGATGCGCAACATCTCTCCGGCTCGCTCCACCCGCAGGGTGAGCTGCTTGTCCTGGCGTCCGCTCTCCAGCAGCGCATGACGCGCGTTGCTCACCAGGTTCACCAAAATCTGCAGCAGCTTGTGTCGGTCCACCAGCACCGGAGGAACCTGAGCGCAGTACTCGCGCCGCAGCTGGATGCCCAGGCGGTCGAAGGATACGGCGAGCAGGCGCAACGCATCGTCGATGAGCCCGGGCACCTCCACCCGCTCCGTCACGCCAGAGAAGCGCGCGTGCTTCTGCTGCATGCTCACCACCGACTTGATGTGGTCCACGCTCTCGCTCAGCCGCCGCATCTCCTCCAACACGCCCTCCCGCTCCTGTTGGAGCTGAGCCGAGAGCGCCTCGAGGTAGGCCGGCAGCTGGCGGCCCCGAAGGTCCTCCGTGAGGAAGGTGCCAAGACTGGAGCCGTTCTCCCGCAGCAGCTCCACGGCCCGCTCCAGGCCGACGACGCGCGAGCCGCGCACCCGCTGCACCACCACATCCGCTGACACGTTCACGCTGTTGAGCGCGTTGCCCACGTTGTGCAGCACGCCCGTGGCGATCTCCGCCATGCCCGCGTGGCGTGACACGTCCAGCAAGCTGCGGTGCATCTCCTCCAGCCGCGCCTCGGCCTCCTTGCGCTCGGAGATGTCCCGGCCGAAGACGGTCATCCCCACCACGCGCCTCCCCTCCCACACCGGGTTGAACGTGATTTCCAGCGTCCGGATCCGACCGTCCACTGGAAGGGAGACCTCCGTCCTCAGACGCTGGCCCGTCACCGCTTGCGCGAACCGCTCCCGTAGCACCCACCTCTCCTCGGGAGGAGACAGCTCGTGGAGGGACCCGCCCGTGAGGACCGCCCGGTTGCGAAGCTGGTGGAACAGCTCCCTCGCCACGTGGTTGGCGGTGACCAGTCGCCCCTCCAGGTCGAGCGCCAACACCAGGTCGTCCGTGCTCTCAATGAGGCTGAGCAGCTTGCCCTCATTCTCGCGCAGCGTCTTCAACGCCCGCTCTAGCGCCGCGTGGGACTCCTCACGCGCGGTGCTGTACAGCCAGCTCAGAGACCACGCCAACAACAGGCAAAGGGCCGCCATGGCGTTCTTCATCCAGGCGAAGCCATCGGCGAAGAGCGGACGCACCTGGCCGAAACCCGAGTGGTAGAACTGGTGGAAGAACGCCGTGTTGAAGATGAAGACCGCGGTGAAGACGAACCCCAGGCGTGCGCCGAGCAGGTAGACCGACAGGATGGGCACCAACATGCCCGCCGCATGCGAGACGGAGTTCGGATTCTCGACGATCAGGGTGGTCACCACGAATGATGCGGTGAGCGTCGAGCACAGGATGAACGAGGGCAGGTGGAGGGAACGCACCCAGCGCACCAACAGCAGCACCAGCAGGTAGCCCACCAGGCACCCGAACCCCATCACACGCTGGATCGGGCTCGCCTGCTGTTGGGACCCGAGCGGGACCACCAGGAAAAGCACATCCATCGCCAGCAGCAGGCACGTGGCCCCAATCAGGACCCGGTAGCGGCCGAGCTCTTCCGGGGGCAGTTGGCGCTGCGCCTCCGACAACCGTCCATCCAGCCAGCTCAGCAATCCCGCGCGTGGGCTCCAGCGCATCCACGCACTCCTCTCTTCCCCCACTTCGTCTCAGGCTCCTGGATTTTAGCTAAAGGAGAAGGTTCAAATATACCTGAAATCAAAGGCGCGCGCTCAGGCCGTGATGGGTAGCTCGAGCGTGAAGGTGGCGCCCTGGCCGAGGCCTCGGCTTTCGCACATGAGGCCACCTCCCATCTCCTCGGCCGCGAGCGCGCTGATGTGCAGCCCGAAGCCGTGCCCGTCCTTCTTCGTCGTAAAGCCCTGCGTGAAGAGCCTCGGCACATTCTCCGGGGCAATCCCCACCCCGTTGTCCGCCACGGCGATGCGCAACATCTCTCCGGCGCGCTCCACGCGCAGGGTGAGCTGCTTGTCCTGGCGTCCGCTCTCCAGCAGCGCATGACGCGCGTTGCTCACCAGGTTCACCAAAATCTGCAGCAGCTTGTGTCGGTCCACCAGCACCGAAGGAATCTGAGAGCAGTACTCGCGCCGCAGCTGGATGCCCAAGCGGTCAAGGGCCACGGCGTGCAGGCGCAACGCATCGTCGATGAGCCCGGACACCTCCACCCGCTCCAGGATGCCGGAGAAGCGCGCGTGCTTCTGCTGCATGCTCACCACCGACTTGATGTGGTCCACGCTCTCGCCCAGCCGCCGCATCTCCTCCAACACGCCCTCCCGCTCCTGTTGGAGCTGAGCCGAGAGCGCCTCGAGGTAGGCCGGCAGCTGGCGGCCCCGGGGGTCCTCCGTGAGGAAGGTGCCAAGACTGGAGCCGTTCTCCCGCAGCAGCTCCACGGCCCGCTCCAGGCCGACGACGCGCGAGCCGCGCACCCGCTGCACCACCACATCCGCTGACACGTTCACGCTGTTGAGCGCGTTGCCCACGTTGTGCAGCACGCCCGTGGCGATCTCCGCCATGCCCGCGTGGCGTGACACGTCCAGCAAGCTGCGGTGCATCTCCTCCAGCCGCGCCTCGGCCTCCTTGCGCTCGGAGATGTCCCGGCTGAAGATGGTGATCCCCACCACACGCGTCCCCTCCCACACCGGGTTGAACGTGATTTCCAGCGTCCGAGTCCGGCCCTCCAGGGGAAGGCTCGTTTCGACCTTCAGACGCTGACCTTCCAAGGCCCGCGTCGTGTTCTCCCGGAACAGCGTCCGCAGCGAGGGAGGGGACAACTCGAAGAGGGACAGGCCTGGCTGGAAGTCCCGGCCGGTGACCGCGCGGAACAGCGCCTTGGCCACGTGGTTGGTCGCCACCACGCGCCCTTCCAGGTCGAGCGCCAGCACCACGTCATCCGTGCTGTCGATGAGACTGACCAGCTTGCTCTCGCTCTCGCGCAACGTCCTCAGCGCCTGCTCCAGCGCCGCGTGAGACTCCTCGCGCGTGGTGCGGTGCAACCAGTTCAGCACCCATCCGCCCAACAGGGAGACACCCGCCAGGAGGCTGTCCACCCCGGCCCACTCGCTGACGAGGACGGGGTGCGGTCGGCCGAGAATCCAGTGGCTGAGCTCATGGAAGAACACCGCGTTGAGGGCGAAGAACGCGGTGAAGACGAGCCCCGGGAGCGGCCCCAGCAGGTAGACGGTCAGGGCTGGGACCAACATGGTCGCCGCGTGCGAGGCCGTGCCAGGCTCACCCACGACAAGCGTGGTCAGGATGAACACCGAGGACAGGCACGTGCACAGCAGGAAGGCCGGAAGGGAGGGTGAGCGCAACCGGCGCACCAGCCCCAACACGCCCCCAAAGCAGACCACGTTCACCAGCACCGACAGCGCCACGGGCAGGCGATCCGCCGGAGCGTACGCGGCGACAGCAGGCAGGAAGAGGAGGTTGAGCACCAGCAGCAGGCCCGTGGACCCCACCACCACCCGGAACCGGCTGAGCTCAGCCGGAGGCAACTGGCGTTGCTCGTCCGTCAGCCAGGCGTCCAGCAACCCCAGCACCCGGGCGCGAGGAGACCCGCATCCATGCATCCACGGCTCCTGCCTCACTCGCGCCTCACTCACGCCGAACGCGTCCGCTCCAGGGGGGCCGACGCCACCCCCTCCGACCCTGGAGCGGCGGGCAGCACCACCCGGAAGGTGGTGCCCTGGCCCGGAGCACTGTGCACGGTGATGTCCCCGCCCAGCCGCGTCACGATGCCATGGCAGATGGACAGGCCTAGCCCCGTGCCCGTGCCCACCGGCTTCGTCGTGAAGAAGGGCTCGAAGAGGCGACTCAGGTTCTCCGCTGGAATGCCACAGCCGTTGTCCTGCACCTCCACCGCCACCCGGCCGTCCGACCTGCGCAGCACCCCGAGCCGGATGAACGGATCCTCCCGGCCCCTCAGGGCATGGGCGGCGTTGACGATCAGGTTGAGGAACACCTGCCCCAGGCCATGCTCGCTGCCCAGTACGCGCGGCACCTCATGGAAGTCCTTGATGAGCCGAACGCCCGAGCGCAGCGCCTCTGACGCCATGGAGATGGAGAGCTCCGCCACCGCGCGCACGTCCACTGGATCCCTCGGCGGCTCGTCCACTCGGGCGAAGATGCGCACGTCCTGGACGATGCGCTCAATGCGCTCGGCACCGAGGATGGCGTCGCGGCAGGCCTCCCGCAGATCGTCTCGCGCCGCCATCGACTCGGGCGGACACGGCAGCTTCTCGAGCCCCCTCACGGCGTGGCGCAGGTTGGACAGGATGAAGCTCAGCGGGTTGTTGACCTCGTGGGCCAAGCCCGCCGACATGCGCCCCAGCGCCTCCAGCTTCTGCGCATGCATGAGCCGGGTGTTGGCCTCCGCCAGCGCGCGCGTCCGCTCCTGCACGATGCGCTCCAGGTCCTCCATGCGCTGATGGCTCGCGCGCAGCAGCTCCCACTTCTCGCAGAGCGCGTGCGCCATCTGCCGCACCTCGATGTTGTCGAAGGGCTTGCGCAGGATGAGCAGCCGCTCACTCTGACCCAGCTTCCGCGACAGCTCGTCCCAGGAGTAGTCGGAGTGCGCCGAGCAGAGCACCACCTGGAGATCCGCCTCCTCCCGCCACATGTGCAGCGTCGTCTCCACCCCGTCCATGCCCGGAGGCATGCGGATGTCCACGAAGGCCATCGCATAGGGCCGCCCCTCGCGCACCGCCTCCTTCACGCGCCGTACGCCCTCTTCTCCACCTAACGCGAAGTCCAACTCGAAGCGGCTGGTGCCCAACCGGGGCGGGGCCTCCCCGAAGAGCATGGACTCCATCGCATCCAGCTCCTCGACGTCGTCGTCGGGCCTGGCGAGGATCTTCCGGAAGTCCTGGTGGATGGAGGGGTTGTCGTCGACCACCAGAATCCGGCGGCGCTCCCCCGCGGGAGGACTCATGAACGGGCCTCCTGCCCATGCCTGGGCAGCTCGATGATTCGTGGTGGTGAAACCGTGGGCGAAGAGCCGCGACGGATGCTCCGCGGCGCGCGGAGGGAGGGGAACGTCATGGGGTGGGCGTCGTTCAGCGGGTTCAGCAAGATCCCCAACAGTTTATGCTGGTCCAGCAAAACCGGGGGATCCTGACGAGAATCCCAAGTGAGAAGTTGAGAGAAGCGAGTAGCGGGCCAGGGGTCGTCCGCCAGGCTGGCCTCCGACTGAACGCGAAAAGCCACGGACCCTCGGCGGCCCGTGGCTTCTCCCTGGCTGCTCTCCTACACCCGGTGCGGTAACGGCGCCTGCACGCCTACATCACGGGGGGAGGGGATTCTTGGTGCTCGGCCATGCGCAGCAGCTCGCGGTTGCGCCAGTTTTCGATGGCCTGCTGCATGTCGTCGCGCATGGAGACGAGGTCCTCGCGATTGGCCGAGGCCTCCACCTTGGGCATCAGCGTGCGCTCCTCGTGGCTGACGTGCTCCGTCACCATCCGTTCCAGGCGGCCACACAGCTCGTTCAACCGCGGATCCGTCTGCTTGATCTGGAGGATCTCCGAGATGAGCTGCTTCACCTCGGCGTGGTCCTTGAAAGATTCGTCGATGATGCCGTCCACGCCCTGCTCACGGGCGAAGGGATAGAAGAACTGCTCCTCGAGCGCCGCGTGGATGGTGAGGGCCTCGGCGACCTTACCGAGCAGGGAGATGCGCTCGTCCCCCTCGCTGGACTTGATGCGCAGGAACAGGTCATCGACTTCCCGGTGCTGTTGCTTGAGTAGATCGATCGCGCTCACGGTTCGGCTCCTTAGCTATCGTCCCCCCCACGGGGTGATGTCGTCTCAGCGACAAACACTCCGCATGGCGAGAACGGGCGACAAGCGCGGAACCGGCACGAGGACGCTATTCCCCCAGGGGCGGGTGGGTGCCCGCCCGCTGGAGCACCGGGCCTCACTCAGTCGCGCGACACTTGACGGAAGACGGCGAGCGACCGGCCTGTCAGCTCGAAGCGGCCCTCGGGCACCGGCGTGTCGGGGCCCAGCTTGTCCTCCGCGGTGTAGAACTCGATGACCCACCGTGAGCCCTCGGCCGGAGACGGCACGGTGAAGTGGACGGGCTCATGGTGGGCGTTGAGCAGCACCAGCAGCGCGTCTCCGATGATGCGCTGGCCGCGCTCGTCGGGCGTGGGGATGGCGTCGCCTCCGAGGAGGAACGCCAGCGAGCGAACGAAGGGCTTGCCCCAGTCGTCCTCGCTCATCTCCGTGCCATCCGGGCGGAACCACGTGAGATCCTTGTGCTCCGAGTCCCAGATGTGCTTGCCCTGGAAGAAGCGGCGGCGCTGCAGCACCGGCTGGCCGTGACGGAAGTGGATGAGGCGCGAGGTGAACTCGAGCAAGGCCTCGCGGCGCTCGTCGAGGTTCCAGTCCACCCAGGACAGCTCGTTGTCCTGACAGTAGGCGTTGTTGTTGCCGCGCTGGGTGCGCCCCATCTCGTCGCCGGCGACGATCATCGGCACGCCCTGCGACAGGAAGAGCGAGGCCAGCAGGTTGCGCTTCTGGCGCTCGCGCAGGGAGATGATGGCGGGGTCGTCCGTCTCGCCCTCCACACCGCAGTTCCACGCCTGGTTGTCGTCGGCGCCGTCGCGGTTGTGCTCGCCGTTGGCCTCGTTGTGCTTGTGGCTGTAGGTGACGAGGTCGTGCAGGGTGAAGCCGTCGTGGGCGGTGACGAAGTTGATGCTGGCCTGGGGCCGGCGCCGCGCCTCTTGGTAGAGGTCCGAGGAGCCCGCGAGCCGGTAGCCCACTTCGCCCGCGAGGTTCTCGTCGCCCTTCCAGTAGCGGCGCAGGGCATCACGGTACTTGCCGTTCCACTCGCGCCAGGGCGCGGGGAAGCCGCCCACCTGGTAGCCACCGAGCCCCACGTCCCACGGCTCGGCGATGAGCTTCACCCGACCGAGCACGGGATCCTGGTTGATGATCTGGAAGAAGGCGGCGTTGGGGGAGAACTCGCCCTTGCCCACGCGGCCGAGCACGGTGGCCAGGTCGAAGCGGAACCCGTCCACGTGCATCTCCTCCACCCAGTAGCGCAGGCTGTCCACGACGAGCCGCGCCGTCTGCGGGTTGGAGACGTTGAGGCTGTTACCGCAGCCGGTGAAGTCCAGGTAGTAGCGCGCATCCGGCATCAGCCAGTAGTAGGTGGCGTTGTCGATGCCCTTGAGCGACAGCGTGGGCCCCAGGTGGTTGCCCTCGCACGAGTGGTTGTAGACGACGTCGAGGATGACCTCGATGCCGGCCGCGTGCAGGGCCTTCACCATCCCCTTGAACTCGTTGACGGCGGCGCCCGGGGTGCGGCGGCTGGCGTAGTGCTGCTCGGGCGCGAAGTAGCAGAGGGTGTTGTAGCCCCAGTAGTTGGAGAGGCCCTTCTCCCCCAGGAAGGAGTCGTCGGCGAACTCGTGCACCGGCAGCAGCTCCACCGCGGTGACGCCCAGCTTGAGCAGGTGCTCGATGACGGCCGGGTGAGCGAGCCCCGCGTAGGTGCCACGCTGATGCTCGGGCACCTTCGGGTGGCGCATGGTGAGGCCCTTCACGTGGGCCTCGTAGATGACCGTCTTGCGCCAGGGCACGTCCGGGCGGCGGTCGTTGCCCCAGTCGAAGTAGTCGCTCACCACCACGCACTTGGGCATGCCCGCGGCGCTGTCGCGCTCGTCACGCATGAGGTCCTGCTTCTCGTGCCCGAGCGGGTAGCCGAAAACGGGCTGGGACCAATCCACCACACCGTGAAGCGCCTTGGCATAGGGGTCCACCAGCAGCTTGTGCGGGTTGCAGCGGTTGCCCTTCTGCGGCTCATAGGGGCCGTGGACACGCAGGCCGTAGAGCGTGCCCGGCTCCAGTCCCGGGACGTAGCCATGCCACGTGCAGTCCGTCACCGCGGGCAGCTCGAACCGGTCCATCTCCTTCGAGGGGTCCTGAGGATCGAAGAGGCACACCTCGACGCGGGTAGCGGCTTGCGAGAAGACCGCGAAGTTCACCCCTGTACCGTCGAACGTCGCGCCCCGTGGGTACGGCTTTCCCGGCCATACTTCCCTGGTCATACGCGTCGGAATCCTTTCAAACCGAATACCCACCAAATCTGGATGTGATGGCACAGGACCGCACGCTCCGTCCGACCCGGGACAGAGCGAACGTCCACCACCCATCAGGAGATAAGGCCCGCCGTGCGGTTCCGCACGGATGGGACTCCAGGCCAATGACCTCCATCCGGAGGCCTGACCAACGTGCGCCCCCGCTTTCCAACAAAGGGAGCACACACATGAAGCGCACGATTCAGGGGTTCCTCGTCGCTGGCACGCTGGTCATCGGTGGTTCCGCGCTCGCGCAGCAGGCGGGCAAGGCGGAGGGCAGCAAGAAGGGGACGGCCGAGCTCCGCGGTTTCGTGGTGCCCACCGACGAGAAGGCCTTCCTCGAGCGGCTGCACTACACCAACCAGCTGGAGATCAAGCTGGGCCAGCTCGCTCAGCAGAACTCCACCAACCCGGACGTGCGGGCATTTGGTGAGAGCATGGTGCGCGAGCACACCGATGCCGACCAGAAGCTGATGAGCATGGCGCAGAGCCGGGGCCTGAAGCTCTCCGACACGCCCAAGCCGCTCAACGACATGGAGAAGAAGATGATCGCGGCCGACAAGGCCGTCATGGAGGAGCTCCAGGCGCTCAAGGGCGATGCGTTCGACTCCTGTTACATCGCCGGCCAGGTGGGGGACCACGACGCCACGCTCGGCAAGCTGATGGCCGGCCGGCAGGCGCTCACCGGCAACGCCCAGCTCACCTCGATGATGGATGAGCTGTCCCAGCACATCGTCCAGCACCGCCAGCAGGCGTACTCGGTGCTCGGCAAGCTGGGCCAGGCCATGACGACAGGCGTCGGCGGAGCGGGCAACCAGGGCACCAGCCCCGCGGGCTCCCCGAATGGCAACATGGGCACGACCCCGGGCAGCGGCGCCACGGACAAGGGGAACACGGGCCCGGGCAGGACCGGCACCGGTAGCCCCACGGGCGCGAGCGGCAGCACCGGCACCAGCACGCAGCCCGCGAGGTAGCTCACAGGAAGTCAGAGCACGGACGGGGCTGGCCGCAGGTGGCTGTAGGCAATGTCGGCCAGCTCGTCGAAGGTGGGCGTACGCCAGGGGAGTGACCGCTTCACGCGGCGCTCCTCGGCCCAGGCCATGAAGGTCTCGAGCTGCTCGGGGCTGGGCGACACGCGAGGCCGCGCGCGCTTGGCCAGCGAGAGCGCGTCCAGCGGTGCATGGCCGAGGTCCACCAGCACGCAGAGGGCCAACAGCGCGCTGCGGCCAATTCCGTGCTCGCAGTGGATATAGACCTTGTTTCCCCGCGACAGGTGGCCGTTCACCCACTGCACGCCCTGCTCGAGCATGTGCCGGCTGATGGAGCACAGGTCCTCGGTGGGCAGGTGCAGCAGGGAGATGCCGTGCTCGCGCAGGACCCGCTCGTCATCACAGGCCTCGCGGCGCACGTCGACGACGTGACGGATGGAGAGACTCCGGGCCAGGTGCTCCGCGGCCTCGATGGGGAAGCGGCCCCCCACGGCCAGCTCGGGTGTCACCCAGTCCAGATTCAATGACCAGCCGTGTTGACGCATCCGTGCGCCCCTCCCCTGCCCTCGACTCTTGGGCCCGTGCGCTACCGTGGACAAAGCTAGTCACCCGACCTGCCGTGCGGACCGAGTACCGCGGTACGATGACAACTCGCCTGCCTGGTCGAGTTGCCTTCCCGGGCAGCACCTCAAGGTGATAGGTTCGTTGGCTCACAAAACGCCATGAAATCCGCTGACCGCTCATCCCGGCGCGAAGGACAGCGCGCCCGATGGACGGCCCAGGGAGGCACGGTTTGCGCCGTGCTCCTGGCCGTGTGGGTCGGCGTGTGCTCGCTGAGCGTCTGGAGCATCCAGCACGCGGGGGCCCGATGGGTGCCCGTCGCGCCGAAGCCGCAGAGCAAGAGTTCCGTCTCTGCCCATCTGCCCGGGCGACAGGAAAAGCTGGTCGGTGTCCGTGAGCCCTCGGCCCAAGGCCAATGGGAGCTCCCGCGTCCCACCAGCAAGCCGCCGCTCCACCCACGCCTCGATTCGCGACTCGGCCCCGCGCTGAAGCCGAATTCCCGGCTCGAGGCACGCGTGAGGGCGCACCTCTCGTGCGTCGTGCCCGCGAGCCATGGCCGTCTGGCGGATCGGCCCGTGGTCGCGAACTGTCCCGCGCAAGGACCTCCGCGGACCGAGTGACGTTGCGTCTCTAGAACGAGAACCGCGCGACCGCGAAGCACCGCTTCGAACGCGACACGTCCGGCCGCGCACCATCACGTCATCTCTTCACCCGCTGCGTCAGTCCCACTGGCGCGCGTGAGGTCTGCTTTGCACAAGAATCAAGACGCCTCGACTCCTCCGCTCCCGGCGGAGCCCGCAGTGAATACCGAGCTGCCCCAGTGGCAGGTGACGAAGCTCATCCTGGCCATGCTCGTCTGCGCGCTCATCGTCGGCGCGGCCATCGCATACGAGAAGTTCGGCTGACAGGCAGGGCGAGCGCAGCCCACCCCGTCCGCTCAGGGTCCACCCACGTACAGCGCTGGGTGGACCCGGCAGTTCCCTTCCTCCCATCCGTTCCCCTCACAGGGAGAGTGATTCAGCGATGCACAATGCACACGACTTCCTCCTGGCCCTAGCAATGGTCCTCTGCGTCGCTGCGGTGACGTCCGTGGTCTTCCAACGACTGCGGCAACCCGTTGTGCTCGGGTACATCATCGCGGGGCTCATCATCGGGCCCCACGTTCCCATCCCCCTCGTCGCGGACGCCGCCATCGTCCACACGCTGTCGGAGCTGGGCGTCATCCTCCTCATGTTCTCGCTCGGGCTGGAGTTCAGCCTGCGCAAGCTGGTGCAGGTGGGGCCCACCGCGGGGCTCACCGCCGTCATTCAGTGCAGCCTGATGATCTGGCTCGGCTTCGTCGTGGGCCGGGCCTTCGGCTGGACACCGCTCGAGAGCATCTTCACGGGCGCCATCATCGCCATCTCCAGCACGACCATCATCGCCAAGGCCTTCGACGAGCAGAACATTCACGGCAAGCTGCGGGAGATCGTCGTCGGCGTGCTCATCGTCGAGGACCTCATCGCCATCCTGTTGATGGCGACCCTCACGGCCATCTCCACCGGCGCGGGGCTCTCGGCGGGGCAGTTGACCCTCACCGTCGGCCGGCTGGCCCTGTTCCTGGCGGGGCTCATTGGCATAGGGCTGCTGGTCATCCCTCGCACCGTGCGCGCCATCCATCGCCTCCAGCGCCCGGAGACACTGCTGGTGGCGAGCGTCGGCATCTGCTTCGCCATCGCGCTGCTCGCGCAGTCCTTCGGTTACTCGGTGGCGCTCGGCGCGTTCCTGGCAGGCTCGCTCGTGGCCGAGTCCGGCAAGGAGAAGGACGTCGAGCACCTCGTCCAACCGGTGCGCGACGTGTTCGCCGCCATCTTCTTCGTCTCGGTGGGCATGATCATCGACCCGGCGCTCATCGCCCAGCACTGGGTGGCCGTGCTCGTGCTGACCGTGGTGGTCATCCTCGGCAAGCTCGTGGGAGTGGGCCTGGGCGTGTTCCTCACCGGCAGCGGGACGCGCACGGCGATCCAGTCGGGCATGAGCCTGGCGCAGATCGGCGAGTTCTCCTTCATCATCGCCGGCCTGGGCCTGTCGCTGAACGCCACGGGGCAGTTCATCTATCCCATCGCCGTGGCCGTGTCCGCGATCACCACCCTCACCACGCCCTTCCTCATCCGCGCCTCGGGTCCGGTTGCCAACCTGGTGGACCGCAAGCTGCCCAAGCCGCTCCAGACCTTCGCGGCCCTCTATGGGAGCTGGGTGGAGGAGCTCCGCTCCGCGCCGCCCCGGCAGACCGCCGGCGCGAAGATCCGCCGGAAGATCCGCCTCCTGCTGCTCGATGCGGCCCTGCTCGCGGCGATCATCATCGGGACCTCCGTGCGACTCGACAGGATGGCGGCGGCTGTCGAGAGTTGGATTGGACTGGACGCCCCGGTGGCGAGGATGCTCGTCATCGGGCTGGCCTCCGCCCTCGCGGCTCCGTTCTGCGTGGGTGTTGTCCAGGTGGCCCGGGCCTTGGGGACGCTGCTCGCGGAGACGGCCTTTCCGGCGGCGGAGGGACGGCTGGACAGGGCCGCCGCGCCACGCCGCGCGCTCGTCGTGACGCTCCAACTGGCGAGCGTCCTCATCGTGGGCGCCCCCCTCGTCGCCGTGACCCAGCCCTTCCTGCCGGGCGTCCTCGGCGCGGCCGTGCTGCTCGTCCTGCTCGTCGTGCTCAGCGTGGCGTTCTGGCGCAGCGCCACCAACCTCCAGGGGCATGTCCGCGCGGGCTCACAGGTCATCGTCGCGGCACTCGCGGCCCAGTCCCACCAGGACAAGAGCGAGGCGCACCACGGCAAGGACCTGAAGACCGTTCACGCCATCCTCCCCGGGCTCGGCGAGCCGACCCCCGTCCGGCTCGAGACCTCCAGCCCGGCCGTGGGACGGACGCTCGCGGAGCTGAACCTGCGCGGGATGACGGGCGCCACGGTGCTCGCCATCCGACGCGGAGAGGAACAGGTGGTCGTTCCCACCGCGAACGAGATGCTGCGAGCGGGAGACGTCCTCGCGCTGGCCGGCACGCACGAGGCCATCGACGCGGCCAGGGCCGTGCTCGACGGGAGCCCCCCGCCCGAACAGGCAGCGCCCGCCTGACTCAGCGCCCGGCGTCGGAGGGAGTGCCAGCGTCGGGGGGCGTCGGCCGCTCCACGGTGACGCGGTCCTCGAGCGGCACGCGTCCCAGGGACTGGCGGAACAGCTCCCACAGCGCCTGGCGATGGCCTTCCGGCGTGGTGGTGCCCTCCAGCACCAGCCCCGCCCCGCGATAGCTTGCGCTGAGGCCCTGGCCCTTCAGCGTGGGCGACAGGGTGGTGAGCTGCTCCTGCAGCAGGGGCAGCTCGAAGGTCAGCTCCAGCTCGCGCGCGAGGTAAGCATCCGTCTTCAGCAACGCGCGCAGGGCCTCGCGGCAGCGCGCGTTCTTCACCTCGGCCGTCAGCGTGCGCACGGAGCCCTCGGTGGCCTTCAGCCCCGGACAGGCCTTGCGCGCCGCGGCCAGCAGCTCCGTGGAGGACTCGGGCTCGGGAGGCCGGCCCGGCGCGCCCACCGCCAGCCGCCACACCGCGAACTTCCCCTCCGCGTACAGCAGCAGCAGCGTGCGCCCTGGCTTCACCCCCGTGAGCAGCAGCTCGTTGCTCCCCGCGAGCACCTCTGCCGTGGCAATGGACGGATCCTCGACATCCACCCACTCCACCGCGCTCAGCTTATGGAAGCGTTCCTTGCCCGCCTCCAGGGACACCGACAAGTCCACCGGCCAGGCGGCGGCAGGGGGAGCAAGCAGGCTCAGCAGGAGCGCGGCCAACGGGACGAACAGGGGGAAGCGGCTCACTGGTGGACGGATCCCCATCCAGACCCTCTCGGAAAGTGTGCGAGTCCTCTTACCACGGGGTATGTAGAGAAACCCTATGCCTACCTGGGTCCTCTGGACCGCCTGCCTGGCCCTCGTTGTCCTCCGGGGCTTCATCGCCGCCGCCGAGTCCGCTCTCTATGGGACCTCTGATCTGCGCGCGCAGGAGTTGGCGCAGTCCCAACCCGGCGCGGGCGGCCGTGTGCTCCGCCACAAGACGGAGCGCGAGGCCACCGCCACCGCCCTGCGTGTGGGCATGGTCCTCAGTGGTTTCCTCGCCGCCGCCATTGGTTCCTTCGTTCCGCCCCAGCTGCTCGACTTCACCCGCTGGGGCGAGTCCGCCTGGCTGGACGTGGCCACCGTGCTCGCGGGCGCCCTTCTGGTGGGCGTGCTCGCCACCCTCATCGAGGTGACGATGCGGGGTCTGGCCAACGCGGGCGCCGAGCGCTGGGCGCTGCGCCTGTCCTGGCTCGTCTCGCTGCTCGTCTTCTTCTTCTATCCGCCCATGCGCCTGCTCATGGGTCCCATCAACCTCGTGGCCCGTGGCTTCGGCCGCACCCTGCGCTTCGAGCCTCCGCCTCCGCCCCTCGAGGAGCTGGAGAAGCTGCTCGCCGCCCAGGCGGCCAAGGAGGAGGTGGACCAGAGCGCGCCCCAGCTCATCCGCTCCATCTTCGAGCTGTCCGATAAGCGCTGCCGTGACGTGATGGTGCCTCGCACCGAGGTGGTGTGCGTGGACATCTCCACCCCGTCCGACGAGGTGCTGCGCCTGCTGGCGGAGGAGAACCACTCGCGCATCCCCGTCTACCGGGACGACGTGGACCACATCCTCGGTGTCCTCCATGCGCGCGACCTGATTCCGCTGCTCCAGCACCCCGAGCTCATCGTCCTGCAGGACACCATCCGGCCCGCCCACTTCGTGCCGTGGCTCAAGCCCATTGGAGATCTGCTGCGCGAGATGCAGCGCAAGAAGATCCACATGGCCATCGTCGTGGACGAGTACGGCGGCTTCATGGGGATCGTCACGCTGGAGGACATCCTCCGGGAGATTGTCGGCGACATCGGCGACGAGTTCGAAGTGGAGGAGAAGCAGGTCGAGAAGCAGCAGGACGGCAGCTTCCTGGTGGACGCGGCCATGGAGGTGGAGCAATTCACCCAGACGTTCGGCTTCGAGCTGCCAGAAGGCGACTTCGACACCCTGGGCGGCTTCCTGTCATCGCTGGCCGGCCACCTGCCGGACGTGGGCGAGCGCTTCGTCTACGACGGCTGGGCCTTCACTGTTCACGCCAAGGAAGGCGCGCGCATCGACCGCGTGCGGATGACGAAGCTCAAGACGACCACCAAGGAGTCCACGCCTCCCAAGGAGAGCTCGGGCACCAAGGAGGCCGCGAGCCAGGAGATCAAGGCCTGAGCGCGTAGTGAACGCCCAGACCCGCGCCGAGACTCAGCGTTGGCCTCCGCGTAACCGCTCCAGCTCGGCGAGTGCCTCAGCCAGCTTGCGTTCGGACTCCTCGCGGCGGTGCGCTTCCTCCGCGAGCCGTTGCTCCAGCTCCGCCCGCACCTGGGCTTCCTCGGTACGGTGGGCCTCCGCCTCGCCTACCATCCGCTCGAGCGTGGCGATCATCTCCTCCGACTCGGGCAGCGGCGCCCGGCCAAGATAGAAGCGCAGTCGCTCACCCTCCAACTGCAGCTCCAACCCGAGCACCTCGGACGTGTAGAAGCCCTGCTGCGGCACGATGGGCTGATAGACACGCCGCCCCTCACCGACCAGCCGCCAGCCGGTCAGCTTCAGCCGACCCCGATCGAAGAGGAAGTACTCGCGGATGCCGAGCCGGGCGAAGCGCTCCACGTTCCGCTCCAGATCCTTGCGCCGTTCGCCCGCGACGTGGATCTCCAAGGCGAAGTCGAGCCCCTTTCCCTCGGCGCTCACCACCCAGCGCATGCGCGAGTGCGGCTCCACGTCCATCACGGCAATGACGTCGGGAGCGAACATGCGCTCGCCGGGGTAGTACACGGGGAGCTCACAGGCCAGGTACACCTTGCGCCCGACTCGGGAGAAGAAGCCTCCCAGCACCTCACGGGCGCGCACCTTGGCCTCGAAATGCGCGTCTCCTTCAGGCGGATTGGCCTCGGAGACCGGGAATTCGGACGGAAGGCTGGCGATGACGTGCGCGCGCTCCTCGGGCGTGAGCCGGTCCCAGACTTCCTGGGGCGGCGCACGCGGATCATCAGGATCGACACGGTAGGAATCAGCGCTCATGGTGCCGGTAGACACACTAAGTCCCTCCCAGGAAGTGGACCAAGCGAGGGCAGGGAAGAAGCGTCGGGCAGGAGGCGTCTGTCCGGCGTCCTTCCGGGCGCCGCCTCGTCCCCGTCCTCCCCCAGTCCACCAACGGGACTGGCATGCCCTCACGCCCGTGCCTTACCTCGGACATAGGGCCATGAAACGTGACTTTACCCGTCAGGTCAAGGCCTGTGGCTCCGGGGGAACATGCCCGTATCTGCTTCCCTGAAGGCGCGCCTCAGTCGGCCTCGGTCACCACGGGCCGGAAGTACGGGAGCCGCAAAAAGCGCTCGGCCCGGAAGGGCAGCAGGCGCACCGTCTCCCCGAAGGTCAGCGCGACTCCGCCCCCCACCTCCACTCGCCACGTGCGCGGTGTGACAGTGGAGCCCGCGGGCTCGGAGCGCAGTGGGAAGGACACGGTGAGGGTGTGGCGCGCGTCAGCGGCCAGCGGCTGGCTCACCCCGCGCGTGCCCACCGCGTAGCGCCGCCCGTCCAGGCGCAGCTCGAAGTCCACTCCCGTCACCTCCGCGTCCCAGAAGGTGGGGTTCTCCACGTCCAGGCGCAGGGTGAGCGCACCGGCGCCGTCCGGGGTGAAGGTCAGGCCCACCTCCTCCACCCGCACCGCATGGTCCATGGCGTGCGGGCGCAACGTCACCCCGGCGCACCCGGCCATCCACGGCAACAGCAGCAGCAACATGAACCGGTGCATCAGCCCCCCAGCAGTGGCTTAAGCGCCTCCACCCCCAGCGGCCACCCGGTGCGGCGCGACAACGCCTCCAGCGCGCGAATGAACTCCGCGGCAGACTGGAAGCGCCGTCCCTTGTCCGCGAAGAGGGCCTTGCGCACCACCTGCACCGCGTAGTCCGGCAGCGCCGGCTGGAGCGTGGACAGCAGCGGCGCTCGCGCGTCCCGCACCCGGTACATCAGCTCCGCCTCGCTGTCCGCGGTGAACAGGCGCCGGTTGGCCAGCAGCTCCCAGAGGATGACGCCCACCGAGTACAGGTCGCTGCGCGCATCCACCGGCTGCCCCAGCACCTGCTCCGGGCTCATGTACGGCAGCGTGCCGCGCAGC
Source organism: Archangium minus (assembly GCF_044360475.1). Lineage (NCBI taxonomy): Bacteria > Pseudomonadati > Myxococcota > Myxococcia > Myxococcales > Archangiaceae > Archangium > Archangium minus. Next base: position 10,487,834 of record NZ_CP043494.1, read on the forward strand.
GCGCCCGTGTCCCCGCGCATCACGCCCTCCACGTCCGCCACGCCGAAGTCCGTGAGCTTCACGTCCCCCGTCACGCTCAGCAGGATGTTGGTGGGGTTGACGTCGCGGTGGATGACGGTGGCACCGCCCTCGCCCACCTTCGCGCGGTGGATGTAGTCCAGCGCCTTGAGGACGCACCAGGAGATGTAGCAAGCAGCCGCCGGTGGCATCGACGCCCCTGCCTTCACCAGCAGCTCTTGCATGAAGCCCAACGTGCGACCCGGCACCAGCTCCTGCACCATCAGGTAGTCCGGCCCCGCCTTGAAGAGGCGGAAGGTGCGCACGATGTTCGGGTGTCGCAGGCGCACGGTGAGCTTCGCCTCGTCGACGAAGGCTTTCACGTACGCACCATCGTTGCGGTACGTGGGCAACAACCGCTTGAGCACCACCTCGTCCGGCTCCCCCGGCGAGCGCTGCGTCGAGGGCTTCGCACGCACCTGGTACACCTCGGCCATCCCGCCTACTGCGAGACGGCCAACGACCTCGTACCCGCCCAGGTCTCCAGCTTGCGGCGACACGTGCCCAGCCTACTCCGCTTTTCGTTGAAGCCCCACTATTCCGTTCACAGAGAAGCGAAGAGGCGCTCGTACTTGCGTGCCGACGCGGCCCAGGAGAAGTCCCGGCCCATGCCCCTGCGCCGGAAGGCCAGCAGCCGCTCGGGCTCGGCGTAGAGGGCCTGTGCCCGCCTCAAGGCCGCCAGCAGCGCCGTGGGGTGGAAGGCCTCGAAGAGGATGCCGTTGCCGTCCAGCCCTCCGTCCACCGTGTCCACCAGTCCTCCGGTGGCTCGCACAATGGGTACGGTTCCATAGCGCAGCGAGTACATCTGGTTGAGGCCACACGGCTCATACCGGCTGGGCATGATGAAGAAGTCCGCCCCCGCCTCCACCAGGTGGGACAGCCCCTGGTCGAAGCCGATGAACGTCCCCACCTGCTGGGGGAAGTGGTGCTGGAGGGCACGCAGCCCCTCCTCGTACTGGCCCTCGCCGCTGCCCACCGCGACGAAGCGAATGTCCGAGTGGAGCGCCTGGGGCAGCACCTCCAGCAGCAGGTCTATCCCCTTCTGCCAGGCCAGCCGCGAGACGATGCCGAACACCGGAGCGTGGGTGTCCTCCCTCAGCCCGAAGCGGCGCAGCAGCTCGCGCCGGCAGACAGCCTTGCCCGACAGGTCGTTCGCCCCGTAGCGCGCCGGGAGGTACGTGTCCGTCTCCGGGCTCCACTCGTGCACGTCGATGCCGTTGAGGATGCCGGTGAGCACCCCCTGGCGCCGGCGCAGCAGCCCGTCCAGGCTGGCCCCGCCGTCCGGCTGCTGAATCTCCTTCGCGTAGGTGGGCGACACGGTGGTGAGGGCATCCGCGAACTGGATGCCGCCCTTGAGGAAGTTGACCGTGTCGTAGAACTCGAGCCCGTGCTCGGCGTTGAAGAGCTCCCAGGGCAGCCCCAGGTCCTCCATGACGTGCTTGTTGAACTGCCCCTGGTAGGCCAGGTTGTGGATGGTGAACACGCTGCGCGCCCGCGCCAGGGCCGTCCCCTGATAGCCGCGCTGGAGCGCCACCGGCACCAGTCCCGTCTGCCAGTCGTTGACGTGGATGATGTCCGGGTGGAACCCCAGGCGCTGGGCGGCCTGAAGCGCCCCGAGGGACAGGTAGGCGAAGCGTCGGTGGTTGTCGCCGAACTCGCCCCAAGCGTCCCCGTAGATGCCGCCACGGCCGTAGAAGTGCTCGTTCTCCAGGAACAGGACTTCCAGGTTGGGCGACAGGCGCCGGGAGAGGATGGGCCCCCGCTCGATGCCAAAGGGAAAGCGCAACTCCAGGTGATGACCCGTGGGGGTGAGCTGATCCGTTTTGATGGACGCGTATCGAGGAGTGACGATCTTCACCTCGTGACCCAGCTCCGCGAGCGCCGCGGGCAGGGAGCCGGCCACGTCTCCGAGTCCGCCCGTTTTGGAGAAGGGCGTCACTTCGGAGGCCACGTAGAGAATCTTCATGGAATGAGACGATGCCGTGTGGGATGGGCGAGTCAACCCAAACACGCGACTCGCACTCCCGGAGCGGGTTGGTATGGTGGGGGCGTGGAGCTACCCCAGGATCCTATTCAACGCTTCGCGGCCCTCTTCGAAGAGGCGAAGCGCGTCATTCCCGTGGACCCCAACGCCATGATTGTGGCGTCCGTGGGGCCCAACGGCAGGCCGTCCTCGCGCGTGGTGCTGCTCAAGGACTTCGACGAGCGAGGCTTCGTCTTCTACACCAACCTCCAGAGCCGCAAGGGGCAGGAGCTGCTGACCCACCCATGGGCGGCGCTCTGCTTCTTCTGGCAACCACTGGAACGCCAGGTGCGAGTCGAGGGGCGTGTGGAGCGCGTGTCGGACGAGGAGGCGGACGCGTACTTCCAGAGCCGGCCTCGCGGAAGTCAGGTGGGCGCGTGGGCGAGCCTGCAGAGCCAGTCGCTGCCTTCGCGCGAGCTGCTGGAGGAGCGCGTGGAGGAGCTCACGCGCAAGTACGAAGGGCAGACCGTGCCCCGGCCGCCGCACTGGTCCGGCCTGCGGGTGGTGCCCGACCGCATCGAGTTCTGGCACGCGCGTCCGAGCCGGCTCCACGACCGGCTCGTCTACCTGCGCGAGGGCAACGGCTGGACGACGGACATCCTCTATCCGTGAGCCGCTACCAGGGAAGCTCCTGGCCCTCGTAGCTGAAGAACCGGCCCCCGTCCTGCGCGCGGAGCCGGTCGATGACGTTGAGCATCCCGCGCACAGACTCCTCGGCGCGCAGCGGCGCCTGGGGGCCCCCCATGTCCGTCTGCACCCAGCCCGGGTGCATGGAAACGGTGATGAAACCCTCGCGGTGCAGCTCCAGGTGCATGTTGCGCATGGCCATGTTCAAGGCGGCCTTGGAGACGCGGTAGGCGTAGGAGCCCCCCTCGCCGTTGTCTGCGATGGAGCCCATCTTCGAGGTGATGTGGATGATGCGCCGCGCCGAGCCCCGCCGCAGGGCCGGCAGCAGCGCGGCGGACAGGCGCAGAGGGCCCAGCGTGTTGACGGTGAAGGTGTCGGCCATGGACTGGTAGTCGAGCGCGGTCAGCGTCCCTTCCTTCCCGTACACGCCCGCGTTGTTGATGAGCACATCCAAGGGCTGACCCTCTCCCACCGCGGCGGCGAAGGCGTCCACGCTCTTCGCGTCGGAGATGTCGAGCGCGTGCACCCGAAGCCGGCCCCCCGCCTCTCGGGCGAGTGACTGGAGCTGTTTGGCATCGGAAGGCGAGCGGACACCCGCGTCGATGGAGTCACCACGGTTGAGCAGCTGACGAACGAACTCGAGACCCAGACCCCGGCTGGCACCGGTGATGGCATAGCGCATGAGCTCCATTAAACGCGGCCGCCATACGGAAAAACACAGTGCTCCGCGGCACTTGACCGGGAGTGACAGGCGGTAGAAACCCCGGATTGCACCGGGAGCGGAACCAAGCATGAGCGTCGTAATCATTGGCGGTGGAATCAGCGGTTTGGCGCTGGCACACGGGCTGCGCGCGCGAGGAACCGAGGTGACGCTGCTGGAGGCGGGCCCCAAGCTGGGGGGCAACATCCAGACGCTGAACCGGGACGGGTTCATCATCGAGGCGGGCCCCAACAGCTTCGTGGACCGGGAGCCCACGCTGCGCCAACTGGCGACGAGCCTGGGCATTGAGGGCCGCATCCGCACGGCGGACCCCGCGGCGAAGCGGCGCTACATCTACTCGCGGGGGAAGCTGCGAGAGGTGCCCTCGTCACCGCCGGCCCTGCTGAAGTCGGACGTGGTGCCGCTGGGGGCGAAGCTGCGGATGATGGGCGAGCTCTTCACCCGGCGCGCGCCGGAGCGGGACGAGTCGCTGGCGGACTTCGGTCGGCGGCACGTGGGGCGCACGGCGACGGCGGTGCTGGTGGACGCGATGCAGACGGGCATCTACGCGGGCGACGTGGAGGCACTGAGCGTGGGCGCTGTCTTCCCCAAGGTGGTGGAGTTGGAGAAGCAGCACCGCAGCCTCGTGCTGGGCATGGTGCGGACCCAGGCTGCGGCGCGCAAGGCACTGCCCCCGGGCGAGGGCGCGCCGAAGCCGACGGGCGCGGTCTCCTCGTTCGACGGAGGCCTGGGGGTGCTGGTGGGCGCCTTGGCGCAATCGCTCGGAACAGCAGCGCGCACGGGAGTACGGGTGGAGGGGTTGCGGCGCGAGGGGAACGGCTGGCGGCTCGCGGTGGAGGAGCACGGGCAGCAAGCGGAGCTCGCCGCGGACAAGGTGGTGCTCGCGGTGCCCGCGTACGTGGCGGCGAAGCTGCTGCGGCCCCTGGATGAGACGCTCGCGGCGCGCATGGAGGGCATCGCCTACGCCCCCGTCGCGGTGGTGCACCTGGGCTTCGCGCCGGGCAGCCTACCGCCTCCGGATGGCTTCGGCTTCCTCGTGCCCACGCTGGAGCGGCGGCGCGTCCTGGGCGTCATCCACGCGTCCTCGACCTTCCCCTGGCGCGCCGAGGGCGGACGCATCCTCCTCACGTGCATGGTGGGTGGGGCGAAGCGGCCGGACCTGGTGGAACTGGACGACGCGGCGCTGGTGACGCTCGCGCGCGAAGAACTGCGGGAGCTGGCCGGAGTGACGGCCGAGCCGTCGTTCACGGAGGTCTTCCACTGGAAGCGAGGCATCCCTCAGTACAACGTGGGGCACCTGGAGCGAGTGGCAGCCATCGACGAAGGCGTGGCCCGCCTGCCTGGGCTGTTCCTCACCGGCAACGCCTACAAGGGCGTGGGCCTCACTGACTGCATCCGCAACGCCAATACTCTGGTGGACACACTCGCGCGTTGAGCACGGGTCCCGGTGACTCGCCGTAAGAATCCGCGTCCCTCACGACGCAGCCCCTGCCCAGCCGGAATACACATCTACCCTCCACTTGCATGGAATGCTTCGAGGATTTGCTCTGCTGTCATCGCCGGAGTCACCTTCACCTCACCATTCATGCTCTCGTCACAAAAAAGGAGGGACACGTGAGAAGGTACGAGGGAGCGGCACCACTGGACGAACTCTGAAACTTCCCGAAGAGGGACACCTTCAAACGTCATGGAGCCCCTCTTCTTGTGAAGCAACCCCTCCAGTCGAGAATCAGCCATGGGGACATAGAACTCCAAGGCGTAGTTCCTCTCGGGATTGGAGATTTGCTTCACCGTGGCGCCGGGCCATCTCGCGTTCAGGCTGGAAGTGAAATCAAATGCGGATGGCAAGCCTTCGTCTTCCGCGATGATGAAGAACTTCATTCGCCATCTCCTCGTCTCAGGGACGAACGATAACCTCACCAGGAATGCCGAACTTCGTCAGGAGTGCCTCAAAGAGGGGAACAGCCCTGCCATCGTTGACAATCACCTCCAGCCCCATAACGGGAGTATCGGGGTCTTTGATGACTGCGGCGTATCGCGCGAACTCGTCCATGAGTGCGTCCAGAATCATGGTTCGAGCAGTCTCGCCACACCTCGAGCCAGCAATAAACGGGCTTTTCTCGGCATCGCCCACGTGCTTGACCTCGAGCAGCCTCGCCTTTTCCAGGCGGGCACCGTCCGCCCAGACTTCCTCTCCACCTCCGGAAACATGAATCTCCTCAGGCCCCGCATGTTTGCGCTGATACTTGTAAGCCGCTGAGTCCTCTCGGGCGGGCCGCCAGTTCGCCTTTCCAAGCCACTCCTTGAAGGCCTTGAGGTCAAACTTCTTGGGCTTCATGCCCTTCGTCGGCACCACCCCGCCTGCCGTGCGTGCCCCCGAGGCTGCCAACGCGGGCACCCTCCCCGTCTCTGGCACGACTCCCGGAATGACGCCTGCGGAGTTGCCTGCGGGTTCGCCAACAGCCACCAACACGGGCTTGGGCAGGGGTAAGGAGGGTGGCTCGCGTGGCCCTGGCCTCTTCTGCACCTTGCCGGGCAGCTTCTTCACCAGGAGAAACGTCACGACGCTCACGCCCACGACGGCCACGGCTCGCGCGAGGTGCGTCGCCGCCGTGTCGAGGCCCGCCTCATCCCTCGCACCGGTTGCGTACTCGACGTAATGCCACAGCGAGTCCTTCACCGCTGCCGTTTGCGCCGCAGCCATCACAACGCCCAGCGTCAGCAGCGCCGCATCCACGGCCTGACCGAGCACGGGAATGCCCTGGGTACCAAGCCATGCCGTGGTCATCGTCCCCATGAGCGCCAAACTCTCGGGAGACAACATCACCTGCACTTCCTTCATCGTCTCCCCAGGCAGCCTTCCCAGAGCGCGTACGAAGGAACGGCAGAGCTTCTCCGATTTCTCCATCGTCTCGACGGGCTGGGATCGCGCATGGCAAAGCCCATCCTCCACTGGGTTGGCGAACGCGGGGACGGCGAACTGCGTATTCCGGCGAAGTGGAACACCCATTCCGGGCGAAGTGGAACACCCGTTCCGGCCATGTGGAACAGTCGGAGCGTCAGCGACGCTGGCCGGGGTTCACTTCGCCCCCTTCTTGGACCGGGTCAAATTCCTTTCCGGGTCGCGCACCGAGTCGCCGGTGAGCTTGAGGCGATGGGCGTTGTGCACCAGCCGGTCGAGGATGGCATCGGCCACGGTGGCGTCGCCAATCACCGCGTGCCAGTCCTTCGTATCAAGCTGGGAGGTCACCACGGTGGCACCGGAGCCATACCTGTCCTCCAACACTTCCAGCAGTTCCTTGCGCTCGCTGGCGCCCAGGGGCTCCAGGCCGAAGTCGTCGAGAATCAGCACCTGGGCCTTGGCGAGCCTGCGCAGCAGGTGCGGGTAGGTGCCGTCGGCACGAGCCTGCGCCAGCTCGTCGAAGAGACGCGAGGCGCGGCGGTACACCACGCCGTAACCGTCGCGGCACGCCCTCTGTCCCAGCGCGCACGCCAGGAAGCTCTTGCCCACGCCGGTGGGGCCCGTCACCAGCACGTTCTGCGCCTGCGCCACCCAGCGTGAGGTGGACAGCTCCAGCACCTGGGCCTTGGTCAGCCCCCGCGCCAGGCCGTAGTCGATGTCCTCCAGGCACGCCGTCTGGCGCAGCCGCGCGGTGCGCAGGCGCGAGGTGAGCTTCTTGTTCTCCCGGTGCACCCACTCGGCATCCACCAGCAGGCCCACCAGGTCCGTCGGGCCCACCTCCTTGTCGGCTGTCCGCTCCGTCCAGGTGCGTAGGTAGTGGGCCATGCCGTACAACTTCATCGCGTTGAGCTTCTCCAGCGTCTGTTCCACCAGCATCGTCTCTTCTCCTCGTTGGGGTTGTTGGGTGTTGCCGCGCCGGAGCGCGCCCGAAGGGCGCGCGCAGGCGTACTCCGAGGCACCGGGCCGCGAAGGCTGGCACCGCGGAGCTCTGTCCGCGCACCGTGGCCGGGCGCGGGAAGTGTCAGTGGTAGTAGTCGGCGCCGCGCACGTTCTCGTGCGCGGGCAGCGGGCCTTTGTCCTCGGGTGCCGACTCCATCTCCTCGAGGTGGTGCTGGAGGATGGCGGCCACGGACTTGTAACTGTAGGCGCGGTGGCGCACGGCCCTGGCGCACGCCTTCTCCACGCGTTGTGGCCCGTGGCGCTCAGCCAGACGGATGACGCCCAGGGCCGAGCGGAAGCCCTGCTCGGGGTGGGGCCGGCGCTTCATCAGCTCCTCCACCAGCGCCGCCGTGCTGGGGCCCAGCGTGGAGGCCCACGAGAGAATCCGGCTCGGCGTCCACTCCGCATGTGCGCGGTGACTCTTGGGCATGTGTTCGGCCAGCGTGGTGAAGCCTCCGCGCTGCTGGCTGCGCACGTGGCTGGCCACGCGCCGGCCGCCCAGCAACACCTCCACGCACGAGGGCGTGTAGCGCACCTCCACCTGCTGCCCCACCAGCCCGTACGGCACGCTGTAGCAGTGCCCCTCCAGCTCCACGTGGTAGTCCACGTTGACGCGCGCCTTCTTCCAGTGCGCCAGCTCGTAGGGCTTGTCCGGCAGCGGTTTGAGGGCCGCCCTCTCCACCTCCTCGAAGAGTTGCCGGCGGCTCTTGCCCAGCTTACGCATGGGCCTCGTGTTCAACTTCTCCAGCAGCTCCGCCACCGCCTCGCGCACCTCACCCAGCGAGGCGAAGCGCCGGTTGCGCAGCGCCGCCAGAATCCACCTCTCGGCCAGCAGCACCCCGTTCTCCGCCTTCGCCTTGTCCCGCGGCTTGCGCGGCCTCGCCGGCACCACCGCGAAGCCGTAGTGCCGCGCCATGTCCGCGTAGCTGGGGTTGATGTCCGGCTCGTACCGGTTGGCTCGCGTCACTGCCGCCTTCAGGTTGTCGGGCACCGCCATCTCCGGCACCCCTCCGAAGTACGCGAACGCCCTCTGGTTGCACCCCACCCACGTGCCCACGTCCTCGCTGAAGACGGGCTCCACGTACGTGTAGTTGCTCGCCCCCAGCACCGCCACGTACAGCTTCGCCACCCGCACCTCGCCGCTCACCGCGTCGTGGACTTGCAGCCCATCGCCGCTGAAGTCCATGAAGCACTTTTCCCCGGCCCGGTGCTCCTGGCGCATGGTGACGCTCACGCTCTTGGCCCATCGCGCGTAGCGCTCGCAGAACTGGCTGTACTGGTAGCCCTCCGGGTGCTCCTCCCGGTACTCCTGCCACAACAGTAACTTGGTGACGCCCTTGCGCCTGAGTTCCGCGTGCACATGCGCCCAGTCCGGCTCGGGCCGGCTCGCCACCACCTTGCCCTCATCCGCGAACAGCAGCGCCGTGAGGGCGGTGTCGTTGTCCAGTTCCGGCGGCAGCGGCCAGCTCGTCAGCTTCGCCGCCTGCGCCCGGTACAGGTAGCGGTTGACCGTGCCCACGCCGATTCCCAGGCTCCGGGCAATCTCCCGCACCGACAGCTTCAGCTCCAACCTCTGCCTCAACAACTCTCTCAGCTTGCGCATGGACAGCCTCTCTGCCGCCATCAACACCTCCTTGAGGGGAGGTCAGAGGCGGCGGCTCGTCCAGCACCGTCAACGCTCCACTGGGTTTCCCATCCTGCCACCTACTTCCAGAGTGCGTTCCACTTGCCCCGGAATCGGTGTTCCACATGGCCGGAATGGGCGTTCCACATGCTCCGGAATCAGTGTTCCACTTGCCCCGGAATCGGTGTTCCACATGGTCCGGTGCACGCAGCGAACAGAAGCCCCAAGCAACAAAGGATGATTCTCATGGACGTAGACCCTGACCGAGAGGGCGCTGCGCCGACTCAGTTGGCCCGAGTTGTACCTCACCGGCAATGCCTACAAGGGCGTGGGCCTCACTGACTGCATCCGCAACGCCAATGTGCTGGTGGACACGCTCGCGCGTTGAGCGGGGAGGAAGCTCAGGCTTCCTCATCGGGTAGAAATGAGAGAAGCAGCTCGTCGTCAGGTCCGAGCGGGCGCCACCCGGGCGGTGGCGGCGTGGCGAGGAGTGCATCGCCGACTTTATCGGCACGCTCCTTATGGGTTTCAGGGGTGTAGGCAAACCACGAGCCAAGCGCCTTGGCCACCTTGAACCGGTTGGCGTCGTTCAGCACGGCTGGCCAGCCGTTTGGAAGACTCTGGCACAACATCCGCACGAGCACATCGCGCACGAAGCGTGTGACCTGCTTACGCTGCTCGGCCTCGGCGAAAAGCCCACTCAACACCTGCACTCCGGCGATGTCATCCCTCCCAAGCTCATCTGCCAGCGCCACCAAAGAGGCAGTGGGGCGAGCGTTTGCAAAGGCGGTGAGCGAATCGTAACCCCGTTCGCGAACCCGCTCGTACAGGCGCGCCTTCACATTGCCCTGCCAAGCACTTCCGTCGGTCATGCACCTCTCCACGGGATGAAGTTCAGACTTCCTCATCGGGTAGAAATGAGAGAAGCAGCTCGTCGTCAGGTCCGAGCGGGCGCCAACCGGGTGGCGGTGGCATAGCGAGGAGAGCTGTCCTGACCTGCCTGGCACGTTCCTTATGGGTTTCTGGGGTGAAGGCAATCCACGCGCCAAGTGCATGGGCAACCTCGAAGCGGTTTGCGTCGTCCAGCACGGCCGGCCAGCCATTTGGGAGATGCTGAGACAATTCGCGCACGAGTTGTCCGCGCACAAGGCGCGTGACCTGATTGTTCCGCTCCGCTTCGGCGACCAACCCACTGAACACCTGCACTCCTGCGACGTCGTCCGGACCAAGCTCCTCGGCCAGTTCCAGCAGTGAGGCGGTAGGGCGCGCATCTGCAAAGGCGGTGAGCGAGTCGTAGCCCCGCTCGCGGACCCGCTCGTACAGGCGCGCTTTCACGTTGCCCTGCCACGCACGTCCGTCGCTCATCGTCCTCTTCAGCGAGTGAAGTTCAAGCTTCTTCGTCGGGCAGGAGTGTGAGTAGCAACTCGTCGTCGGGCCCGAGGGGGCGCCAGCCGGGCGGCGGTGGCGAGGCGCGGAGCGCTGCCCGGGCCTGCCTAACACGTTCCTTATGTGTTTCTGGGGTATAGGCGGTCCACGTGCCGAGCGCCATGGCAACCTCTCCACGGCTTGCGTCGTCCAACACGGCCGGCCAGCCTTTCGGGAGACTCTCGGACAATTCGCGCACAAGCACGTCGCGAACGAAGCGCGTGACCTGCTTACGCTGCTCGGCCTCAGCGAGCAACCCGCTCAACACCTGCACTGCTGCTACATCGTCCTTTCCAAGCTCTTCGGCCAGCAAGTACAACGGGACGGCAGGGCGCGCCTCAGCGAAGGCGGTGAGCGAATCATAGCCGCGCTCGCGGACCCGCTCATACAGGCGCGCCTTCACGTTGCCCTGCCATGCACGTCCGTCGCTCATCGTCCTCTCCAGCGGGTGAAGTTCATCGGGATTTTATAGTCCCTCATACGCTTCGCGACGTTCTTCAGGATCTCGTTCCGCGTCAGCATCCGGCCAGCTTCGGCCTCGGCTTCGTACAGCGTCTCCATGATCATCCGGTTCCATTCACCGGGCCATGTGCGCCCCAGCTTCCAGTTGCCACCACCGTGAATGGCCTCGTGGTGCGCTCGCTCCAGCCTGACGCAGAACTCATCAATATCCATCTCGCCGGTGAAGCCGCGCTTCTCGAACCACTCGCGGAACTCCTTGGGCATGACGTGGTGCCGCGGTGGCTCGGCCATACCGGCGCCCACCTTGCCCGTCTCGTGCATGGCCCCCACCTCGGGCCCATCACCCAGCGCGTCGCGCACGCCCCTCGGCAGCTCGCCATGTGCCTGCGCCAGCATCACCTGGCCCGCCTGAATCCGCACAGCGGCGCTGACGACGGGCAGCGAGAGGACGCCCGCTCGCACCAACTGGCGCACCAGTTCCACCCACTCGGCGGACATGACAATCCGCGTGCCCATCATCACGCCATCGCCGCTTACCGCCAGGCGAATGCCCACCAGGGCGGGAGCGGACGGAGGTGCCGAGTGTAGCGAGAACCTCATCGTCGAGAGCATCGTGACAGTCTCGATGGCGTCCTTGAGCACCAGCACCTTCTGGAGGTTCTCCGCCGCCACGCGCATTCTCCCCACGGTGGCCGTGAATTCGTCCGTGAGGTGGCCCACCAGCGAGGGCATGTCTTGTGCCGCGGCCTCCACCTGCTCGTGCTCCCGGGAGGAGAGCGCAGTCATGGCGGGCTCGAGCATCTCCTGCCTGCGCCCCATGTCCGCGAAGAGCGTCTCCACGGGGTAGCGGTGCTGTTTGAGTGCGACATCGGCGAGGTTGAGGAAGTCGAGCCAGACGGCGAGCAGGAGCGAGCCCACCAGGGCGGCTTCCAGCCGTGGGCCGGCCACGCGCAGCAGGGCGAGCTGCATGTCCGGGTCCTCTACCTCCGAAGCAGCGTTGGCCAGCCGGGTGGCAGCGGCAAGCTCAACCTCCATCCATCGCAGTTGCGCAGCGCCGTAGTCGGCGTAGCAGAGGAAGACACCGTTTCCCCTGGCGAGGCCCCTGCCACTGGCCTTGAGCCGGGTGAGCTCACCGGAGATGCGGCGGGCGGAACCAGACACTTCGCGAAGGGCACCGCGAAACGCCAACTGGGCCGCGAGGGCCCTCTGCCGCACCGCACCGTCGGGCTTGGGCGGGGAGGCGTGGGCGAGCGGAGACTTCTCGCTCGGCCCGTCCGCCCATGCAGGCCCGGCGGCCTCGTGCGGCGTGTAGTGCAAGCGCATCCCTCGACCGGGCGGTGGCGTCAGCGACGCACAGCCGGCGGACAGCAGGGCCATGGCGAGCAGCAGGCCCGCACATAGGGCCTTGGACGAGTCAGTGCGCAGCACCAGCAGCGTGGACGTCATCAGCGCCTCCGATGGGGACTCCCACTCTAGCGGGCACCTCAGACCAATCCGGACATCCCAGAAAGCACAGGCGGAGAACCGGCCTCGGTTTTGTTGGACCTGGCTTGCCCGGGAGACCGTTCACCTCCGGTTTCCGACCGCTCGCCGGCTCGGTCCCCCATGTCAGGGGCGGACGAGACACTCTCCAGATGACCCCCTCCCCTCTGGAGCACACCATGGCCTCGCCCCGCCGTGCCCTGCTCGTCCCCCTGGCTGTCCTCCTCTTCCCGTTCCTCCTGGTGGGCGCGCTGGCGCTCGGCGTCACCGGGACACAACACGCCCGCTCCTGAGCCTCACCGCCCGGGCCCGACCCCGGGTGGTATGCTCCCCCCGGTCCGTCATGAACGAAGGCTCCATCGTCCGTGCCACCCTCAAGGCGCTCTTCGTGCCCAGGCGGCTGCTCCCCATCGTCCTCATCAGCGTGCCGCTGGTGGCCGCCCAGGCCCGCTTCAGCTACGAGCCGCTGGCTGGCCCTCTGGGCATCCTGCTGTGCGCTCTGTGCGTGGCGGTGGCCCCGGTGTCCTACCGCGTCATCTTCCCCGAGGGCCTCGACTTCAGCCACGGCGGCATCCGCCTGCTCCTCTACGCCACCGTGGGCGTGGGCGTCGTGCTGTCCGCGGGTGTCGTGCTCCCCAAGTTGATCGGCATGGGGCCCACCTTCCTCACCGACCGCTACAGCCTCGCCATCTGCATGGCCCTCTTCCTCGTGGGTGGGTGGGGCCTGGGCCGGGACATCGGCTTTGAAGAGAGCCTCGCCCGCGAGCGCGCTCGCGCCGCCCGGCTCGCATTGGAGGCTGAACAGGCGCAGTTGCTCGCCCTGCGCAGCCACCTGGACCCGCACTTCCTCTTCAACACGCTCAACGCCATCGCCGAGTGGTGTCAGACGGATGGTGCCGTGGCCGAGGCCGCCGTGCTGCGGCTGTCCGCCATGCTGCGCAGTGTGCTCGCCGGCGTGCGCGCCGCCACCTGGCCCCTCGAGCGCGAGTTGGAGCTGGTACGCACCCTCTTCGAGCTGCACCTGCTGCGCGACCCGGAGCTCTTCCAGCTCTCCGTCCAGGTGGAGCCCGGCCTGGAGTCCTTCCCCGTGCCGCCGCTCGTCCTGCTGCCGCTGGCGGAGAACGCCGTGAAGCACGGGCCCGCCGCCGGCCACCGCGGCCCCATCTCCCTCTCCGTCCAGACCCGAGGCGATACGCTCCTCTTCGCCCTGGAGAACCCCGGTGCCTCCAAGGGGCCTCGTGAGGGCAGCAGTGGCCTGCCCACCGTGGAGCGCCGGCTCGCCCTCGCCTACGCTGGCGGCGCGAGCCTCGCCCTCGACAGCCAGGAAGCTCGTACCCGCGTCACCGTCACCCTGCCCCGCTGCGGCCCCGTGCCCGGCATCGTCACCTGAGCCGGAGATGGAACGCCTTTCGTCACGGCCTCACCCGCGTTCCAGTTGATCGCTCAGCTCTCCCAACTGACGTTGGTAGCCGCCCTGGATTTGCACGACCTTGCCGATGTTGGTGGCGAAGAGGAACACCGACAGCAGGGCGATGACCACGAACATCAACGTCCGCAGCCAGCGCATCGCGGTGTCCAAGTGCTCCCGCGACAACCCCGTGAGGATGGGCTCCAGGTCCCCCGTGCGCTCCCCCGTGGCCAGGCGCTGGAGCGACTCCCCATCGAACACGTCGAGCCACTCCACCACGTCCGTCAGGGAGGCACCGGTGCGAAGGCGATGGAGGGCCAGGTTGGCGCGCGCACGAAGCCGCTCGTGCCCAGTGGCCTCGAGCGCCATCTGAAGGCTCCGCCCCACCTCCAGGCCCGCCCCGAGCGTCGCGCCCAGCACGAGGCTGAAGCGGCTGGCCTGCAGCTCACGGTGAACGCGGCCCAGCAGGGGGACGCGCATGCGGAACTCCGACCAGAAGGGCGCGATGCCCGGAGCCGCCAGCACCAGGGGCGCCAGGAACGCCGCCACCCCTGCCGAGCCCACCTGCAGCACATTGCTTCCGAAATGGGAGAGGAACGTCCCAAGGATGTCGTCCACGCGCCCGGAGACCCTGAGGCTCCCCGCGGTGTCCAGCAGGGCGCCCCCGAGGACGAACGCGACGAGCAGGTAGGCCGGATAGGCGCAGAGCGAGACGGCGCGCCAGCGCATGCGCTGCGCTTCTTCCAGTTGCTCGACGATGCGCTCCAGGGCTGACTCGAGCGTTCCTGACGCCTCCGCCGCGCCCAACAACTCCACCGTCTGGGAATCAAACCAGCGAGGATGCCGCCGCATCGCATCGGCCAGGCTGGAGCCCGCGGCTACAGCCTCGCCCACCTGGGCGATGGCGCGACGGAAGGGGTCTCTCGCCGCGCCACGAGAGAGCTCCGAGAAGGCGATGGGCAGGCCCAGCCCCGCGCGGATCATCCGGTGCAGCCCCTGGAAGAAGGTGAGCCGCGGCCGGTGCCGCACCATCGCCACGAGCGGGTGCCGTGCCCACGCCCGGGCCAACCAGTCACGCTCCTCGTGGGCCGGGGCGGCTCGCAGTGCCGAGCGCACGCCGTCGCGGACCGGAGCCCCGGCCTGGGGACGAACAGGGGAGGACGAAGACGCTGTCCGGGGAGGCTGTGGCTTGTTCATGGGATTGCCTTCTCGCGCTGACACCGCCTCAGGTTAGACCACTCGGGGAGCATTCCAGTAGGGTCGGCCCATGGCGGTGAATGTCGTGGCGTGGACGGACCCAGTGCTTCACTCCGAGCCAGCTCGGCTGCGCTCCTGGTACCTCGCGTGCCCCTCCGAGGCCCTCCGGCCCGGACAGGTGAAGAGCTGGAACCTCGGTGAGCGGGAGCTCGTGCTCTTCCCATTCAGGAACACGGGAAGGGATATACCCTCACCCTAGCCCTCTCCCTCTGGGCTGAAGAATGCACACGCAGAGGGAGAGAGGGAGCAAGGGGTGGGCAAGCAGGAAGGCGCATGACTTGAGCGGTAGGGTCCGATAGGGAGGCAGCCCATGGACGCTGCCGCATTGTATCTGACGTACGAGGTTCTCTATCCGGCCGGGAGTTTCGGTCCCCAGGACGAGGTGTGGCTGAGGGACAGGCTGCTGCACACCCTTCACCTGATGGAGGGGCAGCCTGGGGTCACCCTCAATCGATTGGGCACCAGCCGGGCGGAGCGAATGGGGGCCTACCGGATGGTGGAGAATGAAGACGTCAGCTTCCAGAGGCTGCTGGAGCCGGCGGCCCAGACAGTGGGCAAGGCGGTGGCACAAGGGCTGGCGGGAGAAGTGGCGCTGTGCGTGCACGACCGGACCGAGGTGGAACTCAGTCACCTGTCCATGAGCGGGGTAGGACAGGTGGGCAACCCGTCTGTCAGGGCTTCTTCGTGCAGACGGCGTTGGTGGTGCAGACGGACGGCGCCGCCTTTGGAGTGCTGGGAGCGTGCACCTGGAGCGCCCGGCCGCGCAAAGGGGCAAGGCCAAGAGCAGAAAGCAGCGGCCCTTCGAGCAGAAGGAGAGCGTCTTGTGGTGGCGGGCCCTGGTGGAGGCCGAAGAGCGCGTGGGAGAGCCAGGGCGGCTGCTGCACATCATCGACGCCGAAGGAGACATTTTCGAGTTGCTCTCCCGCGCGACCGGCGAGGGCTTTCAGCTGCTGGTGCGCGCCGGCCAGGACAGGCGAGTGGAGGGGGAAGGGGGAAGCTGTGGGCCACCCTGGAAGGGTTACCCGTGGTGGGCAGCCGGCCGTTGCACGTGTCGGCCCAGCCAGCCCGGGCCGACAGGGTGGCGCGCACGGCACGCGACGCCACGCTGTCGCTGCGCTATGCCCCCTCACGCTGCTGCCCCCGGGCGCCAGGGTGGGCAGCCGGTGCGGGTGTGGGCGTACTGGTGCGCGAAGAGGCGCCGCCACAGGGACAGAAAGCCGTGGAGTGGCTGCTGCTGAGCAACGCGCCCATTGAAAGTGAGGAGGCGGCCTGGGGCGCAGTGACGGCCTACCAGAAGAGGTGGGGCATTGAGGAATTGCACAAGGCCCTGAAGACGGGCTGCCGACTGGAGGGGCGTCAGCACGAGGCACGCGAGCACCTGGAGAACCTGCTCGCCCTCACCCTGCTGACCTCCGTCAAGTTGCTGCGCCTGCGCACCCTGAGCCGTACCCTCCCGGATGAGCCCGCCGACGCAGTGCTGGCTCCGGCCGAGGTGCAAGTGCTCCAAGCCATGGCACCCCAACTCTCTCCACGCATGCCCTTGCAAGGGGCGCTGACGCTTCGTCAGGCCCTGCTGCTCATCGCCGCCCTGGGCGGTTACATGGCCAACCCGCAGAAGCGCCCTCCGGGCTGGCTCGTCCTCTGGCGCGGCTACGAACGGCTGCGCGACTACGTCGCGGGCTTCTCCCTTGCCCAGTTCCTTTCCGCCGCCCCCCGCCTGCCTAGCGTGTGCAATCCTCAGCCCAGAGGGAGAGGGGACATCCACGGAACCATCGATCAGGCTGCGCCACCACATGCCTCGACGCGTTCGGGCCTTCCTCGACTTCCTGACGCCGCGGCTGCGCGAGGCCTTGAGTGCCCCCCTGCCCAAGGCCCCCACGCGTGATTCTCGTTCACGGTCGGTGAGCAAGGAGGCGGGCACGAGCCAGGCGGGAGGTCATGCTCCCATGACTACCTTCTCGGTTGCGCGATCCGCGCGGTCTCTCCCCCTGCTCCCGGAGCCCGCCATGAACTGGAAGGACAATCTCCTCACGGATGACGCTCGCATCCACGCGCTGCTCGAGAGTTCCCGGCGCATCGCAGTGCTCGGCATCAAGTCGGACGCCGAGGACAAGAAGCCCGCCCACGCCGTCCCCAGGTACCTCCAGAAGCACGGCTACGACATCATCCCCGTGCCCGTGAAGGACGTGGGCCCCACGGTGCTCGGCCAGAAGCCCTACCACTCCGTCGCCGAGGTGCCCGGCCCCATCGACATCGTCGAGGTCTTCCGCAAACCGGAGGACATCGGCCCGCACGTGGATGACCTGCTCGCCAAGAAGCCCAGGGCCGTCTGGTTCCAGCTCGGTATCCGCAACGATGCCGCCGCCGAGCAGCTCGCTCGCGCTGGCATCCAGGTGGTCCAGGACCGCTGCATGAAGATCGAGCTCAGCCGGTTGACAGAGCAACAGGGACAACACTGGCCTTCGGCCTGAGCATTCGTTCATCATCCCTCGCATGAGCGACATCGCCTTCCTGTGCCACCCCACGGTGGGTCACCTGAACACGCTGTTGTCGACTGCGCTGCGGATGAAGGAGGACGGACACCGCACGCGCTTCTTCATCCCCGGGGGACCCGCGCTCCCCTTCCGGTTGCGGCCGGACATCCTCAACAACGTGGTGGACGTCCCCGCGATGGTGGAGCGCGCCGGCCTGCCGTTGGAACGGCTCCGCCCGGCGCTCGGAGTCATCTTCCACGCCATCCGGCTCGCCCGGAGCAGTGGCTACGAGGAGAGTCGGATTGCCCTGAAGCTGTTCACCGCTGGGGTGGAGGCAACCACCCGGGACATCCTCCGGCGGCTGGAGCGGCAACCCGCGGAGGTGCTGGTCACCGATTTCGCCTTCTACCCGGCCCTCCTCGCCGCCGAGAAGCTGGGGCTGCCATGGGCGGCCGTCTATCACAGCGGCCTCCCCTTCCGAGGCCCGGGCATCCCGCCCTGGGGCAGTGGCCTGCCGATCGGCACTCCGGATGGCCCCGAGTTGCGGCACGCCGAAACGGCCGAGGCGGTGTTGCTCGCGGAGTTGGCCCAGCGGGTGCGCAAGGCCCGGCGCGCGCTCGGATTGGAACCGGGCCCGGAGGATGTCCTGCGCTCGCCCGCCTCGCCCTGGCTCAACCTGGTGATGAGCCATGAGGCCATCGAGGCACCGCGCACCGGCCTCGGGCCGAGCACCTTCTATGTAGGTCCCTGCTTCTCCACCCGGCGGGGCACTGACTCCCAGGGCTTCCCCTTCGACAAACTGCGCGCGGATGCCTTCAAGGTCTACGTGTCGCTCGGCACTGTCTTCAACGACAAGCCAGAGGTGTTCCGCACCATCCTCCGGGGACTCGACGCACCGGGCATCCAGGTCATCGTCAGTGGAGGGGCCGCGTACCCCGTGCTCGCCTCCGGGCCGCTGCCCTCCAACGTGCTCCTCTTCCGCCGCGTCCCCCAGGTGGACCTGTTGCCGAAGGTGGAGCTCGTCATCAGCCATGGGGGCAACAACACCACGAACGAGACGCTCGCCGCGGGCAAGCCCCTGCTGGTGGTGCCAGTGGGGGGTGAGCAGCACGACAACGCGCGACGCGTGGAGTACCTGGGCGCCGGGCTGTTCCTGCCGATGCAGTCCTTGTCGCAGGAGGCGGTCCTCCGGGCGGTGACGCGGCTCCGCGAGGAACCGGGCTTCCGAGACCGGGCCGAGGCCCTGCGCCAGCACCTGGCGGCCACCGATGGCACGGGCACGGCCGCGGCCCTCATCGCACTGCTGGCGAAGCGCCGCGCTCCGCTGCGCATCCCCGACGGAGCACCCCGCTCCCTCACGCACGAGGGGCTCGCCTCGCTGCTCGCATCGCTCGGAGACCCCTCGGGCAGCACCACCTCTCGTTCCGCATGAGGAACCGGTGGGCAGGTGCCGCAGGCCGCGCGCCTGATGCGGCCCCTCCCCGAGGTCTCCCCGACTTGTCCGCTCGCATACGCGCCCGTCCTCCAGCGATGACGGACCCGTTGCCGTCCGAGCGCTGGGCCCTACACTGGCCCTCCACCGCTGGAGGAATGGATGCCTCGCGCAGCAGCTGCCCCTCGCCCGTCTCCCCGCAAGAAGACGCCCCGGGAGTCCTCCTCTTCAGCCTCCGGGCCCCGGACCCTGGCCATCGACATCGGAGGCTCGGGACTCAAGGCGCTCGTTCTCGGGCCAGATGGAACGCCGCTCTCCGAGCGCCAGCGCGTGGCCACGCCGAAGCCCGCCACCACCCAGGCGGTGATGCGCACGTTGATGAAGCTCATCAAGCCCCTCGGCAAGTTCGAGCGGGTGTCCGTGGGCTTCCCGGGCGTGGTGGAGGAAGGCGTGACGAAGACGGCCCACAACCTCCACAAGAGCTGGGAGGACTTCGATCTCGCCCAGGCGCTGTCCAAGGCGACCGGCCGCCCCACCCGCGTGCTCAACGACGCTGGCGTGCAGGGGTTCGGCGTCATCGAGGGGCGCGGAGTGGAGATGGTCCTCACCCTGGGCACCGGCCTGGGCTGCGCGCTCTACGTCGACGGCAAGTACGTGCCCAATATCGAGCTTGCCCACCACCCCTTCCGACACGGGAAGACCTATGAGGAGTACGTGGGCGATGCCGCGCTGAAGCGGGTCGGCAAGAAGAAGTGGAACAAGCACGTGCAGCGCGTGCTGGAGCAGGTCCAACCCATCTTCAACCCACAAAAAATCTACCTGGGCGGGGGCAACGCCAGGCTCGTCGACTTCCCGCTCCCCAAGAACGTGAAGCTCACCGAGAACATCGCCGGGCTCCTGGGCGGTAACGCGCTCTGGAAAGACGAGCCGCTCCCCCGCTGAGCTCAGGAGGGGATCCGACAGAGCGCGCGTGCCCGCACGAGCGTGTCCTCGACCGCGTGGATCCACACGGTGGGAAAGCGCGAGGGCTCGCACATCCACGCGGAGAGGCTCGGGACGGCCTGGGCCAGGCCTCCGCACTCGTCCGCCACAGCCGCCACCAGCAGCTCGCCCGTGCGCCGTAACCGCTGGCTCCACTCGGGCCCCACGCGCATATCGAAGTCCATCGCGAGGGAGCACATCGTCTCGTCGTCGATGAACCGACGTCGCTCCCCGGCCATGCGCTCGGCCACTCGCGAGAGCACACCGTCCCCCTCCTGGAGCGCGGGCTTCGCGCGGACAAGCTCCTGGTGGAGCACCCGCAGGTGTCGCTCGAGCATGAGACGCGGCATCCCACGGGCGGCCAAGAGCCGACCCAACCAGGAGACATGTTTCCAGACCGCATCGTCGGACTCGCGTCCGAGCATCACCAACCACGCGCTGTCGCTCCAGGAGAAGTGACGACCGTGCTCGCCATAGCGCCACGCGTAATAGGGGAACTCCTCCCATGAAGTCTCAGCAGCGCGGACGGCGGCCCGCAGCTCGTCGACGTCCGCGGTGATGGGGTGGCTCCCGGCATCACGGTTGAGCCAATAGGCGGGCGGAAGCTCGCGCGGAGGATGGAGCGCGTCGAGCAGCTCCCGAACCTGGGCGAAAGCCTCGGATGCAGCGTGGACGAGCCCGTCTTCCTCGGCGGGCTCGAGGGACACGCCCTCCAGCAAACGCGTGAGCTCATGCCAAGGGGTAGTGCCCGGAAGCGGAAAGGGGGCCAGTTGCAACGCGTAGTGGTAGCCGAGCAGTGACAGGGGCTCCCGGTGGACCGCGGAACGCATCCGCTCCCCGAGCGCGATGGCTCGGATGAGCACAGGGCTCTGGAGCACCTCCTGGGGCGGCTCGTGGATGAGGCCAGGCTCGAGGAGCGGATGGAGCGGCGGGTCCTCCGCGCTGGCCGCGACCAGGGCGGGATGCGACGCGGCGGCGAGCGCCCACGTCAAATCCCGATGCAGGAGGGCGAGGGCTTGATGCAGGGCCCGATGACTCTCGGGAAGCAGGCTCCGCGACGCGAGGGCCTGGAAACAGGGAAGCACCTCGAGCTGGGCCTGGTGGGCACGGGCTTCGTCGCACAAGCGTTCAGCGAGCGTCATCTTTTCCCCCGTGGCGAGTCCTCGCGCTCGAAGACGAATCTATACGCCGCGGATGCACACCTTCACGCCGCGTTGGCTTCGGCCCGCGCACCTCTGCCATCCATCCATCACATGGGAAGTGGGAAGCCCGCGGGTAACGCTCCGCCCTCCTGCTCGCCCGCCCTCCGGCCCCTGGAGCCCCAGCCGTCCACCCCCCGACGCACGTCGCGATGCACACGATGAAGGCAGGCACTCACGAATGGAGCGACGCCATGGACAAGAAGGAATTTCTCGAGCGGCCCATGGGCATCCCCCTGGACCCGGCGAAGCAGAAGGACCCCGAGGAGCACGGTGACCGGGTTCCCGCCGAGGGCCGGGCCGAGCATCTCAACGACGTAACCGAACAGAATGGTGGCCAGCGCTCCGAGGTCGGCGTGCCCTGGAACAGCAGCAGCCTCGAGAAGGGCCTGTCCGAGGAGTACGACAAGCACGGCGGACGCGGTGAGCGGGGTGCGCCGGGTGCTCGGGGTGAGCCGAACGAGGAGTGACTCCCGGCTCCCCAGCAGGCGAGGGAAGAGGCGACTCCGGGCAGGCCCGTCCTCCCGTGGTCGTGCCTCGCCGTGACCGTTATCCCAAAGGGCCCGGATGAACGTCTCGCCTTCGCTCGACAGACCGCCGCTCGTCACGGTGACCCCCGAAGGGCTTCATTGCCCGGCGGGGGGTTTCCACATCGACCCCTGGCGGCCCGTGGAACGCGCCCTCATCACCCACGCCCATGGCGATCATGCGCGGTGGGGCAGCAAGCGCTACCTCGGCGCGAGCCCCGGCCTGGGACTGCTGCGCAAGCGCCTGGGCGCGGACGCGGACATCTCCACGCTCGGCTACGGTGAGCGCCTGTCCCTCGGCGAGGTGACGGTCAGCTTCCACCCCGCGGGCCACGTGCTGGGCAGCGCTCAAATCCGCATCGAGCACCGGGGCGAGGTGTGGGTCGTGTCCGGCGACTACAAGCGAGACCCGGACCCGACGTGCGCGCCCTTCGAGCCCGTCCGCTGCGACACCTTCATCACCGAGGCCACCTTCGCGCTCCCCATCTACCGCTGGGACGACACGCGGCTCATCGCCGAGGAGGTGCTGCGCTGGTGGGACGGCAACCACGAGGCGGGCCGGGCCTCGGTGCTCTTCTGCTACGCGCTGGGCAAGGCGCAGCGGTTGCTCGCGGAGCTCGCCCGGCTCACGGACCGCGAGGTGCTGGTTCACGGTGCCACGCATGCGCTCGTGGAGTGCTACCGCGAGGCCGGTGTCCGCATGCTCCCCACCCGCCCCGTGTCTGAGATGGAGAAGGGCACCTCCTACGCCGGAGCGCTCGTGCTGGCTCCGCCCAGCGCCGCTGGCTCCACGTGGATGCGCCGCTTCGGCGAGCATGAGACGGGCTTCGCCTCGGGGTGGATGCGCGTGCGCGGCAACCGGCGCCGCCGGGGTTATGACCGCGGGTTCGTCCTCTCCGACCACGCGGACTGGCCTGGCCTCTTGCGCACCGCGAAGGAGACGGGCGCCTCGCGCGTCCTCGTCACCCATGGCTCCAGCGACACGCTCGCGCGCTACCTGCGCGAGCACCAGGGCATCGACGCGGCGCCACTCTCCACCCCCTTCGAGGGCGAGACGGAGGACTGACCCGTGCGACGGCTCGCCGACCTCTACGATGCGCTCGACTCCACTACCTCAACCAACGCCAAGGTGGAGGCGATGGTGGCGTACTTCCGCGACACGCCTCCCGAGGACGCCGCGTGGGGGCTGTTCTTCCTCACGGGTCGCAGACTGAAGCGACTCGTGGCCCCCAAGGCCCTGCGCCAGTGGATCCGCGAGCTGACGGATACTCCCGAGTGGCTCTTCGACGAGACCTATGCCGTGGTGGGCGACCTCGCCGAGGTCATCGCGCTGTTGCTCGATCAGAACGAGCGGCCCCGTGAGCCTGAGGAGCTGCCCCTGTCCCGCTGGTTGGAGGAGCGTCTGCTGCCTCTGGCCGGGCTCTCCCTCCCCGAGCAGCGTGAGCGCGTCACCGGCTGGTGGCATGTGCTCCCCCGCCGCGAGCTGTTCCTCTTCAACAAGATGCTCACCGGGGAGCTGCGCGTCGGTGTCTCCGACACCCTCGTGGTCCGCGCGCTCGCGCAGCACGCGGGGTTGCCTCCGGCCTCCGTGTCCCACCGCCTCATGGGCACCTGGGCCCCCTCTCGCGCCTTCTTCGAGCAGCTCATCGCCCCGGATGTCTCCGATGGTGACCGCTCGCGCCCGTATCCGTTCTACCTGGCCAGCCCTCTGGAGCAGCCCGTGGAGCAGCTCGGCGAGCGCGAGGGCTGGCTCGTCGAGTGGAAGTGGGATGGCATCCGCGGTCAGCTCATCCGTCGGCAAGGCGGTGTTTTTCTGTGGAGCCGCGGCGAGGAGCTCATCACCGAGCGCTTCCCGGAGATCGCTGAGGCCGCGGCCTCTCTGCCTGATGGCACGGTGCTCGATGGCGAGGTGCTCGCCTATGCTGACGGGCAGCCGCTGCCCTTCAGTCGACTTCAGCGTCGCATCGGGCGGCAGAAGCTCACCTCCAAGGTGCTCGCGGAGGCCCCTGCCGCCTTCATGGCGTATGACCTGCTCGAGCAGGAGGGGCTGGATGTTCGCTCGCTCCCGCTCCGCGAGCGCCGCGCCCGGCTGGAAGCGTTGCTCCGCGACAGGCCGATGTTTCCTGTGTCACCCGCGATTGATGCGCCCTCGTGGGAGTCTCTCGCGGAGGTCCGGCGGGAGTCCCGGTCTCGCAACGTCGAGGGTTTCATGCTCAAGCGGCTCGAGTCCCCCTACCTGCACGGCCGCAAGCGCGGGGATTGGTGGAAGTGGAAGATCGATCCCTTCACCGTGGATGCCATCTTGCTCTACGCGCATCCCGGTCATGGGCGTCGTGCCTCGCTCTACACCGACTACACCTTCGCCGTCTGGAACGGCGAGGAGTTGTTGCCCATCGCCAAGGCGTATTCGGGACTCACCGACGAAGAGATTGGGCGGCTCGACCGGTGGATTCGCGCCCATACCCGCGAGAAGTTTGGACCCGTTCGTTCTGTAGACCCTGTGCAGGTGTTTGAGCTCCATTTCGAGGGGATTGCCGCATCTCCTCGTCATAAGTCCGGCATTGCCTTGCGGTTCCCTCGCATCGCTCGGTGGCGCTCGGATAAGACCCCTCGTGACGCGGACTCGCTCGAGCAGTTGAAGGAGTTGCTTCATGCCCCCGCGTAGGCGCTCCCTGGGCGGGCCCACGGGTCCTCGTGGGGGAACTCGAGTTCAGTCTATACCCTCACCCCCGTCCCCTCTCCCAGAGGGAGAGGGTTTAACTCGAGTTTCTCTTCCTGTGGACGTCAGGGAGCGAATCCTTTCTTGGTTTCGTTCTCAGGGGTGGGCTCCTTTTCCCTTTCAGCTTCAGGCCTGGGATGCCTACTCCCGTGGCGCGAGTGGTCTCATTCATGTCCCCACCGGCGCCGGGAAGACCTATGCCGCTTATATCGGCCCCCTCGCGGAGGTCGCTCATCATCGACAGAAGGGCTTGCAGGTCCTCTATGTCACGCCGCTTCGCGCCGTCTCTCGTGACATCGAGCTCGCGTTGAATGCTCCTCTGTCCGTCCTCGATGTTGATATCAACGTCGAGAGCCGCACCGGAGATACCTCCTCCTCTGTCCGCCGACGTCAGCGCGAGCGACTCCCCGAAGTCCTCATCACCACCCCCGAGTCCCTCTCCCTCCTTCTGTGCAACGAGCGTGCGCATGAGCTCTTCGCCACGCTCCGCTGCGTCATCATCGACGAGTGGCATGAGCTCCTCGGCTCCAAGCGCGGCACCCAGGTGGAGCTCGCTCTCGCCCGGCTGCGTCGCTTCGCTCCCGGTCTGCGCACCTGGGCCCTCTCCGCCACTCTCGCCAATCTCGATGAGGCCGCTCGCGCTGCCGTGGGTCCTCACGTCACTCCCTCCTTCATTCGCGCCGGGCTCGATCGGCCCGTCCGCATTGAGACCCTCCTCCCGGAGTCTGTTGATGCCTTCCCCTGGGCCGGGCACCTCGGGTTCTCCATGCTGCGCAAGGCCGCCGACTGGCTCGACCCCGCGCGCTCCACCCTCCTCTTCACCAACACCCGCTCCCAGGCCGAGCGCTGGTACGAAGGTCTCCGCTTCCTCCACCCCGAGTGGGAGGACGTCCTCGCCCTCCACCATGGCTCCATCGACCGCGAGGCCCGTGAGCGTGTGGAGCGCGGCCTCAAGGACGGCAGCGTGCGCCTCGTCGTCTGCACCTCCTCGCTGGACCTCGGGGTGGACTTCGGTCCCGTCGAGCGCGTGGTGCAGGTGGGTAGTCCCAAGGGCATCGCCCGGACCCTCCAGCGCGCCGGCCGCAGCGCCCACCGCCCCGGCGCCACCGCGAACCTCCTCTTCGTCCCCACCCATGCCCTCGAGCTCGTGGAGATGGCCGCCGCCCGCGAGGCGCTCTCTCACTGTGAGGTGGAGCCCCGCGCCCCTCTCCGCCAACCGCTCGACGTGCTCGCCCAGCACCTCGTCACCTGCGCGCTCGGTGGGGGCTTCACCCGCGACAAGCTGATCTCCGAGGTGCGCGACACGCTCGCCTACCGCGACCTCTCCGAGGAGGACTTCGACCGCACCCTCCTCCTCGTGACGGAGGGCGGCCCCACCTTGCGCGCCTATCCGCAGTTCCGCCGCGTCCAACAGCTCGAGGACCGATACGTGGTGACGGACGCGCGCATGGCGCGGCTCCACCGCCTCAACGTGGGCACCATCGCCTCGGACGCCACCGTGGAGCTGCGCTACCTGAAGGGCGCCCGGCTCGGCACGGTGGAGGAGTCCTTCGTGAGCCGACTCCGCCCCGGCGACACCTTCCTCTTCGCCGGCAAGCGGCTCGAGTTCCGCCTCATGAAGGACCTCACCGCCTACGTGAAGGCCGCGAAGGAGCGCGCCTCGGCCACGCCCCGCTGGAGCGGCGGACGTCTGCCCCTCTCCGGCTCGCTGGCCGCCGCTGTGCGCCGCGCCTTCCACGCCGCTCGCGAGGGCCGCCTCGACACCGCGGAGCTCGAAGCGGCCCGTCCCGTGCTGGAAGCCCAGGCCCGCCTGTCCCGTCTGCCCTCCCAGGACGCCTGCCTCGCCGAGCTGTGCCAGACCCGAGAGGGCCACCACCTCTTCCTCTACCCCTTCGAGGGCCGCCTGGTGCACGAGGGACTCGCCGCGCTGCTCGCCCTGCGCCTCACCCGGCTGCAGAAGGCCACCTTCAGCCTCGCGGTGAATGACTACGGGCTGGAGCTGCTCACGCCCTCGCCCTTCCCCTTCGAGGACGCGCTGCGTCCCGCGCTCTTCACCCGCGAGCGGCTGGTGGAGGACATCCTCGAGAGCGTCAACCTTGGCGAGCTGGCGCGGCGTCAGTTCCGCGACGTAGCCCGCGTGGCGGGGCTGGTGATGCCGGGGTTGCCTGGTGCGCGCAAGTCCACCCGGCAGGTGCAGGCCAGCGCCGGCCTCCTCTATAACGTCTTCGCCCGCTACGAGCCGGACCACCTGCTGCTCGCCCAGGCACGGCGCGAGGTGCTGGAGCAGCACTTCGAGCAGGTGCGGCTCGTGAGCACCCTGGAGCGCCTGGAGCGCTCGCCGCTCGAGTGCATTCACGTCCCACGGCCCACGCCGCTGGGCTTCCCGCTCGTCATCGAGCGCATCGGCGCCACCCTCTCCAATGAGTCCCTGGTGGATCGGGTGGAGCGCATGAAGGAGAAATGGCTGCGCGAGGACTCCCTGTCCGCCTAGGCGGCACCGAGCTGGAGCTACGTCCCGAGCGAGCCCTCCACTGGCCTGGAGGCAGCGTGCTCGCGGTGGCGGACCTGCACTGGGGCAAGCCAGAGAGCTTCCACCAGCACGGCATTCCCCTGCCCCCCGAGGTCCTGGAAGACGACCTCGCCCGCCTCTCCGCGGCCCTGCGCGCCACCGGGGCACGGCGGCTGCTGCTCGTGGGAGACCTCATCCATTCGCGCCGGGGCCTCACAGCCGAGGTGGTGGAGCGCGTGGCTGCCTGGCGCACCGGCCATGACGTGGAGATGGTGCTGGTGCGCGGCAACCATGACCGGCACCTGGACGCACTGCCTGGCGCGTGGCGCATGTCGCTGGTGGAGCCGCACCTCGACGAGGGCCCCTTCCGCTTCGCCCACCACCCCGAGCCCGCCGAGGGGCGCTACGTCTGGGCGGGCCACCTCCACCCCACCGTGCGACTGAGCACTGGAGCGGACCGGCTGCGCCTGCCCTGCTTCCACCTGGGCGCCCAAGTGGGCGTGCTACCCGCCTTCAGCGCCTTCACGGGAGGCATGGACATCCGCCCGCGCTCCGGCGAGCGCCTCTTCGCCATCGCCGGTGACGCCGTGGTGGAGGTGCCGCATCCCCGCTCGTGGCGCTCGACCCACCGGGCCAGAGGTTGACTCCCTCTTCACACGGCTCAGGTGCCCGTGCTTCGTGAGCGCATCAGTCCCTCGTGAGGGCCGACCTCCCCGCTCACCACGAACCCAGGGTCCGCCATCAACGGAGAGCGCGAGGGAAGGAAGGGACGCGAAGGAGGCTCCTCCTCCTCCGTCCCGACCTGGAAGAACGCCACGAGTCGCCGCAGCGCCTCGGCTTGCGTGGCCACCTCCTCCGCTGTAGCCGAGAGCTCCTCGGCCGCCGATGCGCTCGACTGAGCCACCTGGTCCACCTGCCGCATCGCCTGATTCATCTGCATCACCGCCTGGGACTCGCCGGCGCAATCGGCTGCCACGTCCTGCACCAACTCGGCCGTCTGGCGGATGGAGGGCACCAGCTCTTCGAGGAGTGCACTCGAGCTCTCGGCGACCTTCATGCTGGAGCCCGCCACGTCCAGGATTTCCTGTGCGGCCGCCCGGCTGCGCTCGGCCAGCTTGCGCACCTCGGCCGCCACCACGGCGAATCCCCGACCGTGCTCGCCCGCCCGTGCCGCCTCGATGGCGGCATTCAGCGCCAGCATGTGCGTCTGGTAGGCGATGTCATCGATGATGGAGATCTTCTCGACGATCGTCTTCATCGCCCCCACCGTCTCTTCCACCGCCTTGCCACTCGCCTCGGCGTGCTTCACGCCGCGCAGCGCCATCTGCTCCATCAGCTGGCTGTTGCTCGCCGTTCGTTCGATGGAGGCGCGCATGAGGGACAAGCTCATGGTGGACTCCTCAACCGAGGCGACCTGCTCGCGCGTGCCCATCGACAAGGCCTGAGACGTCCCGGAGAGCTGGCTGGCGGCCGACGCGAGGCCCTGCGCACCCGTGCGGATCTCCCCGATGATGCGCGAGAGGTAGCTGAGCATCTCACTCGCGGCCCCCATCAACACCCCCACCTCGTCCTTTGAACCGACCTCAATCCTCCGGACCAGGTTGCCCCGGGAGATCTCCGTCAGCACGTCAGCGGCAGTCCGCAGCGGGGCGACCACGGAGCGCACGGTGGTCAGGCCCAACACGACAAGCACAAGGAGCGCGACGAACAGCACCACGAGCGTCCAGGGAACCCATTGCGCGCTGAAGTGAGCCACGGCCTCCACGAGCCCCTTCTCGCGCTCGCGCTGGGCTGTCTCCGCGAGCTGGAAGAGCTGGGCGGCGCGGCTGAAGGACTGGTCCATCATCGCCATCTGCTGCCCGGCCTGGGCGATGGCGGACTCGACGGCAGCGCGCTCTCCTGCTCGCTCCGCTGCATCCCGCTCCCGCGCGGCGAGCAGGATCGCTTGGGCGTGGGAGCGCATGAGCTCAACCTCGTGCCTCACCTGCTCCAGGATTCGCGTCAGCTCCGGCCCGGAGGACGCGAACGCCGCCTCAACCTTCTGGAAATGGCTCGCGTACTCCCCCACGGACTTCTCGAACTCCGCCAGCTCGCCCACCGCGTTCCGCCCTTCGAGCAGGTGGTTGCCGGAGCTGTCGAGCTGCTGAAGCAGGTGGCCGGCCTCATCGAGCAACTTGGCCATCGCCATCGCATGGGAGAGGGCCGTGTGGTCGCGGCGGATGAGCTCACTCATCCCATACATCGTCCCCCAGAGCCCCATGAGCAGCCCCGTCGACAGCGACAGCAAGAGGAACAGCTTGTGCTGGATGGACAGCGTCCTCATGGTGTACCCCCGTTCACATGCCCGCGAGGATAGGGGCCGAGCGCAACGCCGCGCACGGGGGGGCCCCCATGGAGCGTTGACTCGCGCTCGCTTACACTGGCGCCCGTGAGCCCTCCTCCCCTGCGCGTCCTCATTGCCGATGACGAGCTCGTCGCCCGCAAGCGCCTCACGCGCCTGCTCGCGGCCCTCCCTGATGTCACCGTGAGCGGCGAGGCGGCCGATGGCGAGGCCGTGCTCAACGCGGTGCGGGCTGGCGGCATGGATGTGGTGCTGCTCGACATTCACATGCCTGGCCTGAGCGGCATGGACGCGCTCGCGCTGCTCCCCGCGGGAGGCCCCCACGTCATCTTCGTCACCGCCCACGCCGACCATGCGGTGGAGGCCTTCGAGCACGGCGCCGTGGACTACGTCCTCAAGCCCGTGGAGGCCTCGCGCCTGCAGAAGGCGCTGGAGCGGGTCCGCGCTCGGCTCGCGGCCAAGGCTCCCGAGCCAGCGAAGGGCTCCGCCATCGAGCAGCTCGCGCGCCCACTCGCTCGGCTCCCCATTCCCACCCGCCAGGGCATCGTGCTGGTGGACCCGGGAACCATCTCCCACGCCACGCTCGAGGACGAGCTCGTCACCGTCTTCACCTCGCAGGGGGATTACCTCACCGACTTCTCCCTGCAGGAGCTGGTGGACCGGCTGCCCACCGAGGGCTTCTACCGGGTACATCGACGCGCCCTGGTCAACCTCGCCCACGTCACGCGGCTGGAGCCGCTTGAGACGGGCGGTTACATGGCACGCACTGCGCGTGGACACACGGTGGAGGTGAGCCGCCAGTCCGCACGCGAGCTGCGCCGGATGCTCGGTCTGCGCCGCGGTCTGGAGGACGAACCCGGGGCTTGAGGCCTCGAAGGAGAGGCTGCGAACATGCGCGCATGTATCAGCAGCCAGACCCCACCGTCCCCCAGCGCTCGGGCGCGCTCTGCGCCACCCATGCCGATCGCCCGGCCGCCACCATCTGCACTCGGTGCGGCAGCTATGCCTGCGACCTGTGCCTCCGGGTGGGGAGCGACCGCCAGGACTACTGCGTCAGCTGTGTCCCGCTGCAGCACCAGCTGGCGGATCCGGGCACCCGCTTCGTGGCCCTCCTCGTGGACCGCTTCTCCGTGGTCCTCCCCGTGATGGTCACGGCCTTCATCGGAGGCATGGTGGCCGGGGTTACGCGAGAGGAGGGAACGAGCGTCGTCTTCCTGCTGATGCTCCTGGGGTTCCTGGGGAGCCTCGGGATGATCGGCTACCAGCTCTACCTGCTCGCCACGACGAGCCAGAGCCTGGGCAAGCGCATGCTGGGCATCCAGGTGGTCCGCACCGACGGGAGCCGAATCGACCTCGGCCGACTCATCCTCCTGCGCAACCTGGTGCCGGTGCTCATCAACTCCGCCACCTGCGGCCTGTTCGACATCGTCGACGCACTGATGATCTTCACCAGCGATCGCCGCTGCCTCCACGATCACATCGCGGACACCCAGGTCGTCACGGTGAACAAGCACGCGCGCTGACGGAGCACACGCGGGCGGGAGGCCGCGGAGCCACGGCCTCCCGACGACACTGGGAAGGGGAGTGGAACCCCCCATCCCAGGCAACCTTCACTTGACGGACAGCACCACGCGGTTGGGGCCGGCCGCCTTGGACGTACCGAGCGTCTTCTCCGCGGCGGAGATCAGCTCCTGCTCGTTGCGGGCCTGGTCCGGGAAGACGGCCACCGAGGCGGTCACCGTCACCTCGCCCGCGACGCCCTCGTCCTCCGGGAAGGCCATCTCCTCCACCGCCTTGCGCAGCTTCTCCGCGTACGTGCGGGCTCGCTCCACGTCGGCGTTGCAGAGGATGACACCGAACACGTCCCAGTCGTACCGGGCGGCGATCTCCGAGGAGTTGTCGCTCCGGGCATGCGTGACGGGATCTTCCATCATCTCCGTCACCAGCTGGGACACCCGGCGCAGCAGCTTGTCCCCCTCGGCGTAACCCCGCGAGAGGTTGAAGCGGCGGAAGCCGTCGATGTCGATGAGCACCAAGGCCAGCTTCTGCTCCCGGCGCCGCGCGCTCAGGAGGCCCGCGCTCAGCGCCTCCTGGAAGTAGCGGTGGTTATAGAGACCCGTCAGGCCATCGCGGAACGCCAGCCGCTCGCTCTCGGGGATGAGCGACTGGGATGCCGCGCCCTTGGCTTCGGGCTTCGGTTCCACCGTCTTGACGCGCGTGCTCGGGGGAGACCCCGGTTTGCCAGCCGCCGGTTTGGCGGGACGCAGGCCGAGCTGCTCCTTCAGCTCCTGCACCATCTTGTCGCGGATCGCGACAAGGGCGGCATTGTGGACCGCCTGGCCCACGGTGTTCTTCAACTCCTGCTCGGTGAACGGCTTCGTCAAGAAGTGGTTCACCCGCGCTTCATTGATGGCCTTCTGGGCGTCCTCCAACTTCTGGGACGCCGTCACCAGAATGCGCGCGGCATGGGGTTGAAGCTCGGAAACACGCTTGAGGAGGTCTACCCCCATCAGGCCGTCCCCAAGGTTTTGATCCGATACGACCGCGTGCAGTTGTTCCCGCTGAAGCACTTCGAGCGCTTCTTCAGCGGACCGGGCAAGGAAGACCGTGAAGTCCTTGCTCAGGTAATACTGCATCAAGGCCAGCATCGTCCGGTTGTCCTCGACGACGAGGACCTTCGCAGCAACAGGCTCACTCACCAGGGCAGACCAACGCAACGAGGGGCATGAAGATGGGCGAAGCGTCGCGCAGTTGAGGGCCTCGGGGCAAGTCCTCGCAGCAGGTTGACCACCACTTCAGTCCAGCGGCCACTCGTGGACCGGCCTGCCAGACGCGGAGTGGGCCATGTAACGCTCCAGTAGCGCCCCCAGAGCGTCCTGCCGGGGCATGTGGGCTTCCAACCGCGCCAACATCTTCCGCTGCCATCGTGCCCCTGTACAACCAGCACGCAATCGGGCCTGGATAATGGAAAGGAGCGCGTCCGCTTCCTCGGCCGCCACTCCGGCACCGACCAGGCCCTCCCTGGCCACGGGCAGCAGCCGCTCCACCAGGGCCCCCGCTGGCACCGGCCGCGGCGAGGGGGCGGTGCGCTCGGGCCACAGCAGCATCGCGTCCAGGCCCTCCTTCGAGGCGCGGAGGAAGTTGCCCCGGGCACACGCGAAGGGGAGCCCCGGCAGCAGCGCCTCCACCTCATCGCTCAACCCCAGCGTGAGGCCCAGCAGCAGCGCCCCATTGGCGAGCATGTCCACCACGGTGGGCCCCGCGGGCAGCGCGCGCAGCTCGATGCGCACGTGGCCGCCCCCGCTGGGATCGTAGATGGCGCGGTTCCAGCTCCACACGGTGCCCTGGTGCAGGCGCAGCTCGTCCAGGCGGGGCAGGCCTCCCGCGGCCAGACACTCCAGCGGTGACTCCGAGCCCAGCACCGGCAGGAGCGGCGCGTAGAGCGCCACCGACTCGGCGAACAGCTCCAGCGCGCCCTGGCGTGCCCAGCCATGGCCGAAGGTGACGCGCCCGTGCTGCGGGGCCTCCGATGAGGACTCGCCCCGGTCATCCACCGCCTGACGGAAGAGCGCCACGCGCGTCTCGTCCCACAGCCGCCGCCCCAGCAGGAAGGGCGAGTTGCCGCTCACCGCCAGCACCGGCGCCGTCGCCAGCTGGGCCGCGTTGTACATCCGCGCGAAGTCCGCCGGGTCCACGCGCAGGTGGTACTGCAACGAGGTGTTGGCGCCCTCCAGTGTCACGTCGTCCCACTCCAGGGTGAGCGAGTCCTCGCCCTTGATGACCACGCGCAGCGGCTCCTGGCGCCGGTTGCGGATGGCGGCCGACAGCGCTCGGTAGCGAGGCATCCCCGTCAGCGCCCCGCTGCCCAAATCCGCCTCGCGCAGCGTGGGGAGGATGCCCGTCACCGCCACCCGCGCCCCCTGCGTGGCCGCCGCGCGCCGCACCTCCGCCAGCGCGCTCTCGAACTCCTCGCGGAGCGCCGTGAAGGGACGCCCCGCCAGCGGACCCGGCCGCAGGTTGACCTCGAGGTTGAATCGGTCGATCTCCACCGTCACCCGGGGATCCATCGTCTGGCTCAGCACCTGCCGGTTGACGGGCAGCGGGAAGCCCGCGGCGTCCACCAGGAACATCTCCAGCTCGGCACCAATGGTCCGAGGGCCCACGCCGAACCCCGGCCGAGCCAGCACCGTCCGGAGCACTTCCAGACTCTCGGCGAGGCGCTTGGCGAATCGTGCGTACTCCTCGGCTTCGAACGTCTCTTTGCGAATCTGGAGTCCCATATGGCGGCGCTCCCCTAGGGGAAGGTCGGCGAAGGAGAAAGGACGGTCTCGGACACGTCCGAGTGGGAGGCGAGCTGCTCCAGCAGCCGCCGCGAAAGGGCGAGCGCCTGCACGCGGATCTCCGGAATGGCCGTGCTCTCCCACAGGTCACCCCGGCGCAGCGGGCCCAGGGCGAAGAGCGAGTTCGAGGCGCGACCCTCCGCATCGAGCAACGCACCCTCGGTGTCCGTGGCCAGGCCGAGCCCCAGCGCATCCGCCTGGACGAGCCCGGAGTCCATGAGCCCACGCAGCAGCGGATGGGCCCGGCCGATACAGGCGTCTGGGCCGGTGCAGTTGATGACGTGCTGGACACGGAGCGTGGCCTCACGGTCGACGCCACGAGGCCGGACGCGCGCCATCACCCAGCCCGCGTCCGTCACCTGGAAGCCGCGCACGCGAGCCGCGTGGACGCGCAGCACGCCGGCGCTCTGGAGTTGCTGGAGGATGTCGTGCACCCCGGGAGCCATCCGGTGGCGGTGCACGTCCCAGAAGGCGCGCAAGTGGCGGAGGAAGCGGCGCCGCTCAGGCTCCGGCAGGCCGCGCCACAGCGGGGCCGTCAGAGGCCGCAGGCCATCCATCACGCCGCGCCAGTCCGCCCCCTCGTCGGTGGAGCGCCGGGCCTCGCGGCGCAGCACCCTCAGGACAGCGCGGACGCGAGAGGGCTCGGAGAGGCTCACGGGCGGGCCCGCCACCACGCCGGGACGATGGACGTGCGGCAGCAGCCCGTGCCGAGAGAGGGCGTGGATGCGCCCCTCGTGGTTGCGCTCGGCCAAGGAGAGCACCGTGTCCACCATCGTCAGGCCCGTGCCGATGAGCAGCACCGAGTGGTGGGGCTGAACACGGTGCAGGGCGCCCTCGGCCCAGGGAGAGCGAATGTAGCGGCGGCTCGTGTACAGGCCCCCATCCGGCACCGGCAGGTCCGCGGGGAGCGCATTGCCCACCGCCAGCGCCACCGTCCGCGCCAGGAGCTGAGTACCGTCGGCGAGCACCAGTCGGACGTTGTCTCCCTCGTGAGACAGGGACGCGGCCTCGCCCTCGAGGAGCTCCAGGCCCACGCCCGGCACCGCCTTCTCGCGGGCCTCGCGGAGCACCGCCTCCAGGTACTGGCCGTAGCGCCGGCGCTGGACGAAGTCACCCGGGCTGGTGCCCGGCTCGATACGGCGCATCCACCGCAGGAAGTGCTCGGGATCATCCGGGAAGGCACTCATCCGCCCGGCGGGGACATTGAGCAGATGGCTGACGCTATCCGTGGAGTAGGCGAGGCCGGGCCCCACACGCCCCGAACGCTCCAACAGCGCCACCCGCAAGGGACCCGAAGCGTTCCGCAAGAGCTGGGCCGCCAACAGGGTACCGCTGGCGCCTCCACCCACTATGAGTACGTCCCAAAGCTGCTCAATTCGCACACGGGGAGTCTAATCCTCAAGTGCTGGTCCTACATCCCCCCTTGACTGTCTACTCACCTGACGGACGCGTACGAATTTTGGAGGGAACTCCCGCTGGACAGGCAGGCAGGCAGCTCCCCAGGCCTGAAGTCCTTCTCCCTATATAAGGAGGGGAGACGCCCTCAGGCTCGCCTGGCCGCCCGCGACCCATGAGTCGGGCGTCGGGGTGTGTTATCGCTGATGACGATGGAGCCCACGCCCGCCACCCCTCCCATCAACCTGTATGACCTGCCGCGTGCCGCCCTTGGCGAGCTGCTCGCCGGCTGGGGTTACAGCGCCTATTACCGCGACCTGCTCTGGGAAGCCCTCTACCGCCAGCAGGTGGAGTCGTTCGACGCGCTCACCGGGTTGAAGCCGGAGTTCGTCCAGACGCTCCGCGAGCGCACGCGCCTGGAGCGGCCTGTCACCCACCACGAGGTGCACAGCACCGACGGCTACACCCGGAAGCTGCTGTTGCGGCTGCGCGATGGGCAGACCGTGGAGACGGTGCTCATGCGTTTCAAGGGCCGAGCCACAGTGTGCCTCAGCACGCAGGCTGGCTGCGCCATGGGGTGCGTCTTCTGCGCCACCGGGCAGATGGGCTTTGTGCGCCACCTGTCACCTGGGGAGATCATCGGCCAGGTGCTGCACGTCACGCGCATCCTGCGCGAGACGGACGAGTCGCTGCGCAACGTGGTGCTGATGGGCATGGGCGAGCCCCTGCACAACTACGAAGGCACCATGGCGGCGGTGGACATCATGGTGGACCAGCTGGGGTTGGCGCTGGCCCCGCGCTTCATCACCCTGAGCACCGTGGGCGTGGTGCCCGGCATCCGCCGGCTCGCGGACGAGGATCGGCCGGTGCAGCTCGCCGTGAGTCTGCACGGCGCCACGGACGCGGAGCGCGGCGCGCTAGTGCCCGCGGCCCGCAAGTGGCCACTCGCCGAGCTGGTGGACGCCTGCCGCTACTACGCGGAGAAGCGCAAGCGCCGCATCTTCTACGAGTGGGCGCTCATCGCCGGGCAGAACGACACGCCCGAGCAGGCCCACGCGCTGGGCCAGTTGCTGAAGGGGATGGAGGCGCACGTCAACCTCATCCCGCTCAACCCCACGGTGGGCTACGGCGAGCGACCCAGCGGCCCCGACGCCGTGCGTGCCTTCCAGGACATCCTGGCCAGCTACGGCCTGCCCAGCACCGTGCGTCAGCGCCGAGGCATCGACATCGACGCGGGCTGCGGCCAGCTCAAGGCCGCCGTGGAGCGCCAGCGTCCCTCGCGTCAGCCCACGGCCCCCTGAAGCCCGCACTGCCCGGAGGGCGGGAACCCTGATAGGAGGAGGCCCGCGTGGCTTCGACAATGCGCGGCTTGCTGGCCCACCCCCTCACGTTCCTGTTCGCCTTCCTCGCCGCGCCCGTGGTGTGGCTCGGGGGCCTCTTCATCTTCGATGTGACCCGGATCGCCGCCGGGTTGATGCTCGTCGCGCTGGCGGCGAATCCCAGGCTGCGAAGCACCGGACCCTTGGAGCTTCCGCGCTCCCACCGGCTCGCCATCGCGGGAGTGGCGGTGGCGTACCTGGCCCTGCTGCTGGCGCACCAGCTCGCGAAGGTGAAGCTGGGCCGGCAGGGCATCGACTTCGCCATCTTCACCCAGATCGTGGACAGCATCGCCCGCCGGGGCGCCCCGCTCTCCTCACTGATTGGCCCCGAGTGGCGCAACTTCCTCTCGCACCACTTCGTCCCCGTCCTCTACCTGCCCGCCGCGCTCACCACCGCGGGCCTCTCCGCGCCCACGGCCACCCTGCTCATCCACGTGGCCAATGTGGCGGTGGGCTTCCTCGCGCTTCACGGCATCTTCCGGCAGGTGGGCCTCTCCCCCTCGGTGTCCATCGCCCTGGTGCTGGTGGCGATGTTGAACCCCGCCCTCCGCCCCGAAATCTTCTGGGGCATCCACGACGAGACCTTCGCGCTCGGCTTCGTGGGGTTGGCCTTCCTCTTCTGGCTGCGCGGCCGCTTCCTCGCCTCGGCGCTCATGCTGGCCCTGAGCGCCACCACGAAGGAGAGCTTCTTCCTCTTCATGGTCTCCTTCTCGGGAGTAGCCATCGTCGCGCACCATCGGTTCCACCCAGCTGAAACAGCGAGCGCCGCACGCCGCGTCTTCGGGGTGACGGCGCTCCTGGGCCTCGCGGGCTTCGCTGGCTACTTCTTCCTCCAGCCGCTGCTGATCGGAAAGCAGTTCGACCACCTCAACAAGCTGGCCACGCTGGACACGCTGCTCTCCCCCTCGGTGCTCGGCCAGAAGCTGCTCTTCACCGGGATGGTGCTGCTGCCCTCACTCGGCCTGGGGCTCTTCACGTGGCGCGGTCGGGCCATCCTCGCCACCCCGCTGCCGTTCATCGGCATCGTCTGGGCCTCCGGCTACGAGGAGATGTACCGCCCGCTCGGGTACTACGGCGTCGTCACCAGCTTCATCGCCTTCATTGCCGCCGCCGTGTCGATGGTGGACCTGGCGCCGCGCTGGCGAGGCCTGCTCCAGTCCGCGCCCGCGCTGCTCTTCCTCGGGTGGCTCGGGCTGTGCCTGGGCACGCACCTACCGGCGCGAGACGTCTACCGCGCCATCGGCGACACCTCGCTCGACGCGGCGCACCTGGACTGGATTCCCGACGAGGCCCGGGTCATCGCAGATCCCGCCGCCGTGCTGGCACTCCTGCGCACCGCGCACCCCGTGCGGCTCTACTCCGCGGGCATCCAGCCGGAGCCGCCTGCCTTCGACTACCTCGTGTTCAACCCCAAGGGCTGGGAGCCGCTGCCGCCCTCGCTCGAGCAGCTCACCGAGCCATGCCACCCCTCTGGAGGCTGGGTGGTGCGCTGTCCGCGTCAGAGGCCGTGAGCCGCCTGCCACTCGAGTCGCTCATCAGCATCACGCGCCAGCCGCTCAAGCACTTCGTCGAGGGAGAGAAACACCTCCCATGGAGCCTGTCCGCACGCAGAAGCCACGCGGCGACAGACCTCCTGCTCGAGCGGCTCATCCCGCTTCCCCTTCCACACCTTGTCAGCGAGGGTGACGAGGAGATCCTCAAGCGCCAATCCTTCCCGGTCGGCCTGCGCGTGCGTCCGGGCGAAGCGCGCAATAGGAGCCGGAACACCCCGCGAGAGGAGCAGCTGCTCCCCGAGCGCCTCGTGCTTGTCCCCGGGTTGGGAGAGCTCCTCCCGGACAACCGCCTTGCCAATGTCGTGGAGCGCGGCGCCCAGGGCGACGGCCTCCGCATCAACTGACAGCCGGGGCCAGCGCTTGCGCAGCGCGGAGATAAGCCCGAGCGCCACATCGTGGACGAGCGTCAGATGAGCGACCAGCCGTGGAGGGGCGCGCAGCTCGTCGAGGATGCGCGATGCGGACTCAGGAAGCGGACGAAGACGGAGGGACATGGAGCGGGCCGCCAGGCCAGTCGAGGAGAGAGCCTCCGGGCTCGCTCTTCCGCAACTTGTCCGACTGTCGGACAGGTCGGAGAAAAGTGCGACCGGAGGTCGGGGTGTATGAGGTCGCGGTCTATGCCTCCCGTAGCGCGGCCGCGGCATCAAGAGCAATGCGTGTGCGGTCGTTCGGCGGATAGGTGTCAGCGGAAATCCGCTGAAGGTCCTGCCATGTGAGTCGAGCCCCCGTCTTCACATCCCCCAACTTCTCCACCGAGAACGGTTTCGGAGACGGGTAACCCAGCAGCTCGCAAAGCAGATCTGAGCTCCAGAGCCCCGCGATCACCCGCGTGCGCTCCATTTGCTGTTTCTCGAATGGCTCCATCAGCTTCGCCTCGAACACAAGCAACCGCTCCGGCAGGACGATGACAAGATCGGGCTTGGCCTGGAAGGCCGCCCGGAGCCACTCGTAGACCTGACGGTTCAGTCGATCGCCCTCCGAATCCGGAACTGTTCCCTCTGGCCCCACGCCCATCTCTAATCGGTCAGCCTTGACGAAGATCTGCGCCGGGTGCGTCTTGAAGACATCGCACAGTTCCGGGGCCAGCTCGGACCAGGGCGTATGCGTCTGCCCCCGCGCCAACAAAGCGACCAGCTTGTTCATGCGGTCACCGAGAGTGCTCGGCTCCTTCTTCCACACCTGGAATGCGTCACGAATGAGGGCGACCTCCGTGAACACGGTAGCCCGACCCGCACTCGCCGGGTCCACCTCGAGCCCGCGCTCACGCAACAGAGCAAGCACGCGGAACAGGGGTCCGTGCTCCGGGTTCGTGGCAAGACCCTCGTGGAGGAGGCGGAACACGTGCGCGCACGCGGAACGCTCCTCTCGATTGCAGCCATCATAGGGGAGGCGCATGAACGGCAACCTGACACGAATCCCGGATGAACAGCCCCTGCGCGAGCCACTCTCCTGCCTGTAAACAACAGGCAGGAGTACGACCCTTCACACCAGGGCATGCGGAAGCGCGCCTCGTGGCATAAAACCACCCCCATGCCTCGCGACGTCTCCTTCTTCGATTCCCTTGGCCGCCTCCTCTCCCTCGAGCGAGAGGCCGAGCGTGCCCGCATGGAAGCCCTCGCGGAGGGCATGTCCCTCCAGCAGCGCGCCGAGCAGGGGCTCTCTTTCCTCGACCTGGAGAGCATCGAAGAGGAGGTTGGCCTCGGAGGCCGCGTCCTGGTGACGCTCGCTCGCAAGGACCGCGCTCGCTTCCCTGCCCGCCTGGACAACGGAGACCAGGTGGCCGTCTTCCCCCGCCGCTCCGAAATCAAGGAGCCCGCGCGCGCCCTCGTCGCCCGCGCCACCGCCACCCGCGTCCAGCTCGCCTTCGACCGCGAGCCCCCTCCCTTCGTGCACGAGGGCCTGCTGCGCCTCGACCGCGTCCCCAACGACGTCACCTACGAGCGCGTCCGCGCCGGCCTCTCGCGAGTCAAGGCGCTCGATAAGGGGGCCGCCCGCCACAAGCGCGAGGTGCTCCTGGGCAATGAGCCCCCTCGCTTCGACTCCCTCCGCGAGCTCACCCCCACCCGAGCCCTCAACCCAGAGCAACACGACGCCGTCGCTCGCGCCCTCGCCGCCGAGGACTTCTTCCTCGTCCACGGCCCGCCCGGCACCGGCAAGAGCACCGTGCTCGCCGAGGTGGCCGCCCAGGCCGTTGCCCGAGGCCAGCGCCTGCTGTGCACCGCCGCCAGCAACGCCGCCGTGGACCACCTCACCGACCTCTGCCTCGACAAGGGCCTGCGAGCCATCCGCGTCGGCCACCCTGCCCGCGTCACGCCCCGCCTTCAGGAGCACACGTTGGACCTCGTGGTGGAGGAGCACCCGGACCGCGTGCTCTCCCGCGAGCTCTTCGACGAGGCCTTCTCCCTGCTCGGCTACGCCCGCCGCCAACGCAACCAGGGCCGCAGCCGCGAGCGCTTCGCCAACGCCCGAGCCTCCACCACCG
This sequence comes from Archangium minus, assembly GCF_044360475.1. Lineage (NCBI taxonomy): Bacteria > Pseudomonadati > Myxococcota > Myxococcia > Myxococcales > Archangiaceae > Archangium > Archangium minus. The sequence continues at coordinate 10,528,152 of NZ_CP043494.1, forward strand.
AGGCCAAGAGCCTCCTCGACGAAGCCCGCGCCCTTGAGCGCAAGGCCCTGCGCGGCGTGCTGGAGCGTGCCCAGGTTGTGTGCGTGACGCTCGCCAGTCTCGAGTCCGGCGTGCTCTCCCATGAGGAGTTCGACCTCGCGCTGCTCGACGAGGCCACCCAGGCCACCGAGCCACTCGCCCTGCTCGGCTTCCTGCGCGCGCCCAAGGTGGTGCTCGCCGGAGACCCACAGCAGTTGCCCCCTACCGTGCTCTCCCCCGAGGCCGCGAAGGCCGGCCTCGCCGTCAGCCTCTTCGAGCGCCTGCTCGCGGACCACGGCGAGGGCGTCAAGCGCATGCTCCGAGAGCAGTACCGGATGAACACCGCCATCATGACCTTCCCCTCGAAGGAGATGTACGGCGGCGAGCTGCGCGCCCACCCCAGCGTGGCGGACCGGACGCTCGCGGACGTGCTGCCCCCGGACACGAACGTAGACGCCCCACCCGTCCTCTTCCTCGACACCGCTGGCAAGGGCTTCGAAGAGGAGCAGGAGAAGGACACGGGCAGCCTCTTCAACACCGGCGAGGCGGACCTGGTCGTCGCTCGGGTGAAGGAGCTGCTCGCCGCTGGGCTCGAGCCCCGAGAGCTCGCCGTCATCACGCCCTACCGCGCGCAGGCGCATGCCCTGCGTGAGCGCGTGGAGTCGCTCTCCCCCGACGTGGAGGTGGACACCGTGGACGCCTTCCAGGGCCGCGAGAAGGACGCCATCCTCGTCACCCTCACCCGCTCGAACTCCGAGGGACAGATTGGCTTCCTCTCGGACCTGCGCCGCATGAACGTGGCCCTCACCCGAGCGCGTCGGCACCTCTTCGTGGTGGGAGACTCGGCCACGCTCAGCGGCCATCCCTTCTACGCGCGCTTCATCGAGTCCACCCAGGAGGGCGGCGGCTACCGCTCCGCCTGGGAGTGGCCCGATCCCTCCGAAGCCTCCTGAGCGCCGGACTCGGGACGCGAGGAGCGTCAAAGCCAGAGCTGGAGTCCAGGCCGTACCTCATTCAAGCGCCGCAGGAAGTCGCCCGGCTGCACGAACTGCTCGACGTGCAGCACCCCACCTGGACGGTGGCCGGAGAGCAACAGCCGCGCGACCTCCGCTGCAATTCACCTGGCTACGACCCGCGATGATCACCTGTCCGGGAAAGGCGGGGGCCAGGGAGCGAGCCACAGCCTGCCCGACCTGGCCATAGCCTCCGACGATCACGATGGGCGCTGCCTTCATCGCCCAGACTCCCAGCCAGGGGTGAAGGACCGAGCCCGAAGCCCCTCGCGAAGAAGGAGCCAGTGCTCCCGAACCACCCACACCGCGAGGGGAACCTGCAAGACACCGGTGAGCTCGAAGAGCAGATCATCAGGCAGGGAGTAGACGGAAGCCGGGAACAGACGGCCCATCACCTGTGGACGGGTGCCCGCCAGGAACAGGAGGTCCTTGAAGACATGGCTGTACAGGCCCTCGAAGGCACCAATCCAGCCCACGGGAATGGCCGCGGTCAGGAGCGTGAACACGGCGAGGGCCACACCCCGGTGGGAGACGGCCAGCGAGCTCGCCCCCAGAATCAAGGCTCCCGCGACCGCGGCAATCCCCACCACGTGCAGGCGCCAGGGAGTGGCATACAACCACGCCCCGTAGACGTGATGGACAACGGTGAGCAACAAGACTCCCAGGGACGCACGGGTGGAGCGTCGGGCCAGAAGTCGGAAATCAGTCGGGTTCTCATGAACAGGCATCGCATCCTCCGGCTTTGACGACAGGGCCAGGTACTTGCGACTTTTCTGTTCCGTGCGAGTCACGAACACCAGCGCGCTTCGGGAAGCTCACTTGTGCGAGCGGCGCATCAATCATGAGACAAGGAGCGCTTCCCAGATGAAATCCCTCGCGAACATCGAAGCCTTCGTCCGAGCCGTGGAGCAGGGCGACTTCACCCGTGCGGCCCGGTTGCTGGGGCTCACGCCCTCGGCGGTCAGCCGACGCATCGCCCGCCTGGAAGAGGAGCTTGGATTGGCGCTGTTCCGCCGGACGACGAGAGCCTTGCGACTCACGGATGACGGCCGTGCGTTCTACGAACGATGCAGACGCATCCTGGGCGAGCTCGAAGAAGCCCAGGAGGCCATGTCCCGCGTGCGAAGCCGACCCACGGGCAGGCTCCGGGTGGATGCCCCGCAGGTGCTCGGACAGCTCACCCTGGTCCCTTCCCTTCCGAGGTTCTTCAAGCAGTACCCAGGCATCGAGCTCGAGCTCACCCTCAGGGATTACCTGGTGGATCCGATCACCGAGGGCATCGACGTACTCCTGCGCATTGGAACGCTCCGAGACTCGGGGATGATAGCGCGAAAGCTGGGAGTCACGCGGATGGTGGCATGCGCTGCGCCGGGCTACTTGAAGCACCACGGGCGCCCCCGAACACCCGAGGACCTCTCCACGCATCACTGCCTCGGATTCCTGCGTGAATCAGGTCCCGTGCCGTGGCGGATGAGCACGGGCGAGTACGAAGTGAAGGGCCTGTTTCACGTGAACCAGGGAGCATCGCTCCGCGATGCCGCTGTGGCCGGGCTGGGAATCTGCTGGCTCTTCGACTTCATGGTCGCCGAGGAACTCGCGTCCGGAAAGCTGATGCCGGTCCTGGAGGAGTACGCGTGCGACGAGCGGCCCATCCATGCGCTCTATTCGGAGAACCGGCACCTGCTGCCCAAGGTGCGCGTCTTCCTCGACTTCGCGGCGTCACTCCTGACAAAGACCCGGCGGAGCTGAGGTCCTGGTACGCCGCATGCTCACATTCCGAGCAAACGAGATCAGCGCGCGCGTCGAATTCCCTCGAAGAGCTTCGTGGGAAGTCCGCGTACCATGAGCGAAGCGCTGGGCTGCCAGGACGGGGACCCAGACGTGAGGTGTATGTCCCAGACGCATCCTCGTTCGCGAAACGCGTTGATGAAGCACGCTCACGACGACTGGGCTGCACCGCTCGACTCACCCACACATCAAGGAGCGTCATGCAGCATTCCCCCCCCGCTCGCCTGCTGCGTTCTGTGAGCATTGCCCTGTTGCTCGCCGCCTGCGCTTCCCCCTCCTCCGACTCCCCCACCCCCACAAGCCCACCCGGGCCCTCCACGGGCCTACAAGGAGTTGTCGTCGTCGCCCCTGCTGGAGCGGCGGTCGCGGCCACCGAGCTCCAGGTGCTCCCTGCCGCAGGCGGTCCGGCGGTCGCCACCACCCAGAGCGACGAACACGGTCGATACGCCCTGGCGCTGCCCGCCGGCGACTACACCCTCACACTGAGGAAGGCCGGGTACGCAGCCTCCCGCGTTGAAGGGGTGCGCATCCCTGGCGGCGGCCCGACGCAACTCAACCTCATACAGCAACGCGCCTTCCACCCGTCCTGGCCCACCGAAGCGCCCCGCGTGGACGTCGGCGATGTCCTCGAGAACGGCAGTTACGACGCCGACAACTACCTCCCCTACGAAGTCAGCGTCGATCCCGCCGGCCCCCTGCCGACGCAGATGATCTACGCAGCGATCGGCAAGACCCCCGGGTCCGCCTGGGCCTCCGGAGAGAGCCAGGCCTTCACCCAGACCGACACCACGGGCTCACGCTTCCTGCTGCCGCGCGCCTATGTCGGCCTTGGACCGACGACCTTCGAAGTCGTCGCCTACGACGCGAACAACAATCGCACACACGTTATCCGTCACGTCACGTTCACCAGCGTGCTCCCCTCCACTCCTGGCCAGCCACTCGCGCCGCCTGTGCTTCAAAGCACGCTCGCTGTCACCTTTGGCAAGGCTTTGGAAGCCTTGGATGTCCGTCCCGCGGCCGCCCCCGAAGGCGCGAGCCTGTTCGTCAACGTCCACTGGAGTCCCGCTGCGGACGTTCCCATCTGCAGCAGCCCGCTCATCACCACTCCGTATCAATACCGAGTGGAACGGCGCATTGGCTGGGGCGCGTTCAAGCCCATCGCGACGCTTCCCGGATGGAGCGTCGGCCAGGACCTGGATGGCGACGCGTGCGGCGACATCATCTACACCACCGACTACCGAGACACGAGCGCCGACCTTCAGCCTGGCATCCCCGCCACGTACCGGGTTATCGCTTTCAATGACACACAAGAGACGGCGCCGTCCAACACACGCACCAGCACGCCCCTCCCGGCCTTCGATGTTCGCCTCACCGGTCCCGCGGCGGAGGCCACCGGCGTGTCCACCTCGCCCACCTTCACGTGGCAGCCCTCACAGACGGTCGGGGCCATCCGCGTCTACAACGGCTTGCTATGGGACACCATCAGCGGCAACAGCAACCTGAATTTCTCCTCGGCACAGCCACGCCTCGTGAACCGCGAGTCCTTCACCTGGAACGAGGACGGCAATTACACCGGCAGCTACTACGAGCAGCTCCAACCCGGAAGAACCTACGAATGGCAGCTCAGCCTGGCGTTCGCCGCCGACAGCGCCACGTCCCCCACCGCCGTCAGCGTCGCCGCTGACTCCTACGGCGTGTACGGGCCGTTCACAGTGGCGTCCACGGATGTCTTCCGCTTCACCACCGCACCCTGAGCTCGAAGGACGAACCTCCATGAAAAAAACTCCTGCTCTGCTGGTGTTCACGACCCTGCTGGCCGCCTGCACCCAGCCCTCGAGCCCCACCGCCCCGCTCAACCCGCCCCCCACGCCGGTCGACACCGCCCCCATCCCCGGAGCCGCGGTGTCACACCCGCATCGAGCCGGGGAGCTCATCCTTGGGTACCATCGTTCCGAGGATCTTCAGCGTGCCGTGCGCCTGCTCCAGGCGACAGTCATCGGCGACAACCCCGCCCTCAAGCAGGCGCGCGTGGCGCTGCCGGACACGCTGACCGTCGAACGGGCCCTCGGGCAACTCGCACTGGGGAGTCGCTCCACGCTGCGCTACGCGCAACCCAACTACACCTACAAGCGCCCGGGAATCGCACCCAGGACCTTCATGGCGCTGAGTGTGAATGACCCACTCGCCGCGACAAAGTGGGATCTGGAGCGGATAAACGCCGAGGCGGCCTGGAAGACAAACGTGCGCGGACAATTCCCGGATGGACAGGGAACTGTCATTGCCGTCGTGGACACGGGCATCGACGGCACCCACCCGGATCTCTCCGGCAAGTTCGTCGGTGGTTGGGACGCGTCAGGCTGCTACGACTTCTTCAGACCCCCCTCCCCTGACAACCGGCGCCCACAACCCATCCCGCCCAACGTCAACGCCACCAACAACCTGGAGCACGGTACGCACGTCGCGGGAATCGCAGCCGCCCTCCGGGACAATGCCCAGGGCGTCGTAGGGGTCGCACCCGCGGCACGCCTGATGGACGTGAAAGTCTTCTGCGACCCCAAAGAAGACACCACCACCAGCGCGGTCATCGCCGAAGGGGTGCTCGGGGCCATCCTGGACCGAGACGGTGACGGAATCGTGCCTGACGTCATCACCATGAGCCTGGGAGGGGCTGGGTACGACAGCGCCACCGCCGAGGCCCTCAACATGGCGCTGTCTGGCCGTGACCTCGATGGGCAGGCCCTGCCCACCTACGATGACGGCACCGGAGGTGGCGTCGCCGGGGACGGCACGCCGGACCGCACCGCGACCGTCACCGTCGCCATGGGCAATACGGGTCAAGCGGACACACAGTACCCGGCGGCCGTGGCGGGCGTGATCGCCGTGGGCGCGACCGATCCCTCGGATGCTCGCGCGAGCTTCAGCACCACGGGCCAGCACATCAGCGTGAGCGCGCCCGGCGTCAACATCCTCTCCACCTGGCCAGCCTTCCTGAACCAGCGGGAGCCCGGCTACAACGGTGGGTATCAGGCGATCTCCGGGACGAGCATGGCCACGCCGGAAGTCGCGGGTGCCGTCGCGCTGATCAAACAGTTCCACCCCTCTGCCACGCCGTACCAGGTGCGTCGCCTCATTGAACGCACGGCCCATGACCTCGGCACGCCGGGCTGGGACGCGCAGACTGGCGCCGGTCGCCTCGATCTGAAGGCCCTGGTGGACGCGCTCGCCGAGCATGACCTCTCGCAAGACGAACCGGGCGGGAGCGCACGCGTCATTGTCACCACCGCGAACCGATGGGACAGCAACGACGACGGCTTCGTGAATGAGCAGGACACGCGGTTCGCGCCACCCGCCGCGAACGTGACCTTGCTTCAGGGAGGCCGCGCCCTCTACCACGCCAAGACCAACGCCGTCGGGCAGGCCTCCTTCTCGGCAATCGCCCCCGGACAGTACGAGGTCATCGCCAGCACGCCCGATATCTTCGATTTCCTCTCGCCCTATAGCCGTGGCGACACCGTCACGAGTCAGGGGACGCTGACAGTGCCATCCGGCGCCGAGGGCACCGCGGAAATCCATCTCACGTCGACGCTGGAGATCACACTGACCTGGGCGGGCGGCGGTGATGTGGATTTGACCTACTGGGCCTACACCCCCACCCTCCCCGATGGGACGCCCCCTCCGCTGCCGGATGAACCCCGCCAGCACCGCGGACAGATGGTGTGGCAGAGCGTCAAGACCGGTTCAAAGGACGTCACCTTCAGCGCCGACGACCCAGGTACGGACGTCCAACGCGCGTCCGAAACGCTCCAGTTGAACGCCGCCCACTACCCGCTGATAGCCATGATGTCCGCGCCGCACCCCGAGAACTTCTGGGGGATCACGCGGATTGGCGTGGACACCACCCGCCTCACGCATGCCGTGACAGCCACCTTGCGAGTCAAACGCAACGGCGTGGAACGCAACTATGGTCCGATCGCCGTCGAGCCAGGAGCCGATGGCTCTCTCGGAAACACCATCTTGTGGAGCGGCATCGACTCCAGGTTCACGGGAAGCTTCATCCTGATCCATTGATGTCCCTGGCAGGGCGCCGTGTTACGCAACGCGGCGCTCTGCCCCCACGGCGGCTCTCACCGCATCAGCGACCTGCCTCGGGTCCTGCAACTGGAGGCCATGACCGACACCGGTGAGACGAATCGTGGTGACGTCCCCCAGGGTGTGCGTTGCCATGTCAATGTCTTCCTGAGTCAGCAGCCCACCCGCGGCTGGGTCCGCCTGGAGCAACACGAGCCGGCACCGCAGTCTCGCGAGGAGGGGCGCCCCCTCCAGGGCGGCATAGGTGTCGTCGAACCGGTCGAGGATCGCGTCCAGGAAGTCGCCATCGTGGCAAGCCAGGGATTGGCTCAGCTCGAGGATGTAGGGGTGCCCCGGACCGAAGAGCTCTCTGAAGCTGACGCTCCGCCCCGGCTCCGATTGTACGTTGAGCTCGAGCAGCCGTTCCGCGACCTGCTCTGGGGTGAAGCCCTTGCCCGTCAGCGCTCTCCAGGCCAGCGTGAGGTCTCGCGACTTCGCCTGATGTGCGCGCATTCGTTCCCGGCCCAGCGGGGCGTCGCCATCGATGACACCCGCGACCAGGTTTGGAGAATGTGCCGCGAGCACCAGGCTCACGTGCGCGCCATGAGAGTGCCCAAACAGCCATGCCGGGCCGACAGAGACGTGGTCCAGGACGCTCTTCACGAACTCCGCGGTGTCCTGGAGGCGATAGGCCCCAGGCGTGTGGCGCGACTCACCATGCCCCGGAAGATCGATGAGCACGAGTTGATGGTCATCGTGGAGCAGAGGAACCATGGAGGAGAACCACTGCCGCCGACCGGAACCGCCATGTAACAGGACAAGGGGCTGTCCCTGTCCCACGACCTCGAAAGCAATGCCGTCACGAGTCCTGTTCACTCCCACCGTTCCTCCTCATCTGTGCAAAAGCCGCAGGAGGGTAACTGCAGCCTGTGAGGGCCGACAAAATAGCATCCGGCATCGGCGCGCGAGGACAGATCGGCATGACGCGTGATGGGCCCTGGCTCGCGCGGAAGCGAACAGGCCTCACGCGTGGCTGGTACGTGGATTGAAAAGCCTCCCGCCATGACTCACGAAACTCCCAGGCATCCCAAGCTCCACGGGAAAGCATTCCTGCGCGACCTCCTGTTCTCCATGGGCGTCTTCCTGGCCATCGTCCTGTGGACGATGGTCCTGGGGTTCGGTGCGCTGTGGCTCACCAGTTACGTGCACCGCTGCCCATCGAGGCAGGAAACCGCCAGGCAGGACCTCGCGAACATCCAGAGCGCCCTGCGGCTCTACCACTCGAGGTATCGGCGCTTTCCTTCCACCGAAGAGGGAATGCGGGAGCTCGTGAATCGCCAGGGACTGGAGCAGGTTCCGCACGACCCATGGGGACTGCCCTACCACTATGAACTTCACGAGGGACTGCCCCGGGTGTGGAGCCTGGGCGCGGATGGCGCTCCCGGGGGCGAGGGCGAGGACGCGGACATTGTCCTCGAGCAGCACTGAGCGGCTCAGCCAGCCATCCTGAACGCCCCGCCGTGAACATGGGGCTTACAGGGCGGCTTACGGATTGGACGACACTGTCCACCCTATGAGTAGATTGAACGACGAAAAGCCGTTCAACAGCCCCGCGCCCTGGCGTGGGAACGAGGAGCGCGCGATGGGCACATACAAGGAGTTTCACCGTCAATCCGTTGAGCGGCCCGAGGCGTTCTGGGCCGAGCAGGCCCGGCTCATCGACTGGGAGCGTCCGTGGGACCAGGTGTTGGACTTCTCACGTCCACCCTTCGCGCGCTGGTTCGTCGGGGGGCGCACCAATCTCTGTCATAACGCCGTGGATAGGCACCTGGCAGACCGAGCTCAACAGCCCGCGCTCGTCTACGTTTCAACAGAGACCCAGGAGCAACGCCGTTACACCTACGCCCAATTGCATACCGAGGTGAACCGGGTCGCGGCCATGCTGCGCACGCTCGGAGTCAACCGCGGCGACCGGGTCATCATCTACCTGCCCATGGTCCCCGAGGCGATCTTCACCCTGCTCGCGTGCACGCGACTGGGGGCCATCCACTCGGTGGTGTTCGGAGGCTTCGCGGCGCACAGCCTCGCCACGCGCATGGATGACGCGAAGCCGGCCTTGCTGGTGACAGCGGACGCAGGCATGCGCGGCGGCAAGGTCATCCCCTACAAGCCACTGGTGGAGGAGGCCCTGAAGCAGGCGCAACACCCGCCCTCGCGAGTGCTGGTGCTCAACCGAGGGTTGGATCCAACCATGCCCCGCGTGCCCGAGCGGGATGTGGACTTCGCCACGCTGGCGCGCGAACACGAGGGCGCACAGGTGGCGGTGGAGTGGCTCGAGTCCTCCGAGCCCAGCTACATCCTCTACACCTCCGGCACTACGGGACGCCCCAAGGGCGTGCAGCGGGACACGGGCGGCTACGCGGTGGCGCTGGCGTCCTCGATGCGGAACATCTTCACCGGCAAGCCCGGCGAGACGATGTTCACCGCAAGCGACATCGGCTGGGTGGTGGGGCACTCGTACATCGTCTATGGCCCGCTGCTGGCCGGTATGACGACAGTGCTCTACGAGGGCCTGCCCATCCGCCCGGACGCAAGCATCTGGTGGCGGCTCGTGGAGGAGCACCGGGTGAATGTGATGTTCACTTCGCCCACGGCCATCCGGCTCTTGAAGCGGCAGGACGCGGCGCACCTCTCGCGCCATGACACGTCGAGCCTGCGCTACCTGTTCCTCGCGGGCGAGCCCCTGGACGCGCCCACCCACGAGTGGATCTCCTCCGCGCTGCCCGCCACCCAGGTGTTGGACAATTACTGGCAGACGGAGACGGGCTGGCCCCTGCTCGGACCCTGTCCGGGAGTGGAGGCTCGGCCACGCAAGTTTGGTTCACCGGGCACGGCCCTCTACGGCTACCGGGTGAAGCTGCTGGACGCGCAGAGCGGCGAAGAGGTGACGGCGCCCAACCAGAAGGGCGTGCTGGTGGTGGAGCCACCGCTGCCACCCGGGTGCCTGTCCACGGTGTGGGGCGACGACGCGCGCTTCGTGTCCACGTACTTCTCCCACTTCGACAAGCCCGTCTACAGCACCTTCGACTGGGCCACGCGGGACGAGGACGGGGACTACTTCATCCTCGGCCGGACGGATGACGTCATCAACGTGGCGGGCCACCGGTTGGGTACGCGAGAAATCGAGGAGGCCATCTCTGGACATCCCGGCATCGCCGAGGTGGCGGTGGTGGGCGTGAAGGACTCGCTCAAGGGGCAGGTGGTGGTGGCCTTCGCGGTGCCGAAGGACGCCTCACGAATGCAGACAGAGGAGGGCCGTGCGGGCCTCACGCGCGAGGTGATGGACACGGTGGACAAGACGCTGGGGGCCTTGGCTCGCCCGGCCCAGGTGCACCTGGTGACGCTGCTGCCCAAGACGCGCTCGGGCAAGCTGCTGCGCCGCAGCATCCAGGCGCTGGCCGAGCAGCGTGAGCCTGGTGATCTCACCACTCTAGAAGACCCAAGTGCCTTGGAGCAGGTCCGCGAGGCCCTGAAGCCTCGCGAGTAACCAGGCCTCGCATCCACCATGATTCGATCTCTTCTCGCCCCACTTCTGATTCTGCTCCTCTGCCCTGCGTGCTTCGTCAACGTCCGGTCGAGCAGCCGAGACTTCCTATCGGAGAGCGATTCCCAGTTCTCTTCCCCTGAGCCCTCGGAGCAGGTGACGCGGCGGCTCATGGACCTGATGTCCCGGCGAGGCATGAACCTGGTCGACCGAAAGGAACTCGAGCCCGGCAAGGTGATGCTCAAGTTCAAGGGCGATCGTGAGACCATGAAGGTGGGCGAGAGCAGCAGCGCCCAGGTAGGCTCGGTCTTCTTCGCGCTCTTCCAGACGCGAGAGGGGGGCGGCACCACCTTTACCCTGTTCGGGAAGCCGACCTACATGGGCCGGGAGGTCTGCACGGACCACGATGGCACGCTCTTCCAGTGTGAAGAAGGGAAGGACCTCAAGGGCTTCCTCCAGGTTCCCCCGAACATGACAGGACGCGCGGAGTCCGAGACCATCCGTGGCGTCATCAGCGAGTTCGCCATGGAGCAGCCGTAACACGGCACACCACCCCTCCGCGGCTCCTGAATACCCAACCGACCCGAGCGGGCGAGCGTCTCAACGAAAGCCATCGACGATGAACACGGCCGCGCGAGAGTCATCGATCAACGCGACTCCAGGCGGTGGGCGAAGGCTGGGGGGCTGCGCCGTGTTCGCGAGCGGGTGCTCAAGGTGGCGGCGCGGGTACTGGTACACGCCAGGAGGGTGGTGCTGGTAATCCACGCCTGCTTGCTACCCGCGGCCCCGGGAGGGCCGACGTCTGTTCTGTGCCCGGCGTCGCTCACAAAAGCCCCTGGCTCCTGCAGAACCCCTGGGGTTACAACTCCGGGGGCGGTCCGTCGAGGCCCCTTAGCTGCTCCTCGGCCATCCGGCGGTATTGCGGCACGATCTCCACGGCCAGCACGTCACGCATCTGCTGGCGCGCACCTTCAAGGTCTCCCGAGTCCCGGAGGCTCGTCATCCGGTACATCGAATTCAAAAATCGGCGCTCGCTCTCCCGGAAGCGCGCGAGGACCATCCCCATCAGGGCCTCGGAGCCTTCCAGGCTCTTTAGGGCCTCCTCGGTCTCGGTCTCGCTGATGGCTGCCGTGGGGGCGGTCCGGCGCAGAAGGGCGCGCAAGTCGTCGGTTAGTTCCAAGGAGTGACCCTGTTGGACTCGGAGGGAGAGCGCCGCGAGTTGCTGCCGGTCGTGTAGGTTCGGATTGAGCCGCCCGGTTGCGTGCACCTCAGCCAGCCCAACCAAGCTCTCCAGCGTGATTTCGGCTTGCTCCCGGTAGAAGGGGACAACCTCCACGGCGAGCACGTCACGCATGACTTGCTGTGCCCCGTCGAAGTCCCCCTCGTCTCGCAACTTCTTCGCCCGGTTTCGAGCGTCAGTCAGGCGCCACGACCCGTCATGGATGCGCCGGTTGATCTCTCGCAGCAAGGCCGTAGCGGCAGGCAAACTGCGCAAAGCATCTTCCGCGTCCTGCTTGCTGATGGCCACCTGCTGAGCGGTCCGAGAAAGAAGGGCGCGCGTCTCGTCGGTGAGGTTCAACGGGACGCCGTTTTCGAGCACATCACGAGCCAATTCCCACACATTGTCCCAATCGGTCTCACCGTTCATGTGCGCACCTGCACTTAATGGTCAGTGGCATTTCTTGGTAGGCCATTTGTGCTGCCCTTCACACAACCTCAGACAATCGTGGCAATCACCCGTCCACCCGTCGTTTTGGCAATCGTTATAAGCCTCAATGCACTTCTGTTTCCACTTGGGTAGAGAAGCGTTGTTGGAGAAGTCGTCCTCGTCCTCGTCAACATCGGAGCCAGCGCGCACAGCCCGGAGCACCTGATCAACCTCGGATTGCGTCGCCCCACAAGCGCCTACCGGGTCCTGTGGATGTTTTTTGATGCAGCACGTCATGGTGGAGTCGCCTGGCCGGCAGTCCATCGTAGCCGCTTGCGCCAGGACTACGGGACGGCTCGACGTGTAGGTGTAGTGCGTCGTCCCACCGGAGTAGGCGTAATGCGCCCTGCCAGCCGAGCAACCAGACGTGAGGACCCCCCAAAGCAGGGTCCCAATGATGAAGAGGCAGGAAGTCAAGCTTTTCATGCTCTTCAGCCTAGAGCGGCGGGTTTTCAGGTCGCTATGACAGGCCAAGGCGCGGAGGGTTGGACGTTCGTTCGGGCTATCGGATAGGTTGTCCCGCACTATGCGGAGTTTCTTACCTCCCCGGTCTGCCCTGCTGCTCGTCTTCTTGGCATCCTGCGATGGCGAGCTGGCGCACCAGCGCTACTGGATCCTCCCGGAGTGAGGCGAGGAACCCCTCTTCCACCTCCGAGGCAAACAGGAGCCCCCAGGCGCGGAGGGAGGCGGACGGGTCTCGCAGAACGGGGGCGAGCTCCGTTCCCGGGAGGCCCCGGACGCCCGCCGACCAGAGCGTCTGAGCGGCGGTGACGCGCAGGGGAAGCCGCTCCCGCGCGTCGAGGAAGAGTTCGTAGAGCACCCGGAGGGCGGGCGAGCCAGGGCCAGGAGCGATGCGGCCGAGAGCCTTCACCCACTCCTCCCGTAGAGAAAGGCACGCGCTTCGATCGGCGATGAGCCGCTGCAACAGGAGGAGCAGCCCCCCACACTCAGGCCCCGCCACGTTGAAGAAGTGGGCGGAGAGAGCATCATCGGGCTCCTCCATCACATGATTGATGAGCCAGGCGCGAAGACGGGGTGACTCGTGATGCAACTCCAACAGGCGCTCATTGGCCAGACAAGGTGACGTGCCTTGGTTCTCCTCGAACAGCCCGAGGAGCAGCTCGGCGGGTTCGGGGAGCCCGGGGAAGAGCACCCGTCGCATCGAGGGGTTTAGGCGGCTCACGAGTTGGAGGAACTCCTGGCGATCCTCGATTGTCTGCGTCTCGCTCATCAACCGCTGGCACAGGGCACGGAGCTCCTCGGACGCGCCTTCGTTCATTGTGACGAGCAACTGGATGAGGGTGCGGAGCGTGCCCTTCCGCCTGTTTTCGGGTCCCGTGTCGGTCCACTTCCTCGCGAGCATCAGAAGCTCTCGGGCGGAGGTCCCCATCCGCCCCAGGGCGCGGAGGCACGGCAGCGCGACGTCATGAGACTCCGCCTGCTCGAGGTGCTCGAGGATGAGGGCACGTGCACCCACCGCCACGGCTGACGTACCCATGGCGGCGATGAAATCGAAGATTCTGTACCGACTTGGGCGACGCGAGGAGAGAGCCGCGGCCAGGAGGGGCAACACCTCACTCGCCAAGTCCAGTGCCCCCACGAAGCTCGCGATGAGGTCCACGGGCCACGGCGACGAAGAAGTGACGAGCTGGCTGACGAGTGCCTTGACCTCTGATTCTCCGCGCCTGGCGAGCTCCGAGCAGAGCCGCTGCTCCACCTCCTGGCGGGTCCTCCGGTCGAGAGGAGAGCGCCGCTCGAGAGCGTTCTCCAGCACGGCCAACGCCGCGCTCACGCGCGCAGGCACCCCACTGCGGAGGACAGGGACACACCATTCGAGGACGTACAGAAGGGGAAGCTCGAAGAGATGCTGCACACGCAGGGCGAGGCCGGATACGCCTTCATCGGGGTGGAGTGTGAGCTCGAGGAGGGCCTTGCCCGCGGGCCTGGAGGCAGGTGCCAAGACGAGCCACCCCTGCAGCAACTCGCGTTGCCGCAGTGCATCCCGGGTCAAGTCATCCGCCCGTTCGAGGTAATACCCTGCGGCCAGCGACAGCCGCTGCTCCCACTCCGGTGTCCATAGATGCTCCGTCGAGTGGATAAAGGTGCAGGAGTCGGTGCTTCCCAGGCGTCGCAGGATATCGAGGGCAAACACCTCGTCACGGATGCGATTTCGTGTCCAGTCATCGAGCGCCGCGTCGATGTCGTGGATGGACGTCTCAGTGACGCACGAGATCAGCTCCACCATCCAGACCGGGTCGAAGATCGCCGGCTCCTCCAGGATGGCGGAGACGATGGACCGCCAGTCCTCTCGCGGTTTCAATCTGACGGGGAAGAACTGATCAGGCTCCAGCGTGTCGCCGCACTGAAGGCAGCGCCGCCCCGAAGACTTCCCGCAGGCCTCGCACACGTTCCGAGCACAGCCGGGGCAGCCATACCAATTGCCGGAGATGAGGTCCGGGTTGAGCATCTCCTTGCGCTGGAAGGAGAGGAAGACGCCGCACTGCGGGCAGCTGTGGACCATGGCACCGCCATCGTATCCGAGAGGCGATGAGCCGCGTGCGAACCAAACCCAAGAAGCGACTGCTGCTATTGTCCTGGTCATGAAGATCGCCGCCATCTCCGACATTCATGGCAACTTGGAGGCTCTCGAGGCCGTGCTGGCCGACATCGACCGGCGCGGCGCCGATGTGATCGTCAATCTCGGCGACATCGTGTCGGGCCCGCTCCAACCGAGCGAAACCGCGGACCTGCTGATGCGCCTCGAGCTGCCGACGATCCGTGGCAACCATGAACGGCAACTCCTCGAGCCCGACCTGGGGCGCATGGGTCCATCGGATCGCCACGCCGCGCAATCACTCCGGCCCGACCAGCGCGACTGGGTGGCCCGCCTGCCACCAACGCAGTGGCTCTCCGACGAAGTGTTCCTCTGTCACGGCACGCCCAGCGACGATCTGACCTACTTCCTGGAGCAGATCACCCCAGCGGGCTGCGGACCTGCCCCGGCGGCGCTCATCGAGGAGCGGGCCGGTGACTGCTCGGCTTCGCTCATCCTCTGCGGACACACGCACATGCCCCGCGTCGTGCGTCTGCGAGACGGTCGCACCATCGTCAATCCAGGCAGCGTCGGTCTCCAGGCCTACGAAGACATACGTCCCCACCCGCACAAAGTTGAAGTCGGTTCCCCACACGCCCGCTACGCCCTCATTGAGCGCACACCGGAAGGCTGGGCAACCGAACTGCTCAGCGTGGTCTATGACTGGGAACGCGCGGCGCGCCTGGCCGAGGCAAGGAACCGGCCCGACTGGTCAACGGCGTTGAGGACCGGATTGATGGGACTCTCGCGCTGATTCAGCGCGGCCCGCGAGCCATGGCGAAGTAGAACACGCACTCGCCGCGCCCGACGTTGACGAAGGCGTGGGGCACGTCCGCCTCGAAGTAGAAGGCATCCTGTGACTCCACCGTGACGCTCCCGTCCGGGAAGTCGATGCGCAGCGTGCCCTTCTCCACGGCCAGGTACTTGCCCACCGCTACGCCCTTGCCAGGCAGTTCCCCCGTCGAGGCGCGGGCCGGCAGCGTGAAGCGGACGAACTCCACGTCCCGCGTCTCGAATGGGGGGACCAGGAGTTGCCGCACCGCACCGCTCTCCGCGTCGCGGAACGTGGGCTGCTGCTCGGGAGGAAGCAGCACCCGCGCCTGCTTCGGCCTCGGGCGCGACATCAGCTCCGACAGCCCGACCCCGAGCCCCTGCGCGATACGCACCGCCACCACCAGCGTGGGGTTGTTCGTCCCCCGCTCCACCTTGGAAATCATCGCCCGGCTCACCCCAGAGCGCTCGGCCAGGGCCTCCAGTGTGAGCCCCTGCTCCTGCCTCAGCTCCCGGATGCGCGCCCCCAACCTCGGGGCCTCCGCTGCTTCCAGCTCGGCCTCTTCCACTCCACTCGAACTCGGCTTGACATTTCTCATATGTGAGAACATTAAAGGCCCTACCCGAGCGGCTCAGCCCGGGCCCGGCGGCCACAACCGCCTCTGGGACGAAGTGCACACGCTGTAGGAAACGTGAAGGTCACCTCAGGAGATGTGGAGCATGGAGACTCGAAAGCTGGGGAAGCAAGGGCTCATCGTCTCGGCCATGGGCCTGGGCTGCATGGGCATGTCCGAATTCTACGCCGGGCGGGATGACGCGGAGTCCGAGGCCACGCTGCTCCACGCGCTGGAGCGGGGCATTACCTTCTTCGACACCGCGGACGCTTATGGCCCGGGCCGCAACGAGGAGCTGGTGGGCCGGGTGCTGCGCCCGCACCGCGCGAAGGTGGTGCTGGCCACGAAGTTCGGTATCGTCCGCGACCCGAACAATCCACAAGCGCGCGGCGTCAACGGCCGCCCCGAGTACGTGAAGCAGGCCTGCGAGGCCAGCCTCCGGCGGCTGGGCATGGATGTCATCGACCTGTACTACCTGCACCGCGTGGATCCGAACACGCCCATCGAGGAGACCGTGGGCGCCATGGCGGAGCTCGTGAAGCAGGGCAAGGTGCGCTACCTCGGGCTGTCCGAGGTGAACGCGGACACGCTGCGCCGCGCGTGCGCCGTGCACCCCATCACCGCGCTGCAGAGCGAGTACTCGCTGTGGAGCCGCGACCCCGAGGACGGCGTGCTCCAGGCCTGCCGCGAGCTGGGCGTGGGCTTCGTCCCCTACAGCCCCCTGGGCCGAGGCTTCCTCACCGGGCAGTTCAAGCGCTTCGAGGACCTGCCGCAGGACGACTACCGCCGCCACTCCCCTCGCTTCCAGGGGGAGAACTTCCAGCGCAACCTGAAGCTGGTGGAGCTCATCGAGCAGCTCGCCCGGCGCAAGCAGTGCTCACCGGCGCAGCTCGCACTGGCCTGGGTGCTCGCCCAAGGCGACGATCTCGTGCCCATCCCAGGCACCAAGCGGCGCACGTACCTGGATGACAACCTGGGCGCACTCGCCGTGAAGCTCACCGCGCAGGACCTCGCCGAGATTGAAGCCATCGCGCCCCCGGGTGTCGCGGCGGGAGAGCGCTACCCGGCCGCCATGCAGCAGTTTCTGCAGACCCGGAGCCCCGCTCCCCAGGCGCGCTGACACTTCCCCCACCCTCGCGAACAGGTGGCGGAGAGGCCTCGCCGCCACCCTGCTTCACTTCTCACAAATCGAGAATGTAAGGACCTGTAAAGTTACATTGAGGCACTACGCAAAAGGTGCGGGCCAGTCTGCACGTTTTGTCACCTAGACCCGCAAGATTTGTCACTCGGGGAGGGGCAGGCAGGTGATAAATCCCCGGATTCCTTGGGTAGCGACCAAGTCTAGGCCTCGGCATGCCGCATGCTTAGAAAGCAGGCGGGGGAAGGGCAGCCCTCAAGGAGGCAGCCATGTCGCAGGTTCGTTCTGTGGTGTCCAAGGAAGCGGACGTTTGGATTCTTCGGCTGGAGAAGGCCAACGGGAAGGTGCAGGAGTACCGGTGCACCACCGAGGGCCAGGCGAAGCAGCTCGCCCTGGTGCTCGCAGCCTCGACTCCGGTGGAGTCGGTTCAGCCTCAAGCCTGAAGTGAGAGCTGGCGGTTCCCAGTAACGGCGGAACGTGGCAAGCCGAGGGGCCTGGGGAAGTGTTCCCGGTCCCTGTGAGGAGCCGCCGTTGCCTTCATCCTTTGAAGCGTTGACCGTTGATGCCCACGGCCTGGCCCTGCACGTGCGCCAGCGCAACGCCGCGGGCACTCCCGCCGTCGTGTTCCTTCACGGCTGGCTGGACCATTCCCACAGCTTCGACCTCGTCGCCGAGCACCTGCCGGAGTCCTGGCGGCTGCTGTTGCTCGACTTCCGCGGCATGGGCCGGAGCGCCTGGCTGCCACGCCACGCGAACTACCAGTTCGCCGACTATTTGGTGGACGTGGAGGCGGTGGTGCGCGCCACGGGGGTGGAGGCGGTGCACCTCGTCGGACACTCGCTGGGAGGCATTGTCGCCACGGCGTATGCCGCCGCGCGCCCCTCGCGAGTCCTCAGCATCACCCTGATTGAAAGCCTGGGCCCCACGGGCGGCCCTCCCGAAAACGCGCTCGTGCGGCTGAGCGGCTTCCTCGAGGACCTGGAGCGCGCGCCCAACCGCAAGCGCTACCCCAGTGTGGAGGCCGCCGCCGCCCGCCTGCGGGAGAACAACCCGTCTCTTCCGGAGCACGCCGCGCTGCACCTGGCCCGTCACGGCACCGAGCCCGTGGAGGAGGGCGTCGCATTCACGTTCGACCCGGCCCACCGCCGCCGCTTCGCCTTCGGCTATGACGACGCCCAGTGGCTCGCCATCTCCTCCGCCGTCACCTGCCCGATGCAGCTGATCCTCGGCAGCGAGGGCTTCCGCTTCGATGACGAGCGCTCGCGAGCGCGGCTCGCCGCCCTTCGCCAACTCCGCCCTCCCCTCACGCTTCCCGGTGGCCACCACGTCCACCTGGAACAGCCGAAGGCCGTGGCGCAGGCCCTGGGGCAGTTCATACCCCCCACCCGATAGTCCTGCCCGATCATCCCGGCACGACAGGAAAACTCCTTCACCCTACAGGGTAAGACGCTTCCACCTGCTCCCATCCTGCCTCCCTGCCTCCGCTAAGCCCCTGTTTTTATTGGGCCGCCAGTCGACACGCCGTTGGTACGCGTTTTGATTGAGAACGAGCCGGATGGGTTCGAGGCGAGAACGGGCGATGAGAACGGGGCTGGGCGGTGGGCGGATCATCTGGCTGTCGCTGCTGACGGCGTTTCTGGCCGCGTGCCATGAGCCGGGGAATACCCGCTCGGTGCAGGCCAAGGCAGCAGTGGACTCGGATGTCCTCGACTTCGGAGAGGTGCCGGTTGGGCAATGGCGCGAGAAGGTCGTGCGTCTACGCAACGTGGGCTACGTGCCCTTTCATGCCCTAGAGGCACTGGGGCTGAAGGGAGATCCTTCGTACGAGGTCTCCTTTGAGGGCGAGGGGCGGGTGATGCCCGGCGACGAGATGCGGGTGCTCGTGCGCTTCCACCCGCTCTCCGAGGGCACCCTGGAGGAGACGGTCCATGTGACCACGGACGCCAACTCGGGCCGTGAGCACACCGTCCGGGTACAGGGCCGGGGCGTGCCCCTGCCTGTGCAGATCTCCCCGGCGGTGCTGGACTTCGAGACGCTGGAGGTGGACAGCGATCGCACGCTGCGCCTCACCATCACCAACCCGGTGGACCTGCCGCTCACGGTGACGGTGAAGGGCGAGGCGGCCGACGCCTTCAGCACGGACACCATCACGGTGCCGCCGCTCAGCACACATCAGTTGGAGGCGAAGTACCTGCCGCGCGCCCTGGGCGACATGCGCGCGCTGGTGGAGGTGAGGCCCTGCGCCAGCTGCACGCCGTCAACGGCGGAGCTCGCTGGCCGCTCGGTGGCGCACGCCTTCGCCTTCGACCCCGAGCCGGTGCCCTTCGACAAGATTCCCGTGCACGAGCGCACCAAGTCCTTCACGCGCGCACGCAACATCACCTGGCGGCCGGTCACCATCCAGGGGCTGAGCACCAGTGATCGGTCCTTCACGCCGCTCGCGCCGATGAGCGCGCAGGAGGTGAAGCCGGGGGAGAAGGTGGAGCTGCCCCTGGAGTTCGCGGCGCGCTACTCCGGCCCCAACACGGGCCTGCTCACGGTGGGCTACGAGTCGGACAAGCCGCGCCAGGCGCAGGTGATGCTGGACGCGCGCGGAGGCCGGCCCGCCCTGGCGGTGGCTCCGGTGGCGCTGGACTTCGGCGAGCTGCCCGTAGGTGGCAAGGTGGGGAAGACCATCCGCATCACCAACAGCGGCAGCACGGGCAACCTGTACTTCCGGGGCGTGAAGGGGACCGGGGCCGCGCAGAACTTCTCGGTGGACGTGCCTCTGCGTGGCAAGCAGGCCTATCCCTGGAAGGCGGGCACGGCCTGGCCGGAGCTGGGGGCCGACGACATTCCCATCGCCCCGGGCACGGACGCGCTGGACCTGACGGTGTACTTCGAGCCTCAGGCCGAGGGCTCCTGGCAGGCCACGCTGGTGCTCGTCTCGGATGACCTCTTCAATCCCAATCGCGAAATCGTCCTCACCGGCCGCGCGCGGAGCACGGGCCCCTGCGTCTATGAGCTGACGCCCCAGCCGCTCCTGGACTTCGGCAACGTGGAGCCGGGCCGCGGTGCGGTGCTGGGCTTCCGCTTCCGCAACCCTGGCCGAGCTGAGTGCGCGGTGAAGGACATCCACCTGTCGAATGACGGCGGGGGCGCCTTCTTCATGCCGGGCGGCAAGCTGGCGGGCGGCGTGGTGCCGTATGACACGGCCTTCAGCGCGATGATCGCCTTCCGGCCCCCGGCCGCGGGCGAGTTCCACGGCGAGCTGAAGATGACCGTGAACAACCCCGCGGCGCCCACGGTGACGCTGCCCCTCCACGGTGTGTCGCTGGCGACCTGCCTGGTGGCCGCGCCGAGCTTCGTGGACTTCGGGCCCATTCGCTATGACTGCCCGACGGTACCTCGGCGCACGCTCATCTCCAACCAGTGCGCCGCGCCCGTCATCGTGAACAACACCGCGCTCGGCGCGGGCACCAGTGACCAGTTCCAACTGGTGACGCCGCCCGCCCTGCCGCGCATGCTGAACCCCGGCGAGGGCTTCGAGCTGGAGTTCACCTACTCGCGCACCGTGCTCGGCCAGCACTACAGCCCCTTCTTCGTCAACGCGGAGCAGGAGCCGAGCCCGCTGCTCGTCCCGCTGCTGGCGGAGACGAACCACGAGGGCCTCCAGCTCGACCGCTTCATCCAGGGCACCAACAACCAGCTGGACGTCCTCTTCGTGGTGTCCAACACCACCACCATGGAGCCCTACCAGGCGCGGCTGAAGGCGGCCCTGCCCGGGTGGGTGGAGCGTGCGCGGCAGGCCGGAGTGGATCTGCGCATGGGCGTCACCAGCACGGGTCTGGCGGCCCGCGCGAGCGTGTGCGCCGGACCGTCGGGAGGCGGTGATGGGGGACGGCTCGTCCCCGTGGATGGCCGCCGCGCGCGTGCCGTCTCCAGTGACTCGCCCACCGCGGCGGAGACCCTTCAGGCCAACATCGACGACACGGGCCTGTGCCACAACCTGGTGCAGGGCCTGGAGACGATGCGGCAGGCGATCTCCTCGCCCCTGGCCACCAGCGCGGACGACCCGCGCACCCCGCTGCCCAACGACGGCAACCTGGGCTTCCTGCGCCCCACGGCCCGGCTCGCGGTGGTGGTGGTGGCCGACGAGGACGACCACTCGGGTTTTGATCCGGAGAGCTACGTGCAGTTCCTCCAGGCCGTGAAGGGCACCGGCATGGCGCACCGCACCCAGCTCCACGCGCTGGTGCCCACCGACAACAGCTGCACCACCGCGGGCCCGCCGGGGCCGCGCTTCAGCACCGTGGCCCAGCGCACGGGCGGCGCGGCGGAGTCCATCTGCCGGGGCGACTACGGTCCCTTCCTGGACAAGCTGCTCCAGCGCGCGGACGGGCTCCAGGCGGACTTCACCCTGAGCACCACGCCCAATGGGACGGAGGAGATGTCCGTGCGCGTCCAGGGCGTGAGGCTCCCCGAGGAGCAGTGGACCTACGATGCCGCCCGCAACGCGGTCATCTTCCGGGGCGCCGCGGTGCCTACAGCGGGTCAGACCATCGAGGTCCGCTACCGGAGCGCCTGCGGCGTGGTGCCTCCCAAGGCGCCCTGAGAGTCCCCGAGGGGCCCCGTCAAGACGACGGGGTCCCTTCCTCTGATGGCCCCGAGGCGGATATGGTTGTCCCCTCGCGTGGAAACCTTCGGCCGTTACGAACTGCTACGAAAACTGGCGACGGGCGGAATGGGCCAGGTCTTCCTGGCCCGGCAGAAGGGCCCCGTGGGCTTCCAGAAGCTGCTGGTGGTGAAGCGGCTGCTGCCGCACCTCTCCGAGGACCAGGAATTCATCCAGATGTTCCTGGACGAGGCCCGCATCGCCGGCCTGCTCAACCACCCCAACATCGCGCAAATCTACGAGCTGGGGGACGTGGACGGCGTGCTCTACATCGCCATGGAGTACGTCCAGGGCGAGGCCGTCAGTCAGGTGAACGCGCGCGCCAACCACCGCAAGGGCGGGCTGCCGCTGGGGCTCAAGTGCCGCATCATCGCGGACGCCGCGGCGGGGTTGGACCATGCGCACCAGGCACGCACCCCGTCAGGCCGCCGGTTGGGCCTCATCCACCGCGACGTGTCCCCCCAGAACGTGCTGGTGGGCTTCAACGGCAACGTGAAGCTCATCGACTTCGGCGTGGCCAAGGCCGCGGGGAAGCTGTCGCAGACAATCGTCGGCACCATCAAGGGCAAGCACGCGTACATGTCCCCGGAGCAGGCCCGCGGCGAGGAGCTCGACGCGCGCTCGGACGTGTACGGCCTGGGCATCGTCTTCTACGAGCTGCTCACCAGCCAGCGGCTCTTCAAGCGAGAGTCGGACATGGCCACCCTGAAGGCCGTGGTCGGCGCCCGGGTTGCCCTCCCCTCCGAGGCCGTGCCCGGCATCCCCAAGACGCTGGACGCCGTGGTGATGAAGGCGCTGGCGCGCAAGCGCGAGGAGCGCTTCCAGAGCGCCGGGGAGTTCCAGCTCGCGCTCGAGGACTTCCTGCTCGCCGAGCGGCTCCCGGGCACCCCCGCGCACCTCACCGCGTTCATGAAGGACCTGTACGCCACGGAGCTCGAGGAGGAGCGCTTCGCCAGCGAGCCCACCGTCATCCAGTACGATCCGCGGCTCGCGCGAGAGGCCAGCTCGTCCTCCTCGACCCAGGTGGCCCCCCCTCAGGGACAAGGACAGCAGACTCGGCAGACGCGAGCTCCCGCGCAAGGGGGTGGGGCAAGTCCGGGCACACCTCCGCGCACTCGGGCCACACAGGCCCCCGCTCCCCGCCGCCCCGTCAGCACGCACGAGCCGGGTGAGGACACGGAAGAGACCTAGCGCACATCGCTCTCGGGCTTGCTCGAGGTGGGAGTGCCGCAGTGGACAGGCGGCCTCGGGGGCAGTCTTGCCCTTCCTGGGTCTTCCTGCATGCTGCTCATCCTGGCAGCTCTGAGGACGGGGGGAGCCGCATGAGAAGCATGTCCATCAGCCAGGACACGAGTGACGTCGTTTCAGTTCACGAATTCGAGCGGAGGATGGCCCTGGCCACCCCCGCGGACACCATGTGCGGGTTCTTCTTCAACGGCGCGCTGGCGGCGGTCCGGAGCCTTGGAGACGAGGCCGTGAAGCGTTGCCTCGAGGCAGGTCAGGAGACGAGCTTCACGAGCTTCTTCAGGTACCCCGCCACCGCGTACCTCCGGGTCACCTACACAGCGGCGAATCTCCTGCGGGTGCAGCACGACAGCCTCGAGAACGCGCTGCGATATGTAGGGTGCATGGTGATACCGCCCTTCCTGTCCTCCGCGGTGGGCAAGACGATGCTCACCTTGAACCAGAGGAATCCGCGGCTCCTCATCAGCAGCCTGCCCACGGCTTACCGGGCAGGGGTGAGCTATGGGGAGAGCTCCATCAAGTGGACGGGACCCAGGAGCGGGCTGATCCTCACGAAGCACGACTTCATTCACCCCCTCATCCACGAGGGTGCCCTGCTCGGCCTCTTCGAGGTGATGGGCATGAAGGGCGTGTGGGTGAGCGCGAAGCTGGTGGGCGCCCTGGACAACGAGATCGCCTTCTCCTGGTGAACGACGGAGTGAGGGACGCGTCGCCCTCTGGGATGAGGCGTAGACGGACCCGATTCGGAGGAGCACCATTCATTCATGGCGAGTACCCTGCCGGGAACGAGCAAGGCCGATCACCCTGTGGCCTACCTCACGGATGTGGAGGGCATCTGGGAGAAGCTGGCCAGCTTCTGCCGGGACAACCCACACGTGTCGCTCGAGGGCAGGAGGCGATTGGTGGTGCGTCCGGGCGCCACCTTCGTTTACGGGGGAGACGCCGTGGACCGCGGTCCCGATGGGCGGCGGGTGCTTGAGACGCTCCTCGAGGCCAAGCGCCGGCATCCCTCCCAGGTCGTCCTGCTGGCGGGCAACCGTGACATCAACAAGCTGCGCCTGGCGCGCGAGCTGAACGGCCATCCCCTTCCACGTACGCCCACGGACATGCGGAGCGCCCCACGGCCAGTGCTCCTGCGTTGGATTTTCGAAAACACCATGGGGGCGCGCGACGCCTTCAGGTTTCGCCGGGACGAGCTGGTCCGCACCGGTGAGCCCGTGAGCGATGAAGACGTGGTGACCAGCTTCCTCGAGGACCTGGGCCCCCAGGGGCTGATGCGCGACTACCTCGCCGTGTGCCAGCTGGCCTACCGCCTGGGCAACACCCTCTTCGTCCACGGCGGGGTGCACGAGCACAGCCTCGGGGTGGTGCCTACGGGAGAGTACGTGGAGGGTGTGGACGCCTGGGTGGAGGCCCTCAACCGCTGGTATCGCGAGCAGATGGAGGCCTTTATCGAGGGGCGGCTCGACAGGACGGGCACTCCGGCCTGGGAGCCGCTCATCGCCTACCAGGCCCCCACGCCGGGCAAGCGCATCAACACCGCCAGCGTCGTGTACGGGCGCATGGCCGACGAGCGCAATCACCCCGGCCTCCCTTCCTCCACCCTCATCAAGACGCTCGCCCGCTCCGGCATCCACCGGCTCGTGGTGGGCCACACGCCAAGCGGGGACTGCCCTTCGGTGCTCCGCGAGGAGGAGTTCGAGCTCATCCTCGCGGACAACTCCTATGGCCGGGTGGACGGCGCCTCACAGCTCTTCCTCCGTGACGACAGCGTGTACGTGGAGGGCCGGGTGAAGCTGGAAGATGGACGACTGGAACACGTCCATTTTCAGCTCACGCGCGGCGACACCTCCGTCCCCATCGGGCGGCAGTTGCTTGAAACCGGGCACCTGGTGAAAGGGCCGCTCGAAAGCGGGGACTGGCTGCTGTTCCGCGCGTTGCCGCAGTACCGGATGGAGCAGCTCCCGGTGGCCCCGAGCACGCTCAAGGGCCAGATGCTGGGCCCCGCGCGGGCGGGGACTCACTGACTGGAGCGCTCACTCAGCAAGCGCTCAGGACTGCAACCGCTTGATGACGTCCAGCGCCTCGGTGATGTGCCGGGTCGCCTGGAGCTGGGAGTTGAAGACGTGCTGGACGACGCCCTTGCTGTCGATGACGTAGGTCACCCGGCCCGGAAGCAGACCCAGGAAGGAGCGCGGCACTCCATAGCGCTTGCGAAGTGAGCCGTCCCCATCGGGGATCAACGTAAATGGCAGCCGGTGCTTGGAGGCGAAAGCATCATGAGACGTGGACGCATCGGAGCTGACCCCGATGACCTCGGCCCCCGCCTCGGTGAAGGACTCATAGGAGTCGCGGAAGGAACAGGCCTGGGCCGTGCAACCCGGGGTGTCGTCCTTCGGGTAGAAGTAGAGGACCACGGCCTTCTTCTTCTGAAGCAGCGCCTTGAGGCTGACCGAACTGCCGTCCTTATGGGTGAAGTTGAAGTCCGGGGCTTCGTCACCGACCTGAATCGCCATGGGTCTCCTTCTGGAAAAGGGGGGAGCCCTCGCGATAACGCCCTGCGTCGGCGCACGCAATACGCAACGAAATGGCAAGAAGTCAGAGGCTCGCGAGGGCCACGCGATAGAGGGCGCGGTAGCCCATGCGCGGCGCGGGCTCGAAGCGCTCCGCCGAGAAGATCTCCTCCAGCAGGCGCTTGCCTTCGTCGCTCTCGTGCAGCCCCAACAGGGCGCGCTCCAGCAGGCCCGCCAGCTCCGGCGCCACGCTCATGCCCACCGGCACCCCGTCGTTGGGCGCCTCCTCCGTGTAGGCGATGAGCTCGAACGCCTTCCCCTTGCCGGCCAGCACCACCTCCACGCCGTCCGCGTACGTCAGGCCCGTGGACTCTGGCGGGCAGAAGATGCTCGCCATGTCCGCCGTCCCGCTCAGCACCGCCTCCAGCGCCGCCTTGTACGAGCCCGCGAACTGCTGCGAGACGAACGTCTTCGCCGGCTCATGGCCCTTGGCCTTCAGGTACGCCACGGGCAGCAGGTAGCCGCCGACCGAGTCCCGGTCCACCCACGCCACCCGCCTGCCCTGTAGCGTCTCCAGCGTGAGCCCGGAGCCCGCGCGCGTCACCAGCGCCGAGCGGTACGACGAGCGGCCCCGCCGCACCCCGCGCGCCAACACCCGCACGCCCATGGCCTCCACGCGCGCGCACACAAAGGGTGGCGCCCATACCGCGTCCGCCCGGCCCGCCAGCAGATCCTTCGCCAGCGCCTCGTAGCTGGACGCCACGCTCACCTCCACCTTGCGGCCCAGGGCCCGCTCGATGAACGAGGAGAAGTGCTCGGCCCGCTCGCGCGCCAGCGTGTTGCCCAGCGAGGGCGGCAGGCCGAACCGGAAGGAGAATCGTGCCGGAGAGGGAGGAGGGGCGGACATGGTGGGCCGGGCTTCTCCTTACGCCTCGCG
This sequence comes from Archangium minus, assembly GCF_044360475.1. Lineage (NCBI taxonomy): Bacteria > Pseudomonadati > Myxococcota > Myxococcia > Myxococcales > Archangiaceae > Archangium > Archangium minus. The sequence continues at coordinate 10,554,756 of NZ_CP043494.1, forward strand.
GTCCAGACGCGCCACTTCGTCATCCGCGAGCCCGAAGGTCGCCTGGAGCATGTTGAGGATGCGCTGCTCGCTCAGGCTCGGCTCCTGGCCGCTGGCGTGGGCAATCTTCGTCGCCAGCCGGTAGGCCTTCAGCCGCTGGGTATGCGTCGTCAGCCCCCGGGCCAGCACCTGCAGCCGCTCCGGCAGTCCCTCGGCCGCCAGCGCCGCCACCGCCTCGCTCACGAAGGCCTGCGCCCGCTCGGGGCTCACGTTGTGGAAGAGCGGATCCGACGCGAAGCTCTCCACCAGCGCCCGCGCCTCCGCCTCTTTCAGGCGTCCGTCCGCCGCGCTCACCAGCACCATCACCTCGGCGAACAGGCGCTCCAGCGGCTCGCCCAGCGCCTCCGACAGGCTGCCTCCGCCCTCGATGACGTCGATGATCTGCGCCACCTCGTCCTCGGAGATGCCCAGCGCGGCCTGGAACGTCTTGAGCAGGCCCAGCTCCGTGCGCGTGGCCCGGTGGTCCGAGAACGCGATGGACGCCGCCAACCCGAAGGCCAGCATGCGGTTCTTGTGGTCCGGCAGCCGCGCCCGGAACGAGGAGAGGATCTCCTCCAGGTCGTGCGCCTTGGACAGCCGCTGGGCGCTCGCCTCCACCAGCGCGTTGAGCTCCTCGGGCTTGGTGCCCTCGAACTCGGGGCGCTCGATAACGCGCCGCAACAGCGTCTGAATCTCCCGCTGCGACACCTTGCCATCGGCCATGGCGGCCAGCAGCATCACCTCCACCAGCGCCGAGTTGCGATCCTTGCGCGCCTTCACTGCCTGCTCTCGAGGCATCCGCCAGCCCTCCCAGGGTTCTTGCTGCCGTCGTCGTCCTGCGACTGCGTCGCCTCGGGTTGAGTACCCTCGGACGCGAGCGCGGAAAAGTCGAAAAGGTTCCGGTCCATCAAATGGCTCGCCCGCACGTTGCTCATGGCGGACAGCACGCTCTGCCGGACGTTGGGAATCTCCTTGGCCAGCTCCTCCATCAGCCGCTGCATGCGCTTGCGCTGCAGGTTCTCCTGCGAGCCGCACAGGTCGCACGGGATGATGGGGAACTGCCGGGCCTCGGCGTAGGCGGCGATCTCCTTCTCCGGCGCGTAGCACAGCGGACGGATGACGGTGTTGCGCCCATCGTCGCTCTTGAGGATGGGCGGCATGGCCTTGAGCGAGCCGGCGAAGAAGAGGTTGAGCAGCAGGGTGTTGGCGAGGTCGTCCCGGTGGTGGCCAAGGGCGATCTTGTTGCAGCCCAGCTCCACGGCGGCCGTATAGAGGATGCCGCGCCGCAGCCGGGAGCACACGGTGCACTGGGTCTTCCCCGGGGGCGTCTCCTCGAGGACGACGGAGTAGGTGTCCTCCTTGAGCATCTTGTAGGCGAAGCCCTCGCTCTTGAACCAGCCCTCCAGCTTGTCCGCGGGGAAGCCAGGGTGGCCCTGGTCCAGGTTCACCGCCAGCAGATCGAACTTCACGGGCGCGCGGCGCTGCAGCTCTCGGAGGAGATAGAGGAGGGTGTACGAGTCCTTCCCACCGGACACCCCCACCATGATGCGGTCCCCATTGGAGATGAGGGAGTAATCGGAGATGGCGCGGCCCATGTGGCCGAGCAGGTTCTTCTCGAGGCGAAGGACGTCGGGGTTCATCGGGGTTGTCATCCTAGCGGCGGCTGGGGAAAAAACACGCTACACGTACATACCTGGTCCGCTAGCCTGCTCTTCGCCATGCCGACCTTCCCACAAGGTGCGCAAGACATCGTAGATGCCCCGGGGGCCCAGACGGCCGCCCGGAAACTCGAGCAAGCCCCGGAGCTGGCCGTGGACGTGGAGGCGGACGCGATGCACGCCTTCCGCGCCCGGCTGTGCTTCCTCCAGGTAGGCACGGACGAGGATGTTTACCTCTTCGACACACTGCAGCCGGGGGTAGAGCCCTCGCTCCTGGCGCCGGTGATGGAGGACCCTGGGCGGACGAAGTTCTTCCATGCCGCGTCGGGAGACCTCCCCTACCTGGCCGAGGCAGGGGTGCGGGTACGCGGACTCTTCGATACCCACCGAGCGGCCACGCTGCTGGGCTGGCCGAAGGTAGGGCTGGCGGATTTGGCGCGCGAGCGGCTGGGCGTGGAGCTGCCGAAGGAGCACCAGCAGTCGGACTTTTCGCTCCGGCCGCTGCCTCCGGGGATGCGGGACTACATCGCCAACGACGTGCGCTACCTGGTGGAGCTGGGGAGACAGGTGCGGGAGGAGTGCCGGAAGGCGGACATCCTGGAGGAGGTGCTGCTCGACTGCCAGCGGATGTGCGACGAGGCGGCGGCGCGTCCGGACGTAGGAGCGGACTTCAAGCCGCGCCTGCCGAAGGGAGGGATGACCCCGACGCAGCTGACGCTGGCCAACGCGATCGCCCACGCGCTGCACCGCAAGCGGCTGGAGTGGGCAGAGGCGGAGAATGTCCCCATGGGGCGGATGCTCTCCAACATGGCCATCTCGGACATCGCGGTGAAGCCTCCGAGCAACTCCAAGGAGCTGGCGAAGGCGGCGGGCGTGAGAGGCGCCTTCGTCAGGTCTCACGGAGACGAGGTGCTGGCGCTGGTGCGCGAGCTGCTGGAGAAGTCACGCCGAGGCGAGCTGAAGGCGGAGACGGGGGAGCAGAAGGGCCCGAGGGACGCGAACCGGCGCAAGCGGGAGGACGCGCTGAAGGCGTGGAGGGCGGAGAAGGCGGCGTCGCGAAAGGTGACGCCGTCGGTGGTAATGCCCAACGCCATCTTCGACACGCTGGTGTCGCGGCCGCCGGCGAACCTCGACGAGCTGCGAACGGTGCCCTACATCGGAGACAAGCGCGTGCAGCTCTACGGAGAGGAGCTGCTGACGCTGCTCGCCCAGCACCCGTCTCAGAGCTGAGCCCCCCTCCCCTCTCCCTCTGGGAGAGGGACGGGGTGAGGGTATCCATGCCCGTGCTCAATCCGCTGTGTCCTCCTGCTCAGAAGGGAGGAGTCCGCGGGCATGTCCAGACAATCCGTACCGCTGACTCGGGCCCTTTGGCAAAGATGTAGCAATCGGCGCCGTGCCCTGTCTGCGGGTTTCGGCATCCAACCGATCGGGCCCGGAGAGGCACGGCGATGTCTAACCATTTCGGCAATTCGTACCTGGTGGAAGAGCGGCACACTTCGCGCGGGGGCACGCTCGCCTTGGCTGCGCTGATGCTGCTTACCGCGTGCGCAACGAAGGGACCCACAGGGGCGGGCTTGACGCACCGCCGTGAGGGCGAGGCGGCCTTTTCCAACCTGCCCACGAACTTTCAGTCTGTGCACGTAAGTGACTCCGAGCTTACGGCCGCCCTGACGATGTTTTGGCTCCACATCCCACTGCGGGTATCCACTTCATATCCCCCGCTGTACGTTGGCCGGAGGCTGGCGTTAGCGTCCTCGCCTGAGACTGGCGAAGCGTGGCAATCAGCTCTGGCACAATCCTATGGACGGTTTTGCAAGCGGCGCGGAACTCCGGGCGATTGTCTGACGCTTTTTGATGATGGGCCTCGCCTACGAGCCGAAGACAAGCGTAGCATCGCCCTCGCACTAGCGGTGGGGCCTGCCCTGGAAGGGGTGGCCACAGAAGTGCAAGCCATGCTCAACCCCACACGGGTGCTGGCAACTCTCAGCTTCACCATCACGACCTACATGGCGCTCTTGATTGCACCCGAGCCAGTGACCAAGGGTGTAGCCCTCGCGTTTTCCGTGCTCATGTGGGGCTATCTCGGATGGGAGTTTTTCGACCTGCTGCGGGCCTATGCACGACTTTACGAAGATGCGCCGCGAGCCTCGAACTTTGCGGAACTACGAGAGATAGGCGACCGCTTCGGAAGCGTCATCGGCCCCAATAGCGTGAGAATTCTCGTCATGGTGGCGACGGCGGCGATAGGTGACGCGGCAGCACTCATATCGAAAGGGCCGAAACTGCCGGGCTTCGGGAACGCCTCGCGCACAGTCGAGTCAACCACCGGTCTCCGTCTGATCGATGCGGCAACAAACGCGGAGCGAGTCATTGTCTCCGTGAATAAGGGCACGATTCGTATCGTGCTGCCAATCAATGCAGTGCCCATGACCAACCGGAACGGTGAGGACGGGCACTCATCGAGCAGAGGGAGCGTAAGTCCTGACAGGGAAAAGCCTCTTCCGAACAGCCATCGCGCCTTCAAGTCCTTTGACGCCTTCAAAAGCGCCATGGGCCCCGCGGGCGAAGACAAGGCATGGCACCACATCGTCGAACAGCGGAAACTCAACATCGAGCGCTTCGGCCCGGAGGCCATTCACAACACGGAAAACGTGATCGCGGTGAACAAGGCCAAGCATGACGCAATAAGTGCGTACTACTCGACCAAATCCGACGATACGGGAGGCATGGTCGTCCGCGAATGGCTCCGCACGAAATCCTACGAAGAGCAGCGCGCTTTCGGATTGATGATCCTGAAACGGTTCAAAGTCATTCCATGAACAAAGCACAGATAAAGAAGGCTCCAACGGACGAGTTGATCGAAAAAGCCAGGACCCTTTCCGCTGAGCGGTGGCCCGCGATTCATGCGGGTAAACCGAAGGAGGCAAACCGGATGTATGATCTCCTCGTTGCCATTCGCCAGGAGCTACGGGCAAGAGGTATCGAAGCACAGCGCCAGTTATTAAAGTTGCTCGATGATCCAGACCCGGGAACCCGCTGCTGGGCTGCGGGTTCGGTGTTGGAGTTCGCCCCAAGCGAAGGGGAGCGGGTGCTTACCGAAATCTCCAAACACGTTGAGGGTCTGGTGGGTTTTTCCGCGGAGAGAACGCTGGAGCAATGGAAGGCGGGTACCTTCAACCCCCCTTGACGTTCCCCTCCTGCAATAAAACGTCCCCTCGGGCGTTCCCTCGCGACCTAACCGAGGGACCTATGAACGTTCGCCTCCGTCGCACCCCGTGGGCGCTGCTCGCGCTCACCGTGGCCTGTGCCACGCCGCAGCAGGGCACCGCCCCCACCCAGACTACCGCCTCCACTCCCGAGCCAACGGCCGAGACCCCGCGTCCTCCCAGCTTCCGACTGGGCACCCAGGTGAAGCCCACGGGCTACCAGGTGGAGCTCACGGTTGACCCAGAGCAGGAGACCTTCGACGGCGTGGTGGAAATCGCGCTCACGCTGTCCGAGTCCACGCGGCAACTCTGGCTGCACGGCAGCGACCTGAAGGTGAAGGAGGCCATGCTCACTACGGGAGGCCAGCCCCAGCCGGCGCGGGCGGTGACAGAGGGCACCAGCTTCATCGGCTTCCTGCTCGAGCGACCGGTAGGTCCGGGCACCGCGACGCTGCGAATCGCCTACCAAGGCATCGCATCGGCGAAGGAGACCATGGGCCTCTTCCGGCAGAAGGACGGGGACACCTGGTACGCGATGACGCAGTTCCAGGCGGATGACGCGCGCCAAGCCATTCCGTGCTTCGACGAGCCGGGCTTCAAAGTGCCCTGGCAGCTGACGCTGCGCGTCCCCCAGAACCAACAGGCCTTCTCCAACACGCCGGTGGCCTCCGAGGAAACCGGCCCAGACGGATGGAAGACGGTGCGCTTCCGGCCCACGCCGCCGCTGCCCAGCGAGCTGGTGGCCTTCGCGGTAGGTCCCTTCGAGACGGTGGACGCGGCACCCGCGGGCGAGAAGCGCACGCCGGTGCGCATCGTGGTCCCCAAGGGCCGCAAGGCCGAGGCCGCGTATGCCGCCCAGGCTACGCCGCCGCTGGTGGGCCTGCTGGAGGAGTACTTCGGCATCCCCTACCCCTACGAGAAGCTGGACGTGCTGGCCATTCCGCGGCCCGTGCTCTTCGCGGCCATGGAGAACCCGGGCCTCATCACCTTCCAGATGCCGCTGCTGCTGGCCCGGCCCGAGCAGGACACGCTGCAGCGTCAGCGCACCTTCGCACGCGTGCAGGCACACGAGCTCGCGCACCAGTGGTTCGGCAACCTCGTCACGCTGGCGTGGTGGGATGACACCTGGCTCAGCGAGTCCTTCGCGGACTGGCTCTCTCTCAAGGTGACGGGCCAGTGGCAACCCACGTGGAACATGGACGCCCAGCGCGTGAGGGAGCGCACACAGGCGATGACGGCGGACCGGCTCGTCACCACGCGCCGCATCCGCCAGCCCGTGGAGAACGAGAGCGACATCCTCACCGCATTCGACGGCAACATCATCTACGCCAAGGGCAACGCGGTGCTCGCCATGTTCGAGGCGTGGGTGGGTCCGGAGCGCTTTCGCGAGGGCGTGCGCGCCCACATGCGCAAGCACGCCCAGGGCAACGCCACCGCGAGCGACTTCTTCCAGTCCCTCTCCCAGGCGGCGGGCACCGATATGACGGCCCCCTTCACCACCTTCCTGGACCAGCCCGGCGTGCCGCTCGTCACCATGGGCCTCCAGTGCGCGGCGAGCGCGCCACCGAAGCTGACGCTGGCGCAGCGCCGCTTCCTGCCCGTGGGCTCGCAAGGCGCGAGCACGGCGGCGCAGACGTGGCAGGTCCCCGTGTGCGTGCGCTACGGCACGGGCAAGCAGGAGGCACGCGCGTGCACCCTGCTCACCGGGAAGACGGGCGAGCTCGTGCTGACAGGTGCCACCGGCTGCCCCGACTGGGTGCTCCCCAACACGGACGCGCGCGGCTACTACCACGTGAAGCTGGAGGGAGACCTGCTCGGCCGGCTCACACGCGGAGGCGGCAAGCAGCTCACCCTCTCCGAGCGCATGGGACTGCTCGGCGACGCGCAGGCACTCCTGGCCAGCAACGAGCTGCCCGTGGACGAGGCGCTCGGCGTGGCAACGAGCCTGTTACCCACGGATGACAGGGACCTTCTCACCGGCGCGTTGGGGCTGGTGGGCTCGGTGCGGAGCGATGTCATCCCCGAGCCGCTGAGGCCAAAGTACGCGGCCTTCGTGCGCCGCACGTTCGGCGACAAGGCGCACGCGCTCGGGCTGCAGCCGCGCCCGGGCGAGGACGATGCCACGCGCCTGCTGCGACCCACCCTGGTGAAGGCCGCGGCCGACCTGGGCCGGGACGAGTCACTCCAGGCGCAGTCGCTCGCGTTGGCGCGCAAGTGGCTGGAGGACCGCCGCGCCATCTCTCCAGAGATGGTGGAAGTGGTGCTGCGACTGGCCGCGCGCAAGGGAGACGCGGCGCTGCACCAGCGCATGGTGGCCGAGGCTCGCAGGACGCGTCACCCGGCCGAGCGCGGTGTCCTGCTCAGCGCGCTGGGCGCATTCAACGACCCCGCGCTCGTCCGCGCCAGCCTCGCCCTGCTGTTCTCTGACGACTTCTCCTCACTCGAGGTCCTCATGAGCATGCCAGGGGAGATGATGAACGAGGAGCTCCCGCGCGAGCTGCTCTACACCTACGTGAAGGACCACTACGACGCCCTGACCGAGCGGCTGCCGTACGATGCCCGAGGCGCTACCTCCCTCCTGGGCTCGGCCTTCTGCGACCCCGTGCACCGTCAAGACACCGAGGCCTTCTTCAAGGAGCGCTCGGCCCGCCATCCCGGAGGCGCCAATTACCTGGCGCAGTCCCTGGAACGGGTGGACCTGTGCATCGCCCAGCGGGAGGCCCTCCGGCCCGGACTGACGCGCTTCTTGACGCGCCCGTGACCCACGTCTCCTTGGTCGGACCCACGCGCAGCGGAATCTTCCACCGCCTGGAGCTTTGCCGGAGTTCCTCGGAGAACAGGGCAAAAACCCCCGTAAGCGCCTGTACGTTCTTCTCGATGGCAGTAGGCACGACTGCCGAGTCTTGGGGCCGATTTAACATGTGGCCCGAAGGGCGAAGGTTCTGGTTGCGGCTGGGGGGAACGTGCGTAGTTTTCAAGCCGCTGTGGAGGTGGCACGGGCATGTCTGGAGTGCGACTGGGTGGCGCGACGGCCGACATCCATCACTGCATCGCGGCGAGCCTGAGTTGTCAGGCCTCGTGCGAGGCGGCGATGGCGCAATTGGCCGCGACAGGGATGCGCGCTGACAGCGAGCCGATGCGCCTGCTGCGGCAATGCGCGGAGCTTTGCGAACTGAATGCTCGGGCCTTGCAAAAGGACAGCCGGCTGGCGCGGCGCACGGCGACGCTGTGCTTCGAGCTGAGCAACCAGGTGGCACGCGCGGCGTGGTTGGACGGCAACCTGTCCGCCCACGTGCTGGCCCGGGATGCGCTGCAGCTCGCCCGAGCCTGCCGGCCGCTGCTCTTCACCTAGTCCCCTCTCCCCCTGGGAGAAGGTTAGGGTGAGGGTCTTCCACTTCCGTCAGGAGGACCCCACCGTGCAGACCCCCTTCTTCTTGGGCCCGCGCCTGTACTTCCGCCCGCTCGAGCGAGAGGACGCGCCAAGGCTGGCCACCTTCGTCAACAACCCCGACGTGCGCCGCAACCTGCTGACCCACCGTCCGATGAACGCGGGGCAGGAGGTGGCCTTCGTGGACGCCATGGCCGCCAGCCAGCGGGACATCATCTTCGCCATCGCGCTGCGGGATGGAGACAGGATGATCGGCACCACGGGGCTGCACGAGCTGGATTTCCGCAGCCGGCGAGCCATCTTCGGCCTGCTGATCGGCGAGCCGTCCGAGTGGAACAAGGGCTACGCCACGGAGGCCACCCGGATGGTGGTGGACTACGCCTTCGGCACGCTGAACCTGAACCGGGTGAGGCTGGAGGTGCTGGAGAACAACCTGGGGGCCATCCGCGCCTACGAGAAGGTGGGCTTCCGCCGCGAGGGCCTGCTACGGCAGGACCACTATGTCGACGGCGCGTACGTGAACACGCTCGTGATGGGCATTCTTCGCTCGGAGTGGCAGCCGCTCACGGCCACGAAATAGCGCGGCACCGCGCGTTCCAAGATACGGTTACGGCGGAATAGACGGGCCGGTATCGAGCGACGAAGTCACGAGGAGCACATGGCGGAGGGAGACGGGCAGGATCTGCGGGACGTCGTGCGTCGGCTGGAGGAGACGGTCTCCCGGCTGGAGACGCGCATTGAGCACCTGGAGACGGCGGCCAGGACACAGCCCCCTCCCACCCGAGAACCCGCCGCACCGGCGACGCCCACCGCGCCCGAGTCTCCGAAGGAGACGAGGGATCTCGAGGCGCACCTTGGCACGTACTGGCTGAGCCGGGCGGGCATCGTGGCGCTCATCCTCGGCTTCTCCTTCCTCATCATCTACCACTTCGGTGAGCTGGGCGTGCTGGTGCGGGTGGGAGCGGGCTACCTGCTGAGCGCGGGGCTCGCGGCGCTGGGCCTGTGGCTGTCACGACGCCACGAGCTCTTCGGGCGCATCGTGTTCGGAGGAGGACTCGCGCTCGCCTACTTCGTCACCTACGCGCTGCACTTCGTGCCGGCGGTGCGCGTCATCCAGAGCGAACCCCTCGCGCTCGTCCTGCTCGCGCTGAACGTGGTGGGCATCGTCCTCATTGCCCAACGGATGCAGTCGGAGACGGTGGCGGGCATTGCGCTCTTCCTCGGGCTGCACACGGGGATGCTCAGCGACATCACCCTCTTCACCCTCATGTCCACCACCATGCTGGCGGGCGGAGCACTCTTCTTCCTGGTGAAGAACCGCTGGGTCATCGTGCCGCTGTCGAGCCTGGTGGCCGTCTACTCGACGCACGTCGTCTGGGCGATGCGCACGCAGGCCATCGCCCCGGGCCAACCCGACAGCGAGCGGCTGGCGCTGAGCCTCTCCTTCCTCGCGCTCTACTACGTGCTCTTCTCGGTGGCGCTGCTGGTGCACCCGCGCGAGCTGTCCAAGCGTGCCTCGCTCTCCTTCGCACTGCTCAACTGGGTGGGGCTGCTCACCCTGGGAGCCGTGGAGGTGGCGCGCTGGGGCGAGCCCCACCTCTTCACCTTCTTCGCCACCGTCGCGCTGGCCCAGGGCGCGGGCGCCGCGGTGGCCTGGTGGCGAGGTGCCACCCCCGCGCTCATCCAGGCGTACCTGGCCACCGGCGTGCTCACGCTCGCCCTGGGCATGCCCTCGCACTACGAGGACACAGCGCTGGTGCGGGCCTGGACGGCGGTGGGACTGGTGGCGGGGCTCGCCGGACGCGTCCTGGGCGCGGGCGCCCTGCAGGTGGTGGGCGTGCTCGTCCTCTACGTGGCGCTCGGAGCCACCTGGCTGCCCCCCTCGGGACGCGCGTTCCTGTACGCCGCCCTGCTCGTGAGCTTCGCGCTCGTCGAGCGCCTCTCCGTGGCCCGCTCGGAGCGGCTGCCGCCTCCTGTAGAGGGGAGCCCCCGCACCGCGCTCCAGTTCTTCTGCGCGGCCGGCGCGGGACTCGCGCTGCTCTGGCTCGTGGGCGAGCTGATGCCAAAGGAGCTCACCACCCTGGGCTGGGGCGTGGCGGCCTTCGGGCTGTTCGCCCTGGGCTTCGCCGTGCGCGAGCGCTGGTACCGCTTCGTCGGCCTCGCGGTGCTGGCGTTCACGCTGGGGCGGCTGATGCTCATCGACCTCGCGGGGTTGCCCCCGAACCAGCGCATCCTCACCTTCATCCTGCTCGGAGTGATGTTGCTGGCCGTGTCCTATGTCTACACGCGGCTGCGCGGGAACCGGACCTGAGAGGGCTGCAACCTGGCATCGACGGGGGCGGTCGGCTCGGCTAGCCTTGAGAGAGGAGGTGCGGTGAGCTCTCTTTTCGACCCACTCGCGCGCGTGGCCTACCGCGGCGCCTACAGGCTGGCGACCGCGTATTGGTTCGTCCGCCGCCCGAAAACAGAGGGAACCCTCGTCGGCGTGTGGCTGGGCCGGAAGGTGCTGCTGCTGCAGAACTCGTACAGACGCGCCTTCGCCCTGCCAGGAGGAGGCAAGCACTGGAGGGAGTCCCCGCAGGAGACCGGCGCGCGAGAGCTGCGCGAGGAGGTGGGGCTGCACGTCTCCCCTCACGAGCTGCGCGAGGTCTTCGAGACCCAGGGCACGGAAGAGTACAAGCGCGACCGGTGCCACTTCGTCGAGCTCGAGCTCCAAGCCGAGCCCTCCCTCGTCCTCGACAACCGCGAGGTGGTGTGGGCCCGGTTCCTGGACCTCGACACGGCCCTCCAACTGCCCCTCGCCCAGGTGGTGCGTGTCTACCTCGAGGAAGCGGCACGGCGGCGCGCGCCTGGCGCCACGTCCCCCTGAAACCACCCCACCCCGCGGCGTGCCCGGCGTGCCTTCAGAGGGCCACGCCGTAGAGAGCGCCGAACTTGGACTTGAGGTAGGCGAGGAAGTCCGCGTCAGTCAGGCCCTGGCCCGTCACCTTGCGCACCAGCTCCTCAGCGGGCTGGCGGTAGCCCTCGGAGTGCACGTGGGTGCGCAGCCAGTCACGCAAAGGCCGGAGCTCGCCGCGGGCGAGACCCTCCTCCAGGTTCGGCAGGGCACGCTGCGCGGCACGGTAGATGGACGCGGCGTAGAGGTTGCCCAGCGAGTACGTGGGGAAGTAGCCGAACTCACCCCAAGCCCAGTGGATGTCCTGCAGCACGCCCTGCGTGTCGTCCGGAGGGGTGACGCCGAGGAAGCGCCGCATGCGCTCGTTCCACGCCGAGGGCAGCTCGCCCAGCGGCAGCTCATCGCGGATGAGCAGCAGCTCCAGCTCGTAGCGCAGGACGATGTGCAGGTTGTACGTCACCTCATCCGCCTCCACGCGGATGAACGAGGGCGTCACGCGATTGAGGGCGGCGTGGAAGGTGTCCAGGTCCACGCCCGCGAGCGCCTCGGGGAAGGCCTCGCGCAGCGCCGGGAAGTAGTGCGTCCAGAAGGCCCGGCTGCGCCCCACCAGGTTCTCCCACAGCCGCGACTGTGACTCGTGCAGGCCCATGGAGGGCGCGTTCGCCAGGGGCGTGCGGTAGTGGGCCTCGGAGAAGCCCTGCTCGTACAGGCCATGCCCACCCTCGTGCAGCGTGCTGAGGAGCGCCGTCAGCGAGCCCTCCTCGATGTGCGTGGTAAGGCGCACGTCCGTGGGGTGCTGTCCGCTGGAGAAGGGGTGGATGCTCTTGTCCTGCCGTCCCGCCTCCAGGTCGAAGCCCATGTCCCCCAACAGCCGCAGCGTGAAGCGCCACTGCGCCTCCGGCTCAAAGCGCCGGCCCTGGAAGAAGTCCCCAACCTTGCGCGGCGCCGCCTGAATGGACGCGACGAGCGGAATGAGGTTGTCACGCAGCGCGCTGAGCACCGGAGTGAGGCGGGCCACGCGCATCCCGGGCTCGTAGCCCTCGAGCAGCGCGTTGTAGCGCTCACCGTCGTGGCCATAGGCATCCGCCTGCTCGCGACGCAGAGCCAACATCCGCTCCAGCGCGGGCTGGAAGACGGCAAAACGGTTCTGCTTGCGCGCCTCGCGCCACGCCCCGAGCCCCCGGCTCTGCGCCTCGGCGAGCGCCTGCACCAGCGCCTTGGGCACCTTCACGGCCCGGTCCCTCTCCTGGGTGAGCACGCGCGCCATGGCCCGCTGATCAGCGGTGAGGCTCTTGTTGTCGGCCGCCCAGGCCAGCAGCTCGCCCAGCCGGGGGTCGACCAGGCGCTCGTGGTGGATGCCCTGCAGGGTGGAGAGCTGGTGCGCCCGCGACTCCGCTCCCTTAGGGGGCAGGTAGGTCTCCTGGTCCCACGTGGCCAGGCCAATGAGTCCACCGAGGTCCCGGAGCTCCTGCATCCGGGCGAGCAGCGTGTCGAAGGTCTTTTCCATGGCGATCCTTTAGTCCGATTCGCCTCGGACTTCCGCAAGGGCCAGCATTCGGTTAATGGGCCACCCATGGCCAGCCAGGTTCAGTTCTTCATGTCCCCCGACGACGAGGTCGCCTTCTTCCGCTTCCTCGAGCGCTTCGAGCTGGAGGTGTACCCCCGGCGCGTGCCCCCGGATTGGGAGACCTTCCGGGCAAGCCAGGAGAACGTCCCCCGGCTGCCCGAGGAGGACCTCTATATGGTGGCCGTCTCCGTGGGCCCGGCCATCGTGGACAAGGTGAAGCGCGGCCCGGACAAGGGCTTCTGGCGCATCGACGAGGTGCGCTCGCCGGTCATCTTCATGGAGCGCTGCCGGATGAACGAGGAGGGCGAGCTGCTCAGCGGGCAGATGTGGGCCGAGCTGGAAGTGACGCCCCAGACGGGTCGCAAGGACGCGGCCTCGGATCAGTTCCGGCGCCTGTACCGGGAGATCGAGGAGTACATCAAGAAGACCTTCCGCAAGGGCGACCCCAAGGCCTTCTTCGTGGGCCCCAAGGCCGCGCGCCTCCACAAGGAGACCCAGCTGGTGCTGCGCGACTCGGCGCACCGCGGCGGCACGGTGGTACCGTACAAGTAGACCCGTTTTTCTCAGTCTTTGGGAATACACGGGCGGGCTGACGCACTCGGTCATGTGTCCGAAGTCAGACTTGAGTGGAAAGTTGGTATGAATCGGCCCCAAGCCTCATGAGCCATTCAGCCACTGCTCCCGTCCGTATCGGCACCATCCTGAGAGACACCTACGAGCTCACCGCGGAGCTAGGAAGAGGAGGAATGGGCGCCGTCTTCTTGGCTCAGCACCTCCGACTTCCCGGCAAGCAGGTGGCGGTGAAGGTCCTCCACTCCCAGGAGGAGGTCAGCCCCGAGTGGCACGCGCGCTTCCAGCGTGAAGCGGAGATCACCTCGCGGCTGGGCCACCCCAACATCGTCGAGGTGCTCGACTACCACAGCATGGAGGACGGCACTCCCTACCTGGTGATGGAGTACCTGCGCGGCGAGAGCCTCTCGAAGCGGATGCGGCAGGGCCCCTTCCCGATCCAGGAGGCGCTGCTCATCGCGCGGCAGATCGGCTCGGCCCTGCACGCCGCCCACCAGGCGGGGGTGATCCACCGGGACCTGAAGCCGGGCAACGTGTACCTCGTGCCCACCGAGTCCGGGGGCGTGCTCGGCGAGCGGGTGAAGCTGCTCGACTTCGGCATCTCGAAGCTCGTCTCGGCCCAGACGGTCCACACCCAGGAAGACGTGCTCATGGGCACGCCGCGGTACATGTCGCCCGAGCAGGCGAAGGGAAAGAACCGCGACGTCGATGCCCGCTCGGACCTGTTCTCCCTCGGAGCCATCGTCTACGAGATGTTGTCCGGACGGCCGCCCTTCTCCTCGGAGTCCGTGGCAGGGCTCATCTACAACATCGTGCATGAGCCGCCCGTCCCGCTGGACCAGCTCCGTCCGGAGGTTCCCGCGGAGGTGGTCGCGGCAGTGAGCCGGGCGCTCTCGAAGGACCCGCAGGAGCGCTACCCGGACGTCGCGTCGTTCATCGCCGAGCTGACCGGGACGCCCCTGCAGAGCCTCCCCAAGCCGCAGCAGCCGAGCCCGGAGCCTCGCCGTCCCCGGCAGGAGATCGTGACAGCGGGCCCCCGGGCTGCTCCCGCGCCGTCCCAGGCGGAGGCGCCCAATCGCACGGTGGCGCTGCGCCCCGGTGCCGCGGCGAAGTCGAAGGCCGAGGAAACGCCAGCGCCCGCGGAGGTATCACCCCCCGAGGCATCGCTCCTCGAAGCGCCTCCTCCCGAGGCCCCACTCCCCGCGGCCCCGCCGAAGTCGAAGGCCCCGATGGCCGTGGGCGCGGCGGCGTTGATCCTGGTGGCCGCGACCGCCGGGTGGTGGCTGCTGCGCCCCGCTCCCGCCCCTGCTCCCGCCCCCACCGTCAGCGCACCGGAGAGCACGGCGAAGGCGGAGCCCGCCCCGAAACACGCCGACCCGCCCCCGGCCGCCGTTGAGTCTCCGTCCCAGGCCCGGGCCCAGGCTGAAGCCGAGCCTCCTTCCGAGCAACGCCCGGAGGAACCCGTGGCCTCCGCGCAGACGCCGACTCCTGCGGCTGCCAAGCCCGAACCGTCCGCGCGAGCCCCCACGCGCCAGGGCGCGCCCGAGGTCATTCCCCAGGCGGTCCGTATGGATTTGGATGAGGCGGAAAAAGCCCTTGCCGCGAATAATGCCGAGGAGGCGATCCGGCTTGCCCGCCGCAGCCAGCGGACGCAGCTCACCAATGCGTCGTACTCGCTCCTGACTCGGGCGCACTGCCGCCAGGGAGATCTCGCCAACGCCCGCGCGCAGTGGGCGAAGGTTCCCTCGGCGGAGCGCAACCGGGTACGTCAGTACTGCAAGCTATACGACATCAACTTCTGAACCCGCGAACGACATCGGGGGAGATGTAAACGTGAGAATCATTCTGACAATGGTCATCGCAGTGGGGATGTTCGGCTGCGCCACGACCCGGGCGCCCGTCGGAGCTGGGAAGGTCTTCTCGGGCCCGCAGGGCGAAGAGGTCGCGGTCATCCCGCTGCTCCCCGAGCAGGAGCAGAAGGCGCTCGTCTACGTCCAGGGCACGGGCGGAGAGTTCGACGGGAAGGCGCTCCCGCACAAGCATGAGTCCTACGACGACAAGGAGGACTACACCACGACGCTGAGGGGCAGCGACTACCGGACGTTCATCGTGCGGCCCCAAGGGGGCTCCCGGAGCCATCAGCTCTCCGTGCCCGGGCGCAACAACAGCATCCGCGTTTCCTACGACGAGGCTCGCACCCAGGCGCTGAAGGCCAAGGACATCTACGCGCTGTATGAGAAGCAGAAGGCGGACGGCACGCTCGACAAGCTCGCGGCGTTCGATCGCAAGGGCACGATGGCGCGGCACGACCAGTCGCTCGCCGAGACGTTGAATGCAATGAACAAGACCTGCGGCACCTCGGTCACCGCGACGATTGTCTGGGATTCCATCTCGGATGACCTGTTGAAGGACTACAGCATCGCCTCCTTCTGCGAGAGCCCGCTCACCGCGCTGGAGAAGCTGTGCGACACGAACGTGAGCAAGCGGATCATCCGCGAGAAGGTGCGGGAGGTGCGCTGCCAGTTCGGGAATGAGATGAAGCTGTCCGTGGACGCGGGGCGAGTGACCTGGACGACGCAGCAGGATGCCGCGAACCAGGAAGACTTCGCCGTCCAGTACTTCGAAAAGAACCTCTAGACGGAGCGCACATGTCTGCTCGTCACTTCTTCGCTACCGCCGCAGTTCTCCTCTCCGCCAACGCCTCGTGGGCCATTGAGCCCCCGTGGGGCAAGGCCCAGAGCCTGGGAGAGAAGCGGCTCCTCGAAAAGACCGCCGTCTGCACGGACGGCAAGGGCCACTACTTCACCCTGTCACCCGGCACGGACGGCCCGAACCAGCTCTTCTACGGGGACGGCCGCACGTTCGTGCAGGTGCCCCTCGCCCCGTACTCCACGACCACCTTCCTGGAGCCGCGCTTCGTCGACAAGAGCCGCAACCCCAACTTCCGCGGCATGGACATGCGCGTGTACTCGGACGTCATCGTGGACAGGGAGAAGGGAAGCTGCGCGGTGCGCTGCGGCGAGCGGACCATCCCCTTCTCCTTCGTCGAGCCCGAGAAGGCGCAGGAGCTGCTCCAGTCCGCCTCGTTCACGGAGAACCCGCAGAAGTTCGTGCCCTACGCCCTGCTCCGGGACAGCAAGGGCATCTACTACCTGGTGGAGCGGGGTTTCCGGCCGGAGGAGGAGAACCGCTTCCGGGTGTCCATCGGGCCCAAGGGCAGCCTCAAGCAGCAGCAGATGATCAACCTCGTCTCCGACTCCGAGGGGCAGATCTTCTCCACGAAGAAGGGCGATCTCCGGCTCGTGGTGGACGAGAAGAAGCCATCGATCTGGATCGAGAAGAAGAAGAAGCTCGAGCTGCGCGCGGTGCCCGTCCACGAGAACCTGCCGCTCATCTACAACGAGCTGGGGCCCTACACCGGCGTCCGGCTGGGCACGCCCTGCGACGATCAGTGAGCGGGCTTCGCGCCTGAGCGCGTCTCGCCCTGACGGTGCGAGAGGTGGCAGAACGGCTGGCGGTGTCTCCTGCTACCGTTCACAGCCTGTGCGCCGCCTGCCAGGGGGAGCCCAATGCGGGCGTCCTCCCCGCCGGGGCTGGAGCGATGAGGAGCCTTCCCGCGTCGAGACACGCGGTCGGGCTCACATCAAAGCCCCGGCCCCACAGTCAAAGCCGGAAAGGTCACGTTCCCGATGACGAAGGTTCGTTGGCCGTCAGCCTCCCAGAGCTTCAGGGTGAAGGTGCCCTCTGTCCGCGCGTCCGGGGCCATCACTTCGAGCCAGATGCGGCGCAGTGCCCCCGAGGGGAGCGGCTCGGCTGGCCAGAAGGTCGCATCCAGTACATCACCCCTGGGTCCGACCAATACCGCTCCGTGCGGTATCCACGACTTCGCCGCGTCCGGGTTCTCCAGCCACAAGCCGATGGCGATCCGGCCAGGAGCGCGGAAGGTCGTTACCGTCCGTGGCAATAGGATGTTGCTCTCGCGCTTGGTGATGCGCTTGGTGATGCGCTTGGTGATGGACTGAGATGGGATACCCGCTTCCCCCACCAGGCCCGAGGCGAACAGCCCGATCAGTCCCTCCGGCCTGTCTCGTTCAGCGCGCAGCCGTTGGATTTCCGCGCGCAGTTCCGAGTTCTCCTCGCGCGTCTTCCTCAACTCGGCTTGAACGGAGTCCACCGAACGCGCGTGCCGGAAGATCTCCACCCGGCGCTCGCCAATCGCGGGATGAACGATCAGCCGGAAGGATGCGCAAGCAGGAACTGCATCATCCGCGAAGCACACCGTCACCGTGCTGGGCTTCGCACCGCGCATCTTCTCCGAGGGCTCAAGCGTGATGAGGCGCTTTCCAGGTGCGAGCTCGAAGTGCTCGCGATTCTCCAACGTCATCCTGTCCGCGCGCACATCCGAGTCGAAGCGGAAGGTGGTGGGCTGTCCTGGACTGATCTGAACCTCGGGGACTTCGTTGGCCCCTTCCGCCGCCAACTCGATGCAGCGGCCCTCTGCCTCCCCTGGCGGAGGACAGGTCCGCGCGGTGGCGGAAGTCCCCGCGAGAAGCAGCATCATCAGGAACGCGGCAGGCGACGAAGCGAACACGGGGGAATGACTCCGAAGCAGAAACGGTGGCCGCCTCTATCACGTCTCCCGACTCCGTGGAGACTGAGCCCGGGACGATGTACTGGCCGCTCGGCTGGCCCTTATTCGAATCTACTGACAGCTCTCACGCGCACCGTGGAGAAGATCCGTGCGCTCTCTGGTCCTCCGTTCGACTCCCGAATGGCGCCTCTCCCACCCTCCTCGTCTCGCACTTCCAGGCAGACCTTGAACGTATCTCCGCCCGGCACCTTGGCTTCGGTGAGTCTCCCGTACACGCGCCCATCGCCGAAGATCAGCCGCCCAGACAAGAGGGTTCTGCTTGGCAACTTCCCCCAGTCCCCGATCAAACTGATGGTGGTGTCACCCTCTTGCACGGTGATGTACATGGCCCCGGGACTGGGGAAATACGCGGGATGTTGGTTCCCGATGTCGAGGCCGAGCGTCTTCATCGTCTCGACCGCACCGGCCGGACACGGAGCGGGTTCCGGAGTCGGCCGCACTTGTTGGGGGGTCGGACATCCCGCCAGCGCATTGCAAACCAAGCCCGTACCGATGGCCTTGGCCGCGCGTCCGAGAACCTTCGTCGTCTTCTCCTGAGTCTTCTCGCTGGTGTCCTTGCGATGCATCGTGATCATGACAGGCGCGGAAATGGAGCCCATCGCAGGCTCGGCGCCTTCTCCGCTTGGAGGATCCAGCGGCTTCGCGGATTGCGCCACTTCACGGCCGGGCCCGGCTTGTCGAGTGTGAGCGGCCTCGGATGACGTGTGGAGTGGAGCCGACCCAGGACCAGTGGGCAGCAGCGAGGTTGCGAACAGGAACGCGCCGAGCGCCACAACCGCGAACCCCGCTGCTGTGACGAAGCGAGAGCGACGGCACGACACTGGAGGGGTCGGAGGTGGTGTAGCTCGCGGTGCTTGGAGAGGAGCCGGGGCTTGGGATGCAGGAGGCGGAACCAGCTCCGGCGCAGGCATGGCAGCAACAGCGGGCATCTTCTCTTCCGGGATGGCGGCGAGAACTTCGGCCTCGGGCGCGGGTGCTTCTGGAACCTTCTTCGGTGGCTTCCGGCCTCTCCGGCGCTCCTTCTTCAGCCAACGCTTTAGCCAGCGCTTCGAGTCGGCCACATCCACCAGCGCGGGATCTTCCTCGGTCGTCCTGTTGTGGGGCGAGTCCGGCTCGAACAGCGGGAGGTCCCAGCTTGCATCGGCCTCGGCTTCAACCATGGCCGCGTCGAGCGTCGCGCAGAACTCGACCACGCTTCCGTAGCGTGCTGCCGGGTCCTTCTCCAACATCCGCATGCAGATCTCGGCGAGCGCTCGCGGAACTCGTGGACTGAGGACGTGCGGCGCCACAGGCGTCTGGTGGAGGATGCGCTCCGCGAGCCCTCCCCCTTCTTCGTCCTCCCGATCCCCAAACGGAAGGATGTCCGTCAGAAGCCAATAGAACGACACGCCGAGGGCCCAAAGCTCGTCCGCTGGGCTGTAGTCGTAGCTTCCGGCATCGTTCTCTCTGCTGAACCGCCACGCCTCCGGCGCGCGGAACTCGAGGGTTCCCGGCGGAAGACGCGAACGGGTGAGGGCCGGAGCCCCCATCAGAGTGCCGACCCCGAAATCGATCAGGAGCGGTCTCGCGTTCCCATCCCGGATGATGACGTTGTCCGGCTTGAGGTCCCTGTGCATGACGCCTTGCCGCAGCACTTCGCCGAGCGTCAGCCCGATATCCAGCACGATGCGCGCGGACTTGCGGGCCGAGGGGTTCTCCTCCGAGGCATACGTCTCCAGGGTCCGGTCCCCGGCGAACTCCATGACGATGTAGGGGTGGCCAACGAATGGATCCGGCCAGTATCCGCATCCGAAGAAGCGGACGACATCGGGATGATCCAGGTGGTTCAGGATTCCGATCTCGCGCTTGGCCCTGTCATTCAACAGGCGGCCCCGGAGAATCTTGACGGCGTAGAAGCATCCGGCCTGCTCGGCCTTGTAGACGTAGCCGTAGCTCCCGCTGCCGAGCGTCTCGACAATGCGATAGCCCCCGACCATTTCTTGGGTTTCCGGCAACCTGTAGACCCATCCCACGGAACCACCCCCGAGAAGGCCGAGCCTACCAGCCTCGTGGAGAACGAGCTGCGCGCCGAAAGCCCCGGCCTCCTGTCCACCGTGGTAGACGGCATCCATGGACGAAGAACTTCAGCGCTCCCTCGGAGAGGTGGCTCGCGCGGCACGGGAGCGCCTCGGACTCACCCAGGCCCAAGTCGCCCAGAAGGTGGGTCTCGTCCCGGGTGTCTACGGGAGGATCGAACGTGGCGACATGATGCCGTCCGTCCCGAGCCTGCGGCGAATCAGCATCGTCTTGGGAATCTCGTCTGACGCTCTGATGGGGGTGAGCCCTTCGCAGGTTGCAGCCACGGTGGATGAAGCTCCCCCAGCGGAGAACCTCTCGCCTGAACTTCGGCGCATCCTCCATCAACTTCGCACGTGGACGCCGAAGCGGCTGAAGGTGCTCAGCAAGGTGCTGACCGTACTTGCTTCCTCCTTCGAGGATTGAGCCAGGTAGGACCATCCGCTTACTCGGCTTGACCCTCTGGCCGTTGTGCCGTGTGTCTCACCAGCGCATTGGCCGTGCTGAGCATGACGGCTACCTGTGCAGCGTCCATGCGGCGAAGCGTTCTCACCAGTCGGCGCAGCGCGGGTGGATCATCTGCCTCGGGTTCAGGCACCTTCAGCCACGAAGGATCCTTCTCGACATCGAGCCCCAGGGCAATGTTTGCGTCCAGGCGCAGCACGCGGCACAACCTGCGAAAGGTCAGAACGCTCGGGAGTAGGTATCCTCGCTCCAGCCGACCGAAAACCTCGGTGACGATCCCAACGCGATCCGCCACATCAGCCTGGGTCAGCTCGGCCGTCTTGCGAGCCTCACGCACGACCGCTGCCAGGTGGACCATTAGCTTCTTCTTCTCGTTCTGCCTGTCCGTCATCGGTGCGCTCGGTCCAGTGACTATCGGATGCTCGATGCCTTCGGCCATGGAAGGACACCCATCTCCACAGGGTGCGCATCCTTCCGCTTGAGGGCGGATGCTTTCTTGAGGATGTCGGCCAGTTCCGCTGCCGCCTCGGTGGCGCCGAAGGGTGGGCCGAGACTGCGAAGGTACGCGCGCAGATCGTCACGCAACTCAGCGGCCGACTGGTAGCGCTCAGCGGGGTCGCTCTGAAGGGCCCGGAGTGCGACCTTCATCAAAGGGGCCGGGGCTTGCTGGGCGATGCGTTCCACATCCTCGGGTCCGAAGCGCAAGAGCCGGTCAGCCAGTACCTCGATGGAAGCCCACGCCGACTGCTCGGCCTTCACGCCCGAAACGAGCCGAAGCGCGCGTCTGGAAACCTCGGGTGGCAGGACGTCAGGAGGATCGAGCGGATGGTGGCCCGCGATCATCTCTAGCAGCACGAGCCCGAGCGAGAAGATGTCCACGCGGCTGTCGATCCCCTTGGGCGAGAGAAGACCGGCCCGGCCCTTCTCGGAGACGGAGCGAATGATCTCCGGAGCCGCGTAGGCGAAGTTTCCTCGGAGCACGCGCGGCGGAGTGGGAACGCGGCCGAGAAGCTCGGAAAAGGCCGCGCCGAAGTGGGTGAGCTTCACCCGACCGTTCCGCCCGAGGCGGATAGTCGTGGGACAGACAGCCCGGTGGATGATGTGAAGCTCGCGCCCTCTGTCGTCCTCGCAGTGATGGGCGTAGTCGAGAGCGTTGGCCACCTCGGCGGCGATGAAGGCGGCGAGGGCAGGCGAGAGCTTCCGATCCAGCAGCAGCGCAGAGCCGATGAGCGTGGCCAGGAACGCTCCTGGCGTGTATTCCATCACCACGAAAGGGTCCCCCTGATACTCGGCGAGCCGGAGAACGCGGCCGATCCTCGGGTGATGCAGGTACTCGGCGAGCTGAACTTCCTCGATTGCTCGAGTCCGGCCCTCGCGCCCCTCCGGAACTTCTACCTGCTTCAGGACGACGAGCCTCCGGCGAGCCTTCTCCTTCAAGGGCCTGCACCACGAGAGAAACAGGGTGTCGTAGTCCACGTGTTCGAGGAGGGTACGAAACACCTCGTAACGGAAGCCTCCTGACTCGAAGGTGAAGCGCCCTGTGTCCGTGGGCGGGTTGCCGGCTCCGATCATATGGCCTCCTGTGCGCTTCGGATCACTTGAGAGGAGTGCAAGTCCCCATTGGTTATATCCAACGTGCTCCGACACGTACCATGGAAGGGCGGAGAAATGGAAGCCACCTTACCAGGTAGGTCATCACCTCCGGGCATCCAGCAGGAGTAGGATTGCCCCGAAGGTGCCCGACGTGCGGGCGGGGCCTGTGGGCTACGGGCAGGGTGCGGCCCATCCGCTTCCATGACTTGCGGCACACCACGGCCAGCCTGTTGATGATGAGCGGGGCCAACCCGGCAGCCGTTCAGCGCATCATGCGGCACACCGACCCGCGCATCATGACGGAGACCTATGGCCACCTGACGCCCAACTACCTGCGGGCGGAGGTGAATCGGCTGTCGGCAGTTACGCCGGTGCAGGACTTAAATGCAGCATCTACCCCGGCCCTCTCCCCGAGGAGGAAGAGGGCGGGTCGTATCACCGGGACTCAGGAGCCCGTGGCAGCCAGCTCGCGCAGCTGCGGCGCCGCCGAGAGGAACTTCAGCTCCGGGTGCTTCTCCTCGGCGTGCTGCAACGCCCAGTCGTCCCGGAAGAGCACCAGCGGCAGCCCGTCACGGTCCTGCACCGTCTGCCGGTTGCCCTCCCAGTCGAACGTCTTCGGATCGAAGTTCGGCCCCACCACCCACCGCGCGTGGCTGAACGGCAGCCGGTCCAGCATGATGCGGGCGCCGTACTCGTGCTCCACCCGGTACTGCAGCACTTCGAACTGCAGCGCTCCCACCACGCCCACGATGGGATCCTTCATCCCCATCCCGAGCTGCTGGAAGATCTGCACCGTGCCCTCCTCGGAGAGCTGCTCCAGGCCCTTCTCCATCTGCTTGCGCCGCAGCGGGTCCTTCGAGCGCACGACGGCGAAGTACTCCGGGCTGAAGCGCGGCACGCTGTCGAACAGCAGGTCCTCGCCCTCGCAGAGCGTGTCCCCGATGCGGAACATGCCCGGGTCGAACAGACCAATCACATCCCCGGGCCACGCGTCCTCGATGGCCGTGCGCTCGGCCGCCATGAACTGGCTCGGCTTGGCCAGGCGCACGTCCTTGCCCAGCCGCGAGTGGAACGCGCTCATCCCCTTGACGTACCGGCCCGACACCACGCGCATGAACGCGATGCGGTCGCGGTGCGCCGGGTCCATGTTCGCCTGAATCTTGAACACGAAGCCCGCGAACTTCGGGTTCGTGGGCTCGCGCGGCCCGTTCTTCGTCTGACGCGACGTGGGGGCCGGCGCCAGCTCCAGGAAGTGGTCCAGGAACGGCCGCACGCCGAAGTTCGTCATCGCGCTGCCGAAGAACATGGGCGTGAGCTGACCCGTGGCCACCTTCTCCCGGGTGAACTCGTCCCCGCCGATGTCCAGCAGCTCGATCTCCTCCTTGAGCGTGGCCAGCTCGCGCTCGGTGAGGACGGAGTGGATGTCCGGCGAGTCGATGGACACGGAGCGCTCGGCCACCTCGGACTCACCGTGCCGACCCTCCGCGGAGAAGACGTGCACGACCTTGTTCTGCCGGTCGTACACGCCCCGGAACTCGGGCCCCATGCCGATGGGCCAGTTCATCGGGTAGGCGCGGATGCCGAGCACCTGCTCCAGCTCGTCCATGAGCTCGAGCGGCGCGCGGCCGAAGCGGTCGAGCTTGTTGACGAAGGTGAAGATGGGGATACCGCGCATGCGGCACACCTTGAAGAGCTTCTTGGTCTGCGGCTCGACGCCCTTGGCGGCGTCGATGAGCATCACCGCCGAGTCCGCCGCCGCGAGGGTGCGGTAGGTGTCCTCGGAGAAGTCCTGGTGGCCGGGGGTGTCCAGCAGGTTCACCGCGTGGCCCCGGTAGGGGAACTGGAGCACCGAGGAGGTCACGGAGATACCGCGCTCCTTCTCCAGCTCCATCCAGTCGCTCGTGGCGTGGCGGCTCGCACGGCGGGCCTTCACGCTGCCGGCGAGGTGGATGGCGCCACCGTAGAGCAGCAGCTTCTCGGTGAGGGTCGTCTTACCCGCGTCGGGGTGGGAGATGATCGCGAAAGTACGCCGACGGGCGACTTCCTGGTCGAGCTCGGATGCCATATCGGGAAGGGAACTATCACGGGGCGTGTGTTTTTTCGCGAGGTTCCATCCGTCAGAGCCGTCCTCCCGGGGAGCACCCAGGCACACAGCCCCCTCTCCGTACGCCATGTATGTCCCCTCTCCCTCTGGGAGAGGGCTAGGGTGAGGGTCTTTCCTCGTTTTCCCCAGGAGTCACCATGCAACGGACCACCTACTCGACGGGAACTCCCTGGGAGCCACGCGTGGGGTACTCGCGCGCTGTGCGCGTGGGGCCCTTCATCTCCGTCTCCGGCACGACTGCCACGGATGCCTCGGGCAACCTGGTAGGCGAGGGAGACGCCTACGCCCAGACGCTCCAGGCGCTGCGCAACATCCAGGCGGCGCTCGAGGCCATGGGAGCCCGGATGGAGCACGTAGTCCGCACGCGGATGTACGTGACGGACATCTCCCGTTGGGACGAAGTAGGCCGAGCCCATGGCGAGCTCTTCGGAACCATCCGCCCCGCCACGAGCATGGTAGAGGTGAAGCGGCTCATCGACCCGGCCATGCTCGTGGAGATCGAGGCGGACGCCATCCTGCACGAGTAGGCGAACGGGAAGTGGCGGAGCGAGCCGGCGTCCCAGCCGCTGGCTCCCTCCCTGCCTACGAGCCCGACCCCGCCTCCGCCCTTCCCGCCTGCCCCCCTCGGGAGGTATGCACCGGGGGAATGAAGCACGACGAGAATGCCCAGACACTCCCAGCCGATGCACCACCGACCGCCTTGTCGTTGGACGAGGTGCGCCGATGCACGCAGCTCATGGAGGCGATCGTCAAGGACCGCGTCCTGCTGATGCGCCTCCCGGAGGAGGACCGGATCGCGCTCCTGACCGCCGCGGGGAACATGGTGCACCCGGAGCGCGACGCGAAGTCACGGCTCGCGAAGGCGCTGAGGCACGAGCGCAAGAAGACGAAGCGCGAGCACGACCGCAACGTCCGCGCGACGACGGAGATCCGCACGCTGCGCCGTTCCCCCGTGTTCACGGTGCCGCAGCTTCCTCCGCCTCCGCCCACGGAGACGCCGGAGCGAATCCTCGAGAACCCGCGCCGGTGCTACGTCTGCAAGGCGGAGTACCGGAAGCTGCACTTCTTCTACGACATGATGTGCATCGAGTGCGGGGACTTCAATTACGCGAAGCGGACCCAGCGGGCGCCGCTGTCCGGAAAGGTCGCGCTGATCACCGGCGCGCGCGTGAAGATTGGATTCCAGGCGTCGCTGATGCTGCTGCGCTCGGGTGCGCGGGTGATTGCGACGACCCGGTTCCCCAAGGACGCGGCGCATCGCTACGCGCAGGAGCCGGACTTCTCGTCGTGGTCGCACCGGCTGCACATCCATGGCTTGGATCTGCGGCACGCCCCCAGCGTCGAGCTCTTCGCGCGGCACATCGAGCAGACGCACCAGCGGCTGGACATCCTCATCAACAACGCGGCGCAGACCGTGCGCCGTCCGCCCGGCTTCTACGAGCACCTGCTGGAGGGCGAGCTGCGCCCCATCGAGGACCTCCCGCCCGAGCTGCGCCCGCTCCTCACCGGCCACGAGGAGTGCGTCGCGGCGGTGAAGCCGGCCCTCGCGGCAGGTGGCACCGACCCCTCGGCGCTCATGCCCACCTGGCGCAGCAGTGATCCCGCGGTCGGCATCCACTCGTCCGCCGCGCTGTCGCAGCTCCCGTACGTGCTCGAGCAGGAGGGCGACACGAGCGCCCTCTTCCCCCAGGGCCGGCTGGACGCGGACCTGCAGCAGGTAGATTTGCGGCAGATGAACTCCTGGCGGATGAAGCTCGCGGACGTCCCGACGGCCGAGATGCTGGAGGTCCACCTGGTGAACGCGGTGGCGCCCTTCATCCTCTGCGGGAAGCTGAAGCCGCTGATGATGCGGGACCGCGCCAGGCCCGGCCACATCGTGAACGTCTCCGCGATGGAGGGAAGCTTCTCGCGAGGGACGAAGACGGACAAGCACCCGCACACGAACATGGCCAAGGCCGCGCTGAACATGATGACGCTGACCTCCGCGCCGGACTACGCGAAGGACGGCATCTACATGAACGCGGTGGACACCGGCTGGGTCACGGATGAGGACCCGGTGATGCACGCGGAGCGCAAGCAGCAGGAGCTCGACTTCCAGCCGCCGCTGGACATCGTCGACGGCGCGGCGCGCGTGGTGGATCCGGT
Source organism: Archangium minus (assembly GCF_044360475.1). NCBI lineage: Bacteria > Pseudomonadati > Myxococcota > Myxococcia > Myxococcales > Archangiaceae > Archangium > Archangium minus. Next base: position 10,581,072 of record NZ_CP043494.1, read on the forward strand.
CATCTACTCGGAGAACACCGGCCAGTACGTGTGGGGCAACTTCTTCAAGGACTACCGCCACACCGCCTGGTGACAGCGGACTTCCGACCTGGACACGCGCTTCAACTGCTCGCGGAGGTGTAGCGGCTGATGGAGCGCAACCACACCTGGCGGGAGATGAACGCGAAGAGGATGGAGCCCACCACCGCCCACAGCAGCGATGTCCACGGCAGCCGCCCCAGCATCGCCTGTGCCGGGAAGGTGGTCATCACCGCCAGCGGAATCACGAAGGTGAAGACGAAGGACAGCACCCCGCGAAACACCGGGGCTGGCCAGCGCGCCGCATCGAAGATGGACGTGAAGAAGTACGTCAGGTTGTCCACCTTCACCACGTAGAAGGCGGCGGCCACCGTGAGAATCCACAGCGAGTAGAGCAGCAGCACGCTGGTGCCCAGCAGCACCAGCGACACCAGCACGCCCACCAGCGAGGGACCCCGCCCCAGCAGGTTGAAGCCGTAGACAAAGATGATCAGCGCCGCCACCACGTTGGTGGCGTGCCACGGCAGGAAGCGCTCGGTGGACACCAGGAACTGCGCGTCCGCGGGCTTGAGCAGCACGAAGTCCAGCGTCCCCTTGCGGATGTGCTCCACCACTCCGGTGAGGCTGGGGTTGATGGCTCCCTCGAGGATGCCCTGCAGCATCGTGAACCAGCCGATGACCAGCAGCGACTCGCCGAAGCTCCACCCCTCGATGTTCTGCTGCTCGGTCTGGAAGACGACGAACAGCGGAACCAGCGCGGTGGCCGTCCAGAAGACGGAGATGAGACCGTCGAGGAGGAAGTCCCCGCGGTACTGCATCGCGAGCAGGCTGGAGGCCCGGAGCCGAACACCGAGCAGACGCAGATAGCGGCGCAGCATCTCCCTACCCTCCAAACGCCCCGAAGCGCTTGAGGCCCCGCTTCCAGAGTCCAACCGCCAGCAGCAGCAGCACCCCCACCCACAGCCACTGTCGCGCCAGCAGCCCCAGTGCCTCATTGAAGCCGTGCGCGTTCGTCATCAGCTCCACCGGCAGGCCGATCTGATAGCGGAAGGGCAGCCACTCCATCAGCCAGCGCAGCCCGCTTGGGAAGAGATCCACCGGGTACAGGTAGCCGGAGAACACGAAGAAGAAGGCGATCCACACGTCCATCAGCTTGGTGCTGCTCTCCATGTAGAGGCTCATGGTGCCCATGGCCACGTTGGCCAGGAAGGTGATGAGCCAGCCCCCCATGAGTGCCAGGAAGAAGAAGACCCAGCCCCACGCCGTCTGGGGCACGGAGCTGGCCCCCGTCTGGTACACGGTGAAGAGCGTCACCGGCACCACCAGGAACAACCGCAAGGGGAAGGACCCCAGGTTCTCCGCCGCGTAGCACCACAGCGGAGAGACGGGACGCAGCAGCCGCATGGCCAGCGTGCCCTGACGCACCTCGAAGTTGATCTGCCAGGCCGCCCAGGCGCCCGTCATCTGCCGCACCACGAAGGCGGCCAGGAAGTAGCGCACGAAGTCTTCGGAGCTATAGCGGCCCACGGGCGAGTAGCGCGCCACGGCCGTCCACAGCGCCATCGAGATGAACGGCATGGTGGTGGACAGCACCCAGACGAACATCTCCGCCCGGTAGGCCACCGCCTCGGAGATGCCCACCCGGAGCAACGTGGGGAAGGCGCGCAAGGTGCTCCGCACGCTCATGAGCCCACCGCCCCGCGCTGCGCCTTGCTCTCGGCGAACAGCTCGCTCATGACTTCCTCCAGGGGCGCGTTCTCCACCGTCAGGTCCTGCACCGGCAGGCTGGAGAGCGCCCGGCTCACGGTGGTGTTGACGGCCTCCTGCGGCACCTGCAGCACCGCCGTGACGTTGTCATGCGTCACCACCTTGCCCAGCGACGTCAGCGCGGCCGCGTCCACCACCTGGTTCAGGCGCAGCACCACCCGCTTCTCCGGCCGCACCCGCTGCACCAGCGCGTCCAGGCCTCCGTCGTACGACAGCATGCCCTTGTCAATGACGATGACCCGCGGACACAACGCCGCCACGTCGTCCATGTAGTGGCTCGTAAGGATGAGCGTGGCCCCGTACCGCTCGTTATAGGACTTGATGAAGGTCCGCATCGTGGCCTGCATGGACACGTCCAGCCCGATGGTGGGCTCGTCCAGGAAGAGCACCTTGGGGCGGTGGATGAGCGCCGCCGCCAGCTCACACTTCATCCGCTCGCCCAGCGACAGCTGCCGCGTCGGCTTGGAGATGAGGTCGCCCAGCTCCAGCAACCCCACCAGCTCGTCCAGCGTCTGCTTGTACTGGGCACGCGGGACGTCGTAGATGGCGCGGTTGAGCTCGAACGTCTCGGACGGTGGCAGGTCCCAGATGAGCTGTTGCTTCTGCCCCATCACCAGCATGATCTTCTTGAGGAACAGGTCCTCGCGGTGGCGGGGAACATGGCCATCCACCAGCACCTCACCGCTCGACGGGTGGAGCAGCCCCGAGAGCACCTTGAGGGTGGTGGTCTTCCCTGCCCCATTGGGGCCGAGGAAGCCCACGCGCTCGCCGGGCTTTATCTCAAAAGAGATGCCGTCCACGGCCTTCACGGTGGTGTAGGTACGGTGGAAGACGGAGCGGAGGGCGGCCATGAGGCCGGGCGGGCGCTTGTGGACCTGGTAGTGCTTGCGCAGGTCTCGGACGGAAATCATTGGGACAGGGTTTAACGCGGTTGCCTGGAAGAGGCGACCCTTCGTTGGAAGGCAGGGTTGGATGAGTGGCGCTTACGGCAAGGACCTGGAGCGGTGGATACCGCGGCTCATCGCCGTATGGCGGGAAGCCCGTAAGAAGGGGGACGGTCCCGAGACGCGCCTGACGCCTCAGGAGGTAAAGGAGGTAGGCGCGGGGGTGAAGCAGCTCTCCCTCGGGTTGACGCGCGACCGGAAGCTGGCCGGCGCCAGGTACATGGACGACCCCAGGCTGCTGGGTGCCTACCTGCTCTTCTACTGGCCTGTCTCCTATGCCCAGGCCCGCGAGGCGCTCGGGGAGCTGCCCAACCGGCCTCGCACGGCGCTCGATTTGGGGAGTGGACCGGCCCCGGTGGCCTTCGCCGCACTGGACGCGGGGGCCTCGGAGGTGACGGCGGCGGACCGAAGCAAGCCGGCGTTGACGCTCGCCCGGGCGCTCGCCGCGGAGGCAGGCGAGGCACTCGCCACCCGTGAGTGGGACCCCACGCGCAAGGCGGCCCCGCCCGAGGGCAAGTACGACCTCATCACCATGGGCCATGTCCTCAACGAGTTGTACGGCGCGGGGGATGAGGCGGTGAAGCCGCGCGCGGCGCTCCTGGAGCAGGTGCTGGCACAGGTGAAGCCCGGGGGCAGCCTGCTGGTGCTGGAGCCGGCGCTGCGCGAGACGTCCCGGCTGCTGCTGAAGGTGCGCGACGTGATGGTGGAGAAGGGCTACGCCATCCGCGCGCCGTGCATGTACCGAGGCGCGTGCCCCGCGCTGGTGAAGGAGAGCGACTGGTGCCACGCGGAGCGCGAGTGGCCGATGCCGCGCGTGGTGGAGGAGATCGCCCGGGCGGCGGGGCTACATAAGGAATCGCTGAAGATGAGCTACCTGGCGCTGGCACCCAAGGGTGAGGGCTGGCCGGAGCCGAGGACGGACCGGCTGTTCCGCATCGTCTCCGAGTCGCTCGAGGGCAAGGGACGGCAGCGCTACATCGGCTGTGGGCCCGAGGGCCGCATGGGCCTGGCGATGCAGGAGAAGCACCGCACGGAGAAGAACGAGCGCTTCCTCAAGCTGAACCGGGGAGACGTCATCTCGGTGACGAACACGGAGGCGAAGGGAGACGGGCTCGCCCTGGATGACACCTCGGAGGTGCGGGTGGTGGCCTACGCGGGCAAGGGAATCCCTCCGGAGCCCAAGGAGCCCAAGGGGACCTGAGCCCGTGTGGAGGGGCGGTTGGGGAGGACCTACGCGAGCGGGAGCTCCAGCGTGGCCGTGGCCCCCTTCCCTTCCCCGTCGCTGTCCAGCAGGAGCTTGCCGCCCAGCAGCTTCGCGGCCAGCGCGCTCGAGTGCAGGCCGAAACCGTGCCCATCCCTGCGCGTGGTGAAGCCGTGCATGAACAGCTTCTCACGGAGCTCCGGCGAGAAGCCCATGCCGGTGTCCACCACCTGGATACGCGCCACCTGCCCATCGACGGAGAGCCGCACGAGCATGTGCCGCTGTTCCGCGGGCACCCCATCCAGGGCGTACTTGGCGTTGCTGATGAGGTTGATGAGGATCTGCAGCACCTTGTGCCTGTCCACCCGCACCATGCAGGAGGACGAGAGCTCGCGGGTGACGGTGACTCCGTGGCGCTCGAGCGCCGCCCTCTGGATGCGCAGCGCGTCCTCGGCGAGCTGGGCGAGCTCGCAGTCATCGATGAGGAGCGCGGTCTTCGCGTAGTTCTGCTGCACCTGGACGATGGAGCGGATGTGCTCGACATGCCAGCCCATCTCCGCCAGGCCCTCGCGCAGGAGCGTCTGCTCGCGGAGGAGCTCCTCGGTGAGGGCGGAGAAATACTCCGGCAATTGGAGGCCGCGCGGATCCTTCGTGAAGAAGTCCGCCAGGCATCCGCTGTGCTCCTCGAATAGCGCGGAGAGCTGCTTCAGTCGGCCCAGGCGCGAGGAGACCATGGAACCGCGCATCACCTCGAGGTTGACGACAGCGCTGGTGAGGACATTGCCCACGTTGTGCAGCACGTTGGAGGCGACCTCGGACATGCCCACCTCGCGCGCGGTGTCCACCAACCGGGCTTGGGCCTCCTTCAGCTCCCGGGTGCGCTCCTCCACCCGGGCCTCGAGCTCGTCGTTGGCGCGGCGCAGGGCCGACTCGGCGTGCTGGACCTCGGCGTACAGGCGCGCGTTCTCGATGGAGATGACGGCCTGGGAGGCAAGGTGCCCGAGCAGCGAGAGGCGCGCTGGGGTGAAGGCCTCGGTCGCCAGCTCGTTCTCCAGGTACAGCACGCCGTAGAAGTGCTCCTGGCGCAGCAGCGGAAGGCAGAGCACGGACCGGGCCTGGCCTCGCCTGAGGTACTCGTCGGCCGAGAAGGGATGGGGCCGCGAGGCATCACCGATGAGCACGTGCTCCCGCGTGCGCTTGACGTAGGCGATAAGCGTCCACGGCAGCTCCTGAGGAGCGTCCTCTTTCGGCAGGAGGATGGGAGCACCCGGGGAGGCGCCGGAGATGGCCACCACGGGAAGCTTGTCACCCCGCGCGAGCAGCAGGGCTCCACGCTGGGCCCCCGCGTTCTCGATGGCCACCTGCATGAGGGTGGTCACCAGCCGCTCCAGCACGATCTCCCCGGAGATGGCCTGCTGGGCCTTCACCAGCGTAAGAGCGTCGATCTGCGTCGACGAGCTCGTATCGCCTGTCGGGGCGTCCTCCGCGAGTGCGAGGTTCGGCCATCGGGCCTCCAGGTGCCGCACCTTGCCCAGGGCACCCCATCGCAGGTACGCCTCCCGAGCCGAGCGCGCATAGGCGTCGGCGATGGTCGAAAAGCGCCGCTCGCGCCAGAAGTTCGCCGCGATTTCGCTCGCGAGTCCGACGTTCTGGATGAAGCCGTGCTCCCGGGCCGCATGGACCGCGTCCTCATAGGCGCGCGCCGCGTCCTCGCTCCGGCCCGTCACCCGGGCCAGCTCCGCGGACACCATGCGCTCGGGCGCAAGGAAGTTCTCGGGGCAATAGCTCGCCCACTCCGCGAGCTGTTGCTGGTGCTGCTGGATCTGCTCCAGCCACCGCTCCCGCTCCTCCGGTGCCGCCCCCGGGACACAAGCGGCCAGGGTCAGCCCCCGGAAGAGGTGGAAGTCCAGCAGTTGGATGTGGCTGGTGGAGGACCAGATGAGCGGGACGGCCTTCTCACCCGCCTGGCGCGCCTCCTCGTACGCGCCGCACATGAAGCGCGCCTGCATCTTGAGGATCCAATACCAGCACTTCAGGGTGCTCATGCGCTCGGGGGTCAGCCCGGCCTCGAACGCCTCCTCCTCGAAGCCCTCTCCGTTCAACGTATTGAACGAGCGCGTGCGCCCACGCAGAAACTGGATGTAGCTCTGCGACGCGCGGATCACCTCGTACACGTCCAGGAAGCCAGCCTTGCGGGCGAAGTCGAAGCGGGCGACTGAATCCGCATAGACGTCCTCCAGGTTGTAACCCAGGGAGATGCTGTTCGTGACGATGTGGTTGCAGCAATAACAGGCGACCTGGAAGTCCCCAGCCTGCAGCGCGTGATGGAAGGCGCTGCGGATGAGCTCCATGGAGCGGGAGATGGGCCGGGTCCAGTAGTTGACGATCTCCATGCTGTAGAGCGCCATGCCCCGGAACGCGGAGAAGTCGTGACGCTCCACGAGCTCGCAGGCGAGCTCAGCAAAGGCATAGCCCTCTCGGTACTTCTTGAAGGCCGGCCCCACCACCGCGCCGTACCAGGCGTACCCGTTCACGGCCGCTTCGCTGTTGCCATGCAGCAGGCTCAGGGACACCAGCCGAGCGAGGTGGAGGATGAGCAGGTTGTAGTCGGTGAAGTACGCCGGCGTGAAGAGAGCACCCAGGACACTGAGCACCGCCTTCATGTCCGGGTCCGTCGCGAGTGGCAGCTCGACGAGGCTCGCGATGGGGCGCTCACCCAGGAGGGCCCAGACCTCGTTGTTGGCGGCCACCACCTCCTCCCAAGACGGATGCGGCGACATGTACATCCCCATCAGCCCCAGGCACTCCAACAGACAGGAGACGGAGGCCTGGATCTCCCCGGCGGCGAGGTGGAGATCGCTCTTCAGGCGATAGACGGCGGCAGTGTCCGTGGGGGTCCGCACCTGGGAGAGGAGAACCTCGACCAGGGCACGTGTCGCGGCGGCGTTGCCGCTCATGAACTCACTGGTGGCCTGGTCCAGGCGCAGCTTGAAGGCGAACGCGGGGTCCGTCGTCCAGGGGTCTCCTGGGATGAGATCGAAAGCCGCCGTGAAGTACGCAACGGCCGAGCGGTGCGCGGTCGAGCGCTTGGCCTTCCAACCCGCCTCGGCATTCAACCGCGCCACGCGCAGGCGCTCCTCGGGCGTGTGGATCAACTCCGCCCCGGCGTTGAGCTGCCCCACGATGTCGAAGAGCTTCTCGCGCACCTCCTCCGACGACAGGCTCTCCAGCAGCAACCGGCCGATGCGCAGGTGGACGGCCTTGCGCTCGTCCTCGGGAATGAGGGCCTGCGCCGCCTGCTGGATGCGATCATGGAGGAACCGGAACTGCTCCGGCCCCCCGCGCGCCAACATGCCCTCCTGGAGCGCCGGCTCGAGGCTCCGCTCCACCTCTTGCGGCTCCATGCCGGAGATGATGGCCAGCATCTGGAGCGGGAAGGTATTGCCCACACACGCCGAGAGCCGCAGCAGGTGCTGGGTTCCGTCCGGGAGCAGGCGCAGCTTGCCCACCATGAAGTCGACGACGTTGTCGGAGTAGCCCTTCGCCCGGACGCCCTCGGCATCCCACCGCCACCGCCCATCCGGCGCGCGCGTCAGCAGCCCGTCCTGATTCAGCGTCAGCATCAGCTGGATGAGGAAGAACGGATTGCCCCCCGTCTTCTCGAGCACCAGGGCCGAGAGCGGCACGACAATGTCCTCCCCCGCTCCCGGGAGCGCCTCGGTCACCAGCTGCTGGAGCTGCGCGAGGCTCAGTGGCTCAAGCCGGATGTCGGTGACCGGCGCCCCCGCCTTGCGCACCTCGTCCAGCGTCAGCATCAGCGGGTGTGACGGACTGACCTCGTTGTCGCGATAGGCCCCGACCCACAGCACGGGCGGCATCTCCGCGCTGCTGAGCAGGTGTCGGATGAGCCGCAGACTGGCCAGGTCCGCCCACTGCAGGTCATCGAGGAACACGACGAGCGGGTGCTCGGAGGTGGAGAAGGCGCCGAGGAACTTCTGGAAGACCTGGTTGAAGCGGTTCTGCGCCTCAGCAGGCGGCAGCTCCTGGACGGCCGGCTGTCTGCCTACGACAAGCTCCAGTTGGGAAACCAGGTCCACGAGCACCTGACCCTGATCCCCCCAGGCCTCGTGCAATCGCTCGCGCCACGTCGCGAGCTCCTCGTCGGTGCCCGCGAGCAACTGCTGCACCAGCCCACGAATGGCTTGAGCCAGCGTGGCGTAGGGAATGTCCCGCTGGAACTGATCAAACTTGCCGCGCAGGAAGAACCCGCGCCGTTCCACCACCGGCCGGTTCAGCTCGTGGACAACCGCCGACTTCCCAATGCCAGAGTAGCCACGGACCAGGAGGAGCTCCGGCCTCCCGCCCCTCGCGGTCCGCGCGAAGCCCTCGAACAAGGTGGCCACGGGAGCCTCCCGTCCATAGAGCCGCTGCGGCATCTGGAAACGACTGGAGAAGTCCTGCTCGCCCAGCGGGAACGCCTCGAACTCGCCCCGGAGCAGGCGGTCCCGGCACCGCTCAAGGTCCGCCTTCAGCCCGTCGGCGCCCTGGTAGCGCTCCTCGGCCACCTTGGCCAGGAGCTTCATCACGATGGCGGACAAGGCGGGCGGAAGGGACGCGACGAGCTCGTGCGGAGGCCTCGGACGGAAGGCCATGTGCGCATGGAACCACCCGAGCGCATCCTGCGCCTGGAAAGGCAGGCGGCCCGTCAGAAGCTCGTAGAATGTCACCCCCAGTGAATACAGGTCCGTCCGGTAGTCCACCGCCCGGTTCATCCGCCCGGTCTGCTCGGGGGACATATAGGCCAGCGTCCCCTCGATGACGGGGGTGGCCACTGAATCCACATGCTCCACCCGGTGCAGGGAGGCGGAGCCAAAGTCGATGATGCGCCCCTCACCCGCGGGCGTGAGGATGAGGTTGGAGGGCTTGAGGTCCTTGTGAATGACACCGCGCCGGTGGATCTCCCCGAGCGTCGAGGCCAAGGAGATGGCCAGCGGGAGGAACCGGGTGACCTCGAGCCGCTGACCCACGAGCTTCGACAGGGGCTCGCCCTCGACCTCTTCCAGGACGAGGAGGGGGCGCTCATGGACGAACTCGCAACCATGGGCACGAGGCACGCCCCCCACGTCTTGGAGCCGCTGCAGGATGCTGTGCTCCCGGCGGTAACGCTCCCACTCGCGAGGGCCAGGCGAGGTGAGCTTGGGCGTCTTGACGATGACAGGCCGGTTGTTCGCGCCACAGACTGCGTGGAAGAGCAGATTCGCGCCCGTCGCGCGCAGCGAACCGCGCAGCGTATGGCCCGGAATGTCCATCATGGTGTGCATGGCCTCGGAGTCGAAGATCGAAAAGTGGACACGACTCGCGGAGCGCCTGCAACGAGTACGTCGCCGGCTCTTCCACGCTCGCCTGCTCTCGTCGAGTCCTTCCTGTCCCCTCGTTGAGGTGGTGGGGCGGGACAGTGGGGGCGGCTCCTCCCCAATTTTTCTGTCCGTGAGCCTGCTCTCGCCCTCTGTGCGCGGCGGTGATAACTGCGTCCGTCCCCTTGGGCGGACCCAATCAGAGGGTCCCAGGAGCAGGAACATGGCAGAGCAGAAGAAGTACACGGGTGGCTGTCACTGCGGGAAGGTGCGCTTCGAAGCGACGACGGACTTGAGCTCGGTGATCGAATGCAACTGCTCGATCTGCACGAAGCGCGGGCTGTTGCTGTCCTTCGTCCCCTCCGAGCAGTTCGCCTTCGTGGCAGGGAATGAAGCCGCCCTCAAAGACTATCAGTTCAACAAGAAGGTCGTTCACCACCTCTTCTGCCCGGACTGCGGAATCGAGTCGTTCGGCACGGGCCAGACCCCGGATGGCCGGAAGATGTACGCCGTCAACGTCCGCTGCCTGGACGGCGTGGACCTCGCCTCCCTCAAGCGGACCCCTGTCGACGGCAGGAGCAGGTAGCCCCAAGGGGTGGTGACCGCAGACATCAGGTGGTGAGTCTCGTCACCGGGCGGTGGATTCCCACGAAGAATGTAACGCCTCGGAAACACGAGACTCACCGTAGCACCGACGCCAGACGCGGCATGGCACGCCAGACGCAGAGGGGATTGAGCCACACGCAGCACCCTCCACCCCTGCCGTACCACCCCCCCCAAGGAAGACACAGATGAACCGGAAGCTGAGCAGGCTTTCCACCCTGACGGCGTTGTTCGCCGGACTGGCCGCAATTCCTGTCGTCCCGACCGTCGCTATGGCCGCCCCCGTGGCGGAGGCCGCTCCCGTTCCGGACGCGTCGCCGGAGCTCCTCTCCGCGATGCAGCGGGATTTCGGGCTCACCGCTGAGCAGGCCCGCCGCCGGATGGCCACCGAGGCAGCCGCCGCCCGCCTCGAGAGCAAGCTGAGCAAGGACCTGGGAGCCCGCTTCGGCGGGGCCTGGATGAACGAGGACGGCAGCAAGCTCATCGTCGGCGTCACCGACGAGTCGAGCGCCGCCTACGTGCGCAGCATCGGAGCCGAGCCCCGGCTCGTCACCCGGAGCGCCCAGCACCTGGAGCGGGTGAAGTCCACGCTGGACCGCAACGCCGCCCGCGCCGACAGGACGATCCACGCCTGGTACGTCGACGTCACCACCAACAGCGTGGTCGTGCTCGCCGAGGACTGGGGCAGGACGGGCGCCGAGTCCTTCGTCTCCCGCAGTGGTGCGGCCGACGAGTCGGTCCGCGTGATTGCCTCGAAGGAGCGGCCCCGCCCGCTGTATGACCTGCGCGGTGGCGATGCCTATTACCCGGGCAACGCGCGCTGCTCGATCGGCTTCTCCGTCAGCGGCGGCTTCGTCACCGCGGGCCACTGTGGCGGTGTCGGCACCACCACCTCCGGGTTCAACCGCGTGGCCCAGGGCACCGTGCGCGGCTCCTCCTTCCCTGGCAACGATTACGGGTGGGTCCAGGTCAACGCGTCCTGGACCTCCCAGCCCTGGGTGAACAACTACGCGGGCGGCAACGTCGGCGTCGCGGGCTCCCAGGAGGCCGCGGTGGGCAGCTCGGTCTGCCGCTCCGGCTCCACCACCGGCTGGCGGTGCGGGACCATCCAGGCCAAGAACGTGACCGTCAACTACTCCAACGGCCCGGTCTACGGCCTCACCCAGACCAATGCCTGCGCCGAGGGCGGTGACTCGGGCGGCTCGTGGATCTCCGGAGATCAGGCGCAGGGCGTGACCTCGGGTGGCTCGGGCAACTGCTCCACGGGTGGCACGACGTTCTTCCAGCCGCTCAACCCGATCCTCTCCGTCTACGGGCTCAGCCTCACGACGTCCGGGTCCGGCGGCCGGGCGATCGTCTCGCACTTCAACGGCAAGTGCATCGACGTGCCCAACTCGAACCCCGCTGACGGCTCCCCGCTCCAGATGTGGGACTGCAACGGGACCAACGCGCAGAAGTGGACCTTCCACTCCGACGGCACCGTCCGGGCGTTCGGCAAGTGCATGGACGTGGCCTGGGGCTCGACCGCCAACGGCGCGGTCATCCAGCTCGTCAACTGCAATGGCAACCCGGCCCAGAAGTTCGTGCTGAGCGGCGCGGGAGACCTGGTCAACCCGCAGGCCAACAAGTGCGTGGACATCAAGGATGTGAACCCCGCCAGCGGGGCGCGGCTGCAGACCTGGGAATGCTCTGGCGGCTCGAACCAGAAGTGGTATCTGCGCTGACCGAACAGGTCCCCTTGCCCGGGCGTGAGCTCACCGGCCACGCCCGGGCGTGGCGCAGAGCAGGAGTGACGACGAATGGAAGGCACGCGAGGGGGTCTGACACTCACCCTCCTGGTGGCGATCGCATGGGGCCTGAGCGCCTGTGGTCACCACCGGCCGACGGGTCCGGGAAGTCCCCCTGACCTGCTCGCGGATGGCTGGGAGGTCTCCTCCCTGGAGGCGGAAGGACTGGCGCCCGACGCATTGGCGGAGCTCGAGCGGCGCATCGAAGAGGGCGGGTACGCCGCACCCGACTCCCTGCTCATCGCGCGCAATGGCAAGCTCGTCTACGAGCGGTACTGGAATGGCTTTCAACGCGACACCCCGCACGACCTGCGCTCCGCCACGAAGAGCATCACCTCTGCGCTGGTGGGGATTGCCCTGGAGCATGAGCCGCGGTCCGGGCTGGACGCCCCCATCCTGTCCCTGCTGCCAGAGTACGCGCCCCTGAAGAACCCGGATGAGCGCAAGGAGCGGATGACGCCGCGGCATCTGCTCGAGATGCGCTCCGGGCTGGAGTGCGACGACTGGAAACCCGACTCCGCCGGGAACGAGGAGCGGATGTACCGTTCACGCGATTGGGTGAAGTTCATCCTCGAGCTCCCCATGGCAAGCGGACCCGACGAGTCCACCGTGTACTGCACGGGAGGCGTGGTGGTGTTGGGCGCGTGGTTGGAGAACGCCGTGGGCATGTCCGTTCCCGAGTTCTCGCGCCGCCACCTCTTCGAACCGCTAGGCATCACTCACGTCGAGTGGCAGGAGGCGAAGGGCGGGCGTACCGACACCGGTGGGCACCTGAGCCTGCGGCCCCGGGACTTCGCGAAGCTGGGTCAGCTCTTCTTGGACGGAGGGACGTGGCGAGGCCAGCGAGTCATCCCGGAAGCCTGGGTCCGAGAGTCGACGGTGGGCCGCCATCCGCTGGGAGACTCGAAGTACGGCTACCTCTGGTGGGTCAACACCTTCGGGGTGAATGGCACGCCGGTAGAGGCCTTCTTCGCGCGTGGCAACGGCGGCCAGTACCTCTTCGTCTTTCCCTCGCTGCGTCTCGTCGTTGCCTTCACGGGGAGCCATTACAACGACGCTGGGTCCTTCCAGCCCATCGACATGTGTGGCCGGTACGTGCTCCCGGCCGCGCTGCCTCGGCCCTGAGCCACAACCACCGGGCGCAGCGGACTCAACAGACAAGGACAAAAGAACGCTCGCACGGTGAAGGCCCTGGAGTTCTGGACTCACTCCGGGCCGTAGAGGGCTTGGAGCTCGGCGGAAATCGTACGAAGCCGGACACGAAGCGCTTCGGGTGCGAGCACTTCGACGCCACGACCGAGCACGCAGAGTTGAGAGAGCGCGATGGACTCCCGCTCGAAGTCGAGAGTGACCGTCTTCGTTCCATCGCGCGCCTGGCGGGCCTCGGCAAGTCGCGCCTGGTCGGCCGGTGGCCTCACGTGCCGGACCGCGTCCTCCCCTTCCGCCGTGACCCGGAGCGTGACCTCGTATTGGGCTCGGCGCTCGGCGAACCGCGCGCACCACTCCTTCCAGAAGACCTCCAGGTCGAAGCGCGCGGGCCGCTCGAACGTCGTGGGAAGAAGACGTACCCCTTCGACGCGTGACCCTCGAAAGACAGCCGGGCCCTTCTCAGAGCCCGCGACGAGGTACCAGCGGTCGGCCTTGATGACGAGTCCGTATGGTTCCACGACACGCCGGGTACGGTTTCCGTCGAAGTCCCGATACTCGAGCCGGACGCGGCGATCCTGCCAGACGGCGTCTCGCAACACGGCGAGGTGAGGGACCGGCTCGCGCTCAGAGAACCGCCATGACGATGGGTCGACGTGGAGTCGCTGGCGAGCGTACTCGATGAGAGATTGCTGCACGGCCGGGAGAGCAGCCGCGAGCTTCATGAGCCCGCTGCGCAAGGGAGCAGATAAGCCCAAGTCCTCGAGCGCTACGGGTGCACCGACCGCGGCGAGCGCGTGAACCTCTGCTCGCTTGAGGCCAGTGAGCTGCGTGCGCCACCCCTCGACGAGCGCCACCCCGCCACTTGGACCGCGCGTTGCGAACACGGGCACACCGGAGGCCGAGAGCGCATCCAGGTCCCGGTAGATGGTGCGCTCCGAGACCTCCAGGCGCTGCGCGAGCTCGCCCGCCGTCCATCGCTGGCGGGTCTGCAGGAGCATGAGCAGGCTGACGAGTCGATCCGCACGCATGTGTCGTGACCTCCGCACGGAGCGTAGGCGCACAATCATGACAGAAGGTGTCAGGAATCGTCAGCTACGACGGTGCTCGAACGATTGGAGGAGGAAGGGCCATGAAGCCACTGGAAGGACGTATTGCCCTCGTCGCCGGCGCCACGCGTGGGGCCGGGCGAGGGATCGCGATGATGCTCGGGGAAGCAGGCGCCACGGTGTATTGCACCGGGCGCAGCGTGCGGGGACGTCCCGCGACCGGCACCCGCCCCGAGACGATCGAAGAGACGGCGGAGCTCGTCAGCGCACGAGGTGGCCGCGGCATCGCGGTGCGGGTTGACCATACCGTCGAGGCCGAGGTCGCGGAGCTGTTCGAGCGCCTGAAGCGCGAGCAGGGAAGGCTCGACGTGCTCGTGAACGACGTCTGGGGCGGCGATGAGCTCACGGACTTCGGCCAGCCCTTCTGGAAGCTCTCACCCGAGAAGGGCCGGCTCATGCTCGACCGCGGCATCTACTCGCACATCCTCACGAGCCGCTACGCGGTGCCCCTCATGCTCGAGCGGGACCGTGGATTGATTGTCGAGATCACCGATGGCGACTCCTTCGGCTATCGCGGCAATCTCTTCTACGACCTGGTCAAGCTCTCGGTCATCCGCCTGGCGTTCAGCATGGCTTGGGAACTCCGGCGCCATCCCATCACCTCACTGGCCGTGACACCGGGCTTCCTCCGCTCCGAGGCCATGCTGGAAGGCTTTGGCGTCACGGAGGCGAACTGGCGGGACGCAACGGCCAAGGACCCCCACTTCATCGCGTCGGAGACGCCGTTCTATGTGGGCCGGGCCGTCGCGGCGCTCGCGGCCGACCCGAACGTCGCGAAGAAGGCCGGACGCGTCTTCAGCTCCTGGCAGCTCGCGAAGGAGTACGGCTTCAAGGATGTGGACGGACGGCAGCCGGATTGGGGCGAATACTTCCAGAAGACCTTCGGGCGGTCCTACTCCCTGGCGGATGAGGCCGCATACGCCACGTGGTCGAATGGCCTGATGGAGATCGCGTATCCCGATTGGCCCAAGGAATGAGCCCGGCCCTCACGAGCTGAGTTGAAGGATGGCGCGGGCGAGCCCCTCAGGGTCGTCCTCGCTGAACCCGTGCCCGGAATCCTTCACCGTGGCAACGGGAATCCCGGAGGCCGCCACCCGGCGTGCCGTCTCATGCGTGTCCGCGTCGCTGCGCGCGCCGAGGATGTAGCCCTTGCGCTCGAGCGGCAAGGCAACGAAGCGCGCCAGCATGTTCGCCCCGTGGTGCACGAGCGACACGGCACTCCGGTGGAACGCGAGCGGATCCGCCTGCCGAAGGCTTTCTCGGTACCCCTCCGAGGACGCCTGGCGGATCCATTCGTCCCAGTCGCGCAGGAACACCTCCACGGGGGTCGCGGCGGCGCGGGCACTGCCGGTGGCATCCTCGGGCCGGAGGTTCGGCTCGGCGAGCACGAGCGCGTGAAGTGGGTAGCCATCTCGCAGGAGACACTCGGCGAGCAACACGGCCAGCGTGCCGCCCATGCTGTGGCCCACCAGCACGAGGGGCCCCGGCTCCGAGCCGAGCAGCGCCGCCAGGAGCTCCGCCTGCTCGCTCAGGTCGTAGCTGAAGTCCGCCGGCCGCTCGCTCCGACCAAAACCCAGGAGGTCCACCCAGAGGCTCGCACGCCCCTGGAGCGCCGCACTCCGCGCGACGGGCGGCCAGTCCTGGTTTCCGGAGCAGCCAAGCCCGTGGACATAAGCGATGAGCGGACCCGTCCCCGGCGAGCGGCCCATCGCCAGCCGGGGAGACCCATGAGACAGGGACGAAGGAGGATGAGCCATGACAGGCCGCATACGAACACCTGGTGACTGCTGTCACCAGTGGTGACTGGAGTCACCAGGTGGCAGTCACTCTGGTGCGCCCAGGAGGGACTCCAACCCCTTGGAATCACGGCGACCGCTGCTGGCATGCGAGGTGTATTGGGAGGCGGCAACTGACTCCCCCCTTTAAACGCGAGCCAATCCCATGAAGCGCTTCAACATCGGTGGCCTCGGAAACCTCAATCCCTTCCGCGGACTGCGGAACGATGCTCCGCGGCCCAACACGCCGACGTCCCCGTCCACGCCCTCCACCTCCAGGCCGAACCCGCCTCGAGATGGCTTCGAGACAGCCCCCACCCGGTCCACCACCCTCTCACGAGGACTGTTCGGGCCGTCGCACGCCGAGCAGTTCAACAACAACCCCATGCAGTACACGGGGCAGAACATCCTGAACGGGTACAAGCTGTTCCCGAACGGTACGCCTCCGCAGGGGGTGGATCTCCCGACCCCACACCGTCCCTTCGTGCCGGCGAACCAGTCGGTCGCGACCATGAACATCCAGCAGCAGCATGGGAACGCGAACCTCTCGCTCTCGTCCCCCGGAGGGAACGGACCGCAGGTCCACTACCTGCACTACCTCTCGGGGGGTCAGGCGCTCGGGCCGAATCAGGGCTCGTTCGCGGGGATTTCAAACGTGCCCCTCCGCCCCGGGCCGAATGATCCGTCGATGGTCGTGACGGGGCCTCTCAACGGCTGCGCCGTCCATGCGCTGCACAATCCGGCGAATGGCACCCTGTCCTTCGTCCATCAGGCGGACTTCGAGCATCAGGGCGCCGCGACGGGCAGGCAGCACCTCAACAACTTCCTGACCCAGAACAATCTTCAGCTGGTGCAGAGCCTCACGCCCAACAGCTACTCGAAGCCCTCGGGGCCCCACCAGCTGCCGACGGGCGCCACGGCGTTCGCCCATTACGACAGGGTCGCTCAGCAGTGGCAGCTCGTCAGCCAGATGAACGAATACAAGAGCGGCGCGGGCGCGGGGGGACGTCCCGAGCTGCAGCGGCCCCAGGACTTCCCCGGAGGGGGGCAGTGGATGCGCCCCATCGACCTCAACAACCCGCTGAACATCAACGATCTCCAGTGACCCCGGCGTCCGCTCACTGAGCGCCGCGAAGCTGGGCCTCGAGCTGCTTCCTCACGTCGGGAGGGAGTGACTCGAGGCCCTGCATCTGCCCGCCGCCCGCGAAGCTCGGCGGCGGCGGGCGACGCTTGAAGAGCTCGAGCCCCTGTGCCAGCCGGGTCTTCACACCTTCGCCCACGGCGTAGGTGAGCGCGTCGATCGTGCTCCGGGCGTACAGCTCCTTTGCGCCGTTTGCCGCCCCGGGCGCCTCCTTGCCCAACCGCAACGTCTGGACAGGCTCGCCCTCCACCGTCAGTTCCACGACCGCGGACGGCGAAGCGAGCCCCGCCTGCACGTCCGTCACCTGGCCGTCGATGAGACGGGTACCACGAAGCCCCTGCAGCCAGGAGAGCTGCATGTTCACCTGCGACGGCTCGAACTCGAAGCCCTCCGGGAGCTTCTGGGGTTCGGCGACCTTCCAGCCCTCGCCCTCCTTCACCACGACGACCGTCTTGCCACCCGCCTGGACCTTCAGCTTCGAGACCTTCTGAGGCTCGAAGCGCAGAAGGCTCAAGTCCCGGAAGTCCACGAGGCGCTTGCGGAGCTGCGAAGCAACGTACTGAGAGAGCTGATACACCTGCGCGTCACCCTCGACCCGAGCCGCGACCGTGGCCGAGCCATCCTTCGCATCGGGCTGGCGGCCCAGGTGCACCACGACCTTCTTGCCATCCTTGAGCTGCGCTTCCAGCGAGTCGTGCGCGTCGGCAAGCCCCGTCGCCGAATCCGCCGCGGCATCACCCTCGAGGAAGTCCTGCGCATACAGGCTCGCCACCTGCTGAGCGAACTGCTGGGCGAGCTGCGAGCTGAACCGGAAGCCCGCGGGTGTCTGCGTCCCCTCGCCGAGGCTCCACTCTCCCGGGTTGGCTCCCGCCTTCAGGGTCACGCTCTCCCCTTCCTTGGAACGGAGGACGAGCTGGGAGAGGTCCTCTACCTTGAGCGCCACGATCTGACGCTTGCGCCAGTCCTTGAGCTCCTTGCGCACGGTCCAGTCCAACCGGCCTTGGTGCGTGAAGACGTCATTGCTGCCCGCCTTGCGCAGGTACACCCCACCATTCTTGGAGGCCTTCCCGAGCACCAGCTCCACGGCCGGATTGCCGCCCTGGAGGACCTTGAGCTTCAGCCCCTTCGCGTCATCCAGCTCGTACTCCGCCAACCGCTCGGCCCGGTCGGTGAGGAAGCTCGGATTCTTCACTTCCCCGAGCGCGTCGAGCGCGCTGTTCACCAGGTTCTCGTCCGCCGCGTACTTCGTGTCCGGCTTGCTCGGGTCGAGGACGATCCAACCGTCCCCCTCCTTGCGAAGGGTGGCATTGCGAGCCCCCGAGAGCTCGAGCGCCGTGACCTGGGCCTTGTCCAGCTTCGGCAGCTCCAGCTTGTGGACCCCGACGCTGACCTGCCGCTCGCGAGTGGCGAGCACGAGCACGAGCAGCACGACGAACGCGCCAAGGGCGATGAGCGTTCCTTTCTTCATGGCTCTTCCTCAGCTCTGAATCAGACGGTGACAGTGGCCCGACGCGCTTCCCGCATCCGCCAGCGGACGAGCCCGAAGGCGGCGAGCACGAAGGGAATCCCGAACGCATTGCCAAACTTGACGGCGTTGCGCGTCGTGGCGCTCAGCTCGGTCTGGAGCGGAGCCTCGGCCAGGCCGCGGGTGCGCATTGCCAGGAGTGCCGGGTCCAGCAGCAGCCAGTCCGCGACATTCAAGAGCAGCGCCTGGTTCGGCCGGCCCAGGAAGTCATCCCACAGCGCCGCCGAGCCGCCCGCCACGATGATCCGCGGCTCACCCTTGCTCTCCGCGAGCAGGGGCGTACCGCTGGCGGTGCTGGTCTGCGCCTCCGCGGCGAAGTGGCTCTTGAGCTTGCCACTCACCTGCACCATGAGCGGGTGCGGGCCGTTCGGCGTGATGGTCTCGTTACGCCAATCCCGCCGCGGATCGATGTTGTAGGGCTTGCTCTCCAGCCAGCTCTTGCGCGAGGACTTCGCGAGCACCGTGGCCTGAGCACCCTCGGGCGCGGTGGCGGTGACAACCGTGCTGAACGGCAGGGAGACCCCCGAGAGGCCCTGGGTGATGGGGCTGTCCCCCTCGAGCCGCTCGAGCAGAGGGATGAACGGGTACGGCACCGGCATCGAGACGACCATGAAGCCGCGGCGCTCCTGGACGCTCAGCTGCGCCGACTCGACATCCGCCACCAGTTGGTCTCCGACCTTGATGCCATAGGTCTCCAGCAGGGGCCCGAGCCCATGCGTGGCCTCGCTCGGCTCGAAGGTCTTCAGGTCGACCTGGACGGAGTCGAGGAAGAACGCCACGCTCTTGCCCTCCATCACGAACTGGTCGATGGCCTTCAGCTCATTCGTCTGGAATTGCGTCTTCGGGCCGATGACGAGCAGCGCGTCGATGTCCGCGTCCACGCGCTCCTTGCCGGACAGGTCCACAGCACGGACCTCGTACATCTGACTGAGCAGCGACCGCAGGCCCGAGAGCTTCTCGTAGAGCGGGGGAGCCTCGTGCCCCTGGACCACGCCAATCACAGGCGTCTTCGGGCGCGTCAGCTTGCGAATCAGCGTGGTGAGGTCGTACTCGAGCGTCCGCGTGTCCTGGACGACGGGGATGACCTCCTTCTTCTCCTGATGCTTGATGACGATGCCCATGTAGGCGCGCTTCGTCTGCATCTGGTCGTCCTCGACCACCCGGATCTCCACGGGCTGGATGCCCTCCTGCGCCAACTCCCGCTCCACGGAAGTCGGCTCCCGGAAGACCCGGCCGAAGATGTCGCGCTTCGTCTCCTTCTTGGTCTCCTTGTCCTCGGCCGTCTCCTGGCTCATCGGATCCAGGAACTCGAAGGAGAGCCGGCCCTTGGAGGCGGCACGGAACTCCTCGAGCAGGTCGCGCACGTAGCGCGCATTGCTTGAATAGGGAGGCGGCAGCTCATCCGTGAAGTACGCCGTGACCGTCACGGGGTCCTCGAGCCCCGCCATGGTGTCCTGCGAGGCCTTGGCCAGCGTGTAGATTTCGTCACGGGTCGCATCGAAGCGACCAAACGTGCGCAACCCCAGGATGTTGAGCAGCACCAGGCAGCCGACGATTGCCGCCAGGAAGATGTTCGCGTTGGAGGAACCGGGTTTCATCGTCAACCTCACTGACGGACGTTGCCCAGGGTGCGCGTGGTCAGCGCCAGCCCCACGGCCGTGAGCGACAGGTAGAAGAGGAGATCTCGCGTATCCAGCACGCCACGCGCGATGTTCGCGAAGTGGTAGTCGACCGAGAGGTACTGGAGCAGCTCACCTAGCGACTCCGGCAGCACCATCGCGAACTTGTCGATGAAGTAGAAGGCGAAGCACAGCAACAGCCCGATGATGAAGCCGACGATCTGGTTGCGGCTCAGGGCGCTCGCCCACAGCCCCAGCGCCAGGAAGCTGGACGCCATGAGCAACAGACCGAGGTAACCCATCACCACCGGTCCCCAGTCAAACCGGGCGCCCTCGGCGGTGAGGCTCGCCACGGAGAGCGGATAGGGCAGCGTCCACAGCAGGCCGACCCCGACCATCCCCAGCGCCGCGAGGAACTTGCCTGCCACCACCTCCCAGTCCCGCAGGGGCATGCTGAGCAGCAACTCCAGCGTGCCGCTCTTGCGCTCCTCGGCCAGCAGCCGCATCGTCACCGCCGGAGCGAAGACGACGAACAGCACGGGGGCGATGCTGAAGAACGCCCGGAGCGAGGCCTGCCCGGCCACGAAGACGGTGCTGAAATACAGCCAACCCGCCACGACCAAGAACACGCCAATGACGATGTACGCGACGGGAGAGTTGAAGAAACTCCTGAACTCACGCCTGGCGACGGCCAGTGTCGTTCCCATTCTCTACCTCGTTATGTCGAATGTCTGGGAATCAGCTCAGGCCGCCAGCGGCGGCTTCTGATCGTCCTGCGGCGCGCGCGGCGCCTCGCCTCCGGAGCGCTTCTCGCCCCCGGTGAGCTTGCGGAACGTCTCTTCCAGGCTGACGTGCTGCCGCTTCACCTCGAGCAGACAGAGCTCGTTGCGCACGGCGGCATCGAACAAGGCGCGACGGATGTCCTCGGCGCCATACCGCAACCGGAAGCCCAGCGTCCCACTCCCCTCTCCCTCGGCGGACTCCACGCCCGTGACGCCGGGTACGCGCTCGAGCACCGAGCGGACCTCCTCCGTCCGCAGCGTGGCCCCTGTCCGCGACGCGAGCACGACGGTGACCGTCCCGCCCTCGCCCTCCCCCAGCCGCTCTGGCGCGTCGTCCGCGACCAGTCGCCCATCGCTGATGATGAGCACCCGGCTGCAGGTGCTCTGCACCTCGCTCAGGATGTGCGTGCTGAGGATGACTGTCTTCTCCTTCCCCAGCTCCTTGATGAGGCTGCGGATCTCAACGATCTGGTTGGGATCCAGGCCCGTCGTCGGCTCATCCAGGATGAGCAGATCCGGGTCGTGCACGATGGCCTGCGCCAGACCCACGCGCTGCCGGTAACCCTTCGAGAGCTGGTGGATGTCCTTGCCCAGCACCGCGCGAAGGCCGCAGCGCTCCACCGCGTTGCGGATCCGCTCGGCGCGCCGAGCCTTGGGAATCCCTCTCACCTCGGCGATGAAGTCCAGGTAGTCCCGGACCATCATCTCCTCGTACAGGGGGTTGTTCTCGGGCAGGTACCCGATCAACCGCCGGGACGCGACAGGGTCAACGGTGACGTCGATGCCATTGATCCTCGCCGTGCCGGATGTAGGCGTCACAAAGCCGGCGAGAATCTTCATTGTGGTGGACTTGCCGGCCCCATTGGGCCCCAGGAATCCCACCACCTGCCCTCGAGGAACTTCGAAGCTGACCCCGCGTAGCGCCTGCGTGGCCCCGTAGCTCTTGGTCAGTCCTTCGATCCGGATCATTGGTTGAGACACGACCTCACCCCATGAAACGAACGGTTTTCTTCCGAACGCCGCCAGCACTTAAAACAGCGATCGGCGCTGTCAATGCAACCAGGTGCGGATTTATTCCTGGGCCCCCCTCGGCCGTGGATTTCAGAATTGCTGAAATCCGAGCACCCTGTCCGAACATCTCAGGGCTCCAAGGCGGGACCTTGGCTCAACGCGTTGGCCAGCACTCAGCCAACTACGCGCGCTTCTTCGCGGCCGGCTTCTTCTTCGCCGTCGACTTCTTCTTCGCGGCACCTGCCACTTTCTTCTCCGCCGCCTTCTTCTTCGCGGCGCCCGGCGCCTTCTTCTTCTCCGGCGGTCGGATGACGGACTCGTAGTGCTCGATGTATGCCTTCGCCGGCATACGGCGGATGGCCTCGCCAATCACATCGAGCGCGACGTCCTCGAGCTTCTTGAAGCGCACGCACGACTTGCCCATGTCGAGCTTCTTGCCCGTCTTCGCCCACGCCTCGCGGAACCACTTCTCCTGCTCCGGCTGGCCGTAGACGCACATCAAGTAGACGGCCATGTGGCTCTTCTGCGAGGCCAGCGATGCGAACGGCAGCGGTTGCTTCGGATCGCAGTGGTAGCCCGCGGGGAACACCTTGTGCGGGACGTAGTAGCCGATCATCCCGTACTGAATGCCCTCCTCGTACTGCTTGTCGAGGTTCTTGAGGATGACCTTGCGCACGGCGGAGAGCGCCGCACGGCGGTCCTCCGGAAGCGAGGCGAGGTACTGGTCGACGGTGGTGGCTTTGCTCTGCATGAGCGCGAGTGTAGCGCTCGGGGCACAGGCAGGAACGGGTATCCCGAAGGGCCAACTCCACGAAGGGTGTCTCGGACGGTCTGGCACGCAGGCACCTGGGATGACGCGTTGTCTTCAATCCGTTGACTCCAAGTGGAGAGCTCATCTCGGTAGCCTCGCCACCAGAGGAGGTGTGCGATGGGCAGGCGGATACGATATCGGAGCAAGCGCTCGGCCGACTGTTCGCGCAAGAGGGTCCATGCCTCACACATGGGGCGTTCTCTCAGCGTCGCCGTGTGCTGCGTCCTCCTGCTGCTGACCGCTACACCGGCCGCGGCGCAGGACAGCGGCTGGGTCATCAAGACCTTCGACGTCCAGCTCGCCGTGCAGGCCAATGCCGATGTGCTGGTCACCGAGGACATCGCCGTCGATTTCGGTTCCCTCGACAAGCACGGCATCTACCGCGACATCCCCATACGCTACGGCCACGGCTCGACACAGGAGCGACGGATCCGTATCGAGGACGCACACGTCCAGGGAGACCCGGGGACGCCGGATCAGCTCGCGGTGCTGGACCAGGGCCACTCGGTCCGACTGAGGATCGGCTCACCCGACAAGACCGTCTCCGGCCCTCATCGCTACCGCCTGACCTACCGCGTCGTCGGAGCGATGAACGCGTTCGAGACGCACGCGGAGCTCTATTGGAACGTGACCGGTACAGAGTGGGGCGTGCCGCTCGAGCGGGTCACGGCACGCATCACCGGGCCAGCGGCGGTAACACGCGTTGCCTGCTACACGGGCCCCACCGGCAGCACGAAGCGATGCCCCGAAGCGAACATCCCTCAGAGCACGGGCCGGGCCAGTGCCGGTCCGCTCAACCCCGGCGAGGGCATGGCCGTGGTCGCGGCCTTCCCGGCGGGCAGCGTTCAGGTACCCCCGCCCGAGCTCGTCTCCCAGCTCCGTCAGCCGGTGTACCTCCACGACCCAGGTGCCCACGCGCCAACCGCCATGGACCTCGGCATCGCGGCCCTGCTGTCCGTGCTCATGGGTGTCGGGCTCGTGCGGCTCTACCAACGAGAAGGGAAGGACGAGCCTGCCCCCGGTCCAATCACGCGAGGGATCGAGGACCGTCCGCCCAACGGGCTGCGCCCGGCGCAGCTGAGCTTCCTCATCCACAAGAGGATCGGCACTCGGGACATCGCGGCGACCCTCGTCGACCTGGCGGTGAGAGGCTATCTATCCATCGAACAACTGCCGAAGAGCAGGTGGAACGACAACAGCGACTGGCGTCTCACTCGGCGCACCCGCCAGGAGGACCGTGGCGATCCACCGCTCACGGAGTACGAGCGCGAGCTGTACTCCTCGCTGTTCGCCGTGAAGAACTCCGTTCTGGTGTCGGAGCACAGGGGCAGGATCTCGCTCGAGTACAGGTGGTTGCATGACCTGCTCCATGCCGATCCGGAGGTACAAAGCTGGTTCCCCGACCGGCCTGACCGCGTGCGCACGGAGTGGGTGATCCGGGCGCTCTTCCTGGTGCTTGGAAGCCTCCTTGCCACGGGCTGGGCCTGGAAGATCCACTACTTCGACGTCGCGGTCTGGCTCGTGCCGTTCGTGCTCGGCGGGCTCGTGCTTGGGTGCCTCGCGCTTCGGATGCCGCGCCGCACGTCGGCTGGGAGCGCCATGCTCCAGCGGGCCCTGGACTTCCGCGCGTTCATCTTCACGGCGGAGATGCAACGCACGAAGCTCGCCAGACAGCAGGATCTCTTCTCCGAGCTCCTGCCCTACGCCATCGCCTTCGGCGCCGAGAACAGGTGGGCGCTCG
The DNA here is from genome assembly GCF_044360475.1 of Archangium minus. Lineage (NCBI taxonomy): Bacteria > Pseudomonadati > Myxococcota > Myxococcia > Myxococcales > Archangiaceae > Archangium > Archangium minus. Next base: position 10,605,406 of record NZ_CP043494.1, read on the forward strand.
TGTTCTCGGAGCTTTCCGCCCAGGCGCTCACCCGCACGGCCCATGGCATCTGGTACACCGCAGCCCCGGGCAGCACCGCTATCAGCGCGCTCGCGTTCGCGGACGCCGTGCATGACTTCGGCTCGAGCTTCGGAGGAACGTTGGCCGGCACGGGCAGCTTCGGTGCCAGCGGGGGCAGCGGCTTCAGCGGAGGCGGCGGGTACTCGGGTGGCGGCGTCGGAGGCGGAGGCGGCGGGGGCTGGTAGGTGATCGGTTCTGGATCGGAACGGCCTACGCCGCGGAGTGCTGGGATGCTCGGGGAATTTGTGTCGGCGTGAAGGAGGGCCCGAGCACGCGGGGGCCGTCCTGGCCCCACATGAGGGGATCAATGCACATCCGGCGAGCCGTCCGCCCTGGGTCCCATGCGTGATAGACGATGACGTCCAGCCCATCGGGGCCGGAGACCACGCAGTTGTGCCCGGGGCCAATCACCTTGTCCGGCACGGTCCGCAGCAGCGGAGGGACGCCGTCCGGCTCGACCCAGGGCCCGAGCGGGTGATCGGCCACGGCGTAGGCAACACCGTACGTGGGCTCCAGCCAGTTTCCACCGGAGTAGAAGCAGTAGTAGCGGCCCTCGTATTTGCGGACGAACGGGCCTTCCAGCGTGTGCCAGTCGTAAACCTGCCCGTACATCTTCCGCTCGCGCAGGAAGACCTGCCAGTCGCCACTGGGCCGCAGGATGGTCCGGGACTGCCCGCGCAGCCGAGTCATGCCGTCCAGCACGTCGACGGCGAGCATGGTTCCAACTCGGTCTCCCTCGAGCACGTCTCGCGCGTGGAAGAGGTACCAGGTGCCGTCCTCGTCCCGGAAAGGGCTCGCGTCGATGGCGAAGCGCTCATCCGGAGTGAGGTTGACGCCCTGGTCGATGAAGGGGCCCGTGGGGTGGTCGGCGACCGCAACCCGCAGATGGTGGCCGGCGTCTCCATGCCCCACGGAGTAGTACATCCACCACCTTCCGTCCGCCTCGGCGACCTCCGGCGCCCAGTAGTCGCTTCCGGCCTCCTTGGGCAGCAGCTCGAGGGCGCCCCCTACGCTGCGCCAGGTGACGAGATCGAGAGAGGTGAGCACCTCGAAAGCGCGCCCATCAACCACCCGGCCGGTGCCGTAGGCGACATAGCCCTCCCCTACCCGCAGAACGAAGGGGTCCGCGAAGTAAGCGTCGTGCACCGGATTGCTGTAGCGGATGGACGTCATGGAATGACCTCAACGTGAGTGGCTTCGTCGATGCCGTGGAGAGGCAAGCGGGCGAGCCCCTGCCTCATGGCAAGGAGACTCCCTCACTCGAAACAGCGCCTGAGCAGCGTCTCGATCTCGCGACAGGCCGGGCTGGCATGCCGATCCAACACAGCGTCGTAGCCATCGCTTGCAATGCGGTGTGAATCGAGCTGGACCTCGCCAATGGCCGCGACAATGGCATCGACCTCGGCATCAGTGCTGGTCGGGTGCAGCGACACCCGGACCCAGCCCGGCTTCGTCGACAAGTCGTTGCGCTCAATCGCTTCGCAAATCTCTTGCGACCGGGGCCGATCGATGCCGAGCAACACGTGACCGTAGGTGCCCGCACACGAGCATCCGCTGCGGACCTGAACACCGTGCAGGTCACTCAGCAGTCGAGCGAACCGGTGGTGATGGATCCGTTCGGACCAGAACGACACCACGGGCGCGACACCGCCGTGCTCCGCGTCGAGGAATTGAAGGCCCTCCACCGCCGACAGTCCTTTGAGCAGCCGCGAGCGGAGTCGACCATTCCTCGCCGCCATGGGCGCCTCACCCATCTTCTCCTTCAGCCGCAAGGCCATTGCCAACCGAAGCGCCTGCATCACGCCGGGCGTGCCGGCGGATTCGCGGACCTCCACGTCGTCGACATAAGAGCGCCCGCCCCAAGGGTTGGTCCACTTGACCGAACCGCCGCCGGGCTCGTCTGGGATGCGACTCGCGATCAACTCCTTCTTCACGCACAGCACCCCGGGGCTTCCCGGCCCGCCGAGGAGCTTGTGACCCGAGAAGAACACGGCGTCGAACCCGCTCCCGAGGTCGGCCTGCACGCTCACCGAGGCGTGACTGGCATGGGCGGAGTGATCCACGAAGCAGAGGCAGCCATGCGCGTGAAGCACCTGGGCGATTCGCTCGACATCGAGCTTCCTGCCGCTCACGTTGGAACACGCGCTGAAGGCGCCCGCCCGCGGATGGCGATGGCGGGTGGCATGGAGGCTGTCTTCCAGCGCCGAGAGATCTGGATCGCCGTGGCGGTCCGGAGGAACGACCACCACCTCCGCGCCACACTCCAGCCAGGGCAACAGGTTCGAATGGTGTTCCAGGTGGCTGGTGAAGATCACCGGCCGCTCGTGCATGTCACCCGCGGGCCATTGCAGGAGCCTCACCAGCTTGTTGATGGCGGCGGTCATCCCCGAACCGCACAAGAGCAGCGCATAACGCTCGTCGGCGTGCAGTGCCGACCTGATCTGCCTGCGAGACTCCTCGTACAAGGCCTCGGAGACTTCTGCCACACAGCTGCTCTTGGAGTGGACGTTGCCGTAGAACGGTGCAGCCACTGAGAGCAGTGTCTGTTCAATCGGCTCGTAGAGGCGGCCCGTGGCCATCCAGTCCGCATAGAGGAGCGGACGCGTTCCCCAGGGACCTTCGTAGCGAAGGTCGATCCCAATGATCCCGGACCGAAAACTCTCGAAGTGACGTTCCCAGTCTCCAAGAATCATGAAGAGCTCCCCCGTGTCAGCCCATCGCGGCCCGATGCCGCGGGCCATCTCAATAGGGCCGCCCACCGCACGTCTCAATACAATCCAGACCCCTGCAAGCCGACGTGCCTGGCATTGGGGTCCTCACGTTGGACGAGGGGAGAAGCGGGTGTGAGGAGGATGAGTGTGAGCCCCTGCGCATGCAGGCCAGCCGAGCGTACCTCCCAGGCCCCCTGGATACACACCTTGGGAACACGGATCGCGAGAACACAGGAGCGCGAATGGCGAGCACGCAGGGAACGGCGTTGATCACGGGACCTCGGCAGGCATCGGCGCGGTGTACGCACGCTGGCTGGCCGAGCGAGGATACGACCTTGTCCTCGTCGCGCGGCGAGAGGACCGGCCCCGGCCTCGAGGCACCCGAAGAACCTGGCGGCTGCGGAGCTGCAGCTCTCCCAGGACGAGCTGTCCGCGCTCAACAAGCAGGTGGCGACCGGCTGATCCGATCGCCACGGGCCAGGTGGGGGAGCTGTTACTTCAGCTCCTTCGCCAGCTCCTCGTACAGGTGGATGGCGCTGCGCACCGCCTTCTCGTAGTCGCCCAGGTGCAGGCTCTCGTTCTCCGAGTGTGCATTCGTATACGGATCCTCCACGCCGATGAGCAGCGCCGGCACGCCGCCCAGCTCCTTGGCGAATGGCTCCACGAAGGGGATCGACGCACCGCATCCAATGGCCACGGGCTCCGTCCCGTAGCCCTTACGCAGTGCGCGAAACGCCGCCTGGAAGGCTGGATGCGAAATATCCGTGAACCACGGGCCCGCGGGCGGGTCTGCCTTGATGTGGAGCTCCAGCCCCCAGGGCACCACCTTCTTCAGGTGGTCCACCAGCCGCTTCTGTACGTCCTGCGCATCCATGTCCGGGACGACGCGAATGCCCACACGCGCCCAGGCCGTGTCGCAGATGATGTTGCGCGCGTCCTTGCGGCTGCTGGCCTGGATGGCGTTGATGGCCAGCGCGGGCTGCCGCCAGTTCATCTCCCACGGGTGACGACCGCCCAACAGGTGCGCCCCCGGCACCATCCCCACCTGCTTCTTGAAGTACTCCACGTCGCCCGGCAGCGATTGGATGCTCTTGCGCTCGGGCTCGGTGAGCGGGCGCACCTTCTCGTAGATGCCCTCGATGGCGATGCTCCCGTCCGGATTCGTCAGCGTCGCCAGCATCCGGCACAGCGCCATCACGGGGTCCGGCACCGGCCCGCCCCACATGCCCGAGTGCACCGCCTGTCTGAGCGCGCGCACCTCCACATCCACGGTGACGAGCCCGCGCAGCGCGGTGGTGATGGACGGCAGCCCCGTGTCGAAGTTCGTCGTGTCCGTCAGCACGATGGCGTCCGCCTTCAGCAGCGCCTTGTGCTTCTGGAGGAATGTCTCGAGGTGCTCACTCCCCACCTCTTCCTCGCCCTCGATGACGACCTTCACGTTCAGTGGAAGACCTCCGCCGCCCTTCAGCCAGGCATCCACCGCGGAGGTGTGCACCACAATGCCTGCCTTGTCGTCCGCCGAGCCGCGGCCATACAGGCGACCGTCTCGCACCTGCGGCTCGAAGGGCGGGCTCTTCCACGCCGACTCGTCTCCCGCGGGCTGTACGTCATGGTGCGCATACAGCAACAACGTGGGCTTGCCTGGCGCCTTGAGAATCTCGCCGTACACGTACGGATGTGCGCCCTCAATCTCCAGCAGCTGTACGTTTTCGAAACCCCGCGCCTTCAAGAGCTTCGCTGTGGCTTCCGCGCTCGCTCGCACGTGCGCGGGATCAAACCCATCGAATGAGACGCTGGGAATTCGCACCAGCTGCTTCAAATCTTCGAGGTAACTGTTCTTCTGCGAATCGAAGTGGGCCAGGGCTTTGTCTGTGGACATGCACCCCCACTTACTTCAAAAACAAGCAGCACCGTGCCGTGTGTATCGACTGTCCGTCCATCACCCTTCACCCTGCGTTCATCGATACAAGAACTTCCTGACTACACGGGCATTCGAGAGCCATCTGGTCTATCATTCGTGAGCATGTCTACTCCGACGCTTCTGCTGGTCGATGACGATCGCTTCGTGCGCACCCTCCTCAAGGATGCCATCCAAGAGAGTGGTCTCGAGGTGAGACTCCTCGAGGCCGCGGATGGGCAGGAAGGCCTGGAGGTCGCCACGCGCGAGCGTCCCGCGGTGATGTTGCTGGACCTCTTCATGCCCCGCCGCAGCGGGCTGGAGGTGTTGGCGGCGATGAAGGACTCCTCGCCGGATACGAGGGTGCTCATCATCAGCAGCATGGATGCCGAGCCGGTGGTCGAGCAGGCGATGTCCGCCGGGGCGGTGGGCTTCGTGGGTAAGCCCTTCCATCCGTTGGAGATCGCCATGGCCATCCGGCAGGCCCTGGCCCACTGATTCAACACGAGGTGAGCGCGTGTCGAACTACTGGATTGGAGATTCCATCGGTCGCGTGCTGGGGCCCCTGACGCTCCAGTCGCTGCGCGAGCTCATCGGCTCGGGGCGACTCAAGGCCGTGACCCGCGCGTCGCGCGACGGCTCCTCTTGGGAGCCCATTGAGCACTTCAACGAGGTGAAGGATCTGCTGAGCGCGGCCCGGCCCACCCCGAGCACCGAGCAGCAGCAAGCCGAGCAGCTTCGCCAACGGCTGAGCCAGATGCAGAACGTGCCAGCCCACCAGCTCTTCGGGGTGAAGGCGGACGCGCCGCTGGAGGAGCTGCGAGGAGCCTTCTTCCGGCTGGCCAAGCGCTTCTCGCCGGAGCACCAGGGACCGAACACCCACCCCGAGCTGCGCAAGGTGAACGCCGAGGTCTTCGAGCTGCTCGCGCGTCGCATGCGCGAGGCGGAGGCTCAGGGGAGCGCTCGTGCGGCGGCCGCGGCCCGGCCAGCGGCTCCCCAGGTGGGCCGTGGTGCCCAGCAGGCCCCGACCTACACCTACTCGGCCGAGGAGTTCGTCGGCCTGCAGATGATGCGCAACGAACGCCTCCAGGTGGAGGTCAAGGTGAGCGCACGCAACGTGGGCATCTTCACCGACCACCGCATCATCAACCTCCAGGCGGGAGGTCTCTTCCTCCCCACGGACAAGCCCCTGCAGTTGGGCACGCGCGTGGACTTGGTGCTGAGCTTCGAGGAGCGACAGATCAAGCTGCGCAGCTCCGTCATCTGGGAGTACACGTTGGATGATGGCAAGCAGCCGCGCGGCTATGGGCTGGGCCTGGCAGATCTGCGCCAGGAGGAGCGAGCCTTCATCGACGAGTTCCTCCGCAACAATCGCGTCGCGGCGCCTACATCATCCCGCTGAGGAATACCGCGGCCAGCAGGAGGTAGGTGGCCGCCACCAGCACCACCGCCTTCAATTCCACGCCGTCCTTCTTCACCACGCTTCCGAAGTACATGTGCAGTCCCCCGTTCATGCCCTACGCTTCTGACTACGAAGCACGGGGCGGGTGATTGCACTGCGCCTTTTCGGGTGATGGCAGGAGGAAGACGTGTTGGATTCGGCGGAGTACCAGCCGCTCGAGGGCCTCCCGGCCCCCGTCGTGGTGATCCGTAGCGATCAGATCATCTACACCAATCCGGCGATGCTGACGCTGCTGGGCATCGGTCTGGAGGAGGTGCGCGCCACCAAGCTGCAGGAGTTGCTGGCCCGCTTCACGCCCATGGATCGCTCGTGGGTGGAGCCCATGCACCAGGGCCGCGCGCAGGGAGAGTCGGACCCTGACCCCGTCTGGCTGCGCGTGCGTGTGGCAGGAGGCCAGGAGAGGGCCTACAGCGTGCGCCAGGGCAGCGGGCTGAGGAGTGAGGACAGGCTGCTGATGCTGCTCGACGTCGAGGGTGAGGCCAGCATGCGGCGGCTCACCGAGGCGCTCGTGGAGGCAGCCGGCGAGCTGGTGCGCTGCCGCGACGAGCAGGCCGTGCTGGAGATGGCTGTCGAGGCCATTCACCGACAGGGCTTCTTCGTCACGGTGATGCTGCTCGAAGGTGACTCGCTCATCCATGGACCGATGCGGCAGGATCCCGTGCAGGTGGCTGCCGGAGAGCGGCTCTACGGGCAGCCCATCCAGGAGATACGCTTCCCCCGCTCCAGCATGCCCCACCTGGAGGAGGTCCTCACCCGCCGCAAGGCGGCCTTCCACCAGGATCTCTTCAAGATGCTCGAGACCTTCCATGCCGCGGAGCTGCTGGCGCAGATGCGGCGCGCCTACCCGGCCGTGCGAGGCCTGGATGCTCCCATCTTCGTGGAGGGCGAGCCCTATGGAATCCTGGCCATCCACGGCGAGACGCTGACGCCGACGAGCGCGGCCACGCTGGAGCTGTTCGCGCGGCAGGTCGGAGGGGCCCTGGAGAACGTGCGCCACCACCGGCGCGCCGCCGCGCGGTTGGCCGAGCTCTCGCGGCTGCAGTCGGAGCTGGTGGCGCAGGAGCGGCTCACGGTGCTGGGCGAGGCCGCGGGCGTGGTGGCCCATGAGATACGCAACCCCCTGGGCGCCATCCTCAACGCGGCGGCGGTCCTCAAGCGCGACAAGCTGGGCCCCATTGGCGCGAGCGCGGTGGAGATGCTGGAGGAGGAGGCCACGCGGCTGGATGCGATCGTGAGGGATCTGCTGGACGTGGTGCGTCCGCTGGAGCCCCGGCCGCGTCCGCTGCACCCGGGCGAGCTGGCCCGACGCACGCTGGAGCTCTTCCGCGAGCGGCGCCAGCTCGGCAACGTGCGGGTGACCATGGACGAGGCGCCAGAGCTGCCCACGCTCCAGGCCGACGAGACCCTGTTGCAGCTCGCGCTGGAGAACCTGATGCGCAACGCAGTGCAGGCCTCGCCGCCCGGAGGAGAGGTGCGAGTGGCGGTGGCTCGCGTGCCGGAGGGCATCCGCCTCACCGTGGAAGACGAGGGCCCCGGCGTCTCTCCGGCGGATGCCCAGCGCATCTTCGAGCCCTTCTTCACCACGCGCACCACGGGCACCGGCCTGGGGCTCGCGGTGGTGCGCAGGGTGGTGGTCGCCCATGGCGGGACGGTATCGGTGGGCCAGCGGCCCGGAGGCGGCGCGCGCTTCGAGTTGCGCTTGCCGCTCCAAGTGGAGTCTCGGCCTCTGCCTCACGCCCCCTGAGGGGAAGGCAGCGAGCACAGCAGGAGGCGGCAGCGCAGGCCTCCATTGCGCACGGGAAGGCTGCGCCCCTCGGGCAACCCCAGGGCGCGGATGAGCCCCGTGTCCTCCGGGACGAGCACCGCGGCGCGCCAGCCCGAGAAGGCCCGCCGGAAGGTGGCACCCAGGGCGCGGTAGAGCCCTGGCAGGTCCTCCGCCTCGCCGACCCGCTTGCCGTAGGGTGGATTCACCACCACCAGCCCGGGCCCGAGCCCCGCGGGCGGCACCAACGTGCGCACGTCCTGGCGCTCCAGCGTGAGTGTCACCCCGGCCCGCCGCGCGTTGCGCCGCGCCGTCCCCAGCGAGCCCGCGTTGATGTCGTAGCCTCTCAACGCCGAGCGCGGCGCCGGTAGCGTCTCCGTCCCCGCTCGCGCCTGGCGTGCGCGCCAAGCCGTCGCGTCGAAGCCGGGGAAGCGCTCGAAGGCGAAGGTGCGCTGGAGCCCCGGCGCCCTCCGCTGGGACATCCACGCGCCCTCGATGAGGAAGGTGCCCGAGCCGCACATCGGGTCCACGAGCGGCTCCACCCCGTCATACCCGGCCAACACCAGGATGCCCGCGGCGAGTGTCTCGCGCAGGGGAGCCCGGCTCACCTCCTGCCGGTACCCGCGCCGATGCAACGGCTCGCCGCTGGTGTCCGCGCTCACCGTGCACGTGTCCCCCTCCACCCGCACCAACAAGGTGAGGCCCTCGAAGGACTCCTCGTCCAGCACGCCCGCGCGCTCCACGGAGGCCAACCTCCACGCCCGCGCCGCGGCAGCCATCACCGTGTCTGGCCCCTTGAAGCGCGCGCGGTGCAGGGCCACCGAGAGCCTCGGTGCCGTCCGTCCGTCCCACACCCGGCCCAGGGACAGCCCCGCCAGCCCCTTCTCGAGCGCCCCGACATCCGGCGCGGAGAAGCGCCCCAGCCGCAGGAGCACCCGGCTCGCGGTGCGCAGGCGCAGGTTGGCCTCCTGGTGGAGCCCCGGCGCGCCTGTGAGCTCCACCCCGCCCTCCACCTTCTGGGGCGAGAAGCCCAGGGCCTTGGCCTCGGCCTCCACGGCAGGCTCCAGTCCCGGCAGCGCCGAGACAAAGACGTGCTCCCTCTGTTGGACGTTCGTCACCTGAAGCGGCATTGTCCGCGACCGACGCCCGGCTGCAATGCTTTCCTCGAAGCAACGTCCACCGGGCTGGTAGGGAGGAACCATGAGCGCAGCCGTAACGACCGCCCGGAACCGCCCCCGGGAATTCGAGGTAACGGTGACCGATGTGCGCATGGAGACGCACGACACCGCCACCCTCTATTTGGACTTCGGCCAGGAGCGCCCCGAGTACCGCGCCGGCCAGTTCATCAACATCGACCCGCACCAGTTCCGCGTGCTCGGCCACTTCGCCACCTACCTCCAGGAGCAGAAGGGGCGAAAGGAGCCCGCGCGCTCGTACTCGCTCGCCTCCGCGCCGCACGAGCCCCTGGTCGCCATCACCGTGAAGGACGAGGAGTTCATTCCCGGCTTCACCCGCTACCCGCCCCTGCTCTCGCCCTACCTCGTCCACGGGCACCTCACCGGGACGAAGATGCGCGTGCTCGGCTTCATGGGGCCCTACGTGCTGCCGGAGGATGTGGAGGAGCGCACGGACCACATCGTCCACGTCATCGCCGGCTCCGGCGCGGTGCCCAACTTCTCCATCATCAAGGACGCTCTGCACCGCGGGCTCAAGCCACGCCACACCGTCATCGCCACCAACAAGACGTGGGGGGACATCCTCTACCGCGAGACCTTCGAGGCGCTCGAGCGCGCGCACCCGGACAAGCTGCGCGTGGTGCACAACCTCACGCGCGAGACAGACGAGTCCCGCTTCGGGCCCACCGTGCGCAAGGGCCGCATCAACGAGGCCTTGTTGGAGGAGCTCATCCCGGACCGGGCCACGTGCCTTATCTACGTGTGCGGCCCGGCGATCACCCCGTGGGACCGGCGCAAGGCGCTGGAGACGCGCACGCCGGCCACACCGCGCTTCATGGAGACGGTGCTCGGCCACCTCCACACCATGGGCATCGAGGACAAGCGCATCAAACGGGAGTCGTACGGGTAGTGGGCTCCACGCCCAGCACCCGCGCCAGCTTGGGCCGCACCCCGAAGGCGCCTAGCAGCGACTCCAGCTTCGCGCGTGCCTGCCGGTTCTCCCGGTGCACGCGCCGGCCGAGGATCAGCTCGTTCTTCAGCGAGTGCTCCCAGCCCGTCAGCTCCGTCACCGTCACCTGATAGCCGAAGGCCTCCAGCGTCAGCGCGCGGAGGACATTGGTGAGGTGGCTGCCGAACTCGCGCCGATGCCACGCGTGCTGGTAGAGCAGCGCCAGCGTTGGATCCACCGCCTGCTTGCTCTCCTTGAGCTGCGTGGCCACCTCCGCCTGGCAGCACGGCACCACCGCCACGTGGTCCGCGCCCTTCTGGATGGCCACCGCCAGCGCATCATCCGTCGCCGTGTCGCACGCGTGGAGCGCGGTGAGCAGGTGCACACGCTCGGGCCACTGCGCCGTCTCCAGGTGCGCCGTCTGGAACTCCATCCGCCCGAAGCCCAGCCGCCCGGCCCGCTCCTTCGCCCGCTGCGTCAGCTCCGGCCGGCCCTCGACGTTGAGCAGCGTGCCCGCCTCGGCGTCCTTGAGGAACAGCTCGTACAGGATGAAGCCCAGGTATGCGTTGCCACTGCCCGCGTCCACCACCACGGGCGAGGGATGGCGCGTCTGGATGTCCTCCATCGCCGGCCGCAACAGGCCCACCAGGTGGTTGACCTGCTTGAGCTTGCGCAGAGCGTCCGCGTTGAGGTGCCCCTCGCGCGTGAGCAGATGCAGCTCACGCAGGAGCTCCTTGGACTGGTCCGGCAAAAGCTCGCGCCGGACCTGCTGACCTTTGACCTGCCGCCTCAGACGGACACCACCTCGGAGACCTCGGGGATGAGCTCACGCAGACGTGACTCGATACCCATCTTCAAGGTCGCCGTGGACGAGGGGCAGCCCGAGCACGCGCCGCGCATGTGCAGGTAGACGATGCCCTCCTCGAAGCGGTCCAGGGTGATATCCCCACCGTCCTGCGCCACCGCCGGCCGGATCTCCGCGTCCAGAATCTCCTGGATGCGCGTCTCCACCGAGCCGCTCGCACCCGCCGCCGCGCGCGCCGCCGCGATGGCCTCCTCGTTCACCGACGGCAACCCCGCGCTCAGGTGCTCGTCCAGCGTGGCCATCACCGCGTCGTTCAGCTCGTCCCACTCGCCCTCGTCACCCTTGGTGACGGTGACGAAGTTGCTGCCCACCATCACCGCCGTCACGCCCTTGATGTCCATGAGCTTGACCGCCAGCGGCGACTTCTCCTCCGCGGCCTGCTTGCTCGTGACGTTCACCGCTCCGGACGATACGAGCCGCCGATCCACCACGTACTTCAGCGTGCTGGGGTTGGGCGTCCACTCGAGCTGGATGTTCACCGACATGTCGAAATTTCTCCCGTGCCCCCTTCCTCTAAGCCGCCGGGCCTCCCCTGGCAACCCTGAGCTTCCAGCGCGGAGCTCCCCAGGATTGCTTTACCTGACAATCAAAATTTTACCTGACTCCAGGAATAGGCTGAGCAGGCATGATAAGCTGAGAGCGCGGCTGGAGCCCCACCCGCCAGGGGATACCCCATGGAAAGTCCAAGCCTGCTGGTGAACAACCCCAGTCCGACGACAGCCCAACCGCGCATCCCGTCGAGCGTGTTTGAGGGGCTCTTCGTCCGGGGCCTGGAGCCGAACAGTGAGCTGGCGCGGGCCCTGATGGCGGAGGGGTACGATCCCAGGTGCCCCGAGGTCGACTACCCCGTGCAGGTGTGGAAGCGGTGTGTCGCCATTGCGAGGGATCAGATCTACGGCAAGCTGAGCGACGCGGACGCCTACCGCCTCCTCGGCCGCAAGCTGATCGAGGGCTTCGCGGACACGCTGGTGGGCCGGGTGGCAGCGGTGGCGCTGCCGATGATTGGCGCCGCGCGCGTGATGGAGCGGCTGCCGCGCTACCTGGCGATGATGGGACGACCGGATCTGACGGTGCACCTGGTGACCGTAGGCGAGCGGGCCCGACGCGTCAGCATCCCGGACACGCACAACCGCCCGGAGCTCATCGCCGGAGCCATCGAAGTGGGGCTGGAGCGAGCCCACGTGCAGCCCATCATCAGCGTGGAGGAGCGCTCGCACCTGGGCTTCCGCCTCCTCGTACGCTGGTAGGATAGCGGCCATGGCCTACCCTCCCCGGCTCTCCCACCTGGCCACGCGCTCGGTGGTGGTGGCGAAGCTGACGCCCACCTACGCGCGCGCCCACCACATCGACGAGAACGAGGCCGCGCAACGCCTCGCCACTGCCCTCCAGGGCCAGTTGCTGCCCTCCTTGTTGGAGGAGGCGTGGCGGGTCATGCGGGGCAAGTCCAAGCGGCTCGATGACGAGGGCCTCGTGGAGAAGGTGGCCACCACGTTGAGGGATCGCCCCATGCGCCCCGGCCGGGTGGCGGAGCTGACGCCCGGGTGGAGTGCCTTCCTGGTGCTGGCGGACCTGGAAGCCGGCACCGCGAGCGAGGCCGCGCGCCGTGTCATGGAGTCGCCCGAGGGCCGCCAACGCGCCCAGGACGGCCTGGCGGAGGTGGGTGGCTTCCTCGCCGCCGAGCTCACCCGGGGCCGCTAGGCCGCTCCGTTTCCAGCGAGCTAGCGGGCCGCGGGCCTGGCCGTTATAGGCTCCGGCCGCTCGACGATGTCCGACCCGCTGCCGCCCACCCTGCGCATCCATCGCGCCATTACCGAGGTTCCCCGAGGGGCCTGGGACGCGCTGCTCGACGACGCGGCCCGGCCCTTCCTGGAGTGGGCCTTCCTCGCGGCGCTGGAGGAGAGTGGCAGCGTGGGTCCTCATGTCGGCTGGCACCCGCGTCACCTCACCCTGTGGCGGGGCTCACGGCTGGTGGCAGCGGCCCCGGCCTATCTCAAAGACGACAGCCACGGCGAGTTCGTTGCCGATTGGTCCTGGGCCACCGCCGCCGAGCGTCAGGGGGTGCGCTACTACCCGAAGCTGTTGCTGACGGTGCCCTTCACCCCCGTGACCGGCCGCCGCATGCTGGTGGCTCCGGACGAGGACCGTCGGACCCGCGAGGAAGAGCTCGCCCGCGCGGCCCAGGAGTATGCCCGCGCCGAGGGCTTCTCCAGCGTCCATGTCCACTTCGCCACCGAGGCCGAGGCCTCTTCCTTAGAAGCCGCCGGCTACGCGGTGCGTCTGGGTGTCCAGTATCAATGGCGCAACGCGGGCTATGGCTCCTTCGAGGACTTCCTCGGCCGCTTCCACGCGCGGCGGCGCCACCAGATCCGCCGGGAGCTGCGCGCGCCGGCCGCCCAGGGCCTCACCCTGCGCACCCTCCGAGGTGAGGAGCTGGCCGGTGTGGCGCCGGACGCGCTTTATCGCCTCTATGCCTCCACGGTGGACAAGTATCCATGGGGCCGGCGCTTCCTCACCCCGGACTTCTTCACACGGATGCTGTCCACCTTCCGCTCGTCCTGCGAGGTGGTGGAGGCCCGCCAGGACGGCCGCCTGGTGGCTGGGGCCTTCAACCTGGTGGGGCACCGGGTGCTCTACGGCCGTTATTGGGGCTGTTTTGAGGAGCACCCCTTCCTGCACTTCAACGTGTGCCTCTATCACCCCGTGGCAGAGGCCATCGCCCGGGGACTGGAACGCTTCGAACCGGGGGCAGGCGGGGAGCACAAGCTCACCCGGGGCTTCGAGCCGAGCCTCACCTGGAGCGCACACTTGCTCTTCCACCCGGGGGTCGATCGAGCGGTACGCTCCTTCCTGGAGCACGAACGAGCGGCCGTGCTGGCTGGCCTGCCCCGGTGGCAAGCCGAAACAGGATTCAAGCGGGGGCCGTTGGTGCCCCCTACTCGTTAGAGGGAGACCATGTCCCGAGAGAAGTACGATCCGGATTCCAACGTTGTCACCGAGACGGTACCGCAGAAGAAGCTCAAGCGGCCCACCCTCTACAAGGTGCTCCTGCACAACGACAACTACACGACTCGGGAGTTCGTGGTGGCCGTCCTCAAGGAGGTCTTCCACAAATCCGAGACGGACGCCGTGCAGATCATGCTGCACGTTCATTACAACGGTATCGGCGTAGCTGGCGTTTATACGTTCGAGGTCGCCGAGACGAAGATCAGGACCGTGGAGGCGGCGGCGCGGGAGAATGGCTTCCCGCTGCGCCTCTCGATGGAACCAGAGGAAGGTTGAGACCGTGGCGGGACCGCTGATTGCCAAGGCATTGCAGGACAGCTTCCGGAACGCGCTCGAAGAGGCGAGCCGGATGCGGCACGAATACCTGACGCTCGAGCACCTGTTGCTCGCGCTCACCAAGGACGCCCGTACCCGGGAAGTGCTCAAGGGCTGCGGGGCCAACGTCAAGCGACTCCAGGAGCGCCTGGAGGGCTTCCTGGAGGAAACGGTCGAGCGGCTGCCCGAGGGGGTAGAGGCCGAACCGCAGCAGACTATCGGCGTGGAGCGCGTGCTTCACCGCGCGGCCATGCACGCCCTGTCCGCCGAGCAGAAGTACATCGACGGTGGGGACATCCTCGTGGCGCTCTTCCGCGAAGAGGAGAGCCATGCCCTCTACCTGCTGCAGCAGGAGGGGCTCACTCGGTTGGATCTCCTCAACTTCATCTCCCACGGCATCGCCAAGGACGAGTCGCCGTCCGAGGGCGGCCGGTCCGAGAGCGCCCCGCGCAGCGGTGGCGCGCCGGCTGGCGGCGAGGACGAGGAGGGAGAGGGAGGCCCGCGCAAGAGCCCCCTGGAGGCCTACACCACCAACCTCAACGAGGAAGCGAAGCTGGGTCGCATCGACCCGCTCATTGGGCGCCAGAAGGAGCTGGAGCGCACCATTCAGGTGCTCTGCCGGCGCCGGAAGAACAACCCGCTCTATGTGGGCGAGACGGGTGTGGGCAAGACGGCCATCGCCGAGGGCCTGGCGCTCCACATCCACGAGGGCAAGGTGCCCGAGGCGCTGAAGAACGCGGTCATCTTCTCGCTGGACATGGGCGCGCTGCTCGCGGGCACCAAGTTCCGCGGCCAGTTCGAGGAGCGCCTCAAGGGCGTGCTCAAGGCGCTGCAGGAGCACCCGGACGCCATCCTCTTCATCGACGAAATCCACACCATCGTCGGTGCGGGGGCCACCAGTGGCGGCTCCATGGATGCGTCCAACCTGCTCAAGCCCGCGCTGGCCAGCGGCCGGCTGCGCTGCATCGGCTCGACGACGTACCAGGAGTTCAAGGCGTCCTTCGAGCGGGACCGGGCGCTGTCGCGGCGCTTCCAGAAGATTGAAGTGGGCGAGCCGAGCGTGGAGGACACCGTCCTCATCCTCGAGGGGCTGAAGAGCCGCTACGAGGACCACCACGGGGTGAAGTACGCCACGGAGGCCCTGCGGGCGGCGGCGGAGCTGAGCGCCAAGCACATCAACGACCGCTTCCTGCCGGACAAGGCCATCGACGTCATCGACGAGACGGGCGCGGCCGAGCGGCTCAAGCCCGAGGGCCAGCGCACCGGCCAGGTGACGGTAGCGGACGTGGAGGCCGTCATCTCGAAGATGGCGCGGATTCCCGCCAAGAGCGTGTCCGCCAGCGAGGGCGTGCAGCTCAAGAACCTGGAGCCCGAGCTCAACAAGGTCATCTTCGGGCAGGAGTCGGCCATCAAGTCGGTGGTGGACGCCATCAAGCTGGCGCGCAGCGGTCTGCGCGCGCCGGAGAAGCCGATTGGCAGCTTCCTCTTCTCGGGCCCCACGGGCGTGGGCAAGACGGAGCTGGCCAAGCAGCTCGCCGCGGTGCTGGGCGTGGAGTTCCTGCGCTTCGACATGAGCGAGTACTCGGAGAAGCACACGGTGAGCCGGCTCATCGGCGCGCCTCCGGGCTACGTGGGCTTCGACCAGGGCGGCCTGCTCACCGACGCCATCCGCAAGCACCCCTACGCGGTGCTGGTCCTGGACGAGATTGAAAAGGCCCACCCGGACCTCTTCAACATCCTGCTCCAGGTGATGGACCACGCGACGTTGACGGACAACAACGGCCGCAAGGCGGACTTCCGCAACATCATCCTCATCCTCACCACCAACGCGGGTGCGAGGGAGATGAGCACCAAGTCCATCGGCTTCGGTGACAAGCAGGCGCCGGCGGACGCCATGCGCGCGAAGAAGGCGATTGAAAACACCTTCACTCCCGAGTTCCGCAACCGCCTGGACGGGTGGGTGCTCTTCTCCGGCCTGCCGCCCGAGGTCATCCTCAAGGTGGTGGACAAGGAAGTGGGCCTGCTCCAGAAGATGCTGGACGAGAAGCGCGTGAAGCTGGAGCTGACGCCGGCGGCGCGGGCGTGGCTGGCCGAGAACGGGTACGACCCGGCCTTCGGCGCACGGCCCATGGCGCGGCTGGTGGACAACACGCTCAAGAAGCCGCTGGCCGAGGCGCTGCTCTTCGGCGAGCTGGCGGGCGGAGGCATCGCTCGCTTCGACGTGGAGGGCGAGGGCCTGAAGCTCAAGGCCGTGCCCACCCCGGCGGAGCCCGCCCCCGCGGCGTAGCCACGGCGGACCCCGGAAACGACAAGGGCCAGGTGGAGGTTCCCCTCCCCTGGCCCTTCGTCTTTCCAACCGGTTTCCTACCGGCGGCGACTACTGCACCCGGTAGACCTTCACCGCGCTGCTGAGCTGATCCGCGATGATCTGCAGCGTGGTGGCGGCCTCACCGGTGGCGCCGATACGGGCGACCGTCTCGTCCATCATCTTGGACAGGTCGCTCACGGCGGTGGTGATCTGGTTGATGCCCACGTTCTGCTGACCCACGGCGGCGGCGATCTGCCGCACGGCGGCGGCGTTGTCCTGGATGATGACGGACAGCTCGCGCAGGTTCTTGCCGTAGGTGCGCACCTGCTCCAGGCCCGCCTCCATGCGCTGCGAGCCACGCTCGGTGATGCGCACGGCCATGGCCACCGAGTTGCCGATATCGTCCAGCAGCTCGCGCACGCGGTCCGTGGACTCGATGGACTGGTCGGCCAGGGCGCGGATTTCACGGGCCACCACGCCGAAGCCCTTGCCGTGCTCGCCCGAGCGCACGGCCTCGATGGCGGCGTTGAGCGCCAGCATGTTGGACTGGTCGGCCAGGTCCTTCACCGTCTGGGTGATGCTGCCGATCTGCTGGGTGCGCTCGCCGAGCTCGAGGATCTTCTGGGCAATCTCCTGCACCTGGGTGCGGATGTCGTTGAGGCCGGTGAGCGTCTGCTCCAGGGCAGCCTCGCCCGAGCGGCTGAGCTCGTCGGCGCGCTCGGCCACGGAGAGCACCGAGTCGGCCTTCTGGGCGGCCAGGAGACTCGTCTGACGGATCTCCTGGGCGGTGACCTGCGTCTCCTGGAGCGCGGAGGCCTGACGGGAGACCGTCTGCGACTGCTCGGCGGCGGAGCTGTTGAGCTGCTCGGTGGAGGCGTTGAGGGCCTCGGCGGCCTGCTGGAGGTTCTGCGTCACCGTGCGCAGGCGCTGCACCATCTGCCCGAAGTACTCGGCGAGCTGGCCCACCTCGCCCGCGGCCGACACCTGGATGGGGCGGGTGAGGTCACCTGACTCCACGATGTGGGCGGCCGCCTCGGTGAGTTCGGCCAGAGGGCCCGCGATGGAGCGGCTCAGCATGTACACGCCCGCGACACCCACGGCGACGATGAGCAGGCCCAGCACCATCATGGTGAGCAGCAGCCGCTGAACCTGGGCGCCGACGTTCTCGTGCTTCATGCCCACGTGCAGCACGCCACGCATCCCGCCGGCCAGGGGAACGGCGATGTCGGCGACGTTCACCTTCTTGTCGTCGATCGTCGTCTCCACCTCCTGTTGCACCTTCACGCGCTGGTTGCCGGAGAGGTCGCCGGGCTGCAGGCTGTTGGCGCTGAGAAGAGGCGCGGGGACCTCGCCCGTGAAGGTGTGGGCGAGCACCTGGTTGTCGCTGTTCACCACGTAGAGGTAGCCCACGCCGTCGAGGCCCTTGAACGTTTCCATCAAGGGCTGGAGCGAGGTGGCACCGTCGGCAGAGGCCCGCTCGGCGGCCGCCGCGAAACCGATGGCGATGGACGTGCCCTCGCTCACGGTGCTGTCCATGAGGTTGGTGCGCAGCCGCTGGGCCGCAATCACCGTGAGCAGGATCGCGATGGCGACACTGACGGTCGCGGTGACAGTGACGAATTTGGGACCAATGCCCATCGATTGATTCGAGGTGGCGTTGGGGCTCATGGAAGCACCTCAGGGGAGAAGATCGAAACCGGCGAGACAGACCGGCGCGCAGACGGGCTCAAGCAACACCTTCCGGACCCGGAGGGCGGTTCGGCATGGGGCCGCGGCGGCAGCTCATGCGGATGATGTCGGGAATGGCGGACAGGGGAACCCCGCGGTCCGCCGCCTTCAGTTCGATGGCCACCCGAGGCATGCCAAAGACGACCGAGGAGGCCTCGTCCTGGGCGAAGGTGACGCCGCCGGCCTTGCGGATATCCAACAGGCCGCGAGCACCGTCCTCGCCCATGCCGGTGAGGACGCCACCGCCCGCGCGGCTCCCGTAGGTGCGCGCCAGGGAGGACAGCAGCAGGTCTCCCGAGGGGCACGGACCGCCGCGCGTGCGCGTCAGCCGCACCACCCCGTTGCCCTCGACCGTCAGGTCATGCCCGTCGAGCGGGAAGTACACCCTGCCGGGCTCCAGCTTCTCGCCCTCTCGGCCGATGACGACCTTCAGGGACGTCACCTGGGAGAGCCAGCGCACCATGCCGGGGGTGAAGCCCTCGGTGATGTGCTGGGCAATGACGATAGGCACCGGCAGGTCCGCCGGCAGACGCGAGAGCACATCGGACAGCGCGGGCGGACCTCCCGTGGAGGCCGCCAGGCCGAAGATGTCCACCCGAGCGCCAGTGACAGGCGGCGGCGGGGAGGCGATGCGCATGCGGCGGGAGATGACCGGCACCTCCGCCATCAGGCACACCGACTCGGCCAACTGCCGACCCCAGCGGCGCAGCTCCTCGCCACTGCTGACGGCAGGCTTGCCAATGAGCTCCAGCGCGCCCGCGCTCATCGCCTGGAAGCACACCTCCAGGTTGCGCTGGTCCGCCACGGCGCTCACCACGAGGATGCGCGCCGGAGCCTCGGCCATGATGGCCGCGATGGCCGCCGGTCCGTCCAGGTCCGGCATCAACAGGTCCATGGTGATGACGTCCGGACGCAGCAGCCGCGCCAGCGTCACCGCGCGGCTGCCGGTATTGGCTCGTCCTACCACCTCGATACGCGGATCATCCGTCAGCAGCGCGCTGACAGCGTCCGCCATGGTGGGCGAGTCATCCACCACCAGCACGCGGATGGGAGCCTTCCCGCTACTCATGCGCGAGCCCCCCTACGGCTCATCACGTCCAGCACCTCGGTCAGCAGACGGCCGGCAGCGCACTCACGCTTGCTGAGGTAGCCGTCCGCACCCGCCGACAGGCCGCGCGCCCGAGCGCCCGAGCTGTCGTTCGCGGACACGAGGATGCACGGAATGTCCTTGGTATCCGGCTGCGAGCGCACCTTCGCGATGAGCTCCGTACCGTTCATCTCCTCCATCTCGAGGTCGCAGATGATCACGTCGTAAACCTCCGTCTGCAACCGCTCCAGGGCACGGGCGCCACTGGCCGCCAGGTGCACGGTGAAGCCACCGGCCTCCAGCATGGCGCGGTGCAGGGCGCGCGCGGTGAGCGAGTCGTCCACCACGAGGGCCCGGCGGCTCTGGGGCATGGCCAGGGTCTGCGGAGCGGCCTCCGTCACCACCCAGCCAGGGCGGAGGATGAGCAACAGCTCGCCGCGGCTGAGGATGGCGGCGCCTTGGTAGGCGGGCACGTCGCGCACCTCTGCGGGCAGCGGGCGAATGACGAGGTCACGGTCACCCACCACCGCGTCCACCGCGAGCGCCAGGCGCTTGCCGCCGCTCTGTACGATGATGAGCGGCTGACCCTCGGAAGGAGGCGCCGCGGCGCGCAGGCCCAGGCGCGAGCCCAGGTCCGCCACCGGCACCAGCTGGCCGTTGTAGTCCAGCTGCGTCTTCAGGCGGCCGATGCGCAGGTTCTCCTTGGTGGCCAGCTGCGTGGACTCCACGGCCAGCATGGGCAGACCCACCGACGCGTCGACAGCCCGCACCGTGAGCACCGGGGAGCTGCCCAGCTCCATCGGCACGGTGAGGATGAAGCGCGTGCCGGAGCCCTTGGTGCTCATCACCTCGATGCGGCCCTGCATGGACTCCGCCGCGGCGCGCACCGCGTCCAGGCCCACGCCTCGACCCGAGGTGTCGGTGACGTCCGAGCGGGTGCTGAAGCCAGGGCGGAAGATGAGATCGCGAATCTGCGTCTCGTGCATCCGCGCGCCCTCTTCCGCGGTGATGAGCCCCTTGCGCTCGGCGGAGGCGCGCACCGCCATCACGTCGATGCCGCGCCCGTCGTCGCTCAGCTCGATGAAGAGGATGTTGCCCTGCTGCTCCACGCGCAGGGTGAGAGCACCCTCGTGGTGCTTGCCCGCGCGCTCGCGCTCGTCCGGCATCTCGATGCCGTGGTCCACCGCGTTGCGCAGCAGGTGCACCATGGCGCCCTTGAGCTTCTCCAGCAGCCGGCGGTCCAGCGACACCTCGGCGCCCACCACGGAGAGCCGGGCCTGCTTGCCCAACTGGCGCGACAGGTCGCGCACCATGCGCTGCAACGGCTCGAGGATGGTGCGCACCGGGCGCGTGGTGATGGACTTGAGGCCCTCCTCCAGGCTGTCGACGATGTCCGAGGCCTCGTGGCCGTCGGAGCGCACGCCAGCGGACACGGACGCCAGCATCGCGCGGGCGCGGGCCGAGGGCGCCAGCAGCTCGCGCGCCGTCAGCAGCTCCACGGCCTTGGAGATGTCGCGAAGGCGGTCCTCCAGGCGCATGCGGAACTCGCGCAGGCGCTCCACCTCGCGCAGCAGCGCCGTCACCTGGTGCGAGCCCACGCGCCAGCCGGCGTCCACCGCGTCGTCATCCGCCAGGGACGCGGCGGAGAGCTGCGGCGCGGCGGCCGGAGCCACGGCGGCGGCAGTCGCGCCCGACGCAGGCGCATGGGCCACGGCGGCGGCCGGCGCAGCGGCTCCGGCGGCCTCCTCCGGGGGCGGCGCGTCCGCCACGAGCTGGGCCAGGGCGGCCGTTGGATCCGGCAGCGCCTCTCCGCGACCCTCCGCGTGGGCCTGTGCACGCAGCAGGAACAAGTCCAGCCCGTGCAGCAGCATGTCCACGATGGAGCGCGGCATGGGCTTGATGTCCTTGCGCAACGGCGCGAGGGCATCTTCCAGCTTGTGCGCAATGGAGCTCAGGTCCTGCAACCCGAGGCTGGCCGCACTGCCCTTGAGGGTGTGCAGGTGGCGCGCCAGGCGGGTGTACACCTTGCCCAGCGCCTCGTTGTCGAGCCCTTCCCGCTCCAGTTCGAGCAGGTCCAGGGTGACCTTCTGACAGACTTCCTGCGCCTCGGACGAGAAACCCGCCACGAGGCTCTGCAGCATGGGGTCAACCGGCATTGCGAGCCCCGGCACCGCGCGCGAAGAGGCGCGGCAGATCAATGAGGTGGATGACTTGGCGGGTGGTGGACAGAAGAACCTCCGTCACCGGACCCTCGGCATGAGTGCGCGCCGCCTCCACCGCCGCGGAGGGCAGACTGAGCGGGCGGGGAATGGCCTCACAGTCCAGGGCGCACAGCTCCCCGTCACCGCGATCCACCACGAGCAATACGGCGGGGTCCTGCCGCCAGCCGTGGCCGCCCATCAGCGCGGCGAGGCTGAGCGCGGCGAGCACCTGGCCCTGGTAGCGCAGCACGCCGATGACGTGCGGCTCAGACAGGGGCACCGGCGTCACCAGACGCAGCGGCAGCGCCGCGCGCAGCGTGTCGAGCGGAATCGCGTACCGCTCTTCGCCCAGGGGGAACTCGGCCACCATGAGCACGGTCTCGTCGGCGGAGCCGTCGGCTCGTGCACGCAGGCGCGTCGCGCGCTCTTCCAGGAGCGTGCGGACCTCCTGATCCTGAACCTCCTCAGGGCCTCGGTGGGTGGATGTCATTCGATGGCTCCCAGAGTGAGGAAGGCGTCAGCTGACGCCCTGTAGAAGCGGGCCGGCAACGGCTCGGGCCCCTCGATGATCTGATCCGGCGGAAGCCGGGCGGCATTGTCGCGCACGGTGTGCATGAGAGCGAAGGCAGCCTCGCGCGCCCCTGCGCGCTCACGCAGCAGGGCGAGCTCCAGCATGCCGGGGAGATAGTCCCGGAACTGTTGCAACAACTTCTCCAGAATGGTGGACGCACCGGCCTCGTCGCCTCCCTCGATGCGATGGAGCGCCTCTGTGTGGAGGCTCACCGGCGAGGGCGGAGGAGGAGGCCGCGGCGTGAGCGCCGGAGCCGCGCGAGCGGACACCCTGACGGGCTCGGGCTCGCGCACGACAGGCTTGGGAGGCGGCGTCAGCTCCTTGGGCGTCGGGCGGCGGAAGGCCTGCAGCTCCGGAGGCCCCACGCGCACAAGCCCCGCGGGCGGATGATCCACCTCCACCGTCCCCAGCAGCAGGTGGCCGCCCGGCACGAGCGCGCGCGACAGGTGACCCAGCGCCGTCTGCACCGCGTCCGGGGAGAAATACGTCAGCACGTTGCGGCAGAAGATGACGTCGAAGCGGCCGAAGGAGTCCGGCAGCGGCTCCAGCAGGTTGGCCTGCGCGAAGCGCGTGACGGCGCGCACCGACTCGAGGATGCTCACCCTCCCGTCGGCGACCTCCAAATAGAGAGGATGGAGCAGCGGCCCGGCCTCGCGGCGGGACCAGTTGCCGTACACGCCCCGACGAGCGGCCTCCAGGCGCCCCTCGTGCAGGTCGGTGCCGATTACCTCCACGCGCACGCCTTGGGGAACCATCCCCAGCAAGCACGCCGCGATGGAATAAGTCTCCTCACCCGAGGCGCACCCGGCACTCCAGCCGCGCAGGACGGGGTTGCCCCGACGCAGCGCCGCGGGCACCGCCTCGGAGGCAAGGAATCGGAACTGCTCCGGGTGACGGAAGAAGTACGTCTCCCCCACCAGCACGGCATCCAGCAGGGCTCGCGCCAGCGGAGCACCGGGACGCTGTAGCTCCGCCAGCAGCTCCGAGGCGGAACGGCCCCGCGCCAGCTCCGCGCGCACGACGCGGTCCACCGCCGAGGGCGAGATGGCCGTGTCACGGAACCCCGTGCACGACGAGACGACCTCACGCGCCCGCGCGAGCACCTGCTGAGGCTCCACCCCCGAACTCATGCGCTGCGCTCCACCCCCGCCGGCCGCAGCACATGCACCGCCTCGCGCAGCAGCTCCTGGGTGGCGAAGGCCCTTGGATCGAAGATGGGCACCGAGCGATCACCCGCCCGCAGCATGCCCATGGGCGTGTCCCGGAGCTGACCGTGCTCGGCGCCACCCACACGGTCGCGCCGCTCAATGTCCGAGGATTGATACTCCTCCGGGTCCTGCACCGCGTCCACGCTCAGCGCCAGCTGCAGACCGTCAATCTCGAGGATGACGAGCTTGCGCTCCTCGACGGTCTCCTGGTGGGCCACTTCCAGCCGGCGCGCCAGGTCCAGCACGCACACCGGCTGGCCCCGCAGCTCGAAGAACTCGGAGATGTACCCCGGGCCCAACGGCAGCGGACGCGTCGCAGGTTGAAGGATGACCTGGCGCACGGCGTCCAGGGGGATGGCGAACTCCAACCCACCCACCGTGAGCCGCAGCAGGGCCATGGAGCCCTGCCTCGCTCGGCGCCGCGCGTTGGCCAGTGCGTTCTCCACCGCGCTCAACAGCTCGTCGGCCCGGAAGGGCTTGGCCAGGAAGAGCTCCGCGCCAAGTTCCAGGCACGCCTCCGCCCGGCTCACCTCCGAGGAGATGATGATGACCGGGATCGGAGACGTGATGGGGTCCGCCTTGAGCCGCTTGAGGACCTCGTCTCCATCCATCTCGGGCATGGAGAGGTCCAGCAGGATGGCCGCGGGCTGCACGCGGTTCACCTTCTCGAGCGCCTCCTTGCCATTGCTCGCGGTGTTCAGCGCGTAATGGCCAGAGAGAATCGCGCGCTCGAGCGCGAGGATGGCATCACTGTCATCGACGAGGAGCAGGGACGGAAGGCTCACGGCTCGGCTCTCAGTTCTGTGCCAGGAACTTGCGCACGGTCTCTGTCAGGTCGTGATGAGAGACCGGCTTGTTGATGAAGGCATTGGCACCGGCGTCGACGCCTCGCTGACGCAGGTCTCCGCCCCGCTCACCCGTAAGAAGGATGACCGGGACGTCGCGCACTTGAGCCAACGGGCTCGCGCGAACCTGCTTCACGAAGGTGATGCCGTCCATACCAGGCATGTTGATGTCGGCGATGACGAGCTTGACCGGCACAAGCCGGAGCAATTGCAACGCGCGCGTCGCATCCTCTGCCTCGACGAACCCCATCTTCAGGTTCATGAGGTAGATCTTGAGGATGTTACGTACGGTCGGGCTGTCATCCACGAGGAGGATGTTGGCGCTCAAACCCAGGCTCCTCCCGAGCTCGAAGGATTCGAGACCCGGGTGAAGGAAACGGTGAGACTGTAGCGTGACCTCGCCTTCCAGCAAAAGCCGGGGCGATCGAATCCTGGACTCCGGAGGGAAAAGCGAGCTCCTCCCCCCGTACAGCGATCAGCCGGCCGAGGTAGGAGAGCCGGTGTCCCCGCCCCCCTCTTTGTCCTCATTCGGGTCCACTGGCGGTGCGCCAATGGCGTGGTAACCACCGTCCACGTGCACCATTTCGCCCGTGGTGGAAGGCAGCCAGTCCGAAAGGAGCGCACAGGCAGTGCGAGCCACCATGTCGTGGCTCTTCCGGGCATCCCACCCCAGGGGAGCCTGGGTGCCCCAGCCCTTCTCGAGGGACTTGAAGCCGGGGATGCCCTTGGCGGCCACGGTGGCCAGCGGGCCGGCGGCCAGGGCGTTGACCCGGATACCCTTGGGGCCCAGGTCCCGCGCCAGGTAGCGCACGGTGGCCTCCAGGGCCGCCTTGCACACCCCCATCCAGTCGTAGATGGGCCAGGCCACGCGGTTGTCGAAGTCCAGCGTGACGATGGAGCCGCCCTGCGTCATCAGCGGCATCACCGCCACGGCCAGCTCCTTGAGGGAGAAGGTCGAGATGCGGAACGCAGTCTGGGCGCTCTCCCAGGGGGTGTTGAGGAAGTTGCCACCGAGCGCGTCCTCGGGAGCGAAGGCGATGGAGTGCAGCACCCCATCCACCCGGCCCCAGCGCTGGCGCAGCGACTCGGTCAGAGCGGAGAAATGGGCGGGGTTGGTGACGTCCAGCTCCAGCACCTCGGTACCCGCCTTGAGGCGCTTCGCGCTGCGCTCCGTGAGCGAGCGCGCCCGGCCAAAGCCGGTGAGGAGGATGTCAGCTCCCTGCTCCAGCGCGTGCTCGGCTACACCGTAGGCGAGCGACTGGGGGGTGAGCACTCCGGTGATGAGGAGCTTCTTGCCCTGCAGCAGCATGCATAGGCCTTTCTGGCTAAAGAGAGAGAAGTTCGGGGGTTTATCACCCGAAAGCCCGGGTAGGCCAGGAAGTCACCCGGGTCCCGCGCGCCGCTCGGGGAGCCCAACGGATGAAGTTGCGCTCACGTAGCGCATGAATCCTGCTGCTCCGCTTAGCCCGGAAAGGCTGGAAGGGGGGGCGCGCTTTATCAACAAATCGTGCCGAAAACCCCCCAACGGGGCGGCCTTCCAGTAAAAGACGACACGCCATGGCGAATTTCCAGGACTCGTACCTCTCCGGCGGAAACATCGACTTCATCGAGGGGCTCTATGCGCGCTACCTCGAGGATCCGTCCAGCGTGGACCCGAGCTGGCGCGAGCTGTTCCAGCGCAACGACGGCGCCGGCCGACCCATCTTCAACTCCACCCTCATCGAGCCACCCGCGCCCGTGGTCCCGGGCAAGGAAGGCAAGGACGGCAAGGGGGGCAACAAGGCCACCGCCGCCGCGGTGGCACTGGCCCCGCAGACGGCCCCCACGGTCGCCTTCGAGCAGGACATGAAGCTGCAGGCCCGGGTGGACCAGACCATCTCGGCCTTCCGCCTGCGTGGTCACCTGCGCGCCCGCCTGGATCCGCTCGGCCGTCCCCGCCCGACCCTGGACCATGTGGCCGACGTGGGCATGGTGGACGAGAAGCACTTCTCCGCCGCCGAGCTGGAGCAGCTGGTGGAGAGCTCCAACGTCTTCCCCGAGGCGCGCGTCAAGCTCAAGGAGCTGCTCGGCCGGCTGCGCCGCACGTACACCGGCTCCATCGGCGTCGAGTACATGCAGATGCTCGACAGCGAGCGGCGGCGTTGGCTGATGCGGCGCATGGAGCACGCGGAGAACCGCACGGACTTCTCCGTTGAGGATCAGCGCCACATCCTCACCCGGCTGTCCTACGCCGAGGGCTTCGAGAACTTCCTGCACACCAAGTTCATCGGCGCCAAGCGCTTCGCGCTCGACGGCGGCGAGGCGCTGGTGCCCATGCTGGACGCCGTGCTCGAGGTGGGCGGCGGCATGGGGCTCAAGGAAGTCGTCATCGGCATGGCCCACCGCGGCCGCCTCAACGTGCTGACGAACATCCTGGGCAAGCAGCCCGCGCAGATCTTCAGCGAGTTCGAGGGCCCGCAGGATCCCAAGCAGCACATGGGCCGCGGCGACGTGAAGTACCACATGGGCTTCAGCTCGGACCACGCCACGCGCACCGGGCAGAGCATCCACCTGTCGCTGGCCTTCAACCCCAGCCACCTGGAGGCGGTGGACCCGGTGGTGGAGGGGCGCGTGCGCGCCAAGCAGGACCGCAGCGGGGACACCGAGCGCACCAAGGTGATGCCGCTGCTCATCCACGGTGACGCGGCCTTCATCGGCCAGGGCGTGGTGGCCGAGACGCTCAACCTCGCCGGGCTCGAGGGCTACAAGACGGGCGGCACTCTGCACGTCGTCATCAACAACCAGGTGGGCTTCACCACCGACCCGCAGGAGTCGCGCAGCTCCATCTACTCCACGGCGCTCGCCCAGATGCTGGACGTGCCCGTCTTCCACGTGAACGGGGACGACCCCGAGGCGTGCGTCCACGTGGCGCGCCTGGTCGCCGAGTACCGGCAGACCTTCAAGAGCGACGTCGTCATCGACCTGGTGTGCTACCGCCGCTACGGCCACAACGAGGGCGATGACCCCTCGTTCACCCAGCCGGAGATGTACGAGATCATCCGCAAGCACCCGACCGTGCGGACGATCTACGCGCAGCAGCTGGCGGAGAAGGGCCGCCTCCCCGCGGAGGAGTCCGAGGCCATCAAGCAGCGCTGCATGCAGGAGTTCGACGCGGCGCTCACCCGCGCCCGCGCGCACAGCGAGTTCAAGGAGCCGAGCGCACTCGAGGGCCTGTGGAAGCCCTACAAGGGCGGCCTGCACAAGAGCGCCCCGCAGGTGAGCACGGCGGTGGACAAGGAGACGCTGCGCGCGGCCCTGAAGAAGCTGGCCGAGGTGCCCGAGGGCTTCAACGTCCACCGCGACGTGGAGCGCACGGTGCTCAAGAAGCGCCAGGGCATGCTGACGTCGGAGGAGCTGCAGTGGAGCGAGGGCGAGTCGCTGGCCTACGCCACGCTGCTCTCCGAGGGCTACGCCATCCGCCTGAGCGGCCAGGACTGCGAGCGCGGCACCTTCAGCCACCGTCACGCCGTGCTGCACGACGTGAAGACGGGCGACGAGTTCGTGCCCCTGCGGCAGTTCCCCACCGGCAAGGCCCACTTCGACGTCTTCAACAGCCCGCTGTCGGAGATGGGCGTGCTGGGCTTCGAGTACGGCTACAGCCTCGACGTGCCGGACGGCCTCATCATCTGGGAGGCCCAGTTCGGTGACTTCGCCAACGGCGCGCAGATCATCATCGACCAGTTCATCGCCGCGGCGGAGACCAAGTGGCGGCGGCTCAGCGGCATCACCCTGCTGCTGCCCCACGGCTACGAGGGCCAGGGTCCGGAGCACTCCAGCGCGCGTCTGGAGCGCTTCCTCAGCCTGTCCGCCGAGGACAACATCCAGGTCGTCTACCCCACCACGCCCGCGCAGATCTTCCACCTGCTGCGGCGCCAGGTGCTGCGCCCGCTGCGCAAGCCGCTCGTGATCATGTCGCCCAAGAGCCTGCTGCGCCGCCCCGAGGCGACGAGCAAGCTGGACGAGCTGGCCACCGGCTCCTTCCAGGAGGTCATCCTGGACAAGGTGGACCCGGCCGGCGTGACGCGGCTGCTCCTGTGCTCGGGCAAGGTCTACTACGACCTGGTCAAGGCCCGGGACGAGCGCAAGGACGACTCCATCGCCATCGTGCGCGTGGAGCAGCTCTACCCGTTCCCCTTCGACGAGCTGGCAGGCCTCGTCGCGAAGATGCCGAAGCTCACCGAGCTCTTCTGGGTGCAAGAGGAGCCCCGGAACTCGGGCGCCTGGCACTTCATGTTCCCCCGCCTGCACGACCTGGCCGCCGCGCGGAGCCAGGGCGGTCCGCTGAAGCTGGGCTACATCGGACGCGCGGAAGCCGCCAGCCCCGCCACCGGCTTCCCGCAGACGCACAACCTGGAGCAGCAGCTCATCGTCGAGGAAGCCATCCTCCGAGGAACCAAGAATGGCCGTTGAACTGAAAGTCCCGCCCCTGGGCGAGTCCATCACTGAAGCCGTCGTCGGGAAGTGGAACAAGAAGAAGGGTGACGCGGTGTCCGCCGACGAGCCCCTCGTCGTCCTGGAGACCGACAAGGTCACCATCGACGTGCCCGCTCCCGCCGCCGGCGCCATCGCCACCATCGCCTTCAACGAGGGCGACAAGGTGCGCGTGGGTGACGTGCTGGGCACCATCGAGGCCGGCGCTGGCGCCACCGCCACCGCGCCGCAGACTCCTGCTCCCGCCCCCGTGGCCGCCGCTCCCGTGGCTGCCGCTCCCTCCACGGCCTCTTCCGCCGCGGCCGACGTCCGCATGACGCCCACCGCTCGGAAGATCGTCGAGGAGAACAAGCTGGACGTGGCCCAGCTCAAGGGCTCCGGCACCGGTGGCCGCATCACCAAGGAGGACGCGCTCGGTCAGCTCAACCGTCCGGCCGAGGCCCCCGCGCAGCGTGCTCCGGCTCCGGCCCCCGCTCCCTCCGGCCCGCGCCCGCGCGCTGACCGCGAGGAGCGCGTGAAGATGACGCCGCTGCGCCGCCGCGTCGCCGAGCGCCTCGTCCAGGCCCAGTCCACCGCCGCCATCCTCACCACCTTCAACGAGGTGGACATGGGCGCGGTGATGGAGCTGCGCAAGCAGCACCAGGAGAAGTTCCTGGCCCGTCACGGCGTGAAGCTCGGCTTCATGAGCTTCTTCATCCGCGCCGCCGTCGAGGCCCTCAAGGCCTTCCCCCAGGTCAACGCGGAGATCGACGGCGACGACGTCGTCTTCAAGCACTACTACGACATCGGCGTGGCGGTGAGCGGCAGCCGCGGCCTGGTGGTCCCCGTCGTGCGCGACGCCGACACCCTGTCCATGGCCGAGCTGGAGAAGAAGGTCGGCGACTACGGCACCCGCGCGCGCAGCGACAAGCTCACGCTCGCCGAGCTGCAGGGCGGCACCTTCACCATCACCAACGGCGGCATCTTCGGCTCGATGCTCTCCACCCCCATCATCAACCCGCCTCAGACGGGCATCCTGGGGATGCACAACATCGTGGAGCGTCCGGTGGCCCGCAACGGCCAGGTCGTCATCCGGCCCATCATGTACCTGGCCCTCTCCTACGACCACCGCCTCATCGATGGCCGCGAGGCCGTGCAGTTCCTCGTGCGCGTGAAGGACTGCATCGAGGATCCCACTCGGCTGCTGCTGGAAATTTGAAATCCAGACAGACAGTAGCAAGCAGGAAAACGGGCTAGCCGACTAGACAGGCGCTCGGCAGCCCGCCTACAACTTCACTTGTCACCCGACGGACGGGGGACGGGAGAACGAGTCGGCCCGCGGCCGGCTCCTGACAAGGAAGCACAATGGCAACTGGTACCGTGAAGTGGTTCAACGACGCGAAGGGCTTCGGATTCATCGTGCAGGACGGCGGTGGCGAGGACGTGTTCTGCCACCACACCGCCATCAACATGGACGGGTTCCGGACCCTCGCCGAGGGGCAGAAGGTGGAGTTCGAGCTGGCTCGTGGTCCCAAGGGCCTGCAGGCGCAGAACGTGCGCGCCGTCTGATGTCCTGAGCCACTCCGTACCCGTAGTGGCCTGAAAGAAAAGGCCCGGCGCCTCGAGAGGAGCCGGGCCTTTCCCTTTGCGGGCGACAGCGCCCGGGCAGCGAGCCGCTACTTCGTCAGGTGCCGCTTGAAGTGGCCCATCACCCACTCGTACTGGCGCTGGGTGACGAGCGGATCCGGCACCATGTGCGTGAGTCCGCTCAGGGGCAGCAGCTCATGGCGCTTGCCGGCGCGGAAGAGCGCGTCGGAGAGCTTGAGCGTGTGGAAGAAGTAGACGTTGTCGTCCGCGGTGCCGTGGATGAGCAGCAGCGGGGAGATGGGCTTGCTGGTGTCGCGCGCATAGGTGAGCAGCGAGCTCTTCTCGTACGCCCCGGGGCTCTGCTGGGGCAGGCCCAGGTAGCGCTCGGTGTAGTGGGTGTCGTAGTCGAGCCAGTCCACCACCGGGGCGCCAGCCACGGCCGCCTTGAAGACCTCCGGACGTTTGAGGGCGGCGAGCGCGGCCATGTAGCCACCGAAGCTCCAGCCCTCGATACCCACGCGCTGCACGTCCACCTCGGGCACCACCGCGGCGAGCGCCTGGACGGCAGTGGCCTGGTCCTCCAGCGTCACGCCGGAGAAGTCCCCACGCACCTCGCGCTGCCACTTCGCGCCGCGCAGCGGGGTGCCGCGGCCGTCAAAGCGGGCGATGAGGAAGCCCTGGTCCGCCATCCACTGCGACAACAGGTGCGCCGCCATGGACTTGTGCACGACGGTGACGGTGGGGCCAGCGTACACCTCGACGATGGTGGGCAGCTTCTGGCCGGGCTTCGCGTTGCGCGGGCGCACCAGCGAGGACTGGAACTTCAACGGGCCCACCTCACGGTACTCGACGATGGGCGTGAAGCCGGGCTCCACCGCCACCGAGGGCAGCTCTCCCACGCGCGAGCCGTCCGCGCGCGCCACGTAGGTACGCGGCATGGACTTGGGGCTCGAGTGGGTGATGACGAGCAGGTTGCCCAACTTGGACACGCTGCCGCCCTCAACGGCCTCGCCGCTGGTGCCCGGACGCACCTGCTCCGGGGCGCCGCCGTCCTTCACGCGCCACAGGTAGCTCTCCGTGGGGTTGGGGCCGCCCGTGAAGTAGAGCGTGCGATCCTTCTCGATGTAGCGGGCCAGGCCCCGGAAGCCCGCCTCCGGCTTCACCAGCGAGCGCGCCAGGCTTCCATCCGGGTTGCGCAGCTCCACCTCGGGGCCACCGTTGCGCTCGGTGTACCAGAGGAAGCCGCTCCCATCCTCGAGCCACTGCGGGAAGGTCTGCTCCAGCTCGAGCCAGGCCTCATCCTTCTCGGTGAGGAGCTCGCGCGTCTTGCCGCTGGCCACGTCCACCGCGAGCAGCTTCTCCTCCGTCTGCGTGCGGTTCTGCACCAGGATGGAGAGAGCGCCCTTCTTGGGCCACACCACGGTGGCCAGGTACGGGTACTTCTCCGCATCCCACTGCACCCAGACCGTCTTGCCGCCCGTCACCGGAGTGATGCCCAGGCGCACCTTCGCGTTGGACTTGCCCGGGCGCGGGTAGGCGTAGTCCTCGGAGCCGCGCTCGGGGTGCATCACGTCGATGATGGAGAGCTTCTCCACTTCCGAGGTGTCCGACTCGGTGTAGGCGATGGACTTCGCGTCCGGGCTCCACCACCAGCCGGAGAAGCGGCTCATCTCCTCCTGGGCGACGAACTCGGCCAGGCCGTGGGTCTTCGCCGGAGTGCCTCCGCTGGTGACGCGGCGCTCCTTGTTGGTGGCCAGGTCGATGCGGAAGACGTCGTTGTCCCGGACGTAGCCCACCTGCTTGCCGTCAGGGGAGAAGCGCGGGTCGATGACACCCTCGCCCGTCTTCAGCTCGGTCGACTTCCCCGTGGAGCGCTCGACGATGTAGAGCTTGCCGGAGAGCGGCACCAGGATGCGCTCGCCGTCCTCGGAGAGCTGGTAGGAGGTGAAGCCTCGGGCGCTCACGCGCATGCGCTCGCGGCGGGCCTTCTCCTCGGGGGAGAGCGTCTCCTCGGCGCCCTTGAGGATGGCCTTGGGGGTGAGCACCTCCTTCGCCTCTCCGGTCGCCACGTCGAAGGCGAAGAGGGTCTGGATGGGCGCGCGGGGCTGACCGCGCAGGAAGAGCACGGTCTTCTCGTCGGGGGTGATGCGGGGGTTGACGGGACGTCCGCTCATGAAGCGGCGCGTCTCCGCGTAGTCCTTCAAGAAGGCATCTTGCGAGGTGGAGGACATGGGCTTGGCGGGGGACTGCTGGGCGATGACGGGGGCGCTCGTGAGAAGAAGCGCGGCTGCGAGCAGGATGCGCATGCGAGGCTGGCGCCCGAGGGACGGGCGCTCCCTCCTTTGAGGTAGAAAGCGCGCGCAGCCTACACTCCTGGCGGCGCGCGGCCCGCAAAGAGCCGCGGGATGACGGTTATTCCCCATGATGGACGATGATTCGCAGAGGCACCTCCGACTGGCGGGGGTCATCCGGCTGGCGCTCGGTGGCGGGCGGGGACCGACGGACGCGTACGTCTTCGATCCACACCGGCTGGCGCTGCCCTCATGGGCGTGCGCACTGGGAGACGGTCCGGCGGCACTGCTGGTGACGCTGGATCGGCACCTGGACCTGGTGGTGCCCGCGGCGCCGGAGGCCGTTCCGGACCGCTCGGCGGGCCTGAGAGCCCTGGACGAGCACGCGCGCTGGGCCCTGGACGTACGCAACTACGACCACGTGCTGGCGGCGATGGAGGCGGGGCTGGTGAGCGACGCACTGGTCATCGCACGCGGACGACCCCGGGGAACGTTCACGGGAGACGTGTACGTGGACACGCGGGGGCGCTCGCACCGGCTGGTGGTGGTCCCCACGGTGGACCGGGCCGCGGAGGCCTACAACGCGCCCGCCCCGGGTGATGCTGTGCGTGAAGTGCTGGTGTCTGCCGACCGGGTGCTGCTGGATGTAGACCTGGACTGCTTCACCAGCCTGAGCGACGCAGACCCGACAACGGTGCTGCCCTGGCCCCGGAGTGTCATTCGGGAGTACCTGCTGCCACCCGATTCGGAGTCCTTCTGGGAGGCAGTGCTGGAGCGGTGTGTCGCGCTGACGCTGGCGAGGGAGCCGCACCACTGTGGCGGGCTCCTGGCCTCGGGAGAGCTCTTCCGGGACGTGGCCGAAGTCCTCTTCCGAGAGCTGCTGCGGACAGAGCCCCCTTAGATTTCCTTTTCCCGGGTTTTCCTCTATTGGAGGGGGAGCTTCCAGGCAGGCACAGCGACTTCTCCCCGCGTCCCTCCATCCGCCCCCCTCCCTCTGGGAGAATGGCCAGGCCTCATGAACGGCTCGCCCCCGCAGACGGTCATTCCTCCGCAGCTCCTCCGCCGAGTCCTCCTCGTCGTGATGGTGTGGCTCATCCCCTCCACGCCTCTCGCCGCGTACCTCGTCGGGTTGTCGCTGGGGTTGTCGGCCCAGGACATCGTCTGGAGCGTGCTCTACCTGTTCCCGCCCATCCTCCTGGTCGTCGGGCTCATCCTGCCGGGAGTGGGTGTCTCCGCACTCCTGCAAGGTCACTTCCGCGTACACCCTGAGGAGCCCCCGCAGGAGCGCCTCATCCGCCTGCAGATGCTGCCCTGGAAGCTCTCGTTCCTGGGCATCCAACTCACCTATCTGGTGGGCGGCCTCGCCTTCACCATCCCCCTGGTCCTGCGCTTCCACAAGCACGCACTGATGGTGGGGCTCGGGTTGCTCGTCGCCTCCACCCTGGGCCAGGTGCTGTCCCTGCCCGTAGGTATCAAGCTCGAGCAGATGCTGATGCCCTTCGTGCTCGAGGAGCGCAACCGCCTGCGGCTCACCGTCAGCGCCAAGGGCCTCTTCTGGCCGCGGCAGCGCTGGTACCTGCCGTATGCGATCATCACCAGCATGGCGAACACCCTGGTCATCTGCGGGCTGGTGTTCGTCCTCCAGACGCTCGAGTTGCGCGACTCCCAGACGCGGGCCCTCCTCGCGGATCCGACCCTCCCCCGGGCCCACGCGGAGCTGGCCGCGAAGACACTGCGGACCTTCAGCGATTCCCTGTTCTCGTCACTGGGCCCGCCGCTGCTGATCCTGGCGACGTTCACCTTGCTGGTGACCTCGCTCACCGCCTGGATGCTGGCACGCCGACAGGTGCGGGCCACGACGGCGCTCCAGGAGGCCATCGAGGGACTGGCCAACGGCACGCCCATCGCGCCGCCCTGGGCCTCCACCGACGAGCTGGGTGACGTCTCGTCGGGAATGGTCACCGCCCTGGATCACCTCCAGGAGATTCCCACCCGCCTTCAGGCCTCGGCCAGCCTGCTGCTCTCCGCGAGCACGGCGCTCGGCTCAGCGAGCCATCAACAGCGCCAGCGCATCACCGAGCAGGCCGCCATGCTTCAGGAGGCCCAGCTCACCTCGGAGGAGATCCGCACCACCTCCGACCTGGCGTCCCACAAGGCCGAGAGCGTGCTCAGTGTGGCCGGCCATGCCGAGCAGCTCGGACAGTACGGTGAGGAGGCCTTGGAGCGAACCCTGACGGGGCTGAACACCATCGGCGACTTCGTGGACGGCATCCGCGGCAAGGTGCTGCGGTTGCAGGAGAGCGCCACGAAGATCGCCAGCATCGCCGTCACGGTGAAGGACCTGGCCGACCAGTCCCACCTGCTGGCGCTCAACGCCTCCATCGAGGCCGCGCGCGCGGGTGACCAGGGCGCGGGCTTCGCCGTGGTCGCCAGTGAGATTCGCAAGCTGGCTGATCAGACCATCCGGGAGAATGCCCTCATCCGAAAGAGCCTGCTGGATATCGGCACCGCCATCCGAGACGTGGTCTCCATGAGCGAGCAGGGTGCTCGGCAGGTCGAGGGCGGCCTGGAGATGGTGAAGTCCTCGGGCAACAACCTGCGCGAGATGTCGCTCATCATCCAGGAGAACGCCGCGTCCGTACGGCAGATCGTCGTCGCGGTGAACCAGCAGAACACGGGCATCTCGCACATCTTCAACGCCATCGCCCATATCTCCGCCGGCATGGACGAGACGATGAAGCGTCTGGACACCACGCTGCAGGCCACCGAGACGCTCCAGGCCGTCACGCGCGAGGTGACGGAGATCGCCCGCCGCTACCAGCTCAACCGGAAGGAGTAGGACAGCGCTTCCAGAGCGTGACTCCCCTCCCCCGCCGCTCCAGACAGAAGCCCGTCGCACGCAAGGTGTCCTCCCCCACTGCCTTGCCCTCCACGAGCGCATGGGAGAACCGGGCATCCGCGAGCCGCTCGCGCACCTCCGCCTCCGAGTGCCCAGCCCCCACGAACACCGGCACGTCGCGATGCAGGTAGAAGCGTCCCCCGGTATTCCACTCGGGAGGGCCGGCGATGACGAGCCCGGTGAGTGCCGCGTCCCTGCCCGCGACCACGGTGCCGTCAATGACTCCCGCGCGCAGCCCAACTGGGAGGGTCACGGTGGCCGCGAGCGCCGAGGAGAGCACATACAGCCCCAGGAGCACCCCTCCCACCGCGCGCCTGCTCGCAAGTTGGGCGAGGTCCCTCGCAGCGGGGCCGGCCGCGAGCGCCACGAAGAGGGGGAGCAACGGCACGAGGAAGCGCGCCTCCTTGTGTCCCAGCACGCAGAGCACCCCGAGGTAGAACACGAAGGCCCCCACGAGCAGCTCCCTCCGGGCCAGCCCTCGCGCGAAGTGCCAGACGAGCAGCAGGGGCGCCATGCCGGCCAGGATGGGCGCGTACCACCACGCCGGCTGCCGGCCGAACTGCGACGCCGACGAACCGCTGGAGATGTTGAAGTGGAAGTAGTTCCAGGCGGAGGCCCAGGGCGTGCCCCAGGTGAGCCAGTCGAGCACGCCGAGCCCCAGGAGCACCACGCCCACGCCCACCGAGAAGCCCGCGAACGAGCGCCAACGCCGGGCCCACACCAGGCTCACAGCGATGGGCACACCAAAGACCGCCGAGGGGTAGCGGATGACGAACGCCACGCCCAGCAGCACGCCGCACCAGAGCCCCGCGAGCGCCCCGTCCCGGTCACGAGCGCGACAGGCCCACAGGAGCGCGCCCAACAGGGGCACCACGCTCAACACGTCCCCTAAAGGCCGCGCAGCATAGATAAGGAATCCGCCCCAGGTGGCATGGACGCCCGCAGCCAGAAGCGCCGCCTCGCGACCGTCGCGCTCCTCCACCAGCCGGAACAGCAGCAGCGTCCCCACGGCCTGCACGCTCGCGCACGCACACCACACGACGCCCACCATCGCCCACGGGTGCTCGAGCCCGAGCGCCCGGCACAGCGCGAGAAGCCCCGCGAGCACTCCGGGCACCGCCCAGTTGCGCAGCCCGTCCACCCACTCCCAGGCGACCACGCGATAGCCGAAGACGAGCCCGTGCGCTGGCTCCAAATATTGGAAGACCTCGTCTGGATGAACCCGTCCGCGGGCGAGCGCCGCCACCAGCACCGCGAGGAACGCTCCCACCGCTGCGAGTCGGGAAGGTGAAGCCACCAACGACCTAGAGAGGCGCATCCAGGAACCCGGGCCGGAACTCCGTCACCTGGCCGCCGCTGAAGGAGAAGCGGCCGCCGACGGGAGGTCGGTCATCGTTGAGCACGTACCCGAAGTCGATGCGGAACGGGAAGGTATTGAACTGAGGGAAGAGCAACCGCACGCCCACTCCCACCGAGTGCACGAAGCTGGGACTCACATCGAACGCGGAGCCCGCGTCATAGAAGAGCACGCCACCCAGGTGCACCGTGTAGAGGACGAGCGGAGCGGTCCGGTACTCCACGTTGACCAGGGCCATGCGCTTGCCCGAGTAGGCCTCCGGCTGCGCGCCCCGCAGCCCGTTGCCGCCTCCGAGCAACAGCACGCGCTCGTTCAGATCGTCGATGTTCACGTCCAGCAACCCACGCACCACGAAGCGCCCGCCGAGCACCTTCGGGGACACCTGCTGTACCTCCGCGGCCCAGCGGCGGTTGGTCCAGCGCCCCTCGTCACCGAGCAACCGGCGCACGGAGGCGGCAGCGGCCACTGAGGAGAGCGCATCGCCCAGGCGTACGCGGTACCGGGCGGAGAGGCCCACCTCGGCGAAGTTCCCGGCGGAGGCGAACAGCGCGGGCGCATAGCGCGCCGTGGCGGTGACGTAGTGCCCCACCTGGAAGTCCTCGGAGAGCGCGTAGGAGTCCACGTCGCGCATCACCTCGTAACGGGTCTCCCAGAGGCGGAGGTAGCCGAGCACATAGGTGGCGTCCTCGCTGCGAGGCAGGAGGGTGTCCCGCAGCCACGCGCGCCGAGCCTCGTCCAACCCGGAGTCCGCGGGAGCCCCATAGCGCCGGTGGTACGCGCCGAGCCCCCCGCCCGCGTCCACCTTGTAGCGCGAGCCCCAGGAGCGCAGGTACAGCGTGCTCCCGCTGAACTCACGCGCGTCGTAGACATAGGGCACTGTCCCGCCTTCGGGGTACGGCAGCTGCCAGATGTCGGCGCCGCGGAAGACGCGGACGGGCTGCACGCGCCACGCCGCCTGCGCCTGGAAGCTCCACGGCGTGTCCAGCGAGAAGAAGGGCCGCGACAGCAGCACGCTTCCCCGGGAGCCCTCGGGCCGGCCGTTCTCGCGCCCGAAGATGAGGTAGGCGTTCTCGTTGAGGGACCAGCGACTTCCCCCGAGGCGCGGGTCCACATACGTCTGCCCGAAGCTCAGCGAGTCCCGGCGCAGGAGGAAATCCAGCGCCACCTTCTTGTTCAACCCAAGGAAGTTCTGCTCGGTGCCCTGCAGACGCAGGGACTGCACCAGCGAGCCCACCACCTGGAAGTCCTGGTTGAGCCGCAACGACCACAAGTCCTTGGTGATGATCAGCAGCGACACCGTTTCCGGCGAGGAGCCCCGCACGGCCACCACGCGCACCACCGCGAAAATGCCCAGCTTGCGCAGGTTGCGCGCCGTCTCCTGAGCGAGCGCCACCGAGTACGGCTTCCCTGGCTCCAGCAGCACCTCGCGCCGGATGACCTCCTCACGGGTACGCACGTGAAACACATTGAGGAACTGGGGGTAGGGATCACTCGGGGCGACGACGTCCTCGGAGGCCACCCGCACCGACTCCAGACGCTTGCCTTCGGGCTCCGGCTCGGGCGACAACCCCTCCTGGGCCAGTCCCCACTGCACAAGCGCGTCCTCGTAGCCCTCAATGGGCGGGACGGCTTGCGCGGCCAGCAGGGACGCGGCGATCAGGGCGGACCAGGCGAATGACACGTCCACATCCTGTCATGCCCCCCGGTCCGGGAATACGGTAGTGAACAGCTCCCGTCCCTCCGGGGCAGGAGGGGATTCCCGGCCGTGGCCGGAAGCAGGAGACTTCGCCGCTCCGAGAGATGGACTTCGTAGGGTCCGGACGCAACGTGAAGATTCTCCTGGTAGAGGACAACGAGGACATCCGCGAAGGGCTGACCGACTTGCTGGAGAGTGAGGGTTACTCCGTCACCAGCAAGGGCTCGGCAGAGGAGGGGCTTGCCCTCTTGAGGGCGGAGTCCTTCCACCTGGTCATCACCGACTACATGCTGCCTGGCGAGACGGGCAGGTGGATGTTGGAGCAGGCGGAGCGAGAGCAACGGCTGCGAGGCACGGAGGCGGTGATGATCACCGCCCACCCTCGGGTGACTCCCCCTCCGGGCGTGCGCCTGATGCACAAGCCGCTCGACATCGACGACTTCCTGCGGGTGGTGTACGAGTCAGTCACGCCCCTCCGCGCCGTCGGCGGATAGCGGCGCGGCGCGCAGGTCTCCCGGACGAGGCGGCGGCAGCTTCTCGCCCCGGGCAATGGCCGCCACGATGCGCGCGAGCTGATCCACCCCGTCCGTCAGCGAGGCCGGCCCCGGCTGGAGGATGAACGTGCTCTTCACCTCGTAGAGCTGGTCATCCACCACCGCCGTCACCCGCTCCCAGCCTGGCCGAGAGATGATCTTCTCGCGCTTCGCCTTGCGGCCACACCAGCTGGCGATAACGCCCTCGGGATTCCTCCGGGCCACCTCGGCTGGCTCGAAGATACGGCCCTTGGCGCCCTGCTGCTCGCGCGACTCGCGGCACACGTCTTCCCCGCCCACCAGCTCCACCAACTCCGAGCACCAGCGGATGCCGGAGATGAGCGGCTCGTGCCACTCCTCGAAGAAGATGCGGGGCCGGCGAGGCAGCCGCTCCGCCGCCTCCGCGTGCCGCGCGAGGTTCGCCTCCAGCTCATCCGCCAGCTTCTCCGCGGCCTCGGCCCGCCCTACCAGCGCCCCCACCACACGCACCGTCTGGAGGATCTCCGCCAGCGAGCGCTGGTTGAAGAGCACCACCGGCACCCCGCGCTTGCACAGCTCGCGGCCCAGGTCCGCCTGCAGATCCGAGAAGCCCAGCACCAGGTCCGGCTTCAGCTCGAGGATGCGCTCGAAGTTGGCATCCAGGAAGGAGCTGACGCGTGGCTTCTTACGGGCCTCGGGCGGACGGACAGTAAAGCCGGAAACACCCACCACGAGATCCCCCGCCCCGATGCGGTACAGCGTCTCCGTCGTCTCCTCCGTCATGCACACGATGCGCTGGGGGTAACGTGGCGCGGAGGACAGCAGGGCCTTCAGTCTATCCGTCATATGCTCAGTGTAAGGCTTCAACGGGCCTGGATCGTTCACAGTGTCAACTCGTGGACTTCCTTCCGATGGGCCTTCCGGACCATGCTCTCCCCTATCTTGGGCAGGCCCGGATGGCGACAGACATGATTCCCCCACGCACGACATCCCGAACCTGGGTACTCCTTCTGCTCCTGACGGTGGCCGTGAGCGCCTGTGGTGGTCCTCGTACCAAACAGCAGCGCCAGAACGACGGCGAGCAGCGGACCGACGAGGCCACCCTGCTGCTCAACGAGGCCGAGCAGCACGTCCGGAACCTGGACGCGGCGCGCGCCGCACCGCTCCTGGCGAAGGCGGAAGAGCTCCTCGCCCATCCGGATGTCAACCTCTCTCCCGAGGCGGAGATGCTCCACTCGCAGCTCGCGGAGCTCAAGGCGCGCCTTCCGCACCTCGGAGAGGAGAAGATCCGGCGGGAGAAGGCGGCCGCCGCGGAACGCGAGCGCAAGGAGCTCGAGGCCCTGGTGGAGAAGCAGCGGGACGTGGTCGTGGAGGCGATGTTCGCGGTCACCGAGGCCGTCGACGCGCTCGCGGGCAAGGACATGGGTGTCGAGCAGGTGGCAGCGGCCCAGGAGGCCATCCAACGCACCCGGGAGCGGCTGAAGACGGGCAAGGAGCTGGAGGCGAGGAGCGCGGACTATGCGGCCTCCGCGCGGAACACCGAGCGGCGCCTGGAGCAGGCGGAAGAGAAGGTCGGGCGCGCGCGGAGGGTGATCGACTTCGTATCCGGTCCACTCGGGGAGAGCCGGGAAGCGCCCGCGCTGGAGAAGAAGGCGAGGCGAGAGAAGGACCTGGAGGCGCGGCTGTCGCTCTACACGGAGGTGCGTGATCGCTACCGCCGCTGTGGAACCGAGGCGGAGAAGCTGCTCATGGACAGGCCCGAGCTCGCGCGGGGAACACTCCCGATGCGGGGCCGTCCGATGGCGCTCAAGGCGGTGGCCACCGGGTGCAAGAAGAAGGCGGGGCTCATCCAGCGCGCGGTGTTGAAGCTGGAGAAGGCCAAGGTGAAGCGGGACAAGGCCCGGGCGAAGCTGGAGAAGCTCAAGGCAGCCCGGGAGAAGGCTCGCGCGCGCAAGCGGCGCTAAGCCAAGCGCATTCTCGAGATTCCTCGGGCCCCTGAAGGGGCTGTCTTCGACTGGCGCAAGGCCTCACATGTCACGTCGTCCCAAGGTGGCCCGCTCCCGACAGGGCTCGAAGGGGCGTAACACGAGCACGTTGATACTTGTCCTGCTCGTGCTGCTCACCGGCTGTGCCACGGGACGCAGCGAGCACCTCGATAAGGGAGGAGGCGGCCCAGCCTCGCTACCGCCGCATCTGGTGCAAGGGCGGCTGGTGGAGTTGGACGGCTTCGAGGCCCTGCTCCTTCGCACCGGGGTGAACGACCCCGACCTGTTGCCTCCATGAGAGGAGGACTTCACTCCAGAGGACGCAGCGGCGCTGTATGACGTGCTGCTGTCCCGCCCTGTCACACTGGCTGGCTTCGGTCCGCGCATGGCGGCTGCGCATCTGCTCCGTGAAGTCATGGAGCGCGAGGACGACTTGCCACGCCGCGCCCTGCTCGCACGCGTGGAGCGCTTCGAGCGGCTGGCAGTACTCCGTCCCGACGGATACCTGGCCTGGGCACTGAGCGGTCACACCCAACAGCGCGTGGGACAGGTGGTGTTGAAGGTGGGGGCATTGAGGGCTGGCCCCTTCGAGGTGGGCCGGTTCTACGACGGCCACGGGGGCGCTTTCGTGCCCGTGGATGATGAGCTCCGGCGAGTCCGAACTGCTCCACCCCTGGCCGAGGTGTATGACGACGGAGATGTCATCAACCGAGTCCTGGACGGAGCGGAGGATTCCTTCCGCGACACGGTGCTGGCCCTGGGCGAATGGGTGTTTCACCCGGGAGACAGCCTCACCGCGCTCTCAAGGCTTCCCGAGGGTGTGGCGGCGCTTGTCCTCCACTCGCCGGAGTACCGTGAGCACTTCCGGTTGATGACCCGTGGAGAGCAGATTCGCGCGCTCTCGCGGCTGACCGTCACCGTGCTCGCGACCTATGGCACTGCCGCCGGGACCACTCGGACCCTCGGAACGGTTGGCAGAGGCCTGGAGCACCTCTCCGTGCCAACCCTGTCGTTGTCGGCGGACGGAGCACTGGTACTCCAACGCGTAGTCGTCCCCGCGGGGCGAGCCGTCACCACGCTGGGTGGAGGAGCTGGTGCCGCCATCGTCCTGCACATGGCCCATCAATCGCTCCAAGGGACGAGCGGCAAGACGGGTGCATCCGTACAAGCAGGGGGCCCTGGACAGTGGAGCCCGGTCAAGGAGTCCATGAGCCGGCGCGCGGCGCGCTACCAGGAGCAGATCTCCGGCCGCCCCGTGAACGACTCGTACGTCGTGCGCGGCGTGCGTTTCGATGGCTACGACAAGGGCGTACTGCTGGAGGCCAAGGGACCCGGCTATGCCAACAAGTTCACCGACAAGCTGGAGCCCAAGAAGTGGTTCGCCAAGGGAGCCCGCAGCATCGTGGACCAGGCAGAGCGCCAACTCAAAGCCACCAACGGAACACCCATTCGCTGGCATGTGGCGGAATCCAAGGTCGCCGAGGCCATCCGAAAGCTCTTGGATAAAGCCCAGGTGCGTGGAATTGAAGTCGTCCACACGCCAGCGCACCCGTGAAGGAGGAAAGATTTGGTCGAGACCTACTACGCGGGTGCTTACTGGCACATTCGGAAGGAGTCCCCAGAAGAGTGTGGCCGACGCGCGGAATCCTTCTTCAAGACTCTCGTCACAGTCGATCCCTCCTTCTCTCGCTGGTTCAAGCTGGGGAACTCACGAAAGCAGGCGATCCAACATCCCGTCGAGACGGACCAACTCACGTTGGAGAAGATGTTCCGCCGCGGCAAGGACAAGCTCTTCGAAGATCTGGGCTTTCGTCTCAGTGGCTGGAACGGAGAAGACAGCGATGATGATGCCTGCGCCTTCCACATCAAGTGTGGCGGCTATGCGAAGGAAGTCGGCAATCGGTGCCTCTTCCAACTTCCCAATACGGGGCCAAACGCCCAACGAGTGCTGACTGCACCTGTACTGACCGGACTCGTGCGCGCCATGGCAATGGCCTGGGATCCAGACGACGCGATTGCCACGTCCGACAGCCACCGGGAGCTGGTGTCGAAGAAGGGAGAAGTAGGCCCCCTGGTGGGCTGGGTCACCTACCTCTCACGCCGCCGGGGCACCGTGCCTCCGTTACCCGCCCCGGTGCACAGCGAACGCGTGGAGGACAAGGGCACGCTCCTCGTCCTCACACCCGAGCGCTTCACCGCGAGCAACCCCGAGCACATCGCCCTGGCCGAGCGCGTCCGTGAGCTGCTCGAGCGCGCAGGGCTGCTCGGTCCCCTCCGCTGAGCCCGAGCAGTCCACAGTTCTCACGAGGTGTACGCCGCCTCGCCGTGCTGAGTGGAGTCGAGCCCCATGCGCTCCTCCTCGGAGACACGCAGGCCCAGCACCTTGTCCACTACCTTGAGCAGGAGGAGCGTCACCACCGCCGTATAGGCGCCCACCGCCAGCACGGCCAGGGCCTGCTTTCCGAGCAGCGCCGGGTTGCCGTGCAGCAACCCATCCGCGCCCGCCGGGTTGAGCGAGGCCTGGGAGAACACCCCCACCAGCAGCGCCCCCAGCAGTCCGCCCACTCCGTGCACGCCCCAGGCATCCAGCGAGTCGTCGTAGTGCAACCTCTCCTTGAGCAGCACCGCGCCGTAGCACACCACGCCAGCAAGGCCGCCGATGACCAGGGAGGCCGCCGGTGACACGAAGCCGGCCGCCGGGGTGATGGCCACCAGCCCCGCCACCAGTCCGGACACGAAGCCCAGCAGCGTGGGCCGCTTGCGGAAGTACCACTCGGCCACCGTCCACGAGAGCGCCGCCGCCCCCGCCGCCACGTGTGTGGTGACGAAGGCCAGCCCCGCCAGCGGCCCCGCTGTCAGCGCGCTGCCCCACAGCAGGATGAAGAGCGCGTAGGCGCTGAATTTCATCCGCTCCACGAACGCGCCCGAGATGAGCGCCGGGGTGATGATGGCGAACTTGAGCTGGAAGCCCATGAAGACCAGGTGCGGGATGGACCCCTTCGCCGCCGTCGTCACGTTTTCCAGCAACAGATAGTCCCCACCGCCGATAAACCCTCCGTGACTCTTGCCAAAGGCCAGCGAATAGCCGAACACCACCCACTGCACCGTCACCAGCGCCAGCGCGAAGAACGAGTACATGAACGTGGCCAGCACGTTCTTGCGAGCGTGCCTTGACGCAACGCGTAAGTCCAATGCCTCACCAGAGGGAAAAACCGGTGGCGCGGCGCGTCAGGGAAGGACTCGGCAGGTGAACCTGTCCAAGACGTGACGTAGCTCCGCTAGAGCCGTATTCTCGGCCCTCACAACACGCGTTCCAGGTGACCCCGACTTTTCGGAGCCAGCGGGTCTGGTGGTAGCATACGGGAAAGGTCACATTTCGCCGCGCCTACCCGGCGGGCGGCGGGGGAGCTCATGGTACAAGGTAGCGCCCAGGCGCAGAGCGCACCGGCCGACGTCGGAGATCCCCTCATTGGCCGGATCCTCAACGACAAGTTCCGCATCGTGGAGGCGCTCGGCGCGGGGGGCATGGGTCGGGTCTACAAGGCGGTGCAGGCGCCGCTGGACCGGCTCGTGGCCCTCAAGGTGCTCAACCCCCAGTACAGCGAGGGCAAGGACCCCGGCTTCCAGAAGCGCTTCTTCATGGAGGCGGCCGTCACCTCCAAGCTGCGCCACCCCAACACCGTCACCATCATCGACTACGGCAAGACGGATGACGGGGTGCTCTACATCGCGATGGAGTACCTGGAGGGGCAGACGCTGGCGCAGCTCCTCACGCAGCAGGGCCCCCTGCCGTGGATGCGCGTGCTGAACATCGCCCAGCAGGTGGCGCGCTCACTGCGCGAGGCCCACAAGGTGGGCCTCATCCACCGCGACCTCAAGCCCGCCAACATCATGGTCCTCAACCAGGAGGACGACCATGACGTGGTGAAGGTGCTGGACTTCGGCCTGGTGAAGTCCTTCCTGCCGGACCGGGGCCAGCCCAACGAGACGGAAATCACCCAGGCCGGCATCATCCTCGGCTCGCC
The DNA here is from genome assembly GCF_044360475.1 of Archangium minus. NCBI lineage: Bacteria > Pseudomonadati > Myxococcota > Myxococcia > Myxococcales > Archangiaceae > Archangium > Archangium minus. The sequence goes on from NZ_CP043494.1 coordinate 10,650,354, forward strand.
GCAGTACATGGCGCCCGAGCAGGCGCGCAACGTGTCCGACCCACGCAGCGACGTGTACTCGCTGGGCGTGGTGATGTTCCAGATGCTGATGGGGCGTCCCCCCTTCCAGGCGGCGCAGAGCATCGACGTCATCTTCAAGCACCTCAACGAGGCCCCACCCGCCTTCGCCGGCATCTGGCCCGGACACACCGTGCCGCAGGAGGTGGAGGCCCTGGTGATGCGGTGCATGTACAAGCGCCCCGAGGAGCGCTTCCAGTCCATGGACGAGGTGCTGGAGTCCATCCGCCGCGTCGCCGCGTCCGCGGGCTTCAGCGGCGCCTTCTCCAGCCCTCACAGCCCCGTCACCGGGGGCTTCACGGTCCTCCCTGGCCCCGGCAGCGGCCCCGTCTCGGGACCGCAGACGGGCCCCCTGCCCACCCCCGGCTCCACGGGCGCGAGCACCGTGGCGCTCGACATCGCCGTGGAGGAGCCCGCGAAGCCGCCCGTCCGGCGAACCCTGCCCGTGGCCCTCTTCGGTGGCTCCCTGCTGCTCGGCCTGGGCGTGGCCCTGGTGATCGCCCTGCGCGCTCCCGCGCCCCAGGCCGCCCCCACGCCTGTACCCGAGCCCATCGCCGCGGTGGCTCCGGAGGAGAAGACGCCCCCCGCCGAGCAGCGCCGCATCCTGGAGCCCCCGCCCGCCGCCACCACCCCACAGTCCGCCGCCGAGCCTGCTCCCGAGGAGGCTGCGCCCGCCGCGGCCGAGCCCGCGCCCATCCGGTTTCTGATCGACAGCGAGCCCGGCGGCGCGAAGGTGATGTACGGCGGGCAGGTGCTGGGAGAGACGCCGGTGGAGCTGCCCGTGCCCCCGGGCTCGGATGGCCGCGCGAGCGCCCGCCTTACCTTCGCCTTGGATGGCTACCAGCGCGTCACCGCCATCGCCGAGGGCGCGGGGCCCGTGGTGCGCTTCAACCAGAAGCTGAAGAAGAAGTCCGGTTCCCGCTCTTCCTCGAGCAGGAGCTCCTCCGGGTACAAGGACGACCCCTACTGAGATTGTGATGAACCCGACCGCCTTGAAGCGAGCGGGCGCCCTCGCGTTGGTGCTGTATGCGGGGAGCGCCTTCGGCGACGCGCGCCTGGAGGCTCGCCGTCATTTCCGCACCGGCATGAGCCTCATTGCCCAGGGGCAGTACGACCAGGGCATCGCCGAGCTGCTGGAAGCGTATTCCATCAAGCCCCACCCCAACGTCCTCTACAACATCGCCCGCGCCTACCAGGATGCGGGCCGGTTGTCCGAGGCAGCCGACTACCTGCGTCGCTACATCGCCGCCAACCCGCCGGACGTGACCACGGCGCGGACTTCGCTGGCGAAGCTCGAGGAGTCGCTGAAGGCCGCTGAGGCGTCGAATCAGGCCGAGACGGCACAGCCTGGAGAGCCGGTGGTGCCGGGGAAGAAGCCCGGGTTGCCCCCCATGCCCGCCGCGCCTGGTGCCGAGTCGGCGAAGGCGCTCGCGGTGCTGGTCGAGCGGCTGGAGAAGGCCATCGCCCGCGCCGAGTCCCTGCCCGCCGCGCAGCGGCCCGCCGCTGCCCCGCAGCCCACGTCGGGCGCCGTCCAGGACGACGGCACGGAGCACGTGGTCGGCGCTGACGAAGACGCAGGCGCGGTGCCCTATGAAGAGCGCGTGGTGACGGCGAGCCGCCGGGCCCAGTCCTCTCTGGAGGCCCCCAATGCCACCACCGTCATCACCGCCGAGGACATCCGCCTCTCAGGCGCCACCAGCCTGCCGGAGCTGCTGCGCCGCGTGCCGGGTGCCGAGGTGATGATGCTCGGGACAGGCAGCGCCAACCTGTCGCTGCGCGGCTTCAACCAGCGCGTGGCCAACAAGGTGCTGGTGCTGGTGGACGGCCGCACCGAGTACCAGGACTTCCTGGGCATGACGCTCTGGTCGTCCATCCCCGTGGAGCTCGAGGAGATCGAACGCATCGAGGTCATCCGCGGCCCGGGCAGCGCGCTGTACGGCGCCAACGCCATGCTGGGCGTGGTCAACATCATCACCCGGGCCCCAGGGACAGGCCCCCGAGCGCGCTTCCAGGCCTCGCTCGGCAACGCCAACACCGTGGGCGGCAGCTTCGTGAGCCATGGAGGCTCGGACAGGCTGCGCTACCGCGCCTCGGCGGCGTACTCGCAGGCGGACAAGTGGAGCCGTGACTTCGCGGACAGCCGGCCGGACATGGCCATCATGGACCCCCAGCCCGACCTGGGTGTGCGCAGCGCGCGCGGCAACCTGGCCGCTGTCTACCAGCTGGACTCGGGCGCTGAGCTGGGCCTGTCCAGCGGCGTCAACCGCTACTACACGGAGGCCTACCCACTGGGGGTGCTGCGCAACTTCTACCTGGACGGGGTGAACGCCTTCGTCAAGGCGGACGCGGGACTGGGGCCGCTCAAGGTCAAGGCCTTCTGGAATCACCTGTCGGCGGCTGCGGGGCCGCAGTACGAGGCCGTGGGACAGCGCTCGCTGGCCACGCACGTCACCTCCAACCTCTTCAACGGCGAGGTGCTCTTCAGCAAGGGCTTCCAGCTGCTGGGCGAGCACCAGGTGAACGTGGGCGTGGAGGGCCGCCTCAAGCGCGTGGCGTGGAGCTACCTGGGTCCGCTGCGCGAGGAGTTCCACGCCGCGGCCTTCGTCCAGGACGAGTGGCGCCTGGCGGAGCCCTTCCGCATCGTGGCCTCCTACCGCGTGGACCGACACCCGCTGCTGGACGGGGGAAAGCCGGGCCTGGCCAGCTCGCCGCGCGTGTCCGCCCTCTTCATGCCCTTTGAGGGGCATGCCTTCCGCGCCAGCGCCGCCTCGGCCTTCCGCGAGCCCACGTTCCTGGAGAGCTACATGGGCGTGCGCATCCCCATCCCCGGCGTCAACGGCGCCAGCGCGCTGTCCGCCGGCAACCTGGCGCTCAAGCCCGAGCGGATGGTGGCCCTCGAGCTGGGTTACCGCGGAGAGGCGCCCACGCTCGGCATGGACTGGGACGTGGCGCTCTACCAGAACACGGTGAGCGACCTCATCCACCTGTCCGCCGTGCGTCCGCTGCCGCCGGGCGAGTCCTGGGACGCGGCCTCGGGGACGTACCTGCTGGGCCGCTCCGTCTTCCAGAACGAGGCGGCCGTCTACACCGCGCGCGGAGCCGAGGCCGGCGTGACGCTGGCCCCGGTGGATGGCCTCGGCATCAAGGCCAGCGCCGCCTTCCAGCGCGTGTCGGCCAAGGGTGAGGAAGGCCTGTGCGGCCCGTGCAGCCAGGCACCCCAGTTCAAGCTGTACGGCGGCATCACCTACCGCACGCGCCAGGCGCTGGAGCTCGGCGTGGATGCGGCCTGGACGTCCGCCACCACCTGGGTGGAGCGGGAGCCCGAGTCGGAAGACCCCACCCGCATCGAGCCTCTGGCCAACGCGCTGCCCGCCTACGCCATCATCAACGCCCGCGTGGGTTACACGCCGGTGAAGGACAAGGTGTCAGTGGCATTGGTGGGCTCGAACCTGGGCCCCGCGCATTCCCAGCACCCCTTCGGCAACCGCATCGAGCGCCGCGTGCTCGCCATCCTGACGGTGACCCCATGAGCTCCCCTTGCCAGAAGACTCTGGTGGGCCTGGCCCTCGCGTCCGTGCTCGCCACCGGCTGCGAGCCCCCACCTGTCGTGCCCACCGCGGACCGCCGCCAGAACCAGCAGCTGTCACGCATCGACGGCCAGGTGGTGGTGCAGAGCCGCGCCCGCGGCAACGCCATCGTCCTGCTCTACGATGCCGACCACCCACCTCCGCCCCAGGGCTCGGGCCGCCCGTTGAGCTTCACCGTCATTCCCGCCGAGCAGCTCTTCGGCCCGGCGGACCCGAGCTCCTCCGGCCCCTTCACCGCGCCCTTCAGCTTCAGCCTGGTGGCCCCGGGGCGCTACCTGCTGCGCGGCTTCATCGACGCGGACACGTGCCGCACCGGCGCACAGCCCTGCCACACTCCGGACTTCCTCCCCTGGTACGGCGTCACGGGCGAGCCCAACGCCGGAGACGTGGGCGGTGCCGCGGTGGACGCCCTCACCCGAGCCCCCCGCGTGGTGGAGATCGCCGCGGGCCCGGACGGTGCCCTCCAGGCCGCCACCGGCATCACCGTGAGCTTCAGCGACTCGAGCACCGTGCCCCTGGAGCGCCCTGCCTTCGTCGTGAGTGACGCACGGTTGGACCCGGCGACCGGCGGCAAATTGCTGGAGCTGCGGCCCCTGCAGCTCAGCGAGGGCGTGGTGGACGTGCGGCCCCCCGCCATGATCGTGCGCTACGTGGACAACAACGGCGACGGCAAGCCCGATGACACCAACGCCGACGGCCAGGTGGACCAGTGGGACCTCTGGCCTCGCGTGCTGGTGCGCAAGATGGCGGATGTGCAGGGACTCACCGGCGCGCAGCGGCTCGCCGACGAGAACGACCTGGACCGCGATGGCATCCTCGACGCGGAGGGCGCCGACTACCCCCGGGCGATCGATGGAACACGCGACGGATTGCCGGACCAGGTGGTGCTCGCCGCCATGCTGCATCCGTCGGTGCTAGACGCCCTGCGCAATCCCGATGGGACTCCGCGCATGGAGGCCGTGGCCGTGCCCTCACTGACAGTCATGGTCCTACCCAGGGCGATCGATGTGCGTGATCCGCTCCACAGGGTAGACCTGCGCTCGGTGCCTTCCGGACGCTACGCTCTCACGCTCGTCCAGTTCACCGGCCAGACGTGGCGCGTGCCCAACGAGCTGTCACCTGCGCTCGCGGCCGAGAGCGGTCTGCCTTCGCTGGAGAGCCAGTCTTTCGTGCTCGAAGTACCGTGAAAAAGGCTCATCTCTTAAGAGCGAAAAACTCCCACACCGGGAGTCGCTCTACTTTGACTTCACGTTGTCCGTCGGCGAACATGGATGTGAATTGGGAGACTCTCCAATGAAGCCGGCAACAGTCGTGCCCGAAGCAGCGGCGACCTCCTCGCCACGTCCCTCGTCCGCTCCCACCGAGCCGGCGCGGCCGTCTGCTTCCTTCAGCACCGCTCCGGCCCGAACCCCGGTGAACCCCTCCGAGCCCGTGCGTCCTTTCGGGATGCTCAGCTCCGAGACGGCGAAGGCTTTCGCGACCGTGGCGACCCCTGAGCCACGCCCCGTCGCCATCCCCGAGCCCGAAGTGCAGCAGCAGCAGCGCGTGCTGCTGGTGGATGACAGCCGCTCCATCCGCACGCTGCTGAAGATCTACTTGATGGCTCGCTCCTTCGAGTACATCGAGGCGGAGTCGGCGGAAGCGGCGCTGAAAGTGCTGGAAGCGCAGCAGGTGGACCTCATCCTCACCGACTTCCACATGGACGGGATGAACGGCGCGGACTTCGCGGCGACGGTGCGTGCGCACGGCGACACGAAGATCTCCAAGCTTCCCATCCTGATGATGACGGGCGACGCGAACGCGGCCGAGGTGCGCAACAAGGGCCAGAAGGCAGGCATCAACGCCTTCGTGCGCAAGCCGGTGAGCTGCGCCCAGCTGATGGCGCTGGTGGACACCATCCTCCCGCCCGCGAAGAAGGGCTGAGACGAAACGCGAAGCACCGCTACGCGGAGGGCGTCGAGACCGCGGTCTCCGCCCGAGCCCGCCGCTTGCGCAACGACTCAGCCACGCGGATGACGAAGAGCAGCGCCAGCACGCCGCCGTACACGAGCGGCTCGGTGAGGTCCTTCTTCACGCGCCAGACGAAGTGCACCACCCCCAGCGAAGCGGACACGTAGGCCAGCCGGTGCAATCGCTGCCATGCGGGAAAGCCCATACGCCGCACCATGCGATGGGTGCTGGTGACGGCCAGCGGCACCAACAGCACGAGCGCGAGGAAGCCCACGGTGATGAAGGGCCGCTTCGTGATGTCCTCGAGGATGGCCTCGAGCACCAGCCCCTGATCCAGCACGGCATACGTGAGGAAGTGCAGCGAGGCGTAGGCGAAGCCCATCAGCCCCAGCAACTTGCGCAGGCGCAGAGGCCACGTCCACCCGAACACCACCTTGAGCGGCGTGCACGCGAGCGAAGCCACCAGGAAGATAAGGGCAAGCATCCCCGTCTGGTTGAGCGTGCGCTCAATGGGATTGGCGCCGAGTGTCCCCTGCACGAACTGGAGCGCCAGGAGGGCCAACGGAGAGAGGCCACCCACGAGGACGGCCGGCTTGAGCCAGGGGTATGGAGGAGCGGCCATGGGCGTCAGAAGTCGCGGCGCAGGTCCATGCCCGTGTAGAGGCTGGCCACCTGCTCGGCGTACCCATTGAAGGGCAGCGTGGGACGGCGGCGGAGCTCACCGATGCGGCGCTCGGAGGCCTGACTCCAGCGCGGATGGTCCACCTGGGGATTCACGTTGGCGAAGAAGCCGTACTCGCGAGCGTTGGCCAGGTTCCAGGTGGTGGGCGGCTGCTTCTCCGTGAGGGTGATGCGCACAATGGACTTGATGCCCTTGAAGCCGTACTTCCACGGCACCACGAGCCGCAGCGGCGCACCGTTCTGGTTGGGCAGGACGCGGCCATACATGCCCACGGCAAGCATCGTGAGTGGGTGCAGGGCCTCGTCCAGACGCAGCCCCTCGACATAGGGCCAGTCCAGCACGGGGTACTTCTGGCCAGGCATCTGCGCGGGATCCTTCAGGGTGGCGAAGGCCACGTACCTGGCCTTACCGGTGGGCTCCACGCGCCGCAGCAACCCCGCCAGCGGGAAGCCGAGCCACGGAATCACCATGGACCAGGCCTCCACGCAGCGCATGCGGTAGACGCGCTCCTCGAGCGGGAACCAGGACTGCAGCGTGTCCATGTCCACGCGCTGCGGCTTGTGCACCTCGCCGTCGATGATGACAGTCCATGGCCGCGGCTTGAGGGTGTGCGCGTTCTCGGCGGGCTCGCCCTTGTCGAGACCGAACTCGTAGAAGTTGTTGTAGGTGGTGGCGTCCTCGTAGGACGTGGCGCGCTCGTCGGTGTCGTAGGGGCCGCGGGGTCGCGCCACCTTGGGGGCCTCGCCCGGTACCCCTAGAAGTGGGGAGTCCCCGCCGGTGGGCCGATGGCTGAGGAGCTGCAGCCCGGTGCCCACCGCTGCGGCGGTGCCAGTGAAGAGGGCGGCGCTCTTGAGGAACTCACGCCGGCGCAGGTACAGCGACTCGGAGGTGATCTCGGACCCCAGGGGCTCGGGCAGCTTCTGGCGCATGATTCCCTTCCGTACGCACGAGCCGAAATCCGGTTACAGCTGCCGGAGGCTCAGGGCTTGACCGGCTTCGCGGGCGCGAGCATCCCGCATCTTCCAGAGTCGCCACCAGGGCGTTGAGGGGGACTGGTGGTGCTCCCAGTGGTAGCCGAAGAAGTAGCAGGAGAGCATGGCCCACAGGTGGTTGCGCGGCAGGGAGCGCGCGTGGTGGGGCGCCATGTCCGGGGTGTCCGGCCTCCGGTGAGGCAGGTAGGTGCCGAAGTAGAAGAGCTGCACCGTGCCAAGCACCGCGGGCACCACCCAGAAGGCCACAATCCGCCACTGGGCCACGCCGAGCAGCATCAACAGGTTGAACTTGGCCGCCATGACGAGGAACTGGGGCCAGGTCATGTAGCGCACCATGAAGGTGGCGAACCAAGGCCAGAAGGCCTGGGTGCGAGTGGAGAAATCCGGGTCGTCCGGGCCCGTGGGGTCCGCGTGGTGGGCGCGGTGGTTGACGACCAGACGCCGGTAGGAGAGCCCGGCGAAGAGGAAGCAGGCGAGCGTGCCCACGCTCTGGTTCACCCACCGGTGGCGACTCACCGTGCCATGCATGGCGTCATGGCCGGTGATGAACAGCCCGGTGCACAGGTACGCCTGCAGGGCGATGTGCAGGTACGTGAGGGGCGAGGCGAGCGACAGGTCGGCCGCCACCAGCAGCCAGACAAGATGACCCATCCACGCGCCGAGCACGCTCAGCGCGATGAGGACACCCCAGGGACCTCGAGGAACGTGGCTGCTCATCCGCCTCATCTCTCATCATGCGCCGCCCGCCGCGCACGGGAAAAAGCACGCGGCAGGCAAGCAAACCCCACTGTTACTTCGCGCCCGGGGAAGAGAAGCCCCCGAGCTCGGCGGTGAGCTTCTCGGCGGTGACGTAGCGCGGCTCGATGTCCACGGGGACGTTGTTCAGCTTGTCCAGGACGCGCTTCACCTCGGGGCGCACCACGCCCATCTTCTCGAGCAGCGACTCGGCGCTGGCGCGGTTGCCGCTGGCCTGCAGCTCCATGAGCTGCTTCGTCAGCGCGGTGACGGACTCTTTGATCTTCCCCGGCACCACCGAGAAAGTCCCATCCTTGTTCACCACCACGGCGCCGTTATCCAGGAAGTAGTTGAGCTGCAGGGCGATGCCCTTGCCGTGCGCCTCGTTGATGCCGAAGCGGATGGAGCGGAACGCGGACGCCAGGAACGTCGTGTACATGGTGCGCTCCAGCTCCTTGCCGATGACCCCCTTGTCCACCAGCTGCTGCAGGGCCCACAGGCCGGAGACGTCCGCCTTGGCCTCCTCGATGGCGCTGGAGGACGCCTGGAGCGCCTGACGCACCGTGGTCTGCTTGCCCTCCACGGTGATGTTGTGGGGCCCCAGGCCATGCATCAGCTCGTGCATGAGGATGTGAGTGAAGAAGGCATCGAAAGAGATGTCCTTGCGATCCTTCGCGGGCAGCGCCACCTGCGAGATGGGCACCAGCACGCGCTGGAACTTGGCCTCCTGGATGTTCTTGAGCATCACGCGCTTGGTGCCTTTCTCGGCCGCCACGCGCTCGTCATTGGGCAGGTTGTAGGCAGCGGTCTGCACGCCGCGATAGCCATCGCCCGAGGAGAAGAGGCTGTTGACCACGCGGATGGGCGCGAGCGCTCCCAGCTTGGGGTTGCGCAGCTTCGGATCAATGGGGAGGTTGTTCTCCAGCCCCTGCAGCTCGCCGCTGAACTTCGCGAGCTTCTGCGTCTCGGCATCGTCACGCAGGCCGATGAAGGCCTCGAAGGCGGCCTTGTAGTTGAACCACTCGTCCTCGTAGACCTCGTAGGGACCCACGGTGGGCTCGATGCTGGCGTCGAGCTCCATCCAGGCAACCTCGCTCGGGTAGTAGTCGTTGCTGAGGAAGCCGTCAGCGCGCTTCGTGAGGAAGGCCTTCAGCGTGGGCTGCGTGGTGAGCGCAGCGGCCTCGCGCAGCAGTTGCGCGGCCTGAGCGAGCTCGCCCTGGTACTCGATGCTGTAGGGGACGGAGACGAACTTGCCGTTCGTGTCCCGGCGCAGGGTGGTGAAGAAGCCGGTGGCCTCGCGCTGCTGCGCCTCGGGGAGGGACTTCACCCAGGCCTCGACGTCGGCCTTGGAGGCGCCGGCCGGGTAGAAGTTGCCCTCGGCGGGCTTGGCGGGGACACCGGGAACGAAGGGCGCGTTGTGGTCGAGCCGAGACCAGGGCCCCTTGTTGAGGAGGAATGCGTGCAGCCGCTCACGGCCGAGCGGGGAGCTGTCCTGGAGGAGCTCGAGCAGGAGCGTCTCGTTGCCAGCCCAGACCTGACGCAAGAAGAGCGGGTCCATGATCTGGGCGGCCTGGAGGATCTTCGCGAGGGCGCGCCGCTCGTTCTCGGGGAGCTTCGAGACATCGACCTGGATGTCCACGGGGGCGAAGCGAGCCGTCATGCGCTTGAGCTCGGTGGCATTGGGCATACGGGAGGGCACAGTCTGGGCCTCAGCGGCACCGGCGGAGCCCGAAAGCAGCAACGTGGCGGCGGCGGCGAGGGAGAGGAGTTTCCGTTTCATGGCGGCCCTTTTACCCTCTGTGAACCGCTCAGGACAGCGAACACCCGAAGAGCCCCAGCAGTACTTCAGTGATATGTTTCCTGGGTCGCGCATCGGGAGCACATCACGGGCGCCGTTTCCTGCTCGGCCCCTGCCCCCCCCCACCCGAACGCGAACAAGCTGGCGAGCTGGAGCGACGTCTCGAGGTCCGGCGCTCGCCGACAAGGACACTCCTCCATGTTGGACATCCCGGGTTACAGGGTTCTTGGCACCATCCGAGCAACGGGCTCGAACGCGCTGTTCCATGCCGTGCGCGAGGCCGATGGTCTCCCCGTCATCCTCAAGACGCCCATGGCTCCCTCGCCCGGTCCCATCGACAGCGAGCGGTACCGGCGGGAGTTCTCCATCCTGCAGCGGCTGCGGGACGTGCGCGGGGTGGCTACCCCCTATGCCTTCGAGCGCATCCACGACCGGCCCGTGCTGCTGCTGGAGCAGGTGCGAGGCGACCCCTTGTCCGAGCCCACGGGCCAGCCGATGGAACTCTCCCAGTTTCTGGACCTGGCCCTCTCGCTGGTCTCCACCCTGGGCGAGGTCCACTGCCACAACGTCATCCACAAGGACATCAAGCCCTCCAACATCATCGTGGAGCCCTCGGGAGCAGCACGTCTCATCGACTTCGGCGCGGCCACGCTCCAGCAGGTGGAGCACCTGGACGCGAGCCCAACGAACATGCTCGAGGGGACGCTGGCGTACATGTCCCCGGAGCAGACCGGGCGCATGAACCGCGCGGTGGACTACCGCACCGACTTCTACTCCCTGGGCGTCACCTTCTACGAGCTGCTCACCGGGCAGCGACCGTTCCAGGCGCGCGATGCCCTCGAGTGGTTCCACGCGCACATGGCGCGGACGCCGCCACCACCGCACGAGCTGAACCCCCAGGTGCCGCCCGCCCTCTCCGCCCTCGTCCTCAAGCTGATGGCGAAGGTGGCCGAGGAACGCTACCAGAGCGCCGAGGGACTCCAGGCGGACCTGGAGCAGTGCCGCGAGGCGCTAGGACTGAGCACGAAGGAAGTATTCACGCTGGGCACCCGGGACACGCCCAACCGCTTCCAACTGCCGCAACGGCTCTACGGGCGCGAGAAGCAGGTGTCCGCCCTGCTCGAGGGCTTCGAGCGCGTGGTCCGGATGGGCAGGCCGGAGCTGTTCCTGGTCAGCGGGTACTCGGGGATCGGCAAATCCTCCGTGGTGCACGAGCTGCTCAAGCCGGTGGTGCAGCGACGCGGCTTCTTCCTGAGCGGCAAGTTCGACCAGTTCCAGCGGGAGGTTCCATACGCGACGCTGGCGCAGACCCTCCGGGGGCTGGTGCAACAACTGCTCGCGGAGAGTGACGAGGAGCTCGCCCGGTGGCGTGAGCGGGTGAACCAGGCCTGGGAGGATCAGGGCCAACTGCTCGTGGATCTGATGCCCCAGTTGGAAGTGCTGGTGGGCCGGCAGCCCGCGCTCCAGGAGGTCCCTCCCAGCGAGGCCCAGCACCGGTTCTACCGCGTGGTCCGCCAGTTCGTGTCGGTGTTCGCCACGACGGAGCGCCCGCTGGTGGTGTTCCTGGATGACCTGCAGTGGGCGGACCTGACCGGTCTGCGATTGCTCGGGCGCATGATGTCACAGCCGGCCCCTCCCCCCGTGCTGTGGATTGTCGCCTACCGGGACAACGAGGTGAGCCCCTCGCACCCGCTGATGCAGATGTTGGAGGAGGTGCGCAAGGAAGGGACTCGGACGGTGGACCTCCGCCTGGAACCGCTGAACGTGGAGCAGGTGGAGCACCTGGTGGCCGACACACTGCCGGGCGCGGACAGGGAGGTGGTCGAGCCCCTCGCGGCGCTGGTGCACGAGAAGACGGGAGGCAACCCCTTCTTCCTGCTGCGGTTGCTGGTGACACTTCACCAGGATGGCTTGCTGGTGCGTGTGCCCGGTGGTGGCTGGCGCTGGGATGCCGAAGGCGTGCGGGCCCGGGGGTACTCGGAGAACATCGTCGACTTCATGGTGGGCAGGCTGCGCCAGCTTCCCCTCGCCACTCAGCACCAATTGTGGCTGGCGGCGTGCGCGGGCAATGTCTTCTCCCTCCAGCTGCTGGGCACCCTCTCCGGTCTGGCCGAGATGGGGGATGTGGAGCAGCAGCTCGAGCCCGCCCTCCAGGAAGGCATGCTGGTGCGCGCCGGTCCGGAGCAATACCGCTTCATTCACGACCGCATCCAGCAGGCGGCCCATTCCCTCGTCTCCGAGGCCGAGCGCAAGGCCATCCACCTGCGCATCGGCCGGTTGATGCTCGAGCGCCTGTCGCACGAGGAGGTGGGCGAGTCGCTCTTCGACGTGGTGAGCCAGCTCAACGCAGGCGCGGAGCTGATCGAAGAGCCCTCGGAGCGCCACCACCTCGCGCTCTTGAACGCCGAGGCAGGCAGGAAGGCCAGGGCCGCGATGGCGCTCGGCCCCGCCATCACCTACTTCAAGACGGCCTTCACGCTCATCCCGGGAGACCCCTGGCGGACGGCTCCCGAGCTGGCCTTCAAGCTGTACCTCGCCCTGGCGCGCTGTGAGCTCATGAGTGGCAACGCCGCCGAGGCGCGCCGCCTGGTCGAGGAGCTCCGCTCCCGAGCGAGCACGCGCTCGGACACCGCGGCCGTCTACATCCTGAGGCAGGACATCCTCTTCGCCATGGGTGAATACCCGGAAGGCATGACCTGCATCATGGAATGCCTGACGTTGCTGGGCACGCCGCTCCCGCCGCGCCCCACCTGGGAGGAAGCGGTGGCCGCTCATGAGGAGGCGTGGGCCGCGTTGGGAGATCGTCCCATCGAGAGCCTGGTCGAGCTGCCGCTCATGACCGACCCAGACATGAAGCTGGCCGTCAGCGCCATGTACAAGCTCTTCGGCCCCGCGTACTCCTCCAGCCCCAACCTGCTCACCATCCTCCTGAGCCGGATTGTCTCCCTCACCCTCCGTCACGGCTTCTTGGATGCCGTCGTGAGCGGATATTGCTGGTTTGGCGCCATCACCAGCGCGTACTTCAAACGGTACCGGGAGGGTCATGCCTTCGCGAGGCTCGCCCTCGAGCTCGTCGAGCGGCACAACCTGTCCACCTACCGGGGGGATGTCCTCCTCTGCTCGCAGTTCAGCAGCTACTGGATCCAGCCCTTGTCCAAGACCCAGGAGTTCCTCCTGGACGGCCTCCACCACGCGCTTCAAGTAGGTGACATCCCCCCCGCCGCCTACGCCAGCCTCTATTCCGTCATCAACCGTCTCGCCATGGGGCACAACCTGGAGGACGTCTACCAGGAGTCGCTCGTACGCGGCGAGTTCTTGAACAAGACGGGATTCCTGGAGCCCCAGGACTCGCTGCACATAGCCCAGCACTACATGCAGCAGATGCGCGGGCAGACCCGCTCGTTCGACCCGGCCTTCGAAATCCGGATGACGTCGCCCCAGCGCAGCGCCGGCGTGCGGTGCGGCTACCAGGTCTTCAAACTCCAGTCGTCCTTCATGTTCGGCGCCTACGAGGAGGCCCGAGAAGCAGCGGACAAGGCTGCCGGGCTCCAGTGGACCATCAAGGGCAACATCCAAAGCCGCGACTACGAGCTCTACCGTGCCCTGGCGCTGGCCGCCTGCTTCGAGCAGGCCACGCCGGAGGAGCAGCAGCGGTTCCTCCAGGACATCCAGCGCCACCAGCAGCAGCTCGCGGAGTGGGCGGAGAACTGCCCCGAGAACTTCCACGCACTCGAACGACTGGTCTCCGCGGAACTGGCCCGCCTCCAGGATCGGCCGGATGAGGCGACACGTGCCTACGAGAAGGCCATCCGCGCGGCTCGCGAAAGTGGTGCCACCCAGTACCTGGGACTGGCCAGTGAGCTCGCGGCCAACTTCTGGCACACACGGCAGGCGCCCATCGTCGCCCATGCCTTCGCGCGCGAAGCCCTGGCGGCCTACAAGCAGTGGGGCGCCCTGGGCAAGGTCCAACACCTGGAGTCCCTGTGGCCGAACCTCTCCTCCTCGGAGGCCACCGAGGACGCGTGCACCACCAGCAGTACGGACTCGACCCGGATCGACGCGCTCACCATTGTGAAGACCCAGCAGGCCATCTCCGGCGAAATCGTGCTGGAGCGGCTGGTGACCACGCTGCTGCACGCGGCGATCGAGAACGCGGGAGCCCAGCGCGGCGCCCTGCTGCTGCTAAACGGGGACACGCTCTCGGTGGCGGCCACCTCCGACTCCTCGCCGGACAGCGAGCTGCCGTGGACGCTCCTCACCTATGTCCGGCGCGCACGAGAGCACGTGCTCATTGGCGATGCTTCCAGGCCCCATCCGTTTTCATCGGACCCCTACCTGACGCGCAGCGGTGCGCGCTCGGTGTTGTGCCTGCCGCTGCTCAGGCAGGAGCAGTTCTCCGGGGCGCTCTACCTGGAGAACAACCTGGCCACCAACGCCTTCAGCCCGGCACGCCTGGCCCTCCTGGGACACATCGCCTCGCAGGCGGCCATCTCCATCGAGAACGCGCGGCTGTATGCCGACGTGCAGCGCGCTCGGACAGAGCTGCGTCAGGCCAACGACGCCTTGGAGCAGCGGGTGGAGGAGCGCACGCGCGAGCTCAAGCAAGCCCAGGCCCGTCTCGTGGACACCGCTCGCGAGGTGGGCATGGCGGAGATCGCCACCAACGTGCTGCACAACGTGGGCAATGTGCTCACCAGTGCCGTCGTCAACCTGGAGATGATGCGCAGGGCGGTGAGCACCTCGCGCGTGGGCCGGTTGAAGCAGGCCTCGGCCTTGCTGCTGGAGAACCGGGAATCGCTGGCGGACTTCCTGACGAAGGACCCTCGTGGCGGGCACCTGCCGGACTACCTGTCGGCGCTGGCCGACGAGATGGCGCGCGAGCAGACGTCCCTGATGGAGGACATGGATGCGATGGGCCGGCACATCGAGCACATCCGCGCCATCGTCCAGGTGCAGCAGACGTACGCCGGGACCTCGCTGATGACGGAGGAGTGCGACCTGGCCCAGCTCATCGACGACGCGCTGCGCATCCAGATGGCGGCGCTGCAGCGCCACGGCGTCACCGTCCATCGCGAGCTCACGGCGGTGCCCAGGGTGCAGGTGGACAAGCACAAGGTGCTGCAGATCCTCATCAACCTCATCAGCAACGCGAAGCACGCGCTGGATGGAGCCCCCGAGGGCCAGCGAAACATGAGGGTGAGGCTGACGGCGGAGGGGAACAAGGCGCGCATCCAGGTGGTGGATGATGGGGTGGGCATTGCGCCAGAGATAAAAGACAAGCTGTTCGCTCACGGCTTCACCACGCGCAAGGACGGCCATGGCTTCGGACTGCACGCGAGCGCCCTGGCGGCGCAACTCCTGAAGGGCAGCCTCACCCTGGAGAGCGAGGGTCCCGGCAAGGGCGCCGTGGCCACGCTCACGCTTCCGCTCTCCTAGCGTCAACTCCCGAAGCGCCAGACACTGGGAGCGGTGCCACGAAGCACCACGAGTCCTGGCAGCACTCCAGTGGGATGATCCCTCGGCCGGGCTCCGGGGGCACGTCGCGGGCACCCTTCCCTGCCTGTCCTGTGCCCTCGACCCGAACGGGTACGATCTGGCGAGCGGGCGCGACGACGTCATGGGGGTCGGTTCTCGCCGACAAGGACATCCATCATCCATGTTGGACATCCCGGGTTACAGGATTCTCGGCACCATCCGAGCGACGGGCTCGAACGTGCTCTTCCAGGCCATGCGCGAGGCGGATGGCCTGCCCGTCATCATCAAGACGCCGATGACTCCCTCGCCCGGCCCCGGCGAGAGCGAACGGTACCGGCGGGAGTTCGCCATCCTGCAGCGGCTGCGGGACTTGCGCGGGGTGGCTACGCCCTACGCCTGTGAGCGCATCCACCACCGGCCCGTGCTGCTGCTGGAGCAGGTGCACGGCCAACCCCTGTCCGATTCCACGGGCCAGCCGATGGAGGTCTCCCGGTTCCTGAGCCTGGCCCTCTCGCTGGTCTCCACCCTGGGCGAGGTCCACTGCCGCAACGTCATCCACAAGGACATCAAGCCCTCCAACATCATGGTGGAGCCCTCGGGGGAGACGCGGCTCATCGACTTCGGCGTGGCGACACTCCAGCAGGTGGAGCACCTGGACGCGGCTCCGACCCATCTCATCGAAGGGACGCTGGCGTACATGTCCCCGGAGCAGACGGGGCGCATGAACCGCGCGGTGGACTACCGCACCGACTTCTACTCGTTGGGCGTGACGTTCTACGAGCTGTTGACGGGACGCCGCCCCTTCCGGGCGCGCGATGCCCTCGAGTGGTGCCACGTGCACATGGCGCAGACGCCACAGCCACCGCACGAGCTGAACCCCCAGGTGCCGCCCGCCCTCTCGGCCCTCGTGCTCAAGCTGATGGCGAAGGTGGCCGAGGAGCGCTACCAGAGCGCCGAGGGACTCCAGGCGGACCTGGAGCGGTGCCGCGAGGCACTGGACCGGAGCGAACAAGAGGCGTTCGCGCTGGGCACGCAGGACACGCCCAACCGCTTTCAACTGCCGCAACGGCTCTACGGGCGTGAGGCGCAGGTCGCCGCCCTGCTCGAAGGCTTCGAGCGGGTGGCACGGACGGGCAGGCCGGAGCTGTTCCTGGTCAGCGGGTACTCGGGCATCGGCAAGTCCGCTGTGGTGCACGAGCTACACAAGCCAGTGGTGCAACAGCGCGGCTTCTTCCTGAGCGGCAAGTTCGATCAGTTCCAGCGAGACATTCCGTACGCGACGCTGGCGCAGCTTCTCCGCGGGCTGGTGCAGCAGCTGCTCGCGGAGAGTGACGAGGAGCTCGCGCAGTGGCAAGAGCGGGTGAACCAGGCCTGGGAGGGCCAGGGCCAGCTGCTCGTGGACCTGGTCCCCCAGTTGGAAGTGCTGGTGGGCCGGCAACCCGCGCTCCCGGAGGTATCCCCCCAGAAGGCGCAGCACCGCTTCTATCGAGTGGTCCGCCAGTTCCTCTCCGTGTTCGCCACGACGGAGCACCCGCTGGTGGTGTTCCTGGATGACCTGCAGTGGGCGGACCTGGCCAGCCTGCGGCTGCTCGAAAAACTGCTCTCGCAGCCGGAGCCCCTGCCGGTGCTGTGGATGGGAGCCTACCGGGACAACGAGGTGAGTCCCTCGCACCCGCTGATGCCGGTGCTGGAAGAGGTGCGCAAGGCAGGGGCGCCGATAACAGACCTCCGCCTGGAGCCGCTGAGCGTGGAGCAGGTGGAGCACCTGGTGGGTGACACGCTGCCGGGCGCGGACAGGGAGGTGGTTGCGCCCCTCGCGGCGCTGGTACACGAGAAGACAGGTGGCAACCCCTTCTTCCTGCTGCAGTTGCTGGTGACACTCCACCAGGAGGGCTTGCTGGCGCGAGTGCCTGGCGGCGGCTGGCGGTGGGATGCCGAAGGCGTACGAGCCCGAGGGTACTCGGAGAACATCGTCGACTTCATGGTGGGCAGGCTGCGCCAGCTCCCCCCTGGAACACAGCATCAGCTGCGGCTGGCGGCGTGCGCGGGCAAGGTCTTCTCCCTCCAACTGCTGGGGACCCTCTCCGGTCTGACCGAGGCGGGAGACGTGGAGCAGAGGCTCGAGCCCGCGCTCCAGGAAGGAATGCTGGTACGCGCCGGTCCGGAGCAGTACCGCTTCCTTCACGACCGCATCCAGCAGGCGGCCCACTCCCTCACCTCCGAGGCTGAGCGCAAGACCATCCATCTGCGCATCGGCCGGCTGATGCTCGAGAGCTTGTCGCAGGAGGAGGTGCGCGAGTCGCTCTTCGACGTGGTGAGCCAGCTCAACGCGGGGGCGGAGCTGATGGAAGAGCCCTCGGAGCGCCACCACCTCGCGCGCTTGAATGCCGAGGCAGGGCGGAAGGCCGAGAGCGCGGTGGCGCTCGGCCCTGCCCTCACCTACTTCACGACGGCCTTCGCACTCATTCCAGGAGACCCCTGGGAGACGGACCATGAGCTGGCCTTCAAGGTGCGGCTCGCGCGAGCGAAGTGCGAGCTCCTGAGCAGGAACATCGCCGAGGCGCGCCAACTGGCGGAGGAGCTTCTCACTCGGGCGCGGACCCGCGCGGACACCGTGGCCACCTACTGCCTGAAGAATGACCTCGGGCTCGCCACGGGCGACATCCAGGGCGCCCTCACCTGCATGCTGGAGTGCCTCTCCGTGCTGGGCATGCCGATCTCGCGGCACCCCACCTGGGAGGAGGCGGTGGCTGCCCATGAGGAGGTGTGGGCCCTGCTGGGGGATCGTCCCATTGAGAGCCTCATCGACCTGCCTCCCATGACCGATCCGGACATGAAGCTGGTGATGCGCGTCCTCGACTCACTCTTCGGGCCGGCTTACTTCACCGACAACCACCTGCTCATCATCAACCTGAGCTGGACGGTCTCCCTCACCCTTCGCCATGGCATCACCGAGGCTGCGGTGATGGGAATCAGTTGGTTCGGAGTGCTGACCGGCTCCTTCTTCAAGCGGTACCGGGAAGGCGAGGCCCTGGGCCAGCTCGCCTGTGGCTTCGTTGACCGGTACAACCTGTCCGACCGTCGCTCGCGGGTGCTCTATGGGCTGCAGCTCATCTGTTACTGGACCCGTCCCCTCTCCGCCGTGCATGACATCGCGCTCAGCGGCTTCCACCACGGGCTCCAGTCAGGGGACCTGCTGAACGCCAGCTTCATCTGCCACTCGCTCCTCCAGAACCGCCTCGCCATGGGGTACAACCTGGAGGACGTCTATGCGGAGTCGGTCGCGCGCGGCGAGTTCTTGAGCAAGACCGGGATCCTGGATCCCATGGACATGCTCCTCAGCTACCAGGCCTACGTGCAGCAGATGCGCGGGCACACGCTCTCCTTCGGCACGCTGAGCAGGCACGACTTCGATGCGCGGGCCTTCGAGGCCAGGCTGACGCCCAATCGCTCGAGCAGCACGCGGTGCGTGTATTGGATCATCAAGCTCCAGTCGTGCTTCATGTGCGGCGCCTACGAGGAGGCCCGGGAAGCCGCGGACAAGACAGCCGAGCTGGTCTGGTCCATGACCGGCAGGATCTTTCTCAGGGAATACCAGCTCTATCGCGCCCTGACCCTGGCCGCCTGCTTCGAGCAGGCCACGCCGGAGGAGCAGCAGCGGTACCTCGAAGCCATCCAGCGCCACCAGCAGCAGCTCGCGGAGTGGGCCCAGAACTGTCCCGAGAACTTCCGCGCGCACGAGCAACTGGTCTCCGCGGAGCTGGCCCGCCTTGCGGGGAGGCCGGATGAGGCGACGCGCGCCTACGAGGAGGCCATCCGCTCGGCTCGCGAGAGTGGTGCCACCCAGTACCTGGGGCTGGCCAGTGAGCTCGCGGCCAACTTCTGGCGCACGCGGCAGGCGCCGATTGTCGCCCATGCCTTCGCGCGTGAGGCCCTGGCGGCCTACAAGCAGTGGGGTGCCCTGGGCAAGGTCCAACACCTGGAGTCCTCGTGGCCGAACCTCACCACCTCGGCGTCCCACTCGGACGCGCTCACCACCAGCGCGACGGACTCGACCCGGCTCGACGCGCTCACCATCGTGAAGACCCAGCAGGCCATCTCCGGCGAAATCGTGCTGGAGCGGCTGGTGACGACACTGCTGCAGGCGGCGATTGAGAACGCCGGAGCCCAGCGCGGCGCCCTGCTGCTGCTAAACGGGGACACGCTCTCGGTGGCGGCCACCTCCGACTCCTCGCCGGACAGTGAGCTGCCGAAAACACTCCTCGCCTACGTGCGGCGCACGCGAACGCACGTGCTCATTGGCGATGCCTCCAAGCCCCACCCCTTCTCCTCTGACCCCTACCTGGCGAGCAGTGGAGCGCGCTCGGTGTTGTGCCTTCCGCTGCTCAGGCAGGAGCAGTTCTCCGGGGCGCTCTACCTGGAGAACAACCTGGCCACCAACGCCTTCAGCCCGGCACGCCTGGCCCTCCTGGGACACATCGCCTCGCAGGCGGCCATCTCCATCGAGAACGCGCGGCTGTATGCCGACGTGCAGCGCGCTCGGACAGAGCTGCGTCAGGCCAACGACGCCTTGGAGCAGCGGGTGGAGGAGCGCACGCGCGAGCTCAAGCAGGCCCAGGCCCGTCTCGTGGACACCGCTCGCGAGGTGGGCATGGCGGAGATCGCCACCAACGTGCTGCACAACGTGGGCAATGTGCTCACCAGTGCCGTCATCAACCTGGAGATGATGCGCAGGGCGGTGAGCACCTCGCGAGTGGGCCGGTTGAAGCAGGCCTCGGCCTTGCTGCTGGAGAACCGGGAATCGCTGGCGGACTTCCTGACGAAGGACTCGCGTGGCGGGCACCTGCCGGACTACCTGTCGGCGCTGGCCGACGAGATGGCGCGCGAGCAGACATCCCTGATGGAGGACATGGATGCGATGGGCCTGCACATCGAGCACATCCGCGCCATCGTCCAGGTGCAGCAGACGTACGCCAGGACCTCGCTGATGACGGAGGAATGCGACCTGGCCCAGCTCATCGACGACGCGCTGCGCATCCAGACGGCGGCACTGCAGCGCCACGGCGTCACGGTCCATCGCGAGCTCACGGCGGTGCCCAGGGTGCAGGTGGACAAGCACAAGGTGCTGCAGATCCTCATCAACCTCATCAGCAACGCGAAGCACGCGCTGGATGGAGCCCCCGAGGGAAAGCGAAACATGAGGGTGAGGCTGACGGCGGAGGGGAACATGGCGCGCATCCAGGTGGTGGATGATGGGGTGGGCATTGCGCCAGGGATGAAGAACAAGCTGTTCGCGCACGGCTTCACCACGCGCAAGGACGGCCACGGCTTCGGGCTGCACGCGAGTGCCCTGGCGGCGCAGCTCCTGAAGGGCAGCCTCACCCTGGAGAGCGAGGGTCCCGGCAAGGGAGCCGTGGCCACGCTCGCGCTTCCGCTCACCTGAGCCCCTTCAAGTAGGTCCGCCAAGGAGAGCCCCGGGAACATGCGCGGACAACTTCCTCGCGGCAACTTCCCCTCTCCCCTCGGGCAGGGCGGGCGCATCTAAAGCGCCAGTCAAATCAGCGGGTTGGCAGTGGGCTCACGCAGGAGGTCAGAGGACTTCCATAGGCTGGGCCCACTTATGGAGTCACAGGGGCAGGGCGGGCAGGGTGGGCAGGTTGTGGTTCAACTCATTCTCGAGCACTTCGGGGGGCTGAAGGACCCCCGAGTGGCGCGCACCAAGCGCCATGCGCTCAGCAACGTGCTGGTGATGGCGCTGTGCGCGGTGATTGCTGGAGCTGACGGGTGGGAGGGACTGGCACAATTTGCCAGGTCGCGAGCGCAGTGGTTGGCCAGCTTCCTGGACATGCCACATGGAGTGCCGTGCGCGGACACCTTCCGCCGGGTGCTGTGCGCACTACACCCCCAGGCATTCGAGGCCTGCATGCGCCGGTGGATGCAGGCACTGGCCAGGGAGGTGCGCGGCCAGGTAGTGGCGGTAGACGGTAAGAGTGTGCGAGGCGCACTGAGCAAGACCCTGGCGGGCTCGCCGCTGCATCTGGTGCACGTATGGGCCAGCGAGCAGCGGCTGCTGTTGGCGCAGCAGGCCGTAGCGGGAGCACCCGGAGAGGTGGCGGCCATCCCCGAGTTGCTGGCGCAATTGCAACTGCAAGGGGCAGTGGTGACGGTGGACGCCAACGGGTGCACGGCCAAGGTGGCCCAGGCCGTGGTGCACGCGGGAGCTGACTACGTGCTGCACCTCAAGGGCAACCGCGGGCCGTTGTACTCCCACGTCAAGGACATGTTCGCCCCGGTGCGTGCCAACCCCGAGGCGAGCCACTCTGGGGTGGACACTCACAGCCGCAGCGTGAGCAAGGGACATGGCCGACGCGAGGTGCGTACAGCCTGGGCAGTGGCCCTGCGGCCAGAAGACCTACCGCCCAGCGCACACAAGTGGCCCCGGCTGCGCACTGCCGTGCTGCTGCGGCGCGAGCGCACGCTCAAGGGCAAGGTGAGCCAGGAGTGGCACTACTACCTCAGCAGCCTGCCACCCCAGGCTCGCAAGCTCACCGGCCTCATCCGCGGCCACTGGGGCGTGGAGAATGGGCTGCACTGGTGCCTGGACGTGTGCATGGGCGAGGACTCGCGCACCATCCGCCACTTCAATGGGGCGCAGAATTTCGCCGTGCTCAGCCGCATTGCCCTCACGCTGCTGCGACGTGAGAAGACACTCAAGGCCGGTGTCCCTACCCGGCGCAAGAAGGCTGGGTGGGACACCGACTATTTGCTACGTGTCCTGCTGGCTGGCTTTCCCGAGAATTAGATGCGCCCGCCCTGCCCCTCGGGAGAGGGTCAGGGTGAGGGTATCCGAGCCCGTTCTTCAACCCGTGGCCCAAGCCCGTTCTTCAACCCGTGGCCCACAGTATGGACAAGTGGTTCAACCCGGGTTCACCCGATACCCTCACCCCGTCCCTCTCCCGAGGGGAGAGGGAGCATCTCTCCCTGAAGGGACTAGCGGTGTCGTGCACGAAGGGGCCCGCACCTCACAGGGCCGGCAACAGGATGACGATGAGCACGTCCCACAGGGAGTGACTCACCCACGAGGCCACGAGGCTGCGGCGCCACTCAGCGAGCAGCCCCCAGGCGAGCGACGTGGGGAACGCCGCGAGCGCCAGCAACGGCTCACGGAAGGCGAGCAGCGCGAGGCTCGAGAGCACCGACGCCACCACCACGCATCCTACCCGGCCGAGCCTCGGCCGCAGTGCCTGTTGCACCACCCCTCGCCAGAAGAGCTCCTCGGCCGGAGCGATGAACAGCGCCAGCGCCAGCGCCGCCCCAAGTGAGCCCGTTCCAAACGTCGCGTAGATGGCCGCCAGGGGCTCGCAGAACAGCTCCGAGAAGCCGCCACACATCGCCCACAACACCGCCCGAGCGCCCACGTACAACACACCCGCGAGGGCCACCCCCCACAGCATGTCCGCGCGTCTCGGGGCGAGCCACCGCTGTCCCGTCTCACCCAGCGCCTTCCACGACAGCGCGTTCCACACCGCGCAGAAGAGCGAGGCCCACAGGAAGAAACGCGGTGGGTGCACGTGCACCAACTCGGTCCACGCAATCACCGCCACCACGCTGGCCACGAGCCAGCCCCGCTCAGCCAACCTGGAGGAGCTCATGGCAGCGGCAGCTCCCGGTCCCGCAGCAGGGCCTCCGCCGCTCGCCGCCCCGAGACCATGGCCCCCTCAATCGAGCCGTTCTCCCGGTAGTCCCCACAGACATACAGCCCTGGTGACAGCCGGACCTGCCGGTGGGGTTCCGCGAAGGACTCGGGTGGCTGTGCGGGCAACGCGTGCAGAATCACGTACGTGCGCAGGTGCCTCCACTTCTCCACCGCTCCACCGAACCACTCCGTGAGCTGCTCGCGCACCCGTGCCTCCAGCGTCTCCGGGGCATCCACCGGCTCCACCACCGACACCGACACCAGCGCCTGCCCCGCCGGCGCATACGCGGGCGCCACCTCGCTCATCACCGCGAGGTTGTTGACCGGCCCCCTCCCCTCCCCGTTCAGCACCAGGTAGGGCCCTCGTACCGGTGGCTCCGGCGCGGCGAAGTACAGGCACGTCACCGCGTTCATCCTCCGCGGCGGCATGCCAGGCAGCAGCTCCTCCGCCGCGGGAGCGTCCGTGGCCACCACCACCGCATCGGCCTCCTCCCGCTCGCCCGAGGCCAGCCGCACTCGGTGACCCCACACCTCCTCCACCGGCGCGTTCAGCTTCACCGCGCCCACGGGCAGCTTCGCGGCAAGTTGCATGGAGAGCGCCCCCATCCCCTTCGCCGGCACCGCCGTGGCCCCCGTGGCGAACATCCGGAAGACGAACTCCAGCACCCGGCTGGAGGTGCGCAGCTCCTTCTCCAGGAAGATGCCCGCGAAGAAGGGGCGCAAGAAGGCCTCCACCATCTCCTCGGAGAAGCCCACGTCCCGCAGGTACTCCCGCGAAGTCTTCTGCCGTCGGTGGAACACGTCCTCCACCGAGCCCGCCAGCGACTGCTGGCGCAAGTCGAGAATGTGCAACTTGTCGGCGAACGAGCCCACGCGGTTGAAGGCATGGGCCGCGGCCTGCAGCGGCCGGCGGAACGGATCCGCCACCTTGTGCAGACGCCCCGCGCGCCACACCAGTGCCCCCGGGAAGAAGCGTTGGAAGTCGAGCGCCTTGTAGTCCAGCCACCGTTGCGGCTCGGGATACGCAGTGAGGAACACCTGGAAGCCCCGGTCCAGCAGGAAGCCCTCCACGGCGTCCGTGCGCACCCGGCCGCCCACCCCGTCGCTCGCCTCCAGCACCCGCACCTTCACCTTCGCCTGGTGCAGCAGCCTCGCGCACGTCAACCCTGCCAACCCCGCCCCCACCACGATGACGTTCGGACGCACCACGCCGCACCCTCCGTAAAAGTGAAAAGCCCCGTCCTACCTTGCTTCCCGGACACCTCTCCAGCGACACTTGCCGGGAATAAGGGGGGAAGTGGACACCTTTAAGCAGCGCCTCGAACCGACCGCCTCTTCCCCAGGCGGCGGAATACTTCGGAGAGTCAAGAGCCATGTTGATCGTGATGCGCCCGGATGCGACGGCCCAGGAAATCGAGCGTGTGAACGACGAGATCCGCCGTCACGGCTGGCGACCGCACACGACCCCCGGAGAGCAGCGCGCGGCCATCTGCATCACGAGCAACCCGGGATAGGCACATGACACTCAAGGAAGCGCTGGGTAGGGTCGTTGGCCGGCGCGACTTGAACCGTGAGGAGATGGCCTCGGTGATGGGCCAGATGCTCGCGGGAGAAGCGACGCCTGCTCAGGTAGGCGCCTTCGCGGTCGCGTTGCGCATGAAGGGTGAGACCGAGGACGAGATTCTCGGAGCGGCGGAGGCCATGCGGGCCTGCGCCACGCGCATCCACCCCCAGGCCCAGGTGGTGTTGGACACCTGCGGCACGGGCGGAGATGGCGCGCACACCTTCAACATCTCCACGGCCGTGGCCTTCGTGGCCGCGGGCGCGGGCGTCACGGTGGCCAAGCATGGCAACCGGGCGGTGTCCTCGCGGTGCGGCAGCTCGGACGTGCTCGCCGCGCTGGGCGTCGCCATGGACCGCTCTCACGAGCAGGTGACGCGGGACGTGGATGTCCACGGGGTGGGCTTCCTCTTCGCGCCCTCGCACCACAGCGCCCTG
Organism: Archangium minus; assembly: GCF_044360475.1. Taxonomy (NCBI): domain Bacteria; kingdom Pseudomonadati; phylum Myxococcota; class Myxococcia; order Myxococcales; family Archangiaceae; genus Archangium; species Archangium minus. The sequence continues at coordinate 10,675,324 of NZ_CP043494.1, forward strand.
CGACACGTGGCGCCGGCTCGGCGTGAGATTGGCCTGCACACCCTCTTCAACCTGCTGGGGCCCCTGACCAACCCGGCGGGCGCGTGCTACCAGCTGCTCGGCACCTTCGCCGGTGAGCGGTTGGAGCAGACGGCGCGCGTCCTGTCCCGGCTAGGCAGCAAGCGGGCCTGGGTGGTGCACGGCCGCGATGGGCTGGATGAGCTCTCGCCGTGCACGGCCTCGGACGTGGCGGAGCTGCGCGAGGACGGCTCGGTGCGGACCTTCACCGTCACCCCCGAGGACGCGGGCCTGGAGCGGGTACCGCCCGAGTCCATCGTCGGCGGGGACGTGGAGGAGAACGCCCGGCGCCTCAAGGCGCTGCTGGCGGGCGAGCGCTCCGGGGTGCGCACGGCGGTGCTGCTCAATGCCGCGGCCGCCCTCGTCGTGGTGGGCAAGGCGGCGAACCTCAAGGAAGGTGTGCTGCGCGCGGTGGAGTCCATCGACTCCGGCGCCGCGGCGGCCAAACTGGAAGCACTCGTGAAGGGAGGCCCGGCATGAGCGCGCCCGAGACGGACAAGCTCGCGGCCATCTTCGCGCGCAAGCGCCGGGAGCTCGCTGCTCGCAAGCCCCTGGTGGCAAGCGCGCCCCGCCCCACGGGCCGGGACTTCGCGGCCGCCCTCACCCGGCACCGTCCGGGCCTGCCGGTGAATGTCATCGCCGAGGTGAAGCGCCGCAGCCCTTCGGGGGGCGACTTCCCGCACCAGAATCTGGTGGCGGTGGCGCAGGCCTACGAGGCCGCTGGGGCGAGCGCCGTGAGCGTGCTCACGGACGACGTGGACTTCGGAGGCCGCCTCGAGGATCTCCTCCAGGTGCGCGCGGCCATCTCGCTGCCGGTGCTTCGCAAGGACTTCCTGGTGGCACCGCAAGAGGTGGAGGAGAGCGCGGCCATCGGCGCGGACGCGGTGCTGCTCATCGCGGACGCGCTGGAGGATGGAGAGCTCGCGGAGATGGTGGCGACGGCGAAGGCCTGCCGAGTGGCAGCGCTCGTCGAGGCCCACACGCAGGAGCACGCCGAACGGGCGCTGAAGGCGGGCGCGGAGCTGGTGGGCATCAACAACCGGAACCTCGCCACGCTGCGCACGGACACCGCCACCGCTCTGCGCGTCATTCCCGAGCTGCGCAGCCGAGCCAAGGCACTGGTGGCGGAGAGTGGTCTCAAGACGCGCGAGGACTTCGCGGCGGCCCGGGCGGCTGGAGCCGACGCGGTGCTCGTGGGCGAGTCCCTGCTGCGCGACGCCGAGCCGGGCCGTGCGCTGGCGAGGCTGCTCGCGCCCGTAGGTGCACCGTGAGCGCGAGGGTGAAGATCTGCGGCATCACGCGCGAGGAGGACGCGCGGATGGCGTGGGCGGCGGGCGCGGACGCCCTGGGGCTCAACTTCTACCTGCGCTCGCCGAGGTACGTGACACCGGAGACGGCGGCGGCCCTGGCTCGCACGCGGCCGGCGCTGGGCTCGGTGGTGGGCGTCTTTGTCAACGAGTCACCGGACCTCATCCGCGCGCGCGTGCGTGACTGCGGGCTGACGTCGGTGCAGTTGCACGGGGACGAGCCGCCCGAGGCCTGCGAGGGCTACGGCGTTCCAGTCATCAAGGCCCTGCGGATACGAGGCCCCGAGGACGTGGAGCGGGCGCGCACCTACGTGGGCGTGGGCGACGTGGCCACGCTGCTGCTGGACGGGGCGGCGCCGGGCTACGGCGGCGGAGGCGTGGGGTTCGACTGGTCGCTGGTGGCACGGCTCGCGGACGCGGGCGTGCCGGTGCTGGTGGCCGGAGGACTCAACCCCGGCAATGTTCAGGAAGCCGTGCGGGCCACCCGGCCCTACGGCGTGGATGTGGCGAGCGGGGTGGAAGTCAGCCCCGGCGTCAAGGATGCGGACGCGGTGCGCGCCTTCGTGCGCGCCGTGAAGACCCTGCGTTGGGAGTGATGAAGACCATGGACACGGAAACCGCCCCGGGCCGCTTCGGGCGTTACGGCGGCCGTTACGTGCCGGAGACGCTGGTCCCGGCACATCTGGAGTTGGAGCAGGCCTACGCCGAGGCCCGTAAGGACCCGGCCTTCGACGAGCAGGTCTCGCAAGTGCTGCGCGAGTACGTCGGGCGCGAGACGCCGCTGACGCCCGCGCGCCGGCTCACCGAGCAGTGGGGCGGCGCCGAGGTGTGGCTCAAGCGGGAGGACCTCGCGCACACGGGCGCCCACAAAATCAACAACACCATCGGCCAGGTGCTGCTGGCGCGGCGGATGGGCAAGAAGCGCATCATCGCGGAGACGGGCGCGGGTCAGCACGGCGTGGCCACGGCCACCGCATGCGCCCTGTTCGGCATGCCCTGCGAGGTCTTCATGGGCGCGGTGGATGTGGAGCGCCAGTCGCTCAACGTCTTCCGCATGAAGGCGCTGGGAGCCAAGGTGACGCCGGTGGAGTCGGGCTCGCGCACGCTCAAGGACGCGATGAACGAGGCCATGCGCACCTGGGTGGCGCAGGTGGAGGACACCTACTACGTCATCGGCAGCGCGGCCGGCCCCCACCCCTACCCCACCATCGTCCGCGACTTCCAGTCCGTCATCGGCCGCGAGGTGCGCACGCAGTCGCTGGTGGCCTTCGGCAAGCTGCCGGACGCCATCATCGCGTGCATCGGCGGCGGCTCGAACGCCATCGGCATCCTGCACCCCTTCATCCATGACAAGGACGTGCGGCTGGTGGGCGTCGAGGCCGGTGGCCACGGCCTGAGCTCGGGGCAGCACGGCGCGTCCCTGACACTCGGCACCGAGGGCGTGCTGCACGGCTCGCGCTCGCTGGTGCTGCAGGACGAGAACGGGCAGATCATCGAGGCCCACTCCATCTCCGCCGGCCTGGACTACCCGGGCGTGGGGCCGGAGCTGGCGCACCTGGCGAAGACGGGGCGGCTGGAGGTGCGCACCGCCACGGACGACGAGGCGCTGGCGGCCTTCTACCGGGTGTCTCGCACCGAGGGCATCCTGCCCGCCCTGGAGTCCTCGCACGCCTTCGCGCGCGCGGGAGACCTGGCCCGTGAGCTGGGCAAGGGCAAGCACCTGGTCATCAACTGCTCGGGCCGCGGCGACAAGGACGTGGCCACCATCGCGGCGCGCGGGATTCCCGCCGCCGTCGGTCAGGAGGGCGCATGAGCGGGGAGATCGCGGAAGCGTTCGCCCGGGCGAAGGCCCGCGGTGAGGGTGCACTGGTGGCGTACGCCATGGCGGGGGATCCGGACCTGGCCCGCTCGGTGGACGTGTTCGCCGCGTGCGTGGAAGGCGGCGCGGACATCCTGGAGATTGGCGTGGCGTTCAGCGATCCCATCGCGGACGGCCCGGTCATCCAGGCCGCGTCCGAGCGGGCCCTGAAGGCTGGCGCCACGCTCAGGCGGGTGCTGGACGAGGTGGTGCCGGCGGTGCGCGAGCGCTGCCCCCAGACGCCGCTGGTGGTGATGACGTACGTCAACGTGGTGATGGCCCTGGGCGAGGAGCGCTACGCGAAGCTGGCCCGGGAGCGCGGGGTAGCGGGCACCATCCTGCCGGACCTGCCGCCCGAGGAGAGCGCAAGCATCCGCGCCGCCTTCGATAAGGAGGGGTTGGCCCTCATCCCGCTGTGTGCCCCCACCACGTCGCCGACCCGAGCGGAAACCATCGCGAAGGACGCGCGCGGCTTCGTGTACTGCGTGTCGGTGGCGGGTGTGACGGGCATGCGCTCGGAGCTGCCGGCGAACCTGTCCGAGCGGCTGGAGCTGGTGCGGCGCTTCTCGCCGGTGCCAGTGGTCGCTGGCTTCGGCATCTCCACCGCCGAGCAGGCCCGGGTGGTGGGAGCCCACGCGGATGGCGTGGTGGTAGGCAGCGCCATTGTCCGTGCCGCTCAGGCCGATGGGCCCGCGGCGGCCCGGCAGGTGTGCATGGAGCTCAAGCGCGGCCTCAAGCGCTGACTTTTGCCTCCCTGGCCCCCTCCCATCCTGGGAGGGGCCCTGGTAGAGCGCTCGGGTCAGGCCGTGGTTGCCCAGGTCACCATCCCTTCGGGCGATGACGCGCTCGCTGGCCTGCCTGCTCTGACTCAGCGTTGAACCTTCCGCTCGATGCCCATGGTGAAGTCATGGCCTCCGAGAAACAGGAAGGGACATCGGAGCAGCGGGACCGGATGCTCCGGGCGCTCGAGGAGCTGATGGAGATCGCTCCCACGGATGTGCAGTCCGCGCTGAATCAAGTCGCTCAGTGCGTCATCGAGCTCATGAGGGCCGACAAGGTCGATGTGTTCCTCTTCGAGCCATCCACCACCACCCTGGTTGCCGTCGGGACAAGCAACAGTCCAATGGGCAGGAAGCAGAGGAGCCTGGGGTTGGACCGTCTTCCGATCGCCAACGGGGGACGAACCGTAGAGGTCTTCCAGACGGGCAGGACGTGGCACCACCCCCGCCAGAATGAAGACCCCGGGGAGTTGCTCGGAATCATCAATGGGCTGGGCGTCCGATCGCATATCGGAGTCCTCATCGAGGTGGGGAACGAGCGCAGGGGCGTGCTCGACGTGCAGTCCGCCACGCCGAACCTGTTCACCGAGGACGACGTGCGCTTCCTCGAGACGGCGGCTCGGTGGGTGGGCTCGGTGGTTCATCGGGTTGAGCTCGGCGAAGCGCTGACGAAAGCGGCCCTGGAACAAGGACGCCACGCCGCCGCGGAGGAGCTCATCACCATTCTGGCTCATGACCTCAGCAACCACCTGCTCCCCATCAAGATACGCCTCGAGCTCATCCACCGACGCGCGGTGCGAGAGCGGGCCACGGAGTTCCTGCGGGATGCCGAAGCCGCCGAGCAATCCCTCAAGGCGCTCAGCCGGCTGATCTCGGACCTCTTGGACGTAGGGCGACTGGAGCAGGGCCTCTTCTCGCTGGCGCTGTACCCGGTGGATCTGGTGGCGCTCTCCGAGGAGGTGGCCAGGCTGGCCACCACGCCCGGCAAGGAGGTGCAGCTCACCGGCATGCCGGAGCTGGTCGTGCAAGCGGACCCGGCTCGCCTCCGACAGGCGCTTGAGAACCTGGTGGCCAATGCGCAGAAGCACTCACCGGCAGGGCTTCCGGTGATCGTCGACGTCAACCGCGAGCAGCGCGAGGGCGGGCCCTGGGCCCGGGTGTCAGTGAAGGATCAAGGACCCGGCATCCCCCCGGAAGTGATGCCGCGGCTCTTCGAGCGCTTCTCCAAGGGACCGGGCTCCAAGGGGCTCGGCCTCGGGCTGTATCTCGTCCGGAGCATCGCCGAGGCCCACGGCGGCACGCTGACGGTGCAGTCGGAGCCTGGCAAGGGAGCCCTCTTCGTCCTGGCGCTGCCGATCACCGAGGAGTGAGCGACGAAGGCCGGGCCGCCTTTCACACGGAGCTCTGGGTCTCCTCGTCCGTCTCCACCTCGAAGGGCAGCGACAGGGCGTCCTCCTCCTCTTCTTCCGGTGAACCGGGCTCATTGCGCTCGAGCAGCGCGAGGATGGCCGGGAACAGCACCGTCGTGCCCAGGGTGGCGCAGGCGACGCCCAGGAGCGCCAGCTCTCCGATGGAGCGCAGTCCCGGGTGGCCCGCCGTGAGCAGCGCGCCATAGCCCGCCGCGTTGGACAGGGTGGCCACCACCGCCGCGACGCCCGTGGTGCGCACCACATGGGGAAGCGAACCCGGCCCCTCCTCGCGGTAGCGGTGGTAGAGGTGCACCGCGTTGTCCACGGCGATGGCCAGCAGGTTGGGCAGCACCACGGCGTTGATGAAGTTGAGCTTGAGCCCGTAGGCGAACATCGCCGCCGGCAGACAGGCGAGCCCGAGGAACAGAGGGCCAGCCACCAGCCCCGCCCGGCGCAGGCTGCGCAGGCTCACCACCATCATCGCGAACACCGCGAGGCCCGCGGCCAGCAGCAGCCAGGGGCCATCCAGCTTCACCAGCTCGAAGATGCGGTAGGCGATGAGGTTCGAGTCGAGCACCTGGAACTGCAACCCCTTCGCACCGGCCACCTCCCGCAGCTCGACCATCTGGTCGCCGAAGCGGTGCAACGCGTCCGTGTCGGAGAGCGACTCCCGCTTGAAGGCGAGCACGAAGCTGCCCTCGCCATCCAGCGCGGTGAAGCGGCGGCGGACCTCGGTGGGCAGCGCCTCCACACCAAAGGGCTTCGCGTTCAGCAGCGTCTCCAGCTGGCTCAGCGCGGGACGCAGCCGCTCCGAGCTCCGGGCGCTCTCCGGCAGCTCGTCGAAGAACGCTCTCAACGCGGCGCGCTCGGCCTCGACATCGGCGCCGGTGCGCGGCAGGAAGTCGCTGAGCGAGACCACCTCCGCGAAGGTCCGCGACTCACCGTGGCGGGCCTCGAGCTCGCGCAACGTGGTCGCGAGCTGGCCCGCCTGCGCGACGTCCTGGGTGAGGAAGACGGTGGGCGAATGGCGCCGCCCTAGCTGGGAGATGATGCGATCATCGAGCTTCGTGGCGGCGAACTCCCCGCGCAGCTTGCGCATGTCGGGCTCGAAGCCAATCCTGCCCGCCACCGAGGCGGACCAGGCCACCAGCGCGCCCACGCCCACGACGATGCCCACCAGCGCGCCCCGAGGCATGCGCCGTGGCTCGCGGTGGGGCCGGGAGGACGGCAGCGGGGCCTCGGCGCGCGCCGGACGGAGCCGCTCGGTGAAGGTGATGAGCGCGGGGCCGATCAGGTACGTGGCCAGCACGGTGAGCATCACGCCCACGGCGGCGATCCACCCGAACTGGGCGAAGGCCTCGAACTCGGCGAGCATGAGCGCGGAGAAGGCAGCGGCGTTGGTGCAGGCCGACGTCAACGCGCCCTTCCAGGTGCCCAGGACGGCCTCACGCAGGGCCGCGCCAGCGGGGAACTGGCGGCGCTCCTCGGAGTAGCGCATCGCCAGGTGGAGGCCGTACTCGATGCCGAGCCCGATGAGGATGGCGACGAGGAAGCCGGTGATGATGTTGAGATAGCCAATGGTCTGCTGCGCCACCGCGAAGGTGACGAGCAAGCCCGCGCCCACGGGGGCTCCCACCACCAGGAGCGAGGTGATGCGCCGGCAGGAGAGGACGACGATGAGCGCCGCGATGGCGCACGAGAGCAGCGAGGAGCGCGTGAGATCCTGGCGCATCCGCCGGTCCTCTTCGAGCCGGAGCACGTGCGCGCCCGTGGCATCCGTCTGCACGCCCGGGAAGTCACGTGCCACCTCGGCGCTCGTGGCCTGCACCCGCGTCAACAACCGCTGAGCGAAGACGAGGTCCCCCGCGACGCCGGAGGGCTTCACGAACAGGTACAGCTCGCTGCCGTCCGGCGAGGTCAGGTACTCGCTCAAGGCCGCGCGCGGCGCATGGCGGCGGGCGATCTCCTCCAGCGAGGGCGGGGGCGTGTCCTCGAGCTGCACATAGAGTGGGTTGGCGGCGAGCTTCTCCGCCTCGAGCACGGACTCGAGGTCCTTGCGCAGGCCGCGCAACTGCTCCGCGGAGAGCAGGAGCAGGGCACGGTCCTTGAAGAAGTGCGTGTCGTAGCGGAACTCGGTGTAGCGGACCTCCTCCAAGGCCTCCAGCCGCGGCGCCAGTGTGTGGGCGAAGCGGCGCAGGGTCTCCGGATCCGCCCCCCGGGCCCGCAGGACCAGATAGCCATCACCTCCGGCCTTCTGGGACACGGCCTCCAGGTCCCGCACCTCCTGGGTCTCGGCTGGGAGAAGCTCCACGAAGGAGCCATGGAAGACGAGTCGCGAGGCAAGCAGGCCCGCCAGGAGCGCTACCGCCAGAACACACGCAAGCACCCGTCCGGGCCGCCGGTACGACAGCAGGGCCCAGCGCTCCATCGCTTTGTCAAATTCCAAATGCAAGTCCCTCACAGCCGAGGGGTCCGGGTCCGGCAAAACCCGGGCTCCGCCCGCGTATGTCTCACGAAATTCACTTGTGCCCAAGTGCCGCAGTTGCCCGGAAACACTTCTTAAGACCCCGTACGCCCCTATTCATGAAAGAGCGCCATGGAGCCCACCTCCCCCTCCATCGCCTCCATTGAGTCGGGGCCTCGTGACACGCAGGATGGGCCACATGAAACCCAAACCCCCCGTGCTCGTCCTCGTCCGCCATGGAGAAACCGCGTGGAGCCGCACCGGCCAGCACACCGGCCGCACGGACATCCCTCTCCTGGAAGAGGGACGCCGCATGGCCACCGAGCTCCGGCACGCGCTGCGCAGATGGAACTTCGCCGCGGTGTGGACGAGCCCCCTGAGCCGCGCGAGCGAGACGTGCGCGCTCTCCGGCTATGGAGAAAGCGCCGAGCTGCGCACGGACCTGATGGAGTGGGACTACGGCACCTTCGAGGGAAAGACCAAGGGTGAGATTCGCGCCACCAGCCCGAACTGGACCATCTGGGCGGACGGCGTGCCGTGCGGCGAGTCAGCACGTGACGTGGGCGCACGCGCGGACCGCATCATCGCCGAGGCCCGCTCCGTGGAAGGCAACGTGCTCCTCTTCTCTCATGGCCACCTGCTGCGGGTGCTCGCCGCGCGCTGGCTGGGACTGCCTCCCACCGAGGGACGCCTCTTCACGCTGAACACCGCTTCCATCAGCGTGCTCGGCTTCGACTCAGAGGGAGACCAGCAGGTTCTCCAGCTCTGGAACGACACCACTCACCTGCGCGGCTGAGTGCGCGGGCCCTCGCCGTCGCGTCGGGCCCCATTTTGACTTTGATTCTCAACTTCGCTATCGAGCAAGCCTGACCATCGCATGCGCGGCCGCACGAGCGGCCCGGCGGTGAAGAGGGGAGCACATGAAAAAGCAATTCTGGATGGGCCTGGTGGCGGGGGCGCTTGTGTCCGCGGGCTGTGGGACGGAGCCGCTGGAGGAGGAGCGGGCCCGGCCGGTGGTGGAGCGCTACGCGGCGCTGGTGAACGAGAACTACACGGACGTGGTGGCGAAGGCGCGGACGCTGCAGACGGCGGTGAACGTCTTCATCGCGGACCCCACGCAGGCGAAGCTGGCGGTGGCGCGCAGCGCGTGGCTGGCGGCGCGCCCCGCCTACGGGCAGAGCGAGGCCTTCCGCTTCTACGGCGGCCCCATCGACGATGAGGACACCGGTCCCGAGGGCCAGATCAACGCGTGGCCGCTGGACGAGGCCTATATCGACTCGGTCGAGGGCGCACCGGGGGCGGGCATCATCAACGCCACCGGCGAGTTCCCCACGCTCTCCGAGAAGCTGCTGACGGAGCTCAACGAGCGCGACGGTGAGACGAACATCGCCACGGGCTACCACGCCATCGAGTTCCTGCTGTGGGGGCAGGACCAGAGCACGACGGGCCCGGGCAACCGGCCTGCCTCGGACTTCGAGGACGGAGGCACGGCGCCCAACGCCGCGCGCCGCCGCGAATACCTGAAGCTGGTGACGGACCTGCTGGTGAAGGACCTCGAGTCGGTGCAGGCGCAGTGGGCGCCGGGCGCGAACAACTATGGCAAGACGTTCACGGCGCTGAAGCCGGAGGAGGCCGTGCAGCGGATCCTCACCGGCATGGGCAGCCTGAGCGGTGCCGAGCTGTCCGGCGAGCGGATGACGGTGGCCTACGACAACAAGGACCAGGAGGACGAGCACTCCTGCTTCAGCGACAGCACGCTGGCGGACCTGTACGCCAACGCGGTCGGAATCCAGAACGTGTACCTGGGCCGCTACGGCAACCAGGACGGTCCGGGCCTGGATGAGCTCGTGGCCGAGGTGGACGAGGAGCTGGACAAGAAGATGAAGCAGCAGCTGCAGGCCAGCCTGGAAGCCATCCAGGCGATCCCCGGTCCATTCGACCAGGCCATCCTCGGCGCGGACAATAGCGAGGGCCGTCAGAAGGTGAAGGCGGCCGTCGAGGCACTGCGCGCGCAGACGGAGACGCTCGTCGACGTGGCCACCGCGCTCGGCATCGAGCTCAACCTGGAGTAGCGAAGAACCATGCGGCGCACGATCAGTCTGTTGCTCCTCCTCGCCTGTGCTTGCGGTGAAGAGGGGCCGGAAGCGGGCGAGGAGCTGTCCGGCGGTGACACCACCGTCCACGACACCACGCGCAACGCCTTCACGTTGGCGGCGCGAAACCTTCAGGGAGAGCGGCGCGATGCTTTCTTCGTTGGCAACGCGCTGTTCAACCGCAACTGGGTGACGGCGCCCTCCTCCACCGAGGGACTGGACGGACTGGGACCCACCTTCAACGCCCCCTCGTGCGCCGCGTGCCATTTCAAGGACGGACGCGGCAAGCCCCCGACCGAGCAGGACGAGAAGCCACTGTCGCTGCTCTTCCGGCTGAGCATTCCCGGGCAGGACGCGAACGGTGCACCGCTCGGGGACCCCACCTATGGAGGGCAGCTCCAGCCCCAGTCCATCCTCGGTGTGCCCACCGAGGGTGAGGTGGCCCTCACGCATACGTTCCACGAGGGCCGGTACGCGGATGGGACGGCGTACACACTGGAGGTGCCCCACTACGAGCTGGTGGACCTGGCCTTTGGCCCCGCGCACCCGGAGCTGATGATGAGCCCCCGAGTGGCGCCGGTCATGGTGGGCCTCGGCCTGCTGGAGGCCATTCCGGATGCGACGCTGGAAGCGCTCGCGGATCCGAACGATAGAGATGGCGATGGCATCTCTGGCCGCATCAACCACGTCTGGGATGTGGAGCACCAAGAGGTGCGCGTGGGCCGCTTCGGCTGGAAGGCGAACCAGCCCTCCCTGCGCCAGCAGAACGCGGGCGCCTTCCGCGGGGACATCGGCATCACCTCGGACCTGTTCCCCGAGGAGGAGTGCACCGCCGCGCAGGAGGCATGCCGCGCCTCGCCGTCGGGAGGAGCACCCGAGCTGGACGCGCACAAGCTGGAGCAGATGACGTTCTACACGCGGATGCTGGCGGTGCCCGCGCGCCGGGACGTGGAGCAGCCCGAGGTGCTGCGGGGCCGCCGCCTCTTCCGGGAGGAGCTGGAATGCGCGAAGTGCCACGTGCCGCGCCACGAGACGGGCACGGTGGCGGACACGCCGGAGCTCTCCAAGCAAGTCATCTTCCCATACACGGACCTGCTGCTGCACGACATGGGGCCGGAGCTGGCGGACCACCGCCCGGACTTCGAGGCCACAGGCAGCGAGTGGCGGACGCCGCCCCTGTGGGGTATCGGGCTGGTGGAGACGGTCAACCGCCACACGCGCTTCCTGCACGATGGCCGCGCCCGCTCGCTGGAAGAAGCCATCCTCTGGCACGGCGGTGAGGCTGAGCGCTCGAGGGAGCGCTTCCGCAACCTGTCCGCCACTGATCGCGCGGCACTGCTGCGCTTCCTGGAGTCGCTGTGAGTCCCATCTTGCGTCGTCTCATCCCCGCCGCTGTCCTGCTGTCACTCGCCCTGGCGAGCTGCGGCGACTCTCAGGGCACCGCCCTGCGCACGGCCTTCTTGAAGGAGCTGGCCGGGGATATCGCCCTCCCCGCGTACCGTGAATTCGACACGCGCACCGAGGCCCTGGCCGGAGCGCTCGCGACGCTGGACACCACCCCCACCGAGGCCACGCTCACCGAGGCCCAATCCGCCTGGCGGGCCGCGCGCGCCGCGTGGCTGCGCCAGGAGTCCTTCCGCATCGGTCCGGCGGAGGACCAGCACGTATCCGCCGCGGTGAACCAGGTGCCCTCCACAACGGGCATCGACAGCCTGCTCGCGGGAGACGCGCCCCTCACCGAGGCAGCCGTCGCGGAGCTGGGCGCGAACCGCAAGGGCATGCTTGCGATGGAGTACCTGCTCTTCGATGCGGAGGGCGGTAACACGGCAGTGCTCTCGCGTCTCACGGATGGGAACGCGGGCACGCGCCGCCGGACCTACCTGAAGGCGCTCGGGGCGGTGATGCACACGAGCGCCACGGCGGTACGCACGGCCTGGGAGCCCGAGCAGGACAACTACGTCGCGCAGCTCTCCAACGCGGGCAACGACGGAAGCACCTACGCCACGCAGAAGGACGCGGTGGACACGGTGGTCAACCGGCTCATCGCCAGCGTGGAGACGGCGGAGATGAAGCTGTCCAAGCCGCTCGGGTTCGACACCGGTGGCACCGTCCGCCCCGACCAGGAGGACGCGCGGCGCAGCGACAACACGCTGCGAGACCTGGAAGACATGCGCCAGAGCATGGAGCGTGTCTGGCTTGGGGCGAACGGAGACGGAGGCCTCTCGCGAGTGGTGGCCCACAGCAACAAGCAGGTGGACGAGACGGTACGCGGAGACCTGGCGGCGGTGCGCTCGGCGCTGGAGGCGATTCCGCCGCCGCTGCGCACGGCGCTGACGGGAGACCGCGAGTCCGTGGAGAACGCCCGAGCGGCCTTCTCGCGGCTGCGAGCCACCCTCACCTCCGAGGTGGTGGCCAACCTGGGAGTGACGCTCAAGTTCAACGACAACGATGGAGATTAAACCCACCACTCCCCTCGCCCACCGGGAGAGGGGCGGGGGTGAGGGTATCGCGCGCCCCGGGTTCCCCCTCCGAGCCATCCGCGAGCGGCTCGGGGAGACCCTCTTTGCGCCAGTGGACCCAGCCTCACTGGTGGCGTACCGAGTCCTCTTCGGGCTGCTCATGATGGTCGCAGTCGCGCGCTTCTTCGCGTACGGCTGGATTCACGAGCACTACCTCGCGCCGAAGGTGCTCTTCCCCTACGCGGGGCTGGAGTGGATCCGCCCGTGGCCGGGAGTGGGCATGTACCTCCACTTCGCGCTGATGGGGCTGGGGGCGCTGGGCATCACGCTGGGCGTGGCGTACCGGGCGAGCGCGCTCACGTTCCTGCTCACCTTCACGTACGCGCACCTCATCGACAAGACGTACTACCTCAACCACTACTACTTCATCTCGCTGGTGGGGGTGCTGCTGGTGCTTCTCCCACCAGGAGCGGTGGGCGCGATGCGCACCGTGCCCGCGTGGTGGCTGTGGCTGTTCCGGGCCCAGGTGGGCCTCGTGTATTTCTTTGGCGGCGTAGCCAAGCTGAAGAGTGACTGGCTCCTCCACGCGCAGCCGATGAAGATCTGGCTCAGGGCGAGCACGGACCTACCGGTGCTCGGCCATCTCTTCGAGCAACCGTGGGCGCCACATGCCTTCAGCGTCGCCGGCGCGGTGTTCGACCTATGCGTGGTGCCCGCGCTGCTGTGGAGGCGTACGCGGTGGCTCGCCTACGCGGCGGTGGTGGGCTTCCACGTCATCACCCGGCTGCTCTTCCCCATCGGCATGTTCCCGTGGCTGATGATGGCCGGTGCCCTGCTCTTCTTCCCGCCCGACTGGCCGCGGCGGCTCGCGAGCCGGCTCCGTCTCGGGCGCATGGCCCTCCCCTCCAGCTCCGAGGCCGCCCCGCCCCTGCCCGCGAGACGCGCATGGGTGGGCCCCACGTTGGCCCTGACCTTCATCGCCGTGCAGCTCCTCCTCCCGCTGCGACACCTGCTCTACTCGGGCGACGTGCTGTGGACGGAGGAAGGCTTCCGCTTCTCGTGGAACGTGATGTTGATGGAGAAGGACGGGATGGCCGAGTTCCGCGTCAGCGAGCCTTCCACCGGGAAGCGCTGGGTGGTGTCGCCGAGCCAGCACCTCTCGCCCTACCAGGTGAAGATGATGGCCACGCAGCCAGACATGCTGCTGACCTTCGCGCACTACCTGGCCCGAGACTTCGCCGAGCGGGGATACCCCGGGGTGGAGGTGCGCGTGGACGCCTTCGCGAGCCTCAATGGCCGACCGCGCCAGCGGCTGGTGGACCCCGAGGTGAACCTGGCAACGGTAGGGCCGTGGGACGACCTCCATGGATGGGTGCTGCCCTTCCGTGAGGTGAATCCTCCCTGATGGGGAGGCGCTGACGCCGGGACCTGACACAGGGATCGTCCACGAACGCGGAAGAACCATCCACCGCAATGGATGCCTCGCACGCTCGCGTTCACGGCATGGCGGAGGAGAGGACCTCTGGCAGGCGCCTTGCTCTGGGCTGGGAGAATCCCAACCAGGAGCAGACGCATGACCACCCCTGTGTCCGGCCCCCGTGCCGGTGGAACAACCCCTACCTCAAACGAGCTCGCCGAAGTCCAGAACGCGACCCCGTCCTCCAGGTCCACGCCAGCCACCAGAACGGCAAACACCCAAGGGTCGAACACCGTCACCCAGGCCCCTTCTCTTCCCCCAGACGCGAACTCGCCACGAGAGTTCCCCACGGGGAAGATGGACTACTACCGCAAGCGCCACTTCGACTTTGTCGCGCGCAATCCCGGGATGACGCCACCGCCGTACTACCTTCAGTACGGAGACAAGTACATCAAGGCCTTCACGGCGCTCGGACCCGACCAGCTGTCCCCCAAGGGACTCGAGTGGCGGGACAAGGCGCTGAAGAATCTTCAGCAAGAGATGGAGGATGCGCGCCGCGCACACCCCGAGGACTTCGCCACACTCGAGCGAGATCCGGAGAAGTTCAAGGAGTTCGCCTACGTCACGCATGTGGATGCCTATGTGAACGCAGGCCTCCTCGAGCTCCCCACTCAGGATCTCCTGACCATTCTCAGCACGCCAGACCTCCAGGACATCCTGGACGAGGACGGTCTGAAACAGATTCTCAAGGTCGTCGGCGAGGTGAAGCCCCAGAGCGTGAGTGACATCCTCTCCGCGACCGCGTCCGAGGAGGTGCGCCGCCGCGTTCAGCTCCCACTCGCGCAGATGGAGCAAGAGCTGAAGTCACTCATGCTGAAGCAGCTCCTGAACAACGGCCTCCACTGAGCCGGTACGCCCATGCGCAAGCTCCTCGCTTTCCTCCTTTTGAGCCCCGTCCTCATGTGCATGTGCGGCCAGGCACTTCTCTGGACCAACGAGTTCCGCCACCGCCGCGGCATCGACATGGTCAACAGTGTGTGGAAGCCAGTGGGGCATCAGCTCGATCGAGATCTGCCGGACAAGCTCTTCATCGGCGAGCGCTCCGCGTTCTACACGACGTCGCTCTTCGAGCAGGAGCGCACCACGCTCTGGCGCATCAGTCCCGACCGACTGCGCCCCTGGTCTTTCCTCGAGGGGAAGCTCCTCACGATGGCCAGCGCCAACGACGTCTGGTTCGGCGTGCTGTCGCAACCCAGCCCGAGCCGGAGTGAGGAACGGACCTTCAAGCTCATCCGCTCGCGCGATGAGGGGTGGAGCTGGGAGGAGCGCGGCGTGGTTCCAGGGACCTCCAGCCTGCTCGTCGTCTCGGAGCAGGAGGTGTGGGGACTTGGCACGAACGCGTTCTACGTCAGCACGGACGGAGGCCAGACGCACACACCTGTAGCCCTCCCGGGAGAACGCAATGGCATTGCGGAGCGGCTCGCACGGGGAGCGGACGGGACCGTGTGGTTGCTTGGGCCCTCCGGGCTCTTCCGCATCTCGGACCAGGGCAGACGCTGGACGCACGAGCCCCTTCAAGGGGCCGAGCTACAGGCTGGAAGCGGAGGGTTCCTCGCAGGGCGTGTGGGCGAGGCGCTGGCCCTCCGACGCGATGCGACAGGAGCACAGTGGGTTCCCTTCACGGAGCAGCGCCACCGGGTGCAGGCGCTCACGGTCTCCGGCGACACCGTCCGGGTCATCACCCACGCCAGGGACCCATTCAAGGACGGAGCGGACGTCTGGTACCACCACAGCGAGGACGGCGGCCTCACGTGGAAACACGTAGAGACCGGCCTGCACACCCGTGTCGCGATAGCCGGACGGGAGTGGGGGGTGGGCAGCAACATCCTGGGCCAGCTCTATGGACATGTGCCCAAGGGCGAAGAGTAGAGGCCCGTGACGGTCAGGCACCGACACCGCTGTCTCAATAAGAGACAGCGGTGTCTGCTTTCCGGACAGGCGACCTGTTCTTGAACACCTCGCGCGGCTCCCCCCCTGTGCCCTGTCTTTAAATCAAACAACATACATTCAAACAAAACTTTTGCACCAAACTGGATTTCCAGATCAGGCCGGCAAAGACAAGAAAATGGTTTTAATGGCTTGTCATCCGATTCCTGATTTCGTAGTTTCTCGCGCGCAGCAAACCCCCAACCAATCCCCATCCCCAGTTTCGCGGAAGGAATTCCCATGCGCGCCATTCGTAACGTGCTGTTCCTTGGTTCCGCTCTCACGCTCGCCGCTTGCGGTGGCGAGATGGACCCGAACACCGACGGACTCGACCAGTCCGCCGCTCCGCTGCACCAGGCCGCTCCTGGCCTCCGGGTCGACGGCTCGTACATTGTGAAGCTGAAGGATGGCGCCACCGCTCGTGCCGTGGCGGCACTGGCGGGTGTCTCGCCCCGTCACGAGTACAGCATCATCAACGGCTTTTCCGTGGAACTGAATGAGGGCCAGCTCAATGCCCTCCGCCGCCTCACCGACGTCGTCGAGTACGTCGAGGAGGACGCGGTGGTTCAGGCCGACGTGACCCAGACCAACGCCACGTGGGGCCTGGACCGCATCGATCAGCGCGCTCTGCCGCTGAACGGCACGTATACCTATACGACCACGGCGTCGAACGTGACCGCGTACATCATCGACACGGGTCTGCAGGCGAACCACGCGGACTTCGGTGGCCGCGCGTCGAACGTGTATGACGCGCTCGGCGGCAACGGCGCGGACTGCCAGGGTCACGGCACGCACGTGGGCGGCACGGTGGGCGGCACCGTCTACGGCGTGGCCAAGGGCGTCCAGCTGCGCGGCGTGCGCGTGCTGAACTGCAGTGGCTCCGGGACCAACACGGGCGTGATCGCCGGCATGGACTGGGTGCGCACCAACGCCGTCAAGCCCGCGGTGGCCAACATGAGCCTCGGCGGCGGCGCCTCCACCGCCGTGAACACCGCCGCGAACAACCTGGCCAACTCGGGCGTGTTCCTCGCGGTGGCCGCCGGTAACAACAGCGGCGCCAATGCCTGCAACTACTCGCCGGCCGGCGCCGCGGCCGCCACCACGGTGGGCTCCACCGCCAGCAACGACACGCGCTCGTCGTTCTCCAACATCGGCAGCTGCGTGGACATCTACGCCCCCGGCTCCAACATCACCTCGGCCAGGCTGAACGGCACCTCCACCACCATGAGCGGCACCTCGATGGCCTCCCCGCACGTGGCCGGCGTGGGCGCGCTCTACAAGGGCACCTACGGCGACGCGTCCTCCGCCACCGTCGACTCGTGGATCAAGACCAACGCCACCAGCCTGTCGTTCGGCCCGCTCCTCTACAAGAGCTCGCTGTAATCCCAGGCTGATTGTGATTTGAAATTCCAGGGGCCGTGGCTTCGTGCCGCGGCTCCTGTTTGTCTTTGCGGGCTCGGGCCCGGCACGAAACACAGCCCAGCGCCAGACACGGGCCCGGCGGGAAACGGGCCCGGCGGCGCGACGAGGGGTCCGCCTCAGGGAGGCAGGGTGAAGGTGAGCGCCTCCTTGGCCCGGATGACGGTGTTCTTAGTGGACTGGGGATCCTCGACAAGCGATTGGAGCAGCTTGCGGGCTTCCTCTTCCTTGCCACGGCGGCGCAGGAGGGTCGACTTGTAGATGAGCAGCTCGCCCTTGCTCTCGGCATCGGGCTTGAGGGCCAGCGCCTTGGCGAGGCGGCGATCCTGCTCGTCGAGATCCTTGCCGTAAGAGATGAGCTCGCGCCAGGCGGGGTAGAAATTCGGGGCCGTCCGTGTCAGCTCCTCCAGTTTCTTCTCGAACGACTCCTGGTCCTTCGAGCGCATGGCGTCGATGAACTTCCGGAACGTCCCCTTGGGCACGCGGCCGGCCTTCTCCCGACGAAGGCACTCGATGACGCGCTTGGTGTCGGAGAACCCCTCCGGCGCCATCTTGTCCACCTGCTCGTAGAAGCCGAGAGCCTTGGGAATGTCTCCCATCAAGATGTAGGTGAGGCCCGTGTCGTAGACGGGGAGAGGCCACTCCGGAGCGAGCTCGTGTGCCTGCTGGAAGAACGTGAGGGCTTGCTCGAAGTTGCCCGACTCTCCGCTCAGCCGGCCCTGGGCGTGGAGCTGTGTGGCTTTTTCGAAAGCGGTGGGCTCCCGCGGAGGCGCGGGAGGGGGCTGCACCGCCTGGGGAGGAGACACCTGCTGAGGCGAGGCGGGCCCGGCGTCAATCGAAGAGGAGGACTGGCCTGACGTTCCCTGACAGGAACAGCCTCCAAGGAGGGTCGTGGCTATCGACAGCACGAAGAAGCGGCGCATGGTGGGGAGTATCCTCTCTGCTGCCGCCATCTTATCTATAATTCGCGCAACCTCTCACCTCCTCCCGCCACCATGACCGATTTCATCGAGGTCCATGACGACGTCCTGTCGCCCGGGCTGTGCCAGGAAATCATCCAGCTGTTCGACAAGAGCACCCACGTACACCGGGGCCGTACGGGTGGTGGCGTGGACCTCACCAAGAAGGACAGCCACGACCTCACGCTCAACCTCTTCCCGGAGTACCAGGACGTGCTGCGCCGGCTCCTGGATGCGGCGTTTCCCCCGCTCAAGAGCTATCTGCGCAAGTACGTCTACAGCCTGATTGGCGCCGTCTCCATGTCAACGCGGCACCCGAAGACGGGACAGCTGGTGACGCTCACGCGGGAGAACTTCGAAGAGCTGGCAAACGCCTCCTTCGACCAGCTCGTCGGCTTCCTGTATCGCTACGGCGAGCTCAACGTGCAGAAGTACGTGAAGGGCACGGGCGGCTACCCGCACTGGCACTCGGAGATTTATCCGAAGGACGCGAGCTGCGAGCCACTGCACCGGGTGCTCGCGTTCCAGTTCTATCTGAACGACGTCAGCCAGGGCGGTGAGACCGAGTTCTTCTATCAAGAGAAGAAGGTCCAATCGAAAGCAGGCCGGATGCTCATCTTCCCCGCCGGCTTCACCCACACCCATCGGGGCAACCGGCCCGAGTCCAACGACAAGTACATCATCACGTCGTGGGTGCTCTTCCACCGCGCGGAGACGCTCTACGGCGCCAGGCCTCCAGGGTAGGCGATGCCTTCAATGGCCGCGGGGCTACCTGACGACCGCGCTCCCAGGACCCCGGGGCATCCACGAAGTCCGTACCGCGTTCTTGATAATGGATGGTCTGCCTGCGAACGAGCTGACAGGCGCTCGAGCTCCTGCCAGCCTTGTCTCCTCTCACCTGCGAGGACTCACTCCATGAGGCACAAGCGCTTCTCCAGCCACCAACTCGACTGGCGTCCGGCCAAGCCCAAGAAGATGGGCAACCCGGTCTCGAAGATGACCCAGGTCGCTGGCCGACGCATTGGTGGCGCGTTGCGAGCGGAGCAGGCCCGTCAGCAGAAACGGCGCGACACGCGGCGTTGAGAACAGGCCCGAGGGCCGCCCACCAGCGGACCCACCGAGCACTCGTGCTGCTTGAAAGCGTGCATCCCCTCCACTGAAGCCCTTATGAAGGGGGTGCACAGCTCGGGCAGCAGCACGAGGAGATAGGCATGTTTCTGATCAAGACAGAGAAAGACCTCCTGCAGGCGTTCCGCCCGCGGGACCGGGAGAAGGTTGAGCTCCCCGAGGGCATCAAGTTCCCGCTCTTCGTCCGCGACTACCTGACGTGGGTTGAGCCGGCCGGGACTCGGGTGTTCCTGGTGCTCCCCTCGCCGGACAACAAGCGACCGATGGGGATTGCCTTCCGCCGCGACGCGCAGGGGAGCGGGGCGGTGTCTCACATGTGCGACTGGTGCCATGCCTATGGCTCGTCGAACGAGATCGGCCTGCTCACCACGGACGTGAACTCGAAGCGCCGGGTGGGCGTGAACCTCTGCCTCGACCTGCGTTGCAAGGAGAAGCTGGAGGCGGCGGCGGACCTCTCCGGTCGCAACCCGCGGGACTTCGTGCAGGCACTGATGGGGCGCATGGCCCACTTCGCGCGCGAGGCGCTCCGCATCGAGACCGTTCCGGAGAATTGAGCGCCCACAACGTCCCCGCTCACGCTGGCGCGCGGAGTCGTTGGACCAACTGCTGCGCATGGACGGGCAGCTCAGCGAACCGACGCACGCAGAGCGTGAGCCGACGCTGAGCCCAGGCGTCCGTCAACCGGAGCCCGCGGATTCCCATGGACTTCTGGCACCGGCGGGCAGCGGTCTCGGGGACCACTCCAATGCCGATGCCGCGCTCGACCAGCCGGCAGATGGCGTCGAAGCTGCGCAGACGGACCCGGAACTTCAACCGGCGTCCGGCCCTCGCCGCGTGCTCGGACAGGTAGTCCTGGAGCGCGCTTCCCGTGGCCAGCCCGATGAACTCGTGGTCCAGCACCTCGGCGAAGCGAAGCTCGCGGTGCGCCGTCAGAGGATGGGCTCGCGGCGTGACGAGCACGAGCCTGTCCATGCGGAAGGGAAAGGTCTCGAGGCCCGCGAGCTCGACGGAGTCGGAGACGATTCCGACATCCGCCAGCCCCTCGGCCACGGCCCGCACGATGTCGTAGCTGAGCCGCTCCTCCAGGTCGACATTGACGTTCGGGTGGTCCGCCAGGAAGGCGCTCAGCGCCTCCGGCAGGAACTCGGTCATCGCGGAGGTATTGGCCATCAGGCGGACATGGCCCTTCAAGCCGTGAGCGTATTCACCCAGCTCGCCTCGCATCCGCTCGAGCTGCTCCAGCACGGTGCGCGCATGATGGACCAGCGTTCGTCCCGCAGGAGTGGGTCGGACGCCGCGGCGCTCTCGCTCCAGCAGTGGAACACCAAGCGCCTCTTCCATGCCACGAATGCGAGCGCTCGCAGAGGCCAGGGAGAGATGGGTCCGCGCGGCGCCGCCCGTGATGCTCCCGGCTTCGGTCACATGGAGGAACAGCCTCAAGTCCGTCAGATCGAAACGCATCACGGCTCGCCCACCCTGTCTTGAATGGCCAGCCTTCGGCTGGGACGAAGGCTGCCTCAGCCAATCCCAGATTGTCCCTTCCTGCCAGCGCCTCCAAGCTGGGTGCATGAGCTCCGACCTGCTGCTGGCCATCGCCAGCTTCCTCGCTGGTGCCATGAACGCTGTTGCTGGCGGCGGCTCGTTCATCACCTTCCCCGCGCTCGTCCTGACGGGCGTGCCCTCAATCGCAGCCAACGCCTCGAGCACCGTCGCACTGTTCCCAGGCAGCTTCGCCAGCGCCTGGGCCTATCGTGACGACTTCAGGAGCTTCGAGGGCGTCTCAGTGAGAGCCCTGCTCCCGGTGAGCCTGGTCGGCGGTCTGACCGGGGCGATGCTGCTCCTGCTGACACCGCAGGCCACCTTCGACTCAGTCATTCCCTGGCTTCTGCTGTTCGGCACCCTGGCCTTCGCCTTCGGGCGAAAGGCGGGCGAGAAGCTCCGGAAGGTCATCCGCATCGGCCCGGCGCTCCTGCTCGGAGGGCAATTCCTCCTCGCGGTCTACGGCGGATATTTCGGCGGAGCCGTCGGACTCATGATGATGGCGGTCTGGAGTCTGTTTGGCGTCAGCGACATCCAGGCGATGAACGCGGCCAAGACGCTGCTGGTCGGAGCGACGAACACCGTGGCCGTTGCGTGTTTCATCGTCGCGGGAGAAGTCTGGTGGGCGCAGACGCTCGTGATGGCACTGACGGCGGTGGCGGGCGGCTATGTCGGCGCGCGAGTCGGCCGCCGCATCGCACCGGCCCGCCTCCGCCTCGGCATCACGGCCTTCAATGTGGCGATGACCGCCGCGTTCTTCCTGCGCCACTGCCATGACAAAGTCGCCAGGTAGACCCTGCGGCTGCGGAGCAAAGAGGCCATCGAAGCCTGGTTTCAGCAGTGCTTCAGCCTCGACTACCGAGGGGCTCCGCCACACCTGCACGGAGCCAACCCGATCGGGACGGAACCCCTCACCCCGACCCTCTCCCGGAGGGAGAGGGAGGGGATGCGACCTACAGGCGGCCTTCGAGGAAGTTGCGCACCAACCGGGGGCCCTCGGGGGTGAGGACGCTCTCCGGATGGAATTGCACCCCCACCACCGGCCGCTCGCGGTGCCGCAGCCCCATGATGAGCCCGTCCGGCGACCACGCCGTCGCCTCCAGCTCCGCCGGCAGCGTCGCCGCGTCCACCACCAGCGAGTGGTAGCGCGCCGCCTGGAAGCCCTGCGACATGCCCTCGAAGATGCTCCGGCCCTCGTGGCGGATGGAGGCCGTCTTGCCGTGCACCGGCTCCGGCCCACGCACCACGTTGCCACCGAACACGGCCCCGATGGACTGGTGGCCCAGGCAGACGCCCAGCACCGGCACCTTCGCTGCGCGGATGGCCGCCATGCTCACCCCGGCCTCCGTCGGCGTGCACGGCCCCGGTGACACCACCAGGTGCGACGCCCCCGAGGCCACCACGCCCTCGACGTCGATCTCATCGTTGCGAGCCACCTTCACCTCGGCTCCCAGCGTGTAGAGGAGCTGCACGAGGTTGAAGGTGAACGAGTCGTAGTTGTCGATGACGAGGATCACCGCACACCTCCTTCACGCGCCTGCTTCAGAGCCGTGGCGAGCACCCGCGCCTTGGCCTCGGTCTCGTCCGCTTCCTTCGAGGGCACAGAGTCCGCCACCAGCCCCGCGCCCGCCTCCCACAGCGTGCGGTCTCCGTCGATGAAGAAGGTGCGCAGGGCGATGGCCAGGTCCAGCGCGCCGCAGAAGGACAGATAGCCCACCGCGCCCGCGTAGGGTCCACGGCGCGTGGGCTCCAGCTCATCGATAATCTGCATCGCACGAATCTTCGGAGCCCCGGACACCGTGCCCGCGGGGAAGGTGTACGCCAGGGCATCGAGCGCGTCGTACTTCGCGTCGAGCTTGCCGCGCACCTGCGAGACGATGTGCATCACGTGGCTGTAACGCTCGATGACCATCAGGTCCTCGACGCGCACCGAGCCCGGCGCCGCCACGCGGCCCACGTCGTTGCGGCCCAGGTCCACCAGCATCATGTGCTCGGCGCGCTCCTTCTCGTCGGCGAGCAGCTCCTTCTCGAGCGCCAGGTCCTCGGCCTCGGTGGTGCCGCGGCGCCGAGTGCCCGCGATGGGGCGCACCACAACGTCCCCGTCACGCACCTGCACCAGCAGCTCCGGAGAGGCGCCCACCAACGCGCGCGCCTCGCCCAGCTCGATGTGGAAGAGGTAGGGCGAGGGGTTGATGCGGCGCAGGGAGCGGTACAGCGAGAGGGGCGGAGGCGCACCGCGCGCCTCGAAGCGGCGAGCGAGCACCACCTGCATGCAGTCACCCGCGCGGATGTACTCCTTCACGCGCTCCACGGCGGCCTCGTAGCCGGCGCGGTCCCAGCTGACCGAGACCTCCGCCTCACCGCGCATGGGAGGATTCGGGACGTAGGCGTCCACGGGGAGGGGCCGCAGCAGACGCTCGGCGAGAGCCTCCGCGCGGGCCTCGGCGTCCGCGAGGGCCAGGGCGACGCTGCCGTGGCGCGACGGCCGGGCAATGGCGGTGGCGTGCAGCGTCTGAGTGCGCGAGTCGTGGGTGACGAACTCGTCACACAGCAGCCACTCGGAGTCGGGGAAGGAGATGTCCGGGCTGTGCCGGTCAGGCACGTGGCGCTCGAACCAGGACATGCAGTTGTAGCCCAGGTAGCCCACCAGGCCGCCAACGAACGGGGGCTCACCGGGGAGCTTGGCGACGGCATGCTCGCGCCAGACGGAGCGCAGGACGTCGAGCGGCTTGCCCTCGAGACGCTGCGACTGGTCGCCGCGCCAGAGGGTGCCGCCGTTGCGGTCGAGCCGCAGACGGCCGGAGGGTGCGGTGCCGACGTGGCTGTAGCGACCGAAGCGCTCGCCACCATGGCAGGACTCGAGAATGAAGCCTCGCGCGCCGCCGAGCTTGAGGTAGGCGGAGAGCGGGGTGTCGAGGTCGGCGGGGAGCACGACCGAGACGGGAACCGCCTCGCCCTTCTCCGCGCGTTGGCGGTAGGCCGCCTTGCGCTCCTGAGCGTTCATCACGTTCCTCTGTGCAGGCCCCCTCTCCCACTTGGGAGAGCATTGGACACGGGGGTTCCCCCGTTATCCCCCGTCTGACACAGCCGGGAAAGGGGGGTCCTGGCACACAATTCAGGGGTTGCCGCCCGGCTTGCGAGAGGCCAGCAGTTCGGCAGCCACGGCCGCCGCGGTCTTCTGAGCGGCACAGGCATCCGGACGACCGAAAGGCAGGTACACGTTCGGTGCCGGGGCACAGACCTCCACGTTCCTGGAGCGATCCTCCAACACTTCCCGAGCCAGCCGCTGGACTTCCTCCTTGCGTCCTTGGGCCTTCGCTTCAAGCGCCAGCTGGAGCTTCGCCTCAAGACGCACGCTGTAGGTCTTCCACCCCCTCTGCTCCGGAATGTCCGCCATGGCCTCCAGGCCTCGCCCGTACAGAGCGAGCGCCCGGGCCCGGTCCCCCGCCCTATCGGCAACTGCCGCCAGGAGGATCAACCCCTCGGGGAAACGGGCCAACTTCCCACCGGCCTCGGCGCGGCGCAGCAGCTCGAGGGCAGCACTCCGGTCAGAGCCCTTCGCGCGACGCAGCAGGTCACACAGGACAGACGCAGCACGGTATTGCACCACCTCTTCGGAGTCCTCGAGGAAAGGCAGCGCCAGTTCGATGCCCTGGAGCAAAGTCATCCGCTGGGACACCTGATAGAGCGCGCTGGCCCGCACCAGCGGGGCCGGATCACGCAGCGCATGCCGAAGAGCCTTGTCGATCTCGGACCCTGGACGCTGCCCCAGCGTGAAAACGGCGTAGACGCGGAGAGAATCGAACGGAATAGAGGGAGGCCGCTCCGTGAGCACACGCACGGACTGGCGGACAGCCTCTTCCGGAAACCTGCGCTCGAGCAGCATGAGGGCACCCGGGGAGAGGGGGTCCGCCGACGCGTTGCCGGCTTGCAGAAGGGACGCGAACAGGCCTCGGATCTCCTCGTCCGTACCGATGG
Source organism: Archangium minus (assembly GCF_044360475.1). NCBI lineage: Bacteria > Pseudomonadati > Myxococcota > Myxococcia > Myxococcales > Archangiaceae > Archangium > Archangium minus. Next base: position 10,700,176 of record NZ_CP043494.1, read on the forward strand.
CGCTGAGCCCCTCCAAGGCCTGTCGCCAGACGTCCACGTTCGTTCTGGAGTCACGCACCAGCTCCAACCAGAAACGCCGCAGCTCGGGGTTGGAGCCACGCCGGGTCCGTTGTGAGAACGCCGCCAGTCCCCTGACGATCTCGCGCCGCTTGTCGTCCCAGATCGTCTTCCCATACTCCTGGAGGAGCGCCTCAATGTTCATCTCGGGAAAAGGCTCCTCCCGGGAGACGTGGCCCGAGGTCGGGTCGATACGAAAACGAATGCCCGGGACGGGACCGGGATACGGAGCCTCGGGATGGCTGGGAGGCAGCTCCATGGGAACCACCAGGGTGAGCACGTTTCCCTCGAAGCGGGGCGAGCCGATCCACCAGGAGCCACAGAGCGTGCTGTGAAGCTTGCGCCGCTCGCCCTCCGTGAGGTGTGCATCGAGGGACCAACGGCCGCTCTCGGCTCCATTGGGCCCGAGGATGCTCACCTCGCTCGACAGGGCGTCGACCAGGGCCAGGTATCGGCCATCGGGCGAGAGAAGGACGGACTGCCTCTCGACACCATGCTCGAGCCCGCGCTGCCACACGACCTTGCCAGCCCTCCGGTCACGCAGGGTGAGCGAGGGACGTGATGAGGCGCCCACCTGCATCGTCTCCAGGAGGAGCTCGAAACGACCCTCCTGAGACTCCATCTCCCAGGACGTGGGCATCTTGCGAAGACATGCGCGCACAACAGCGGGCCCCAGCAGCACCAGGGCCACGACCAAGAATCCCCCCACCCGCGTCCAGGGTCTCATCCGGGCAACGGTAGCCCTGGCGAAGCGAGTGTTCAACTCCGGCTGAACATTCGGTGGCGTTCATGAATCAACCCACCGAGGGCCTTCGCCTATCGCGCCAGCAGTGCCGTGCGGATGGGGGGGATGGCCACCATTCCCAGCAGGGCGGCAAACAGCCAGCGACCCCAGTGCGAGCGTTCCTCCACCGGGTGATTGCGCGGAGCGTGCTCGTCGAAGAGCGCCACCATGCCCTTGATGAAGTGGCGCATGTCGTGGGGCCCGCGGCTGGAGATCCACCGGTCATCACGGACGGCGGGCTCATCCATCCACTGGGCCCCCGCGTTGCGGAGGTCGTCCTTGATACCGGGCCACGAAGCCAGCTTGCGCCCACTCGCCAGTCCCGCGGACACGAGCACCCAGGGACCGTGGCACAGCGTGGCGATGGGCCGGCCGTGGCGGTCGAACTCTCGGACGAAGTCGAGCACCTCTTCGCTCTGACGAAGCTTGTCCGGATTGACGAAGCCTCCGGGGATGAGGAGCGCGTCGAAGTCGGTGGGCCGCACGCGGTGCACCGTCTCGTCCACGCGGACCTTCTTGCCCGGCCACATCAGGTTCATGCCGCGAATGCGGCCCTTGTGCAGGGAGATGATGTCCACCTGCGCACCCCGCTTGCGGAGCGCTCGTACGGGGACGGTGAGCTCCACCTGCTCGAAACCGTCCGCCGCCAGCACGCCCACCCGGATGCCTTTCAACGTCTTCCTCGCCATGCCTACGCCTCCCGGTTCTCTTCCCGCGACATCGTCGGCATCCCTCTCGCAACTGGCATCCCATGCTCTCCGGGCCGGAGGGCGACCAGGAGAGCTTCAGGGCCGCGTCAATGGCCCATGGCCTGGGTTGCCTGCGGCGAGGCCCCATGTCGGGCCAGCACCTGCCGGGCAAACTCCGTCGAGCAGATGGTCACCACATCATCCAGGTCTCGGCTGAGGTAGAGCACCTCCGTCGGCGATACCCCGCCTGGCTCCTCGACCCACAGGCTGAGCAGCACGTCTCGCAAGATGGAGAGCTCCACGAGCACCTCCACGAGGTCGAAATCATCCCCGACCCGCTGGAAGGCATGTTCCCGAGAGAGCATTTGGCTGCCGCGAACATCGGCCTCGTCGCGCTCGCGGAGCTTCACCACGAGCCAGTCGATCAAATGCGGGACGTGGTTCTCCAGGCTTTCCTCGGAGAGGCGGCGCGCATCACGGAGCGTGCGCACCATTTCCTTCCAACGAACCAAAATCTCCTGCTTGTGGTCTTCAATGAGTTGGGCGAATCCCATGATTCTCTGAATGTCAGCGTGACCCGGCCCCGAGGCCACCCTGTCCTCTGGAACAACGGGCATGCCCCACAGGCTGGATGCCGACCGTCCGGGAGGGAGCACCATGTCGAAGGCCTTCACGAAGGAAGACGCGGGCGGAGAGGACGTCCTCCTTCCTCCGCGTCCCCGCTCGACCTCTGGAGAGAAACGGTACATCACGCCCGAAGGCTACCGGGCGCTCCAGGAGGAGCTCGAGTCGCTCACGGCACCCTCATCCCAGGAGAAGGCACCCCCGTCCTTCGGAGATGACGTGAGGGCCCGGGAGCGTACGCGGCGGGTGCAGTACCTGACCGCCACCCTCGAGGAGGTCCAGGTGGTGACCCCCGAAGCTCCCGACGAGGAGCACGTCTACTTCGGCGCGTGGGTAACACTCGAGGACGAGGAAGGCGAGGAGACGGCGTACCGCATCGTCGGCCCGGACGAGGCGGACGTGAAGGCAGGCCGTCTCAGCGTCGAGTCACCCCTGGCGCGGGCCCTGCTCGGCAAGGAGGTAGGCGAGTCCGTCCGGGTCGAGCGCCCGCGCGGTGCCATCGAGTACACCGTCACCGGGGTGTCCTACCGGCCGCCCACGTCCTGAGTGTCACCCGCGCTGTCAGGTCCACGCCCTTGCTTCGTCAGACTTGGTGTTTTAATTACACCAACCATCCGAGGACCCATGAGCGACACGCGGAGCAGGTTCACCTTCTTCTGGCGGCAGGAGTCCCCTTTCTCGCAGTGGCACCCGTGCGAGTTCGTGGCGGGCGGTGCGCGCTTCACATGTGCCGAGCAGTACATGATGCACGGCAAGGCGGTGCTCTTCGGAGACACGGAGATAGCCGCGCGCATCCTGGGGACGAAGAGCCCCAAGCAGCACAAGGCGCTGGGTCGCAAGGTCCGCGGCTTCGACGGCGCGGTGTGGGAGCGCGAGCGTGAACGCATCGTCTACGAGGGCAACCACGCCAAGTTCACCCAGAACGCCGAGTTGCTCGCGGCGCTCTTGGCCACAGTGGGCACGGAGCTGGTGGAGGCCAGCCCGTTGGATCGCATCTGGGGCGTGGGCTTGTCGGCAGAGGATCCACGCATCCAAGATCCGGCGACGTGGCGGGGCCAGAACCTGCTCGGGAAGGTCCTCACGCGACTGCGCGAGGACCTGCTCGCCTCGGGCGTGACACAGGCCCGTCCGGTACGAGCGTGAGTCAGGAGCGTGCGGCCCTGGCGGGACTCAGGGCCGCGCCTGCTTCATCATCCGCGAGGCCAGGCGATCGACCATGCCCGGCACGAGCGCCTTGAGGGCCATCACCAGCTTCGCGGCCGGCATCATCACCACCTCGCGCTCGCGGCGCTCCATAGCACGCAGGATGAGGTCCGCGCAGGTGCGCGCGTCCATCATCCGGTTCTCATCCTCGGCGATGTCCGTATGGCCGGCCTGCCCATCGGGGCCGAGCGCCCGGGCGCGGATGTCGGTGGCGACGAACCCGGGGGACACGACAAGCACATCCACTCCAGTGCCGCTCAGCTCGATGCGCAGCGAGTCGAAGAAACCCTGCATCGCGTGCTTGCTCGCGGAATAGCCGGTGCGGGTGGGCACGCCACTCTTCCCCGTCAGCGAGGACACAGCGACGAGCAGGCCCCTGCGCGCCTTCACATGCGGGAGCGCATGGTGCGTGCAGTAGACCGCGCCGAGGTAGTTCACCCGCATGATGCGCTCGAAGAGAGACAGGTCCGTCACGTCCTCGAAACGCGCACGCATCACGAGCCCCGCGTTGTTCACGAGGTAGTCGATGCCGCCGAACGCCTCCACGGCACGAGCCACCAGGCGCCCACAGGCCTCTGGGTCACTCACATCCGTGGGCACCACGAGCGCGCGACCTCCAGCCTGTTCACACCGCTGCTTCACCCGGGCCAGCGACTCCTCGCCTCGAGCCGCGAGCACCACCTGCGCTCCACGAGCCGCGAGCGCCACCGCGAGCTCCTCACCGATTCCCGAGGACGCCCCGGTAATGACAGCCGTCTTTCCTCTCATGGGGCGTCATGCTCGCATGCCTCCACCTGCCTCCCCATGGCATGAGGCGCCTTCCCAACCTATTAGAAGACCTGTGAGCTCCTCCAAGCGCCGCCGCATCCTCGACATCGTGGCCACCGACGCCACCTTCGAGCGGACCGAGCACCGCGGGCGTGAGGTCTGGCTCGGAAAGTGCTTACACTGCAACGCGTACCTGCTCATCGGACTGGACGGCGAGCCGATCAGCCGCGCGACCATCGAGCACATCGTACCCCGGGTGCATGGCGGCACGGACGCGCTGGAGAACCTCGGCCTGGCGTGTGCGCGCTGCAACCAGGGCAAAGGCAGCCGGCATGATCGGCATTACCACCGGGACGCCCGGGTCCGGGAGCTGGTGGAACGCTTGTTGGAGCGCCGACGAGAGCGCTGGCGCGATCCCGACGACGCCTGACGGGCCTCGCGATTCAACCCCCCTACGATCTCGTAGAAGAGAACATCATCCGGGCAAGTTTGCAGCCGCGCCACAACGCCGTGGGTCGTGGTATCCCGCCGCTCGCGGACAGAGAAAGGTTGACACCCGGAAAATGATGCTCGATGGTCACGCGCCGCGTTGGGACGGGACAAGGAGGAGGGACCCCGTCCACGGCAACTCTTCAGTTGGATGGGGTCGGGCGTGTCCGCATGTCTCCTGTCAGGGCAGGAGTCGTAGCAGCCACAGCAACGCCGTGCATGAGCTTCTTGTTCCAGTCTTCCTGTGTCGCCTCCGAAAAGCCGCTTCGCCCTCCCGTTGCGTCTTCCGGAGTCCACTGACTAGCCCCCGGTCCTGGTAATGAGCGGTCCTCTCTTCCCACGCTGGACGAACACGGTGTCGCGGGCTTCCGCCGCGGCGCTTCTTGCAATCCCCGCGATCGCGCTTGGCGGTCTGATGGCGTACGTGCGTTCTCCGTTCGTCACCGGTCAGAACCGCCCGCTCGAACAGCCGATCGAGTTCGATCACCGGCACCACGCCGGCGACGAACAGATCGACTGCCGCTACTGCCACTTCTCCGTGGAGAAGTCGCCGTCGGCGGGCATTCCTTCCACCACCGTGTGCATGTCCTGCCACGCCCAGGTGTGGAACCAGAGCCCGTACCTGGCGCTGGTGCGGCAAGCCTACTTCACGGATCAGCCCATCCCGTGGGTCCGCGTCCACAACCTGCCGGACTTCGTCTACTTCAACCACGCCATCCACGTGGCCAAGGGAGTGGGCTGCGTCACCTGCCACGGTCGCGTAGACCAGATGGCGGCCATCGAGCAGACCGCGCCGCTCACCATGCAGTGGTGCCTGGACTGCCACCGCAACCCCAAGCCCAACCTGCGTCCGCAGGAGTTCATCACCAGCATGACGTGGCAGCCGCCGGCCGACCCCCAGGAGGCCACGGCGCTCGCGGACAAGCTGTATAGCGAGAACGACGTCCACGCGCGTACGAGCTGCACGACATGCCACCGCTGAAGCCCAAGCTCGACGGAGCCCCCATGAAGGACACCCCTACTTCCTTCGCCCTGCCGGTCGTCTCGGACAAGGCCGAAGCCGCGCACGACCACGAGCATGAGCACGACGTCGTCGGTCAGGCGCTTGATCACGCCTCCGCGCACGCCGTGGCTTCCGAGGGCGCCTACGGAAAGACCTACTGGCGCAGCCTCGAGGAGAAGCTCAACAAGCCCGAGTACCTCGAGGAGAGCCGCCCCGAGTTCCCCGAGGGCGCGGACCTGCCCCCCACCGGCGTCGCCCGCCGCGAGTTCATGCAGCTGCTGGGCGCCTCGCTGGCGCTGGCCGGCGCCACCGCCTGCTCCACCCGTCCGGTGGACGAGCGCATGGTGCCCTACACCCGCACGCCGCCCGAGCTCGTTCCGGGCAACCCGCTGCACTACGCCTCGGGTATGACGTTCGGAGGCCACACCTCCGGCATCCTCGTCACCGCGCGTGAGGGCCGCCCCATCAAGGTCGAGGGCAACCCGCAGCACCCGGTGAACCTGGGCGCCGCCGGCCCCTTCGAGCAGGCCTTCCTGCTGTCTCTGTACGATCCGCAGCGCGCCCGCGTGCTGCGCTACCGCAAGGACCCGCGCTCGCTGCGTACCTTCGGCGAGGAGATCGGCACGGTCATCGCCCGGGCCGCTCAGCAGAACGGTGGGGCGCGCGTGCGCTTCCTCACCGAGCCGAACACGTCACCGGTGCTCGGCGAGCTGCGCTCGCGCATCCAGCAGCGGCTGCCCAACGCCCGCTTCTTCAGCTACACCTCGGTCACGCAGGATCCGACCAACGAGGGTACGGGTGCCGTGGTCGGCCAGCCGGCCACCCCGCTGTACGACTTCTCCAAGGCGGACGTCGTCCTCTCGCTGGACGCGGACTTCCTGGAGAGCCGTCCGGCCAACCTCGCCTACGCTCGCGCCTTCGCGCGCCGTCGTGATCCGGCCGAGGGCAACCTCAACCGTCTCTACGTCGCCGAGCCGCGCTTCACCATCACCGGCGGCATGGCGGACCACCGTCTGCGCGTGAAGTCTGCCGAGGTCTTCGCCGTCGCCGCCGCCATCGCCTCGCGCGTGGGTGGTGGCGTGGAAGGCCTGGCCGGCGCCGCCGCCGCGAAGGCGCAGCTCAACGCCGCCCACCAGAAGTGGGTGGACGCCGTCGCCGCCGACCTGCGTGCCGCCGGTGGCCGCAGCCTGGTGGTGGCCGGTGAGCGTCAGCCTGCCGCGGTGCACGCCCTGGCCGCCGCCATCAACGCGGCGCTCGGCAACGTGGGCCAGACGGTCCGCTACATCCCGGCCACCGTCAACGAGAGCACCAGCGCCGCTGGCCTGCGCCCGCTCGTGGACGAGCTGAAGAACGGTGCGGTGGACGTGCTCGTCATCACCTCGTGGAACCCGCTCTACCGCGCGCCGGTGGACCTGGGGCTCCAGGAGGTGCTGGACCCGAAGACGAACCCCAACCGCGCCAAGCTCACCGTCGTCTATACCTCGCTCTTCGAGGACGAGACGAGCGCCTACGCCGACTGGTTCATCCCGGCCGCGCACGAGCTGGAGGCCTGGGGTGATGGCCGGTCGATCGACGGCACGGTCTCCATCGTGCAGCCGCTCATCCAGCCGCTCTTCAACGGCGTGCCCGCCTCGGAGCTGTTCGCGCTCTTCCTCGGCGAGCCGTTCCGCAGCAGCTACCAGATCCTCCGCGACTTCTACCGTGGCCGCGCTGGCGCCAACACGGACTTCGAGACAGCGTGGGAGACGTGGGTGTCCGTGGGCATCGTCCCCGACAGCGCCCCGGCCGCGCTGGCTGGCACCCCCAACGTGGAGGGGGCCCGCGCGCTCGTGGACGCCTACACCGCGCCCGCCGCTGGCGACCTCGAGGTGAACTTCGTCTCGGACTACAAGGTCTATGACGGCCAGTTCGCCAACCTGTCCTGGCTGCAGGAGCTGCCGGATCCCATCTCGAAGATGACCTGGGACAACGCGGCCTACATCAGCCCGGCCACCGCCGAGAAGCTGGGGCTGCAGCCGGGAGACCTGGCCACGCTCACCTACCGCGACCGCAAGCTGGAGGTGCCCGTGTGGATCCTCCCCGGCACCGCGGACAACGTGGTGGTGCTGCCGCTGGGTTACGGCCGCACGGGTCTGTTCGAGACCGTGGCCAAGGAAGTGGGCTTCAACGCCAACCGCGTGCGCAGCGTGGATGCGCCCTGGTTCGACGGCGGCGCGAAGCTGGAGAAGGCGCGCAGCACGCACAAGTTCTCCCTCAGCCAGAGCCACTGGCGCATGGAGGGCCGCCCGCTGGCCCTGGACATGTCGGTGGCGCAGTTCCGCAAGGAGCAGGAGCTGGAGAAGAAGAAGGCCAGCCCCGTACTCGCCCGCGTGCGAGGTGACGTCAATGCCGTCAACCTCATGCCGGACTACGAGTACAAGGACTACAAGTGGGCGATGGCCATCGACCTGGCCCGCTGCACCGGCTGCTCTGCGTGCGTCGTGGCCTGCCAGGCGGAGAACAACATCCCCGTGGTGGGCAAGGAGCAGGTGGCCCGCAGCCGCGAGATGCAGTGGCTGCGCATCGACCGGTACTTCTCCGGTGACGAGCTGCACGATCCCGAGATGATCATGCAGCCTGTGATGTGCGTGCACTGCGAGAAGGCGCCCTGCGAGTACGTGTGCCCGGTGAACGCCACCGTCCACTCGGACGAGGGCCTCAACGACATGGTGTACAACCGCTGCGTCGGCACGCGGTACTGCTCCAACAACTGCCCGTACAAGGTCCGCCGCTTCAACTACCTGCACTACACCGCGGACAAGACGCCCACGCAGAAGATGCTGATGAACCCGGACGTCACGGTGCGCAACCGCGGCGTCATGGAGAAGTGCACCTACTGCGTCCAGCGCATCGAGCGCGTCCGCATCAAGGCGCGAGTGGAGAAGCGGCCCATCTTCGAGAAGGAGCTGCAGACCGCCTGCCAGCAGACGTGCCCCACCGAGGCCATCGTGTTCGGCACCCTGAGCGACCCCAACGCCCAGGTGACGAAGCACCACAACGACGAGCGCGCCTACAAGCTGCTGAACGAGCTGGGCACCAAGCCTCGTACCGCCCACCTCATCCGTCTGCGCAACCCCAATCCCGCCCTCGCGTCCGCCAGCCCCTCCGAGGCGGGTCACGAAGGAGGCCACTGAGTCATGGCCGAGACCGCTGCTCATACTGCCGCCGCTTCGCTCGACCCGCTCGAGCCGCGGCCCCTCGTCGCGCCGCACCACGACGACAAGACCCTCAACGAGACCCTGCTCGACCACGTGTGGGCCAAGCCCGGTAAGGGCTGGTTCATGCTGTTCGGCCTGGCGCTGTCCGCGCTCGGTCTGCTCGTCCTGGGTGTGACCATCACCCTGGCGCGCGGCATCGGCATGTGGGGTAACAACCAGCCCAACGGCTGGGCGTTCGACATCATCAACTTCGTCTGGTGGGTCGGTATCGGTCACGCCGGTACGCTCATCTCCGCCATCCTCCTGCTCTTCCAGCAGAAGTGGCGCACGAGCATCAACCGCTTCGCCGAGGCCATGACGCTCTTCGCCGTGTGCTGCGCGGGTCTCTTCCCGCTCTTGCACACGGGCCGTCCCTGGTTCGCCTTCTGGCTCTTCCCCTACCCCTCCACCCTGGGCGCGTGGCCGCAGTTCCGCTCCCCGCTGGTGTGGGACGTGTTCGCCATCTCGACGTACCTCACCGTGTCCGCCCTCTTCTGGTACGTGGGTCTCATCCCGGACCTGGCGGCCCTGCGTGACTCGTCCAAGGGCAAGCTGCAGCGCACCATCTACGGCCTCTTCGCGCTCGGCTGGCGCGGCTCCGGCCGTCACTGGCACAACTACAAGATCGGCTACCTGCTGCTGGCGGGTATCTCCACCCCGCTCGTGGTCAGCGTGCACACGATCGTTTCCTTCGACTTCGCCACCTCGCTCATCCCCGGCTGGCACGCCACCATCTTCCCGCCCTACTTCGTGGCCGGCGCCGTGTTCAGCGGCTTCGCGATGGTGATCACCCTCATCGTGCCCGCCCGCAAGTACCTCAAGCTCCGGGACGTCATCACCGACCGCCACCTGGAGAACATGAACAAGGTCATCATGGCCACGGGACTCATCGTGTCCTACGGCTACCTGATGGAGCACTTCATCGCCTGGTACTCCGGCAGCGAGTACGAAATCTGGACCTTCTACGTGAACCGCGCGCGCGGTCCGTACGCCGGGGTGTACTGGCTGATGATCGCCTGCAACGTCATCACGCCGAACATCTTCTGGTTCAAGAAGTGCCGGACCAGCATCCCCATCATGTGGGTGGCGTCCATCCTGGTGAACATCGGCATGTGGTGCGAGCGCTTCATCATCATCGTGACGTCGCTGACGCAGGACTTCCTGCCGTCCTCGTGGGACCTGTACAGCCCGACCTGGGTGGACTGGTCCATCTACATCGGCACGCTGGGCCTGTTCGGCACGCTGTTCCTCCTGTTCCTCAAGTTCGTCCCCGCGGTTGCGGTGAGCGAGGTGAAGGAGCTCCAGCTGGAGCTCAAGCACGCCGCCCACCACGCCGCCCACGGCGCGGAGACTGGCGCCGCCGGGACCCTCACCCACGGAGCGCACTAATCCATGTCCGCCGAGATCAAGGTTCTGGATAGCTGGGTGCTCGCCGAGTTCGCCACCCCCGAGGCCCTGGTGGATGCCACCCGGCAGATGCGGGAGAAGGGCTACGAAGGCATGGACACCTATTCGCCCTACCCGCTGCACGGCGGGTCCGAGGCGCTGGGCCTGCCGCCTTCCCGCGTGCCCTTCATCGCCCTGGGTGGCGCGCTGACGGGTATCGTCACGGCGCTCGCCTTCCAGACGTACATGAACACCATCGACTACCCCCTCAACGTGGGTGGTCGTCCGACGCTGAGCTTGCCGGCCTGGGTGCCCATCACCTTCGAGCTCGCGGTGCTGCTCACGGCGTTCGGCATCTTCTTCGGTCTGCTGGGGCTCAGCCGTCTGCCCCAGCCGTACCACCCGGTCTTCGAGAGCGAGGAGTTCCGCAGCGCGTCCACGCACGGCTACTGGCTGAGCGTGCCCACCGCGATGACGACCGTGAAGGCCGACGACATCAAGAACCAGCTCACGACACTGGGCGCGACCCACGTGACCGTTGTCTCGGGAGAGAAGGAATGAGGTGGCTCATCCCCGCGGCCGGGCTCGCCCTGGCCGGTTGCACCGTCCCGTCCGAGTTCCTCCAGCGAATGGAGGCTCAAGCCAAGTACGAGTACTACGAGACGAGCGAGTTCTGGGCGGATGGCAAGGCCATGCGCACCCCGCCCGAGGGCACTGTCCCGCGCGAGCGCCCGGTGGGCAACCCCGGCCTCACCACGGGCCGGGTCAACGGCACGCTCGTGTCCACCATCCCGCTCGAGCTCAACCGCGAGGTGCTCGAGGTGGGACAGAAGAAGTACAACATCGTCTGCTCGCAGTGCCACGGCCAGCTCGGTGACGGCAACAGCGTGGTGGCGGAGAACATGGCCCTGCGCCTGCCTCCGTCGCTGCTGGAGATCGCCAACAAGCCGGACGGGCACGTCTTCGTCGCCATGACCGAGGGCTACGGCGTGATGCCGTCCTTCGCTGGCGAGCTCAACATCCAGGAGCGGTGGGCCGTCGTGGCCTACGTCCGTGCGCTGCAGCGCGCCCGCAACACGCAAGCGGGTGGCCAGCCTCTTCCGCAGGAGAACCGATGATTGCCGTGGACCGTTTCAACGGCGGCTCCAAGGTGATGACGCTGGCTGGGGCCATCGGCGTCATCGGCCTGGTGCTGACCATCGTGGGCTTCGTCACCGCACCCCAGGCGACGATGTTCAGCTACCTGCTCGCCTTCTGCTACTGGCTGGGCATCTCGGTGGCCTCCATCATCATGGTGGCCATCTTCCACACGGCCAAGGCCAAGTGGATCACCATCCTGCGCCGCAGCATGGAGACCATGGGCGCCAGCGTGGTGGTGTTCGTCATCCTGCTGCTGCCCATCCTCTTCGGGGCCAAGCACATCTTCCCCTGGGTGGACCCGGCGGCCTGGCAGTTCCCCGGCACCGACGGCGTGAAGTTCACCGAGGTGGAGCTGCACCACCTGCACCACAAGCACCCGTACCTGAACCTGACCTTCTTCTACATCCGTCAGGCCATCTACTTCGGGGTGTGGATCTTCGTGGCGTGGCGGCTGCGCGCCTGGAGCACCGAGCAGGACAACACCGGCGCGCTGGAGCTCACCGTCAAGCAGCGGCGCTTCTCCCCCGGTTCGCTCCCGTTCCTTGCGCTGACCATTACTTTTGCTGGTTTCGACTGGCTGATGACGCTCACGCCGCTCTGGCAGTCCACCATCTTCGGCGTCTATTACTTCGCCGGTAGCTTCCTGGCGGCGTTCTGCGTGCTGACGATCGCCACGGTGAACGCGCAGGGCAAGGATGGGTACGGCACCTTGGTGACGACGGCGCACTACCACAACCTGGGTAAGCTCATGCTGGCCTTCACGGCCTTCTGGGCCTACATCGCCTTCTCCCAGTTCCTCCTCATCTGGATTGCCAACATCCCGGAGGAGGCCGGCTGGTTCAAGCTGCGCCTCGAGGGTGGCTGGAAGCCGATGTCCATCTCGCTCTTCGTGATGGGCTTCGTGGTGCCCTTCTTCACCCTGCTCTCGCGCAACCTGAAGCTCAAGCCGCGGCTGCTCGCGGTGGTGGCCGTGTACCTGCTGGTGATGCACGCGGTGGACATGTACTGGCTCATCTGGCCGGCGTTCTCGCCCCAGGGCCCGTCGTTCCACTGGACGATCATCACCGCCTTCGCGGGTGTGGGTGGCCTGGCCGTGGCCGGAGCGATCTGGCAGGCCCGGGGCCGCTACACGCTGCCCGTGAAGGATCCCTACATCTCTGAGTCGCTGAGGTACGTGCAGCCATGAAGAAGACCGAGTCGGAGCTCGAGTCGCGCGTCATCCGTGGCGCGCATGGCGTGGCCGCCGAGGAGGACCACATCCTCACTGGGAAGATCGTCCAGGTGGGTGTGGGCGCCATCATCATCTTCATCGTCGGTGGAATCTGGGCCTGGCGGCTCCAAGTGGCGACGACGCGTGCGTTCGCCCCTGAGGGTGCCGCCGAGATTCCGGCCCTCATCACGCCGGACAAGGACCACAAGACGGCCTATGAGATCGGCATCGTGAACCAGCGGATGTTCCAGCAGGACACGCACGCCGAGGAGAAGATCAGCGCCCAGCAGAAGGCCCTGCAGAACGGCTGGGCGGACAATCCCGGTGTGGTGGCCCGGCCCACCATCAACCAGGCGATGGATCAGGTCATCGCCGAGCAGGCGGCCGCGAAGCAGCAGGCTCCGGCCCCTACCCCCACCCCTTCGCCGCAGCAACCGGCGCCCCCGAGCCCGTAGTTCGCGGCATAGAAGAGAAGCACGATGTACACCCCCTCCTCTTCCATCCATTTGCGCGCCGGGATGGCGGCGCTGCTCCTGGCGCTCGGCGCCGGGATGCCGGCGTACGCCCTCCCGGGCGGTGGGAAGGTCCCCAAGAGCATCGTCGACGCCCAGTCTGACACCCCGCCGCAGGTGCGCGGGGTGGACGTCGAGGAGCACCTTGGGGAGCTGACCCCGCTCGAGGCGCAGTTCACTGACGCCTTCGGCAAGCCCGTGCGCCTGCGCGACGTGCTGCCGCGGACCCGTCCGGTGCTGCTGACGCTCGTGTATTACAACTGCCCCCTGCTCTGTAACCTCGTCATCAACGAGCAGATCCGCACCATGCGCGAGCTGGGGCTGGAGCTCGGTAAGGACTACGAGGCGGTCACGGTGAGCATCGACCCGCAGGACACGCCTGCGCAGAGCCTCGAGCGGCGGCGGCGGCACCTTCAGTCCATGGGCCAGCCGGAGACGGCTCCCTGGCACTTCCTCACGGGTACTGAGGAGAACATTCGCCAGTTGGCGGACGCGGTGGGCTTCAAGTACGCGTATGACGCGGACACGAAGCAGTACGTCCACCCGGCGGTGGTGCACGTGCTCACCCCTGAAGGCGCCATTTCGCGCTATCTGTACGGCACGTCCTTCCGTCCTCAGGACATGAAGCTGGCCCTGCTGGAAGCGGCCGGTGGCCGCGTGGGCACCAGCATCGATCGCATCGTCCTTACCTGCTTCAAGTATGACACCGCCACCCGGCGGTACGGCTTCTACATCTTTGGATTCCTCCGGATAGGCTCGCTCATGGTCTTCGGCGCGCTCGCGACCATGCTCGCCTACTACTGGAGGCGTGAGCTGAAGAAAGGCGCAGCAGCATGAACGAGTTGCTGAACAAAATCCTGTTCCTCCCGGAGCAGGCGTCGACCTTCGCGGAGCGGGTGGACAACCTGCACTACTTCGTCGTCGCCGTGACGATGTTGAGTTCGCTCGTCGTGGGTACGGCGGCGGTCTTCTTTTTCTTCCGCTACCGTCGACGCAAGCCGAACCAGACGACTGAGTACGTTGTCCCGTCCGTGAAGACGGAGTTCCTCTTCGTCTCACTGCCGCTGATCTTCTTCCTCACCTGGTTCGTCATCGGCTTCCGGGACTTCGTGTTCGTCTCCACTCCGCCCAAGGACGCGATGGACGTCTACGTCATGGGCAAGCAGTGGATGTGGAAGTTCTCCTACCCGGAGGGCCCCAACGGGGTGAACGTGCTGCACGTGCCGGCCAACCGCCCGGTGCGTCTGCTCATCACCTCGCGTGACGTCATCCACTCCTTCTTCGTGCCGGCCTTCCGCATCAAGATGGACGCGGTGCCGGGCCGCTACACGCAGACCTGGTTCGAGGCCACCAAGCCTGGCACGTACCAGATCCTCTGCACCGAGTACTGCGGCCTCTCCCACTCGAAGATGCTGGGTGAGGTGGTGGTGCTCTCGCCCGAGGCCTGGGACGAGTGGGTGAAGGAGCAGCGTCGGGGCAGCCTGCAGAACCGTCAGGACGCGCTGGCGGACCTGAGCCTGGCGCCGCACCCCGCCCGCATGGCGGAGCAGGGCCAGAAGGTGGCCGCCGAGGTCGGCTGCTTCAAGTGCCACACCGTCAATGGTGAGCCGCACATCGGGCCCACCTTCCTGGGCATGTACGGCCGTACGGAGACGCTGGACAACGGCCAGAACATCCGCGTGGACGAGGCGTGGATCACCCAGTCCATGATGGATCCGGGCGCCCACCTGGTGGCAGGCTTCCCCAACGTCATGCCCACCTTCCAGGGCAAGCTGACGGGGCCCCAGACGGCGGCCATCGTCGAGTACATCAAGACCTTGCGCACTCCGGACATCCGCACCGGCGCTTCCTCTCAAGGACCTGTCTATGAGCCCATCCAGTAGCATCGCAGCCGAGCCGGGCGCCGTGCCCGCGCCGGATGAGCATCACGAGCACCACCCGAGCTACCTCACCGATGGCACCACGGTTAAGTCGTGGCTGCTCACGCTGGATCACAAGCGCATCGGCGTGATGTACCTCATCTGGGTCCTGCTCTTCTTCCTCGTTGGCGGCATCTACGCCCTGATTGTCCGCCTGGAGCTGCTGACTCCGGGTCCGACCATCATCGACGCGATGACGTACAACCGCGCCTTCACCATGCACGGCGTGGTGATGATCTTCCTGTTCATGATCCCGGCCATCCCGGGCGCCTTCGGCAACTTCATGCTGCCGCTGATGCTGGGTGCCAAGGACGTGGCCTTCCCCAAGCTGAACCTGACCTCGCTCTACCTGCTGCTGGGCGGCGCGGCCATCGCCATCTGGGGAATGATCAACGGCGGAATGGATACGGGCTGGACGTTCTACACCCCGTACAGCACGCACACGACGACGACGGTGGCGCCCATCCTCTTCGGCGCGTTCATCATCGGCTTCAGCTCCATCGCCACGGGTCTGAACTTCATCGTCACCACCCACACCATGCGGGCGCCGGGCATCACCTGGTTCAAGCTGCCGCTGTTCGTGTGGGCCATGTACGCCACGGCGTGCATCCAGGTGCTGGCCACGCCGGTGCTCGGCCTGGTGCTGCTCCTGGTGGTGGGTGAGCACCTGTTCCACTTCGGCATCTTCGACCCGGCCCTCGGCGGGGACCCGGTGCTCTTCCAGCACCTGTTCTGGTTCTACTCGCACCCGGCCGTGTACATCATGGTGCTGCCGGCCTTCGGCGTGATGAGCGAGGTCGTGGCCGCCTTCAGCCGCAAGAACATCTTCGGCTACCGCGCGGTGGCGTTCTCGTCCCTGGGCATCGCCTTCGTGGGCTTCTTCGCCTGGGGCCACCACATGTTCGTGTCCGGCCAGTCCACGTTCAACGCGGGCGTGTTCGCCGTGCTGACGATGCTGGTGGGCGTGTTCACCGCCATCAAGGTGTTCAACTGGGTGGGCACCGTCTACAAGGGCGCGGTCGACTTCAAGACGCCGTTCGCCTACTTCTGCGGCTTCCTGTACTTCACCGTGTTCGGCGGCATGACGGGTGTGGCGTTCGCCACGTCGTCGCTGGATGTGCCCTGGCACGACACCTACTTCGTGGTGGCGCACTTCCACTTCATCATGGTGGGCGCGACCATCATGGCCTTCATGGCCGCCATCCACTACTGGTTCCCGAAGATGTTCGGGAAGATGTACCACGAGGGGTGGGGCCTGGTGTCCGCGGCGCTCATCATCCTGGGCTTCAACGCGACGTTCATCCCGCAGTTCCTCCTGGGCAACGCGGGCATGCCGCGCCGCTACTACGAGTACCCGGAGCGCTTCCAGACGCTGAACGTGGCCTCGACCGCGGGCGCGTCGCTGCTGGCCTTCGGCTTCCTCATCAGCGCCATCTACCTGACGTACGCGCTGGTGTACGGCCGCCGCGCCGCCTCCAACCCGTGGCGCAGCCGTGGCTACGAGTGGCTGACGGAGTCTCCGCCTCCGACCCACAACTTCGTGGGTCCGCAGCCTACCTACTCCGAGGAGCCCCACTTCTACGTGGATCCCAAGAAGGCCGAGGTGCCCGATGCAGTCTAGTTCCGCCGTTGCCGGTACGGCCGGCGCTCCTCCGGTGCCGCAGGTGGCGGCGCACTTCGCCTCGCTCGAAGTGCAGAACCACGCGGCCCGGCTTGGAATGTGGCTGTTCCTGGCCACTGAAATCCTGCTCTTCGCGGGTCTGTTCGTCTGCTACGCGTGCTACCGCTTCCTCTTCCCGGATGCGTTCGCCGCGGCCAGCCGCGAGCTGGACCTGGTCATGGGCACCATCAACACCCTGGTGCTCATCACCTCGTCGTTCACCGCCGCCATGGCGGTGCACTACGCGAAGGAGGGGCAGAACAAGAAGGTGGTGACGATGTTCGTGCTCACCATCCTCATGGCGGCCGGCTTCCTCGTCATCAAGTACTTCGAGTACGCCCACAAGATTCACGTGGGGCAGCTGCCTGGTCCTCACTACCACTACGAGGGCATCCAGCTGCCGGGCGTGTCCATGTACTTCACCATCTACTTCCTCTCCACGGGCCTGCACGCCTTCCACGTCATCGTCGGTATGATCGTGCTGGCGTGGGTGACCACCAAGGCGATGAGGAACGAGTTCAGCTACCGCAACTACACCGCGGTGGAGCTGGGCAGCATGTACTGGCACCTCGTCGACCTGGTGTGGATCTTCCTCTTCCCCATGCTGTACCTCGTTTAAGGGAGCCCCTCGCACATGTCCGCGATGGCCAATGAGTCGATGAAGGAAGACCACGAGATGCGTGGGGAGCACCACTCCGGACCGGGGATGTACATCCTGGTCTGGGGAGCGCTGATGGTGCTCACCGTGGTCACGGTGCTCACCGGTCGCATGCATCTGCCGACCTGGGGTCTGGCGCTCGCGCTGGTGATTGCCAGCGTGAAGGGTGGATTGGTGGCGCTGTATTTCATGCACCTCTCCGAGCACAAGGGCGCCAACCGGCTGGTGTTCGCCACGTCCATGCTGTTCGTGGTGCTGCTGCTGCTCTTCACCCTGTTCGATCTGGGCACGCGCTTCCGCCCTGCCCTGCCCTCCAACTCCACGCCGCAGGTCTGGCCCGTGGAGGTCGGTCAGGGGCGCTACGGCGGAATGCTGAAGTCGCCCGACACCACCCCGTAGTTGGCGCATCTCTCCGAGATGTTGCTCACGCGGCACCGCGGGTCACTCCCCGGTGCCGCGTTTCATTTGCGGGCAAGGGAGCCCAGGTGACGTCGTAGGCTCGAAGCCATGACCGCCGCCCGCCTCGTACCGCCGAGTCTCGTGCTGCTGTTGCTGCTGCTCGCCGCGCCGGCCTCGGCCCAGCGGGTCACCGTCCCCGTGGACGTGGGCGTGGGTCCCGCCGCCTTCTTCTTCTTCGGTCCCGTGTTTCGGGATCAGCCCCTCCACACCGGACTCAAGCTGTCCACGGAGGTGGTGCTCGACCGAGAGTGGCTGCGGCGCAACCAGCGCCTCATCCCCCGGAAGTACCGCGCCCAGGCCAACCGCCTCGACGAGTTCCGCTTCACCCCAGGCATCGTGTCCCTGCTCGTCCCGGACTCGCTCATCATCTCCCCCAAGCTGCGCGACACCGGCATCTACGGCGCGACATGGCGGCCACTCGGCATCGGGCTGCCCCTGAGCTCCAGCCCGACGCGCTTCTCGCTCGGGGCCGGCCTGGTGCTCACCTACGCGTACCTGTACTCGGACAGGCTGCCCACCACTCACTTCCTGCGGCCCGGCCTCAGCATCGATGCGGACCTTGAGCTTGGGATCAGCCGCACCTTCCTCGTCAGCCTCGGGTGGAGCTCGACCTTCTACATCCCCCAGCGACTCGGCACCTTCACCGGCGTCACCCCGCTCGACGACTCCATCTTCCACGTCGGGCAGGCGTACCTGCAGCTCCACTTCCGCTTCCCGTACACCACCAGGCTGTGACGCCTCGAGGAGAGCTCGGGGACAGAGAGCAGACCATGCACCTCGTTGAAGCCACCGACGAACAGAAGGTCCAGCGTGACGTGCTCACGTACTCGGAGTGGGGCAAGCTCCTCACCCTCGAGGAGTATCTCTCCCGGGAGCAACGCCTGCGCACCCATCCCTGGGCTCGCTCGGACATGCGCACCTGGCTGCTGTGCGACACGGACGGCAGCGTGCTCGCCTCCTGTGAAACGTTCCGCACCCACAGCTTCCTGCGCACGCCCACGGGTCCCCTCGTCCCGGGCGACAGCTTCGCCATCGCCAGCGTCTTCACCGAGGAGCGCCTGCGTGGCCGTGGGTACGCCACTCAGTTGATGGACCTGCTCGCCGCCAGGCTCGAGCGCCAACCCCGCGCCCATGCCGCGCTCCTCTTCTCCGACGTGGGCCCCCGCATCTACGCGCGCTCGGGTTACCAGGAGCTTCCCGCCTGGAACTGGCACCTGTCCCCCATCCCCGGCGATCCCAACGAGCGCGTGAACCTGCTCCCCCCCGAGGACGACATCGGTCGGGCCCTCGAGCGTCTGCGCTACCCCGACAGCCCCTTCTTCTTCTGGCCCACGCCGGCTCAGCTCGACTGGCACCTCGAGCGCGGGCGCATCTACGTCGAGAAGCTCGGCTGCACCCTCCCCTCCTCTCTTGGCGCCACCACGGGAGCGTCCACCATCCTCTGGGGACTCGCGAGCCGCAACGCCGAGCTGCTGGTGTTGATGCTCGACGCACGCTCCCCCGACGAGGCCCACGCGCTGCTCGGCGCGGCCCGGCGCGAGGCACACCGCTCGGGCCTCTCCCGCGTGGTGCTCTGGGAGGAGCCCACCCACGCCCCGCTCCTTTCCAGCCTGGAGGGCGCAACCCGCGTGGCCCGCGATGGCTCTCTGCCCATGGTACGCCCCCTCCGCCCGGACCTGCCCCTCGCCCCCCTGCTCCCCGTGCCTCGTGGGCTCTGGGTGTGAGAACCCGCTAGGATGCGCCCATGGCCAAGCGCACCCGCATCATCGAGGGCACCTGGAACTGCACCTCCTGTGATGCCCGGGACATCCTCGCGAGGCACCGCAACTGCCCCCACTGCAACAACCCGCGCGAGGAGACGGGCCAGGAGTCCGAGTTCGATTTCGGCGGGGTCGATGCCGCCTCCGGTAGGGCCCTGCGCGAAGGCGTCACTGATGAGAAGGCCCGCTCCGCTGCCGCCGCGGGGGTGGACTGGTTCTGTGACTACTGCGGCGCCTCCAACCGCGGAGACGCGCCCCTCTGCCGCCACTGCCGAGCCCAGCGCTCCGACACCTCGCGCACCCTCACCGAGGACGCTGAGCCCTCCCACGTCCCTCCCCCGCCACCTCCTGCCCCTCGGGGTGCCGGACGCAAGTGGCTCCTCGTAGGCCTCAGTCTCCTCGCGTGCTTCGGCACCTGCATGTATTGGGGCTCGCGCAGTCACGAGCTCACGGGCCACGTCACCTCCACCGCGTGGACACGCACCGTGCACCGGGAGAGCTTCCAGCGGGTGAGGCGTGAAGGCTGGCGCGACGAGCTGCGCATGACCTCGCCCCGCATGCCCGTGAATGGTCAGGGCGAGGTGGCCGGCGTGGAGAACATCCGCGACTGCATCACCCGCCAGCGCGGCACCCGCCAGGTGGCCGACGGTACCGAGCGCGTGTGCGAGACGAAGACGCACCGGGTGCAATGCGGCACCGAGGAGAAGTGCACGCGCAAGAAGCTGGGCAACGGCTACATGCAGGAGGAGTGCGACGACGTCCCCAAGTACTGCAAGGAGTCCTATGAGGACTGCCGCAACCGCACGCGCTACCGCACGGAGCCCGTCTACGACTTGAGCTGCACCTACGACACCTACGCCTGGACGCAGGTGGAGCGCCGTGAGGAGTCCGGCCGCGACAGTGCCCCTCGCTGGCCCGAGCTCCGCACAGGCCCTGTCGACCGGTTGCGCCGCGAGGAGAAGTACGTCGTCCACATCGGCTACACGGATGATGGCCAGAAGGAGCACCAGCTCGAGCCCAGGAGCGAGGCGGAGTTCCTCTCCTGGAAGAAGGGCCAGGCCGTCCCCCTCCAGGTCAACAACTTCGGTTCCGTGAACGTCCTCGCCGGCGACGTCACACGCTAGCTGCCCATGGAATGCACCCGCTGCGGCGCCTGCTGCGTGGCGCCAGACATCGCCGCTCTCGACAAGCCCCTCGGCTTGCGCTGCCCCCACCTCACCGCGGACAACCTCTGCTCCGTGTACGACCGGCGCCCGCAAGTCTGCCGCGACTACCAGGCCGATGCCGTCTGCCGCCTCATCGAGGCCCCCACGCTCGAGGAGCGCGTACGCAAGTACCTCGACCTCTTCGGACTGTCGGACGAGGCCGAGTCCGTCCGCCAGAGCGGTTGTTCCTCCATGCGCAAGGCCCGCCCCGGGTGATATCCCCCCCGCCCGTGTCCTTCCTACCCACCGAGCCCTTCGCCCCCGCGCGTGGCCTCGCCTCGCCCCACGCGCAGACCATCTACGCCTCGCTCGTGCGCCCCACGCACGCGCCGCCCCTGAAGCGCGAGCGCTGGGAGCTGCCCGACGGGGACTTCGTCGATCTCGACTCCTTCGACGGTGCCCCGGGCGACCCTCACGTGGTGACCCTGCATGGACTGGAGGGCTCCTCGCGCGCGGGCTACGTCACCGCCATCCTCCGCGGCGCCGCCGAGCTCGGCTGGGGTGCCACCGCCATCAATTTCCGCTCCTGTAGCGGCGAACCCAACCGGCTCGCCCGCTCCTACCACTCGGGGGACATCGCCGATGCGCTCTCCGTGATGACGCACCTGCGCGAGCGCCTCACCGGCCCGCTCTACGCGGTGGGCTTCTCGCTCGGCGCCAACGTGCTGCTGCGGCTGGTGGAGGAGACGGGAGACGTCTCGCCCGTGGACGCCGCCGCGGCCGTGAGCGCCCCCTATGACCTGGGCGCCTGCGCGGACGCGCTCGATGGGCCCGGCCCCTTCCAGCGCCTCTACCGCGAGCGCTTCCTGCGCACCCTCAAGCACAAGGCGCGCGAGAAGCTCCGCCGCTTCCCCGGCGCCTTCGACGGCTCCGCCATGGAGCGTGCGCGCTCCATCCGCGGCTTCGACGACGCCGTCACCGCCCCGCTCCACGGCTTCCGCGACGCCGCCCACTACTACGCGGAGTCCTCCTCGGGCCCACGCCTCCACGCCATCCGCCGCCCCACCCTGCTGCTGAGCGCCAAGGACGACCCGATGATTCCCGACTCCACCCACCCTCGGGACGTGTCCGCCAACCCCCACCTGCACCTCGTCGTCACCAAGCAAGGTGGCCACGTCGGCTTCGTCGCGGGCAGCGCCTTCTCTCCGTCTTTCTGGGGCGAGGCCCAAGTGCTGGCCTTCTTCTCCGCCCGCAATGCGAAAGCCCGACCGGTGTGACCCGGCCGGGCTCCACACAGGGCGCCCCCTCGCCCTTCCCCCACCTTCCTCGCGACGGGCGGCCCATCCGCCCCCAACCCCATCACCGCCGCCCCGTCGCGAGGCCCCCCACGGCACCGCCCACCCCAACCCCACCAACCCCGTCCAGCAGCACCGCCCCGTCCTGCGCACTGATGCATCAGCACGTGCCGTGCCGAAGCCTCGGCCCGCACTGGCTCCTCGTGATTCCAAGGAGTTGAGGAATCTCTCCGTCCGTGGCGCGGGACCGCGACTCCCGGGGCCCGGAAAAAACTCCCGGCCCTCTCGCGGGACATGGAAAAGCGCAGCGGGCAGGTGGGAAGAACCTTCCCTACTCGCGCGACAACCCCGCCCCTGCCTGGCCTCAACCCGCCGAGTGGCAGGGCAAGCAACCAGGCCCGACGAAGCTCAGGCCTCGCCCGTTGGAGGACGAAGCACGCGCAACAGGTGCTGGGCAAGCAGGTCCCGCGTGGCCCGCTGCAGCTCGCTGAGGAGCAGGTGGAGCCCCTCGGCCGAGCCGTCGCGCACGTCGCGCACACGCTCCTCGCTGCCATCGAAGACGCGCAGGCGCCCAGGGACCAGGGTGATCAGCGGCTGGCGCGGGTGACGCCGCTTCAGCAACCCCAGCAACAACGGGTGGTCCTCATCCGGCCGGCGCGCGTCCACCACGACCAGGGCCGGCTCATCCTCGGCGATGGAATCAAGCGCCTCGTCCGCATCCGCCATGGCGATGACGGACAGGTCCGGCTCCGCCAGGAGACGCGAGATCAGCTCTCGGGAGGGACGATGCGGGCTGAGGATGACGATGCGGCGCATAAGAGGATGAGGAAGGGTAGACGCTTCGGGACGCGAAGAGGAGGCCCCCACCCCATCCGGAGGAGGGTCCGTAGAGGGAAATACCAGGGACGGAGACCGCTCGGAGTGCCCACCTGGCAAGCCAGCGGTTGAGCCCTCCCCCGGGTCCGTGAGCTTCAGGTCGAGACGGGTAGGTACCCGAATGTCGACTTTTGAGCGACAATCTCCGCTCCGCCCCGTAAAGAAAGCACCCCCCGCAGGAAACCTCCCTGGGCACCCTGGCGGACGGACGGAAGATGACCTCGAAAGTCATGCCCAGGTGTTCGTGCGAAGATACGCAGAATCCCTCTGAACCCCCTCCTGACCGATGGTGACTGAGCTCCACTTCGACTGCGGAACCCTGGTAGCGCCCTCGCTACCCGAAGATGGAGCTCTGCGCGCCCTCTTCCAGCGGGACACGCGCACCGGGGTGTACCGCGCCGCGGCCCGGCACTACCGGCAGGTGGTGCTGCGGTTGCGCGAGCTGGGCCTCGCCTACGAGGACCGGGCGAAGCGCTTCGAGCCGCTGGAGGTGGAGCTGGCCACCCCTATCGAGCCCTTCCCCCACCAGAAGGCCGCGCTGGAGGCGTGGAACCGCGCGGGCGGACAGGGCCTGGTGGAGCTCCCCACGGGCGCGGGCAAGACGCTGCTGGCGGTGCTGGCCATCGCCCGAGTGAAGCGGCCGACCCTCGTGGTTGTCCCCACGTTGGACTTGATGACGCAGTGGCAGGGGGTGCTGTCGCGGCACCTCGGCATGCCGGTGGGGATGCTGGGGGGTGGGGTGAGTGACCGGCAACCGCTGACGGTGACGACGTACGACTCGGCGGCGATGCAGACGGAGTTTCACGGCAACCGCTTCGGCTTCCTCATCTGCGACGAGTGCCACCACCTGCCAGCGCCCAGCTACCGCTTCATCGCCGAGGGCTCGCTGGCGCCGTACCGGCTGGGCCTCACCGCTACGCTGGAGCGCACGGACGGGGGCGAGCGCGTCTGTGAGGAGCTGCTGGGGCCGCTGGTGCACCGCACGGACATCCGCGAGCTGCAGGGGCGCTACCTGGCCCCGTACGAGGTGCGCCACATCGAGGTGCCACTCACCCCCGAGGAGCAGGCGCGGCACGACGAGGCGCGGGCGCGCTACCTGAGCTTCATCCGCCAGCGGGGCATCCGCTTCGACGTGCCGGAGGGCTGGGCGCGCTTCCTCGCGGAGAGCCAGCGCACGGACGAGGGACGCGCGGCCTACCGGGGCTACCGAGAGCAGCGCCGCATCGCCCTCACCTCGAGCGCGAAGCTGGACGTGCTCTGGCGCATCCTCCTGGAGCACCGGGAGGACCGGGTCATTGTCTTCACCGACGACAACGAGACGGTGTACACGCTGGCGCGGCGGCTGCTGCTGCCGGCGCTGACGCACCACACCCCCGTGCCCGAGCGCAAGGCCCTGCTCGCCGCCTTCGCCAGCGGAGAGCTGCCGGTGCTGCTCACCTCGCGCGTGCTCAACGAGGGCGTGGACGTGCCGGAAGCGCGGGTGGGCGTGGTGCTCAGCGGCAGTGGCAGCGTGCGCGAGCACGTGCAGCGGCTGGGACGAATCCTGCGCCAGCGCCCGGGCAAGCGCGCCCTCCTGTACGAGGTGTGCTCGGCCCAGACGGCCGAGGCGTCCATCAGCGAGCGGAGGCGCCAGCACCGGGCCTACCAGGAAGAGGGGGGCGAGGCATGCTGACGCGCGAGCTGCTCCTCTTCCGCGTGCGCGACGGGAAGCTGCGCCCCTCCTTCGTGAAGCGGGAAGACGCGGGGCTGTTGGCCCTCGCGAGCGAGCTCATCGCCGAGGTGGAGGCGGGGCGCGAGCGCACGCGGGACGAGGTGGAGGAGACGCTGGGGCTGCGCGCCGGCGCGCACGCTCGGCCCAAGGTGGCGCGGGGGCTGGTGAAGCTGCTGGTGGACCGGATGCTCTTCGAGGAGCCCGCGGAGGGCATCTCCGAGGCCCGTGCAACAGCCTTCCGAGAAGCGGCTCGGGTGCTGCGTGCCCTGCCCCCAAACGCCACCGTGGAGACCTACGAGGCCCGCTTGGCGGAGGCCTTCCCCCGCCCGCTGCCCGAGCTGCGCGAGGCCCTGTATGCCGACCTTCCAGGTCACCGACGGCTGCTGGGCTGGGAGGCCCTGTCCGCCTCGGAGCTGCTGGATCGCTACAACCTGGCGCTGGCCCAGGGGCCCTTATTCGACGCACGGCGGCTGACGCTGCGGGCACGGGCGCCGGAGCTGCTGCGGGTGCGCAAGGTGCTGCGCTGGTTGAAGTTCTGCCGCCTGGTGGCCGAGGTGCGGCGTGACGGCGAGGACTGGGTGCTGGAGGTGGAGGGCCCGGGAGCCATGCTGGCGCTGCAGAAGAAGTACGGCCTGCAGCTGGCGAGCTTCCTGTCGGTAGTGCCGGTGCTGGAGCGGTGGCAGCTCACGGCCGCCATCGAGAGCCCCCGGCGCCGAGTGACGCTGGTACTGGACGAGAAGGATCCCCTGGTGTCACCCCACACAAGCGCGCTGGGGCACATCCCCCCCGAGGTGGCCACGCTGGCCGAGGGCTTCGACGACGCGGACTGGGAGCTGGACCTGCTACCTCTGCCG
The DNA here is from genome assembly GCF_044360475.1 of Archangium minus. Taxonomy (NCBI): domain Bacteria; kingdom Pseudomonadati; phylum Myxococcota; class Myxococcia; order Myxococcales; family Archangiaceae; genus Archangium; species Archangium minus. The sequence goes on from NZ_CP043494.1 coordinate 10,725,614, forward strand.
CGCCACACAGGCGCCTCCGGGTTGTGCGTACCGGACCTGACCTTCCGTCACAAAAAGACGGGAAGGGAGGTCGCCCTGGAGCTGTTCCATGCGTGGCATGCGGGCCCGCTGACGCGGCGACTGGAGGAGCTGCGCTCGCGTCCAGATGCGGGACTGCTGCTGGGAGTGGATCGGGCGCTCGCGAAGGACACCCAGGAGCGCGCGCGGTTGGAGGCACACCCACAGGTGGTGCTCTTCCATGGATTCCCATCGGCGAAGAGGCTGCGCGCGAGGCTCTCACCGTGAGACAGACACCCTCCCTACCCGTTCTTCTGTCCCAGGTGCGCGGCCACGAGGCTCAGCACCCGGAGCGAATTGCGATCCAACTGGCGAGCCCGCCGCAGCAGACGGCGCAGCTCCGCGGGCTCACTGGCCTCAGGCGGTGGGGGCGGAGGCGTCCACGGCGCGGGACTCTCGGAGGACAGGCCCAGGGCCTCGTCCGCGGACAGGGCGAGCACGGCACACAGCTTGCGGAAGGTAGGGACGCTCGGAAGCATGTTGCCTCGCTCCAGGCGCCCGTATACCTCCGTGGCGATGCCGATCCGCTCCGCCACGTCTTCCTGTGTGAGGTTGAGGCGCTGCCGGGCTGCGCGCGCGCACTCTCCCAGCCTCGTTGCGAGCTTTTTTGCCATTGTCCCGGGACCCGAGTGGTTCACCGGTGGCAATATGACTCGGGAGGTTGGTTTCCCAGGACGACTGGGGTAGTATGTCCGTCCGAGGACCCGTCACGTTACATGCGGAGTCCTGGAGGTCCCGGATGAGCGCGGACACCAAGCCCTCCTACCTCTTCGTCGACGAGGATCCGCTGCAACTCTCCGCGCTGAGGAGGCTGTTGAGGGATCTGCCCGGAACCAAGCGCATGGCGACGAGCGGAGAAGAGGCCCTGCTGATGGCGGAAGCGGAACCGCCCTCGGTCGTCGTCGCCGCGTACATCCTTCCGGGTATGGACGGGCTGTCGCTGCTGGCGGCCCTGCGGGCCCGCACCCCGGGACTGCTCTGTGGCCTGCACACCACGCAGCTGCCGGCCAGGGACATCATTCCGCCAGATGTCACCGTGCTGCTCAAGCCCTGCCCGCCCGAGCGGCTGCGCGCCTTCCTGATGTCGGGCACGCTCCCTCCGCCGAAGTGAGCCCGGCCCGGGCTCTCACGAGCCCTTCTTCGCCGCCTCCTCCATCTTCTTGCGAAGGCTGAGCGGACGCATGTCCGTCCAGACCTCCTTGATGTAGTCGAGGCACTCGGCCTTGGTGCCTTCCTTGCCGGCGTCCTTCCAGCCCAGGGCATTCTCGCGGTCCGCCGGCCAGATGGAGTACTGCTCCTCGTGGTTGACCACGACCTTGTACTTCTGCGTGTCCTCGGTGTCCTGGTTGCTCATGTTTCCCATTTCACCTGCCCACGCACCGCGGGTCAATGTGGACATTGCGGGTGCGGACGCGCAGCGGTGGCCCGACCTCGCAGGTCGGCTTGGAACCGCGGAGGGTGTTCCGCGGGCAGGACCTGGCAGGTCCTAAGTGAGCAGGAGCAGACCTCCACCTGGGAGGGCGGATTCCGGCCCTCCGGGCGGACTCAGCGTACGCCCCGCGTGAGCGCCCGCGCGTATTCGGCGGCCACCCGCGTGAAGCGCGCCCCCGCGAGCCCGCTCACGTACTGGCGCACCATGGCCCGCGTGGCCCCCACGTAGAAGAGCGCGCGGCGAGTCCGCTCCAGCTCGCGCTCCGTGCGCCCCGGTCGTCCCTCCATCCACGCCATGTCGTCCAGCGCGTCCACGCCACAGAGGAACACCACCGGGCTCTCGTGCCCCTTGCACGAGAAGGCCGTTGTCACCCGGATGTAGTCCACCTTCCCCACGCTGAAGCCCGACACGTCCTGCCCACTCCGTCCCCCGAAGGCCACCGCCTGGAGGCCCTCGCGCTCCAGCGCCTCCGACAGCCGAGCCGGCCGTACCGGCGCCACCACCAGCACGTCCGAGGGAAGCACCCCTTCCTCCCGCATCAGCCGCTTCACCTCGCGCACCAGCCACGCCTCCTCCGCCTGGGGCGAGTCGAAGGCCCGTACCACCGGCACCACGCCCTCGCGCTCGGTGCACTGCAGCCGGTACAGCCCGTCCACCCCCGCCACCGGTGCTTCCAACAGGCCCTGCTCTCGCAGCTCGTGCGCCCGCATGAACTCGCGCATGCCCGGGTTGGGCACCCCGTGCCGCCCGAGGGGATCCAACACCACGTTGAAGGCCAGCTCGGACACCTGGCGCGTGGAGCGGAAGGCCTCGCGCAGCACACGCACCCGGCCGGTGAAGTCGAGCCCGTCCGGCAGCTCCTTGCGCAGGGCCTCCACCGCGCTGTGCCCGTACACGTTCTGCGAGTCATCCGCGAAGAGCAGGAACGCCTTGAGCGGAGGACCCTCGCCGCGCGGGAGCGGACGGGCCAGCGCGTACAGGTGCGCGAGCTCCGTGGCGCTCAGGTCCTGCGCCTCGTCCACGAAGACGGCATCGAAGCTCTCCGGGGCGAAGGAGCCCGTGCCCGTCATGTGCATGAGCGTCACCCGCTGTGTCATCAGCGGCGCGCGTTTGCCGAGCCGCTGCCGCAGGGCCGCCACCAGCAGGCGCGACAGCAGCGGTGTCAGCGCCTTGTTGAAGAAGGACACCAACACCCGAGCGTCCGGGTGCTCGGCGAGGTAGCGCGCCACCCAGTGCGCCAGCACGTACGTCTTCCCGCTGCCAGCCACGCCGCGCACCAGGTGGTGCCCCTCGTCGAAGCGCCGATCAAAGAGCGCCACCTGCTCCTGGGTGAAGAGCGGCCCCATGCTCCGCAGCGAGTCGATCTCCTGCCCCAGGGCCTCGGGCCGCCGCGCCACCCGCGCGCGCACGCCCGGCATCACCAGCAGGGGCTGCAGCGAGAAGCGAGGCTCCAGGCTCGGCGCAACGGGCGTCAGCAGCTCCAGCAGCTGCGCGGGAATGGCGGCCTCGGACTCGGCGCGCGAGGACAGGACGAAGAGGTACTCACGAGCGCGGCTGGCGGCCACGTTGAGCATGGGGGTGAGCTCGCTCGGGGCGAAGGGGCGCCCGGCGGCCACGGTGTCCACCACGACGACGTCGTACTCGGTGCCCTGCTGCCGGTGGATGGTGGAGGCCTGGAAGCGCGACTCGCTCCACCCCTTCTCCAGGGCCATCGTGCGCAGCAACGCCGCCTGGGCCCGGTACGGCGTCACCGCCAGCACCTTGAGACCCGCCTTCAACGCCGGCGCGGCGAGCGCCATCACCATCTCCGCGGAGAAGGGCCGCCGGTAGCCATGGCCCGAGTCGCCCCGCTCGTGGCAGACGCGGCGCGCGTCCCGAGTCGCCTCGTCCAGCACCACCCAGCAGGCACGCGCGGCCGGGTACACGTCCACCGTCTTCGGCTGCCGGGTGCGCGGGCCCTCGCCGTCCTCCAACAACCCCGCGTAGCTGAAGCGGCTCACCACGGAGCCGATTTGAGGGTGCATGCGGTGCTGCGTGCGCAGCAGCAGCACGTGCGAGGACTCCACCGCGGCCTTCGCGTCCTCCAGGTGCGTGAGCGGCGAGCTGCGCATCCACGTCTGCACCGGCCGCTCCGCACCCTCCAGTGCCCGGCTGACGGGGCCGATCTGCTTCGGGTCTCCTCCCAGCAACACCTTGCGCGCCAGCGGCGCCAACAGCCCCACGGCGGCGCGCGACACCATGCCCGCCTCGTCCACCACCAGCCGATCGAAGCGCTCGGCGCCCTCCAGCTCGGACACGAGCCGCAGCGCCCGGTGCACGGTGAGCACCATGAGGGTGGCGTGCCCCTCCCGGGCGACGAAGAGCGTCTCGTCCGTGAGGCCGTCGCGCACCTTGCGCAGCTCCGCCTTCACGGTGGCCAGCCGCGAGGGCGGTGCTCCCTCGAGGAACTCGCGGCGCACGCGCTCCTCCATGTATTCGACGCGCGCCGCCTGCTTCTGGTAGCGCGCGTCCTGGAGGACGGCGGGAAAGGCGTTCGTCAGCTCCGGGCCCACGCCGATGCCCCCGCGGAAGATGCGGCACGTGGTGTCCGGCGCGTGGAGGGCCCCTGCCTTGGACAGCATGCGGGCCACGCGCAGCGCGAGCGTGTCGGCGGCGCGGTTGGTGGGCGCCACCGCGAGGATGCGCTCCTTGGGGTTGCGCTGAATGGCCTGCGCGAGCAGCCGCGCCACCGTCTCCGTCTTGCCCGTACCCGGAGGCCCCCACAGGAGCGCCCAGGGCTTCTCCCAGAGGTCCTCGGGGCCGGGCGAGGGGCCCGCGCCATCGTCGGGGATGAGGCCTCGGACCCGCTCCAGTGCCTCACGGACCCGGGGCCCACGCGAGTCGTAGGCCCGCGAGGCCGAGAGGAGCGCCTCGGAGAAGTCATAGGGCTGGAAGGCCCACCGCTCCGCGGAGACCACCTCGGGCGGGATGTGGCTCAGCGAGCGCGTGGAGAGGAAGACCCGCCCCTGGGTGGCATCCACATGCACGATCTCCCCCACGAAGCGGCGCTCGTCCGGGAGGAAGCCGATGAGCTGCCCTCCGCCCCAGCTCGGGTCCGCCGCGGGCTGCGGAGTAAGGCCGAGCATCGACTCGTCCTCCAGCCGCACATCCTCGGCGCCCTTGAGCATCACCCACCGATACAGAGAGCGCTCACTCTCCAATGCCGACAGCAGATCCTCCGGCAACACCGAGCGCACGATGAGATCGGCGGGCTCGGCGGTGGGCGCCGGGGACTGCGGAGCCTGGGGAGCAGGCTTCCGGGCATGACGTGTCTGGGTGGACTCGTTCGTCATTCGGAAGGCCGGAGCGGAGGCGCCATGGTGCCCTGATGACGCGCGAAGGAAAAGCAGGAGGGCCCACGAGAAACGACGACGCGGGTCGGGAGTCCAGTAATGTGGACGGTCAACGTCCCCCCACCATGAAGCTCTACGCCCTCAGTGATCTCCACCTCCGCTACGAGCACAACCGGCAGGCGCTCGAGTCGCTCGCTCCCCACCCAGACGACTGGCTCATCGTGGCCGGGGACGTGGGCGAGACGCTGGAGCACATGGACTTCGCGTGGCGCACGCTGACGAAGCGCTTCCGCCAGGTCCTCTGGGTACCGGGCAACCATGAGCTGTGGACGCTGACGCGCGAGCAGCCCGCGCTCCGAGGCGAGGCCCGCTACCAGCAGCTTGTGGCCCAGTGCCGCTCGTACGGCGTGCTCACACCAGAAGACCCCTACCCGCGCTGGCCGGGCGAGGGCCCCCACCGCGTGCTGGTGCCGCTCTTCCTGCTCTACGACTACTCCTTCCGTCCGGACCACGTCCCCGCGGAGAAGGCCATCGAGTGGGCACTAGAGACGCACGTGCTGTGCACCGATGAGGCCGTGCTCCACCCGGACCCCTACCCCACCCGGTCCGCCTGGTGCGCGGCGCGCGTCGAGCAGGCACTCGCTCGCCTGGAGGCCCTGCCGCCGGACTGCTCCACCATCCTCATCAACCACTTCCCGCTGCGCTACGAGCACGTGCGCCTGCCGCGCATCCCCCGCTTCTCCATCTGGTGCGGCACGAAGAAGACGGAGGACTGGCACCTGCGCTTCCGAGCCGAAGTGGTGGTCTCCGGCCACCTGCACATGCCGGCCACGCTGTGGCGCGACGGGGTGCGCTTCGAGGAGGTGTCGCTCGGCTATCCCCAGCAGTGGACCTGGCGCGGCGACATCTCGCAGTGCCTCCGGGAGATATTGCCCGGAACGCCACGGTAGACCCAGGTCCACGCGCTCGCGGAGACCGCACGGGGCGGACGGGTCCCCTTTGCTTGGTGGTATACCCGGAGCGCTCATGGCCTCCCCCGCTCCCCGGCCACTGGCCCGCTTCGTCGCGCCTGGCCTGCTGCTGCTCGCGTCCCTTGCCCTCTTGGGTGGGGGACTGCTGCCCGGTCGCGCGTTCTTCTACCGCGACGTGCTGCACTACTACTGGCCCACGCAGGCCGCGCGCTTTGCGCTCGGGGGCCTGCCGCAGTGGAACCCGTTCCACCAGGGAGGGCTCCCCTTCCTCGCGGACATCCACGCTGGAGTGCTCTACCCGCCGAACCTGCTCTTCGGCGTCTTCTCCTTCCCCACGGCCTACGCGCTGCTGCTCGTGCTGCACCACTTCGTGGGCCAGCTTGGGCTGTTCGTGTTCTTGCGGCGCAAGGGACTCGAGGAGCTCCCTGCCCTCACGGGCACGCTCGCCTTCGGGCTCACCGGCTACATGGCCGGGCTGAGCAACTTCGGACCGCTCGCCTCGGGCTTGACCTGGACGCCGTGGCTGCTCGTCGGGCTCCAGTCCCAGCTCCTCCCCATGCGCAAGCTGGCGGTGCTCTCCATTCTCATTGCCACGCAGATCGTCTCGGGAGATCCCCAGTCCGCGCTCTACTCGGCGCTCGTGGCCGCGGTGTACGTGGCGTGGTTTCCAGAACGGAAGAACCAACTGGTGGCGCTCGCAGGGGCCGGTGCGCTCGGGCTGCTGATTGCCGGCGTGCAGGTGTTCCCCACCCTGGCGTTGTTGGCGGAGTCGACGCGCGGTGGGTCCACCGTCAGCTACCTGGCGAACTGGAACCTGCACCCGTTGCGGATGCTCGAGTTCGCCTTCCCCTACCCCTTCGGCGAGTACCTGGGCGTGCCGCAGTTCTGGGCCTGGTTCATGGTGAAGGGACCGGGCTCGATTCCCTTCGCCGTGAGCGTCTACTTGGGCGTCACGGTGCTCGTGCTCGCGGTGCTGGGAGCGAAGCGGGACCGGCTCACGGGCTTCGCGCTCTCTTTGTGCGCACTGGGACTGCTGCTGTCTCTGGGCGAACGCTCTCCGGTGTCCTTCCTGCTCGAGCACCCGCCGTTCCGGTTCTTCCGGTACCCGGAGAAGTACGTCATTTTGATCGTGCTCGGGTGCGCGGTGCTGGCCGCGTCCGGAGCGAGGGCCCTGGTCAACGGTCCCTCGAAGAAGCGGTTGATTCCCATCGCCGTGGCTGCCGCCTTCATGGTGGGCGCCCTGCTGTTCGCCGGGATCGCGCAGGAATCGGCCCAGGGGCTCTTCGCCTCCCTCCTGCAGGCGCCCAACCCCCAGGCGGCAATTGGACCCCTGGAGAACGCGGCGAGCTCAGTGGGGACCTCGCTGTTCTTCATGGCCACGATGGGGGTGCTCGTGGCGCTGGCGCTCAAGAAGCCCGGGAGCCGTACCGTGGCCCTGGGAGTGCTCGCGCTGGTGGCAGTGGACCTGCTTTGGACGGCGCGCAAGACGGTGTGGCTCGGGCCCGCGTCCCTCTACGACGAGCCCGCGCTCGCGGCACGGCTGAAGGAGCTGGCGGGCTCACCCCCGACGCGGTTGTTCCGCATGGACAAGCAGCTCAAGAGCTCGGCGCCTCCGAGTCGCAGTCCCGAGGGGCTCGTCAATCTGCGCGAGTGGGAGGCGGGAACGCTCAAGAGCAACCTCTCCGGTGTCTTCGGGCTCGAGGAGGTCAGCAGCTACGGCGCGGTGGAGCTGCAGCGCTGGAAGGCCTTGATGGAGGTGTTCGCGCAGCGGCCCCAGAAGGTGGCGGAGCTCTACGCGGGCTGCCTGCTGCTGACGTCCACCATGGTGGCGGGAGCCATTGGGCCGGGCGAACAACTCCTCGTGTCCGAGCCCTCGCTCAGACTCGCGGTGACGAAGCTGACCGAGTGCCCCCAACGCCTGCGCACGGTGACGCGGACCACCGCGGTGGCCGACATGAACGAGGCCCTCGCGCGCATGGCCTCCGGGAACGTCGACACGAAGCAGGAGGCCCTCGTGGAGGGCGGGACGACGAAGACCTACGGGCCCGCCGAAGTGGGCAACGTGGAGCTCGGGCCCAGGAGTGCGCGAGCGCGGGTGGTGGCTCCAGCGGGGGGAACCTTCCTCGTCTTCGCGACCAACACCTACCCAGGCTGGACAGCGACCGTGGACGGAAACGAGGTGGACGTGCGGGCCGTCAACGGCGCGCTCATGGGCCTCGAGGTACCGGAAGGCGCGCACCAGATCGAATTCACGTTCACGGACCCGGCCTTCCACTCGGGACTCCAGGCGACGCTCGCGGGCGTGCTGCTGCTCCTGCTTCTGCTGTTCGTCTCCAGGCGCGGCCCTGACACCCAAGAGGAAGCGCCTGCGCCGACGTAATGCGGAGCTCAGCGCGCGAGCAGCGGGCTCCAGGCTGAGGCGAGTCCGAGCCGGTGCGTTGCTCGGGAGAAGGCGATGGGCGGCGTACTGGTAACAACGTGGCCCGAGGCCGCGAATCCGTCACTCACCGGATTGCGGCACTCGAGCCATTCGGTTGGATGATGGGGGCAGAAAGACGGCGCGGCTCAGTGCTTGAAGCCGCCGTCGCTGCGCGTCGCGGAGCCGCCACAAGCCGGAGTGGTGAACTCACGGTTGCCGCTGGACGTGGCCTGATTGCTCTCCCAGACCGCGGTGGAACCATTCCACTTCACGTACTTGTACTGCGTGGCGGTGGAGGGCGGGAGCTGCGCCGTTCCGCTCCAGGTGGCGTTGGCACCCGTTCCCTGGATGGTCAGCTTGAAGCCGTTAGCCGGGGTCCAGCTCCCCAGCACCGTCTGATTGCCCACCACGTAGAGATCCTGCCCGAAGGAGGTGTTGGCGTTGTTGATGCTGAAGGACACCGGCACGGAGGTGCACCCACCATCACCGCCACCGGTCCCCGTCTTCTTCCACACCGCGTAGCCGCTCCCGGACGCGGCGAGCGTCCAGCCCGTGCCCGGGTTCCAGTCCGTGCTACCGATCTTCATCGCCGTGTTGCCATTGACGATGGCCGCGTACAGGCCGTTCTCGGCCCGCTGGATGGACACCGCCGACGTCGAGGTAATGCCCTGGGCCTTGCGCACGTCCATCAGCGCCTTGATGGCCGCCTTGAGGTTCCAGTCATAGATGTGCGGGTAGTACACCGAGGGGATGCCCGGGTGGGTGAGCACGTAGGCGTAGCCCTGCATCACCTTGTCGCAGGGCACCGGCCAGTGGCGCTGCCCAACGTTGCAGTTCTCACTGGGGCCCGTGTCGTGGTTGTCCACGAACGTCACCATCTTCTGTGCCCACCAGCCGATACCACCCGCCGGCTTGCTCGAGCCGTCCCTGAGCCGGCCGTACTCGTTGTAGGACAGCGCCTGATTGAGCAGGCCCTTGGTCGTGAAGTCGAACACGCCACACGTCCCGCCCGTCCCGTCGATGTAGTTGATCAGCTGCTGCCGGTGGGCATCCACGTTGCTGTAGTTGAGGTCGGTCCACACCTCGCCCACGCAGAAGTCCGGCGCCATGGCGTCGTGGTAGACCTTCGCGTAGCTGGGGGCATAGCCCTTGGAGTAGTCGTAGCGGATGCCGCTGAAGCCCACGCCCTTGAGCCGGCTGCTCAGCCAGCTCTTCAGGTCCCCCTGCACCACCGAGTTGCTGTGATCCAGGTCGCGCGCGGCGCCGTAGCCGTCGCCGGAGTCCGCGGCGCCGGTGCCCTGGCCCCACTCATCGTTGGACGTCACGGCATAGCTGCCCCAGCTCGGGTTGGTGAAGTCCGCCCAGTTGGAAGTGCCGACGCGGTGGTTGATGACGACATCCGCGACGACATTCACCCCACTGTTGGAGAAGGCGTTGATGGCGTTCTTCAGATCCGTCTCACTGCCGTAGCTCGAGTTGAGCACGTTGAGCTGCCGAGGCAGGTAGCCTTCCTTGGACGCCGCGTCGCTCGGGGGCGGGAACCACACATGGGTGAAGCCCATGGACCCCAGGTCCGACGCCTTGCTGGACAGCACGCCGTACCAGTTCGGACTGGTGGCGTTGGCGGAGTTCCAGTGAAAGCCCTGCACGAGGATGGCACTGCTGGCCTGGGCCTGCTGGGTGGCGGCCTGGGCAGTTCCCGCCTGCGCCAGCATCGCGAGGCCCGCGGCCGAGACAAGACAAGGGATGAACCGACTCATTGCTTCTTCTCCTAGGGGTAAGTTTTACTGCTAAAGCATGGTTTCCAGAGAAAATGTGACCGTCAATTCTTTTTCGCTAGGAATTTGTTACTGAAAATTACTGATTTACAGATTCATTTGTACGCACCGTAGCATCCTCAAGACTTCCTGGAATTCCGGCTCCTGATAGCCTGGAGACCCTGGATGAAGTGCCCGGACGAAACGACGCTGAGCGACTTCCTGGAGGGGTTGCTCCCGGAGGACAGAAGGGCGCGGGTACTGGCGCACGTGGAGGACTGCGCGGGCTGCCAGCGTGCATTGGCTGCGGGAGAGGACTCCGCGCCTGGGAGCACCGTCCCCCAGACACCTGACGAAGTCCTCTCACCGCTGACGCGGGGCGCCACCCTCTCGCGCTACGTGGTACTCGAGCGCATCGGCCAGGGGGCCATGGGGGTGGTGTACGCGGCGTACGATCCGGAGTTGGACCGCCAGGTAGCCCTCAAGCTGTTGCGCCCGGAGGGGCACCGCGTGGAGGAGTTGCGACGGCGGCTGCTGCGCGAGGCCCAGTCACTGGCTCGGCTCTCCCACCCCAACGTCGTCTCCGCCCATGACGTGGGCACGTGCGGCGATGGCCTCTTCCTCACCATGGATCTGGTGGAAGGCACCACGCTGGAGGAGTGGCTGAAGCAGCCGCGTCCCTGGCGCGAGGTGCTGCGCGTCTTCCTGGAGGCTGGGCGAGGCCTGGCAGCGGCGCACGCGGCGGGCCTGGTGCACCGCGACTTCAAGCCCGCCAACGTGCTGGTAGGCCACAACGGAGAGGTGCGGGTGACGGACTTCGGACTCGCCAGCTCCCCCGGACAGCCGGCGGCGCCCCTTCTCCACCCACGACCGGAGCCCGCGCGCGACAACGCCGCCCTCCCGCTCACCCGCACGGGCGCGCTGCTGGGAACGCCGGCCTACATGGCGCCGGAGCAGCTCCAGGGCCACGGCGCGAGCGCACGCTCGGACCAGTTCAGCTTCTGCGTGGCGCTCCACGAGGCCCTCTACGGGGAGCGCCCCTACCAGGGCCACAGCCTCGAGGAGCTCGTCCGCGCGATGCTCGAAGGACGGGTGCAACCACCGGGGCACGAGTCAAAGGTGCCCTTCTGGGTACGGCGCGCGGTGCGACGGGGGCTCCGAGCCCGGCCCGAGGAGCGCTTCCCCTCCATGGAGGAGCTGCTGGCAGCGCTCAGCCCACGAGCCCTGCGCCTGCGCACCTGGGTGGCCGTCTCCGCCGCCGCCAGCCTGGTGGGCCTGGCCGTGGGCTACGAGGTGGCGCACCGGCGCGAGGTCCGCTGTGCCCAGGAGGCGGAGAAGCTCGCCACGGTCTGGGGCCCCGAGCAGCGTGAGCGGGTGCGCACCGCCTTCCTCGCCACGGGCAGGCCCTACGCCGCCTCCATCTGGGAGAACGTCTCCGCCGCCCTGGATGCCCACGCCGCCCGGTGGCGCGAGCTGCGTACCGAGACGTGCATGGCCTCCTCCAGCACGCCCACCACCACCGGGCTGCAGACGGCCGCCTGCCTCGACACCCAGCTGTGGCAGTTCGCCGCCATCACGGAGGTGCTGCAAAAGGCCGATGCGCAGACGGTGCAGAACGCCCCGCAGATGATGGCCTCGCTCGAGGGGCTCACCGGGTGCCATAGCACCCCGGCGCTCGTCACCCGGCCACAACCCCCAGACGACCTCCGCCCCCGAGTGGACGCGGTGCGCCGCAGGCTCGCGGAGGCCCGGGCCCGTATGGACGCGGGCAGCCACGCCCAGGGCCTCGAGGTGACGTCAGCCCTCGTCCCGGAAGCCCAGAGCATCGGCTACCGCCCGTTGGAGGCGGAGGTCCTCGTCCTGCACGGTCAGCTCCACGGCCTCGTCGGCAAGTACAAGGAGGCCGAGGAACTCCTCTACCGCGCCCTCTGGGCCGCCGATGCCGGAGGTGACGACGAGACGGTCGCGCGCGTCTGGCTCCTCCTCATCTGGGTGGTGGGCGAGCAGAAGGCCCGCATGGACGAGGCGGACCGGCTCGTCCAGCACGCCCGCGCCGCCGTGGAGCGGCTGGGGAAGGAGCGCTTCCCCGCCATTGCCACCGAGTTCCACCTGCGGATGGGCGCACTGCTGCTGGTGCAAGGCAAGCTGGACGAAGCGGACGCGGAGTTCTCCTCGGGACTCTCGCTGTCGCGCGAGCTGTATGGCCCCGAGAGCCTGCGCACCGCCCATTTCATCTCCAGCCTCGGCCGTGTGCGCTCGCGCCAGCAGCGCGGCCCGGAGGCGGCGGCCCTCTACCGCCAGGCCCAGGCGTTGCGCGAGCGCATCTGGGGCCCCGACCACCCCGGCCACGCCCTCAACCTCAGCAACCTGGCCAGCGCGCTGCTGTGGATGGGCCAGCCCGAGGAGGCGCTCGCCACCCTCCGGCGCTCCCTGGCCCTCCTGGAGTCCTCCCGCGCCCCGGACCACCCGAGCCTCGCCACACCGCTCAACAACCTCGCCGCGCTCCTGCGGCGCCGGGGCCAGCTCGACGAGGCCCGCCGGTACTTCCAGCGCGCGCTCGCCATCTTCGAGCGCACGAAGGGGCCGGACCACCCCAACACGGCCGCCGCCCTCTGCGGACTGGGTTATGTGGAAGCCGATGCCCAGCGCTTCGACGAGGCGCTCGTCCATGGCCAGGAGGCCCTGACGCGTGTCGAGCGAGCGCTGGGTCCGGACACCCCACGCGCCGCCACTTCGCTGGAATGCCTGGGGCACATCGCCCTGCGGGCGGGCCGTTACGAGCAGGCGCGGCGCCACCTGACGCGCGCGCTGCACCTGGTGGACAAGGAGTACGGCCCGGACAACGCCACGGCCACCACCGTGCTCCGCGACCTCGCCCAGGTCGAGCTGGCCACCGGCGCCCCTCGCGCGGCGCTCGTGCACTGCGAGCGCGCCCGGAGGCTCGACGAGAAGGCCCAAGGCGCGGAGAGTCCGGACGCGGCGCTGGGCCTCGCCTGCATGGCGGAGGTGCACCTGGCCCTCGGAGCCCCAGAGCAGGCCGTGCCGCTGCTGGAGCACGCACGGCGGGTCCACCAGCGCGCCCCCCTGGATTTGCTGGACGAGTCACACACCTCCTTCCTCCTGGCTCGAGCCCTTTGGGAACGGCACAACGCGCAGGATCGGGAGCGTGCCGCGGCATTCGCCGAAGAGGCTCGAGCCCTGCTATCCACCCAGAAACCCCGGGGCCACTCAGAGCTGAGGCAGGTCATGGACTGGATCGCCCGGCACCCGGCGCGGGACGACGGGAGGAGCGCAAGGAGGCCCCATGAGCGGAGAGGCGGAGACCGGTGACCTGAGGGCGATGCTGCTGGCGCATGCGCCAGCGGAGCAGCGTGAGGCGCTCGGTGCGATGGAGGGATTGGAGGAGCTCCTGCAGCGCCACCTCGAGGCGGGCCGAACGGCATGGCCCTCCGTCCAGCTCCCAACCGAAGCCTTCGTGCGACACCTGGCCCGGCACCTGCCCCCGGCCGACACCCTCGCGCAGGCGCTGCAACAGCTCTACGCCGCCGACCTGTACCTCGCCTGCGCTTGCGCCGCGGGCGAGTCCCAGGCCCTGCTCGCCTTCGAGCAGCACGTCCTCCAGAAGGTCCCCTCCCGCCTTGGCCAGCTTCCCGCCTCCACCGTGGACGAGGTGTTGCAGGTCCTGCGTCAGCGGTTGTTGATGAGCGCGAGCGGCACCGCTCCGAAGATCGCCGACTACGCGGGCCGAGGTCCGCTGGCAGGCTGGGTGCGAATCAGCGCCGTGCGCGTCGCCGGAGAGCTGGCCACTCATGAGGGACGGCAGGAGCTCTTCGGTGAGCCGCCCGCGGCCCTCGAGCGAATGCTGGCTGCGGATGATCCGGAGCGTGTCCTCGCCCGGGAGGATTCCCGCCAGGCCCTCACCCAGTCCCTCCAGGCAGCGCTGGCCCGCCTCTCCGAGCGAGAGCGCGCCCTGCTGCGCATGCACCACATCCACGGCCTCACCATGGATCGGCTCGCGACGATGTATGGCGAGCCCCGCTCCAGTGTGGCGCGCCGAGTGGTCCAGGCGCGTGAACGGCTGCTGAAGCTCACCCGCCTGGAGCTCTCCTCCCGGTTGAAGCTCGAGGGCCGCGAGCTGGAGAGCCTCCTGGGCTGGGTGAGCAGCCGCCTGGACGTCAGCCTCCACCGATTGATGAGCTGAGCGGCGGCCTCGGCCTGCCCGCGCCCTGCGGGCTCACACCGCCAACAACAGACATTTTTTGTAGATATTTATCCCTTGGGCGGAATTCCCTCTGCGTAAGAAAACCCCTGTGAGCTCCACCGAAACAGGGGCTGTCCTGTTTTCAACAGCTGTAGCGCCTCACATATCTCTGGTTGTCTATGGCCCTCATCCAGCTCCTCACTCGATAACGCTTTGCGTCGAAAAAGGAATCTGCTGGAGATGAGGAGGATTGCGTATCATGCGCCCCTCTTCTCGGAGGGGAAAACCGATCCATGTCACGCCGGCTGCTGATGATGTGCATGTCCCTGCTGTCTCTTGGGGGCCTCGTTCACTGTTCGAAGAGCCCGAAGGAGGGCGCCCAGCCAACAACGGCGACCGCGGCGGCTCCAGCGACCGCGCCAGCCGCGAAGGCCACGGCGATGACAATCGCCCAGGAGCAGCAAGCCTCGTGGATCCGGAACTTCAATCCCTTGCTTGCGTCCAACAGCTCGCGCTGGCCGACCCGCGCCGGCGTCTACGAGCCGTTGATGATCTTCAACACGCTCAAGGGCGAGCTCGTACCCTGGCTGGCCACGAAGCACGAGTGGAGCCCGGATAACAAGAAGCTCACCCTGGCCATGCGCCCTGGCGTGAAGTGGTCGGATGGCCAGCCGTTCTCGGCCAAGGACGTGGCCTTCACCTTCAACCTCATCAAGCAGCACAAGGCCCTCGATATCTCGGCGGTGTGGAGCTTCCTGGAGTCGGTCCAGGCCAAGGATGACGCGACGGTCGAGTTCAGCCTGACGCGCCCCTTCGTGCCCGGCCTCATCTATATCGTCCACCAGCCGATCGTTCCGGAGCACAAGTGGAAGGACGTGGCCGATCCGGTCATGTACAAGAACGAGACGCCCGTGGCGACGGGCCCCTTCACCGAGGTGAAGGTCTTCCAGAATCAAGTCTTCGAGCTCGGACGCAACCCGCACTACTGGCAGCCGGGCAAGCCGGCCGTCGAGAGCATTCGCTTCCCAGCGTACCCGAGCAATGACCAGGCGAACCTCGCGCTGCTCACCGGTGAGCTGGACTGGGCGGGCAGCTTCGTGCCCGACATCGACCGGGTCTTCGTCGCCAAGGACAAGGAGCACAACCACTACTGGTTCCCGCTCGTGGGCAACACGACGGTGCTCTACGTGAACACCACGAAGAAGCCCTTCAATGATGTCCGCGTGCGCAAGGCGCTCAGCATGGCGATCGACCGCGATCAGATCGTCAAGGTGGCGATGTATGGCTACACGCGGCCCTCCGACGCGACGGCGCTCAGCGACACGCACGATCGCTGGCGCAACCCCCAGGCCGTCCAGGCGGGTGACTGGACGAAGCTCAACATCGAGAAGGCCAACGCCATGCTCGACGAGGCCGGCTACAAGAAGGGTGCGGACGGCGTGCGCGTGGGTCCAGACAAGAAGCCCCTGCGCTTCGACGTCAACGTCGTCACGGGCTGGACGGACTGGGTGCGCGCGGCGCAGATCATCACGCAGAACCTCAAGCAGGTGGGCGTCGACGCCGTCCTGAAGACCTACGACTTCAGCCCCTACTTCGAGCGCATCCAGAAGGGTGAGTTCGACGCGAGCATGGGGTGGACCTCGGAGGAGCCGTCGCCGTACTTCGTCTACCGCGACCTCATGGGCACCGAGACGCTCAGGCCCATTGGTGAGGTGTCGGCCCGTAACTGGCACCGCTACGGAAGCAAGGAAGCCGACGCGCTCCTGCAGGCCTTCGAGGCCACGAATGATCCCGAGGAGCAGAAGAAGATCGCCCATCAGATGCAGGAGCTCTTCGTGCAGAACGCGCCGGTCATCCCCCTCTTCCCCGGTCCGTCCTGGGGCGAGTACAGTACGCGCCGCTTCACGAACTTCCCCAACAAAGACAATCCCTACGCGAAGCTGACGCCCAACACTCCTCCGGAGAACCTGCTCGTCCTGGTCGAAGTGAAGCCCAAGTGACGACACCGCGTTAGAGAAAGGCTCACCCGGTCCCGTGCGACACATCCTGAGAAACCTGGGCCTGTACGCGTTCGCCGCGTGGGCCTCTCTGACGCTGAATTTCCTGATCCCACGCCTCATGCCGGGCGATCCCGCCTCGGCCATGTTCGCGCGCTTCGCGGGTCAGCTCCAACCGGAGGCCATCGACGCCCTGCGCGTGGCCTTCGGCTTCACCAACGAGCCCCTGTACCAGCAGTACTTCACCTACATCGGCCACCTGTTCCAGGGCGATCTCGGCCTCTCCGTCGCGTACTTCCCCGCGAAGGTGACGGACGTGATCGCCACGGGACTCGGCTGGACGCTCCTGCTCTCGGGCGTCTCGGTCATCATCGCCTTCGGGCTCGGCTCGCTCCTCGGCGTGATCGCCACGTGGAGACGCGGCGGCTGGCTGGACTCGGTGCTGCCGCCGGTGCTCATCTTCCTGGGCGCGTTCCCCTACTTCTGGCTGGCGATGATGCTCCTCTACGTGCTCGGGCTCTCGCTCGACGCCTTCCCCATCCGCCATGCCTACAGCGACACGCTCGCACCCGCCTTTAGTGGCGAGTTCATCCTCGACGTGCTCCAGCACATGGTGCTCCCGGCATCGGCGATCGTGATCGCCTCGCTCGGAGGCTGGATGCTCAACATGCGCAGCACGATGGTGGGCGTACTCGCCGAGGACTACATCACCATGGCGAACGCCAAGGGCCTGTCCCAGAAGCGGATCATGTTCCACTACGCCGCACGCAACGCGCTCCTGCCCAACGTCACGGGCTTCGGAATGGCGCTGGGGTTCGTCCTCTCCGGCTCGCTGCTAACGGAGATCGTCTTCTCGTACCCGGGACAGGGCTATCTGCTCATCCAGGCGGTGCGCAACCAGGACTACGCGCTCATGCAGGGCATCTTCCTGACCATCACACTGGCTGTGTTGGGCGCGAACCTGCTCGTGGACATCCTTTACGTGTGGCTCGATCCCCGGACGCGAGCGCGCTGACGGGCGGGAAGGAGGGAGCCTGGAATGTCATCTGCGAATCAAGCAAGGAAACCACGCTCGGGGTTCATCTGGCAGCTCCTCGAGAATCGCAAGGCGTCAATCGGCGCGGTGCTCATCCTCATCTTCGTGCTGATGGGGCTCTTCGGACCGCTGATCGTGTCGGTGGATCCATCCGCCTTCGTGGGCCCGCCGCACCAACCGCCCTCGTCCGAGTTTCTCCTCGGCACCACCGGCCAGGGGCAGGACGTGCTCGCGCAGACGATCGCGGGGGCTCGCACGTCGCTCGCGGTGGGCTTCCTGACGGGCTTCGCCGTCATGGCGATTGGCGCGCTCGTCGGAATGACCGCCGGGTTCTTCGGTGGTTGGGTTGACAGCGTCCTGTCGTTCTTCACCAACGTGTTCCTGATCATCCCCGGCCTGCCCATGGCCGTGGTGATCGCGGCCTACCTCCAGCCGGGTCCCGTCACCATCGGCCTGGTGCTGGTCATCACCGGGTGGGCGTGGAATGCACGCATGCTGCGCTCGCAGCTCCTCTCCCTCCGGGAGAAGGACTTCGTCATGGCCGCGATCGTGAGCGGCGAGGGACGCCTTCGCATCATCTTCCGGGAGATCCTCCCCAACATGACGTCGCTGCTGATGAGCGGCTTCATCTCGGCGACGGTCTACGCGATTGGCGCGCAGGTGGGGCTCGAGTTCCTGGGGATCGGCGACGTCAGCACGGTCACGTGGGGCACGAACCTGTACTGGGCCTCGAACAACGCGGCCCTGCTGACGGGCGCGTGGTGGACCGTCGTTCCCACGGGAGTGTGCGTGGCGCTCGTGGGCTTCGCGCTCGTGCTCGTCAACTACGCCATCGACGAGATCACCAACCCGCGGCTGCGGGCCGAGGCGACCTGGACACGGATCCTCAAGAGCCATGACTTGGAATCGGGCCTGTCGACGCCCGTGGTGAGGCCCAGTGGAAACTAAGCCCTCGACGTTGCTCTCCGTGCGTGACCTCCGGGTCGAATACCTCACGCCCACGGGTCCCGTGTGCGCCGTCGACGGCGTCTCGTTCGACATTGGCCGGGGCGAAGTGCTCGGCCTGGCCGGCGAGTCGGGCAGTGGCAAGTCAACGGTGGCGCAGGCCCTCCTGCGGATCCTCCGGCCTCCCGCGATCATCACGGGTGGGCAGGTGCTCTTCGAGGGTGAGGATATCCTGGCGATGAGCGAGGCGCGGCTGCGCGAGCTGCGCTGGCGCAAGGTGTCGCTCGTCTTCCAGAGCGCCATGAACTCGCTCAACCCCATCCTCACGATCGGCGATCAGATCATCGACGCGATCGAGGCGCACCACCCGGTGAAGCGCTCCGAGGCTGTCGACCGGGCCGTCTATCTGCTGAAGCTCGTGGGCATCGACAGCTCGCGGCTCACGAGCTACCCGCACCAGCTCTCCGGAGGAATGAGGCAGCGTGTGGTAATCGCGATCGCACTCGCGCTCGAGCCGCCGCTGATGCTCATGGACGAGCCGACGACCGCGCTCGACGTGGTGGTGCAGAAGGAGATTTTGCATCAGGTCTCCGAGCTCAAGAACAAGCTCGGGTTCTCCATCCTGTTCATCACGCATGATCTCTCGCTGATCCTCGAGTTCTCCACGCGCATCGCGGTCCTCTACGCGGGCAAGCTCATGGAGATGGCGCCCTCCCAGGAGCTCTTCCACGCGCCCAGGCAACCGTACACGAAGGGGCTGCTGGGCTCGGTCCCCTCGGTTCGCGGGCCGCGCAAGAAGCTCGTGGGCATCCCTGGCTCGCCCCCGGATATGCGAAAGCTCCCCACGGGGTGCCGCTTCAACCCGCGCTGCCCGTCGGCAACGGACCGCTGCCGGGTCGACGTGCCCGAGCTGCGCGTGCTGGGGCCTGATCACATCGAAGCCTGCCACCTGGAGTCCGCATGACGACCACCGACCGACAGGGCCAGGCCATCCTCGAAGCCCAGGGCATCGGCAAGTACTTCCAGGTGGGAGGAGGCTTCAAGCCCAAGCGGCTGCGCGCCCTCAATGAGGTCTCCTTTGCCCTCGGACAGCGGCAGGTCGTCGCGCTCGTCGGCGAGTCCGGCAGCGGCAAGAGCACGATCGCGCGGCTGCTCGTGCGGCTGATGGAGCCCTCGACCGGGAAGATTCTCTTCCGTGGCAGGGACATCCTCCAGGAGGAGCCTCGTCAGGCCTCGCTCGACTACCGGGCGCAGGTGCAGATGATCTTCCAGGATCCGTTCGGGTCGCTGAACCCGGTCCGTACGATTGGCGAGCACCTGGAGAGGCCTCTCCTCATCCACGGAAAGGCGAAGAGCGACGCGGAGCTCAGGGACCGCGTGAATGAGCTGCTCGAGACCGTCGACTTGAGGCCAGCGGCGGAGCTCGCGGCCCGCTACCCTCATCAGCTCTCGGGCGGACAGCGGCAGCGCGTGGCCATTGCGCGAGCGTTGGCCCCCGGGCCCTCCGTCATCCTCGCCGATGAGCCCATCTCCATGCTCGACGTGTCGATCCGCGTCGGCGTCTTGAACCTGATGGAGCGGCTCAAGGAGGAGCGAGGAATCTCGTATCTGTACATCACGCATGACATCGCGAGTGCGCGCTACTTCGCGGACCGAACGATGGTGATGTACGCGGGGCACATCGTGGAGGGCGCGCCGAGCGAGGAGCTGATGCAGCAGCCCGCGCACCCGTATACGCAGCTCCTGCTCTCCGCGGTGCCGGATCCGAACGGCTCGATGAAGAACGAGCTGAAGGCGAAGTCAGGTGCGCCCAAGCTGATTGATCCTCCACCCGGCTGTCCGTTCGCCGACCGGTGCCCGAGTGCCATGGCGGTGTGCCGTCAGGAGATGCCGGGCACGACGCAGCTCGAGCAGAATCGCTGGGTGCGGTGCCACCTGTACGGCCAGGGCGCCACGCTCGGTACAGTGGGCACGCAGGGGCAGAGCGCCACTGACCCGGGGATCGCAAACGTTGCGGCGCGGCGTCTTGAAGAAGCTCGCTGAATAGAAGTTTCAAACACGTCACCCCCCTGAACCTGGCCGTGAATATCCCGGCGGAGGCCCGGCTTCCCTTGATGGAAAGCCGGGATGCCCCGGCTACGCGCAGTGTCTCTCGACGAGGCCCCCAGACATGTCCGAACAATCCAAGAATCACAAGGCAAGAGCGCAGGAGCTGGTGTCTCAGATGACGCTGGAGGAGAAAGCCCTGCTCTTGTCTGGCAATGGCTCGTGGACGACCCACCCGCTCGAGCGGCTGGGCATTCCATCCATCTTCATGACGGATGGCCCGCATGGGCTCAGGAAGGCGCTGGGGCCGAACATCGCCGAGAGCGTTCCCGCGACCTGTTTCCCCACGGCGTCTGCCCTGGCCTCGACCTGGAACACCGAGCTCATCAAGCAGGTGGGCGCGGCCATGGCCCAGGAATGCCAGGCCAACGACGTCCAGATCCTGTTGGGGCCAGGCAACAACATGAAGCGCTCCCCGCTGGGCGGGCGCAACTTCGAATACTTCTCCGAGGACCCCACCCTGGCCGGTCAGCTGGCGGCATCCTACATCCAGGGTGTTCAGAGCGAGGGGGTGGGGACCTGCTTGAAGCACTTCGCGGTGAACAACCAGGAGTTCGAGCGGATGGTGAACAGCTCGAACCTGGATGAAAGGACCCTGCGCGAGATCTACCTGCCAGCGTTCGAAATCGCAGTCACCCAGGCCCAGCCGTGGTCGGTGATGTGCTCCTACAACAAGGTGAATGGAGTCTATGCCTCGGAGAACCACCTCCTGCTCGAGGACATCCTCCGGGAAGAGTGGGGTTTTGAGGGAGCCGTGGTGTCGGATTGGGGCGCCGTCCACGATCGCGTGAAGGGCATCATGGCCGGGCTGAACCTGGAGATGCCCGGCAGCGGCGATGTGAACCGCAAGAAGATCATCGAGGCCGCCAAGACGGGACTCTTGCCGGTGCAGCGCCTGGATGAGGTGGTGGCCTCGCTGGTCGCCGTGGTCCTCAAGGCCGCGGAGAGCCGCAAGACCGGTGTCACCTTCGACGTGGAGCAGCACCATGCCCTGGCGAGGCAGGTGGCGGGTGAGAGCATCATCCTGCTGAAGAACGAAGACAACCTGCTGCCGCTGGACGTCGGGGCGAAGAAGAAGATCGCCGTGATTGGTGCCTTCGCCAAGGAGCCCCGCTACCAGGGCGCTGGAAGCTCGCAGGTGAATCCGACCCGCATCTCCAATGCGTATGACGAGCTGCTGGCGATCGTAGGCGGGAGCGAGCGCATCCGGTACGCGAGCGGCTATGACATCGAGGGTGTCACCACCGCCCAGCTGCTCGAGGAAGCGCGGCAGCAGGCGAAGGACGCGGATGTGGCCATCGTCTTCGCGGGCCTGCCGGACAGCCACGAGTCCGAGGGCTTCGACCGCTCGACCCTGGACATGCCCGAGGGGCACAACCGGTTGATCGACGCGGTCAGCCAGGTGCAGCCCAACACGGTGGTGGTGTTGATGAACGGCTCGGCCATCACCATGCCGTGGCTGGGCCGGGTAAAGGCTATCGTGGAGGGGTGGCTGACGGGACAGGCGGGCGGAGGAGCCATCGCGGATGTCCTGACCGGCAGGGTCAACCCCTCGGCGAAGCTGGCGGAGACCTTCCCGATGAGGTTGGAAGACACGCCGACGGCCACCGAGTTCCCCGGACTGAATCAGCAGGCGCACTACGGCGAAGGCGTCTTCATTGGCTACCGGTACTACGACAAGCGGAACATCACCCCGCTGTTCCCGTTTGGCTTTGGCCTGAGCTACACCACCTTCGCCTACTCGGAGCTGACCTTCAGCGCGCCGTCCATCAAGGACACCGAGACGCTGACCGTCCAGCTGAAGGTGCGGAACACGGGGAAGGTGGCTGGAAAGGAGATCGTCCAGCTCTACATCCGTGAGGACAGGCCCGTGGTCAGCCGTCCGGACAAGGAACTCAAGGCCTTCACCAAGGTGGCGCTCGAGCCCGGCGAGGAGAAGACGGTGAGCTTCACGCTGAAGCAGCGTGACTTCGCCTACTACAACACCGCCCTCCACCGCTGGGTCGTCAACCCTGGCAGGTTCGACATCCTGGTCGGTGGTTCATCCAGGGACCTGCCCCTGAGAAAGCATGTCCAGGTGGAGACGACCCAGGTGACCGTCCCCACGCTGACGCGCAACTCCATGGTGAAGGAGTTCAAGAAACACCCGAAGGGGCAGGAAGCCTACACGCTGCTGAAGAATGTCATCATGGGAAGCTTCGAGGAGAAGCGTCACGTGAAGCGTACGCCGCAGGAGGAGTACGCCTGGAAGAAGGCGGAGATGTCGACGCTGGTGTTCGTCAACGACATGCCCGCCTACAAGCTGATCAACTTCTCCGAGGGCAAGTTCACAGAGCAGATGCTGAACGACATCCTGGCGCAGGTTCAGTAACGGTGCAGCCTTGGAGCGGCGGGTTCGACTCCCGCCGCTTCCAATAGGCGGGATGGGGCCCTGTTGAGGGTAAGGGCTGTAGCGGAGAGGCCGAGGAAGGCTGAGGACAGAGGCCGACCGGAGGGAGCCCCGCGCCCGGGGCGGCCCCACCCTGTCACCGGTCGATTACAGCGACCAAACAGCCATCAACACCGGAACGACAAGAGCATGAAGAACCTCAACGTCAAGAACAAGAGACTGTCACCAGAACAAGGCGAAGAGCTGCTCAAGATATTAAGGGCCCGTTTCGAGAAAAACATAAACCGTCATAAAGGCCTCGAATGGGGCAAAGTACAAGCCAAGCTGGAGGCCAGCGCTGAAAAGCTGTGGTCGCTCAATGAAATGGAAAGAACCGGCGGCGAACCGGACGTTGTTGGCTACGACAAAAAGACGGGCGAATACATTTTCTACGATTGCTCTGCGGAAAGCCCTAAAGGACGCCGAAGTGTTTGCTTCGACCCTGAAGCGCTGGAATCAAGAAAGGAAAATAAACCAAAAGACAGCGCTATTGGGATGGCAGCCGCCATGGGCATTGAACTTCTAACCGAAGAACAATATCGGGAGCTGCAGCAACTTGGGGATTTCGACACCAAAACCTCGAGCTGGGTGAAAACACCAGCTGACATTAGAAGGCTCGGCGGCGCACTCTTTTGTGATCGTCGCTACGACACTGTCTTCGTGTATCACAACGGCGCGGAATCCTACTACGCCGCCAGAGGGTTCCGTGGCTTGCTAAGGGTTTAAACCGGCCTACCCCTCTGTCCACGCCCGCGCGACCGCCTCGCTCCACGCCGGATGAGCGTATAGGCGAGATGGGGGCGCTGTTGAGGGTGAGGGCTGGAGCGGAGGGGCCGAGGAGGGCTGCGGACAGAGGCCGACCGAGCAGTGAGCCTGGTCGGTGGAGAGGCCGCGCAGCCCCTTGAGGTACACGCCTGGCCAGGCAGCGGGGCGGGGTGTCGTGGCGGACGTGAAGGGGCAGGAGGGTGAAGCACTGAGCGCCCGCGCTCAGGCTGGGTCCTACTCCACCTGGAGCGTCCGGGGCCCCCGATGCAGGAAGTTGGGCAGGTACGTGATGGAGCGGCCCGGCGCCAGGCGCAGGCCGGGGTTCTGGCGCCACGACTCCGCGTCGATGTCGATGACGTGGAGGTGCCGGGCGAAACCGTCCCACGAGCGCGGCGACGCGCGCGGCGCCGGGGAACACGGTGCCCCACTGCTTCAAGGCGAGGTTGGTGCTGATGACGGTGGAGGCCATCCCATGCCTGCGACTGATGATGCTGCAGAACAGGTCCGCGAAGCGGCTCTCGAAAGGGACGTACCCGGCTTATCCTATTTCGGACCAAGCGTCATGAGTACCTCAGCAACTCCGTCCGCGTGCTGCTGGTTCTCCTGGACCACCGTGCGGAAGCCACACTTCTCAAGGACGCGGATCGACCCGATGTTGTGGACAGCGACCCACGCATGGAGCGGACGAATCGGCTCGAGCACGAGGAACTCCGAGAGCGCCCGTGTCGCGATGCCCTTGCCCCAGTGCTCGCGACCAATCCAATAGGCGACGAGGCGCTTGCCGTCCTGTTCCCAACTGCCGATGTACCCAGCGACCAAGCCGCCAACGACGATGGTCCGGGTCACGTTCTCGGGGCGGAGAACCTTCGTGCGCCAGTGGGTCAGGAAGGCATCGCGTTCCCGCGACGGGAATGCGGCCATGCGCAGCGCGACTGCGTCCCGTTGGTGCTCGAAGAAGATCGGGACGTCTTCATCTGTTACGTTGCGCAGGATCACCAAGAGGTCTCCGCGAGCCGAGTGACGAGCCGATTCTAGCCCGTGCCCCACGCCGGGGTCTCTGCTGCCGTGCGTATAGGCGGGACGGGGGCGCTGATCGCTTTCGACTCCAGCTAGAGTGACACCGCGGCCACTGCCTGGCCGGCTGTTACCAGAAGGAAGAGGGGGTACACATGAAGACGACACGTTTGTCGTTGTTGCTGGCGGGCCTCGCATCCATGGCCGCTGGATGCCAACCCGAGACCGAGACACTGCCCACACAAGAGTCTGGCTCCACGCTGAAGGCCCACGAGGCCAAGCTGGACACGCCCGTTGGCACGTGGACGAGCAACGCCTCGTCTCTGTCCGAGTTCTCCGGCCATACCGTCACGCTGATGCGCGGCACGGGCAACGTGTTGGTGACGGCAAGCGGCAAGGCAGAGGTGTACAACCCGTACACGGATACGTGGCGGCGCACGGCATCTCCGCTCACCCTCCACACGTTCCACGCGGCGACAGAGCTCCCCTCGGGCAAGGTGCTGGTGACGGGCGGCCGCGACGGGTCGAACCTCTGGACCACGTCCTCGGAGCTGTACGACCCGGACACCGAGACATGGAGCCCCACGTCCCCCATGCTCACGCCCCGGAGCTCCCACGCCGCCACGCGGCTCGACTCGGGCAAGGTGCTGGTGGTGGGCGGCGTCGTCCCCCAGCCTTGGAATGGGCCCCTGGCGGAGGTGTATGACCCACAGACGGACACGTGGAGCGGTGTCTCGGGCTCCTTCACCCCGCGCAGCCGCATCGCCCAGACAGAGCTCTACTCGGGCAAGGTGCTGGTGACTGGCGGCTACACGTGGTGGACCTCGCCAGCCGGGGATGCATCCTCCGAGGTCAACATCTATGACCCGGCCACGAACAGCATCTCGCCCGCCGGCAACCTGGCCAGGGCCCGCCACGGCCACTTCGCCATCCGGCTCTACTCGGGCAACGTCCTGATCGTCGGCGGCATCGACGGTGGCAGCACGGTGGAAATCTACGACCCGTACAGCGGGCAGTGGTCCCTGGGCCCTCCTTTCCCCTTCAACACAGGGATCCTCTTCTCCGCGACGATGCTCTACTCGGGTGAGGTGCTGGTGACGACCATCGACTTCAAGGCGGCGCTGTACGACCCCTCGACGAACACGTGGATCCCCACGACCCCCATGAAGGAGGTCCGCTCATTCACGCAGACCGCCCTGCTCCACACGGGAGAAGTGCTGATGGTGGGCGGTGGTCCCCCCCGCTCCGTGGAGCGCTTCACGCGCTGAGCGGAACCCCAGCGGAGCGGGCCGCGCGCCCGCTCCGCCTGGGTCGGCCAATGAAGTGGAGATGGCAAGCATAGAGCAATGAATGAAGCGCCCGCTGCCGGACGGCACGACGCGCCTGCGCTTCACCGTCATTCGCCCTCCCGGGCCGACTCAAACCGACTTCAGCAAGTTCAGATCGATCGGCAGCGAGCGGATCCGCTTGCCGGTTGCCGCGAAGATCGCATTGCACAGGGCGGGCAGGATCGGCGGCAACGCCGGCTCACCCAGTCCGGTCGGCGGATACTCGCTCTGGACGAAATGCACTTCGATCGGCGGCGCCTGATTCATGCGCAGCAGCGGAAAATCGTGCAGGTTCGACTGCACGACCCGGCCTTTCTCGATCGTGATGGCCTGGCCCAGCGCTTCGCCCAACCCGTCCAGCACCGAGCCCTCGACCTGTTGCAGCGCGCCCGATGGATTGACGATCTGACTGCCGACATCACCGGCGGCCCAGACCTTCTCGATCCGGATCGCACCGTCATCGGCGACATGAACCCGCACGACTTCGGCGAAGTAGCCGCGATGCGAGAAATAGCAGGCAATGCCTCTGCCGGTACGTGGAGGGAGCGTGCCCTTGCCCCAACCGGATTTTTCCGCAACCAGCTTCAGCACGTCGCGCATGCGCCCGGTGTGGAAGGCAGCCGGCGGAGGGCCGTTCGGATTGGGTGGCACCGTCAACTCACGCGGCTCGCCCAGCAGCTCGAGCTGGAACTGCAACGGATCCTTGCCGGCGGCGTGCGCCAGCTCGTCCAGGAACGACTGGTAGACAAAGGCCAACGCGTTGCTGCCCGGCGCGCGCAGCGGCCCGGTCGGCACGCCCAGCGGCATCACCGAAGAACCCAGCTCGATGTTCGGTACGAGCTGCGCCGGGATCTCGTTGGGCGACATGCCAGCGCTGCGCGCGAAGTTCTCACCCTCCCCAAAGCTGACGAAATGGTTGCGGAAGCCGGTAATACGGCCGTTGGCATCCACACCCGCCTGGAAGAAGTGAAAGCCGGCGGGGCGGTAGAAGTCGTGCTGAATGTCGTCTTCGCGGCTCCAGACCAGCTTGATCGGCACACCGGCTTGTTTCGAGATCGCCGCCGCTTCGACCATGTAGTCGTTCTGCAGGCGCCGTCCAAAGCCTCCGCCAGCCCGGACCATGTGGATGGTGATGTCGCTTTCCTTCACGCCCACCGCCTGAGCCACCAGCGTGCGCCCCGGTTCGGGATTCTGCGTCGGCGCCCAGATCTCAACCTTGCCGTTCTTGTACGACGCGGTGCAGTTCTGCGGCTCCAGGGTTGCGTGTGCGAGGAACGGATAGGAATACGCGGCCTCCAGCCGCTTCACCGAACCCGCCAGCGCTGCTTCGACGTCACCATCCTTGCGCAGCCAGCGCGCTGGCGGCTGTTTCGCCAGCTCGGCAGCGCGACGCGCATAGCCCTCGCTGCTTTCGGCGGCGACCGGACCTTCGTCCCACGTCACCTGCAGCAACTTCCGCGCCTTCTGCGCCTGCCACCAGCTCTCGGCAACGATCGCGACACCATCGGATAGCGCGTTCGGCGTCGTGCCGCGCACGATGAAGGCATTGCGCACTCCGGGTGCACGCTTCACCGCTTCCAGCTCGGCACTGACCACCTTGCCGCCAAACACCGGGCACTTCTGAAACACCGCGTACAGCATGCCGGGCACCTTCACATCGATGCCGAAGATCGGCTGACCGACAACGATGCGCGGGCTGTCGACGCCCGTCGTCGGTTTGCCGATGATCTGGAACCGGGCCGGGTCCTTCAACGTGACGCTCTTCAGCTCGGGCACCGGCACCCGAGCGGCCTTGGCCGCCAAGGCACCGTAGCGCAGCGTGCGGCCGCTGGGCGTGTGCTGAACGACTCCGCTTCGGGTCTGGCACTCGGCTTCGGGAACCTTCCACTCGGCGGCGGCTGCTGCGACCAGCATCTGCCGGCCGGCGGCGCCGACGCGGCGCATCTCGTCGTAATGCAGCGTCGTCGCCATGCTGCCCCCAGCGACCTGCCGGCCGTACTGGGTCGCGTCGGCGAGCGCCTGCTCGATCCGTACGTCCTTCCAATCGACGTCCAGCTCTTCGGCGATCAGCATCGGCAGCGAGGTTTTGATCCCCTGCCCGATTTCGGGATACTTGGAGACGATGGTGACGATGCCGTCCGGTGCGATGCGCACATAGGTGTTCAGCACCGCGGGTGCGGCCGACTTGCCCGGCCTGGCACCCGCCGGCAGCGGCAGGGAGACGCTGAGCAGCAGACCGCCGCCCATTGCAGCGGAAGCCTTCAGGAACGAGCGGCGCGAGGTGAGGGTCGAACCGTCCATGTTCAGCTCTCCCGCGAGTCGGTGGTCGGCAGCCCGGCGGCCTGTTTGATCGCCGCACGGATTCGCGGATAGGTCGCGCAGCGGCAGAGATTGCCGGACATCGCCGCATCGATGTCGGCGTCGGTCGGCTTCGGCACCGACTGCAACAGCGCGGTCGCCGCCATGATCTGGCCGGCCTGACAATAGCCGCACTGGATCACGTCGACCTGGAGCCAGGCCTCCTGGACCTTCTTGCCGATGGCGGTCTGTCCAATCGCCTCGATCGTGGTGATCTTGGCCTTGCCGACGGCGGACAGCGGCGTGACGCAGGCCCGCGTCGGCTTGCCATCCAGATGCACCGTGCAAGCCCCACAGACGGCCATGCCACAGCCGAACTTGGTGCCCTTCATGTCCAGCAGATCGCGCAGGACCCACAGCAAGGGAGTGTCGCCATCGGCGTCCACCTTGTGGGTTTTGCCGTTGACCTGGATCGTCACTGACATTCTGCCTACTCCTGTGTTGCGGCAACGCCGCCGGAGAATCCGCGGCGGGACGAGGATATCAAGGATCTCCGGTGCGTAGGCGGAATAGAGCTCCATTGGAAAAAGTCCAGCGGACCACACCAAAGGTGCTCGGACCGCCAGAGCGCAGCACGGCGGGCAACCTCTTCCGGAGCCGGGCGAGGAACAGGCGCCCCAGCATCCCGCTGTCCCCCCTCCTGCCCGTATTCGCCCACGCATAGCGGGTCCTCGCGGAGGCTCGTGTGCTCCTCCCGCCCCGCGGACTTCTTCGCCGCGCGCTCAGCAGCCAGCCCGGGGCTACCGCTCTTCTCCAGGCGGAATTCCCGTGGCCCAACTTATGTCAGAGGCGTCACAGCCGACCCCGTCCCGACGCGCTTCGAACCATACGGACAGAGCTAGACCTGCGGGTCCACCGCCGAGACGCCAGGCCGACATGCCACCATGCCGACATCCCCCCGCCTACGCGCCCCCCTGGCCCAGTCCACACTTATCAAGATGGGGGGGCGCATCGCTGTCGTCATCGCGCTCAGCACCCTCTTCAGTTACCTCCACATGTTCCGCACGCTGCGCACCGAGGCCCTCTCGCAACTGCGGCAGCATGTGGCGGAGCGCGGCCAGCGTGAGCAATCCATCTTCCTGTTGGCCGAGGACAACCACGTCGTCCTCAAGGCAGCCCTGGAGGAGAAGATCCGCGCCTACCAGCACGAGGACGTGAGCGCCCGCTTCGACAGCCTGTTCGCGCTGATGCCCGATGGCGCGATCCGCAACCGTCCCGAGGTCTTCGACGGTACGAGGATGCCGTGTCTCTTCGTCCCCCGAGGCGTACCCGTCGACATGGACCAGCGTCGCCGGCTCCTGGCCGCTTACGACGTGCTCCTCCAATACGGGCCCGCCTTTCATACACGCTTCGCGGACTCCTTCATCACGCTGCCCGAGGGGTCGCTCGTCATGTTCTGGCCGGAGCGCCCCAACTGGATTCATGAGAGCGATCCCAACACATCAATCATCACCCAGGACTTCTTTCCCGGCAGCCTGCCCGAGAACAATCCGAAGCGGCTGACGACCTGGTCTCCCATCTACAAGGAGCCGGTCTCGCAGCAGGCTATGTCCACGGTCACGACCCCCCTGGACATGGATGGTCGCCATGTCGCATCGCTCAGCCACGATGTCATGATCGACGAGTTGATGGCCCGCACCATCCGCGACCACCTGCCCGAGGCCTACAACATCGTCTTTCGCGATGACGGCAAGCTCATCGCCCATCCCGAGCTGACGGAGGAGGGAGGCGCCAGTCAGCCCCCCGAGGAGCAGCAGGCCCACCTGCGGAGCCTCATCGAGCGGGTGAAGTCGAGCCCACCCGACCAGGACATCCTGCAGCTCCCCGAGTTCGGTGAGTACCTCGCCGCGACACGGCTGAAGGGCCCCGGCTGGTACTTCGTCACCGTCCTGCCCGAGAGAGCTGTGTCCCGCCCCGCCACCCAGGCCGCGCGCATCATCCTGCTGCTCGGCGTGTTGTCGCTGCTCCTCGAGCTGGCCATCGTGTCCTGGGTGCTCAGGCAGCAGATCACCCGTCCGCTGCTGGCCTTCACCCAGGCCACGGATCGCGTGGCGGCCGGGGATTTCAAGGTCGAGCTGGACACCACACGTGAAGACGAGCTGGGGCAACTGGCTCGTGCCTTCCGGCTCATGGCCGACCAGGTCCAGCGCCGAGAGGAAGAGCTGCGCCAGGCCAACGACGGGCTGGAGCAGCGCGTCGAGGAACGCACCCGGGAGCTCAGGGAAGTCCACCTGCAACTGGTGCAGACGGCCCGCCGCGCGGGCATGGCGGAGATCGCCACGAATGTGTTGCACAATGTCGGCAACGTCTTGAACAGCGTCTACACCTCGGCCCAGGTCGCCAGGGAGCGGATGACCGGGATGCGGCTCGAGCATGTGAGCCGCATCACCCACATGCTCGAGGAGCACCAGTCCGACCTCATCACCTTCCTCACCCAAGACGAGCGAGGGCGTCACCTCATGCCCTTCCTCAAGAAGCTGGGACAGAACCTGCTGGACGACCGCCAGGAAATCGTCACCCTGCTCGAGGATGTGGGCAGGTACACCGAGCACATCGGTGACATCGTCAAGGTGCAGCAGAACTACGCACGAACGCCTCGCATGCTCGAGCCGGTCCAGATGGAGGAGCTGGTGGAGGACGCCATCCGCATCAACTCGGCCGGGCTCGTTCGCCACCAGGTGAAGGTGGAACGGCAGCTGGCTTGCCTTCCGCCGCTGCGCACCGACAAGCACAAGGCCCTGATGATCCTGGTCAACCTGGTCAGCAATGCCAAGTACGCCATGGACTCCGTGCCCGAGGACGATCGGCGCCTCATCGTCAAGATGGAGCAAACCACCGACAACCACGTCCGGCTCGCGATTCACGACAATGGCATGGGCATCGAGCCGGAGATGCTCACGCGCATCTTCCAGTATGGCTTTACCACCCGTGAGGAGGGACACGGGTTCGGCCTGCACTCGAGCGCGCTCGCGGCCCAGGAACTGGGGGGCTCACTCACCGTCCACAGCGCGGGTCCAGGGCTCGGGGCCACCTTCACGCTGGAGATGCCCTATCTTCCAGCCTGAGCCGTATGCCCCGGCACAGTTCGAGTCCTTTGACACCATCTCTGGGCGCCCATCCGTCCTATGCTCCATGCTCCACGTTCTGAGAACACCACAGGAGCTCGAAGACCATGGCGACGAATCCGAGAGGGTTGCAGCCCATCGACGCATACCTGGCGGAACTGAAGGACCCTGCGGCGAAGAAGACGTTGGGGGCGCTGCGCATGCAGCTCCGCAAGCTGCTTCCGGGGGCGGTCGAAACCATCAGCTATCAGATGCCCACCTTCAAGGTGGACGGGAAAGCCGTGGCCGGCTTCGCCTTCTTCAAGAGCCACTGCGGCTACTACCCCTTCAGCGGCAGCGTGGTGCCGGCGCTGAAGGCACAGCTGGACGGCTATGCCACGTCGAAGAGCGGCGTGACCTTCCCGCCCGACAAGCCGCTCCCGGCGAAGCTGGTGAAGACGCTGGTGCAGGCGCGGCTCGCGGAGATTGCCGCGAGCGGGAAGACGCCCTCGGCCACGAAGAAGGCGGCCGCGAAGAAGGCGCTCATCACCGAACGCGTGACCGACAGCGCCGTGAAGGGGGAGACCGGGCGGGACTGGAAGGGGTGGATGCGTGCGCTGGACGCGGCAGGGGCAGGCGAGCTGAGCCACAAGCAGCTCGTCGCGCACCTGGCCCGAGAGGTGGAGTCCACGTGGTGGCAGCAGTCCATTGCCGTGGCGTACGAGCAGGCCCGCGGCAAGCGAGTTGTAGGCGAGACGGCGGCGACGGGCTTCCAGGTGGGAGTGGTACGCACGCTGCCGATCAGTGCCCATGACATGTGGGAGCGGATTGCAACCCAGGCGGAGCGATGGCTCGGTGCCGGCGCGACGCTGACGCTCAAGCCAGGGGCGGGCTACGAGGTTCCCAAGCGTCGTGGAGTCCCTGGCGTACGCGGCGAGGTCCGGGTGGTGAAGCCCGGGCAGCGCATCCGCATGACCTGGCAGCCAGAAGGATGGAAAAAACCCGCGACACTGCAGCTCACGCTGGTACCGAAGGCGCGAGGCGTCTCCTTCCACGTGCATATGGAGAAGCTGCCAGACGCGAAGGCCCGCGAGGCGATGCGCAAGCACTGGTCCAGGGTGCTCGAAGACCTGGTGTAAGGGGCCGGAGGGGCACCGGGTCAGGTGCCCTCCGTTCGTGACTCAGGACACCAGGAGGCGCTCAGTAGCCCCAGCAGGAGCCCTTGCGGGTCCAGCCGTAGCTGGAGCAGAAGGCGCGTCCCGCCTCGATGCAGTTGCCGTCCCCGACGACCGAGATGTGTCCGACGTTGTACCAGTAGCCGGAGCCATCGTAGCACTCGACGTAGCAGTAGGTGTGTCCGCCATCGCAGGCCGCAAGTGCGCTGACGGTGCCCTCGTCACCCGTACCATCGACAGTCTGCTCGCCGGCCGGCGGGGTGACCGGCTCGGTCTCATTCTGCTCCAGCTCCGCGCCACCACACGCAGTCAGGCTCGCGGCAAGGACAACGAAGATGAGATTCTTTGCGAGGCTCATGGATGCTCCTGGGGAGTACTTCGTCAACCCCTAAAAGCAGTCATTGCAACTGCCCCTCGGGGACGTCCATTTCGGACGCGCGCCACCAGTACGGATTCTCTACGAGTCTTTGTATTGCGGGTTTCACGTATCCGTGTAAGTGATGAACACTTGAAGGCTGTAAAAACCAACCAAGCTGTCCACCGAAGTGCAGTTGTGACTGAGCTGAATCAAGGGCGAACGGCCACACCTCGCGGTCCGGACTACCCCTCGTCTCCGTCGTAGTACGCCTCCTGGGACGCCGTGTACTGGTCAACGGAGAAGCCATCGAGTTCCCCGGACACCTCATTCGTGAGGAGACGCCTCAACGCGGCTTCCGCCTCGTCGGAACCGAGCTCCCGTAAATACCTTTTCGTCCTCTCCAATCCCGCACCACACAGGAGCTGGAGGTCGATCGATGCGTCCGCATCCATGCTGGAGGTCTTTGCCCGCCAGATTCTCGGCACGTCCTCGAGCAGCCCAGCCCGAAACAGCAGAAAGCAGCACAGCCGCATGACCTGTGTGTCTCCGCCCCCCTGCCCCTGACGCTCTCGCTGCGTCTCGGCGTCCAGGACAGCGCGAACCTCCTCGAGCTGCTCGGCAGCGGGACTCAAGCCGAACCGGCGGAGACATTCCTCTTCTGTCAGGCGCATTCTCCTCCCTCTACCTCGCCGCCTGGAGCTCCTACAAATCGTCCGCCCCCCTTCCTGGCTCCACCCCTGCTCGAAGAAGGCTTTTTTCGTATCTTCGGGGCTCCCATGCCCGACCGCACGCCCCCACAGACGCCCCGTGATGCCCTCGCCGTGGAGACAATCCACCTCCGGGAGGCGCTCGAACTCGACGCGGAGTGGGAGCGGCTCGAGGTGAGGCCCCTCCCCGCTCCCGGGCCGCAGACGGACTCGGAGCTGACGGCGGCACTCAATGCCTTCTTTGTCGAGCTCGAGCTCCCCGAGCTAGGCCTGGACTGGCGAGAGGAGGGGTGGCACGAGCTGCACCACGAGGAAGCCGTGCGTCTGCTGACGTACCTGCTGTCGCAGACCATGGCCTATGACATGCCCAAGCGGGAGCATCCCGAGGCCCGGGAGGGTGCCCTCTCGTTCTTGTCCCTCTTCGGCCCCGACAGCCGCGTCCTGACAAACTCCACCCTCTACACCGTGCTGCTGCCGGACGGCTCTCCACCCACAAGCGGGCTGTGCTACTCCTCCGGCGCCTCCCTGACCTCGGCCACGTTCGAGGGCGGCGTCGTCGCCGTGGGCGCGGGCCGTATGGGCCTGCTCTGGTTCACCGACGAGGACTGAGCTCACGCGGCGAGTCAAGGCATACGCCGGTGCCAGCACACCTTGTCGCAAGCAACACCCACGCTCACCTTCGCTCCGGTTCTTCGTGGAGGAAGGCTCGTGAGACCGTTTGGCTGTCTGGTTGGATTGTCGGCCGTCGCACTTCTCGCTTGTGGGACCTCACCGGAGTTGGACGCGGACTCCGCGCCCACCCAGGCCGAGGGGGCGGCGTTGCCCGTGCTGGCTCCGGGTTCGAGCGCCTGGAGTTACAGCGAGCCGCGGCTGGAGTACCGGGGCAATCGCCGGGCCTCGGCAGTGGCGGTCGATCGCCAGGGCAATGCCTATGTCCTGGCGGCCTTCGACCCGGCGGAGGAGTATAAATTTTCGCTCCTGTCGTTTGATCCCTCGGGGCAACAGCGGTGGCGACGCGACTTCCCGGCCAGGTTGGGCCCCGAGTTCGACATCACCACCGACTTCTGGGGGAACGTCTTCATCGCGAGCAGCTCGGACCCCTCGCTCGACCTGGGCGGCGGACCCCTGGGCACCCGGGCCTTCGTGGCGAAGTTCTCCTCCTCGGGTTCCTTCCTCTGGCAGAAGCCCCTCTGTGACAGCGCCGAAGTGTTTTCGGTGACGACCGACTCCACCGGAGCCGTCTGGCTCGGCGGTTCCGTTGCCAAGGGGTGCAACATCGGTGGCGGCCCGCTCTGGGAGCTCAACGACAGCGCCCAGGGCTTCATCGCCAAGTTCGACGCACTGGGTGAGTACGTCTTCTCGCGCGCCATCGGCGGGAGAGGCGATCGGGTCATCGTCCAGGACCTCGCGGTCACGGCGGACAATGGCGTCGTGGTCGTGGGCGGCCGCTATGTCTTCTCCGAGTCGGAATACATCCGTCCCTTCATCTCCAAGTTCGCCAGCAACGGTCCGCACAGGTGGTTCCGCGAGTACCCGGAGGCCTATGGCGAGTTCTGGGACGTGGACGTGGACCAGGACCAGCTCGTGGTGGTGGGCACATACTCGTTGGACTTCGTCTTCAAGGGGGTGAGCTACCCGGCGACCAGCATCTTTGGCACGGGGCTGGTGGTCACATACACCAGCGCAGGGAGCGAGACGTGGCTGCGGCGCCTGGGGAGCTGGGTCAAGGCAGTGAGCGCCCGGGCGGGACAGGTGGCGGTGCTCGCGTCGGTGGGCTCCAGCAGCCAGCCCCTGCCCTTCCCCGAGCAGGTCGACGTGAGCGGCAATGACGGAGTGCTGGGCCTCTATCAGGCCAACGGGACGCCCATCCGCGCGCGGGGAATCGGGCGCTACCACCAGTCGGGCTGGGACGTGGCCTTGAGCCCCATCGGTGTGGCCACCGTGACGGGGAACGAGGACAACGTGTCGGACCCCACCGGGTATACGGCCACGCTAAACGTCTTCGGCCTCGTGCCCTAGTTGTTGGTTGATAGCTGCACGACCGCCTCCGGGCTCACCGCCCGGAAACCTTGTCCTTGACGCCGCCGCGCATCCAGGCGTCCCAGGGAAGGGGCTCGGCGAGGTGATCGACGAGGAAGTCCACGAGGGTGCGCACCTTGGGCGAGAGATAGCGTCGGCTCGGATAGACGGCGTAGAGAGTGAGGGACGGCACCGGGTAGTCCGGCAACAGCCGGACGAGGCGGCCCTGCCGCAGCTCCTCGCCCACCAGGAACGTGGGCTCCTGGATGATGCCCCGTCCCGCCACCGCCGCCGCACGCAGGGAGTCCC
Source organism: Archangium minus (assembly GCF_044360475.1). Lineage (NCBI taxonomy): Bacteria > Pseudomonadati > Myxococcota > Myxococcia > Myxococcales > Archangiaceae > Archangium > Archangium minus. Next base: position 10,761,372 of record NZ_CP043494.1, read on the forward strand.
CGTTGTTGCTGGCGAGCCGGCCCTGGATGGACACCTGGACGCGCCCCGAGGGCCCCTCGAACTCCCACACGCCGCGCAACGCGTCGTACGTGTAGCACAGGCACTCGTGGTGACGGAGCTCCTCTGGCGTGCGGGGCACCCCATGCCGCTTGAGATAGGCGGGCGCAGCGCAGGCCACCAGGCGCATCACGGCCAGCGGCCGGGCCACCAGCGTCGTCTTCAATTCATGGGTGATGCGCAGAGCCAGGTCATAGCCCTCCTCGACCAGGTCCACCATGCGATCCGACAACGACAGCTCCAGCTTCACCTCCGGGTAGCGCTCCATGTAGTCCAGGAACAGCGGCGTGAGGTGCTGGACGCCAAAGGACACCGGCGCCGCCACCCGCAGCAAGCCCTGGGGCCGCCCCTCCGCCGAGGAGATGGTCAGCTCCGCCTCGTCCAGGTCGTTGAGGATCTGTGTGCAGCGCTCGTAATAGCTCCGCCCGCTGTCGGTGAGATACAGCCTGCGCGTCGTGCGATGCAGCAGCCTCACGCCCAGCCGCGCCTCCAGCTCGGCCACCTGCCGCGACGCAGCCGTGGCCGAGATGCCCAGCCGCTCCGCCGCTCGCGAAAAGCCTTCCAGCTCCACCACCTTCGCGAATACCCGCATGGCCTGAAAAACATCCATCCCCTGATTCCACCATTTTTCGGGATAATGATTTTACCAGAACCCCATTTTTCGACGCCCAGGGAGAGGTGTATCGATTCAGCCCTTCACCACTGCTTGCTGGCCCAGCCCCCACCCCGCGAGGAGTCGATCATGCAAGAAGCCCTGGAACACCTGGACGCCCTTTCGCGCGAGCTGGGCGGACATGCGCTCTACCGTTGGATTGGCGACTCGCACCTGAAGGAGTCGCGGCGGCACTACGACTGCTTCATCCCCCTGTTCGGCTTTGTGATGTCCTTTCCCTTCTACAACGAGCGTTATCTCGCATTTCGCAAGAATGAGAAGGGGTCGGAGCAGGACGCGAAGCTCAAGGACGCCATCAACCAGCACGCGCTAGAGGACCGGACGCATGCGCGGCTCTTCCTGGCGGACTTCCGCCGGCTGGAGCTGGACGCGCTGTGGGGCACCCAGCGCGCCAGCTCGTTGATGTGGGCGCTGTGGATGTCACCCATGCTCGACCCGGGACGCGCCGTGGAGAGCCAGCGCATCCAGGAGATCGTCGGTGACGAGGCGGCGGAGCCCGCCTACCGCTACCTGCACGTGGAGCAACTCGAGCAGGACGGCCACCTGCTCTTCTCCGCCACGACGAGACAGGCGCAACAGGTGGAGCAGCAGACGGGCATCACCCCGGTCTACTTCGGCATGCACCACCTGGAGCGGGAGTCGGGAGACGTGGGCGCCTCGGAGTCCGAGCTGGTGACGTTCTCGGGCGAGCAGCGCGAGCGGGCCCTGCGGCTGGTGGAGCGCAAGCATGCGCTGTCGGTGGAGATGAACGACTTCATGCACCGCTTCGTCCAGACGGCGGAGGAGGCCGGAGGGCCGGGTCCGCTGCTCATGCGCGAGCGGCACGAGCGCACGCGGCTCGTTCGCGAGCAACTGGCCGCGTACCAGGCCGGCCAGCTTCCGGCACCGACGTGGAATCCCCGGCCCGACACGTTCACCGAGCAGGGAGAGCTCATCGCCGCCTGGCACCGCCACCACGCCGACTTCGTGGGCCACCCCATCTCCGCCATGATGCGCGAGGCGCGGGGGAAGGAGGCGGTCTTCATGCTGCGCTGCGCGGCGCTGCTGTTCGCCCCCCGCATCAGCGCGCTGCATACCTTCTACCTCCAGGACTGTCAGGTGCAGGAGCCCGCCACGGAGCCCGGCACCCCCACGGTGGACTTCCTGCGCCGCACGTTCTCCACCGAGGCCGAGCTGTTCCTGCATGACTGGGAGGTGCTGGACATGGATGCCCGCCTCCCCTGGACGCCCGCGGAGCTGCTCGAGTGGTGGTTCTTCGACAAGGTGTATGGCCGGCCGGAGATGGAAGCCCTGCACGAGTTCCGGCGCGAAACGCTGCGCCATCCGAACGATCCCCTGCACAAGTACTGGGCCATCATGTCCGTGCACTTCATGTCGCGCGCCTTCTTCGGCAACCTGCGCGCGCTCACGGAGCGCTTCGCGGCAGACCACCCGACGAGCCCGCCCCTCATCTATCTCGAGGGCACGCACCACCTGCTCTACGGACAGATGGCGCGGGACTGGCGGGAGCCCACCTGCCCTACCTCGCTCGCCCACCTGCCGGTAACCTACGCGCAGCGGCGCGAGGTGCTGCGGATGATGGACACGTTCGCCACGTACGGCCGCCAGCAGTTCGACAACCTGGCCCGGGCCCTGAGCACGGACCGGGAGCACTTCGCATTCCTGCTCGACAAGGCAGAGGAGACGGCCTCGGCATGAAGACCCGGATCACCCAGCAGTACGGACTGGACGTCCCCATCATCAGCGCTGGCATGGCCTTCCTGGCGGGGCCCGCGCTGGCGGCAGCGGTGAGCAACGCGGGCGGACTGGGCACGCTGGGCGGGGCGATGCTGCCGCCGCCCGCCCTGGGCGCCATGGTGCGGGCCACCCGGGAGCTGACCGCGCGCCCCTTCGGCGTGGACCTGATCGGCGACTTCGTGGAGGACGCCCACATCGAGGTGCTGGCCGAGGAGCGGGTAGCGGTGGTGGTGTTCTTCTGGACCCTGCCCCGGCGCGCGCACGTGGAGCGGCTGCGGAGCGCGGGCACGCGAGTGTGGATGCAGGTGGGCTCGGTGGCGGAGGCGCGTGAGGCGGCGTCCTTGGGGGCTGACGCGATCATCGCGCAGGGCGCGGAGGCCGGCGGGCACAACCGTGCGGAGGCGAGCACCTTCGCGCTGCTGCCGGCGGTGCGCGCGGCGGTGGCGCCGCTGCCGGTGATCGCCGCCGGGGGAATCGTGGATGGCCGCGGGCTGGTGGCGGCGCTGGCGCTCGGGGCGGAGGCGGTGTGGTGTGGCACCCGCTTCCTGGCCAGCGTGGAGGCCCAGGCCCATGACGAGTACAAGCGCCGGGTGCTGGCCGCGGGCGTGGGAGACACGGTGCGCACCACCCTCTTCGGCCCCGAGTGGCCCGGCCAGGCCATGCGCGTGCTGCACAACCGCGCGGTGCGCGAGTGGGCCGGCCGGGAAGCCGAGGCCCTGGCGCTGCCGGCCTCCAAGCCCATCGGTCACACGCTGCTGGGAGACCAGCGCGTGCCCCTCCCCCGCTTCTCCGCGCTCCTGCCCACCGTGCACACCGAGGGCGACTTCGAGGAGATGGCCCTGACGGTGGGCGAGGCGTGCGGCAACCTGCGCGAGCTGCGCCCGGCCGCCGAGCTCGTCTCGGCGATGGCGGCGGAGGCCCGCGAGGTGCTCGCCACCCTCAGCCAGGTGGTGGGCGGCTGAAGCCCCTATGCCTGAGATGCATGTCTACGAAAGCGAAAGCCCCTCGCCAGGGAGACTCCTCACGAGGGGCTTCGAGGACTCTGGTGCCTACAGCGCGCCGAGGTCCCAGTTGGTCGAGCTGGTCAGATACGAGGTGGAATAGGACCTGTGCGTCCGGGCGGCGAACTGTCCGACGTTGTCCCAGAGCTGGATGATATCCGTCTGCCGGTCGTTGTTGACGTCACCCGCCACGAACCGCAGCGCGGACCCCATCGCCTGGATGCCCGAGGTATTCGAGTAGATCTCGTACCCGGTTCCGGTGGAGTGCCAGACGATGATCCGGTGGAAGCCGCTGTCGCGCCAGATCTGGAAGATGTCCGTCCGGCCATCGGCATCGGTATCCCCGGTGAGCCACTCCACAGCACCGTAGCCGGCCGGCAGGGTCGAGCCCCACGTCGTCGAGTACCCGGTACCGGACGACTGGTGCACGATCATGCCCAGCCAGCCGTTGTTATCCCAGAGCTGGACGATGTCTGTCCGCTGGTCGTTGTTGACGTCGGCGGTAAGGAACCGGATGGCCGGAGCGCCCGCGCTCACGCCCGTGGTATCGCCGTAGGACTCGTAGCCGGTGCCATTGGAGCGCCAGACGATGATGGCGAGCGCGCCATTGTTGTTCCACAGCTGGAAGATGTCCGTCTTGCCATCCGCATCCACGTCACCGGTGAGCCACTCCATGGCACCGGAGCCGGCCGGCAGGGTCGCGCCCCACGTCGTCGAGTACCCGGTACCAGACGACTGGTGCACGATCATGCCCAGCGAGCCGTTGTTATCCCAGAGCTGGACGATGTCTGTCCGCCGGTCGTTGTTGACGTCGGCGGTAAGGAACCGGATGGCCGGAGTGCCCGCGCTCACGCCCGTGGTATCGCCATAGAGCTCGTAGCCGGTGCCATTGGAGCGCCAGACGATGATGGCGAGCGCGCCATTGTTGTTCCACAGCTGGAAGATGTCCGTCTTGCCATCCGCATCCACGTCGCCGGTGAGCCACTCGACGGCACCCGAACCCGCCGGGAGGCTGTTGGACGACCAGCCAGGGGTGAAGCCCGAGCCATTCCCGAGGCTCACGGACATACCGAGTGTGCCATTGACGTCACGCAGGTGGACGAGGTCCGTCCGTCCATCGCCGTTCACGTCGACACCGGGAAGCTGCCGGTCCAGCGTCCCGAGATACCAGGCCGACTGGCCATACACGGACTGCACGCCGACGATGTCCAGCGCACTGAGCCGGCCGGAGCCGTTCCCACCACTGTTGCAGTAATGCATGGTGGATTCCCGGTCGTAACCGCTCGCATAGGTGCCTCCCGACACGACCTCGGTGGTCCTGCAGTACTCGGGATCGTTCTCGCGGATATCCGGGTTGTCGGGACGGACATGCTCGTGCTCGAAGCCGAGCACGTGGCCGAACTCATGCACGGCGAGGTACTCGATGCGGCCCTGGGACGCAGAGGTGCCAATCGCAATATGCACGCTGTGCCCTTGCGCCGCCGTGCGGAACGCGGCGTTCATCCCCACGTGCGCACTGCCGCCTCCGCTCGCGTCGGTTCCCGCATTCACCAGGACGCGGACGAACCGCTGCGACCCCGAGGTCGGGCACGCCCCGAAGCCGGTGAACACCAGGTTCGTATAGCGCGCCCAGGTGTCCCGGAGGGCGTTCGCGATGACCTGCTTCTCATTCTCGAAACCGGCCTCGACCCAACAGACCGGAACCGTGTTCTGGTTGTCGGTCCAGAGCGTTGCCCCACCCCGGATGTAGAGTGAGCCCTTGGTCTGGACGAGCTCGACCTCCTGTCCATCACTGCCAATCACCTTGTCGCTGGTGCAGCCCGCCAACATGCTGCCCACCGCCAGGTTGCACATCACCCAACCCCGAAGCGCGCGACGCCCATACCCACACAGGGCGGATACACGCGTATCCATCGTGCCACTCATGACCTGACTCCTGATGAAAGATTTCGTCCATGCCCATTGGGCAATCCTGGACGCCGGCCCTCACTGCAGTGCTCGTCCCCTCTGCTTTTGTGAATACGCGTTGTCGTTGCTCCGCCGGCCTGGGCGCACGCGTTCTCCCGCAGGGGGCGTGACGGCAGCGTGACCGGCTCCGTCGCGGGTTTGCTCACGGGGGAATGCCAGGCACGGCGTGGGTCCACCCACTGAGGAAGAACCCGGGCACTGCTCGGCAAGGCTCATCCCTCTCCGTCTTACGCTCCCGGCCGCCACTCCGGCCGTAGCAGCCCGTACAGCACCGCGTCCTGGATCTCTCCGTTGAGGAAGTAGCGCTGACGCTGGTAGCCCTCGCGCTGGAAGCCCAGGCCCTCGAGCACTTGCATGGAGCTCGTGTTGCGCGGGTCCACGTCCGCCTCCAGCCGGTGCAACTCGAGTGAGATGAAGCCGAACTCCACCACCCGGGCCACCGCCTCACGCCCGTAGCCGTGGCCCCAGTGCGCGCGGTTCAACGCGTAGCCGAGACTCGCGCGCCGGTGCTGCCCGCTCAGGTCCGACAGGGTGCAGGTGCCAATGATCCGGTCGTCCTCGCGCCGGGCGAAGCCCCACTGGAAGAGCGAGCGCTCGGCGAAGGCCTCGTGGATGTTCCCCAACAGCTTCTCCGCCTGCGCCCGCTCGGTGTACGCGGACCAGCTCCAGTAGCGTGTCACCTCGGGATGGGAGAAGAGCTCGAAGAGCGCGGGAATGTCGGCCTCCGTCATCCAGCGCAGGCGCAGGCGGGGCGTCTCCAGGGTGGGCAGGGTCGAAGCACCGGAAAGCATGATGTTCCCCAGCTTAGAGCACTCGCGCCTCCAAGTGATTTGATACGAGGCCCCCTCTCCCACGCACGGGAGAGAGGGCCCCGCTCCAGCGCCGCTATTGCGGAACGATGGAGAACGCGATGTCCCGCATGTCGATGCCGGGCCCGCGGATGCGCAGCTTGCCCTCCACCCGGGTGATGCTCTGGTTGGACGGGTCCACCTGTGTGACCGAGCCCACCACCTCCGAGGCATCCGCCACGCTGGTCCCAAAGAGCGGCATCGCGAAGGGCTGCACCAGCCACAGGTTCCCATCCAGCCGCGACCAGACCTGCTGACGCTGCTGGCTGCCCGAGCCCTGGGGAAGGACCGTCAGGGTGAGCCCACCCGGACGGGAGGCCTCGGCCGTCTCGAGCACGAAGTCCACGGGCGTGGTGCCCCCGCGCCCTGGAACATGGACCGTCATGCGCATCGTCCGGGGCCAGGTGCCCGCGGCCGGCTTCGCGACGGTGAACTCGCTCCCGAGCTCGCCCCAGAGTGAGCCTCCGGAGAGGAACGGCAGGCCCGGCAGCACCCGGAAGCGGTAGCGGGCCCCCTGCGCGAGTGGCGCCGCCGGCACGAACGTGAGCCGTCCACCCTGGACTTCCACGGCGCCGGCCACGCGCTTGCCGAGCGCGTCCTCCAGCACCACGTACTCCGCCGCCACCTCGGCGGCCGTCTTCCCCTGGGCGTCATCCACCGGGTCCGCGAAGGCCACGGATGGGCGCACGTCCGGGTAGACACCTTCGTCGCTGTCGATGTCCGGCCAGAGGCCCATGGGCGCCCCACCCTTCGGCGTCAGCTCGCGCAGGAACGCCAGGAGGTCCGCGCGCTCCTCGGCGCTGAGCGACACCTTCACGTAGTCGATCGCCACATCCAGGGCGGCCTCCAGGCTCCGGGCCTTCGCGCCCACGAAGTAGACGCCGTGGCGGTAGGTGCCCAGGAGCGAGGGGATGTCGGCCGGCTCACCGGACTTGCCCTGCGTGACATAACCGCGCGACGTGTACAGCGGCGGCGTGTGGCAACCCGAGCAGGCGGCCTTGCCCTCGAAGAGGGCCTTTCCGCGCAGGGCCGCCTCGGTGTAGCTGCCATCCAGCCGGGTGTGGCCCGTGGCCCTGGGCGCGCCGAGCAGCGAGCCCAGGAAGGCCTGGAGTCCAAGCGCCTCCTCGGGCGTGGCCGGACGCGACACGATGGACGCGGGCCCCTGGTAGCCGAAGTTCTCGGAGCTGGAGACGTAGGCGCCCCACTCCAGCGGCGTGGTGGCGTCCAGCAACTGCAGCGGCCGGACGTTGTGCCAGATGGACGGTCCGAAGCGCCACACCATGCCATCGTTCTGTGTCTCCACATGACAGCTCGAGCAGGAGTGGTTCGCCGCGAAGCCTCCACCGGGCCGGGTGAAGACGCGCTCGCCGAGCGCCACGTTCGCGGGACGCGGATCCTCCGCGAGCTTCACCTTCTGGACCACCGTTCCATCCGCGCGCAGCACCCACAGCTCGAAGCTCTGGAAGCAGTGGACGGCCACCGTGCCCGCGGCATCCAGCGCCACCATCTGCCGGGCCCCCGGTCCCACCGCGACCCGAGCCTTCTCGGCGAGCGTGTTCCGGTCGAGCGCCACGACCATGTCCGAGGACTCGGAGGAGACCCACAGCGTGTCCCCCACCGCGAGCACCCCCGCGGGATTGACCACGGGGCCCCCGGAGCCGGCCTGGCGCGTCAGATCTGCGCGCCGCAGCACGCCCGGCACCTCGGCGTCCGCATCCACCACCACCACCTCGTGCACGAAGGGCTTCGCCGTGGCGTCCGCCTGCGAGGGCTCGGGGTCTCCATCGGTCGCGGCGACATACAGCTCGGTACCGTCCTCGGAGAGCGCCAGGGCCCGCAGATCGGCGGACACACCGTCCACGGTGGCGATCGTCGTCAGCGACGCGGTGTCGACGACCGAGATGTCCTGGTCGTCCCCCGGCCCGTACGTGCCGCGCGTGTCCTTGACGCGGTTGCCGGAGCGGTACGAGGCCACGAAGAGCCGTCGGCCGTCCGGGGAGAGCGCCAGAGCCCGGGGATCGAACCCCACCTCCACCTGCGCCACGACCTCGCGCACAGCGAGGTCCACCACCGCCACCCGGCGCTGCGTGGCCAGCGACACGTACAACCGCCGGGCGTCCGGCGAGAGGGCCAGACCGGAGGGCTCGTCCCCTACCCAAAGGGAGTCCACGAGCACGCCGCGCGCCCTGTCGATGAAGCCCACGGTGTCGCTGCCGCGCTGGGCGACGAGCACATAGGGCAGCGGCTCGCGCCACGCCAGCGCCGAGGGCCACGCGCCCACGGTCACCTCACCCTGCTGGCTCCAAGACGTGCCGTCCACCCGCGCGAGCCGGCTCACCGTGTAGGACGCACCGTTCGCGGTCCACAGCTCCTCCCCGACACGCACCACGCCGGACAGGGGCGTCAGGTAGTGGTTGCGGAAGCGCTCGGCCGGAGAACGTGCCACGACGTGGAGCGACACCTCGGAGTTGCGCAGCTCGCCCAGCCGGAGGACGTAGTCGCCGGGCATGTCCGGAGTGAAGCGCGGCTCGGGAGCGCCCCGCGTGTAGGCGGTGTTGCGGCTGCCCTCGGGCGCGGATACGACCTGCCACTCCAGGGTGGAGGGACACCGCGCGTCCTGCTTCAGCCGAGGCAGGTAGAAGGTCTCGCCCAGGGTATGGGCGCGCGAGTTCTGCAGCGGGAGCAGCGCCTCGGCGCAGCTCGGCTCCGGGCTCGGCTCCGGGTCCGGCTCGTCACGGCACGCATTGGCCGACAGCAGCAACACGGACGCGGAACAGAAGAGGAGGAAAGGATTGGCTCGCATGGGACCCCTGGATAGAGGCTCCACCCCTCGCGAGCAACGTCCTTGTGCTCGCCAGGCGCCGCACGCCAGGAGGGAGTGTCTGGTACGCCTGCCGCGCATCCTCGGGCCCTCGCCTGGAGATGCCGGCACCCGCGCCGACGCCGGGCCGTACGGGACAACCTGACGCTGCGTCAGGTGTAAGGTCACCGAAGTGAGACTGCCCCCGTTCCCGTACCAGGCCATGCACATCCGCCCCATCACCTCCTCGGATCACACGTTCATCCTCGGGCTTGCCAACCGCTTTACTGACTTCCCGCTGCCGCCGGGTCGCCCGAGGGATGTTGTCGAGGCCGGCATCCTCCGAGACCTCGAGCGCCATGTGGAGGAGCGGCCGGCAAACTCCTTCTTCTTCATTCTGGAGGAAGACGATGGCACCCGTGCCGGCTTCATTCACCTTCTGATGATGGAGGACTTCTTCAGCGGCGGTCGCAATTGCCATGTCTCGGATCTGGCGGTGGCGCAGGGGCATGAGGGGCGCGGCCACGCACGCCGACTGCTGGCGTTCGCCGAGGAGTTCGGGAGGGAGCAGCGCTGCGAACGGCTGACGCTGGCCGTCTTCCCGGGAAACGAGCGCGCGCGGAAGCTCTACGAGACAGCGGGTTGGAACTACGAGCTGCTGCGAATGAGCAGGCCGCTCTGACCTGGAGCGCGCTCCCGCTCCAGAGGAGTCACGCCGGGTTCACCCATTCGCGACAATCGCGGGGGCCTTCACGTCAGCGGGACATGCTACCGGTACGTGCGCTCGCGTCATGGGCCGGCCATGGCACGAGCCACTCAACCAGGAGAGGAGTCACTCGATATGCAGTGGCGTGATGGAATGGGAGTCGTGCTGGCGGCAGTGGTGGGTCTGGGCGCGGGTGACGCGCTCGCGCAGCCTGGCGCGCACCTGTGGAGCCTGAGCTTCGGAGACATCTCGCAGCAGGGGGTGGAGGACGTGGCGGTGGATGCCTCGGGCAACACCGTGCTGGTCGGTGAGTACGGCGGAGGCGCGTTCGACCTGGGTGGCGGAGCGCTGCCTCCCAACAACTATTACTGGAACCTGTACGTGGCGAAGCGGGACGGCACGGGCGCGCACGTCTGGAGCCGCGCCATCCCCGGCGTCAGCGACGACGACTTCGGCTTCGTCGACTACGAGCGCCAGCTGGCGGTGGACGCGGCCGGCAACATCCTCCTGGCCGGCAACTACTACGGCACGCCGGACTTCGGCTGCGGCCCGCTTTCCCAGGGTACGGGCAGCGTGTTCGTGGTGAAGCTGAGCCCGACGGGCGCCTGCGTGTGGAGCCGGGGCTTCCCTGGCGCCTACGTGAATACGCCGCGCATCGCGGTGGACGGCACGGGCCGCGTCGCGGTGGCTGGCTTCTTCAATGGCACGCTCGACTTCGGCGGCGGCGCGCTCTCCAGCACCCAGGGCCTCTTCCTCGCCCGGCTGAGCGCCTCCGGGCGGCACCTGTGGAGCAAGCGCTTCGAGCCCACCAGCGGCGGCACCTTCGCCCCGCGGGCACTGGGCATCGCCTCGGATGGCACGGGCAACGTGCTGCTCACCGGCGGCTTCAGCGGCTACGTGAGCTTCGGCGGCACCGCCATGCGCAGCCGTGGTGGGCAGGACCTCTTCGTCGCCCGCTTCAACCCCACGGGCGGCCTCACGTGGGGCCGCCGCTTCGGTGACGCGGCGGACCAGGTGGGCCATGGCATCGCCTCGGACGCGGCGGGCAACGGGTTCGTCACCGGTGGCTTCGGCGGCACGCTGGCCATGGACACCGTCGTCCTCGGCGCGGGCTCGGCGTCGGACGCCTTCGTCGTGAGGCTCGACACCACGGGCCATGGCGTGTGGGGCCGCCGCTTCACGGATGCCTCGGGGACGCAGCACGGCGCGCAGGTGACGGTGGACGCGGCCGGCAACATCGCCGCCAGCGGCGAGTACACCGGCGCCATCGACCTGGGCGAGGGCCCGCTGCCGGGCTCGGGCAACGTGCGGCGCTACGTCGCGAAGCTCGACGGCGCGGGCGGCCTGCTCTGGGGCCTGGCCTTCGTGGGTGACGGCTTCGACCTGCACACGGCGGTGGACGCCGCTGGGGACGTGCGCGTGGCCGGCAGCTACACCGAGAACGTGTCGCTGGCGGGCGTGCCCTACACCGCGCAGGGCGGGTTCGGCGCGTACGACATCTTCGTCGCGCGCTTCAGCCACTGACGGAGGCCGCTCCCGGCGCCGGAGCATCCAGACATGATGGGCCCGTGATGATGATGCTCGCGGGACTGTTGATGGCTCTTCCCGGGGCCGCGGAGGACTCGCCGCTGCCCTCGGTGGACCTGGGCGTCCGCGAGCTGGGCGCCTGGTCGCTGTCCCTCGTCAGCCGGCGCACGGACACGGACTGGTGGTGCCAGCCCCGGACGATCTCTGGGTCTATGACCTGGAGCGAGCTGGCGGGCGCACGTGGATATGTGGCTCGTCCGGACGCATCTACCGCAGCGACGACGCCGGAGCGACCTGGGAGGAGCTGAAGGGAACCCCCTTCAACACCCAGGATCGCTGCATGGACATGTCCTTCCTGGACCGGGAGCGCGGCTGGGCCGTAGGGCTGGAGGCCTCCTTCTGGGAAACGGAGGATGGCGGGACGACGTGGCGCCGCCCGGAGCCTCCCCATCAGCCGCCTCGGAAGCTGACCGAGGGCTTCACGCTTCCCTCGGAGCTGCGCCACGTGGTGCGGCTCACTCCCGGGGTGGCATGGCTCCAGGCGTGGGTCGGCTGGAAGGAAGACCAGGTCTTCCTGACCCATGACGAGGGACAGAGCTGGTTCTCCGTGGGCCGCGGCCCGTGCGCTGGAAGCCGCTTCACACTGAGTGGCACCGCGCCGCAGCGCTAGTTCTCCAGCATGAACTCGCGAAGGAACTGCGTGACGAGCTCCGGCTTCTCCAGGGTGACCGAGTGGTCCGCATCGGGGATGCGCCGGAAGGTGAGGTCCTGCACGTACTCCTCCAACCCCACCTGGCCAGACGGCAAGAGATACGGGTCCATCTCGCCGTGGATGAAGAGCACGGGCAGGCACACCTGAAGCTGCCACGGCGCCAGCCCATCCAACAGATTGCTGCCACCCTGGCTGCCCTGGTCATCGGGAGGACCAATCTCCGCCGCCCGGTAGTAGTTGAGCCCGCCGGTGGTGGCGCCCGGCTGCTTCCAGGCGGCGATCAGCTCAGCCTCGTCCTCGGCGGAGATCTGGGCGCCCAACTGCCGGGCGGCCTCGATCATCCCCTGCCGCCCGAAGGCGTAGTCATCGGCCATGATGAATGCCTCGGCCTCGGGCGAGCGGAAGAGCAGCATGTACTGGCTGGCCTGCTGCTGAGCGGCGTTCTCGCGCAGGTCCCGGTTGAGGAGGGCGGGGTGCGTGATGTTGATGGTGACGAACCGGCGCACGTACTCGGGATGGCGCAGCACGAAGCTCCAGCCCACCAGCGCGCCCCAGTCCTGCGAGACCAGGGTGAACTTCTTGATCTTCAAGTGGTCCGCCAACGCGCGGATGTCCGCCACCAGGTGCTCGATGCGGTACTGCTCGACGTCGGCCGGCTTCGAGCTCAGGTTGTAACCACGCATGTCCGGGGCGATGACCCAGTGGTCCTTGCCCAGCTCCTCGAGCTGCTTCTTCCAGATGCCCCAGTACTCGGGGAAGCCATGGAGGAAGATGATGGGTTCACCGGCACCGTGCGTCACGTAGTGCATGCGGATGCCGTTGATGTCTGCGTACTTGTGTTCCAAGAGAAGACCCTCTCCGGCCTGCTCTGGAACGAGGGAGCGGTCAGCTTCAGGCCCTTGCTCCGCAAGGCGCTGCGCACCGGCTCCAGCCTCCGTGCTGAGGGTGCTCCGCACCTCCTTCTCCCGCTGAGCCTCCGCGAACGCGGGTGTGGCACACACGAGCCATACGGCAACCAGACCAAACCTTCTCAACCCCATGAACATCTCCTCGGGTGGAAACACTGCGGGGAACGCCAGCTCGACGGTGACAGGAGTGGCCACCGCGCTCGAACCAGACACCGAGCAGTATACATTAAAAATTCATGAAAAAATGAAATTCAATGAAACCTTCATTTCACTGAAGGTTCACTGGCGCATGGAGGCGACATCGTCTGATTGCCAATCGTTGAAACATACGATTTCCATCTTCTTGGAAATCGAACACAGACAGCCCGCGGAAGGTGTCGCAGAATGTGTCCGCAGCGGTGATGCCCCCCCTCGATAGCGGCAGGCTCCAACGACCGTCTCCAGCGGAGCCCCGCGCGACGCAGCTCGCCGAGCCGACCCCTCGCCCTGGGTTGGCCCTTGCACCGGGGCCAGGCTCGCACCTGGGCTTTCGCCTGTCTCCACTCCGGGCGCAGGCCAGCACGTCACCGCCGTGCACGCTGCCCGCGGCCTCGGCTGGTACCCTCCGGGGGACGCGCTCACACGTCCGGTGCCGTGGAGCGCAGCGTCTCGGTCCCGCCCAGCTTCGTGACGAGCGCCTTCCCCTCGGGCGTCAGCGACAAGCCCCCGAAGGAGACGGAGACCAGGCGCGCACGTTGCAACTCGTCAATCAGGGCGAGGAGCTCGGGCTTGGAAATCCGCAGTTCCTCCCCCAGCGCATTGACCTCGTCGCGGTTCAACAGGGCTTCACCACGGAAGTCATCAATCGAGTACAAAGCCTGAAGGAAAGCTCGAGACATGTCCGCCATGACTTGCATTCCTGAAACGGTCTTCCTTCAGGATGGGTCGCTGTGGGGGCCCTGGCAGTAGAGAATGGAGTGGGCCTCTGACCCTTCTCTTGGAAGGCGCTGCCGCGTATCTGGGCCTGTCAGGCAGGCCGGCTCACCACGCCCGGGGAGGGGCGGGAGCGCGCGCTGAGCGGCGCCGTTCCAGCGCCAACCAACCGAGCGCCACCGCCACCAGCGCCAGTGGCAGCAGCATGGCGACATTCATCCAGGTCCATCCACCAGTGGTCACCAGCGCCCCGGAGCCGAACGAGCTGATCGTCATGGTCGCATAGATGGTGGTGTCCATGGCGGCCTGCGCGCGGGTCTTCTCCTCCGGCTGATAGGCCTCGGTGAACAGCGCGGTTCCGCCGATGAAGAGGAAGTTCCATCCAATCCCGAGCACCAGCAGCGAAACAAGGAAGTGCATCAGGTCCACGCCCGACAGCGCCACGGCAGCGCAGGCGAGGTTCAGCAGCAGCCCGATCGCCATCACCCACAGCGCACCGAACCGCTTGATGAGCCAGCCGGTGAAGAAGCCAGGCACATACATGCCCAGCACGTGCCACTCGAGCACCAGCGCGGCGTGGCCGAACGAATGGGCGTGTTGTGCCATCGCAATCGGCGTCGCGGCCATCAGCAGGTTCATCACGCCGTAGCCGAGCGCGCTCACCGCGACCGCCACGACGAACACCTGCTGACGGGCCAGGACGGCCAGTGGACGCCCGTCCGCCTTCCCCGGCTCGCCTGCTGGCAGAGCGGGAAACCCGATGCGCGAGATCAACAACAGCGACACCAGTGCCACACCAATCAAGGCAACATAGGCTCCGGCGAACGGCTGGGGCAGCGCATCGCGCGTGAGGAGGGCGAGCTGCGGCCCGGCCACCGCCCCCAGGATGCCACCGGCCAGCACCCAGGAGATGGCACGCTCCTTGGCTGACGGGTGCACCAGCTCAACCGCCGCGAAGCGGTACAGCGAACCGTTCGCGTTGTAGTAGCCGGCGGCGAGCGTCGAGGCGATCAGCAACCAGAACTGGCGCGTCAGTACCGCCAGCGCGCACAGCGCGGCGGTGAACATCGCCACGACCAGACCCAGCTGAAAGGTGCGGCGGCGTCCGAAGCGCCGCTGGTGACGTGCCACCAACGGGGCGCTCAGCGCACTGCCGGCGACATAGGCCATCACCGGCAGCGTCGCCAGCCACGGTGCCGGCGCGAGCGCCAACCCGACCACGCCGTTGATCGCGATGAATGTGACGTTATTCGTCAGGTAGAGGCCCTGACAGAGGGTGAGCAGCAGCAACGGCAGATTCATCGCTCTCATATTGACAGACGGCGCCGCCAAGGTGGGTACCCACTTCGAGACCTGTTCAGCTGACGAGCTGCTCGTAGAAGCGCGTCGTCCCATCGGCATTGAGCACCCGGGTGTACTCCGGGCGGCCGCAGACGAACATCTCCGGCTCCACCGTCAGGGAGCCATTGTGCAACAGCACCCCGATACCGTGGTACGGCAGCAACATCGAGCGGCGCCTGTACTCGGGATACAGCCGCATTCCCAGGACGGGCTTCTTCTTCAGGTGGATCGTCGCCCGCAGAGCGCCCGGAAACTGCCGCTCTTCCCAACGCAGCTCCGCAAGCGCCGCGCGAAGAGCACGGTAGTGCGTCACCGAGTCCCGCAGGGAGGCGAAGACTGTCACCCATTCCGCATAGCGCTGCTCGGGAGGAACGTCCGCGGAGAACAAGTTCCTCATTTCCTCGTACGTGAAGCCGTACTTGCGCGTGTTGATACCCGCGAGCAGGCTGCCGGACAAGCGGCCCACATCCTTGGGGGTAATCCCGTCATTGGAGCGGCCCTTCCAGATCTCATGATAGTGCCGATCGAAGTTCCGCAAGAACTCGTCATGGCAGGGCAGCAGGAACTCCGACATGCTGTGGACGACGACGTTGTGGATACCGAGCTCGCGGACACGGGCAATCAGCCGCTGCTCGTACGTGTGGGCCTCGACCCACGTGATGCCCAACGCGCTCGAGTAGAAGACGCCATCGCTCACGACGTGAATGATCGCGCCGGGTTCATACACGCGCGCGATGAGGTCCGCGATCCAAGAGAGATGGCGCAGACTCACGTCCTCGGCGCCCGATAGCGCCACCGACTCGAATCGCTTCACCGTATTCAGGACGGGCGCGAACGCTGGCAAGACGATCTCGATCGGCCGGCCCACCTCCTGCATGCGGCGGATCCGCTCCCGCACGTCCTCGCTGTCCCGGAACCGCGAGCGCGAATTGAACTGGCAGGTCTCATTGAGCAGCTCGATGATTCTCATCTCGCGGGAGAGCGCCTGGGTCTTCTTCAGGAAGGCCTCCAGCTCGAAGTCAGGAGTTGCCGCCCTGGCGAGCCGCACATCGTCGCTCTCGCAGGTCAGACGGCGGGACTGAGGGCGGAGCCTCGGGTCATCGAGTGGCCACTGAAAACGTCCGATGAGCGCACTCTCGCTGAGGGCCTCACTCACACCGTCGGGCCGAACTTCCAGGGTATTGTTCATGTGGCAACTCCTTCCTTGCACGTGGGTGCACCTCCCAAGCAGCAGGAGGCTCAAACGAATGCCTGCCACCGCGTCGTCGGAGAGGCGCTGAAACCATTTGAGATGAAATATGTTTCAACGGTTGTCTGCCGGGACAACGAAGGTTCGCTGTAGATGACAGACATGTTGCCACTTCGGCTGTGACAGCCCTCACCCTCCAGGGTTGAAGTGGAGCACAGCCAACAGGAGAGGGCGCTAGAGAACCCGCGTCCTCCCACGCCTCCCCGGGGGATGCTCTCCTCTGGATGTCAGCCTGCCCCGAGGGCGGAGATGGAGGTGCTCTCAGCGCCGGACGGGTAGCTAGCAGAACGCAGCACGGTTGCCAGGCAGGCCGCTCAAGCCGTGCACCCGCGCAATCACAAGCAACGAGGTACGTGAATCCTCACTGTCGCGTCGCTTTCGATTTCGACGCGAACGAGGGGGAGGACGGCTCCGTCAGGTGCCGGAAGGGGCGAAGCTTCTCGAAGTACTCCGGAGAGTGTTGGGCGGGGCAGGCGAGCACCGCCTCGATGAAGGCATCCGGGGGGCGGTAGCCGTGGTCGGTGATGTAGTGGACGATGAGCTCTGGCGCGATGAAGAGATAACGCTCCGAGGGAATCCATACGCTGTAGGCTCCACCCCAAGGCTTCTCCCGGCAGAACTGGCAGAAGTGGGGCCCGGCCGCGACGACAGGAGCCCAGGCTGTCTTCACATGCCGTTGGAGTGCCTCCAGGAAGGCGGGCTCCACGGTTCCTTGCGTATACGGGTGCTCGATGTCGAGCCATCCCACCGCGCGCACCTCGGGGCCCTGGCCCACCTGACACTGCTCACCCATGTCCGGAAAATACACGGTCCCTCCTTCGTAGCAGGGGGACACTATCACACCGGAGGTGAGCCCGATTTCTCGTGGACCTGACCGCCTTGCCGCCCCATCCGCGAACTCGAGGGAGCAGAAAATGGCCTTACGTTTCGCGCCTGGGTGAATGGCCAGGCTCCGTTGACGGACGGATGTCACATCCGCGCCAAGGCGACTCCTTCCTCTAGCGAATCCAGAGGGGAAGGAGACTCACGTCATGGCACCGCATGTTCTACCCGTTCCGTCCGTGGCGCGGCCGTTGGCCCCGGTTGATCCCTACAGACACCGGGAGGCCTATGCGCGAGTCCTGAGCATGTTGTGCCACGCGGAAGCCGCTGCCCTGGAAGGCTTCAAGCTGCTCACCCACCCGGACTTCGTGCAGACACACGCGATGTTCGCCAAGGCCCGCCGGTTCCTGGTGCAGGACGAGTCACGGCACCTGGAGGACCTCAAGCAGCTGGTGCGGAAGCTGGGCTACGACGACGTCCTGCCGCCATCGCCCGAGGAGGCCGAGTTCTGGAGCGCCTGGCGCTCGGGCCGACTCTTCGCGTTGCCCTTCAAGCCCAGCGTCGCGGCCCTGTTCTGCCTCTTGTCGGAGGGCCTGGGGTACGCCTTCCTGTACAACCTCGCCCAGGCCACCCGAGCCCCGGACATCCGGGCCGTGCTGGAGGCCAACCTGGAGGACGAGAAGTCCCACCTGCAGCTCTCGCTCGTCATGCTCGAGCGGGCGCTGGTGAATGACCGGACCTTCCTCGCGGACGTCCTCATCTATCTCTACGGCTACTCGCTGCTGGCACGCCGGCCCATCCGCAGACAGCGTAAGACCCTGGAGGCGATCGGCCTGGATTTCTACGTCATCTTCGGCTCGAGCATCCGTTTCGTCTTTGACCTGCTCAAGCTCGTCCTCGCCGAGACGGGGCGGTACTCGCCGCTGTGGGGTGTGCTGGACTCGTTCACCCAGGGGCTGGGGCGCGCTCCCAGGTTCATGAAGCTGCTGCACCTGTTCATGTTCCTGCCAGAGCCTCCCTTCAGCCGGTGGTTCGTCTACCAGTGGGGCCGGCTCACATTGCGCCTCAGCCCCCAGGGCCAGTCCTCTCCCGCTGGGGAGCGCCCGAGTCCAGCGCCCTCCCTTGCCGCCCTGGTGCGCGCATGAGCACGGCCCCCCGGGTCCTGGTCCTCGGCTCCGGCGTGGCCGGCCTGTGTGCGGCCTACGAGCTCGCCGAGCGCGGCTGCTCCGTCACGGTGGTGGAGCCCGCCCCCTTCCCCGGTGGACGCACCTCGTCCTTCACGGACGCGCGGGGTCGCGGCGTGGACACAGGCCTCCACGTGGTGGCGAACCACTACGCCAACCTGCTGGAGGTGCTCTCGCGCCTGGGGGTGTCGCACCGCCTTCTCTGGGTGGGCGAGCACACCTACCTGCGCTCCGGGCGCGAGCCGATGGCGTGGAGCTTCCGCTCGTGGCCCGCGCCCTTCCACCTGCTCCGCCCCTTCGCGCGGATGCCTCTCTCCCCGGGCGCCCGCCTCCGGCTGAGCCGGGTGGGGCTCCAGGTCGCCAGCTACTCGCAGGAGGACCTGGCCGAGTTGGACTCCCTCTCCTACGCCGAGTGGCACCGGCGCAACGGGCTCCAGCGAGACTTCACCCTGGAGCTGGCGGAGGCCGCGGCGGACGCGGCGACCTTCCTCACGGTGGAGGAGGCCGCTGCCCGGCCGGTGCTGTCGTGGATCAAATACCTGGTGCGCCACTCGCGCTCCGGGGATGTGGGGCTGTGGCGGGGAACGCTGGCCGAGTGTCTGGTGGACCCCCTGTGCCGGGCCCTTGAGCGCAAGGGGGGCCAGCTGCTGCTGCGTCACGCGGTGGTCGGGCTGGAGGGAGAGGGCCAGCGCGTCAAGGGTGTGTGGGTTTCCCCGGCGGAGACGTCCGGTCCCGTCGTCCACGCCGGGGGGCACGTCCCGGTGGGCGCGGCTGGCCGCAAGCTGTTGGCCTGTGACTTCGTGGTGTCCGCGATGAACGTCCAGTCCCTGCGCGCCGTGCTCTCCCCGGAGTGGGTGCACGCGGCCGGGCTCGAGGACGCCATGCGACTGACCACCACGCCAGCCATGTCGCTGATGTTGTGGTTCGATCGCCCCATCCAGCCGGTGCCAGTGGGAGCACCGCTGGTGACGGGTTGCGCCTTCCGCGACTTCGTGGACCTGGCCAGGTTGGACCGGCAGCCCCGTGGCGCACCGGGCTCCGTGTACCAGTTCGTCATCACCCGGGCGAGCAGCCGCTTCCACGACCCGGATGAGGCCATCGTCTCCGACGTGGTGCGGGACCTGCGGAGCATCTGGCCAGGGGCCCGGGAGGCACGGGTGGTGGACTCCGCCCTGGAGCGCATTGGCGCGGCCATGTTCGCCGCGGTGCCAGGCGCGCACCAGCTCCGGCCCCCGGCCCGCACCCGGCTGGGCAACTTCTTCCTGGCCGGCGACTGGACACGGCACGAGCTGAACGCCTCCATGGAGGGGGCGGCCCTCTCGGGCCGGCTGGCCGCGGACGCGCTGCTCCGCGAGCTGGGACAGCCGGGGCTCCGCATTCACCGCGCGTCGGAGTCCACGGTGCTGCCGGCGCTGCGCAAGCTGGGGCGGCCGCGGCGGGGCCGGAGCCCTGGAGCGCCGAGGGAGGAAGAGGCCCTCGCATGAAGGCGCTGGACTTCCGCGATCGCTGGGTGGTCGTCACGGGCGCGTCCTCCGGGCTGGGCGAGCAGCTCGCCCGCCGGCTGGCGTCCCACCATCGGGCCCGGCTCATCCTCGTGGCCCGTCGGCGCGAGCGGCTCGCCGCGCTCCAGGAGGAGTTGCGCGCCGCCCATGGCACCGAGGTGGTGCTGCTGCCGATGGACCTGGCCGCGCCGGACGCCGCGGAGCGCATTTTCACCGAGGCGACCCGCGAGCGGCAGGTCTACGCCGTCATCTCCAACGCGGCGGCCTACTGGTTCGGCGAGTTCACCGCCATGCCCGAGCCTCAGGTGGAGCAGCTCCTGCAGGTCAACGTGCGCACGCCCCTGCTCCTCCTCCGTCGATTCCTTCCCTACCTGGACCAGCGTGGCGAGGGGGGCATCCTGGTCATCACCAGCACCGGAGCGATGATGCCCACGCCCCGGCAGGCGCTGTATGGCGGGACGAAGGCGCTGCTGCAAGGCTTCGTGGAGAGCCTGCACCACGAGCGGACCCGGGAGCGGGAACACGTCCCGGTATGCCTGTGCAGCCCGGGGGGCATGCTGACCGAGATGCTTGTCTCCTCGCCCGTGCTGGAGCAGCTCCGCCGTCGGTCTCTCATCACCCACCTGATGATGCGTCCCGAGGTGGTGGCCAGGCGCGCGTTGCACGCCTTCCGGCGGCGCAGGTTCCTGACAGTCCCCGGGCTCCGGAACCAGCTCATGGTGCTCCTCGCCAAGGTCCTGCCGGCCCGGAGCGTGGGAGAGGGAGCGGCCCGAATCTACGGCAGCAGGTAGGAACGAGGAGGAGCAGCCCATGTCCGCCCAGAACCATCTCCGAACCCTGCTGGTCACCGGCGCCACCGGCTTCGTCGGCCGGGCGCTGTCCCAGGCGCTGCTGCGGGAGCCGGGCCACCGCGTGCGCCTGCTGAGCCGCCGCCCCATGGACGGGGCCGGGGTGACGCCACGGGTGGAGGTGATACGCGGGGACATCCTCCACCCCAGCACCCCAGCGCGGGCGCTGCGGGGGGTGGACACCGCGTACTACCTCATCCACTCGCTCGCCGAGCCGGGCTTCCGGGAGAAGGAGCTGGCCGCGGCGAGCACCTTCGCTCGCGCGGCGGAGGTGGCGGGCGTCCGGCAGATCATCTACCTCGGGGCACTGGGCGACCCATCGCTGCCGCGCTCCCCCCACGTCGAGAGCCGGCACGCCACGGGCGCGGCCCTGCGTGAAGGCAGGGTGCCAGTGACCGAGCTGCGCGCCGCGGCCATCATCGGCGCGGGGAGCGCGGTGTTCGAGATGATCCGCGGCTTCACGGAGCGCTTCCCCCTCATCATCTCCCCTCGGGGGGGCGAGACCCGCTGCCAACCCATCGCCCTCTCCGACGCGCTCCGCTACCTGCTGGCTCCGCTCGACACCCCGCGCCTGGTGGGCCACATCTGGGAGATGGGGGGCGACGAGGTGCTCTCGTACCGGGAGATGATGGAGACCTACGCCCAGCTGAGGGGGTTGGTCCGCCCGGTGCTTCGGATGCCGGTGGCCGTGCCGCGCCTGTCGGGCCTCTGGACAGGCCTCCTCAGTCCCATCCCCCAACGGATCGGCGAGCACTTCGTCCGTGGCCTGGGGCACGACGCGGTGGTGCGCGACCCACGCCTGCGCGAGCTGCTCGGCATCCAGCACCACCTCTGCTTCCGGGAAGCGCTGCGATGCGCCGTCCGGGAGGCGGAGGAGGCCTCGCGGGCGTCCCACGTTCCCGGAGGAGGGCTCTGACATGCGCCAGGAATCCATCCACCCTCCCCCATCGTCGCGCCGTCCCCCTGGGCCCCGGGGGCTGCGCTTCCTGCGAGGGCTGCCCGACATGCTCGGCAACCCGCTCCGCTTCCTGCGCGAGGTGGCCAGCGAGTACGGGGAGGTGATCAGCCTGGGCCACGGCATGCGGCCCTTCTACCTGGTGGTGCACCCTCTGGGAGTGAAGCAGGTGCTCCAGGACAACGCCGCCCGCTACAAGAAGTCCGACCTGACCACCCAGAAGTTCAAGCCCTTCCTGGGGAAGGGGCTCGTCGTAAGCGAGGGAGGCCTGTGGCGCAGCCAGCGCCGCCTGATGGGGCCGTGTTTCACTCGGCAGAAGCTGGAGCGTCTGTTCCCCCTCATGGCCCAGGTCACCCAGGAGATGCTGGAGCGCTGGCGGGAGCTGGCCGCGCGCGGACAGCCGCTCGACATGGGCGAGGAGATGAAGCGGCTGACCCTGGGCATCGCCAGCCGGACCATGTTCAGCACGGATGTCAGTGGAGACGCGGACCTGATCGGGCCCGCCATTCGCACCGCGCAGCACTATGTGGCCCGGCAGATGACCTCGATGACCGGGCTGGCCAACTACCTGCTCCTTCCCCAGCGCGCCGCCTTCCGCCAGGCCACGGACGACATCAACAGCGTCGTGCTCCGCATCATCCGTCAGCGCCGGCAGAACCCAGATGACAAGGGGGACCTGCTCTCCGCCCTCCTGCTGGCGCAGGACGCACAGACGGGGCAGTGCATGGACGACGCCCAGCTCCTCGATGAGGTGAAGGGCATCCTGGTCGCGGGCTTCGAGAGCACCGCCACCGTGCTCACCTGGGCCTGGTACCTGTTGGACCAGCACCCCGAGGCACGGCAGCGCCTGGAGGCGGAGGCACGAGAGGTGCTCGGCGGGCGCGCGCCCACGCTGGACGACCTGCCACGCCTGGTCTACACCCGCGCGGTCTTCGAGGAGGCGCTGCGGCTGTACCCGCCCGTCTGGATGACGCTGCGGACGCCCCTGGAGGATGACTGCATCGGCGGCTACCGCATCCCCGCGGGCAGCGTGGTGCTGCTCAGCCCCTACGTCACCCAACGGCTCCCGGAGCTGTGGCCCCGTCCAGACGACTTCGAGCCGGAGCGTTTCGCCCCGGAGCGCTCCGCCGAGCGGTCGCGCTTCGCCTACTTCCCCTTTGGCGGCGGGCCGCGGACGTGCATGGGCAATGGCTTCGCCCTGATGGAAGCGCAGGTCATCCTGGCCATGGTCGCCGCGCGCTATCGCCTCGCGCTGGTGCCCGGACAGCGCGTGGAGCCGCTGCCGCTCCTCACCCTCCAGCCGCGCCACCCCTTCCAGATGAGGGCCCTCCCCGCCGCGGATAGCACGCGAGGCGCCAACGCAGTGTGACGCGAAGCGCCTATGTCGGGGACTCCGGGCCTCACTCCGGCGTGGGCGTCTCCGGCTGGCCCTTCCACAGGAACGGGCCCACGTCGCGGAACTTGCCGTTCTTCCACTTCAGGATTCGCTCTGGCCGCTCGGGACGGTCGCGGGTGTTGCCGAAGACGATTTCCGGAATGGCGTCGCCATCCACGTCCTGGAGGGAGCCCATCTCGCAGAAGCCGATGGCGCAGCCGTTGCTCCACTCCTCGGTGGTGAGCCGCTGCTTCTTCGCGACGTCGTAGACGCGCACGGAAATCGAGGTCGACCCCTCCTCCGTATAGGAATGCTCCACGGCGATGAGCCCCGGGCCGAGCCCATACAGGCACGTCGTGTTGCTGTGCTCACACCGCACCTTGTCGACGACCTCGGGCCCCTGCCCGGGGCACATCGACAGCGTGACCTGCTTGAAGGCCCGGGGCCGTTCGCACTCGCTCGTGCGGCCCTGGACGAGGACGTTGTTCTTGTCGAGGAACCAGTCGGCGTCAGGCCGGTACTGGCGCGTGCACTCACTCGAGGTGACCCGCCCCTTCCAGTTGTGCTCGCACGTGGGCGCCCCTGTCTTGTTCAGGGCGTCATCGAAATTCGGAAGGGCCGGTGCTGCCGCGGCCGTGAGCTTCGGGCAGCTCGTCGGCTCCACACCGGAGACCTTCCGCATGTAGGCACCGGGGAAGGTCTTCTTCAGCGCCTCGAGAGCACCATTCGCCGTTTCGGGTGGACAGAAGCCGGCGATGACGATGGTGAAGCCGGGACGGAGCCCCTGGTAAGCATCGCTCCGCACCACCTGGGGAAACCCGGGCGCGAAGCTCAGGCCGGAGGACGTGGCCGAGAGCTTCCCCTGCACCTCCTGCAACAGCGCGGGGCCCCGGGCCGCATCGGCATCTCCCGTCAGGATGAGGACGGAGGAAGAACCGGGTTGGGCCTGGGCGACGATGGACAGCAGCACGGCGACGAGCGGCAGGATGGAACGCATGGGTACCAGCCTGACGGAGCGTGGGGCCGGGGCTCAAGTGGGTCTGCCCCGATTTCGTGGGGCAGGCTCACGTCCGCACGGTGGGTCGAGGACAGTGTTGTGCCTTGCTGCCTCATGCTTGCCCCGTTCACTTCCGTGGGACTCCTTCCTTCTGCTTTCCGCGCACGAGCTCGCAGCCGCAGCCGCAGTCGTCGAAGAACGCTTGGTAGCTCGGTTCGCAGATGAACCGGATGGTCGCGCACTGCTCGGGGCTCTTGCTGACATACTTTCTGCGCTTATTGTTGTAATCGCAGGATGCGGGTTTGCACTCGCTCTCCTTCACGCAGATGCCGATGCAGTCGGCGCCCCCCCGCTCCGGATCGCAGTCATCGCCGGGGTCGTCGACGCAGCGCTGTCCCTGCGGACATGGGGTGCCGGCGAAGCCTCCGCAGGACCGGGTGAGGTGCTGGAACACTTCTCGCGCAGGTGGACCGGACGCCTGGGCCCAGGAGGTGCCGGCCACAAAGAGGAGGGAGCTGGAGAGGGCGAGCGCTCTCGCCATAGGGATTCGGATGGGCATGGGAGGTTCCTTGAAAGGGTTTCTGCTTCATGGAGTCCCGCATCCGCCGATGTGACCCTTCATTCCCATGCAAGAGGTAGACAGCGGGGGCTCGGTCCGAGCGACGGGAGCTCCATAGCCGCAGGCGGAATGAACCTGCTCCTGGCACTGACATTTCGCACCTTACGAGTCGTCTGAAACCCTATCGGCCGGGGGTTGGGCGTCCACCATGTCAACGAAGGCCCTGAACGCGGGCGACGCCTGCTTGCGGCTGGGGAAGTAGAGGAAGAAACCGGGCACCCAGGCCGCATACTTCTCCAGAACGATTCGCAAGGAGCCGTGCTGGAGCTGGGAGAGGACGCCTGGCTCGGGCTCGTACGCGAGCCAGGACCCCGCCTATGGAGACGCCAGCTTTTCCGCCGCCGCTCGTCGTCCGCGCTTGGCACTCTGGAATACAGGCGTTGCTCCTGGAGTGCTGGAATGTTAGCTCTAGCAGCAACCTGGCATGAGAGAACCACTTACCCGGGGCTTTTGATGGATGCGTTCATTTATCGTCCGGGTCCTCCGCTTTGCGAGTTCATCGATTGGTTCTGGTTCTGGGATGGTCGCCCCCTGCCGGCACCGAAGGAGCGGGTGCTTCCGTCGGGCGCGTTCGACCTGGTCATCAACCTTGGTGATGAGCGCTTCCGCTTCTACGACCCCATCGCACTCACGCCGCTCGAGCCACTCGCGGGGCCCATTGTCTCGGGCGCGCACGCCAGCCACTTCGTCATTGGCTCGACGACTGGCACGGCGTTGATGGGCGTTCACTTCAAGCCTGGCGGGGCGTTCCCGTTCCTCGGCGTGCCCGCGGGAGAGCTCGAAGGGACCCATGCCCCGCTCGACGCGCTCTGGGGCGCAAGCGCGCGTGCACTCCGCGAGCGACTGGTCGAGGCGCCGACGAGCGCGGACCGATTTCGCCTCCTCGAATCGCTGCTCCTCACATATGCGCGGCGTCCGCTGCGGCACCATCCCGCGGTCGTCGAGGCGCTCCGCGCGTTCGAAGATCCCTCCCTTCGGAGCGTTGGCGAGCTGAACGCACGCCTGGGGCTCTCACCCAAGCGGCTCATCGCACTGTTTCGCGACGAGGTCGGCCTCGGGCCCAAGGAGTTCTGGCGTGTGCGCCGGTTCCAGGCCGCACTCCGCCACGTCGACAGCAGCCGACCGGTGCGCTGCGCCGAGCTCGCGGTCGAGCTCGGCTATTGCGATCAGGCCCACTTCAACCGCGAGTTCCGTGGCTTCGTCGGCCTGAGTCCACGCGCCTATGTCGCGCAAGGCGTCGAGCGACCCAACCACGTCCCGCTCCACGGGTAGGCTGGGCGGCGCCGTGCCGCCGCCCAGAACCCCTAGCTCCGGAGCACTGTCGCGCGGCCAAAGCCTGCCCATAGGACCGCAGCAAAATAGACAATCTGCTCAATGCTGCGCTGGAACAGGGGCGTGGCCGCTTCACCGTCCAATGTGATTTGGTGCGTAGCGGCGTACACGTTGGCTGGGAACACCGCCAGGAGGAGGAGCAGCAGCCCCACGGCGGCGAGCCGCCGCGTGACTGGAATCAAGATGCCGATCGCTCCCGCGAGCTCAGCCAGCCCCGTGAGTGTCACCCAAAAGCCAGGATTACCGAAGGCGGGAGGCACCATCCGCATGAGGTCAGCGCGCATTCCGATGAAATGCGCGCCCCCCGTAAGCAAGAACAGGGCGGCCACTCCCGCGCGCAGAGCCCCGGGCAGGGTGGCGAAATCGCCTCGCCCTGGATTGAGCGAGCCAGCGAGGCGTGCGAGGAGCGTGACGACGACGAATACGATCAAGGGGGCCATGGCTCTTCCTCCCTCTATTTCCTCGCTTCAACCAGATACCCTCGCGGTGCTCCCCGCATGCCCGTCGGCGCTGGCGGGAACGGCCACCGCTTCCACGCGTTACCAACCACAGCGACGTCCGTGACGTCGGCCACCCAATCTCGGAGCAGTGCCGCGGGCTCGTCGCAGCCGAAGATCCACGGTGAACCGAGCTCACGCATCATTTGCAGAGTCGCGGCGAGCGGCGGCGCATCCAGGAGTGATTGGCCGACGACGTCATAGAGAGCCACCGATCCAGCCGCCGACAGAGAGTCGAGCCGCGCGAAGAGGCCTTCGACCATGTCTCGCTCAAGGTACTGCAGTAGCCCCTCGACGACCCACGCGGTGCGCGCGTTGCGATCGAATCCGCGCGCTTCAAGCTGCCGTGGCCAGTCCTCGGCGAGGTTCATGCCGATCGCCACACGCGTACACGCCGAGGCCGTGTCGCCGAGCGCGCGCGCCTTGGCCTCGATGACCTCGGCCTGATCGATCTCGAAGACGCGCGTCCCCGCCGCCCACTGCAGGCGATACGCTCTCGCGTCCATCCCAGCGGAGAGGATCACATACTGACGTACGCCGCTGGCGCTGGCCCGAGCGAGGGCCTCGTCGTACCAGCGCGTGCGGACCTCGATGATCGGAATGGACGATCCGTCCGCTTTTCGGTACCGAGCGAGCGCCGCGCGCCCCTCGTCGCCCGCCAGGGTGTGGGCGAAGGAATCCTCAAACAGCCGATCCGCGCGCTTCGATTCCTCGGCACGGATGGCGGCGACCAACAAGCCAGTCATAGCAACAGGGTTCATGTTGCCATTGTGCGGAGCGCTGGCTGCGCCGTATTGGACATTTTTGCCCGCGCAAGGGGGCACCGTCACGTCCGCGCCGCTGCCAATGTAGGAGCAGCCAGAGGTGCTTCCCCGTGCGCGTCTACTTCCAGCGGATCGCATCTCCGCGGCACTCGTAAGGCATTGGGCTCGACGATCCGGGCACTCACGTCAGAGCCGGCCCGCCAGGGTCGCGATCATCAGCAGCAGCTCATCGGCTGGCACGGGCTTGGCCAGATGCATCTGGAAGCCGGCGAGCAGCGCCTTGCGCCGGTCCTCCGGACGCGCGTGGGCGGTGATGGCCAGGGCGGGTACCCGCCCGCCGCGCTCCACCGGAAGCGCCCGGACGCGCCGCAGGAACGTGTAGCCATCCTCCCCCGGCATGCCGATGTCCGAGATGAGCACATCCGGCTTGCCCTGCTGCAAGAGCTCCCAGGCCTCGGCGGTGGAGCCGGCAGCCTGCACGTGAAGCCCGCAGCGCTCCAGCAGGGTCACGAGCATCTCGCGCACGTCCGGCTCGTCCTCGACGAGCAGTACCCGCAGGCCCGCAATCCCCTCCGGGCAATCAAAGGGAGACGCCTCGGCCGAGGCCGGGTCCGCGTTTTGATTCTTCACGCGCAGCGGAGAGATGGGCAAGCACACGACGAACGTCGCCCCCTTGCCCACCCCCTCGCTCGCAACGGAGACGCTTCCCCCGTGCAGTTCGACCAGGTGGCGCACGATCGACAGCCCCAGCCCCAGCCCTCCATGACGCCGGGTCGCGCTGGAGTCCGCCTGGCGGAAGCGCTCGAAGACATAGGGCAGGAACTCCGGAGCAATGCCCTGCCCCGTGTCGCGCACCGTGAGCTCCGCCGAGGAGCTCACCCGGCGCAAGGTGACGTGGACGCGTCCGCCCTTGGGCGTGAACTTCACCGCGTTCGTGAGGAGGTTCCAGGTGACCTGCTGCAGCCGCTGCGCGTCCCCCATCACCGGGCCCAGAGTATCGTCCAGCACCACCTGGAGGCGGATGTCCTTGGCCTGGGCCGCGGGCATGACGGACTCCACGGCGGCCCGGACGACGTCCTCGAGCTGGAGGGACGCGACCTCCAGGCGCAGCTTGCCGGAGATGATGCGGCTGACGTCCAGCAGATCCTCGATGAGCTGCGCCTGCGACTTCGCGTTGCGCTCGATGATCTCAAGCGCCCGGGACTGCTTCTCGGGGGACAGCGTGCCGTTGCGCAGCAGCTGCACCCAGCCCAGCATGGAGGTCAGGGGCGTTCTCAGCTCGTGCGACGTCACGGAGAGGAACTCGTCGCGCATCCTGACCGCGGCCTCGAGCTGTTGAAGCAGCCTCTCGCGCTCGCGCTGCAGCTTCACCTGCCCGGTGGTGTCCTGCAGCACCAGCAGGAAGCCGCCTGGCCCCGTCGTGTCCTCGGGCAGGAGCGCCAGGGAGACCTCGAGGAACTGCGGCCCGCTCGGGCCCTCCGACTCGAGCAGCGCCTGGGCCGGGGCACCGGTCGCCCGCACCTTCTCCAGGAGCGCCTCGAAGCCCGGCGGCAGCAGCAACACCAACGGAGCCCTCGAGAGCCGCTCCTCGGACTGCCCCAGGATTCTCCGCGCCGCCGGGTTGCTCACCCGCACGTGGCCCTCCGCATCGAGCGCCAGGATGCCCAGGGGAGCGAGCTCCAGCAGGCGGTCGAGGACGACCGAGGGCCTCGGCCGGACCGGCTCCACGGCCAGGAGCCGCGAGGAGACGGCCTGGAGCGTGCGCTGGTGCTCGCGCCGCAGCCGCGTTTCCTCAACGGCCCGTTGAAGCTCCCCCGCGAGCTTCGCCACGCCCTCCGCACCATGCAGACTCGTGCGTTGACCGAGAAAGGGGGTGTACCTGAAGGTAGCCCGCAGGGTCTCGAGCTGCTCGGGGGCGGCCAGTACCAGGACGCTCACGTCGCGATCCAGCCTCACCACGCGCTGGGCCAGGGGAAGCGGCTGCCGCTCGAGTGGGCCTATCACCAGCGCGTCGAAGGCCCCCGGACTGCGCTCAAAGCGCGCCAGGGCCTCGTCCGCCGAGGGCACCTGCTCCAGGGTGACGTCCTGCGCCCCACACCGCTCGCGGAGCGCACCCACGCTGCCGGTGTCCATCGCGACCAGCAAAGCCCTCGCCGTGCCCACGCTCATTCCCCCAGCAACGGCAGGTCGAGAAGGGCGCGCCCCACCCAGGTGCGCAGGATGTCGGTGGTGGGCGACATGACGTGGGCCGCGCGCGCGTCACGCAGGTGGCGGAAGAGGGGCGAGCCACTCTCGGAGTAGCCCCGTCCTCCCACGAGCGTCATCGCCTCGTTCACGACGTGGACGGCGCAGTCGGCGACCTCGGCCTTGGCGGAGCAGAGCGCCGCGAGGGCGGTGGCCTCGCCCTCATCTCCCCTCGCGGCGGCGCTGTGGATGAGCAGCCGCGTGCGCTCGACGACGGCCCAGAGCGTTCCCAGCCGGTGCTGAAGCACGGCCTGGCTGGAAGGAGGCGCGCCCCCGTGGGAGTAGTGCCGGCGCTTCAGGTGCGCGGTGGCCTCCTCCAGCGCGCTGCTCGCGATTCCCAGGTACGTCCCCGCCATGGCGATGAGGAAGAAGGGCGCCACGACGTTGAAGACGTACCAGATCTCATCCCCCTCCTGGCCGAGCAGATGGGTGGCCGGGAGGAAGACGCCCTGGAGCCGCAGCGTCCGAGCCGAGTTGCCTCGCATGCCGACCCCCTCCCAGGACCCCTCCCACACCAGGTTCTCCGCCTGGGCGGGAAGGAGGACACAGGAGAAGTCTCCCGGCTGGGCGGCCGCACCGGAGGCCAGGGTGGAGACGACGTAGGAGTCCGCATGCCCGCCATTGGTGACGAAGGACTTCGAGCCCTCGAGCCGGTAGCCCCCGGGGACGGCGGTGAGCCGCGTCTGGGGCAGGTAGAAGTGAGCCCCGGTGCCCGACTCGCTGAGCGCCAGGGTGGTGAGGTGCTCACCCGCGGCGATGGGCTCCAGGAACGTCCGTTGCTGCCAGGGGGTCGCCTTGGCGGCGAGGACCGCGGACCCCACGCAGTGCATCCCGAAGCAGATGGCCGTCGAGGCACAGACGCGGCCGAGCACCTCACAGGTTCGCGCGAGCGCGACGAGCCCCTGCCCTTGACCACCGAAGGCCGCGGGGACGACCAGGCCACCCAGCCCCGCCGCCTGGAGGGCACGCAGGCCCTTCTCCGGCCAGCGTCCTTCGCCGTCGACGCGGGTGACTTCGGGGGCAACCACCTCACGTGCCACCTGGTCCGCCGCGCCCAGCAACTCACCGAGAGACAACCGCTTCAAGTCCACCTCTTACCCGGGCCCTCGTCTCAAGATGCCCGACGAGGGCCACTGCTGAAAACGCCGAAGTTGTGCCCCAAATATTGGCCAGGGCTAGGAGATAACCAGCACGCCCTTACGCGCCTGGCGGTAACGGGTGGGGCCAAGCGTGCGGGGGTGGAATAAAGGCCCTTCGAAGGGGCGCCTGGGTGTTCACTGCATGACGCATGCTCGGACCATGCGAGCAGTTCGAGCCCCTGCTGCCCTGATGCGTTGAACGGGCCAAGAAGGGTGAGCGTCCCTCTCAGCTTGCGCCCTCGACTTCCGGTCTTAGCTTGGCGCCGCACTGCTCAGGGAGCGGTGCGACTCCGAGTCAACAGCCATGCAGCTCCAGCGGATCGCGGGCTCTCGTCCCTTCCAGACCCTCATCACCCTGTCCATTCTGTTCGCCGGTGCCCTCGTCGGTGTGGAGACCTCCCCCGACCTGGTCGCACGATATGGGGCGCTGCTCCACGCGCTCGACCGGCTGGTGCTCGCCATCTTCGTGGTGGAGCTCCTCATCAAGCTGGGAGCCGAGGGCCGCAGACCCTGGCGGTTCTTCCAGGATCCGTGGAACGTCTTCGACTTCCTCATCGTGGCGACCGCGCTCCTACCCATCTCCGCGCAGCACCTGATGGTGCTCCGGCTGGTGCGGCTGTTTCGGGTGCTCCGGCTGGTGCGCGCCCTGCCCAAGCTCCAGATTCTCGTCACGGCCCTCATCAAGAGCATCCCGTCCATGGGGTACGTGGCGCTCCTGTTGGGGCTGGTCTTCTACATCTACGGGGTAGCGGGGACCTTCCTCTTCGGAGCCAACGACCCGGTCCACTTCGGCAACCTGCCTACGGCCCTGCTCTCCCTGTTCCGCGTCGTCACCCTCGAAGGCTGGACCGAGCTGCTCTACATCCAGATGCGGGGCTGCAACCAGTTCGGCTACGGGGACTTCGCCGCGCTGTGCACCCAGCCTCAGCCCCAACCGGTGGCGGCAGTCGTCTTCTTCGTCTCCTTCGTCCTGCTGGGCACGATGATCATCCTCAACCTGTTCATCGGCGTCATCATGAGCGGCATGGAGGAGGCCGCCGAGGAGGAGGAGGAGCGTCGCAGGCTCGCGGTCCCCTCGCGGAGCCGGAGCCTGGAACACGAGCTGGAAGAGCTGGAGCGCGCGATGGCGGAGATGCAGCAGCACCTCGCCCGCCTGCGGAAGACCGCGGCCCACCAACGCCCTGCACAACCTGGTGGGCCCAACGGCGCTCACATCCCCGAGACCTTCGGCCGCCGCGTGCGCCGGGAGATGCGGGCCAGGTCCGCCTCGGAACCGTAGCGCCGATCCAGGGCTCGCGACGCCCGGGCCCAGTCCCGGATGGTGCGGATGGCGGCGAACTGCTCCACCACGAAGGGCTCGCCTCGCCACGCGAGCGCCCGCTCCCACAACACCTCGAACGGCTCCTCGAGGACGCTGCCCACCTTGGCCTCGCATGTCTCGAACGCCCGGAGTTGGCCGTCGGGCTCGAGGTGCGCCATGGGCAGCCGGGGCGCGCCGGGCTCCAGCTGCGCGAAGAACGGCCGCACGTCGCCGACCACCACCCGCGCGCCGTTGGCCGCCAGGGAGGCCAGCCGGGCCGCATCGGCCAGGAGCGCCTGGCCCTCCTCGTCGGTGAGCAGCTCGCGCTCCTCGAAGTCCTCTTCGGCTGCCAGCCCGCCAGGAATCACCATCGCCAGCTGGAGGAGGTCCAGGCCGGGAAAGCGCCCGGACAGCTCACGCACCAGCAGCTCCGTCTCCGCCAGGTTGCTGCGCATGACCGTCATTTCGACGCCCAGCATGTAGCAGGGCTCTCCGCGGGCCACGCGCTCCCGTCGTTCACGCGCGAGCAACTCCAGCGCCGCCATGGCCCGCTCAAAGGAGCCCGCGCGGCCCCGGAGCGCATCGTGGGTGCTCGCCCGGCCACCGTCCACGCTCACGCATACGCGCGCCATGGTGCCGGCAAGTTGCCGCGCGAGGGCCTCGTCCATCAGCCACCCGCTGGTATAGAGACTCACCGCGATACCCGCGTCGCGCAGACGCTGGACCGCCTCCTCCCACCCTGGTGCGAGCAGGGGCTCCCCGCCGCTCAGCGCCACACTCCGCGGCTTCACCCCGGCGATCACATCCGCGATCCGCAGCACGTCCTCGCGCTGCGAGCCCGCGGGCCGCCGTCCGGACTCGGAGTAGCAATGAATACAACGCAAGGGACACGCATAAGTCATGTCCCAGATGACTCTCTCAACCTGCACGAGCATTCTCCTCAAATCGGACGCGTGCCCGCCGAGTACGGTCATGCGGCACGACTGTCAACGCTCCGTGAGTTTCATTCCGGTGACGTAAGCCGGCTCTGAGCGTCTTCCTGATGAGTCCTCGTAGAAGGTGCCAAGGAATGAGAGGGCTCGTCGAACCCACTTCTAACGAGGACACGCGGATCGCCTTTACATGCGCGGCCTGCAGAACACCCGTGACGCCATTCCCTACCCGCGCGTTCCGGGCTGGGCGCAGTCCGAGGCCGCCGGGTCCGAAACCTGGCATCACGGGGAGCGCGGCCCCGCGTCACGCTGGAACCGGAGGACGCGACGTCTTCCGGTTCGCGACGCGGGGCTCGCCTTCGCTGCTACGGCTGCCAGTAGCCCGCGGGCACGTTCATGCCAAAGTCCTCCGCCCAGAACTCCGTGTTCTGGTAGCCGGTGCCGTTGGAGAGCGTCACGTGGGTGCCGTAGGAGGCCATGCCCACGATGTCCTGCCGGCCGTCCCCGTTGACGTCCGCTAGCATCCGTGGGTGCTGGTCCACGCGCCAACCGCCGCTGTCGTAGCCGTAAGCGTCACCCATCCACTGAGGGGCGGTGAATGACGAGCCCGTGGACAGGGACAGATAGATGCCATCGTTGCCCAGGCCCACGAGGTCCTGCTTGCCATCGCCGTTCACGTCACCAAACAGTCGCAGGTGCTTGTCCACGCGCCAGCCACCAGCGTCGTACTCATAGCCGTACGTCGCGATCCACACCTGGGTGGGGGCGAAGGAGGAGCCGGTAGACAGCGCCACCAGTGTGGCCCAGCTGCTGAAGGCGACGACGTCCTGCTTGCCATCGCCGTTCACGTCCGCCAGCACGCGCGGGTGCAAGTCCAGTTGCCAGCCGCTCGACGCATGCCATAAGTCGGGGGTCCACTCCTGGGTGGGGGTGAAGGAGGAGCCGGTGGACAGCGCCACCTGCGTGCCCCTGTCGCCGAAGCCGACGATGTCCTGCTTGCCATCG
Organism: Archangium minus; assembly: GCF_044360475.1. Taxonomy (NCBI): domain Bacteria; kingdom Pseudomonadati; phylum Myxococcota; class Myxococcia; order Myxococcales; family Archangiaceae; genus Archangium; species Archangium minus. The sequence goes on from NZ_CP043494.1 coordinate 10,795,326, forward strand.
CCGTTCACGTCCGCCAACACGCGCAGGTGCTTGTCCACGCGCCAGCCGCCCGACTCATACCCGAAGTCGGAGATCCACACCTGGGCGGGCGCGAAGGAGCTGCCGGTGGACAGCGCCACCAGCGTGGCCCAGCTGCTGAAGGCGACGACGTCCTGCTTGCCGTCACCATTCACGTCCGCCAGCACCCGCGGGTGCTTGTCCACGCGCCAGCCGCTTGTTTCATACCCGAACTCGGAGGTCCACATCTGGGCGGACGCGAAGGAGCTGCCGGTGGACAGCGCCACGAACGTGCCCCAGTTGCTGAAGCCGACGACATCCTGCTTGCCGTCACCATTCACGTCCGCCAGCGTCCGGACGTGGTAGGCGGGATCCCAGCCGCCCGTGAGTCTCCCGAAGTTGGACAGCCACATGCGCGCGGGCGTGAAGGACGTGCCCGTGGAGAGCGACACGAAGACACCGATCTCACCGAAGCCGACGAGATCCTGCTTGCCGTCGCCGTTCACGTCGGCCGCCATGCGCGGCTGGTGACCCGGCGAGTTGTAGATGTCCGCTCCCGAGAAGTGTCCATCTCCCGTGGAGAGCATCACGATGAAACCGTTGGACCAGGGCGCGGCCCAGGTCCAGTCCGCCGCGCCATCGCCGTTGAGGTCATCCACCAGGAAGTTCGCCGCGGCGGACCAGTTGCCCCAGAAAGACGTGTCGTTGCCCGTCGCGAAATAGTGGCCGTCACGCGTGGACATCATCACGATGAAGTCGTTGGTCCCCGGCGAGTACCAGGACCAGTCGGTGGCGCCGTCCCCGTTGAAGTCTCCCGTGGAGAAGAACCTGCCCTCCGACCAGTTGCCCCAGCCGGACGTGTTGTTGCCCGCCGCGTCATAGTGGCCGTCACGCCTGGACATCATCACGATGAATTCGTTGGACCATGGCGCATACCAGGACCAGTCGGTGGCGCCGTCCCCGTTGAAGTCTCCGGTGGAGAAGTGCCGGGCGAGCTGCCAGTTGCCCCAGCCGGACGTGTCATTGCTCACCGAGCTGAAGTGTCCATCACGGCTGGAGAGCATCACGATGAAGTCGTTGGACCACGCCGCGTACCAGGACCAGTCGGTGGCGCCATCCCCGTTGAAGTCTCCCGTGGAGAAGTGCTGGCCACTCGACCAGTCGCCCCAGCCACTGGTGTCGTTGTACGCCGTCCAGTAGGCGCCATTGCGCAGCGACAGCCTCACCACGAAGGTGCTGAAGCCGTCGTAGTAGGCCCAGTCCGTGGCGCCATCCGCGTTGAAGTCGCCCACGTTGAAGTGCCTGGCATAGACCAGGTAGCCGGAACCGGTGCTTCGGCGCTCGGTCCAGCCCCCCGCTCCATTCGAGAACATCACGACGAACTCATCGGTCCAGTAGGAAACCCAGGACCAGTCATCCCGGCCGTCCCCGTTGAAGTCCCCGACGCGCAGGTGGTAGGCGGCGCTCGCGTGGCCCCAGTGGGAGACGTTGTGGCGCACCTGCCTCGGGCCGCCCTGCTGGCGCGAGAGCTCCACCACCCACTCCCGCGTCCCCGGCGAGTACCAGGACGCATCCAGGAGTCCGTCGCCGTTGAAGTCACCCTTCGCCTGAAGGGCTCTGGCGGCCGGGGGGTAGATCCGCTGCGCGCCCTCGATGTCGAGCTGGCTCAGCTTGTCATTGCTCTGCCCGTGGCATTTCTCGCCGTTGTAGTGCATCACCGACTGGGCGTCGTACGGCGTCAGATTCTCCGGGTTCGCGAACCAGAGATCGGGCTCGGTCGAGCAGTCGGACGAGGCCCCGGACTCGGGGCGTAGATGCTCGTGCTGGAAGCCGAGGATGTGGCCGAGCTCGTGCCGCAGGGTATCGGTCAGATCGTAGTGGTCATTATCGAGGCCGAACCGGGTGATCATCAGGGTCCGGTTGATGCGCATGAAGTCTGGATAGAACGCGAAGGCCGCCGCGTTAATCATGCCCCCGAACGACGTGTGCCTCGACACGCCGAACATCACGTTGCCGTTGAAGGCCGAGCAGGTCGCGTCTTCCGACTGGATGTGTGTGAAGTCGACATCCAGGGTCTCCTCCCACTGCTTGGCCGCTTCCTTCATGGCCCAGACGACCTTGTTGTAGTGGTCGTTCTCGAAGACGCTCTTCTCAATGCAGTAGGTCAGCTGACGCCGCTCGGATGCATCCCAGTAGACCCCGGCCCGGCGTAGCGAGAGCGCGTTGGACGGGAGCTGGAGCGAGTCGTAGTACTCGCGCATCTCCTCCAGGCTGCGCACCGGGACGTCGCCGTCAACGATGTAGAGACCCGTCTGAGGATCCTGAACCGCGTTTGCCTTGAATTTCTTGAACCCCTCTTCGTGCTTGGACATCGCCGAGCCCACGGGCTCATCCGACGGCACAGAGGTCTGCTGTTGCGAATCACATCCAATACCCAGCCACACGCCCAAGAGCAGAGTGGCCCCCCTCAAAGACTGCCTCATATATTGTGATGTCTTTCTCATGCGCCCCGACCGGAGCGGAGGGCCTCATTCCCATGGATCGGGGCCATGTTCAAGACTCAGATTTCTGATATGAATTTATGAGAAAGCTGCATTCGGCTGCTCATACTCGGGGCTTCCTTGGCTGGGGCGGCTTGAGCCTCAACACCACGCAGCCTGGGGCGCCCCGCGCGCCTCCTCCGCACCTGCTTGGGGGACAAAAAATGGCCGCAGTTGCGCGCCTGGAGCAAAGACGCCGTGGAACCTCGTGAGGTTTGCCCGAGGCGGAGGTACCAGGGACGCCACACGCCGCTCGCGCTGGGAGAGCCAGGCGGCGGGTTCAAGTCCCGCCGCCTCCGCGAGCCCACCTACGGCGCTGCGCCCGCGGGGCTTTGCTCCCTCGCCGCTTTCCGAAAAAGCCGGGCCGAGGTGAGCCACAGCGCGACGAAGAACCCCGTCAGCATCAAGGTGTCGCCCAAGTTGTAGGCCAATCCGACGATCAGGGCGATCACAACGACCAACACCTGAGCAAGCGCCGTCCCGACCAACGAGAGTGCCATCCCATGCGGCCGGAAGCGCGCAATGATGGCACCCAGGATCCCGACGACGAGTACTCCGCCATACATCAAGTTGGCGGGGTTCTCCTCACTCCCAATGAGGCCAACGGCAAGGTTCATCCAGACGAGGATGAATGCTGCCGCGAGCGCAACGCCGACGGCGGCTCGGTACGCCTTGTTGCCCGTCATCCTCGCTGCGAGCTCGTAGGTGCCGCAGGCGACGAACAGCATGGCGCCGAAGAGAGCGAAATCGGACAGGCCCCAAGCCACTTCTTCGGTGAACTGCATCGCCAACAAGGGCAACACCAGCAAGAGCGCTGCGGTGCCCCAGACCGCTAACCTCCAACGGTTCCCGCGCCGTCCGCTACCGTTCTCCGTGCTTCCTGCCATTGCCTTATCTCCGTGCATGAGTGAGGCCTTCTACCTGGCGCAGGTGACCTGTGAGCGGTATGAGCGTGTCTCACTCGTTCCGCAGACATTCCAGCTGCTCCATCCCATCGCTGCGCTCCTCGACCGGCGGGAGTGCCAGGTGACGCAGAGATAGCGCAGAGTGGAGCACCGCTCGGCTGCACCCGAGCGAGCGGTCGGGAATCGCGTCCGAGCGGCTCGGCGGCCGGATCGAGCCGCGCGGAGCCCCTTCTCACGTTCACTGTCGATAGGACACGTGTGGCAGCACCCGCTTCGACAGGAGCTACCATGACGTCCCGGAGTGCTGCTCAACGAAACCAGCGGCCAGGCGCCCCGCCCAGACAGAGGGGAACACCTGGCCGCCACACATCAGGGCTTCAAGAAGGGGCCATCCACGCCCACCTTGCCGGGCGCCGGGTTGCCTGGCAGCTCGAGCACGTACACCCGCAGATTACCCTTGCCGGAGACGCTGGCGGTCAGCGTGCCGCTCGTCACGGTCTTCACGTCACCCGTAATCGCATCCTTGTAGGTGCCGTTGGGGATGCCGCTGAAGGTGGCGCCGCCGGAGATGGTCACCAGCGCGAAGCTGTCCACCCCCTTGGACGCATCCGTGAACCGTCGTTTGAACGCCATGCCACCCTGGACGCCGTCCGTGGAGTATTGCCCCTTCTGCAACGCGGGGATCCGGCGGCGGATCTGATTCAGACGTTGCAGGTGCTTCGCCAACGGCTTGTTGAGCGTCTCGGCAACCTTGCCCGAAGCGCTCCCCACCACGCCGAAGTCCGAGGCTGAGACGCTCCCCTCGAGGTTGTTGCCATAGTAGGCGCGACCCGTGGTGGCCAGGGCACACGTGGGGCCGCAGTCGATTTGCTTGCCAGCCTGGAACTCGATCTCCGAGCCGTAATACAGCGTCGGAATGCCGCGGAAGGTCCACATCAGGCTCATGTTCTCCGCCCAGGCCTCGGTGCCTCCGGCGTAGCGGGTTCCGGACTTGTTCGGGCCGTAGTCGTGGGAGTCGACATACACGACGTTGTAGGTGGCGTCGTTGTAGCTGTCGTCCGAGTCCTTGCCGTTGAAGAAGGCATTGCTGGCCTCGGAGAAGTTCATGTGCATGCGCATGTCGATCACGCTCATCCCCGAGAACTGGCTGTGATCCGGAGCATGGTAGAGGTTGCCCTGGAGGAAGGCATTGGTGGACGTGGGCTGCGAGCTCGTGCCCTGAGCCTGCTCGTAGTTGTATTGCTCCAGCGCGGCCGTGGTGTCATCGGCGCTGTAGGTCCGGCGCTCCTTCCAGGTGAAGAATTGCGCGGAGTGGTTGGGCGAGCCGCGGTTCCACTTGTCGTTCACAAACGAGCCCACCTCGCCGAACATGAAGAAGTCCTTGCCCTTGGTGCCGAACTTCTCCTCGGCGTGCTGTTTGGCCGCGGGCAAGAAACGCCGGTTCCAGGTGACGCGGGGAATGTGAACCGCGGTGTCGATGCGGAAGCCATCCACGCCCATGTCGATGTACTTGTTGTAGACACCGATGAGGAAGTTCTGCACGGACGTGCTCTCCGTGTTGAAGTCCGCCAGGTCCTCGTGAATCCAGCAGCTGCGCGAATCCTCACCCTCCCAGTTTCCAATCCAGCACTGATGGAAGTACTGCGCCGGGAACATGCCGGAGGTGGGGTTGGGCCACTGGCAATTGTAGAGGCGGTAGCCCTCCTTGCTGTAGCCGCCCGTGGGGACGCCCCAATTGCGGCAGGTGTTGCCCGCGGGCTCGGCCGTCGACCACAAATCTCCGTTGTAATAGGACTTGCCGGAGGTGGGCTCCACGGTCAGCCCGTCATAGGTGAAACCCGGAACGGGCGCGTCGTAGTACCAGCTCCACTGGCTGTCGCGCACGCCATAGACCTTGGGCGCGAACAGCCCCTTCGCCCCCCAGCGGCTGGAGTGGTTGTAGACCACGTCCTGGATGATCTTGATGCCCTTGGCGTGGGCCGCGTTGATGAGCTCCTGGTAGCTCGCCCCCGGGGACTCCAGGCGCGGGTCGATCCGATGGAAGTCCCAGCCGTGGTAGCCGTGGTAGTCGTAGTCCGACCGGTTGAGCACCACCGGGGTGATCCAGACGGCGGAGAAGCCCAGTGCCTTGATGTAGTCGAGCTTCTGGATGAGCCCCTTGAAGTCGCCGCGGAACATCGGATCGTTGTTGGCGGCGTTGCCCGACTGCACGTGCATGCTGCCACCGCGGTTGTTGGAGGAATCGCCGTCGAAGAAGCGCGCGGTCAGCACGAAGTAGATCGAATCCTCGCGGATGTCTCCGCCCAGCGGCTGTCCCGGGGGGGCGGGCTGCGGCGCGTCACCCGTGGTGGCCGAGGCCGAGGTGCTCGCCGCGGACTTGTTGCCCGCGGCATCGAAGGCCTTGACCGTGTAGAGGTAGGCCGTCCGGGCGCTCAGGCCCGTATCGCTGTAGCTTGTGGAGGAAGTGGTCCAGGTCTTCGTGCCCTGGGTGCCGCCCGTGCGAACCAGCTCATAGCCTGTCACGGCGCGATTGTCGGTCGAGGCCTCCCACGACAGGGAGATCTGCGTACCGGAAGCCAATGCAGTGAGCCGCGAGGGGATGGAGGGCGCGATGGTGTCGGGGGGCAGGGCTACGCACGGGGATGTCGCATTGGCGGTGACCACCCCCTCCTTCACGGTGATCAGCCCCGTTCCCAGAGAGTAGTCCGAGCCGCTGTTGTTGTCCCAGGTGGTGCCGTTGTTGAACGCCGCCTTCATCCCCGTCGCGGAGCCCAGAGCGACGGTCTTCTTCACCCAATCCGTACAAGCGGTCTCATTCATCGCCACACCGGGCGGAGTGGTCCAGGCGCCACCGGTCGGCGCATAGTGGATGTTGACGGAGCTCCAGCCACGCGAGCCGGTATAGTAATACACCTCGGACTGGTTGTTGGTGGAGGTCGTGCAGGGTGAGCCGGCGTTGGCCAGGAGCTGGCCATTCTTGATTTGATGGGTGCCGCTGGTCGGGATGTTGTAATTGGCACCAGACTGGTTGTTGTAATTGTCCCAGTGATTCTGCCCGTCGGTGAAGACGGCCTGGAAGCTGCTCGCCGTCCCCGTGGTGAGAACCTTCATCACCCAGTTCGTGCAGGCCGGACCCAGGGACGTGCCCGGTGAAGTCGTCCAGCTCCCACTGGCGTTGTGGTGTATGTAGGGCGAGCTCCAAGCCTTGTAGGGTGTGTAGTAATAGACAGTCGCCGTATCAGCGAACGCAGCGGACGGGCCCACCGCCACCAGCATCAGCGCCCAGAGGACGCTTTCTCTCCAACGGATACTCATGTGCTTGCAACCTCTCCAGGGGGGTAAGGACTGCAAGCACCGATATAGTCGACTCTCGATTTCCGAGAAATATGCGCAGCTGAAGAAACCAGTGATTTCCTTGATTCATGTGCTCAAGCGTTCCGTCCCTTGAATCACGCATGAAATACTTTGGGACCGATGCTCCGGCGACTTTCGTTGACGCGAGCACCGAGACATCGGCCATCGTATCGGACATGCCGAAACGGTCCTCCTCCACCGTGCTGCCCCTGCGCTCGCTCAATCGGGCCCTGCTCGAACGTCAGCTGCTCCTCCGGCGCTCGACGCTGTCCGTCGAAAAGACGCTCCAGCACCTCGTCGGCATGCAGGCGCAGGCCACGAATCCGCCCTATTTCGGCCTGTGGACACGACTCGACGGCTTCCAGCCCGAGGCGTTGTCCCGGCTCATCTCCCGGCGCCGAGCCGTACGCATCGCGCTGATGCGCTCGACGATCCACCTGGTCACCGCACGGGACTGCCTGCCCCTGCGAACCCTTCTGCAACCGGTCCTCGAACGCGCCCTGCTCACCGGCAGCGCCTACGGCCGAGCCCTCGAGGGAATGGACATCTCCGCCCTCGTGGCCTTCGGCCGAGCCCTGGTCGAGGAGAAGCCCCGCCCCCTCATCGAGCTCGGAGAGCTCCTCCAGGAGAGATGGCCCGAGCGCGACGCCAAATCCCTCGCCTATGCCATCCGCAACCTGGTGCCGCTGGTCCAGGTGCCTCCACGAGGCCTCTGGGGCGTCGGTGGACAGGCCGCGAGCACCACGGCGGAGTCCTGGCTTGGCGGTAAGGCCAGCTCCGAGTTGTCGCTCGATGAGCTGATTCTCCGCTACCTCGCGGCCTTCGGGCCGGCCAGCGTCAAGGATGTCCAGACCTGGTCGGGTCTGACGCGGCTGCGAGAAGTCATCGAGGAGCTCCGGCCTCGTCTGCGCACCTTTCGGGACGAGCACGGCGTGGAGTTGTTCGATGTACCCAACGCTCCGCTTCCTGAGCCGGAGGTCCCCGCGCCGCCGCGCTTCCTGCCCGACTTCGACAATGTGTTGCTCTCCCACGCAGACCGTACCCGCATCATCTCCGAGGAGCACCGCCAGGCGATCGCCACCGCCAATGGCCTGTTTCTCTCGACGTTCCTCGTCGACGGCTTCGTGCGGGGCACGTGGAAGCTTGAGCAGGAGCGGGAGCGGGCTGCGCTGGTCATCAGCCCGTTCACCGCGCTGAAGAAGCCCGAGCGAGCCGCACTGGCCGAGGAGGGGGCTCGACTGCTCGCCTTCGCCGCGCCCGACGCGCGGACTCCCGAGGTCCGCTTCGTCCCGTCGAAGTGAGCGAGATGGCTCTCAAGAGCAGGCCGTGGTGGGCTCAGCCACACCAGGGATCGGGCCGGTAGCTCGTGGTGTGGGTGGGGCAGAATCCGCCATGGGTGTATCGGTATTGGAGTTGATCACGGTCGCAGTGACTGGAGCATCGCACTCCGAGTCGGCGCAGCAGCCACCATGGAATCAATCAGCGTTCGCGCCTCACCGGGCCCCTTTCCCCCAAGTGAAGTGATCGCGGGGTTCCGACTGAGCAACCACAGCCCGAGCGTAAGGAGAGAAGCCGGCGTCTTGCCGAGGACCGCCACGTTCGAAGGCGTCAATGGATGGCCGAGCGAGCGAACGAGCTCGAGCCCTTCGACCAGGACTGAAGCAATCTCGCGCGCCTCATTCCACGAGAGCCCGGACCCGCGCTTGTAAACACGGTCAGCGAGGATCATCACCGGCACCACCACTGCCGCGTGGGTGCGCAACCAGCTGTGCATATCGGCCTGCGTGTCGGTGGCAATGCCGGCCTTTGAGAAAGTCTCAGCCCATGCGCGATCCGTGACGATGGTGATCTGCAAAGCGGAGAGCGAGCGAGGGATGACTTGAGCTTCGAGTTTGCCGTCCTTGAGCTCGGCGAGGATGGCTGGAAAGCCAAAGACGAAACGGTTGGCCCCCACCGCGTCGCGAAACCGGTCGAGCGGCTCGAAGGTGTTGAACATGAACATCACCTGCTTCGCGGCGCTGCGTTGCACCGCGGGCAACACCACATCCACCTGTGATTCAAGAACGGTGACCAGCACCAGGTCCCACGGTGTGGTGGCGTCGAGCGCGGCGCTCACTTCAACCGGTGCGCGCCGCTCATCCGTGGTGACAATGGCGCGCTCCTTCTCGAGCTGCGCGAGGCGTGCACCGCGCGCGACGACCGTCACGTCGTGGCCTGCGCGAGCAAGATGAAAAGCGAAGGTGCTGCCGATGGCGCCGGGACCAACGATGGCGATTTTCATGGGAGCCCCTATAACCAGCGCGAGGTCACGCCGCCGTACTGATTCCGCGCTTCGGCGAAGCTCAGGCGCGGTGGGCGATGGAAGTGCGAGCCGGTTTCAGGGGCGGTATTGCTGATGTGATGGCTTCAGTCACTGGGTGGCGTTGGGGAACATCTCATGCACGCTCGCACATCGGGTGACACGGGCCGGGCCCTCACAACCCGCGGGTACAAGGCCGCACCCGAGGCCCAGAGCCTCGTCCTCAACGAGCGCTCGCCTGGAGGGCGGGTCATCGGCCACCTGTAGAAAATTTCCGACAAGGGCCCATATCCCGGTTGTGGGACAAGGGAGTCCGCTCTAAACAAGGTTCACCATGTACGACCATCACAGGCCCAGTGGGCTCTCCGTCGTCGGCTCCTTGCCCTGGGGGTCACATTTCTGCCAGTTCTACGAGGATCGGGAAGATCTGGTGGACTCGCTCGTGCCCTATTTCAAAGCGGGCCTTGACCACAACGAGAAGTGCCTGTGGGTGACTTCGGAGCCTCTCCGGGCCGAAGACGCCCGGACGGCGCTCCGTTCGGTCGTACCGGATCTCGAGGACCGAGAGCGGCGCAACCAGATCGAGATCATCGACCATCAGGACTGGTACGCGCGGACGGGGAAATCGGACCCAGACGACACCCTGCGAGGATGGGTCGAGCGTGAAGAGCAGGCCCTGGCGCATGGGTTCGCCGGGCTGCGGCTGACGGGAAATACGTACTGGGTCGAACGCTCGGACTGGAATGGCTTCGTCGATTACGAGGCCCGCGTCTCGCGGACCTTCAAGGACCGTCACATCATTGGGATGTGCAGCTATTGCCTGGGCCGCTGCCAGCCTCATGACATCCTCGATGTGGTCGCCAACCACCAGTTCGCCCTCACGCGCCGGGCGGGCAACTGGCAGATGATCGAGAGCGCCGCGCTGAGCATGGCGAAGGATGAGCTGCAGCGCCTCAACGCCGAGCTCGAGCGCCGTGTCCTCGACCGAACCGCCGCTCTCGAGCACGCCGTCCAGGCACGAGATGAGTTTCTCTCCGTCGCGTCGCACGAATTGAAGACCCCCATCGCCTCGCTCCAGCTCTATGTCCAGGGAATGGCTCGCGCCCAAGCGAAGGGCATGCTGACCGCGGAACAGCTCAACGCCCGGCTGAACCGGATCCAAGAGCAGTGCGGCCGACTCGAGAAGCTCATCAACAACCTGCTGGATGTCTCTCGTGCGGATGCCAGGACTCCGATGCTGCAGCGCGAGTCCTTCGACATGTCGGAGCTGGTGGCGGATACCGTGGAGCGCTTCGCGGAGGAATTCGCGCGGGCCCAGTGCCAGGTCCATGTCGAGGCTCGCGAACCCATCGTGGGCTGCTGGGACAAGATGCGTGTCGAGCAGGCGCTCACCAACCTGTTGCAAAACGCGGCTCGCTACGCCCCTGGCGCTCCTGTGAACATCCGGGTGCAGACGGAAGGTCCCTGGGTGAGGCTCGTCGTTCGAGACGCAGGGCCGGGTATCGCCGAGAAGGACCACGAGCGAATCTTCGAGCGTTTCATCCAGGCGGGGAGCCAGACGTTCGCAGGTGGATTCGGCTTGGGGCTTTGGATTGTGAAACAGATGGTAGAGGCACACCAAGGCAGCGTGACGCTCGACAGCCGGCCCGGGGCGGGCGCGACATTCACGCTCATGCTGCCGCTCGACTGAGCTCACGGACTGGAAGATGACTGGGAGCACGGCCAGGTATGACAGCCGTGACCGGGCATCCCCTGTCGCCTCCGAGCCTGTTGGAGCCCTGAACGAGCCTAGCGCGCAGCGCATGACACCTGCCGGAGGGCGTCGCCGAACGAACGGCGAGGATCCTCCAGCAGCTCGCTCGCGCGCCAGGCCACGTAGCCATCCGGACGGATCAGCGAGGCCCCCCCTACCCCGAGGCCGAAAGCCGTCCGGAAAGCGCTCTCATCGGACGGTCGCACATCGATGCCGATGCGGAGGCACTGCACCTCGATGCCCAATTGCTTGCCGACCTGCGCGACGGCGGGGCCCCACCGCTCGTCCTGGGCAAGCAGCACCCAGCCTCGCTGGAACAAGTCGAGCGTGGACACCCGCTCGCCGTCCTTGGACATCCACAGATGCGGCGCACGCGTGCCAGGCTGACCCGCCCATTGCTCGGGCCGCAACGCGGGCGGGAGCTCATTGCTGGCATCGAGCACCGCGGACGAGCGATACAGCTGGCCGAACTCCATGGCGGCGTCGTCGATAATCGGCACATCCTTGGAGTTCCCTGCCGCGTCCGCCGCGTAGTCGCTTCGGGCGAAGAGCTGCTCATGCCGAAGCCAGGCGATCGGGCGCCGTTCGGCGTCGTAGGTGTCGAGCAGCCGCGGCATCGACGCACCAGAGACGACCGCGGACAACTTCCACGCGAGATTGTGGGCATCCTCGATGCCGGTGTTCGCACCATAGCCACCACGAGTCGGCGGCAGGGTGTGCGCGGCATCCCCGGCCAGGAAGATCCTGCCGGACGCGAAGCTGTCCGCGATGCGTGCGCTCAGCTCCCATCGGCCAGTGGTGATGAGCTCGACCTCGAGGTCCGTCCTGCCGATCGCCTTGGACACCATCTCCCTCAACGTGCCTTCGTCGCGTTCCTCGTCATCCGAGAACATCAGCACCCAACGACCATCGCCGTAGGTCGTGAGGAACGCCTTGAATCCCGGCTGGTCGATGTTGAACTGCGAAATCCCCGAGCGAAGGTACTCCTCGAGCGGAGCCCGGAAGAGCACGCTGCGCAGCGTCCGGATGAGGCCGCGTCCCTTCCGACCGATCCCCAATGCCTCGCGAATCGGGCTGTCATGGCCATCCGCCGCGATCAGATACGCAGCCCGCATCGTGTACTCTCGTCCATCGCGAGCGCGCAGCGAGGCGACAACCCCGTCAGCCCCCTGTTCGAACCGGATCAACTCCGTTGAGAGCCGGATGTCGGCACCAAGCGCGATCGCCTTCTCACGAAGGATGGGCTCGAGACGATCCTGGGCAACCGCGGCGCCGGTGCACGGCGAGTACTCGAGCCCGGGCGACTGCTGGGTCTCGGGTGTCCAGGGGGTCTCCTCGAACCACTGTCCGGCCAGACTCTCGACCCGGCCCCTGCGCAGCCGGAAGTCGGCCGGCGCCTGGGGAATGCGAGGGCCCAGCCCGACGGCACGAAAGAGCTCCATCGTCCTCGGCGTGTAGCCGATCGCACGCGGGTGCGGTGAGCTGCCCGGGTGCCGCTCGACGAGGACGGTTGGCACACCGCGCCAGGCAAGGAACATCGCGGCCGATAAACCCACCAGGCCGCCTCCGACCACGAGCACCGAGGTTGATTCTGTCTTCATGGCTGTCTCCGATACATCGTATCGACCAATACACTGTATCGGACATCCCAGGTTGTCAACTGCGCCACGTTCAGGACAAGAAGAGCCGCGATGACCGCTCGACAGAAACCGCCCGCAGCCGATGCGGGGCTCATTTGGGAGCGCCCCGAGCCCGCGAACCGTCCCGCGCCCGGGCCCCTGAGCCGGGAGCGGATCGTGCGCGCCGCCATCTCACTCGCGGACAAGGACGGCCTCGCCTCGGTGTCGTTGCGGAAGGTCGGAGCCGAGCTCAGTGCCGGGCCCATGCGGCTCTACGGCTACCTGTCCACCAAGGAGGAGCTGCTCGAGCTCATGGTGGACGCGGTCTACGGCGAGATGGCGTCCGCCGGGCCGATCCGCGGCAACTGGCGCGAGGCGCTCCGGACGATCGCGCAGCGCACCCGGCAGGCGGCCAAGAAGCACAAGTGGTTCATCGACCTGCTGGGCGGCCGTCCTCATCTCGGCCCGAATGCCCTCGCCCATTCCGAGGCGTCACTCGCCGCGTTGAGCGAGACGCCGGGCTTCGAGAACATCGATGACGCACTCCAGGCTGTCGGGACCGTCAATGCCTACGTCATCGGCGCGATCCTGAGCGAAGCCAGTGAGCTGCGTGCCGAGCGCGAAAGCGGCATGAACGAGACGGAATGGCAGAACGCCACGTGGCCCTACCTCCAGCGGATGATCGCCACCGGCCGCTTCCCGACGCTCTCGAAGGTGGTTCGAGACGCCACCCACCCCTCGTCCGACGTCCGATTCGACAAGGGGCTGGAGTGCGTGCTCGACGGCATTGCGGCGCGACTGTCGCGCTGAAGGCTTCAACAGGGGGGGACATTTGAAAAGTTTGTTGCTGTGGGTTCCGCGAAAGCGCTGCGCCCTGGACTCCTCTCCGCGCTAGCGCCGCCGGTCCGGCAAGGCTGCCCATGACCCTCTCCTTGCGAAGGCCCTGCACGGGCTTTGACTAGAGAGGGATTGAGGAAGTGATTTTCCTGGAGACCTTCCTGCTTCTTGACAAGACGCGGCAATGGATCTAACACGCGCCGATAATGAGAATGCGTATCAATTTCATCTCTGAGCGCTGACCCCCACTTCCCCCCACGGCAGAAAGGCAGTTCCCATGAAGCATCCTGTTTCCGTTCTCTCCTCGCGACTCTCCTCCGCGATGCTCGCCTTCGCCCTGCTCTCCGGTTGTGGTGACAAGGAGGAGCCCGTCGACCCGGGCAACGGCGATAACAAGCCGCTGTACGCCATCACCACGCAGCTGTTCTCCTCGGATCCGATGGAGAGCTTCGTCATCGTGACGGACCAGGCGGAGCAGACCGCGACGCTCTCGCTGGACAACGCCGTCAAGGTTCCCGGCCGCGCGCTCGGCGTGGGCCTTGCCAAGTCTGGCTCGCTCTATGTGGTGAGTGACGAGAGCGCGACGATCACCCGCTACAACCTGACGAGCAGCGGCAGCTTGCAGCAGGCGGGCACCCTGAGCCTCGAGAGCCAGGGCATCTCGTCGCTCGGGGAGTACCAGAACAACTTCCAGTTCATCTCGGCGACCAAGGCCTACTACTTCGACGGGACCACCGCCCAGCTCGTCATCTGGAACCCCACCGAGATGACGGTCACGAAGAGCATCCCCCTCGACGCGCTGAACATCCCGGACACGCTCCTGTCCTTCTCGGGGGCGATCGTGCACCTCGACAACCAGATCATCATGCCCGTGGGCTGGCGTCCGGTCTCGGGCGTGGGAATCACCAAGAAGGCGGGCGTCGTCTCCGTCGACACACGGACGGACGAGCCCACCGTCGCGCTGGATGACCGGTGCGGCTACACGCACGATGCCGCCGTCGGCCCCGATGGCAAGGTCTACATCGCGACGGAGGCGTACGGCGCCGCGGTGTACCGGGTAGAGGGGGGAGAGACGCCGGAGCCGTGCCTGCTCAGGTTCGATCCCCAGACGCGCACCTTCGATCCCTCCTTCTACAAGGACCTCAGCTCGCTGGTGGGCGGAGGCACCGCGGGGGCACTCATCCCCGGCCCCCAGGGGACGGCCTACGTGCGCGTGCTCGATGAGAGCATTGCCCCTGTGAACGAGGGGACCCATCCCCGTACCGTGGCGAGCGGGACCGGTTGGCAGTGGTGGCAGTTGAAGCTCGACACCCTGACGGCGACACGGAGGACCGACTTCCCGTCCACCACGGGCAGCGTCTTCCTCTTCGAGTCGCAGAACCAGACCCTCTACTCCGAGTTCGGGGCGGGCAGCGCGTCGACGACCCTGCACGTGCTGGGCGAGAGCGGCAGGCCCACCGTGACCACGCAAGGGCTCGCCTTCTCCTTCCTCCAGCTGCGCTAGAGCGACCGGCTCTCGAGAACACTCGGGAGCCATCTCCGTTGTCACAACCCCCATGCGTTCACCCATTCCTGGAGTTCCGATGCGTTTTGCCTTCCGTACCGCGAGCGTGGTTGCCATCTGGCTTTTGTCGACCCCTGCCCTTGCCACCAGCACGGGCATCACCGGCCAGTCCGGCAAGGAGGGGCAGGCGTGCAACATGTGTCACAAGGGGGGGCCGGCCCCCACCGTCGAGTTCTCGGGTCCCACGACGCTCGCTCCGGGAGCGACGGGCCAGTTCTCGTTCATCATCCGGGGTGGGGCCGCGAAGGTAGGAGGTGTGGACATCGCCGTGGACAACGCGGCGGCGGTCCTCCAGGCCGGCGAGGGCCTGAAGAAGCTCGGTGGCGAGCTCACCCACTCAGCGCCCAAGACCTTCAACGGCAACGAGCTTCGTTTTGACTTCTCCCTGGTCGCGCCCTCCACCGATGTCACCCTCACGCTCTTTGGCGCCGGCAACTCCGCCAATGCGGACCTCGGCAGCGATGGCGACAAGCCCGCATCCACGAAGTGGAGCGTGATCGTCGGCAACGGCACACCCGACGCGGGCTCGGGCACACCCGACGCGGGCTCGGGCGATGAAGGCAACGAAGGTGATGATGACCAGGGCGGGTGCTCCGCAACGGGAGGCTCGCCCGTGTGGATTCTCGCGATGGCCGGAACCTTCCTGGCCCTGCTCCGCCGCCGCCAGGGCTGAGCATCACGGGGAAGAGGGCGGGTCTATCCCTGGACCCGTCCCAAGCGATAGGGTCCGCGCTTTCTCGCGCCTTGCGTCCTCCATGAAATCCACCCTGACACTCCCCGGTTTCCTTCGCACCTACGCACTTCCCGCCCTCTGGCTCTTCGCCCTCCCGCTCTTCGGCCTGTGGTTCGGCGACCACGCCACCCGCCGGTTCGACGAGGACGTCCTCGAAAGCATCGAGCAACAGGTTTCCCAGGATGCCGAGCTCGACGAGACGCAGCGGCAGCAGACGCTGGACTTCTTCCGCTCCGTCCCGGCCTCGACGGCATGCCTCTCCACGGAAGAGGAGCTGGCGGAGTTCCGCAACAGCCTGAGCGAGGCGTGCTCGGACGTGTGGCAGTTCGGGGCGATGGGCTTGCTGTCAGTCGTCGCGCTCGTGCTGGGGCTCGTCTCCGCCGCTATCGCCCTGCTGTGCGCCCTGGCGGCCTTCATCTCGCGGCCCTTCCAGTACGGCAGCTTCGTGGTGGGCTGGAATGTGCTCCGGGTCACCGGGGCGCTCCAGGCGCTCGCGCAGGGCGCGCTGGCCGTGTGGCTGTCCTATTGGATGACCGCGCTGTGGTTCAACCGCTACTACCCGAAGCTCATCCTGATGGTCGGCATTCTGGCCGCCGTCGCCCTCTTCCACGTGGTGGCAGCCATCTTCCGCCGCCCGCCCATGGACTTCGAGGTGGAGGCGGAGGTGCTCGAGAAGGAGCACGCGCCGGAGCTCTGGGCCCACGTGCGCCAGCTGTGCGAGCGGCTGGGGACCCCGCCGCCGGACCACATCCTCGCCGGCATCGACACCAACTTCTTTGTCACCGAGAGCGACGTGCGCGTGGGGGAGCGGACGCTCACCGGCCGGACGCTCTACGTGAGCCTGTCCCTGCTGCGCATGCTCGAGCGCTCCGAGGCGGACGCGGTGCTCGCGCATGAGATGGGGCACCTGCTCGGAGGGGACACGGGCCATGGCAAGCGACTCGCGCCCATGCTCGCGCGCTTCGGGCAATACCTCGAGGCGCTCCACTCGGGCGTGCTCACGCGGCCCATCTACCACTTCATGGTGGCCTACCGCGCCGTGTTCGAGCTGTCGCTCGGACGCAGCCGGCGCGCGAGCGAGCTCGCCGCGGACCGGCTCGCCGCGAGCATCACCTCGGGCCAGGACATTGCCCGCTCGCTCGTGAAGGTCGGCGCCTACGCGAGCTTCCGCGACCGCGTGGAGGCCGACCTCTTCGCCCAAAGTGAGCAGCAGCAGAGCGTGGCCATCGCGCAGCGGGTCGCGCTCGGCTTCGCGGAGTACGCCGGCTCCGAGGCCGTGCACGGCGACCTGCACGGAGCGGTGACGCCACATCCGTTCGACTCCCACCCGCCGCTCGCCGCACGCCTGGAGAACGTAGGACAGACGCTCACGCCCACCGACGTGGTGCAGGTGCTGCTCGAGCCGCCCACCTCCTCGTGGGTGAGCGCCATCCTGGAGGCAGAGGCCATCGAGGCACGGCTGTGGGGCGCATACGAGGCGCGCTTCGCGGCGGCGCACGACCTGGCGCTCGCCTACCGCTACGTGCCGTCCAATGAGGCGGAGCGGCAGCACGTGGAGAAGCACTTCCCGCCCCTCACCTTCGAGGGCAAGGAGGCTGGGCTGGAGGTCCACCTGGACTTCGCGCAGGTGAGCTACACGGAGTGGGAAGAGCCCGTTCGTTTCGAGCAGGTGAAGTCCGCCAGCACGGCCGAGCGTCTGTTCAAGAAGTACCTGGACCTGGAGCTCCAGGGAGGCGGCGTGTTCAAGGGCAAGCGCTCCATCTGCCTGAGCAAGCTGCGAGACGCGGACGGGCTGCTCAGCGCCTTCGGAAACTACCTCGGGCGCCACAAGACAATGGAAGAGCACCGCGCGAGCTCACGGCAGGCGGCCGCGTAATCAAGGACGGCTGCCTGCCGCCACCTTCAGGCCTTGGACGGTGCGGGGCGGAACAGCTTCGCATCGAGCGAGAAGGACCCCGGGCCGCACAGGATGAAGCACAGCGAGATGACGAAGTAGAGCCCCGCCAGCTCCCAGCTCGGCCCTCCCGTCCCCACGAACGGGTCACCGTTCGAGATGTGGAAGAAGGAAGCGAAGGCCATCGTGCAGAGCAGACCGAACATGGCCAGGGGGGTGAGCAGGCCGAGCACCAGCGCGAGCCCGCCACCGAACTCGGACAGGGCCGCGAGCCCCTGGAGGAAGCCAGGCACGGGGGCCGTTGGCCCCATCCAGTCAAAGGGGTTCTGAATCTTGCCCCAGCCGTGATGCATCATCGCGACCCCCGCGAGCAGCCGCAGGGCAAGCAAGCCCAGCGATGCGCGGGGGCTAAGGACGTCCGGGTAGAACAGGCGCTTCATCGTCGTCACCTCTGGAAGTACAGCGGGTTGCGTTTGTCGCTTCTCGACGCAACCATAAGACCTCAAGTTGACTTGAGGTCAAGGCCATGAATCAGGCGACACTCTTCCCGGCGGTACGACCCGACGCAGAAAGGCCAGGTGACGCATGAATTGGTTTGCCCTGTTCCTCCACCAGCTGACGGATGGCCGTAGCGAGGAAAGGGGCGGCAGTGTCTTCAAGGGCGTTTCGTTCGTGAAGGTGGTGATTGACGGGCAGGAGCTCGAGGAGATGGACGCCTTTCGGGACTCGCTGGTCTATTTCGATGAGCTGGCGCGGAGCGCCGAGTCCTCTGGCAGGTACCTGATATTCACGTGTACGTGCGGGATTGCGGAGGACGGCGGTTGGGAGGGAGTCAACGTGGATGTGACTGAGTCCACGGTGAGTTGGGAGCTGGAGGTGGGGGCAGAGCGCCTGCGGTTCACCTTCGATCGCAGGGAGTACGTCTCGGAGATTGAGTCCGTGAAGGCCGCCCTTGGCTCCAGTCCTCTTCCACTGGAGCCAAGAGCGGTAATATTTCCGCAAGGCTTCAAAAGATAATCAGCGCGCCTTCACTTCCGCCGCTTGGGATGAAGCCGGCTGATCTCGCGCCCTATACGGCCGAACTGCTTCTCCTTGCGGCGCTGCTCCTGGCGGGCCAAGCCATCCTGGCGCGAGGCCTGATGGGCCTGCTCGCGGGCGAGCTTGTGCAGGCTCGACAACCGCGCCTCGTCGAGCTCGCCGCGAGCGACCGCCTCGCGAACCACGCAGCCCGGTTCATGCGCATGGGTGCAGTCTCGGAAGCGGCACTCGACGGCCAGGGCTTCGATGTCAGCGAAGACTCCGGCCAGGGAGGAGGCCTGGGCCCAGAGCTGAAGCTCTCGCAGCCCCGGGGTGTCCACGAGCAGGGCCTGGGCACCCTCCTCGAGAGGCACCGGGAGGAGCTGGCGATGGGTGGTCGTGTGCTGCCCCTTCTCGTCCACCTCGCTTACCTCGCCCGTGGCGAGCACCTCGGCTCCGAGCAGGCGGTTGATCAGGGTGGACTTGCCCACGCCGGAGGAGCCCACCACCGCCACGGTGCAGCCGGCGTGGAGATGGACACGAAGCCCCTCCAACCCCGAGGCGTGGAGTGCACTCACCGCGAGCACCGGCACACCGGGAGCCACCGCGCCGAGCTCGGCCACGAGCGAGTCGACGTCAGGCACCAGGTCCGCCTTGTTCACCACCACGATGGGCTCCGCGCCACCGCCCTGGACAGCCACCAGGTAGCGCTCGACGCGGCGGGGATTGAAGTCACGCCCCGGGGAGGTGACGACGAACACCTTGTCCACATTGGCCGCGATGACTTGGGCCTGCGTGCGCCGGCCCGCGGACTGACGGACGATGCAGGTTCGTCGCTGGAGCAGGTGGACGATTCGAGCCGGCTGGCCGGGCTGAATCGCGACCCAATCCCCCACGGCGGGCTTGTCCTCCGCCGCGAAGCTGAAGCGTCCGGCCAGCACCGCCTCGGCCTCACCGGCCGGGGTGAAGGTCAGGTAGCGCGATCCGTGCTCCAGCGCCACGCGGGCTGGGACGAGTGAAGAATCGGAGAGAAGCTCGAACTGCGATTGAAGGTCTGGGCCGAAGCCCAGGTTGGAAAGGGAGAACAAGACACACTGCTCCTACGGACGGCTGGTTTACGACCAGGAGGCCGTCGGGCAGAGCAGGAACTCCGTCAGCGAGAAGAAACGTCAGCGCGCCGGAGGGCTGCCCGGAAGAAGAACGGCCTCGACTTGAAAGAGCGTGTTCTGGACTTCCATAGGCGTTCTCCGGGCACACGCCCTGGGGGCGTGGGGTGTTTCCCTCATGAATAACATCGGACGGCGCTCGACCCAATCCTCTGACAGGTCAGAAGTGTAAAGAGGCGCGCAAAAGCACTCGCTTCAGGTAGGACAGCGGAACTGGACCCCAGGAGGAACCCATGCCAGCAGACAAGCCACACCAGAACGAAGAGCACGGGGCGAGCGGAAACGTCATCGTGCTGAATGGTCCTTCGGTCGCGGGCAAGACGAGCATCCAGAAGAAGCTCCAGGAGCTCTTCGAGGAGCCCTACCTGGCGATGGGCATCGACTCGATCCTCGTCGCCATGCTGCCGACGCGCTACTTCATGGGCTCGCCCCCCGACTGTGAGCAGGTGCTCTACGGCGTGCCCTCCACGGACGAGAGTGGCTCACCGCTCTTCACGCTGCGCTTCGGACCCAAGGGGCGGCGAGTCATCGCGGGCATGCACCAGGCCATCGCGGCGTTCGCGGAGCAGGGCAACAACGTCATCGTGGACCACATCCTCTACGAGCGCGAGTGGCTCCCCGAGCTCGCCCATGCGCTGCGCTCCGTCAATGCGTACTTCGTCGGCGTGCGGATTCCCCTGGAGGCCCTCGAGGAGCGAGAGCGGCAGCGGGCGACGTCTCCGCGCGGCCATGCGCGCAGCCACTACGCGACGGTGCATGCACATGAGCTGTATGACGTGGAGGTCGATACGTCGCGCGCCTCTCCAGAGGAGTGCGCGGCCCGAATCCACGAGTACGTGCGTACCCACCCCAGGCCAACCGCCTTCGAGCAGTTGCGCCAGCGTTTCCAGGTCGGCCAGGAACCCCCTGTTCGCCACCCGTAGCACACGAAGGAAGGCACATGGGGCTCTTCAAGCCCGTCCAGCTTCATCATGTCGCTATCCTCTGGCACCCCTCGGAGCCGCGCGTGCTGGCGGTCCCCACCAGGGAGGGTCTTGCCCTGCCCTCCTTCATGGCCGAGGAGAAGCACCCCGCGGAAGCCGGGCATGTGATTCAGCGGCTGAAGGGGCGGCTCGGCGTACCGATGACAGTGCTGCAATGCCTGGGGAACTTCCCGGGACAGGTGGGCGCACCACCAGACCGCGTCTACGTCCTGGAGAGCCACGGCCCGGCATCGCTCCGCCCCACGGAGGGAGAGTGGCTCGACGTGGCCCACCTGCACGCGAGGGGGCTGCCCCCGGTGCACCAGCGGCTGATCGACTCCTGGCTGGAGCAGCGCAGTACGCCCCCTCGTCATGGGCGGGAGTGGAGCGCTCCTGGCTGGTGGGACGAGGCCACCGCATGGATCGCGCGGGCGCTCCATGCCGCGGGATGGGGGAACGTCCAGGAGATAGAGCAGCTGCGCACCTGGGAGTTCTCGTGCGTCCTGCGCATCCGCGCCGCGAGGGGAGAGTGCTTCTTCAAGGCGTTGCCCCCCTCCTACTCCGCGGAGCCGCGGCTGGTGCTCCGGCTCCAGGAGACCCATCCGGCGCTCATCCCGGAGGTGCTCGCCACGAACCTGGAGCGCCGGTGGCTCCTGCTCGCGGCGGCTGGGGGCGAGCTGCTCGAGAGCGTCTCGGACCCCTCGGCCTGGGAGGCCGCCGCGCGCGCGTATGCCGAGCTCCAGCGACAGTGGACCCGGCACGAGGCGCGGACCTCACTCGGACTGAACCGTCTACCGCTCGAGGCGCTCGAGCGGGAGTTCGACGCGCTCCTCGCGGACGATGCGGCCCTGCTCCTCGACACGCCTGAGGGGCTCACGCGCGCCCAGGTTGAGCGCCTCCGCGCCCAGGCCGAGGAGCTGAAGGGCTGCTGCCGCGAGCTGGCCGCGCTCGGAATTCCCGAAACGCTGGAGCACGGGGACCTGTGGCCCTCGAACATCTTCGTCACCCCCCGAGGTCCAGTCTTCATTGACTGGACGGACGCGGTGATCGCACCGCCACTCCTCGGCGCATGGATGCTGCTCGAGGGTCCCCAGAGCGAGGCGCTGCTGGGAAGGAGCCCCGGTGCGCGCGAGCGCGTGAGTGCGGCCTATCTGCGGCCCTGGGCGGAGGAATGGGGCCAGCACACGCTGGAGCGGGCCTTCACCCTGGCACGAAGGATCGCGCCCGCGTTCCATGCCTGGAAGCTCTACCGCGAGGTGCTTCCCCACCTGGAGACGCGGGAGATCGGCGAGGTGCTGCCATTCCTCCTCAAGCGCCTGCTTTCCGACGCGCCCGCCATTCCTCGCGGCTCTGTCCCCAGGCCTCGATGACCGCGGTGTCATAGGGCGGCGGCAGCTTCACCTGGCCTTTCACCCGTGAGCCCAGCCGGCGAGCAACCTCCTGAGACGGCGTGTTCTCAGGAGCGATGCAGTGGATGACCTCCGTCCATCCGAGGTGCTCGAAGGCCCAGTCGATGGAGGCTGTCGCCGCCTCGGTGGCGTAGCCCTTGCCCCAGCAGTCGCGCAGCAGGCCCCAGCCCACCTCCGTGCCCGGCCAGCCCTCGGGCTTCCACGGGCCCACACGTCCCACCCAGCGGCCCGTGGACTTCTCCAGCACGGAGAACATGGCGAAGCCCTGCAGCGCCCACGAGCCCGCCATGGTGCTCATCGCCCGCCAGACCATCGCGCGTGGTTGAACGCCCCCGATGAAGCGCGCGGACTCCGGGTCCCCCGCGAGGGTCACGAAGCCCTCCAGGTCCTCCAGTGCCGTGGGGCGCAGGATGAGGCGTGCGGTCTCGAGCGTCGGTCCAGGGGCGATCATCTAGGGTCTCCGAGGAAACGGATGGATTGGAAGTCGGCGAATCTACTCGAGGCCACGGTTGCCTCGCTCCCTGATCGTGCTTAAGCGGAAGGCTCCTGTCCTGGAGGACTTCCATGTTGCATGCCCCTCTCCTCGGCCGTGTCCTGCTGCGCTTCGACGCCAGCAAGGATGAGCTCCACGAGGATCTCTCCGCGGCGGTGTTCTCCTCGGAGGGGGAGCTCTGGGTGGCCTCGGATGAGCACCACTCCCTCGAGCGCTTCTCCCCGGTGAGCCCGCGTGGCTTCGGCCAGCACCGGCACTTCGTCATGGCGGACCTGCTCGGGGAGGAGGTCCGCGAGGAGGTGGACATCGAGGCGCTGGACTTCCAGGACGGGCACCTGTGGTTCGTGGGCTCGCACAGCGCGAAGCGCAAGAAGCCCAAGGGCAAGACGATGGTGAAGGATCTCGAGCGCCTGGCCACCGTGGAGCACCAGCCCTGGCGCTTCCTGCTCGCCCGCGCGCCGCTCCCGGGGTCCTCATCAGGCTCGGCCCGCCCGGCGAAGCTCATGCGAACGGAGGGCCGGGAGGGCCCAGGAGTGAACGTGCTCGTGGAGCTGCTGCGCCAGGATCCCCACCTGGGGCCCTTCCTCGCGCCCGCCTCGCCGGAGGATCCGGAGGGAGCCTTGGCCATCCCCAGCAAGGACAACGGGCTGGACATCGAGGGGCTCGCCGTCCACGGGGACCAGGTCTTCCTCGGGCTACGAGGCCCCGTGCTGCGCGGCTACGCCGTCATCCTGCAGTTGGAGGTGGAGGATGTGGGCAACGGACTCCTGGCACCCCGGCGGACGAAGAAGGGCAGCCCCTATTCCAAACACTTCCTGGACCTGGACGGCCTGGGCATCCGCGAGCTGTGCCGCCATGGAGAGGATCTGCTCATCCTCGCGGGGCCCACCATGCCCGTGGATGCCCCCATCCGGCTGTTCCGACTGCACAAGGGCCTGATGCTCTCTGGAGACACCCTCCACCCACAGGAGAAGGGCGTGCTAGAGCCGCTCTTCGACTTGAAGAATGGAAGCAAGGACGACAACGCCGAGGGCGTGGCCGTGTTCTCCTGGTTCGCGCCGAATGACTCCGTGCTCGTCGTCTACGACACGCCCTCGCCGCAGCGCTGCTACGGCCCGGACGGCGTGCTCGCCGACGTGTTCCGGCTCTGAAGCATTGACATGCACTTCTGAAGAGTTGTCCCCGTCAGCTCATGAGCCATTGAAACAGCAGGCGGCCTGATTTCCCTCACACTGTCTGTCAGCTCACGCCACAACCGTTCATGAATAACGGAGTGGCGTGAAATGCCCACCGGTGCGTATTCGATTTACAGGAACAGTGAGACTTTCTCCTGGAGCCCAACTTCGTCTCCACGCCTCTCGGAGATGAAGTATCCACTTCTGGGCTCGGGGGGGAGAAGCAACATGACACGCATGAAGTTGCTTGGAGTGCTCCTGCTGACATTCACAGGGGGCTGTGCCGGCGTGCTGGAGGAGCCCACCGCTTCATCCACGGCTCCCGGCCAGACGGTCCAGGAGCTCGAGCTGGAGAATAGTTTGACAACCAATGGCCTTGCATTCAATGGCCTTGCATTCAATGGCCTTGCATTCAATGGTCTCGCATTCAACGGTCTGGCGAGCAGCGAGTTCTCCGCCTGGTTTCAGCAGAACCCGGCGGAAGCCGACCTCTTCATGAAGTACCTCGTCCGGTGTGCCGTCCCGCCTGGGCAAACCCGGACGTACTCGAATGGCTCGACCACCTATACCTGGACCGGCAGCCTGGGGTTGGCACCGAGCTGGTCCAGCGGCTCGCCCGCGACCCTGAAGGAACAGCAGGTCGTCAGCGCGTGCCTGGCCGCCCTCGTCAACAAATACGGGCGCACCGTCACCGTCTCTCTCTTGGGCACGAGCGCGCTGGGGCAGCGTATCCCCTACACGGATTCAGAGCTGAATAACTACCCACAGCGGGAGGGCTGCTTCTTCGGCAACCTCTTCACCCATGAGGGACCCTTCGTCGGCAACGATCAGCAGCAGCGGGGCTCGAACCAGAGCAGCCTCCGCGCCTGCGCGCTCTGGGGCGCCAACATATGCCCGCCGCTCATCCATATCGGTAGCTGCCATTCGAGCTGCCAGCTCGATGCCACGGGGACGTACTTCACGAAGTGCACCCGCGGAGGGATTGACTACCCCGCCATCACCACCCGGCTCAGCAACCAAGATATCTACACGTGCGGTGACAACACCTGCCAGCCTACCGAGTCCTGCGGCAACAGCACCAACGCCGCCAGTTGCACGGACTGTAAAGTCTGCCCCTGAGTCCAGGAGGGGCAACTTCAACCCGGACCCACAGCCCTGACTGGCGTGAGCCTCCACCCTCGGGGCCGGCGTACTTTCGCCCTGCCCAGTCACGTTGACCCCACGCGAGGGAGGTGGAACGCTCCTGCACGGCTCGTCCAAGAAACTCGTCGTCAAGGAGTTGCCTGCATGCAGTGGCGGAAATCCCTTCTCACGCTGGCGATCGCCGGCGTTCTGTCCTCCTGTCGCGATGGTGGGAGTGGTGGTGGCAGCGATGGGGGGGTCGACAATCCGCCCCCGCCGCCGCCTCCTCCGGAGGTCTACAGAGCGACGATCAGTACCGCCGCGGGTACAGCCGACAGCCGTCTGGCCTGCTTCAAGGGCCAGGGTGAGCCCGAATGTGGGCTGCGCCTGTATCAGCTCATGGTCGAGTCCTTTGTCGATGGCGACAGCACCGCGGACTACAACACCGGCTACGGCACCAGCCATCACAAGGGCGACCTGCAGGGGATCATCAACAGCCTCGATTACATCAAATCGACCGGCGTCAACGCCCTCTGGCTGACCCCCGTCTTCGAGAGCGTGCGCATCAGCGGGCAGAACGACTGGGCCGATCGCCTCGACGCCACGGGCTACTTCGCCTCCAACTACTTCAAAGTCGATCCTCGATTCGGAACCAACGACAAGCTCAAGGAGCTGGTCGAGGCCGCCCATGCCAGGGGGCTGTATGTGTTCCTGGACGGTGTGTTCGGCCACTTCAAGCGCAATGCCTCCGACTACGCCTCGCCGCTGGGGCGCACCGTCTCCACGAACGGAGCAGCCCAGGGAGACACGGGCCGGTCAGCGGACTACCCGGCGGACCTCGAGTTCTTCAAGGAGGTCGCTGCGCACTGGGTGACCGAGTACAAGATCGACGGGTGGCGCCTGGATCAGGCCTACCAGGTGCCGGTTCAGTACTGGGACGACCTCCGTGCCGCCGTCGCACAAGCCGCGAGTGGCGTGAGCTACACCAACAGTGCGGGAGAGACGGTCCATCCGTTGGGTTACATGGTGGGGGAGATCTGGCGGAGCGCCGGGGAGATCGCCAGCCAGGGCTATGGTCCTGCCGCGGCTCCAGCGCTGTTGTCCGTGTTCGATTTCCCCATGCGCTACAGCCTGGTGCAGACCCTCGCGGTGGAGGAGAGCGGCAGCGGCGGGCGTGCAGCGAGCAACCTCCACACCGGGTACCTGAACCACCTGGCCTACCCGGCCCATGCCATGCCGAACCTGATGCTGACCAACCATGATCTGGTCCGGTTCGGCGATCTCATCCAGCGGGGAGGCCTAGGGGAGACCACGGACGACGCCTACTGGGCGCGGCATAAGGCGGCCTTCAGCTTCATGGCCTCGTACAGCGGCCCCATCACCCTCTACTACGGTGACGAGGTGGGCCAGGAGCTCCCGGGCTTCGCCGCCCGTGAGGACAATGCGACCTGTGCCACCCAGGGCCGCTGCGATGACCATGTCTCGCGGACCTCCGCCATAGTGGAGGGCGTTCCGACCACGGTGGGCAGCACGGCCACGGTACTCGCCCCCGAGCAGGTGGACCTCAAATCCTACGTGGCGTCGATGATGGCGCTGCGCGACGCCCACCCTGCGCTCGATAATGGCAGCCGCACGCACATCTACTCGGACAACAATGTCTACATCGACCGCAAGGACCACGGAACCGACAACATCTTGTACGTGTTGAACGCCAAGGCGACCCCAGCGGTGCTCACGGTGGCTGGGACGGCCATTGGCAGTGCGGGACCCCTCGTCGATCTCTTGGGTAACGCGGCCGTGATGGGCTCCGGCGGTCACTACGAAATCCCACTGAAGCCGTTCGAAGCCAGGTTCTTCGACATCACGTCGCCAACGGCCGAAGGTCCGCAGACCGGGGAGGGTGACGACCTCACAGGTGAAGGTCCGCTGGCCGATTGCAACGCGCCGACGGTCGAGGGACTCGGGCCCCTCGCCAAGGAGATGTTCATTCGCGGCAGCTACGCCGGTGGCGACAACTTCGGCGCCACACCGGCCAACCGCAGGTTCGCCTACAAGGGCAACAACCTCTACCAGGTGGTGGTCCATGAACCAGAAGCCACCGCCTACACCTTCAAGTTCGCCAGTGCGAACTGGTCGAGCGAGTTCGCGGTGCAAGGGTCTGCCGCGGTGGTGATTGGCACCGAGCAGACCCTCGCGGTCGCCGCGGGCAATGGCACGGAATCCTCCATCGTCATTCCGAAGCCGGGCGACTACGTGTTCAGCTTCCGCATCAATGCCGCCAACAATGGCGGCACGATGATGGTGAGCCTGTGCGAATGACGCCGCTCATTCCGGCGCGGAGCCGCCAGCGGAGTTGCCGCGAGGCGTGAGCCAGCCGTGCTCTGGCGCACGCAGCTCCGGGGTGGACACGCCAATAAGGTCCGCTCCGGGGTCTGCGTCGTTGTGGAATGAGTCGCGCTCGACGGCGACCCATTGACCGTCGCTCAGGAGGTTGAGCTCCACGTGCTCTCCCGTGGGCACCAACAGCTCTCCCAGGGATTGCAGCGGCTGTTCCTCGCGTACCAGGAACCGCCGCACTCCCTGGAAGGGGTAGAAGGGCGAATACATCAGGTCCGGGTACTGGACGCGCTGCAGGACAAGCACCGCCCCGTCCGCCGTCAACAGGGCCGAGGTATTGGTGCCCCTGTACTCCGGCGAGGCGTCCGGCACCGGTACATCGGCGAGCACTTCCCCACTGCCACGCCGCAGCAGTGTCACCCGCGTGCAGGCATTCGTGCTGCAAGGAGCAATCACCGCGGCGTGAGACTCGCTCAGAAAGACGGACGCCTGGGCCACAGGCCACGAGTACCGAATCCCACCGTCGGCGGTGGAGCGCACGGTGCCATCGTCGAGGAAGAGCGTGTCACGGAAGACGGCCACCGGCTGGCCGGCTCCGTTCAAGGTCCAGCGCACCACACCTTCCGGAGAGAGGGACACGACGCCTGCCGGGTCCACAGAGAAATACAGCCGCCCGAGCTCATCCGCGATGGGCGGGCCCTCGAGCGTCCCGGCCACCTGACGCGTCCAGGCGAACTCAAGTCCCGGGAGTGTCAGGCTCGCGATCCACACCTTGCCGCCCTGCAGCGGCCACACCAGCAGTAGCTGGCCAGGAGCCCCCTGCACCCAGAGGGGCTTCTCCGTCGACGCAGTGACGCCCTCGGCGGCCAGGCGCGCGTTGAGCAGGGAAGTCAGGTCGAAGTCGCGCGCTGGCGTGCTGCCGTCGAGGGACAGCAGGGTCCACACCTGTCGGCCGGCCTCGGGCGACCAGCGAGTCCCCAGCGCGTGACGGCGGTGGAGCACCCAGGGGGAACAGGGCCCCTCTCCTTCGTGGAGCACGCTCTCATGGTCCGGTTGCGACGGGTCGAAGCGCGTGAGCCGACACACGGAATAGGGACCCTCGAAGTCGGGATCGTCCGGCGACGACGACTCCGCGAGCAGCAAGCCCTGGCCCGGAGCCAGCCCTGCGAGCTTCCAGTGGTGGCGGCCCGGACGCCATCTCCAGTTCGCACTCGGCGCATTGCGAATTTCGCACGCCCCCGCGGAGCAGGTGCCGGCCGGAAGCGTGGGCGACACGGAACAGGCCATGTCCTCCGGGGCCTGAACCTCCACGCAGGAGCCCTCCTGCTGGACATAGGCACGACAGGCGAAAACCGGACCACAGGGCGTGCTGCCCTCCGGAAGCCAGGAGGCGATACCGTCAGCCGGTACCTGCTCCGTGTGCACCTGTGTGTCCGGAGGGGGAGAAGGAGGAGGCTCCGGAACCCTCTTCTTTCCATCCCCACATGCTCCGAGAACCAGACAGACCATCCATCCCCACATCATCCTCATTCTCATGCGGCCTCCTGCTCGAGCGGCGCTACGCTGCCCATGGGAAGCCGTGCTCGCAGGGCATGTCCGAGTCTTCTGCTGGAAAAAAGACACGCCGCGCACCCGGTAAGAGCGCTTGTGGGACGCTGGAACCTGATCTAGTCGAGCCTGCATGCAAAGCCACACTCTGGTGAGAACAGAGCAGCCCCAGGACGTCGAGGCCGTGCGGCGCGTGAACACACTCGCCTTTGGGCGTGCCGAGGAAGCAGCGCTCGTCGATGCGCTTCGTGCCGCGGGGGGCGTCACGCTGTCGCTCGTCGCGGAGGTGAACGGTCAGGTCGTCGGGCACATCCTCTTCTCCCCCGTCGAGCTCGACAGGGGCGGCGGCCATGACGTCGCCGTGGGCCTGGCTCCCATGGCTGTGCTTCCGGACCACCAGCGACACGGCATTGGCTCGAAGCTCATTCGCGCGGGGCTCGACCGGCTTCGCGAGGCCGGGCACGGAGCCGTTGTGGTCCTCGGGCATCCCGACTACTACCCGCGCTTCGGCTTCGCACGCGCAAGTCGGTTTGGCCTGCGGTGGGAGGTGGAGTGCCCTGACGAGGCCTTCATGGCCCTGGAGCTTCGCGAAGGCTTTCTTGGCAATCGGCCCGGCATCGTTCGCTACCGGCCGGAATTTGGCGCGGTGTAACGGAACCGGACGCGCCAGGAGAATCAACGGATGAAGAACTTCGGCATCGATGTCGACCCGCGAGAGGTCGGCCTGGACGCACAGCGACTGCAACGCATCGACACGCACTTCCGCCGTTACGTTGACGACGGGAGGCTCGCGGGCTGGCAGGTGATGGTCTCACGTCACGGCAAAGTTGCGCACCTGACGTCGTACGGGCTTGCCGACAGGGAGGCCAACCGCGCGGTGGAGACGGACACGCTCTGGCGCATCTACTCCATGACGAAGCCCATCACTTCGGTCGCGGCGATGATGCTGTGGGAGCAGGGCGCATTCGAGCTCTCCGACCCCGTCAGCCGCTGGCTGCCCGAGTTCGCCCAGCCGCGCGTCTACGTCGCAGGGCCCGCGGCCCGCCCCATCACCGTGCCCGCGACCGAACCCATCCGCGTGTGGCACCTGCTCACGCACACCGCGGGGTTGACGTACGGCTTCCACCGGGTGAACGTCACCGACGAGCTCTACCGGCTCCGCGGCTTCGAGACCGACGCACCCGACGGCTTCGACCTGGCCGCGTGCGTCCGAGCCTGGGCGGAGCTCCCGCTCGCGTTCCAGCCCGGTGCGGAGTGGAACTACTCGGTGGCCACGGACGTGCTCGGCCGGCTCGTCGAGGTCGTGTCCGGACAGACGCTCGATGCATTCTTCGCCGAGCGCATCTTCGGGCCGCTCGGGATGACAGACACCGCGTTCTGGTGTTCCGAGGACCGACAGGCGCGTCTGGCCGCGCTGTACACGCCGTCCTCCGGACCCACCCGGGCGGTCCGCGCCGACGCGCTCAGCAAGAAGGTGACGAGGCCACCCGCCTGGCTGTCAGGGGGCGGCGGCCTGGTGTCGACGACGCGTGACTACACGCGCTTCACCTGGATGCTGCTGAATGGCGGCGAGCTCGAGGGGGCGCGCCTGCTCTCACCGCGGACCCTCCACTACATGACACGCAATCACCTGCCCGGTGGTGCGGACCTCAAGGCCTTCGGTCGACCGCTGTTCGCGGAGACCCGGTACGACGGAGTCGGATTCGGACTCGGCTTCGGCGTGGTCGTCGACCCTGTCGCCTACCGCACCCTGACGAGCGTGGGCGAGTACCACTGGGGTGGCATGGCGAGCACCGGGTTCTGGGTGGACCCGGAAGAGGACATGACGGTCGTCTTCATGACCCAGCTGCTCCCCTCGAGCACCTACCCGCTCCGCTCACAGCTGCGCCAACTCGTCTATCAGGCGCTCATTGACTGAGCCACAAGTCGACGCGCGAGCCCAATGGTCGCGTGTTATTGCCTTCCGGACACCGGTACGCGCATGTGATTGCATGCGCTCCATCGAATCGGAACAATCTCCTGGCCTCGAGGCAAGACGTCTTCCCCCCTCCCCTCGATGATCGTGTTCAACCGGCTTCTCGGGGTCGGGGGAACCTCTGGGAGCCTCTGGAGATGATCGATGAGGCGCGTCCTGCTACTGGCCTGGGTGCTGTGCACGAGCGCGTGCGCATGGGGCCCTGGCATGTATATGGACGAGGGAGCCTTCCGGGAGCGGCATGCCGGAAAAGCAGACTCGGGCACCGACGACGCATTCGAGATCGTTCCCATTGATGCGACCCTGCTGAGCAAGCAGCAGGCGACGCGTCTGCAGATGCGGCCCGCCCCCATTCAGGACCCGCTGGCGGAGAGCGCCGCGAACTACAACTACCGGGTGACGGCCCATGACGTGCTGAGCGTCATCGTCTGGGACCACCCCGAGCTCACCATCCCAGCAGGCGAGTTCCGCTCCGCCGAGGCCACCGGCCACCCGGTGTCGGCCGATGGGACGATGTTCTTCCCTCATGCGGGAGTCCTCCAGGTCGGGGGAAAGACGCTGAGGGAGATTCGAGAGCTCCTGACGCAGCGGCTGACCCACGTCATTGAAAAGCCGCAGCTCGACGTCCGCGTGGTGGGCTTCCGGGGACAGAAGGTCCAGGTCACCGGAGAGGTGGTTGCCCCCAGCAGCATCCCCATCACGGACGTCCCCCTGCGGGTGCAGGACGCCATCAGCCAGGCGCGAGGACCCACCCCGGAGGCCGACCTGAGTGATGTCACGCTCACCCGGGGCGGCAAGACCTTCACCCTGAATCTGCAGGCCCTCTACGAGCAGGGGGACATCAGCCAGAACTGGCTCCTGCAGGACGGAGACATCGTGCACGTCGCCGACCGGAGCCGGAACAAGGTCTTCGTCCTCGGAGAGGTCCGTAAGCCGTCCTCACGCGTCATGGTGAAGGGCCGGATGACACTCGCGGAGGCGATCGGCGACACCGAGGGCTTTGATCCGGTCAGCTCCAACCCGGCGAAGGTCTATGTCATCCGTGGAAGCTTCGAGCGGCCCACCATCTACAAGCTCGATGCCAGCTCACCGGATGCGCTCCTGCTCGCGACGCAGTTCCAACTTCAACCACATGACGTTGTCTTCGTCTCGCCGCACAACTTGACACGCTGGAATCGCATTATCAGTCAAATCCAGCCAACAGTTCAGATGCTCTGGCAGACGATAGACATTGGGGATAGGGCGACCATATTCCCGCCCCCATGACCAGCGCCCCCCACCGCAAGGTTCCTGCCCGCCCCAACTCCGGAGCGCCAGAAGACGAGCTCGATCTGCGCCGGCACCTGGGCATCCTGCTCGAGGACCGCTGGTCCATCATCGCGACGCTCGTCCTGACGCTCGTGGGTGGCGCCCTGTACATGCTCGCCGCGCCGCCCATCTACCGCGCGAATGCCGTCCTTCAAATCGAGAAGAAGGGCAGCCGGCTCGGTGAGCTCGACGCGCTGTTCGCGGACCTCTCCGGGGAAGCCTCCACGGAGATTGAAATCCTCAGCTCGCGAGCGCTGCTGGGGAGGGTCGTCGACGAGCTTCGGATGGACGTGGTGGCCACGCCGCGACACGTCCCGTTGCTGGGCGCGGCACTCGCCCGCAGCCACAGAGGGCCAAGCCTCGCGCAACCCCGGTGGTACATGGACTCGTTCGCCTGGGGAGGCGAGCGCATTCGGGTGGAGCGGGTGAACGTGCCACCGAAGCTGGAGGACGTCCCGCTCGCGCTCGTGGCGGGCGAGGCCGGTTCCTACACGCTCCTCGGGCCAGGCTCCACCCCGCTTCTCAGCGGGCAGGTGGGCACACTCGCGGCGACGACACCGGGCTCGCCCCAACAGGTGGAGCTCCTCGTCTCCGAGCTCGAGGCCCGCCCGGGGACGCAATTCTGGGTGACCCGGCGCTCTCGCCTCGAGGTGGTGGAGGAGCTCCAGCGCGCGCTGCGGCTGAGCGAGAAGGGCACCAACACCGGCATCCTCACCGTGGCCCTCGAGGGGCAGGATCCGGCGGGACTCTCCGCGACGCTCGAGTCCATCGCGCGCCACTACGTCCGCCAGAACGTCGAGCGTAAAAGCGAAGAGGCCGAGAGGACGCTGGTATTCCTCGACACTCAACTGCCCGGCCTGCGCACGGAGCTGGAGCGCGCGGAGGCGGCCCTGAGCGCCCACCGCGCCGGGAAGGGGACCGTCGATCTCGGGCTGGAGGCCCAGGCCATCCTGGAGCGAAGCGTCGATATCGAGAAGTCGCTCTCAGCGCTCTTGCTCGAGCGCTCCGAGCTGCGACAGCGCTTCACCGACAACCACCCGGTGCTCATCGCCACGAGCCGGAAGCAGGAGCGGCTGCAGGCGGCTCGGGAGGCCCTCAATGCCCAGCTCAAGAGCCTGCCGAGCGCGGAGCTCAAGACGGCCCAGCTCATGCGGGACGTGACGGTCGCCACCGAGCTGTACCTCCAGCTCAACAACAAGGCCCAGGAGTACCGAGTCCTGAAGTCGAGCATCGTCGGCAACGCGCGGCTCCTCGATGAGCCCGTGGTGACCCGCCAGCCTGTGCGTCCCAGCAAGCCGGGCGTGCTCGCGGTCAGCTTCGTGCTGGGGCTGACGCTCGGAGTCACGTATGCCTTCGCCCGGCAGGCGCTCCGCAGAGGAGTCTCGGACCCCGCCACGGTCGAGGCGGAGCTCGGAGTGCCTGTCTATGCCACCCTCCCTCTCAGCAAGGAGCAGCCGCGCCGGACCCGCGGGAAGCCGACGTCAGAGGGCGAGCTGCTCGCCATCCTGGCTCAGCGCCATCCGCGAGACCTGGTCACGGAGAGCCTGCGCGGCCTGCGGACCCGCCTCCAGTTGGTACTGAAAGACGCACCCAACAATGTGATCGCCCTCACCGGGCCAAGCCCGGGAGTAGGAACGTCCTTCGTCTCCGTCAACCTCGCGTGGGTGCTGGCGGACTCCGGCAAGCGCGTCCTGCTCGTGGACGCCAACCTGCGTGGGGGTTGGCTCCACCACTGTTTCCGGGCGGAGCGCACCCAAGGTCTCTCGGAGGTCCTCGGCGGCACAGTCGAGTTGGAGCAGGCAGTCCTGAAGGTTCCCGGACAGAGCCTGTCCTTTCTCTCCACCGGCGCTCTTCCACCGAACCCCGCCGAGCTGCTGATGAGCGACGCGTTCACGGCACTCATCACGCGGATATCGGCCGGGTACGACCTCGTCCTCATCGACACACCGCCCATCCTGGCGGTGACCGACGCGGCGCTCGTGGGCCGGCACGCGGGCGTGAACCTCGCCGTGGTACGCGCGGGCGCCCACCCGCTGAGGGAGGTCGCCGCGGCCATTCACCGGCTCGAGCAGGACGGCGTCTCGGTCAAGGGGCTCATCTTCAACGGAGCGCCTCGCTCATCCACAGGACGCACCGTGAGCGGCATCTATCAATACGAGTACCCGACCGCGAGCTGAGCGCAGGCAGGAGCCATCCCATGAGTTGGATCCGATGCGCAGGACTGGGCTTCATCGCCGCGCTCTACGTGCTGGCGGGCCGCTGGGGCTTCCACCGACTGGCCTCCGCGGACCCCGAGCCGGACCCGTTCCTGGAGCTGCGGCTGTGGATTGTCATGGGAGGGCTGGTGCTCGCCACCGTGGGGCTGGTCCACCGGGCGCACCGCGCGGCGAGGCCGGGCGAGACCCGGCTCGACACCCGGCTCTCGACGGCGCTGCTGATGTTCCTCGGCTACCTGTGCACCAGCGCGCTCTGGGCTCCCGACGCGGGCCTCGCCCTGGAGAAGCTCTACGATCTCGTCCTGGTCGGAGTGATGAGCTTGGGCTTCGGGCTCGCCGCGCTCCGCCAGCCAGCGGAGCGTGTGCTGGACGCCTTCTGGGGCGTGGTGGTCTCGGCCACGGCGCTGCTGGCACTCACCGGCATGAGCCAGTTGCTGGGCAGTGGCGGTGGCGCGCGGCTGGCGGTACTGGGAGGCGGTCCGAACGTCTTCGCCCGGCTCATGGGGATGCTCGCGCTCGGCGCCTTGTACTTCTGGAACCAGCGCGGGCAGGCCTGGCTCTGGATTCCACTGGCGGCCACCGGGGTCCTCCTCGCGTTGCTCACCGGTTCGAGGGGCGGGACGGCCGCCATCATCGCGGGCATCATCACCTTCCTCCTGGTGGAGCGCGTGCCGATACGCCGGCTCGCACTCCTGTCGCTGCTCGCCACGATCGCCTTCGGGTTGGCGACCACCTTCTCGCCCCTGGGCAAGGCACTGAATCGCTCCATGGAGGAGCGGTTCATCCGCCTGACCCTGAAGACGGAAGGGCACGGTACCTCGGAAGGCAAGGTGTACCTGTCGGGACGTGAGTCCCTGTATGCCTCCGCGTACGAGCTCGGGCTCGACCACCCGGTGACAGGGGCCGGGCTCGCGGCGTTCCCGGCACTCGGGTTGGGGGTCTACCCCCATAATCTCTTCCTCGAGGTGTTCTGTGAGGGCGGCACGCTGGGCCTCGCGCTCTTCGGGTGGACCCTGCTCGTCTTCCTCCGCTCGGCGATCCGGGGGCGCCGCGGCCTCGATGGGGCGACCGTCAGCGCGGCGGTGTTGATCCTGATGGGCAGCCAGTCCAGCGGCGACTTCTACGACAGCCGGGCGCTCTACCTGCTGATGGTGATGTCCTCATGCACCTCGGTCGCGGAGCGGAAACCCGCCCCGGCCGCCCTGCCACATGGAGCCAGCGCGCTCCCCTCCCCTGCTGACCACCCCGCTGTCCATGGAGTCACCTGAGATGAAGATCATCTACCTGCACCAGTACTTCACCACCCCCGCGATGCACAGCGGGACCCGGTCCTACGAGCTCGCCCGCCGCCTGGTGGCCATGGGCCATGAGGTGCACATGGTGACCTCGGATACCGAGCCCACACAGGACACGAAGGGCTGGCGCGAGACGAATGAGAGCGGCATCCACGTGCACTGGCTCCCGCTGCCCTACTCCAACTCGATGACGTACGCGGAACGGATGCGCGCCTTCAGCCGCTTCGCCATCAACTCCTCACACCGGGCGATGCAGCTCACGGGTGACGTGATCTTCGCCACGAGCACGCCGCTGACCATCGCGATCCCCGGCATCCTCGCCTCGAAGTTGAACGGCAAGCCCATGGTCTTCGAGGTGAGGGATCTCTGGCCCGCCATCCCCATCGCGGTCGGCGCCCTCAAGAGCCGCCCCGCGATCCTGGCCGCCCAGCTGCTCGAGCGGGCCGCCTACGCGGGAGCGGCACACATCATCGCGCTCTCGCCGGGGATGAAGGCCGGAGTGGAGGCGGCGGGCGTGTCCTCGGAGAAGATCACCGTCATCCCGAACCTCTGCGAACCGGAGCGCTTCCAGGTCCCGGCCTCCGCGGGCCTGGAGTTCCGGCAGAGGTACCCGTGGCTCGGAGACCGGCCCATGGTCCTGTACGCGGGCACCCTGGGCCTGGTGAATGGGGTCGACTACCTCGTCCGGGTCGCCGCGGACATGCTGACACGCGACCCGGAGGTGCGCTTCGTCATCATGGGGCACGGGCGCGAGGAAGGCGCGCTGCATGCGCTCGCCGAGCAACTCGGTGTGCGCAACCGCAACCTCTTCTTCCTGCCCAGCGTGCCCAAGGCGGAGCTCCCCGCGGTGCTCTCCGCGGCCAACATCGCCACCTCGCTCGTCACCGACCTGCCGTGCATGCAGGACAACTCCGCCAACAAGTTCTTCGACACGCTCGCGGCCAGCCGGCCACTCGCGATCAACTACGGCGGCTGGCAGGCGGAGCTCCTTGAGCGGGAGCAGTTCGGCCTGTACCTGCCCCCCAGGGACGTCGCCGCCGCCAGCGCGCTGCTGGCGAACAGGGTCCGCGACCCCCGGTGGCTCGCCGAGGCGGGAGAGCGGGCGGGGCGGCTCGGCAGGGAGCGCTTCTCCGCGGACTCCGCGGCCCACAGGCTCGCCGAGGTGCTGCAGCGCGCGGTGGGCAGGGCGTGACGCCGCGGCGCTCGGTGGGTGGGAACTTCGCGTGGACGCTCTCGGCCGGGCTCGTGTACGCGCTCGCCCAGTGGGGCGTGCTGGTGCTCTACGCCCGGCTGGGCACGATGGAGATGCTCGGCGAGTTCGCGCTCGGGTTGGCCATCACCGCCCCGGTGATGCTCCTGGCGAGGATGAACCTGCGCACGCTCCAGGCCACCGACGCCCAGGGCGCCTACCACTTCGAGCACTACCTCGGATTGACGGTGCTCAACGTGCTCGGGGGGGTGCTGGTGTGCTGCGCCATCGGGCTGGTGGCGGGGTACTCGATTCGAGCCAGCCTCGTCATCGCGCTGCTAGCGCTGGCCAAGGGCGTCGAGGCCCTCAGCGAGGTGTTCTACGGCGCCATGCAAAAGGCCGAGCGGATGGGGCTCATCGCCCGCTCGATCATCGCCAAGAGCGTGCTCTCCGTGGTGCTCGTGGCGCTGGCGCTCCGAACCACGGGGAGCCCGGTGGTCGCGGCAGCCGCCCTGGGGCTCGCCTGGGCCATCGTGCTCTTCCTGTTCGACGTCCACGCATACCGGCGTGAGTTCGGGGGAGAGCGGCCCTGGAGCCTGCTGTGGCGGAGGCCCTGGCGCGACCAGTGCGTGCGCCTGAAGAGCCTGCTGCGGCTTGCCTATGCGCTCGGGATTACCGCCCTGCTGAGCTCGCTCCGCCCCAACGTCCCGCGCTACATCCTGGAGGCGCACTTCGGCCAGGCCGAGCTGGGCATGTACGCCGCGCTCGCATACCTCACGGCACTCGGGGGCCGGGTGGTCCATTCGCTCGGTCAGGCGGTAAGCCCCCGGCTGGGGCGCTACCACGCGGCGGGAGAGCAGGGCCGTTACGGCCGAGCGCTCGCGGGCTTCGTGGGAGGGGCGGCGCTGGTGGGCGTCTGTGCCATCACCAGCGCGGTGCTGCTCGGGCGCTGGGCACTGACACTCTTCTATGGAGCCGCCTACGCGCAAAACCTGGAGCTGTTCGTCTGGCTCATGGTGGCCGCTGCGTTGGAGTACGTCTGCGTGAGCTTGCAGGTGGGCCTCACGGCGGCACGGGAACTGAAGGCACAAGCGCTGATGCTCGCCCTGTCCATCGTGATGGTCGCACTGGGCAGCATGTGGTGGGTCCCCTCGCGGGGGCCCCTGGGGGCGGCATGGGCCCTGGCCCTGGGCTGGCTCGTCGAACTGGGAGTCAGCGCGTGGCTGACGGTGCGAGCCTGGAGACGCCTCGTACTCCAGGAGGTGCGCACGGTGACGAGCAGCGGCTCGGCACCCTGAAATGGGCTCAAGGGCCAACACCTGCCTACGGCTTTGGGGAGGTGGTGAGCGCTCGAGGCAGCACCTAATCCTGCATCAGCGGAGTTCGGTACAGGGCCCCGCCATACAACCGGAGTGCTCACATGCTGCGACAGACTGGAGCGGGGCTGTTCCTCAAACGGTGCATCGACCGGCTGGCCGCGGCCGTGGGGTTGCTGTGCTTCGCCCCAGTGATGGCCGCCACGGCGCTGGCCATCCGGGCCACGATGGGCAGCCCCGTCCTCTTCCGCCAGGTACGTCCGGGCCGCGGAGGAAAGACGTTCCAGCTCATGAAGTTCCGCACCATGCTCGACGCGAAGGACGCGGACGGCAATCCGCTCCCCGACGAGCATCGCCTCACGCGTGTCGGGCAGTTCCTGCGTGCGGCGAGCCTGGACGAACTTCCGCAGTTGTGGAACGTGTTGCGCGGCGACATGAGCCTGGTGGGGCCGCGCCCGCTGCTGGTCGAGTACCTGCCGCGCTACTCCGCCGAGCAGGCGCGGCGCCACGACGTGCTCCCGGGCATCACGGGCTGGGCGCAGGTGAACGGACGCAACGCACTGGGCTGGGAGGAACGGTTCCAGCTCGACGTCTGGTACGTGGACAACTGGAGCCTGGCGCTGGACGCGAAGATTCTCGCGCTGACGATCCTGCGCGTCGTGCAGCGCCAGGGCATCTCCCACGCCGGAGACGTGACGATGTTCAAGTTCCTCGGCAACGAGACGCAGGCACAGCCCGCACCACTTCCACCACACGTGCCAGCTCGTCCGGAGTGAGGTTGGAACCAGACGGCAGGCAGAGTCCGTTCTGGAACAACTCCTCGGCGACGTGGCCCCCTCTCCGCTCGAACGCGGCGAAGACCGGCTGCAGGTGCATGGGCTTCCATACGGGCCGCGCCTCGATGTCCTCCCGCTCGAGCGCGAGCCGCACCGCCTCCCGGTCCGCGCCGAAGTGCGCCGGGTCGATGGTGAGCGTCGTCAGCCAGCGCGTGTGGCGTCCCCAGGGGGCCTCGGGCATGAAGGTGATTCCTGGCACTCCGGCGAGGGCGCGCACGTAGAACTCGTAGTTCCTGCGCCGCGCGGCGACCCGGTCCTCCAGGACCCGCAGCTGACCCCGGCCGATCGCCGCCAGCACGTTGCTCAGGCGATAGTTGTAGCCAATCTCGGAGTGTTGGTAATGCGGCGCGGGGTCGCGCGCCTGGGTCGCGAGCTTGAGCGCATGGCGGACGAGCGCCTCGTCGGACGACACCAACATCCCTCCGCCCGAGGTGGTGATGATCTTGTTGCCATTGAAGGAGTAGATGCCCACGCGCCCCAGCGTGCCCGGGACACGCCCCTTGTACGAGCTCCCCAGGGCCTCGGCCGCGTCCTCCACGACGGGCACGCCGTGGCGCTCGCATGTGGCCAGGATGGGGTCGAGATCAGCACTCTGCCCGTAGAGGTGAACCACGACGACGGCGCGCGGCAGCCGCCCGGAACGCGCTCGCGCCTCGAGCTCCTCGCACAGCAACACGGGATCCATGTTCCAGGAAGTGCGCTCACTGTCGATGAAGACGGGGGACGCGCCCAGGTACCGGATGGGGTTCACCGTGGCCGAGAACGTGAGTGTGCTCACCAACACCTCATCTCCCGGACCCACGCCGACCAACTGGAGGGCGAGGTGAAGCGCGGCCGTCCCGGAGCTCAACGCGAGCGCGTGCGGTGCTCCGACGCACCGGGCGAACTCCGCTTGGAACGCCTCGACGTGCGGACCAAGCGGAGCAATCCAATTGCTCGCGAACGCCTCGTCGACATAGCCGCGCTCGAGAGTGCCCAGGTGAGGTGACGACAGATAGATGCGCTGGGACATGCAGGGCTCCTGGGTGGAAGGATGTGCCAGGCACTCGACCAGGCACGCCCCCGGAGCCTGCTCACCCTCCCCATCCCGCGCACTGGGGCTGGAGGGAGGGGGGTCTGTTCGCTCGCCTACTCCGTGGCCGGAACGGACGCCCGCGCGTGGCTTCTCTTCCGCCACCGGCGGTAGAAGCGTAGCGCGGGCTGCTCGACGAGGTGGGTGACAACGGTGGCCAGCAGGAGCGCGGCGGCAAGCGCCGCCACGACGGCTGCCTCGGGGCGCCATCCCGTCGCCTCGAGCCGCAGGATGATGAGATAGCCAATGTTCTGATGGAGCAGGTAGAGCGGGTAGGAGATGAAACCCAGGAAGGTGAGAGGACGCCATGCGAGCCAGCGCATGGCTCCCGTGGAGAGCGCGTAGGCGACGCCCAGCACCACGCCGAACACGATGACGGTGGTGGTGCTCCCAACGAGCAGCTCGTGAGCGAGGCACACCCCCGTCAGAGCGAGAGCGGCGCGAAGGGGGACCTCGCCGCGGCTCCATTTGAAGGCCAGCACGCCGAGCGCGAAGAACTGCAGATGCGGCCGGCCGGCGAAGCGCGCGGCGTCCGCCCATCCCATCGCCTGGAGGCCCAGCTCGGCCAGCGTCTGCAAGGCAACGAGCACGATGAAGAGGGAAATGACCTTGCCGAGCATCCGTGCCGACAGGAGCACGAGCACCAGCGCGTAGAACGACAACTCGACGGTCAGGGTCCAGTAGACGCCATCCACATGTGGGACGCGAAAGAACTCCTGAAACATGCTCAGGTTGACCAGGGCCGCCGCGGCACTGACCTCGCGCTGTGGCAACCCGAACACGGTCACCACCGTGAAGGTGAGCACGAGGCCCGCCCAATAGGCCGGGTAGAGCCGGGCCACACGGCCCAGCAGGAAGTCCCGGGCCCGCTCAATGCGTTCGAGCGACATCAAGATGACGAAGCCGCTGATCGCGAAGAAGAGCTGGACCCCATACTTCCCGAAGGGCACCTGCACGCAGAGTGGTGCTGAATGCCCATAAACGCGGTCGTAGTGAGTCGTGTAGTGAAACAGCACGACGATCAGCGCGGCGATCCCCCTGAGAGCGTCCAGCTCGAGCAGGCGGTGAGGCGTGGCCCCCGAGGCGTCCGAAGGACTCGTGCGCTGGAACATGCGGGGCTCCTGGGCAGGGGGGTGGGCTCAGACGCTCCACCCGGCACGCCCGGGAGACTGCACACAACCCCCCCTCCCGCGCTCTGGGGCGGAAGGGGGGGAAGTCTGTTCGCTCGCCTACTGCGCGGCCGCGCTGGACAGCAGCTTCATGTTGAGAGCCCCGTTGCCGTAGAACTGGACGTTCCGCCCCACGGTATGGGTCTCGAGCCGGCGCTGGATGTTGGCATCATAGCGGCCGAGCTTCATGAGCCCGTCGTTCCACCAGCCACCGCCAGCTCCCGAACCATCCACGTAGGCCGCGTACTTGCCGGCAGCGGGCCAGAGAACGTTGTTGAGCGTCGCGCTGAACTTGCGCATGTCGTCATCCGTCCACTCGATGCCCGCGTCATGGGCCTCGACGATGTACGCGAGCACGCCGTTACCGTGCGACGAGTCCTGCCCGGGCAGCGCCGTGGAGCCCCACACGTCGCTCCAGAAGTAGGCCGCCGAGTTCGCCGGGTTCGGCTTCATCTGCTGGCGCAGCGAGGAGGTGGAGTTCGGCAAGTCCCGGTTGATGTTGTTGACGACCGCCGTATAGGTCGCCTTCCGCGCGGGATCCGTCGTCATGAGCGACAGATTCATCGCGATGTACGCCCAGTGCGCGGCCATGTGCGTGCGGGCCCGGTAGACAAAGGCGTTCGCGCCACGCTGGTACCACTTCTCGAAGATGTTCTTCTCCGTGAAGGCGAGCAGACGGTCATACTGGGTGCGATACGTGGAGTTGGAGTAGAGTTCCGGCGTCTCGCGGATGACGCGCAGCAGCTGGGTCACATAGCGCCAGCAGTAGCTCTCGTAGAGGGGAACCTCCTGGTTGACGACCTCCGGGCGCGCGGACTTCCAGCCCAGGTACGAATCCTTGAAGTTGCTGCCGAGCGTCGAGGAAGGACGCGCGTTCGCGACCATGTTGTTGACGTAGAGCAGGGCACGGTCGAGGTACTGGGTCTTCCCCGTGGCCCGGTACATCGCCGTGTTGGCGTCGATACCGTAGCCAAGGTTGTAGAACTCCCAGCTGTCGAGCGACTTGCTCCTGGGCAGGAAGTCCGAGGTGTGGCTGCTCTCCCAGGTACCCAGGAACAGCTTCTCCCACTCCGCCACGGAGCGGAGCCCGGTGACAGCCTGCGCGGTCACACCCTGTGCCGTATCCGTGAGCGAGTCAGTCTGCTGTGTAGTGAGCTCCTCCTGCCCGGCATTCGGACCACAGGCCGCTCCGAGCCCGAGGGAAAGAACCAGGAAGGAGGTCATCGCGAGACCACGAGTGCTTCGACGGCGGAAATCCAACATCAATGATGTGTCCTTTTGGGTGGAACCGGACGCTTGCACGGGCCGTCACCCTCCAATGGGAACGCGGAAGTGCGTTCGTTTGATTGCGACTGAAACGTGTGTCCACAATTCAAATTCCGAACTGCACTCCAGGGCAGGTTGTACTCGGAGATGGTGCGCGCCGACGTGGGCCCGTCTGCTCGGGTGAGCTGAGCAGGAGCCCACCGCACGAGGGAGCTCACGAGCACCGCGACGGGCCGTGCGAGGAAACGTTCACCTTCACTCAGGGAGTGGCACTCCGGACGAGGTAGCGCCAGGCGGAGACCATGCCCAGCGTCTGCGCCTCACGTCTAAGGTCTCGCGAGCTGGCGGCTCCTGTCTCGCTGCACCTCATCGGAGGGTGAGCAGATGCGCGTAATGGTCAATCCGTTGGTGGACATGATCCGCAAGCGGGAAGCAAGAGTAGGCGTGGTCGGGCTGGGCTACGTAGGGCTTCCACTGGGGATGGCGTTCGCGGAGGCCGGCTTCCGCGTGATGGGGCTCGATATCGACGAGCGGAAGATCGACAAGATCGGCAAGGGGGAGAGCTACATCAAGCACATCCCCAGCGAGCCGCTGAAGAAGCTGAGCAGCGAGGGCAGACTCCAGGCGACGACGAACTTCGCCAGGACCGCGGAAATGGATTGCATCATCATCTGCGTGCCCACGCCACTGACGGCCTCACGTGAGCCCGATATGACATACATCGTCCGGACGGGCGAGGCGCTGGCCCCGTACGTGCGGCGAAACCAGCTCTTCGTGCTGGAGTCCACCACGTACCCGGGTACCACCGAGGAGGTACTCAAGCCGCTGCTGGAAAGAGGCGGGTTGAAAGCGGGCCTGGACTTCCATCTGGCCTTCAGCCCCGAGCGAGAAGATCCGGGCAATAAGAGCTTCAACACGAGGACGATCCCGAAGATCGTGGGCGGCTATACGCCGGCATGCCTGGAGGTGGCACAGGCCCTCTACGCCAACGCGCTCGAGAAGACGGTGCCGGTGTCCTCCACGCGGGTGGCGGAGCTGTCCAAGCTGCTGGAGAACATCTTCCGCTGCGTGAACATCGCCATGGTCAACGAGATGAAGATGCTCTGCGACCGGATGGGCATCGACGTGTGGGAGGTCATCCAGGCGGCGAGCACCAAGCCGTTTGGCTTCATGCCTTTCTACCCAGGCCCGGGCCTGGGTGGGCACTGCATCCCTATTGATCCGTTCTACCTGACGTGGAAAGCGCGCGAATTCGAGTTCCACACCCGGTTCATCGAGCTGGCCGGCGAAGTGAACACGCAGATGCCGTACTACGTGGTGCAGCGCACCATGGAGGCGCTCAACCAGCACAAGAAGACGCTCAACGGCGCCAGGGTGCTGTGCCTGGGCGCGGCCTACAAGAAGGACATCGATGACGTGCGCGAAAGCCCGAGCCTGCGGATCATCTCACTCCTCAAGGACAAGGGCGCGCAGGTCTACTACCACGATCCGTACGTGACGAAGCTGGAGAAGGGCCACGGCTTCCACCACGAGATGACCTCCGTGCCACTGTCGGCGGAGACACTGGGCGAGTACGACGCGGTGCTGATCCTCACGGACCACTCCAACATCGACTACGCACTGGTGGTACAGAAATCCCAGTGCGTCATCGAC
Organism: Archangium minus; assembly: GCF_044360475.1. Taxonomy (NCBI): domain Bacteria; kingdom Pseudomonadati; phylum Myxococcota; class Myxococcia; order Myxococcales; family Archangiaceae; genus Archangium; species Archangium minus. The sequence goes on from NZ_CP043494.1 coordinate 10,839,345, forward strand.
ACGCGCAACGCCACCAGGCAGGTGGGTCCGGGGCGAGAGAAGGTCACGAAAGCGTAGGGCCCGCCCCACGTCCAGGAGACAAAAGTCCACATCATGTGTGTCCCTGGGGGAGTAACCGGTCGATTGCCCAGACTGCTACCATGCCGTGGAAACGCTGGAGAGCGTTCACGGGCTGACAGGACCGTGTGAAAGGGGGGCGGGCATGAAGACGCTGGTGCAACCCGCGGTGACGGCAATGAAGCAGCTGCGGGCCGTCCTGGTTCCCGACGGGGGGAAGTCGGCGCTGTCGGAAGACTACTTCCGCTCGGAGCACCACCTGCGTGCCGAGGGTGTGACGCACACCCTCGTCATCGACGGAGGCGAGGAAACATCGCTGCGGATTCCACTCATCGTTCGGCCCATCGAGGGGACGCCCTATCGAGACGCCGTCTCCCCGTACGGATACCCCAGCGGGGTGATGGACGGGCTGAGCGAGGTGTCCAAGGAAGCGGTGGACTGGCAAGGCACCGAGCTCGTCAGCATCTTCGTGCGTGACCGCCTGACCGGTCCCCGTTGCTTCGCGGGTGGGACGGAGCGCAACGAGGTGTTCTTCATCGACCCTCGCCTGCCCATCGAGTTCCGGGAGATGCACCGCCGGCATATCCGGCGCAACGTCCGGCTGGGATTTGAGAGCACCTACTGCCCGGCGCGCGAGGCCTCGCGCGAGAAACGGGAGGGCTTCAAGCAGGCCTACCGGCAGACCATGGTGCGCGACGAGGCGAGCGCCCGGTACTTCTTCCCGGACTCGTACTTCGAGGAGTTGTTCTCCTCACCCGCCGCATGGCTCGCGACGGCGCGTGCACCAGACGGCCAGGTGGCCTCCGCGGCGGTCGGCGTCTCCAGCGATGGGGTGCTGCACTACTACCTCGGCGGGACGATCAACGCGTACCTGGCGCGCTCGCCGGCCAAGAACGTCTTCACGGCGCTGCTCGAGCTCAGCAGGCAGCTTGGGATGCCGCTCAACCTGGGGGGCGGAATGCACCCAGGCGACAGTCTCGAAGCCTTCAAGCGGGGCTTCGCGAACGCGAGCTTCCGCCTCTACACCCACGAGCTCATCTGCAATCCGGAGGTGTACGCCCACCTGTCGGCGGGCGGCCCTCCCGGGGACTACTTTCCAGCCTACCGGGCACCTCGGCGCTGAGCGCTCACAGGCGCTCAGACCGCTCGGCCGCCCGGAGCTTCGCCGGGCTGTACGTCGGGATGAGGTTGCGGAGGGCGAGCATGACGCCGAACGCGTCACCCGCCTGCGCCACTCGCCGCAGCCGCTCGAGCTGGAGCTGGAAGTCCGGAGGTGGGGCCGGGCTCTGGGCCACCTTGATGCGGTTGCGAACCTGCTGAGTGAGCTCCTCCTCCTCGCTCAGCAGCGTCTCCTCGAGCTTCTCGCCCGGACGCAGCCCCGTGTAGACGATGGAGATGTCCTTGCCCGGCACCAGCCCCGCCATGGTGATCATGTTCGCGGCGAGCTCCGCGATGCGCACGGGAGTCCCCATGTCGAGGATGCACAGCTCCCCGTAGCCCTGCAGCCCCGCCAGCACCACGAGCCCAACCGCCTCGGGGATGACCATGAAGTAGCGGGTGCAGTCCGGGTGCGTCACCGTGACCGGTCCCCCCCGTTGGATCTGCTGTTTGAAAAGTGGCACCACGCTACCAGCCGAACCAAGCACATTGCCAAAGCGAACGGCGGTGAACGCGGTGCGTGAACGGGCCGCAACGTCTCGGATGACCATTTCAGCGAGCCGCTTGGAGGCCCCCATGACCGACGTGGGATGGACGGCCTTGTCGGTGGAGATGAGCACGAAGCGCTCCGCGCCACAGGCGTCCGCCATGTGAGCAACGTTCAACGTGCCAAAGACATTGTTTTTGATGGCCTCCTCGGGCGAGTCCTCCATCAGGGGCACATGCTTGTGCGCAGCCGCGTGGAAGACGTACTGAGGGGTGTGCTCCCTCCCGAGGCGCATCAGCCGCTCCTGGTCCCGGATGTCTGCCACGATGGCGCTCACCGGCAGATTCGGGTGGCGCTCCTGGAGCTGGCGTACGAGGAGGTAGAGCTCATTCTCGTTGATGTCGAGCAACACGAGCGAAGCAGGCGCGTGCGCCGCGACCTGGCGCGCGATCTCGCTTCCTATGGAGCCCGCGCTCCCGGTGACGAGGATGCGGCGGCCGACAATGAGCCTGTGCACCTCCTCCTGATCGAAGGAGATGACGTCCCGGGGCAGCAGGTGCTCCGGGCTGAGCTCGTGCAGCATCGCGGCGGTGATCTTCTGATCCAGGTAGGCAAAAGACGCGGGGATGATCTTGAAACCCACGTTCTGGTGCTTACACAGGCCCAGGATGTGCCGGATGCGCTCGGGGGGCAGGCGGGGGATGGCGATGAGCACCTGGGTCACGCGGTGCTTCGTCACCAGCTCTGGCAGCGCGTCAATGGAGCCGAACACCGGCTTGCCATTGAGGAAGGTGCCATGCTTGGCCGGATCATCATCCACGAGCCCGATGACGTGCCAAGGGCTGCCAGGCGTGCGCAGGAGGTCATGCAGCAGGAGATCCCCCGCGCTCCCCGCCCCGACGACGATCGTCCGCTGCGAGCCCCGGGCCCGGGAGCGTTTCTGGTCGAGGTACCAGAGCTGCGCCATCCGTGGGGCGAACCGATGGACCCCCATCAGCGCCGTGGAGAGGAAGAACTCGATGGCGACCACCGAGCGGGGCAAGGCTTCGAAGAAGAAGAAGGACCGGATCGCCTCGAACATGATGGTGGCGACCGCGTTGGCCAGAACGAGCCGGGCCGCCTCGTTGAGACCGGAGCTGCGGAAGGACCAGCGGTGCAACCGGAACCAGACAAGGGTGGCCATACGCACCGAGAGCAGCACGGGCAGTCTGTGCTCGAACGCCGTCTGCCACTGCGTGGGCAACTCTCCATCGAAGCGCAACAGCACCGCACAGAAGAGCGCACCCACGGTGATGGCCGCATCCAACAGAAGCACAAGCAACGAACGCAGGCGTGGCGAGGAACGCGGAATACCCACCACCTGCTCCATTGGGTGCTCGGCGGCAGGAAGGACCCCTTCACTCATTCCTCGAGCCATCAGCTCTCCTCACTCTGGACTTGTGTGGGCACTGCTGTGGATTGCCCTGTCTTGATCCGGCAGCAGAGGGTGGAGAGTGGGAACTCCGGTTCCAAGCTGCCCTGGAGCGCATGGACCTTTGAGACGAGTCACCTGAAAGGTAATGGGCGTATATCCCTCCCTTTGGGACAGCCGGGGAATCCTCGCGCAGCTCCACGTCTGCACGGACGTGGACACGGGCCGCGCGCATCTCCTACGGGAGTGTTCACGCGGCGTCCCGTACAGCCAGCATCCATGTCAACAACAGGGGCAATGGTGCTAAGTGCCACCCCCAAGCCGCACTTTCGATCCGGTGAATGCCAGTGGCACAGACGAGAACAACGCCCAAGCTGGTCATCTATGGATGTGGGGGACACGGAAAGGTGGTCGCCGACATCGCATTGACCCGCGGTCTGAGCGTAGAGGGCTTCGTCGACGATAAGGCACCGGAGGGAGGGAGGGTACTCGACCTTCCCATCCTCGGAGGTGCCACCTGGCTCGAAGCACGTCGGTCCAATGTGAGGGTTGCGCTGGGAATTGGAGAGAACCAGGCGCGGTGTCGCGTCTATGAGCTATGCGAGCGGCTTGGGATCATTCCGCTCACCTTGATTCACCCGACCGCCGCCGTGGCGTCCTCCGCCCAACTCGGCGCGGGAGTCGTCGTCATGGCCCAGGCGGTCATCAATCCGGATGCGCGGGTCGCGAACGGAGCGATCATCAACAGCGGCGCTATCGTTGAGCACGACTGCGAGATCGGCGCCTTCGCCCACCTCTCGCCCAATGCAACACTCGGGGGAGCCGTGCGAATCGGAGCGTTCGCGCACCTCGGGCTTGGGGCCTCCGTCCTGCCAGGCAAAGCCGTCGGGGATGAAGCAGTGGTCGGCGCTGGCTCGGTGGTACTCACCGATGTTCCACCCCGAGTGGTCGTGGTCGGGGTTCCAGCGCGCGTCAAACGTCAGAGAGAGGACCGCTGAGCTGGCTTCGCTCCCTTCCTCTACTCCGTCATCTGGAGGGGATTGCCGGCAGGGCGCGGCAGCAACGCCTGGATGGCAGTGGCGGTAGGCCCGGGAAGGGGCCCCGCCTCCAGCGAGGGAGCCACCGCGCGCACCACTGGCCGGGTCCGATAGGCCGGGAAATAGGGCTCGGGAAGCTCCTGGGCGTGGTAGCGCTTCCAGCTCTCGACCAATCGCGCATACACCTCGGGACGGTGCACCTTCTTCCCGTTGTGGAGCTCGAGCGTGCCCTCCGAGTTGAAGCGGTACTTGAACTGAAAGAGCGAATCCCTCCCCCAATGGCCTCCGCCCAGGTGGAAGGCACGGAGCCCGTTCCGCCTTGCCCACAACGCAATGTGGTGGAACTGGAAGGTGTTCGTCCCGAGGTGCAGCGCCTCCTTATCCGAGGCCCCCAGGTGGTAGACAAGTGTGTCTCCTTCGCGCAGGCACAGGGCAGCGGAGATCATCCTTCCTTCGAGGAAGACCGCGCCGAGCAAGGCGTCTTGGCCGAAGCGAGAGAACAGCCGCTCCAGGTACTCGGTTGAGAAGTAGTAGTATTCAACCGCTTGCACCTTATCCATCGTCGCCCGGTAGAGGCGGTAGAACACCTCGAGGTGTTGGAGCGCCTCGTGCGCAAGGAGGACGCGAAACTCCAACCCGCTCTTCTGCGCCTTGCGGATGTTCCTCTGGTGGTTGGGGTGGTAGCGGGCGAAGAGCTCCTCCTCCGTCCGGGTCAGGTCGATGAAGACAGTCTCCCTGTCGTAGACGATGTCCATCATCCCACCGAGGAGACGGTGGTTCCCCAACAGGGGGTGGAAGCGTACGAACTCGCTGACAATGTTCGCGCTGCGGCAGTACGCCTCAAACTCCTCCCGGAACGCACGAAGCACCTGCTCGCGAGGCTCTGCACAGAGCGGGCCTCCATAGCCGTAGGTGGGGCTGATAATGTCATACCAGTCGCCCTCAAGCCGTGCGTCTTGAGCGAAGGGCAACGCCTGAAGGGGCCTGCGGATAAAGGCATAGCAGACCTTGTTGCCCGCGCTGTCTTCGTACGCGAAGAGGAAGGGCTCTCCGTCCCCCATGCACCGGCACAACTCCCCATAGGCGTGGCGATAGTAGACGTCCTTGCGTGCAGCTTGCGCATACGCACGCTCCCACTGCTCGGGATCCGCGAACGAGATGATTTGGTGCATGGGCGGCACTGTGTTGCGCGGAGGGGAGGGCTACAATCAGGCTGTCGGGCAGGTTGATGTACACCCCTTGAACACTCCCCCCAGGCGCCCGCGGGTGCGTCAACGGAGGGTACAGACGACACCGACGCAGTTGCCCGCGTCGTTGCCTCGCGCGACGTTGCCGCCTCCGTCGATCACACCTGGCGCGTAGATACCCCAGCCCGAGTTGTCGATCGCGACGTTGCGGGACACCGTGAGGGTGCTGGGAACCAACACCCGGAAGCCGTCACCCCGGTTGCTCAGGAAGCGATTGCCGCTCACCGTGCCGGTGAGCTCGGGAGGCACGTACTCCGGCAGGTCAGCCAGAGTCAGGCCGCCCTCGTTGTCCCACCAGGTGTTGCCCTGGACATCGACCGTCCTGGCTCTGACCAAGAGGCCCGTGGTGTTACCGACGACTCGCGAATCACGCAGCACGAAGCCGAACGGCTCCCATGCCGACTCGCCTGTGGGTGCGAGTGAGCCGTTGCGCGAGAGCACCGTGTCGAAGAACGAAATCACCCGGCAGAAACCGTAACCGAACTCGCCGAGCCGGATATCGCCCACCACGTGGTTCCGCACGAGCCGGCTCGACGTGAAGGAGACGCTCCCATCGGGACACCAGACGACAACCTCGTTGTGGCTGAAGGTCGAGTCGACCACTTCGACGGAATGGCTGTTCGCCGACAACGCGAGCCGGTTGCCAAAAAAGAACGTCGACAGCACCCGGAACGTGCCTCGGCTCGCGTCCTGCTCACTGCCCAACCCTGAGCCATTCCCCAGCAGCCGACAGTCCGTGATGGTGAATGTCGTGTTGCCGCTCCGGTTGTAGACGGCGACCCCGTTGTCGATGAACGTGAGCCGGGACAGCCCTACCTGCGAGGGGGAAGGCAGCGCCTCGTCGCCGAGCACGTACCCCCGGTCGAACCCCCGGATCGTACCGTTGCGCACCATGCTGTTGGCCAGTACCCGGATGCCCTCCGACAGCCCGGTCTCCGAGCCGGCGCGGCGCACGGTGTAGCCGCCGAGATCGAGGACGACGCCCGAGCCGGCAACCAGGAGCGCAGGGGAATCCGTGCCCGGACACGAGAGATCATGGGTGAGCCGGGTGCTTGTGGTGATCGTGTCGCCACACTGGACACCGCCACCCGGCTCTCCACCTCCGCCCTGTGCGGCGGCTGAGCCAGCAAGAACCGTCGCCATTCCCGCGGTGACGGCAACAAGACCTCGTGCAAGACGCATGATGCCCCCCGTCCAGACCTCTCAGACCCCAGGCGGGGGATGCTAGCCACCGACCCCTCGGCAAATGAATCGTTCCGGAATCGGAGGCGGAGTGGCTTCTCGAACAGTGTCCTGTTGCGCTCCCTGCTCGAAAGCAGGTTGGAACCAGGCTCGCCTCTGAGACCCAGACGCTCACGTGTCGTCGCGGCTGGCGTCCCTCAGGTGGTTCACGTCTCCCCAGGTCACCAGCCGGAAGGCTCCCGCGTGGCGGGCGCCGAGCTCCTCCAGACACTCGACCGCATGGCAGAGCCGTTGGGACGTGCTCTCGCCACCGGGGACGACAAAGTCCGGCCCGCCCGCCGAATACTCTGCAAACACCTCGGGGTGGCGCTGGCTCGTCTCGTCCCGAGTGAGCCCTTCCAGGATGCCCAGGCCGCGCTCACGCAGGCGCATGTCCTCGAGGACGGTGTAGCCCGTACGAGCGGCGATGCGGCGCGCCGTCGCCAGGGCCCGCCGAGGTCACTGCAGTAGAGCGAATGGAAGGAGACGAACGCGAGGCGCGCGGCGAGCGCGTCCGCCTACGAGCTGTCGACGAGATGCGGCGCGTCACTGAGGACTTCGGCAACCTCGGCGCTACAAGGGTGGTAGTGTCGTGTCCATAGAGCGAAAGAGGCGAACATTTGAGCCCCGTTCGCTCAGCCGGCACACGGTGACCCGGCCCCCCAGCCGCTCCGCGACCTCCCGAACAGGACTCGAGAGACGAGGTGCCGGAATGAATCCTTTGACACCTTCCCGGGGGCTACGGACCAACTGAAGCGGAGAAGGAGAAGGAGCCGAGGCTTCAGCGCTGCCGCAACGGCCTCACTCGCTGGATCCAGTATCCCGGCCGGCGACGAACGTGCGCGACAGCGAGCACCACCACGAGTTCCTCCAACACGAGGTAAGGCAGCGCGAATGGGAATCGCTCCATGAGGAACCGCCTCACTTCCAAGTCCCTCGTTCGCCCGCCTAGCCATTGAGGGTTGGCGCGAGGGTTCTCGGCCATCCCCCGGAGACTCCGGCGGAGTTCAGTGAAGAATTCGGCTCCCAGGCCCGCGGTTGGCCCTCGTACCAATCCACGACCGCCTCCACCTCACGGGCAGCTTCGGGGTGGAGTTCGATACGGACCTTCACCGCTGCTGATCGAGCCGAGCGATGATGCGCTCCTCGACTTGCTCCCAGGAAACCGTCTTCACGCTCCCGTCGAGCACTTCACGGGCGCGACGCTCCAGTTCCACGGACCACTCGGCCTGGACCTCCGGATCCTCCGCCTCTTCTTCCAAGCTGAGCAGAAGCTTGTGAGCAACCTCGGCGCGCTCCTCGGGCGGGAGCCGCAGCACATCCGAGAGGAGGTCTTCCTTGGTTGCCATCGAGCAGAGTCTAAGCCCCGACCCCGCGCGCGGGCAACGAACGCCCGGCCCAGCTGGCCGCCAGAAACGAGCACCCTCTGCTTGCTGCGGGTTTACTGCTGGGGGGCGGAGCCGGGCAAAAAACAAAAGCCCTGGAGTTTCAGCGGATATCCGCGAAACTCCAGGGCTTTCGAATGGTCGGGGAGACAGGATTTGAACCTGCGACCCCTTGGTCCCGAACCAAGTGCTCTACCAGGCTGAGCCACTCCCCGATACCGCTATGTCCTTCGCCGGAACTGCTCTCGGGCCGTCGAAGTGGGCGGGGATGTACCCGACCCGCCCGGCCTAGTCAACGCCCATGGATCAGCTTTTCATTCCGGCCGCCCTCCCAGGGTTCTTCAGGACCCCTGGGGCTCCATTGACCCATGCTCCTGGCTCGTAACCCATCCATTTTGCGGGGGGAGTCCTCAGGAACACTGCTTGCTTGGCAGAACCCCGTACCGCAAAGCCACCCCGGGGTCCCATGCTCTCTCCGGTCATCCTCATCTCCGATGATGAGCCGCTCGTCGTGTCCGCACTCTCCCGGGAAGCTCGTCGCTCGGGGCTCGCCTCGGTGGCGGACACCACGTCCCAACATGTCCTGGAGCTGGCTCGGAAGTACCGGCCAGCCGTCATCATCCTGGACATCCACCAGAACGAGGATGGTCGGGATCTCCTCGCCCAACTCAAGCAGGACCCCGAGACGCGCGAGTGCAAGGTCATCATCCTCAGTGGCGTGGAGGACCAGTTCACCCGCCACGTGTGCTTCGAGCTCGGCGCCGATGCCTATGAGGTGAAGCCCTTCGACCCCACCTTCATGACTCGGGTGGCTCGGATGGCGGGTGTGAAGGCCGCCGCCGGAGCATGAGGCCGCTCGCTCAGGGACGCAGCGAGCGAATGGCAGCCGCGTAGTCCTTCGAGCCGAACACGTACGAGCCCGCCACCAACACGTCCGCCCCGGCGTCCACCACCCGCCGGGCCGTCTCGGCGTTGATCCCCCCATCCACCTCGATGTGCGTGGACAGCCCCCGCGCATCCAGCATGGCGCGCAGCCGCCGCACCTTGTCCACTGTGGGCTCGATGAAGCTCTGGCCTCCAAAGCCGGGGTTCACGCTCATCAGCAGCACCATCTCCACGTCGCCCAGCACCTCCTCCACCGTCGAGAGCGGCGTGGCCGGGTTGAGCACCACCGCCGGCTTCGCTCCCGCGTGGCGAATCTGCTGCAGCACCCGGTGCAGGTGCGTGCACGCCTCCACGTGCACCGTGAGGATGTCCGCCCCCGCCTTCGCGAAGGCGTCCACGTACTTCTCGGGCTCGACGATCATCAGGTGGACGTCGAGCGGCCGCGAGGCCGCCTTCTTGATCGCCTCCACCACCACCGGGCCGAGCGTGATGTTGGGCACAAAGCGCCCATCCATCACGTCCACGTGGATCCAATCCGCTCCGGCGGCTTCCACCGCTCGGACTTCCTCGGCCAGGCGGCCAAAATCGGAGGACAGCAACGAAGGGGAGATGAGGACGCGGCGGTTCATGGGCGCTACATAGCCACTTCCCCTCCCAGGTGGTACCCGCTCGGTGAGCGAGCAGGCGGCCTGAAGTGTCCTGATTCCCCAGGTGTGGGACCCCCGGGGGGGCGGGCAGCACCTACGCCGTGCTAAGAAGGGTCCTCCCAGGCCGCGCGCCGTACCATGATGGAGCCATTCTTGGTGCTTCCACAGACCCAGCCGCCCCAACCTCCAGACCTCAACCGGCGCCTCAAGAAGCTCACGTCCATCCTGGACGTCACCAAGGCCATGAGCGCCGAGCGCGACCTGGATCTGCTGCTGCCCCTCATCCTCTACGAGGCCAGCAAGGTGGTGGAGGCGGACCGCTGCTCCCTCTTCGTGCTCGACCGCGAACGCAATGAGCTGTGGAGCAAGGTGGCCCAGGGCTCCAAGAGTGAAATCCGCCTGCCCGTGGGCAATGGCATCGCCGGCCAGGTGGCCCAGACGGGCGAGGTCATCAACCTCCCAGACGCCTACGCCGACGAGCGCTTCAACCGCACCTTCGACAACCTCAGCGGCTACCGCACCCAGAGCGTGCTCTGCGTGCCCATGCGCGATGCCAACGGCGAGGTCACCGGCGTCATCCAGGCGCTCAACAAGCTGAGCGGACACCCCTTCGACTCCGAGGATGAGGAGCTGCTGCTCGCCCTCGGCGCTCAGGCCGCCGGCGCCATCGAGAACGCCCTGCTCCACGAGGAGATCAACCGCCTCTTCGAGGGCTTCGTCTCCGCCTCCGTGGTGGCCATCGAATCGAGAGATCCCACCACCGCGGGTCACTCGGGCCGCGTGGCCGACCTCACCGTGGCCATGGCGCGCGCGCTCGAGCACGTGAACACCGGCCTCTACGCCCATACGCGCTTCAGCGTCACCGAGCTCCAGGAGCTGCGCTACGCCTCACTGCTGCATGACTTCGGCAAGGTGGGCGTGCGCGAGCCCGTGCTCGTCAAGGCCGAGAAGCTCTACCCCCACGAGCTGGAGGGGCTTCGGGCTCGTTTCCAGCTCGCCCGGAAGGATCTGCAGCTCCAGAGCTACCGCCGCCGGCTCGCCGCCGCCAAGCTCCGGGGCACCCACCACCTGGCGGAGATCGACGCCGAGGAGGATGCCCGGCTCGCCCAGGAGCTTAAGCAGCTGGACGAGGTGCTCGAGTTCGTCCTCACCTGCAACCGGCCTACGGTGCTCGCCCAGGGTAACTTCGAGCGGCTGCACGAGCTGCGGAGCCTGCGCTTCCAGGACGCCTTCGATCAGGAGCGCTCGCTGCTGCTCGACCGGGAGATCCAGTCCCTCTCCATCGCCAAGGGCACCCTCTCCGAAGAGGAGCGCCGGGAGATCGAGAGCCACGTCGAGCACACCTACCGCTTCCTCTCGCAAATTCCCTGGACGCGCACCCTGCGCCGCGTGCCGGAGATCGCCTACGCACACCACGAGAAGCTCGACGGCACCGGCTACCCGCGCGCCGTCCCTGACAAGAGCATCCCCGTGCAGTCGCGCATGATGTCCATCGCCGACATCTACGACGCCCTCACCGCCAGCGATCGGCCCTATAAGAAGGCCGTGCCCCACCAGCTCGCGCTCGACATCCTCAAGAAAGAGGCGCACAGCGGTCAGCTGGATGTGGAGCTGTTCCGTATTTTTGTCGAGGCCGAGATTCCCAAGCGGGCCCTGCGCGAGTCTCGCGGTTAGGGGACTCGCGGACCCAACCTGGGGTTCGCCTACCCTCACCCCGACCCTCTCCCAGAGGGAGAGGGAGGAGGTGGAGGACTTCAGCTGCCGATGATGTGCAGCCGCATGCTGTTGATCTTGCCGGGCTGACCCACCGGTGCGCCGAAGACGATGACCACTCGGTCTCCCTTGCGCGCCAGACCCCGCGAGACCAGCTCCTCTTCCACCCGGCGCACCATCGCCTCCGTCTCCTGGATGGGCTCGAGCACCCGCGGCACCACGCCCCACAGCAGCGCCAGCCGACGGCGCACTTCCTGGTTGGGGCTGAACGCCACGATGGGCACCGGCGGCCGGTAGTGCGCCAGCAGCCGCGCCGTCACACCCGACAGCGTGAAGGCCGCGATGAGCGACGCTCCCGCCTGCTTCGCCGCGTAGCACGCGCTCGCCGCGATCACGTCCGGGAAGTGCGAGGGCAATCCCACCGGAGACTCCGTCGGCGCCATCAGCCCCTGCGCCCGAACGGTGGACTCGGCCGCCAGCACGATGCGCTCCATCATCTGCACCGACTCGATGGGGAACTTGCCGCTGGCCGTCTCGCCCGACAGCATCACCGCGTCCGCTCCGTCGAAGACGGCGTTGGCCACGTCGCTGGCCTCGGCGCGCGTGGGCCGCGGGTTGTCGATCATCGAGTTGAGCATCTGCGTGGCCACGATGACCGGCAGGCCCCTCATGTTGCACCGGCGCACGATGTCCTTCTGCACCGAGGGTACCTCCTCGGGCGGAATCTCCACGCCCAGGTCACCACGCGCCACCATCACGCCGTCCGTCTTGTCCAGGATGGCGTCCAGCCGCGCGATGGCCTCCGGCTTCTCCAGCTTCGCGATGATGGGCACCGTGCGGCCCACCTCCGCCATCGCCGAGCGCGCCATGTCCAGGTCCGACGGCTGCCGCACGAAGGACAGGGCGATGAAGTCCACGCCCGCCTTGATGCCGAACACCAGGTCCTCTCGGTCCTTCGGCGTCAGCGCGTCCGCTCGCACCGCCACGCCCGGCAGGTTGATGCCCTTGTTGTTCTTCAGGGTACCGCCGTGGATGACCTTCGTGCGGATGAGCTGCTTCTTGTCCGTCTCGATGACCTTGAGTTCCAGCAGGCCGTCATCCAAGAGGATGCGGTCTCCCGGATTCACGTCCGCCGCCAGGAACGGGTACGTGGTGGACACGATCTCATCCGTGCCCTTCACGGTCTCGTCCGTGGTGATGTGGAACTCGCTGCCGTGCTTCAGCTCCGTGCTGCCGGTGATGAAGCGGCCGGTGCGGATCTTCGGGCCCTGGAGATCTCCCAGGATGCCCACCGCCTTGCGGACCTTCAACGAGGCCGCCCGGAGCTTGGCGATGTTCTCGGCGTGCTGCTCGTGGCTGCCGTGAGAGAAGTTGAGCCGGGCTACGTCCATCCCGGCTTCAATCAGGGCCTCCAGCATTTCCTGACTCTGGCTGGCCGGTCCAAGGGTGCAGACAATCTTCGCGCGTCGCATATGGCAAAACAGGATTGGGTCGGTCCACGGGCAGGGTCAAGCAGCGTCCGCACATGGGCGTCGATCGGTAAATTGGTAAAGCAGCAGGCAGTGGATCGCGTCTCAGCCCCGTAACAGCAGGTTCAGGTTCTCCCGCTCCCAACGCAGTGCGGCAGCATAGAGGGGAAAGGCCTTCTCTCGATCCCGGAACGCCCGTGGGTGGTGCACCCGGCGGCCATTCCCGTTCGAGCTGGGGAAGAGTTGGTGGAGCATCTCGTGGAAGATGATGAACTCCACGAAGTAGGAAGGAACTTCCGCGCGATCCAACGCTGGGTGGATGCGGATCTCCCGCGTCTGGTGGTCGTAGACCCCCAAACGAATGGACTTGCGCCGCCGCCGAGGAGGCATGCGGCCCCAGCCGATGCGCGCCTGGATGCCCCCCTGGAAGAAGGTGCGGTTGAGCTCGTCGAAGAGGACCTGCAGGTCGAAGTAGCGACCCCTCGGCTCCAGGTCGGCCTCATCCGCGTGGCGCTCCTGACGGATGCGCGGCTGCTGGCCACGGATGTAGTCGTCCAGCACCCCGCCCGCTAGACGGTTGCCCCGGCCCGCGTACTCCGCCACCGCGCGAACCACCGGCTCCGGAGCGTCGAGGAACATGTGGTGCAGCCGCAGCTGCAGCGCGTGGGCGCTGCGCCGGAACGACACCATCGTCGAGCGGTTGTCCGTCACCGCCAGCCGCACGGGCAGCCGTAGCTCCGCGGACAACCGGTAGGCCAGTGCCTCGGCCCGGGCCCACAGCTCCTCCCGGGTGGCGACCGTGAAATGGGACTGCATGGCCCGCGCGGACTGCTGGTGAAACTCCTCGGCGACCGGCACCAGCTCCTCCTCATGGAGGGCAGTGGCCAGACGATGAGAGGCCTCCGCCGCGCGGTTGCGCGCAGGCAGGGACGCAGCACCCTCACGAGCGGGAGGGCGCGGGAAGAGGTGCATCTGGTGGGGCGGAAGCGACGACACGCGGGCGGCATCGTACCCGGAGGCCTCCGGGACTCAAGAGCGGCGGCACTCGCTCGCCTGCCCACCGTCGTTCCGTCAACCCCGGCCGTGTGCCCGTGTCTCCTCCGCGAGCGTTTCTCCCAGGGATTCCACCGCTTCCCGCGTCGTACCGAAGGCCGCTAGCACGTCCTCCATGCTCCCAGCCTCCTCCACCGCCAGGCATGCACCTCCGCTCGCTCGGGCCTCGTCCAGGTCACCGTAGCGCTCCAGCAGCACGCTCCAGCTTCCGTCCGGCCAGCGCTCGAAGGGGTAGAGCCGGCAGGCCACCGGTCGCACGTCTCCGGGCAGGCCACACCCTCGTCCCTTCTCATGGAAGACACACGCCCCCGCGCGCGTAGCCAGCGTCAGCCGCACCGGGGCCCGGCGGAAGTACCCCCGGTAGAGGGGCCGGCGTGCCTCGTAGGCAGCGGCCTCCTCCTCGGTGAAGTACTCCTCGGCGACGAAGCGCCGCGGCGCCAGTCGCGTGTGCGCGGCGATGCGCTCCACGTCCGCTCGCGTGAGGGTGGCCAGGTGCTCGCCCTCCTTCACCTCGCAGCACGAGGTGCCCAACACCACCGGACAGCGGGCGCACACCGGGCCCATGGGGGGCTTGTGGCTCATGGCACGGGCGGCGCCTCGCCTCCGCGCGTCTTCAACAGCCGCTCCAGCCGATCCGGCTCCATGCGCACCACCAGCGTCTTCTCCCGAGTGTAGAGCACCTGGCCATGCGCCCCCCCCTTCACCTTCTTGACGAACTTCACCGGCACCCAGCTCACCTCACCTCGCGGCTCGCCCTTGGCGCCCGAGTGGTGCAGCGCCAGGTGCGCCGCGTCCAATAGCACCTCCTGCGACACCTCCACGCCCTTGGCCAGTGGCACCACCACATGGCTGCCCGGCTGCCCCCTCGCGTGCAGCCACAGGTGGTAGGGGCGCGCCACCTTGAAGGTGAGCGTGTCGTTGTCCTCGCCTCCCTTTCCCACCCAGATGCGCTGGCCCCCATGCCCCACGTACTCCTTGAAGGGCCGGGCCTCCTGCGGGCCCTCCTCCGACGCCGCGTGCTGTAGCACCTCCGCCTGCGCCAGCAGCGAGTCCTCATCCAGCGCCTCGAGCTGCTTCAGCGCCGCCTCCGCGTGTCCCACCTCGCGCGCCAGCTCCGCCTCCCGCTGCCGTGCATGCTCCACACCCCGCAGCAGGCGCCGGTACTGGTGGAAGTGCCAGTCCGCCTCCTCCTTCGGCGTCCGCTTCGGGTCCAGCTTCACCTGCACCTCCTCCATCCCCGACTCGGTGTACGCGGTGAGCGTCACCTCCGTGGCCCCCCGCTTCAGACGGTAGAGGTTCTGGGTGAGCAGCTCGCCAAGTTGCCGGTGCCGCTCGGCCTCCGGGCCCCGCGCGGCCTCCGCGCGCACCTTCTCCAACGTGCGTCCGGAGCGCTTGAGCCGGGCCCGGTACGGCAGCGCCAGCCGCCGGCGGATCGCCTCCGCGCGACTCGCCTTGTCCTTCGGCCCCAGCAGCCGCTCGGCCTCCTCCGCGTAGGGCATGAAATCCAGGGGGTACACCGCATCCGTGGTGAAGCGCGACGAGGCGGCCCGGGCTCGGGCGAGCGCCTCGGGAGACAGCGGCTCCGGCGGCATCCACTGCGCCCCGGGGTGCAGCGCGCGCCGCTGCGCCAGTCCCTCTCCCGAGAGCATCAGCACCCGGCCCGAGTCCGTCAGCAGCACGAGCCCCCCCGGCGAGCCCAGCTCCAGCACCAGCCGCCGCCGGGAGTCCTCGCTCTGGAAGTCGAGCGTCACCAGGCGCTCGGTCTCCGACCACGCGGCGCCGATCAGCTTGAGGCCTATCAGCTCCTGCCTCAGCCAGCGCTGGAAGGGAGCGGGCTCTCCCGGCGTGGGAAAACGCTCCGCGGCCACCGAGACGCGAGACAGCTCCCCCTCCGCGCACAGGCACAGGAGGACGGAGCGCCCGGGCACCCGTACCTCCAGGTAGGCCAGGCGCGGCAGCGGACACCACGCCTTCTGCACCACCGCGCCCCCCAGCCGCGCGGACACTTCCGCCACCACCAGCTCCAACTCCGAGGAACGCAGTGACACCCGAGTCCTCCTGGACGCAAAAAACGAGAACGGCCCGGCGGAGTATCCGCCGAGCCGTTCAAACTGCGCGAAGTTACTCGCTTACGTCTAGCCCTCGGAAGGGGCGGCCTCGGGGGCCTTCGCCGCGCTCTTGCGGCGGGTCGTCTTGCGGGCCGGAGCCTTCTTGGCCGTCGACTTCTTGGCCGTGGCCTTCTTGGCCGTGCGAGGAGCAGCGGCCTTGCGGGTGGTCTTCTTCGCGGCGGTCTTCTTCGTCGCGGCCTTCTTCGCGGTCTTCTTCTTCGCGGCCATCTAAAGCCTCCGTTGGTTCACCACCACTCCCTGGAGTGGGGCCTGCACTCGCATGGGGAGTGCTTGACATGAATGGTAGAGATGCCGTGCCAGTGTGTCAACGCATGGTGATGTAGTGCAACGCGTGGCGCGCCGATTTTTCGGCATCGCGCGCGTTCGGATCCCCCCAAAGGACCTTCGCGGGCTCGAACCGAGTGCTCGCGGAGGCCGATTTTCAGGCTCTGGAGGCGATCCGCATCTTTTCGGAGCGACGGCGACTGTCACCTCGCGCGCACTCGACACCGCGCCGACACGCGCACGAGGTGCTTTGCGCGCGCCTGTGCCGCATCTACGGTGCGCGCCCGCGATGAGTGCTCACGACATGACCTTCCCCGACAACTTCACCTTCGGCGTCGCCACCGCCGCGTACCAGGTAGAGGGCGGCATCGAGAACGACTGGTCCGAGTGGGAGCGCGCTGGAAAGCTGAAGGAGCCGCACGTGCGCTGCGGCCGCGCGGTGGACCACTGGAACCGCTACGAGGAGGACTACGGCCTGGCGCTGGATGTGGGCGCCACCGCCTTCCGCGTGTCGCTGGAGTGGGCCCGCATCGAACCGGAGCGTGGACGCATCGACGGCGCGGTGCTCGAGGCCTACCGCGAGCGGCTGCTGCGCATGAAGGCGCGCGGCCTGCGCCCCGTGGTGACGCTCCACCACTTCACCCACCCCACCTGGTTCCACCGTGAGACGCCGTGGCACCTGCCCGGAAGCGTGGAGTCCTTCCGCGCCTACGCGCGCGTCTGCGCCCCTCTTCTCAAGGGGTTGGATGCACTCGTTATCTCCCTCAACGAGCCCATGGTGCTGCTGCTCGGCGGCTACCTGCAGGGCCTCATGCCACCGGGCATCTCCGACGGCGCGAAGACGATGATCGCGCTGGAGAACATGGTGCGCGCCCACGTGGCCGCGCGCGAGGAGCTCCAGGCGGTGCTCGGTAAGGTGGAGCTGGGCATCTCTCAGAACATGCTGGCCTTCGCGCCGGACCGGTGGTGGCACCCGCTGGACCGAGCGCTCGTGCGGCTGGGTGCTCAGGCCTACAACCACGCCTTCCACGAGGCGCTGGTGTCCGGACACCTCCGGGTGAACATGCCCGGCATCGGCTCCACCCGCGTGGACGTCCCCGGCGCGCGCGGCTCGTGCGACTTCATCGGGATGAACTACTACACGCGCGCCCACCTGCGCTTCATCCCGCGCCCGCCCTTCATCTCCTTCCAGTACCGGGACACGCGCGGCCGGGGCCTCACCGACATCGGCTGGGAGCTCTGGCCCGAGGGCTTCGGCCAGATTCTGCGCGAGCTCAAGCGCTACGGGCTGCCGGTGTGGGTGACGGAGAACGGCGTGGATGACCGAGAGGGGCAGCGCCGGCCCGCCTACCTCCACAACCACCTGGGCCAGGTGCTGCAGGCGCGCGCCCAGGGCGTGGACGTGCGCGGCTACCTCTATTGGAGTCTCCTGGACAACTTCGAGTGGCTGGAGGGTTGGGGGCCGCGCTTCGGCCTCTACTACGTGGACTTCGAGACGCTCGAGCGCCGCCCTACCCCGGCCTGCCACTACTTCAAGGAGGTCGCCACGACGCGGCGGCTCGTCCCGCCTCAGCCGAGCGCTGCCCGGTAGTCGACATCCTGCTCCTCCTCCGGGGCATGCGGGTCGACGTGCGCGGAGAGGAAGAAGCGGTGCACCGAGTCCCGCACCGCCTCCGCTGAGTCGAGCTGGTTCACCTCGGAGCGGAAGACGGCGGCCCCGCGCAGGCCGTGGGCGTACCAGGCCAGGTGCTTGCGGAAGGAGCGCACCGCGGGGAGCTCCTCGCCCACGAACGCGATGTGGGCGGCGAAGTGCCGGAGCACCAGCTCGCTGCGCTCCTCGGGTGTGGGCGGCGGTCCCCCGAGCAGCTCGCGGAAGATCCACGGGTTGCCCAGCGCGCCCCGGCCAATCATCACGAAGTCACAGCCGGTGGTCTCCAGCATCCGGCGCGCGTCGGCGGGCGTCTTCACGTCACCGTTGCCGATGATGGGCCGGTCCGGGAAGTGGCGCTTGAGGTCGGCGATGACGTTCCAGTCCGCCTTGCCCGAGTACCCCTGGGCCCGGGTGCGCGGGTGGATGGCGAGCGCGGCGCACCCGGCCTCAAAGAGCTTCCCGGCCACCTGGAGGTAGTTGAGGGTGTGGGCGTCCCAGCCCGAGCGGATTTTACAAGTGACGGGCAGGCCAGTGGCCGCGTGGATGTCCCGCACGAGCGTGGCGCCCCGGTCCGGCTCGCACAGCAGGGCGCTGCCGGCACCGTTCTTCGTCACCTTCTTCACCGGACAGCCCATGTTGATGTCGATGATCTGCGCCCCGTACTGCTTGCCGATGACCGCCGCGCGCGCCATGGCCTCCGGCTCCCCCCCGAAAATCTGCAGGCTGTAGGGCCGCTCCACCTCCGCGTCGAAGCGCAGGTACTTGAGGGTGCGCTGGTTGGTGCGCATGAGCCCCTGGGAGCTCACCAGCTCGGTGGGGCACAGAGCGGCCCCCAGCTTGAAGGCAATGACCCGGAAGGGCATCTCACTCACCCCGGCCATGGGCGCGAGGATGAAGGGGTTGGGCAGCGAGTAGGGACCGATGCGAAGCATGGCGGCGGGGAACCTAGCGGATTAGCGGGATTGTTCCAGGGCTCGGACGAGAGCCTGCGCGACCGCCCTCCTTTAGTTAAGGTCGGGCCCCATGCTGCGCTTCCGGCTCGGGGGCATCCCCGTCGAGGTCCACCTCTCGCACCTGCTCTTCTCCGCCCTGCTGGGCGTCCTGATGGTGCGGGATCTGCCGGCGCTCGCCTCGGACCCGAACGTCTGGCCCTACCACCAGCTCCAGCAACCCGGCGAACCCGGGTATGCCATGACGGCGCTGCTCGTCGTCGCCTCGTGGATCTTCATCATCTTCCTCTCAGCGCTCGTCCACGAGTCGGGCCACGCGCTGATGCTCCGGCTCTTCGGCTACCGGCCGAGCATCCAGCTCGTCTGGCTGGGAGGCACCACCCGGCCCAACGCCTCCACCCCCATCCCCTGGCACAAGCTGGTGGTGCTCACCGCCGCGGGGCCCCTCGCCGGGCTGCTGCTCGGCCTGGGGGCCTTGGCCCTGAAGCGCTACGCCGTGGCGGAGGACGCCGAGCAGTTGCGCTTCCTGCTCGGCTGGCTCTGCTCGGCCAACGTCTTCTGGGCCCTCTTCAACCTCCTGCCCGTACCGACGTTGGATGGAGGCACCATCGTGAGCACCGTGGCCACGCGCTTCTTCGGGAAGGCGGGCTTCATGGGGGCGCAGTGGCTGGCGCTCGTGCTGTGCGTCGCGCTGGTGGCCTTTGGGGTCCGCCACGCGCCGCTGCTCGGCCTGCTGTTCGGACTGTACGGCTTTCAGGCGCTGCGGCTGCTCAGGGCCACCTCGCGCGGGGAGATCAAAGTCTCCTCGGGCGTGGAGCCCGAGCCACTGGTGCGCGAGCTGCAACAGGCCCAGGAGGCCATGGCCGGCGGACGGCTCGACGAGGCCCGCCAGCGGGGCCTCTCCGTGCTGGAGGCGGAGGACTGCACCCTGGACCTGGCCTCGCGCGCCCATCACCTGCTCGGCTGGGTGGCCCTTAAAAATGGCCAGGGACGCCTCGCGTTGGACCACTTCTCCCAGGTGCAGCGCCGGCCGGTGGAGACACATGCCCTGGCGGCAGCCTTCTCCTTGATTGGCGATGAGTCGCGGGCACTCGCCCTGTGGGAGATGGCCTGGCACGAGACACGAGACCGCACCGTCCTCCACGAGTACGCGGGCTCGCTCATCCGCGCAGAGCGCATCCAACACGCGCTGCGGTTGCCCGGGGTGGACCCGGAGGCGGCCTTCGTCTGCGCCGAGCGGCCCCTCTTCATTCGAGGCGCGTACTCGGAGGCGGCGGCGATCGCCGAGTCAGGCCTGGCCCACGCTCCGGGCTCCCGGCTCGCCTATGACGCCGCATGCGCCCATGCAAGGGCGCGTCACACAAATGACGCAATGCGCATGCTGCGGCGCGCCAGCGAGCTTGGCTTCCAAGATGCCGACTACGCGGCATCCGACGAGGACCTTGCTCCGCTGCATGGTCACCCGGATTTCGAGCACTGGTTGGCCGGGCTGCCAAAATCTGTGTCAGCCTGACAGAGCCATGACACGAGGGGGTGTTGATGCGGGGCGAGGCTGAGCACTTTCCCGCTCGGTCTGATTCAGCACCGAGGCTCCCTTGACCGCACAAACCTCCGCACCGGCCCAGGAAGAGAAGATCAACTGGCTGTCCTCCATCCCGTTCATCGGTGTGCACCTGATGTGCCTCTTCGTGTTCTACACGGGGGCCCGTCCGGTGGACGTCGCGGTATGCGTGGGCCTCTACATCTTCCGCATGTGGGGCATCACCGCCGGCTTCCACCGCTACTTCAGCCACCGCGCCTACAAGGCGGGCCGTGGCTTCCAGTTCTTCCTGGCCCTGGCGGGGACCCTGGCGGTGCAGAAGGGTGTGCTCTGGTGGGCGGCGCATCATCGCCACCACCACCGCTACTCGGACCAGGAGCAGGACATCCACTCGCCGCTCCAGAAGGGCTTCTGGTGGAGCCACACGGGGTGGATCCTCTGCGACAAGTACAACGAGACGCGCTACGAGAGCATCAAGGACTTCGCGCGCTTCCCTGAGCTGGTGTGGCTCAACAAGTTCTACGTGGTGCCGGGCGTGCTGCTGGCCGTGGCGCTCTACTTCATCGGCGGCTTCTCGATGCTGGTGTGGGGCTTCTTCGTGAGCACCGCGCTGCTCTACCACGGCACCTTCACCATCAACTCGCTCAGCCACGTGTTCGGCAAGCGCCGCTACAAGACGACGGACACCAGCAAGAACAACTGGTTCCTGGCGCTCATCACCCTGGGTGAGGGCTGGCACAACAACCACCACTACTACCAGAACACCGCCAACCAGGGCTGGTTCTGGTGGGAAGTGGACCTGAGCTACTACTCGCTCAAGGCGCTCTCCTGGGTGGGGCTGGTGAGCGACCTGCGCACCCCCTCCGAGCAGGTGAAGAACGTGTACCTGAAGTACACGCCGGAGGAGCGTGCGGCGCTGAACGCCCCGGTGCGCATCCCCTGGTTCGCCCCCGTGGCCGCCCGGAAGAAGGCCGCCGAAGAGAAGATGAAGGCCGCCGAGGAGAAGGTGCGCGAGGCCATTGCCGCCGCGGCCGACAGCCTGCCTACCTCCGCGCCGTCCCCCCAGGCGCTTCTCAAGCGTCAGTAGTAGAGGGGGCGGAAGCAACGGCTCCGGGGTAGAGTTCGCTCCCCCGGAACCACCGTGTCGCCCCCTTCGCTGAAACCAGGCATCGCCCCCGCGCGTACCGCTGATGAACCGGCGCCCACTCCGGCCGCCGGTGAGTCGGACGAGAGACTGATGACGCGCTTCTGTCAGGGCGATGCCCGGGCCTTCGATGCCCTCTTCCAGCGCTACGCGAGGCCCATTCACGGGTACCTGGCGCGGCTGACGGGCAGCCCCGCCGCGGCGGAGGACCTGTCGCAGCAGACCTTCCTCTCCTTGGTGCGAGCGCGCGGGCGCTTCCAGGCGGGCGCGCGGGTGAAGCCGTGGCTGTACGCCATCGCCACCAACGCGGCGCGCGACTGGCAGCGGCGCAAACGTCCCGAAGACCTCACGGATGAGGGCGAGCTGCCCACCAGCGTGCCCGCGGAGGAGCCAGCGGCCCGAGACATGGGGCTCGAGCACGCCGTGCAGCGGGCCCTGGCGCAACTGCCCGAGGGACAGCGCATCCCCATTGTCCTGCACCGCTTCGAGGGGATGGGCTTCGCGGAGATCGCCGAGTCCATGGGGCTCACGGAGAGCGCGGTGAAGGTGCGGGCGCACCGGGGCTACGCGCGGTTGCGCGAGCTGCTGACCGCCCTGAGGGAGGAGACGAACACATGAGTCCCGAGTGCTCGCGCGTGCTGGACAGTCTGGGCCAGCCACTCCCGCCGGAGCTGGCCGCGCACGTGGCCTCCTGCGCGGAGTGCCGCGCGCTGATGGAGAGCTTCGGCGCACTGGAGGGCCTACCCGCCCCGGCGGCGAAGGCTCCGTCGGCCGCGCCGGCGCTGGAGTCGGTGCGGACCCAGGCACTGGAGGAGTTGGCGGCCCATCCGAAGGCGACCCCCTGGTGGCACGAGGTGCTGGTGCTGATCGGGGTGTACGTGAGCATGACCCTGCTAGGGGGGTTGGGATTCACGCGGGTGGGCTTGTTCCTGAACTCAGCGCCGCTGGGTGTGGTGGTGGGGTTGGCCGTGCTCGTGGGGCTCGCGATGGTGGGCGGGGCCGTGGTGGCGCTGGCACCGACGCGGCAAGTGGCATGGGGGCTGGTGGGGACAAGCACGGCGGTGGTGGCACTGTCCGTGGTGCTGGGGGGCTCGGGGCTGGCCGTGAGGAGCTTCCTCGCGGGCGCTATCGGGTGCGCGCGGACACACATGCTGCTGTCGGCGCTGCCGCTGCTGGCCGCCCTGGTGATGCTGCGGCGCTCGGCGTACCAACCCGCACGAGCGGTGGCCGCGGGGCTCTCCGCCGGCGCCGTGGGCCTGCTGTTGCTGCACGTGCACTGCCCGGACGGAAGCGCCCCGCACCTGATGGCCTCCCATGTGGGTCCATGGCTGCTGCTCGGTGGGCTGGCCCTGCTGGTGCGCTCGCGCATACCCACGCACACCCACGCCCCCTGAGCCGCGGACTGCCGGCCGGGTGCGGAGGGGCATGCCTCCTCCCCCGCCAGCAGCCAGAGTGTTGAAACTTCAAGTACCTTGAAGTTTGCCAAGAGGAGGCGTTTAGTATGGGCTCCAAATGAAGGACGAGCCTCCGCCTCCCCTCTCCGTCTCGCTTCGCGAGGCGCTGCGGCGTTTCACCTATTCGAGCCTTCAGGCCTTCAACCGAATCCGCCTGCCTGGTCCCACGGTGCTGCCGATTGCGGGAGCAGTGGTGGGCCTCTACAGCGGCCTGGCCGCGGGCATCTTCTCCAACCTCATCGGGCTGGTGAGCGGCGTCACCTTCAGCGCCGCCTGGCTAGGCGATGCGTTGCGCCGCCCCGGCTCGCGCACGCTGCTGTCGGTCTGGGATGCGCTGGCCAAAGCGCAATGGCACCCCGAGCACGCCATCATCGGAGTCCCGCTGGTCGTCGGCGCCCTGCTGCTGGCGCGCATCATCGAGCCCGGCGGTCCCCGAGATGAAGTGAAGCGCCGGCTGCGCCTGCTGGCCTTGTTGGTGCTGGGCGCGCTCGCCCTCTACTACCCGCTGGTGGCCCTCACCGCGCTCAACCGCGCCTTCGGCAACGCCCACCACGTGACGGAAGTCCTTCCGCACCTGCCCTGGTGGATCTTCCTCGTGGCGCCACCGCTGGGCGGCATGCTGGTGGGGCGGCTGCTGCGCGACTACCCGGAGACGCACGGCCACGGCCTGCCCGAGGTGGTGCGCGCGGTGAAGAGCAACCAGGAGCTGCCCGGGGAGCGCGGCCTGCTCAAGCTGATCGCCAGCGCCATCACCATCGGCAGCGGAGGCTCGGCCGGACGCGAGGGCCCCATCGTCTATGGGGGCGCCGCCTTCGCCTCCACCGTGGGCCGCATCCTGGGCTTCTCCCGCCGCGAGCTGGCCGTCCTGCTGGCGTGCGGCGCCGGTGCCGGCATCTCCGCCTCCTTCAACGCCCCCATCGCCGGCGCCGTGTTCGCGATGGAGATCATCCTGCGCGAGTTCGAGCTGCGCGTCTTCTCGCCCATCATCCTCGCCAGCGTGGCGGGCACGCTGGTGAGCCGCGGCACCATGGGCGCGGCGCCGATGATCAACGATCGGCTCGGCTATGAGCTGGTGAGCGGCTGGGAGGTGATCTGCTACGTGGGGCTGGGGCTGCTGTGCGGCCTGCTCGCGTACGCCTTCGTGCGGCTGCTGCACAACGCGGAGGACTTCTTCGGCGGACGGGTGGAAGGACAGATGTCGGCGTGGCTCGGCCGGCGCTCCCTGCCGCTGCGCGCGGGAATCGGCGGACTGTGCGCGGGCGTGCTCGCCTTCCTCAGCCCCACCGTGTGGGGCAGCGGGCACGACTACATCAACCTGGCGGCCATTGGGCAGCTCAGCTTCGTCTTCCTCGTCACAGCGTGCGGCGTGAAGCTGGTGGCCACCGCCATCACGCTGGGCTCGGGTGGCTCGGGTGGCACGTTCTTCCCCTCGGCGGTGATGGGGGCCATGGTGGGCGGCGCCTTCGGCACGCTGGTGCACTACTTCTTCCCCCACAGCACCGGGCCCAGCGGCGCCTACGCCATCGTGGGCATGGGCGGCGCGGTGGCCGCGCTCACCCGAGGGCCCCTCACTGGGATGATGATGCTCTACGAGCTGAGCGCGAACCACGCCATCATCCTGCCGCTCATGGTGACGTGCACCATCGCCTCGGCGCTCTGCCACTACCTCACCGAGCGCAAGGCGCCCAAGACGCAGACGGACGCGGAGCTGCTGGCCACCACGCCGGTACGCGCGCTGATGCGCGAGCTGGCCCCGGTGCCCGCCGACATGCACCTGCGCCCCCTCATGGACCAGGTGCTCACCACCGAGAGCGGTACGCTGCCCGTGCTCGATGGGGACGGGAAGCTGTACGGCATCGTGCAGGTGGACCAGTTCCGCGACATCTGGCGCGACGAGGTGCTGCACCCGATGCTCGTCGCGAGCGATCTGGCGCGCAAGGTGCCGCTGCTCTCACCGGACACGGACCTGGCCCAGGCGCTGCGCCTGATGGACCAGGAGGACGTGGACGCCCTGCCCGTGCAGGGGACGCCAGGGAGTCAGACCTGCGGGCTGCTGACACGCGCGCTCGTGCGGAGGTTCCTCTCCACGCGACACGCGCGCCAGCACGCACACGGAGAACACCCCGTGGCGACCACCGAGGCCACCAACTAACTCCCTCTCCCTCTGGGAGAGGGTCGGGGTGAGGGTCTAGAGTCCAGACCCCGTCACTTGCGAGGGTTGATGTTGCGCTCCGGAGGCTCATCACTGACCCGGCGCTCCTCCCCGCCCTCGCGAGGGTACCCACGGTCCTCGCGCGAAGTCCCCTCCTCGCCCCAGCGAGGCGAGTCCGTGGTGAAGGCGTGCTCCTCCTCCGACTCGCCGCCCGAGGCCACGCGGAAGTCTGGCCCTGGCTCGTCCGTGAGCTTCTTGTCCACCTTCTTCGCGTCGTGGTCCTCGGCGTCCGCCACCCGCTCCGCCTGGCCGCGATAGCGATCAGCGGGAATCGGCCCGCCCGCCGCGTTGAGGTCCTTCTTGTCGTCACGGATGCTCATGTCTCGCTCCTGTCGTCGCGGGAGCCGCGCCCGCGCCGGCTGGTTGTCCACCCGTCAAACGTCATCACTGTGCGCCAGGTGTGCGAGGCGGAAATCTGGGCGGGCTGGGGAGCAAGCAAGGGTAGCTTGCTGCGAACTCCCTCCGAGGAACCATGCCCCCGGCGCCGAATCCCCAACTGCTCAGCGAGAACGCACCCTCACGTCGGCGAGCGCTGGCCGAGGCGGCACTCGTGCTCGTCACCGTGTTCCTCCCAGCGAACCTCGCCGCGCTCGGAAGGGCGCCGCTCTTCACGCTCACTTGCCTCCTGGCGGCCTGGGGGCTCCTGCTCCTGCGTCCCTGGACGGAGTGGCGTTCGGGCCAGAGGGGCCGCGCCATCGGCTGTGTCCTCCTCTTCGGACTGGCGCTCGGCGCGGCCATGGCTGGCTCCTGGCTCGGAGAAGGGTCCGTGCCACCGCCCCGCCTGGGCGTGCGGCACACGAGTGTCTCGCAGGAAGAGGCCGGCCAGGCCGCGCGAAAGGTCGTTGAGCTCACCCACGTGGAGCCAGGGCGTCCGGCGGACGGACGGCTGGAGGTGGGAGACCGCATCCTCGCAGTGCAGGGCGAGCCCCTGTCGGCCTCAAACCCCGAAGAGGACTTCCGCAAGCGCATCCAGACGGCGGGAGGAGGCGCCAGCACCGACCTCCGCTTCACCCTCGAGCGAAAGGGAGAGACGCGCGAGGTGACAGTCCAGGTCGGGCCCGCCCAGAAAACGGGGCCCTTCAGGCCCGGCGCCATGACGTGGCTGTGCATCCGCGCGCTCGGCATGTGCCTGCTCGTGGCGCTGCTGCTCTGGCGGGATGGGCAGGGGCCGGCACAACTCGGCCTCGTTCGCGAGGGGCTGGGACGAGAGCTCCTCCTCGGCATCCCCGTCATCTTCGGCGCATACGCCGTCACCCTTGCCGCCGCCATTCCGCTCGCCGCCCTCGGCGCGCTCTTGAAGCTCACCGGAAAGGAGATGCTCGCGCGCAAGGAGGTGGCCACCGCGCTCGTGGAGACGGGGCTCAGCGTGCCGGTCTTCGCGGCGGCGATGGTGCTCGTGGCCAGCTTCGAGGAGCTCACCTTCCGGGGCTTCCTCGTCCCGAGGATTCGGGTGCTCCTGGGTCACTGGCATGCCGCCGTGCTGCTCTCGGCCGTGCTCTTCGGGGTGGGGCACTTCTACCAAGGCACCCTCGCGGCGGCCCAGACCGCCGTGCTCGGGGCGTACTTCGGCTTCGTCTTCATCCACCGCTCCCGCCTACCCTCCGTGATGCTCGCTCACGCGGCCTTCAACACCATCAACTTCACCTTCATGGTGTGGCTCCAGCGCTCGGGGGCGCTCGAAAAGATCATGGAGCAGCTTCCCCACAAGTAGATAATCCCCCCATGCTCCAGCACCTGCTCCGCCTCTCGCGACACTCGCCCGCGGTCGACATGGAGATCGTCCGCAGGGAGGTGCTCTCGGACGCCCTCATCCGGGAGCTGCACGCCGTTTCCAACAGCTTGATGGCCGAGGAGCTGGAGCACTTCCGCGTGCACGCCCTGTCCAATGAGGTCGTGCACATCTTCCGCCGCACGGACACGCGGAGCATCGTCGGCTTCCAGTTCTGGAAGACGGCGCCCATCGGGCTGCCCCGGAGCCGCATCATCCTCGGAGGCAAGCTGCGGATCCTCCCCGAGTTCCGCAATCGCGGCCTGCACCTGCTCTCCGGCCTGACGTTCTTCGTCCAGGAGAAGCTTCGAAACCCGCGCAGCCGCCACTACCGCCTGTCCATCGCCAGCCTGTTCGGCTTCGTGTCCATCACCGAGGCGCTCGCCCGGTACCACATCTTCGATCCCCACCCACGCACCGAGGAAGGCAACGCCCTCCGGGAGGCCTTCCGCACCCTGGCCGAGGAGAGCCACTTCCGTGTCGACGAGGAGCGCGGGCTGTTCTTCGTGAACATCTACATGAAGCCCGAGACACTGGGCCGCTTCTCGCCGGACTACTTCAACAGACCCGCGGCCAGGGCCTACGCCACGGTCAACCCGGAGTTCCGGACCAACGGCAGCTACGTCGGCTTCTGGTTCCGCTTCACTCCCGACAACCTGGCGTCGTTGACGAGTGCCACCATGCGCAAGCTGCTGCGAGCCCCGGGAGCAGGCTCGCGGAGCTGAGCGAGGGGCGGACTTCCACCGGAGCTCAGGCCACGGACGCGGCGGCGTTGCGCGCCGAGCGCCATGCCCGAGCGAAGCCACCCGACAGCACGAAGCGGGGGAACGTCACCCACTGCTCGACAAAGAGCCGCGCGACGACGTCAAAGAAGCCTCGGAAAGGGACGGGCGAGACCGTCTCGAAGCGGTGACCCCGGCCCTGGAGCGCCAGCGCGCTCACGATGGCCACGACACCGGGCAGGGCCAGCCAGGGCGAGGTCACGGGCGAGGTGACGAGCAGCACGGTGCCAAGCTGGAACAGCGGCACCGTCAGCGCATGCAGGAGCAGGTTGCGGCGATCGCAGTGGTTGTCCGGGTAGAGGTTCCACTGCCAGGAGAGAAGTCCTTCGGTTCGCTCATTCATGCCCTGGATGTAGGGTGCCCTCGCGCCGCTGTCTTGAACGAGCTGGCTGCGCCGTGGGCCGCAGCACCGAGGGGGGCATGCCCAGCATGCGCCGGAAGGTGCGCGTCATGTGGGCGGCATCCGAGAAGCCCGCGGCATGGGCGGCCTCGCCCAGGGGCACGCCCGACACGATGGCCGCGGCCGCGCGCTGGAGCCTGAGCCAGGCCAGGTAGGGCCGCAGCGGCATTCCGATGGACTCCGTGAAGGCATGCATCAGGCGCCCCGG
The DNA here is from genome assembly GCF_044360475.1 of Archangium minus. Taxonomy (NCBI): domain Bacteria; kingdom Pseudomonadati; phylum Myxococcota; class Myxococcia; order Myxococcales; family Archangiaceae; genus Archangium; species Archangium minus. The sequence continues at coordinate 10,867,617 of NZ_CP043494.1, forward strand.
GGAGAGCCCCACCTCGGCCGCGAGGGCAGACAGCGACGTGTCCCCATCGGAGGGCAGGTCGCGCAGCAGCCGGAGCAGCTTTCGCACACGGGGATGCACGGCGCGCCGGGAGGACGCCGCGCCCGCGCCGAGGACCTCGACGACCCGATGTGTCCACGCAACGCCCTCGGCACGCATGAGGCTCATCGGCTCGGCATCCCGGGCGAGCAGGTCGCGCTCCTCGGCGGAGAGGACACGGAAGGGGCCCTCGAGAGAGGAGCCGAGCGCCATGCCCGCCTCACTCTCCGGGTCGAGGAAGACGAGCAGCACCTCACGGCCCGCGGCATCGATGGCATGGGGGACGTCCGGCGCCGTCAGCACCCCGGGCACTTCCCTCCAGGGCCCGAGGCCGGCACGCACGCGCAACGGCCCGTCGAGCCCCAGCACGAGGTGCATGGCATGGTGGGCGTGGCCCGTGCTGCTTCCGCCCGGCCCCCGCGTGGCGAGGAGTGGAGGCCATACCGGCAAGGAGGCTCCACGGGGAATGAGCGGTACTCCGGAGATGCGCACACCGGGATGCTACACGGCGGTCCCGGCCAGTGGGCACACCAACCTCACGCCACCACCCACCAGCCCCCGAGCATCACCGAGCCGAACGAGGCCACCGCGGGCACGTTGCGCAAGAGAACCCCGGGCTTCGGCATGGCACGCGAGCTGGCCGACAGGGCCGCCGTCAGGGCCGCCATGGCCACCGTGCTGCCGAAGACGAACCCTCCGAGAAACAGCGCCTGCCAGACCAGCGAGTCGGACACCGCCGCGGGCAGCAGCATCAGCACCGCCGCGGCGCCCGTCAGGCCGTGGATGAGGCCAATGGTAAACGTGCTCCAGGCCGTCGCCCCACCCTGCTTCGGAGCGGTCGCACCCCCGCTCGGCGAGCGATGAAGCAGCCAGCGGCGCAGCCCCACCACCCCCGTCACCAGCAGCGCGGCCCCCGCGAGCCGATCTCCCCACGTCTGCAGCACCTCGAGGTCCAGCGCCGCGGCCACCAGCACCACCGCCGCCGCGCACAGCAGCGTGCCGAGCGCATGACCCATGCCCCACAGCAACCCCACACGCCAGGCCCTCCGGCCCCCCCCGACGGAGAGCGGCGCCAGGCTCAGCAAGTGGTCCGGGCCGGAGACGGCGTGGAACGCACCCGATCCCAATCCAGCAAGGGCTGCAGCGGTCATGAACGTCCTCCCAGTCCATCAACAACCGACACACGTCGGCCTCACACGGACGGAAAGATGCGCTCCGGCGACTGATAGTACCAATACAACTTCGCCATCTCCCTGATAGGGGGAAGCTATCAATCCCCTCACCCGGTGGCGGGGGACACGGCATAGGCACGGAGGAACGTCTCCAGGTGGTCCTCCAGGAAGCGATCCACGTCCAGGGGCCGGCAGCTCGCCCCCGAGAGCTGCACCTGGTGCAGCAGACCGAGCACCACCGGGCACACCAGCTCCAGCGCGGCATGGCGCACGTCGCAGTGCCGCAGCTCCCCGTCCGCGATGTGGCGGGACAGGCGCGCCTCCGCTGCCTGGAGCGTGGGCTCCAGCAACTCCTTCACGTACACCGGCCCCAGCAGCTGGTGGCCCATGCCCGCGGTGAGCCCGAAGGCGTGCACCGCCCCCACCGAGCCCACGCGCCAGCCCTTGGACAGAGACTGGAGGAACCACCGGAGCGACTCGCGCACCGGGCCTTCAACCTCCAGGGCCACGGAGAGCAGCCGCGGCATGCCGAGCCGGTGCATGTCCACCATGACCTCCGCCAGCAGGGCCTCGCGCGAGCCGAAGTAGTGCCGCAGCGTGGCCACGCTCACCCCGGCCACCTCGGCAAGCTGTCGGAAGCTCGCCTGGGCCCCATCCGCCTCGAGCAGGCGCACGCGAACCGCCTCCAACAGGCGCCTGCGCTCCTTCTCGTAGTCCGCGTTGCGGCTCCCCTTCACCCGGGCCATGCGCGCTGAGTAACCCGTGTGGAGTAGGAAATCCACCATCCTGAGAGCCTCCCCTCCTACTGCCCATTCTTCAGCTTGAAATTGAGTAGACGAACCAGGATATTTTATCCAGGTCGGTACGGGCTGGAGGAGCGCAATGCTGGACGGGTTCGCCCAAGAGGGCTTCGCGGACGTGTGGACACCGGTGGCGATGTCCCGGGAGGTTGGAAAGAAGCCCCTGGGGCTGACGCTGGCCTCGGAGCGCATCGTGCTCTTCCGAGACAACGAGGGCCGGGTGTCGGCGCTGCACGACCAGTGCCCGCACCGAGGCGTGAAGCTGTCCCTGGGGAAGGTGGGCGAGGACGGGTGCCTGGAGTGCCCCTTCCATGGGTGGCGCTTCGCCTCGGGCGGGGCGTGCTCGCACATCCCGCTCAACCCCATGCCCGAGGAGAAGCGACGGCGCTTCTCCGCCACCGCCTTCCCCGTCCGCGAGCGCGGCGGCCTCATCTGGCTCTACACGCGTCCCGGTGCCGAGGCGCCGGAGGAGCCCCCCTTCCCCGAGGCGCTGGAGCGCAAGGGCGTGCGCGTGCACATGTACGCCGAGACGTGGAAGGCCCACTGGACGCGGCCAATGGAGAACATGCTGGACGCACCGCACCTGCCCTTTGTGCACCGGCGCACCATCGGCATGGGCGTGCGCCGGCGAATCACGAAAGACTCGAAGATGGAGATGGAGGTGAGCCCCACGCCCACGGGCTTCCGCACCTCCTGGCGCCTGGAGGGAGGGCCCGCGGAAGCGGACCTGGACTGGATGCGGCCCAACGGCATGTGCCTGACCGTCCCCATCCCGGACCGGCTCCTGCGCCTGCACATGTGGTGCATTCCGGTGGACGCGCACCACACGCGGATGCTCCAGGTGACCGCGCGTGACTTCCTGAAGCTCCAGCCCTTCGCGGCCGTGCTCGATGCCTTCACCCGAAGCGTCCTGCGCGAGGACCGGGCCTCGGTGGAGTCGAGCGCTCCGTCTGAGGTCCCCCCGGTGTCCCAGGAGCGCAGCGTGGCGACAGACCGGGCCACGCTGGCCTTCCGCCGCTGGTACCTCGAGCGCAAGAAGCGGGGCCCCCAAGAGGTCGCACCCCGCCCCGAGGCACCGTCGCTGGTGGGTTGACTCAGGATGCGGCGGGTGATTGCCGCAGGGGCAGCTCCACCGTGAAGGTGGCCCCCTTGCCCGGGGCACTCTCCACGGAGACCGTCCCCCCCATGGCGTGGAGGGTCTGCCGCGTCACGTAGAGCCCCAGTCCCAGCCCGCCATAGTGCCGCTCCGACACACCCCGCTCGAACTTCTCGAAGATGCGCGCCAGCATCTGCGGCTCCATGCCGATGCCCTGATCCTTCACCACCAGATGGGCACGCGCCCCCGTGGCCTGGACGCGGATGGACACGGGGTGGCCGGCGCCGTACTTGACGGCATTGGAGAGCAGATGGGAGACCACCTGCTCTAACCGCAGCCTGTCCCACTGCCCCACCACGGGCCCTTCCGCCTCCAGCATCAAGGGGCTCCCGGTCCGCTCCGCTTGGGACTGAAGGCGCGCGACCACCTCCCGCACCAGCACCACCAGGTCCACCTCCTCCCGCTCGAGGTACAGCTGGCCCTCACTCAGGTGCGTCACGTCCAGCAAGCCGTGCACCAGCTCCGACAACCGCTTCACCTGGTGACGGCACGCGTCCAGGTGCCCGAGCAGACGCTGCGCCAACGGCGCCTCACACCGCGCCTGAACCTCGCGCACGAGCACCTGCAGCTTGAGTGACAGGGGCGTGAGGGGCGTCTTCAGCTCGTGACTGGCGACGGAGAGGAACTCGTCGCGCAGCCGTACCGCGCGCTGCGCGTCCCGATAGAGCCGCGCGTTGTCCGCCGTGAGCGCCGCGCGTCGGGCGAGATCCTCCGCCGCCGCGAGCTCCGCCGTGCCGTAGTGTCGCCCCGAGTACGCGGTGGAAAGGAAGGTGAGGACACCCAGGGTCCGCCCGCGGGCCATCAGGGGGACGGACATCAAGGAGATGGTGCGGACAGCCGCCATCGTCCGGGCGTGCGCGTCATTATGCGCCAGGGGGGGAAGGAGATCGGGCTCCACCTCCGACAGCAGCACCGAGCGCCCCTCGCGCAGCGCCGTCGTCGGAGGGTGGCCGGGGTTGCCATCCATCCGGGCTGGGAAGTGGCGGGCCTCCTCGGCCAAGGGCGCATCCGCTGGGTCCGCCACCGCCACCACCACCCGGCGCACCGAGCCGTCCTCCTCCACCAGGTCCACCATGCACCAGTCCGCCAGCGAGGGGACGGCGAGCCGCGCCAGGGAGGTGAGCGTCGCCGCGCCATCCAGCGAGGAGGCCAGCGTCGTGCCCGTCTCCACCAGGAAGCGCAGGAGATCCTCGCGCCGGCGCCGCTCGGTGATGTCGATGACCGAGCCGATGTAGCCGAGGAACTCGCCGCCCGGCCCGAAGCGGGGAGACGCCGCGTCGATGGCCCAGCGGTACTCGCCGTCTACGCGACGCAGCCTGTAGTCCAACCGGAAAGGCACGTGCCGCGCATTCGCGTCCAGGAAGATGGCCTGCGTCGACTCGACATCATTCGGGTGAAGGGCGTTCAGCCACCCGAAGCCCAGCGCCGTCGCCTCCGTCTGGCCGGTGAAGTCGTACCAATGCCGGTTGAGGTAGACGCACGAGCCTTGCGCGTCCGTCATCCACATCATCACCGGTGCGTGGTCCGCCATGTTGCGGAAGCGCGTCTCGCTCTCCTGGAGGGCGCGCTCGGCCGCCTTGCGCTCGCTGATGTCCATGAGCGTCACCAGCGCTCGGTCCGCCCGCCCCACCACCGCGTCCCAGGTGAAGGTGAAGAACACATCGATGCGCTGGCCGTCCAACGTCCGCACGACCGACTCCGCCTGGAGCAAGGAGCGGCCCTCTGTCAGCGTGACCAGTTGCTCGATGAAGACCTCCAGCGTCTCCGGCAGGAAGATGCGCTCCAGTGAACCGAGCAGCTCCTCCCTACTGGAGGCGTGGAACATCCGCAGCGAGGTGTCGTTGACGTCCACCACGCGCACCAGCCTCACCGCCTGGCGGACGAAGTCCGGGTGCTCGGCGCAGTAGGCGCGCACATCCTGGACGCCCTGGCGCCGCAGCGCGCTCAGCGCCTCCTGGATTTGGGAGAAGTCCTCCTCCCAGATGGAGACGCCCACCTTCTGGAGGATCTGCCGAGCATGGGCCTCGCGTTCTTCCAACTCGGCCACACGCCGCAGGAGGGCAGCCCGCTCGTCCCCAGAGCGAGCGCCTCGACGCCCCTCAGGGCTCTTCCTGGGTGCCTTGGCCATGAGTTTCCGAACGACCCCGCTGCGTTGCTCAAAGACGGGGGGCGCATGCTAGGCGCAACGCACGCGGAAGAGCATGAATTCACCCGGGCAGGTCAATTCCACACAGACCCGGTGGAGGCCAGGCCTGTGAACGGCCTTCCCCGTAACGTTCGGCTCAAGCCACGGACTTCCGTACAGTGCCCGGCCCCGGCACATGGCCCAAGGCCTGCTCCACCAGCAGCGCCCGATGCGCGTACGTGTGCTCGGCCAGGACCCGGCGGCGCGCCGCCTCTCCCAGCTGGCGCACCCCTTCGTCCGTGAGACACAGCACCGCCTCGGCTACCTCCAGACCGTCCTGCGCCACCAGACACTCGCGCCCGGGCTCCAGGAAGAGCTCGATGCCCTCCCAGGGGTCGGTGATCAAACACGCGCCCGCGGCCGCCGCCTCGAGCAGACGCGGGGCCGGAGAGAAGCCGAAGCGCGCCATGCCATCGCGGCTGACGTCGAGCACCGAGCGCGCGCTCACCCTCAGGGCGTTGTGATCCCGGAGCGGGACAGGGCCCAGGTAGCGCATGTTGGCGGGCCGCGACCGCTCCCCCCAGCCCTCGCCGCCCAGCAGGAAGCGCTTGTCCGGCAACAAGTCCGCGGCGCGCATGAAGTAGGACTCCACGCGCCGCTCCAGATCCGGCAGCCGGTCGTCCATGAAGACCAGGTCACAGTCGAAGCGCGGCTCCGGTCCCACCGGGTGGTGCGCATCCGGGTCCACCGCGCTGTACACGGGAATGCACTCGCGAGCCCCGAAGTCGCGGTAGGCCAGCACCACCGCGTCCCCACCGCCCTGCGTGAAGATGCGGTCGTAGCAGGGCACGAGCGCCCGGAAGGCATCCTCCGGGTTGCCCGCCATCCGCTCCAGGGTGACCGGAGCGTCCAGGTCCCAATACACCACCTGGGTGGTACCGGACCTGAGCTCCAACACCCGAGCGTTCAGCCAGTCATCCAAGACGCCCACACCGCTGGCCTTCACCACCACATCCGCGCTCCGAGCGTCCTCCAGACACCGCTCCAGCCCCTGCGTCCCCTCGGCCGAGTACATCACCACCGTTGCGTAGTCCGGAGCCACCGGCAGGTCCCGGTGGCGCTGCCGCTCGGGCAGGGCTGGCTCGTAGAACGTGATGCGGTGACCACGTGCATGCAGCGCCCGGAGCAGTCCCCGGTAGTACATGGCGGCCCCGTTCCACCAGGCGGAGACAAGGCTCGCGCCGAAGAAGGCGATCCGAAGTCCGTGGCTGCTCATCTAAATCCTCTCCCTCGACCGGTCCCTCAGCCCGGCCTCACGCCCGGTTCCCGTGGCAATGCTTACCGGCCGACAATCCCCGGTCAGGTCGCCCGCGCCAGCTGGGGCTGGGCGGGGGACGCCACCCCGGACACACGGTCCAGGTCGGCGTAGAGCCCAAGGTAGGCACTGGCCATGCGATCCGGGGAGAACTCCAATGCACGCGTCCGTGCAAGGGTTGACATCCGGCTGCACAGCACGGGCTCCGCCACCAGCCGCCGCAGGGCTCCCGCGAGCATGTCGGTGTCGTCAGGTGGAACGAAGACGGCCGCGCCCTCCCACACCTCGCGAAGGGAGGGGATGTCTCCCAACACCAGCGCACACCCGGCGAGCGCGGCCTCCAGCACCGCCGGGCCGAAGGGCTCGTAGCGCGCGGGCATGACAAAGAGGGAGGCCCGCCCCATGTACCCGGCGAGTTCCCGGCGCGGCAGTCTCCCCAACGGGCGCACGTAGCGCGCACGCACCTCGCCTCCAGCAGGGTGCTGGAGCTCACCGGCCACGAACACGGGCCAGTTCAGCCGCGGCGCCACCGTCTCCAGCACCTCCAGGTTGCGCGCCTCGTCCCACAGCCGGCCTGTGGCGAGGATGAAGGGCTCGCGAACCTGGGCGGGCGGGAAGTCCTCGTGGCGGCGTGCGTGGGGGATGACACTCGCCGGGCCCAGGGGGCCGTAGTGCCGCACCAGGTCCTCCCGCATGACGGCGGTGGGAACCACCACGTGGCCCGCGGCGCGCAGGCCCCGCGTCACCTCCCAGCGGTAGCGCACGTCCGCCTCCACCGCCGGCTCCCCCTTCACCGCCTCCCACCAGGAGAGCGGACAATCGTGGGCCACCACCAGCGGCGGACGCCTCCACGGCAGCGCGCCATGGCAGTAGCCATTGAGGTGCACCGCGTCCGGCTGGAGCCGCTCCTCCAGCTCCAACAGCCACTCCCCCGCCGCCTCCAGGTCCTCCCAGGTGCTCCCAGGTCCCTCGAAGCTCCAGGTGCTCTGCTCGACAGAGAGCCCCGGCACGCCCCGTACCTCCGCCCACCGCGCCGAGGTGAGGGGTGCTCCCATCGTGGCCAATGTCACCGCCACTCCCCGGTGGCCTAGCGCCCGGCTCAGCTCCAGTGCGTACGTCCACACGCCACCGGAGGTGCCGGTGGTCATGAGCACGCGACGCACCTCCCCGGCTGCGCTCGGGCGCGCGGGCACGGTGGGGAGGGACGATGGGTGGTCGCGCATAGATATAGGCGGTAACACACCCGTGTGCCTGTAACAGGCGGGGGGCCTCTCCAAGCAGCGGCTGATGAACGGAAAACCCCTGCTCCTGCCGACTCGGCAACGCTTCTATTGCCTGGTACCCGACAGGTTGTTCTCGTGACGTGAAAACGTCCTTGCTCAGGTCCGACGCGAGGCGGGAGCGCTCACGCGAGGGAGAGGGAGACCGGAACCCGAAGGCCCCGGTCCCCTCAACCCGGGCACTCGCTACTTCTTGGGCTCCGCGCTCTTGCCCGCGTCCTTCTCCGCCGCGTCCGCCTTCGGCTTGCGGAGGGGACAGGACACGATGGCCCCATTTGGATCAATGGCGTCCTTGCCGGACTCCACCTTGAGGACCTTGCGCTCCTCGCCAATCACGAACGTGTAACGATTCGCCAGCTTCAACACCGGCGTCTTCACCTCATAGAGGTTCGTCAGCTTCGCGTCCGGATCGGGAATGAACGGGAACTGCGCCTTCAACGACTCCTTGAACTTCGCCAACGTTTCCTTGTCATCCGTACTGACGGCCAGGACCTGGCCGTTGAGCTTCTCGATATCCGCGTACCGGTCCCGGTACGCCGAGAGCTCGCGCGTTCAACCACCTGTGAACGCTTTGGGGAAGAAGGCCAGGATGACCGGGCCCTCCTTCACCATCTCCGACAGCGTGTACGACTTGCCGGCGGTGTCCTCCACCGTGAAGTCCGGCGCGACGTCCCCGACCTGAGGGGAGGCTCCCGCGAGGAAGCCCGCTACGAGCGTGGGAATGAGCATGCCCGAAAAGCTATCACTTCTCGCCCATGCGCGCCCACACGGCCGCCGCGGCCTCGCGTGACTGCTCCGCCACCACGGACGGATTCACCGACAGGGGCCGGCGCGCCCACACGCGCCACACACCGTCCACCATCACCGACTCCACGTGGCGCGAGCCCAGGCCGAACACCACGTGCCAGGCCAGGTTCTCCGCCGTGAGCGGGGTGGCCGGCTGGTAGTCCATGAGAAGCAGATCCGCCAGCGCGCCCTCGCGCATCATTCCCACCTGCACCCCGAAGGCTTGCGAGGCCAGGCGCTGCCCATTGGCCAGGTAGCGCAGCACGTCGATGGGCTGCCCCGCGTCACGCGAGCGCAACCAGGCCGCCTGCGCCTCGGCGAACATGTCCGCGCTCACGCTGTCCGCCCCCAACGTGGCGCGGTGGCCGAACTTGAGCGCCGGCGCATAGCCCACCTCGGCCTCCATGTTCGAGCGCGGCGTGTGCGCCAGCCACGCGCCCGTGGGCAGCAGCTGCGCCAGCTCCGGCCACGACAGGTGCCCCACGTGCGCCAGCAGCGTCTGCGGCGACAGCAGCCCGCTGTCCACCAGCCGCGTCACCGGCGCGGCCCCAAAGCGCTCCGTGGACAGCTTCTCGTCCAGCGGATCCTCCGCCAGCGATACGTGCAGCCCCGAGCTGGTGCTCCTCACCGCCTCGGCCAGCCCCTCCAGGGCCTCCCTGCCCACGGTGAAGAGCGGCGCCGAGCCCACCTGCCCACGCAGCCGCCCGCGCGCCTTGCGCGTGAAGGCCACCGTCTCCTCCAGCCCCTCCTCGCGCCCCACCGCACCCCGTCTGTCCGTCACGGCGTAGGCGAGCACCCCGCGCACGCCCACCTCGTGCAGCGCGCGCCCCACCCGCAGCAGCGAGCCCTGCACCGCCTTGGGCGAGGAGTGCAGGTCGAAGAGCGTGGTGGTGCCACACTGGAGCGCCTCGAGGCCGCCCGCGGTCGCGGCCACCTGCACCGCGTCCAGGTCCAGCGCGTCCTCGTAGCGCCAGCGCACCTTCTCCAGCAGCTCCTGGTAGCCCTCCAGCTTGGGCCGGGGCATGCCGCGGCCCAGGCTCGCGTGGAGCCGCTGGTGCGAGCTCACCAGACCCGGGAAGACCAGCTTGCCCGAGAGCGCGATGACCTCGTCGTCCGGCGCCGCCCGCAGGTCGGGACCCCGGGCCACGATGCGCTCACCCTCGATGCGCAGGTCCACCCGCTCGACACATGCTGGCTCGAGCTCGACGACGATTCCGCCTTTCAGGAGCGTGCCCACCCGTCCCTCCGGACTGTTGCGACTGCGTCACTGTTTCCGACGTCAGCGCTCCCGCCCCATACGCCGACCCGTCAACAGGTTAGCACTCCCCTCGCCCCATGGCGCACCACGGCAGGAAAAGGACACCCTCACGTCCAGTCCACAACGCGGTGCGCAACAGCCCGGTCACGACAAGCCGCCTCCCGTCCCCAACCTGTCGTGAGGAGCTCCAGCACCCTGAGTGGGCCCAGGGGTGGAGCGGGTCTCGCTCACGAACGCTTCGAGCTCTTGGCCTGGCTGCTCGTCCGCTTGGCCTTGCCACCCGAGCGCTGACGCGCGGTCCTTCCGGCGGGGGCGCTCGCCTGGAGGGTCACGCTGCCCTTCAACCTTCCCGCCCGAGCCGTCGCCGAGCGGCGGATGCTCGTGGTCTTTCGACGTGGCTGTTCACCGTCGGTCACCTCCGCCACCCGGTTGACGACATCACTCGCCGCATTCTCCGCCATGCGCCGGGCCCGCCGGCTCGCATCGCGCGCCACATCCTGGGTCTCCTCGAGCACATCGCTGGAGACCTTCATCGCCTGGCCGGGGGCCTCATACGCCCAACGTCGCGCTTCCACGCCCAACTCCTGCGTGCGCTCGCGGCCCCCTTCGACGAGTTGCCGCACCCAGGCCAGGCTCCGCTCCACCAGCTCGGTGATGAGGTCCCGGCTCCGATCGACAACAGCCACCAGCGGCATCACCAGGTTGCCCGGAGGCTCATCTGGGAGCCGTGGGTGCGGACGTGTCGGCACGGCCCGCTTCGCAAGTGAGAGCGCGTCCGCCATGGCCTCGAGCTCCTCCTGCTCAAATGCACGGCGCAGGCTGGGGAAGAGCTCGTTCTCCTCCTCCTCGATGTGGTGCAGGATGTTCTGCACCAGCACGGCGAACTTGGCATCGAACCGCGAGTCCTCCGGGGACATCTTCTGGAGCGCGGCAAGCTCCCATTTGGCGACCCGGTGCTCCTCGAGGGCCTCGTCGATCCGCGCGACCCACCGCGAGTCGTGGACCTTCACGGAGGGATAGAAGATCTGCTCCTCGATGGCGGCGTGGATGGACAGCTCCAGGATGACGCGCCTGGCGATCTCCTGCTTCTTTTGCGTGTCCCCTCGGTGTTTGAGCGTCTCGTAACGCTTGAAGAGTTTCTGGATAACAGCATGGTCCTGTTTCAGAAGAGCGATGGCGTCCATACCGTATGGGTAGGCACCGTGACGCGGTGCGCCAACGGGGCCAGCTCGGACGAGTGCTTGCCTGGCGGATGAGCGCTCGTTGGAGCGCCTCGGAGGCTACACTCACGCCACTCTTCGCCAATCTGGTGCCGACATGAGGCGCATGCACGGAGTGCTGGTCTGCCTGCTGCTCGCGGCCTGCGCAACGGACAGTGGACGACGCACCGCGGTCTCCTCCTACGAGCAAGCCCCCCGTGGCTCCAACGTCCAGGTCCGCCTGGAGACAGGAGAAGGTACGCCACGGACGTTCACCCCTCCGCGTCGAGCGCCCGTGGAAGTCACCGAGGCCTTGTTCGAAGCCACCATGGCGAGGCTGGTGGTCGAGTTGGAGCTCCCCACCCCGCCCCGGCAGCGGCTGGCGCTCATCTCCTGGGGCCGGTCCGGACAAGACGATGAGCGGGCAGCGATGACGCGAAGCTATCACGGCTGGTGCGAGCGCCGAGGCACCCCGGGCGACTGTCTGTCGCTGCTGGGCAACGGCGCCTTCCTAGGAGCCGAGGCACGGCGCACGCTGGCACTGTCCATCTCCCTGGGCTCGGTGTGGGAGGGAGCCGTGGGAGTGTGGACGGACATGGTGGACCCGGTGGCCCTGCACTCCCTGGTGATGTCCGCCATGGCGGGCTACCTGGCGATGCTGGTGCTCCCCAATCCCGTGACCCAGACGGCGGCCATCACCTTCACCTGCCTCATGGTGGCGTATCTGGGGCTGGACACGGTGTGGAGCCTGCTGGAGGGCTGGGCGCGACTGGAGCGGGAAACAGAGCAAGCACGCACCTTCGCCGAGGTGCGAGAGGCGGGCGAGCGTTTCGGCCAGGTGATGGGAGCACAAGCGGGACGCCTGCTGGTGATGCTGGCGACGATGGCCCTGGGCTCGACAACGAACCAGGTGATGGGACCGCCGAGGCTGCCCGGCGCTACGCAAGCGACCGTCACCGCCAAGATGCAACTGGGCATGCGACTGGCCGCGGTGGGGCAGGTGCGACAGGTCGCGGTGGGCCAGGCCAGCCTCACGCTGACGCTGGCTCCGGGGGCCCTCGCCATGGCCTCCCAGGGTACGAACGACGGCGGAAACAAGGCTTCGCCCGGCAAAGCGACCCAGGTCAGCGACCCGGGCAAGTACCGGCTGAAATTCATCGAGGCGTGGAGGAAACCCAAGTTCACCGAGGACGGGAAGATCCTGCCCTATCCGGGCACGAGGACCCCGCCCAATCCCATCGCCAATCTCGGAAGGAATCGCGCCGGACAGACAATCAACAACGGCGAAAACACCATCCGCTTTGACACCGATGGATTCCCTGAATTCGATACGAAGTTCGAAACCATTCTGGATGACATCCACATTGGCAGTGGGAACCGCTTCGCACATTACAAAGCGGCAAACCAGAAGCTCTTCCAAGCCCTCAAGCAAGCTCCCCATTTGGCCAGGGACCTCGGCCTCAATCGCGAAATGATTGAGGAGCTATCGACGTCGATGGTTCCGCCAAGCGGCTATTCCTGGCACCACCACCAGGATGTTGGGCGGATGCAGCTCATCCCACTTGGAAAGCACAAGCTCGCCGCTCCTCATACAGGAGGAATGGCGATCTGGGGAGGAGGCCAATGACAAGTAGAATTCGATGGACCCCCTATGTTTGGGATGCACCTCGTCCAGTCACTCCTCATGAAATCCTACTGCTCGAGCAGCAGTGGAACGTGAAGCTTCCCGAGGAATACAAGAAGCTCATTTCGACGAGCCAAGGGATGACCCCCCGTCCATGCGTCTTCGATATAGGCAAGGTCAAGGACGTCATGAGCGTTCTCTTGACCGTCATCACGGATCCAACCAAGAAGGAATACGCCATCCGTGACTCGTACAGCATCTTGAAGCCGCACATTCCGCCCGGGATCTATCCATTCGCGATGACCCCCGGTAGCGAGCACTTGTGCTTCGACTATAGGACGTCACGAGACGAGCCCAAGGTCGTCCTGGTGTCAGTGGAAATGAATGTTCACCCCGTCGCAGAGAGCTTCAACAGCTTCATAGCCAGCTTGCATGATGCGTAGAGGCCATCGACTAACGGCTGGGAGGAAGCACGCCGAATCTGCGAAGCGTGGTGGGATCTTGCTCGGACGCTGCGGCCCGCGCGCCCTCGAGGTGGGTACGCAGCCCGCGAATCGCAGCATCCTCCGGGGCCTCGCCTTCCTCCGCGCGACGAAGCGCCGCTCCGAGCCACACGAACGCCTCCCGGAGCCGCGGCACCACGGAGGGCCCCACGTGATCCGCGCCGCGCACCAGGTGGTACTCGTGCGAGATGTCGAGGTCCCAGAGCACCCGATGGATGAACTCCGCGACGTCATGTGCGTTGAGTGCGTCCGCGTCTCCCGCTTCCAGGTAGATCGCCAGGCCGTGCTCAAGGATGGCTCGCGCGTTGTCCCGAGCGCGTACGGCCGGATTGTTCGCCTCAAAGAGCGCGGGATTCCTCTTCGGCCCAACGAGCTCCTCCGGCCCCCCTCCGATGAAATAGAGGTGGTTGCGCTCGCCCGCGTCCGTCGCGCGAAAACCCGGCTCCGTGATCGGCTGAAGCGCCGCGACCGCTCCGAAGGTCTCGGGATGCTGGAATGCGATCTTCAGACTTCCGTACCCGCCCATCGAGATGCCCAGGAGCGCCGTGGAGGCCCTGTCGGGCCGGACCTTGTAGGTAGCGCGCAGGTGCCTCGGGAAGTCCTCGGAGAGGAAGCGCTCCCAGCGATAGCGGCCGTCCGGATGGTCGAGGTAGTAGCTGAACTCGCCCACCGTCGCGCACGCCAGCACCACCGGCGGTGCACTGCCCATACTCCAGCACTGCTCGAACACCGACCTGGCCTCGACGAGCGTCTGCCGTGAGCCGCCACCTCCGTACAGGAAGAGCACGAGCGGATACGGCCCCCCAGAGTCGTAGCCAGGCGGGAGCAACACGGCGTACGGAACTCCACCCTCGCGAGCGAAATCCACGGCCAGCTCACCCAGCTCGATGCGTGACGGATTCATGGTACGGAAGGGTACCGAACCGAACCGCTCGCGGTCGTGCCCGGAAAGCGCGCTCTGTCAGGTGCTCGCCCATGCGGGATGGGTGAACGATGCGGACGAGGAGATGCGTTCACTGGCGACTCAAATCCCAGAGAAGGCGGCCTCACTCGCTGACGCGTGAGCCCTGGAGAATTAGAGCTGATGGAATCATGAGCACTCGCCCCTTCTCATTGAACGCACTCAGTGCCGCCACGCTGCTGTTCACTGTCGCGGCCTGTTCCGACTCCGAGCCAGAGACCACTCCGCCGCCCCAAGCTCCGAACTATGGCCCCCCCTCTGCGCCTGCCCCCGCGCCGCTCCCGGAACGCACCTCGTGCACCGGGCTCAATGTAGGCGCCGGCACCTACGACTGGACGCTCACGCACCAGGGGCGCACCCGGCTCTATCGAGTCTTCGTTCCCACGGGCTACAACTCGACGAGGCCTACCCCCGCGGTGTTCTCCTTCCACGGCTTTGGCTCCAACGAGCAGGAGCAAGAGGGACTGAGCCGGATGTCCGAGCAGGCCAATGCCCAGGGCTTCATCGCAGTGTATCCCCGCGGCCTGAATCAGACGGAGCTCACCGGCGCCACGGACCCTCGCTACGAGGACACGCGCAGTTGGAACGCGGGCGTGTGCTGTGGACCAGCGCAGATCTCCCGCGTGGACGACGTCAGTTTCGTGGACGCGATACTCGCGGAGCTGGACACGCGCGTGTGTCTGGACACGAAGCGCATCTACGCCACCGGTCTCTCCAACGGAGGCTTCTTCTCCTACCGGCTCGCCTGCGAGCGCGCGGGGCAGTTCGCGGCGATTGCCCCCGTGGCCGGCATGGAGGGCTATTCCCCGTGTGAGCCCGTACGTCCGGTCTCGGTGATGCACTTCCACGGCACGGACGACCAGACCATCCTCTACCGGGGCGGAGATAACATCCTCTTCGGTGGTCCCTACCCGTCCGCACGCGACTCGGTGGAGCGCTGGGCGCGGAGGGACCTCTGCACCGGTAGCACCGTCAACACCTACGCACAGGGTGACAGCTCCTGCGAAACGTACGACACGTGCAACCAGAACACGTCCGTCACGCTCTGCACCGTCCAGGGCGGCGGCCACACCTGGCCTGGAGGGCTCGTTCCGCCGCACCTCGGCTACACCACGCAGGACCTCGATGCGACCCGGGAGATGTGGCGCTTCTTCTTCGACCACCCGCGTCCCTGACGAGCCGCTGAGCAGGGTGTCCGCGTTCCAGACGTCGTTCAACTCCTCATCTTTGAGCGGCGAGAATGCGGCGCCCAGCCACATCGATGGCGTAGGTCGCCTCCATATCCAGGACTGGATCACCCTTTTCACAAATCTTGGGGCGCAGGGTGATTCGGACGAACATCGTCCCTTCGGGTCCCGGTGAGGCAATCACTTCGTAGGACTCTCGTTGGTGGAGGCACACTTCCTCCTCGGTCGCTCCCCGGTGGGGCTTCACATCCAGAGGAAGAAAATCATCCAGGGCGAGTTGCATCGCCGTGGCCATGGCACCCGAAATCGTGGTTCGGGTCTCTTTGGGTAGGTCGAGCGGAAATTGGACACGCGCGGCCTCTTCCGGTGGCGCATAAGCAGGCCGCTTGTGCCACGGAAACTGAAAAAGCGCGCACCCTGGCAGCACGAGGAAGAGCGGCAGTAGCAGCTTGCGCTTCATGGAAACTCCCATTCGTTCACAAGGGTTGGCGGAGAAGCCGCCCGCGTCAATTTCGTTCGGTGCTCTTGCTCAACGGCAGTGACAATGTCGGACTCCATCAGGCGCGCGATCTTTCGTACTCCAGGCGATGGCTCCTGCGGTGGAAGGCATGGTCGCCCGACGCCTCTTGTCCGAGGGACAGGTGGCCTCCAGCGTTGAGGTGGGTACCCACACGCGGGAGGGATGCGTCATGACCACGAAACTCGAGCGGCACGGGAGGCCCCGGGTCTCCTGCCTCCCTACCCTGCTGATGCTCGGGGCCCTGATGCCCGGTCTGGCCCTGGCCGCCGAATTCCGCAGCGGTGACGTCGTGCAGATAGGCCCCCAGGAGGTCATCAACGAGGATCTCTATGCCTTCGGCCGCGTCGTGAACATCCAGGGCACCGTGCGGGGCGATCTCATCGCCGCGGGCGAGCAGGTGGACATCTCCGGCACCATCGAGGGGGATGTGATGTCCGCCTCCGCGAGAAGCCGGATCTCCAGCCCGGTGCGCGGCAGCCTCCGGGCCGCGAGCAGTGAGCTCCTCGTGAGCGGACCCGTGGGTGAGGACGCCATACTCGCCGCCGGCAACCTGCGACTCACCCCCAAGGCCCAGGTGGGCAGGGACCTCTACCTGGCCTCCGGTGATGCCCACGTCAACGCCCCGGTGATGGGCGAGCTGAGCGCTGCCGCGGGGACACTCACGCTCTCGGCGCCGGTGGGCCAGGACGTGCGGGCGGAGGTGGGCACGTTGCGACTCAACGAGGGCGCACGCATCGGCGGCAACCTGAGCTACCGCAGCGAGCGGGACGCGCAGATGGCCTCCGGTGCCGTCGTGGCCGGCACGGTGGAACGATTCGATCCCGAGCGCGCCCGGGGCCGGGGCCCCTTCCTGGGCCTCTACTTCTGGGCTCGCTCGCTCATCGGGCTGTTCGCGCTGGGGCTGCTGCTCGTGCTCCTCTCTCCCAACTTCGCGCGCCGCGCGCCCGCGATGCTGCGCCAGCAACCCCTGCCCAGCCTCGGCTGGGGCGCCGCGCTCTTCGTGGGCATCCCCATCGTCGCCGCCTTCGTCTTCCTCGTGGGCCTGCTGCTCGGAGGTTGGTGGATCGGCCTCTTCATCCTCGCCCTCTATGCCCTCGCCATCGCCCTGTGCTTCCCCGTGGTGGGCATGCTCATCGGCCGATGGCTGCTCGAACGCTTCCACAAGACGGGGGCCCACCTCGGGGTGGCGCTGCTCGTGGGACTCGTCCTGCTGACGCTGGTGGGGCTCGTCCCCGTACTGGGTGGGCTCGTCGCCCTGGTCACCATCCTGTTTGGATTGGGAGCACTCCTCCTCACCGTGGTGCAGAGCCGCCAGCCCACCGAGGCCCGCGTGTGAACCTTCCGGGGCGAGCCCTCATCATCAACGCCGACGACCTGGGATACGACCCGGCCGTCACCCGCGGCATCCTCCGCGCCATGCAGGAGGGCATCGTCTCCTCGGCCACCTTGATGGTGAACACGCCCTACTCCGAGACCGCGGCGCACGAGGCCCGAGGGCTGTCGCTCGGCCTGCACTTCAACCTCTCCCACGGCCTTCCTGTGTGGGCCGCGTTTCCCAGCCACTTCCTCCGGAATGGGTCCCTCTCGGAGCCACTTGCCCAGCACCTGACGCCGGACGTGGTGGAGGCGGAGGCACTCGCCCAGTTGGAGCGGTTGGACACGCTGCTCGGCCAGCCGGCCACGCACGTGGACGTGCACAAACGCCTGCACCGCCACCCCGGTGTGCTCGAGGGCCTGGCACGAGCCGCCCACGTGGCCCTGCTGCCCGTGCGCTCCCTGGACGCGGACATGCGCCGCGTGCTGCGGGCCCACGGCGTGCCCAGCAACGACCACTTCATCGGCGAAGCGGGGGCAGAGGCCTACTGGACGCTGGAGCGCCTGGAGCAGCACCTCGCCACGCTCCCCGAGGAGGGCATCACCGAGCTGATGTGTCACCCGGGCTATACGCCCGAGGCGGTGAAGAGCGGCTATGCCCGCCAACGAGAGGTGGAGCTGGCCACCTTCCTCCACCCGCGGGCCCGCCTGGCGCTCACGCGGCTCGGGTTGAAGCCCACCGACTTCCGCGTCCTCACGCGTGCCGGGTAGCCTCGGTCCGTTTCAGGTGCGCCCGGGTCAGCGGCTCGGGACGTGGAGCCTCGGAGTCGGACTCCTCCTCGGGCCCGTGGCGCAGCAGCGAGAGGAGCTGCTCGGTGGAGAGCGCCGCCGCTCCATCCGCCTCGGACAGGAGGCTGCTGGCCAGGTCGCGCTTCTCCTCGTGCAGCGCGAGGATGGCCTCCTCGATGGTGCCCTCGGAGATGAGGCGCGTCACCGTGACGGGCTTCGTCTGGCCAATGCGGTGGGCCCGATCCGTGGCCTGGTCCTCGGCCGCCGGGTTCCACCAGGGGTCCAGGTGGAGGACGTGGTCCGCCGCGGTGAGGTTGAGCCCCGTGCCTCCCGCCTTCAGCGAGATGAGGAAGACATCGCCCTCGCCCCGCTGGAAGGCCACCACCCGCGCCTCGCGCTCGGCCGCGGGCGTCTGCCCGTCCAGGTACTGCAGCGGCACGCCGCGAGCCTCCAGCGCCTCACGCACCAGCGCCAGGTGCTTGACGAACTGGCTGAACACGAGCGCCCGACCGCCCTCGGCGCGCACGGTGTCCAGCACCTCCAGCAGGCGCTCCAACTTCGAGGAGGACAGCGGCGAGTCCGCGTCCACCAACCTCGGGTGGCAGGCCGCGAGCCGCAGCCGGGTGAGCGCCGCCAGCACCTCGAAGCGCTTCTTCGGGCCCCGCGCCGCCTCCAACCGAGCCAGCGCCGCCAGCCGCGTGTCTTCGTACAGCTCGCGCTCGCTCTCCGAGAGGGTGACGGGCACCACCGTCTCCACACGCGGTGGCAGCTCGCGCGCCACCTCTCCCTTCGTGCGCCGCAGCAGGAAGGGCCGCACCAGCCGCGCCAGCGCCGCACGGGACTGAGGATCTCTCATGCGCTCGATGGGGACGACAAAGCGCTCGCGGAAGGACTCGCGGCTGCCCAGCAGCCCTGGGAAGACGAGCCGGTAGAGGCTCCACAGCTCCGACAGTCGGTTCTCCACCGGCGTGCCCGAGAGCGCCAGGCGCGCCTGAGCGTTCAGCGCCCGCACCGCCTTCGCCCGGGCGGTATCGGGATTCTTCACGGCCTGGGCCTCGTCCAGTACCAGCGTGGCGAAGGACACGGCGGCGAAGCGCTCGGCCTCGCGCATCAACAGCGTGTAGCTCACCACCACCACGTCCCCGGCGCCCAGGCCGGAGAGCAGCGACTCCCGCTCCGCCTCGCGGTAGGCATGCACCTTCAGCGAGGGAGCGAAGCGCGCCGCCTCTCGCAGCCAGTTGAAGCACACCGAGGTAGGCGCCACCACCAACGCCGGGCCCTCCTCCGCGCGGTGCAGCAGCAGCGCGAGCGCCTGCAGCGTCTTGCCCAACCCCATGTCGTCCGCGAGGCACCCGCCCCCACCCCAGGCCGCCAGCCGCGCCATCCAGACGAAGCCCACCCGCTGGTAGTCGCGCAGCTCGGCCTTCAAGCTCGCGGGCACCGGCACCTCCATCCGCTGCGCCTCGCGGATGCGTCCAGCCAGACGGAGCCAATCCGGAGGAGCCTGGACCTCCACTCCGGCATCGGCCAGCTCGTCCAGCACGGGCGCCGCCGCCGCCCCCACCTCCCACCGCCCACGCGAGGCATGCGCCACCTCCGCCAGGGGCGCGAGCCGCTCGCGCAGCGCCTCGGTGAGCCTCATCCAACGGCCGGGGGCCAGCGGCACATAGTGGTGCCCGCGCCGCAGCGCGTCCAGCAGCACGGCCAGCGCCACCCGCTCGCCCTCCACCTGCACGCCGCCCTCCACGCCGAACCAGTCCCGCTCCCGGCGCACCTGCACCTTGAGGCCCTGCGCGTCCGGCGAGCGCACCACGCTCCACGGCCGCTCCTCCCACTCCACGCGTAGGGTGGGGCCCACCAGGGGCTCCAGCCGCTCGAGGAACCCCAGCGCGGCCTCCGGCCCCTCCAGGGTGAAGCGGGCGTGCGCGTCCACCGGCAGCGCCAGCCGCTCCAGCAGCGCGCCCGCCTCGGTGCGCTCGGCCTCGAGGTCCCTGCGTGTCCGTACCCGCTCACTCCCTCTCACGCCCCGGACGACCTCGGCGCCCTCTCCTGGCACCAGCGGTGGGGCCTCAGGCAGGGGCCGCACGAGCAACGCGCCCGCCAGGGACTCCGTGCCCGTGGGCCGCAGACGCAACAGCAGCCCGGGCTCGGCCGGCACCTCGCGTCCCTCGAGGGAGGGTGGCAGCGACACGGGGAAGGCCGACTCCACCCCCCCCAGATGGCGCAGCAGCTCTCCGCGCACTGCCTCCGGCAGCCTCCCTCCATGGGACACCACGAACTCCAGCACCGCGAGCGCCTCAGGAGACACGGACACCAGCGACAGCCGCGGCACCTCGGGCTCCAAGTAGAGCCACGGCCCCGGCACCTGCTTCTGCACCAGCTCACGCCAGATGCTCGGCGACACCGGCGTGCCCTCCACAGCGGGACGCACCTCCAAGCCCGCCTCCGCCTCCTCAAACACGAAGCCAAGCGGCGCCTCGCGCACCCGCAGCGGCTGCCCTGGCAACGACTCGTGCACCAGACGGGAGCTGCGCGCCAACAGCCGCAGGGCCTGGGCGAGAAGCCGGCGACGATCCTCCGCGCTGAACTGCTGGGGCAGCATGCGGCACAACTGGAAGGCCTCCACCTCTTCGGGCGAGGAGAGGACAGCCAGGGCCTCACTCTCCTCATAGGGCGACATGGGCGACCCCTTGGACCAGCCACCCCGCTTGAGTGGCCGGTGGAGATAGGGCCGCAGGCGTGGCTCCCCCTCGTTCATCCCCTCCAATCGGAAGGACACGGAGAGGGTGGGCTCTCGGGCTTCCTGACGGGTTCGCGCCAGCTGTTGGGCCTTCTCCAGCGCGAGGAGGAACTTCTGGCCCGGGACCACGAAGAGGCGCTCGGCAAGCTCCGCGTTCTCGTGCTTCCGCCCCATATCCCCCAGCGAACCGAGCAGCCAATCCACCGCCGAGAGCGCGTGGACACAGTACGAAGGTGCCGGGCCACAGACCGAACAGCTGATGGCGTCTTCGCCCTCGAGCACCCGCGGCAGGTCCAGCTGCACGCATTGGCGGTGGAGGTGGCCATGGGTCCGGGACGGACTGCCCGCCACCGGCATCTCGTGGGCATGCACCACGACGGGCTTGTCCTGCGAAGGGAAGAGAAGCTGGACCCCCGCCTCGGAGAGAAGTCGGGGAAACGCGTGCTCCCGCACACGGGCGCGCAACGTCCGGAGCGCCTGGACAAGAGGCACGAGGCGCGCATCGGTGGGGGGCCGCGAGCCGGCCTGGCGCTCCCACTCGAGCCCCTGGCGAACCCGCTTCACCTCCTGGTTGGCCAACGTCCAGGCAGCCCGTTCCAGCGTGGAGAGAATGGAGACGGAGTGCACCAGGGACGCGGGCACCTTCCCCTCCAGCAACGAGACGACAGGCAGGTGATCGATGGAGGACAGCCTGTGGATGACGCTGAAGCCCCGCGGGAGGAAGGGATCCAACTCGGAGATGGGGACGTGGCGCAGATGGGTGACGTGGTGCGTCTCCAGCCACTGCTGCACATCCTCAGGGTTGCGAGGCACCCCGGAGGAGGAGCCTGACGGGGGGAGCTTGGGCTCGGGGGAGATGCGCTCCAGAAGCGCCAGCCCGAGCGCCACCGCGTGCTCACAAACGCCGGACTCGAGGAAGAGAACGCATCGGCAGTCGAGCTCCAGACCCTCCTCGTCGGCGGAAACCCGCACAGGGAGAAGCACACCACCGCGGCCTCGCACCTCGCCCTTCAGGGTGTCGGCCTTCACCTCCCACCGAAGCACTCGACCCTTGGTCACCAGCGAATGGGCCTTGGCGTACAACTCATCCCCCGCCACCTCGCGGAGCTCTACCCGCTTGAGCCAACGCCCCAACCTGGGTCCGAGCTGAGGAGACGACTTCTCAAGTGGTTCCTGTGACATGACCTCCAAGATAACCTCGGCGAACGCATTTGTCCGCTACCGCGTGGAGGAACTCGCGGTTGGAGGGCCCTCGACCGTGGGAGCATGCACCCCACCCGGGAGGTCTCACCCGTGGACTCGGTGCGGGTGCGGCCTGCCCCGAGGCAGCCGGAGGGAGCTCACGGCCCTCCGGCCACCGGAGCGAAGACAGCTAGCCGTTCACCTTCTTCCACGAGGGACGGGTGCTGATGCGCTGCCACCACGACTTCACGAACGGACGCTCGGTGATGAGGGTGCCGTGCGGGGTGGCCGAGAGGTACTGCAGGTACGGCAGCCAGGAGATGTCCGCGAGCGAGAACGTGTCACCCGCGAGGTAGGCCTGCGACATGAGGGCCCGGTCGACGACATCGAGGACCTTGCCCGTCTCGCCCCGGGCCTTGAACACCTTGTCCATGTCGGGCGTGCCACCGCGCATGGGAGTGAAGACCAGTTCCCTGACGATGGTCATGCAGGGCGAGGTGAAATAGGACTGCTCGACGCTGATCCACTGCTCCATGCGGCCGAGGGAAGGAGCGTCGCCCGGGGTGAGTTTGGGTCCCGGCAGCTTCGCGTCGAGGTAGCGGATGATGGCGCGGGACTCGTACATGGTGAAGCCGTCATCCTCGAGGAAGGGGACGACGCCGAAGGGGTGCTTCGCCAGGTAGTCGGGCGACTTCTGCTGGCCCTTGAAGAGGTCGATCGAAACGAACTCGGCCTCGCGGCCCTTCTCGGCGAGCGTGGTGAGGACCTTGCGGGTGCAGGTGCTGCCCGGATGACCATAGAGCTTCATGACTGTTCCTCCGTGGGGTTGAAGCGGCGCGAGGCTATAAAAGCCGTCCCGTCCGTGCGCTAGCCTTCTGCGCCATGGACCGGAAGCGCACAGTCTGGCTGCTCATCGTTGTGCTGGTGCTCGTGGGTGGACTGCTCCTCATGCTCCGTGGGGGATGGGAACCGACGCCCGATGGCCCGCGAGCAAGTGCAGCAGTGGCCGCCAAGCCGACGCCCGCCCGCGCCGGAACACACTTGTCACCGAAGCCGGAGTCCCCGCACGCCGCGACCGCCCTCCCCTCGCGCCTGGTGCCCGCCACGTACGCCGAGGCGCCAGCCGAGTCGCGGGGCTCCTTCGAGGGCCTCGTCATCTCGGCCACGACGGGAGAGGGCGTTTCGAGCGCCGAGCTGACCTTCGCCGGACCGGGAGGCGCCACGTCCACGCGCACGGAGGCCAGCGGACGGTTCCGCTTCGTCCCTCCCACAGCGGGCACGTGGCTGCTCGCGGTGGTGACAGCACAGGGGTACCTGCCCTTCGGCCCCGAGTGGGGACAGAGCCCCATCCGCTTCACGGCGGTGCCCGGCCAGCGCATCTCGGACATCGTGCTCGCCCTGACGCCCGAGGTGGAGCTGCTGGGCCGGGTGGAGGACCCGGACGGACAGCCCGTCCCTGGAGCGCAGGTGCGCGTACTGACGGGCCGGGGCGGCGAGTCGGTGCTCTTCCCCACGTCGGACCACTTCACGTCCGATGCGCGCGGGGAGTTCCGCTTCCGTGCCCCCGAAGGCGCCAGCGTGGAGGCTCGCCACCCGGCCTACAGCTCCGCCCGAGCCGAGGTGACGCCCTCGGCCGTGCTGGCGCGTCGCCTGGTCTTGAAGCTGAGCAAGCGCGAGAGCGACCCAGGCGCGCCCCACGGCGAGTCCCTTGCGGGGCGTGTGGTGGACGGCAGCGGAACGGCCGTGCCCCAGGCCCTGGTGTCCGTGAGCTCCGCCGCGAGCGCATGGCCTCGCAGGTATGGCGATGAGCTCGGGTACGAGACGCTGACGGACGCGGAGGGCCGCTTCATCCTCGAGGGCCTGGAGCCAGGGACCTACGACGTCACCGCCAGGTCGATGGGACTCGCGCCCGACGAGCTCCGGGATGTGACGGCAGGCCGGAAGGATCTGGTGCTGACACTCGCGACGGGGACGAAGCTGGTGGGCACGGTACGAGACACGGCCACGGGCAAGCCGCTGCCCTCCTTCACCCTGGCCGTGTTCACGAAGCGAGGGCCCCTGCAACGAGACGTCTTCACGCAGCACTCGTTCATCAACGCCCAGGGCCGTTACGAGGTGGCCGGAGTGCCGACCGGGAGCTATGTGCTCCAGGCGGCCGCGTCCGGCTACGCGCCTTCCGAGGCGAACGTCGAGGTACCGCAAGGAGCCTCGGGACCGGTGACGACGGACCTCTCACTCGCGCGTGGGGCGAAGATGGCGGGGCGCGTGGTGGAGGAGGGCTCGGGCCTCCCGCTGGAGCGCGCACGCATCTCCGTCGAGGGCGTGGGAACAGGAGAAGGAGCGCTGTCTCTGCGCTACGACGCCCTCACGGATGCACGGGGCGACTTCACACTGGACGGGTTGCCGCCGGGCGAGCTGTCCCTGTTCGTCTCCGCCGATGGGCACCACAGCCGAGTCCTCTCCGGCATCACCGTGCGCGGAGACACCGCGCCCCCGCTGACCATCGAGCTGCGGAAGACGGACGAGGGCGAGGAGCCGCAGATCGAGCTGGTGGGCATCGGAGCGGTGCTCGCCCCGCGAGAGGACGCGCTGGTGCTGGGCGAGGTCGCACCGGGCGGAGGCGCGGCCGAGGCGGGGCTCGTCACGGGCGACAGCATCGTGCACATCGACGGGCGCCCCGTGGTGGAAATGGGCTTCGCGAACGCCGTCCAGCGCATCCGAGGCCCTGAGGGCAGCCGGCTGGTGCTCGGCGTGCGCAAGGCCTCGGCGACGGGCACAGGTGGAAGCGCCACGCCTGTCGTGGACATCCCCGTGACGCGGCGGCGCCTCCTCCGCTAATCCCCTTCAGGAAAATCCGCGAAGGGACGCCCTGAGAACATTTCCCCTCTCCCCCTGGGAGAGGGACGGGGTGAGGGTATCGGGTGAACTCGGGTTGACCCCCCTGTCCACACTGGGGGCCACGGGTTGAAGAACGGGCTCGGCTACCCTCACCCCGACCCTCTCCCGAGGGGAGAGGGAGTATCAATTCCCTGAAGGAGATGAGGCCGCGCCCGACCGGTCACCCGTGGCCCGGTCCAACTCGGGAGAGCCACCCGGCAAGGTACGAGCGCACCTCCTCGTGGCAGACGCTCTCCGTGACCTCGATGCCCGCGGCGCGCAACTGGGCAACGCCCTGGCCGTTGACGCGCGGATGGGGATCTCGAATGCCGATGACGACGCGAGCGATTCCCCGGTCGATGATGGCCTGCGCGCAGGGCGGCGTACGTCCGAAGAAGCAGCAGGGCTCGACGGTCGAGTACAAGGTGCCTCCCCGCACCTCATGACCGCGCTGCTCCGCATCCAGGAAGGCGGAGGCCTCGGCGTGCGGCTGATAGGGAGGCTGTGTGTACCCGGAGCCCACAACGCGCCCGTCCACGACGATGACGCACCCCACGTAGGGATTGTCACCGGTATGGCCCTTGGCCTGCTCGCCGAGCTCGATGGCGAGCCGCATCCAGGCCTCGTCCTTGGCGGCCGTGGCCGCCTCGGAAGCAGGACCTGGAAGCATGCTGCTGACAGGGGAAAGGGACATGGGGCTCGATTTAACCGACTCGAGACGAGACTTCAGCCGAAGGAGTAGTCCTTGCCCCGCGTCGGCAGGGCGGAGGGCTCCTGGGACAGGTACGCGTCGACGGCCTTCGCCGCCTCACGCCCGTCCGAGATGGCCCAGACGATGAGGCTCGCGCCCCGGCTCGCGTCGCCCGCGCAGAACACGCCGTCCACCGACGTGGCGAAGCTCGCGTCCACCAGCACATTGCCTCGCGGCGTGAGCTTCACGCCCAGGTCCTCCGCCAGCATCCCGGTGTCCGGCCCCGTGAAGCCCATGGCCAGCACCAGCAGGTCCACCTCGTAGACCGTCTCGGAACCGGGCACCTCCACCAGCCGGGGTGCTCCACCCGCCTCACGCTGCAGCTCCACCCGCACCGCGTGCAGCGCCTGGAGCCGTCCGTCCGTGCCGACCAGCTTCTTCGTCATCAGGCCGAACTCGCGCGTCCCACCCTCTTCCTGGCTCGACGAGGTACGGAAGATGAGCGGCCAGCGCGGCCACGGGTTGCCCTCGGCGCGCACCTTCGGGGGCGCGGGCATGAGCTCCACCTGCATGACATGGGCCGCGCCCTGGCGCAGCGCCGTGCCCAGGCAGTCCGAGCCCGTGTCGCCACCTCCGAGGATGAGCACCCGCTTGCCCGCCGCGTTCAGCCGGGGCTCGAGCTGGGCCAGTCCCGCGACTACCCGGTTCTGGTGCTCCAGGTAGTCCATGGCCTGCAACACGCCGGACAGCTCGCGTCCGGGCACCTCGAGCTCCCTCGCCTTCCTGGCCCCCATGGCCAGCACGACGGCGTCGTACTGCTCGCGCAGCGCGCGGAAGCCCGGCTCGCGGCCCACGTCCACGCCGCAGCGGAACTCCACGCCCTCGGCCTCCATCAGCTTCAGCCGGCGGTCCAGCACGGACTTCTCCAGCTTGAAGTCGGGAATCCCGTAGCGCAGCAGGCCCCCGGCCCGGTCATCCCGCTCGAACACGGTGACGCTGTGCCCCGCCTGGTTGAGCTGCGCCGCCGCGGCCATTCCCGCGGGCCCCGAGCCCACCACCGCCACGCGCTTGCCGGTGCGGCTCGCGGGCGGACGGGGACGCACCCAGCCCCCGGCGAAGGCCCGCTCGCTGATCTCCTTCTCCATCTGCTCGATGGTCACCGGATCCTGGTCGATGTTGAGGACGCAGGCGGCCTCGCACGGCGCCGGACACAGCCGGCCGGTGAACTCGGGGAAGTTGTTGGTGCCGCTCAGCGCGACGTAGGCCTCCTTCCACTTCCCCCGGTACACCGCGTCGTTGAAGTCGGGGATGGGATTGCCCAGCGGACAGCCCTGCTGACAGAAGGGCACGCCACAGTCCATACAGCGACCCGCCTGCCGCTTCGCCTCCTCGGCGGCCAGGGGCAGCACGAACTCGCGCGAGTCCCCCACCCGCTCGGACTTCTCCCGCTTGGGGGCGGGCACGCGCTTCCACTCCATGAAACCCGTTGTCTTGCCCATGGCTCAGCCCTCCCCTCCCACGACCTGCAGACGCGGCAGGGTGGCCGGAGGCGGCTTGCGGGCCGCCCGGCGCGCCTGGAGCACGCGCTTGTAGTCGGTGGGCATCACCTTCACGAACTGCGGCACCATCAGCTCCCAGTTGTCGAGCACCCGCCGCGCCAGCGCGCTCCCGGTGTGGTGCAGGTGCCGCTCAATCATCCCGTGCACGAGCCAGATCTCCGACTCGTCCACCAGCGACTCCAGCTCCACCATCTCCAGGTTGCACCGCTCGCGGAAGGAGCGCTCGCGGTCGAGCACGAAGGCGAGGCCTCCGCTCATGCCGGCGGCGAAGTTGCGCCCGGTGGGCCCGAGCACCACCACCACGCCACCCGTCATGTACTCGCAGCCGTGGTCACCCACGCCCTCCACGACGGCCTGGGCGCCGCTGTTGCGCACCGCGAAGCGTTCGCCCGCGAGTCCGCGCAGGTACACCTCGCCGGCCGTGGCACCGTAGAGGACGGTGTTGCCCACGAGCACGTTGTCCTCGGGAACGAAGCGGCTGTCCGAGGGCGGGTAGACGATGATGCGCCCGCCGGAGAGCCCCTTGCCGAGGTAGTCGTTGGAGTCGCCCTCCAGCTCCAGCGTCACGCCGCTGGCGAGGAACGCGCCAAAGCTCTGTCCCGCCGAGCCCTGCAGCCGGATGCGCAGCTGCCCGTCCGGCAGACCCCGCGCCCCGTACCGCTGGGCAATCGCGCCGGAGAGCATGGCCCCCACGGCGCGGTGCGTGTTGCTCACCGGCCGCACCAGGAGCGTGGGCGCCCCGCCCTCCAGCGTGGCCTTCGCGTGCTGGAGCAGATCATGGTCCAGGTGGTCCGACACGTCCTTGTTCTGCGGCGAGTCGCAGCGCCGGGCCTCGGTCGAGGAGGCAGCAGGCGCCACGAGCAGAGCGGAGAGATCCACCCGCTTCGCCTTCCAGTGGTCCGCGGAGGGACGCTGCCGCAGCAGCTCCACCCGGCCCACCAGCTCGTCCAGCCGGCGCACGCCCAGGGCCGCCATCTGCTTCCGCAGATCCTCGGCCACCATGTAGAAGAAGTTCACCACGTGCTCGGGCTTGCCGTGGAAGCGCTCGCGCAGCCCCGCGTCCTGCGTGGCGATACCCACCGAGCAGGTATTGAGGTGGCACTTGCGCAGCATGATGCACCCGAGCGCGATGAGGCTCGCGGTGGCCATGCCGAACTCCTCGGCGCCCAGCAGCGTGGCGATGAGCACGTCCCGAGCGGTGCGCAGGCCTCCGTCCACCTGCACCCGGATACGCCCACGCAGGCCGTTGTGCACCAGCACCTGCTGCGCCTCCGCGAGGCCCAGCTCCCACGGCAGACCCGCGTGCTTGATGCTGGAGAGCGGCGAGGCGCCCGTGCCACCTTCGTAGCCGGAGATGACCACGCACCCCGCGCCGGCCTTGGCCACGCCCGCGGCGATGGTGCCCACGCCCACCTCGCTCACCAGCTTCACGCTCACCCGCGCCGTCGGGTTCACCGCCTGCAGGTCATAGATGAGCTGCGCCAGGTCCTCGATGGAGTAGATGTCGTGGTGCGGCGGCGGGGAGATGAGCGTCACGCCCGGCGTGGACCAGCGCACGCGAGCAATCCGCTCGTCCACCTTGTGGCCGGGGAGCTGTCCACCCTCGCCCGGCTTGGCGCCCTGGGCCATCTTGATTTGCAGCTCGGCCGCGTTGACCAGGTACTCGGTGGTGACACCGAAGCGCGCGCTGGCCACCTGCTTGATGGCACTGCGCCGCATGTCTCCGTTCTCGTCCGGCAGGTAGCGGCGCGACTCCTCGCCACCCTCGCCGCTGTTGGAGCGCCCGCCAATGCGGTTCATCGCGATGGCCAGCGTCTCGTGAGCCTCGGCGCTGATGGAGCCGAAGGACATGGCGCCGGTGACGAAACGCTGGACGATCTGCGACGCCGGCTCCACCTCTTCCAGGGGCACGGGGGTACGACCCTCCGTCACCACCTCCAGGAGCCCGCGCAGGTTGCAGTGCTCGCGCGACTCGTCGTCCGCGAGCTTCGAGTACTCAGCGAAGAGCGCGGCGTCATTGGTGCGCGCCGCCTGCTGCAGCTTGGCGATGGTGGCCGGGTTCCACTTGTGCATCTCGCCCCGGCGGCGCCACTGGTACTGGCCGCCCACGGGGAGCTGCTCCACCTCGTGCTCCGCCGCCTCGCCGAAGCCCCGCGAGTGCCGCTCCTGGACCTCGCGGCCCAGCTCCGACAGGCCCACCCCCTCCACGCGCGAGGGCGTCCCGGTGAAGTGACGCTCCACCAGCCGGCGATCCAAGCCCACCGCCTCGAAGAGCTGCGAGCCACGGTACGACTGCAGCGTGGAGATGCCCATCTTGGACATCACCTTGAGCAGGCCCTCCTCCACGGCGTGGATGAAGTTCTCCTGCGCCTTCTCATGGTCCACCGGCAGCTCGCCCGCCTCCGCCAGGGCGCGCAGCGTGTCCAGCGCCAGGTACGGGTTCACCGCGGAGACGCCGTAGCCGAAGAGACACGCGAAGTGGTGCACCTCGCGCGCCTCGGCCGTCTCCAGCACCAGGCCCGTGTACATGCGGATGCCGTCGCGCACCAGCCGCTGGTGCACTGCGGACACGGCCAGCAGCGAGGGGATGGGAGCATGGACCGCGTCCACGCCTCGGTCGCTCAGCACGAGGATGCTGGCGCCCGCGTCCACCGCCTCCACGGCCCCGGTACACAACCGCTCCAGCGCCGCATCCAGCGCGTCCTGCCCCCCGGCCACCGGGTACAGCAGGCTCAGCCGGTGCGTCTCGAAGACGCCCTCGTTGCTGATGGCGGCCAGCTTCGCGAGCTGCCCGTTGGTGAGGATGGGGCCCGGCAGCGACAGCCGGTGGCACTGGTCCGGCGTCTCCTCGAAGGTGTTGCCCTCGGGGCCCAGGCCGGTGGCCAGCGTCATCACCAGCGACTCGCGGATGGGGTCGATGGGCGGGTTGGTCACCTGCGCGAAGAGCTGGTGGAAGTAGTTGAAGAGCGTGGGCGCCTGGTCGCTGAGCACCGCCAGGGGCGTGTCCGTGCCCATGGAGCCCACCGGCTCCTTGCCCGTCTCGCCCATGGGCTTGAGCAACAACCGCACGTCCTCGTCCGAGTAGCCGAAGGCGCGCTGCAGCCGCCACAGCTCCTCGCCCCCCAGCCGCGTCGGCGCGGGCACCGTGGGGAGGTCATCGAAGGTGAAGACGTTGTGCTCCAGCCAGCGCCGGTAGGGCCAGCGCGTGGTGATGTCGCTCTTCACCTCCTCGTCCTCGAGGATGCGGCCCTCGAGCGTGTCCACCAGCAGCATGCGGCCCGGGGTGAGGCGGCCCTTGCGGCGCACCGCCGAGGCCGGCACGTCGATGACGCCCGTCTCCGAGGCGAGGATGATGCGATCGTCCTCCGTGACGAGGTAGCGCGCGGGGCGCAGGCCGTTGCGGTCCAGCGTGGCGCCGATGAGCTGCCCGTCCGAGAAGGCGATGGCGGCCGGCCCGTCCCACGGCTCCAGCAGCGAGCTGGAGTACTCGTAGAAGGCGCGCCGCTCGTCGCTCATGAGCGTGTGACCCTCCCACGCCTCGGGGATCATCATCATCATGGCGTGGGGGAGCTGGCGCCCGCCCAGACACAGCAGTTCCACCATGTTGTCGAACTGCGCCGAGTCGCTCTTGCCCGGGACGATGATGGGGAAGAGGGGCTCTAGACTGCCGCCGAACTTGGCCGACTGAAGCAACCCCCTTCGGGCGTTCATCCAGTTGCGGTTGCCCCGCAGCGTGTTGATTTCGCCGTTGTGCGCGATGTAGCGGAACGGCTGGGCCAGCTCCCACGTCGGGAAGGTGTTGGTGGAGAAGCGCGAGTGCACCAGGCCCAGCGCGCTCACGAACTCGGGGTGCTGCAGGTCCACGTAGAAGCGCGGCAGCTGCCGGGGCAGGAGCAGGCCCTTGTAGATGAGCGTCTCCGCCGAGAAGCTGGCCACGTGGAACTGGCCTTCCGGATCCAACCCGCGCTCGTTGATGCGCCGCTCGGCCAGCTTGCGGATGCGGAACAGCTTGCGCTCGAAGGCGCTGGGCACCACGCGACGCCGGGCCACGAAGAACTGCCGGATGACGGGCGCTCCCTCGCGGGCCAGCCGGCCGAGGAACGAGGGCTCCACCGGCACGTCGCGCCAGCCGAGCACGCGCTGGCCCTCGTCGGCGGCCACCTGCTCCAGCACGGACTCACAGGCGATCCGCGCCTCCGCGTCCGAGGGCAGGAACACCATGCCCACGCCATACTGACGGCGCGGCGGCAGCGGGAAGCCCAGGCGCTCGCGCTCGAAGAAACGGTGGGGGAGCTGCACGAGGATGCCGGCGCCATCGCCCGTCTCGGGGTCCTTGCCCGCCGCGGCCCGGTGGCTCAGCCGGTTGAGCAGCTCCAGTGCGTCCTCAACGATGCCGCGCGATTTCTCGCCCCGGATGTGGGCCACAAAGCCCACACCACAGGCATCGTGCTCGGTGTCTGGTTCGTACAGCCCATAGCGGCCCGGAACTCGGTCCGACATCAGCGCTCCCCTTCGCGGCGGGTACATCCCGTTTGACGCGGAGAGTCTAGTGCGATGGGCCTTTCGCTGTAAGCAGATCTAGCACCCCCGGCCGTCCGCAAGCGCCAGGAGCGGACAGGGAAGCAGGGGCTTTGGAAGCGACGATCAAGAAGGCATGGAAGAATCCGCTGGGACTCCCTCCAGGTGCTTAACAGAAGAGGCGCGCTCGTGGGCACGGGCGCGCTCCTCGGGGTAGGTGAGCATGGCGCGCACCGCGGCGAGCAGCTCCGCCTCCCGATAGGGCCTCGAGCACAGCGCGTAGTCGGGCTGGGCCCAGGCAGGCCGTGTGGCACCCGCCAGCACGATGGGGATGGGCCGAGCGCGCGGCAGCTCCGCGAAGGCCGCCAGGAAGATGCCCAGCTGCGTGGGCGCGGCGCTCGCCGACAGCAGCACCAGGTCCACGGGCAGGAACGAGGCCCGGCGCAGCCCCTCCACCCCCTCCTGCGCGGTGAGCACCTCGAAGCCCTCGGCGCGCAGCACGCGCTCGGCCACCTGCTCGTGCGAGGGATCCTCGTCG
The DNA here is from genome assembly GCF_044360475.1 of Archangium minus. NCBI lineage: Bacteria > Pseudomonadati > Myxococcota > Myxococcia > Myxococcales > Archangiaceae > Archangium > Archangium minus. The sequence goes on from NZ_CP043494.1 coordinate 10,899,768, forward strand.
AGCAGCAGCACCCGGCGCGGCAGCCGCCGCACCTCGTTCACGGTCATCCGCGGCAGTCCCAGGCTGAAGGTGGAGCCCTGGCCCTCGGCGCTCGAGAGCGACAGCGAGCCTCCGTGCAGCCGTGCGATGGAGTGGCTGATGAAGAGCCCCAGCCCCAATCCACCGAAGTGGCGGTGCGAGGAGTTCGCCGCTCGGTAGAAGCGCTGGAAGAGCCGCGTCTGGTCCGGCACGGGAATCCCAATGCCCCGGTCCCTCACGTGGATGCGGGCCTCGCTGGACAGCGACTCCACCTCGACGGAGATGGGCTCGCCTGTCGGGCTGTACTTGTGCGCGTTCTCCAGCAGGTTGACGAGCACCTGCTCCAACCTGTCGCGATCCCCCTGCACCCAGAGGCGCTCGCTCGGCACGGTCAGGGTGAAGGGGCGCTCGAAGGCGTGGCGGAACTGGTCCACCACCTCCGCCACCAGGTGGCCCACCTCCAGCGGCGCGGGCTGCAGCGACAGCCGGCCCAGCTCCAACCGTGAGACATCCAGCAGGTCATTCACCAACCCCGCGAGCCGCTCCACCTGTCGCTTGGACTTCATCACGCTGGAGAGCTCCACGGGCTGGCCCTGCACAAGGCGGCGCTCCATGGAGTAGAGCGTCAGCTTGAGCGGGGTGAGAGGCGTCTTCAGCTCGTGCGAGGCGATGGACATGAACTCCTCGCGCACCCGCAGGGCCGCCTGGGCCTCACGCAACAGACGCGCGTTCTCCACCGTCACCGCCACCTGTCCGGCCGCGGCACTCCACAAGTCCAATTCGCGCAAGGAGAAGGAGGTGCCCTGCTCCTTATAAAGGACGAGCAGCCCCAGGGCGCGCTTCTGGGACAGCAGCGGCACCGCCGCGAAGATGGAGCCCACGGCATCGCCATAGCCGCGCTGCACGCCAATCTGCGGCTGCCGGGTAATGAGTGCCGCCTCGAAGGAGTCGGCATGGTTCTCGAGCGCGTCCTCGGGGGAGTCCACGCTGGCCAGGTCCGACACCGCCACGCGGCGCAGGGGCTGGCCCTCCTCGGCGAGGTACACCTCGGCGCGACGCACCTGGGCACAGCGCACCACGGCCAGCACCGCGGCCTTGCACACGCTGTCCACGTCCAGCGTCTCGCCCACCTCGCGGGCAATCTCCTGAAGGGCCTGGGCGAAGGCGAGGTCGTCATCCGCACCGGAGGGCTCGAAGAAGAGCCAGGCGCCAGGCGCCGAGCCCGGGCGGCTCGGACGGGCTTGGACACGCACCTGCTTGAGCCCCGAGGTAATGACGTGGCCCGAGTGCCCGCGACCCTCGCGCAGGGCACGCTCCAGGGCATCCCGGCCCCAACCCCCCTCCAGGGCCGACAGCACCAGCTCTCCCACCTGGAGGGACACCCCCGTCTTGGAGGCGAAGTCCGGCTCCACCCACTCCACACGCAGGTCCGGTCCGAGCCGCACCACGGCCTGGGGGACGCACGCGAGGATGTCCTGGAAATCGGGTGGAAGCATGAGGGGCTAGGCACTGGAGTTACGCCCACCGGCCGGATCACACAAGACGCCCCCCCTCCGCCTGCTCCCCCCTGGACATAGGGGGCGTTGGGGGCAAGACAGCAGGGGCGCCCTGCGGGGGGGAGAGCGTTCACCACTGAGAGGCTGCAATCCGCCCTGTGTGTGTTAGACGACACCCCGCTATGCCTTCCCAGCCTTCCAAGGACCTGCAGACCTTCCCGAACCCCGCGCCGGATCGGGACTACGAGATTGCCTTCGACGTGCCAGAGTTCACGTGCCTCTGCCCGCTGACCGGGCAGCCGGACTTCGCGAAGTTCAAGATTCGCTACGTGCCGGATCAGCTGTGCGTGGAGCTGAAGAGCCTGAAGCTCTACATGTGGGCGTACCGGAACGAGGGCGCCTTCCACGAGAAGGTGACCAACACGATCGCCGACGACATCGTGCGCGCCATCCAGCCGCGGAAGCTGACGGTGGAGGGAGACTTCTTCGTGCGCGGCGGTATCGGGACGCTCGTGACGGTGACGCACGAGAAGAAGGGCAAGGGCGCGAAGCCGGCGGCGAAGAAGAACGCCCCCGCGCGCCGCAAGTAGTCGCCCGTGTACGCCCCCTCTCCCTCTGGGAGAGGGCTGGGGTGAGGGTATGTGGGCCCAGAGGTGGGCCCAGAGGTGCGTCAGCGGGTGGTCAGCTGCCGCACAAGCCCCATCCAATAGGGTTGGGTCAAAAGAATCCCCGTCCCGAGCGCCCCCGCGACGGCGAGGAACGCCACAACCCAGCGGACCCACGCCTGCGGCAGCTTGAGCTGCTTATCGAAGACGTCGACGACGCGCAGCTCCTCCTGAGTGAGGTGGGCGAGCGCCTCCGTCTCGGTGAGCTTGTTCCGGTGGCGCAGGAAGCCCACGAGGAGGGCCTCGTAGGACATGCCCACGCGCTGAGTGAGGAACGCCTCCAGCTCGCGGCGCATGGCGGCGGCGTTGGCGAAGCGATCCTGGGGCCGTACCTCGAGGGCGCGCTTGACGATGTCCGTGAGCTGCTTGGGCAGGTGGGGGGCTGCCTTGTGCAGCGGGGTGTACTCGCCGTCGCGAATGCGGGCGAAGACCTCGCCGGCGTTGCGGCCCAGGAAGGGGCGAGTGCCCGAGAGCGCCTCATAGAGCAGCACCCCGAGCGCGAACAGGTCCGTGCGCCCGTCCACGGGCGCGCCCGTCACCTGCTCGGGAGACATGTACGAGGGCGTCCCCACCGCCATGCCCTGTGCGGTGAGGGCCTCCAGGCCCACGTCCTTGGCCACGCCGAAGTCCATCAGCTTCACGTCGCCGGCCTTGGTGAGCATCACGTTGGCGGGCTTGAGGTCGCGGTGGATGATGCGGCGGAAGTGGGCGTGCTCCAGCGCGTCGGCGATGCGCGCCCCTACGGCGGCACCTACCTCGGGTGCCAGCGGCCCCTCCTTGATGAGCTCGTGCAGGGTGGGCCCATCCACGTACTCCATCACCATGAAGAGGACGTCGTTCTTCTCCACCAGGTCATACAGGGTGACGATGTTCTGGTGGCGGAAGGCGGCGAGCGCGAGCGCCTCGCGGCGGAAGCGTGACACGGCCTCCTTGTCCCGGACGGGGTCCGCGAGCATCTCTTTGATGGCGACCTCGCGCTGCAACATCTCATGCAGCCCCCGGTACACTTGGGCCATGCCGCCCCGGCCCAGCTCGCCGAGCACACGGTAGGCGCCTATCTTCCGATGTCTGACAACGGGCTTCTCGGTGGAGGGCACGAACGGGAGGCTACCGATTTGCTCGCGAGGCGTCGATACGCCCGGAGTGCAGACAGCCGGACGGTAGAAATCGCTATTTACGACATTCACAAGAAGTGAGAGGACCCTCCGCCAGGCTCCCGGTAGGCTGCGCGCGCTATGAAGAAGCTCATTCTCCTCATTCCCGCCCTCCTCATCGCCTCGCCTGGCTGCATCTACGTCCGGGAGACCCGGCACGTGACCCATCATCAGAAGAAGAAGAAGGAGCGCAACTGCCACCCCAGCCAGTATTGGGACGGGGACCAGTGCCGCCACAAGGGCAAGGGCAAGGGCGCGCGGAAGCACGACGACTGACGCCCGGTCGTCTCCCAGGACTCGAATGGAATCCCCGGCCCGACAGACCCTCACCCCGGCCCTCTCCCAGGGGGAGAGGGAGTGGCTGTCCGCGGAGGCCCGGGGGCAGCGCATCACCCTGCTCGACGGTGGTGCCGAGGCCTACCCACGCATGCTGGAGGCCATCGGCGCGTCCACCCGGCGCGTCCACCTGGAGGTCTACGCCTTCGAGCGCGAGGGCGTGGGCACGCGCTTCGTCGCCGCGCTCACCGCCGCGGCCCTGCGGGGCGTGGAGGTGAAGGTCATCGTCGACGGCTGGGGCTCCATTGGCGAGAGCCGCACGCTGGCGGGCACCCTGCGCGCAGCCGGCATCAAGGTCCGCATCCACAACCCCCTCACCTCCATCTTCCTCGGCCGCTTCTGGCGCAACCACCGAAAGATCCTCCTGGTGGACGACGCGGTGGCCTTCCTCGGGGGCATCAACATCGGGGACCACTACGCCGCCGAGGAGGGACGGCCGGGGTGGGCGGACCTGGCGCTGGAGCTGCGAGGCGACATCTGCGCGAGGCTGGGCGCGAAGCTCACCGCCGGAGCCTCCACGCTGGTGGCAGGGCCGGTGAGCATCCTCCTGTCCGGCTTCGGGGGCGGGCGGCGCCTGCGGGCGCGCTACCTGGCGGCCCTCAAGAACGCACGAAGCAAGGTGGTGTTGGCCCACGCCTACTTCCTGCCGGACACGGGCTTCGTACGGGCCCTCCGGCGCGCGGCACTGCGCGGTGTAGAGGTCCACCTGCTGCTGGCCGGCCGCAGCGACGTCCCCTTCGCTCGCGCGGCCACCATGCGCCTGTACCGCACCCTGCTGCGCTCGGGCGTGCACATCCACGAATGGACAGCCACCACCCTGCACGCCAAGGCGGCGGTGGTGGATGGAGAGCGCCTGCTGGTGGGCAGCTTCAACCTGGACCCGCTCTCGCTGGTGAACCTGGAGACGCTGGTGGAGGTGGAGGACACGGCCGTCGCCGCCCAGGCCACCCGCTGGATGGAGCGGCACGTGAGCGGCGCGCGGCCGGTGGGCCTGGAGGACTGCGCGCGCTCGGGCCTGCAGCGCTGGTTGCTGGACGTGGTGGGGCTCGCGGTGGCTCGCTTCTCCGAGCGCATCGCCAGCTTCATCGGCTCCCGTCGGATGCGCCGCCAGACATAACCCGGGCCACCGCGCTCAAGAGTTGCTCGAGCCGGAAGGGCTTCCTCAGGACGGCCTGCCAGAGGCGCGGCTCCCCGGAGCGTGGCGGCATCTCGCTCATGAGGATGACGGGCACCCCGTCCAGGCCAGGCATCTTTCGTATCTGCTCGAGCGCCTGCACCCCGGAGAGGATGGGCATCATCACGTCCATGACGACGACATCCGGGCGGTGCTCGCGCAAGCGCGCCAGCGCATCCCGTCCGTTGCCACAGACGAAGACCTCGTACCCCTCGTCCCGCAGCACGTCCGCCACCACCTGCTGCACGTCGAACTCGTCCTCGACAACCAGAATGGAGGTCACCGCCCACCTCCGCCGCCTCGACCCTTGCCCCCGGTACGCCTCACCTTCTTCAACGCCTTCTTGAGCGGCCCCGGCCCTCCCTTCTTCTTGCGAGCCGCCTTGCCATCTCCATTCCCACCGCGCAGCCGCGCTTGCCCGCTGAGGATGGACTCCGCGCTCTCGAAGGAGTCGGCCACATCGATGCCCTCGCGGGAGATGCGGAACTCGCGCAGTGAGGTGTCATAGCGGCTCTCCCGCATCTTCATGATGGAGAGCAGCCGGTAGATTTGAGAGCGCAGCTCCAGGTAGCGCAGCAGGATGACCGTCTCCACCACGTTGGCCAGCTCGGGCGTGGGCAGGTTGAGCTGGGGCTGGAAGAGCTCCAGCTCGTCGGTCATGACGGTGGTGACGTCCAGCGAGCGCAGCTGGTTGGTGAGCGCCGAGAGGAAGCGGGGGATGCGGTCCGGGTACACCGCCGCCGCGCGGAAGCCCTCCGCTCCGTCGATGAACAGGCGCCGGCGCTCCTTCTGCTCCTGGGATTTCAACCCCTCCAGCAGCTGCTCCGCCAGCGAGTCCATGAAGTGCTCCAGCGGAGGCTGCCAGATGAGCTCGATGCTGCCGTCCTTCACGTACCGCTCGAGGGGGATGCCCACATCCTCCGCCTTCTCGATGAGGCGAGGGGGCGGCTCGTAGAACCCGAAGTAGGTGCCGTGCTGGCCCTGCCGGGCCCCCTCCACCAGGAAGGAGAGTCCCAGCAATGTCTTGCCCGTGCCCGGCGAGCCCAGCAGCGCCGTGGTGGAGCCCGAGGGCAGTCCCCCATCGAGCATCTCGTCCAGCCGCGGGAGGCCGAAGCCCATGCGGACGCGCTGCTCACGCGCGTTCTCCGGCGGCTTGCTGAACTGAATCTCCGTGCGCGGGTGGATGACCATGCCGTCGTCGGTGATCTCCACCTCGTGGCGGCCCCGGAGGTAGTCGCTGCCGCGGAACTTGTGCACCGTCAGCTCGCGCACCGCCCGGGGACCGATGAGCTTGTCGGACAGCTCGATGACCCCATCCACCAGGGCGTTCTCCACGTGCGAGCGCTCGCGCACGTTGGAGATGAGCAGCGTGGTGCAGCCCAGCATGTTGGCGAGCGCCTGGAGCGAGTGCACGAACTCCCGGTAGGCCTGTGGGCTGGTGGCGAACTGCTCCGCGCTCTCCATGCCGTCCATGACGAAGAGCGTGGCCTGGCGATCGCGCAGGGTGCGGCGGATGAGCTCCAGCAACCCGCTGAAGCCCTCGTCTCGCACCATCTGGTAGCCGCTGACGTAGTAGAGCCGGTCGGGGATGTACTCCGGCTTGAAGAAGCTCAGCCCGGAGAGGTGCGCCACCATCTTCGCGTGTGACTCGATGAGCAGCGTCATGTAGACGCACCGCCCGTCGCTGTTGTCGATGTGGTTGCAGCACAGCTGGTTGGCGAAGATGGTCTTCCCGCCGCCCGGCGGCCCCATCAGTGCATAGGTGCCGCCCTGCTTGAGGCCACCCTTGAGGATGAAGTCCAGGCGAGGGATGCCGCTCTTGACGCGCCCCTCACCCGCCTGCTCCTCCGAACCGCCCGTCTCGGACTCACTCATACTCCCCCTCCGTGACCTCCAGAGGCAGACGCAACGTGAAACAGGAACCGCCGCCGTCCCGCCCCATGACGCCCACCGAGCCCCCATGGGCCCGGGCAATCTCCCGGACGATGTACAGGCCGAGCCCCAGGCTCTCCACCCGGTGACCGGACGCGGCGCGCTCGAACGGGTTGAAGATGCGCTCGCGGTCGCCCTCCGGCACGCCGATGCCCCGATCCTCCACCCGGAGGGACACCGCACCGTCGCGCGCCTCGGCCCGGACCGTGATGGGCCCGCCGGCGCCGTACTTGATGGCGTTGGTGATGAGGTTGCTGAGCGCCTGCTCCACGCGCAGCCGGTCCCAGTGGACCTCCACCTGGGGACAGTCCTCCACCGTCAGCTCCGAGCCCACCTGGCGGGCCTGCTCGACGAAGCGCTCGCCCACCTCGCGCACCAGGCCACCGAGCTCGAAGCGCTCACGGTCCAGCACGAAGCGGTTGTTGCGGGCCCGGCTCACGTCGAGCAGGTTCTGCACCAGCACGCCCAGCCGGCGCACCTGTCGCAGGGCGGGCTCCAGCCGCTCGGCCAGCACGGAGCCGGGGAGACTCCCCTCGCGGTGAGCCCCTCGCTGCAACCGCTCCAACACGAGCTGGAGCACCGTGATGGGGGACTTGAGCTCGTGCGAGGCGACGGACAGGAAGGTGTCGCGAGCCCCGAGCGCCCGTAGCAGGTCGGACTCCGCGCGCAACCACTGCGTCACGTCCTGGAAGGACATCGTCACCACGCCCGGTGAGCAGGAGCGGTCCAGGCGGGCATGCACCACGAAGGTCCGCTCTCCCTCTGGCCGAGCCCAGCGGAACAGCACGCCCTCCAGGGGCTCGCCCCGCGCGGCCCGCTTCACCGGATGCTGCTCGGAGGGGAGCGGCGAGCCCTCCTGATTCACGAGGGTGCTGCGGCCGGTGACCTCGAGAATGAAGGGGAACTGCCGAGCCGCCGCGTTGGCGAACAGCACCCGCGCGGTCCCCTCTTCGACTCGCAGAGTGGGCACGGCGAGGAAGTCGAGGACCCTCTCCTGCCCTGGCTGCTCGGACACGCCCGTCTCCCTTTCCACCCGTACAGCAAAAACGGATGGGGCCCGCGGCACCCGATGTCGCATGGTGATCGCAGTCACCCAAGATGGGCCGCAGGGTCAAGGACGGCAACCGCAGGGAGAGACCGGGGTCGCCCCTGAGCGTCGCCTGTCAAACGGTTCCCTCCTCTTACGCGTGTCCACGAGTCCGGAGGGGTTCTGTTACAGTGACCCACTTCGGAGGTCATGCGCATGAGCGAGGCCCTGGAGGGGCAGGCGGAGCAGGAGGGGCGAAAGGCACCGGAGCGCATCCCGAGGAGACGGGCCCCGCGCGGGCTCCTGGACACGCCATCGCCCCCGCTCGGCATTCGGGTGGACGGCTACCGGCTGGAGTCGCGGCTGGGAGAGGGGGGCCAGGGCACGGTGTACCGGGCCCGACGAGGCGGCAGGCTGTACGCCCTCAAGTTCCTCTCGCTGGAGTCACCCGACTGGGCGTGGCGGGAGTTGGAGGTCCGGCTGCGGCTGCGGCACGTGGGCGAGCTGACCGTGGAAGGACATGGCCTGTGGCCGCACCAGGGCCCGCGCTTCCTCTACCTCGTTACACCCTACGTGCGAGGGCGCTCGCTGTACGCGTGGGCGAAGGAGAAGAATCCCACGGCGCGGCAGGTGGTGCGCCTGGTGTTGGAGGTAGCGAGGCAGTTGGTAGAGGTGCACCGAGCCGGCGTGGTGCACCGAGACATCAAGGGCCCCAATGTGCTGGTGCGGCGCGAGGATGGGCGTCCGGTGCTGGTGGACTTCGGCGTGGGCACGTACGTGGGGGCGCCCGAAATCACCAACCCGTTAGGACTACCGGGTACGCGCCACTACCGCAGCCCCGAGGCGCTGCGCTTCCGCCGAGAGCACGCGGGCGAACACTCCCCGGCACGTACCTCGGACGATCTGTGGGCAGTAGGAGTCGTCCTCTATTGGCTGCTGACGGGCGGCTACCCCTTCGACACGGAGGTGGGGGACGAAGGAGCGATGGCGGAGCTCATCCTGAAGCAGGAGCCCGAGCCGCCCCACGCGTGCAACCCGCGCGTACCCCGGGAGCTGAGCGAGCTGTGCCTGCGCATGTTGGAGAAGCGCCTCGAGGCACGCTTTCCGGACGCGGAGGCCCTGTGCGCGACGCTCGAGGCCATTCTGGGGGAGGCAGACGGCACGTGGGACGTAGCGCTGTGCGAGGAGTGGAGCCCGGAGGGCGCCACCACGCCGCAGGAGGAATGGCTCGACCTGGGCGACTGGCTGGACAAGGCGAGACGGCTGCTGGCGTATGCACGAAGGGACCCCCGGCGAGGCCGGGCTGTGTCACTCGCGGACGCATCGACGCATCCGTTCTCCCCAGAGGACCCTCTCCCTGGGAAGAAAGACACCGGGGCGGAAGCGAGTCCTCAGGAGCGACGACAGCCACAGACGCCTCTGTGGCGCGCGAGGGTCTGGGGTAGCGCCTTGCTGGTACTGGGACTGCTCGGAGTCATGGCCGCGCTCCGCGTCCCGCCCCACCCCGAGCCCGAGGCTCCGGTCACTACTCCTGAAGTGGTCTCCGCTCCCATCATGCCGGAGGTCACAAAATCCGGCCAGGAAGTGGCGCCTCGGGGAGAGCCGCCGGAAGGTGGAGGAGGCGCGGCGCCCGAAAAGGCGGAAACCTCCGCGCCCGTCGCCAGCGCGACGCGCCCAGAGGACACGCGCGTGAAGACTCCACGGCAGGACTCCCAGCCACAAAAGAAGCAGCAAAAGAAGAAGCAACAAACGGTGCTCGGCGAAGTGGCCAAGGTGTGCGGCACGGCATTGGCTGTGGGTCAGGCGGCCTGCGCCAGCCCCGCCCCCCAAGTGCGGCCCGTCACACCTCCAGCCGCGGAGTGCCCGCCCGGCTCGGTGCAGGCCATGAAAGAGCTCGGCCTTGAGTTCGACAGAGGGAGCTCCTTGCTCTTCTTTCCCCACGACGAGAACAGTGACCGCCCCCAAATCACCGTCGTGCGCCAGGGCCCAGGCACGTTGACATTGATTGGACCCCCCTGGGGAAAGCTGCCGCGCCACACTGTTTTCTATGGGGAGCTCTTCTTCGGGGACGCGTATGTGTATGGCCATTTCACTACGGCGACCGTCCCTGGTGGGCCCACCTACCCCGTCTGCATGGAGCTGTGGCAGACGGAAGGGGTGAAGGGGGTCGAGAAGGAACCCGCCAACGAACCGGACTCCGCCACGGTACGGACCGCCGTGCACCTCAAACCCGTGGAGCGATTCAAATAGAAAAACCGCGAAGGTTCTCCCATCCATGTGTGCCCTGCTCCCCTCCGTCCCCCTCCTGCTCGCGCTCCTCGCTGGCCACCCAGCCACCACACAACAAGGCCCTGATGAGTGGGACATGGCAGGTGAACGCCACCTCGAGTTGACAGCGGACGACACCGGACAGGCGCCCGAGATGCGCATCAGTCCCAACCAGGCCAGCACCATCATCTTCAACACGCCGCTGCAAAACGGTGGCGTGGTGGTGGAGGAGAAAGAGTCCTTTCGGTCGGTCATGGTGGACGAGGCCGCTGGCGTGGTCACCCTCATTCCCTCGGACTCAGCGCCATGGAACAGGCCGTTGCAGGTAGCGGTGCGGTTCGCGGATGACGAGTTCCCACGGAGCGCGAGGTTCCGATTGATAGTGCACCCCACCCGGGCCGAGCGACAGGTACGGGTGTACCGTCGCGCCCGCTCCAGCGAGTCCTACCAACAAGAGGCAAGGCGACAGCATGCACGGGCAGAGCAATGCGTGGCAGAACTGGAGCAAGTCCGGGCAGAGCAGAAACGACCCGACGGCCTCACGGGACTACTCGATGCCAGGTTGGTAAGTGAGGACAGGGGGGTCCACGCACGGGACATCTCCAAGCTCACCCAGCGCCCCGGTGAAACCCTCCAGGTGTACAATGCATTCAGCTACCGCGCCGAGGGCCGGGTGGCCGTGGCGCTGCAAGTGCGGAACCAGGGAACACAATCCTGGACGGTCGAATGGGCGGAGTTGGTGGCTCCAGAAGGTACGCAGCCCCGAGTGTTACGCGTGTGGCCCTTCGAGCCCATTCCCCCAGGACAGACACTCCAACTCGTGGTGGAGGCAGAGGCCACGAAGGAGCAGGCCCGCGGCACCTTCATCCTCAAGCTGTGGGAGGCGAACGGCCCGCGAACCCTCACCCTGCGCGGCGTGGCCTTTCCGTGAGGATTCCGCTCCTCAGAAGAAGAAGCTCGCCCGCTTAAGAACTCGTTTCAAAAATGGCGCTCCAGCTCACGGTAGAGGATGAGGCAGCAGCCGAGACGGAGGAGCGCGAGGTGCAGCTCAGCACCTCGATCCCCGCGCACCCGCAGGCGTTTCAGCTTGTGAGGCCACCCTTTTGCTGGACGCCTGCATGATCCGACCCGCTTCGTTTTAGAGGACTTCTACGTACCCTTCCGTGCCATGGACGCGAATCCGCTGCCCATCCTTTATCCGCTTGGTGGCATTTTCCACGCCGACAACCGCCGGTAAGCCATATTCGCGTGCGATGACCGCACCATGGGTCATCAGCCCACCGACTTCGGTGACCAGACCTTTTATGGATACGAACAACGGTGTCCAGCTCGGGTCGGTGAAGGCGGTGACCAAGATATCTCCCTCTTCCAGCACAGCGTCTTCCACGTTCAAGACGACACGCGCGCGTCCATCCACAACGCCGGAAGAAACGGGGAGACCGACAATCGCTCCGGCCGGGAGATTGTCTCGCTTGTATTCACCTGCAATGATCTCCCCATCGGACGTGATGACGCGCGGCGGCGTCAGTTTCTCATACAACGCGTGCTCGTCTTTTCGCTTGCTGATGATTTGGTAATCCAGCTCATGTGTGCGCACGACGTCGCGAAGCTCTTCGAAGGTGAGATAGTATATATCTTCCTTTTCTTGAATGACGTTGGCTCGCACGAGTCGTTCGGCTTCTTTCAGCAAGGCCTGTTTGTAGACGAAGTAGCGACTGATCATGCCGTACTTAGGATATTCACGGTAACCGATGAAATTCCGGACCAGGCTGATCATTTGCTTTGTCTGTTCGGCTTTCTGCTCACCATCCGGCAATTGCGTCAACCGCTCCAACAACTCTTTCTCTTTCTTCAAAGCCGCCTGTCGCCCTTGCTCAAATTTCTGACTGCCGGCACCGGGCGCAAAGTTCTTGATGTTCCCGAGAATCATGGGGACAAGCGTAGTTGGCTTTTCGCGCCACCGAGGTCTCGTGATATCGATTTCTCCGGCACACCGCATTCCATACTTATCGAGATAAGCACAGATAGCGTCTCGGGCTTCCTGGCCACCCTTGAACTTGACCAGCTCATCCAAAAAGTCATCATCTTCTACATGCTGAAGATATTCGAACACTTCCGGATACGGGCGAATCACGTCTGCGACGTTCAATAGCGCCAGCCCCATTTCCGAAGTGATGTTGTTCGGTACAGATTGAGAAAGCGTGTCTGCTACGCCTTTTTCACCCAACCACTTCTCAATGTTTTCATTGATCCATGTTGAAGCCCCCATGGCGGTCATAAACACAGCCGAACTCCGGGGATCAAACAAAATTCTCTTCAGCTCCTGAACATCTTCTTGAATAAAATCAAGCAGCTCGGAGCCTGATTTCGTTTGGATGTTTCGCCTCAACGCGTCTATCGACGCTTGATTTTTCTCAATCAAATCAGAAACGATCTTCGGATCGTTTTCGATTTGCGGATGAAACTCCGAAGAGGACGCACCTTTACTGCTCCTACTGGAACTCTGCTCTTTCTTGTCATCTGGCGACAACTTGATGAAATCGCGTCGCTCGATGATGGTCATGAGTGCATCTTTTATGAGCGGATCGTGTTTTCCCATGACATCCAGCAACATCTCTCTGCCGGCGGATGAAGCCAGACTATCGGTGACATCAACAAACAACCTTCCGCCAGCTTTGTACATGGGCCGGAAAGCCGTTAACTGGAACAGCGAAATCCCCAATGGCTTCATGGGATCGGTCATCATCTGCTGATGGCCGACAGACACATAAACGTGATTGCCTTGATTGTTCGCTTCCGGGATAGGATACAAAGTGGTGATGGGCCGACTCTGAACCAGGTAAAATTCATCGCCAACCAGGCACCATTCGATGTCCTGGGGGCAGCCGAAGTGTTCTTCGACCTTTCGGCCCATGCGTGCGAGCCGCAAGATCTGCTCATCCGTCAGCGCTTGCTTGTTCTGCCGCTCAGGCTCGATCGCCAGCGCTTTCGTGCCGCCATCTTTCAAGGCATGAATCGCCAGCTTCTTGGTGGAGACCTTCTTGTCGATGAGCTCGCCGCCACGCACTTTGTAGACATCGGCATTGACCAGGCCGGAGACCAGGGCCTCGCCGAGTCCGAAGCCGGCATCGATGGACGACACCTTCCGATTGGACGTGACGGGATCGGCCGTGAAGAGGATCCCTGCCACTTGAGGGAAGACCATCTTCTGCACAACCACGGACAGGTGGACTTTGCGATGGTCGAAGCCGTTCTGAAGGCGGTAGGTGACGGCCCGCTCGGTGAATAGCGATGCCCAGCACTTGCTGATGTGCGCGAGGATGGCCTTCTTTCCGATGATGTTCAAATACGTATCTTGCTGGCCCGCGAAGGAGGCCGTCGGTAAATCCTCCGCGGTTGCGCTGGATCGGATGGCGTAGGCATTTTCTTCTCCCAGTCTGGAGAGAAGGCGCGTGATGTCTTCGAGGATATCTTCAGGGATGGCCTCCCCTTCGATGGCGCTGCGGATTTCACCGCTCAGTTTACTGATCTTGTCCCGGTCTTCCGCCTTCAGAAGCGACAACTGATCAAGCAAATCGCCGATCGACGGTATTTCCCCGATAATTCGTTTGAAGGCTTCGGTGGAAATGCAAAAGCCATCCGGCACGCGGATTCCTTCGATCTTGGAAAGTTCCCCCAGGTTCGCGCCTTTACCTCCAACAACCATGCGTTTTGTTTTGTCCAGGTCCTGAAAACCCAGCACATAGGAACCCATATGTTCGCGCCTCCAATTTCCATGAACTCCGGCTTCGGTGGCCGATCATGCGGGATGACCCCCGTCTGCGGCAAGCTCTCCCCGCAGGGTATAAATTTGAACTCGTTTCAAAAATGGACCAGAAAGCAGCAGCCGAGACGGAGGAGCGCGAGGTGCAGCTCCGCACTTCGCTCCTCGCGCACCCGCAGGCGTTTCAGCTTGTGAAGATTGCAGAGCCCTCGTTCCCGCCCGGTGCGGAAGGATCTGGAACTTTCCTTCAATGAATGGCGGGTGAAGAGGCACTGAAATCCTTCAGCAACCCCGCCCTATCGAGCAACGAGCGCACCTGGTCCGCCAGGGCCACGTGAGCGGGATTATCCACCGAGAAGCGCTCCGGAGTGAGGATGATGAGAGCCCCCTTGTCCTCCACGGGCTCGACGCGGACAGGGGAGGGCAAAGGAGGAACCTCTCCCCGGGGCCTCGAGAGGTACATCAACCAGCCCGTGCGAGGGTGGCCAGCAGGCTCATCACGCATGTCCTGGTATGCGTGCGAAATGACTCCGCCCCAATCGGGCTCCCAGGCCAGTATCATGGCGCGCATCACCGCAGGCAGAACAGGTGCAGTCAGTACGCGATCCTCTTCAGGTCCCGCGTAGGGCAGGTCGAGAAGACAAGAGTTCGGAGGAGGAACAACGTCCGAGCCACAGCTGAGCAGCACCGCGCCACCGTGCCCATCCTCCTTGTGTCCCGTCCAAGCGCTGAAACTGAACCCGAACTCCCCCTCATTGTATTTCCTGCTTTTGAAGAAGCGCAGAAACGTTTCATGGTTGGGCTCGAACTGAAGCTGGAGCGCTTTCTTGAGCGAGTTCGCTTGCTCGAACCAGCGGGTGTAGATGGGGTCACACTGTGAGAGGAGGCGAAAAAAGGTCTCCGCACGACGAGCACACTCCTCAGCGGACTCCTTACGACCTGGCCAATAGACACCTGCGTAGTGGATATCTCTCATCTATGTTGGCATGGGGCCGTAATCGCTGGATTCCTTCATCAAGCCCGCCTGCTCAAGCAACGCGCGCACCTGATCGGCGAGGTTGACATGCTCGGAACTGCTGACGGTGAATCGCTCGGAAGTAAGGACGATGAGCGAGCCCTTGTCCTCTATCGCCTCAACGCGTACAGGCGCAGGGAGGCTCGGCACCTCTCCTCTGCGGCGTGAGAGATACATGAGCCAACCCGTGCGGGGATAGCCCACTGGGTTGTTTCGCAGCTCTTGATAGGCATTCGAGATGACTCCTCCCCAGTCAGGCTCCCAAGCCAGAACCATGGCTCGCATCAGCTCAATCAGCACTGACTCAGTGAGAACTCGCCCAGCCTCAGGTTCCACCTTCGGCAGATAGAGAAGACAAGAATTGGGTGGGGGCACAACGTCAGAGCCACAACTGAGCATCACCATACCGCCGCGCCCATTCTCTTCATGTCCCGTCCAAGCACCGAAGCTGAAACCGAACGCGCCTTCATTGTATTTCCTGCGCCTGAAAAAACGCAGGAACGTTTCATGAGAAGGCTCGAACTGGAGCTGGAGCGCCTTCTTGCGCGAGTCCGCCTGTTCGAACCAACGGGCGTAGATGGGATCACAATGGGAGAGAAGATTGAAGAAGGTCTCCGCACGCCGTGCGCACTCCTCAGCCGACTCCTTGCGACCTGGCCAGTAAACACCTGCGTAGAAGGTCTCTTTCATAGGCGTTCCGCAGGACTACGGCGGTGTGTAGACCACGTCAATGCCCTTGATTTCATTCTCGTTGAAGAGCTTCTTGAGGATGTCCACCATCCTGGGTTCCGCCACATTCCAGCGGATGGGAATGCCATTTGCCACCCGGAGCTGCCTCGCGGCCTGCCTGACGATTCGCTTTACGCCTCTAAAGTAACTCTTGGGTTCAAGGTTCACGTCGAAGTGTCTGTCGTAGCCAAGCCCCTTGGTCTCCAGCAGGACACCCGTCACTGGGTCTCGGCCGTCGAAGTCCGCCTTTTCGCCATTGCGGACGACACGGTACACCCAGCCCTTGGGCGCCTTCGTCACCTTGTGCTGGAACCTGCGCGAGCGATCGGACATGTGCTCGTTCTTGGGCACCCACTGGCCCGGCCCTCCCACCGGTGGTGTCCAGGCGGGGCCTCCACCCGCCGCCGCTACGCCCACTGCCGCCGAGTTCAGCACGTACGTGGCGCCGAGCACCCCTCCCGCCACGGTCACCACCCGTCCGGGTACCGCCACCAGCCGCAGCGCCAGCTCGCCCTTCCCCGTCAGTGACAAGAGGGGCACGGAGAGCCGGCTCAGCTTGTCCCCCCACGAGACCGCCGCGACCGCCCCTTCTCCCGCCGTCCCCACCGTCAACAGCACGTGCGTGGTGAGGCGCGAAATGGCCCGCACCTGCTCGCCTCGGGGCTTGTGGCGGAAGGACTCCCAGTACTCGGGCGCGTTCTGGACGAGCTCGCGCACGGCCCCAGGCACCTGGGTGAGGCCCTCCAAAGTGTCCAGAGGGTGAATGAAGGTCTGGACGAGCCCGTGCACCGTGTCCCACAGCGCCAGCCCCGCGCCCTCTAGCGCGGGCAACAGCACGCCATCGTCCGGTACATACAGACCGAGTGGCCGTGCCCCTCGCGGCACCTCCAGCCCCGTGTCCACCGGCCATAACTGCCCCTCCTCCACGGCGTAGAAAGGGCCCACCTCGTAGCGGCCCGCGCGCAGAGTGCCGTCCTCCGCAAGCCGCACCTCGCCCGTCTTCTGCACGGCCTCGCCTGTGACGGGTCGCACCAGGTAGCCGTCCGGCCTCAGCACCCGCAGCCGGTGGAAGCGATCCATGCGCGCGTGGAGTTCCTGGCGCGTCACCGGCCTCTCGCCCGTGGCCACCTCCAGCAGCAGGTGCACCGCCATGCGTCGCCGGGCGAAATCCCCCAGCGTCACGTCCCTGTTCAACACGTGCGGCAGCAGCCGCAGAGCCTGCTCGGAAGACAGGGAGCGCCCGTCCACCGGCAGCGCCTCCTCGGGCACGCCCGCATGCGCCAGGAAGCCCTGGAAGTAGTCCAGGCTCATCGGCACGGTAAAAGGGCGTCCGTCCCCTACTCCGTCACGCCAGCCCACTGCGCCCTCGTCCCTGTCCTCCAGCGGCGCGTTCTCACCCGTCTCCTGACGGCGCGCCTGCGAACGGGACGACGACACCGCGGACGCACCTGTCACGGCTCCGGCGGTGCGCTCCTCCTCATCGACGTCATCCTCCGGGTCGTCGTCCTCGTCCCTCGGACTCGCGCCATCCGGCACGAGGGCACCACCGGAGCCCACCGTGGGCCGCTGCCCTTCCGCGCTCCGGAAGAAGGACGGCGTCAGGGAGGAGTGCCCCCAGCCCGACACCAGGTCTCCCCGAGGCGCACCTGTGGCGCACCCGGCCAGCACGCCCACTGCCACCAGGGCCAGCAGCACGGGAAGCGCCCCACCACCGCGCGCCTGGACACCCGAGGACCGCAGGGACATGGCCGCCTCCTGGAAACGGGGTCTTCCCAGTCTACGTCTACCTGCCCGGCTCGCTCCTCCTGGCGGCCCCTCCTGTCCTCCACAAGCCGTTGCGTCGTTCGGGCGGACACGAACATGGCGTACACTGCGTTTCACCGAGAGGAAGCATGATGCCCAACACGCACGAGTGGAGGATTGGACCCCATTCTCTCCACTTCGAGCCGCCCGACCTGCTCTGGTTGACGTTCCAGGGAAGACTGTCCCTGGACGAGGCCGCGCACCTGGTAGCCCTCTACAAGGAGTTGGGTTCGAAGCAGCCCTTCTTCGTCTTGGCGGACATGAAGGACGCTGAGCTGCTCGAGCCAGAGGTAGGGGAGTACATCAGTGAGCACATGCACTCCGGGCTCCTGCTGGGGACCGTCTACATCGGGGCGCGTCTCGCACAGAAAGGGCTGGCCAAGGGGATCGTGCTCGCGGCCCAGATGGAGGAGCGCGCGGAGCCCGCGGCTCTGGAAACGTTGCACTTCGTTGCCACGAAAGACGAGGCCCGCGCGCTCGTCGTCCAACTGCGCGCGAGGATGAGCGGCACCCAGCCCTGAAAGGGTGCCCAATCCGACCCGGTCGAGCACCTTTCACAATCCCATACAACAACGCCTTTCCAACAGTCTGGTCATCCACCACGGTGTGCTGCTTTGCATTCCTCGACTCCTGGTTCTACGGGGCTGAATGGAATTCTCCGCTAGATAACCAAGAAGCGATAAAATACAAACATCACCCTCTACTTCCTCGAATTCTAAACAATCAAACTTCAATTCCAGCACATTCCTCTTCTCCTCCGCATTCACACGCGCAAAGGGCGCAGTGGCCCATGAGCAGGTGCACCAGTGCCCATGTACGGCCCTCGCGCCCGAGCGGCCGCTTCACCCTCTCCATCACCTCTCTGCCCACGGGGCCGTGAAACGAGTAGGCTCCAGAAAGCGAGAAAGAAGAAGCGATCGCCCCCCTCGCCGCTCGATGCCAACCCGGAAGCGCGTCATCCCAAGAAACGTTGAAGTGAATGATGCTCCCGAGCGGACTGGGCCCCTGCCCGTGCCCTCTTCCTACCGTCCATACGCACTTCCCGCCATCAGTGGCTCAGCAATGTGCTGGAATACCGAGCAGATGCGTTCACCTGGACCTTTCCCATGAAGACCATCACGTCCTTGCCCGGACAGGTCGTTGATCTGACCAACTGCGCCCGGGAGCCCATCCACATTCCGGGCTCCATTCAGCCGCATGGCGTCCTGTTCACCCTGCACGAGCCCTCGCTGACGGTCGCGCAGGTGAGCGCGAACACAGCGGACGTCCTGGGCATCGAACCGGAGCCATTGTTGGGCCGCCCGCTCGACGGCCTGCTGGATGAGGGCGCGCTGGGCCTGCTGGCCGAGGCGCTACGCAGCGAGCGCCCCCAGGAGAACAACCCGTTTCCCGTCACCGTGGGCGCACGCGCCTTCGACGGAATCGTCCATCGCCACCTGGGCGCCACCTTCCTGGAGCTCGAGCCGGTACGGAACGTGGAGGAAGAGGGAGCCTGGCCCCTCCAGCGTCTCCTCCAGCGGGCCATCTCCCGGTTGCAGGCGGCGAAGAGCCTGCGTGAACTCTGCGACACGGCCACCACCGAGGTACGCCGGCTCACCGGTTTCGAGCGGGTCACGGTCTACCGCTTCGATGCGGAGGACAATGGCGAAGTCCTGTCCGAGGACAAGTTGGAGGGCCTGGATGCATATCTCGGCCTTCATTATCCCTCCTCGGACATCCCCCAACAGGCGCGCCGGCTCTACGTGCTCAACTGGCTGCGCATCATCCCCGACCGGGATTACAGGCCCGCGCCCATCCTTCCCAACCTCCGGCCCGACACCCAGCAGCCCCTTGACTTGAGCTTCTCCGTCCTCCGGAGCGTCTCGCCCATTCACGTCGAGTACATGCGGAACCTGGGCCTCCGCGCCTCCATGAGCATCTCCCTCGTCCATGGCGAGAGGCTCTGGGGACTGATCTCCTGCGGGAATCACTCCTCCCCGAGGTACCTCCCCTATGCGCTGCGGGCCGCGTGCGAGCTCATCGGCCGCATCACCTCTCAGCTGATAGGTGTCATGGAGGAGTTCGAGAAGCTGGAACTCCGCAAGAAGCTGCGCGGGCACCAGGAGCGTCTGGTGGGAGCGATGCGGGCTGAAGAGGAAGAAGCCCTCGCCGGCCTCGTCAAACCGCCAGGGGACCTGCTGGCACTCGCTGGAGCGAGTGGCGCGGCCGTGTTCAGTGAAGGCAGGTGCTGGACGGTGGGGCGTGTCCCCTCAGGGGAGGCCATGACGGGGCTCGTCGCGTGGCTGCGCGAGACGGTCAAGGAGGGCCTCTTCCACACCAAGGCCCTCTCCGGCCTCTACCCGCCGGCGGAGGCGTTCAAGGATGTCGCCAGCGGCCTGCTCGCGGTCTCCCTGCCCAAGCCCGTCCCCGACTACGTCCTGTGGTTCCGGCCGGAGATCATCCAGACGGTGAACTGGGGAGGAGACCCCACCAAGCCCGTCGAGAGGGAAGGACAGGAGCTACGCCTCCACCCGCGCCGCTCGTTCGAGCTGTGGAAGGAGGTCGTCCGGTCGACCTCGCTGCCGTGGACGCCGACCGAGCTAGAAGCCGCCGCGGACCTGAGGCGATACGCCATCGAGGTAGACCTGGGGCATCAGGTGATTCGGGAGCAGAAGGCCGTCCAGGCCAGGGATGACCTGGTAGCGGTCGTCTCGCACGACTTGAAGAACCCGCTCGGAATCATCCATCTCCAGGTAGGATTCATCCTCCGTGCGCTGCCGCTGGACCGCGAGGGCCCCTGGCGGCGCATCCAGAACTCAGCCGACCGCATCCAGCGCGCGACGGAGCGGATGAACAACCTCATCCGGGACCTGCTCGACCTCGCGAAGATCGAGGCGGGACGCTTCGCCGTCGAGCCCATGCCGGAGGAGCTGGAGAGCCTGCTCGAGGAGTGTCTGGAGATCTTCAAGCCGCTCGCGGAGCAGAAGCGGCTCTCCATCACCCAGAAGGCGAGTCATCCCGAGGCGCGGGTCCTCGCGGACCGGGAGCGGCTCTTCCAGGTGCTCTCGAACCTGATTGGAAACGCCATCAAATTCACCCCGGAGGGGGGCTCCATCCAGCTCACGGGCGAAACGGAGGGGAAGGTCGTGAGGTTCGCCGTGAAGGACACCGGCACGGGCATTCCCGAGGAGCAGTTGCCCAACCTCTTCAACCGGTACTGGCAGGCCAAGGAGCGTGCGCGGGAGGGTACCGGGCTCGGTCTCTACATCGCCAAGGGCATCATCGAAGCCCATGGGGGCAAACTGTGGGTGGAGAGCCAGGTGGGCTCCGGCAGCACCTTCTTCTTCACGCTACCGCGAGTCGCGTAGCAGAATCCTCTCCTGGAGCGCATCTCCGCGCTTCAGCAGGGGAAATGAATGAACTGGCTACACGCACACATGCTCGGTGCACTCCTGGTACTCGCGCTGGCCGGGTCCACCGCCGAAGCGGCGACACGACAACAGGAGCTCGACCGGCTCGTCACGCAGTACCATCAGCTGCGCCAGTTCAATGGGGCCGTGCTGGTCGCCGACGAGAAGGGCGTCATCCTCAAGAAGGGCTACGGTCAGGCCAACTTCGAGTGGCGGGTGCCCAATACCCCGGACACGAAGTTCCGCATCGGCTCGGTGACCAAGCAGTTCACGGCGATGGTCATCCTGCAGCTCGTCGCGGAGGGGAAGCTCGCGCTCGAGGACAAGCTCACGAAGCATCTTCCGGACTACCGCAAGGACACGGGCGAACGCGTCACGATTGCCCAGTTGCTGAACCACACCTCCGGAATCCCGTCCTACACGTCGCCCGCGTTCTTCCAGAACGACTCGCGCGACCCCTACTCGGTCGCGGACTTCGTGAAGAAGTTCGCCAGTGGCGACCTCGAGTTCGAACCCGGCACGAAGTACTCGTACAACAACTCCGGCTACTTCCTGCTCGGCGCCATCATCGAGAAGCTCACCGGAATGTCGTACGCCCAGGCGCTGCGGCAGCGGATCTTCGAGCCACTGGGCATGAAGGGCACCGGCTACGACGTCGCCATGGAGGTGCTGCCCAAGCGCGCGAGTGGCTATCAACTCGGTCTCAACGGGTACGTCAACGCGCCCTACCTGGACATGTCGCTCCCGTACGCCGCCGGCTCCCTGTATTCGACGGTGGAGGACCTCTACCTCTGGGACCGCGCGCTCTACCAGGACAAGCTGCTGCCCGCGCCGCTCAAGCAGCAGATGTTCACGCCAGGCCTGGAGCAGTACGCGTATGGCTGGTCCGTCAAACCGCTCAAGCTGAACGATGGCAAGACAGAGGTCGCAACGATTGGCCACAGTGGCGGCATCAACGGTTTCAACGCACTGCTCGTCCGTGTACCTGCGCGCAAGGAGCTCGTCGTCGTCCTGGACAACACGTCGCGCGGTGACAAGCTCGGCAGCCTCGTGGCCGGACTGCTGAGCATCCTTCACGACATCAAGCCCCAGCAGCCCCTGAGGGAAATCTCGGAAGTCGTGATGGAGACCCTCGAGAAGGCGTCCGTGGTGGAGGGAATCGCCAGGTACAAGGCCTTGAAGGCAACGAAGGCGGCCGAGTACGACTTCTCCGAGCCGCAGCTCAATCGCGCCGGTTACCACCTGCTCGGCTCCGGACGCGTGGCGGATGCGATTGAGCTCTTCAAGCTGAATGTGGAGATGTTCCCCCAGAGTGGGAATGTCTACGACAGCCTGGGTGAGGCGTACATGGCCAGCGGGAACAAGGAGCTGGCGCTCGTGAACTACCGCCGGGCACTGGAGCTGGACCCGTCCAACGCGAACGCGGCGGAGACGCTCAAACGGCTGGAGAAGACGGAGGGGGCCACCGGAAAGAAGGCGAAGGCCGAGTAGGAATCAGGCGGCCACCGCCTCCTTCATTCCTCTCCGAGCAAGGCATTGGCGCGCTGGAGCAGACCTCGGTAGCCAAGCCGGTTCGCCTCCTGCCGGATGGACAGCAGGCCCTTCCGTACCGCCGCGGCCTTCGTGTCGCGGCGGAGCTCCACCTGGAGGAGCCGCGCCTCGAGCGCCACCCGCTTCATGCCGCCGCGAGCCGCCTGCGTCGCGAGCGCCTGGAGCTGCCGCGCCGCCGCCTCTCGCTCCGAGGGCTCTCCGTCCCGCAGCAACAGGGATGCGCCCGTGAGCAGCACCTCCGCCGCGATGAACACGTCCTCGCTGCCCCCCGCAAGGGTCCGAGCGCGTGCCAAGGCCTCACGCGCCGCCACGGGCTCTCCCAGCGCCATCAGCGCCCGTGCCTTCACCGCGTTCGAGCGCCCTTCCCCGTCCAGGCTCTTCAGCGCCGCGTAGGCCGCCAGCGCGGGCTCCACCACCGAGAGCGCCTCCTGGGGTTTCCCCTCCTCCAGGGACAGACACGCCAGGCCCAGCTCGGTCTCGGCCACGAAGGCCTCCAGGCCTCGCGCCCGCCGCAACACCAGCGCGCGCTCCAGCTGACGGCGTGCCTGTGCCAGCTCTCCCAACTCCGTCAGCAGACAGCCCAGCTCGTAGCGGCCCCAGGCCTCGGCATAGCCATCCTCGAAGAGCACCTGGGCCGCATGACTCCCCTCCTCGAGCAGGCGCTTTCCCTCGTCCAGCGCCCCCATGAACCGCCGCACGGAGCCCTTCAAGATGGTGCTGGAGTTCATGTCGGAGAGCCGCCCGCGCTGCCGGTAGAGCTCCTCGGCCCTGCTCGCACGCCGCAGGCCCTCGGAGAGCTGGCCCAGACGGCAGCTCAGCCCCCCGGAGCACAGGAGGGCTTCGGCCTCGAGCGAGGCGCCTTGAATGTCCCGGGCCGCCTGGATGGCGGAGACGAACACGCGCTCGGCCTCGAGCAGCCGTCCCATGTCGATGAGCGCCATGGCGTGCACGAGCATCGAGCGCGCCGCGCCTCCCCTGTCTCCGCTCGCCAGGAAGAGCTCCTCCGACTCCTCCAGCAGCTCGACGGCGCGCCGGGCCTCTCCGAGGTTGCGCGCCGCGTAGGCCTCCATGATGAGCGCGGAGGCAGCAAGCTGGCCCTGGCTGGCCCTGCGGGAGCGGGACACCGCCGCTTCAGCATGCCGCCGGGAAGAGATGAAGTCGGCGGTCGCGCTGGTGGCCACCGCCGCGGCCAGCTCTATCCGCGCGTCCTCTCCCAGAGGAGGCGGGAGCCGGCGCAGCGCCTCCAGGGTGGACTGAGCCTCCCGGTTCTGCCCCGCGGACACCTGCGCGAACACCAACGCGGTGCCGTACTCCACGTTGTCCGGGAAGAACTCGAAGAGGGTCCGGTATGCCTCGATGGCCTGCGGCCACTCGGAACGCGCCTCGTGATGACGAGCCGAGACCAGGAGGCGCTCCTCGCGCGACAGGCTCGAGGACAGCTCGAAGGCCCGGCGTGCGGCCTCCTTCGCCGCCTCCTCTTGATAGAGGTATTGGAGGGCGGCGGCCAACGCCGAATGGGCGGGGGCGAAGGCAGGCTCCCGCTCCACCACGCGCTCGAAGCACTCCACGGCGGTGGCCGCGTCATGGCCGCGCAGGGCGGCGAGCCCCTCGGCGTAGAGCCGCGCGGCCTCGGACTCTCCGGGCATCGCGTTGCGCACGCCGTAGGCTTGCTCGGAGGTCAGCGGCGCCAGTCCCAGCCGCTTTCGCAGCGCGGCGCCCACACGGGAGACGAGCTCCAGCAGCTCCCGCTCCACGCCCACCTCCGACAAGTGGGCCAGCGTCTCACCCGTGGTGGCCTCCTGCAGGCGCAGGTTCAACCGCAGCCGAGCCTCCTCCTCGCGCCCCTGCACGAGGTAGGCCCCGGTGAGCACCAGGTCCACGCCAGAGTGCGCGCGGATGCGCTGCAGCGTGGCCTCCGCGAAGCCCTCCTCCTCTGGAAGCAGGAGATCCCTGCGCATCTGCACGACACCTTCCCCGGGAAGCAGGCGGAGCTGTTCCCCCATCGCCAATTCCGCGCAGAGCAGCTCCGCCAAGGCGGTGGAGAGCCAGGCCGACTCGGCCCTGGCCATCAGGTTGCGCGGAGCGAGCACCGCCACCACCCGCCGTGCCACGGACGGCGCTCCCGAGGTGGACGTCGCTGGGGTGGGCTTCACGGGGGAGCGCCTCCTGGCCGAATGGGGAGTCATGAGGTCCGCGGTGGGCGCGCCGCTCCGCAGCGCGGCAACAGCCTCGGACGCGGTGGTGAAACGCGCCTCCGGCCGGCGCGCCAGACAGCGCAGGAGCACCTCCTCCCAGGAGGGGGCCAGCTCCGGCACCAGCTCGCGCGGAGAGGGAGGCGACTGGCGCAGCCGCAGCAGGGAGGCGGCCATCGGCGTCTCCGCCACGAAGGGCCGCTGTCCCGTCACCATCTCGAAGAGCACCAATCCGAAGGCGTAGATGTCGGAGGCGGGTGACAGCGGCAGGCCCTCCAACTGCTCCGGGGACATGTAGAAAGGACTGCCAACAATATGGCCCTCCCGCGAGGTCGAGCCGTCTCCCTCCAGCAGCTCACCCCGGGCCAGGCCGAAGTCGGTCACCACCGCCCGCAGGCCCCCCGCCGCCGGCGGCGCGGGCACCAGCATCACATTGCCGGGTTTGAAGTCGCGGTGGATGATCTGCGCGGCATGCGCCGCATCGAGCGCGCCCGCCATCTGCTCGGCCAACCGCAACACCTGCTCCGGCGGCATCCTCCCTTGTCGGAAGAGCTGCTCATGGAGTGTTCGTCCCGCGAGCAGTTCCATGGTGAGGAAGACGATCCGATACGATGCGCCCCCCTCCACCGGGACGACCTCGTGCTCGCCGATGTCGAAGACACGGCAGACATTGGCATGCGTTACCCGGCGCGCCAGCCGCAGCTCGCGCTTGAAGCGCAAGAGCGCATCCGGCGTGGCGGCCAGCTCCGGGCGGATCGTCTTGAGCGCCACGGGCTCGTGCAGAGAGAGATCCTCCGCCGCGTACACCTCCCCCATGCCTCCCCGGGAGAGGAAGCGCACCACCTGGTAGCGCCCGGCGACCTTCGTTCCCTTGGCGAACGCGTGTCCTGGGGAAGGCTCGGCGACCGGACCCGAAAGGAGGGGCTCCGCCGCCGTACCATCCCGAACCCAGGTGCTCGTGCTCTGCAGCGCATTGCGGGATTTGCGCTCCATGGCTCGGAAGTGCTCCCCTCTCAGCGGACGGCGGGCACACTAGCATGTGACGCCGAATACCGAGACAGGTCACCCCTGTGGTGGTACCCGCCCTCACACGCTCCCGCGCGCCTCCTTCCGCAGCACCAGGAGCTTCGACAGGAACCAGCGCTCTGTCTTCACCGTCCGCAACCCATGACGCGCGAAGAGCGCTGGCAGCTCCAGCCGCGAGTAGTCCAGGAAGAAGGGCTCGTTGAAATACGCCTCGAAGCGCTCGAAGGAGATCGACTCCCCGGCAGCGCCGTCCCCCTCTTGAATGGCATCCATGAAGAGCAGCGTCCCTCCCGGCTTGAGCACCCGCGCCATCTCCGCGGTGACGCGCTCGATAACCGGCAGCGGGAGCTCGTGGAACAACCAGATGCAGGTGAGCAGATCAAACCGGCCCGTCCACTCCGGGAGCATCTGCTCGGCGTTCATCTGAAGGAACGTGGCCTTGCGGCGCAACAGCCGGGCCGCCTCCAGGTAGGCCGGGGAGAGATCGATTCCCGTGTAGCGGTGCCGCCGGTTCTGCAGCCACGCCTGGCCCATCCACGTCGCCGGGCCACACGCCACATCGAGGATGTCCAGGTGGTTCCCCTCGGGAAGCTGGTCAATAACCCCCTGGCGCATGAGCCGATTGGCCCCCATGAAGAGGAAGCGAATCTGCCACTCGTACGTCAGCGCCGCGCGCAAGGACAGGCCGCCGTTGGCCTGATTGTGAAAGTCGGTGAGGTAGTAATCCGGATAGGGAAACGCATCTCCCGGCTCCACCGGCAGACCCCGCAGCCCGTTGCGCTGCTTGTACCGCACACGCCCGATGTCCGAGAGGCTAGAAGCGAGGAACACCGGCAACGTGAAGAGATCCTCGCGCTCGGCCCGGGCCAGGGCCTCCCGCTTGTCTGGCTCCGACAGCACGCGGGCGTGCAGCTCCATCGCCCCCGTGAAGCTGCTCTTGAAGAAGGAGAGGTCCACCTCATCGAGAGGCAGCGCGCTGGCCCAGGCGGACATCAGCCCGCTTGCGTGAAGCCCGACCCGCCCCGTCGTACGCAGGCGGCTCAGTGCCTCCGAGAGCGGAGCACCGAGCCGTCCAAGCTGCGCCAATGAGTGGGGAATGTTGGAAATCGAACTCGTCATCCAGCGCAGGTAGCACGCGGGACTGACACACTCCAGAGGGGCCCGGCGGTGGAGCCGGGCCCCTCAGTCAGCTCACAACGACTCGAGGAAGGCGATCACCGCCGTGCGGTCTTCCTTCGAGAGCGCCTCGTAGCGCGCGCGGCTGGCACTCGCCTCGCCGCCGTGCCACCCGATGGCCTCGTTCAGGGTGCGGGCGCGACCATCATGCAGGTAACGCACGTTCTGCACGCCGCCCTGCACATACTTCAGCGAGCCCAAGCCCCACAGCGGCGCCGTGCGCCACATGCTCGGAGCAGCCTGGCCCTCGGTCAGCGTGTCCGCCAGCTCCGGACCCATGTCGTGCAGCAACATGTCGGTGTACGGGCGGATGGTCTGGTTGCGCAGCTCGGCGAACGGGTGGGTGTTGCCCGTGGTCAGCTGCGCGGTGTGGCAGGAGGTGCACTGGGCCTGGGCGAAGAGGACACTGCCGCGGGCGATCAACTCCGGGTTCACATCGTGCTCCGGAGACACGCGGATGCCTTCGGGGTAACCGCTGCGCAGGCTGCGCTGCGCCGGCACACCAATCAGCGCCAGGTAGTCCGACATCCGCTGGAGCTCCTCGGCCGACACCGCCGTGGCGCCAGCGCCATTGCGGCAGTCAGGCGCGCCCTGCTGGCAGCTGCGCGAGGGGAACACGGGCGAGGTGACGCTCATGTCCTTCACGAGCGCATCGCCTACCTGGTGGCGCAGGCTCGCCTTGGTGGCCTTCCAGCCGAAGCGGCCCAGGTGCACCTTGCCGGTCTCGGGGTCGTTCACCCAGTGCGGCACGCCGCGCACGCCGTCGCCGTTTTTGTCCTCGGGGTCCGCCAGCGCCAGGATGGTGGGCTCGGCCACGGCCTCCAGCAGGCCCATGCCGATGACCTGGGGGGCCTGGCGCACGGAGTAGAGCGAAGGCACGGGCCCCTTGAAGGCATAGACAGGCTTGACCAGCTCCACCTGCTCGCCACCGGCCAGCGTGCGCACCGTCTTCTCGTAGGACGCCACGCTCACCGAGTAGTCGGGGGCCGTGGAGGAGGAGGCCCGCTGCTGCACGTTCAGGCCGTAGGTGGGGTCGGGCAACACTGCGCCGTTGCCGCCCGCGACACCGGTGAGCACCGACAGGGTGTCGAGCCGCGCGCCCTGGGCCGGCACCGGGCTGCGGCCGTTGGCCGCGTGGCACTCGATGCAGCGCGCCTGGTTGTAGCGCGGGCCCAGTTGCCCCACGTGCTCGGTGAACACCGGGTTGGTGTTCGGGTGCTCGGAGTGCTTGCCGTCCGCGAACGAGGTGTGGAACAAGCGGCGCCCCTGCACGAAGCGCTTGGTGTTGCCAATGCCAATGTTATTGGCCATCTGCTGGAACACCCGGTGCGGCTCTTCCGAGTAGTTGTAAGACACGCTGGCCTGGCCGCCCAGCAGGGTCGAATCCGGCAGCGGCTCGGAATCCAGGTTGGGGACAATGCCGTACCAGGGACGCATCCCCTTGCCCACCACGTAGAGCTGCTCAAACGAGTAGTAGCGCTCACCGCCGCCGTCGATGGCCGGGCGCTGCAGGCGCGGCGCGGGGGCCAGCTCGATCTTGTCGCCAATCTTCAACGGGCTGTGCGGAGACGTGCGCCAGTTGGACGTGAAGGACATCCTGCACGTGCGCTCGCCGGCGTGGCAGATGGGCTTGTTGCCCTCGTTGGGATTGTTGAAGCCGTAGTTCAGCGACCAGCCAAAGTCGCGCACGTTCGGGTTGTTGATGTTGCGGAACAGGCTGAAGGTGGTGCCGTCGAACGTGCCGTCGTTGACGTGGAGGATCACCTCGATGCGCTGGCGGCCGGCGGGCACTTCGTCGCGGATCTCCAGACCGAAGGTCCGGTTCTGGAAGTAGAAGGTGGGGAAGGTGAAGTACCGGCCCGGGCCCGTGTCGGGGGCGTCCCAGGCCTCGCCACGCTCACGCGCATGGCGCTCGGTGGGCCGTGCACCCATGAAGGTGACGAGCGTGCCGTCGGGCTCGGTGTACTGGAGCTGCTCGGTGATGGGGGTATCGGCCGCGAACAGCGGCGAGTACTCGGCCATCACACCGGTTCCAACCGGGGTGGGGGTGATGGGGGCGTTGGGCGATCCTTCCGGGGACGGGGAGGAACCCGTACCTCCGCCTTCGCTGCTACCGCCGCAAGCCGTCAGCGACACGACAGCGGCAAACACCGTCGCCAGGGCCGAAGCGGAGGGGCGCCCAGACGAACCGGAGGACGTTGTTGTCGGTTTCGTGGAGTTCATGGGGGGGTCTTTGACTCGAGTTCTGCTACTGGATGTCATTTCAACTGCACTCCAAGTCTAACGTCACATCCAGACAGTCACCAACTGGTTTAGTACTGAAAAACCGCTTTTCTTGATGCCATAGACAGTGGCAGATGGTTTTCTCGTTTGATTGGAGAGTAGAGGCGTACCGGCGCTTTTCGCGCCCGAGAGAGCAAGCCGTTTTTTCCAAGTTTGAGAAACGGAGCCCTCGACGAGAGGGTGGGTGCCGATAGGTTCCGGTAGCCGTCACGCCTTCATCACGCCTCGCCTGACATGTACCTCCCCGCCTTTGTTACAGGGGAGACAATCCATATGCGATTCAAGAAGGCAGCCGCCCTGCTGCTCCTGGGGCTCTACGGCTGTCAACCTGCGTTGGGGCCCGCGGAGGTGGAGCAACCGACAGGGCCCTTCATCACGAAGTCGGCGCGGATCAACAGCACCATCCTTCCGCCCTGGAGCTACAACGAGACCACGGGCCTCCCACCGAGCCCCAAGGCCGCCATGATGCGGTTGAGCGAGCTCAAGGCCCGGGTCGGTTCGAAGCACCCGGAGGTCATCGCCGCGCTGGAGAAGGCCCACAAGAAGACGGAGCTGCATGATCCGGTGGTGCGCTACCTGGAGGCCAACTCGCGGGAGTACCCCATCTTCCTGTCGGGCAATCAGGTCCTGTTGCCCCAGGCGGACGGCGTGTTCGCGCAGCAGAATCCCGTCATCACGCATACCTCGCTGAATGCCGCGGCGGAGTGTGCATCTTCTGCGAACTTCCAATGCGACCCCCTCTACGAAACGGACTCCCTGGGCGCTCCCTTGACGGAGCAGCCGGTGGACGTGGTCCTGCTCCTGGGGTGGAACGTCGAGCTCGCGGGTGACGTGACCACCCAGGGACGCTCGCTGTTCATTGTCTCGGAGTCCTTCAAGAGCAACGGCCACAAGATCGATACACAAGCGACCTTCTACCGGGAGCGGCCGGAGTCCCCTGTGGACACCAAGGCGAGGAGCGGTCGCCATGGAGAAAACGGCGGTTCCGTCATCGTCTTCGCCAACGTGCTCGACAAGCTGCGGGCCCTGACCGACGGCGCCCCGGGAGAGGATGGAGCGAAAGGCAGAGATGTCGATGCCAATCCCGCAACGCCCAACGTCCTTATCACCTACGAGCCCGCGGCGAAGGCCACATGTACGGGCGAAATCTTTACAGACTCCCAGGACGGTGGTGATGGTGGCAACGGCGGCCACGCGGGTGACGTTCTCGTGCGCTACACCACGCTCATCGGCAGCGGACCCTCTCGTGCACCGGTCTCCACCACGCCCATCACCGAGTGGCAGTGCTTCAGCAATCCTGCCCTCGGTTGCGCCAACCCGCTCTGCGCGAACAATCCCTCCATCGCCATCTGCGACGTCCTCACCGAGGCCGATAATGCCCAGTGCCGTGACGGAATCGACAACGACGTGGACGGCAAGGTCGACTGTGAGGACCCCAACTGCGCGGCCAATCCCTACGTCTCGGTCTGCGCCCACAAGGTGACCTCCACGCCTCAGTTCCGGGAGTTCTCGGTCGAGGCTTGCACCGACGATGTGGACAACGATGGTGACGGCTACAAGGACTGCGCCGACTTCAACTGCCGCTCCCACGGCTTCTGCAAGGGCGAGGGAAACCCCGAATCCTGCAAGGATGACCTGGATAACGACCGCAACTCCGCCGCGGACTGCAACGACGACCAGTGCAAGGCACTCTCCATCTGCGGTGGCTCGAGCAACGCGCTCTACGTCCGGACCAGCGGCGTGGAGGAGGCCAGCACCGCGGCCTGCAGCAATGGCCTCGACGACGACCTCGACGGCAAGGTGGATTGCGCGGATTACGAGTGCCGCAACAACTCGACCATCAAGGTATGTACCACCGAGAACTCGCTAGAAGCCTGCACCGACGGCATTGACAACGACCGTGACGGGTTCGCCGACTGCAAAGACTACGACTGCTCCAGGAACCCCTACGTCAAGATCTGCGCGCAGGATTACTATCCATTCCTGAAGGAAAGCACGGTCGCGACCTGCTCCGACCGGCTGGACAACGACAGCGACGGCTTCGTCGACTGCAGGGACTACCAGTGCAGAAACAACCAGCTCGCGTCCTCGGTGTGCGGCGACTTCGAGAACACCCTGGCCGAGTGCACGGACGGCATCGATAACAATGGCAACGGCGTGAGGGATTGCAATGAGGAGACCTGCCTCCACAACCCCTTCTTTGGTGAATTCGTCTGTGAGGGTCGGAGCCAGACCCCGCACGAGCAGCTGACGACGCTGCCTCCGGTATGGAATGGGGTGAATCCCGCCGCCGCGATTTCCGCGACCAGCAAGCCCGGCGTGGCCGGCGTATACGGGTTCAAGGGGAAGAGCTATTCGTACGCGGACTATGTGCCCAAGTGTCCCCCCACGAGCGACCCGGCCTGCATGAACAGCAAGGTCTTCGTCTCCTGTTCCGCTGGCCACCTGTCCAAAGACGGAGTATCGGGGCAACAGGGCACCGCCGGGGATATCAACGTCCGATGGATCGAGCGTCGTCAGACGGACACGTTGCGCTCGCTGCTCTCTCCCAACCAATGGATCACGGACCTCTCCGCCGCCAACCACCACTTCAAGGAAGGACAGCAGCAACTCGCACACTTCCATTACCTGCACACCCTCATGCGGCTGCAGAGCGTGGTGGTGCGCAATGACATCAATTGCGAGCCGCTTCCTGATCAGCCCGAACCGGATCCTCTCGCCGGACTGGATCCTCTCACCCTGAACCTCTGCCCCACCCTGGGACTGGTCCAGACGCGACTCTCCTACCTGCGGGCGGGCCTGGACTTCTGGGGCCAGCCGCGTGAAGCAAAAATCAATACCAACGAGAACTACAGCGACCTGCACCAGCAATTCAAGGATGAGTACAATGTGATGGCCGATGCGCTGACTCGCTACCTGGTGCTCTCCAACTCCATCGATTTGATGGAGGATCTCGAGCTCCACTCCAAGGAACTCCTAAAAGAGTCGGAGAGCCGCGGGACCGACGTGAGGGTGGCGAAGGGGAAGGAGGATTCCGCCAAGTTGGTCATGGATGCCAAGAAGGAGGCACTTGAGCTCCGCCAGCAGGCCATCAATGCGATCAAGGAAGATCTGGTGCTCACCCAGCCCAAGGAGGATCCACCGAACCTGGGTGAGTTCATCATTGGATTGGGTCTGGGTGTGGCCAAGTCCTTCGCCGGTCAGTTCCTGAGCGAGCTCGGTGGCAGGGTGGTCAACGTCATCGGCAGGGACCTGAAGGGGTTGTTTCAGAAGGAGGAAGGCAAAACCGTCACGGAGCCTCCCGAGACTCCTGCCGGAGAAAACCCGCCGACGCCTCAGGAGACGAAGGACGATTTCTGGGACATGGTGACGGGGTCGGCCCAAGCCGCCATCTCGAGCGCGCCGGTCAAGAAGGCCTTGTCGGATCAGGGCCAGCGTGCCTGGGACCTTATCTCGCACGGGCGCAATACCTCCCCGGGAACGACTCCGCTCGTCGTACCGCGCAGCGCCGTGGCGGAAGATGTCCGGCGCCTGCTCGCACAGGAGACCCAGCAGCGGTTGACGCTCGAGTACCTGGATCTGGTGGCCGAATATGAGAAGGCGAAGCTGGACTATGAAACAGCGAAGCTCGAGACCCGAGCCATGCGCGTCCGGTCCATGGCCGCGAACGAGATGGCCCGGCGAGCAAGGGATGCCATCGCCAATAAACAACTGAGCATGCTCGACCGCATCCAGTTCTCGCGGCAGGCCTTTACGTCCGCCACCACTCGAGTGGACAACCTGGCGAGGCGCTATTGGAAGCTCGTGAGACAGGCGGAGTACGAGTTCCTCCCCTTCAGTCCAACGACCGGCGGCTCCGGGCTACCGCCCGAGCTCCGCCAACCCAACAATTTCACCCTGGTGAATTACGAGGAGCTATTTGACCGGGTCTCGGCGCTGGACAGAGCCATTCCACGAGGGTCAGGCACGGTACGGCCCTACTACCGCCGCGTGGTTGGCAACCCCTTCGTACCCGCTGCCGCTGACGACATCGCGCAACTCAAGGCCATGGGGTTCCCCATTGGGGGCAACGAGCCGACGGTGCACGTCTACCGCTTCAAGTTGGACCACATGGATGTACGCAACGATCCCCTTCTGGGAATATTGCGCAACCATCGCATCAACAATGTGCACGTCAACCTGGTAGGCCCGACCACACCGCCCAACGGGTTGGTCTACATCGCACGGACCCCCCTCGACGCATTCACCGTGGGCCATGATGCCTGCTCCGAGGGCGGAAACTGGGTCGCGGACTTCGAACTGCTGGACATCGAGCGCTACGAAATAAGAGATCCGGAAAATCCAAACGCCCCAGGAGAACCCGTCAAGAATCCGCTTCACTTCGAGAACATCCTCCCCTGCATCTCGCCAACCCCCACGTGTGACTTCTCGGACCCGAGCTGCAGCACCGGCTTCCAGTCCAAGGTGCCCACGAGGGCGTGCAGCATCGCCGGGCCGGGCCATGACCCCAGTAACATCCTGCTCTACAAACGAAGCCTGGTGGGCGACTGGTTCCTGATCATCCCGGACAACGTCTACGGCACCGCGACCACGCCAGGGATTGGACAGTCCATCCAAGGAGTGGAGCTCACGTTCGAGGTGTTCACCCAGGATCGCGTCATCGACCCGAGCGGCTGCCAGGCGAACTGAACAGGGCCGGGTTCAACCTTGCGGCGGCGGCAGCAGGCCCGCCGCCGCGAGCCGCACGCGGACGCGCTCGGCCAGGTCCACATGGGCCCGGTTCTCCACGGAGAAGCGTTCCGGAGTCAGGATGACGAGCGTGCCCCTGTTCTCCATCGGCTCGACGCGCACGGGCCTGGGCAGGGGTGGCACGCGTCCTCGCTGGTGCGAGAAGTACATGAGCCACCCCATGCACGGGGCCGATGCCTCCAGGGCCTTCTTCGAGTCCCGGTCTTCCTCCGAAATCACCGCGCAGCCGTCCGGGTCCCACGCCAGCACCAGGGCGCGCACCACCTCCGTCAGCACGGGGACGGTGAGCACGCGGCCGGCGGCCGGCTGCTCACGGGGCAGGTGGAGAAGACACCCGTTGGCGTAGAAGGGCAGACCGGAGCCACAGGTGAAGCTCAGCATGCCGCCGCGTCCCCGCTGCTCCTGCCCCGTCCAGGCCTCGAAGATGAACCCGTCCTTGCCGAGCCGGTACTTCTTCCTGTCGAAGAAGCCCAGGAACGTCTCGGCGGTGGGCTTGAACGGAAGCCGGAGCGCGTGCTTGCGCGAGTACACGTACTCGTACCACTGGGCATAGGCCGGGTCGCATCGGCCCAGCTGCCCGAACAGGACCTCCGCCCGCCGGGCGCACGCCTCGGCGGACTCGTCGCGACATCCCCAGTAGGCGCCCGCCTGGAAAAGTTCCATCGGCCATGACATACGCCATGGGTAACCCGGACACCAATGCCTCATCGCTCCGGATGAGAAAAAGGGCCCGTGTTCCCATAGGGGCCCGCTTAATTGGCGGTCTGCGGCGCCGGACGCACGAGCGGCTCATCACGCCGCTCGGGGGCCGTCGCGTGGCGCAGGGCCTCGAGCGGCTTGGGGTCCTGTTGGTTGTTGCGCCGGGCCAGCTCCATCAGCACCGTCTGGCTGCGCACCTGCGTCCCATCCTTGCCCACCGGGACATAGGTGCCGTCCACCTGCAGCCGCCGCGCCTTCACGTTGTCCTTCAGCGCCACGCCCAGCACCTCGTCCAGCAACCGCTGGCGGATGGCCGGGTCTTCCACGGGGAACATGACCTCGATGCGGCGCAGGAAGTTGCGCGGCATCCAGTCCGCGCTGCTCATCCACACCTCCGGGGAGTTGCCAGCCCCGAAGGCAAATACCCGGCTGTGCTCCAGGAAGCGGTCCACCACGCTCGTCACGCGGATGCGCTCGCTCACCCCCGGCACACCCGGCCGCAGGCAGCAGATGCCTCGCACCAGCAGATCAATCTCCACGCCCGCCTGGCTCGCCGCGTACAGGGCACGGATGACGGTGGAGTCCACCAGTGAGTTCATCTTCGCCACGATGCGCGCGGGCTCGCCGCGCCGGGCCTTCTCCGCCTCGCGCTGGATGAGCGAGAGCACCTTCTCCTGCAGCCCCATGGGCGCCACGGCCAGCCGCTTCCACTGTGGGGCCACCGCGTAGCCGGTGAGCATGTTGAAGAGGGCACTGACGTCGTCGGCGATCTCCGTGCGCGAGGTGAAGAGGGACAGGTCCGTGTAATGGCGCGCGGTGTTGGGGTTGTAGTTCCCCGTGCCCAGGTGCACGAAGCGGCGGATGCCATTGCCCTCGCGGCGCACCACCAGCGCCACCTTCGAGTGTGTCTTCAGGCCGATGAGGCCGTAGACAACGTGCACCCCGCTCTCCTCCATCTTCCGCGCCCAGGCGATGTTGTTGGCCTCATCCAGGCGGGCCTTGATCTCCACGAGCACCGCCACCTGCTTGCCATTCTCCACCGCGCGCGACAGGGCCCGAGCGATGGGGCTGTCACCGCTGGTGCGGTACAGCGTCTGCTTGATGGCCAGGACGTTCGGATCCTCAGCGGCCTCCTCCAGGAAGCGCACCACTGGGTCAAAGGACTCGTAGGGGTGGTGCAGGAGGATGTCGCGCTCGGCGACGACGCTCAGGAGGGACTCGGTGTCGCGCAGCACCGCGGGCACGGTGGGCACGAAGGGCTCCACGCGCAGCTCCGGCCGCAGGTCCAGCTCCGTGAGGGTCATCAGGTCCGAGGGCTGCAACGGGGCCTGCTGCCGGTACACGTCCATGGGTCCCAGCTTCAAGGCCGCGGTGAGCAGGGACTCGATTTGAGGGCTGGCCACGGCGTCCAGCTCCAGGCGCACCGCCGCGCCCCGGTCCCGCCGACGCAGCTCCTCCTGGATGGTCGAGAGCAGGTCCTCGCTCTCCTCCTCATCCACGTTGATGTCCCAGTTGCGCGTCACGCGGAAGGCGGCGGCATGCTCCACCACGTAGCCGGGGAAGAGGTCGCCCGCGCACAGGGCGATGAGCTCGCCCAGCAGCAGGAACGCGGAGCCCTTGTCGGTGGGTACTGGCACCAGGCGGCGGAGCACGCTGGGCACCTGCACCACGGCCAGCGAGGTGCCGCGCACGTTGCGCCGACGCTTGGGACCCTCGCGCCGCAGCAACACCGCCACGTTGAGGGACTTGTTGCGCAGGTGCGGGAAGGGGTGCCCCGGGTCCACCGCGAGCGGGGTGAGGGCCAGGAAGACGGAGGTGGTGAAGTAGGTCCGCGCGGCCGCCTTCTGCTCGGCCGTCAATTTGTCGCGGGTGAGGATGGAGATGCCCGCGGCCGTCAGCCTGGGATGGAGCTCCTCGACCCAGAGGAGCGAGGCCGCATCCACCAGCTTGTGGACGCGCTCGCTGATGGCACTCAGCTGCTCGGCGGGTAGCATGCCGTCCGCCGCTGTCTCGGCCACTCCACTGGCCAGCTGCTGCTTCAGGCCCGCCACGCGGACCATGAAGAACTCATCCAGGTTGGAGGAGGCGATGGCGAAGAACTTCAAACGCTCGTAGAGAGGGAGCTCACGGTCGCGGGCGTCATCGAGGACGCGCTCATTGAAGGCGAGCCACGACTGCTCTCGGTTGATGAAGAGCTGCGGATCATTGAATTCCACGGGCGGAGACTCTTGCAGGTGCACTTCCACGTCACGTCACGGAGCTGTCACGAAACTCTAATAGAGATTGACCACCCCCGCCCTGTGACCCACTCCTTCGAGCAGCAACCATTCCGGACATCTTAGAGACCATGCCCACATCGACCCTACAGCCCGTGCTCGCCGCCATTGACGTGGGCACCAACGCAGTGCGTCTGGAGCTGGCCCGGCCCGACGCCGAGGGCTCGCTGGAGACGCTCCACCAGGAGAGGGATCCCATCCGCCCGGGCGAGGGCGTCTTCGCCAGCGGGGAGATGCCCAAGGAGACGGCGGATCGGCTCCTGTCCACGCTGCGGCGCTACGCGGCGCTGTGCCGGCGGCACAAGGCCCGGGTGCGAGCGGTGGCTACCAGCGCGATGCGGGACGCGAGGAACCGTGAGGAGATCGTCCGGCGGGTGCGAGATGAGGCGGGGCTGAACCTGGAGGTGGTGAGCGGCAAGGAGGAGGCGCGCCTCATCTGCCTGGGGGTGCTGCACCGCAAGCCGGCGCACACGCGCTCGCTGCTGGTGGACATCGGCGGGGGCTCTACCGAGGTGGCGCTCGCCACGGGGGAGCGGCCGGATGAGCTGTGGAGCCTGCCGCTGGGCTCGGTGCGGCTCACGGAGATGTTCGATGCCGCCGGGAAGGTGACGCCCAAGCAGTTGCGGCTGATGCGCAGCTATGTGGAAGAGCAGATGCGCAAGGCCATCCCCGAGCGGCTGCCCAACCTGCCCCGGGTGGCGCTGGGCTCCTCCGGCACCATCAACGCGGTGGTGGGCTTCGCGGCCAGCGAGGGCACCGGACACGCGTCGATGCGCCAGCTCACCCAGACGGTGGAGACGCTGGCGGAGATGACACCCGAGCGGCGGCGCAAGCGCTTCGATCCGCGGCGCGCGGACATCATCGTGGCGGGCGCCACCATCCTCGAGCGGGTGGCCAAACACCTGGGCGTGGAGAGCGTCACCGGCGTCAACCGAGGCCTGCGCGACGGGCTGCTGGTGGACCTGCTGTACCGGCAAGACACGACGCGCGAGGACCACTCGCTGGCGGATGCGGCGGTGTCCATGGGGCGACGCCTCTTCTTCGAGGAGAAGCACGCGCGACAGGTGGCGGCGCTGGCCCTCACCCTCTTCGACGAGCTGGCCTCGCTGCACAACCTGCCGCTCTCGTGCCGGCCGTACCTGGAGGTCGCCGCGCTGCTGCACGACGTGGGCAACGCCGTCAGCTACGAGCGCCACCACAAGCACACGTACTACCTCATCCACAACGGCGACATCCCCGGCCTGACGGACCGTGAGCGCGAGCTGGTGGCGCGGGTGGCGCGCTACCACCAACGCAGCCCGCCGGAGCTGAACCACTCGGGGATGCAGGGGCTGAGCGCCGCCGAGGCCCGCCTGGTGCGCAAGCTGGCCACGTTGCTGCGGGTGGCGAACGCGCTGGATAGCAGCCACCACCAGCCGGTGAAGGAGCTGCGGGCCGTCAACGGCCGCGACGCGGTGTCTCTGCACTTCAAGGCGCGCCAGCCGGTGGACCTGGAGCTGTGGACGGTGGAGCGCGAGACGGCTCTCTTCCGCCGCGTCTTCAACAAGCGGCTCACCCTGCACGTCGGCCGCTAGCCCCGCCGCCTGCCCTCCCGGAAGGGAAGCGCTCGCGTCTGGCACCGGACGGAGCGCATGCCCACCCCTAGCGGGGAGATTGCGACACCAGTGCGCCCGGCGCCTGGTGCCCCACGGGGGAAGGAGCGGCAATGAAGGCGGTCGTCTTTCATGGGATTGGGGACATCCGGCTCGAGGACGTACCGGAGCCCGTCATCCAGCAGGACACGGATGCCATCGTCAAGCTGACGGCGAGCGCCATCTGCGGCACGGATCTGCACTTCGTGCGCGGCACCTTTCCGGGGATGAGGCCGGGCACCATCCTCGGGCACGAGGGCGTGGGCGTGGTGGAGTCGCTGGGCAAGGACGTGCGCAACCTGCGCGTGGGAGACCGCGTGGTGATTCCGTCCACCATTGCCTGCGGCACGTGCTCGTACTGCCGCTCGGGTTACTACGCGCAATGCGACGTGGCCAACCCGAATGGCAAGCGCGCGGGGACGGCGTTCTTCGGCGGACCGGAGATGAGCGGGCCCTTCCATGGGCTGCAGGCGGAGAAGGCGCGAATTCCCTTCGCCCACGTGGGGTTGGTGAAGATTCCGGACGAGGTGACGGATGAGGAGGCCATCCTGCTGTCGGACATCTTCCCCACGGGCTACTACGGGGCAGACATCGCGGAGATCAGCCCGGGTGACACGGTGGCGGTGTTCGGCTGCGGGCCGGTGGGCCAGTTCGCCATCTTGAGCGCCAAGCTGATGGACGCAGGGCGCATCTTCGCCATCGACTGCCACCTGGACCGGTTGGAAGCGGCGCGGGCGCAGGGCGCGGAGATCATCAACTTCGACGAGGAGGATCCGGTGGAAGCCATCCTCCGACTGACGGGTGGCATCGGCGTGGACCGGGCCATTGACGCGGTGGGCGTGGACTCGATGCACGCGCACCACGGGCCCGCGGCGAAGACAGCGCGCAAGGAGAAGGCCGAGTTCAAGCGCGAGCAGAAGGAAGTGGCGCCGCACACCAACCCGCATGGAGACAACTGGGTGCCGGGTGATGCGCCGGCCCAGGCCGTGACGTGGGCGGTGGACGCGATGGCCAAGGCCGGCACACTGGCCATCATCGGCGTGTACCCGCAGCAGATGCGCACGTTCCCCATTGGCCAGGCGATGAACAAGAACCTGACGCTGAACATGGGCAACTGCAATCACCGCAAGTACATCCCCCACCTGCTGGAGCTGGTGCGCACGGGCGCGGTGGAGCCGACGGAGCTCCTCTCTCACGTGCAGCCGCTGACGAGCGCGCTCGAAGCCTACCGTGCCTTCGATGCGCGCAAGCCAGGCTGGATGAAGGTGGAGCTCGAGCCAGCGATGCTGACGTGAGCCTCCCCCACTCATGGCTCCAGGATGAGGCACGAGTCACCGAACTCGTGCCCCAAGTAGCCCCGAGACTCCGCGAGCACGCTGGCGGCGCGTAGCAGCTCCGGCGGCGCGAAGGCGTGGAGCAGGGTGAAGTGGCTGGTGCCGGGCTCGTGCATCCCAGAGAGCAGCCCGTCCACCACGCGCGGGATGAAGCCCGGGCCGAGGAGCAGGTCTGTCACGCCCTCTCCGGGCTCCAGCCGGCCTCCCGCCTGCGCCGCACGCCCCTCCAGCGCTCGCACCACGGTGGTGCCCACCGCCACCACGCGTCCACCCGAGGCCTTCGTGGCGTGGATGGCCTCTACGGTGGAAGCGGGCACGTCGAAGCGCTCGGGGCGAGGGAGTGCGGCATCCAACGCGACCTCTCCGGTGGAGGACAGCCCGGCCGCGTGCGTGAGCGAGGCCAACCCCACACCCCGGCGCTTCAGCTCCAGCAGCAGGGCCCAGGTGAGAGGCAATCCCGCCGAGGGGGCCTCCACCGCCCAGGGGCGTGAGGCATAGGCCGTCTGGATGTGCCAGAGCGCGAGCGGGCGCTCCACGTGGGCGTACTGCACGGGCCGGCCGGCGCGGTAGAGCGCGGCCCACAGCGCGGCGCCCTGGGCCTCGAACGCCACGCGCAGGAGCCGAGGAGAGGGAGGGAGCACGGCCACCACGCGCGCGCCCAGTTCGCCCAGGATGAGCCGCTCGCCCGGGGAGACGGTGGGAGGCGGTGGCCGCTCCTCGGTGCGGGTGCGCCAGTCCCCCGCGCCGAAGAGGACGGCGGTCCAGGTGCCCTCTTCCTCGCGGGACACGAGCCGCAACTCGATGGGGGCGCCCGCCTCCGTGCGACCCTGCAGAGCCGCGGGGAGTGTCGCGGCGTCATTGAGGACGAGCAGGTCGCCCGAACGTAGCAGCCGAGGCAGGTCGGTCATGCAGACATCGTCGAGACGCCCCGAGCGGGGCGCCACATGGAGCAGGCGTCCGGAGTCCGGATGCTCCCGAGGCCAACGGGCGGCGTTCATGCGGCCTCCGGATGCACCAGCTCCACACGAGCGGCCTCCAGGCGGGAGCCAGACGGGTGGGCCTGGGCGGACTCGACGAGGGTGAGGATGCGCGCAGCCACGTCCCTCGGACGCGCGAGGCTCGCGGGGTCGGCCTCGGGAATGGCATCGCGGTGCATGCGGGTGTCCATCTCGCCGGGGTCTACGTTGAGGAAGCGGACGCCTGTGCCCTCCAGCTCGGCGGCCCAGATGCGGCCGAGGTGCTCCAAGGCAGCCTTGGACACGCCATAGGCGCCCCAGCGCGCATAGGCGGCAACGGCGGCATCCGAGGTGATGTGCACCACCAGGCCCCCACCGCGCAGCACCATGGAGCCAGCAATGGCCTTCGTGAGGCGGAAGGGTCCCACGAGGTTCACCTCCAACACGTGCCCGAGGTCCTCACAGGCGGTGTCCAGCAACAGCGGCAGCGGCGTGGGGCCCAGCGTGCTCGCGTTGTGGACGAGGACGTCGATGGGGCCCACCAGGGCCGCCGCGGCCCCCACCAAGGGATGGATGGACTGCTTGTCGCCCACGTCCGCGACGAGCGCATGGGCTTCATAGCCCCAAGTCCGCAGCCGGGAGGCCACGGCCTCCATCTCCTCCGCGTTCCGAGAGACGCCCACCACTCGCGCCCCCTTCCTGGCAAAGGCTTCCATCAACGCCTCACCGAGTCCCCGGCTCGCTCCCGTGATCAGCACTGCCTTTCCTTCGAGGTTCATGGTGTTTCCTCCTTGCATCAGGAGTACTCCCGGAACGCTCATTCGTTGGCCTCGGTGCCAATGCATTGGCAGA
Organism: Archangium minus; assembly: GCF_044360475.1. Classification (NCBI taxonomy): domain Bacteria; kingdom Pseudomonadati; phylum Myxococcota; class Myxococcia; order Myxococcales; family Archangiaceae; genus Archangium; species Archangium minus. The sequence goes on from NZ_CP043494.1 coordinate 10,941,262, forward strand.
ATGCCATCTCATGAGCGACGAGGAGCTGGCCGGCTGGCTGGCGCGCAACATCAAAGCGCTGCGTGAGGCTCGAGGAGCGACCCAGGCACAACTCGCCAAGCTGGCAGGAGTGCCTCGAGCAACGTGGGCGAACCTGGAGTCGGGAGCGAGCAACCCAACGCTGGGCGTGCTGCACCGGGTGGCGTCGGCGCTGCAGGTGTCGTTGGAGGAGTTGGTGGCGAGGCCACGGGCCAATGCCCAGCACTATCCAAGAGAGAGCCTGGTCGTACGGACGCGGGGACCGGGCTTCGTGCGCAAGCTGTTGCCGGACCCGCTCCCGGGGATGGAGTTCGATCGGATGGAGCTCCCGCCAGGAGCCCGGCTGACGGGCGTGCCGCATACGCCGGGCACGCGCGAGTACCTGGTGTGCGAGGCGGGGAGAATGGCGTTGGTGGCCAGCGGCGAGCGCTTCGTCCTGGAGACAGGAGATGTGGTGGTGTTCCGGGGGGACCAGAAACACTCGTATGAGAACGTGGGGACGAAGGTCGCGGTGGGCTACTCGGTGGTGCTGCTGGCTCAGCCCGCGTTCCGACCGTAGAACCAGGCGGTGAGTGCGAGCCGGGGGCCGTGAGCAGGCAGCACCTCGTGCTCGATGCGCTCGCTGAGGAACACCAGGAGCCGGTCGAGCGTGGGCTCCACGTCCACCGTGCCTCCTTCCAGGTAGAGGCGCAGCAGGCCGCCATGGGCGGGCACCCAGTCCGGATTGAGGTAGTAGATGGCGGTGACGCGCCGGTTGGACTGGCCGGGGAAGGCATCGAAGTGGCGCGCGTACCGCTCCCCGCTGCCTGGGTACCAGGCGAGCTGCAGATCGAAGCGCCCGAGCCCCAGGTAGGCCTCGGTCGACAGCGTCTCACCGAGCGCGGCATAGGCGTCCCGCAGGCGGCTGAGCGCCGAGCCCTGCTCCTCGGGCTTCACCCAGGTGATGAAGTCGCCGCGGATGTCCCGGTTCAGTGAGTGGTCCGCGCCACGGCGGATGCCCGCGGGGCGCAGCAGGCCCGCCTCGACGCGCGCCTTCGCCTCCGCGTGAAGGGCCCGTGCATTCGCCTCCCCCAGGAAGGACGCGCGGGTGAACCACCCTTGCTCACCGAGTGACTGGATTTCTTCATCTCGAAGGGACAGCAGACTCATGGCGCGGCGAACCCTACCCCACAACGGCTAGAATGGCGGCCCATGCTGCGTCTCCTCCTGCGGGTGTTGCTCGTCGTTGTTGCCCTGGCCGTCGGGGCTGCGGGCGCCTTCCTCTGGCTCCGTCCCAAGCCCTCTGCCCTGCCCGACACTCCAGCGCTCGTCACCCGCATCCACGAGGTGGCCCGCCTGGAGACGCTCGAGGTGTCCCTCTACAAGAAGGTGGAGTTCTCTCCGGAGCCCCAGGCCACCAACTCGCTCTGGAAGGACGTCATCAACTGGGCGGCCTACTCCATCCATACGCCGCGCGGCCGCGCCATCGTCTTCGCGGACGTGCACCTCGGTTACGACTTCAGCCGGCTCCAGGGTTCCTCACTGCGCGTCCAGGGCACGCGTGTGGACGTGGCCCTCCCGCCGCTGGAGGTGAAGGTGGAGCTCAAGCCGGGCGAGACGGAGATCATCGGCTCCAACCTGGACAGCGCCCAGACGACGCTCCTCTTGGAAAAGGCCCGCGAGGCCTTCGAGCGCGAGGTGAAGGGCGATGCCCGCTTGAAGGAGCGGGCCCGGCGCTCGGCGGAGAACACGCTGCGCGTGCTGTTCCTCTCGCTGGGTTTCCGCGAGGTGAACGTGGTGGACGTGCTGCCGCCCGTGGCCACCGCGGGGTAGCTCAGGCGCGCTCGAGCCCGCCGTCCGCGAGGCGGAAGAGGCCGGCGATGCCGTCCGGGGCACTGCCCAACCGGGACAGTGACTCACACGCGGATGCGTCCGACTCACGGCACACCAGCGCGAACTCCCGGCGGCCCAGGTGGATGCGCAAGGGAACCTCGCCCGCGTGCAGCACGAGCCGCCGCCGCTGCTCCGCCGTGAGGAGCCGGGCCGCGTCGTACCCATCGCCCCCGGCCACCGCCCACAGGCCACTGAAGGACTCCGCGAGCACCACCTGCCCCTCGTCCAGCACCACGGGCCTCACCGGCGCGGGGTCCGCCTCCAGGTTGCGCCAGGCCCTCGCGTCCACCCCCTCCTTCGTGAGCCCGGCGGGTCCGAGCGACGCCTCGGGCAAGTAGTGCACGAACTCCGCGTCCTCCAGGACGTAGAAGACCTCGAGCCCCGCGGGCCCCTCTCGGTGGAGCGCCCCTGCGGCCTGCGCCGCGAAGCCAGCGGGCCGCAGCACCGGACGCACCCTCGTCTCCAGGGAGTGCGCCTCCCCAGAGAGTCCGGACAGGCCCTGGAGCCGTGCCACCAATCCCTCCACATACGTGGACAGGTCCTGCGTGCCGTCGTGGTAGGCGGCGTAAAGCGAGGCCACGTCCACGCGGCCCACTTCTCCCGAGGCCAGCCTCACCAGCAGATCCTTCCCCTGCCGTCGGCACGCCACCCGGGCCCGGTGCAGCGCGGCCAGCAGCGCGGCGGTGAACTCCGAGCGCAGCGCCTGAAGCCGGGGCACTGGTGCGGGCGGCACGTCCGCAGCTTCCAGCTCCGCCTGGAGCAACCGAGCATCCCCGTCGAGAGGATCGCCCTCCAGGACCTCCTCCACGTACGCCTGTGCCCGGCCGTGCTCGCCCCGCCGCAGGGCAAGCACGGCAAGCACCTTGAGGGCCTCTGGGTCTCCCGGATTGAGGACGAGCGCCTCGCGCAGCACAGCCTCCGCGTCACCCGAACGCTCCAGCCCGAGCAGCGCCCGCGCCAGCCCCAACCGCACCTGCACATCCTTTGGAAAGTCGCGCCGCAGTGACTCCAAGAGGCGCAGGGCTTCGCGCTCCGCACCCGCGTTCACCAGCGCGTGCGCCACAGCGAGCCTCAGCGTGGGCCCGGGCGTGTCCCGTGCCGCGGAGCGGAGCACGTCCAGCTCCACGTCGCTCAGGGGTTCACCGGCCTCCACCTTGCGGCGGATGTACTCCAGAGAAGAAGGGTCCACGAGGCGAAGTTTAGGCCGCCCGACGCCCCACGGCTTACTCCCAGGAGATGTCGAGCTCGCTATCCAGGTCGCCCGTCTTGCGTCCGACCACGCGCACGTTTCGGGCGCTCGTCTTCTCGAGAAACGCCATGAACACGCCCTCCTGGTAGGGGTAGGGCTTGAACTCCCGCTTCATGCTCCAGAGACAGCGCGTCTGCCCCAGCCACTGCAAGTGGTGCTCGCCGTAGCTCGCCCCGAACCGGTAGCAGGTGGGCACACTGGTCACCAGCAGCTTGGGACTGCCTCCGGCCACCATCAGCAACATCCGGCCCGCATGGGAGCTCAGGAAGACGTTCACGGCATGCCGGCCCAGCATCCGCAACCCCTCTTCGAAGCTCCCGTACCGCGCCGCCAGCGGCTCCATGGCAACAGAGATGATCCGCAGCTCCAACGCAGTGGGGTAGCTGAAGAAGTCCACGAAGTTCTCGTGGCCACAGGCCTCAAGGCAGCGCCGCACCAGCGCCTCGTCCCCGAGCTCCCGGACAGACTCCAACATGCCTCGCAGGAACATGCCTCGCACGGAGTCCTCAGGCGTCGCCAGCTCCAAGCGCCGCGCCAGGTCCAGCGCCCAGACATCCGGTGGCAGAGGGCCTGACTCCGCACCCGTGCTCATGCGTTCCCCTCGTCGATGGCACCAAGTCCCATCGCTCCGGGGAAGGAGGCTAACGGGATTCCTACCGCACGAGAAGTGACGACCTGTCGCTCCAGCCCCCTACTGCCAGGAGATGTCGTACTCGCTGTCGAGCACGTCCACCTGGCGGCCCACTACCTTCACCTTGCTGGCGTCCATGCGCTCGAGCATGGCCACCAGCATGCCCTCGTGGAAGGCAGCGGGCAGGAAGTCGCGCTTCATGGAGAAGCGGCAGCACTGCGGCCCCGTCCACTTCACCGAGCGCACCCCATTCACCGACACCTGGTAGGTCGACGGCAGGTTGTTCACCAGCCGCTTCGCCTCACCGCGCACCAGCACCTGCATGGTCCTCCCGGCCTCGGACTCCAGGAAGTCCATGGCCACGCAGTGCCCCATCAACCATAAGGCCTGCTCCACGTCCCCATGGCGCGCGGCCAAGGCGGGCATGGCGGCCGACAGCATCTGGAGGTGCTGCCGGATGGGGTAGTTGAAGAAGTCAAAGAAGCGGGCCTGCCCACAGGCGGAGATACAGCGCTTCTCCAGCGCCTCGTCCCCCAGCTCCCGCACGGCCTTCAACGCGCTCTGGAGGAACAGCCCGCGAGCCATATCCTCCGAGGTTGCCAGCGCCATGCGCTGTCCCCAGAACTGCCCGCCATCCCGGGGCGACACACTCCACGAGATCGCCGCGTTGATCATTCCCCTGCTCCCCTTGTCTCACTGCCAGCAGAAATCGCACTCGCTGTCGAGCCCACCCGTCTGCCGCCCACTCACCTGCACCTCACGCGCGCCCCACAACGTCAGCGACGTCTCCACCACCCCCTCATGGAAGGGGTGGGGCATGAAGTCGCGCTTCAAGGTGAGACGGCCGCTCGTTGGCCCCGTCCACCGTATCTCGTACTCGCCGAAGCTCACCGCCATGCGGTACGCCATGGGCAGCGCGTACAGCAGCTGCCTGGGGGTGCGCGGCGACAGCGACAGCATCACCCTTCCCGCCCCCACCCGAAGAAAGCGACTGGCCGCCAATCGCCCCAGTTGCCGCAGCGCCTGCTCGGCGTCCCCATACCGTTCCACCAGAAGGGGCAACGCCGTGGACACCATCTGACAGTGCTTCTGGACGGGGTAGCTGAAAAAGTCCAGGAAGCGCGTCTCCCCACTCTCCTCGATGCAGCGCTTCACCAACGACTCGGCGCCCATCGACTGCAGGACCTCCAGCGTCCCGTTGAACAGCATTCCCCGAATGGTGTCGTCTGATGTGGCCAGACTCCTCCGCCGCTCCAATTCCTGTGCCCAGGTGTCTGCCTTTACCCACTTGGTGCGTGCGGCACTACTCACGGCCATGTGTGTCCCCCTTGGCAGGAATCAGCCGCGCTGAGGAATGCCTATCCTAAATGTTTTGGGACGGCCTGTCAGTAGACCCCAGCCCAGCGAATGCTTTTCGCAGAGGACGCGAAAGCCGTCCCTCCCTCATCCACTCGCATTGTTGTATTGCAACAGCAGCGAACAAGGAGGGCATGTCTGTGAATGCTTTCTGCGCTGCAATGCTTTTCACGATTCCGATGGGATGGGATTCAAACAGCCACATCGGAGAATGGTCATGGGTGACCCGGTAGGTAGAGGCGTGTCTGGCTCACACCGGGCCTACGGCGCACCAAAGAGAAGCTGCTCGAACTCCGCAGGAAGCGAGGCGAAGTCAGGGATGACCCAGTGGGCACCGGCCTCACGCAGCACCTCTGCGGGAATGAGGGTGGTGACACCCACCGCGAACATGCCCGCCGCGCGCGCGGCGAGGATGCCATTCACGGCGTCCTCGAAGACGACACACGCGGAGGGGTCCACCCCGAGGGCCTTCGCAGCGGCGAGGAAGGCGTCTGGGGCGGGCTTGCCCCGCTTCACGTCCTCGGCGCCGACAACCTGGGAGAAGAACGGGCGCAGCGCCAACCCGTCGAGCACGAAGGCCCGGTTGGCGTGGGGCGCGGCCGAGGCCACCGCGAGCTTCAAGCCCGCACCGCGCAGGCGCGTGAGGAACTCGTGGCCACCGCGCAAGAGCCGCAGGTGCGGCGCGTAGAGCTCGCGGTAGTGGGACTCCTTGCGCTCCTCCAGTTGGACCAACTCCTCGGCGGAGACAGGCCGGCCGAGCAGCGCGGGGATGATCTCCGCGTTGCGCCGGCCGTTGAACTCCCGCTCGAAGCGCTCGGCGGACGACTCGAGGCCAAGGCTCCGGGAGAAGGCCACCCAGGCCTGGACGTGGAAGCGCATGTTGTCGACCAGGGTGCCATCCATGTCGAAGATGGCGGCGGAGAGCGGACGAGACGGGAGGCTCATGGCCTCCCCCTATCACGCCTCCCAGGAGACGTCGTAGTCGCTCTCGAGCGTGGAGAGCTGATGTCCGCGCACCTGGGCCCCGCGCGCATTCACTTTCCGCAGCACCCCCAGCAGCACCCCTTCATGGAAGGGGTAAGGCATGAACTCGCGCCGCATGGTGAGCCGGCCGCTCGTCGGCCCCGTCCACAAGACGGAGCGCACCCCAAAGCTCACCGAGGCCCGGTACGCCGAGGGCAGGTGGCCCACCAGCCGCTTCACGTCTCCCTTGGCCAGTAGCTGCAGCGCCATGCCCGCCGCGGAGGCCAGGAAGCTCTCCGCCGCCTTGTACCCGAGCTGCCGGAGCGCCTCGTCGAAGCCGCCGCAACGCGCCTCCAACATCCTCGCCGCGGTGAACACCATCCGCAGGTTCGCGCTGACGGGGTAGATGAAGAAGTCCACCAGCTTCTCCTCCCCGCTCGCCCGCTGGCAGAGGCGCACCGCCTCCTCGTCTCCCAGGGTCCGCACTGCGTCCAACGTGGCTCTCAGAAACATGCCTCGCGCCGTATCCGACGGTGAGGCCAACGCCAGGCGCTGAGCCAGGTCCTCCTCCGAGCCAGAGGGAGCCTCTGGCCACCAGACCCGGTCATCGCTGACGTGCATGAGAACCCCCTGCCGAGTTGAGGAACCGAGCATGGGGGGACACTGTATCCACTCCCTCCGCCTTCGTCAGGCGAGGCAACGCACACCCAGCCGAGGCAATTCACACCCAGCCCCGTCTGTCATTGAGCCTGAAGAAATACATCCCCGGTGTCCAACGATTCACGCCGGGGCATGAGAGGCGCCAGCGGTGCTGGAACCGCCACCACTGCCAGATGGGGGAGACTCCGACTGGCCGAGAAAGTCATCGAGTGCGCCCACGTCGATGGGCTTGCGGAACACGGCGTCCACCAACGCGAGGTTGGAGCGGTTCTGCCCGCGCACGTCCATGCCCGTGACGATGGCCAGCAGCGCTTGCGGTGAGCGCTTGCGCAGCTCGCGTGCCACCTCCCATCCGGAGAGGTCCGGCATCACCGCGTCGAGCAGCGCGGCATCGTAACGGCGCTCCTCCCACATCTTCAGCGCCACATCGCCGCTGTGAGCCACCTTGACGTCGTACCCCTCCTCGCTGAGCACCTCCGCCATCATTCGCGCGTTGTCTGGATCGTCGTCCACCACCAGCACCCGGCGTGTCTGCTGGAAGCGCCGCGGGCCCGCCGTTGGCCCTCGCCCCGCTGCTGCCTGCTCCGCTTCCTCCGAGGACCTGGCCAGCGGCAGCCGCACCACGAAGGCCGCCCCATGCCCGCCGGAGAGGTTCTCCACCGACAGCTCGCCGCCCCAGCGCTGCACCTGGTTGCGCGCCACTGCCAGCAGCAGCGAGAGCTGCGGCGCCCCCGCGTCGCGGTTGAGCGGGTCGAACATGCGCGTCATGTCCTCCGTGCCGTACGGCGTGGCGTGGTCCTCCACGCGCAACAACACCCAGCCGTCCGACTCCGTCCGCGTCTCCACCCGCACCCGCCCGCCCACGTCACCCAGCCGCTCCCGCTCGGCCAGCAGCAGGTTCACGACCAGCTCGCGGAAGAAGCCTGGATCCGCCCGCACCGCCCCCGGGTCTCCCAGGTGCAGTTCCACGGATACCGGGTGCTCGCGCTGCTCCAGCTCCGCGCGCGCCAGCTCCAGCGCCTCGCGCACCGTCGCGTCCACCTGCACGTCGGAGATCTGCTCCTCGGTGCGCTGCACGTTGAACTCCTGCAGCCGAGCCACCAGCTCGCCCACCTGGCCCACCGTCTTGTCCAACGCGTCCAGGTGCTCGGGCTTGAACTCGCGCCGCAAGAGGGTGATGCGCAGCCGCAGCACGTTGAGGAAGTTGTTGAGCGCGTGCGCCGCACCACTGGCGAGCTGTCCCAGCGCCTGTGTGCGCGTGCGCTGCAGCAGCCGCCCCTGCAACCGCCGCAGCTCGCCGTGCGCGCTCACCAGCGCCTTCGTCTTGTTGGCCGCCTCCGTGCGGTCGGTGAAGGTCTGGATGACGCCTGCCAGCTCGCCCCCCTCCTCCCAGACGGGCGTGGCGCTCATCTCCAGAGAGGCCTCGCCCCCGCCGGGCCGCTCCACCACCATCATCACCCCGCGCACCGGCCCGTGCTCGCGCAGCGCCCGCATGAAGGGCATGTCGCTCACCTTGAAGGGCTCGCCGCCCGGGTGCCGCGCATTCACCTGGGTGAGCACCGCCGACAGCGACGTCTGTGAGCGCGAGCCCACCACGGCCCGCATGGGCACACCGATGAGGCGGCTCACCGGCGGCGTGGCGAAGGACACGGTCCCGTCCATCTCGGCCAGGAGGATGCCCACCTCCACGTGGTGCAGCACCGACTCCATCACCGCCGCCTCGCGAAAGCGCACCTCCTCCGTCTTCAGCACCCGCGCGAAGGAGGCCTGCGCCGAGGCGTGCGCCTCGCCCACCAGCTCCACGATGAAGGTGGCCACCTCCGGCTCCAACAGGCCGTTGCGCTTGGCGTAGACATAGAGGAGCACCTCCTCCAGCGCCTTGAACTCACGCGCCAGGTCCTCCGAGTCGAAGCGCTGATCGTACCGGCGGGCCCCGTGCGAGCGCACCACCTCCGGCCAGAGGCGCAAGGCGTCTGTCCCTCGGTCCCTGAGCAGGCGGACAAGCTCATCCATCATCCCGCGCAGGGGGGCACGCAGGTTGCGCCCGGGGATGTCCAGTTCGTACGTCTCCGCCCGGATGCGCTTGGCCCACAGGCGCACCACGCGCTCCTCCTCCTCTTCGAGCAGTTGAAGCAGGGCGGCCACCGGGTCCACAGGCAGCGGGGTGTCTTGGAGGAAGGGAATGGCCATGGTTCCTCCGGGAAAGGGTGGGCATGGTGGGCCGGTCTGGCCAGCCGCTCGCCCGGGGTACCTCAAGGGAGGGTCGAAGATGGCAAGCGACGGCAGCGAGCGCGACAAGAACGAGTACGAGGCGCCGTCGCTCTCGGACACGTCCATGGCTCAACTGTTCCGCGGCGAGCTGAGCCGGTCGGACACCTGGCGTTCACGTCTGGACAACACCACCAACTGGTCCCTCACCACCACCGCGGCCGTCATCTCCTTCGGCTTCTCCTCCACCGCGTCCCACGTGGTCTTCATCGTGGGCATCTGGATGGTGGTGTCCTTCCTGTCCATCGAGGCGCGCCGCTATCGCTATTACGACTTGTGGATGAGGCGGGTGAGACTCTTGGAGGAGGGCTACTGGATTCCCATGCTGCGCCGGGAGCCGGCGGACCCCGACTCCCTGCGCGAGCTGGTCAGCCTCATGGAGCGGCCCCAGCTGCAGCTGTCGGTCTTCTCCGCCATCTCCACCCGCCTCAACCGGGCCTACGGGCCCATCCTGCTGGTGCTGACCCTCTCCTGGTTCGTCAAGGTGTACAGCCACCCGGCCGCGCCCAGGGACTTCGGAGACTTCGTGGAGCGAGCCCACGTGGGCCCCCTCCACGGAGGGGTGGTGATGGCGTTCCTCTTCCTGCTCGTGCTGGTGTTCACCTACCTCTTCGTGGCGTCCTTCTTCACCCGGGCCCCGCTGGGAGAGCTGCGCAGCCGGCCGCGCGGGCGCCGCTCCACCCTGTGGGAGTCCTTCTACCGGCCGTATGCCACCCTCGCCCCGCGCCGCCGCGGCCGGCGTACCCCTCCGGCAGGCCCCAAGGGGCCTCCGCCCACGCCTCCCATCCAGACTCCACCCATGCATTAGCCAGGCTGGACCCAGGGCGTTTTCGCCCTTTCGGGCCCCTGCCTTTTGTGCTTGAAGCGCGTGACATGGCGAATACGCGTACGGTCACGGTCATCAATGGTGATGGAATCGGCCCCGAGGTCATGGCGGCCACCATCCGCGTCCTCGAGGCCCTCAAGGCCCCCCTCGAGTTCGAGTTCAAGGACGCGGGCACTGAGGTCATCGCCAAGTACGGCACCAACCTGCCCCACGAGACGGTGGAGGCGGTGCTGCGCAGCGGCGTGGCGCTCAAGGGCCCCACGGGCACCGTGGTGGGTGGCGGCATGGCCTCGGCGAACGTGGGCCTGCGCAAGCGCCTGGACCTGTACTCCTCGCTGCGTCCGGTGAAGAGCGTTCCCGGAGTGAAGACGCGCTACGAGAACGTGGACCTGGTGGTGGTGCGCGAGAACACCGAGTCGCTCTACGCGGGCCTCGAGCACATCATCGTCCCGGGCGTGGTGGAGTCGCTCAAAATCATCACCGAGAAGGCCTCCACGCGCATTGCCCGCTTCGCCTTCGAGTACGCCAAGAAGAACGGTCGCAAGAAGGTGACGAGCGTCCACAAGGCCAACATCATGAAGCTGTCGGATGGCCTCTTCCTCGACTGCACCCGCAAGGTGGGCCGGGAGTACCCGGAGATCCAGTACGAGGAGGTCATCATCGACAACATGTGCATGCAGCTGGTGAAGGACCCGACGCGCTACGACGTGCTGGTGATGGAGAACCTGTACGGTGACATCGTCAGCGACCTGTGTGCGGGCCTGGTGGGCGGCCTGGGCCTGGTGCCGGGTGCCAACATCGGCGAGCGCACGGCGATGTTCGAGGCGGTGCACGGCACGGCGCCGGACATCGCGGGCAAGGGCATGGCCAACCCCACGGCGCTGATGATGTCGGCGGTGATGATGTTGGACTGGCTGGACCTGAAGGACGAGGCGCGCAAGTTCGAGAACGCGCTGCACAAGGTCCACGGCGAGAGCCGGGCGCGCACGGGAGACCTGGGTGGCAGCGCCACCACGCGCGAGTTCACCGACGCGGTCATCGCGGCGCTGTAGTCAAAAGCAAGCAACACCCCTCTCCCCCCGGGAGAGGGACGGGGTGAGGGTATCGAGCCCACTCGGGTTCTACCCTCGCCCCACCCGTCTCACCCCTCGCCGGACACCAGGTGTGCACGAACCACGGGTGACCTGCCGTAGAGGAGGAAGAGCACCGGCACCACCAGCATGTTGAGGAAGGTGGAGGAGAGGAGCCCTCCCAGGATGACCACGCCCATGGGGGCCTGGATTTCATTGCCCGCCTCACCACCGGCGATGACGAGCGGCACCAGCGCGAGCCCCGCGGACAGGGCCGTCATGAGGATGGGCGCCAGGCGCTCCATCGAGCCCTGCACCACCGCCTCGGGCAGGCTCTTCCCCTCCTCGACCATCAGGTGCTCGAAGTGGCTCACCATGAGGATGCCGTTGCGCGTGGCGATGCCGAACAGGGTGATGAAGCCCACGAGCGAGGCCACGCTCACCACCCCCGAGGTGAGGGCCACCGCCACCACCCCGCCGATGAGGGCCAGCGGCAGGTTGATGAGGGTGAGGAGCGCATTGCGCACGGAGTCGAAGGCCACCACCAGCAACAGGAAGATACCCACCACCACGCCCACGCTGAGCAGGGCGATGCTGCGAGCCGCCTCCTCGGCGCTCTCAAATTGGCCGCCGTAGACGAGGAAGTACCCCGTGGGGAACGACACCTCGCGGGCGACCCGGGCCCGCAGGTCGTCCACGACGGCGGACAAGTCCCGCCCCGCCACGTTGGCCTGCACCACCATCTTGCGCTGCACGCCCTCGCGGCTGATGGTGTTCGGGCTGGATGAGCGCGAGAGGTTCGCGAGCATCTTCAGCGGGATGCGAGGCCCCGCGGGCGTGTCGATCAGCGTGGAGGAGATGGCGTCCAGGTCCGCCCGAGAGGCGTCGTCCAGGCGCACCACGAGCTCCACCGCGCGCTGCCCCTCCAGCACCGAGCCCACCGTCTGCCCGGCGAAGGCCCGCTCCACCGCCTCAGTCACCTGGCCCGTGGTGAGGCCGTAGCGCGCCACCGCGTCCCGGTCAGTGCGAATCTCCAGCTCGGGAATGTCCACCTGCTGCTCGATGGAGACGTCCACCGCGCCCGGGGTGCCCTCGGCTACCTTCTTCACCCGCTCGGCCAGCTCCCGCAGCTTCTCCAGGTCGTCCCCGAAGAGCTTCAGCGCGATGGCGGACCGGGAGCCCGAGAGCATGTGGTCGATGCGGTGGGAGAGCGGCTGGCCGATGGTGATGACGGCCCCCGGCACCTGGGCGAGCGACTTGCGCATCGCCTCCAGCAGCGCCTCCTTGCTGCGGTGGCTCTTGGAAAGGTCCAGGCTCACGTCGAGCTCCGCCGCGTTGACATCCTGGGCGTGCTCGTCCAGTTCCGCGCGGCCCGTGCGACGGGAGGTGGACACCACCTCGGGGAGGGCCAGCAGCGCCTGCTCCACCCGGCGGCCGAGCTTGTCCGACTCCTCCAGCGAGGTGCCCGGCAGGGTGACGACGTTGAGGGTGAGCGTGCCCTCGTTGAACTCAGGCAGGAAGGCGCGCCCGAGGAACGGAATGATGGCGAGCGTGGCCAGGAAGGCCAGGCCGGCACCGGCGAGGATGGCCTTAGGCCGTGCCAGCGCCCAGGCGAGCAGTGGCTGGTAACGCGCCTTCAGCCAGCGCAGCACCCCCCCTTCCTCGTGGCCCAATGAGCGGGCGCGGGGCAGCAGGTACGCGCACAGCGCGGGGGTGACCGTCACCGCCACCACCAGGGAGGCGGTGATGGCCACGATGTACGCCAGCCCCAACGGCGCCAGCATCCGCCCCTCCAGCCCCGACAGGAAGAAGAGCGGCACGAAGACGAGGACGATGATGAGGGTGGCGAAGACAATGGAGCCGCGCACCTCCACCGAGGCCCGGTAGATGACCTCGAAGGCGGAGCGGCGCTGTCCCTCGGGCAGGTGCGCATTCTCCCGCAGGCGCCGGAAGACGTTCTCCACGTCGATGATGGCATCGTCCACCAGCGCGCCGATGGCGATGGTCAGCCCGCCAATGGTCATCGTGTTGAGCGTGACGCCAAACGCCGCGAGCGCCAGCACCGCCACCACCAGCGACAACGGAATGGCCATGAGCGAGATGAACGTCGCCCGCAGGTTCATCAGGAAGACGAGCAGGATGACGGCCACGAGGATGGCGCCATCGCGCAGCGCCACGGACACGTTGTGCACCGCCACCGAGATGAAGTCCGACTGCCGGAAGATGTTGCGGTTGATGACCAGGCCCTGGGGAAGGGTGCGCTGGATGTCATCGAGCACCGTGTCCAGACGTCGAGTGAGAGCCAGAGTGTTGGCGTCCGGCTGCTTCATCACCGCGAGGATGACGGCGGGCTCCGCGTTGGCACTGCCCTCGCCGCGCTTGGGCTTGGGCCCCACCCTCACGTCCGCCACCTGTCCCACGGTGATGGGATGACCCGCGCGCACCGTGACGACCGTGTTGGCGATGTCCCCCGCCCCCTGCGCCCGTCCCACCGCCCGCAGCAGGTATTCCTGCCCGCCCTCCACGTAGAAGCCACCGGAGGCGTTCTGGTTCGTCGTCCGCAACGAGTGCGCCACCTGCTCGACGCTGACATCGAGCGCCTGGAGCGCCTCGGGCCGCAGCAGCACCTGGTACTGCTTCACCGCCCCGCCAATGGGGACGACCTGGGACACGCCCGCCACGGACAGCAGACGCTTGCGCAACACCCAGTCCGACAGGCTACGCGCCTCCATCATCTGCGCCTCGCGCCCCGCCTCGTCCCGCGCCAGCGCGGCCTTGTCCCACGAGACGGACAGGAAGAGGATTTCTCCCATCACCGAGGAGATGGGCGCCATGGAAGGCGGCGGCACGTCCGGCGGGAGCTGCGCGGCGACGAGCTGCAGCTTCTCGTTCACCACCTGCCGCGCGGTGTAGATGTCGGTGCCCCACTCGAACTCCACCCAGACGATGGAGATGCCCACCCCGGAGGCCGAGCGCACCCGACGCACGCCCGTGGCGCCGTTCACCGACGTCTCGATGGGGAAGGTGACGAGCGTCTCCACCTCCTCGGGCGCCAGCCCATGCGCCTCGGTGACGACGGTGACGGTGGGCGCGGTGAGGTCCGGAAAGACGTCCACCGGCATCTTCCGGGCGGTCTCCACCCCGAGCACGAGCAGCAGCACACAGGCCGCCACCACCAGCAGGCGGTTGTCGATGGACCAGCGAATGAGGCGATTCATGGTCGTGGTGCTCCGACTCAGTGCTGGTGGCCGTGCTCGGGGATGGCGCCCGTGGCGGTGGACAGCTTGATTTCGTAGGCCCCACGGGAGACGACCCGCTCGCCCTCCTTCACGCCCTCGAGCACCTGGACGTAGCCACCGGAGCGGACCCCCACCTGGATGGCGCGCTTGAAGAAGGACTCACCGCCCTCCATCACGAAGACGGTGGGCTTGCCGTTGTCGTCCACGACGGCCGATTCGGGAATGGCCACCCCGCGCAACGTCTGCCCTGTGTAGAGCGTCACCTTGGCGAACATGCCGGGCTTGAGGACACCGTCGGGGTTGGGCAGCTCGAAGATGACCGGCACCGTGCGCGTGGCCCTGTCCACCACTGAGCCCACCGCAACCCGGCGCCCCGTCTTCTCGTCCACGGAGAACGCATGCTCGAAGCCCGCCACGGAGAAGGAAGCCCCGGGCGAGCGCTCCACCCTGGGCGCGTCCGCCTCGAACACGCGGGCCTCCAGCCACAACCGTTCGGGGTTGACCACCGACACGAGAAGCCGGCCCGCCTCCACCACGGCTCCGGGGATGACATCCGCGAAGGACACCACCCCGTCCACTGGAGAGCGCAGCTCGAAGGCCGTGCCACCAGGGCCCGCCGACCCGCTCTGGGTGCTGCGGTAGAGCGCGAGCTGACGCTCGGTGGCCGCCACCCGTGCCACCGCCACCTCGTGCGCCACCCGCGCCGCATCGAGCTGCTTCTCGGGGATGGCCTTGCCCGCGAACATCTCCTCCGCGCGCTTCGCCTCCCGCTCCGCGAGCCCCAGCTCCGCCTTCGCGCGCGCCGCCTCCATCTCCACCGAGGCCAGGTCCGTGCCGCTCGCCGAGCTGGTGGGCACCAGCCGCACGAGCACCTCGCCCTTGCGCACGCGCTGCCCCAGGTGCACCACCTTGTCACCCACGGAGACGCGCCCTGCCACCGGAGCGGCCAGCTCCGCGGACTGGCCCGCCACGGGCTTCAGCTCTCCGTTGGCGCGCACCCCGCCCTGGAGCACGCGAGACTCGGCCGGCGCTGTCGCGTATTGCGTCTTCCACTGCTGCTCCTTGAGGAAGGGCACCGCGGCCCCGCCCTCCTCCTCGGGCGGTGTGGCGGCCACGGCCGCGGCGACCGTGGGGTACACCACCACCTTGCCCACCTCCACGGTGCCCGCCACCTGCTCGCCCTCGAGCCTCAATGTGAGCGTGCCCTCTCCCGCCTTCGTGGGCCGCACCTCCGGCTTGAAGATGCCGTCACGCAGGAGCTTCTCGGCCACGAAGCGCTCCTCCGTGCCATCCGCGTAGCGCAGGGTGGCCGTCACGCGCCCCTTCGTCACCACGTGGAAGCCGTTGGGGTCGCGGGCGTCGGTGAAGTGGGCCACCAGCGGCGAGGGCTGGCCCACGACGAACGCCGGGTACTCCATGAAGAGCTCCAGGCCCTCCTGGTAGACGGTGACGGACTCATCCGGGCGCTCCGGCTCGCTGGCGGCTCCGTGCTCGTGGCCATGCTCATGGCCGTGGCCAGTGCCATGCTCATGCTCGCTCGGGGCCCGCTTGCAGGCCGGCATGCACGCCAGGCAGAGGACGAGAAGAAGAGGGCGGCTCATCATGGGGTGGCACTCCGGGGCGTGGCGCTGTCGTAGGCACCCGCGAGAAGAAGAAGGTCCGTCTCCGCCTCGAGCAGGGAGACGGCCAGCTCGACGGTGGTGAGGCGCGCCTCACGGGCAGCACGCTCGGCATCGACCAGGACGAGGAGCTCGGCACCTCCACCCCGGTAGGCCGTCGCGGCGATCCGCCGCAGCTCCTCCGCGCGCTCGAGCACCTCGGTCCGGTGCCGCGCCAGTCGCTCCCGTCGGCCGAACACCGCCTCGAGAGCAACCGCGAGCCGGCTCCGAGCCTCGTGGAGCAGTGCCGCGAGGCGTGCCTCGGAGAGCCCCTGGCGCGCTCGAGCCCGGGCCGCATCGCCCTGCCGGTGCTCGAAGAAGGGCAGCGGCAGCTCCACGCCCACCACGTACCCAACCCCGGCCCCCGGCAGTCCCACGTCGAGGAATTGTGCCCCCGCCTGCACGGTGGGCTCTGGAATCCAACCCCGGCCCGCCGCGCGCCGGGCGGCCTCCGCGCCATGGGCTTCGAGCGCGAGGGCGCGCAAGTCGCCACGCCGCTCCTCGAGCCGAGCCAACAGCAAGGCCCCCTCCGGCTGGGGCCGCTCCACCAGCAGCGAGCCCTCGAAGGGGGGCAGCACCGTCACCTCGGGCCCAAGGAGTCGCAACGCCTGGGCCTCGGCCTGACGCGTGTCCAGCTCGGCGCCGCGCAGCGCGTCCCGCACCGTCGCTGCCTCCAGCTCGATGCGCAGCCTGTCATAGCCCGCGGCCTCCCCCGCCCGCTCGCGGGTAGCGATGGCCTCGGCCAGGCGCCCCAGCTGGGCGAGTGACTCCTCGAGAATGCTCCGACGCTCCCGGGCCGCCAGCACCGCGGCGAAGGCCCGTGTCGCCTCATGACGCAAACCGGCCCGGGCCCATTCGTGCCGCGCCTCGGCGGCTCGTGCGTGCTGCTCGGCGGCCTTCGCCTCCAGGCCCAGTCGTCCGGAGAGCACCAGGGGAATGGAGGCCCTCAACACGTCCTGACTCTCCCCTTTCCGTGTTCCGGAGCTCGTCTTCTGGCGCTCCCACTCCAAGGAGGGGTTGGGCCACAGGCCGACGCCCACGGCTTCAGCGCGGCCGAGCCGGGCCTCCTGCTCGGCGACACGCGCCTCCAGGCCCGACTCGAGCACCCGCGTGACGTACTGCTGCTCATTGAGCGCGGGCTGGGCCAGGGCCGTACCGGCCAGCAGCAGCAGGGCGATACTACCAGCGATAGTAGAGGAAGCCGGACCTGCGGGGAGCGAGCGCATGCTCATGGCCTGGGGCCCTCAGAAGAGGAGATGGAGCGCCGTCTCCACCGCATGGTGGAGGAAGGAGGTGTAGGCGACTGCGAGCAGCCCAGCGGCGAAGGCCATGACGCCCGCGACGCGAAGGGCCTGTGCCGAGGTGGCTCGCGCCTCCTCATCGAGCAAGAGCCGGACACGCCGCTCCAGCGCGAGGGCCCCGAAGGCGGGCATCTCCCCCGCTACGTTGGAGAGCCGCCGCTGCAGGGTGGCCACCTTGACGAGCGCGCCCGCCACCAGCCCACCATCCCCCACCGCCGCCGCCGCTTCGGCATCGCACGCTTCCTCCGCGGCCGTCTGGTAGGCGGCCACGCACGCCCGAGCGAGGAACGGCACGGCGAAGAGCCCGGCCACCCCGAGGAGCAACCCGAGCAGCGGCTCTCGCCGGCGCAGGTGGGCCTCCTCGTGCGCCAGTGCCGAGCGCACCTCCTCCTGGGTCAGCGCCTCCTCCAGACTGGCTGACAGCAGGATGCGTCGGCGCACGAGTCCGACCGCATGGCAGAGCCGTGGAGCCCCAGGCACGGCGACGATGGGGAAGAGCCCGGGGCGCGGAGTGCCGAGCGACTCGAGGGCGGACAGCCGCGCGCGCACCCGCAGCAACCGGAGGACGACGTCCCCGGCACGGAAGAGGAACACGGCGAGCGAGAAGGCGCCCACCGCCGCGAGGACGGGCCGCACCGTCGCCGTGTGGAGGAAGCAGAGGTGGACGTGGTGCCCATGGCCCAGACAGTGGTCATCCGCCAGCCCGAGCGCGGCGGCAAGCGGAGGAGCGGCCGCGGCGGCCACCACGCCCACCGAGGCCAAGGCGGGCAGCGTCCCGAGCACGAAGGCCAGGTCCGCACGAAGCGCCGGAACACGCTGCAGCGCCCGCGCACGAAGCATCAGGAGTGTTGGCCAGACGAGCAGGGAGACCGCCGTCCCGACGAGGGCCGCCGTCGCCGCGCACTCCAGGAGGAAGGCCAGGGTCGCCATCACTCGCGTCTCCGGCGCCGCTGGGTGATGAGCTGCGCCAACCGGTCGAGCAGCCCCTCATCGACCTGGGCCGCCGCATCGACGAAGGCGGAGAGCGCGACGTCGCCGTGGGCCTGGAGGATCTCCGTCGCCAACCCGTCCGCGAGCGCCTTCTCGAACTCGCTCTTGCTGAGCGCGGGTGCGTACCGCCAGGCCGGGCCGTCCTTCTCACGAACGAGCAGCCCCTTGCGGTGGAGCCGGTCCATCGTGGTCATGATGGTGGTGTAGGCCCGCTCCTCGGCCCCCGTCATCCGGTCACACACCTCGCGGGCCGTCACCGGGGCATGGGCCCAGATGACCTCCATCACAGCCGATTCCAATCGGCCCAAGGGCTCCCAAGTGCGCTTCTTCACGAGGAGTTGGAGTATCCCGCTCGTCCGCTACTACCGTCAATAGTACGGGGTCCACCCGGCTCCCATGTCCAAGCAGGAGGCACACGGTGTCCATGTCACCCGAGGTGAAGGGAGCGTTGATGGGCCTCGGAGCCGCGGCGCTCTTCGGACTGAGCGCGCCCCTGGCCAAGCAACTCCTCCCCGCGAGCGGCCCCCTGATGCTCGCCTCGCTCCTCTATCTGGGGGGCGGGTTGGGGCTGAGCCTCGTCCCCCTCGCGGCACGACTTCGCCGGGCTGGCGTCCCCCGCCGGGAGGCCCCCCTGGAGCGGAGGGATTGGCCTCTGCTCGCGGGCATCATCCTCTGCGGAGGGATGCTCGGCCCCGTGCTGATGTTGGTGGGGCTCGCACGGCTCTCGGCGGTGGCCACCTCCCTGCTGCTCAACCTCGAAGGCCCCTTCACCATCCTGCTCGCCGTGCTCCTCTTCGGCGAGCACCTGGGCCGGCGAGCGGTACTCGCCACCGGGTTCATCTTCTGCGGCGCGGCGGTGCTCGGGCTCCAGTCCGGCGAGGTACGCGCGGACTGGCTCGGCGTGCTGGCCGTGGCGGGCGCGTGCCTGTCCTGGTCGGTGGACAACAACCTCACACAGCGCCTCTCGCTGAAGGACCCCGTGACCGTGGTCCGCATCAAGGCCCTCGGAGCGGGGAGCAGCATGCTCGTCCTGGCCACCGTCACGGGGCAGTCACTCCCGGGAGCACACGGAGTGGCCGCGGCGCTCGCGCTCGGTGCCGCCAGCTACGGCTTGAGCATCGTCCTGGACATGTATGCTCTGCGACTGCTCGGGGCCGCTCGCGAAGCCGCCTACTTCGCCACGGCCCCCTTCCTGGGAGCCCTGGCCGCGCTACCACTGCTCGGCGAGCGGCTCTCCCTCACGGAACTGCTGGGCGGCGCGGCCATGGCGCTGGGCGTCGTCCTCCTCGTGCGCGAGCGCCATGGTCATCTCCATACCCACGAGGCGCTGGAGCACGAACACCTGCACGTGCATGACGAACACCACCAGCACGAGCACCCGGGCATGACGGACCTCACCGAGCCCCACAGCCATCCCCACCGGCACGCGCCCCTCACCCACAACCATCCACATGTGTCCGACCTGCACCACCGGCACAAGCACGGACCGCCCTGAGCCCCACTCGCCAGGGGCCCTCCAGGGCACTCACCCCACGGTGACGCGGCGCACGCCGCGGGCTTCCAGGAGCGAGGGGAGACGCTCGCGCTGATCTCCCTGCAGCACCAGGGTGTCGCCCTCCACGGCACCGCCACACCCCAGGGCGCCCTTGAGGGCCTTCAGCCACTTCTCCCGCTCCGCCTCAGGCAGCCCGAGCTGCTCCACCACCGTCACCTCTTTGCCCCCACGGCCCTTGCGCTCCATGCGCACCACGGCGCGCGCGGGGCCCTTGGGCTCCTCGGCCTTCACCGGCGCGGGAGGCGGCCCCGAGGGCAGCTCCTCGCGCTTGAGGCCGAGCGAGGCGAAGGGATTGTTGAAGGGGCCCGCCGGAGCGGGCGCCTCGGGCTTCTTGTCACGCTTGCCCATGGCGCCCTCGCTCAGTGCGCGTGGGCCTGCATCGCCTGCGGCGGAGGCAGCCCGCGGAAGGCTTCGGCATTCGCGTTCCCGTCCGCCATGATGAGGGCGTACAGGAAGGCCGGGTTGGCCATGGCCTCGCGGCCGTTGATGACCACGAGCGGCGTGCCGTGCAGATCATGCTGCCGGGCGAACATGATGTCCTCCACCAGCTTCTGGCTCGTCTCCGCGCTGGCGACACACGACTCGAGCTGCGAGCGAGGCACCGAGCCGGAGCCGAGGATGTCCAGCACCACGTCGCGGTTCGTCAGCGTGCGCTGAGCGGCGAAGAGCTTCTCGCGCAGCTCCCAGTAGTCGGGGGCGGACTCGAGGCAGATCTGCGCCTTGGCGGCCACGCAGCGCACACCCGAGCCGTCGGTGGCCTGCGGAGGCATGGTGGGGTTGCACTCGCTGTCGAGCGGGAACTGGCGGGCCTCCAGCGACAGCTTGCCCTCGGGGAGACGCTTCTTCATGAGGGCGAGCACCTCCACCAGGGACTTGCAGTGGGGGCAGCGGCTGTCCGTCCACTCAATCATCTTCACCGGCGCGGTCGTGGGCCCGTAGAGGCGGCGCGCGGGGGAGCGGGCCGGCAGCGGCGAATCCTGGCGGTACTGGGCGAGCCCGTTGGAGACAGCCTGCTGCTCCTGAGGGGACAGGCTGCCCAGGTAGGCCTCGAGCGAGCCGGGGGCCGCGGAGGCGGACATATTGGCGACCTTCTCGTCGGCGGCGGTGGCCTGGGGGGTCTTCAGGCCGAGCCCGAGCAGCGCGACATAGGCGGCCACGGCGAAGCCACCCGCCCACTGGAGGGCGCGGCCCCACTCACCGGCCAGGGGCATGACAGGACCGGGCAGGCCCTTCCAGGCCACGGCGGCGAAGGCGAGCGTGAGGGCGTAGGTGACCAGACACGTGGGGCACAGCGCACCGGCGCTGGCGCTCGCGGCGGCGAAGACGACGACAGCCAGCACACCGGCCGCGGCCGTCAGGCGCAGCCCGTTGACGGCGGGACGCACGGTGTACCCGTTGCGCCGCCACACGAGGTAGAGCGCGGAGAGCGCCACGGCGACCAGGCCCCACATGAGGCCGAGCCCCGCCACGGGAATGCGGAACAGCCCGTGCACCGCGCTGGCGAAGGGCGAGTTCCACACTGTCTCGCAGTTGACGCGCTCGGAGATACCGCAGCTGGTGGTGCCGCCCGCACGCAGAGTGAGCAGCTCCATCCACTGATAGATGGCGAGCGCGCTCTGGGCGAGGCCCAGGCCCAGCAGCGCCAGGGCACCACGGACGGGTACGGGAGGGGGCGGATTGGCCTTCTTGCTCATGCGTGCTCCGGAGGGGGGGTCATCAAAACGAGGAGGCGGGCGTTGTCGGGGCCGTCATTGGTGACGCCGTGCTCGACGCCCGCGGGTGCGAAGAGGGCGGCGCCGGGGCCATGGGAGGCCTCGTCCGCGCCGATACGGAAACGGCACTGCCCCTCGAGGACGAGGTACACCTTGTCCGAGGTGGCGTGCTTGTGGGGCTTCTGCGACTGGCCGGGCGTGAGGCAGTACACGTCCAGGAAGAAGCGCTCCGACTTGAAAAGGTTGTGCTTCTGGAGCTTCTCGGCGGAGAAGCCCAGAAAGTCCGACAGGTGTCTCACATCCATCGTGGCATTCACTCCCGGGCCTCTATATAGCGACGGTCATGGAACCGCTGTCTCTGCATTTTCTTCACGAGCAGGCAGGAGCCCACTTCCTGGAGGTAAACGGCCGGGAGGTGGTGGCCGACTATGGGGACATGGAGGCGGAGTACCGGGCAGCCCGGGAAGCGGTGGCCCTCCATGATGCCACCTACCGGGAAGCGCTGCGGATAACCGGGGAGGACCGCGCAAGCTTCCTGCACGGGATGGTGACGCAGGAAATAAAAGGGTTGGCCGTCGGGGCGGCCACCTACGCGGCGATGATCACCGTGAAAGGTTCCATGGTGGCGGACGCCCGCGTCGTTCGCCGGGAGGCGGACCTGCTGCTGGACGTGGAGCCCGGGCTGGGCGCTAAAGTCCGAGAGTTCCTGGAGAAATTCCTCATCTCCGAGGACGCGGAGCTGCACGACGCCACGAGTGAGCAGGGGATACTCAGGCTGCTGGGCCCCCGGACGGCCGAGCTTCTGAGCGCCGCGCTGGGCACCCCCTTCGAGCCCCTGCCGCAGAACGCCACCCGGACCGCCACCCTGGCGGGCCAGCAGGTGCTCCTGGTGGGGTTCACCGGCCTGGAGCCCCACGGAGTCGACGTGCTGGTGCCTCGGGGTGGGCTGGAAGCGGTGTGGAAGGCGCTGGTGACGACGGGCGCGAGCCTCGGAGTGAAACCGCTCGGCTGGCGGGCGCTGGAGACACTGCGGGTGGAGGCGGGGGTGCCGCGCTACGGCCAGGACATGGTGGACACCACCATCCCGCTGGAGGCGAACCTCACGAACGCCATCTCGTACAACAAGGGGTGCTACATCGGGCAGGAGGTCATCGCGCGGGCCACCTTCCGAGGGCACATGAACCGGAAGCTGGCGGGCCTGCTGCTGGGGGCGACCGAGGCAACGCCGGGCACCGAGTTGAAGAAGGATGGGAAGAAGGTGGGCTGGGTGACCAGCGTGGTGCGCTCGCCGCGGAAGGGACAGAACGTGGCGCTGGGGTACGTGCACCGGGACCACCTGGAGCCGGGAACGGTGCTGACGGTGGGCGAAGGCCCGGCCGAGGCGACCGTATCTGCGCTCCCGCTTGGTTGACGGCGCCCCCCTCCCCTCTCCCTCTGGGAGAGGGACGGGGTGAGGGTATGCGCCGCACTCGGGGAGCAGTCCTGGGAATCCACGCACCGGAATGCCGCCGCTCGAGAACTGGCCGCACCGTGCGCGTGAAGGGAACTCGACCATGAACTGGCTTCCGATTTCTCGGAATCCAACAGCTCCAGTGCGGTCGATTTCTAGATAGACGCTCAAGAAGGGGCGCATCGCCAGCACGGGCACCCGCGGACAATCTTGACGCGCATCGCGTCCAGCGACCCCCTTAAGCCGCAACTTTTGCGCGTGCAATCATATTTCGGATTGTGTACACAGGTTCACACTCCGTACAGGCCGTATTCCAAGCTCAATTCGTGAATCATGGAATACGAGAGCCCCTAGCAGACGCGATCTGCCCCGGGTTCGTACCACGTCTGACAAGCTTTCAACTGCGGCCATGCCCCTGGTCCTTCAGGGCGGCATGCAGAGGGTTTCCTCATGCATTCGATGCGTTTGTGTCTTTGGGCCAGCTGCTTGTGTGTCATCGCCGCGTGTATCCAGAACAGAGAACACACCGAGGCCCAGCAAACCCAGCCAACCTCCGAGCTCTCGTCTGAGATCATCACCGACCGGGAGATCGAGGCCTATGCCTATTCGAACCCGGACCTCCTGGACGGCCTTCCGAGCGAGGTTCCCGTCGTCGTCAGTTACAAGGGCCGGACGCCCACGGTCGCATTCCGCATCGGCTGTGGCAGCAATTACGGAACGATGCTGGAGGCGTTCGGGTACGATCGGAACCTCACCCTCGGCGAAATGGAGCACTGGGGTGATCTGTCGAACCTGCCGGACGACCTGAGACGGGCGAACGGGAATGTCGACGTTCCCATCATCACGCTCCGTTGTGGGAAGACGGTGGAGGAGACGCGCCAGCAGGTTCTGCAGGTCTTCTCGATAATCGGCGCCACGGCGGACAAGCCCCAATACTACCTGCGCCTTCGCAGTGCTCCCGACTACCTGTTCTCCGCCAGTTGCCTGAATCTCTTCACGGCCCTCGGCGTCACGGACACGACGGGTTCCGACCTCGTGGCGAAGAGTATCGCCACCCTGCCTACCACTCGCGACTTCTGGTTGGATCCGACGGACCACGGGCTCACCGCGCTCGAAATCAACTGCTATTCAGCCACGGCCAGGCCACTCCCAGCGCCTCCGAGCACGATCCCCGTCCTTCCAGCGACCCCCATCCCGTTCGACAGGCCCCAGCTCTTCGTCAGCGACTACCCCTTCGACGGTGTCCGGACGTCCAGGCCGCTGTACCTCATCTCCAACGGCCTGGGCTATGCGATCGACTGCGGCTCCAATCGGGCACAGGTTCAGCAGGCGTTCGGCTTCGGCACCACCACTCCGGAGCTCATCGCGCAGGATGATCCACGTTTCCTCGCGTCGCATCCCAACGAGCAGCCGGTCCTCCACTGCCGCAACGACGACCTCATGTCCGTCCTGGTCTTCGAGTCCCCGGCCAGCATCTCCAGCCTCTACTACCGGTTCAACAAGAGCAGGAACGCCCTCTTCCGCTTCTCGTGCAGCACGGCCGCGCAATATTTCGAGACCACCACCTTGCCCGCCCCCGACGGCGGGACCACCAACAAAGCCCTTCTCAGCACGCGCCAGGCCCTGGACTACCTCCTGTTCGACCGCAACCAGCCAGAGGAGAAGACCCGTCTCTACGACATCAACTGCGCGGGTCCGAGCGAGTCGGACCTGGCCATGGTCGATACCTGGTTCGCATCCGTCTTCGGGCGTCCCATCACGGAGGGAGAGCGCTCCGTCTACAGAGCGACGTACAACCGCCTCTGGGACGAGCTCCGGGGAGACTCCACCCAGATCCATACGGCCCTGGTCACAGAGCTCGAGGCGAAGGTGCTGTCTTCCGAGCTGCCCGCCGTCGTGGACCGCGCGCTGGCGGCCGCGAACCCGGCGCCGAACATCGAGAGCGACTGCGAGGGTCATCACATCACCGACTACCTGAAGGGCAAGGTCACGGGCGGCGGATTCGGGGCTCCGCTGCGAGCGAACTTCTCGCTCATCCGGGACTTCATCCAGGAGCGCGCGCCGCGGCTCGTGGTCCGCATGCGCACGCACTTCAGGTGGACCTACGGAATAACCTCGATCGGTTCAGTCATGGAGAAGGGCTTCAACCGAGGGCTCATGGAGGACCCGGATGACGACCTGGCCTTCCTGTCGCTGCAGCGCTGTGCAGGCGCGAAGATCTTCGCGGATTCGCGCCTCCTCGAGACGTACGTGGGCAGAGGGGTGAGCAACGGCAAGCGTTACAACATCTACCAGCCCGGGCTCGACGACTTCGTGGCCTACACGCATGACGTGGCCTTCTTCAAGACCGACGTCGGCAACAACAAGACCGCTGCCTTTGAGACAGGCATCTATCAGTGGGTCTACAACCTGGTGCAGAAGTCGCATGCCCCCTGGCGGCGTGACCTCATCCAGGCCTACGACGACGTCTTCGGCTGCGTCCATACGAGCGACACGCAGTCCGAGTGCGCCGCGGACGAAGGCATCTCCTGGTGGACGGGGGCGTTCTACCGGCCGGAGGTCAACATCCCGGCCACCCCCAATCCGGACTTCTCCCTCGCCATGCTGCGCGAGAGCCACGAGTTCTACCTCCAGGACGAGTGCACCCCCGCAGGCAGCGCTTGTGCCTATGAAATCCCGAAGATCGTCGAGCGGGCCTGCAAGCGCAACAATCTCTCGTGCTCGAGCTCGACCATCGAGTCGAAGACCACCTCCATCCGCGGCTTCATCAAGAAGGGCACCTTGAAGGCGAACTATCCGTCCATCGAGTGCTACGTGCGGACGAAGACCACGACGGGTTGCAATTTCACCTACATCCGCCAGTAGCCCTCCAGCCAGGAACATCGACGCCATGAACAAGCGACTGCGATTGCTGCTCGCCACGCTCCTCGTGTGTTCCGCGGCCGGTGCCGCGGCGGAGCCCACGGCCAGCTCGGACAGCGCCTGTCAGGGGAATGACAAGCGCATCTGCTACGAGACCCTCGCGGCCCATGGGGATTACCAGGGCATCATCGACCGGATCAGCCTGAACGTCATCGGCTACGAGCCCATCGAGAAGTACTTCCTCGGCAGGGCGCACTTCGGGCTGTCGAACCGGACGGCCGCCCACAGCCTCCGCTGCTTTCACACCCTCCGCGCGAAGGATTTGCTCGAGGCCTTCCTCACCGAGCGCAACCACAAGTTCGAGACGCAGCAGACGTTCGGGACGTCCGATGAGATGCGGTACGTCTATCACGCGACCAAGACGATGGACGCGCTCAAGAGCGTCACCGGCTGCGAGGAGTCCTCGCACACCGCGACGAGCCTGGAGCGCTATGCCCGGCGCTACGCCATCGAGCGCATTCAAGGGCTGGTCTACAACACCGAGACGGATGGAGTCCTGGGGCCCCTCTTCCGGGAGAAGATGGGCTCCTTCCAGCAGATGATGCAGAGCCTGGTGACCACCGCGTCCCAGGTCGAGACCCGCTACCGCGCGGCGTCCATCGAGCTCGACGCCGGGCGGACCCAACTGTTCTCCATCCGGGACGACATCAACGCGCAGTTCGGCGCGGGAACCGTCATCACCGATGACTCCAGTGACACCACCTTCCCGCTCTTCCGCTACGACCAGAACAAGAAGCAGGCCATCCTGACGGGCCTGGATACGCGCTACCAGGGACTCCTCCAGGTCGAGACCCGGGTCACCGCCCTGGAGACCCAGCTCCTGGGTGCCCTCGCGGCCCAATCCATGGACGACTACCTCCAGAAGAAGGAGCAGACCATCCTCAGCGTGAAGCAGCTCTCGGCGGAGCTCCTGCTGGGCGTGAATCTGTGGACCCGCTTCTGGGCCTCCGAGGAGAAGGGGTTCGCGAAGCTCAAGACCGCGGCGGCGGCCGAGGGCAACTCCATGCTCTTCACGCACGCCACCCGGATCGACACCGACTGGCGCACCAAGATGAAGGTCCACTGCAGCGCCTCGAATCCCGCCTGGTACTGCACGGGGGGAACCAATCCATGACATCACCGCGCCGCGTGGCGCTTCCCGTCACGCTCTTCCTGATGACGTCTCTGTTCCCGCTCTCCCTCCCGGCCGCCCAGCCCGGGGAGGAGATCGTGGTCCCCACCTACGGCTTCCCCCAGGTGGAGAGCCTGTGGCAGGCGGCAACCGGGGGACGCCCCCTGGATGCGAGCCTCGTCACCGTCCTGACCACCCACCTCGGCCAGCCCTCCTCCGGAGGCGGCGGTGGGGGGGGTGGCATCGAATACGAATTCGCGGCGGCCGCGCCACGCGCGAGCGCCACGGCGGCAGGTCCCATCCTGCCCATCGTCAGCCTGGAGGCGGGCCTCGCACGAACCGTCCATGAGCGGTCCGCCCGGCTCGACCTGCTGCTCGGCGCCGTTCAGGGTTACCGCGCGGAGGCGGACCCGATCAATCGCAGCATCGCCCTCGAGACGTGGTCGAACGCCGCGCACCTCGAGCTCTTCCTCACGAACACGGCCGTGTTCCTCGAGGGACAGACGCGCGAGCAGAAGTGCCTCTCCTACGAGCGCGCGGCCGATCATGCCCGCTTCCTCGGATGGACCCGGCAGAGCCCCACGGGCGGCCCCGTCCAGGCCCGGGTGCCGACGGGTTGGGAATCCCTGCGCACCGCGGCCAGCACCTTCTTCGCGAACAGCTTCGTGCGCCATATCCCCGACGGCATCTGCTCGCTCCAGCGAGCCATCCGCAAGAGCGAGGTGGAGAAGACCGTCAGGGGGGCGGTGGACCAGGCCATCGCGGTGAAGGTCGGCAAGGAGATGGATGCCACCCTCCAGATCGCCGAGCGCAAGCTGGCGGACTACGCGAGCGCCGGTCAGACCTCCGTCGTGGAGGTGCCCACGCGCGAGATCTTCGCCCTGAAGAAATCCGTCAGCGACACCCGGCCCGTCCACGACTTCGTCGTGCAGGACAAGCTGATGCTCTACAGCGTCCCGCAGGGAAGCCAGAGGCAGCCCCTGGTGACCGACCTCGAGGACAGACAGAAGCGCATCAGCGCCATCATCAACGCCACGGGAGCCGCCGAGCTCAGCGCGGAGGTCACCAGCGCACGTGCCACACGGGACGCGCACACGCAGTTCCTGTCGGACACCGTGACCCTGCTCCGGGAGATGGCGGTGACCCCCGGGCTGAGCACCAGTGCCCGGGATCAGGTCAAGGTCTGCGTGACGCTTCCGGCGGTGGTGACGCCGCAGAACCTCGAGGGCCTCGCCACGCAGCTCAATACGTGTCTGGCGCAGCTCGCGGCGGTCTACACGGCGCTCAAGGCGCAGAGCGGCACACGGCCAGGGTACGGCGATTTCGCCCAGAAGTTGGATGACCTGTCGTCCGCGTATGTCGACATCGCGACGCGCGGGCAGTGAACGGCGAGACGGGGTTCAATCAATGAAACGCTTTGCATACCTCTTCGTGCCGCTGCTGGCACTCCTCCCCTTCGCCGCCAGGGCCCAGGGCCCCTCGTGCGCTCCGGGCAACGAGGTCGCGCTCAGGACCTACATCAATCAACACGTCTCCGCGCTGCGGATCGCCAACTACCGCGCGGACGTGCTCCTGATGGAGAAGAGCTTCAAGGAGCTCGATGGGCTCCTCCAGAGCACGGGCTGCGCCAGCATGGCCCCCCTGCTGTGTGATTCGGAGTGCTCCTACCAGCTCGCCAACGTCCATCTCTTCCGCGCGACCGGCTATCCCCTGATGCGGGAGACGAGCAATGCCTGGTTCCCGTCCGATACTCCCGGTGACAACGGGGAGACGCGCGAGCCGTACGAGGCGCAGGCCATGCTGGGGGTCCAGCGGGTCGAGCAGGCCCTGAAGAACCTCGCACGCCAGCAGCAGGCCGCGGGCTCCAGCACCAATCCGATGGACCTCCCGCTCAACCGCTTCCTCAAGGCACATGCGCGCCTCAACTCGCTCAAGGCCCGGCTCTTCGTGGCGGCGGGAGACATCTGGTATCGCAAGGCCTCGTTCTCCCGCCTCGACAACCTGCAGTACCAGGTGGCGGAGACGCTGGGAGAGGATGACCGCGCGAAGAAGAAGGGAACCGAGTACTACAACGCGGCGACGTATTACGACCAGGCGTTCTGGGTCATCCTCGAGGCGAGGAGCAGCCTCCCCGCGGCGAACGCGGACCTCTTCAGCTCCGAGTTCTCCACGCTCACCTCGCTCGAGTCCGACGTCAACACACGGCTCGACTCGGTCCGTAAGGGACACCTGTACCTCGGCATCGACCCGGAACAGCTCACAGGCAACAGTCTGGCCGCCCTGTCCCGGCAGCTCGTCGGCCAGCGGGAAGCCATCCGCCGCCAGGAGGGAGAGCTCCGCCAGCAGATGGAGACCTGGGCGGCCAAGTTCACCACCAACACCAATCAGCAGTTGGACCTCGCCAATCAGCAGAACTCGCGCGTCCTGGACCTCGAGGTGTACAAGCTCGCGCAGATGCAGGCGGCCGCGGGCCGGCTCACCCAGGAGCTCCGGGCCGAGGTGGAGCTCATCGACCGGAGCATGCCGAAGTTCCATCTCGAGCAACGCATCAAGGCCATCGAGGCGACGCTCGCACGGGAGCAACTGGAGCTCTCGCACCAACTCCAGAGCATCAAGATACAGACGGAGCAGGATCTCCTCGGACTGGAGAAGGAGGCCATCAACGCCAGGCTGGATGATCTCCGCTTCAGCATCGACATGACCATGGCGGAATACAACTTCGCCATGCAGGTCGAGGCCCTGCTCGCCCAGAAGGAGGAGCTCGACCGGCAGTTCCTGGCGGACAAGGCGGAGATCGACATCCTCGAAGCACGCAAGGGACAAGTCCAGAAGAGCATCGAGGCCGCGCAGTGGAGGATCGACCTCACCGACATCCTCATCAACAAGTACAAGACCGCGCAGGAGACGTCATTCAAGTCGGCCCGTATTCCCATCGTCGAGCAGATCTGCGCCGTCGACGCGGAGCTCGTCTTCTACAGCAGGAGCCCAGCGTATAGCGGCTACAGCGATCCCGTGTCCGGACACTCCTGCACGGTCTCGCCTCCGAGCACGAACCAGGAGGTCAATCTGGAGGAGATCTGCCAGGCCCGCGCGAAGCTGCAGGCCGACCAGCTCGCCAACATCCAGAAGATCCGCGACTGCATCAGTGGCGGAAGTTGCAGCAACATGACCGGGACCGAGAAGTCGGTCGTCGATGCCATCAACAAGCTCAGTGAGGCAAACCAGGAGGTCATCAAACATCGGGCCAGCTCCCTGGCGAAGCTGAAGGCCGTCCTCCAGGAAAAGGAGGCGGAGCTCCGCAAGGCGACCGATGCGGCGATCGGAATCGCGGCCGTCAAGGCCACGGTCGACGTGCTGTGGACGACCGCCGCCGCCCTCGCCGCCAATCCAGACGATGCTACGGGCGTCATCGGGTTCATGCCCGTCAAGACGATCAACATCTCCAAGGCCATGTTCAATAGCGCTAAAACCGCGGCCGAGGGAGCCTCGAATCTGCTCAACTTCGGCTACCAGATGGCCCAGTTCCATCATCAGCTCGAGTCCGAAAAGCTCATCAACAAGCAGGAGCTGGAGGATATCGCCAACCAGATCGACGCCATCGTGAAGGAGCTCGACGTCGAGAAATGGAGCAAGCAGCGGGAGCTCGCGGAGATCTCCGTCCGACTCACCGAACTCCAGGGTGAGTACGACAATGTGACGAACGAGCAGGAGGTCCAGCGGCTCGAGTGCGATGGAGAGAAGGCCAATCGTGAGACCACGGTGGCAAGGCTCCTCAAGTCGCGCGCCGCCCTCGTCGGGCAACTGCAGCAGAACGCGGATGAATCCGCGCTGACGCAGTTCGACATCCACGAGCAGGAGAACATACGGGCCCAGGCACAGACGGAGATCGAACGGTTGAACCTCGAGATGCTCGAGTACAACCGGCAGCAGGAGAAGATCCGTATGGACCAGCAGAAGCTCACGGGCATGAAGGCGGCGATCGACCGGCAGATCGCCATGGCCCGGGGTTACCAGTCCACCGTCAAGTCGCTCCAGGGCGAGTACTCCGACACGAAGAGCCTGCTGAAGGCCATCAACGAGAAGCTCAAGGACAGCATCGTCCTGCGCGAGCAGAAGGAGCGGGAGTTCGTCTCGGCGGTCCTGGCGCAGTCCGGCAAGGTCGCCTTCAGTGAGATCGCGGACCTGAAGAGCAAGCTCGCGGAGCTCGAGGACGCCGACCAGCTCGTCGCTCAGGTCCACGCCCTCGAGCAGAAGCTGGCCGTGGAGGTCGAGGGCTCCTACAAGAACATCCTCGCCATCATCCGGAAGAACATCCAGGCGGGCGATGACCAGGCGGGGACCGCCAACTCGCTGTTCTGGGACTTCGAGAACCTGGCGGCGGAGCTGTCGCGCGGTGCCGGCGACATGCTCGACTACAAGCGAAGGCTGCTCGAGAACGCGAACTTCACCTACAACCTCTACCGCAGCCGCTACAACGTGCTCGCCCAGTTCGCGGGCGATGTGGCTCCCATCTCGGAGGAGTACGCGTTCATCAGCAACGCCATGGAGCTCGAGCGGGTCCTCGCGGATTGCTCCGCGCTGGACACCAACGAGATCTGCAAGCCTCGCTCGCTCATCTGGGACAACAAGAACATGACGGGCACGGTGGCGGAGTTCACCCTGGAGAACACGAGCACCCTGCTCCAGCAGATCCTGGCCGAGGGGCGCGTGCGCTTCGAGATCTCCCCCCACGGGCAATCCCTGGCGAACAGCCAGCGGCTCGGCAACCTCGTGCTCTGGCACGAGAACCTGATGAACACCGAGTCCCCGATGCTGCTCGTCCACGCCATGGCCCTCGCCGACGGTTCGAGCTGTGGAAGCAAGGCGATTGTCCGGCACCTCGGCTCGGGCACCCTGTTCGCGCCCATGTCGCGTGACAACGCCGCTCCGCAGGCGACCCTCGTCGTCCGCAAGCCCACGGACCTCGAGATGCCCGTCTGGACGAACGCGGAGCTGGGCCTGTGGACCTCGCGAAGCGACACCTTCCGCTCCGGCTCCTTCACGGCGGCGGGGCTCGAGACCGTGATCCAGTCCGACCGGGTCGGCAAGCTCGAGTACCCACTCGTGGGCCTGCCCCTGATTGGAACCTATGAGCTCATCGCGACACCGAGCTTCGTGGGATGCCTCTCCGGAAGCAGCACGTCCAAGCTGAAGCTCGGCTTCATCTACGTCATCAAGTAATCGCAGGTCTCGGATGAGAAGGGATTTCGTCATGCATCGGTTGGTGCTCGAGAGAAAGGCACCCCTCTGGGTCGCGTGCCTGCTCGCCGGACTCTGTATGAGCGGGCCGGCGGCAGCGCAAAGTGACTGCAACAGCAATGCCGCATCGTGCGACTTCCAGGAGCGGAAGACGACACTTCGCGCGCAGCTCTGGAGCAGCGCGTGCCTGACTGGCACCTGGCGGCACCTCAGCGCCGTGTACTTCCCCATGGAGAACGGCCAGCTCGTGACGAGCAAGCGGGCGCAGGTGAACTTCCTGAACGGGACCTGCGCGTTCCACCAGGACCGGCGCTACATGGACGCCAAGAAGGCCCGGGAGCAGCTCGACCGGGGCATCGACGAGCTCCAGCGCGCACAGACCTCCGGGCTCCTGCGGTCGCAGAGGCACGTGGCCTCGCTCCTGGAGGGGCTGCTCCATTGTGAGCGATTGAAGCAGCTGGCGCCGGAGGTGGAGACGAAGCTGGCCTCGCGCGAGCTGTTCTGCGTGCACCGGGGGATGGCGAAGGCGGCCTTCACGAGCGTCAACTGGGCGAACATGGCGCTCGACTACCCTGACTCGACGGCCTTCTCCGTCGGGAAGCACATCGAGTCCATGGGCGCGTGCTACAGCAGCCATCTGAGCGCTGGCACCGATGCGACCTGTGGCATCGTCACGTCGCTCCCGGATGAGCAGGTGAAGAGCATCGGAACCCAGGTGGGGACCACGGAGCTCTCGCGCTACCTGGGGAGCGTAACGGACCAGACGAGCTCGACGGCGACCGGGGTCGGTCCCCTCACGGCCATGCTCGCCAGGAAGTTCGAGATGGTCGACGGGGCCGTCGCGGGCTCCGCCCAGCTCTTCTCGGACTTGAAGCAGCGCAACGAGCGGATCAAGAGCTCGTACACGGGCCTGGCGGAGCTGTATTGCTCGTCCACCGGCGAGTGCAATGGGCCGATTCCCTCGCGCGTCCAGGCCATGAGCACGAAGTACCAGGCGGTGACGCTGAAGGCGCAGAACCTGCTCGGCTTCGTCGACAGGTGGGTCAATGGCCTCTACCAGGACAGCGCCGGGCGTGACGTCCGCGCGGAGCTGGCCAGCAGCAAGACGGCCCTGACCGACACACTCGCGACGCTCCAGGGCCAGGAGGCGTTCCTCGACAAGATCCGCCTCGTCAAGCGGGACATGGCGGTGCTCGCCCGAGGTGCCGAGGCCGAGGACACGGTGTTGAGGAAGCTCTGCAGCCTGTACTTCTGCGAGATCCGCGGAGGGAGCCGGGAGACCTTCCGGACGACCTGTGCCCAGGTCGATCCCATCCTGTCGAAGCCTCGCAGCGAGCTCAACAAGCTCTGCTCCTCCAATGTGGAGACGACCTACGTCTCCGGAGATGGCCAGACCACCGCCGCCGCGCTGTGCCGCAACGTCGGGCTCGGTGCGTACATCGCGGATGGCCGCAAGGACATCAAGGCCTGCATGAACACGTTCTACGTGGGTCAGTGAGAACCAACCGATGAAACGCTTTTGGATGTACGGGGTCGTTCCGTTCCTCCTGGCCGGGTGCGGCCTCCAGGAAGAGGCTGAAAGCCATACCGCGGTCAGCGAGGAGCGGGCCCTCGCCCAGACCCCCCTGATCCCCAAGCTCTTCTCCTACGAGACGACGAGCGGCGCCACGGCGTATGCCGTGGAGCTCCCCCAGGGAGAAGGACGTGCCTCCCGGCTCGCGAGGCTGAACGGGTGCACCGAGGCGAACGCGCGCCGCCTCTTCCGCATCTACGCGGACCCCATCACCCTGCTCCGTGATAGTCCGTGGCAAGATCAGCTCAATGACCCGAGCACACTGGTCCTGTCCTGTCCGGATACGACCGCCTCGGGTGCGCGGGTCTTCGTCGAATCGCTCACCCTGGGCTCCTCCTACCTCGAGTACTCGCAGGGCTCGGGCACGGATGCGGGTCAGCCCTCGTCGTTCCTGGTCATCCCCAACCGGTGTGGAGAGCTGATCTTCCACTTCCAGGTTCCGCAGCGCGCGGCCCAGCAGGAGACGTCGCGGGAGCCCCCCCCGGCCACCGGGGAGCGCATCTACCTGTCCTGCAAGAGGGACCGGCCGGTCGAGTACTCCGGTTGGGAGCTCAACACCGCCTACACGCGGAGTCTCGACCGGTATGTCTATGTGCTGACCCGAGGGGCAAGCACCGTCCTCCTGGACGCGGTGGATGGACTGACGGTCACGGACCTCCAGTGGGACGAAGCGAAGCGCGTGGAGGTGCAGGACAGGCTGCGCGCGCTGTTCATGATTCCGGATTCGGTCCCCAGCGGCTGGACCGGTGAGCTGAAGTACCAGGACGTAGCGGGACGGCCGCTCTTCGACTTCTGCGTGGACCACTGCGGTACGGACTTCAAGCCCGCGCACAAGAAGGTCGTCGATGGAGCGATCTCCTGCTTGCAGGGTGAGCTGGGCGCGGGGGAGTCCTGCACCTACGCCACTCCCTTCACGTATGAGGAGCGCCAGCAGCTCGATGGAACGATTCGCCGGGATGCGCAGCTCTCGACCGGAGCGTTGGTGTTCCCAGCCTGCGGCGGAGCCACCGAGACCTGGCAGAAGCACCTCGGATTCACGCACGGCACCTCGACCGCGGCCTCCTGGCTGGGAGCGATGAAGGCAGCGTATGGAACCGGGACGCCTCCTTCCTCCTCCAGTCCCGCGCTCGCGCTCCCCTGCATCCAGGAGCAGACGACGTGCCGCATCGACCTGTCGCAACTGATTCTCGACGAAATCGATCTCTCGAAGCTCGAGCTCTCGAGCGAGCTGGAGCGCGCGATCCGCACGCGCCAGTGCCCGAGCGGGCCCGAGGCACTGGAGGTCGTCATCGGACCGGGGGCCGTCCTGCGTGATACTCCGTTCCGGGTGGACGCCAGTACCCTTCCGTCCAGCCTCAAGACCCTCCGGATCGGCGGAGAGGCAGGTGCCCGGTCGGTGCTCCTCGTCGCTGAGCCACGGTGCGGAACGGGAGCTGGCGTCTGCACGGCGGCGGTCCCCGCCATCCAGGTCGAGGGAGATCTCGAAGTGGAGCTCCGGTACCTGGACATGCGTCCGATCCCCCCCACCACCCCCGTGGCGTCCCGGCCCGCGCTCGCGCGTGTGGCCGTCCGGGCGAGGGGTGGAACCGGACAGAAGCTGATGCTCCGCCTTCGTGACGCCGATATCGGCGATGCGACGCGGGCATATCCGTTCTACGCGGGCGTGGACATCGCGGGAGGGAGCCTGGCGCTCTACAACTCCGACGTCCTCGCCTTCACGAGCGCCGTGGAGGCCGAGCAAGGCACGGTGTCCATCGTCTCGTGGCCGCAGACGGGGCAGCTCAAGCTGGTGTCGCTCGCCCATGCCAACCCGAGCTCCGGTATCCTCATCGACCTGGATGGACGTTCGCTCTCGGGAACGGTGGATCGCTTCCGGGCCCTGACGCTCAAACCGGGCACCCAGACCTTCATCGGAGGGGCGACCCTCCAGGGCCCCGTGGGAATCCTGTGGTCCGGGATTCCGCAGCCAGGAGGAGAGGACGCCCTCTGGTCCAAGCGGACGACGTTCTCCAAGGGGCTGCCCTCGACCTCCACCCTCTTCCGGACCGAGGCCACCATGCTGCGCGTCCGCTCCGCGGGCCGGCTCGTGTTCGATGCCGCGAGCGTCAGCAACTTCGCCTACGTGGTGCGCTGTCCAGCCCAGGCGTCCGGGGAACAGGCCCTGGTGCAGTTCGTCGTGCCCCAACCGATGACGGACATCCGCTACCCGAAGGCCAGTCCGGGAGCCTGCCAGCTCGAGGCTCCGTGGATGGGGACGCCCTAGGTGAGGAACATGAACATGGGATGGCGAAAGAATCGGTGGGCGTATGCCGCTGTTGGGGGTTTCGTGGTGGTTGCCGCCGCGCTCGGGTATTGGCTGTCCCCGCGCGCCCCGACTCCACCAGCGCCCTCGACGTCGCCGGTCGAGCTCAGCATCGCCCAGAGCGTGGGCGCGGACTTCAATGGACCTCTCGAGGAACTCCTGCGCCCCTTCCTCGAGCAACACCCCGAGGTGCGGCTGTCGGTGCGGTACGACGCACATGCCCGGGAGGGGAGCGATGGCGCGGCCCGTGGCCCCCACCTGGCGCTGCGGGTGTCGAACGGGCCCGCCACGCCCGGAGGCGTTCCCTTGTTCGCCTCGGACTACGTCGTCCTCGCCTACAACAGGGACCTCGTTCCCGAAGCACCGAAGACGTGGCGCGACATCATCGCCCACGGCTACACCCTCAAGGAGAAGGGCACGGTCCCCTATGGAATCGTGCTCGCGGAGGAGATGCACAGCCTCCTCCCCTTCTTCGGCGATCTCTTCCAGGCCGGGGGCCCGGGTGACACGACGCGAGAGGCGTTCGCGCTGCTCTCCGATCTCCGGTTCAAGTACGGCCTCACGCCGGGCGCCTGCCTGTCGGAGTGCGTGGTCCAGGTCTTCAAGGAGGGCCGTGCGCCGTTCGCGGTGATTGGTGAATGGCGGCTGCCAGAGCTGCGGAGTGCACTCGGAGGGAAGCTCGGACTGACGGCGATTCCCGCCCTGCCCGGGAGCGGAGCCAGGGTCAGGCCCGTACAACGGGTGTACGCCCTCTTCCGGGCGGGTGAGGCCCCGAAGCGTGAGCTGGAGGCCGCGGATGCGCTCCTGCGCTTCGTGGAGAAGGAGAGCGCCTCGCGCCTCATGGCGACGCTCGGCAAGGCAGCGCTCCAGCCCGTGGCCGCATCGGCGTCAGCGGAAGAGCTCGCCCTGGCGGCGGCGTCCGTGGACGCAGTGGAAGTTCCCGAGGCGCGCGTGCGCGCGGCGGAGGCCGCACTGGCTCCCATCTGGGAGCAGTTCGCCACCGGGCGGTTGAGCGCCGAGGGCGCGGCCCGCTCCCTGGTCGCCGCCGTCTCGACCCCCGCACGGAACTGAGAGGGCGCACCCGCGCCCTCATGTCGTTTCACAGCACGTGCCGCCGGCTCGCCTCCGGCGCTGCGGCACAGCCATGCCCTCCGCCGGAGGCGCAATGCCATATCAAGGAGATGAGTGGATGAATCGGCTGCGATTGTCGCTGGCCGTCCTGGGGCTGCTAGCCGCCCTTTCGTGTGGACCCACCCGGACGGAAGAGACGAAAAACGAGACACCGCCTCGTAGGTCGAGCGCGATGAAAACGCCCGGAGCCTTGGGCTCCGACGGGCTCACGTCCTTGGGAGCTCTACGCAGGCCCCAGCTGGACGTCACCGTCACGGAGCACCGGGGAGAAGCCCGTGTCACGCTCCCTCTCCCGGGCCTCCCCGCACGCGCGGGCTTCGGACCTGACCTGGCCCTCGGGTACAGCTCCTCGCCCTATGACGCTCGGGACGGCTTCGGCATCGGCTTCAGCCTGGGTGTTCCCTCGGTGGGTATCGTCAACGACTGGGGCGTACCGTACCGGTATGTCACCCCCAACGGGGACCTCGCCGCCCGGCTCACCCTCAACGGCTCACGGCTGGAGCGCGTCCGGACAGAGAAGGTGAACGGCGCCCTGCGCATCATCGAGTACCGACTCGATGGCACGGATTCGCTCGTCCGGGTGTTCCGCCACATGCCCGGCGCGGAGATGGCCGTGCCGGACGGACAGGGCGGCACGCTGGCCCTCGCTGGCTTCCGCGTCGTCTACCCGGATGGACGGCAGGAGTACTACAGCGAAGCGCCAGAGGTCGCCGAGGGGTTGATGCTCAAGCGCTTCTTCGCCACGCGCTGGCCTCTGGTGGCCGCCGTGAGTCCCACGGGCGAGGTCATCTCCTACCAGTATGACAAGCCCACGCAGGATCAACGCTCGTACCTGAGCGCCGTCAGCTTCGCGGGCGGCCGGTCGGCCTATGTCCTCGAGCGCGCGGAGCGGCCGCGTGCACCCACGGATTACGTGATGGGGTACCCCCAGAAGGCGGGCCACCTCTACACGAAGCTGACTGCGCGATTCGACGGCGAGCCGATGTATCAGTGGTGCTTCGTCTACGGTGTATACGGGCGCGAGGGAGCGACGCTCCTCACCCATCCGGACTGCGAGGCGCTCGCACAGGAGGACTTCGCCGCGGAGCTCACGAAGCTCTCGGCGTCCCTGAGCCGGCAGGACAGGCTCCTGGGTGTCTATCGTTTCGGCCGGAGCGCGGCGCCCCTGACACGCGACACGCCTCAGGAGCCGCTCGTGCGGTTCCAGTACTCGGGTTGGACCCTCTCGGACATTCGTGACCACTCGCTCGTCTACGACATCGAGGTCCCGGATGTGTATGGCTTTGGTCCCGAGGGCGGCTCGGAGTTCCTGGACCTGAACACCGACGGCCTGGTGGACGTCCTGCGCGCCTCGCTCTCCGACAACCGGAGCTTCGCGTCGTACAACCTTGGAGACCTCGCCAGGCAGAACCCGTTCGTGCAGCGCGACGGGGTGGTGCTCCAGAAGGTGCTGGGCGGTATCGAGGAACCGCAGATGCTGCGTTTCGACGAGCGCCCCGGCTCCAACAGTCTGTTCTCGACGGGAGACTTCAATGGCGACGGCCTGACGGACGTGGTGCACATCACGGCCTCGGGCGGTCAGTCCGAGTTCTTCTTCTTCCGCGGACAGCAAGGCATCCCCGGCAAGCCGTTCGCGGCCGCCACGCGCTCCAGCGTGCTGGATGCGTATGTCGGTCAGCTCATGCACGGGCGCAGCCGCGTCATCGACCTCAACGCGGATGGAAAGGACGACATCCTCATCGCGAACACGGACGGAGTGACGGCGACGTGGACCGCACATGTGAACATCACCTCGCCGGAGGACAGGGCCCTGTCCTTCCAGACCCTCACCCACCTCCGGTTCCCCTTCACGGCCGGCGCCGGGTGGGAGCTCGACAATCCCGCGTACCGCTTCCTGGACGTCAATGGAGATGGGCTCCAGGACCTCGCCGTGCTGAAAGTGACCGGCGCGGGCGACAAGGGCCTGTGCGTCTACGAGAACCAGGGCGGGGTGTGGGCCTATACCTATACGAACCTGGGGACGGACTCGCAGGGGTGGGACGTGCCGCGCGGGCGGATGGCGGCGGGCGCGCTGGTGTTCGGCTTCGAGGCGGGCGACCCGGTCTGCGAGCAGGGCTTCTTCCTTCCGGTGCAGGGTATCGAGTCCGGCGTGAACCTCAACGCGATGTGGCTCGCGGACGTCAACGGAGATGGGAACACCGACCTCGCCCATCTCACGACGACGGCGGACTCGCTCAAGGTCTGGTTCGGACAGGGTCGAGATGGATTCTCGCGTGCGGAGAACCTCCCGTTGAACACGACGTTGAGTGTCGACCCACAGAACATGTGGAACACACGCGTCATTGATATCGACGGAGATGGAGTCGTCGAAATCCTCGTCTACGAGCCCACGGCCCAGGGTGGACGGCTGCGCGTCATCGACTTCAATCGCACGGGACAGAAGAACGTCGTTGGACCGGATCTGCTCATCGGAACTTCCGAGGGAACCGGACTCCGGCACGCGTTCGTCTATGGCACGACCACCGATGAGCTCGTGCGTGATCGTCGGCGGCTCGGCATGGATGATACGAGCCTGCGTGGCCTCCCCTACGCGCTTCCCGTGGTGAAGCGGCACGCCCTCCTGGTGGGGGGCGAGCCTCCCCTGCTCACGGCCTTCCAGTACCACGCGCCCCACTTCGAGGGCGAAGTGCGAAACTTCGTCGGTTTCGCCCAGAGCGACATGCTCATCCTGGGAGACAACACTCAACCGGACCTGGGAATCCGCCGGACGTACGCCGTACAGGGAACGCGCACGGACCGCTTCCTGGCGAGCATGACCCGCTCGGAGGAAGCCTCCCGCCCCA
Organism: Archangium minus; assembly: GCF_044360475.1. Classification (NCBI taxonomy): domain Bacteria; kingdom Pseudomonadati; phylum Myxococcota; class Myxococcia; order Myxococcales; family Archangiaceae; genus Archangium; species Archangium minus. Next base: position 10,981,200 of record NZ_CP043494.1, read on the forward strand.
CCCCGGTCGCGATCCGTCCCACGGTGCCCGGCCCACTCGAGACGGCGAGCGCGGTGTCCTTCACCGCGGAGACCTGGAGTGAGGAGCCACTCACGGCCGCAGCGGTCCTCTCCCAACAAGAGTCCAATTGGGCCGTCGAGCCCCTTCCGGAAGCGGAGGCCCGCACTCCCCCCGTGTTCGTGCGCCTCCAAAGCACCCGTTCGCGAATCTGCAGCGAGAGCACGGGCTGTGCGGCCCCGGCAACGAGTACCCGCACGCTCGAGTACGACGCGCTGAATCGCCTTAGGCGTGAGCAGGAAACCCTGAACGCCGTCGTGGGCCCCGATGGCCTGCAAATCCCCTCGCACGCCAGCGTGCGCACGCTCACGTATGACCCTGTCTGGGAGGAGCGGGGAATCCTGACGGCCGTTGACAGCGAGAGCGTGACGGTCCCCTCTTCCGGCACCCTGCTCTCCACGACCACCACCGTGTACGAGGAGCGATGGCCCCTGCCCGTTCGCGTGGAGACCCAGGGAGCGGTCGATCCGGAGGCACTCTCGGGACTCGAGGCCCGGTTCATCCAGGCGCTCCAGAAGAGCACCGTGCGCGTCCTCACGCTCACCTATGATGACTTCGGCAACGTCGTCGAATCCGGAGATGGGCTGGGACTCACGCAACGCCTCATCTACGACCCGACGGGTCTGCGCGTCGTGGAGTCGCGGAACTCACTCGGGCACCGGACCCGGTATTGCTACGGCTTGGCGGAATGCACGCTCGGCGGCACGGGAGATGACGTCCCGGCGCGGAGCCTGGCCCAAACCCACGTCCTGTCCCCGCAGGGCGAGCGCACGGTGTCCAGGTTCGATGCCCTGCACCGCCCCGTGCGGGTGACGGACACGAGCGGACGCGAAGTCGCCTACGCCTACCGTGACGCGGAGGACACACGGCCGCAGCTCGTGCGCGTGACCGAGCGCCGCATGCTCTCCGGGACGCGGACGCATACGGAGCGGCTGTTCGCATTCCGGGCCGATGGCCGCCCCGTGGGTGAGGCAGTCGAGGGAGAGTCCACCGGGGCCCGGGTGCTGGCATTCACCGCATACAACGGGACGGGCACTTCCGTTTTCGCGGCCCGGCCCTACACCCTGACAAAGGGACCGGTGGCGCTCTTCGAGGAAGGGCAGTTCCCGGCTCCCACGGGTGCGCCTGGCTGTGGGCTCGGCCTGGGCATCTGCGCTTCGTACGACGCACTCGGACGTCCGGTGGAGGTGGTTGATTCCTCGGGACGGCACGTCAGGCGCACGACGCACGAGCCCTGGGGGCAGCGGCTCGAGGAGCGCCTCTTGCAGGACGGCGATACCATCGTTCGCGCGCGCACCCACGTCGAACGTCCAGGAGAAATGTACGCACTGGTCGACGAGACGGGTCAGGTCTACCACTACGCACGGGATGCGCGTGGAAGACTCTACGGAATCTCCGCGCCGGGAGAGAGCACGTCCCGTCGCGTGGTCTTCGATGCCGCGGGAGACATCATCCTCAGCCAAGCCCCCGGCGTCCTGACCCGACTCTGGACGCGCGATGTGCGTGGGCGCGTGAGCGACGAGATGACATGGAGCGCCAGCGGGACGGCATGGGAGCGCATCGAGCGGACGTTCGATTCACTCGACCGGCCGACCCACATACGAGCCACTTCCTCGGCGCACCCCGATGGCACCGACATCCTGACGTTTGTCTATGATGGACGCGAGGGGGAACCGGCCTCGCCCGAGTCACGGGGCCGTCTCATCGAAGCCACCGCGCAGGACCTGCTCGCGGCGCAGAGCGTGACGGAGCACTTCACCTATAATCGCAGCGGCCAGAGGACCGGGCGCACATTCGCGTATACCGGAGGAGGGGTCGAGCGCACCTACACGGAGGCGTGGACCCATGCACTGGACAATACGCTGTCCTCCTACCGCGACCCGTTCGGGAATGCCTTCACGTTCGAGCGGTATGGCTCGGGAGCGCTCGCCGCGCTCCACTGGTCGGCGCCAGGACGCGCGGAGACTCCGCTCCTCGCGGGCATGCAGTACAATGCTCACGGTCAGCTGGACGCCTACACGGCGCCACGGACGAGGCTCGAGCGCCGATATGACTATGATGCCGCCTCCGGCCATCTCACACACATCCAGGCCTGCATCTCGCGTGACGAGGGCTGTGTGCCAGCCCAGGACGTGGTCCTCTCGCACCTCGCGGATGGGCGCATCACGGGCATCCAGGACGGTCCCCGGAGCACCTCGTACGCCTACAGCCTCCGCGGCGAGCTGCTCTCGGCCCAACAGGGAGAGGGAACCCATACCTATACGTACGGTCCTTCGGGAGAGGTGAGCAGACTCAGCGAAGGAGCGGACTACCTCTTCGAGCGTGCGCCGGGCACGAGCGTCATCCCCCTGCCCACGGGCGGCAACTTCCGCCTCGACGCATTCGGCCGCATGGCGGCAGGCGGAAGAATGCGCGAGATCACCTACGACCCGTTTGGCCACATCCGGCGCATCGAGCTCGACGGAAAGACTCTCATCTACGGCTACTCGGCTTCCGGAGATCGCGTCGCCAGGCAGGCGCGCGTGACCGAGGGCGCACAGGAGAAGGTCTCCGAGGTCATCGTCTATCCCACGCGCTTCACGCGCGACAACGGGCAGGAGCGGCAGAGCCTGGTTCGCATCGAGGGCAGGAGACTGGCCCTCATCGTCGACGAGCAACGGGTCTTCACTCTGCTGGACGACTCACGCGGCGTGGTGAAGGCATTGGTGGACGAGTCCGGACAGACCCTGCTGCAGGCCGAATACACGCCTTTCGGTCTGGCCACCGTGTCGGGCCCCCCTGACCTGCTCGAGAGCACCGAGCTCGTCTTCAGCTTCACCGGGAGGTTCGCCGATCCCGACACCGGTCTCGTCCAGATGGGAGCGCGTGAGTACGCGCCGGGGCTCGCGAGCTTCACCACTCCAGACCCCTACGCACTCGTGGAGCCGGAACTCTGTGTACGGAGCCCGCTCGAATGCCACCTCTACACCTACGCCGGACACGACCCGATCAATTTCGCCGACGAGACGGGTTTCATGAGGCACAGCACCGGGGCACCGTCCCGGCAACGCACCATCAACAACCGCTCGAGCCGACACCCGTACAATAGACAGCCCCACCAGGCCGCATCGGCAAGGTCCACGCCCCAACACCCGAACAATGGACAGCACTCACGGGCCGCAACGGCACGGTCCACGCCGCAGACCAGGCATGTACCAACCCGTCAACAACAAACCAGCTCTGACGTAAGAATCGAGGGAACAACCGTCCGGGGAATAACCGAAACGCAAGGGGGTCTGGAAACGTGGACCGAGGACCTGCAGCCAACCCTCGACCGGATCCGTTCGGGGGCCCCCCTCCCCCGCGCCAACGCCCACGCCAACGACGGAACCATCTTCCATAACATAGAAGGGCGCTTGCCGCCGCAGCAGCAGCCCGACTACTACCGTGAGTACGTCCATCCGACGGCTGGCGTGACCGGCCCCGGACCACAGCGCGTGATCATAGGGCAAGGCGGGGAGATATTCTACACGCGCGACCACTACGAGAATAACCACGAGGTCCGTCCCGCCCAGCACAGCGCCCCATGAGTGAGCAACCCACGAAGTTCCGCTTCGTCGCCGACCCGGTGCTGTTTGGCCCGGAGGGCAGCCATATCGGCCGCGTCCCGGCCGGCGTGTCAGACAAGGAGCAATTGATGCGCGTTCTCGAAAAAGCGCTCCGGTTCCCGGACTACTTCGGTCGGAACTGGGACGCCCTCGCCGACTGCCTACGAGATCTATCGTGGCTCCCGCCAGGTCGAATCAGCCTGGTGCATGACGCCCTGCCAGACCTTCCGTCGAAGGATCTTCGCACCTACTTGGACGTGCTCGCGACCGCTGTGGGTGACTGGAAGCCGCAGGAGAGCTACGAGTTGGTGGTGATCTTCGCTGAGCGAGATCGTCACCGCGTGCTCGAACTCCTTCCGGCCTGATTTCCCCGGACTTCGCCCCGAGCACTCTCGGGGCGAAGTCCCTTCAGGGACGCGGATGGGTGCAGCTCAGCGGCCGGGCATGTGTTCAATCCACTCGCGCAGCAGCGCGAGACCTTCTTGGGACACGGCGTGACGGGCTGGCCGCCATGCACCCTGAATTCTCGTGTGACCCGGGCCCATTTCTCGGGACGATCCACTCCGGGCTACAGTCCGTTGACATCGGAGCAACGGACCATGGCGACTGCCCGACCCTCAGACGCGGTGAGCGAGGCGGATCCGGAGAAGGTACAAAGCGGCGTCCAGGGCGTCGCGGGCCTGGGAGCGACCGTCGTCAACCTCGCATTGGTTGCCGAGTTCTGGGGTCAGTGGCGCGTGGTCCTCGTCATCGTGGGCGTGGGCGTAGGACTCACCCTGCTCAACCTCCTGTTCTTCGAGTGGCTCCCCAAGAAGCTCAGCCGTGCCACGGTGGAGACGGTGCGGATGGCGGTCAACGGAGCAGGCGTCGCCCTCGTGGGCATCCACACCCAGTGGTCGGCGCTGCTCTGGGTCTTCGTGACCTACAACATGCTCTGGTACTTCGGCCTGGACCGGTGGGTCCGTCCGCGCATGGCCGTCTACCTGGTGGGGCTGGACGCGGTGGCCTTGTCCACCGGAGCCAATCCCATCATGGCCCTGGCGTTTTCCTTGCTCGGCATCTTCGGCTACCTGGTGTCCGAGAAGCGGGTCGCATTGCTGCGCGGAATGTTGGAGCTGGTGCAGCAGAAGCGCGAGGAGCTGGAGAAGGCCCACCAGGAACTCCAGCAGCTGCACCAACGCGCGCTCGAGCAGGAGCGGCTCTCCAGCTTGGGACTCATGGCGGCGAGCGTGGCGCATGAAATCAACAACCCGATGAGCTTCGTGACGGCCAACGTCGACGCGTTGCTCCAGGAGATGCGGGACACGCAGGACCTGCCCGAGCCGATGAAGGAGTTCCGTGACGACGTGCTCCCCGCCACGCTGGACGGCATCAAGCGGGTGAACTCCATCGTGTCGGACCTGCGCCGCTTCTCGCGCGGGGACTACGAGGGCCACACCGCCTACGACTTCGACGCCGAGGTGCGGACGGCGCTGCGCATCGCGCACATCCAGCTCGGCCACGTGAGGGTGGAGCGGGAGCTGAACGAGATAGGAACGGTGTCGGGCCGTCCGCGTCAGCTCGTGCAGGTGTTGGTGAACCTGCTGGTCAACGCGGGACAGGCCACCCCGGCGGGCGGAGTGGTGCGCCTCACCACGCGCCGCGAGGGCGCTCGGGTGCGCGTGGAGGTGCGCGACACCGGCACGGGCATGTCCGAGGAGACGAAGCGGCACCTCTTCGAGCCGTTCTTCACCACCAAGCCGCCCGGGCTGGGCACGGGGCTCGGGCTCTCGGTGGTGCACGGCATCATCAAGTCCCATGGCGGGCGCATCGAGGTGGAGAGCGAGCTGGGCAAGGGCACGTGCTTCATCCTCGACCTGCCGCGTGTGCCCCCCCTGACCGCGGAGACGCCCTCGGGCGGAAACCTGCGCGCGAGCCGCTGACGCTCAGGCCGGCACGGCGTCGGGCTGCCGGTCCGCATGCGCCGCCTGGAAGGCTGGGAGGCTGGCGCAGGCCGCCTCGATGCGGGTGAGCAGCGCGTACGGCCCGAGGTCCACCCCGAAGCGCCGGGCGGCGTAGAGCTGGGGAGTCAGGAAGATGTCCGCGAAGGACACGGAATCCCCAAAGCAATAGGTACCCGCGGTGTCCTGGATGGACGCCTGAAAGGCCGTCAGACCCCGGTCGATCCAGTACGCGCTCCAGGCCTTGTCATCCCCCTTCAGCTCGCCCTTGACGCGCTGAAGCACGGCCAGGTTGTGCAGGGGTTGAATCCCCGAGTTCGCGATCTCCGACACCATCCGGCAGCGGGCCCGGAGATACGGATCCGCCGGCAGCAGGGCGGGCGACGGGTGACGCTCCTCCAGGTACTCGAGGATGGCCATCGACTGCGCCAGGTGGCGCACCTGGCCCGCCTCGGTGAACTCCAGCGTGGGCACGGAGCGCATGGGGTTGATGGCGCGGTAGGCCTCCGAGTGCTGCTCGCCTCCGTCCTTCACCAGGTGCACGGGCACGTACTCGTAGGACAGGCCCTTGAGGTTGAGCCCGATGCGCACGCGCCACGAGGCCGACGAGCGCCAGTAGTTGTAGAGCTTCACGGCTTCACCACCTTCTGGGAGATGCGCCCGAAGAGGCTCTGCCCCTCGGGCCCGAACATTTCGATGTCGATGGTGTCCCCCACCTTCATGAAGGGCGTCTTGGGGGAGCCCGTCTCGATGGTTTCGATCATCCGGCGCTCGGCGAGGCAGGAGATGCCACGGGCGCGGTCCTCGTTGGACACGGTGCCGCTGCCGAGGATGGTGCCGGCGGTGAAGGGGCGCGTCTTGGAGATGTGCTGGATGAGGTCGAGGAAGGAGAAGTGCATCTCCGGGCCGGCGTCCGTGTCACCCACCACCTCGCCGTTGAGCGTGGAGCGCAGGCGCAGGTGCACGCGGCCGTCCTTCCACGCGGGGCCGAGCTCGTCCGGGGTGAGCGCGAAGGGGCTGAAGGAGCTGGAGGGCTTGCCCTGGAAGAAGCCGAAGCCCTTGGCCAGCTCGTTGGGGATGAGGTTGCGCAGGGTGACGTCGTTGCAGAGCATCACCAGCTTCACGTGCTTCTCCGCGTCCTTCGCCTGGGTGCCCATCGGCACGTCCCCGAGGATGACGGCCACCTCGGACTCGAAGTCCATGCCCCAGGCCTCGTCCACCAGGGGGATGTCTTGCGTGGGCGCGAGGAAGGTGCCCGAGCCGCCCTGGTACACGAGCGGATCCGTCTTCAGCGTCGCCGGGGGCTCGGCGTTACGCGCCTTGCGCACGAGGATGACGTGGTTGAGGTAGGCGCTGCCATCCACCCACTCGTAAGCGCGAGGCAGCGGCGAGAGCAATGCCCGGACGTCAACAGGACGGCTCTGCACCCGGCCGGCCTCGAGCTCCTCGGCCAGCGCGCGCAACCGGGGCTCCGACTCTTCCCATTTGTCGAGAGCGCCCTGGAGCGTGAGTGCCACGTTGGTGGCGAACGCATAGGCGGAATTGTCTCGTTTGACGACGATGAGCCTTCCGTCACGGGTTCCGTCATTGAGAGTGGCGAGCTTCATGCGTCGAACTCCAGGCGGCCTGGAAAGATACACATACAAGGAGGCGGGCCAGCGCCTTCGGACCCGGGCTTTTCCGCGCCAGGGCGCGAGGTGTCAAGCGAAGGCTGACGAAGGCCACTGAAGGTTGGACGTCCGTTCCCTACCCGTTAATGTTCGGCCAAACCCATGCCATCCAACAAGACCGAGCTCGCCGCGCGTATCGCAGTCACCCGGCCCAACGACGGAGTGCGGGGCCTCTTCTTCCGGGTGGTGTTCGACATGGTCGAGAAGGTGGGCGGCCCGCAGGCGCTGCGCCAGGTGCGCGTCGGCGCGCTGGCCCGGGACATCAACGACCTGCGCACCTACCCGGCCTCGGACTACCTCACCATGCTCTACAGCGCAGCGGACGCGCTCGAGCACAAGATGGGGCACGAGGACGTCGTCTTCAACGCCTGCGGCAGAGCCTGTGTGCAGAGCTTCTCCAAGGGCCCGGGACAGGTCGTCTTCGGCATCCTCGGCAAGGGGGACCCGCAGCGGCTCTTCGCCCAGACGCGGGTGGCCTTCAGCACCGTGGTGACGTACGGCAAGCGCGAGCACCGTCCCGCTGGCCCCAAGGCGTGCATCATCACCTACCGCGGCGACATGCAGCCCCCCGCCTACCACGTGGGCATCTTCGAGGGGGCCATGGAGGCCCTGGGCTTCAAGGGCACGGTGACGGCGCAGCGCATCGACATCGAGTCGGTGGACTACGAAATCACCTGGGAGTGAGGCTCACTCCAGGCAGGTGAGCGTCAGCTCCATCACGCCCACCAGGCGCTCGCCCACCGCGGCCCAGCAGTAGAAGCGGTGCTCGTTCCCCTCCACCCCGTGGCGGTGGGCGCCGAACGTCACCGACTCTCCGGCGTAGGCGAGGCTCTCCGCGCGCACCTCGCCGCGCGTCACCAGGTACCGCGCCGACGCGTTGCCCACCAGCTGGCGCAGCAGCGTGCCCGCCAGCCCGGACAGGCCGCTCATCACCACCGCCACCGGCAGCACCGGGTGCATGGCGAAGTGGCCCTTGCACAGCTCCGCGCTCACCGGGCCCAGCGTGGCCTTCAGGCACTCCCCATCGCGCACCAGCTCCCTCAGCGGCGGCGGACGGCGGTGGGGATTCTGACGCATGGCGGCGAAGTCGACCGACGTACCCGCCCGGGGCTCGCGCTCCGCCCGGGGCTCGCGACGCATCTCCTGGCGCGCCCCCTGGAAGAGGCGCAGGAAGGCCGGCGCGGACAGCACGTTGTAGTCCACTTCCAACGAGAAGAGCGGCTGGCCCTCGGCGCTCGACAGCAGCGTGTTCGCCGTCGCGGTGCGCCGCTCCTTGAACTCCGCCTTCGCCACGCCTCGCAGCAGCGAGGTCGCCCGGGGCAGCGGCCCCTCGTGGAGCCGCTCCAGCCGCGCGCGCCGCGCCAGGTAGTAGTGCTGCCCGTCCTTGGGGTTCGCCAGCGACGCCGCACACGAGCCGAGGATGGCCAGGTGCCGCCCCACTTCCGCGGCGTTGATGGGCGAGGCTTCCCCCTCCGTCTCCTGCTCCACCGGGACTCCCGCCTCCACCGCCCCGTGCCCCACCACCGTTACCTCGCTCAGCGCGAAGTACGGATCCCTCACGCAGATACGGGCAAACAGCTCCGGCCGGCTCAACACCTCGTGGAGCCGTGCACTCGCCGCCCCAAAGGGCATCCGGTCACCCCAAAGGGTGGCCAGGGCGGGGGTCGCCAGGGCGGAGATTGAAGCGGGGGACTGCGAAACGGTCAGCAACGGCTGGGGGGCGTTACCCATGCTTCTTCCCTCGTGCTTGAGACGCTGGGGGGCGCGGTCTCTTGGGACGCAGAGAGGTGTCGGAATCGACACACGTGGGTATACCCTAACCCATGCTTGCCCCGTCAGGTAGGGGAAAACATTCCCGTCGGGACGAATCTCGTTGGAGGCCGAACACAGGTCAGGAAAACTACCGAATTCACTGCGGATTCCTGACCTGGTGCCCGGCCCCACCCGAGGCCAACGAGCCTGAAACCCGCGCTCAGAGGGAGATGCCGAGGCGCACTCGGATGCCGAAGTCACACGAGGCCGTGTTGCCGGACGTGTCCTTCGCGGTGCAGGTGACGTTCGTCAGTCCCAGCAGGAAGAGCGAGCCCGAGGGGTGCGAGCAGGAGACAGGCACCGGACCGCAGTTGTCCTTGGCCGACACGGCGTACTGCACGGAGAGCCCGAGGCCAGAGCCAATCTTCACATCCACCGCCAGCGGGCAGGTGATGGAGGGCTTCGTGGTGTCCACCACGGTGACGGTGCCCACGCATTGGGCGCTCGCCTCGCCATCCGAGGCCGTCAGTGTGACGGCGTGACGGCCCGGGCCGAAGGACGCATCGGGTGACTGGGAGACGGAGAGCGGCGAGGGCCCGTTGTCCGGGTCATGGCTGCCGTTGTCGACGCTGGCGCGACCCTGGCAGGAGGCATCGGCGCTGACGGTGACGTCACGGCAGAGCGCCACGGGCGGCAGGTTGCTCACGGGGGCCTCGCAGGAGAGCTCCACCGTCGCGGAGTGGGAGTTGTTGTTCTCGAGGCACTCGGTGTCACGGCCCGCGCCCGTGCCGTCGTCGTCCACGATGGCGAGGAGCTGAGCCGTGCCGGAGAAGGCGGACACAGAGACCGTGGCAAGAGCGCTGCCGCCCGCGGGCAGCGCGTCGGGGACGGTGGCCACGCCAAGCAGCGTGCGGCCCGAGGCCGAGTCCACCACGAAGAAGGCCACCTTCACGCCCGCGGCCACCGCGGCCTCTCCCTGGTTGAGCACGCGCGCGCTGAGCGCAACGGAGCCTTCGCCCTCGCATGCGGCGGATAGCGCGGTCACCACCAGGTCCGAGGCCGCATAGGGGCTCTGGCCCCCGCCGAAGTAGGCGGCGACGTTGGCGTGGAAGGTGTTGAGCCTCGAGTCGAGCCAGTTCGTCGCCGGGTGCGCCGGGACCGTACCGTCGTCGTTGATGTTCGTCACCGAGTAGGCGTGCTGGTTCCAGATGCGCCGCGTGCCGGCCCATCGCTCGTTCCGGTCACGGAACACGCGGATGCCGTGGGTGCCGGTACCCGGGGACATATGGTCGTTGGAGACGACCACGAGCTCCGCGGCGGTGTCCCCGTCCACGTCCGCGATGACGGGGTTCTCGTATGTGGTGCTCGAGCTGTTGGGAATCTCCCAGCGCACCGCGCCCGTGGCGGCGTCGTAGATGCGCAGCTTCAGCTCGTCGGCGAAGACGACCTCGAGCTTGCCGTCCGCCTCGAAGTCGAAGGTGGTGGAGCCAGTCCGGCCGGAGCTGTAGTCCTGGATGGGGCTCGACCACTTCACGGAGCCATCAATCCCAAACACCGAGTATGCCCACTCGCCGGGCAGGCCAATCTCCAGCTGGCCGTCACCATCGAAGTCCGCGATGTTGGGCGGACCGCCGTGGCCCCCTGAGGGCACGTCGACGCTCCAGAGCAGCGAGCAGTCATGGTCGAGCAGGCTCACCTTGCCATCGCCCGACACCACGAGCTCCCCAGCCGGGTCCTCATCGAAGTTGGCCACACCCGCGAAGCCGTGGGGAATCTCCGTGTTGGCGCACAACAGGGTGCCGTCGTGCCGGTAGATGGCGCGGTCGTTGACCACCTCCTGAATGCCGTCCTGGTCCATGTCCGCCGCGAAGGAGACAGGGCCGGTGTACAGCGCGCCGCCCATGCCATCGGAGCCCACCCACTTCAGCGCGCCCGTGTTGTCGTAGACGCGGTTGCCGTCGAGGATCTCCACGGACCCGTCACCCTCCAGGTCCGCGAGCGAGGGGCCACCCCACTCGTTGAAGTCATACGGGGCCTCGGCCGAGCGGAACTTGAAGGTGCCGTCGTTCTCGAAGCAGAGGATGCCGCGGCCGTTCTCGGGGATGCCGCAGATCTCCACCTTGCCGTCGCCGTCGATGTCACCCGCGGTGAGGCTCGCAGCGGGCTTCACACGGGCCGATGGGTCCGTCACGGACCACAGCTCGTGCCCGTCGTCTCCGCTAACGGCCCGGAGCACACCGTCCACGCTGTAGTTGGCGCCCGCGAAGGTGCTGAAGACGATGTCCGGGATGCCGTCTCCGCTCACGTCCACCACCACGGGTGTCATCATCACCTGATGGTGCTCGGGCATGACCGGGCTGCCCGTCCACGCCCACTGCAGCTCCGGCTCGAGCGTGCCCGCGAAGGGGGGCCTCACCTCGCAGCGCTGCGAGAGGTTTCCCACCTCCACCTCGGGCGACCGAGGGCCCTCCGGTGCCTCCGTGGTGCCGCAGGCCCCCGCCGTGGACAACACCCCCAGCGCGACGAACAGCCGCCCACTCCGAAACTTCGTCCCTCCCACGACAAGGCCCTGAGCACCGCCTCGTTTCTTCATTCCGCGTCTCCTCCACTCCGCTCGATGCCCTCATGACGGGTGAGGGCTCCTGGCTGGAATTGAGGGGAAGCCCAGGAACTGGATCTCACGAAGAGCACTCCAGTCCCGGAGTCGCGGATGGGTCACACTGGCGTTGGATGTAGGAGAGCACGCCTGAGCAGCGCCCCGGAGCGCTCAGCGCTGTTCCGGCAACCGGAGCCAGACTCCGCGGAACTGCTTCTTCTCCGGCTCCTTGAGCCGCTTGCACTCGACGCCGTCCATCAGGCGGGTTCCATCATCGCTGAGGACGAGGATCTCCTCCTTGTCCTCGAACGTGACGAAGGCCTCGGGGTTCAGGTCGGTGAAGTCAGCGCCCTCCACCGCCGTGGGCTTCTCGGACTTGCCATCCCAGGTGAACAGGCGGGAGGTCCCTCCACTGGAGGTCGCGCCTCCGATGAAGAGGTACTGGCCCCGCCACCAGGAGATGGCGCGAATCCCCAACCCACCGAAGTCCAGCAACCGCGCCGGCCCCAGACGCGCCGGCTTCCCTTGCAGCAGCTCCAGGGGGTTCAGCAGCGTGACGGTGATGGCCTTGCCCTGACGAAGCGGGCTCCGGAAGCCAATCAGGATGGACTTCCCATCCTCCATCGCCGTCATGCCCTCGATGTTGAGCCCTCCCTCTTCCTTCGGCGCAAGCGTGGAGGCCGAGGCGAGATCAAACGCCGCGAGCTGTGGGGCCGCGAGCAGATCCTCGAGCAGCCGCGTGTATGGCTTTCCCTCGAGCCGGGTCGTCCCGTCGGGCTGGGAGCGGGTCGCGAAGAAGCGGAAGCGGCTGGCGTCCACCTTGCCGGAGCTCTTGCGCCCATGGGAGGTCAGCCAGAAGGAGCGCGGAGGAATCTCCGTCGCGGCTTCGATGTCTGTCTCGGGAGGCCGCTTCTTTCCCTCGGGCAGCGCCAGCGACGGGGACATGTCGGTGGTCTTGACCGGACGGCCTCCGACCTTTCCATCGTAGACGCGGATGATGTTGTCCTCGTCATCGGCGACGGTGAACGAAAACCCACCCGACACCACGGCACCCGACGCGTCGCACATCCCCTCGAAAGTCACCACCTTCGAGAGCGAGGCCTGGGAGCTCTGTTTACTTTTGGCAGGAACAGAAGAAGGCCGATCAGCCGGCGAAGCACCCAGGACGGCGGACACCAGAAAAGCGGTCTTGAACATACCGCCGACCATAAACACCTATCTCCCGGATGGCATTGCCAGTGTCAGGAAGCGGTCTGCGGAACCCCAGCGCGCCTTCTCCGGCGCTCCACGAGGACCGCGAGCCCGAGCAACCCCAGGCCACCGAGCGAGATGAGCGCCCCGAGCCGCTGGCCAGGAGCGCGGTAGGTGAAAGAGACCCGGTGGGTACCCGCCGGAACAAGCACGCCCCGCACCGCGACATTCGCCGGCAGGATGGGCGTGGGCTGCCCGTCCAGGGTGGCGCTCCACCCCGTGTACCAGGCGTCGTTGAGCACCAGCACCGTCGGGTGGCGAGCCTCCACGTCGAGCTCCACGGACTCCGGCGCGTAGTGAACGAAGCGCACCTGACCCGGCTCGCCCGCCCCTGGAGGTGCCTCAACACGCGGGGTGTCAGGCGCACACTCGAGCGCGACCTGCCGGCCGGGCTGGAAGGAGCGCGAGTGGATGAGAGCGAGCGCGGAGGCCTCGTCCTTCACGCAGATGGGCGTGGCCAGATAGGCGCGAGGGAGCGCACGAGGATTGCCGAGCAGCACCGCATCCATGACGCGATCCTCGACGAGGACGACGTCGGGATTGCCATGAGCCGCCGCGTACTCCCGCGCGCCCAAGGCGAAGTAGCGCACGTGGAAGAGGCCGGAGAGGCGGCCCAGCCAGACGTTGAGCGAGTCGGCCGAGATGAACACCTCATGGTACCTCCGGGAGTAGGCGGGGAGGTAGGGACGGGCGCTCTCCAGCTTCCAGAGCGCGCTCGTGTTCGGTTCGAGCGCGGAGACGAGACCGATGGCCGTGAGATCGAGCACACCGAGCCCGCGAGGCGCACGTCTGGGAATCAGCTCCTTCAAGGCCCCGAAGACCCGAGGCCGTCCCGCGCTCGTGTCCGACTCACGCCGCAGGATGAAGTCCGCCATGCCAATGGGCTGCTCCAGCACGTCCGTGTACGTCACCTGGTACGTGCTCTCGTTGCCCAAATAGAGGACGGCGAGCTGGAGCGTGAGGACGGCCCACATGCGCAGCGAGAGCCGGAGCACCTCGAGCAGCAACACGCCCATCAACCCGAACGTGCCCGCCGTGAGCAGGGTCGCCTGGAGGAAGTTGCTGTGCAGCACCTCCAGGATCTCGGGGTCGGCGTTCTTCCAGAGGGCGCCAATCACCCCGTTCGAGAAGAACCGCACCTGCCACTCTCCGAGCGCGAGCAGACCGCACACCAGCGCCAGCCCAAAGCCCACCCACGACAGGCGGCGCGCCAGGGCGGGCTCACGCAGGGCAGCCTCCAGCCCCACACCCGCCCCCAGGGCGCACGGGAACAAGACGTATGGGAGCAGCTTCTCCGGATAGCGGAAGGAGTTCCAGAGCGGCATCCACCGGTAGAGCCAGCCATAGAGCGGCAGGTGGAGCGCCAACGCCAACGCCAGCACGAGGCACGCAAGCCCCGTCACCTTCCACGTCAGCGGGTGGCGCCGCCAGCGCCAGAGCGCGCCCCCCAACAGCAGGAGGGCCGGAGCCCCCAGGTGCACCGAGGGCACCCAGAAGTTCCCCAGCCCAGACCGGAACAGCTCGTCCGCCATCCGGGTTGAGGCCGCCGTCCCCGACTCTGGATCAAGGAAGAGCGGCCCGAGCGGGAGCTCGAGCAGCCGCAGGGGATGGAACGAGAACCGGGTCGCCAGTTCGAAGGTGGGCGCGCTGGGGTGGACCTCCTTCAGGATGCCGAGGACCGGGAGGAGCTGCACCGCGGACAGGATCGCCCCGAGCACAATGAGCAGCCCCGCCCAGGGCGCCACCTTCAACGCGCTGGCACGATCCGGGCGCAGCAGCACCAGCACCAGCAGCATGCCGTTGCACAGTGCGAAGCTCTGCGGATCCCCACTGAGGAGCACGAGGCCCAGCGGGAGCGCGGCGGCGGCGGCACGGCTCACGGAGGGCTGACGCAGGAAGCGCTCGGCGCCCCAGAGCGCCCACGGGAACGTGGCAGCCGCCATCAGGTAGAGCAGGTTGTTGCTGAGGCCCACCATGTAGCCGCCCAGCGCGTACGTGAGTCCCGCCAGCAACGCGGCACCTCGCCCCAAACCCCACAGCCGGGCGAACACGTACGTGCCGCCCAGCGCGGCCACATAGGACAACAGGGTGATGACCTTGAGCGCCATCCCCAGCGGCAGCAGCAGGTAGAGCAGGTTGGCCGGGTGGAACGCCCCGGAGATGAGCATGCCCGCGTAGGGCTGCCCCAGCCCGTCGTAGGGATACCACTCCGGAAACTGAAGCTGGGACACGCGCTCGGCCCAGTACTTCTTCAGGGGGTAGTAGACCCGGAGGATGTCGCGCGCGATGAAGACCTCGTCGGAGAAGACCGCCCGGTGGAAGTAGAGCAGCGGCAGCACGACGATGGCGGCCACCACCGAGAGAGAGGTCCTGGCCTGCTGGGAGAGGGGCATTCGCGTCACTCGGAGGGGGCACGCGCATTAACCTCTACCCGCTCATGCTGGGCAACCCGGTTTTCCCGGGCGCATGACGGCGCTTCGGGGGCTCGCTCGGGAGCCTCCCCCTCGCGCTGAAATATTTCTTCATACGTTCGAAGTGCGCCGTAAACATCCGGTGGGCACCTTCCACGGTGCGACTCGGGGGTAAGCGTCCGGTCACCCACACCTGGGGTGCCGAGACATCCCCCTCTACTTGCCCCCGGGTCGTATCTTCATCACGGCGAGCCCAGGGATGAGGGCCCGGTTGGAGGAGATGAACACATGGACCAGACGACCCACCCCACCACGGAAGAAGGCACCATTCAGGTCCTGCTGGTGGAGGACGACGAGCGCTTGGCCCGTCTCACCAGCCGCTACCTCCAGGAGCACGGAATCCTCGTCACCGTCGCCCGCACCGGCCCGGAGGGGCTGGCGGAGGCGAGCCGCCATGCCTATGACGTCCTCCTCCTGGACCTCATGCTGCCTGGACGGGATGGGATGGAGGTGTGCCGCGAGCTGCGCACGCGCAGTGACGTCCCCATCATCATGGTGACGGCGCGCGGCGAGGAGGCTGACCGAGTGCTCGGCCTGGAGTCGGGCGCGGACGACTACCTCGCCAAGCCCTACTCCTCGCGCGAGCTGCTCGCGCGCATCCGCGCCCATGTCCGCCGGGCTCGCGGTCGCTCCGGCCCGTCTTCCCAGCCCATCCAGGTCGGCAAGCTGTCGCTGGACCCTCGCAGCCTCAGCGCTACGCTCGATGGCAAGTCGCTGCCACTGACCTCCTACGAGTTCGGGCTGCTGCGAGTGCTCGCCGAGCGGGCCGGGCGTGTGCTCAGCCGCGAGCAGCTCCTGGACCTGGTGAAGGGCAACGCGGAGGAGGTCTTCGACCGCTCCGTGGACGTGCACATCTTCCGCATCCGCCAGAAGATCGAAGAGGATCCCCGCAACCCGAAGCTGCTCAAGACGGTACGTGGGGCGGGCTACATGCTCGCCACGGGTGACGAAGCATGAAGGCCCGGCGCTTTCGGATCCCCGGCCGCCTGCTGCTGCGCATCTACCTGGTGGGCCTCGCGCAGCTGCTGCTCATCGCCTTCGCGTTCAACGTGGTCCGCCGGTATGCCATGGAGGAGGGACACCGGCCACGCTTCTATGAGCGGAACGCGAGCTACCTCGTCTCCGAATGGGCCCGCTTCCGGGACCAGCCGGAGGCGCTGCAGGAAGCCTTGGACCGAGCGGGCCAGCAGCTCCGGATACGGGTGACGATGCGCGCCGTCGATGGCCGGCTCCTCGCCGCCAGTGCCTCACCGCCCATGGCGCCCCTCTCCGCCGAGGAGCTCCGCCAGCTCGAGACGGAGCGCATCGTGCACAGCCCCGAGCCGCATCACATCTCGACGGTGGCCATTCCAGCAAAGGGTCCGCTCGAGGCCTACGCCATGATGGAGCATCCCGCGCCCCCCGGACTGCCCCCGGACCTCTGGGTGATTCTCGCCGTGACCCTCGGGTGCACGGCCATCACCTCGATCGTCTTCGCCCGCTCCCTGGCCTTGCCCCTTCAAAAGCTGGCCTCGGCCGCGCGGGCCTTTGGCGCAGGGAAGCTGAGCACACGCACGGGCGTGCGCCGGCGCGATGAGCTGGGACAGGTCGCCGAGGCCTTCGACGAGATGGCCGAGCGCATCACCCACCTGCTGCACTCCCAGAAGGAGCTGCTCGCCAATGTTTCGCATGAGCTCCGCACTCCCCTGGCCCGCATCCGGGTGGCCCTGGACCTTGCCAATGAGGGGAGCGCCGAGCTGGCGCGAGAATCCCTGGGGGACATCGCCGAGGATCTCACCGAGCTGGAGCGGCTGGTGTCGGACGTGCTCACCGCGGCCCGGTTGGACCTCGCCACGGACCAGACTCCCGACGCCACGCCGCCGCTGCGCCGCGAGCTCGTGGAGGCCTCATCCCTGGTGGACAAGGCCGCCGCCCGCTTCCGCTCCGCCCGGCCAGAACACCGGCTGGAGGTGAGCGTGGAGGGCACCCTGCCCCTCCTGGAAGCGGACCCGGTGCTGCTGCGACGCGCGCTCGACAACCTGCTCGACAACGCGGGCAAATACTCCGAACCCCAGACGACGGTGCGCCTGCTCGCCCGCCCGTTGGAACACGGTCTCCAGGTCGAGGTACGTGACGAGGGCATCGGCATCGACGCCGCCGACATGCCCCACCTCTTCACTCCCTTCTTCCGCAGCGATCGTAGCCGGGCGCGGAAGACGGGCGGAGTGGGCCTGGGGCTCGTCCTCGCACGCCGCATCGTCGTCGCCCACGGTGGCACGCTCACGCTGGAGAGCCAGCCGGGCCAGGGAACGACCGCTCGCGTCATTCTCCCGGCTGCACCCGGCTTGGAGCAGGCGGCCGGCCAGACAGACCTGGCCCGTCATATTTCGTAACAACCGCGAGATTCACCGAAACATCGCGACACATAGATCTCGGTCCATGAGGTCAACGACCGAGTCACCGCGAAGCGAAGAGACGTCCCGTTCCATCAAGCCCGCGCCCGCGCTGGAGGTACCCGCACAGCGTCGGCGCCTGCCCGCGAAATGGCCCCTGGGGTTGCTGGCCATCGCCGTGGTGGTCGCCGCAGGCGTGTGGCTGTTGAAGCCCAAGGCGAAGGATCCCGCGGCCAACTTCGAGACGGCGGCGGTGCAGCGGCGTGACGTCGAGTCGCGCGTGACGGCGACGGGCACCGTGTCCGCGCTGGTGACGGTGGAGGTGGGCAGCCAGGTCTCCGGCCGCATCCAGGAGATCCTCGTCGACTACAATTCGCCGGTGAAGAAGGGGCAGGTGATTGCCCGCCTCGACCCGCAGCTGCTCCAGGCCGCGGTGGAGCGTGCCCGGGCCAACCAGCTGTCCGCGAAGGCCAACCTGCAGAAGGCGCGCGTGGAGGCGGAGAACTCCCGCCGTCAGGCCGAGCGCTCCCGGACGCTGCGCGAGCAGCAGTTCATTGCCCAGTCGGAGCTGGACACCGCGGAGGCCACGGCCCAGTCGGCCCAGGCCCAGGTGACCTCGGCCGAAGCCGCGCTGGCGCAGGCCCAGGCGGCGCTCAACGAAGCGGAGGTGAACCTGCGCTACGCCACCATCGTGTCGCCCACGGACGGCGTCGTCATCTCACGCAGCGTGGACGTGGGCCAGACGGTGGCGGCCTCGCTGCAGGCCCCCGTCCTGTTCACCATCGCCGAGGACCTGCGGAAGATGCAGGTGGACACCAGCGTCGCCGAGTCCGACGTGGGCCGGCTGGAGGACGGCATGCGCGCCACCTTCACCGTGGATGCCTGGCCCGGCGTGCCCTTCGAGGGCACCATCCGGCAGATCCGCAACGAATCCCAGACGGTGCAGAACGTCGTCACCTATGACGCCGTCATCGACGTGGCCAACCCGGAGCTGAAGCTCAAGCCGGGCATGACGGCCAACGTCACCTTCATCACCGCGCACCGGGAGAACGTGCTCACCGTGCCCAACGCGGCGCTGCGCTTCCGGCCGCCCGCGCCTCCTGAGGGGGCTGGGCCGCGCACCGGAGGAGCCGGGTCCCAGGGACCTGGTGTGGGTGGTGCGGGAGCCCCGGAGTCGGCGCAGAAGCCCGCGCCCGGGACCAAGACGGTGTTCGTCCTGCGTGACGGGCGGCCCAGGCCCGTGCACGTGAAGCCCGGAGTGTCGGACGGCACGTACACGGAGGTGGAGGGCGAGCTGCGCGAGGGAGACCAGGTCATCACCGCCCTGGCTGCGGGTGCACAGGCTCCGCAGGGCGCCAGCTCCGGCGCGAGGACGGGAATGGGTGGAGGCAGGGGTGGCGGGTTCCGTCCCCCGGGGCCCTTCTAGGCGAGAGCGAGGCGCGACATGAACGAGAACCCTGAACAGACGCCGCTCATCGCACTGCGGAGCGTGAGCAAAATCTATCGGTCGGGAGACGTGGAAGTCGCGGCCCTGCGGAGCGTGGACTTCACCGTGGAGCACGGCGACTTCGTGGCCATCATGGGCTCGAGCGGCTCGGGCAAGTCCACGCTGATGAACATCCTCGGCTGCCTGGACCGACCCACCTCGGGCCAGTACCTGCTGGAGGGCCAGGACGTGTCACGCCTGGACCGCAACGACCTGGCCATCGTGCGCAACCGCACCCTGGGCTTCGTCTTCCAGAGCTTCAACCTGCTGGCGCGCACCAGCGCCCTGGAGAACGTGGAGCTGCCCATGCTCTACGCAGGGCTCCCCGCGCGCGAGCGGAGGCAGCGAGCCCGCGAGGCGCTCGAGCGGGTGGGCCTGGGCGCGCGCCTGGACCACCACCCGCGTCAGCTCTCCGGTGGACAGCAGCAGCGCGTGGCCATCGCCCGAGCGCTGGTGAGCCGGCCGCGCGTCATCCTCGCGGACGAGCCCACGGGCAACCTGGATTCGCGCACCAGCGTGGAGGTGATGGCGCTCTTCCAGGAGCTGCGCCGCGAGGGCATCACGCTCGTGCTGGTGACGCACGAGCCAGACATCGCCGGGTATGCCGGGCGAGTGGTGGTGGTGAAGGACGGGCGAATCCTCTCGGACCGGCGCCAGCAGCCGGTCCCCGCGGAAGTGCCCCCGCTCGAGGAGGCCGCATCATGAACGTGCTGGAAACCATGACTCTCGCGGTGCGCTCGCTGCTGCGCAGCAAGATGCGCTCGTTCCTCACCGCGCTGGGCATCATCATCGGCGTGGGGGCCGTCATCGCCATGGTGGCCATCGGCGATGGGGCACGCGCCAACGTGCAGAAGGTGTTCGACGCCATGGGCACCAACCTGCTCATCGTCCTGCCTGGCTCCAGCAACTCGGGAGGCGCGCGGGGCGGCGCTGGCACCCAGCCCACCATCACCTGGGACGACCTGGAGGCCATCCGCACACAACTGCCGAGCGTGCGCGCCGCCGCTCCGGAGATGCGTACGAGCACCCAGGTGTTCTCCGAGGACCAGAACTGGACGACGAGCGTGACGGGCACCACGCCCGACTTCTTTGAAGTGCGCGGCTGGACCATCGCGAAGGGCAGGCGCTTCACCGACGCGGACGTGGAGGCGGGAGCCAAGGTGGCCGTCATCGGGCAGACCGTGGTGGAGAAGCTCTACGGCTCGGGCTTCGACCCGGTGGGACAGGTCATCCGCATCAAGAAGACGCCCTTCACCATCATCGGGATGACAGCACGCAAGGGACAGTCTCCCATGGGGCAGGACTACGACGACAGCATCCTCGTCCCCGCCACCAGCTTCCAACGTCAGCTCCAGTCCCAGAGCCTGGGCAAGTACCTCAGCGGCACCATGTACGTGCAGGCCGACGCCACCGCCGGCACCGCGAAGGCCCAGCAGGACGTCACCGCGCTCCTGCGCGAGCGGCACCGCCTGTCCGATGAGGAGGCCAACGACTTCGACGTCCGGGACCTGTCCGAGATAGCCAACAGCCGGCAGCAGAGCACCGAGACGCTGAGCCTGCTGCTGGCCTCCATCGCCGCCGTGTCCCTGGTGGTGGGCGGTATCGGCATCATGAACATCATGCTGGTGAGCGTCACCGAGCGGACCCGTGAGATCGGCGTACGCGTGGCGGTGGGCGCGCGGCCCCGAGACATCCTCGCCCAGTTCCTCATCGAGGCGCTGACGCTGGCGCTGCTCGGTGGACTCATCGGCACGGCGCTGGGCGTGGGGGTGGCCCAGCTCCTCGCGTCCCAATTCCAATGGCCGCTGCAGCTGCGGCCGGATGTCATCTTCATCGCGCTCGGCTTCAGCGCGCTGGTGGGTGTGGGCTTCGGCCTCTACCCGGCGCGCAAGGCAAGCCAGCTCGATCCCATCGACGCCTTGAGGTACGAGTAATGCGAACGCTCTTCCCGATTGCCACCCTGCTCCTCGCCGCCACGCCCGTGTGGGCGCAGCAGGCCCCTCAGGCTCAGGTGCAGCAGGCCCAAGCACCGCAGGCCTCGCAACAGCAGCAGCGCGTCCTCACCCTGGAGGAAGCACTACGCACCGCCCAGGAGCGGCAGCCGCAGCTGCGCCAGGCCCAGGCCAACACCACCGCGGCCAACGCCCGCGTGGACCAGAGCTTCTCCTCGCTGTTGCCCCAGGTGAACGCCAACGCCTCGTACAGCCGCTCCCTCCGGGATGGCGGTACCGGCCAGAACACGACGGACCCCACCGGCATCATCACTCGCCAGGGACTCAACCTGGGCGCCTCCGTCAACCAGCTCATCTGGGACTTCGGCCGCACCACCGGCCGGTGGCGTGCCTCCCAGCAATCCGCCGAGGCCCAGAAGGCCAACGAGTCCCAGACGTTGCTGGACGTGCTGGCCAACGTGCAGACCGCCTACTTCAACGTCCTGGCGCAGCAGGCGCTGGTGCAGGTGGCCCAGGAGACGTTGGAGAACGAGAAGGCCCACCTGGCGCAGGTGCAGGCCCAGGTGCAGGTGGGCACCCGGCCGGAGATCGACCTGTTGCAGCAGCGCACGGCGGTGGCCAATGCCCAGGTGCAGCTCATCCAGGCGCAGAACAACGCCGCCACCAGCAAGGCCCAGCTCAACCAGGCCATGGGCGTGGAGGGCTCCACCCAATACACCGTCCGCGAGGAGGTGGTGGGCCAGGTGGAGGGCGAGAACCAGACCGTCGACGCGCTGGTGGACGTCGCCTTCCAGAGCCGGCCGGACCTGACCGCCACCGAGCACCAGCTGCGCGCCCAGGAGCTGACCATCTCCGCCACGCGCGCCAACTACTGGCCGAGCTTCTCCGCCTCGGTGTCGGCGACAGAGTCGGGCCCGAACCCATCCAACCTGGATTGGGGCCTGACCGGACAGGTGGGACTGAGCTGGCCCATCTTCCAGGGTGGCATCACGCGCGCCCAGGTGCGCGAGCAGCAAGCCAACCTGAGCAACGTTCAGGCCCAACGTGACGCATTGCGCCAGCAGGTGCGACTGGAAGTGGAGCGCGCGCAACTCTCCGTGACGGCCGCGCGCGAAAGCCTGGCCGCCGCGGAGGAGGCGCTGACCAATGCCCGCGAGCGGTTGCGTCTGGCCGAGGGCCGTTACCGCGCCGGCGTGGGCAACATCATCGAGCTGTCCGACGCGCAGCTCTCCGCCACCAGTGCGGCCGTCCAGCGCGTGCAGGCCTCGTACAACCTGGCCACCGCGCGCACGGAGCTGGCGCGCGCGCTCGGGCGTCAGGTCACCACCCCCAACGCGTGAACGGGTGGGGGGTGGGGCCTTCTGTCTGGTTTTGACAGGCCCCTCTCCTCAGCTCGGGAAGTCTTGGTGCTAGGGTATGTGCACGCCCGCTCGCCCTCCGAGCGGGCGTGACTCCCCTCCCCCCAGGAACGCCCCATGAGCACACCCGTCCGAACGGCCGTCCTCGCCGCGGCAGCAGCCACCTTCCTCGCGGCCCCCGAGGCCTCAGCCACGAATTACACGCTGTGGATCCACGGCAAGAATGGCGGCGGCACCCAGGCCGGCAACTACGCTGACTTCTCCAACTGGGGCCCGAGCACCGCCTCGGCCGGTGTGAACAAGAAGGCCGTCAACTGGAACGGCTCGCAGCGCATCTCCGTCGAGAACTACCGCATCCGTGACGCGCTCGACTGCTTCTGCACGGGCACCAACTGGTGCTACATCGCCGTGCACAGCGCGGGTGACTTGCAGATTGGCTACGCGCTGTCCCTGTACGGCGGCTCCGCGCGCTACAAGAAGAACGCCATTCCCAACGCGTCGGGCGTGTGCGGCAACACGGATGGCACCACGCAGGTGGGCTGGAACATCAAGTGGGTGGACGTGGCCTCGGGCGCCGGTGGCGGGAGCGAGCTGGCCGACCACGGTGACTGGGCGGTGAGCGACCCCATCGTCAGCGACCTGGTCACCTCCACCGCGCGCGCCATGTACAACCACAACACCACGCGCTCGGTCTGGTTCTACATGTTCGCCGGAGCCAAGGGCACGGCCTACTCGGGCATCCTCTCGGGCCAGGATGACGAGGCCGTGGCCTACCACTCCACCGGCGGCGTCTCCGCCAAGGGCGGCTTCTGCAACCCGGGCGACTGGTTCTGCGACGGCACGCTGAACACGGGCACCGCGGCCACCAGCAACGGCAAGGCCAAGTGGTCCTACCACTCGGTAAAGTTCCGCGATGATGGTGAGGACTACAGCCACTCCGGCAACGGCAACTGGGAAGGCATCGTTGGTAAGGTGCGCGCGGACGTCGCCATCAACGCCTACTGAGCCGCCGTTCCAGAACCCCATGGGCACCCTCGTTACGGGGGTGCCCCCACCACACAGGAGCTACCGTGACGGCACCCGACGCGGCCCGCCCGCCCGAGCAGTCCCACGACACGAACATCTGGAAGGTGGCCGCCGCGAGCTTCATCGGCACGGCCGTGGAGTGGTACGACTTCTTCCTGTACGGCACCGCGGCGGCGCTCATCTTCAACCGCCTCTTCTTCCCCTCGTTTGATCCGCTGGTGGGCACGCTCGCCGCGTTCGCCACCTTCGCGGTGGGCTTCGTGGCGCGCCCGCTCGGCGGCATCATCTTCGGCCACTTCGGCGACAAGCTCGGGCGCAAGTCCATGCTGAGCGCCACGCTGATGATCATGGGCGTGGCCACGTTCGCCATCGGGTTGCTGCCCACCTACGAGCGCATCGGCGTATGGGCGCCCATCCTGCTGGTGGTGCTGCGCATCCTCCAGGGCTTCGGCCTGGGCGGGGAGTGGGGAGGCGCGGTGCTGATGGCCGTGGAGCACGCCCCCGCGCACCGCCGAGGCTTCTACGGGAGCTGGCCGCAGATGGGAGCGCCCGCGGGCCTGCTCGTGGCCAACGCCGTGTTCTCCATCTTCTCCCGCCTGCCCGAGGAGCAGTTCGTCTCCTGGGGCTGGCGCGTGCCCTTCCTCTTCAGCGCGGTGCTCATCGGCATCGGCGTCTTCATCCGCCACAGCGTCGCCGAGTCCCCCGCCTTCCGCGCGCACCAGGCCCAGGCTGCCGCCACCCAGGCCTCCGCCAGCTCCGGCGCGAAGCTTCCCGCGCTCGAGGCCCTGCGCACCTACCCCCGGCAGATCCTCCTCGCCATGGGAGCGCGCTTCGCGGAGAACGGCTTCTTCTACATCGTCACCACCTTCGTGCTCACCTACGGCACCGGGCAGCTCAAGCTGGAGCGCTCCACCATGCTCACCGCGGTGCTGGGGGCAACCGCCGTGCACCTGCTGGTCATCCCCGCCTTCGGAGCCCTCTCGGACGTCCTCGGCCGCCGCCCCGTCTACCTCGGAGGAGCCGTGGGCTGCGCGGTGCTGGCCTTCCCCTTCTTCTGGCTCCTCGACACCCAGTCGACGGGCCTCATCTGGCTGGCCATCACGCTGGGCATCATCGCCCACGCAGCCATGTACGGGCCCCAGGCCAGCTTCTTCTCGGAGCTCTTCGGCACGCGCGTGCGCTACAGCGGCGCCTCACTGGGCTACCAGCTCGCCTCCGTCTTCGCCGGTGGGCTCTCCCCCCTCATCGCCACCGCGCTGCTGACGGAGTCCGGGGGCAAGTCCTGGCCCGTGTCCCTCTACATGGTGGTCCTCGCGCTCATCACCCTCGTCTCCGTCTACCTCTCCGCCGAGACGTTCCGGGAGCACCTCACCGAGTCCTCCTCCACGGCCCCCACGGGGGGAGCCGCGGGGACCGGCGAGAAGCGCGAGGTAGCCTGAGGCTCAGCGGGCCGTCCAGCCGCAGTCCATGACCTGGGCGGACCCGGTGATGCCGCCCGCGGCCTCCGAGCACAGGAAGGCCACATACGCCACCACCTCGCTTGGCTCCAGCAGGCGCTTCACCGCCGCTGGGCCAGCATTATAGGGGCGGAGCGCACACCGGCGCGGCATACGGCATTGCTGGCCCCTGCATCCGCCCTCTGCAGCATCTCTGCACCCGATCGCCCCCTCAACAAGGCTCAATCGCTCCTGTACACTCCTGTACATTACGTCACGCTCACAAAGGACAAGGGCTACTGAAAACAGAGCACCACAACGCCATATCGAGGCTCGCTGCCAACCTTGGCAGTAGTCCCTAGTGAGAAACCATTTCACCGCTCCCGCTCATCCAGGTAAGAAGAAAGTCTCCTGCATCTCGCGCTCAGGGGGCAGACAAAGGGCTAAATCACCCGAGTAGCCGCAGAGGCGAACTGAACTCCACATATTACCGCCGTTCTACTTAGGAATAGACGCTCTCCTTCTCCCCCAATGCTAATTCTTCACATCTCCGACATTCACTTCCGGCACCCGGTGTGTAATTCATCGATAGACCCCGACCGGCCGTACCGGACGCACCTGCTCCGCGACGCACGGGAACGAGCGAAGAAACTTGGGCCAGTGGGGGCAATCCTTGTAACTGGAGACATCGCGTTCCAAGGTGCAGCCGCGGAGTACGACGCAGCATTCACATGGTTGCGAGAACTAGCTAACGCATGCGGTTGTCCGCTCGAACGTGTCTTCGTGGTGCCGGGCAACCATGATGTTGATCGGAGCGTGATCCGAAGCAACGCTAGTGTCCGGAACGTACAACACGCGATCGCGAACACTCAACCGCACAGGCGAGAGCGCGAGCTGTTTGAGCAGTTCCAGGATGCATCAGCAGGCCGCGCACTTCTCGCACCACTTGCCGCCTACAACGATTTCGCAGCCCGCTTCAATTGCCAAGTCTATCCGCCCGACCATCTCTTCTGGCACCAGGATCTGCCGCTGGACGGGCGCACCGTTCTTCGGCTGTACGGATTGACTTCGACGTTGCTATCCGGGATCGGGGGAAAGGACGATACTCGGCTCAGCCTCTATCTGAGCCCATTGCAGACAGTGCTGGACCCGGCCGACGGTGTCGTAAATGTGGTGATGTCTCATCACCCACCCGACTGGTTCATGGACCAAGACGAAGTTGACGATGCAATACGAGGCCGAGCAGCAATCCACCTCTTTGGCCATAAGCACCGACAACGATGCTTTCGTGACGAAAGCTATGTTCGATTTAGCGCTGGCGCTGTAAATCCTGAACGCCAAGAACCTGGATGGGAACCCGGGTACAACCTAATACAGGTATTGACGGGAGAAGCTGGCGGACAACGCTACATCGACGTCGAGGCACACCTTCTAGCGTGGCAAACCAACCCCGATATGTTCCGTCCGAAGATGGTGTCTCAAACTGAGGCAATCTTCCGTCATCGACTACCGGTACACGGCGACTTTGCTCACACACCTCCTCCGATTAGCTCGATAGGCTCAGCTGCGTCTACAGAGGCTGTAATGCTAACGGCAACTGCCGAGCCCAGAGCCGTGGATATGGAGACAGCGATGAGCGACGAGCGCACTCGCAACCTAGTCCTTCGGTTTTGGAGCTTAGCGTCGAGCCAGCGGCGTGAAATTGCAATACGGCTCGGGCTGATCGACCAGGAAGAACTGAGGCTGCCAGAACCAGAACGGTACGGGCGGGCATTGCTGCGAGCTCGCGAGCGCCTCCTTTTGGATAGAGTTGCTGAAGAAATCGAACGAATGGAGAAACACTAATGGATGAAGGCCATGTGGTGGCTATGAATCCTGATTTCCCGCGTTGGTACAGGACAGTCAGCCTGGGTGATGATCGCGATCGCGTGCAGCGCCGATGGGCTGGGGTCTTAGCTCTAGCTGACCAAACCACGCGAGATGATGTGGAAGCAATGCTCCGCATCATCTTCCGAGCCAAGCTGGGGCCACTCCCGGCTGCTCTTGCTCGTCTTCGACAGCCATTTAAAGATGCTGACGAGCTTTTCGATATGCAAGGCAACAGTCGCGAACTGGAGATCCTCTGCGGCGCTGGCCTAGTGACACTGTTCAATAAAAACGTCGATATCTCAGCGATCGCAGCGCTGTCCGTTACAACAACCGCGCTCGGCGGCGCGCGGGCAATTGACCTGCCTCAGGATCTGCTCGTCCAGGCCGAGAACGCACTCGCGAAAACCGCCGACAGGAATCGCGAGCGACCGAATTTGAGAGAATTCGCGGTATCTGGTGCACCGAACACCGACTTTGATAAAGCAGTGATCAAGGTGCGGCAGCAGCCAGACTTCAATAGCGTTGCTGCAGCATTCACTTCCATAGATGAAGTTGTACGCGACGCTCTTAAGAAGTCCGCAGAGTCCATTTTGGCGGTGAATAAGTTCATAACCGCTCAAGATGAGGAACTCCAAATGCTCTGGTGGCTGGTTGGTGAGCGGAGCTGGGACTACGACTGTGCGTTTAGCGCGGTGAGCCCTGAGGCGCAACCGCTACTATTTGCAAAGGAATTGTCTCAGTTGACGAACTTTTTCCCCGGCCCAAGGTCCGTGAAAGCGCTACTGTCTCGCGCTGGGTTAAAGGATCGCAAGAAGCTAACTGTCCCCGCTGCAGTCAATGAATGTGACCCCACTTGGCTTGCCCAACTCGTCGATGGGGTAGACGTCTCACCAATTTCACAACCCATCCACTTTGCCATCCGGCGTAAGCTTGAAACCGGTGACAAAGAATCATGGATTGCTGGCTGGGCTGCTGCCGCGGGAATTGATGCAGGGCATACATTGCCCGCCCTCACGCTTGGTAGTCTCTTTTACCGCGAGCGACTACTGGCCCGCATCTCAGAGGAGTGACGTGTGGCAACAACCGAGACGCGTGAACTTCAATGCGTGAATCCAGAGTGCCGCGTCGCGGAGACGGGTAAGTGCGTCGAAGGGTACGCCCTTAACCAGTGCCCCCACTTCGGCCGAGTTGCTCCAGAGTCTAAAGAGATTCGCTCTGATAATAACGTCAGTGCGGCCGAGTCAACCGAGCAAGTTGACCAGGGCATCACACTACCTTCAGGCGAACGCCTCTCTACGGTTGAAGCTTCGTCAATACTTCGTGCCGGCGAGGCGCGGGTAATCGCCATCATCGGGCCCACAGAAGCTGGTAAAACGACTCTAATTGCATCGATTTACGACTTGTTTCAGAATGGCCCCGTTGACGAACTCCATTTCGCCCGCTCGCGAACCCTCTCTGCATTCGAGCAGGCGTGCCACCATGCCCGCGCGGCATCAATGCGCACTACACCGCATACTGAGCGCACGCTTCTGAGCGCTGGAATCGGATTCTACCACCTCGGAATCCAGAACAGAGAGAATTCTACATCCGTTGATATGCTGCTCGCAGATCGCGCCGGGGAAGAGTATCGCTCAGCTGCCGACACCCCCTCGGCTGCCAACGAATTCGTTGAAATTCACCGCGCCGACACAATCACAACCCTGGTCGACGGGCGGCGACTGCTTGACACTGGCGAGCGTCACAACATACGTAGCGAGATTGAACTAATTCTTCAAGCTTTCATCGACAGTAGTGTTGTAACGCCAGGTCAGCGGGTGGCGCTCGTTCTCACCAAACTGGACGAGGTCAAAAGCTCCTCAGCAAAGGAACGCGCAGAGCGAGATTTTTCAACGCTTGTACAGAGCGTCCGCCGCCTGTTTGGGGAAACTTTTAGTGAGATCGAGGAATTCAGAGTGGCGGCGTCGCCAGTAACTGATCTGCTGCCACGAGGATACGGTATTCCCGCTCTCCTTCGGTTTTGGATCGCAGCGACTCCATTCACCGCCCCCGCGCCTCTCTCCATTCCGAGGGTTGGGCGCGCAATGAGCCGTTTGACCATTGTTGAAGAATGAAACACGAGAAGCGATATGCCTGAGCAAACTATCGTCATTTGCGGCCTACCGGAGTCGGGGAAGACGACATTCCTGGCGGCGCTCTGGCATCTCGTCACATCGCGAGAGGTACCAACCACGCTCCGCTTCAGGTCATTGCGTGACGGTGACTCATCTCATCTGAATGCGATCGCGTCACGCTGGCGAAATGCCAAGCGGCAAGAACGAACCACCGTCGGGTCGAATCGCCTCGTCAGCATGAACCTGAGTGACATGAATGGGGCAGCGGTACGCCTGACATTTCCGGATCTTTCAGGCGAATCGTACCGCCGCATGTGGGAGGAGCGCGATTGCGATTCGCGAATAGCCGAGATCCTCACTAAGGGCCAAGGAATGATGCTCTTTGTGCATGCGGATAAAATCCGGCGACCACTTTGGGTTGTGGATGTTATCTCAATGTCGAAAAGCTTGGGTCTGGAAGTGAAAGCCGAGCCGGAAGTGAAATGGGACCCCAGGGTTGCGCCGACACAGGTACAACTCGTTGATTTGCTCCAGCTTCTCAGATCGCCACCGCTAGATATTGGACCTCGTCGCATTGCAGTAATGCTATCGGCGTGGGATGCGGTCGCAGCAGAAGGTCGCACACCGGAGGCGTTTCTCTCGGAGCGATTGCCATTGCTCGATCAATACCTTCGCCAGGGGGCCGGCGATTGGACGTGGCGGGTATTTGGAGTCAGCGCACAGGGTGGCGAGTACGAGGCGGAGAACGAAGCTACAGACAAAGGAGCCAGAGAAGAAGTCGAGGCACTGCGAGCAATTGATCAACCGTCAACTCGAATCCGGATTGTGAGTGATGCCGGCGAGTCGCACGACCTCACGGAGCCAATCTCATGGCTAATGAGATGAAACGCGGGAAGAGCGTCCGTGTGCAACAGGCACTACACGGATACTCGGACGGGCATAGATTGTTGGCGTGTTCAGCAGCAGAACTCAAGCCACGCGATGCGAAAACGATGCTCGTTCTAAGCGATGCATCAGGCCCAGGCGCAACAATCGACGAAGCCGGGTATCTAACTGGATATCCGCTCGCAGAGTCTGGCCTATACGCTATTGCACGCACGTGGGCTGCGCCGGAAATGACACGGCCAGGCTGTGTCTGGACTCACACACTGCTCATTGATTTCGCAGACCTTGCGCTCATACCAACAATGGATGCACTAACGCATGTATTCTCACGACCATCGGATTCTGCTGCGCTAAGTGAATACAACGCCATACTCACCCTCAACCTCGATGTAGGGGAGCCAGTATCATCGCCAAGTCATTTCCTTGAAAAATACCGCAGCGAATTGCAGCACTTGCTCCTAGCACTCTATGGACGACCAAAAAGCAGAGTCGTCGCATCGATCGGCTCGCAGTATGATAGAGAGAAGATAGCGACTGCATTGTGGAGCCAGCAATGGCCGCGCCTACGTCGGGCGTTTCGGTTCTGTACCCTCGCCTTTAGCGATCGTTCCTTGGAGGGAGCACCTTTCGACCTTCAGTTCATCCCCACAAATGATCGAGCAGCGAGATCACGTTTCTCAGCATTAGTCGACGCAGAGCGGTTGTCGCTAGATTCTGCAGAATGGTTGGACGCTGCGTTGGAGGATCTGGCGGAAGGATCAACTGGTCGACTACGGGCTTTTCTGCGCCAAGCAGGGGGCGATGTACCAGGCGGACGCGAAGCGTTTGAACCACTGTGTCGCTTGCATCACCTTGTAAACGAAATTCCCCGACGTCCAGCCGCCATAGAGGATGCTGTGCTCGAGCTAGATCAATCGTTTGGCACTGAACTGGCGCGTGGAGTTCGTGCACTTGTTGCAACATCAGCCGCACAGCATGCCGACACGTTGGGCGAGCGAGGACTAACCTTCATCCTACAGCATCTAGACCTGCTGGATGCATATACCTTTGAGGAGCAAGCCGAGCAAATTGGTCTTACGCTTTGGTCGCGCAATCCATCTGAAATTTGCCGACTTCTCGCCGCACAACCGCCTCAGCGCACTGTTGCAGAAAGAACATTAACGGCGTTGTCGACACGCAATCTAGCCGACGGTGTGCGTCGAAACCCGAGCACCGCAATAGATATACTTACCCGCCGACCCGATGTAGCCACCGAAACAATTTTTTGGGCGCCTAGCGACACTTGGCAGAGTAAAGCATTGGAGATCGTGGCACAAGATTCTACACATGTTGATTCAGCGATCCACGCGATGCTCGCTTCGACCAATACCAATCTCGCACCATTGGCAACGCGCGCGTTTGGGCCGAGCCGAGTCTTTTCTTCGGTAGTGGCATGGCTCGATGACAAACGTGAGGAGGAGCCTAAAGGTTCCGACGCAGCATGGCTAATTGCATCACTCGTGGATCGTGGAGTTATTGCACGGACCCTTAGTCAAAAAGCTGTTCGCACCAACACAACGCTTGTAGCCATCGCCCGTGCGACCCACCCTGACTTTGTGCCTAACGACTACGGCAGGGATCCTTGGTGGACGGCAACTGCCGCCGCCGAAGGAGATCTGTCGGAACAGGGACGCCAATACCTCTCCGCATACATTCTGAGCCGAGCACTTGGAGATTGCTCTCACAATCCTGACGAGTTGATGACGGCGACGTTCGACGCCGTCTACTTCGCTGCATTGCAGTCACGCCTTTCCGAAGAGGCATGGCGGCTGTTGGAACCACGATTACCATGGGCCTCATGGTGGTTCGGGTGGGACCATTGCCAACGCCTACGCGAAGGAGTGGTCGACGCCTTTGTAGACCGCACATTTTCACCACTGATGTTCGGTGAAATCACCCGCGACGATGACCTCTTTATACAACTCACCGAACTGGCTGCTCGCAATGGGCGAGGCCGCAGTTTTCTCCGAGACGTCAAACGAGCAATGAAGGAAACAGACCAGTACCGCTTCAGGTATCGCATTCGTGCCATCGAAGATGCTCTCTAACTATAGTGGGCTTGACCTAATTACGCTGTTAGTATTTTTGGCGACTGTCCAGTATCGCGGCTCGCGCATGGTCAATCATCAGTGATGAGAGGCATGGTGAGTTACGTGGTGGACAATGTGCGTGGCCACGTTCGCCATCGGGTTGCTGCCCACCTACGAGCGCATCGGCGTATGGGCGCCCATCCTGCTGGTGGTGCTGCGCATCCTCCAGGGCTTCGGCCTGGGCGGGGAGTGGGGAGGCGCGGTGCTGATGGCCGTGGAGCACGCCCCCGCGCACCGCCGAGGCTTCTACGGGAGCTGGCCGCAGATGGGAGCGCCCGCGGGCCTGCTCGTGGCCAACGCCGTGTTCTCCATCTTCTCCCGCCTGCCCGAGGAGCAGTTCGTCTCCTGGGGCTGGCGCGTGCCCTTCCTCTTCAGCGCGGTGCTCATCGGCATCGGCGTCTTCATCCGCCACAGCGTCGCCGAGTCCCCCGCCTTCCGCGCGCACCAGGCCCAGGCTGCCGCCACCCAGGCCTCCGCCAGCTCCGGCGCGAAGCTTCCCGCGCTCGAGGCCCTGCGCACCTACCCCCGGCAGATCCTCCTCGCCATGGGAGCGCGCTTCGCGGAGAACGGCTTCTTCTACATCGTCACCACCTTCGTGCTCACCTACGGCACCGGGCAGCTCAAGCTGGAGCGCTCCACCATGCTCACCGCGGTGCTGGGGGCGACCGCCGTGCACCTGTTGGTCATCCCCGCCTTCGGAGCCCTCTCGGACGTCCTCGGCCGCCGCCCCGTCTACCTCGGAGGAGCCGTGGGCTGCGCGGTGCTGGCCTTCCCCTTCTTCTGGCTCCTCGACACCCAGTCGACGGGCCTCATCTGGCTGGCCATCACGCTGGGCATCATCGCCCACGCCGCCATGTACGGGCCCCAGGCCAGCTTCTTCTCGGAGCTCTTCGGCACGCGCGTGCGCTACAGCGGCGCCTCATTGGGCTACCAGCTCGCCTCCGTCTTCGCCGGTGGGCTCTCCCCCCTCATCGCCACCGCGCTGCTGACGGAGTCCGGAGGAAAGTCCTGGCCCGTGTCCCTCTACATGGTGGTCCTCGCGCTCATCACCCTCGTCTCCGTCTACCTCTCCGCCGAGACGTTCCGGGAGCACCTCACCGAGTCCTCCTCCACGGCCCCCACGGGGGGAGCCGCGGGGACCGGCGAGAAGCGCGAGGTAGCCTGAGGCTTAGCGGGCCGTCCAGCCGCAGTCCATGACCTGGGCGGACCCGGTGATGCCGCCCGCGGCCTCCGAGCACAGGAAGGCCACGTACGCCGCCACCTCGCTCGGCTCCAGCAGGCGCTTCACCGCCGCTGGGGCCAGCATGATGCGCTCGACGACCTCGGTCTCGGTGAGGCCATGCACCCGGGCCTGGTCGGCGATCTGCTTCTCCACCAGCGGCGTGCGCACGTAGCTGGGGCAGAGGGCGTTCACCGTCACGCCCTTGTCCGCCGCCTCGAGCGCCACCGTCTTCGTCAGTCCCATCAGCCCGTGCTTGGCGGAGACGTAGGCGGACTTGAACGGCGAGGCCACCAGTCCGTGCAGCGAGGAGACGTTGATGATGCGTCCCCACTTCCGCTCGTACATCAACGGCAAGGCGTACTTCGTCAGCAGGAAGGGCCCCACCAGCATGATGCGGATCATCTGCTCCCAGCGCTCCTCCGGGAACTCCTCTACCGGAGCCACGTGTTGGAGCCCGGCGTTGTTCACCAGGATGTCGAGCCGCTCCCACTCCTTCTTGGCCCTGTCCACCAGCGCCCGGCAGTCCTCGCGCGAGGACACGTCCGCCCGCTGTGCGATGGCGCCCGGAATCTTCCCGGCCACCTCGCGTGCACCAGCCTCGTCCAGGTCCGACACCAGCACGCGGGCCCCACGCGCGCCCAGGTCCTCGGCCACCGCCCGACCGATGCCACTCGCCGCGCCCGTGACGAGCGCGCACCGTCCTGTCAGCTCTCCCATCGTCATGCCTCTCCGAGAATCATCCGCTCAAGCTACTTCGAGATGATACCGGATTCATGTTTACATGATGGTAGGTTCATGTCCGCAAGGAGATGAGTTGCCGCGAAACGCGGCATGCTGGCGAGCGAAGGCCGGTCACATCCGCGCGGACTCTGGCGAGCGAACGTGCTCGGGCCGGATGCCCAGACCGATGAGCCGCGCGGGAATCCGGCGCAGCACTGGGAACTGGCTGGCGAGCCTCACTGGCCAGGGAAGGCGCCCATTCGTCCCCAACCCATCGGCGCGCAGGGCCCGGCCGAGCACGTTGTCCTGGATGAGCACCTGCATGCGCTGGATGAGCCGGGTGGGCAGCTCGCGGCGTCGTTGCACCTGGCGCAGGAGGTCCGTGTCCACGCGGCCCTCGCGCAGAGGCCCCGCGAGCAGATTGGCCGCGGCGACGGCATCCTGGATGGCGAGGTTGATACCCACACCGCCCACGGGCGACATGGCGTGCGCGGCATCGCCGATGCAGAGCAGCCCTGGCTGGTACCACGTGGACAGACGATCCACCCGGACGGTGAGCAGCTTCACGTCCTCCCAATCGCGGATGGCGGAGACACGATCGGCGGTGAAGGGAGCTACCCGGACGAGGTCCTCACGGAAGGCGTCCAGGCCACGGGCCCGCACCTGCTCATACGAGCCCTTGGGGATGACCCGGCCGCACTGCCACGCGTCCGTCCGGTTGATCATGATGAAGATCTGCCCGTTCTCGAAACGGCCCATGGGGTCCACCGGGTCGCCCAGCTCACGAGGGATGCGGAACCACAGCACGTCCATCGGCGCTCCGAAGTCCTGGACCGCGAGCCCGGCCTTCTCCCGCACGGTCGAGCCCCGTCCATCCGCGGCCACGAGCAGCTCCGAGCGCACCTCCAGTGTCCCCTCGGGTGTGTCGGCGAGCACGCCCACCACCCGGTTCCCCTCACGAATCAGCTCCGTGACCTTCGCGCGCATGCGCAGGTGGAAGCCCGGGTAGGCGGAGCCCTTGCGCGCCAGGAAGTTCAGGAAGTCCCACTGCGGCATGAAGGCGATGAACCGGGCGTGCGTGGGCAGGTGGGTGAAGTCACCCATCACGACGTCGTAGCTGCCACTCTGGAAGCGCAGGTACGGCGCCTTCTGGTGGGGCAACTCGAGGAACTCCTCCAACCACCCGAGCTCGTGCATGAGCTCCAGGGTGGAGGGGTGGATGGTGTCGCCCCGGAAGTCTCGCAGGAAGTCGGCGTGTTTCTCCAGGACCACCACGTCGACTCCAGCACGGGCGAGCAGCAGGCCCAGCATCATTCCGGCCGGTCCTCCACCAGCCACACAACAACGGGTCGTGAGTGTCTCGCGGCTCATGGGCCCCCCTGCCATCCGTTGGTGACGAAGTGTCGTTGCAAACGGATTCTATAGACGGAAGGCCCCCTCACAAGGGAGTCCCGGCGATTCACTTCTGCCGAGAAGGTGTCAAAGGATTCAAATCGAAGCCCGCGGCTCTTCGAGGCTACTCCTCTTGAACCTGCGCCCCAGACAGCAGCGTGCGCTCGTCGCGGAAGAGTTCGAACAGATGGTCTGCCACCGCCTTCACCCGGGGCGCCCGGGCCGCATCGCGGCGCATCAATATCCAGACCTCGCGCTCGGGCGGAAGCGGGCCGAACGGGATCCGCACGAGGCCTGGATAGCCCGCGGCCAGGAAACAGGGCAGCAGCACGATGCCATATCCTGCCTGCGCAGCCGCCGCTTGCGCCTGGAGGCTGTTGCTTCGGAACACGAATCTGTGGCTGGAAAAGCGGGATGCCATCCAGGCCGCCTCGGCAGACGGCTCGTCTGCGCCATACCCCACGAGGGGCGGCTGAGCGCGGGAAAGAAGGGCCTCGCGCTTTCGGGCGGGAGCGAAGAAGGCATAACCCACCGTGGCGGCCCGCCGGGACAGCAGGTCACTGTCGGCGGGCCGCCCGAGCCGGATCGCGATATCTGCCTCCGAACGGGACAAGCTGAGAACCCGCGTCTCGGCAATGAGCTCGACGTCGAGCCCTGGGTGGCGGTCATGGAGCGGACCCAGCCGGTCCACCAGAAAACCATGGGCCAGAGACCGGGACGTCGTGAGCCGCACCGGCCCCTTCGGGCTGCCATCGCCATCGAGACGACGCTGCACCACCAGCGCGGCCTCCTCCATCGCGGTCGCTTGCGCCAACACGGTCGCGCCATCGACGGTGAGCTCGAAGCCGTCTGGCTTGCGAATGAGCAGCGGCCTGCCGAGCTGGCGCTCCAGTCCCTCGACACGCCTCGCGATGGTCGAGCGGGCAGCACCCAGGGCCCGGCTCGCGGCGGCAAGACTGCCGTGCCGAGCCAGGGCCGCGAAGTGGCGGAGGTCGTCCCAATCCAACGAGGGTGTGCGTTTTTCGGCAGGCATGGGGCAAAGGTCGACAGTTTACCGAGACGGGCCTCGTTTCGGATGCTCCCTCCAATCGCCGAGACCGGCCACCGAGCCGGCGGCAGTGTCTACGAGCGCATACAGACAGACGGGAGTTCGAGCCATGACGAGCATACGGGTCGCTTCGGTGCAGTTCCAGCATAGGCCGAGCGACAAGACCTACAACCTCGAGCGCATCCGGTACTTCGCCGGCCTGGCCTCCTCCCACGGGGTCAAGCTGCTCGCCTTCCCGGAGATGTGCGTGACAGGCTACTGGCATGTTCGCAACCTCGACCGGGCAGGCATCGCGGCACTGGCCGAGCCCATTCCATCTGGCCCTTCGGTCAACAGCCTCCGCGCACTGGCGCGCGAACATGACCTCGTGCTGGGCGCCGGTCTGATCGAGGAGGGCGCCGACGGCCGCTTCTACAACGCCTATGCCGTCTGCCTGCCGGATGGGACGGTTCATACCCACCGCAAGCTCCATGCCTTCGAGAGCGAGCACATCGCGAGTGGCGATCGCTACACCGTCTTCGAAACGCCGCTGGGAATCCGGGTCGGGGTCCTGATCTGCTGGGACAACAACCTCGTGGAGAACGCCCGCGCAACAGCACTCCTCGGTGCGGACGTGCTCATGGCACCCCATCAGACCGGCGGGACGAACTCGCGCAGTCCGCATGCCATGGGACGGATTGAGCCCGTGCTCTGGCAACGAAGAACAGAAGACCCCGGCGCCATCGAGGCTGAATTCCGCGGCCCGAAGGGGCGGGAGTGGCTGATGCGCTGGCTCCCAGCGCGAGCCCATGACAACGGCATGTTCCTCCTGTTCAGCAATGGCGTCGGCCAGGACGACGATGAGGTCCGGACGGGCAACGCGATGATCCTCGATCCCTATGGCCGCATCCTGGCGGAGACCTGGCGAGCGGGTGACGACATGGTCGTAGCGGACCTCGACCTCGGCCTGCTACCGCTGTGCACCGGGCGCCGCTGGATCCGCGGGCGCCGTCCCGAGCTGTACGGACTGCTCGCAGAGCACAGGGGAGACGAGGTGGATCCCCGGCAGGCACGCTTCTCTCCCGCGCCAACGGAGGCACCCCGTCGCAATCCCTTGAGCTGAAAGATGTCTCCTCTGTGGGTTCCCGTGCTGTTCTCGCCAAGCCAGCTACCCCTGAGCAGAGGGAGTGGCCCAACAGCCTCGTACACCCGTAACCTCATCACGGCACCAAGCGACGACGGCGAACACTGGCGGAGACCGCGCGGATGACCGTACGTTCGCACGCCATGTCAATCGCCCGACGCCAGAAGATGTGTGCCTTCACTGTCGCCCTGCTCGCCGCTGCCCAGACCTGGGCGCTCGAACCCAAGCTCCAGGACAGCGTGGACCTGGACGGTGACGGCAAGAAGGAGCAGGTGACGCTCGAGCCCGGCACCGAGGGCCACTTCAGCGTGCGCGTGGGCAGCACGGTCTACAAGGGCCGAGTCCTGACCAACGAGGCGCAAGGCTTCACCGTGGTGGACGTGGACGCCTCCGAGCCGCGCAAGGAGTTGCTCGTGCACACCATTGGGGACGTGGACGAGCAACACCGGGTCGTCCTCCTGCGGTTCGACGGCAAGCGTCTGTCCGAGCTGGGCACGCTGCAGGAGGCCACCGAGGTGAAGGGCAACGGCATCGTGCTCGAGGACACCTGGGAGGGCTTCTGGAATCGACGCGAGAAGTACGTGCTCGACGCGCGTGCCCAGAAGCTCACGCACGTGCGCCAAGAGCTGTTGTACGTCGGCATCGAGGGCACTGTGCGCAGCAAGAGCTTCCCGCTGCAGCGCACACGCACGGACACCACCCCGGTGGCCAACGTCGCTCCGGGCTCGAAGGTGCTCGTCGTGGCGGCCGCCACGCCCGACAAGGACGGCCCGGTGGAGTGGTACCTGCTGAAGACAAGCACCGGCCTGCTGGGGTGGGCGCGCATTCAGACCCTCGTGGACGAGGTCGAGCTGCCCTTCGCGGGGTAGCCGGGTCGTACGAGCGAGGCTGCGGCGCGACATGGTGGGACGGGTTGCGCGTCTGCTGGCGCTGGCGACATGCTCGCGCGGAGCCATGGCCATGACCTCAGCCTCCGCGCGTATCTCCGACACCGTCTCCTCCACCGCCACCGCTCCGGACGCTGCCTCCGGGCAGTTGCCCGTGCTGCTGGTGCATGGCATCGATGATGATGCTCGCTCCCTGGCGCCGCTCGCGGACGGGTTGGCGCGGGCCGGGTTCCGGGACGTGCGGATCGTCGAGTTGAAGCCCAACAACGGGGCGGCGCCCATTTCCGTTCTGGCGGATCAGGTGGCCGAAGCGGCTGGAAGCCTGCGCGCGCGGACGGGCAGTGCGCGAATCGACGTGGTGGCATTCAGCATGGGGGCGCTCGTCAGCCGCTACTACCTGCAACGGCTGGAGGGCCGGAGCCACGTGCGCCGCTTCGTGTCCATCTCCGGCCCCCACGCGGGAACGCTGACGGGGTGGCTGCGCTTCAATCCCGGGGCACGTGACATGCGGCCCGGGAGCGAGCTGCTACGGGGACTCGCCGCCGATGAGGCCCCCTTCGGGGACGTCCAGGTCTTCACCCTCTGGACGCCGCTCGATCTGATGATCCTCCCTGCCCACTCCTCCCAGCTGGTCAACGCCAGGGAGCGCACCATCCCCGTCATCCTCCACCCGCTGATGCTGCGCGATAAGCGTGTCCTCCGCTCGGTGGAAGAGGCCCTCACGGTGGAGCGTCCGGAGGACTTCCTCCCCTTGCCGGTCGCGCCGCATCCGCGGTGACAGGAACCTCCCCACGGGCAGGTGTTGCGTCAGGGCAGCGTGAAGACCCGCACCGCCTCGTCCTTGCCGCGCACTCGCATCGCGGGCAGCTCGCGCAGCACCGGCCCCAGAAGCCGAGCAACGGTCTCCGCTGAAATGAGCACGGGCACCCCCGCCTCCTTGGTGAGTCCCTCCAGTCGCGCGGCGGTGTTGACCGCGTCACCAATCACCGTGAACTCCAGCCGCACACCGGGCACGCCGATGTTGCCCGCCACCACCGGGCCGGTGTGCACGCCCATTCCCATTCGCAGGGGCGGCAGGCCCGCTTGGGCGCGCTCCCCGTTGAGGCGCTCGAGCCCCTCCAGCATGTCGCGTGCGCAGGCCAGCGCCGCCGCGGCACCGTGGTCCGCATCGGGAGTGTCCTGGGCGCCAAAGCCAAACACCACCAGCGCGCCATCTCCGATGAACTTGTCGAGCGTGCCCCCGTGCCGCTCCACCTGCTCGAGCAGGGTGGCGTGATAGGCATTGAGCTGGCGTACCACCTCCTCGGGCGAGAGCTTCTCGCTCATCGAGGTAAAGCCGCGCAGGTCCGTGGCCAGCAGCGTCACCGTGACGGAGCGCCCGCCCAGGGCCATGCCCGCGCGTGGATCCTCCAGCACGCGCTCCACCGCGACCTTGGGCAGGTACCGACGCAAGAGGCGCAACCGGGCGAAGGTGTCCAGGTTCTGCCGGGCGCGTGCGCCGCTGCTGGCGGCGATGAAGCCGGAGAGCAGGAGGATGGCCACGGTGGAGAGCTGCCCCGGGTGGAAGTTGCGTTGCGCGATCATCACCGTCAGGAACAGCACCGCAGCGACCCCGCTGCTGGCGATGGCGAACCGGCCCGAGTACCGCAGGAAGTTGCTGAGCAGGGTGGCCATCATCAGCGAGGGCAGGATGTTCAGGGTCCAGCGCGGTGACTCGCCGGACACATCGAAGCGCCCGAGCACCATGTAGAAGATGGCCATGGAGACCAGGTCGACCAGGAGGGTGACCTCGCCCAACCGGCGTGGCATGCGGCGGCGCGTCCAGGCCAGCACCCCCAGCGAGTACACGACGTAGACGCTGGAGACGATGAATGAGAAGGCCGAGCCTCCAGAGAGGAACGGCCAGAGCGAGAGCAGTCCAACGGCGCTCACAACCCAGACGCGATAGAGCGCGATGCGCTGCTCGGCGGAGACGCGGCTCTGAGCGAGCGTCTGCTCAATCTCCTGGGCCGTGGTGTCGGCTCCGGAGTCCGTAGGGGGAGCGGAGCCTTCCCAGTGAGCGCGGGACGTCATTTTCACAAGAGAGAGCCTACCCTGGGAGAAGAGGACGCCCTAGACGGGCTGCTCCTGGGAATGGAGGATTCCCCCATGCTCACCCTCCATCAGGGCCCCGCTGCGTTCGGCATCGGCAACATCAGCCCCTTCTGCTTGAAGCTGGAGAGCTACCTCCGGATGGCCAGCATCCCCTACACGGCCAAGGCAGCCGACTACGGGAAGGCTCCCAAAGGGAAAATCCCCTTCATCGAGGAGGATGGCGCGTTCCTGGGTGACTCCCAACTCATCATCGAGCACCTCAAGCGCAAGCACGGAGACCCGCTCGACGCGAAGCTCAGTGCTGAGGACATCGCCAAGGGCCACCTGGTGCGGCGCGTGCTGGAGGACAGCCTCTACTGGCACATCGTTCACGAGCGCTGGGTCTCGCAGGAGGGGTGGCAGGTCTACAAGCCCATCTTCGAGGCCCTCTTCCCGCCTGTCGTCGGCAAGCTCGTCGTGCCCCTGATTCGCCGGGGGCTGACCAAGGCGCTGCACACCCAGGGCCTGGGCCGCCACCGGCCAGAGGAGCGCCTGGAGATGGGCAAGGCGGACGTCTCCGCGGTGGCGGCGGTGCTCCGCGACAAGCCGTTCCTCCTGGGAGACAACCCCACCTCGTTCGACGCGGCGCTCTACGCATTCATTGTGAGCATCCTCGCGTTTCCGGTGGACTCACCGCTCCGGAAGTACACGCGGGAGCAGCAGAACCTGGTGCGCCACTGCGAGCGCTTCCAGCAGCGCTTCTTCGCGAAAGGACAGCCGTAAACGTGCGCGTCCCGCTTCGGATACAGTGCGCCGCCGCACGCACCTGGCGTGCGTCATCACGAAGGAGTCGCTCATGTATCAGAGGGGGACCAGGCTGCTGCCCTGGTTGGTCGCTGCGTGGATGGTGATTGTCTCGGGTTGCCGGCCAGATCAACCCACCGAGCAGGTCGGTGCAGCCCGGGTAGTGGGCCGTCTCGAACAGGCCAGCCCCGCGAGCGACGTAAGGCGGGTGACGGTCGCGCTCACGGCACCGGACCTGAACGCGCCTCGCACCCTGGAGTTGACGCAGGTGGAGGGCGAGTGGAGCGGAACCCTCTCGGGGATTCCCGCGGGCGAGGGGCGCACCTTCTCCGCGGAGGGCTTCGGCTCGGACGGCTCGAAGACGTACGAGGGCCAGGTCTCGGGCGTGACCATCCTCTCCGGACAGACAGTGGAGGTCATCCTCTCCCTGCGCAGGCTGAATACAGCGCCTCGGGTAGCGAGCGTCACCGCCACGCCCTCGACCGTGAAGGTGGGCGAGACCTCCACCCTGGCGGTGACCGCCTCCGACGAGGACGGAGACGCGCTGGCGTACCAGTGGAGCGCGTCGGGCTGCTCGGGGACGTGGGGGGACGCCACCTCGGCAACCGCTCGTTTCACACCCGAGGCCCTTCCACCAGGCGGAAGCTGTGACTGCCACCTGAGCGTCGCGGTGAGTGATGAGCACGGCGGGCTGGCCCACGGCACGCAGAGCCTCTGCGTGGAGACGGAGAAGTACGCGCCCGAGGTGGTGAGTTCCTCCCAGTCCTCTTCTTTCGTGCCGCAGAGCGGCACCGTGACGCTGCGGGTGGAGGCAAGGGATCCGCAGGACAGCGCGCTCAGCTTCACGTGGGAAGCGAGCCAGGGGACACCAGGCACCCCTACGAACACCGCAACGACGAGCGAGGTTGTCTGGACGGTGCCCGAGTGCGTGTCCGGTGAGAAGCCCGTGACCCTCACGGCCACCGTGAGCAACACCTGGGGGCTGTCCACGTCCAGGGCCTTCACGATCCGAGGTGCGCCGGGCTGCCTCCCCTCCAACTCATGGAGCGCCGTGGGCGGGTTGAGCTGGACCCGTCAGCACCACACGGCAACGCTGCTGCCCTCGGGCAGGGTGCTGGTGATCGGCGGGGAGTTCATTCCCGACAACGATGTCCGGCTGACGGAGGTGTACGACCCGGCGACGAAGCTGTCCCTCCTGGGAGGTCAGCTTGTGGAGAAGCGCAAGTACCACACCGCCACGCTGCTGCCCTCGGGCAAGGTGCTGGTCGCGGGGGGTGAGACCGCGTCGGCGGAGCTGTATGACCCGGAGACGAGGACGTCGACCCCGACGGGCTCCATGGCCGAGTTCCGCGCCGCCCACACAGCGACGCTGCTGCCCTCGGGCAAGGTGCTGGTGGTGGGGGGTCGTGGTTCGCTGAACGAGAGCCTCCTCACGGCGGAGCTGTATGACCCGGCGACGGGCACGTGGAGCCCGGCGGGCTTCCTGGCCGAACCGCACAGCGGCCATACGGCGACGCTCCTGCCCTCCGGACAGGTATTGGTAGCAGGGGGCATGACGACCGCCGTGGAGCTGTACGACCCTCAGACGGGAGCGTGGACCTCCACCTCGCCCCTGGACGTCGCCCGGTTCTGGCACTCGGCGGCGCTCCTTCCCTCGGGCAAGGTGTTGGTGATGGGTGGAGAGGTCGAAGGCATGATGCTGAGCCTGGAAACGGCGCAGCTCTATGACCCCACGACGGGAACCTGGAGCGCAACAGGCTCCATGGGTTATCGGCGCTCGCGCATGATGGCCACGGTGCTGGAATCGGGCCAGGTGCTGGTGGTCGGAGGGGACGGCGGGACCATCGGCACCTGGAACGCGGAGCTGTACGACCCGGAGACGGGAACCTGGACGTCCGCGGGCCGGCTGATAACGGGGCGGTATGGAGGAGGCACGATGACGCTGCTGCCCTCGGGTACGGTGCTGGTCCTCGGGGGCAGCAGCGGCCTCTTCTATGCGGAGATGTACGACCCGGCGACGGGGACCTGGAGCGCGACCACCACCCCCGACATCGGCACCCGTTACGCCCGCGTGGCGACGCTGCTGCCCTCGGGCAAGGTGCTACTGACCGGCGGCATCTACACCACGCGGCTGTACGATCCGGCGACGAGGTCCTTTAGCTACGCGGGCGAAATGGACGCGCGCGGAGACCATACGGCCACGCTGTTGCCCTCGGGCAAGGTCCTGGTCGCGGGGGGGACTCTCGACTTCTCCCAGCCCGGGCCACGACTGTACGAGCCGGAGACGAGGACGTGGCGATTTGCGGCCCCCCTGGCCACCTCGCGCAAGGGCGGGCTCACGGCGACGTTGTTGCACTCGGGCAAGGTCCTGGTGGCAGGAGGTGAAACGGACACGGCGGAGCTGTACGACCCGGCGACGGACACGTGGACTCCGACGGGCAAGATGAACGCGTCCCGTTACAAGCACACAGCGACACTGCTGCCCTCGGGCAAGGTCCTGGTGATCGGAGGCGGCTGGTCCTCGACGGAGCTGTACGATCCGGCGACGAACACGTGGACCCCCGCCGCGCCGCTGAAAGAATATCTCTCCGGCCACACAGCGACACTGCTGCCCTCGGGCAAGGTCATGGTCAAAGGCTCGAAGACGCTAGACCTGTACGATCCGGAGACGGACACGTGGACGACAGTGTTCGAATTCTCCGAGTCCAACAACCGCGTCGGGGACTCAGTGACGCTGCTCCCCTCGGGAAAGGTGCTGATGATCGGGGGCGCACGT
Source organism: Archangium minus (assembly GCF_044360475.1). Lineage (NCBI taxonomy): Bacteria > Pseudomonadati > Myxococcota > Myxococcia > Myxococcales > Archangiaceae > Archangium > Archangium minus. Next base: position 11,025,193 of record NZ_CP043494.1, read on the forward strand.
TCCCTTGCTGAGAGCGTGGCGCTGTACGACCCGGAGACGGGCACGTGGACGTACGCGGAGGATGCCGGCAGGCTTCGCAACGGCGTCATGGGCCATAGCGCGACCCTGCTCCCCTCCGGACAGGTGCTGCTGATGAACGGCATCGGCTCCGCGATGGCCCCGGCGATGCTCTACAATCCCTGACATCGCTTGGCCGCAACTGGCTCAAGACCCTCACCCCCCGCCCTCTCCCAGAGGGAGAGGGCGCCTGCTGGACACTCCACTAAGCGCTCAACTCCGCCGCGGTGAGGCGCCAGCCCCGACCGCCCGAGGGCGGCTCCACCCAGAGCGGCAGGGCGTTGGGGGTGCGGATATTCACCTCCAGCCCCGCCGCCTGGCGCACGGCACGCCACAGGGCACCATGCGCCACGATCAGCACCGGACCAGGATGGGCCGTCGCGCGGTTGATGGCCGTCACGGCGCGCTCGCGCAGATGGACAAAGGTCTCGGCCCCCTCGGGCGTCGAGACGCCGGCGATCCAGTCATCGAACCAGCCGGACATCACCTGCCCTTCCTTCACGCCGAAGGCACACTCCTGCAGCTCGGGATCCAGGTTCACCGGCAGGTTCAACCGCGCCGCCACGATCTCCGCCGTCACCCGCGCACGGCCAAGGGTGCTGGCATGGATGGAGCGGATGCCCTTCCCTACCAGCGCCTCCGCGGCCCGCTTCGCCTGGAGGAGGCCTACGGCGTTCAGCGGGATGTCCACCTGGCCTTGGGAGAGCATGCGAGCGTTCCAGTCCGTTTCACCGTGACGGAGGAACCAGAAGGGGATGGGGTTGAGTTCGGACATGTCGCTCAGAAGACCGCGAGGGGGTTGGCGGGAGAGCCCGTCCCACCTTCCACGTTCAGCGGGGCGATGACCAGGAAGAAGTCATGGCGTTTCCGCTCGGCGGCGGCCTTGCTCAGCGCCTCGGGGTCGGCGTTATCGATGATGTGGACGCCCAGGGCGTTGATGAGCATGACGTGCAACGGCAGCGGGGAGCCCTCCACGCCCGAGGGGAGCACATCCAGGCCTGTATCCGTGGCCACGAGGGCGACGCCGCGCTTCTTGAACCAGTCGGCGGTGGAGGCATGCAGCCCCGCGGATTGCTTCGAGACATCCCAGGGCCCCACGGCGCTGCGGCGGGCCCAACGGCCCGTGCGGACGATGACGGCGTCACCGCTCGACACACGCACCTTCGTCTTCTTCTCCCAGGCCTCCAGATCCTTCGCATGGATGGCGGTGCCTGGCTCCAGGTAGGGGACGCCCTGGAAGGCCGGCATGTCAATGAGCACGCCACGCGTGAGAATGCCGTCCTTGAGCGCGCTCACGGAGAGCGTCGAGCAACCTTTCTCGGTGACGAGCTTCTGGTCGTACCCGTTGTACATCTTGCCGTGGTCGAAGACGTGGCAGAGCGCATCCAGGTGCGTGTGCGAAAAACCATGGAACCCGATGGCCAGGGAGTCGGCGCTGTACATGGAGTCCGGAGACGCACCGGTCATGATCATGTCGTGGTCGAGCGGGTACGGGACATCCTCGGCCTTCTGGGTCTCCAGCGGATGCGCGAGGGAGACGGAGACACCTTCCCGAACAAGCCGGAGGGCTTCCTTCCTCTTGGCGGGGGTGATCAGGTTCAAGGCGCCCAGCTGATCCTGCGGGCCCCAGCGCTGCCAGTTCCGGTTCTTTTCATTCCAGGCATCGATGTCCTTCACAGTCTTGAAGGGCGTGGCGACAGCGCTGTCCTGCGCCGCGCTCGGCAAAGTCCCCAACAGGGCGCCCGTGATGATGACGGTTTTGAGCAGGTTCATGGCGCTCTCATAGCCGCAAGACCCAGAGCCGCCCATCAGAATACGCCTGGGCGGAACAGCCACGCTCAGGAGTGGACCTGAGGCAGCGCTGGGACACCCTCCCGGCCTTCGGCGATAGAGTCCAGCAACATGCTGCGCCTTTCACTGGTCCTCTCCGCCGTCATGGCCACGGCGGTTCTCGCTCAGGAGAACGTCCCCATGCCCCAGCCCCCCTCCGCAAGCCGGACTGCGCCACCCGTCATCGCCCCCATCACTCGGGACGGCGTCCGCTACGAATCGCGGTGGTCACACCGTGGCGTGCTCTTCGCGGTCGACGAGAAGTCCGGAAAGCCGCTCTGGCAGGTCGAGGTCTACGAGTACCTCGTCGACGAGCAGGTGGAGACCGACATTCAGGAGGTGTACTTCAAGTCGATGACGCTCGACGCGAAAGGAGAGGCGCTGCTCATCGAGGACGAGCGTGGCGTGCGCCACCAGGTCGACCTGAAGACGAGGAAGGCGAAGCTGTTGACCTGGCCGGTCACCGTCAACGTCGTCGAGGCGAGCCCCGACCCGGACGGGTGGAAGTACTCCGTGGAGCTGAAGATCTCCAACACGCTCACGCGTCCGCTCAAGCTCGACGGACTCAGCGTTGCCGAGAAAGGGAGGCTCTCGAACAACCTCTTTCAGGTCGAGGTCGACGGTCAGCCCATCTCCTATCGCGGAGAGATGGCCAAGCGGGCTCCGCCCGACCGATTCATCGAGCTGAAGCCCGGAGCGACCTACCGCACGGAGGTGGAGCTCTCATCGGACTACCCCGTGCCTCCCGGCAAGCACCGGCTGACGGTGAAGTTCACTCACCGCAACCACTTCTCTCCAGACGACTGCCTGCTGGAGTCGAAGCCTGTGACCGTCGAGCTCGGTGATGAGCCCATCCGTCGTCCGACGGTCAAGCCCAAGCCCAAGCCCAAGCCGTGACTACTGCGTGGGGGGCACGCGCTCCTTGCCCTGGAACTCGAGCATCCACTGAGGGTACTCGGGCGGGAGCTTCGAGACGGCGTCGAGCTTCGCGAGCTGCTCCGGCGAGAGCTTCAGCGTGGTGGCCGCGAGGTTGTCCTCGAGCTGCTGCTCCGTCTTCGCGCCGATGATGATGGTGGTGACGTGCGACTGGTGCAGCAGCCACGCGAGCGCCACGCGCGCCACGGAGACGCCGTGCTCCTTGGCCACACCGTCCATGACATCGATGATGTCGTAGGCGCGCTCCTTGTTGACGGGCGGGAAGTCGAACTCGACGCGGCGGCTGCCCTGGGGCCCCTGCTGCTCGCGGCGATACTTGCCGCTCAGGAAGCCACCGGCCAGCGGGCTCCACACCATGAGGCCCAGGTGCTGGTCCTTCATCAGGGGCACCAGCTCGCGCTCGAGGTCGCGCCCGGCGATGGTGTAGTAGGCCTGCAACGACTCGAAGCGGGCCAGGCCCTTGTGCTCGCTGATGCCCAGCGCCTTCATGAGCTGCCACGCGGCCAGGTTGGACGCGCCGAGGTAGCGCACCTTGCCCTGGCGCACGAGGTCATCGAGCGCACGCAGCGTCTCGTCCAGGGGCGTGACGGCGTCGTAGCCGTGAATCTGGTACAGGTCGATGTAATCGGTGCCCAGGCGCTTCAGGCTCGCGTGCACCGAGTCCATGATGTGGCCACGAGACAGACCCAGCTCGTTGACGCCCGGCCCCATACGCCCGCGAACCTTGGTGGCCAGCACGACGCTGGAGCGCTTCGCTCCCAGGGCCTTGCCGAGCATCTGCTCGGAGATGCCATGGGAGTAGACGTTGGCGGTGTCGAAGAAGTTGATGCCCGCGTCCAGGGATCGGCCCACGAGCTTGTCCGCCTCCGCCTGGCCCTGCGCGCCAATGGCCTTCCAGTAGCCCTCACCGCCGAAGGTCATGGCTCCGAAGCACAACTCCGAGACGAACAGGCCAGTGCGGCCGAGCTGCCGGTAATTCATGTGCGTGCCACCTCGTGTGTCCTGCTAGTGGATTGCGGGCGCGAGATGTAACGGGACGGAGTGGACGGCGCAGCACTTCCCGGTGCATGAGGGTTCCCGTGCGTTTCGTGGGCTGGGATTTGACGGATCCGTACTCGCGCGCGTGTCGGCCGGTGGACATCGCGGAGGTCGACACGCGGGGACAGGTGCGCTTCTCCGAGGCGCATTGGCCCGCTCGCCCGTCACGAGAGGGTGACTTCGACCCTGCCCACCTGGCGGCGGCGTTCCCCGTGGGAGCAGAGGACGTGCTCGTGGTGGATGGGCCGCAAGCGCTGGCCCGTCCGGGGGCGTCGGTGCGCGAGGCGGAGCGGCTGCTGCGGGCTCCGGGGCGGACACCGGATGTGCTGCCCGAACCGGGGCGTCCGTTCTCCGGCTTCGTGCGGGGGAGCGTGCTGCTGTTCGCCGGACTGAGGGCCCGGGGTGGATGGCCCCTGCTGGATGTGGACACGAGCGAGCTGGGCAAGGCACGCCTGTTCGAGGCTTTTCCCGGCGCGACGTGGCGAGCGCTGGCCGTGGAGAAGCTGGGGGCGAAGGCCTCGCGCGAGGGCCGCGAGCAACGGCGGGCAGAGCTGGAGGCGAGAGGACTGCGGTTCCCAGCGAGGGAATTGCCCACACATGATCAGCTCGATGCAGCGCTGTGCGCGTGGCTCGGGTGGCTGACACGGAGAGCGCCGGAGCAGGTGGTCGCCGTAGGTGCGCCGCTCACGGTGGATGCGCACGGGTGGCTGCGCGAGGGGCGCATCCTGGACCTGGCGCGGATGCGCTGAGCGGGAACCGTCAGTTGCCGTGCCGGGCGCGGTACTCCCGGGGCGAGCATCCGAAGCGCGCACGGAAGGCCCGGGCGAAGCGGCCGGGGTCTCCGAAGCCACATTCGAGCGCGGTCTCCAGGACGGACACGCCCTTCGCCTTGCGAAGCCGCTCGGCCGCGCGCTCCAGTCGGTAGCCGAGAAGGTACTGGTAGGGGCTCTCTCCCACGCTGGCGCGGAAGGCTCGCAGGAACGAGTAACGGCACATGCCCGCCGCGGACGCGAGATCCTCCACGCGCAGGGGGTTTGCGTATTCCAAGGCGATGCGCTCCAGGGCCCGCCGGATGCGCACGTCCTGACGCCGGTGCAGCACCTCTGGAGCACGCTCGCGCACGAGGCTGTACAACAGCGAGTCCATCAGCGCGCCCATCCCCGGGTCGCTCGCGTCGAGCCCACTCCCGACCTCCTCCATCACCACCCGAGTGAGTGCCGTGACACGCGAGTCCGCGGGCAGGACGGCCGCCACCTGGGGTGCACTCGCACGAGGCCCCAGCGCATCCGCCGCCTCCTCCAGCCAGAACGTAGGCAGCCAGAGTTGATGGAGCACCGCCGCCCGGCCCACCGGTGTGTTCTCCATATCTCCGGGCAGGACGATGCATGTGCCCGCGACGGCATCGACCACGGAGTGCCCCAGGTCGAACTGGATGTGCCCCTGCTGCACCCAGGTGATTTCGTAGGCGAGGTTGAAGTGTGTGGGGCCACGGCCCACTTCCTTGCCGGCGAAAGCCCGGCGCGCGAAGTGGATGGGGCGGTGAGCGCTCATCCCCCGAGCGTAACACCTGGAGAGGGAGGCGAGGCACAGGGTGGACCGTCACGATTCGCCGAATCGACCACCCGTTGCGCGGAGACGTCGTGCACCGCCCAATCGTATGAGCCCGGGCATGCCAATGAATCCATCTCAGGACCTGCGGGTCCCCGTACTCATCGTCGGAGGCGGTCTCGTCGGGCTGTCGACGGCGCTGTTCCTTGCTCATCAAGGCGTCCGTGCACTCGTCATCGAGAAACGCGCGGGCACCTCCATTCACCCCCGAGCCCGGGGCTTCCATGAGCGCACCGTGGAGCTGCTGCGCTCGACGTGCGCGAGCGAGGAGGTGGAACGGACCGGCGCCACTCTCTCCGGCGCCACCGGCGGCGAATTGAAGGCCGTCACGCTCGCGGGGCCGGTGCTCTCGTGGAAGACGCAGTCGTTCACCGCTCAGGAGACGGGGCTCAGCCCCTGTCCGTTCGTCTTCCTCGGCCAGGACCGGATGGAGCCCATCCTCCTGAGAGCCGCGCGTGAGCAGGGCACGGAGGTGCGCTTCCGCCATGAGTTGATGGCCTTCTCCCAGGATGCGGAGGGCGTCCTGGCCACGGTCATCGATCGGGAGACGAACGTGGCGTACTCCATTCGAGCGGAGTACCTCGTCGGCGCGGATGGGGTGCGCAGCCCGGTACGCGAGGCGCTCGGCATCGGGCAGCGCGGGCGTGGTTCCTTCGGCCACAACATCTCCACGCTCTTTGATGCGGACCTCTCGCCCGTGCAGCGGGAGGTGCCGCTCGGCTTCGCGATCCTCACCCACCCTGAAGCAGGCGGCGTCATCGTGGCCACGGACGTGAAGGACCGGTGGATCTACGCCACGCGACTCGAGGTGCCCCGCGAGAGCGCCTCGGACTTCACCGAGACGCGGTGGACGCAGCGGCTGCGCACCGCCACGGGCCTTGCCGACCTCGCGCTGAAGCTGCATGGCACCTTCGTCTGGGAAGCGGCGGAGCGGGTTGCCGAGCGCTTCGCCTCCGGCCGCGTCTTCCTCGCCGGCGATGCGGCGCACCAGATGCCTCCCATGGGTGCCTTCGGTGCCAACACCGGCATCCACGATGCGGCCAATCTGGCCTGGAAGCTGGCCGCGAGGCTGAAGGGACATGCAGGTCCCGGGCTGCTCGCGACATACGACTCGGAGCGGCAACCCGTGGCCGCGGCCACCGCGAATCAAGCGGCACTGCGCACGTTGCGATTGGGGAAGGAGGACCCGGACGACGACAGCGATCTTGTCGAGGACCGTGCGGTCACCTTCGGCTACCGCTACGGCGCGGAGACACCACTGCCGAAGACCTTCGTGCCCACGGGCGAGGTGGGAACGCGTGCACCGCACGTGTGGCTGGACCTGGAGGAAGGCCGCAAGTCGACCCTCGACCTCTTCGGCAACGGCTTCGTCCTGCTCGCGGGGAGTGAGGCCTGGAGCGCCGCGGGCCGGCGGCTCTCGGAGCGAGTGCCCCTGCGAGTCCATGCCATCGATGGCTGGCAACAGGCCTATGGGATTGAGGACCGTGGTGCATGCCTCGTGCGTCCGGATGGCATGGTCGCGGCGCGGTGGAGTGGGCCCGTTCCGGATGCGGAGCACATTCTGGCCAGCACGCTCGATGCCGTGCTGTTCCGCGAGGAAGCCCTGAGCGAATCGTGAGAACCGCGGGACGGACGTGTTCTCCTCCGCTCACGAGGCCAGGAAGTCGTAGCCCACCACACGACGAAGCTGATTGAGCGCCACGGAGGACGGCAGGGCCTGCATCAGCAGGTCCCTCCCCCACCGCGCCACCGGGTTGCGGAGGTACCGGATGGACCCTGCCCGCAGGCTCAGCTCGGCGATATGCGCCGTGCGAGGCCGGCGTTTCGACTCGTAGGTCCGCAGCGCCCGGACCCGGTCGGTGTCCTCGCGCAGCAGCTTCGCCAGCACCAGGGCATCCTCGATGGCCTGGCACGCCCCCTGCCCCATGTCGGTCACCATCGCGTGCGCCGAGTCACCGAGCAGCGTGACCGGGCCCTCGCCCCAGCTCGGCAGCGGCTCCAGGTAATGAATGTCGGTGCGAAGGATGTCGGACTCCGGCGTGGCTCGGACCAGCGACTCGACGGGCTCCATCCAGCCCCGCACATGGCTCAGCACCGCTTCCCGGTGACCGCCCTCCACGTCCTGCCCGCCCTGAGGCGCGGGCACCAGCAGGAACCAGTACATCCGCCACGTGCCCTCCGGACCCCGGCCGATGTGCGTGATGCCGAAGCGGGCTCCCGGACCGTAGAGCTCGAACTGGCTCCCCTCTGGAATCACCTCGGAGGCGACGTTCACGACCCCGCGCCAGGAGGTCCGGCCGCCGTACCGGGGCCGCACCTCCGGGAGCAATCGCTGGCGGACGACCGAGTGCAGCCCGTCCGCGCCGATGAGACAATCTCCCCTCACCTGCTGGCCATCGGCGAAGGTGACGCGTACTCCCTCCCCTTCAACGTGAAAGCCAGTACAGGCGGCGCCCAGGTGCACCACGCCCGGCCCGAGCGCCCGGAGCAGCACCTGCTGGAGCTCCGCACGGAGCAACCCCACCGTTGGCTGGCCCAGCTCCCGGCACAGCTCCTCCACGGCCATGCGGGAGAGCACCTTGCCATCCCATCGGTGCATCACCGTCTCACGCCACGAGGCCCCCACGCCGGAAACCTCCCGGGCCAGCCCCAGAGCCTCGAAGGCCCGCATCGCGTTCGGCCAGAGCGACAGCCCGGCGCCGAGTGGCCGATAGGCCTCCGCCCGCTCGTACACCGCGACTTCTAGACCCGCTTGCCGCAGAGCGATGGCAGCACACAGCCCACCAATCCCCCCGCCGATGATGACGACTCCGCGTGATTGCATGATGCCCTCTCCCATTGCATCGAGGACCGAGAAGGTGTCCTCAGCCCCTGTATCAGGGACAATCAGCCGCCACAGACCTTCTTTCTGAATTCTGAGTACTTCATTGCCTTACGTTCTTCACAAGACCGCCGAGCGAGGTCGTCCAAGGACTTCAGATCCAGACGGGGGTCATGCCCCAACTCATTATAGACGCGCACCGTAGACATGCCGCCGACGTCTTCGGGCGCGAGGTCGCAATGACCCTCCCGAACGAACGCCTCATAAACATCTCCATACAAATGCTTGCAATCGCCTTCGTCCGCAGCCTGCTTCCCCTTTGGGGAGATCTCGCGGAGGGTCTGCTTTCCGTTTTGATAGACAAGGACTTGACGCTTGCCCTCGTGGTAGCCAAGGTCAACCTCAATCGAGTCCCCATTCTGCTTCGTCGAGACCTCGCCTTTCTGCGAATCGAAGGTCTTGGATACAACGGGAGCAGCCCCCTTGCGCAGCTGTATGAAGAAATGCGAATCGTTGGTGCCAGCGCCACCGGGATTTTCACTGAGCAGCACGACTTCGTCATCCTTCACATGAAAAACCTTGACGATTTCGAGATGCGTATGCTCTCTCCGATGGATCTCCTCTCCATTCAAGAGAACCACCCGAACCACTCCAGGGCCTTCTTCTTCGTCTAGCTCCAGGTCCTTGATCCGCAGCTTCCCCAGGCGGGTGTCAGCCTCCAGGCTGAGCTCAGGTCCACTCGCAAATGCCACTGGGGACAGCAGGAGAAGGATCAAAGTCAGGCAATGCATTGCTTTCCCCACCTGTGGATCCAGGATGACGTCCAGGGGCCGCAGCCACAGTACGACGTCGCGCAGCGAGCGGACCCCATGGACTTTCAGCCGTTCGAGCTGGATTGACATGGCGGGAAGCCTACGCCAGCGTGGCCATACAGGGTAGGACGTCAGCCGGTCCGCGCCCTCAGCGGAAGAATTCCTCGGGCACGGTCTCGAAGCCACGCGCCTCGGCCTTCGTGTGCGCCCTCGCGAGCTCCGAGGGCCGCTCACCCGCGCGCAGGCGGCCGAGCAGCTCCCGAGGCTCGATGTCGACACCGATCGGGTTGACGTCGAAGACCTCCGACTTCATGAAGCGCGCCGCATCTTCCAGGCGGGCGAAGTTGTCGACCAGCAGCTCGATGTGATTGCCATCCGGATCGCGGTAGTAGAGCGACGTCGTCGGGCCATGGTTGACGCTCCAGAACGGGGTGATCCCTGCGCGGTCGAGGCGCTCGTACGTGTCGAGCAGCCCGCCGAGGTCCGCGTAGGTGAACGCGACGTGCTCCAGGCCCCGCGTCTTCGGCCCGGGCTGCTCGCTCGCCCCCGTGTTCACGATGCCGATGCGGTGGTGCTCGTCGTCGTAGGCGAGGAAGCACACCTCGCCGTTGTCGTAGGACACGGTCGCCCCGAGGACGTTGAGGTACCAGTCACGCATCTGCTGAAAACGGCCGGTCCGCAGGACGATATGGGACAGCTTCGTGGGTGAGGTCATCGCGTCTGTCTCCTGAAAAAGCAACGCTTCCGTTGCGTTCCTCAGGTAATGAGGGGCCGAGGAGATTGCAACGGTACCGTTGCGATTGTCTCAGGGGCCGCATACCTTCACGTCCATGAGGAGCAGAGACAAAAAGGAGTCCAGGCCTCCTCCGCCCAGGCCCAAACAGCTTCGCGGCGAGAACCTCACGGCGAAGGTGCTCGAGGTCGTGTTGAGCGAGCTGGACCGTGTGGGCCACGAGAAGCTCGCCTTCGAGCGGGTCGCCGCGCGAGCGGGCGTGAACAAGGTCACCCTGTACAGGCATTGGCCCACGAAGCTGGAGCTCATCCGGGCCGCGGTGCTGTTCGTCGCGGAGGAGACGCCGTCCCGGCCTGACACCGGGACGCTCCGGGGTGACCTCCTCGAGCAGTTCCGCTCGCTGCGTGCACAGGCTCGCGAGCCCTCACGCCGAGCAATCTTCCGGCTGCTGTTCAACGCGGGACCGGGCGATCCCGTCGGGGAGCTCGTGCACAAGCTCCGGGACGAGAAGGACGCCGAGGTGATGCACATCTACGAGCGCGCCAAGGAGCGTGGCGAGCTGCGGCCAGACGCCGACCCCCGGCTCATCCATGGCCTGCTCTTCGGCGCCGTGCTCAACTTCGAGCTGCTGCATTGGGGCGATTCGGATGACGCGCGCCTGGAAGCCTTGATTGATCTCGTGCTCGCTGGCGTGCTGCTTCCCGCCAAGGGATTACGCAGCTCCCGTCGCGCTCCGGACAACTGAGGCCGGACGCCGAGCGCCGTGCCTGGCTGATTCGCCGCGGTCCAGCCACCACTCGGCGATGAGCAGCGGAACCACCCAGCCCAGCCAGGTGGTCAGGCCGGCGATGGTCCAGGTGAGCATCTTCTCGCTGCCCTCGAAGGTCGTGTCCAGCTGCGGCGAAAGGACGAGGAATGCGATCACCCCCCAGAGCCGGTTGGTGATGATCGATGCGGTGAGCGCGAAGCTGCGAATCATCCACCGGCGGTGCTCAACGTACTGGCGCTGCCGCCCCATGCGGTAACCGGTGACCGTGAAGAGCAGCCAGAGCGAAGCCATCAAGACGGAACTCACCCGGGCCAACGGGCCATAGGGGCTGACCGCGCCGATGATCAGGCCAGTGATTCCGGCGGGGAGCACCCCCCCCAGGACGTACACCCGACCAATGAGCCGGTGGGCAACCGGGTAACGCTGACGGAACCAGGGCCACACCTGAGGACTGGTGGTCAGCAACGCCACCGAGCCGAAGACCACGTGCGCGACCAGGAGCGGATAATACGCCGCGAAGTTGTCTGGCGGCGGTACCCGAGACCGCTCTGGATTCAGTGACAGGTAGGGCGGCAGCGAGAACGCGATGAAAAGGATCGAGATGCTCGCTAGCGGGGCGATCCAGGGTCGTTGCCACCACCTCAGTCGTCCAGGAGGCTGCCGTGCGTCCATCGTTTCTGTCTTCGTCGTCATGAGTGGCTCCTGTCTGGCCCTGGCACCCCGGAAAAGCGCGTGGCCCTCGTTCGGCAGCAGAGCGAATCAACTCCTGTCTGCGTATAGCATACGCATTGCGTATCCCATACGCAACGTATAGAGTGTACGCCGACGTGTGATGCTGCCGCCGCACGCAGGGAACAGGAGTGAGGATGGGCAAAAAGACCGACGGCGAACTTCCGCGCAGTCTGGAGATGCTCTGGGGGCGGACCGAGCGGCGCCCGCGCGGACCCGCCCAGGGGCTCAGCTTGGAGCGTATCGTCGCAGCGGCCATTGAGCTCGCCGACGCGGAGGGCCTTCACACGCTGTCCATGGCCCGCCTCGCCGAGCGGCTGGGCTGCGGCACCATGTCCCTCTACCGGCACGTCGCGAGTAAGGACGATCTCCTGGTCTTCATGATGGATGCCGCGCCAGGCAAGCCACCCGTCATCGATGTGGCAGTCGACGGCTGGCGCGGCGGGCTGGAGCGCTGGGCCCGGGAGCTGCGCTCCATCTACTTCCAACATCCCTGGGTTTTGCAGGTCAACACCGGCCTGCCCCCGTTGGAACCAGGCCAGCTTGCCTGGCTCGACAGTGGCCTCCGCACCCTGGCCGATACCGGCCTGAGCCCGGACAAGAAGCTGGCGGTGATACTTCTGGTCCTCCACTACGTTCGCGGTGAAGCGCAACTCCATGTGGGGCTGCTACGGACGAACGAACATTCGTCCTGGAGCAGCCAGGAGACGCAGGCCTGGTATGGGCGGACGCTGGCCAGGCTGATCGACGCCGAGCGCTTTCCCGCGCTGGCCGAGCTTTCCGCCGCTGGCACCTTCGATCCAGGTGACAGCAGTGATGACGGAACCGCCGACTTCGACTTCGGGTTGGCGCGTATCCTCGACGGTGTCGGGCTGCTCGTTCGCGCCCGCTAGAGCGGAGCCCCTCCCTCCGGGCGCTCAGCCCCGCTTGCCACCACCCGGAGGGGCCTTGCCTTTCGGGACCCGTTCCTTCTTGCTGGTGCTCTTTGGGACCTTGTCCTTCACGTCGGCCGGTTCGACGCTCGCCACGATGGTGCGCAGTGCGTCGGCCAGGTCCTTGCTCGATGGAGCGTGCTCCGGGTCGATCAGCCACTGCACCAGCAGGCCGCTCATGAGCGCCTGGTAGAACGAGCCAACCGCCCACGCCGTCCTGTCGGTGGTGGCATCGAGGTTCTGGAACAACCGGGCCAGCCCGATGCGCCCCGCCTCCAGCCCGGAGGCGAGCTGCTGGCGGACCTCCGGCACGTGCTCGGCGGTCGCGTAGGCCTCGAAACTCGCGGACAACATCCTCCGGTATTTGGGGAACAACTCGAGCACCCGCTTCCAGTTGGCCTCGAACCGCTCCAGGGTCGTGGCCTCGGCAGGGACCTCGGCGGCCAGCGCACGATGCATCTCCTCCCCCAACTCCTCGATTGCCTGGAGGATGGCCGCATTCATCAGCGCCTCGGTGGATTTGAAGTGGTAGCCAATGGCCGCCAGGCTCGTCCCCGCCTCGGCGGCGATGTCGCGTGCCGTCGTCCGCGCGTACCCCTTCTCGTACAGGCAGCGCTTGGCTCCAGCGAGCAGGTCCTCACGATTTCCCATGGTGGGGAGTCTATTCCGATGTCGAAACAAGCGTCTTGGACAAGTGTACTAGACATCTGTATGAGACGTTTGTACAAATGTCTCACGCGCCCTGGCCAGGAATCCGGCCCGCGCGGACCCGATGGAACCGACAGGTCCAGGAGAGTCCCCCATGAAGAACAGGAACATCCTCATCTCCGGCGCGAGCATCGCCGGGCCCGCGCTGGCGTACTGGCTGAGCCGTCATGGCTTCAATCCCACGGTGGTGGAGCGAGCCCCGGCGCTGCGCGACGGAGGCTATGCGGTGGACTTCCGCGGCGCCTCGATGCAGGCGCTCGAGCGCATGGGCCTGCTGGGCGAGGTGCGGCGGGCGCAGACGCACATGGGCGCGGTGACGTTCGTCAACGGAGACAACAAGCCCGTGGCGAGTCTGCCCTCCGAGTTCATGAGCGGAGAGGTGGAGATTCTTCGCGGTGACCTGGCCCGCATCCTCTACGAGGCAAGCCGACAGGGCACCGAGTACCTCTTCGGCGACTCCATCACCTCTCTGACGCAGGACGAGCAGGGCGTCCGGGTCACCTTCCAGCACGCTCCCCCGCGCACCTTCGCTCTCGTGGTGGGCGCTGACGGACTGCACTCCAACGTGCGAGCGCTGGCGTTCGGAGACGAGTCCCGGTTCGTCCACGACCTCGGCTACTACGTCTCCATCTTCACCGCGCCCAACCTCCTGAACCTCGACTACGCGGGGCGCTTCTACACCGAGCCCGGAAGGACGGTGGGCGTGTACAGCGCCCGGCAGAACACCGAGTCGAAAGTCATGCTCGTCTTCGCCTCACCGCCGCTGAAGTACGATCGCCACGACAGCGCGAGGCAGAAACAGCTCCTGGCCAACGCGTTCGCCGGGACGGGATGGGAGACTTCTCGGATCCTCGAGGCCATGTGGGACACCCCCGACTTCTACTTCGATTCCATCAGCCAGGTTCGCATGGACTCCTGGTCAAACGGGCGAACGGTGCTGCTCGGGGACGCGGCCTATTGCGCCTCGCCACTGTCGGGCATGGGCACGGGGATGGCCGTGGTGGGCGCGTACGTGCTGGCCGGAGAGCTCGCGGCCGCCGCCGGCGACCACCGCACCGCGTTCGCCCGCTACGAGGAGCAGATGCGAAGTTACGTCCAGCAGTGCCAGAAGCAGGGGCAGGACGGCGGTGACTTCTTCGTGCCCCAGAGCCGCGCGATGATCTGGTTCCGCAATCAGCTCTACCGGAGCATGTCCTGGGTGCCCTGGAAGGGGCTCATCGCCCGGATGGCGATGCGAGCGGGCAACGCCATCTCGCTCAAGGAGTACCCGGCCTGAACGCGGGAAGACCGAGCGCCTCAGGATGGCCGCTCGCTGAGGCGACGTCCCCACGGAGAAGGGCCCACGGCGGCATCACGAGTCCCTCGCACCGCCTCTATCGGAACAGGAGCGAAACCATTCCCGGCCGCCGCATGCGGCGCGCGACCGGGTCTTCCCATTGCTCGCTCCTGGAGCCTCCACCGTGTCTACCTACTCTGTTCGTCCTGGCGACACCCTGTCGAAGCTCGCAGCGAAGTTCCACACCACGGTCGACGCGCTCGTCAGGCTCAACCACATCAAGAACCCCAACCTCATCCGAGTCGGGCAGAAGCTGACGATTCCCGATGGCGTCACGCCTCCTGGCCCCCCACCCCCCAGCCGCCGTGCGCCCTCCTCCACCAGTGGCCGCAGCACCGGCCCCAGCCGTACCGTCTCCACCTCCTCTGGCGGGACTCCCCTGTTCCGGCAGGGCGATGCCCGGTGGGGTGGCCGCACCCTGGGCCGGCGCAGATCCATCTCCAGATCGGGCTGCGCCATGACCGCCACCGCCATGGCCATCAGCAAGATTGGCGGCAAGGTCATCGATCCCGGCAAGCTCGATGCGTATCTCGACGCGCACGGTGGCTACACCGGGGACACCCTCCTCTGGAGCAAGGCCGCCAGGATGGCTGGCCTCGGTGCCTCCAAGCCCGGCTGGAGCATCGCCACCGTCAACAAGCAGCTCGACAAGGGCCGCCCCGTCGTCATCGGCGTGGACTACAGGCCCGGCCAGGGTGGCGGCTCCAACGGCACCGACCACTGGGTGACCGTCACCCACCGTCAGGGCAATACCTACTTCGCCAACGACCCCGCCACCGGGAGGACAATCTCCCTCAAGCTCCAGAACAGCCGGCTCGTAGGTGGCCCGAGGAACTACAAGAGCACGGGCGAGCTCGTCGTCTTCTCCGGAGGCAGCCGCACCCGGATGTCCGGCAAGGAGTCCATCCAATCCGCTCCCGCGGCCCCCGTTTCGCTCGAAGGCCTGACGCTACCCGCGGTGGGCCTGAGGGAGGGCTCGCGAGGCGCCCAGGTGGAGCAGCTCCAACGGGCGCTGGTGAAGACGGGCAACCTCTCACAGGCCACCATGAACACCGGCCCGGGCATCTTCGGGCCCAAGACCCGAGCGGCACTCCAGGCGTTCCAGGCCGCGCACGGAGTGCCGAGCACCGGCAACTACGGTCCGCTGACCCGCGCCGCCTTCAAGAAGCTTGGAGCCAAGATAGGAGGCTCCGGCGGCGGCACCAAGGGTGGCGTGACGCTCGCGCAGCTGCGCGCCATCATGCCCCGCCTGCCGCAGGCGAAGGCCCAGCAGTACCAGCCCTACCTCAACGCGGCCATGGTCGAGGCGGACATCAACACCCCTAAGCGCCAGGCCGCCTTCCTCGCGCAGCTCGCGCATGAGAGTGATCAGCTCCGCTCTATGGAGGAGCGCAACTCCGGCGCCGACTACGAGGGCCGCAAGGATCTGGGCAATACCCACCCGGGCGATGGCAAGCGCTACAAGGGCCGTGGTCCCATCCAACTCACCGGCCGCACCAATTACCGCGCCGCGGGCAAAGCGCTGGGCATCGACCTGGAGAACAACCCCAAGCGCGCCGCGGACCCGGATGTGGGCTTCCGCACCGCCGCCTGGTTCTGGAAGAGCCGCAACCTGAACAGCTACGCGGACGCGGGCAACTTCCGCGAAGTCACCCGCCGCGTCAACGGTGGCTACAACGGGCTCGCCAGCCGCGAGGCGTACTACAAGCGCGCGCTCGGCGTGCTGGCCTGAGACGCAGGGGCTCTTGGGACAGGAGCGCGCTTGGTAAGGCCGGACTCGGGCTACTCGAGCTTGTAGCGCTTGAGCTTCTCGTAGAGGGTCCGCACTCCAATCCCCAGCCGCTCGGCGGCCTCCCGGCGGTTGCCGCCCACCTCCTAGCAGCGTGGGACCATCGGAAATCTGTGCGCGCAGGTCCCGGTGGGTGGCGGCGATCCACCGCACGTCCACTTCGATGGTGCGGGTGCCGCCCACGCGCTCGAAGGCGCACTCCTGGATTACTCGCAGCAGCCGGGCCTGGAGACCAGGCTTCAGCTCGCCCACCTCGTCGAGGAAGAACGTGCCGCCGTGGGCCAGCTCGATGCGCCCGTGCTTGCACTCGGTAGCACCGGTGAAGGCGCCCGTCTCGTGGCAGAGCGTCTCCCAGGGGCCGATGGCCGTGCGGAAGGTCTCCCAAGAGCCAATGGCCGTGACGGTGGCCTTCACGTAACTGCCGCCCCCGCCCTCGGCGGCGAAGTACTGGCCGTCGAGCACCTGGGGGTGGACGGTGTCACCGCTGCCCGCCATCCAGTTCCCTGCGGGAAGACGGACCCTCACCCTGAAGAACACGGACCTCGAGGTGTCACGCGACTACCGCGTCTCCGTCCCAGCCAACGATGAGGTCACGCTGAAGGCTGACCTCTTGGAGTAGAGACGGAGACCTCCCCTTACCTGACGAGGCAGGCAGCGCCATTCAGGGTGAACAGCGCTGGAGTGGGATTCGGCCCCGTCGCCGGAGTTCCGATGAAGCCGAAGGAAACCGCTCCACCAGGTGGGATGAGGGCATTCCAGGGCAGGTGGGTCGCGCTGACCGTGGCGCCGGACTGACTGGCGTTCACGCTCCACGCACGGGTGACAGTCTGCCCACCCAGGAACGACCAGCGCAGGGTCCAGCCGTTGATCGCGCTGGCGCCGGTGTTGCGGAGGGTCACCTGGACGTTGAAGCCATCACTCCACTCGTCCTGCTTGACATAACTGACCTGACACGAGGCCGCGGGCTCGGCCGCCCCATCACCCTGACCGGCGAGGAACGCGGCGATCCAAGCCAGTGGGGCATTCCAGTTGATGGTCAGCTCGTTCGTGGCATAGGACTCGATGTCGTCGATGTAGCAGAACTGGGCCACACAGCCCGTCAGCTTCTGCTGGGCGATCGGATCCTGGATGTACGAGTTCGGACCGCCCGACAAGGTGCCTCGTGGCGGACGGGGCAGCGCCGGGTTGAGCTGGTGCGCATACCACCGGCTGTGCTGGTTCTGCGAGCTCACCTCACCGTAGCCAGTGACGTAGGAGATGTTCAGGGCGTTGCGACCCAGGATGTAGTCCATGCCCTGCGCAACGCCCTCCACGAAGCGCCTCTCGCCGGTGATGTCGTACGCGGTCGCCATGACAACCATGTTGTTGAGGACCTGGCTGGAGGAGCCCCAGACGAACATGTTGTCGGCGGGCGCATAGGGCAGCCCGTACGGATGAGCGTTGAGTGTGTTCAGGTATTTCGTGGCGCCCGCCACGACCGACTGCCGCACCGCGGCACGGTCCGGTAGGTTGCTCGGCACCATCGCCAGGTCCATGCGAGCCAGCGCGGCGACCGCCCCCCAGGAGATGCCCTGCTCGGTCCAGATGTCAGCGGTGTGCAGCGGCGACCCGAGCACGAAGTCACGGAACGGCGCCTCACCGGTGGTCAGGAAGAGCTCCGTGGCGGCCCAGTAGAACTCGTCCCGGAGATCGAAGTCCTCGTACGCGCCTCCGCCGATGTTATCGGACGCGCTGGCGTAGATCGCCGGGTGAGCAACCGCCGCGGCCCACGCCGTCCGTGCAGCCGTCAGACTCCGCTGCGCGAAGGCCGGGTCATACGGGGCGAACAGGCGCGCCGCTTGCGCGGCAGTCGCGGCAAGGTTGAGCGTCGCCGCCGTGGACGGCGGGTGCAGCTCGCGCCGCTTGGGGTCCAGGTGGGGCAGCAGCGGCAGGCCGGTCCATTCGGCATCGTGCACCTTGTGGTGGACCATGCCGGCCAGCGGCTTACCCGCGGGCACCTGCATGCGGAGCAGGAACTCCATCTCCCAGCGCGCCTCATCGAGGATGTCTGGCACACCATTCCCGCTCTCCGGGATGGCCAGCTGACCGTCCGTGAACGGCTGCGCGGCCCGGACGTATTTGGTCCGCTCGAACGCATTCATGAGCTGGAAGACCGAGATTCCGCCGTTGACCACGTACTTTCCATGGTCGCCCGCGTCGTACCAGCCACTGGCCACGTTGAGCGTGTAATCACAGACTCCGGGCTGACACGGCACGACCGTGTCACCGGTGTTCGGCGAGACCCCGACGTGACCGGCGGGACGGGCGTAGCCCGGTCTCAAGCTCTCGAGGATTTCAATGCCGCTGCGCTGCGGGTAGTAGAACTTCAAGGCGTCGTCGCGCAGCGAACCGTAGAGATTGCCGCCGAGGTCGAACGGGCGGCTGGTCTCGCCGTCGGCAACCAGGGTGTAGCCGGCTCCAGCCACAACGTATCCGCTGAAGTCGATGGAGTGGACGTTCTGGCCAGAGCTGACGTCCACGCCGCGAGGCGTGCTCAGACCGCTCGCCACCACCGTGCCGGAGCCGTTGACGAGCTGCCACGGCAGTGCGGTCTTGGCCTCGGTGACAACGGTCGCGTTCTTCGGGCCGTGGGTGAGGTAGCCCACCTGGTTGACCCGTACCCGGGGACCCGTGTCCGGCTTGTAGACGTCAGGCGGGGCGCCCCCGGTCAGGGACACGTTGTCGACACAGAAGCGCCACGGCGTGGCACTGCCGCCCATCTGAAAGGCAACCTGCGCATTGGGCAGGCTCACCGGAGAGGTGAAGGTGTACGTGTACGTGTTGGCCTCCGCGGTCAGCTGCGGATAGACGGCCAGGTACTGCGTCCACGGGTCGGCGGGGAGTTGGATGAGCGCCCTGCCAGTGAAGTCAGGCGTCGCGGTGGCCACGAAGCTGTACCGGTACGTCTCGCCCGCGACGAGCGAAACGTTGTCCTGGCCGATGATCACGTCCCAGGGGTTCAAGGTCCCGCCGGGGATGTCGGCGCAGAGTTCGCCGCTGCTGGAGTCGAGCTGGATGTTGCTGGTGCCCCACCAGGGAGCATGGCCGGAGTCGAAGGTGCCGTTGACGATCTGCTCAGGCGACTGGGCCTGGGCTGGGGCCGAGACCAACGTCAGCGTGGTGGCGGCAAGTGCCAGCACTCCGGCTCGCCTCAGTCGCCTGGCCAGACGTGGGCGGAACAGCTCGAGGGAGTGTTCAGGCAGTACATCCCAATTAAAATTTTCTCTATATTTCATGTCTTACTAGATTATCTCGAATTCCCACTCCATATGTCAATCGTGCTTGCCACTGCGCGCCCATCACATCCATAGGCAGCAACAGGCATGTGACATTGAGAATTTGAGTGCTTCATCCACGGAAGAATCAAACGGCGATACAATGTCTTGATATCAACACGCGCCTCTCAAGAAAATCAGTTGGCTTGAGCTCCAACTTCATCCATGATGGCGGTCAACGCCTCGCATTGAGAGAGCAAATCAGCGGTGGCGCATTCAAGGCGTTGCAATCACAGAAGAACATGTCATCGCCATGAACCAGTATCTTGCTCGCTCATAATCCAAGGGAGAAAAACCATGCTGGCAAAGAATGAAAGGACATGGCTGTCCCTCTCTCTGGCACTGGGAGTTGCCACGGTTGCACACGGCCACGGACTGATTCAGAACCCGCCGTCACGCAATTGGTTCTGTGGAGCGCACACCAAGCCGGATGAAGTGGGGAGGCCGGGTGAATACGCGGAGTGCGCCGACGCCTTTCGAGATGACTTCTCTGGTGGCTATCAGTTCATGAGCGTGCTCACCCACGCGCAGGGACGGGCCGTGGTCAGTCCCCTGCCGCAGCACGTATGCGGCTTCGGCAGCGAGACCTGGCGCGGCGGCGCCACGCCCTGGGATAAGTCCATCAACTGGCCGACGAGCACCTTCAGCTCCGGTCCCCAGACCATCACCTGGAACATCTCTTGGGGGCCGCACTTCGACGACACCGAGGAGTTCCGCTATTGGATCACCAAGCCCGGCTTCGTCTATCAGGTAGGCAAGCCCCTGACCTGGGATGACTTCGAAGAGGAAGCGTTCTGCGTCCTGAAGTACGACGACCGCAACCCTAACGGTAATCCGGCGATTACCGCGGACAAGGCCAACGCGCTCTTCCACACCACGTGCAACGTGCCGCAGCGACAGGGGCGCCACGTCATCTATGCCGAGTGGGGACGCAACCACTACACCTACGAGCGCTTCCACGGCTGCGTCGACGTGGTGTTCCCCGGCGCCTCCAGTACTCAGCCCTAAAGGAGCACCGACACGAGCAATGACTGCTCGGTAGGAGGCCCGATCGCCACAGGGCGGTCGGGCCTGCCGTGCACCGTGCTACGGACTCATGCGGGGAACTACATGAGGCCGGCGGTGATGCCACCGTCCGACACATACACGCCACCCGTGCTGTAGCTGCTGTCCTCGCTGGCGAGGAAGAGGTACATCCGGGCGATCTCCTCGTTCGTCCCGTAGCGTTTCATGGGGACGCGCGCCGTGAGGGTGCTCTTCATCTGCTCCTCGGCGCCGGGGGCGAGGCGCCGGTGAGTCGACGCCATCATGTCGTTGTCGATGACGCCCGGGCATACCGCGTTCACCCGGATATGGAACGGCGCGCCGTCATGCGCCAGTGCGCGCGTCATCCCCACCACCGCGTGCTTGCTGGTGGTGTACGCGGAGTGCGACGGAAACCCGGCGACTCCCACGATGGACGAGGTGAGGATGATGCTCCCGCCCCCGCGCTTCTGGAGCTCGGGGAAGGCGTATTTGACGGACAACCACGTGCCGCGCACGTTGGTGGCGATCACCTGGTCGAAGTCCTCCACGGTGTGCTCGAGGATGTGCTTGTAAGGACCCTCGGTGCCCGCGTTGCTCACCAGCACGTCCACGCCACCGTAGCGCTCCACGGCGTGCCGCACATAGAGCTGCGTGTCCTCCACCTTCGACACGTCCGCCACCGTGTAGCTGAGGTTCTCGTGGTTGATGTCCTGCATCGTCTTGCGCAGCTTCTCCTCGCTGCGACCCACGATGAGCACCTTGGCTCCCTGCTCCACGAACACCTTCGCCGCCGCCGCCCCGATACCGCTCCCCCCGCCAGTGATGATCGCGACCTTCTTGTCCAACTTCTTCATAATGGCCCTTCGCTGATGTGCGACCCGGGACCCCCCCGGTGGCCACCATTGTTGGAAAGAAGACGGATTTTCAGCAAGCACGGGGAGCAGGAAGGCCTCGGCTTCCTGCCCCCAGAACCGGTGGAATCGCCCGTGTTTCTGACTCAGCTGGGGATGATGGACGTGAGACCGAAGTACATCACGGACGGGTCCGCGGGCGAGAACGCAATCGACGACACACCATCGTTGGCGTTGTGCGTCTGCGTCACCACGCCCGTCGCGTGGTCGTACTTGTAGATGTCCGTGCCATAGTCCTGGAAGTAGGTGCCAAACTCGAAATAAATGACGTGGGCGTCCTTCGGATGCGGCGCGACCAGAGGGCCGTTCCCCAACGTCACGGTCTCTGACTCCTCCACCACCGGAGCGAAGTTCTGGCCGCCGTCCGCCGAGCGGTAGAGCTTGCGGATGCTCGTCTCCAGGTCCAGACCCGCGAGCCAGACGATCTGCCCGTTCGCCGGGGACACGGCAATGGTGAACCCGTTGGCGCGGCCCGTCGACAGGCCCTTCACCTGCTTCCAGGTGGAGCCACCGTTGGTCGAGACGAAGGCCCCCTGGCTGGCCAGACCAAACAACACGTGGTTGAGGTTGGCTGGGTCGAACGCCACCGAGTAGCCGAGGACGAAGTCTCCGCTGGCTGGAGCCACACCAAGGGCCTTCCACGAGGCGCCACCATTGAAGGACTCGTAAAGTTGGCCCCGCCTGTCACCGACGCGCACGTGGCTGCCGTTGGCGGCGTCCACGCCCAGGCCCAGGATGTTGGCCACAGGTGAGGTCAACGCGGTGATCGTAGTGCCCTCGATGCGGTAGAGGCCCGAGCCATTCTCCGCCCACGCATAAGCACGGCCACCGGCCGCGGCGGTCAGCGTCAGGCCTGCGGGCACCGTCCCAATGGAGCTCCAGGTGCAGCCCGCGTCGGTGGAGCGGATGACGCTGTTCGCGTGCACCGCGAGCAACGTGTTCGCCGTGTCCAGCGCCACCAACCCTGGGGTGTACACGGTGCCCGTGAGCGTCCCCGTCGACGCGAGGGTCGCGCCCTCGTCCCGAGTGAAGGAGATGGCATTCGTCCCAGTAATGTGACTGCACGTAGGCACGGTCCAACCCGCCAGAGCCTTCTGCTGCTCGACGACCTGAGGGGAGGAATCATCCTGCCCGCCGCCGCAGGCTGACAGGGCGAGCATCGCGGACACCACGGCAATGACCGGCGGATTCCTTCTCACAAAATGCATTTTCTCTCTCTTTTAGAATGCCAAGAAATAGATGAATCGACAGCGCGCTGTGCGGGAATGCCTTTCCTGGCACTGCACCGCACGAAGCACCTACTGCCGAGAATCCATCTCCCCGTCAAATAACAATCATTTGTCGCAGCAAGCAGCTTTAAAGAAGAGACTTGCAAGCATCAGCAGAGCAATGGCAGCTTGAGCCGATTCCAGCAAATCAGACATACAAAAGAGGCTCAAGCATACGTTCTCGGCAAATTGACGTGCCATGACTGCACGGGAGGAGGCTCGACCGCCCGCGGTGCGGTCGAGCGTGCCTGTGCTGAGCTACGAGCTCAGGCGGGGAGAACCTGAGGCATCCCCTCATTTAGCAAGCTGGCGAGGAGGGGGTCGGTAGGCTGTTTAGTTCGAGCAGTAGGGTCATGGACGTTACCGGAGAAGTGGGTACTTCAGCTATCAACGAGCAGCAGGTCCATGAATTCCTCTCCAGCCTCTTCGCCGAGGACGTCCACGCCAAGCGGGTGCTGTCACTGTCGCTGGCGACGCTGGGGGTCATCCACGCCGCGAGTTTGTCGGTGTACGCCATCGGGCAGGCCGTGGCGGTGGCGCGAGGCACCAAGGGCAAGCACGGGGTGAAGCAGGTAGACAGGTTGCTGTCCAATGCGGGCTTGAACGTGTGGCACCTGTTCAGTCTGTGGGTGCCGTACATGCTGGCCCAGCGCACCGAGGCCGTCATCGCCTTGGACTGGACGGACTTCGACGATGATGACCACACCACCCTGGTGGCTTCGCTGCTGACGAAGCACGGCCGCCCTACGCCCCTGGTGTGGCTGACAGTGCACAAGTCCACCCTCAAGGGCCAGCGCAACGACGTGGAGGGTAAGCGCTCGGTGGACCACACCTTCCGCGTGAGGGAGGAGCCGTTCAGCGTCGCGTTCCAGGAGGTGTAGACATGGGACGCAACACGGAAAGAGTGGACGCAACGCTGGCGAGGGCGGCGGCAAGCAACTACTGGACGGAGGCCGAAGCGCAGGCGGTGCTGGAGGCCTACGAGGCGAGCGGGCTGTCGGTGGCGGAGTTCGCCCGCCGCCATGGGCTTACGCCACAGCGGCTGAGGTGGTGGAAGAAGCGGCGGGCCGGGGAGGCGGGCCCGGCGCTCTCGTTCGTCCCGGTGCACGTCACGGCGCCGCCCTCGCCAGAAGCACGTGGGGCACCGGGCACAGCCAGCATGGAGGTGCTACTGGCCAGGGGCCGGCGCATCCGAGTGGAGCCGGGCTTCGACGCGCACGCGCTGGCGCGGCTGGTGAGGGCGCTGGAGGAAGCATGCTGACACTACCCTCCTCGGTGCGCATCCACCTGGCGAGCCAGCCGGTGGACATGCGCAAGTCCTTCGACGGGCTGTCCTTGCTGGCACGACAGGTCCTGCGAGAGGACCCGCTGAGTGGACACCTCTTCGTCTTCTTCAACCGCACGCGCGACATGGTGAAGGTGTTGTGGTGGCACTCCGGTGGCTTCTGCCTCTTCTCCAAGCGCCTGGAGAAGGGCAGCTTCCGCCTGCCGCGCCCGCTACCGGAGGACACGGGCGCCGTCATCCTGGAAGCGGTGGAGCTCACCCTGCTGCTGGAGGGGATTGATTTGAAGGCCAGTGTCCGCCGGCCTCGCTGGCAGCCCCCACCTGAGAAGTCGGTTGCTTGAGAATACCTCTTGCGTCCTGGGTCCGGGTCATGGCTCATGTCCCGGGACATGAGCGGCGCGGCTCCCGGCAAGAAGACGACGGACGTACACGGCGTGGCGGCGCTGCTGCGCACGCTGCTGGCCGAGGGCCAGGACGAGCAGGTGATTGAGCTGGTGGTGGGCCTGCTCTCGCAATTGGTGGAGAAGAACACCGAGTTGGAGTTGCGGCTGCGCAAGGCGCTGCGCCAGCGGTTTGGCCGCCAAAGCGAGAAGCTCTCCGCCGAGCAACTGTCGCTGTTCCTGGAGCAACTGGGCCAGCAGAACGCCGGGGCCCAAGAGGCGGCGCCGCCCCAGGCCGGGGACGCAGGCGTCGCGGCGGGCTCCACGCCGCCCTCCAAGCCACCCCACAAGGAATCGCGAAAGAAGGAGCGCAAGGGGCACGGGCGCCGCCCGCTGCCCTCCAGCCTGCCGCGCGAGCAGCGCGTCCACCAGCCCCCGCCCGAGGCGCTGCGGTGCGAGGCATGCGGGCGGGACAAGACGTGCTGTGGCCAGGAGAAGAGTGAGACATTGGAGTGGGTGCCTGGCCACTTCAAGGTGATTGAGGAGGTACGGCCCAAGTACGCCTGCCGGCCGTGTGGTGACGGGCTGGTGGTGGCGCCTCCCGCCGACAGGGTGATTGAGGGGGATTGCCCGGACCGGGCCTGGTGGCCCACGTCCTCGTCTCCAAATTCAAGGACCACCTGCCGCTGCACCGGCTGAGCGGCATCTACGCGCGCCATGGCGTGCAGCTGCGTACCTCGACGCTCTCGGACTGGGTGGCCGCGGGCGCCGACACCCTCCAGCCGCTGGCCCGGGAGGTGGCCCAACGGGCGCTGGCCTCGCACGTGCTGCAGAGCGACGATACGCACCTGAAGGTGCTCGACAGAGAGCACCCCAACGGACTCAAGCGCGGGCACATGTGGGTGTACTTGGGGGACACCACCTGGGCGGCCTTCGTCTACACGCCGGACTGGAAGGAAGAAGGGCCCCTGTCCTTCCTGGACAAGCGTGAGGGCTGGCTGCTGGTGGACGGGTACAAGGGCTACGACAAGCTGTTTACCCGCCAGGGCGCCACCGCGGTGGAGGTGGGGTGCTGGAGCCATGCCCGTCGCTACTTCGTCGAGGCCTTGGACGCCGGTGACACACGAGCGGCGCTGCCGCTCTCTCTCATCGGCCGGCTCTTCGAGGTGGAGCGCGAAGCCGACGAGCAGCAGGTGGAGGAGACCGAGCGGCTGCGCAGGCGTGACACGCTCTCACGCGCTGTCACGGAGCAACTGGGGCGCTGGATGGCCGAAGTCTACAACCGGGAGCCGCCGAAGAGTCCGCTGGCACGGGCGTGCCGCTACGCCATCAACCAGTGGAAGTCGCTGACGCGCTTCATGGAGGACGCGCGCCTGCCGCTGCACAACAACGCCTCGGAGCTGCGGCTGCGGGAGATTGCCGTCGGCAGGAAGAACTACCTTTTCGCCGGCAGCGACGCGGGAGCCGAGCGCGCCGCGTGCGTGTACACGCTGGTGGCCACGTGCGTGCTGGCCGGGGTGGAGCCGTGGGCGTACCTGGCTGACGTGCTGGAGAAGCTCGCCCAGGGCTGGCCGCAGCGCCGTCTCGAGGAACTGCTGCCGCCCATGTGGAAGGCCGCGCGCGCGGCTGCCTCGCAGACGCCCTCCACCTCTTCTGCCGCGACCTGAGCACCGCCCATCCCCGTCGGCAGACCGGCGGGCGGCGCACCCGTTATCACATCTGCGCCGCCCCCCTGCACCGCTCTGCCGAGTGGATACCGTGGAGGACACCGTCCTGCTACGCCTGCGCGAACTGATTCCGGGCGAGGTGAAGGTGACGGTACTTGCCGACCGGGGCTTCGCTGACCAGGCACTGTATGCGCTGCTGGCGCAGTTGGGCTTCTCGTACGTGGTGCGCTTCCGCAAATCCATCACGGTGACGAACACAGACGGGGAGCGCAAACCCGCGGGGAGTGGGTGCCGAAGTCGGGCCACCTGCGCACGCTCAAAGGAGCGCGAGTCACGGCGGACGAGACAGAAGTGGCTGCCGTGGTGTGCCTGAAGAAGAAGGGCATGAAGGATGCTTGGTGTCTGGCCACCAACCTGGTGGATGCCTCCGGTGCCGAGGTCGTCGCGCTCTACCGCCGCCGTTTCACCATCGAAGAGGGTTTCAGGGATGTGAAGGACTTGCGCTTCGGTATGGGCCTGTCTTCGGTGCGCATCGCCGAGACGGACAGGCGAGACAGGTTGCTGCTGGTCAGTGCCCTGGCGTGCGCGCTGCTGACGCTGCTGGGGGCCGCGGGCGAGAGTCTCGGCATGGAGCGCTACCTCAAGGCCAACACCTCCAAGAAGCGCACCTACTCCCTCTTCCGTCAGGGATGTATGTACTACAAGGCCCTGCCCATGATGCGAGAAGCCGAGTTGCGTCCTCTCATGGAGCGCTTCGCCCAACTCGTCCGTGAGCAGCTCGTTTTCCGCGAAGCTTTCGGTCTCATCTAAAATGAGGGGATGGCTCAGGGGGAGAACGGCAACCGCTTCCACTTCGAACAGCATTCCGTCGAGTGCCAGGCGCGGTACTGGAATCAACGTACAGGTCGGCTTCATGCCGGCAGTCCACGCGCGCTCGAGCTCGGAGCCGAAGACCTTCAGCCTCTCCTCGGAATGGTCCACGATGAGGACGGTGAGCTTGGCGACATCACCCACCCCAGCCCCCTCGGATTCCAGCGCCGTACGGAGATTGCTCAACGCTTGCCGGACCTGCAAACGGAAGTCTGGCTGGAGCGCTCCGGACTCGTTCTCTCCGCCTTGTCCGGCGATGTAGATGAGACGGGAGCCAGGCGCGACCCGGGCAACGTGTGAATAGCCGTGGGCTGTCGGGTCATAGAGCCCCTTGGGATTCGCCAGCACCAGAGGGGACACCGTGGAGGGTTCTGCTGACAACGCCTTCTCCGACGTGACGATACCGTCCGCATCCGCGTAGAGGTAATGACCGGGCCGGAAGGTGACTCCCGCGAAGCGCACTTCCACCTCGCGCTGTCCCTCGTTGCGGCGGCGCGGCGAACGGCGGCTCGCGGCCTACCGAGCTCGCCTTCTTCAACCGCGTTCAGGTCTATTTCCAGGGCCGCCGTGCCCGTTGATGCAGCGTTGGGGCAGAGCGCCTCGGTGCCGTGTCAGGGCAATCGCGTACCCGAGGCGACGCCGCCCCCTGTAATGCCGGTGTTCGCCGCGAGGTTGGCCGACTACCAGGCCATCACGTAGTCGATGACCATCTCGTCATAGACGGTGAACGCGCCATCGGTCTGGGTCAGCACGGTGAAGACGTGCTGCTCACCCACGCTTGGCTGCTGTCCCCCAAAGCTACAGCGTCGGCATGAAGATCTTCAGCCCGGTGCGGCCACCTGCGCCGAGCGTGTTGCGCTCGATGAAATCGCTCACGGACGAGCGACCGTCGCCGGTGGTGATGGCGGTGTGGCCATAGATGCTGCCCGCGCGCGACGAGGTCTTCTCCCAGGTGAGGACGAGGCCCGGAATCTTCAGCGCCTCAGCGAGCGACATGTGGACCTGCTTGAACTTGTCGCGCGGCAGGTTGTTGTCGATCTGGTTGCCGTTACCCCAGACCTTGAAACCGAAGGCATTCTGGATGGCCCTGCTCACGCCGGTGGCGCACAGTCCCTGGCTGTTGTACCCGCCGAGGCTCATCGCGGCCGCACGGCCCGCGCTCGCGAGCTTGCGCATCGCAGCAGTCGCCTGGCCCGGGCTCCCGGCGCCACGGCTCCCATCGACATGCCCGCTGCCCCTCGAGCCACCGGCCCTCTTCGTGCCGCTGCCGCCGCGGGCACCGCCGCCTTTGGCGGACTCGAAGCTGTCGCTCCGAGCGTGGCCGGAGATGCGCAGGGAATTGCCCGCGTAGATGAGATTCGGGTTGGAAATCTTGTTGAGGCGCGCCAGTGCCGAGACGCTGGTCTTGAAACGAGAAGCAAGAGCCCAGAGGGTGTCGCCCTGGCGAATGCGGTAGGTGGACATGGAGATCTCCTGGGACGATTGTCGCGACGTCCGTTGCGGAGTTGCGCCCGAATTTCCCAGACAGCCGGTGGGATGCGCGCGATATGGCTCAGCCTCGCGTGCGGCGCAGGACGGGCCACACCAGCGCCACCAGTGCCCCCGCGCAGACCAGGGACAGTACCCAGGAGGCGATCTGGAAGAACCGGGCCGAGCCCTGGGCAGAGGACACCAGCTCCTCCCGGGTGCCGCCAAAGACGCGCGTGGCGTTCACTTCCGGCGTCTCCCCCCCGCGCGCCAGCGTTCCCAGGACCACGACTTCCTGACCGGCCTCGAAACCGGTGTACCACTGGGAACCTGTCGCCGGCCGTGAGGGGTCCCAGGAGCCTTCACTCTTCTCGTCCTTCCAGGAGGTGGGGCCCCGCTCGTCCAACTCCCCGGGCTCCTTCGTGGCCGCGCCGATGGCGTAGTCCTCGTTGCGGACGCGGACCCGTCCCGAAGATGTTTCCACCAGCAAGGAGGGCGTGACGCGCTCCTTCACCCGCCACCGCGTCCGAGCCGTGCTCCCCGACGTGTCTCGGTACGGCTCATGATGGAGGTACGCGACATAGCGGCGAAACAGCACGGGGTTGTCGCCGGCCAACCGTCCCGCCACCAACACGGCCTCCCCAGGACTCAGCCCACCGAGAGTGGTGGCTGTGCTCACGGGAAGTGATTCCGCCTGTCGAGCCTCTTCTCGGGCCAGGTGTGCGGCGTACCCCATCCCAGCGGCGAGCGCGCCCGACACCAGGACCGCGAACCCCAGCGCCAGCCATAACCCCTTGGAACGACGTCGGTTTGGAGCCATCGCGGGGACGATGCCATGATCCTCGCGAAAATCCGCTGGAATCACGCAACTCGCGCCGCGCCCCCTCGATAATGGGGCCATCGAAGTCCTTTGAGCCCTTCCGTGGCTCCGTTGGAGATCATCCCATGGCCCCGCCCATCCGCCGCTCTGATTCGAACCTCTACAGCAAGGCCCGCAGCTCCAGTGTCGAGGTCTCCAAGCAGCGTGCGACGACCGGCAATGGCTCCTCCAAGAGCGCGGTGAAGGAGAACCGCGTCACCACCACGACCACCCGCGCCAACGAGGCGACGTCCACCTCGACCAAGTCCAAGACGTACGACAACAAGCGGACCGGGACGCGGGACCAGTACGACTACAAGAGCCAGGACACCAAGCCGGTCGAGCAGAAGAAGGTCGCGCCGGAGGGCAAGACCACCCTCTTCACCACGAAGAAGCCGGACTCGAAGCCGCTCGTCGAGGCGAAGGGCTCCCCGCTGGCCGAGGGGAAGACGACCCTTCCGGGTGGCGTCGACCTCAAGGGCTCCGTGGAAGGCCCGAGCTTCAAGCTGGACGGAGAGGCGAGCGCGGAGGCCAAGGGATTCAGCGGCGTCGACCTGAATGTGAAGCTCGAGGTGGAAGCCAACCTCCTCAAGGCGGAGGGGTCCGCCGAGAAGGAGTTCAAGTTCAAGGTCAACGGCGAGGACATCTCCGTCAAGGTGAAGCTGGGTGCCGAGGGGAAGGTGGGCATCGACGGCTCCATCAACCTCAAGGTGCACGTGGGCAAGGACGGCGTGTCCATCTCCGCCGGGGCCGAGGGTTTCGCGGGCGCCAAGGGCAGCCTCTCCGGGGAGATCACCACCACCGTCAACGGGCATGAGGTGGCGAAGGGCAAGCTGGGCGTCACCGCGGCGGCGGGTGCCATGGCAGGCGCGGAGTTCGAGGCCGGCTTCACCCACTTCAAGGCCAAGGCCTATGCGGCCGTGGGCGTGGGCGTGGGCTTCGACATCTCCGGCGAGGTGAACGCGGGCAATCTGGCCAAGGAAGTCCCCGGTCTGCTCACCACCTGGGACGACTGAGCCTCCCTTTTCAGCTCAGCCATCCCCACCAGAGCGCGCCCAGGGCCGAGGTGCCGCACAGGGCGGCCACGGCCCAGCGCATCAGTCGTACATCCACAGGAACCTCGGACAGGTACCGCTCCAGGGGAGCCGCATAGAGCCACTCGGCCCTGGCCCGAGGCGTCCTCCCCGGCTCCTCGAGTGACACCAGGGCGCAGGCGAGGTCTCCCTTGCGCAAGGCTCTCGAGTCCTTCGCTTCCTCGCCGGGCGCCTCCTCGCGTCTCGGGAACCGAAGCGTGTAGTCCCCGTTGACGAGCAGCACGCGTCCCTCCTCCGTCTCCAACTGGATGGGCGGAGTGGAGGGGAGCTCCCGCCACGCCTCAAGCGTGCGCGTGCCCCGTCTGCGGGTCTTCTTTCGGAGGGAAAGCGCGGGCAGCCCGGCCCCCGGTGAAGCGGGAGCCACCCGTCCTTCCACCACGGCGCGCTCGCCAGGCCGCAAGCGGCTCAGCTCGGCCGCGGTGCATCGCGGGAGCCCACGAAGCTGCCTCCCGGGAGTGGGACCAGACAGCCGGAGGAAACGCCAGGCCTGGAGCCCCAGCAGGCCGGGAACGAGCACGAAGGCCGCCCCGAGAAGATGCCGCCACATATCCCCAGTATGGTGCCAATCCCCTGCTGTGTGCGCCCTTGAGTGGCTACAATGTCCGGTGTCATGAACCCTTCCGAGCAAGCACAGCCAGGTCTGCGCCTCCTGGCACGAGGCGAGTACGCAGCCGCGGTTTCCTCCTTCGAAACCGCCCTCCGCTCGCACCCCCAGGACGTGGACAGCTGGTTCGGCCTGGCTCGGGCCCAGCTCGCCCTGGGCAAACCCGAGGCGGCCAGGACCGCTCTCGCTCGCACGGTGGCGCTCGCTCCGGGGCACTCGGCCGCGCAGGCCCTGATCGCCTCCCTGGAGGATGATGGGGGCAGCCCCGAGGTGCTCAAGCGACTGGCCAGTCTGGCCCAGGCCCCTGGGGCCGGTTTCATCGAGCACTATGCCCATGCACAGGCCCTGCTGCGCCGGGGACAGGATGACGAGGCCTCCAAGTCCCTGCGCGCGGCGTTGACGCTCCAGCCCGAGAGCCCCCAGGCGCTGGTGGACCTGGGACAGATCGCGCTGCGCCAAGGTCGAGCGGATAAGGCCCGGGATGCGTTCCGCGTGGCCAGTGGGCTCGCGCCCGGAGAGTGGATGCCCCAGCTGCTCCACGCCCGCGCGCTCATGGCCCTGCGCCACTTCGCCCAGGCGATGACCGTGCTGAACGAGGCGGTGGCCGCCCACCCGCGCGAGGTGCCCCTGCAGCAGGCGCGCTTCGAGTGCGCCCTCATTCAGGGCGAGCCCCAGAAGGCGCTCGAAGCGGCACAAGCGCTCGAGACGCTCAAGCCCGGGGATGCGAACCCCCTCTATCAGCGCGGGCTGGCCCTGCTCACCTTAGGGAAGCTGCCCGAGGCGGCGCAGGCCCTCCAGGAGTCCCTCCGACTCGCGCCCGAGGCGATTGAACCCAAGCACGCGCTCGCGCAGGTACGCACGGCGCAGGGCCAGCAAGGGGAGGCACTCTCACTCCTGGAGGAGCTCCAGCGCGCCGCGCCTCGGGCCTTGGAGCCCGTGCTCGACCTGTCCCGTCTGTATCTGGCAGAGGACCGGACCGCCGAGGCGGAGCGGGTGCTTCGCGCGCTGTCCGCGGAACACCCGGAGGAGCCCCGGGTGAACCTCAACCTCGCGCTGGCGCTCTTCAAACAGGACCGCAAGCCGGAGGCCCTGTCGTTCATCGAGCGCGTCAAGGCCAGCCGCGACGCGAGTCTGGTGGAGCAGGCCCGGAAGCTCGAGGCGCAGATTCACGGTGCGCCCCTGCGGCCCCCCATCATCCGAGGCTGAAACCCGGCGGCCCCCGCCCCATCACTTCACTTGACTGGGCACTTACTTCCTTCGGGCAGTTCCGTGCAGCAGACATAGAAATGCTGATGGGGCCAGCAGCCGGCAGTCTTGACTTTGTCCCAGTCCTGCTGTGTCCAGATGGACTGAGCCCAATCCGCGATTTGATTCACGAGCTTCTGACTGACGCCGTGATGTCTGAAGTGCGGAAGCATGTACCAGAGCTTGTCGCCCAGGGAGCCTTCGTACTTGCCCGTGATGACCTCCTTCGTGAGGGCCACCTTGGCGTTGCTGGCGACAGTTTTGCTCTTCAACCAGGCGGAGCGCTGATACCCGCGGGTCTTGTCCCACCACGAGGAGAGCAGGGCCTCCATGATGGCTTTGCGTTCCTCCGGCGAGGTCTCGGCCCAGCCCTTCATGTAGCCTGGTGCCACGAGCTTGGTGAGATCCACCACGGTCTTCGGACTCCATCCAGAAGAGCTGCCCTGGATATCCAGCCCGATGGAGTTGTCTGACACCTGCATCCCCTTCACCAACCAGAGCGTCAACAGGCCATTCCCGGGCACGTGATGAGGGGGGCTGTTCTGGAGCTCCGCCAGGAAGCCATAGACGTAGGGCCAGTCGATGGGGCGCTGTCCATTCCGGCCCGCTCCATCGGAGTGATTGCCATGGTAGAGGACCAATGCGAGCTGGTACCACGCCGCGGAGAAGTAGACGAACATCAGGGGGGTGTTGTTGCCAATCCCCGTCTTGTCACGCGTGAGCCCCAACAGGTGGGGAGACGTGTCGAAGCTGTAGTTGTTCATCCAGCCCCACTCCTCTCGCGAGGTCGGGAAGAGCTGCTTCTGGTGCCCCTCCAAACCAAACTCCTGCATGATCTCCCACATCTTGACCATGCCCCAGAGGGCGGTGGAGTAGATCTTCTGGTTGTACGCCACCTCTCGGCTGTAGGGTTTTTTGCTATGAACGCTGGGGTACCTCGGACTGAGGAACTGGTAGAGCGCGTGTGTCCATTGCAGGCTCGCGTGGTACAGCTTGGCGTTATAGGTCTTGTATCCGTCTGCTTTGACCTGGCGCGCACGCTCGCGCATGCTGTGGTGAAAGCGACAGCCGCTCTCTCCGTTGTAACAGGTATAGGCGTCGTGGTGGGTGAAGTCCTTCCCCCACGCGTCCTTGGGGTGGATGGTGGGCAGCCAGTGATTCCAATCCGGGAGCTGCAGGGTGATGGGCGTGGTGCGGGTGTTGAGGTTGCCCGTCGTGAGCACGGCTTCCTTGTCGATTTGCCGAGGGAAGCCCGGGAAGATGTACGCGAAGATGTCCCGGTCCTTCTCCAAAACCTGGTCGATGCCCGCCCCCGCGGCCCAGTGCTCGACGGGCTGGCGGCCCACGCGAGGGCCCGGCTGGTACGGAGGATTCCAGGGCCGACCTGGATTGGGAATGCCCTTGAGCGTCCGGATATAGGAAGCGATCTTCTTGCCCTGCGCCTCGGTCAGCCCGTGAAACTTCGAGCGCTCGATGATGGCATGGTTTGAGTAGTTGAAGTACTTGAGGTCCCTGCCATCCCAGGTGTGACAATCCATGCAGTGCGCCTGGATTTTGACCCGGTTCGTGCTGGATTGGACCAGGGTGGCGTTGCGCCACAGCGCCGCGCCTTCCGCGATGGAGGCCGCATCCCGGAAGGGGGGCTGCCAGGTGTTGGGATCTTCTTGCGTGAACTGGCTCTCCGCGAAGACCTGGCTGTCATCGGCCCGGAGGAAGTTGAGCTTCAGCACCCGAAAACCAATGGACCGCCCATCGGTTTTGTTGAACCGGAAGTCGATCTGGTTCTTCCCGGGCACAAGAGCCCCCACCGGGACATTGATTCGCAGCGGAAGCGTGGCGAAGGCCCCACCAATCCCCCCGTAGCTCTTCCCCAGCCCTTCGACGAAGACGGTCGAGTTGCTGAGGGGGAACCACTTGCCCTTGTTGAAGCGGATGCTCGCCTTGCCCTCGTAGCTCAGGCCGTGGACCTGCAACCAGAGCGCGACGGGGAGCTGGCGCTCCTTCTCCGGGAGGGACACGGTGATGGACTTGAGGGTCCCATTCGCGCCGAGAACCTCGAGGGGGAAGGTGACGGCCCGCCCCTCGCTGGTGAGCGCAGGAGACGAAGAGCGAGCGGCGCCCAGGGCCGGGGGGCTCCATGCACAGGAGGCCAGGACGATGAGCGCGAGGACGGCTCCCCGCAGCGCCACCATGGGCGCTGAGTCTCGATGGGGTGTGGACAGGTCTTCCTGATGAGACATGGCTCGAACCTACCGCGTACCGGGCCTCGACTCGTGCCGGGATGGAGGAGTCCGCCTCCCTGTAGGAGGTTGTACGCCCCCCACCCCGGTACGATTTTGAGGCTTCGAACGACCAGACTGGAGGGCTCGCACCGTATGTCGGAGGAAGGGCTGGGAAAATAGGAGACGCGTGCTGCTGCCAGGAAGCGACCGGATTTCTCCAGGCGCACTGGATCTCGACGCCGCACACCAGGAGACGTTCGTCCGGGCCTTCCGGCCCGCCATGCGCCAGGCCTACGACGGGGTGCGACCCTACCTGGGCTTCTTGCTGACCCTCGCTCGCTCGGCTGCTTTTGACTGGGGACGAGCAGTGCTCACACCGGCATCTACCATGCCACCAATGCCTCGGGGATGTGGGTCACCGAGCTGGTCGTGGATGCTCCGGGCAACGAGCCCGTGCTCACGATTGAGCCCCAGGGGCGTCCCCACGTGCTCTTCTCGTACGGGGGCTCGACGGCCATACACGTAACGAAGCAAGCAGGGTCCTGGAAGAGCACCTTCGTGACGGACGCCAACGGCATCGCCCTGGAGCTGCTGGTGGATTCCGCAGGCAACCTCCACGCGCTGCTGGATCGGTCCCAGAATCCGAAGATCGTCTACGCCACCCTCCCGGCCAACAGCACCCATTGGAACGTCACGCCCTTCACGTAGGGGACATTCACGTCGGCTACTGGTACATCATCACCACGGACGGCGCGGGCGTCGCGGGCAACTACGTAGGGTACGCACAGTACAATCTGTGCCCGTGATGAGCAGGCCCCTCCCTCTCGAGTTCCCCCTCAATTGAACAGGGAACGCAGCCGACGCGACGGCCCCGCGCTCGTGAAAGAAGCGCGGGGCCCAACAACGAGAGAGCCCAAAAGCAGGCGAAGGCTCAGTGCATGAGGCTCCCTACCCACCTCTTCACTTTACCTTGCATTGTGTCTCATCAGCCAATTCCGTGCAGCAGACATAGTAATGCTGATGGGGCCAGCAGCCGGCGGTCTTGACCCTGTCCCAGTCAGTCCTTTGCGTCCAGACGGTCTTGGCCCAACCCGCGATGGCATTCACGAGGTCCTGGCTGACGCCGTAATGTCTGAACTGCGGAAGCATGTACCAGATCCTGTTTCCGAGGGTGCCATCGTAGTGGCCAGTAATCGCCTCCGTGGTGGTGGCCGTATTGGGATTTCTCAACCAGACGGCGGGGTCTGGATATTGGCGGGTCTTGTCCCACCACGTGGAGAGCAAGGCCTCCATGATGGCCCTGCGCTCATCCAGCGAGGTATCGCCCCAGCCCTTTATGAAGCCTGGCACCACGAGCCTGGAGAGATCCACGACGGTTCTCGGCTGCCATCCAGGAGAAGGAATGTTCGGATTCAGGGGCTCCTCATCCGGAGCGGGATGGGTGCGCAGCCCATCGGGCCCGATGCCGTTGTCCGCCACCTGCATCGCCTTCACCAGCCAGAGCGTCAACAGGCCGTTCAAGGGGACGTACAGGTCGGTTGATTGATTGGCGGGGGTGTACTGAAGCTCCGCCAGGAAACCATAGGCGTAGGGCCAGTCGATGGGGCGCTGTCCGTCCCGGCCGAGTCCGTCGGAGTGATTGCCGTGGTAGAGGACGAACGCGAGCTGGTACCACGCCGCGGAGAAGTAGACGAACATCAGGGGGGTGTTGTTGCCAATTCCCGTCTTGTCACGAATGAGCCCCATCAGGTGGGGGGACGTGTCGAAGCTGCGGTTGTTCATCCATCCCCACTCCTCCCGGGACGAAGGGAAGAGCTGCTTCTGGTGCCCCTCCAGACCAAACTCCTGCATGATCTCCCACATCTTGACCATGGACCAGAGTCCGATGGAGTAGATCCTCTGGTTGTACTCCACCGTCTCGCGGAGCGGATCTTTGTTCTCTTTGTAGGTGGGGTACCTCGTGCTGAGGAACTGGTAGAGCGAGAGTGTCCAGTACTGGCTCGCGTGGAATAGCTTGGCGTTATAGGTCGTGTACCCGTCCGCCTTCACCTGGCGAGCACGCTCGCGCATGCTATCTTTAAGAGCACAGGGCCCATCTCCATTATAACAGGTGTAGGCGTCGCTGTCGGTAAAGACACTGCCCCACCCGTCCTTGGGATGGATGGTAGGCAGCCAGTGATTCCAATCCGGGAGCTGCAGAGGAATGGGCGTGGTGCGGGTATTGAGGTTGCCCGTCGTGAGCACGGCTTGCTTGTCGATTTTCTGGGGGAAGCCCGGGAAGATGTACGGGAAGATGTCCCGGTCCTTCTCCAAGACCTGGTCGATGCCCGCCCCTGCCGCCCAGTGCGTCACGGGCAGGCCAGCCACGTTAGGACCCGGCTGGTACGGTGGATTCCAGGGCCGCCCCGGATTGGGAATGCCCTGAAGGGTCCGGATATAGGAAGCGATCTTCTTGCCCTGCTCCTCGTCCAGCCCGTGGAACTTTGAGCGCTCGATGATGGAATGGTTCGAGTAGTTGAAGTACTTGAGGTCCCTGCCGTCCCGGGTGTGGCAATCCATGCAGCGCGCATTGATCTTGGACGGATCCTTGCTGGATTGACGCAGGACGGCGTCGCGCCACAGCGCCGCACCCTCCGCGATGGAGGTCTCATCCGAGTAGGGAGGCTGCCAGGTGTTCGGATCCTCTTGCGTGAACAGGCTCTCCGCGAGGACCCGGCTGCCATCGAGCCGGAGGAAGTTGAGCTTCAGCACCCGGAAGCCAATGGATCGCCCATCGGATTCGTTGAACTTGAAGTCGAGCTTGTTCTCTCCGGGCACAAGGGCACCGGCCGGGACATCGACTCGCAACTTGAGCGTGGCGAAGGCCCCACCAATCCCCCCGTAGTTCTTCCCCAGCCCTTCGACGAAGGCAGTCGAGTTGTTGAGGGAGATCCACGCCCCCTCATTGAAGCGGATGCTCGCCTTGTCTTCGTAACTCAGGCTGTGAACCTGCAGCCAGAGCTTGAGCGGGGACTGGAGCTCCTGCTCGGGGAGAGGAACGGTGACGGACCTGACGGTCTCATCCGCGCCGAGAACCTCGAGGGGGAAGGTGACGACCTGTCCCTGGCTGGTGAGCGCGAGAGACGAGGAGCGTGAGGCGACCTGTGATGGCTGAGGGCTGCATGCACATGTGGCCAGGGCCACGAGCGCGAGGAGGGTCCTCCTCAACGCTGATTCTTGAGATGGCATGCCTTGAACCTACTGCGTGTCTGGCTTCGAAACACATAAGAAATCCATTCACCTGCGTTTCTCACTCAGACACAATATCCACACATTTCCGTTCGAGTGGGATCTCAAGTTCCCTGGAAATGAGCGCCCCGCGCCAGGAGGGTTCTTCAGGGCTCCCCGACCAGCTGCTGGGTCGTCACCACCCGTGCATACGTCGAGATGATGTCCGTCGCATGCGCATGCAGGCTCTCCTCGCTGAGACGCGCGCTGGCCTTGGCACGGGAAGCATCCGAGACGAAGACCATCTTCTGGCCCCGATGGTACCCCTCGATGATCGTCGACAGGCAGCACATGGTGGAGCCGTAGCCGATGATGATGACTTCGTCTCCCCGCGCTGCGTGCCGACTCATGGCCTCGGCGAAGTCAGGGGCCGAGTAGCAGGAGAAATTCCCTTTGTGGATCTCCCGCTCGTCTCCCTGCGGCTCGAAGCCCTGGACGAAACCGGAGTACGCATCGTCCTGGTTGAAGATCGCCCCGGCCTGCAGATGCCGCACGTGGTAGATGGGCCAACCCTTGCTCCGGGCTGTCTCCAGCACCCGTCTGCCATTCTCGAGTGACGGTCCGATCGACGCGATGTGGAAGGCCCTTCCGGGAGTCACGTACTCGCGCTGGACGTCCACCACTACCAATACCTTCTGCCCCATCTCACTCCCCCTTGTTCGAAAGAATCTTCTGGATGAGCGCGCGGTTGAAGCCGCGCCGACTGGCATAACCTTGCAGCGAGAGAAACTCGTCCTGGGTATGCATTCCCCCGCCGTAGGGCCCCAACCCCACCAACACCTCGATTCCGGTACTGGCCAGGTGGTTCCCATCACTTGCGTAGCCCACGTGTTTCGCCTCGATTCGCTGCCCGGCCGAGGCCGCCACCTGGGAGGCCAGCTCGCGCAGCTGGAGGGTGCGCTCCGACGGCAGGTTGGGAAGCTCGGCCACCGTCTCCAGCGTCGCCGTGGGAGAGACGCGGAGCACCGGATTGAAGACCGTCATCTCCTTCCGAATCCGCTCAATGCGCTTCAAGGTGGCCTCCAGGTCCGCCTCCCTCCGGTAACGGATATCCAGCATGAGGCTCGCCTCTTCACAGACGATGTTGGGCTTCGTGCCCCCGGAGATCGTCCCCACGTTCACCGTCAGCCCTCGCTGGAACGATGTCAGGGCATCGAGCCGACTCGCCTTGTGGCTGGCCTCCACACAGGCATTCACGCCGCGCTCCGGCTCCAGCCCGGCATGCGCCCCGCGCCCCTTCACCGTGAGCCGCAACCATCGTACCCCTGACTGCGAGGCGACGATCGAGCCATCTGGCAGGCCCGGCTCGAAGACCAGGGCAAAGGGGATTCCCCGCGCCGCCTGTCGCAGCGCCTCTTTCGAGTGAGGGGAGCCCACCTCCTCATCATCGTTCAGGACTACCTTGATGCGCCCGAGCAGCCCCGTGTCCCGGAGGCTCTCCAGGACGTCCAGCAGCAGGACCACGCCGCCCTTCATGTCGATGACCCCGGGACCCATCAGCTTGTCCCCGTCCCTCCTCAGTCCTTGGGAGGAGCCAGCCGTTCTCTCGAAGACCGTATCGAGATGGCCCACCAGCAGGAGCTCAGGCTTCGACCCCGGCGTCTGGAAGGACAACAACTTCCGCCCATTTCCCAGGTCCGTGGTTGTCGTCACGAAGCCCAGCGCCTCGAACTCGGGGATCAGCACTCCGCGGACCTGCTCCAGGCCCTCCACGTTCTGTGTTCCGGAGTTGATGCCCACCAGCTTCTCCAGGAGGCCCTGCCACTTGGGCGACAGGCCCTCCCCTTCCTGTCGAGGAAGGGGAGCAGCCTGTGCCACTGCTGCCACCAGGAGCAATCCTGGAATCCACGCGGTGGCGCGCCTCATACCCCCTCCGCGATGGCCCGCTGAAGCGCCTGCTGCGCCTCTCGCTGAGGTTGCTCGAGTGGACCGGGACGCGCCCAGGCTCCC
The DNA here is from genome assembly GCF_044360475.1 of Archangium minus. Classification (NCBI taxonomy): domain Bacteria; kingdom Pseudomonadati; phylum Myxococcota; class Myxococcia; order Myxococcales; family Archangiaceae; genus Archangium; species Archangium minus. The sequence goes on from NZ_CP043494.1 coordinate 11,064,720, forward strand.
TCCGGCCGGTTCAGCACCATGGGGCCATGCGCCACCGTCAGGCCCGCCGGCGCGACCGGGAAGCGCGCGTACATCTCCACGTAGTCGTGCTCCGAGAAGTGGAAGTTGTCACCGAGCCGATGGAAGCCGTACTGCTCGTAGAACGACTCGAGCCGCTTCTGCGCATGCAGGTAGAACTCGCGGTAGCCCTTCTCCTCGCAGAGCCTCAGCATGAACTGAAGCAGGGCATGGCCATAACCCCTGCCTCGGTAGGCCTCGCGAATCGCCAGCCGCTCCAGCTTGGCGAAGCCCGCGAAGTAGCGGATCCGCCCCGTCAGCGCCGGCTCCCCATCGACCAGGCCCAGAATCTGCGTCGACGTGAAGTCGTTGAGGTCGAACTCCTCGTCATAAGGGCAGTTCTGCTCGTGCATGTAGACGATGCCACGCACCAGGAAAGCCTTGATCAAATCCTGCTCGCTTCTCACCACCCGGATTTCCAAACCGGTCGTGTCCGGAAGGCACGGGAATCTACTGGCGGACATGGACAAGCACTCCTTCCTCAACTCGATACGTCATTCCCTGCAATTGGAACTCCCGTGCGCCCTGGCGCAGGTGCTCCAGAATCTGCTCCACGATACCCGGCGCCATCCCGCGGGCCCCCTTGCGGATCGCCGTGGCCGACACCCGATCGATACGCTGGACGGGGTAAGGGTAGATCCACCCGCACTCATCATAGATGTTGCGGACCCACATGCCACCGAGATCGCTCCCGTGGATGCCGTGGATCGGCTCGTTCGGGTGGAGCTTGCGGACCTTGTCGAGGACGCCATAGAAACCACGCCGCTCGTACTCCTCGGGGAAGGACAGGACCTGGACCTTGTCTCCCAGGCCTGCTTCGGCGAGCGCCAGTTCGATGAGCTCGCGACGGGTCTCGAATTCATAGAAGCAGTTACCCGTGGGGAAGTAGTTCATGTGCACGTCCGCCTTGGACGTCTTCGAGTAGACGCGCATTCCGGCTTCGCGACGGGCGATGACGATCTCCCCCTTGCGCAGGGCCTCGGCGTGGAGCTTGGGAACCACGGTGGTGTGCAGGTACACGCGGCTCACCTTCCGCTCCGCCAGCACCCTCCGGATGATCTCCAGGTGGGTGTTGTGGAAGGGGTTGAAGGTTCCGAAGAACACGGCCACGCCTTTACGAGGTGCCAGGCGCGCCCGCAGGTCAGACAGAAGCCCGAGTCCGAAGACCAGACCTCCGAAGAAGAGACCCACGGCGTAGAACAGCGTCCGAGCCCAGGGGAACCCGAGCGTGGCGATCGCGGTGACGACCACGTTCATGGACAGCCCCACGATGACGTTGCGGTTCTTCTCACCGATGTCCCGGCTCGCCAGGCCCAGGGCGATGTACTGAATTCCCTGCGAGGCGGCCGTGGTCAGCAGGGAGATCCAAAAGACCCCGCCCAGGAAGGCAATCTTCTCGGGGGCGATGACGCCCCCATAGAGCATCCCGGAGAAGATGCCGAGGTTGAACAGGAGCTGCGCGGCCAACCGTCCCAGCCGGCCCGGAGTCACCATCGCCGTGCGGAACTGGAGCTTCTCCTCGATCTTGTTGCTCAGCTTGGAGTAGTGCGGGAGGAAGAACCCGATGAAGACCGCCATCAGCATGAGCGTGGGATTGCCCCAGGCGCCATGCCCCCCGGCGTAGGCCAGGTACAGCAACAGGCCGATGGCCAGGCCGTACTGCGTGGAACGGCTCTGGAAGTAGCGGCCCACTCCGGAGCTCCCGCCCCCACCACCCGGTCCCTTCGTCGCCGGGGCCTCCGAGCCCGCGAGACTCAGGCGTGCCGGCTGGAGCGCCTGCACCACCACCTGACCGTGTCCCTCTACTTGTAGCGACTGACCCGGCGAGAGGATGTGGTCCACCGAATCGCCCTCGCGGGTGAGCCACACAGAGCCCTCGTTACACGAGAGGCTCAGCCGCTCCCCGTTCGCCCGGTATTTCCACAACGCCCCTCGCTCGAGAGACAAGCCTCTGTCGAAAGAAGAATCCATCCGTCATCCACCTCCTGTCGCGCGAGCCCCATGGCTTGCGCACGCCCCGAGGCAGAAGGGGTCACTCGCCTTTGTGAAAAACGTGACGAGAGGATGATGAGGCATGCTCCCAGAGCAGGCGAGCAGTCACCCGGATGATGGGCTCGGGAATCCGGCCAACTCCAGGGGATACGGAGGCGAGGCGGCTCACCAACGATGTTCGGTCATGAGGCAATCGATGAGCCGCGCGTCACCGAGCCCGAAGTTGACCGTCCGAGGAACAAGGTCTGGAACGGGGGTGAAGAGAACGTCATTCGACAGGCGCGTGAAGCCGAAGGTGGACTCGATGAGTCCGGCGAGCTTCACCTCGTGCGACTGGAACTCTGGGGGAAACGGCGGAAAGCGGAGCCAGCTTTTCAGCTCAGGGGGATTCGACCTCTGCATGTGGGATGCGTAGAGGGCATATACCGGCGCGAGCTGACTCAGCAGGCACACGACGCTGTCGTAGATGGGAGCACCTGCCACGAACCCAGGGAGGGACACGCGGCAGCTGTAACAGGGATCACTCATGGGCACCGTTGTGTCCCAGACGGAGCAGTCGGGGAACTGCCCACGCAGCCGCTGAACGAAGTCGTTCCAGGCTGGTGACCTCCCTACGTTGAGCTGGAGCAGGGACTGAAGGCGCTGGGTCTCTTCAGAGACAAGGTAGCGAGGATCTTCCTTCTCCATACCCGCTGGGTAATAGCGGTGAACGAGTTGGACGAGCGCGTCGACAGTCAACTCCGGCTTCATGAAGGCGAGCTCCTCGATTCAGTCCGCAGAGGGAGACCTATCGGTCATATCTTCTGGGAAGCGAGCGGGGGCTTTTACTCTCACGGAAACGTCGTCCTGGGAACGCCTCCACTCAAAAAGCCAGAGACTCTGGCACCAGGAATGGTGCCGAAGTCCTTGTCGCCCAGAATGCTCTGCATGTGCTTCCTGAACTGATCACAGGCGAGTGCAGTTGGCTGCCGCTCACGGAGGACCCTGCGAGCGGCCTCGTCCGCCGCCTTGGCCGCCGCCACTTGTGCGAGTGCATTTGAAACCAGCCCGTTCACATTCCGTTCCGGAACACCCACCTCGATATCGCAAGTGGCGGTGACTGGGAAGGAAGGGGATATCCTGCTCAGCAGCACGATCACCTGGGCGACCTTCCATCCTCCTTCTTCTGGACCGGTAAGGGGCACGATACTGAAGAACTGGAAGGTGGACGGCGGGACATGACCACCAACACATGCAAGCCAGGCTGCGCCGAGGAGCGCCAACAACAACGAAACTCCACGTGCGGCCAATGAGCGCCGGGCGTGCATGAGTCCTCCTATACGAGCCTGGGGAGGCCACGGGCTGGGTGGAACCAGCCCGTGCCTCTACCCTTTACGCCCTGGCTCAGTTAGGCGTGACGCAGGAGCAGGTGCTGGCCTGGCTGTAGCAAGCGTTGCTCGAGCCGGCGGCCACGACGGAGTAGCAGTACTGCCGGCCCGAGGAGACCTCGGTGTCGGTCCAGGTGGTGCCGGTGACAGTGGCCTTGAGGGCCTTGCCGAAGTTGCAGCCGGCGTGACCTTCGGTCTTCAGCACCCAGTACTTGGCGGCGTTGGTGACGCCCGACCAGGAGATCGCCACCTGGCGGGTGCCAGGGGTGAGGGTGACGGAGGGCGTCGCGGTGGGACCCGTCGAGCAGCCGCCGTTGCGCGGCGCCGGGGTGCTGCAAGCGATGTTGTGCCGGTTGAAGGCGTTGTAGATGGCCGTCATGTGCGGCGTGCCGTCATTGAGGTTGCCGTTGTCATCGTCGGCGGCGAGCCACTGCATGTAGCCGTTGGTGGCGCCACACCCGCTGGAGGTGCCGGCATTGCAGTCACAGGCGTGCCACGAGCCGACGTTGCCGCTGCCCTGGTAGAAGAGCTTGTTGCCAACGATGAAGGCCGTGTTCGTGTCGTAGTTGAACGGCGCGGCGCGCAGGTCGCGGGCCACCAGGTCCCACGCAGCCTGACGGGTGGGCGCGGCGGCGCAGTGCGTCTGGCGACCGCACAGACCGGAGGACGTGGTGCACTTGGTGCACACGAAGTTCTGCGGGGTGTCCGGAGTGTTGTCCGAGTGCTGGGCCCAGTCCGCGTCACGCACGCCCGAGCAGTTGAGATCGCAGTGCGGCGTCCCGCCCGTCTGAGCCTCGTTCTGGTTGTAGCCAGTCCCATCCGCCGTCATGCCGCAGCCCTTGTTGCTGGTGGCGAAGAAGCCGTGGCCCACGCACGAGGTCTGCAGCCGGTAGATGGCCGCGATGTCCGCGTACCCCTCGCTGGAGGCACTCAGCGAGCCGTTGGCATCGTTGTCGTCCAGGCCATGGCCCCACTCGTGGTCGAACACCGCGCCAATCTCACCGGTGTTCCGGCAGCCGCCACCGCTCCGGTAGAAGTTGACCGTCCCGCCGCCCCAGTAGGCGTTGCAGGTGCTGGCGATGTTGACGTTGGCGGTGAGCTTGCCATTGACCCAGGTGTTGGAAGGGAGCCAGCCACGCGCCTGCTCCGCCAACCTGTTCAGCTCGTAGAACGCCGAGCGGGCCGCCGGGGTGTTGCCCGTGGAGCCGCCTCCCGTGGTGCAGTCGTGCTGGCCGTTGGAGCCACCCAGGCTGATGCTGCCAGAAGCACTGTTGCTGATGGTGCCGCACCTGTCGCTGATGCCGATGTACTTGCCATTCAGCGTGGTCGTGACGGTCCCGGAGGTGTAGCTGAAGATACCGGCGCCGTTCGTGTAGTTGTTGGGGGACGCGAGGCCCGTGTTGGCCCAGGGCATGGGGTAGTTGGCCTGCATCGAGCCGCAGGTCCCATCCGTCGGGCAGGTCTCGGTGTTCGTCAGCGGGTAGACGCCACCAGAGATCTTCGCGTCGATGTAGTGGTTCTTGTCCTCGAGGGCGATCACCTCACCCTTGTGGGCATCGACGAGCACCTCCCAGTTCGCATCGTCCCCCTCGTCCTGGAAGCCGAAGGACCAGACGAGCTTGTGGCCATAGCCCTCGCCCTCCGCGACAGGCACCACCTCCAGGCGCGCGTCCTTCGAGATGCTCTTCGGGCTGTGAGTCAGGCCGGCGCGGGACAGACCCCGCTCCATCGCCTGCCCCGCGGCGACGAGCGGCAGGGTGCGGATCCTCACGTTGCCCCAGCCCTCGGTGCCGATGAGCACGAGGTTGCCGTGGCTGATGGTGGCCGCCAGCCGGCCCTCTCGCACGGGAATGCCTTCGATTTGCTGCGGGATATGGACCTGCCAGAGGTGCTCATTGACCTGCGTGACACGCGGCGTGCCGAGCTGCGACGCGTCGATACCCAGCACGTCCGCGTGCTCGCGGGCAAACTGGACGACGAGCTCGCCCACCACGGACTCGTCCACCCCGCCCACCGCGCGGCCGAGGCTCTGGCCCAGGCCGCTCAACGTCACCCGGTTGTCCATGCCGTTGCCAGGAATCAGCGGGATGTGACCCTGGATGCTGGTGGCCGCACCCGAGCGCGGATCAATGTAGACGTTGAAGTCCTTCCCGTAGCGCTGGAAGAAGCCGCTCAACGCCCGCTCCCTCAAGGCGTTCAGCCTTCCCTTCGTCCGGGCCTCACCGATCGCGAGGTTGTTCGAGCTGATGGAGAGCTCGGGACTGAAGAAGGCATTACGGGCGACTGCGCTTCGCGACGGCCCGTGCTCGGGTTGCACGACGGCCCAACTCGCTCCAGAGCTCAGGACCGTGGCAAGCGCCACGGTGCCCAGGAAACGCTTCATGTCACACCTCTTGGATTAGACCTACGGGGGTTAGACCTACGGGGGGCTGGATTTGCTTGCTCTGCGGGTCGTACGGAGAGATCCGTACTGCCCGTGAATCCTGCCTTGTCAGAGGTGCGTTTTCCAGAGCGCTATAAGAAATATAAAATGAAGACTCAAAGAGGATTCATGCGGCTGCCATTCTTCAGCATTCCTGGATTCCTGAGGCGGAACCCCGTGGCAGTGGGGGTCCTCGGGACGTTCCTGCTGAGCCTCGTGCTGCGGCTGCTATTCCTCGAGGCGTCGATGGATCGCCACTGGCCGTTCTCCATCTTCTTCTATGGAGACTCCCGCTTCTTTCACACCCAGGCCCTCGACTGGGCCCGAGGGCGGCCCGCGCAGGCGTCGCTCCCGTACCATCCGCCGTTGTTTCCCTGGAGTCTTGGGTTGCTGTACCAACTGCTGGGGGAGCCACGAGGCAGCGCCCATCCCTACAAGCTGAGCCTGGCGCTGCTGAACTCGGCCACGGTGGCCTTCACCTGGTGGTGGTGGCGCCGGGTGCTCGGGGAGGGGTGGAGCCTGTTGGGCGCGGTGCTCTTCTCGGCCAGCTTCGGCTGGCTGGTGCTCTCGACGACGTACAGCAACGAGGTGCTCTACGTATTTTTCCTGTCGGCCACGTGCTGGCTGATGCTTGAGCACCGGAGCGGGCTGTCATGGAAGGGCGCGGTGCTCCTGGGAGGAGTGATGGGGCTGGGTGCACTGACCCGCGCCGAGCACCTGCATCTCTGGCCCTTCCTGCTCCTCTATGCCTGGCTCTACCGAGACCGACAGGCCCCATTGCGCGCCCGGCTGGTGCGTTGGGCGGGGGCGGTGGGCGTGTCCCTGGTGGTGCTGGCACCGTGGGCGCTCCACAACGCGCGAGTGCTCCAGGAGCTCAACGCGCGGACGCCGGGACTCGAGCCGCTGCCCGTGCTGGCTCCGGTCACCGTCTATGGCCCTATCAACTTCGCGATGGCCAACCACGCGGGAGCGACGGGCGGGTTCACGCCAGAGCTGATCAACCGGCTCGGACAGGATGGCCGGCTGGACGCGGCGAATCCGGCCCAACGCCACTTGCTGCTGCACGGCTATGAGGAAGGTCTGCGGTGGATGAGCGAGCATCCCGCCGATGCAGCCCGCCTGCTGGCCGCCAAGCTGGGACGTTGGCAGGACGGCCTGAGCCTGGGGTTCGGCGTCTCCAACCTGCCCGGGGGGCTCCAAGGAGCCCGCGCGCCGGTGGATGTCTTCGTCCCGGAGAGCACCTGGCTGAAGTGGCCGCTCACGCTGCTGCTCCTCCTCGGCGCGGGGCTCTCGTTGCTCGCGCCCTACCGGACCTTCAGCCTGTTCACCCTGGTGCTGCTGCACCGCGCGCTCATCACCCTGGCCTTCTTCGGGTACACGCGCGGAATGCTGGTCCTCTTCCCGGTGCTGGTGCCGCTCATCCTCCTGCCCGCGAAGGCCTTCGTCTCCAGCCGCCCCGCCCTGACCGGGAGACTTCCGGTGCTCGCCTCATGCGCCCTGCTGCTCCTGTGGCTTGAGGCCGGGACGCTCGCCCTGCACGGTCCCCGCGACTTCATGGCGAGCGGAAGTACCGATCGTATGAGTGGCAAGCTTATCCAGGACGATTGGGTCAAGCTCTGGCCAAGACCCTGAGTGCTCGAAGGACGAGGACAGAGGCATCGCCGTACCGGGCATCAGTCGGGCAGAGACGCGCTCATCGCCGCGTTCCCACGAGCCCGAGGCATGGAGTAAGGCATGCGCTCAACGGAGTCGGAACGCAAGCGCTCCAGGTGGCGGACAGGGGCCGCTTCCAGGCGGAAGAAGCTCACCATTCGCAACAGGCTCTGCGCCTGCGCCGCCATCTCTTCGGCGGTGCTCGACAGCTCCTCGGCCGACGCCGCGTTCCGCTGCGTCACATCGTTCAAATCGCTCATCGCCTTGTTGATCTGGCCGACGCTCGCCGACTGCTCGCTCGAGGAGGCGGCAACGTCCTTCACCAGCTGCGACGTCGTGCCAATCGCCGGGACGAGCTCGCGCAACCGTTGGCTCGACTTCTCGGCAATCGTCACACTGTTCGACGCGACCGTGACGATCTGCTTCGCGGCGCTCTGGCTTCCCTCCGCGAGCTTGCGGACCTCGGACGCGACGACCGCGAAGCCCTTTCCTTGCACCCCCGCCCGCGCCGCTTCGATGGAGGCATTCAGCGCGAGGAGGTTCGTCTGATAGGCGATCTCCTCGATGACGGAGATGCGCGAGGCGATCTGCTTCATCGCCTCCACCGTCTCGGCCACCGCCCGGCTGCTCTCCTCGGCCTCGACTGCGCCCTTGTACGCAATCGCCTCCACCCGGCGGCTGCTCTCGGCGTTCTTGACGATAGAGCTGCTCATGGACTCGAGGCTGGTCGTTATCTCCTCGAAGGTGGCGGCCTGCTCGCTCGTGCTACTCGCGAGGGACTGGGACGTCGTCGATACCTGCGATGCGGCCGAAGAGAGCGCCGCCGCGCCGTCGCGGACCTCGCCAATCACCTGCGCCAGTCGGTCGCGCATCGAACGGAACGCATCGGCGAGAATGCCAATCTCATCCTCGGACCGGAGGTCGAGAGCAACGGTCAGATCGCCGTCCGCGATGCGGGTGGCGACGGAGGAGATCGTCTCGAGCGGCTTCGTGACACGGCGGATCACGATGAGGACGGCGAGGCCGAGCGCGAGGAGAGAGAGCGCTCCGAGAACGAGCGTGAATTGTCTCAGCGCGTGAGCCGGCGCGAGCACCTTGTCCAGGGGGGCGAAGACGGCGAGCGCCCAGGGCGTCACGGTCTTCCCCACACGGATCGGAACCACCACCTCGATCGCCTCGCTGCCGAGCACCTCCGAGTGGACACGTGCGGAGAACACGCTGTTCTTCGAAAGAGCGGTCTTCACCAGCGCCTCGGCGGGAGAGGTGCCGAGTGGCTTCCCGCGCCGCTCCGCGGACGGGTGCGTGACGAACGTGCCATCATTGGAGACGAGCACCGCGTACCCCGTGTCGAAGGGGGTGAGCGCCGACACCTGCTTCTGAATCTGCTCGAGCGAGAGATCGGCTCCGATGACTCCGACGGCCCTGCCCTCAACCTGGATGGGCACGGCGATCCCCGTGAGCATCATCGACTTGCCGGCCACGGTATAGGCGACGGGGTTGACCATCGTCTCGTTACCGCTCCTCAGGGGGAGGAAGTAGTAGTCGCCCGCGCCGCCTTCCTTCTCGTAATCGACCAGTGGCTCCAGTCTGATGCTTCCGTCACCCCGGTTCCAATACGGGATGTAGCGTCCGGTGGCATCCGTGCCGGGCGTGTTCACGTATTTCGCATCGAGCCCGTCGAATGCGTTCGGCTCCCAGGCCGTCCAGACATCGATGAGCTTGGGATTCTCCTCGAGCACCTTCCGCAGCGACGCGTCGGCGAGGCGACGATCGGTCAGACCGGCGACCTTCTGGGCCGCGAACACCTGCCCGAGCGTCCGGACGGGGACGAGCGCCGCGTTGAGCTCCGCGGTGACGAGCTGCGCATGGTGCTCGGCGATCTGCAGGGCAAGCCGACCCGCCTGCTCCTCGGCGACACGTGAGGACTGCTGGTTGACGACGAGAACGAGAACGCCGAGCGCGATACTGATGACACTGCACAGTGCAACGAGGAGCTTCGCCGCCAGGCTCTTGGTGAATCTCAGGGTGGTGGAAGTTTCTTGGCTCATCCAGCCCGGAAGTAGCGCATGGGGCACGTGGTTGTCTTTGGTACGCCAGATGAGTCAGGGCCGGGCTGGCTCCTCGCCCACCTGGAATGCTGGGTAGAGACCTGGAGAGGAGGCAGGCGCCCGGCTCGAAACGCTTCGGGTCCTCGCGCATCCGTCGCCGGTCCAACTTCTCAAGACCCGGCCGCTCATGGCGTGCCGCGATGGAGCCCTTCATCCATGTCGAAACTCTTCGAACCCATCACTTTGCGCAGCGTGAGGGCACGCAACCGCACCGTTGTCTCTCCCATGTGCCAGTACTCGGCGGTGGACGGGGTCGCGAACGACTACCACCTCACCCACCTGGGCCGCTTCGCGCTGGGCGGGTTCGGCATCGTGTTCGTGGAGGCCACGGGCGTCGCGCCCGAGGGGCGAATCACCCACGGGGACGTGGGCCTGTGGAACGATGAGCAGGAGGCGGCGCTCGCCCGTATCGCCACCCTGCTCAAGAAGCAGGGCGCGGTGCCCGCGATTCAAATCGCCCACGCGGGGCGCAAGGCCTCGGCGCAGCGGCCATGGCAGGGAGATGGTCCTCTGACCCAGGCCGACGTGGCGGCGCGCGGGGAAAAAGAAGGCCCGTGGACCACGGTGGCGCCCAGTGCCCTGCCGCACGCGGAAGGCTGGCACGTGCCCGAGGCGTTGACGGAGCAGGGGCTCGAGCGTCTTCGCGGCGCCTGGCGCTCGGCCGCGCAGCGGGCCCTGCGGGCAGGCTTCGACATCGTCGAGCTGCACTTCGCGCATGGCTATCTGCTGAACGAGTTCCTCTCGCCCATCTCCAACCACCGCACGGACCGTTATGGCGGCAGCCTGGAGAACCGGATGCGCTTCCCGCTCGAGCTCGTGGAGATCGTCCGCGCGGTGTGGCCCCAGGACAAGCCCGTCTTCGTCCGGGTATCCGCGATTGATGGCGTGGAGGGAGGCTGGACGATCGAGGACACGGTGGTCTTCGCCCGAGAACTCAAGGCCCGGGGCGTCGACGTGCTCGACTGCTCGTCAGGAGGGGTCGCCAACCGCTACAACGGCCCGGGAGGCCCGGGCTACCAGGTGCGCTACGCCGAGCGCGTGCGCCAGGAGACGGGGCTCGCCACCATGGCGGTGGGCGCCATCACCGACGCGAAGCAGGCGGAGGAGATCGTCGCGGAGGGGAAGGCGGACCTCGTGGCGCTGGCTCGTGAGGCGCTCGCCGATCCCCAGTGGGCCCTGCAAGCTCGGCGCGCCCTGGGAGCGGATCCGCTCGACTTCACGGACTGGCCCGTCCAGTCGGGCTTCTGGCTGCAGAACCGGGAGCGGTCGCGCCAGAAGCGGCGGTAGCCCGCGTCCCGGGAGTCGCTCCCCGCCGCCTCCAGCGCCACCGTCTTCTTCAACGCCATCAGCACAAAATTGGCGGAGACGGTGGCCGAGATAGTGTGGTCCCGCACCACAACAACCTGGAGGAGCATTGAAGAGAGGCATCCGCGTGGCGCTGGCCACGCTGCTGATGAGCGGGCTGCTGAGCGCATGTACACAGATCGAAGGGCCCCAAGGGCCCATGGGTCCTCAAGGCCCCGCGGGTCCCGCCGGAGGCCCGCAGGGTCCCGCCGGTCCCAAGGGCGACCCGGGACCTCAAGGTCCTCAAGGTCCGGCGGGTCCTCCGGGTTCTTCTGGGGGCACGCCCATGTGCACACCGGGTGCCTCGTTCTGCGAGGGTTCGAAGCTTTGGGCCTGCACGAAGACGGGAACGGACGCCGTGCTCACCAGCACCTGCTCAAGTGGCTCGGCGACGAACCCCGCGGGGTGCTTCACCACTGAGTGCCCTCCAGGCACGGCCGGGTGCTGCCGGACCAGCAAGCCGACGTGCAGCTGGAATCTCACCACCCCGGCGATGAGCGGCAGTTCCTACGGTACCGACGTCAATGGTAGCACCATCCTCCCTCCGACTGGTGGTGCCCTCTGCAGCGTGTTCCCGGTGTGTAGCGGCGCCGATTTAACCGTAATGTTCTACCCCATCGGGCTTTCGACGGTGTGCGGCACGTCCAACTACGTTCACATGGTGGTGCAGCGCTCCCAGATTGCCCCCGGGGAGCGCATCACCCTGCCGAGCTCACGAGTGAGTCTGAGCATCAACAACCCCCAGGATCTCACGAAGAAATGTTACGCGTGGACGGGCACCGTCACCTGGAACTCGGATGTACCGAGCTGGAGTGTCACCCTCGACGCCACCTGCAGCGAGACGGGCAAGAGCAGCATCAAGCTCGTCGGGACCTTCAGTGGCGACCAGTGAGTCACGCTCCGGGTGACACGCTCGTCTCCTGGAGTGCGTACTGACGCGAGAAGGGACCCGGGCCACCTCACGGGTCCCTTCCCTTCTTCCGTCTCCTTCACCCTCCCGCTTGCTACCCAAGCGTCGGAGCGGCACCGTGCGCGCCCCTCGCGCCGGATGCCCCGGTGCGAACGGCAACAGGAGACGACAGGATGAAGGGTGTTGGATTGATGGCCGTGCTCGGCCTGATGCTGGGTGCCTCGACCGCGCTGGCGGCCGGCGAGGTCCAACTGGTGCACGTCACCAGCTCGCAGTGCCCGCCCACCTCTGGCTGCTACCGCACGCTGTACCTGCGCGGCATCGTCGAGGTGCAGAACATTGCCTACGCGAAGACGGTGACCGTCCGCTACACCGCCGGCAACAACGTCTGGACGGATGCCGCCGCCAACTACGTGGGCCCCTCCACCGCCGGCAAGGAGCTGTGGTCCTTCGACATCGCCACGCCGAACGCCACGCGCTTCGCCCTCTCGTACACGGTGAACAGCGCCACCTACTGGGACAACAACGGCGGCCAGGACTACCGGCTCGCGGACTACCAGTTCGACGCGCTCCTCACCTACCCGGACATCAGCGGCGCCACCGGCCAGCGCGACACCACGAAGTCCGCTGTGGTCGGCAACATCCTGGTGAAGAACCGCAGTGCCCAGAAGACCGTCACCGTGAAGTACACGGACAACAACTGGGCCACCACGAAGACCGCCACCGCCACCTACGTGGCCACCCTGCCCTCCGGTGTGGAGTACTGGGCCTATGAGGCGCCCGTGTCGGCCTCGGCGCCCTCGAGCAACCTCCAGCTGTCCTTCGTGTACACCCACGCTTACGGCACGACGACGGACACCAACTACGGCCGCTACTACCGTGTGGTGAGCAACACCGTCACCCGCTGAGCGGCACATGACGTCCGGGCCCGTCCGACGTCTGCCCGCCTGTTCTCCGGACGACGGCACGGGCCCCTCTCACCCTGTCAGGGGGGATGCGCAAGCGAGGGCCCCTGTCCATTTCAAGCACCCTACCCTCTGGCGCATGTAGCCACCTCGCCCCCCTTGGCACCGCACCCCGCGGTCCCAAGCTTGTCGATGACGCGCCGACCCCACCATGCGTAGGTGGTGCGACCAGAGGGGGAGGGCATTGATGGCGGAGGGCTACGAACAGGCTGAACCCTCTCTGGAAGGGGCGCACCCTGGCAGGCGACTGGGCAACCGCTTCGAGCTCACCCAGCGCATCAAGCAGGGCCGTGGCATCACCACGTGGCTCGGGGTGGACCTGCACACCGGAGCGCGTCTTGTCATCAAGACGACCTCCGCCGTGTCTCTTGTGCCCACCGCCCGACAGCGGCTGGAGCACGAGGCCAGTGTGTTGCGCACCTTGCGCAGCCCCTACCTGGTGCCCGTCTTGCACTTCGGGACGGGTGGGGACCTGCTCTTCCTGGTGACGCCGCTCGTCCCCGGGGTGTCGCTCCAGGAACGGCTCACCAGTGGCACCCTGTCCGTGCCCGAGGCCCTCATCGTGGGCCAATGTGTGCTGGCCGCCCTCGCCGAGGCCCACTCCCACGGCATCATCCACCGGGATGTAAAGCCCTCCAACATCATCGTGGAAGGCCGCCCCACCCTCACTCGCGCCACCCTGGTGGACTTCGGACTGGCGCGCAGTGAACGGTTGGACCCGTCCCTGCGCGACCTGCCCGTGGGCACCGCGCGCTACCTGTCTCCTGAGCAGGCCGGGCTCCTCAACCGTCCGGTGGAGGCCCCCTCGGACCTGTACGCGCTGGGCGCCGTCCTCTTCGAGACACTCGCCGGCCATCCGGCCTTCGATGGCGCCTCCGTGGGAGAGGTGCTGCGCCAGCACCTGGCCGCGCGGCCCCGGCTGCGCAGCGCGGGCATCGAGGTGCCCCGCGCCCTCGAGGAAGTCATCGCACGGCTGCTGCAGACGGACCCGCAGGACCGCTACCAGTCCGCCGAGTCCGCGCGCGAAGACCTGGGCGCCATCGAGGTGGCGTTGGCCCGCGGCGAGCAGGACCCCGAGCTGGTGGCGGGCGCGCACGACATGCGCCACAGCCTCACCGAGCCCTCCTTCGTGGGCCGCCATGACGAGCTGGCGCTGCTGGAGCGTGAGCTGGAGCGCTCGCGCTCCGAGCCGGGACGGCTGCTGGTGGTGGAGGCCGAGAGCGGCGGTGGCAAGAGCCGGCTGCTGGAGGAGTTCGCCACGCGCGCCCGCCAGCACCGTGCCTGGCTGTTGCAGGGCCAGGCTGTGGCCCAGTCCGCGCAGCGGCCCTTCCAGCTCTTCACGGATGTGGCTTCAGGAATTGCCGCGGCGGCCAAGGAGCGGCCCGCGTTGGCGGAGCTGCTGCGCGAGCGGTTGGAGGAGCAGGCCGCGGCGGTATGTATGGTCCTACCCCAGTTGCAGCCCGTGCTACGCCCCGCCCAGCAGCAGGGCCTGGGCCCCGAGTCGCTGGGCGAGAGCCGCGGCATCTGGGCGCTCACCACGCTGTTGGGCGCGCTGGGTACGGAGTCGGAGCCAGCGGTGGTGCTGCTCGAGGACTGCCAGTGGGCGGATGAGCCAACACTCCGGGCCCTGGAGAACTGGCAGCAGGCGCGCCGGGACACAGTGGGGCACGTGATGATCGCCGTGTCCTTCCGCACCGAGGAAGTGGGGCCCGGGCACGTGCTGCGCCGGCTCCATCCAGACGCCCACCTGAGGCTGGCGGCCTTTGGCACCACAGAGGTGGTGCGGATGCTGGAGTCCATGGCCGGCACCCTGCCTCGCGAGGCCACCGAGATGGTGGGGCGCCTGTCCGAGGGCAATCCCTTCATGGCCTCGGCGGTGCTGCACGGACTGGTGGAGGACGGCGCGCTGGTGCCAGGCCCACGAGGCTGGCAGGTGGAGCCCGAGGCCATGGCGCACGTGCGCTCCTCGCGCCAGGCGGCCTCCTTCCTGGTGCGCCGGTTGAAGCTGCTGCCGCCCGAGGCGCTGCGCCTGTTGTCCGTGGGCGCGGTGCTGGGCAAGAGCTTCGACCTGGAGCGAGTGGCCTCCCTGTCGGACACGCCACGCGAGCAGGTCGTCAGCGCGCTCATGGAGCCACGGCGGCGACACATGCTGTGGGAGGGCAACAACGGCCGCTACACCTTCGTCCACGACAAGCTGCGCGAAGCCCTGCTGGGGCTGCTGCGGCCCGAGCAGCGCCGGGAGCTGCACCGGCTGGCGGCGCGCTCCATCGCGGCCACTCCGCCCGTGGACCCCTTTGAGCTCGCCTACCACTTCGACGCGGCGGGAGAGCACGCGCAGGCCCTCCCGTACGCCCTGGTAGCCGCCGAGCGAGCGCGGCAGCAGTTCGCCCTGGAGACGGCGGAGAACAACTACCGCATGGCCGAGCGCGGCGCGGCCCGGGCTGATGCGGGCACCCGCTTCCGCATCTACGCCGGGTTGGGAGACGTGTTGATGCTCCGTGGCCGCTACGACGCCGCCCAGCAGCAATTCGAGCTGGCCCAGTCACTGGCCCGCGACAGGCTGGAGCAGGCCCGTCTCTGGTCCAAGCTGGGCGAGCTGGCATTCAAGCTCTACAACAAGGAAGAGGCCGACGCGGCACTGAAGCAGGGCCTGAAGTTGTTGGGGCGGTGGGTCCCCCGCTCCAACGTCTCGGCCGCGATGGGCGCCCTCTGGGAGCTCATGGTTCAGGCGGGACACACGCTGATGCCAAACCTGCTGACAGGGCGGCGCTCGCTGGAGAACGGCGAGGAGGACCTGCTCGCCGTGCACTTCTACAGCCGCCTGACGTACAGCAGCTGGTACTTCGGCAGCCCCATCGCCACCTTCTGGACCCACCTGCGCGAGGTGAACACGGCCGAGCGCTACCCACCCACCCTCGAGCTCGCCCAGGCCTATTCGGAGCACGCCCCGATGCTCACCATGGTGCCATGGTTCAGCCGGGCAACCGCCTACGCGGAGAAGTCGCTCGCGATCCGCCGGGAGCTGGGGGACATCTGGGGCCAGGGCCAATCGCTCCACTTCTACGGGCTGGGCCTCTACGCCGCGGGCCGCTTCGAGGAGTCCATTGAGAAGTGCAGCGAGGCGGTGCGGCTGCTGCAACGCACGGGAGACCAGTGGGAGGTCAACAACGCCCACTACCAGTACGCCATGGCCCTCTACCGGCTGGGCCGGTTGAAGGAGGCGCTGGAGTCCGCCCAGCGGCTGCACGGGGCGGCGCTGGCCATCGGAGACCAGTACGCGGTGCGGCTGGCCCTGGAGGTCTGGGCGAAGGCGTCCCTAGGACACATCCCGTACAGCCTGCTGGAGGGCTCGCTGGCCAACCCCGGCCAGGACACGCAGACGCACGCCAACACCCTGCTGGCCGAGGCGCTCCGCCGGCTGCGCGAGGGAGACACCGCGGGCGCGGTGACGATGTTGGAGAAGGCCGACAAGCTGGTGGAGCAGGCCCACCTGCGGCAGGAGTACGTAGCGCCCATCGTGCCCTGGCTGGTCACCGCGCTGCGCATGCACGCCGAGAGCATCTCCCCGCTCGCCCCCGGGGTACGCGAGCAGTGGATGAAGCGAGCGGAGAAGGTGGCGCGACGTGCCCACTCGCTGGCGCGCAGCTACCGCAACAACCTCGCCCACGCACTGCGCGAGCGGGGACTGCTGGCCGCCATGGCAGGCCAACCGCGCCGAGCCCGTCGCTGGCTGGAGCAGAGCCTGAAGGCCGCCGAGGAGTTGAAGATGCGGTACGAGCGCGCCCAGACTATCCAGGCGCTCGCCCGCGTGGGCAAGGAGCTCGGTTGGCCGGGAACCTCCGCCTGGCAGGAGGAGGCCACGCGCGAGCTTCAGGAGATGGAGCAGGACCTGGGCACCGAGCCCCGCGAGAGCGAAGGGCCGACGGAGCACCCGGGGACCCTGTCGCTGGTGGACCGCTTCCCCCGGGTGTTGGACGCGGGTCGCCGCATCGCCTCGGCCCTCACCCGCGAGGCGGTGTTCGAGGGCGTGCGCCAGTCCATGATGGAGCTGCTGCGCGCGGAGCACTGCGTGGTGTTCACCCCGGAGACAATGCTCCCCGAGGACCAGCTCGCCGCGGCGGGCGTGGGCCGCACCGCCATTGGCAGGGCCATGGAGACGGGGCGCCCGGCGGTGATGGGACAGGGCATGCCCGGCGGGGTGAGCGAGAGCATGGAGATGCTGGGCGTACGCTCGCTCCTGTGCGCCCCTATCCAGGTGCGCGGCAAGACGGTGGCGTGTGTGTGCGTCAGCCATCGGCAAGTGGGCGAGCTCTTCGGCGAGGACGAGGAGCGCCTGGCCTCCTTCGTCTGCATCCTGGCCGGTGCCGCGCTGGAGAACGCCGAGGGCTTCGAGCAGATGGCCGCGCTCTCCGAGGAGCGGGGCCGGCTCTACCGCGAGGAGCAGGAGGCGGTGCGGCGTCGCGACGACTTCCTCTCCATCGCCGCGCACGAGCTGAAGACGCCCCTCACCTCGTTGCAGCTCCACCTGCAGGGCCTGATGAACCAGGTGCGCCAGGGGATGGAGCGGCTGCCCCCAGAGCGGCTTGGCGCCAAGCTGGAGTCAGCCAACCTCCAGACGCAGCGCCTGGGCAAGCTGGTGAACGAGCTGCTCGACATCTCGCGCATCGCCCAGGGGCAGATGCTGGGCAAGCTCGAGGACGTGGACCTGACGCAGGTGGTGCGGGGGGTCGTGGAGCGCTCGCGCGAGGCGCTGTCCCGGGCCGAGTGCGAGCTGCGGCTCACCCTGCCCCCCAGCATGGTGGGCCACTGGGATGCCATGCGGTTGGAGCAGGTGGTGCTCAACCTGCTCACCAACGCGACGAAGTACGGCGCGGGCCGGCCCATTGAAATCACCCTGGAGGGCGACGCCACCCAGGCCCGGCTGCGGGTGCGTGACGAGGGCATCGGCATCGCCGAGGAGGACGCGGCGCGCATCTTCGAGCGCTTCGAGCGCGCCGTGTCCGTGCGCCACTACGGCGGCTTCGGCATCGGGCTGTGGATTGTCCGGGAGATCGTCCAGGCACTCGGCGGAACCATCGAGGTGGAGAGCGCCCCGGGCAAGGGCGCCACCTTCACCATCACCCTGCCCCGCCGCGGCCCCGAGGAGCCTCGGGGCGGCAACGGAAACGGCGCTAGCGACGCGTGAGCACCATGTAGATGACGTTCTGCACGCTGTCGCGGAACTGCTCCACGGAGGCGATCTCCTCGGGGTTGATCTCCGAGGCAAAGGCCCGCACCTGGTTCTCGTCCCGGTAGAGCAGCCACCAGTCCATGAAGGCCTCCAGGTACCCGGCATCCGGGGTGCGGGTGGCGAAGTTGCCCACCAGCAGGCGCCCACCGGGGCGGAGCATGCCAAAGAGGAGCCGGGTCAGGCGCGAGGCCACGGCCTCGGAGAGGTAGTCGTACAGACCCGCTGAGTAGATCAGGTCCATCTCCGGGAACGAGGTCTTGCCCATCAGGATGGAGCGCACCGTGCCACAGACAGGCCGGACAAGGTGGCTCGGGTGCTGCTGGGCCACCACCTCCAGACTGTCTGGATCTTGATCGAACGCGATGAAGTCGCCCACGTGGCCCTCGGCGACAGCGCGCGAGTGCTCGGCCTCTCGCAGGTGCCCGCAGGCCACGGAGAGGATGCGGGGCTGGTGCACCCGCTCGGCGGTGGCGTCGATCTCCTGGGCCAGCAATTCCCGCCGCTCGCGGACGCTCCGAGGGCCGGACTGGTTCCACAGGAAGTGGTAGATGTCCCGTCCCATGGGCGACAGGGGCCCCTGGTGCTCCTCATAGAGGTAATCGATGAGCACCGCGTCCCCTGCGTAGCCCCGAGGCTTCTCGAAACCATGCCGGGTATAGGGGCACTGGTGGATGACCTCACGCAGAGGATGGGTCCGGACAATCTCCAGGCAGAAGCGGGTCCACTCCTCGCGGTCCCACTTGCGATGCAGCAGGGTCAGTCCCCGAAACAGGGACTCCAACGCGAGCTGCAGATCATCACCTCGAGAGATCTGCCAGTGGACGTCATCCAGCCAGCAGACCGCCCGTTCGAGCGCATTGCTCCAGTCCACCCACTCCATCACGGGCGCGGCCAATGCGTTGCGCAGCGTTTTGAGATCGCCAGGGAGGGCAGCATCGCTTGAAGACGACGACGACGAAGAAGAGGAGGGAGGTCCTTCCATCGCCACCAAAACGAAGAGCCATCCCACTCCCTTCCCTGTGACAGACCCACCGGGCCAGCGCTCGTTCGAGGGGCAGGAAGGAGAGCGGACTAGGATGCGAAGAAGTCCCGGGAGATTTGAAAACACACCTGCTCGTCCGCGGGATCCAACTCGATGGAGCGTTCGTGACTGGCGAGGATGCCGTGGCGCCGCAACACGAGTTCGATGTCGTCCTCGAGCGCGAGCACCGGACGCACCGAGCAACCCGTGGCAGAGGCCATGTCATCGAGCAGGCTCGGATTGCCCGGCTCGCTGGTGGCGACGAAGACGGTGCCTCGCACGTCGTCATCCCATTGAACCCGCAAGGGACAGACGCGCAGACGCTCGAGCACGCGCGCCGGGACGCAGCGCAGCAGTCCCGCCGGCACACGCTCCAGGCCCTCGCGACGGATGAAAGGTACCTGGAGCTGCCGAGCCAACGTGATGAGCAGCTGCTCCGGCCCGAGCAGTCCCATCCGAACCGCGGCCTCCCCCACCCTGCACCGCCACCTGGCTTGGAGAGCGAGCGCCGACTCCACCTGCGCCGACGCCAACAGCCCGCTCGCTACCCACAGCTCGCCCAGCCGCATCCGCCGCACGCCCGACCCCCGCCGCCCACAACCCCACAACCGCGTGCGCTCGGGCGATCCCCCACCCCACTCGCCACCCACCAACACGCCCGAGCGCGCCCACCCCAACCCCGACCCACCCAACCTCAACCCGTGCCCAACTCAATGCTCGTTGCGTGCCAGAACGCACCTGACGGATTCCGCGGGGTTGGACAACCTGTACTGCGGGGCGATACCGGAATGCGGGAAGATTTTCAGGGGGGACTGGCAAGAAATGGGGAGGAAGGTGTTTCGTAGGCCGTTGGTCACCCAACTCCTCTTCAACGCGGAGAACTCATGTTGCTCAGGTCCACCCTCGTGCGAGTGCTGGCCGCGGCCACGCTCGTGCCCACCCTCGCGCTCGCCGCGCCCAAGGCCACACCGGCCACGGCTGTCTCCCGGCCCTCCAAGCAGTACACCGTCGAGCAATTCATGACGACGACGAAGCTCTCCGGCGCCTCCTTCTCACCAGACGAGAAGCGCATCCTCTTCTCATCCAATGAGAGTGGCATCTTCAACGCATACACCCTCCCGCTGACCGGTGGGAAAGCGAAGGCGCTCACACAATCGAAGACGGACTCCACCTTCGCCGTGAGCTACTTCCCCAAGGACGAGCGCATCCTCTTCACGCGCGACCAGGGTGGCAACGAAGCCAACCACCTCTTCGTGCGCACTCCGGATGGCAAGGAGCGCGACCTCACGCCCGGCGACAAGCTGAAGGCCGCGTTCGTGAGCTGGAGCGGTGATGACTCGGCGTTCTACGTCCTCACCAACGAGCGCGACGCGCGCTTCTTCGACCTCTACCGCTATGACGCGAAGACGTACGCGCGCACGCTCGTCTACCAGAACGACAGCGGGCTCTCCTTCGAGGACGTCTCGCCGGATGGAAGGTGGCTCGCCTTCAACAAGGTGCGGACCACCAACGACGCGGACATCCACCTCTACGACGTGGAGAAGAAGGAGCTCAAGCACATCACCCCGCATCAGGGCGACGCGTTCTTCCAGGTGAGCGCCTTCGACCCAGCCTCCAGCGCCCTCTACTTCCTCACGAACGAGGGCTCCGAGTTCAAGCGCGTGGCCCGCTACACGCTGGCCACCGGCCAGGTGGAGGACGTGGAGCGCGCGGACTGGGACGTGATGTACACGTACTTCTCGCGCAAGGGAGGCTTCCGCGTCACCGCCATCAACGAGGACGGCCGCACCGTCATTCGTGTGCACGACGTGAAGGCCGGCAAGCTCCTGGAGCTGCCGCAGCTGCCCGCGGGAGACATCACCTCGGTGCGCATCTCGGACAGCGAGAAGCGGATGGCCTTCTACCACAATGGGGACCGCTCCCCGTCGAACCTCTTCGTCTACGACTTCGGCACGAAGAAGGCCACCCGCCTCACCGATGCGAGGAACAAGCAGATCGACCCGGAGGACCTCGTTGAGGCGCAGGTGGTGCGCTTCAAGTCCTTCGATGGAACGGAGATTCCGAACATCCTCTTCAAGCCGCACCAGGCCACCGCCGACGCCAAGGCGCCCGCCATCGTCTGGGTACACGGCGGCCCCGGGGGACAGACGCGCAAGGGCTACTCACCGGTCATCCAGTACCTCGTCAACCATGGCTACGTGGTGCTCGGCATCAACAACCGCGGCAGCTCCGGCTACGGCAAGAGCTTCTTCGCCGCGGATGACCAGAAGCACGGCCGCGAGCCGCTGCTGGACTGCATCGAGGCTCGGAAGTACCTGGCCAGCCTGCCCTACGTGGACGCCGAGCGCATTGGCATCGCCGGCGGCAGCTACGGTGGCTACATGACGCTGGCCGCGCTCGCCTTCCACCCGGAGGCCTTCAAGGCGGGCATCGACATCTTCGGCGTCTCCAACTGGCTGCGCACGCTGCAGAGCATCCCGCCCTGGTGGGAGAGCCAGCGCGAGGCCCTCTACAAGGAAGTCGGCGACCCGGTGAAGCAGGAGCAGATGCTGCGCGACATCTCGCCCCTCTTCCACGCGGAGAAGATCTCCAAGCCGCTGCTCGTCCTGCAGGGCGCGAATGATCCGCGTGTCATCCAGCCCGAGTCGGATGAAATCGTCCAGGCGGTGAAGAAGAACGGCGTCCCGGTGGAGTACGTCATCTTCCCGGACGAGGGCCACGGCTTCACCAAGAAGAAGAACGAGGTGGAGGCCTACTCGCGGATGCTCGGCTTCCTGGAAGCGCACCTGAAGGCCAGCGGCCCGGCCAAGGTGAACTGAAGTCCCCTCCCTCCGGCCGCACTTTTCTCCAACCTGTCCGACAGTCGGACAAGTCGCCGAAGACTGCGCCCGGAGGGTCTCCCGCTCTTGCTTCGTTCGAGCCCCTGAAGAGACGTTCTTCGACGGGCTTAGCCGCCCAGGTGCTCGGCCTTCTGCTTCACCTCATCGGCCTTGTTGCCGGTGAGGATCTCGACCTTGTGCGCCTTCTCGGGGCCCGTGGCCGGCTCGAAGCTGACACGCACCGGGGTGCCCTCATCAAGGTCATCCCAGGTCACCAGCTGCCCGTCACGCTCCAGCTTCGTGTCCGGGGTGAGCACGAACCACGCCTCCGGCGCAGAGGGATCATCCACGGCCTTCACGGCGATGCGGTAGGCGTCCTTGTCCACGTCGGTCACCACGCCCTCACGCTTCTGCGAGAGCCCAGGCACCGCCGCTTCGACATCGCGCGCCGCCTCTTTCGTACCAGCGCACCCCACACCACCCAGCACCGCCACCAGCACCGCTGCTCCCAGCACCTTCACGCGGGTCTTCATGTCTTCTGGACCTCCTCGAGAACCAAGCTCCGGCAGGCACAGGCCCTACGCGAAGCCAGTGCGAAGCTAGGAACCGGTTCAGAGTGACGCCAAGAGTGCGTGGGGCCCAATGCCCAGGGGCCCGCTCTCCAGCGCCCAGGGCAAGCAGGCCGTCAAGCCAGACTGAAGGACGGGACGTCGTCTCTCAACGAAGACGGAAGGGAATCTTCACCACGCGGTAGACGGAGAGGGGCCGCCCATCCAGGAGCGCTGGCGAGTAACGCCAGGTGCGGACCGCAGCGATCGCCGCGGAGGCGAAGGGCTCCTCTCCTCGCATCACCGAGATGTCGCCCACGCGCCCGTCCTCGGTCACGATGATCTTCAGGATGACCAGGCCCTCCCGACCGGAGGCCCTCGCGGCCTGGGGGAATTCGGGCTGCACGTTGGACTCCAGCTCCCTCGGAGGCGTGGCCTTCTCCGGAAGTTGGATGGGGCCCACGGAGCGAACAGGACGCGCGGGCTTCTCCACGAGAGCGGGGCGTTGCGGCTGCACAGCGGGGCGCTCGGAGGCGAGCATCTCCGGCGTGCTGAAGTCCGCCATTGTCCCCACGTTGGCGGCCCCCTGCCTCGCAGAAGCGCCCGTCGCCGGAGCCCCACGCGAGACCGGCTGCTTCCGCAGACGTTGGGTGAAGAGCACATCATCG
This sequence comes from Archangium minus, assembly GCF_044360475.1. Classification (NCBI taxonomy): domain Bacteria; kingdom Pseudomonadati; phylum Myxococcota; class Myxococcia; order Myxococcales; family Archangiaceae; genus Archangium; species Archangium minus. Next base: position 11,087,824 of record NZ_CP043494.1, read on the forward strand.
GAGCCGCCCGCGAGCGCGCTCTCCGTCTGGTACCCGTCGAGCGCGAAGGTCAACTCCGCGGTGGCCACCCCGTTGGGCCCGGGGGGAACATCGAGCACGAGAGGCGTGGTGCCCCGCTCCTTGCCCTGCCAGAAAACGCGCGCACCCGAGGGCTCGCTGGTGATGAAGAAGCGCACCGGAGCGGGCGCCGGTACGGGCGCTTCGGCGGCCGGCGTGGGAATGGGGGCAGGTGGGCTCTGAGGAGCGGGCTCCGCGCGACGCCACAGGGCCACACCTGCTCCAGCCCCCGCGAGCAACACGGCCAGCGCGGCGCCCCTCCACAGGCCCGTGCGCCGAGGCGGTGCTGGTGCCGGCACCGGCGCCGACACCTGGACGACCGGAGCAGCAGGCCGCTGAGCACCGCTGGCCGGAGGGACCTCCAGGCTGATGTCCAGCACGAGCGTCCCCGCTTCCGAGCTCTGCGCGGCGGGCGCGGGCAGCGGGGTGAGGAACGGCGAGCTGATGGGGCTGGAATCCCCCACGCGACCGAGTACCTCGCGCAATGCCTCGAGCAGCTCGTCCATGGAGGCGTAGCGGGCCTCGGGGTCCTTCTCCAGGCAGCGGAGAACGAGGGCCTCCACCCGCTCGGGGATGACGAGCCCGGGTTGCAGGTCCCGAAAGCGCGGGGGCGACAGCTTGTGGTGCGCGAAGAGGAGCTCGAGCGTGTCCTTGGAGATGAAGGGCGGACGGCCCATCAGCATGTGGTACGTGACGACGCCGAGCGAGTAGATGTCACTGCGTACGTCCGCGGAGTTGCGGGCCTGCTCGGGCGACATGTACACCGGTGAGCCGAGGAAGGTACCGCTCTGGGTGATGCCTGGAGTGGCCTCGGCCCCTGCGCCTTCTGGAGAGAAGGGCTTCACCAGGCCGAAGTCGAGCACCTTGACGTGGTCCCTGTCTCTATCCGCCACCAGCATCACGTTGGCGGGCTTGAGATCTCGGTGCACCACGCCCAGCCGGTGCGCCTCGCGCAGGGAGAAGCACACCTGTCGGGCCAACTCCATCGCCCGGGGCCACGGCAGCGGCCCCTCGGCGAGCACCTCCGAGAGCGTGCGGCCCTCGATGTACTCCATAGCGATGAAGCAGATGCCGTCCTCCGTCTGGCCATAGTCGATGACGGTGACGGTGTTGGGGCTGCGCAGCTTCGCGGTCAGCGAGGCCTCTCGAATGAAGCGCTGGAGAAACCCCGGATCCTTACTGGTGGGGAACGCGGGGCTCAGCACCTTGAGCGCCACCACGCGATCCAGTGGGACTTGGAGCGCGCGGTACACGCGGCCCATGCCCCCCTCTCCGATGGGGGCCAGCACCTGGAAGCGCCCCAGCAGGGTACGGCCGATCAGCGGATCCTCCGGCGGTGGCGGAGGCGCGGGCTCATCGGAATGGGGAGGGCGAGGTTGGGTCTCCATGGAGATCCTCCAAGGTCGGGACCCTGGCACGGGGTCGTCACGGCTCCGTCGACAGTGGGTCACGAAACGTAAAAGTCGCCCCGCCCCACCCCCTACCCCCGCGGTGCCTCTTACCGCTTGAAAGAGGCTTGACAGGGTTTCGACGCGGGCCACTCTGGGGCTAGAGTGCGTCGGCCAGCCCGCAGGCCGCCCGCCGGGGAGCACCGAGCCACAGCACATGCCCTTTCAGATCACCGTCTACGAGGAAGACCGCATCATCGACGTCGTCTACCCCCCGCAGCCCTCGGCGGAGGACGTGACGGACTACCTCAAGCGCATCCGCGAGACGATCGCCTACATGAACGGCCCATGGAGCGCGCTGGTGGACCAGGGACAGCTGCGCGTGATGCCGCCGGAGATGGTGGCCACCATGGCCAGCCTCAACGCCTACGCGCAGCTGCACGGCATGAAGCGCTCGGCGCGCATCGTGAGTGACGCCGCCTCTGGCCTCCAGGCCTGGCGCATGACGAAGAAGGCCATGCTCACCATCCCCACGCGCACCTTCGAGACGCGCGAGGCCGCCCTGGCCTGGCTGCGCAACCCCGACGACGAGTAGCTCCCCTCACGATCTCTATAAACGTTCGTTCCAGTACGGTTTCCTTGGGGCATCATTCGCTCGCTGGACCGCCAGGTCTGGCAGGGTTTTTTCACCCCCCAGGAAGACAGGAGCGAATCCCCATGCGACACCCCAAGTTCGGGCTGCCGGTGCGTCCCCTCGTAGGCGCTCTGATGTGCACCCTCACGCTCACCGCGGGCTGCGGCCCGGCGGAGGAGCAGGAAACGACGAAGGGTGAGGAGTCCTCCGCCCTCGGGAAGAAGAAGAGCGAGGTCGTCTACGGCACGGACAGCCGGCAGGACGTCTACGCCCACGCGGACGCCACGCTGCGCGCTCGGGCACAACAGGCCACGGTGGCGCTGATGGCCCCGTCGGACTTCAACGCGACCAACCCCAACAACGTCACCTTCCCCGGCTCGACGCTGGGTACCGCCTACAACCTCTGCACCACCGAGCGCTTCCGGGATGACCCGACGGCGGCCTTCTGCTCCGGCACGCTCATCGACGACGACCTGGTGCTCACCGCGGGCCACTGCGTCACGAGCGCCTCGGCCTGTGCCGACACGCGCCTCGTCTTCAATTACTACCGGCCCTCGGCGGGCACGCTGCAGCCGGTCACCACGGCGGACATCTTCACCTGTACCTCCATCGTGGCGCGCCAGCAGGGCACGGTGAACGGGCAGAACCTGGACTACGCCATCCTGCGCCTGGACCGGCCGGCCACGCCGCGCTTCACCCCGGCACCGGTGCGCACGGGCAACACCGCGCTGAGCGTCGGGCAGAACGTGGCCGTCATTGGCAGCGGCAGCGGCATCCCCTTCAAGATTGACTCCGGTGGCTCGGTGCGCGACGCGCGCTCGGGCACGCTGGACTACTTCGTGGCCACCACGGACACCTTCGGTGGCAACTCGGGCTCGGGCGTGTACGAGACGAGCAACTACACGGTGGCGGGCATCCTCGTGCGCGGTGAGACGGACTACGTCACCAACGGGAGCTGCCGCGTCGTGAACACGTGCACCGAGACGGGCTGCCGCGGCGAGGACATCACCTACGTGTACCCGGCCATCAGCGCCTACTGCGCCGCGACCGGCAACGCCAACACGCGGCTGTGCACGGGAATGCCGCCGCCGCCGCCTCCTCCTCCCCCGGCGACCACGTTCACCTTCAGCGCCACCAACACCAACAGCGCCCAGAGGAGCACCGTCAACAAGGACGTGGCGCTGAAGGCTGGCCAGGTCATCAAGCTGGGCACCTGCACGGTGAGCGGCGCCACCGGTACCGGTGACACCTACCTGCGGCTGTACGGCCCGGCGGGCACCCAGGTGGCCTCCAACGACGACACCTGCGGTACGCTCTCGTACCTCAGCTACACCGTGCCGGCGAACGCAGCCGGCACGTATCAGATCCGCGCTGGCTGCTACAGCAACACCAGCTGCAGCGGCACCGTGGCCTACACGGTCCAGTAGGCCGCCTGTCAGACGGAAGCTCCCTCGGGCCGCTCGCCATCATGGCGGGCGGCCTTCTTCTTCCCAAAACCGATGCTTGACAGCTCGGGGGGCGGGATTTAACGCGAGGAGCCATATGAGCACGCCCAAGTTCCCGTCACCTTCCACTCCCGTCTCCATCCAAGGTCCCTTGAAGGTCCTGCTGCTTGAGAACATCCACGTGTCCGCCGAGGAGATGCTCAAGGCGGAGGGGTTCTCGGTGGAGCGGCTCAAGGGAGCGCTCAAGCCCGAGGAGCTCGAGGAGCGCATCCGGGACATCCACCTGCTGGGCATCCGCAGCAAGACGAACGTCTACGAGCCGGCCCTCGCCAAGGCGCCCAACCTGCTGGCGGTAGGCGCCTTCTGCATCGGCACCAACCAGGTGGACTTGAAGTCGGCCAACATCCACGGCGTGCCCGTCTTCAACGCGCCCTTCAGCAACACGCGCAGCGTGGCGGAGCTGGTCATCGCGGAGATCGTCATGCTCACGCGCCAGCTCGGGGATCGCAGCCGCGAGGTGCACGCGGGCCAGTGGCGCAAGGTGGCGACGGGCAGTCACGAGGTGCGCGGCAAGACGCTGGGCATCATCGGCTATGGCCACATCGGCTCGCAGCTGGGCGTGCTGGCCGAGGCCATGGGCATGCGCGTCATCTTCTATGACGTCATGACGAAGCTGCCGCTGGGCAACTCGCGCCCTACCGCCACCCTGGGCGAGCTGCTGGAGTCCTCGGACTTCGTGACGCTGCACGTGCCGGCCACGCCGTCCACTGAGTGGATGATTGGCACCGCCGAGCTGGCGCGCATGCGCAAGGGCAGCTACCTCATCAACGCGAGCCGCGGCACGGTGGTGGACATCAAGGCACTGGCGCAGGCCATCAAGTCGGGCCACCTGAGTGGCGCCGCGGTGGACGTCTACCCGGAGGAGCCGGAGACGAACAGCGACGGCTTCGTCACCGAGCTGCAGGGACTGCCCAACGTCATCCTCACCCCGCACATCGGCGGCTCCACGGAGGAGGCGCAGGCGTCCATCGGCAAGGAGGTGGCCACCTCCCTCATCAAGTTCGTGCGGAGCGGCGCCACCACGGGCGCGGTGAACTTCCCACAGGTGGAGGCGCCGCTGATTCCCAACACGCACCGCATCCTCAACGTGCACCGCAACACGCCGGGCGTGCTCCGCGACATCAACCGGATCGTCTCGGACCTCAATGCCAACATCCACGCGCAGGTGCTGAGCACCGACGCGAACATCGGCTACCTGCTGATGGACCTGGACCAGGACGTGGCCAACCCGGTGTGCCAGGCCATCGCGGGCCTGCAGACGGACATCAAGACGCGCATCGTGTCCTGAGCCGTGGGGCTCCCGAGGCCCGGCGCTTCAACCGGGCCTCACTTCCTTCGCGCTCGTGAACGCGCACGCTTGCGCAGGAACTCGACCAGGGCTTTGAGCTTGAGCGGGGTCTGCGCTCGGCTCGGGTAGTACAGGTAGAAGCCCGCGAAGGGTGGGCAGAACTCCTCGAGGACGGGAAGGAGCTCACCCCGCTGGATGTAGGGACGGAAGGAGTCTTCCATTCCAATGGTGAGACCGACCCCGTCGCACGCCAGGCGCAGCATCAGGTGCTTCTCGTTCGTATTCACGCGGGCATCGATGGCGATCTCAAAGTCCCTTCCCTTCTCCGTGAACTCCCAGCGGTAGGTTGCACCGTTCGGCATCCGCCACCCGATGCACGCGTGCGCGTGAAGCTCCCTCGGGTGTTGGGGCTTGCCGTGGACGGCGAAGTAGCCCGGTGACCCGACCACCAGTTGCCGCTGCTCGCCGGAGATGCTGACGGCGACCATGTCCTTGTCGATGATTTCGCCGAGCTGAACCCCCGCGTCGAAGCCTTGCTGAAAGATGCCCGAGGGGTTGTCGTCGACGCTGATGTCGAGCTTGATGTCCGGGTACTCCGCCAGGAACTCCGCGAGCGTCTTTTCGGAGAGAAAGTCCTCCGCGATCGACGAGATGCTCAGGCGGAGCGTTCCCGAGGGTCGGCTCCGCAGCTCGTTCAGCGATTCGAGTGTCGCGCGCATGTCGGAGAACGCCGGCTGCAGCCCCCGGTAGAGGTGCTCACCTGCTTCGGTGAGGCCCACGCTTCGCGTCGTTCGCTGCAGCAGACGGACACCGAGCCGCTCCTCTACCTGGCGGATCGTCTGGCTCACGGCCGCTCTCGTCACGCCGAGCTCCACCGCCGCGGCCTTGAAGCTCCGCTTCTCCGCGACGGCCAGGAACGCCGCCAGTCCTCCGAATTCATCTCTCATTGGTAAGCCACTCTAACCAACCCATCAATGATTGGAAGGTCGCACGGGCAGCCCGGTGCTCCTACTTTGGCTTTGAAAACAGCAAGGAGAAGAACATGACGAAGCCATCGAGCGAGCAGCATCCCTACGTCGGCATGTGGGTCACCCAGGACGGCTACATCCGCCACGAGCTCCTGCCGGGAGGCCGCTATGACGAGGCCCGCGGCAAGAGGAAGAGCGCCTACCGCGGCCGGTACACCATCAAAGGCAACCATATCGACTACGTGGACGACACCGGCTTCACCGCCGACGGAGACTTCCGCGATGGCGTGCTCTACCACGCCGGCATGGTCCTCTACCGGGAAGAGACGAGGTAGGTCATGGCAGCCGATGGCGTGCGCGACTTCCTCATCACCCTGGACAAGCTGCTCCCCGGGCTACCAACCCCCTGAGCAGGGCTCAGCGGGGCGTGAGCTTGAGCAGCCGGCCGTTGCTGTCATCGGTGAGCAGATAGAGCGCGCCCTCGGGGCCCTGGACGACCTCGCGGATGCGCGCATTCTGCTCCGTGAGCAACCGCTCCTCACCCACCACGCGGTCGTCCTTCATGACGAGCCGCACCAGGGCCTGGCTGGACAGTCCTCCGATGAAGATGTTCTCCCGCCACTCGGGGAAGAGGTCCCCGGAGTAGATGGTCATCCCCGAGGGGGAGATCACCGGATCCCAGTAGTACACGGGCTGCTCCATGCCCGGGCCCTGGGTGACCTTGTGGATGGGCTCACCTGAGTACTCCTCGCCGTAGCCGATGGTGGGCCAGCCGTAGTCCCTACCCATCTGGACGAGGTTGAGCTCGTCGCCACCACGCGGCCCCATCTCCACCTCCCAGAGGCGGTTCTTGCTGTCCAGCGCCGCGGACAGGATGTTGCGGTGTCCCAAAGACCAGATTTCCGGCCGAGCATCCTTGCGACCAACGAACGGGTTGTCCTTGGGCACCGAGCCGTCGGGGTTGATGCGGACAATCTTCCCGAAGTGGCTCTTCAAATCCCTCGCCTGGACCCGGCCAGGGAGGATGGAGCGCTCACCGAGCGTGACGAACAGCTTGCCGTCGGGCGTGAACACGAGGCGTCCCCCTGCGTGCAGGGTCGATTCGAGCGTGGGCTGCATGCGGAAGATGACCTGCACGTTCTCCACGCGCGGCTTCGCGCCATCCACGAGCCTCGCACGCGCCACCGCCAGGCCGTTACCGCCTTCGCGCGGCTCGTAATAGGTCCAGTAGATGAGCTGGCTCTTGGCGTAGTCGGGGCCGAGCTCCACGTCGAGCAGCCCGCCCTGTCCACGACCATCCACGCGCGGCAGACCCGCGACGGGCGGGGACTTCGCGCCTTGAGGAGTGACGATGTAGAGAGCGCCCGTCGGCTTCTCCGTCACCAGCATGCGGCGATCCGGCAGGAAGGCGATGGCCCAGGGTTTGTTGAAGCCAGAGGCAATCTCGGTGACCTGGAAGGGCGTCTTCGTCTCAACAGCCGGAGCGCGTGTCTGCCCAGGGAAGGCCGGCTCGAACTCGGGCACGTTGGGGGGCGCCGTCTCGACGGGCGCACCGCCAGGATTGGGCCCCGTCCGAGGCACCGACTGCTGACTGTCGCCCGCGCGGCCGGGAGCCAGATTCCCACTCTGGTCCGAGGACGTGCGAGGACGCTGGCCTTGTGCCAGCCCCGAGCCAGACAGGAGGGAGACAAGGACAACACTACTCGTCAGGAAGGTGCGCATGAGGCTCTCTCCACAGGTCGAGATGGGTTCCAGAGCAGGGGCAGCAACCAACGAGGGTGAAGCTACCCACGCTGGGACAGGGCATGCTCGCCCCTGCGCGGCAGATAACCAGGGCAGGCGCAGCTCGCTCCCCTGCTTGTGCGAGGGTGTTCTCGCACCGACAGAAGAGGTCCTCCGCTCCTCCCACTGGAAGAGCGTCGTGCGAGCCTGCTCGATGCCCCCGCCTGCGTGGAGTCCACTCGTGCTCAGCCAGCGCTTCTCCTACGAAAGCTTCGTCCAGACGAGCGATCGCGCTCGGTTATGCCAGGAGCTCGAGCAGGTGCTGACCGCTCGGGTCCGATCGGCGCCCTCCCCCGAGGAAGAGGGTCACCGGATTGCGATGGAGCTGCGCGAGCTGGGTCACGACCTCTGGAGCTTCGACGAGTCCACTGATCTTCAAGTCTGGTGTGGGAATTGGGCGAACCCCACACGTCCCTACGAGCTCATCGTCGAGGTCTCCTACCGAGACAAAGAAGAGCCGCGGACGGTGTCGGTGAGCTTCCGTGCCAGAACGCCACACCCAACACATCACTGATTGATGCTGTAATTGGCTGGCACCCAGGTGTACCCCTTGCCGTTGGCGCGCACATGGCCAAGGCCTGGGAACGAGACGTGTGCGACGCCCACCCAATACCCCTGCTTCGCGGCGTCAGCATAAGCCTTCGCGCGCTGGGCCGCCGCTGCCTTGGAATCGACGTCGTACTGGATGGTCACTGAAGGCTCGGGGAACTGCACCGCGGCGACATGCATCACATCACCCCAGAGCACGAGCTTCTGCCCCTTGCTCTCCACGGAATAGAAGCTGTGCCCGGGAGTGTGACCCGGACTCGCGATGGACCGAATGCCGGGGAACAGCTCGGTGTCACCCTCGAACGTCTTGAGCCTGCCCGCCGCGACATAGGAATCGAGCGCGATCCTTGCCTCCTGGAACCGGGGCTTCTTGTCGGCCGGAGCCTTCTCCATGTTGTCAGCGTTCAGCCAGAAATCCACCTCGCGCTTGTCCGCGTAGACGAGCGCCTTCGGGAAGATCTGCTTGCCGCCAACCGTCAGTCCGCCCGAGTGGTCGGTGTGGATGTGAGTCAGCAGCACCGCGTCGATCTGCTCCGGCTCGTACCCGGCCGCTCGCAGGTTGGGGACCAGCTTGTTGAGGCTCGGTCCGAGGAACTCGCCCGTGCCGGTGTCCACCAACACCAGCTTGGAGCCGGTATTGATGAGGAAGGCATTGACCGAGGTCTCCACTGGCAGATTGAGGTGCGCATCGGCCAGCAGCTTCTTCACATGCTCGGGCCGGGTGTTGGTCAGCACCTTGTCCAGTTCCAGTGGCAAGGTTCCATCGGAAATCACCGTGACTTCGAAATCACCCAGCATCATTCGGTAGAAGCCCGGGGCCTGAGTCCTGACCTGCGGCGCGGCGGCGTGTGTGGCCGAAGGCGCGAACACTGCGCCCGTCGCAGCAGAGAGGGACACGGCGAGCGTGGCACGCAAGAGGAAGGTGCGTAGCGTCATCATCGGAAGGCTCCAGAAGACCGCGCACGGAACCGCCTCGGACCGTGAGCAACGGCCGACAACGACCCCGCGGCTGTATATTGTTTCCCTGATACCGGCCGGTCTCATGATACCGACCGGTCTCTTTTATGATACCGGTCGGTATCATCGTCAAGGAAGAATGATGACGGGCAAGAAGACGACGAAGCCCTCGCCCCGAGAGCGCATCCTCGAGGCCGCCGAGGAGCTCTTCTATCGCGAGGGGATCCGGGGAGTCGGGGTCGAGGCGATCGCCGCGAGGGCGGAGACCACCAAGATGGCGCTCTACCGCCATTTCGAGTCCAAGGACGCACTGGTGGCCGAATGGCTCCGCCTCATGGCGGCCCAAGATGAGGCGGTCTTCGATCGGCTTGAGTCCGAGCATCCCGGCGACCCACGCGCACAGCTCCTGGGATGGGCGCAAGTCATCGCCGGGAGGCTCTCGGAAGGGTACCGGGGTTGCCCGCTCATCAACTCCCTGGCCGAGTTGCCAGACAAGAACCACCCGGCCCGGCAGGTCATCGAAGCACACAAGGCCCGGCATGCGAGGAAGCTGGCCGCCCTCTGTACTCTGGCCGGCATCCCCGAGCCCGAAGCAGCCGCCAGCGAGATCCTCTTCGTCCTGGAAGGCGCACAGGTCAGCGCACAGTGCATGGGCGCCGCGAAGGTTGGCGAGCGCCTCATGCGAATCGTGAAAGCCATCGTGGATGGCAAGGGCGGCTGACGACCAGGCCATCGGCCCGTGTCTCAGGCGGTCAGGTCCAGCACCACGCGGCCCTCGATCTTGCCGGCGTGCATGCGCGCGAACACGTCGTTGATGTTCTCCAGCTTGTCGGTGGTCACCGTCGCCTTGACCTTGCCCTGCGCGGCGAAGGCCAGTGACTCCTGCAGGTCCAGACGGGTACCGACGATCGAGCCGCGCACGGTGATGCCCCTGAGCACCATGTCGAAGATGGGCAGCGGGAAGTCGCCCGGCGGCAGGCCGTTGAGCGACACCGTGCCGCCCCGGCGGACCATGCCGAGCGCCTGCTCGAAGGCCTTGGGCGACACCGCGGTGACCAATGCACCGTGGGCGCCGCCGATCTCCTTCTTGAGGTAGGCCGCCGGATCCGTCTCGCGGCAGTTCACGGTGACGGTGGCGCCGAGTCGTTTGGCCAGTTGCAGCTTGCCGTCGTCCACGTCCACCGCGGCCACGTTGAGTCCCATCGCCCGGGCATACTGCACCGCCATGTGGCCGAGCCCTCCAACGCCGGAGATCACCACCCAGTCACCCGGTCGGGTATCGGTCACCTTCAGGCTCTTGTAGACGGTCACGCCCGCGCACAGCACGGGCGCGATCTCCGCGAAGCTCACCTTGTCCGGCAAGAGTCCGACATAGTTGGCATTGGCCAGCGCGTACTCAGCGAAGCCACCATTGACCGAGTAGCCCGTGTTCTTCTGCTGCTCGCACAGGGTTTCCCAGCCACCCAGACAGTGCTCGCAGTAGCCACAGGCCGAGTACAACCAGGGAATGCCGACCCGGTCTCCCTCCTTGACATGGGTGACGCCCTCGCCGACCGCCACGACGTGGCCGACACCTTCGTGGCCGGGAATGAACGGCGGGTTCGGCTTGACCGGCCAGTCTCCTTCGGCCGCATGCAGATCGGTATGGCAGACGCCACAGGCGCTGATCTTCACCAGGATGTCGCCGCGCCCGGGACGAGGTATTTCCACCTCCTCGATGCGCAACGGCTTGCCGAATGCACGTACGACCGCGGCCTTCATTGTCTTGTTCATGCAAATACCCCCGTTTGCTTGTGTATGAGACGTCCGATGAATCTCTCGACGGAATCGGGTTGCGCATGCTCCCTCTCCCTCTGGGAGAGGGCGGGGGGTGAGGGTATGTCTCCCCGTGCTGTTCCCTGACCTGGTTCGTCTCGGAGCACGAGACTCCTGGTCCTTGTTTCCATTCAGGAACACCGGGTGGGAAATACCCTCACCCTAGCCCTCTCCCAGAGGGAGAGGGGACATCCACGGAGTCTCGAGAACTCCGCGGGTATTTCATTAGAAGAAACCCATCGCCTTGGGCGAGTAGCTGACGAGCAGGTTCTTCGTCTGCTGGTAGTGGCTCAGCATCATCCGATGGTTCTCACGGCCAATGCCCGACTGCTTGTAGCCACCGAAGGCCGCGTGCGCCGGATACAGGTGGTAGCAGTTCGTCCAGACGCGGCCCGCCTGGACCTCGCGGCCAACCCGATACGCCGTCGATGCGTCGCGCGTCCACACTCCCGCGCCAAGGCCGTACAGCGTCTCGTTCGCGATCTTCAGCGCCTCGTCCACGTCCTTGAAGGATGTGACGGAGACCACCGGTCCGAAGATCTCCTCCTGGAAGATCCGCATCCGGTTGTTGCCCTGGAAGATGGTCGGCGCAACGTAGTAGCCGTTCTCCAGGTCACCCCCATGGCGCAGCCGCTCGCCGCCGAGCAGCAGCTTCGCTCCCTCCTGCTTGCCGATGTCCACGTACGAGAGGATCTTCTCGAGCTGATCGTTCGACGCCTGGGCGCCAATCATCGTGGCGGTGTCGAGCGGGTTGCCCGTCTTGATCTTCTTCGTCCGCTCGATGGCTCGCGCCAGGAACTCCGCCTGGATCTTCTCGCTGACGAGCGCGCGCGAAGGACAGGTGCAGACCTCGCCCTGGTTCAGCGCGAACATGGCGAAGCCCTCCATCGCCTTGTCCGCGAAGTCATCGTCCTTCGCGAAGATGTCCTCGAAGAAGATGTTGGGTGACTTGCCGCCGAGCTCGAGCGTCACCGGAATCAGGTTCTCGGACGCATACTGCATGATGAGCCGGCCGGTGGTGGTCTCCCCAGTGAAGGCCACCTTCGCCACGCGCTTGTTCATGGCGAGCGGCTTGCCCGCCTCCACGCCAAAGCCGTTCACGATGTTCAGCACACCCGGGGGAAGAAGATCGCCAATCAGCTCCGCGAGCATGAGGATCGACGCGGGCGTCTGCTCGGCCGGCTTCAGCACCACGGCGTTCCCCGCGGCGAGCGCCGGGGCAAGCTTCCACGCGGCCATGAGCAGCGGGAAGTTCCAGGGGATGATCTGCGCCACCACGCCGAGCGGCTCGTGGAAGTGGTACGCGACCGTGTCCGAGTCCAGCTCGGACAGGCTGCCCTCCTGCGCGCGGATGCAACCCGCGAAGTAGCGGAAGTGGTCCACCGTCAGCGGCAGGTCAGCGGCGAGCGTCTCGCGGATGGGCTTGCCGTTGTCCCACGTCTCGGCGATCGCGAGCTGCTCGAGGTTCTGCTCGATACGGTCTGCAATCTTGTTGAGGAGGACCGCACGCTCGGCAGGCGAAGTCTTCCCCCAGCCCGTCTTCGCGCGGTGCGCGGCGTCGAGCGCGGCCTCGATGTCGCTCGCATCCGAGCGGGGAATCTCACAGAACGCGCGGCCCGTGACCGGGGTGATGTTCTCGAAGTACCGGCCCTGCTTCGGCGGTGTCCATTCGCCCCCGATGTAGTTGGCGTAGCGGGACTTGAACTGGACCGGCGAACCCGACGTGTTGGGGGCTGCGTACACCTTGCTGGACATCTGCGCTCCGGGGGTAAGGGGCCGCGGGATTGCGGCATGCGCCCAGCTCCCCCTTTGCAGCGTGCGTGCCCTGCCCTTCCCCTCTCACGAGGTGTCGCGAGCTGGAGCGGAAGCAGTCATCGCGACGAGACAGTTGCAGCGTTTCGCAACATGACGCGGGACGTCACGGAAAAGGTCACGAGGCTCGCGTGCAATCCGCTGACGGCCTGTATCAGAATTCGGGATGTCCAGTCGGGGGGGCGTCAGCAACAGCGCACCGAAAGGAGAAAACCGGGATGCTCAAACTGGTCGAGCCAGGGCCACGACTCTGGGAACGGTTCGTCTCGGGTGCCGTCGAAGCGGAGGAGCGCGCGCATGCCATCCTCCGCCGATGGTCGCGTGCGGTGGCGCTGGGAGCAAAGGCGGACGGACCCACTCACTCCGAGGGCGTCACCGACGCCGAGCTTCGTTCCCGGCGCGAGTCCCTGACCGAGCGATGCGTCGATGCGGTCCAGCTCGTCTCGCGGCTCGCAACCGAGACAAGCGCCTCTGAGTTCCGCGCGGTCCTCTCGGATGCGGATGGCGTCGTGGTGCTCGCCCGAGGGGGCATCGGCGCATCCCTCCACTCAGCGGACACGTCCCGGCTGGTAGAGGGCGCGAGCTGGGCAGAGAGCACGCGCGGCACAAACGCGATTGGAACCGCGATCGTCGAGGGCGAGCCGGTGGCGGTGGTCGGGCGCGCGCACCTCGAGGAGCGCAACCACGGCCTCGTCTGCTACGCGGCACCCATCCGCGATCCCTTCGGCGACATCGTCGCCGTGCTGGATGTGAGCGGGGCCGTGACCCAGGCGAACCCGCTTCTCGAGGCGCTCGTGCTCGCGTCCGCGCACGCCGCCGAGCAGTCGCTCCGGCTGCGCAGCTATGAGGAGATGTTCGTCGGAGGCCGCCGGAGTCTCGAGGCCCGGCTCGCCGGCTCCGCGTCGCTTCTGGTCGAGGCGCCCGGAATCATCAGACAGGTGAGTGCGGATGCAGCGGCGAGGCTCGGACACCCACCCTCTTCTGTGATGGGGCGACCCGTCGAGGACGTTCTTCCGCTATCGTGGACCGCGCTCGTGGAAGCGGCCCTGAGCGGTAAGCCGTGCCACATCTCCGGCATGCGCCTTCACCCCGTGCCGCACTTCGATGCGCGGGGGCGCCCACTCGCGCTCGTCGTCTTCGTCGAGCGAGATGTTCCCCGAACGCGCGCGGCGGCTCCGCTGCCGAGCTCGTTCAACGTGCTCCTGGGAAGCGATCCAGCGTTGCAGGATGCAAAGCAACGGGCAGCGCGGGTCGCACGGAGTCCGCTTCCGGTCCTGTTGCTTGCAGAGACCGGCACTGGCAAGGAGTTGCTCGCGCGCGCCATTCACGAGGCGAGCAGCAACGCGTCCGGTCCCTTCCTTGCCATCAATTGCGGAGCCATGCCCGCAGGGCTGCTCGAGGCCGAGCTGTTCGGCTACGCACCGGGAGCCTTCACCGGCGCGCTCGCCGCGGGAAGCAAGGGCAAGTTCGGCGCGGTAGACGGTGGAACGCTGTTCCTCGATGAAATTGGCGAGATGCCCGAGCAACTCCAAGCGCTCCTGCTCCGGGTGCTCGATGATGGCCACTACTTCCGGCTGGGCGAGACGAGGCCGCGTGAGTCGCGATTCCGGCTCATCAGCGCCACCTGCCGCGACCTCCCCGCGATGGTGGAGGCGGGGAAGTTCCGGCGCGACCTCTACTACCGCATCCGCGGCGCGGTGGTCTCTCTACCGCCCCTCCGCCGAAGAACGGACAAGGTCGAGCTGGCGCGCGCGCTCCTGGAGAAGCTCGCTCGAGAGCAAGGCGGCGAGGTGCCCCCGATGACTCCCGAGACCGAGCGGCTCATCGAGGCGCATACGTGGCCAGGGAACGTGCGTGAGCTGAAGTCCGCGCTCGCCCATGCCCTCGCGCTCGCGGGTGAAGGCGAGCCGCTCGCCCCCGAACACCTGCCTGACGATGTCGTGGAGCCGCCCAGCGCAGCGGCAGCGAACGAGGGCAGCGGCAGGAAGGCCGCGGAGGCCCGCGCGCTGAGGGAGGCGATGGCCGCCGCGAACGGTAACCTCAGCGAGGCAGCACGGCGCCTCGGCGTGGCGAGAAGCACGCTCTACCGGATGCTCGGCCGACACGGGCTGGCGGCCTGAGACACCCGGGAGCCTGCGGCTACACGTCGAGGATCTTCCCCGGGTTGAGGATGTTGTTTGGATCCAACGCCCGCTTGAGCGTGCGCAGCATCTCCAGCTCCGCCGGCGAGCGCGAGAAGGACAGGTAGTCCTTCTTGAGCAGGCCAATGCCATGCTCGGCGGAGATGCTCCCGCCGTGCTTGCGCACCAGCTCGAACATGGTCGGGTCCGCCTTCTTCGTGTGCGCGAGGAACTCGGCCTTCTCCATGTCGTCCGGCTTCATGATGTTGATGTGGAGGTTGCCGTCCCCAATGTGGCCGAAGAGAGCAATCTCCCAGCCCGGGTAGCGCTCGCTGAACACCGCGTCCAGCTCGGAGCAGAAGGCCTCGAGGTTGGCCACCGGCAGGGACACGTCGTTCTTGTGCGGCAGTCCCGTGGCCGACAGGCTCTCGCTGATGCCCTCGCGCAGGGCCCACAGCTCGCTGGCCTGCGAGGCCCCCTGTGCCAGGGTCCCATCCGTCACCAACCCGCGCTCGAAGAGCGAGCCCAGCCAGCTCTCCACCTCGGAGGGATCCTTGCCCTCGGCCTCCATCAACACGTAGCACCCACTGGGGGCCTCGAAGGGCGAGCGCAGCTTGCGGTGGCGCTGCACCCGCGCCAGGCACTTGTCGGTGAAGAACTCGTAGGCGCTCAGCAGCAGCGGCGCACGGCGGGCCTCGCGGAACAGCCTCAGCACGGCGGCCACGTCCGGCACGGCGAAGAGGAACACGTCCTGCTTGCCCGGCAGCGGCGCCAGCTTGAGGGTGGCCTCGGTGATGACACCCAGCGTGCCCTCGCTGCCGATGAAGAGCTGGCGCAGATCCGCGCCGGTGTTGTTCTTCTCCAGCGCGCCGTTGAGCTCCAGCACCTGCCCCTGCGCCGTCACCACCTGCAGGCCCAGCACCCACTGGCGGGTGAGGCCATAGCGGATGACCTTCACCCCACCCGCGTTGGTGGCGATGTTGCCGCCCACCTGGCTTGAGCCCTTCGAGGCGAAATCCACCGGCCAGGTCAGGCCGTGCTCGGCGCAGTGGTGGTGCACGGCTTCGGTCACCGCGCCCGCCTGCACGCGCACCGAGTTGCCAAGCAGGTCCACCGGGTCCATCCGAGTCATCCGCCGCAGCGACAGCACCAGCTCGCCACGTGGGGCCACCGCGCCCGCCGCCAGCCCCGTGCGCCCACCGGAGGGAACCACCGGCACCCGGTACTGGTTGCACAGGGCCAGCAGACGCGCCACTTCGTCAGTGGTGCGCGGGAATGCCACCGCACTCGGGGCCGGTGAGTAGACGCGCGTCCAGTCGCGTCCGTACTCCTGGAGCTCACCAGGCTCACGGGTCAGGAAGTCCGAGGGGAAGCCTTCGGCAACAGCACGGAGGAACGCTTCGGGGAGCACGTCGGCCATACCGGGAGCACTAGTGCAGGCGCACGCCCGTCGCAAGCCGGCAAGCAAGGCAAAGAGCGCTTTCACCCCCTGGCGCCAACGCCACCGCAGGGGGTTCAGGGCTTCGGCCAGTTGGCCAGGATGTGCTCGGCCATCTCCTGCTGGTTTCGGTCCACCTTGCCGATCAGCGACTTCGAGGGCCCATCGCTCGTCTGGAGGTGAAGCCGTTTCCGGCTGGGAACGTGAGCCTCGTAACGCAGTACGTCTCGGGGGTTCCAGCGCTCCCCCTCGGCGTCGGCGACCGCACGCTCCACGCAGGCATCGAACTCAGCCTCCGAGCGCAGGTGGCGCAGGTGCTCGATGATGGAGGGGAGGCCAAAGGCAGGGCCGTTGAGAGGAGGAGAATACTCCTTGCCCATGATGGCCCGCCGCACCGCCTCGGGCCTGTCCATGGGAAGGAAGGCGACGTACCCGGGACGCAGCACCACGAGACCCTTTCGGGAGGAGCCGCTCTCGAGGGTGGCCGGGTAGCAGACCACGTTGGCCAGCCGCTCAGCGCCCACGGAGCCGAGAAGCGGCGGCTTGCGGTGCATCTCCAACGCGAGCAGCAAGTCCTGGAGCTGCTTCGGCTCATCCACCGCCAGGGTGAGGGTCTCGCGCTCTCCCACCACGCGCACGCCGTAGCCGAAGGGAGAGCGGAGACCAAGCTCGCGAATGGAACGCAGGGGGATCTGCACCGGCTCGCCGTCCTTGGGCATCCACACGAGCCGCTCACTGGTGAGCCAATACCGACCCCGGTGCAACCACCCGTAGACAAGGTACGCGATGAGCGGCACCACGAGCGCTTTCGGACTAGGGTCGCCCCCCACAAGACCGTTGGTGATAACGGCCAGGGCTGTCACGACATGAATTCGGCGCGAGAGCCCCACCTCCCTCAAGCGGCCCTCGAGCAGGCGCACCTCGCCCGAGGCTAGCTCCAGTGGGACGGGCTGGAGAACGAACGCCTCGAGCTGAGCAAGGCCCTCCGTCAACCCCGGTGCGCCGGAGTTTCGAGACAACCCACCACCGAGCCGCTTGCGGACGAGCACCTCCAGCCGACCGCGAAGCCCAAGCACCTCTCGGACGGCGGTGAGCACAGGCAGCGTCTCCGGCCAGTGGTCCGCCTGAGCCCGGCGCTGGATTCGGCTCAGGGCCTCGTCGAGCTCGGACTCGTGACGCAGCACCGCTTGGATGGCCTCGGGCTGCTTGCGCAGACGGCGCTTCCACCATCGCCCCGACAGGAGCGACTCCAGCGCGGCATAACGGGCGCGCGCGACCTCTACTGTTTCGACACGCCCCTCGAGCTGAAGGCGAACATCCTCTGGAGAGGGTTCTTGTGCCCAGGTGCCCGAAGAAACATGTGTGCGCTCACGCTCGGGCATGGGGGTCACGGCCCGCTTGGGCTCGCTACGGAGGAGTGGGACTCGAGGACGCTCCCGCAGGGGCCGAAGTCGGTGATGGGCTCTGCGCTGAAGCGGGCGCCGGAACTGGCTCGGTCGCGGGCACGGGCTGCGCGGGAGCCGGCTCTCCCGAGGGAGTCGCCACGCCCGGCGAAGCCGGAGCCGGCTCTGCCACGGGTGGAGTCGTCACCGGCGCCGTGGGAGCCACCTCGGTCGGAGCGGGGCTCTGCGAGCCCTCGACGAGCGGAGGAGAAACAACACCCCCCGTCCCCTCCACCGGAGGAGTCACTCCCTGCGGGGTCTCCGCACCCGAGACAGGAGCGGGAGGCTCGAAAACAGGAGGCGGCGACGGCTCCGGTGCCTGTACCACGGGAGTGGGCTCCGGCTCGGGCTCGGGCTCCGGCTGGGCCGGGAGGGGATGGGCCTCCACCTGCTTCTGGAGGTTGGCCAGTGCCTCCTCGATGTGACCGCCAAGCCTCGACTCGATGAGGGGGACCAGGTAGTGCGCGAACGGGTTGCCGCCGATCTCGCCCTCGTCCACCCACGTCACCCGGGTCCCCGCGTCCTCGGGCGAGAAGGAGATGCGACCGTGCGCGAGGTACTCACCGTGCTCCACCGACATCTCATAGACCACGCCCGTCTTCGGGTCCGCCTCGGTCAACGAGAGGGTGCCATTGCCCACGTCCTCGCCGCTCCAGCTGCGCACGGCGCCAACACCCAGCTCGGGCCCTCCAACCACCCACTGGTTGCCCGGGAACCGCTTCGCGTTCCACGGCACCCATTCTTCCCACCGCTTCAGGCTGGCCACGTGGACGTAGACCGCCTCGGACGAGGCCGGGAGGACCGTCGAGCGCTCGACGCGGTACTTCGACGGCAGCGCGAGTCCAATGGCGAGCACGAGCGCCATCAAGGTCGCGGAGGCGATCAGGATCTTCTTGAGCATCGAGCGGCTCCAGGGGCCAGATGCACCCGGATGACGACGCACCGTAGCAGACCCCACCGATCGGTCGAGCCCTCCCATGAACAGGCGTGCCTGTCCCACCCGAGGAGCCCTGCCCGTCCGCCTGTCTGCCCTGCCGGGAGGTGGACCCGGTCCTCGCGGCTTCTCTCCCAGCGCGAGCTCGCGAATGATGTCCCACCGAGCCAGGGTGACCCCGGAGGGGACGGAGACATGAGCACAGCAGTCGAAGTTGGAAGGGGCATGCGATGCGCCCGTGCGCTCACCTGCCTGCTGGCACTGGCGCTCTCACCTGGGGCCATGGCTCAGGGAGGACAAGAGGACCCGGACGCGACGGCGGAGGAAGCGGAGGGCACCGTGTCCACCCCGGCCCCAGTCGATCCGGATGCGGCCCCCCCGTGGAACACCCGGTTCGGAGTGAGGCTGGTCGCGGGATCGCCTGACGGCGTGGGAGCCTCGGCGCTCATCCATCCACGGCGCTGGCTGCGGGCGCACGTGGGCGTCGCGAGGAACAGCCTGGGCCTCGGGGTGCGTGGAGGACTGAGCCTCATCCCGCTCAACCTCTTTGTCTCGCCCTTGCTGGAGCTGGAGTACGGCCATTACTTCAACGCGGACTACAACAAGCTGCTGACGCAGCTGCACGGCGAGCCCACCACGGCGACCTCGGGCATCCGCCAGGTGGGGTACGACCAGCTCAGTGCCAGCCTGGGCCTGGAGTTCTCTCCCTGGCGCTATGTGACGGTCTTCGGCAGCTTGGGCATCAGCTACTGGTTCATCGGAGGCAGTGACGTGAAGGCCTTCATCCGCGAGGCGGAGAACAATCCGGACATTACCGCCCGGCCGCTTACGCTCGGTCTCTCCAGCCCGGTGGCGAAGCTGGGCTTCATCCTCTATTTCAACTGACGGGGTCCCTCCATGTCCGCCCTTCCCCGCGTCCTGCTGCTGACCGCCGCCACGCTGCTCACCTCCGGCTGCCGGAAGATCGCCGACACCTTCTTCGTGGTGAACGCCGAGACCGAGGAGATCTGCAAGACCGAGCGAAGCATCCCCATCCCCGCCGCCGCACCAGGCACGGGGACGCTCGTGCATACCTTCGAGTTCCCCCTGGGGGAGATTGGCGCGGACCTGCCCGAGGGGCGGCTCGAGACGGAGTTCCGGCTGCGGCTGTTCGCGCTGGACGTCACGGGCGGCGACGTGGACCTGAGCGGAATCGAATCCGCGAAGGTGTCATTGAGGCGGCCAGGCTCGACGGAGATCATCCGAACGCTGCTCGAGTACCGACAGCCCACGGATGCGTTCTCGCCCACGCGCATCACCCTGCGTGGGGTGGAGGCGGTGAGCGTGGCGCAACTGGCGCGCGATAACCGGCTGGAGCTGGTGTTCGAGGCACAGGGCACGCTGCCTCCCCAGGCATGGACAGCAGACCTCCAGGCCTGCGCGGCGCTCCGGGCCGAGGTGCACTACTTCCGCTTCATCTTCTGACGGAGGCGTCCAGGACCTGAGCCGTCCACGCCCGAGTCTCTTCATCCTTGGGCATCAGGAAATCGAAGCGGCCGTCGCGAAGCAACTCCACCAGTGACCGGTCCCGAGCGACGATCTCAGGCACCTTCCAGGGAAACGTAAGGGCAGCGGGTCCGAGCTCGTCGTAATCGGGCTCTGCCACCAGCGCCTCAAGGTAGTGCGAGTAGGTATCGAAGAAGCGGTCAACGTTCGAGGCGAGCGGCACAGCATAGGGCTCTTCGTGCACATCAAGCTTCACGACCGGCTGATGCCCTTGTGCATCCACCCATTGAGGAACCGTGGCGTAGTAGTAGGCCAGCATGTCCTCCTTGCCGAAAACGACAAGGGAGCGAAGAGGCTCAGCCCTGTCGCTCCGCCATCGCTCGTTCACTCGGGCGAACTCGGACTGTCGCGCGCCATCCGCACGCAGAAGGACGAGCCCCTCCTCGAATCGAATGGAGCCCACACGCGAATGAACCGCCGCGAGCAATGGGTCGACAGGCAAACCTGCCACGAGCTCTCCCGCGGTGAGCACAGGCGAGTTGCTGATGAGCTCCCGCCTCATGGGGAGTGCCAACCTCCTGCACACCTCCAACAATCTGTCTACTCCAGGAAGCGAGACTTCGGGGGACATCATCACGATTCCTTTCAACTGCCCGCGAGGAACTCGGCCAATTCTCGTCGGGCGGCTTTGACGGCCTCGCCGAGAGCGGACGCTGAATCACCTACGGCATGAGGAACATCGTACCAGCGACCGAAATGCGCATCGACGATGGCCGCCACCCTGTCTACCTCGTCTGCGCGGGCATGAGTCCGCTTGCTCCGAAACTCATTCCAGAGGCTGTTGATGGATTGATGAACCTCCTCCCCCACGCCCCGGAGGTTTTCCGAGGCGTTGATGTCTCTCTCAGGAAAAAGGTGGGCGTATTCCAACGGCCGGCGATGGTGAACCTCGAACGGGCCCTTGAGCTCCATGGCTTCAGAGCGCACGGAGTGGAGCTTCTTGTAGTACCGGCGAGCAGCCGCTCTCAATACTTCCTTCTCGTCCTTGCTCAATGGAGACCGGACGAGCCGTTCGAGGCGATTCATCAGCGCGACCAGCTCATTCTTCTCGAGTCGAGAGAGCGCCTCAGCGCCCTCCAGCTGAACCTTCGTCCAGAGACGCTCGAAGACCTTCCGCTCGGCCTTGGGAATCCGAAAGAGCGTCGTTCGGAGCCAGCCCGCCGACTCCACGCCACCACGTGTCAACACGCGCATGGCCGTGGGCGCAACGGCCTCGAAGAGCAGGCCCACCCCTCGCGTGAGGATGCCGCCCACGTACCAAAAGGCCAATTCCTCCAGGGAGTACCGAGCCAGCAACTCCGCACTATCACGAACACCCTCGCGCCAGCGGCGCAGGATGTCCTCATGCAGCGCCAGGTACTCGGCGGCGAAGCCTGGCTCCAAGTTGGGCACCGAAACGGAATGAAGGGCGCGTGCCGCCGTCACCAGGCCATGTGCGAAGGGCTCGCCTTCTCGATGTTCGCCCCGCACCTCCAGCCATACCGTGCGACGCCCCACGCCATGCGTGAAGGGCTGTAGTACTCGAGCGAATTGCGCTGCGGCACTCTCAGCGAGAGCACGGGGCTTGCCGCCACTCTCTATGACTCGATACCCGCGGTACGCCCATCCGGTGATTCGATCATCCTCCAGGGTCACCTCCAATCCGAGTGAAGCGGTTCCACCAGAAGGCACCGTCAAAAGGCGAGGCATCTTGGAGGCCAACTCCAACACTTCGACCAGGGTGTCGTATGGAATGCCTTGACGGTCGACAGGTTGCGTCTTGGCCTCAGGTGGCCGCACAGCCTGGACAGTGGCGTCATAATCCACCGACCAACTGACACGTTCTCGCCGCAGTGTCAGCAAGACCTGACCAGTACGCTCGCGCATGTACCCGGTGAAAATCGGCCGCAGTTGCCGAGCAAAGGACTTTGCGTCCACCGGAGCTCCAGCCCCTTGGAGCCTGCCCACCTCCCGTCGATACTCCAGCAGCGTCAACGCGCCATTCTGCACCCAGTAGGTAAAGGCCAAGTGCGCCCCCACCGCCCTCTCTTCACTGGCCACACTCCATAAGTGTCCCAGTGCCGTCTCGACCTCTGCGCGCCGTGCTGCCTCCCGCACATCACCTTCGGCTCCCCATTGAACTCCGTCCACGCCCCATCCGCTGCCTCCTGTTCCCACCAATCGAGGGCTCGCGCATCCCTCCACCAGCAGGGCAGCGGCCAACAAGCCCAGAAACGTTCTCCAGACCAGACCTCGCCCCATGTGGCTGCTCCGCTCGACCGCGGGTGAGCGCACCATTCCAGTGGAGCAAGCCTGTCGAATCACTCAGCGGACTCTTGAATTGTCCGCAAGTACTCATGGTTTCCAGCCGCGAGCCCCCAACATCTCCACCCACTCGCGCGCCCGGGCGTTCGCCGTCAGCAGGAAGTCGAAGTGCCCGGCGCGGATCCGCTTCACCAGCTCCCGGTCCCGAGCAATGGCCTCGGTGGCACTCCAGGGGAAGGCTCGCAGGGGCAGTCCCTCTCCCCCATCCCCGGTAGACGCCAGAGCGGACTCCAGGTAACGCGCGTAGGTGTCGAAGAACTGGTCGACGCTCGAGGCCACAGGGACGGCGTACAGCAGCTCGTAGACGTCGACCCACACCACCGGCTGCAGACCCCGCTCGTCCACCAGCGCCGGCACTGTGGCGTAGCAGTAGGCCAGCCGGTCATCCTTCGCAAACACGCGCAGCGCGCCGAATGGTGCCGCCCACTCCCGGCTCCAGCTCTCGTTCACCCGGTGCAGGTCGGGCCGCCGCTCGTGCTTCTCCGGGAACACATAGAGCTCATCCCTCACCCAGAGGTACCCCGCGCGCGAATGCACAGCCGCCAGTTGGGGGTCCATCACCTGTCCCGCCACGAACGACTCCACCGGGCGCCCGGACGGGGGCTCCAGCTTCATCGGATGCGCTCGGCTCCGACACACCTCCAACAAGCGCTCGAAGCCGGGCAGCGCGGTGACTGACTGCATGTCCTGGTCTCCTCTCGGGTGTCTTCTGCGGTCGCCTCACTCTAGATGACCGCGAAGGTCATGTCACGAAACGTGCCGGGCAGCACGCTTCCGTGAACCCGACGCAGACGCTGCGCGCCGAACAGATGGGCCTGAGGTGGAGTGACTCGCACCTCTGGACTGGCCGGAGCCTTGCTAGCTTGAGTCCGCCAATACGCGAGGACCGCCATGACCCAAGTCGTCGATGACTTCATGACCCGCACGGTGCACACCATCGGTACGCAGAGTCCCCTGAGCGAAGCGCACAGGCTCATGAACGAGCACGCCATCCGTCACCTGCCCGTGCTGGAGGGAGGAAAGCTGGTGGGCGTGGTGTCGATGAGGGACCTGCACCTGATCGAGACCCTCAAGGGCGTGGACCCCAAGGAGGTCGCCGTCGAGGAAGCCATGTCTCAAGAGGCCTATACGGTGCCTCCGGGGACCACGCTGCTCGAGGTGGCTCGCACCATGGCCATGCACAAGTACGGCTCGGCCGTCATCGCCAACAAGGGCCGTGTGGAGGGCATCTTCACCACCGTGGACGCGCTGAAGGCGCTGGAGACGCTCCTGGCCTCACCCCAAGCCGAGGCGACGCCCGCGCCCCGGCGTAAGACAGCACCTCGTCAGCTCAGCAAGAAGGGAGCCTCGAGCAAGGCCGCAGCCAGGAAGGGGGCGCGTACCACGGCGAACCGACCGACCGGAAAGAGCACGGCGAAGCGCCCGGCTCGCAAGGCGGCTCCAGCGCGCAAGCGCGGCGGACGTTGAGCCTTGTAACACTCACGCAGGTGGCCGCATGAGCGGAAGGCCACGCTCAATGGCCTTCTCCTCCTTGAGCATGGGGGTGTGCCATGGCCGCTGAATCGATGCGGAATGGGGCGATGCTGCTGTTGAGTGTCGCCGCACTGCTCACCGCCTGCACCACGGTGACTCCACCGCCCAGCCGTGCCACTGCGCGGCTACACCGCAGCGAGCGCGTGCCGCTCCTGCAGGTGTCCTTGGTAGGCCCAGCCGAAATAGCCGTGCGCGCTGTAGCTGGCGGAGCCATGACCTTCGATGAACTCGCGGAGATGTTGGAGAGGACGCCCTCAAGGAGTCTCGGCCAGGGTGCGAGCGAGGCAGAGATCAACACCGCCAGCGTTCGACTTGGCGTAAATCTGGCCGGTGGCTATCGACTCTTCTTGCAGCGCTTTGGATGGGGCGGAGTTGGCTCTATCGAGCTCTTCGGTCTAGGTGCGGATGTGCCGCCCTACTTGAACCTGACTGCAATGACGCTGAGTGAGCGGGAGGAAATGAGTCCCGCGCTCCCTGGGCACCTCATCCCGTTCATGAACGACGGAGGGGGCAACCTCTACTGCCTGGATTCGAGGGTAGAGGGCGAGCCACCTGTCGTGTTCTGGGACCATACAGCCGGAAAGCAGCAGAACCCCTCCCTGGTGGCTTCCGACTTCATGGCGTGGCTGACCGAGCGGGTCGAGCGAGAGCTCGCGGAGGATGTCGAAGCCGAGCTTTAGAGCGCATCGCTGTAAGCACCCGCGTGTCCGGGCGCGGCTCGTGGTAGGCAACGGGGCAATGGACCCTGCACAGACAGCTCCACGAGTCCTCGTCGTCGGCTGTGGTGGAATCGGTGGCGTGCTCCTGTCCCGCCTCCTGGAGGGTGGGCAACGCGTCGCCGCAGTGGCGCGCCGCGAGGAGATCGCCCACGTGCTCCGGACGCGCGGCCCGGTACTGCGCGACGAGAAGGGCGAGCGCACCATCCGCGGCGACCTGGAGGTCTTCGTCCAGCCACCTCGGGAGGGCGTCTATGACTTCATCCTGCTCGCCACTCCACCGAACGGAGTGGAAGCGGCGGCCCGAGACACGGCCCACCTGCTCGCGCCGCATGGGGCGATGGTGGTGCTCCAGAACGGACTCTGTGAGGAGCTGGTGGCCCGCATCGTCGGCGAGGCCCGGGTGATCGGCGCCATCGTGGCCTGGGGCGCGTCATCTCCAGAGACCGGCATCTACGAGCGGACCTCCTCGGGTGGCATCGTGCTCGGCGTGCTCTCCGGTGCGCCGGACCCGCGGCTGCCCCTGCTGGCCCAGGTCCTGCGCGCGGTATGCCCGGTGACCTTCACCGACAACCTGCGCGGCGCTCGCTGGAGCAAGCTGGCCATCAACTGTGCCATCTCCACATTGGGCACCGTGGGCGGCAGCCGGGTCGGGCCGCTCCTGCGGCACAGCTTCGTCCGGCGGCTCGCGATGGAGGTTTTCACTGAAGTATTCCAGGTAGCCCGCACCGAGGGCGTGAAGCTGGAGAAGGTGGCCTCCACGGTGGACCTCGCGTGGCTCACACTGGGCGAGTCGGAGCAACGCGCACATGGCACCCCCTCGCTCGTCATCAAGCACGCGATGCTCCTCGCCATTGGCGCGAGGTATCGACGGCTCCGCTCGTCCATGCTGGCGGCCATCGAGCGGGGACGCGAGCCGCCTGTGGACTTCCTCAATGGTGAGGTGGTCCGGCGCGGGAAGACCCACAACCTCCCAGTGCCTGTCAACGAGCGCCTGCTGGAGGCAGTCCACGCCATGTCCCGACGCGAGTTGACCCCGGGTGTGGAAACGCTCCGCCGCCTCTACACACAGACGAGACCCCAGCGCCATTGACCGGGATTCGACCTGTCGGCTACAGGACTTCCCGGGAAAGCGTGTAGTAGATTCGCTTCGCTGTCCTGCCGGGGGGAGTTCCGATGGCGCCGTATCTGAAGACATGGAGGTCGCCGGTCCTATCGCTCGCCTCGTCGGACGTGCGCCCGCAGGCCCTCCGGGAAGTGTCGACCCGTGAGGAGGGGCCACACAAGGGGGAGCGAGTCACGAACGCGCTCTACGTGCTCGATCGCGACTGGCGCTTCACCTACCTCAACGAGCAGGCGGCACGGCTGCTGCGGCGCCCGTCCGAGGAGCTGCTCGGCCGCAATGTCTGGGAGGAGTTCCCCGAGGCGGCCAGCAGTGAATTCCATCGCCAGTACCACCGGGCCTTCGCCGAGCAGGTCTCTGTCGCCTTCGAGGCCTACCATTGCTTGCTCGACACCTGGTTCGAGGTCCATGCCTCGCCCTCGAAGGATGCGCTCTTCGTCTGCATCCGGGCTCTCCACGACCGTAAGTACACCGAGCGACTGTCGCGCGAGTCGGAACAACTCCTCCGCTCCGTGGTGGACGTGCTGTCGACGCCCCTCGCCGTACTCGATGGGTCCGGCACCCTCATCGCCGTCAACGCGGCGTGGCAACGCTTCGCGGTCAGCGGCAATCCCTCCACCGCGGGCCTTCACGACGTGGGGGCCAACTACCTGGCCATCACCGAAGCGGCCACCCACATGGGGGAAGAAGACGCCCGTGCCGCCGAGCGAGGCCTCCGCGACGTGATTTCTGGGCGAAGGGAGCTCTTCGAGCTCGAGTACCCCAGCCACAGCACCACCGAGCGGCAGTGGTTCCTGATGCGCATCACCCGTTTCGCGGGGCCAGGCCCCGGACGGGTGTTGGTGGCCCACGAGAACACCACCGCGAGGAGGATGGCCGAGGAGACCACCCAGCGGCTGGCCCGGGAGAAGGCCGCGCACGAAGCGGCGGAGGCGGCCCGAGCGCGGCTCCACGAGGTGCTCGAGCGCGTCACCGATGGCTTCGTCGCGTACGACCGGCAGTGGCGCTACACCTACGTGAACCGGTACACGGAGGCCTGGGTCAACCGGACGCGGGAAGAGCTGCTCGGCCAGTGCGTCTGGACCGTCTTTCCTACGCTGCAGGGCTCTCCCCTCCAAGAGCTCCTCCAAAGGGCGGCGGACACGCAGGTGCCATGCGAGGCCGAGCTCCCCTCCATCATGTGGGGCCGGTGGATGCGGGTGACGGCGTACCCCTCCCCGGAAGGCGTCTCCATCTACTTCCGCGACATCACCCAACAGCGGCGAGCCGAGGAGCGGACGCGTTTCCTCTCCGAGGTGAGCGCAACCCTGGTGCGCTCGCTCGAGGACAGGGACATCCTCCAGACTGTCGCCCGGCTCTCGGTGCCGGGGCTCGCGGACGGGTGTGCCCTGATCGCGGACCGCGCCACCGGAGATCACGTGCGGGCGGTGGCGGCGAGTGGACAGGAGCTAGAGGAGTCCCTGCGTGAGGCACTCGGGCATCCCCCCGCCTCTGCCAGCCCTGTCGCGGTCGCGGTGGAGCAGGTGCGGAACACGGGCGAGACGGTACTCCTGGAGGAGGAGCGACTCCTGGCCGTTCCGCTGCGGGCATACGAGCGGACGCAGGGGGTGCTCGTGCTGGTGCGGACCGCGTCGGGCAGGAGCTACGACACGGAGGACGCCACCCTGGCGCGGGAGCTCGCACGCCGGACGGCCCTCGCCTTCGAGAACGCGCGCCTGTATCGCACCGCGCAGGAGGCCATCGCCACGCGAGACGAGACGCTCAGCATCGTCTCCCATGACTTGCTCAACCCCCTCCACGTCATCAAGCTCCTCTGCGGCTCCACCGAGCGGCACCTGCTGCCCCCAGGCGAGACGGGAGAGAAGACCCGGGCGAACCTGCGGAGGATCCGTCAGGCAGTGGGCGACATGGAGCACCTCATCGAGGATCTGCTCGCGGCGGCTCGGCTGGCAGCGGGGCACCAGCCCTCGTTGAGCCTCGAGGTCCTGGATGTGGCGCACGTGCTCTCGCGGGTACGGAGCGCGAATGAGCCACTGGCCGAGGCCAGAGCCATCCACCTCGAGATGGAGCTCGGACCCAGCCTGCCCCCCGTGCACGCCGACCCGGCACGAGTGCTGCGCATCTTCCAGAACCTCGTGGGCAACGCCCTCAAGTTCACGCCCGCAGGGGGCTCCATCCGCATTCGGGCGGAGGCGGGCGAGGACCACGTCCGCTTCTCCGTCTCGGATACCGGACGGGGGATTGAGCCCGCGAGCCTCCCCCACATCTTCGACCGCTTCTGGCAGGCGAGGCATGCTCGCAGCGCGGGAGTGGGACTGGGACTCTCCATCGTCAAGGGACTCGTCGAAGCGCACGGAGGCAGGCTCGCGGTCGAGAGCACCCTGGGCCAGGGGACGACGTTCCACTTCACCCTGCCCGGGGCTGAAGGTGCTCCTCCAGATGTCGGAGACTGAAATCCAGCCGCGTGGGTGAGCCCTCCGGATGCATCAACCGCTGCAGCCGTGTGCCACGATGCACGTAGAGTGTTGGGGCGTTCGACGTGCATTCACGGAGAGGTGAACCATGGCGATGAAGAAGCTCACGCAGGCAGCGGGACGGGCTCGGGAAGCGACCCGGAAGGTGAAGACGGTGGCCAAGAAGGTAGCGAAGAAAGCCGTCGCGAAGGCCCCCACCAAGGCCCGCAAGAAGGTGCAGCCGATCCCCAAGGGCTACCACATCGTGACGCCGAGCCTCATCGTCCGTGGCGCGGCGCAGGCGATCGAGTTCTACAAGAAGGCGTTCGGCGCGAAGGAGCTGTACCGGATGGAGGGGCCGGACGGGAAGATGCTGCACTCGGAGATCAAGATCGGCGATTCGATCGTGATGATCGGGGACGAGTACCCCGACATGGGCGCCTCCTCACCCCAGTCCATCGGTGGCAGCGCGTCGAGCTTGATGATCTACACGCGCGACGTCGATGCACTGTTCAACCAGGCCGTTGCCGCGGGGGCGAAGGTGGCGATGCCCGTCGCCGACATGTTCTGGGGAGACCGCTACGGGAAGGTCACCGACCCGTTCGGACACCAGTGGCAGCTCGCGACACACAAGGAGGACATCTCGCCCAAGGAGATGAAGCGCCGTGCCGCAGCCGCAATGAGCGCGCCACCGCAGAATCCGTAGCAACCCAAGCAGCCTCTTGACCCTCTCCTCCCAAGGGGAGAGGGCGTCTCAGGCGGCGGAGACTCGCGCCTCGGCCAGGGCGGGCGTTCCCAGGTACTTGCGGCGCGTGCCCAGCACGTAATCGAAGAGCGGGAACGTCACGCACCAGTTCGCGTTCTGGTCCTTCCCCATGTGGTGGTCGTAGTGCCACGGCAGACGCTTGCGCGCCCACTCTGGGTCCAGGTGCGCCCGCCGGTGCACCACGTAGTACAGCACCGTCGAGGCCCATACCGTGGCCACGAACCACGGTGCCCACTTCCACAGCGGCATGTGCCCCACCACGATGGCCGCCAGCCCCAACACCTCCTTGCTCTGCGGCGCCCACTTCCACAGGGGCCCCCGGTACTGCTCGTCCACCATCTCGTTGCGGCGCGAGCGCTGGTGGTGCTCGTGCCAGTGGAAGCTCCAGAAGCTCTCGTGTCGCTTGCCCAACCCGTGCAGCACGTACCGGTGCAGCCACCACTCCCCGAAGTTGGAATAGGCCAGGCCCAGTGGAATACCCATCATCTCCCCTGCTCCTCTCGGAACACCCACTGCCTCCAGATGCCCCGCATGAAATGATGACCGGATGGTCACTGAAAGAATGACCATCTGGTCATCATTTGTGAGGTGAGAGAGTTCATGGCCACCCGAAAGCCGCCCCCTTCACGTCAGGCGGTGGAGAGCCCGCCCGCTCCCACGCCCCGTCGGCCGGGGCCCCAGGGCGGTGTGCGGGACACCAATCGCCGCGAGCGGGTGAACGCACTCGCCGACGCGGCGCTCGAGCTCTTCCTGGAGCGAGGGCTGGACGGCGTCACCATCGACGACATCACCCAGGCGGCCGGCGTGGCCAAGGGCACCTTCTACCGTTACTTCGAGGACAAAGCGGCGCTGGTGGACTTCCTGCTCGAGCCGGTGCGCCGTGAGTTGCTCCAGGGGCTGGTGGCCTGTGGCGAGGCCCTGGAGGCCGCGCGTGACGTGGAGGCCATGTTCGAGGCCTACCGCGCGGTGGCCGCCATCATCGCCGGAGCCATCGTCCAGCACCCTGGTGTGGTGCGGCTCTACCTCCAGGAGTGCCGAGGCCCCGCGGTAGGCGCCCGGGTGAAGCTCGTCGAGGTAGCGCGCCTCATCTCCCGTCACGCAGTGGACATCACCCGGAAGGCCCACACGCATGGGCTGCTGCGCCCCATCCGTCCCGCCGTCAGCGGGCTGGCGGTGGTGGGCGCCGTGGAGCGCCTGCTGCTCGCCGTCCTCAGCGAGGAGGAGGACATTGGCAACCCCCTGGAGCTCCCCAACGCCCTCACCACCCTCATCCTGGATGGACTGCGACTCCCCCACTCCGGCCCCCCGCCGGCGCGCCGGAAGTTGGACGGGAAGCCCGGCCGCCCGTAAGGAAGGAGATCGTGCGGCGGAAACGGGCGAGCGGGCTTCCTTGGGTGGTGAGGGTGGGGCTGTTCGCCCTGGTGCCCCTCGTGCTGCTCAACATGTCGGTGGCCTTCTTCGGCGACACCACCGTCTTCCCCCTCTCCTTGTCCTTCCTGGACGAGAAGGCCCATGCCCTGGCGGCCTACGCGCGCCACCGGCCCACGTGCCTGCTCGAAGGACACCCGGAGCTCTCATCCCTCATCCGGGACACCGAACGCCGCCACCGCCTGCCTCCCGGCCTGTTGCAGGCGCTCGTGGAGGTGGAATCCAACACCCAGCCGCATCGCATCTCCCCCGCGGGCGCCATGGGCCCTGGCCAGCTCATGCCCTCGACGGCCAGCCTTCTCCGGGTGGAGGACCCCTTCGACCCGGCGCCCGCCATCGATGGCAGCGCGCGCTACCTCGCCGAGCAGCTCGTGCGCTACCGGGGCAACGTGAAGCTCGCGGTGGCCGCCTACAACGCCGGGCCTGGCAATGTGAACGGCCGCGTCCCACGCAACGGGGAGACGGAGTTCTACGTGGAGAAGGTGCTCACCCAATACGAGCGCCTCCGGCCCCGCCCTCCCCCGCGTCCGTCGCGGCCCGCGCCCGCCGCGAAGCGCCAGGCCCGACCGGTGAGCGCTCCTCCGCGCCCTCCGCCCGTTGACCCGCCCACCTCGGGCTGAGCAAGTCACCGCGGCGCTTCGTCGAGCGTCAGGCGACTGTTCATGAAAGCTGAACAGAGAAGACCGTCTGCTCGTCTTCTCCGAACGGCTGCGACTCTCTATTCATGGTGTGCCCGCGTGGTGCGGCCCAGGCCCATCCGAAGGAGAGGCACCCCATGAAACACAAGACACCCGACGCGCCAGGCATCGACGCTGAACCGGAGACTGCCTCCACACTCACCCGACGCCAGTTCAACGTGGGCACCCTCGCGGTGGCGACGGTCGCGGCCACCGGCGTATCGACGCTCGGCGCCGCCTGCTCCGCCCCCGACAAGGCGGGGAACTCCGCGAAGCCCACCACCCGACTCTTCGTCAATGGCACGAGGAGCGAGCTCGAGTTGGACCCGCGCTCGTCGCTGCTGGATGTACTCCGCGAGCAGCTGCACCTGACCGGCGCCAAGAAAGGCTGCGACCACGGGCAGTGCGGCGCCTGCACCGTGCACATCGATGGACGTCGTGTCGCGTCCTGCCTCACCGTCGCCGTCCAGGCCGACGGCCGGGAGATCACGACGATCGAAGGGCTGTCGCCCAAGGACGGACCCCTTCATCCCATGCAGCAGGCCTTCATCGACCAGGATGCCCTGCAGTGCGGCTATTGCACGCCCGGGCAGATCATGGCGGCGGTGGCCTGTGTGCGCGAGGGCCATGCCACCTCTCCAGAGCAGATCCGAGAGTACATGAGCGGCAACTTGTGCCGGTGTGGTGCCTACGCGGGAATCCTCGCCGCAATTCAGCAAGCGGCCCCGAAGATGGGAGGCACCTGAGCCATGCAACGCTTCACGTACGTGCGGCCCTCGACACCAGCCGAAGCCATCAGAGCCATGGCCGAGAGCGGTCCCGGAACCCGGTTCATGGCGGGAGGGACCACGCTCTACGATCTCATGAAGCTGGGCGTCGAAGCTCCCAGCAAGATCATCGACATCACCCACCTCGACGCGCTCGCGGGATTCGATACGTCCGGGCAGCACGAGCTGGTCTTCGGGGCGCTGGCTCGAATGAGTGACGTGGCCGCCGATCGCCGGCTGCTGAAGGACTACCCCGCGCTGGCGGAATCGTTGTCCAAGGCCGCCTCACAGCAGTTGCGCAACATGGCACGGGTAGGCCCCAACCTGTTGCAGCGGACTCGCTGCGCGTATTTCCGCGGAGGGGAAACGTTTCCCTGTAACAAGCGCGAGCCTGGCAGCGGCTGCGCGGCGCACGAGGGCCTGGATCGCGGCCATGCGGTACTCGGCGTAAGCGAGGCCTGTCGCGCGGTGTACCCAGGAGACTGGGGCGTTGCACTGGTGGCGTTCGACGCCGTGGTGGACACGCTGAGCCCACGAGGCGAGCGCTCCATCCCACTGAAGGAGCTGCATCGGGAGCCGGGCTCCACGCCCGACGTCGAAACGGTACTCGCCCCCGACGAGCTGCTCGTTCGCATTCGCGTGCCGGCGACCCAAGCGGGTCGTGCGTCGACCTACCATAAGATACGCGACCGCGAATCCTATGCGTTCGCGCTCTCGTCTGCGGCCGTCGCCCTTCGGCTCGACTCCGGCGTGGTCACCGAGGCCCGGGTCGCATTGGGCGGCGTCGCGACTCGACCCTGGCGGTCGCCCGAGGCCGAAAGCGTCCTGCTCGGCCAGCCCCTGACCGAGGACGTCGCGGAACGTGCCGGCCGAGCCGCCTTCGCAGCCGCCATCCCAGGCAAGCACAACGCGTTCAAGCTTGAGCTGGGGGCGCGCACGGTCACGGACGCGGTGTTGATCGCACGGCAGAGGGCAGAACAGTCATGAGTGCCAACGGCAACTATCCCGATATCCCCAGGGTCGACGCGCGCGACAAGGTCCGCGGCGCGACTCGGTATACCGCCGACCACGTCATCCCCGGGCTCGCCCACGCGATGCTCGCGGTGGCGACGATTGGCCGCGGTCGCGTCGTGAGCATCGATACGAATGCGGCTCGCGCCGTTCCTGGCGTGCGCTTGGTCCTGACCCATCTCGACACAGCGGGCCTACAGTCAGCCGGGTTCCTCATGAACGGCGGCTACGGCTTTCAGAGTCTGCAGCCCATGCTGGGCGCGGAGATCGCCTACCGCGGTCAGCCGATCGCACTGGTGGTGGCCGATACGCCTGAGGCGGCGATCGAAGGCGCGGCGCTCGTTCGCGCCACGTACGAGCAAGAGGCCATCAGCGTGACGCTGGATGCGCCGGGTGCGGAAACCCTCGCGCAGGCGGATTCTCCGCTACCGAAGCCCGCCTTCGCGGATCGCGTCGTGGGCGATGCGGAGGGTGCGCTGACGACGGCTGCGGTGCGTGTGGACACGACGTTCCAGGGACCTCCCCAGCACCAGAACCCGATGGAGCTGTTGGCCACCGTGGCGCAGTGGCGCCAGGGAGTCCTCACGGTCCGCGATCCGACACAGAACGCCGAGGCGGTCCGACACGGGCTGGCCAGGGTGTTCGGTCTGACGCCGGACAAGGTCGAGGTGCTCTCGCCCACGGTGGGCGGGGGCTTCGGACAGAAGAACTCGTTGCAGGCCCATACCGCGCTTGTCGCCCTGGCTGCGCGCCAGCTCGATCGACCGGTCAAGCTGGTGGTCCCCCGGGCGCAGATCTTCCACAACGCCAGCTTCCGCCCCGCCAGCCACCATACGGTGCGACTGGGAGCGGATGCGTCGGGCCGCATGGTGGCCGCTGTGCATGAGATCGACCATCAGACCTCGCGCCATGACCTCTTCCCGTTGTCCTACGCGGATGTGACGTCACGCCTGTACGGCATCCCGAACTTCCGAGGCCGCGAACGGCTGGTCCGCAACGACATCCAGACACCGGGCTACGCACGCGCCCCCTTCGAACACATTGCCGTGTGTGCTTTCGAATCCGCCGTGGATGAGCTGGCATCCAAGCTCGGGCGTGACCCGGTCGCATTCCGCATCGCCAATGATGCAGCGGTGGATCCGCTGACCGGCCGGCCCTTTTCGTCCCGGCACGTCGCGGCGTGCCTGGAGCGGGGCGCCAAGAAGTTCGGTTGGGAGAACCGAACCCATGAGCCGGGCTCGATGCGCCTGGCCGATGGCACGCTCGTGGGTTGGGGCGTGGCGATCGGGGCCTACAAGGCAGCGACCGCGCCGGCCATCGCGCGGCTGCGGGTGACCGATACGGGCGGGGTCTTCGTCAGCGTCGGCGGGCACGAGATGGGCCAGGGCATCCGCACGGCCATCGCCACCACAGTCGCCATGGAGCTCGGCGTCCCGGCCGAGACGGTCAACGTCGCCGTCGGAAATACCGGCGCTGTGCCCCAGCATCTCACCGCGGGCTCATGGGGCAGCGCCACGGCTCTACCAGCCGCGCGCCAAGCGGCCATGGACCTGTCGCAAGAGCTGCAACGGCTCGGTGGGAATGGACCGCCTGGCCGCACACCCCAGCAAATCCTGCGTGATGCCGGCAGGCCGTTCCTCGATGTCGAAGCACGTCACCGTGCGCCCGGCCAGCCTGAGGCAATCTTCGACCGCCTCTCGCAAGGACTCCCCTCTGGGGCTGGCCCTGTCTATCCCGAGTTCGTTTCCTTCAGCTACTGCGCCCATTTCGTCGAGGTGCGGATCGAACCGCGCACCCGGCGGATCCGCGTGCCGCGCGTCGTGAGTGTGTTGGATTGTGGCCGCGTCGTCAGTCCCCGCACAGCGCGCAGCCAGGTCGTCGGTGGCGTGGTCTGGGGAATCGGCGCCGCGCTGCGCGAGGCGAGTGAGGTGGATCCCCGATACGGTGGATTCGTGAACGCCGACATCGCGGAGTACGTGATACCGGTGAACGCGGACATCGGGTCGATCGATGTGGAGTTCATCGACGAGCCGGATCCCGTCCTCAACAGCATGGGCGTCAAGGGACTGGGCGAGGTGGTGATGGTCGGTGTGGCCCCCGCGATTGTTAATGCCATCCATCACGCGACCGGGCGTCGCATCCGCCATCTCCCCGTTCGTATCGAAGACCTGCTGTAATCCGGCGCTTCTCCAGAGGAAGGCAGGAATGGTGTGGGGCGTATCACCCTGGAAGTGTGTGTGGACGACGTGGCCGGTCTGGTGTCGGCGGCCGCAGGGGGCGCCGACCGGATTGAGCTGTGCGCCGGGCTCGAAATGGGCGGCCTCACTCCGTCGCGAGGACTGATGGCGCGGGCCGCGGCACTCGACATCCCGGTGCTGGCGATCATCCGTCCCCGGGCGGGTGACTTCGTCTACGACGCGGCGACCCTGGACGTGATGCGCACCGACATCGACACGGCGCGCGAGGTGGGGCTCGCCGGTGTGGTGCTGGGTGCGAGCCGGCCGGACGGGCGGCTCGACGAGGACGCGCTCGCGACGCTCATCGCACACGCAGCAGGACTCGAGGTGGCGCTGCACAGGGCGTTCGACCTGGTGCCCAACCCACTGGAGGCGTTGGAGACGGCCGTGTCGCTGGGGTTCGCGCGAATTCTCACTTCCGGAGGAAGCGCGACGGCGCTCGCGGGGGCAGAGACGATCGCCGCGGTGACACGGGCCTCGGCGGGTCGGATCTCCATCATGCCGGGCAGCGGCGTACGGCCCGACACGGTGTCGGAGCTCCTGGCGAAGACCGGCGCACGCGAGGTGCACGCATCCTGTTCGGCGCCACACGTGCCGACGGATCCGCGCGTGGCCGCACTCGGCTTTGGGTCCCCCCTCGCCCGGCGCACCGACAGAGCCACCGTGGAGGCCTTGCGGCACGCGCTGAACGGGTTCTCTGCCCTTTGAGTTGAATGGACACCGGAGGTCATTGCCCACACCGCTGGTGAACCCTAGGCTCCAGCTCCCCCCCTAGCTGGAGAAGAACGTGAACCGTCTCTCTGCTGTCTTCGCCGCGGCGAGCCTCGCGCTCGGCGCTGTGACCCCCGCATGGGCCGCCGAGCCGCCCCCCGAGTTCGGCACCGATTGGGATGACCCCCGCACCGCCGCCCCCGCGGTGGAAAAGCCACCAACAGCCTCGTGCACCGTCAAGATCGTCGACGAGAAGTTCGACGACTTCACTCCCTACACCGGCACCTTCACCCCACCCGCGGAGTGCCCGGGCCCCTGGAACAAGGTCGTCCTGCGCATGGAAGGCAAGGTCCAGGGCGTTCAGTACGACCGGCTCGGGCACCTGGAGGTCGGCGGTGTCACCATCTTCAAGACGTCCACGCCCGAGCCTTCCCGTGAAGGCATCGCCTGGTCGGTGGAGAAGGACGTCACCGCCTACGCGCCGCTGCTGGCCCGGCCTCAGCCCGTCTGGATGCTGATTGGCAACGTGGTCAACGACACCTACACCGGCGTGCTGGACGTGCAGGTCTACCTGACCTTCTACCGCGCGCAGGGCAAGTACAAGCCGGCCGACACGGCGGACGACGTAATCCCCCTGACCAACCCGCGCCGCGAAGGCACCGCCCTGCTGGGCGAAGTGACGGTGCCCCAGAACACCGAGCGGCTCATCGCCGAGGTGTACGCGACGGGCTCGGGCGGAGGCTGCGAGGAGTTCTGGTACTTCACCGTCCCCACCATCGTGCCGTACTCCTGCCCCGCCGATACGGGCCCGTACCGCGAGGTGCAGATCGAGGTGGACGGCAAGGTGGCCGGTGTCGCCATGCCCTTCCCGCATGTCTACACGGGCGGCTGGGCCAACCCGTTCCTCTGGTACGTGCTGCCCGCGCCGCGCGCCTTCGACATCCGCCCCATCCGCTATGACCTCACCCCGTTCGTCGGCCTGCTGACCGACGGCAAGCCGCACCAGCTCAAGGTGAACGTGCTGGGAGTCCCCGAGGGCCGTCCGGGTTGGGAGCTGCCGACCCAGGTGCTCGCCTGGCGCGACTCGCGCGTCTCTCGCGTCACCGGCGGTCTCATCGAGCATCGGCTCGGGACCCTGACCAATGACTCGACGTACGCGCTGGTGGACGGCTGGAACCAGGTGGACACGCAGGGCGGCCATCAACTGCGCGTCTCCGGCTACCTGCGCACCTCGCGCGGGTGGGTGGTGACGAGCGTCGAGCAGTCGGTGTCCAACTCGAGCATGCACCGCTGGGTGGGGGAGCAGGAGAACCCGGATGGAATCACCGCGACCTGGAGCGACACCAGCACCGTCACGGAGATCGGCCGAGGCCTCTTCCCGACCGTGAGCCGGTCCGACAAGCGCTACACGCTCGATGGGCTCATCAGCGTGACGCCGGAGAACCGGCTCACCACGACCATCACCCTCCACGATGAGGCGGATGAGCGCACCACCCACGGCCTGCTCACGCTGTCGCACCGGGAGCTCAGCGACCTCTACACCGGTGAGGCCGCCTATAACTCGGGCGTCCCGCGCCCGCAGCGCAACGCGGTGGGGACCTCCACCCAGCGCTACCGGCTGACCGGGGACCGCACCTGCTACGACCGCAGCATCACCACGCAAAACGGCTTCGTCACCGAAGACGTCCAGCGCTGCCACTGAGGCAGAGCCCCTCGCGGGCGCGCCAGTGTGGGGGCACTGGCGCGGGGGCTTCTTGAGCAACGGCCCCAACAAATTGCCTTCTCTGTCCAGCGTCTGTGAACAATAGGCCTTCATCTGACCGGAGGGCCGGAGCATGGACCGCTTCGACGCGATGCGGGTCTTCACACGCATCGTCGAGCTGGGGAGCTTCACGAAGGCGGCGGCGGACCTGCGGCTACCGCGTGCGACCGTCACGCTCGCGGTGCAGCAGTTGGAGGCGCGGCTCGGTGTCCGGCTGCTGCACCGCACAACACGCGAGGTGAACCCGACGTCCGAGGGGCTGCTCTTCTACCGGCGCTGCACGCGCGTCCTCACCGAGGTGCAGGACGCCGAGGCGGAGCTGGGTCAGGGCGGCGGCAAGTTACGAGGCAAGGTCCGGGTCCATATGGTCGCGGGAATGGCGGCCCACGTCGTCATCCCCGCCCTGCGGGAGTTCCACGAGCGCCACCCGCAGGTGGATGTGGAGGTCGGCACCGGGGATCGCGCCGTCGACCTCGCGAAGGAGGGTGTGGACTGCGCGTTGCGCGCTGGCAACGTGGATACGCCGCACCTGATCGTGCGGCGGCTCGCGCCCATGCTGCAAATCACCTGCGCCAGTGCGGGCTACCTCACTCGCCATGGCGAGCCCCGCTCTCTCGAAGCACTGGAGCGGCACTGGGCCGTCAACTACCTGGAGCACTCCACTGGGAAGCCGTATCCGCTGGAGTTCGTCGTCCGTGGCGAGCTGAAGAAGGTCTCGATGAACGGCATCCTGACGGTGATGGACTCGGAGGCGTACTCCTCCGGGTGCCTGGCCCACTTCGGGCTCATCCAGGTGCCGGCCTACCGCCTCGCAGCGCACCTGGCGGAGGGACGGTTGCGCGAGGTACTCCCGAACGCGCGCCCTCCTCCCCTCCCGCTCTCATTGGTGCACCCCTATCAACGCAAGGTGCCGCCGCGCGTGCGGGTCTTCATGGACTGGCTCACGGCCCTCTGTGCCAGGCAGCTCGGCACGACCTCGGGAGAATCACATCCCGAGGATTGAGAACGAGAACCCCTCCCTGGGCTCCCGCCCACGCCGCACCGCGTCAGGACTCCGCCTGGCTGACTAGCGCGAGCCGTCCAGACCGCGTCCGGCCTCGAAGTCCACCCACACCTCCACGTTGCCGTGGAGTTGGAGGAACGAGGCCGGGCAATGCGTGGAGAGGGGGCCGCGCACCATGGCCGTCACCGCCGCCGCCTTGTTGACGCCGAAGGCCAGCAGGATGACGCGGCGCGCCTGAAGAATCGCCCCCATCCCCAGCGTGAGCGCCGCCAGGGGAACCTTCGAGACGTCGTCTCCGAAGAGAGAGGCCATCGCCAGCCGGGACTCTCGCGAGAGACGGGCCCGGTGGCTGACCGCCTGGAGGCTCTCTCCCGGCTCGTTGCAGCCCACCTGTCCGTTGGGCCCGATGCCCAACAGCAGCACGTCCAGCCCTCCGGCTCCGGCCAGCTGCGCGTCGTAGCGGGCACACTCCCGCTCCGCTCTGTCCGCGCTCCCGTCGAGGAAGTGGATGCGCTCGCGTGCCAGGTTGACGTGCTGGAAGAGATGTCGCTCCATGTACGCCCGGAAGCTGCCCGGGTCGTCTGGTGGCAAGCCGAGGAACTCGTCCAGGTTGAAGGTGGTCACCCGCGAGAAGTCCAGCTCTCCTCGCCGGTGCTGCACCACCATCTCTCGGTACACATTCAGCGGGGTGCGACCGATGGGCAAGCCGAGCACCAGGGCCGGCTTCTCCCGCACTGCCGCGGCCACGTAGGCGGCGCAGGCGGCGGCAGCTTCCATCTCGGAGGCGAAGACGCGAACGTTCAAGGCGGGGCCGTAACCAGGGGGGGGTCCGCCCCAGCATAGCCAAAGCCCCCTCTCCGACAAAGCCGCACGTCCAACCCTGGGAGTCCCTCCCCGCCCGCCCGCCCCGCGCAGCCCCCAGGGCCACCTGGACCTTCCGGCCGACCGCCACCGTTGCTGGCGAGCGGTTTACATCAACTTCGCGCATGACTCGCGCCCGAGGTGGGTTAGAAGGGAACCTCATGAAAGTCGCCGTTCTCACTGGCGGGGGCGATTGCCCCGGCCTCAACGCGGTTATCCGCGCCGTCGTCCGTAGGGCCTCCGCCCATGGTTTCGAGATGATGGGCCTGCGTGATGGATGGAAGGGTCTCCTCGAGGACAACCACTTCCGCCTCACGCGCGAAACCACCTCCGGCATCCTCCACCGCGGAGGAACCATCCTGGGCACTTCTCGCGTCAACCCGTTCAAGGTCGAGAACGGGTTGGAGAAGGTCAAGCGCGCCATGGAGCGCAATGAGATCCACGCCGTCATCGCCATCGGCGGTGAGGGCACGCTCTCCGCGGCCACGCGCATGTCCCAGGAGGGGCTGCGCATCGTGGGCGTGCCGAAGACGATCGACAACGATCTCAATGGCACGGACTTCACCTTCGGCTTCGACACCGCGGTGGCAATCGCCACCGAGGCCATCGACCGGCTGCACTCCACCGCCGAGTCCCACAAGCGCGTCATCGTGTGCGAGGTGATGGGGCGGCACGTGGGGTGGATCGCCACCTACGCGGGCATGGCCGGCGGCGCGGACGTGATCCTCGTCCCCGAGGTCCCCGCGGACCTGGTGCGAGTCGCCGAGCACATCAAGCACCGGCACTCCACGGGGCGCTCCTTCTCCATCGTGGTGGTGGCCGAGGGCACGCGCATCAAGCTGTCGCACGAGGGGCAGGAGCAGCTCGTCACCTCGGGCGCGCTGGATGAGGCGGGCCGGCCGCGCCTGGGTGGCGTGGGCAGCATCGTGGCGAACGAGATCGAGCAGCGCACGGGCTACGAGACGCGCGTGTCGGTGCTGGGCCACATCCAGCGCGGCGGTGCGCCCACCGCGCATGATCGCGTGCTGGCCACGCGCTTCGGCGTCCACGCGTGCGACATGGTGGCTCGGGGCGAGTTCGGCAAGATGGCCGCGCTGCGGGGCAATGAGATCGTGAGCGTGGACCTGGCCGAGGCCACCCGGGAGCTCAAGAAGGTTCCCCAGGAGTTCTTCGAAGTCGCCCAGGTCTTCTTCGGCTAGTCGGGAGCGGGGGTAGACATGTCCCCTCCCATGGACCTGTACGCGGAGATGGCGGCCCTGGTGTCCGAGGGCCGCCCCTTCGTCCTGGCCACCGTCATCGAGAGCGCCGGCAGCACACCGCAGAAGCCGGGCTCGAAGCTGGTGGTGCTCGAGGACGGAAGTCTGCGGGGCACCGTGGGCGGCGGCGCCATCGAGCATCAAATCATCCAGGCCGCGCAGGCGCTGCTGGCGTCGCCGGAGCACACGCGCATCATCGAGACGCACCTCACGCACGAGCTGGGCATGTGCTGTGGGGGCCGGATGAAGGTGTTCCTGGAGAAGCATGGGGCGCCACCGCGGCTCACCGTGTTCGGCGCGGGGCACGTGGCGCGGGAGCTGGCGTCGCTGGCGCACCGGGTGGGCTTCCGGGTGACGGTGGTGGACGCCCGGCCCGAGTGGGCCAACCCCGAGCGCTTCCCGGACTGCGAGCTGCTGGTGAAGGACCCGGCGGACCACGCGCGAGCGCTGCCCGGGGGGCCGGAGCACTACTTCTGCGTGACGACGCACGACCACCCGTTGGACCAGGCGGTGGTGGAGGCGTTGCTGGACAAGCCCTCGGCGTACCTGGGGGTGATTGGCAGCCGACGCAAGGCCGAGCGCTTCCGGATGCGGTTGCGGGCCGCGGGCTTCACCGAGCCGGCCGTGGAGCGGCTGCGCTCGCCCATGGGCGTGGACATCGGCGCGCTGACACCGCAGGAGATCGCCGTCTCCATCGTGGGCGAGCTCATCCAGGTGCGGCGCCAGTCGGAGTAACGGCATTCCGAACGGACTGAGCCGCGCCCTGCATGGAAGACGACAGGGGTCGCCTCTTCCCGAGGGTGTCCGCTGGACCTCCCTGTTACAAGCCGGCTCCCGCGCCACGTCCGGCGCGACGGTCCTTGGAGGTCAACATGGTGGTCCTCACGGATGGCGACTCCCGCGTCGAGCTCGTCCCCGAACGCGGGGCGCTCATCACCCGCTTCATCGTCGAGGGCGAGCCCATCCTCTTCCTCGACGAGAGCACCCTGGCCGATCCCACCAAGAACGTGCGCGGTGGCATCCCCGTGCTCTTCCCCGCTCCCGGT
Organism: Archangium minus; assembly: GCF_044360475.1. Classification (NCBI taxonomy): domain Bacteria; kingdom Pseudomonadati; phylum Myxococcota; class Myxococcia; order Myxococcales; family Archangiaceae; genus Archangium; species Archangium minus. The sequence goes on from NZ_CP043494.1 coordinate 11,129,712, forward strand.
GTCCTCCCCGGCGGCAAGTACACTGTGGAGGGTCACGAGTTCCCCATGCGTCGCCATGGCTTCGCTCGCGACCTGCCCTGGGAGGTGCGGACCCAGGAGGCCTCGCGCGTGGTGCTCGCGCTCGGGCACTCGGAGCAGACGTTGCGCGAGTTCCCCTGGCGCTTCGAGGCGCTCCTCACCGTGACACTCGCGGGCAGCTCGCTCCACCTCTCCTTCAGCGCCGAGAACCGCGACTCCCGGCCCATGCCGCTGCACCTCGGCTACCACCCGTACTTCTACGTCCCCCAGGCCAACAAGGCCGCGGCCCGCGTCGAGACGGATGCCAAGAGCGCCTGGGACAATCGCAAGGGCGCCACCGTGTCCTTCTCCGGGTTGGACCTCACCGAGCCCGAGGTCGACATGCACCTGCTCGACCACTCGCCGCAGGGCACCACGCTCGAGCGCGGACCCGGCCTGCGCCCGGTGGAGCTCGCCTGGAGCCCGTCCTTCACCATGCTCGTGGTGTGGACACTCGAGGGTCGCGACTTCATCTGCGTGGAGCCCTGGACCGCTCCCGGTGGCGCGCTCCAGACGGGGCAGCGGCTGCTGACCGTGGCCCCCGGCGCCACCTTCTCCTCCGAGTTTGAGATCAGCGTCGAGCCCATGGCCCGCTTCGTCCGGTAACCGGTAAAAGGGGCGCCATGTCCTTCCTCTCCCACCTCGAGTGCTCCCGCTGCCACAAGACCCATGACGCAGATCGGGTGCAGAACCTGTGTGACTGCGGCGGTCCGCTGCTCGTGCGCTACGACTTGAAGGCCGTGGCCAAGGCCGTCCGCCCGTCCGACCTGGCTGGCCGCGTCTCCTCTTTGTGGCGCTATCGGGAGGTGCTGCCCCTCCGGGATGACAAGAACATCGTCTCGCTCGGCGAGGGCATGACGCCGCTCTTTCCGCTCCCTCGACTGGGCGCAGAGCTGGGCCTGCCTGACCTGTGGTTGAAGGACGAGGGCCTCAACCCCACCGCCTCCTTCAAGGCGCGCGGTGCCGCCACGGGCGTGAGCCGTGCGAAGGAACTGGGCATCACCGCGCTCGCCATGCCCACCAACGGTAACGCTGGCGGCGCCTGGGCCAGCTACGGCGCTCGCGCGGGAATGTCCGTCACCCTCGTGATGCCCACGGATGCACCTGCCATGAGCGTGCTCGAGGCCACCGCCGTGGGCGCCAACGCGTACATGGTCCGGGGGCAGATTACCGATGCGGGCGCCATCGTCGGCCGCTCGGCCAAGGCGCACGGCTGGTTCGAGGCCGCCACGCTCAAGGAGCCGTACCGCATCGAGGGCAAGAAGACGATGGGGTACGAGATCGCCGAGCAGCTCGGCTGGAGCCTGCCGGACGTCATCCTGTACCCGACCGGTGGAGGCGTAGGCATCATCGGCATCTACAAGGCGCTGCTGGAAATGCGTGAGCTGGGCTGGCTGCCAGAGAACATGCGCTTCCCCAAGCTCGTCGCCGTGCAGGCCGAGGGCTGCCAGCCCATCGTGAAGGCCTTCCGCGAGGGCAAGGACGTCTCCGAGAAGTGGGAGAACGCGTCCACCGTGGCCCAGGGCATCCGCGTGCCCAAGGCGCTCGGTGACTTCCTGGTGCTCCAGGCCGTGCGGGAGACGGGAGGCACCTGCGTAGCCGTGCCCGATGCCGACACGATGTGGGGTCTGGAACGCATCAGCCGCACGGAGGGGGCCTTTATCTGCCCCGAGGGCGCCGCGCTCGTAGGCGCCGCTCGCATGCTGCTGCGCGATGGGTGGCTGGATGCCGGTCAGCGCGTGCTGCTGCTCAACACCGGCGCGGGTATCAAGTATCCGGATGTGATGACGCCCAAGCTCCCGGTGATCGAGCTCAACGCGACCCTGTGAGGGCCAAACTCGAGAAAAGACGCGAATACGCGTCCCTAGCCATGCCCACGCAGCCAGCGCGACGGCTCATGCTCGCGCTGGTGTTGCCAACTCTCGCGGGTTGTACCTTCAACCGCTTGCAGCCGGGTCACTTTCAGTTCGTAACGGTCATCGAGAAGACCGAACCAGGGGCGGGAGGCTGGCGCGCGGCATGTATCCACGCACGCATGACGAACATGACGACCTACGACTCGTTCGTCTGCAAGTTTGGCGTCGGAATGCCACTTGAGACCGGCGAGGTAGGCTCTATTTCCACTGTACTCGCGCAACGCATCGCCGCGGATTGCGGTAATCAAGCCGCGGATATCGTGATTGACTCCGCCACCGCAGCCACGACTCCCGGTCTTGCCTGTCAGGAGTTCAAGGACACGTTCGATATGATTCTGAACCGCGCTGTTCTTGGCTCGCGCGTGACAACCTTGTGCGACAAGAAAACCAAACCTGTGAAGTTTGGCTTCTAAACCCATGCCATTCTCAGCAGCGGAGTTGCTGTCCATCGCACGGAACTATTGGCGTCCGGATAGAGATTTTGATTTCAGACCCGAGAACAGTCCGGAGGCAGAGAGGTTCCTGGAGCTGTGGGAGAAGGAACTCGCGAAGATGGATCAATGGAGGGCGTTCCTCCGCGAACTCGGAGGAGCGCTGCCCGCCTTCACCATCGGGAATGCCACCGCCACGTGTGACGCCTGCTTTCGTTGCTCCGTGTACCCGGCTACGGAGAACAAGCCGCAGCAGCGCCGATGGGTCGTCGTCGGCTGCGTCAGTATTCTGGCGCCCGTCTACACCGTTTATGGTGTGCAATACGAATACACGGGCACAGAACGAACCCGCGACAAGGTCTTTCTCGAGCCACTTCCGCCTGAAATGCAGGCGCCTGCGGACATCATTGCCAGAAGCATCGAAGCGACGTTCGGAGTCGAGAAGCTCTCGCGCGAACTCTCCGAGATGCCTGTTCCGCTCATCGTGGAACCGCATGAGCCCCCGAACACCACTCTTTTCCACGCGCTCTTCATCAGTCGGCCAGAAAGAGTGCCCTGAGCCCAAGCGCCCCGAGCTCGAGCTCAACGCGACCTTGTGAGGCGCGGGGCGTCTGCTCGCCCTATTCTTCCGGCCTCTTCTTCCTCTTCTTGTGCCTTTCGGCAATCGAAAAGGGGAAGAGAGCCCGATGATTGATGTTCCGGTAATACACCGCCAGGAAGTATTCGCCACCGACCTGGATGACGGACTGAGCTCGCGACTCGGTCTGGCCATGAAACCAGGCGTCTGCTTCCTCTCGAGTACCAAACGTAGCGACCGCCGGAGGGAGACCGTCCCGCATCATCTCCTCGAGATAGAGTTCGAGGGTCGGATGGGGGAGGAATGCGCGCCAGTTGCTTTCGCGGCGATATGCAACGAAATGGTATTCGTCCGTGATCAGGACATACGCCATGGCAGGCGGACTGGGATTGTTTGCCAACCAGGCCTCCGCCTCCTCGCGCGTCTTGAAGGCAGCGACCACCAGCGCGGGGGCGTCGAGCTCACGGCTCTTTCGATAGTCCTCGAATTCGTAGGCTCGACCCGTTGCCCAGATGAACTCAAGCGCATCGGCGGCAGCAACGAGCCACTCCTTCTCCTCCGCAGACTGGGTGTTCTCGTGGATACGCCCGAGGAAATCCACCGCGTTATTGATGAAGTCTCCAATGGCCATGGTGACGCCGCCCGATAGTGGAGCCCACACAGGGCTCATGATGCTGCCAGCAACAACGCGGAGCTGCCGCTCACGCGGTCACCTGTGGCCTCGTGAGTCACCCTCGTGGACGCACCCGCGCTCGATTCCGTCACCCCCCGACCAGTTGGCCCCACTGCACAAGCGGGTACGAGAACCCCCAGCAGCAAAGCCGCTCCCAGAAGACCCGAGGAGCGGTTCGCGCTTTTCACTTGGAGGTCTCCTCCGGCTTCGTGAAGGGCACGTCCAGCACCGGGAGCTTCGTCGCTCCTGGTAGATCGTAGTGCCACCACTCCATCGCGTTCTTCTTGAAGCCCACTCCCTCCATCGCCGCGCGCAGAATCTCCCGGTGCTTGCGCGAGGCCTCCGTCCCGCCCTTGTACCCGTGGTGCGCCGCCTTCTCGAAGGAGTCGAACGGCGTCGGCATCTCCACCTCCGCCCCGTCCAGCGTCACCAGCGTCAGGTCCACCGCTGCGCCCCGGTTGTGGTTACCCCCCTTCTTCGGGTTCGCCACGTAGCCAGGCTTCGGGAAGATCTTCCACATCTGCCACTGCACCGCGATGGGCCGGTAGCAGTCGTACACCTTCAGCCTGTACCCCTGCGGGCGCAGCGTGTCCGCCGCCTTCTTCAGCCGTTCGGCCGTCTCCGGCAACATCAGGCAACGTGCCCCGTCCGGGTACACCTTCTGCTTCAGGAAGTTGTCCGGCGTGGCGTACTTCATGTCCACCACCAGGTCCTTCACCACCTCGGTGGCATCCACCACCGGCGCGCTCCCCGCCGCGAGCCACAGCCCCAACGCCACGCTTGCTGGTCCCGCCATCCCTCAGGCTCCCTTCACATAGGGCGTAGGGTCCGGCACCCCCGCCTGCTCGAATCCCCGGCGCCGCAGCACGCAGCTGTCACACCGTCCGCACGCCCTCCCCTCCGGGTCCGGGTCGTAGCACGAGTGCGTCATCCCGTAGTCCACGCCCAGCTTCACGCCCGCGCGGATGATGTCCGCCTTGGTCATCCCCGACAGCGGCGCGTGCACCTTGAAGCGCGTCCCCTCCACCCCCGCCTTCGTCGCCAGGGTCGCCATCTGCTCGAAGGCCCGGATGAACTCGGGCCGGCAGTCCGGGTAGCCGCTGTAGTCCACCGCGTTCACGCCAATGTAGATGTCGCTCGCGCCCACCACCTCCGCCAGCCCCAGCGCCAGGGACAGGAAGAGCGCATTGCGCGCCGGTACGTAGGTGATGGGGATGCCGTGGGACATCTCACTCTCGGGCCGGTCCTTGGGCACCTCGATGTCCGCCGTCAGGGCCGAGCCGCCCACCTGCCGCAGGTCCACCGTCACCACCCGGAAGTCCTTCACGCCCATCGCCTGCGTCACTCGGCGCGCCCGTTCCAGCTCCACCGCATGCCTCTGCCCGTAGGACACCGCGAGGCACACCGGCTCAAAGCCGTCCGCCTTCGCCATCGCCAGACAGGTCGTCGAGTCCAACCCGCCCGACAGCAGCACCACCGCCTTCTTAGTTGCCGCCATTGAAGCGCCGCTTCCCTTCCACGCCGTACACCGCCGTGCACGACGTCACGCATTTGCAGTTCTCCTTCCCCGGAAGGAAGGTCACCTTCAGCTCACCACAGGCCCGCTCGGCGTCGTAACCATTCACCGTAGGGCCCGGCACCGCGCCATCCGGCAGGCCACCGTCGGGCAGGTTGGCGCATTTGCTCCCGATGGCCCGGTCCTGGCTGTCGCTCAGCACCACCACCGACATCGTCTCTTCGATCTCCGCGCCCTTGCAGTTCTCTCCGCAGCTCGGAATCTGCGCCGCGGCCCGGTGCACCGTGACGTACCGCTGCGCCGGGGCCTCGAAGGTGGCCTTGCGCGAGAAGCCGTCAATCGTGAACCACCCGCCCCCATCCACGCTGTCGCGCGAGAAGGTGCCCGCGAACTCGAAGCCGCCGTCCACGAGCCGGCTGAAGTCACCGCCATCCAGCTTGCAGTCCGTCCGATCCCAGTTCGCCTGGGCATGGAAGTCGAACATTCCGATGACGAGGTCCCCCGGGTACACCGTCTCGGACGCACACGCGATGGCGATGGCGACCACGGGGAGCGATACGAGGAGCAGACGTCGGGAGTCGGGCATGGTGAACGGAGGTTACACGGACTCCAGGGCCGCAAGGGCCACCGCGCGGAACGCCGTGCTGGTCCGCAACACCATGCCCACATCCAGGGACGACGGGTCGGAGCCACGCACCTCGGGCGACAGGTATGCCAGCACGCGCGACGCGGCGAGCGAAGCAGGCACCGCTCGGAAGGCCGCGACTGCCGCCTCATCGAAGCCCTGGACCGTACCGGGCCGAGTCAGCGTCTCGCCGGACTCGCCCAGGCAGAGGGCCAGCGCGCAGAGGTAGCTCAGCTCCACTGGGCCGAAGCAGGCCAGTGTTCCCGCGCCCAGTACCAGCTCGTCCGGAGAGGCCAGGTACGCCTCCACGCCACCGGCCGGGTTCAGGAAGACGCGCAGCGCCTCGGCTCCCAGCTCCTTCAACGTGGGCTGCAGGGCCGCGTGCAGGCGGGGCATCGTCTCGGCCGTCACCAGCACCGAATTCAAAGGCAGTGGATGGCGGAAGCCCTCGGGCAGCGCCACGCGGGAAATCGTCGCGGCCGATGCGCTCGCTGAACTGGAGACGAGCGCCGCGCCGAAGCCGTCCACACGCGCCACCTCCATGGGCACGTCGTCACAGGCCACCAGCGCCTCGGCGTACAGCGTCCACCCGTCCGCGTCCACCGGTTGCTGTCGCAGCAGCTCGGGCCAGAGGTGGATGGCCAACGCCGCCCCCTCGTAGGTGGGCGAGAGCCGCTCCGCCACCAGGCGCTTGGCCTCCGTCGACAACTGCCCGGCCTGATAGAGCCGCTCGGCCAGCCGCACCGCGAACACCACCAGCTGCCCGTCCAGGTACTTGCGGAGGATGCCCTCCAACGTCTCGGGGTCATCCGTGAGGCGCTCGCGCAGCTGCAGCGCTTCGCCCGTGAGGCCCTGGGCCTCGGCGATCCGCACGCGCCGCTCCAGCCGCTCCGGCGTCTCCGGCAACAGCTTGAGCTGCTCGGCGGCTTCTGGCAGCCGGCCGAGGGCCTCGTAGGCCTCTGCCAACCGCTCGCGCCACAGCCCCATCGCGGCCGGGCCGGCGAGGATGGCCGCCAGCTGCTCCGCCACCACCACGAAGCGCGCGTGGTTGCGCGTCTCGTCATAGATGGGCAGCAGGAACTCCAGCGCGCGCACCGTTCCGGGTGCGTCCTCGAGCGCCTTCTCGAAGGCCTCCTGCGCGCGCGCCTTGTCACCCGCCCACATCAGCATGTCGCCATGCTCCACGTGGAGGCTGGCGCGAGCCTTGGGATCCGTCTCGAGCAGGATGAGCAGACCCAGCGTATCCGCCGCGTCCGCCGTGCGCCCCGCGTCGCGCTGCAACCGGAAGCGCTCGCGCAGCAGCTTGCCGCGCCGCTCCGGCCAACCATCCGCCGCGTCGGAGAGCGCCTCGACGCGCTCGTCCAGGGGGAGTGCCCGGACGTGGGTGAGCACCACCTCGGCCACGGCCTCGGGAAAACTGCCCATCGACGACAGCAGGAGCCGCAGGCGCTCGGTGAAACCCGGCCCCGTCTCGAAAGACTCCAGCGCGCGCAGGCGGGCCTCGGCCGGAGCCTCCTCCGCGCGGAGCACCTCGTCCCGCAGGCTCATGGCCAGGGCCGCGTCCCACTGCGTGAGGAGCTCCGCCAGCCGCAGCAACCCTTCCCAGTCACCCTCCGCGCGCAGGCCGGTGGTCAGGTCCGTGACGTGCGAGGCATCCGCATCCGGCCTCGCCACCAGCGCCCAGAGCGCCTGGCGGATGCGGGCCGTGTCTCCGGCACGCTCGGCGAGCGCGAGCGCCCCCGAGAGGTCCCCGGACTCGAGCGCGGGGCCGAAGCCCACCTCGACGGCACGCGCCGGGGCTCCCAGCCGGGTGAAGCGCTCGGCCATCTCCACCGGGCTCAACGTGCTCGGAGCCTCCGAGGCCAGACGCTCGAGCACCTCGAGGGCCTCGGCGCGCTCGCCCGCGGACTCCCAGAGCTCCGCGGCCTCCAGCAACAACGTCGGCCGCTGCGCGGAGTACGCGAGACGGGCTGCCTGCAACAACGCCTGCGCCGCCCGGCCGGGCTCTCCCGCAGCACGGTGCAGCCGAGCCACCCACCCCAGCGCCTCCGCGTCGGGCTCGATGGAGACGGCGGCTCGGGCCGAGCGCAGTGCATCCGAGAGACGACCAGCGGCCTCGAACTCGCGCGACGCGGACAGCAGCAGCTCCCGGCGCTCCGCGTTGGCGAGCAGATCCGCCCGAGCCAGGCGCACCTCGGCGAGACGACCCGGCTCCTCTGCGAGCAACGGCTCCAGTGCCTCCAGCGCCTCGGCATAGCCCGCACCGGAGGTGCCCCGAGCCACCACGGCCTCCAGCGCCTCACGGGCGAGCGACTCGCGGCCAGCGGCACTCGCGAGGGAGGCCAGCTCCAGCCGCAGCAGAGAGGCCTCGTCCGCGTCCTCCGTCGCCGGCACCAGGCGCTCGAGCGCCTCCAGCAGCGCGGCCTGTTCGCCCCGCTTGCGCAGACCCTCCACCAGGGCCCGGATCGCGGCCACGTTGGTCGGGTCCGCCTCGGCCGCACGCTCCCGGAGGGCCGCGGCACGTCTTGGATCATCAAGCTGCTCCGCGGCAACCTCGGCAGCAGCCAACAACAGCTCCGCGGCACGCGAGCCACCGGCGGCCTCCGCACCAGCCTCGTAGACGGCGAGCAGATCCGCGGGGCGGCCCAGGGCACGCAGGCCCGTCACCGCCCGGTCGATGATGTGGGCATCCGCGGGACGCAGACGCGCCAGGTGCAGCAGCGCGTCGATGGACTCCTTGGGGTCCTCGAAGAGGTCCGCGGCGCGGCGGTAGAGCACCTCGGCGGTGGCGGCATCCGCCTTGCGCGCGAGCTTCAGGGAGGCGCGGTACAGGCCCTTGGAATCACCCGTGCGGCCATACACCTCGGCGAGGAGGGACAGGGCCTCCTGGCCACGCGCACCCTCGGGCTCGAGCGCCACCACGGCCTCGAAGGACTCCGCGGCATCGCGGTACGCCCCCGAGGCGAGTGAGGCATGACCCAGCCGCAAATGCGTGCGCACGCGCACCGGGACGGGGAGCGACTCACCCCCGGCGGCAAGCAAGCGCCGGTCATAGGGCTGGGCCGCGTTCGGGCCACCTCCCTCGGCGGCCAGCTCCGCGCGCGTGGCGAGCGCGTCCACGTCATCACCCGCGTGGGCCAGGTAGTCATCGAAGGCCTGCGCGGCGAGCAGCGACTCCCCCGCCTCGAGCAGCAGGTCCGCGCGCTCACGCAGCAGCGGCAGCGCCTGCTCCGACGGTACGGAGGCAGCACGCAGGGACAGCAGCTCCGCCAGGCGGCGCACATCTCCGGCGGCACGGGCCCGCAGTACATTGAAGGCCTCGCCGCTGGAAGGCGCGAGCTCGAAGGCCTGGTCCTCGCACAACAGCGCACGCTCCAGCGCACCGGCCTCGCGGAAGGCCTTCGCGGCGGCCAGGTAGCTCTCCGCGGCCTGCGCGGGAGGCTGCTTCTGGGCGCGGCGCAACATCAGCGCGGCGAGCGACTGCAGGTCCTCCGTCTCCGTGAGGAAAGCGCGATGGCGGGAGTAGAGCGGCTCCTGGAAGGGGTCCGCCTCCAGCAAGAGGGCGTCGAACTCAGCGGCATCCGCCTCCCGCCCCAGCTCGTGGAGCAGGTCCGCGGCCTGACGGGTAAGGCCCAGGTCATCCGGCAGCGCCGAGCGCGCGGCGAGCAGCGCAATGACTGCGGCATCCGGACGTCCAGCACGCTCACGGTAGAGGGTGGCGGCGCGCAGCAGCAGTTGCGCGCGGAGGGCGGGCTCCTCCTCCTGGGCGGCGGACTCCTCGAACCAGGCGGCCAGCTCGGCCACGCGGCCCTCGCGCTCGAGCAGCTCGCACAGGAGCGTCTCGGCCTCCTGGAGGGAGCGGTCCAGGCGGAGCGCCTCGCGCAGGAAGCCCTCGGCCTTGCTGGAGTCGTCCAGCACGTCCAGGTGGAGCTTCGCCAGCCGCAGCAGCGACGTGGCCTTTCTGGGCGCCGCGGGGAGCAGCGGCAGGATGCGCTCCAGCCAGCGGGCCTCGGCGACGGTATCGTCCCGGCGCACGGCCAGCTCGATGCCCATGCGCGCCGTGTCGAGCTGCTCGGAGAGCGCGAAGGCTCGCTCCAGCGCGGCTTCGGCGGCGGACAGGTCCAGCTTCGCGTCGCGCAACATCTCCGCGCGGTGACGCTCGTAGGCGGCGGCCTCGTCCTTCCGGTCCTCCTTCTCCAGGAGGAAGCGCAGCGCCTCCAGCGAGCGCAGCGAATCGTCCACCCGGCCCGACTCCTCGGCCAGCTGCGCGTGCTCCGCACAGGCGGAGATGGCACCATCCAGGTCTCCGCCCTCCTGGCAGAGCGCGGCCACCACCTGAAGCTGGGCCATCAGCTCGGGGACACGACCCGTGTCGCGGTAGAGGTCGGCGAGCGCCTGGTGCAACGGCAGCGAGTCCTTCGCCATCTCCGCCGCGCGCGCCAGCAGGGAGGCAGCGAGTGCGGCGTCCGCCAGCGACTCTCGGGCACGCTCCGACAGCGAGACGAGCCGCTTCGCGGTGTCTTCGGACGGAGGCAGGGCACGCGCGTGGGCGACGAGCACCTCGAAGGCAGCGCGGGGCTCGTCCTTCTCCAGCAGAGCGGCGAGCCGATGCACGGCCACTTCGTTCAACGGACGCTCGACAAGCAGCCGCTTGTACGCGGACACCGCGCGCCGCGAGTCCCCGAGCTTCTCGGCGAGCGCCCCCAGACGCAGCCAGGCCTTCTCGGCGAGCTCGGGCTCGGTGGAGAAGTCCGCGGCGGCGGCGAGCTGCTCCTGCAGGGGCAGCGCCTCGACCACCTCGCCGTGCAGGAAGAGGAGCTCCGCCAATTCAGCGAGCTGCGCGTCGCGCGCGGGGACGAGGGCATGAGAGCGGCGGGCCAGCTCCAGGGCCCGGGCCATGTCTCCAGCGGCGCGAGCATGAGAGGCCCCCTCGCGCAGAAGGTTGGCGGCCTCCGTGGAAGGAATGTTGTTGGCGCCAACGTCGAGGAGCTTCGCGGCCTCGGCGGAGTCACCCCGGTCCGCCACGAGGGCCACGAGGCGACGGCGTACCTCGACGTTCTCGGGAGCCAGACGCACGGCCTGCCGCAGCGCGGCCTCAGCGGCCTCCGGCTGCTCCAAGCGCTCCAGGTAGAGGGTGCCGAGCTCTGCGTAGAGGGTAGCGGCCTCGGAGGGAGGCGCATGCGGGGACTCGGCGGCGAGCAGGCTCGCGAGGCGCGCCCAGTCCTCCATCGTGCGCAGCACGCGCTGGAGCGCGGCGATGGCACCTGCGTGACGCGGGGCGAGGGAGAGCGCCGACTCCAGGCTGTTCGCGGCCTCCGGAAGATTCCCGCCCTTCTCGAGCAAGCTCGCACGCGACAGCAACGCCTCCACGCGGCGGGGCACAGGGCCCTGGCGAGCAGCCTCGGCGAGCGCTTCCGCCTCGGCATCCGACTGCCCTTCGCGACGCGCGAGCGTGGCGAGGGCGAAGAAAGCATCACAGCGCTCGGCTGGGGAGAGCGGCAGCTCCACGGCGGCGAGCAGGGCCTCGCGGGCCGGGGTGCGCGCGTCCTTCTCCAACAGCGTGGAGGCAAGCGCGAGGAGCCGGACACGAGCGCGCTCGGCGAGATCCGGCTCGGAGACGACGACATGGCGCCAGGCCTCCAGCTCGTCCACGTCGTCTCCCGCCTCGCGGGCGAGCGCGGCGAGGGCGAGCCACAGGGGCGCGGGCCGGCGGGAGAGCTTCGTCGCGGCGAGGAAATCATCGCGCGCGGACTGGGCACGGCCAGCGTTGCGGTGGAGCGCGGCACGACGGGCGAGTAGCTCGGCGCGGGCATCCCCCTCCGCGGCGGAGATGAGCGTGCCGAGCAGGGTGAGACGCTCGACCTCCTCCTGGGGAGTGCCCATACCCGGAGGGGGCAGCAGCTCCAACAGGGACTGCGTGGCCCACGTGTCGTGAGGCTCCTCGGCGAGGAGGCTGCGCAGGGCGTCAGCGGCCTCCGCGGGACGGCCCAGGGCGAGGGACAGCTCGGCCAGCTCGCGACGAGCGGAGCGGCGCGCGTCGCCGGAGAGGCGCGGCCACAACAGGGCGAGCTGATCAGCCAGGGGCTCGCGTGCGCCCGCCTTGCGGTGGAGGCCGGCGAGCTCCACCTGGGCCTCGAGATCCTCGGGGGCCAGGGTGCAGTACTGGGCCAGTAGACGGCGGGCCGCATCCGGGCGGCCGGCACGCACCGCGCAGGAAGAGGCGCGGCGCGTCAGCTCCAGCAGCTCGTCCTCGCGCAGCGCGTCCGGGTCCGTCGCGGGCAGGGCCAGCACGGCCTCGAAGTCCTCAAGGGCGGAGCGGGCATCCGCCTGCATCCGCAGCTCGCCCCGGCGCACGCGCGCGGGAGAGAAGGAGGCGTCCCTCTCCAGGGCCTCGGCGAGGAAGGCCTCCTCGCGGCTGGTGCCCATGGCGAGCACGGAGGCGCGGAAGAGGAGCTTCGCGCCGGCGCGGGCCTCCGTGACGAGCGCGGCCTTGCGCGCGAAGAGGCGGGCGGCCTCCAACTTCTCGCCGCGCTCCAGCTCCAGCTCGGCGAGCGCGTCGAGGGTCTCGGCGGCCAACGGGCCCGAGGGGTTCGCATCGAGCGCGGCGGACAGCCGCAGGAGGGCGGGGCCCTTCTCCCCGCGCTCCAGGAGGACGCGAGCGCTCTGCAGGAAGAGGGGCGCGGCCTCCGTGGAGCGCTCGGCGGCGACGAGGGCCTGGGCGCGCGAGGCCCACAACTCGGCCAGCTCACGCGTCTCACCCGCCTCGGTGTAGAGCGCCTCCAACCGGGAGGCGAGCGCGTCGTCCAGGCGGCGCAGCGGGAAGGCCTGGGCGTAGGCGGCGATGGCGGCCTCGCGGTCTCCCGCCAGCTCACACGCGCGACCCAGCCGCGAGCGGATGTCCGCGAGGCGCTCGGGAGCAGTGGTGCGCGGCAGGGTGGACAGCAGCGTCTCCAGCGCGCGCCGGGCGTGCTCGGGGCGCTCGCAGCGCAACGAGAGGTCGGCCAACTCCAGCAGCACGGCCTGGTCCGGTGAGAGGCGCGCGGCCTTCTCCAGGGCCACCAGGGACTCGCCGAGCCGGCCCAGCCGAGCCTCCAACACATTGGCGAGCTCGCGCAGCGCGGTGGCCGCGAGCCGCTTGTCGCCCTGCGCCTCGGCCACACGCGCCCGATCCTCCAGGGCGTTGGCCAGGCCCGCCATGTCGGCGCGCTTGCGCTGGAGGGCACACAGCTCGCCCAAGGTGGGCAGGTCATCCGGCTCGGCCTTCAGCACCTCCTGGAGGGCCGTAGCGGCGAGGTCCAGGTCGAAGGCGAGGTCACGCGCGGCCACAGCGAGGCGGCGGTACTTCTGCGCGCGCTCCTTGGGCTCGGTCGTAAGGCGCGCGAGGGAAGAGAGGCAGCGGGTGAGCAGTCCCCCATCGCGCCGGGCCTCGGCGATGGCCAGCAGGGACTCCAGCGCGGGCTTGTGGTCGGGGTCGGCCTCCAGCGCGGAGGTGAGGAGGCGCTCGGCCTTCTCGGGCTGCTGCAGACGGCCACGGTACAGCTCACCGGCCTCGGCCCAGAGGGCAGCGCGGCGGCCGGGCTCCTCGTGGACGGCGGCGGCCTTCTCCAACGCCTCGGCGAGCTCCTGCGTGCGGCCGGTGGTGCGGAAGTAGGGAATCAGCTCGTCGAGCGCGGAGGCATCGCGCGGGTCCAACGCGAGCGCGGCCTCCAGGTGCTCGCGAGCGCGGGCGGGGTCGCCGAGCTTCGTGCGGTACAGGCGCGCCAGGGCATGGTGGCTCTGGTGCGCGGCCTGGCGGATGGACTCGGAGCGCGGAGCGGGTCCCGCCAACTCCAGCGCCTGCTGGTAACCCGCGAGCGCCTCCTGCAGCTTGCCCAGCTTCTCGGCCACGCGAGCGGTGGAGAAGAGGGGCTCGGGCTCGCCAGGCAACAGCGACACGGCCTCGCGGTAGCGCAGCAGTGCGTTGTCCGGCTGCTGGAGGCCCTCTTCCCAGATGCGGCCGGCGAGGAGGTTGGCGCGGCCCACGCGGTCCAACTCGTGGCGAGCCATGGCCACTTCGCGCAGACGATCCAGGGCCTTGAGGGCGCGCAGGTGCTCGCCGCCGCGGTGGCACAGCTCGCCGAGCAGCAGCAGCGCATCCGGCTGATCCGGAGACAGACGCAGCGCGGCCTCGCAGTGCAGACGGGCGCCGGCGACGTCGTCCTCCGTCTGAGCGCACAGGCGCGCGAGGTGCACGTGCGCATCCGCGGCCTCGGCGGGGTCGCGGGCGAGCGCGGCGATGCGGCGGTAGGCACGCACGGCACCGGCGCGGTCGCGGCTCTGATCCGAAGCGCGCGCGAGGGCCTTGAGGGAAGGCAGGTGATCCGGCTTGAGGCCGAGCACCTCGTGAAGGGCCTTCACCGCCACCTGGGGCGCATGGTCACGAGCGGCGCGTGCGGCGGCCTCGGCGGAGAAGAAGGCAGCGGCCTCTTCGGAGGCGCGGCGCGAGAGGGCGCACAGGGCGAGGTAACGCTCGGCGGCGCGGGCATGCTCCCCCCGGCGCTCACGCACCACGGCCTCGCCCCAGAGGGCAGCGGGGCTCTTCTCGCGGCGGCGCAGCAACGTGGCGGCCACGTCGAGCGCCATGTCATGAGCCTGCGGGTCCGCCACGAGGAGCGACAACAGACGCTCGGCGGCGAAGGGGTGGGCGTCCTGGGCATCACCGGCCTGGAGCCAGGCGTCGCGCGCCTCGACGAACTTGCCCTGGGCGATGAGGGCCTCTGCATCGGCGAAGGCACGGGCGCCCTCGAGTGCCAGGAGCAGCTCCTCGTCAGGCGGAGCGGGAGGAGGCAGGCCGCCAGAGGTGAAACGCAGGCGCAGGCCCGCGCTGCTCACCTCCGCGGAGGAGAGGCGCGCGGTGTCCAGCACGGGCATCTTGAAGCCCCGGCTCACCGCGGCCTTCTGGCAGAGCGCGGGCAGCACGCGGGTGGAGAAGCCGGTGGCGCCACGCACCTCCACCTCGGGCAGCAGGCCCAGCTCGGCCACAGTGGCGGCGATGAGGCCGGGCACCTGCACCGAGGGCGTGGAGGAGAAGCCGTACAGCCGCACGTCGTAGAGGTAGAGAGCGAGCCGCTCGCCATCGGCGTCGAAGGCGACCTTGAAGGTAAGCGGGGTGCGCTCCGGGGCCTGGAGGAAGGCCTGACCCTCCAGGTAGCCGGGGCGGAAGTGCAGCTTCAGGCCCTCGAGTCCAGCCACGCGTCCGGCGAGCTCCGCCACCTTGCGCACCACGAGGTCCGCGTCGACGTGCAGCTCGAGGAAACCGAAGAGGAGCTTCTTGCGTTGGTAGCGCGAGGCTCCGGCGCTGACGTTGAAGGGGAAGGTGACGTCGGGAATCTGCAGCGCGAAGTCGGCGATGGAGAGTCCGGGCGCCAGTTCAAGGGGCGGAAACCCCACGAAGGCGCGCCTGTCCAACAGGCGCAGCTCGGGGGCTGCGGCTTGCGCTTCGGACGCGGGCTTGGGGGAGTCGCTGTCGATGGCCATCGCGGGGGCTACTGAGGAGCGACGGAAGTTACCACGTGGTCCAACCCCCCGGAATTTTTGCTGTTCTCTTGCCCGGAGAGCAGGCGACGTACCGCCTCCGGCTGCTCACCAGGAGTCCGGCCCTCACGGGCACTGGGGCGTGATGAAGCGCTTGAGATAACAAGCGGAGGTGTTCGAGCATGGTGACAACGTGAACTTGAACCTCCTGAACACCGACGAGACCATCAGCCGGCTCGTCTCGCTGATCAAGAATGCACGCAAAAACGTAGTGCTCGTTTCCCCCTACGTCACGCTGGGAAAAGAGGACCGGATAGGGCAAGCCATCCGAGCGGCGTTGAACAACAAGGTCTCCGTTACTCTGATCTTCCGGCTCGATGACGACCTCCAGTCCTTCGCCAGAACGTTCAGTGAATACCTTCAGGAGCTCACCGCGCGGGGCCTCCGGCTCTGCCTTGTTCCAAAGCTCCATGCGAAGCTCTACTGGTCGGAATCCGAGGTCATCATCTCCTCATTGAACCTGCTCTCCTCGTCTTTCCTCTCCAGCATCGAAGTGGGGCTCTGGTCTCAGGACCCAGCGGACGTGGCCCAGGTGCGGCAGTTCATCAAACAAGAGATCGAGCCGCACATCCTCGCCGGCCAGGACCTCCAAAAGTTCGTGGACAGCAAAGCCGGAGGGAACGCCCGAGCATTCAGAAGCTCCAGGCAGACGGAGAGCCCTCGCGCGCCAGTCGGGATGCACGGGTTCTGCATCCGGTGCGCCATGCCGATCGCACTCAACCCAGAGAAGCCATACTGCTGGGACGACTACCAGGAGTGGGCTGAGTACGAGAACGCGGACTACAAAGACAGCTTTTGTCACAGCTGCGGCGAGGGCTTCCCGGCCACCATGAACAAACCCCTGTGCCGGAGTTGTTACCGCAAGATGACCGGCTGAATCACCGGCGGGCTCAAACCTTTCCCACCAGAGCGGCGGATGAAGAACCGAGCCGGAGTGGATCCCGGTCACCTACCCCATCTTGCAGTGACACACCGTGCTCAGTCCCCGGGCACACAACCCACCTGGGCGAGCGCCACGGCGATCTGTCACCGTAGAGGTTCGACCCGTGGGCGGATGCGACCTGCACCTTCGGATGGATGGGCCACACGTCCCCACACCCCATCTGTTCACCCTGGCACAAGAGATTCACTGTAAGTCCACCTAGAGTCCTATCCGGGAGATGGCCTCTTGTTTTCGCTGTTCCGTCGGCCGAGGGGCAGGCAGAGTAGCGCCCCCTGTTTCACGCTAGGCCCCTGCCCGCGACCCACGTTTCCAGCGAAGATGCAGCGCGCGTGATCGACACCGGTACACTCGTCCTCGATGGCCGTTTCCGCGTCCTCCAACTCCTCGGAGCCGGGGGCATGGGTGAGGTGTACCTGGGCGAGCAGGTGTCGCTGGGGCGCAGGGTGGCCATCAAGGTCCTGCACGCGGACCTGATGGTGCACCCGAGCATGATCGAGCGCTTCAAGCGCGAGGCCCGCCTGCTGTCCGCGGTGGAACACCCGGCCGTGGTGCGCGTCATCGACTACGGGGAAACAGACGTCGGTGCCTGTCTGGTCATGGAGTACGTGGAGGGAGAGAACCTCTATGACGTGCTCCAGCAAGGGGCCATGGCTCCCACGCGCGCGCTGCCGCTGCTGTACCAGCTCGCCGAGGGCCTCGCGGCCATCCACGACAAGGGCATCATCCACCGAGACCTGAAGCCGGAGAACGTGCTCCTCACAAAGGGGCTGCGCGGCGAGCAGGCCCGGCTGCTGGACTTCGGCATCGCGCGGCTGGTGGAGCCAGACGCGACCGCCAGCAACCTCAGCCAGGTGGGGCTGGTGGTAGGCACGCCGGAGTACCTCTCGCCGGAGCAGGCGGTGGGGGCTCCGGTGGATCCGCGCAGCGACCTGTACTCCTTCGGAGTGCTCGCCTACCGCGTGCTCTCGGGCCAGCTGCCCTTCCCCGGGCCGGGTCCCACCCAGTACGTCGCCCAGCACGCTGCCCAGGCGCCCCAGCCGCTCATCGAGGCCGCGCCTACGCTCGTCGGCCATCCCACGCTCGTCGCGCTGGTGATGCAGCTGATGCAGAAAGACCCCACCCACCGGCTGCCCGATGCAAATGCGCTGGTGGATGCGCTGGGCGTAGTGGCGGCGGGAACGCTCGGTGCGGCGAGTGCGCCCCTGGCCATGGCCTCGGGTGCGCCCCCTACCCTCCCAAGCATCTCCGCCTTCATTGTCCCCGACGATGCCGCCCCGCCCGGGAGCGGAACGGTTGCCTTCGCCGCGCCCATCGCCGTGCCGGCTCCAGCCGAATCACCTGCCTCGGGCACGGTCGTCTTCGGTCCTCCCGGTCCTCCCGTCCCGGGCACGCCCGATATCCCAGGCCCCTCTCACTCGCGCGCGACCACCCGCCCCGCCACGGACATGGTGGTGCCCGAGCAGGCCGCCTCGCACTCGCGCGCGCCCACCCGTCCCGCCACACCGCTGGCCGTGAAGTCGGTGCGCAGCAGCACGGACACGATCCTGGCCAGACCCGCGACCACGCAGGGACTGAAGGGCAGCGGGACGCTCTCGGGAGGCAAGCCGCAGAACCTCACGGTGATGCTCACGGACCTGCAGGGCTACACCGAGCGCACCTCGCGGCAGACGCACGAACAGAACGCGCGGATGCTGGAGACGCACGACGAGTTGCTGCTGCCCCTGGTGCGCGATTACGGCGGCCGGCTGGTGCAGAAGCGTGGGGACTCCCTGCTCGCCGTCTTCCCCGCGCCCACCCACGCGGTGCTGTGCGGCATGGCCATGCAGGACAAGCTGTGGCGGCACAACCAGCGGTGTGGCCCGGACGAGCAGCTGCCCGTGCGCATCTGCCTCCACACCGGCGAGGTGCTCGTCACCCGAGACGCGGTGCTGGGTGAGCCGGTGGAGGTGGTGAAGGCGGTGGAGAAGGTGGCCGAGGCCGGTGAGGTGGTCTTCACCGAGTCGGTGAACCTCGTGCGCAGCCGGGTGGAGGGAGACGCCGACCCCTGTGGCAGCGTGCCGATGCCCGCCAGCGGAGAGCCGCTCCGCCTCTACCGCTGCCGCCGAGCCGTGGAGGGCCTGCCCTTCGGAGGCCAGGACGAAGTGTCCATGCGCGCTCCGCTCCAGAGGCAGCTCGGTCCGGTGCGAGCGGCCTGGGACGAGGTGGCACGGGTGGGACGGAGGCTGGGCGAGCGGGCAATGGAGTTGGTGCGCACAAGCCCGGGCCTGACGACGGGCGTGAGCCTGGGGCTGGTGGCGGTGGTGGGGCTGACCTCGTACGCGATGGTGCGCCGGAACGATCCCGTGTACCAGGCGCGCGAACTGCTGGAGGCGGGCAAGCCAGCGGACGCACTCAAGCGCCTGTCGGAGGTGCCGGCGGAGGCGAAGAAGGACGCGCCGGTGCTGCAGGTGCACGCGAGGGCACTGCACGTGCTCAACAAGCACCAGGAGGAGTACAAGACGCTGGCGGGACTCGACGCGGAGTCACGCGAGCCCATTGAGGAGCCGGTGCTGGACGGGCTCGCCGAGGACTTCGGGGAGGACGAGGCGAACAAGGGGCTGCGCAAGCTGCTGTCCGCACTCCCGAAGGAGCAGCTGAAGGAGCACTTCGAGGAGCTCGCGGAGGAGGAGCCCTCGCCCAGGCAGTGGGGCGCGCTGCGCTACCTGGAGGCGGTGCAGTCCACCGACGGGCTCGACCTGGTGCAGTTGTACATGCAGTCGCTCGAGTCGACGGACTGCGGCATCCGGGCGCGCTCGGCGCGGCGGCTCGCGGGGTTGGGAGACCGCAAGGCGATCCCCGCGCTGGAGAAGCTCATTCAGCAGCCGAGGGAGAAGACGCTGAAGAACTGCGGCCAGGACGAGGCGCAGGACGCCCTGGAGACGCTGACAAAGAAGTAAGCCTCCCCACCTCCCGGGTGCCTACAAAGGTCCGGGCGAGGCAAAGCCCGCGAAGAGCTCCCCGGACAGCCAGGCGCGCTGGCCTCGGGACGCGGCCCGCAGGAAGTCGTTGAGCACGACGCCGTCCTGGCCGACGCGGTGGGTGCGCGGGAAGAGCAGATTCATGCGCGAACGGGCGATGCCCTTGCTGCCCCGGTGGATGAAGGTGACGGTGCCATCCAGCCCCACGCTCTCGACGACGCCGATGTGAGTCATCCCATCGTTGCGCAGGCCATCGCGGTTGCGGTCGTAGGTCTCACGGAAGAAGACAAGATCTCCCGGGCGGGGGCGACGGTTGTGGAAGGCGCCCCGGGACTGCGCGCGGCGGTAGATGGCAGAGACGGCGTTCTCGCCCGCGAGGAAGCCATGGTTGACCAGGTCGATGCCCGCCTTGAGATAGGCGACCCGCACGAGGCCGGAGCAGTCGTCCGGGACACCGCGCTCCACACGGCCCAGGTGCCTCACCCCCACGAGCTGCACCGCGCGCTCGACAATGAGGGCCGCGATGCGTGAGGGCGTGGCCGTGAACCCCGGGTGCGAGGCCCGAAGGCTGGTGGCCCCGGACACGAGTCGCGCGGTCTCCACGGTGACGCGCAGGGCCAGGGCCACACTCTCCTCGGAGGCGTCCCCCAGCTCCACCGCGTCCACCCTAGGCGCCTCGGCCTCCGGAGAGGAGCGCGGCACGTCCGTGGCAGGACGAAGCGCGGGCGCGGTGCCGGCACAGGCAACGAGGAGACACACCGGAACGAGGAGCAGACAGCGCATAAGGCGACATTATCCACACCCACTATCGCCTGCACCTTCCACGACCAGGCAGGTGCGGCCTCCACTGCCCGGCCGTCAGGCGGACGAGGCAATCGAGGGCAGCCAGAAGGTGAAGGCACTGCCCTTCCCCAGCTGACTCTCCACCGAGAGGTCGCCTCCAGATTCCCGGAGGATGGTGCGCACCACGGGCAGCCCCAGGCCGGTGCCGCGACCCGGCGGCTTGGTGGTGAACCACGGCTCGAAGATGGTGGAGAGCTTGTCCTCGGGAATGCCCACCCCGGAGTCCTCCACGCGGCAGCAGACGACGCCCTTGGGCCTGTCCTCGAAGAGGCGCACCCGAACCTCCGCGGGCCTGTCCTGCACCGGCTCCACCGCGTCGGCGGCGTTGCCCACCAGGTTGAGCAGCACCTGCTCCACCCGTGTCCGGCTCACCTGTACCCAGAGGGGAGAGTCGGGCACCGAGGACGTCACCTTCACGTGCTTGATGATGCCCGCGGTGCGCAGCATGGCCAGCGAGCCCGACACCAGCTCACGCAGGTCCACCCGCTCCACCGTGGAGCGTCCAGGCCGACCCAGGTCCATCAGGTGCCGGCCGTGCGTGGCCACGTGCTCGCACGCCCAACCCAGCTCCTCGAGCTCCTCCAGCTCTGGCGGAACACCGCGCCGGGCGCAATCGGTGAAGTAGGTCTTCAAGCTGTTGAGCACGGCGGAGATGTTGCGCAGCTCGTGCCCCACTCCAGCCGCCAACGTGCCCAGCGTCGCCAGCCGCTCCACCTGCAGCAACTGCGCGCGTGTGCGCCCCAGCTCCGCCTCCAGCATCTCGTTGTAGCGAACGCGCTCGGTGACATCCAATGCGACACCGATGGCGCCCGTGAGCGTGCCGGCCTCGTCGAACACAGGCGTGTAGCGCGTCTCGTAATGAACGCCGGAGAACTCGATGGTGCTGGTGAAGGACTCACCCTTCAGCGCCCGCCGCGCGATGTCGAGGATGGCCGGACTCTCCGCGAAAATCTCGAAGATGGAGTACCCCACCACCTGCCCAGGCCTGAGACCCAACTGGGCCAGCGCGCCCCCATCCGAGAAGGTGAAGATGCCCGACGGGTCCAACGCCCAGATGTTCATCTGCGCGCCACGCACCGCCGTGCGCAGCCGCATCTCACTGGTGGCCAGCGCCTCCCGCATGGCCTCCCGCTCTGCGACCTGGGCGGCCAACAGGCGATTGGCTGCTTCGCCCGCGATGATCGCCACCTGAATCTGCTCCTGGGCCTCGCGCCGCGCGGTGACGTCGACGAGGATGCCGAGCACACCCAAGACGTTCCCCTGCGCGTCCTTCAGGGGCACCTTGCTCGTCTGGGACCAGCGCTGCTCGCCATTCTTTCCCCGGACGGGCTCCTCGCACTCAGCGAAAGAAAT
Organism: Archangium minus; assembly: GCF_044360475.1. Taxonomy (NCBI): domain Bacteria; kingdom Pseudomonadati; phylum Myxococcota; class Myxococcia; order Myxococcales; family Archangiaceae; genus Archangium; species Archangium minus. The sequence continues at coordinate 11,151,176 of NZ_CP043494.1, forward strand.
CCCCGAATCCAGCACGTCCTGGTCACACGCTCGGTAAAAATCCGAGTCCTCCTTGCGCCAGGGCATGTCGTAGTCAGAGAGCCCCACCACCTCGTCGGGATGCGTCAGGCCGGCGAGCCTCGCGAACGCGGCGTTGCACCCGAGGAAGCGCAGGTCCTTGCCCTTCCAGAAGATGGGGTACGGCAGCGCGTCGAGGATATGCCTCAACAGTTCCGCCTCTCGCCGCACCGCACCCTGGCCAACCTCGGGCCCCAGCCCTGGCATGAATCCTCCTCCCCGTCCGGCGTGGAGCAGGGTCCTTTTGAAGATAATGGCCTGTCAGATGACGTCAGGAAAGAGCGGCCCTGGATGTTCGCCGTCAGACGACGGGGTGCGTCGGCGATAGCGAGGGGACGAGCACTCCGCTTTGGGAGGTTATATCTCCCCCGTGAATCCCCTTGTCCTTGGCCTGCTCGCGAGCACGCTCGGTGGAGCCACAGGCGTCTGGCTCACTCGGAGAAGGCGGAGTGGACCGGACAGCTCCGCGCTCCTGCGTGCCGAAGTGGGCGCCGCGCTCGCCCGTCCAGGAACCCTGCATGACATGTTGCAACCCTGCGCGGAGGCGATCGTGCGCCACCTCGGAGGGGCCTTCGCGCGTATCTGGGTGCTCCCTCCGGGCGAGCAGGTGCTGGAGCTGCGAGCGAGCGCCGGGCGCTACACCCACCTGGACGGCGAGCACGCCCGGATTCCCGTGGGTCAGCTGAAGATTGGCCTGATTGCGCAAAGCGGCATGCCGCTCCTCATCAACGACGTGCCGAACGACCCGAGGGTGCAGCGGAAGTGGGCGCTGCGCGAGGGATTGGTGGCCTTCGCCGGCTACCCGCTCCTGGCCGAGGGACGGGTGGTGGGGGTGATGGCCATGTTCGCACGCCAGAAGCTGAAGGACGACATCCTGGAGGCGCTGGCGTCGGTGGCGGACGCGATGGCCCAGGGGACCGCACGCCAATATGCCGAGGAGCGGCTGCGGCAGGGTGAGGAGCTCTTCCGGCTGTTGCTCGACTCCACCGGCGAGGCCATCTACGGCATGGACCTGAAGGGGCAGTGCACCTTCGCCAACCGCACCTGCGCGCGGCTGCTGGGCTATCCGGATGCCTCGGCGCTCATCGGGCGCCGCATGCACGAGCTCATTCACCACAGCTACGAGGACGGAACGCCCTACCCGCGCGAGGCATGCCCCATCTACGAGGCCACCTCGAAGGAAGGCATCCACCTCGACAACGAATGGCTGTGGCGCGCGGACGGCAGGGGTTTCCCGGCGGAGATCTGGTCCTACCCCCTCTGGCGCGAGGGCGAGAGACTGGGAGGGGTGGTCACCTTCGTGGACATCTCCGAGCGCCGCGCGGCCGAGGCGGAGCGGGCCCGGCTGCTGTACGAGACCCAGGAGGCGGTGCGAGCCCGGGACGACTTCCTGGCCATTGCCTCACACGAGCTGCGCACGCCCCTCACACCCCTGAGGCTGGGGTTGCAGAGCGCTCAGCGGATGCTCCAGGACGGACAGCCGCCCCCCCTCGAGGAGCTGCGGTCCCGGCTGGCCGTGACCAACCGGCAGGTGGTGCGCCTCACCCGGCTGGTGGAGAGCATGCTGGACCTGTCTCGGCTGACGCGCGGCACGCTGCAACTGGAGACCGCTCCGTGCGACCTGGCGGCGCTGGTGAATGACGTGCTGGAGCGCTCGCGCGAGGTGCTCGCTCAAGCGGAGTGCTCACTCGATGCCCAGGTGGAGGGGCCCCTCCCGGTGCTCGGGGATCGCCTGCGACTGGAGCACGTGCTGGAGAACCTGCTGTCCAACGCGATGAAGTACGGGGCATGCAGCCCCGTGCACATCCGCTGCCGGGCCGAGCAGGGCCGCGCGCTGCTGAGCGTGGAAGACGAGGGCATCGGCATCTCGCCGGAGGACCAGCAGCGCATCTTCGGGCGCTTCGAGCGCGCCGCCTCCGTGCGGCACTATGGCGGCTTCGGGCTCGGGCTCTACATCCTGAGGGAGATCGTCGAGGCGCACGGAGGGACCGTGTCGGTGGAGAGCCAACCCGGACAGGGCGCCCGCTTCACCGTGACAGTCCCCCTGCTGGAGACGCCCGGGTGAGGCTCAGGGCGCCTCCTGGGGCTGCACCCCATTGGCGCGCAGCACGCGCACCACCTCGTCGGCCATGACTCGGTGGCCGGCGGCGCTCGGGTGGATGCCATCCACATCCAGGCCGTCAATGAAGAGGTGCACGTTGTCCGGCGCGTGCGTCACCGCCTCGAAGTCGATGATGTCGGGCTGCCGGTTGGTCCGTATCCAGGCGTTCATCGCCAGCCGGCTCGACTTCACCTCCTCGTATCGACCGTTGCTCGCATGCTCCTTGGGCAACAGGGTGCCCACCCACGTGCGACAGAAGGGCTTCAGCCGCTCCGTCAGCAGGAACATGTCCGCCTGGAGCTTGATGTCCGGGGAGCCACTCAAGTCATTGGTCCCCAGCAGGACGATGCAGTCGGTGATGCCCGACAGGACGAGCGCCTCGCCATCCAGCAACCGCAGCGCGTCATAGAAGCCCTGACCGGAGACGCCGGCGTTGACAATGGGCACTCCGAGCTGAGCGCTGGCCAGGAAGGACCAGGAGTTACGGATGTCGTCGTGACCGTTGATGTAGCCCTCGGTGATGCTGTCGCCCAGGGCGACGAAGACGCGCGAGGGAGGACCTTCGACTTCCACGGTGGCAAGCCCCACGGGGATGGCCCAAGGCTCGCCCCCGAGCGGCCCCGGCGTGGTGGCCCAGGCTCCCGAGCGCACGTAGCTGCCAGGGAGCAGCTCGATGGCGCTCGCCGCCAGTTGGCCCTCCACCTCGAAGGACACCGCCAGCTCGTCACAGAAGTGGAGGGGGAAGGGCACGGGATCGGACACCACACGCGTCCTCGTCGCGAGGGTGGTGCCAGGCGCGCCGGAGAACGTCACCGGCACCGGCTCGGAGGCCAGTGCGCCCTCGGGTCCGGCCCGCGCAACGGTGACCCGCCGCAACACCAGGGAGCCATCTCCCGAGCGGAAGGCGAGCCGCAGCCGTTGCCCCGCACGGTTCACCGGCACGCGCAGGCGGAACGTGGTGGTACCGCGCACTTCTTGGGACCAGCGCAAGGCCAGGTGAAAGCCCGGCTGGAACAGCGGAGGCTGCGGCCGGGGGCTATCCGGAGTGCCCCCGGGGTTGACGGGAGCGACCTCGAGCCCATCGGAAGGCAGGGTCTCCACACAGGAGTCCATGGCGGGTGCTGACGGTGGGAAGACAGATTCCCCTTCGTCCGCGGCGGGTCCGCATTGGGTCACGAGAAGTGCCCCCATACACACCACCAACACCATGCCTCGCCTGGTCCGCATTCCTACCTCCTCCTTTCAGGGGGAGGCTTTGCACCTTCCGGACCAACACAGGCTCCCTCTCCCCTTGGGAGAGGGCGGGGGTGAGGGTATCGGGTGAACCCGGGTTGAACGCCCTGTCCACACCGAGGGCCACGGGCTGAAGAACGGGCTCGGCTACCCTCACCCTGACCCTCTCCCGAAGGGAGAGGGAATATATTTCCCTGATGGAGCTCAGGGAACGATGAGGCGGATGGCGTGGTTGTACGAGTCGCTCACGTAGAACCACCCGTTGGCGTCGGTGGCGAGCCCCGTGGGCGCGACGATATCCGCCACGTCTCCGGAGCCGAGGCGCGTGCCGAGCTGCCCCGAGCCAGCGATGGTGATGACCCGAGAGGAAGCTCTGTCGGTGCCGGGCTCCACCTTGCGGATGCGGAAGTTGCCCGTGTCAGCGATGACCACACGTCCGTCCGAGGACAACGCCATGCCCATCTGCGCGCGGAACCGAGCCACGTCGCCCGTGCCATCCGCGAAGCCAAACACATACCCCTCCTGACGACCGGCGACGGCCTCGACCGCGTGGGGCGCAGTCAGGGAGAGGCGGCGCACGAGCTGGTTGCCCGCCTCGAACACATACAGGAAGCCGTCCTTGCCGAGCGCGAGAGCCGTAGGATTGTTGAGGGTGGCCTTCGTGCCGATGACCGCGTCCTGCCGCCCCCCGCCACCCGTGCCGGCGATCGTCACAACCTCCTGCGTGTCGGCGCGGAGCATGCGGATGCGATGACCCACCTGGTCGGCGATATAGAGATTGCCGGCGGCGTCGACAGCGAGCGCCATGGGCCGGTTGAAGCGCGCCTTGGCGGCCGGTCCATCGGCGAAGCCTGACCGGAAGGGCTGCCCCGCGAGCGTGCTCACCGTCCAGCCGGACTCTTCACGCTTCAGCACACGGATGACGTGGTTCTCGGAATCCGCCACGTAGATTTCACCGGCCGGTCCCACCGCCACCGCCGTGGGGTAGCGGAACATGGCCTGCGAGCCAGGACCATTGGCGTGCCCGAGCTTCCCGTTCCCCGCGAGGGTGATGACGGTGCGCGCAGCATCCGTCTGGATGAGCCGAATGCTGTTGTTGCCGGTATCAGCAACCACCACCTCTCCGCTCGGGGTGACAGCCAGTCCGGTGGGAGCCTGGAAGCGGGCCTCCGCCGCGGGCCCATCGCTGAAACCCGCCACGCCGGCCCCAGCGAAGGCCTCCACGCGCTGGGCCCACTGGGCCTCCGGCGGAGCCACCACCGGCCCTGCGCTATTCACGGGCTCCAGCTTCCGCGCCGGCCGACGGTGCGTCAGCGCGCGCTCGAGCACGTTGAGCGTCATCCGCTCCACGCGAGGATCTCTCAGCTCCGGATCCGACCCCAGCCCGAGCCCCCAGCAGATGGAGCCCGCCGAGAACACCAGCCGGCCCTGGGGCGTGGTGTAGTCCACCGCGGTGCTGTAGGACGGCACGCCCTCACCGCTCACCACGGGGCTCGACATGCTGATGCTCACACCCGAGGGAGCCCCGGGCAACGAGGGGAAGGCCTTGTCGTACTCGTAGCCCAGGAGCCCCTGCAGCAACGTGCCCCGGGTGAGCCCCGTGCCCTCGAAGAGCCAGTGCGAGTCATCAGCCACCACCATCGGGAACATGACGAGCTGCCAGCCCTCGTACATGGCGCCGAAGAGGTTGCTCTCGGGGCGATTCGAGGGCGCGTCCCGGAAGCGCACCGTCGAGCCCGGTTGGGGATCCAGATCCGACTCGTTCTTGTAACAAACCTGCGTGCGGAGCGGATTGCCCTTGGAGTCCGAGCGGAAGCGGACGCGCCAGTAGCCTCCATTTCCACCGAAGTAGACGAGGCTCGTCTTCCCGCCTGCCAGCGCGGCCTCGATCTGATTGCGCTCCTCCACCGACCAGTACTCGTCCTGCGCCGCGATGACGAAGGCCCCAATGCCCTCGAGGAAGTTGGAGAAGCGCATGAAGTCCAGCTGCGTCCCATAGGTGACGTCATAGCCCTCGCGCTCCATCAACTGGATGAAGTTGATGTCGAGGTGGAACGTCTTCCCGGCCCCGTTGGAGTCCTTGTACGGACGATTGAAAGACACCTCACGCGCACGGCCGAACGGCGTCGCCAGGGCGGCGTCGAAGTAGAGGCTCGTGCCGCCCCAGGTGTTGTACGCCTGATAGGTGGTGAAGTTCGGCGTATAGAGGATGTCCGCCGCGCGCTGATCCCTGACAACAAAGGGCGTAAACCGCATGCCGCCATTGGGCAGGGTGAGCTTCACGACGTAGAGCCCGGAGACCCAAGAGGAGTCGATGGGAATGGAGAAGGTGTCGTCCCAGTCGCACTCGATGCGCGCGGTCGGCACGTCACGCTCACACGGCGCCTGCGCGCCCGTCCGCCAGGGACCGCCGCTCCACACCTTGCGGGCCCCCGCTCCACCGTAATAGCCGATACGGAACAGCTCGGCGGTGACGGAGGTCTCCGTGTCAGTGGAAACCTTTACCCCAACGACCTCGCCCGCCGCGGCGGACTCGGTGGAGGTATAGAACTCGAGCGCCCCTTCAGGAGCCGCCGAGCCTCCCCGCCACCGGCGATCGCCTGGGTGCTTGTTCTCCTCGGGAATGGGGTTGGGCTGGGATTGACGCGCAATCGGCTGGGGCTCGGCGCAACCCGACTCACATTCGCCGCCACCGCCGCCGCCTCCTCCACCTCCGCCACCACCACCACCACCTCCGCCGCCGCCACCACCTCCGCCGCTGTCACCGCCTCCGCCGCTATTCCCCGGAGGGTCCTGCTGCGGGCGCAGGGTGGTGTCATGACATCCACCCCACAACAATCCAGACAACAACAAGACACCTGCCAGAACCCCTGCTGCGCCACGTCCAGCTCTCATGCCCGCCCCCGACGTCCCCTCGGGATTTCCGCTCTGGATCCGGCCCGAATCCACCCGCAGAGTAAGAACGTTCGCTGGAAAGACCAGTGCCGTGCCAGGGTATGAGAGGCGTTGCTGAACTGGACGGACGCCCGCCACCCCTTGATGGGCAGCGGGCGCCTCACTGCGGGAAGGCTAGCAGCCAGACTCTACGGCGCCGATGTCCGGAGCGGCTCCGCAGAACGGGAGACCCAGCTTCTCGCCGCGATCGACAGCGGCCGACGCGGGCGACAGGGTTTCCGTGCTGTTGAGCAGAGTGCTGGATTCGAGCGAATTGGCGTCCTGCCCCTGCGCCTTCCACTGGGAGAGGTTCCACGACGAGGTCCCCCTGAAGGAAGCACCGGGCCGGTAGAGGTTGCTGTTCATCTTCAACCCCGGCGCCTGGCTGCCCAGCTTCAGGACATAGGCTGCGTCAATGATGTTGTTCTTCACCATCAGGTTCTCGGTCGGCCCGCCGTCACCCGTGCCCACGGTGAGTGCCGGACCCTGCAGCCGGGTGAAGGTGTTGTTGTACACCTGCGTTCCCGTCGAAACCGCCAGCTGCAAACCACCGCCCGTCATTCCGCCGTCGGTAATCATGTCCCGGATGCGGTTGCGGCGGATGATGATGCCCGAGGGATAAGCGCCGTAACGGTTGCCGCCCACGCCGATGGCCAGACCCGCGTCGTAGAAGTCGTTGTCCTCAATGAGGACGTTCTTGGCGGACATGTGCACCACCATGGCGCCATTGCCTCCCAGCGTCGGGTGGCGCCGGGCGAGGTGCATCTTGTTGCGGCGGACGGTGACGTTGTAGCAGGTCTTGATGTCCAATGACTGCTCGATGTTGCCGTACAGGTCGTTGCCTTCGATGGTGATGGTATCGGCCGGAGCACCGGGCACCGAGCCATCCTCGCTGTAGCACTGGATGGCGTCCCCCGAGTTGTCGTGGATGACGTTGTTGCGCACGGTGATGTTGCGAGCCGTGGGCTGGATGAGCACGCCGTGCGCGTCATCCCCGTCGATAAAGATGTGGTGGATGTGATTGTTCTCGAGGGTGGCCCCGTTGGCGCTGTAGTGGAAGCTCACACCGGCACCGTAATTGCCATGGTGGATTTCCGAATCGGAGAGCTTCGTCCCCTGGAGGTTGCTGGTGAAGGCCACGCCGAAGGCCTTGCGGTTCTGGATGTCGATGTTGAAGCCGCTGATGAGCCAGTAGGGCTTCTCCACCACCATCAGCGCCCCGTTCACCGAGCCCAGGATGATGCGCGGCTTGCCCTCCCCCTGGAGGGTGATGGGCGCGGTCGCCGTACCACTGCGGACCGAGCCGGAGATGAGCACGCGCTCGGTATAGGTGCCGGAGCGCACCCGAATGAGGTCACCCGGACCCGCCAGGGTAATGGCGCGGGAGATCGTCTTCAGGGGCGCCGTCTCCGACCCGGCGGCCGCGTCATTGCCCGTGGTGCTCACCACCCACACCTTGTTGTAGGTCGGCGTGGTGACAGGCGAGCCCACGGTCGATGGGCTGTCAGGTGGCGGGGGAGGCGCCGGAGATGCCACGGGCTCCTCAGGTTCGTCCGGAGAGTCTGGCGCCTGGGTGTCCGGCGGCTCGGAGGGGGAAGGCTGAGGTGACCCCTCGGAGTCAGGAACTCCGACAGAGGGCGCCTGCGTCTCGGGCTTGTGGATCGCGTTCCCCTCACAGGCGGACACCACACAAGCTAGCAGCAGGGATGAAACGAACTGGGGCCACTTGTTGAATTGCTTCACGATGAACACCCTCTTTTGTTTGGGGTGTTCTCGACAATGCTTGGAACTCCTCTATTCCTGGCCAAATGCCTGCTTGCCCCACGAGCAGGCGGAATGAGCAGGCTCCCGCCCTGCCCTCTTATCAGGGAGACGGGCGCCTGAACTCTCGTCTGCTTTAGAGGCTCCGAGGCCCGGCCTGATACGAAGCGCGCGGCTCCAGCGCCTCCTGGACCGGAAGCTCTGGCGCGGAGGTAAAGCGCGCGGGCTTGGGCACCAACCCGACGGCCTCCTCACACCAGTCCACATGGCGTCGCACGGTCTGGGAGAGCTCGAAGCGCTCGCAAGCACGCTGCCGTGAAGCCATCCCAAATTGATGCCGCAACGCTGGGTCGTTCACCAAGCGCTCGAGCGCGGTAGCGAGCCCCACCTCATCGCCGGGCTCCACCAGCAGACCGTTCCTGCCGTGCTCAATGAGCTCGGGGATGCCACCCACGCGCGAGGCTACCACGGCACAACCGCACGCCATGGCTTCCGCGATGGTCAAGCCAAACGCCTCTGCCAAGGCGGGCTGAATGCAGATGTCCGACGTGCTCAGCAGCTCATGCACATCGTTGCGCAGCCCCAGGAACTCTGTCTGGTGCTGAATGCCGAGCTCCACCGCGAGCGCACGCAGGGACTGCTGTGCCGGGCCGTCCCCGACGACACGCAGGCGTACCATCGGGGAGCGCAGACGCCCGAGCGCACGCAGCAGGTGATGAACGCCCTTGTTCTCCACCAGGTTGGCGACGGTGATGAGTTCCACCGGTCCGCCTTGCGGCCGCGTGCGAGGATGGAAGCGCCGGGTGTCCACCCCATTGAAGATGGTACGGGTGCGGTGGGGGTAAATCCCGAAGCGCCGGCCCTCTTTGATGCGGACGTGCTCGGAGACACCCGCCAGGCTGTGGACCCGGAACATCGTGGCGTGATTCACCGCCCAGCGCAGACTCCGCCGGACCACATGCTCGTTCACATCAACGTGGTCCGAGTGGGCGGTATACAGCACCTGCGCCGGCCAGGCGGCATAGGCCGCCGCCGCCAGAGGGCCCCGCGGAGAGATGAAGTTGAGGTGGATGACATCATAGGAGCCCAGGCGCCGGGTCATCGGCACCAGTCCGGACTCCTCGAACTCCACCAGCTTCTCCAGGCGCGCACCGCTCGCCTTCAGCTCCGACACAAAGGACGGAAGCATGGGCTCACGCAACCAGGCATCCACCTGGTGATCGCGCCGCGCGGCCTCGCGACAGAAGGCGAGGATCCAGTCCTCCAGCGAACCCTGCTTTCGCGGAGCCAGATTCATCAGCAGTGCGATGCGAAGCCCCTTCATCCGCCCCCCCTGCATTGAAAGCAGTCTCCTGCTCCATCACCGGCAGCGAGCAACCCACTCCCCATTGCGATGTGATGAGGTCAGGACCGGCTCTTCGCAAGGCCACTGTCATCCGCGAGCGGCGGAAGACGTCTTTTGAGGCAGCAAGACGTGCACTAGCAACCAGACTCCACCGCGCCAATGTCCGGTCCCGCACCACAGGCGCCCTCCAGGTCCAGGGGCTCACCGCGGTCAATGGCGGCCGGACCCGGCGACAGCGTCTCCGGGTCGAGCAGGGCCTCCGCCTCGGAGGAAGTCCCATCCTGCCCCTGCGCCTGCCACTGGGACAGGTTCAGGGTCGCCCCCTCCTTCAAGATAGTGGTCCCGGGCGGATAGAGATTGCTCCCCATCGTCAGCCCCGGCGCCTGCGTCCCCAACTCCAGGGACCGCGCCGCGTCGATGATGTTGTTCTTCACCACCAGGCCCTGCGTCGGACCGCCATCACCCCGGCCCACGACGAACGCCGGCCCCTGTAGCCGGGTGAAGGTGTTGTTCACCACCTGCGTCCCCGTCGAGTTCGCCAGAATCACGCCCCCGCCCGTCATCCCCCCCTGCGTCAGCATGTCCCGGATGCGGTTGCGGCGGATGACGATGCCCGAGGGCATGGGGCCAAAACGATTTCCCCCGACGCCAATGGCCGCTCCCGCGTCATAGAACTCGTTCTCCTCAATGAGGATGTTCTTGGCGGACATGTGCACCACCATGGCGCTGTTGCCTCCCAAGGTCGGGTGGCGGCGGGCGTGGTGCATCTTGTTGCGGCGGATGATCATGTTGTAGCAGGTCTTGATGTCCAAAGACTGCTCGATGTTGCTGTGGAGGTCGTTGCCCTCGATGACCACCCCATCAGCCGGCGCCGCGGGCACCGAGCCATCCGGGCTGTAGCACTGGATGGCATCCCCCGAGTTGTCATGAATGACACTGTTGCGCACGGTGATGTTGCGCACCGTCGGTTGGATGAGCACCCCATGCGCGTCCTTATTCTTGATGCGGATGTGGTGGATGTGATTGTTCTCGAGGGTCGCCCCGTGAGCACCATTGTGGAAACTGACACCGGCGCCGTAATTGGCGTGGTGGATTTCCGAGTCCGCGAGGAGCGTGCCCTCGGTGTCACCGGTGAAGGCCACGCCGAAGGCCGCGCGGTTCTGCACGTCGATGTCGAAGCCGCGGATCACCCAGTTCGGCCGCTCGACGACGACGAGGGCGCCCGGCTCGGAGCCCGGGATGATGCGCGCCTTGCCCTCGCCTTGGAGGGTGATGGGCGCGTCCGGAGTGCCCGCGCGAACGGGGCCGGAGATGAGAACGCGCTCGGCATAGGTGCCGGCACGCACCCGGATGAGGTCGCCGGGGCCCGCCAGGGAGAGCGCCTTGGAGATGGTGCGCACAGGGGCCGACGCCGTGCCGGCCGCCGCGTCATCGCCCGTGGGGCTCACCACCCACTCGTGCGCGAACGAGGGCGGCGCCTCTGGCGCCCGGGGCGTTCCCTCCTCGGGGGGCGAGGGAAAGCCCGGCTGCTCGCCCGCTGGCTGCTCACTTGCCGGCTGCCCGCTCGACGGAGTGAGGCCCGGCGCGTTGGGGGGACCGAACCCGCCGTCCGATCGCACCCCACCTCCACACGCGGTGGCCAGCAAGACAGTGGAGAGCAGAGGAACCGTGGTCAGACGGAGACGCATGAGAACCCACCTGGTTGGAAAGTGGAAACCGAGTGCTTAGGGACAGCAGGGCCGCTCGGATGATTCCGGCACGAGGGTGCTCAGGGACCTGGGAAGGGACCGTCAGGCCGCATGCTTGCAGTGAACGGGAATGAACGGAGCCGTGAGAAAAATCGCCTTTTGGACGAGTGAGTCCGACGGCGGTGGTGCTTGCTGAGGTGAGTGCGCAACGTGGGCTTGCCGCGCGAGCGCGCCGGCTCCATCAGGGGGAAGGGTCCGGGGGAATGGGAATGGGAAGCAAGGCGGTGCAAAGCCAGGATCGCTGGGCCTTCGGCTTCCTGCTCGCGTTCCTGGCCGCCATCTACATCAGCCCGGGAGAGTGGATCCCCGGGCTCGAGCGGTGGCGCCCAGCGTTGTTGACGTCGGCGGCGGCGACCGGGTTGATGCTCCTCGGGCGGATGGGGCGCCGGGAGCCACTGTGGGTGGACGGACAGCGCGGGGTGTTGCTCATTACATTCTGCGGGCTCGTCTTCGCGTCGCTGGGCTGGTCGCTCTACCCAGACGCCACGCGCTTCGCGGCGGTGGAGCTCCTCAAGTGGGTGCTCGTCTACCTCACGCTGGTGAACCTGGTGACGAGCGAGCGGCGCCTGCATTGGGTGTGTCTGGCGCTCGTGGTGGGCTCTATCGTCACCTCACACGGCGTCATCGCCTGGCACAACGCCGGAGTGGACATGGTGGAGGGCTACCGCGCGCGCTGGATAGGCGTGTACGCGGACCCCAACCGCATGGCGATGAGCGTGGGCATCATCGTGCCGCTGGCGGTGGCCTTCTTCGTGCGGAAGCAGAGCCCGTGGTTGCTGCGTCTGGCCTGTGGCGTGGCCGCGGCCATGGCCATCACCGCCATGGTGTTCAGCTACTCGCGAGGCGGTTTCCTCGGGCTGGTGACGGCCGCCGCGACGTGGGTGCTGTTGGAGCGACGCCTGGCTCGCACCCTCGTCGTCGTGGCCGCGGCTGGGGCCATGCTGGTGCTCTCACCGGAGAGCTTCTGGACGCGCACCCGCTCGGTGTCGACCTACGAGGCGGACGCCTCGGCGATGAGCCGCGTCCAGGCGTGGACGGTGGCCTCCCGGGTGAGCCTGGAGCACCCGCTACTGGGAGTGGGGGCAGGCACCTTCCCCTACGCATGGCGACTCTACGGGCCGCAGGAGTCGCGGGCGTATGCCGCGCACAACATCTTCCTGCAGGTCATCTCGGACCTGGGCTTCGTGGGGCTGGGACTCTTCCTGGCATTCATCGGGTCAGCGCTTGGGCCACTGTGGACGCTCGCGCGGGACAGGGAGCGAGGCTGGCTCGCACGAGCCATCGCCGCGGCGGTGGTGGGTCACCTGGTGTCCTGTCTCTTCGCAGGCTTCCTCGTGGCCGTGCACTTCTACGTGTTGTTCGGCATCGCGGCGTGCGCGGAGCGGTTGGCCCGCGCGTCACAACCCGCGCCCGCGGAGGGTACGTCCGGGCTGACCCCGGTGACTCCCCCCTCTCGGGAGGATCCCTCCGTCTGGGGGGCCGCGAACACGGCGTCAGGACACATCTCCGGTCAGCAGCGGTGAGCGACGGCCTCATCCACTGAATCATCCGACTCAAGGCCTGCCCGATGGCTTGACGGACGCGTCTGCGTTTCCGTGTAATTCCAGAGCGACGGCTCACCCCTGCGTCGCTTCTGGAGGTGCGCCGTGTCCATCCGTCATCGTGTCACTCGTTCCATCGGCACGCGGAGGGGCCCCTGCATCGGCGCATGGGCCCTTATCGTCCTCTTCCTCCAGTCCGCGTGTGCCACGGGCGTCCCTCGGGGAGGCATCCGGACGGCGGCGGAGCCCGGCGTCGAGTCCGCCACGGAGTACGCCGTGGACTTCCTGGAGCCCGGCGCTGTCACCACCCGGCCAGTGCCCATCCACAAGGCCGAGTTCCAGCGGACCTTCCAGCAACTCTCTCTCGACGTGCGGCTAGCGAGGAAGACTCCAAAGGAGGCTGCCCGCGAGCTGCTGAGCCTCTTGCCGCCGCAGCCACAAGACATTGAGACGGTCGCGAGCGCCGGGGACTGGAACCTGGAGACGTATCGCGGCCACGGCTACACCCTCGTGCCGAAGAGGCAGGACGGCCCGATTCGCCTCACCCCCAAGGCGGATGAAGCCTTGAAAGAGAAGTACCTCAAATGGTGTGCGCACCAGGGCAGCGGCGACTGCCTCGGCCTGCTGGACGATGGGCCGTTCTTGCACACGGATGATCGGCGCACGCTCGCTCTGGCTCTAGCGCTCGGCACCGTGCTCAACGAGACGCGCGAGGCCCTGAGTCGAGAGCTGCTGGACGTGCGAGCGCTCGTGTCTATGGTCGTCTGGGCAGTCGCCTTCTATTGCATGACGTGGGTGGTGCCCGAGCCGACCACGAAGGCCCTGGCGGCGAGCCTCACGGTGATTCTGGTGGGGTGGCTGGGACTCAAGACGGTGTACGGGCTGATGGACGGCTGGGCTCGCATGGCCGACACAGCACACCACGCCAGCACCTTCGACGAGTTGCGCACGGCAGGCGAGGAATTCGGCAAGGTGCTGGGCGAGGACGCGGCGAGGGCCATGATTCTCGCGGTGGCCGCGCTCAGCGGGCACACACTAGGGCAGGTGCTGGCGAGGGTGAAGTCGCTTCCGGGCTACAGCATGGCGGGTGCACAGTGGGAGGCTCAGGGCGGCACCGCTGTCATGGGGCGCATAGGGGCTGTGGAAACGTCGCTCGCCCAGGAGGAGAGCCTGGCCATGGCGGTGGCAACGGTGGAGATGGTGGCCGCCTCACCGCAGGGCCCCCTGGCCGTGGTGATGTTCAAGAAGGGGTCGAGCGATAGGGCGGGAAAAGCCTCTGGAAACCGCTCCGCCGAGACCGTCCTACGTCACCGGGGCGGCAACCGGCAGGTGGTGCTCAGCGACGGCCAACGCTGGCACCTGCCACGTGGCAAGTCGGCTGCGGACATTCCCGCAGAGGACAAGGTGGGAGACATGCTCCAAGAGGCCGTGACCAAGGCCGCGAAGGAGTGGGGACCTGACAAGCGTTCCTTCAAGGAGAACAAAGCCATCAACGATGCTTTGGAGCGAGGAGAGCACTGGCTCGCGCGACTGTTGGAGCGCGAGGCCCGGGGACGCTTCGTAGAAGAAGAGGTGTCCCGCCAGTTCAAGCACCTCTATAGCTTCAGCCGGAACAAAGGGGTCGATGTGGCAGTCCCAGGGGGCTACAAGTACGAGATTCTCTCCGGCACGGAGTCGAATCTGGCGCTGCATGGCAGGCGCATGGCAGGTGAGTTCTTCCGGATGCTCACCTTCTGAAAGGGCGGCGGATGCTCTACAACAAGATCTTCTACGAGGACCGGGAAATCGAAAACGAGCGCTTGGAGATGACCGACAAGGGCTCACTCTACTTCCTCGGCTCCAACGTGACGTTTAGGAATTGCACCCTCATCCTGAAGGTCTCCGGCAGGAATCTGATCTTCGACCAGGACACCCGGTTCATCGACTGCGCCTTCGAGGTGAAGCAGGAGTTGAAGAACCACCAGCAGTGGGTGTTCGCATCCCTCAAGCGTTGCCGCTTCAAAGGGCGCTTGTCGGGCTGCGACTTTGGCCACTGGCCTGGCTACTCGGAGAGAGCGGGGCACGGCTCCATCGAGGACTGTGACTTCACCGAAGCCCGCCTGGATGGCTGCCGCATCATGGGGTGTGATCCTTCCAGTATTCGCTTTCCCAAGTGGCCGTGCTTCACCATCCTGGACCCCATCGGGAGGGCCGCCGAACTGCGCAGCGTCCAATGGCCGGGCCGATTTGGCCGTGTTGTCATTGAGGACCTGCGTAACCAACCGGCCCCCACCAAGGCCTTGACGTTATCCGCTGCGGTCGAAGCAAAGCACTTCGAGACCACTCCGGAAGCTTTCAAGGCCGTCATCGAGAAGTTCGACTTCATCCTCTACTGAGGAGGCCAGGCCAAACCCGTTTCACCCCTCCCAGGTGGCCATCATCGCGCGCACTCGCTCATAGCGCTCCAGCAGCTCGGCACGTTTGGCGGTGAAGAGCACCATGAAGCCCACCACGCCCACGCCCAGCAGGGAGAGGAAGGCGGCGCCCATGCGGTGGTCTCGGATGCCAAAGCGCGCCAGGTTGGCGAGCACGCACGTCACCAGGAAGGCACTGCCCAGGTACACGTAGGAGCGGATACGCAGCGCCATACCCGCCGCCACGCCTACCAGACACAGCAGCACGCACAGCAACATGGCCCCACCGTCCTGGAACATGAGCGGCTTCCACGCCCCGGCCACGTAGACGATGGTGATGGCCAAGGCCCGCAGCTTCGCCCGCGTGTCCGGCTCGAGCGCATCGTGGAAGACGCGCAGCAGCACCAGCAGCGAGAGTCCTCCAGGAATGACGTAGTACTGCGGCTCTCCGGCGCCAGTGCCCACCCAGACGAGGAAGAGCGCCGCGTTGAAGGCCCCTACCGACACCAGCGAGGACACGCCCCGCTGCGAGGGGTGCACGGACAGCGCGGCGAAGTGGGCGGCATAGCCCACGAGCAGGGCCGCCACATACAGCGGCTGGTGCCACGGCGCAGTGAGCAGACCCGCCAGGGGGAACAGGAAGGCGCCCCACAGCGCCGGCCGGCGGAAGACGGGCAACCCCGAGCCCTCGCGCATCACGAAGACATAGAGGCCAGAGAAGAGCGCACCCCCCACCAGCGCCGCGATGCTGTCCGCCGTGCCCAGGCCTGAGGCCAGCGCGTGCAGGCGCACCGACAGGTAGCCGAGCACCAGCGTCCCCTGCGCGAGGAAGGCGGAGGTCTCGTCCTTCTCACGCACGGCACGGCGCACCAGGGCGAAGAAGAGCACCGCCAGACACACGCAGTCGACGAGCGCCGCCATCAGCACCCCTGCAGACCCGGGCACCAACGCCAGGCCGCCGAGCACCTCCACCATGGCTATCACTGCGAACGAGTGCCCCACACCCCGGCGCACCCGATCGCTCGCGAGGTACAGGGCCGCCGTGGCCAGCAGCGCGCTGAGGGCTCCGAAGAACGGGAGGATGAACTCCGCCCCCCGACCGGTGGACAGCAACGCCCCCACATGCGCGAGCAGCGCGTGCAGCCCCACCAGCGAGGCCACCCAGCCCACCACCGCGCGCTCGGGACGCCGGTACACCACCGCCCAGGCCGTCGTGATGCCAAAGAAGAAGCAGACCGCCGTCCCCGGATGCTTCAACTCCCTGAGCCCGAAGAGGGAGAGGAGTGACAACACCCAGCCCGCGTGGTGCAGCGCCGCGCCCACGCGGATGTCGCGCTCGTCCAGCCACGTGCCCACCATGCACAGCAGGAGCCCCGTGCCACTCACCACCGCGGGCGCCCAGAGCGGAGGCACCGCCGCGACGAGCACACCCGCCAACAACGCGGTGGCCACGTTGGCCATGGCCCGCTCGCGCGTCACCATCAGCACCAGCGAGGCGAGTCCGGCCAGCAGCGCCACCGGGAGGGGCAGCGCACCCGGCCCCAGGTTCAGCAGGTGCACCACCACGGGCACTCCCGTGGCGAGCGCACCCGCCATCCACAACGGCTCGCTCCACGTGTCGGGGAGCCCCGGCGACAGGCGCTCGGCCCACCGCGACACGGCGCGCTGAACGCGCCCCACCTGACACAGGGCTGACAGCAACGCCGCGCCGAGCGCCACCGCGCCAAAGGCCAGCGCCGACTCCGGACGCCACTCGAGGAAGCCGTGCTCCGGTGTCCTGCCCAACGAAGCACCGGCGAGCGCGAGCACCGAGGCCGTCAACATCCAGGGCAGCGAAAGGAGGAAGGCCCCCACCAGCAGCACCCCGGCCAATAGGGTGATGGCGCCGGGCGTAGGAGCATCCAGCACGAGCGTCCACCCACAGAGCGCGAGCGACCCCACCACGGTGACGGGCCGCAGCAACGTGTCCTCTGGCGTGCGGAAGAAGGCCCACAGCGCGCTAGGGAGGAGGTGCGTGAGGAAGCCGAGCGCCAGCAGCAGGACGATGGCCACCGGGTGGAGTGGGAGGCAGAAGAGCAGCAGGCCCACCCCAAGCCCCACGCGCACCGAGGGCTTCGGGCCGGGCAGCAGCACGAGCGAGGCCACGAGCGGTGCGAACACCCAGGGGCTGGCCTTCGTTTCGGGCACCAGCACCACGCCCACCAACGTCAACGCCCCCTGCATCCACCCCGACAGTTGGTGCGCAACCGCCTCCTCGCTCCTCCCGAGGAGCAGGACTCGCGCGGCCGGCAGGTGCTCCGCGGCGCGCACCACCAGGAGCGCGAGCAGCGGCAGCGCACACGCCCAGGGCATGGACTGCCGCGACTCAAGAACGAGGAGAAGGGTGAACAGGGGCGCGAGGGCCGCGAAGAAGGGCTGACGGTTGGCGCGCGTCCACACCAGGGGCAGCAACACCGTGCCCGCGAGCACCAGCAGGCGCATGGGCTCGTGAGCCCCCCAACACGCGATCAACAAGAAGGGAAGCGCGCAGAGACTCGCCGCGAGCGCGAAGCGACGCTCCCCGGCGAGGTGCCGGAAGGCCGCGCGATGCGACTCGAGGAGGGCGATGAGGCTCAGCAGCGTGGCCGCCCCCAGCGCATGGGGAGCCCGGAAGCGAGGGAAGAGATAGACGCAGACCCACAGCGAGGCGACAACGACGCTGAGGGACGGGTGGAGCGCACGCGCGGTGAGCAGGGCCGCGAAGGCAATTCCGAGCGAGAGCGGGTACGGCTGATTCCCGCCCGCCGCCATCGCCGCCACCACGGGATACACGAGCGCCACGATGCCCGCGGTGAGGGTGCTCGCGCTCCGGCCCCAACGCGCGGCGGCCACCGAGGCCCCCAACGCCCAGGGGATGAAGAGGGCCACGGACAGGGCCGGCGTCATCCACGGCCAGATGATGAATGAGCCCAGGGAAGGAAGGAGCGCGAAGCCGGCGAGAAGGACCGCGAGCGGACGCACCTCGGGCGTGACACGCGAGGCCAAGGCCACCGCGGCAGCGGCCAGGAGCACGATGACGCCAAACCAGGGCACCTGGATGGAAAAGCCCCAGACGAACGCCAGGAGGGCATAGGCGACGCCGGACCAGCCGAGCAGCCGCGCGCGGCCCCCGAGCCCACCCAAGACAGCGAGCCCCAACGCCGAGACCGTGAGCGACAGGGGCACCCACGAGGGATCGACGAGGCTGGCGAGCTTGGGCACCACGGCCGCGGCCCCGAAGCTGGCGACGGCGAGCAGATACGGATTGGCCAGGTTCCACGCCACGAGAACCCCGGCGGCACCACAGAGAACCAGGCCCATCAATGCGGCCCCATGGGCGCCCGCCTGGAGGCCATAGACGAAGCCAATGACCGAGAGCCACCCCACCGCGGCGCTGAAGGTGAGGCACGTGCGCCGGGTGCAGACGAGCGACAGCGCGGCGAACACGAGCGCCACCCCACCGCACACCACCGAGGCCACCGCGGGACCAAAGAGGACCTGGGCGGAGAACGAGAGGAGGAAGGTCAGCGCGGCGCCGACGATGGACAGGTAGAGCCGCTCGAAGAACAGCCCGCTGGTGACGCAGACAGCGATGAGCCCGAGCGCGGTCCAGAAGGCCGGACGCTGGTCGACGCCCGCGTGCCCGAGGAGGACGAAGAGGACACTCGCGACGGCGGTGGAGCGCAGGAGCACCTCGGCGCTCGCCTCGTCACGCGCCGAGGGGGTCCGCTCCGCGCGGTGACGCAACCACCCGGCGAGGACGACGCCCGCGAGCACAAAAGGCACGGCCGAGATCGCCCCGTAATGGAACGGAAGCTTACCGGACACCGGGTAGCCGAGCGCGGCCTTGAGCGAGTCGAGCAGGGACCGCACGACGCCCGGGACGAGCTGACCCGAGGAGGCATAGGAGAAGTACGCGCCGGCATAGACGAGGTACAGCCAACGCACCCGGGACAGCTCGCCCCGGGAGAGCCCGAACATGGTCCAGGTAAAGGTGGCCGCGGTGAGGAAGAAGGACGGGGGCGAGCCCGTGGCCGCGAGCACGAGACAGACCACCTGGAGCGAGGCGACGCCGACCGAGAGCGAATCCGCGGCCTCGTGAGGAGGAAGCCGGCGGAAACCAAGACACGTGGCGAGAAAGAAGGCGAGGAACGGAGCGTAGCTGCCGAAGGAAGGAGGCACCCCGGCGGCGGAAAGAGCCAGGTACAGGCGCACCCCGTAGAGCAGCAACAGGTACAGAGGCGCTGCCAGAGCGAAGGCGAGCGCCTTGGTATTCCGGGGCTCAGGGACGGACCGGCGAGAGAGCGCGAAGAAGAGGGCGCAGGGCAGGACGTTGAGCCAGAACGCGGGAGCACCGAGACGCGCGAGGAGCGTCGCGAGCCCCATCATCAACGTCGTACCGAGCAGCGCGAGCTGGACGAAGGGCCGAGAGGGCGCGTCGAAGGATTCAGCGGGCTTGCGGACGAGGGCGGCAGCGCCCACGGACCAGCCGAGGAGCAACGGAAGGAGAAGCGCGAGCGGAACCCCGTCCAGACTGAGACTGTCGAGAGGCCCGAGCGCAACGCCCGCGAGCGGAGCCACAGCGGCGCCGATGAGACCGAGGATGCGACCCGCGCCGGCGAGAGCCTCGCGGCGAGCGAGCAGAGCCCCACAGAGAGAGAAGGCGGCGGAGTAGCCCGCGGTCATGCCGAAGACGACGAGCGAGCGATAGAAGGAGGTGAGTCCGGCCCAGCTATCGAAGGCGAGATAGAGGGAGCCCGCGACGATGAGGAAGGCGCCGATGAACCAGCCAATGCTCTCGTAGAGGAAGGGGCGCCAGACGGTGTCCCAAGTAGAAACCTCCTCAACAATGCGAGCGGTCACCGAGCGAGGCGCAGGAGCCTCGAAGAGAGGCTCGGTGACAACAGGAGGAAGCGCCACCCCCTCTCCCTCTGGGAGAGGGCTGGGGTGAGGGTCAACAGGAGCCGTGCTCTCCTCTGGAGAACCTTGAGAATCCCCCGCGCTTTCAACCACCATCGGGGAAGGCCCAGGCTCCGCGTCCTGCCCCGCCAAAGACCCAGCGGGTTCGACCACGGTGTCGGGAGCCACAGAGACAGGGGCCACGGAGTCCGCGGGAGACTCAGCGAGCACGGAGAGCAGGATGCGAGCCTGCCGCTCATAGCGCTGGGTCAGATAAGTCCGAGCGCCCTTGGGGACATACGTGGAGTCCCACGCCTCCATCTCCGAGAGAAGGAAGTGAACGTGGTCGAGCTCTCGTTCGAGGACTTCGCGAGGACGTGGGGCCATGGCCTTGCCACACGCGGCACAGAGAAGTCCGCCGAGACGCTCCTGGCGGCAGGACGAGCAGTACATGTTGGGTGAAGCCCCCTACAACGACCATGCCGGGCGAGAAGCCCAGGGAAATGAGCAACTTGGACTTGGGGGTGCCACCCATACGACGCAGTGCGCCCAAGTCCATGTGCAGCCTACTGCACATGAGAACACGAGCGCACGGGGGAGCCTAGGCCCAGGCCCAACCGACATGCCCATCTGGGCGAATCAGGAGCCCGCTCAACCCACGGAGCTCTTCGCGGTCCTCACCCAGACGGGCCTGAACGACGTTCGTCCATCCCCGCCACGTCGGATCCAACTGAACCGCGGGTCCGTGGCCGCCTCGGAGTTGCAGCAGCAACCACTTCCCCTCGTGCATGAAGGAATAGAGCCTCTTCACGACTCCATCGAGCAGCGTCAGCTCCAGGTCAGGGAGCCGCTTGCCAATCAAGGCCGTCACGAGCCTGCCCTCGACCCGAGGGGCAGGTAGCTCCAGGTCCGGATAGGCCACGTCCATGGCCCCTAGACGCTCCGCCAGGGAGCGATTCAAGGCGGGGTCCTTCAAGAAGCCCGACATCAGGTCGCGCAAGGCCAGGACGGACGGTGTGCAGCCCATGAGGGCGGTCTGCGCCTCCGTGTTGCGAGTGAGCGCATGGCCCACGGGGTAGCGCTCCCGGTGGTAGCTCTCAAGCAGCGACTGCGGAGCCTGGTCTCGCAGTACGCCGGCGAGCTTCCAGCCGAGGTTCATGGCGTCCTGCAAGCCGACGTTGAGGCCCTGCCCTCCAGCGGGGAAGTGGATGTGCGCGGCATCGCCGGCGAGCAGGATGCGACCCGACCTGTAGGATTCAGCAATCCGCGTCTCGTTGCCAAAGCGCGACAGCCACTGAGGGTCTCTCATCCCGAGATCGCTGCCACAAATCCTCGTGACGCTCCGCCTCAACTCGTCGAGGGTGACGCTCTCCTTGACCGGCACCTGCATGCGTTCGGGATCGAAGACGATGACGCGGTGGAGGCCGGGACCGAGCGGGACGATCATGATGCCCCCCCGGGCGTTGATGGCAGAGAAGGCAGGCGTCGAAGGAGGCTCGGCGAGGACCACGTCGCCCAGCATGGCGGTGACCGAGGTGTCCGTACCCACGAAGCGGATCCCCGCGAGTTGCCGGACGATGCTGCGCGCCCCATCCGCGCCCACCCCATAACGCGCGCGGCAGCGGAAGTCCTGGCCCGAGGCCGAACCAACGAGGTCCACGCCATCGGCATCCTGCCGCAACTCCCGAATCTCGTATCCACGCCGGATGTCCACGCCGAGCGCCCGGGCGCGCTCCTCGAGCAGCGTCTCGGTGACGACCTGGGAGATGAACAACGTGAACTTGAAGGTCGTGTCGAGCGCGGAGAAGTCCAGCCGCGTGTCGAGCATGCCGAAGTGGCCGGTCGGCAGGGGCTTGCCGCGCTCCAGGAAAGGCCCCTCCCATCCGCGCAGCGCCAGGACCTCAATGGAGCGCGGATGGAGCGTCAATGCGCGCGATTGCTGGACCGGCTCACGCCGGCGCTCGAACACCGTCACGGCAATGCCAGCCAGAGCCAATTCGCAGGCAAGCATCAACCCTGTCGGACCACCGCCCACCACAGCGACCTCGATGACATCCTTCATACCGGAACTCCATGGCAATGATTGTTCATGCATCACCATAGGAGTCGGCGCGTCTGGCGTGGTATCGTCATCCAGCCAAAGAATACCGACTTTCCGCCAACATGCCGAAGCCCAGTGAGCGCATCATCGCCGCCATCGAGCGTCCGGACGACCCGGCGCTCATCGCCATACCCATCCACTCGGGCCAGGATCCCGAGCTCGCCCGGCACCGCCATGTGCGAGGGCAGCTGTTCTCCATCGAGAACGGGCTGCTCGTCATCCATACCTCACGCGGCAATTGGCTCATGCCACCGGGAATGGCCGGCTGGATTCCTCCCGGCACCTGGCACTCGGCGCAGTGGTTCGGCCCGACGAGCGGCTGGAGCGTCTATGTCTCGGCCCCGGCCTGCGAACAACTGCCCAAGGAGGCCCGTGTCGTGCGGATGTCCCGGGTGCTGGAGAGCATCGTCGAGCGCGCCACGGACTGGGAGCTCGGTGCGCCGCTCAGTCCGCCCCAGGCCCGCTTGGCGGAGGTCGCCATCGACGAGCTTCAGGTGGCGGAAGAAGAGCTGGCACTGCGCCTGCCCATGCCGCGGGAGCGGCGGCTCGCCGCCATCGCCCGGGCACTCCTCGCGGATCCAGCCGATGCAAGAAGCATCGGGGCCCTGGCCTCCTGGGCGGGCATCAGCGAGCGGTCCCTGACGCGCCACTTCAAGCAGGAGACGGGCATGACCTTCGTGCACTGGCGACAGCAGGCAAAGCTGGCACGCGCCCTGGAGCTGCTGTCGGAGGGAGAGCCCGTAGGAAACGTGGCCTTCTCCCTGGGCTACGAGAGCGTGAGTGCGTTCATCGCCATGTTCAAACGCTTCCTCGGAACGACCCCGGCCCAGTGCATGGCCGGGCGTCGCAACCCGGAGGCGAGGAGATAGAAGGAGGGACGAGCCCTCCCCCTGCCCTACCCGCGCAGGAACGCGGTGCCGTGACTGCCGGGCTGCTCGGCCTCGCGCAGCACGGCGTCGTTGGGCGAGATGCCCACGATGTGGATGGCCTCAATGCCCTCCTCGAGCATCTCCAGGCTCTCCTCCACCTTCGGAATCATCCCGCCCTGGATGACACCGGAGGCGATCTTCTCGCGGGCCGCGGCGGGCGTCAGCGTGGGCAGGCGAGTGGACGGATCATCCTTGTTGGCGAGCACGCCGGGCACGTTGGACACGAGGAACAGCTTGGCTGCTCCCAGCTTCGCGGCCACGCGGGTGGCCACGGTGTCCGCGTTGATGTTGAGGACGTTGCCCTGCGCGTCACCCGAGAGCGAGCCGAGCACTGGAACGAAGCCCGCATCGGAGATGCGCTGGAAGGCCTCGGTGTTCACGCCGGTGACGTCGCCCACCAGTCCGAGGTCCACCGGGTCGGGGCCCGCGCCGCTCATGACCTTGGGAGGCCGGCGCTTCGCGTCGATCAGCCCCGCGGACATGCCGGTGGTGCACAGGGCGGGGACTCCGGCGATGCGGAAGGCCGAGGCCACGTCCACGGACACCTGGCCCGCGAGCGTCATCTTCATCACCTCGAGGGTGGCCTCGTCGGTGTAGCGCCGGCCGGCCACCATCTTCGGCTGGAGGCCGAGCTTCTTCTGCATCTCGGTGGCCTGGGGCCCACCGCCGTGGATGACGGCCACGCGGATACCCGCGTCGAGGAAGGCGCGCACAGCGGCGCCCACGCTCGCGGCCAGCTTCTGCTTGTCCATGGCCAGCTCGCCGCCAATCTTCACGACGAACCAGCGCCCTCGAAAGTCGGTGAGCTTGCTCACGGCCACAACCCCGGCTCGGCGAGGGTGAGACGCTCATCCCAGCCCATCATCACGTTGAAGCTCTGGATGGACTGGCCCGCGCCGCCCTTCACCAGGTTGTCGAGCGCCGAGAAGCACACCACGCGGCGGGTGTTGCCCGTCACGGGGCCCAGCGTGAAGCCCACCTCCACGTAGTTGCTGCCGGACACGCCCACGACCTCGGGCTGACGGCCGCCGCCGACAATCCGGATGAAGGGCTCGTTGGCGAAGGCGGACTTCCACGCGGCGGTGAGCTGCTCCTGCGTGACGGAGGCGGGCACCTCCGCGAACGAGGTGGAGAAGATGCCGCGCGGCAGCGGCGCCGACACGGGCACGAACTCCAGCGACATGTCCTCCTTGCCGCCGGCAATGCGCAGCGTCTGGAGAATCTCGGGGATGTGCTGGTGCTCGAGCGGCTTGTAGGTGCGCAGGTTCGCCGCGCGCAGCGGGTGGTGCGTGGTGATCTGCGGATTGGCACCACTGCCCGAGGAGCCCGTGGCCGCCACGGTGTGGATGGGGCCGGAGAGCAGGCCCGCCTTGGCCAGCGGCAGCAGACCGAGCGCGATGGTGGTGGCGAAGCAGCCGGGGCTCGCGATGTAGCGCGCCTTGCGGATGGCCTCGCGGTTGAGCTCGGGCATGCCGTAGGTGAAGGTGCCGTCGGTGAGCATCTGCGGCGCCGGGTGCTCCACGCCGTAGTACTTCGCGTAGGAGGCCGCATCGCGCAGGCGGAAGTCGCCCGACAGGTCCACGATGCGCACGCCCGAGTTGATGATGTCCAGCACCACCTTGGCGGTGGTCTTGTGGGGCATGGCCAGGAAGGCCACGTCCGCGCCCGCCACCGCCTGAGCGGGCGGCATCTCCTGGAAGGTCAGGTCGGTGAGCCCGGCGAGGTTGAAGTGAACGTCGCCCACCTTCTTGCCGATGTTGTCCACCGCGGTGATGCGCACCACCTCCACGTTCGGGTGGAAGAGGAGCCGGCGGAGGATCTCCGCTCCGCCGTAGCCGGTACCGCCGATGAGGACTGCCTTGACCTTGTTGGCCATGTGCGATGTCTCCATGAGGGACTTCCTGGGCGGGTGTATAGGGGCTCCCCCACCGGGAAATCCACCACGCCGCACCACTGACGCGGCGGGCCATGGGGAGCTGTTCACACAAGGGCACTGGCCTCGGAGCGGAGGCTATGGAACGTTTGAGTCCCTTATGAGCACGGAACTGAAGCTGCGCCCCATCGAGCCGCGGGATGACGCGGCGGTGGCGGCAATCATCCGCAAGGTCATGCCCGAGTTCGGCGCGAATGGGCCGGGCTTCGCCATCCAAGACGCCGAGGTGGACGGGATGAGCGCGGCCTACTCGCAGCCGGGTCGGGCCTATTGGGTGGTGGAGGACGAGACGGGCCGGGTGGTGGGTGGTGGAGGCATCGCCCCGCTGGAGGGAAACGAGCCAGGCGTCTGCGAGCTGCGGAAGATGTACTTCCTGCCGGAAGCGCGCGGGCGCGGCGTAGGCGAGCGGCTGCTGCGTCAGAGCCTGGAGTTCGCGCGGGAGGCGGGTTACCGGACGTGCTACCTGGAGACGCTGTCGGGGATGGAGCAGGCGCAGAAGCTCTACCGCCGCCTGGGCTTCCAACAGCTCTGCGCGCCCATGGGCGCCACGGGCCACTTCAGCTGCGACCGCTGGTACGCGCTCGACCTGCGCTCGGCCGAGTAACAGGACTTCATAGCCGCGAGCAGGAGCGGGCCCCAACCACCGGGGTGCCCACTCCCGCCGCTGCGCCCTGAGGACTACTTGTCAGTCGCGTCCTCGATCTTGTCGCCGGCCTTCTCGGCGGCGTCCTCGGTCTTGTCGGCGGCGTTCTCCGCGGAGTCCTCGACCTTCTCACCGGCCTTCTCGGCGGCGTCCTCGGTCTTCTCCCCGGCACGCTCGATGTCCGACTCGGCGCCCTCACGGGTATGGCGGCAGCCCACTCCCGTCAGCAGGGTTCCCAGCGCCAGAGCCAGCAGTGCCTTCTTCGTCATGCGTCTCTCCTCTTGTGTGGCCCCGGCTTTCGGCCTCCGGAGCCGTTTCATGCGCGGGAAGGTAGGAACGTTTTGCCGGCTGCAAAGGGCTTGCGGAAAGAATTCGTGCCACGGGCGTGGCGGGCCCTCAGCGCTTCTGGCGGGAAGTGACCACCTTCGTCGAAGCGACGTCCGCCTCGGCCGGGCCCGAGACATCCAATCGTGCCCGCGACGACACCCGACGGCTGGTTCGTGACCTTCGTCATGTGCAACCTCCGTCCCGAAAAGTCAGTGCCACATCATGACGAGTGTCACCAGCAGGCCGAGCCCGGTAAGGCCCAACCCCAGCCACGCGCGCCAGCGCAGCGCACGGGCCGGCGGTGTCCTGGCACGAACGAGCGCCACGATGTTCACGACGAAGGAAGCGAGTTGGATGGCCACGCAGAAAGGAAAAAGCGAAACGAGGCCCAGTCCCAGACCGACGTTCAACAGGGTGATACCGGAATCTGAGTCCTGCTGCTGAGCGACGGTGCGGCTGCGCAGCTCCCAGCAGGCGACGCACATGGGGAGGGCCTCGGGGCGCACCCGGCGTTCGCAAGCCGGGCACATGAACGAGCCACAGCGCCCACAGGTCCAGTTCGCGAGCGCCTCGGGGTGGCTGGCACAGGTGGCTCCCTCGGGAGCGGGAAGCAGCGAGCTCATGCGCTCCGCCGCGCCCTCTGCGCTCCAGGCAACGCCTGGCCCGCGACCAGGTGGCGAGCAATGGTATCGGCCGCGAAGTCGCTCGGAATCTTCAGCGTCACCTGCCCCTCCGCGATGCGCTCCACCAGGGGGCCCTTGTTGCGCAGGAAGAGGAACCAGACGGTGATGGGCAACGCGAAGGCGAGCACTATTCCCGGCGCGCCGAGCCCGGGCGTGCCGTTCTCTCTCAGCCCACTCATCAGCAAGAAAAAGCTTCCCATGCACAGCACGATGGCCAGCACGACGGAGAAGCCGAAGAGGAGCTGGCCCCGCTTCCACTGCTTCCAGGCATCTTCAGTGAAGGGGAGCTGCCCCTTCGCTCGCTTCGTCAGAGCGAACGCGATGAGGGCCGCGATGAGCACGTTGAGGACGACGAAAAGGCTCACCCATCGCGGGTACCAGGAGAACTTCACGTCCTTGAAGACCACACCTTCGGTCTGCCCGGTGACGATGCAGACACGGGGCAGATCGAACTCGTTCATCTCATTGGCGGGCAGGACCAGCTGGGGCATGCACCCGTTTCTACTTCAGGCAACGAGCCCATGACCATCCGTCACGCGCTCGGGCGCGCCCACGGTCAGGAGAGGCTCGGCATGCCCTTCACACGGCGGCAGAGCGCGGACGCCGCTAGGAAGCCGTAGCTGAAGCCCCTGCGGAAGAGGTTCTTGTAGACCCATCCCACCCCGGGAACGGCGGCAATCATGTCGCCAAAGCTCCACATCTCCTCATGAGCGTGGATGAGCGGCTTGAAGTCCCCTCCGGGCGAAGTGGGTGCCAGGAGCGTGAAGTCGTAAACGAGGATGGTCCTGAGCGGATAGGTGTACAGCCAGCTGAACTGCTTCAGGTTCATCACCCCGTCGACGATCGCGCGGCCCTTGAGGCCACCCTCCTCCAGTTGGACATTGAGCTGGGTGATGTCGAAGTCGAACGAGAACATGCAGTGGAAGCCCGCCGCTCCGCGCCGGTAAGTCTCTCGGCCAGCCCCGCGCTGCCAGGGGTCCGTGAAGCTGACGTCCTCCGCCAGGAAGGGCAGAACCTCCTCATCCAGGACATCGGCGGGAACACGGGTGTCATAAAGCAGCTCGGTGATCCGCCGAAAGCGCTCCTCCAGCGATTGAATGAGTGTCCGCTCGACTCTGCGCATAGGCCTCCCCTGCCCTCCCCCGGATAGCGACACCACCACGCCACTGAGGCGAGAACAGGGTAGGCATCGAGAAGCCCCCGGGGAAGCCGCACATCGGCTCCGCGCGGACGCAGCCCGCCCACCCCAGGGATGGGCGGAGGCCGCGAGCTGCATCAGATGCAGCGGTAAGCCACGATGCAGGTGCCCTCATACACCGGAACAATCGTGCCGTTCTCGCAGAAGCCAGGGCCCGGCGGCACCAGCTGCGGACAGACGATCGCGGAGGACTGGGTGGACAGGCTCTCGCTGCTTCCCACGCCCTCACTCTCCGAACCCTCCACGCCACAACCCACCAGCGCCGCCCCACACATCACCATCGCGATGCGTCCAAGAAGCTTCATTGAATTTCCTCTCAAGTGAAGTGAGCCCGTCTAGCGGGCGCGGCGCTTCTATCCGCGCGAGCGATGACAGGCAATCCCAGTCTGCATGACTTATCTTGATGGACTGGATAGGCGGGTTTCGACACACACAGTGTGCCGTCCGCGAGAGGAGAGCGACCAGCAGTCCAGGTGAATGGCTGTCATTGCAAGCAGGGTAGACAGATCTACTTACGCCTGGCGGCCTGTCCGCCCGGCGGCGCGTCAGCAACCAGGAGCCACACCCACGGGGCATCCCCATCTTCTCCCGGAAAGGGAGGTGCCCGATGGCACAGGACCAGGACAGGGAGAAGCTGCATTCTGACGAGGACAAGGAGAGGTTGTACCCGAAGGTGGACTCGGGAGACGTCTCGGGCCAGGGACGGGAGCGGCGGCCGGACGAGGAGTACCCCAAGCAGCGCAACGCGGGCGAGTTCGGCACCCACGGCGGCCCCAACAAGCCCGGGAAGGAAGACAAGAGGACGGTCCATGCCCCCGGCAGTTCCAAGGCGGGCTCCCAGTAGTCGGCGGGCCCCGGCGAGCCTCCGCGGACGCACCGTCCGCGAGGCCCCGGAGGTCCCTCCCCGCGCGGACAAGGAGCCCCTCGACATCGAGGTGGTGCTGGCACGGGTGCGCGAGTCCATCCGGGGTTTCGCGGATGCCGCCATGTTCGAGCTGGCAGCGCGCGGCCACACAAGCCTCTTCGAGCAGCTCGTGGGCTGCATCCTGTCCATCCGCACGCGGGACGAGGTGACGCTGCCGGTGGCGCTCCGGCTGCTGTCCCAGGCCCGCACGCCCGAAGCCATGCGCAGCCTGGGGCCGGAGCGCATCCACACCCTCATCCGCCCCGTGACGTTCCCCGAGCCCAAGGCGCAGACGCTCCACGCCATCGCAGTGCGGACGGTGGAGGAGTTTGGCGGCGAGCTGCCGTGTGACGCCGACGTGCTCCAGTCCTTCAAGGGCGTAGGGCCCAAGTGCGCGCACCTGGCGCTGGGAATTGCGTGCGGGCAGGCGCGCATCAGCGTGGACATCCACGTGCACCGGGTGACGAACCGCTGGGGCTACGTGCGCGCACGCACTCCCGAGCAGACCCTGGCCGCGCTGGAGGAGAAGCTGCCCCGGGCGCACTGGGTGGAGCTCAACCGACTCCTGGTGCCCTTCGGCAAGCACGTGTGCACAGGCACGCAGCCCCGGTGCTCCACGTGCCCCGTACTGTCCATGTGCCAGCAGGTGGGCGTCCGTCAACCACGCTGAGCCGCGCCGGGCTCAGCGGTCCACGGCGAGGATCTGCGTCACCTGCCGCGCGAAGCGCCGCCACGGGTTGGTTCGCCCACCTCGGGCGAGCGTCATCTCCTTCGAGTGCTTCAGGTCCCTCGCCCAACACGTCTCGAGCTGGGAAGCCAGATGCCGGTCCGCCACCACCAGCGAGCCCTCGCGCATGCGGTGCAGCGACAGCGCATCCAGGTTGGTGGAGCCCACGACGCTCAGCCAGTCATCCACGAGCACCGTCTTCGAGTGCATCATCGAAGGCTGGTACTCCCAGATGCGCACCCCACCCTTCAGCAGCTTCTCGTAGGTGGCGCGCTGCGAGGCGCGGACGATGCGCCAGTCATGCACGGGCCCGGCCGCGAGCACCCGCACATCCACACCCTGCTTCCGCTTCTCCAGCAGCTGCTCGAGGATGGCGTTGGGCGGAGTGAAGTAGGCGTTGGCGATCCACAGGCGCTCTCGCGCCTCGGCGAACACCATGCGCAGCATGCGCTCGGCGTCGGAGATGCCGGAGGCCCCGATGCTCTCCACGAAGCCGGCGCGCGCGTCGCCCACCGGCTCCAGCTCCGGGAAGCAGCGCTCCGGCAGCAGCGCTCCGCCGCACTCCTGCCAGGCCCGCGCGAAGGTGAGCTGCATCTCGCGCACCGTAGGGCCCTCCACGCGCACGTTGGTGTCGCGCCACTCCTCGGGGCTGTCTCCCTGGCCCTGCCACGACTTCCAGATGCCAAAGCCTCCGGTGAAGCCCCGCTTCCCGTCGATGACGACGAGCTTGTGGTGCGTGCGCCCGAACAGCCGCCCGAGCCACCTGCCCGACAGCGGTCGGAAGTAGTGCACCTCCACGCCCCCGTCGCGCAGCCGCTGCTCCACCTGCGGATCAAAGTCGTGCTCGCCCCGAACCTCTTCGCTTCCCACGGGGTCCACGATGACGCGACAGGCGACTCCCGCGCGGGCGCGCTCACACAGCGCCTCCACAAGACGGTTGGAGGGCTCGCTGGGCCGCCAGATGAAGACGAGGATGTGGATGGACTCGGTGGCCTGGCGGATGGCGCAGCACAGCTCGTCGAAGACGGCTCCGTTCTCTACGAGCTCCACCCGGTGGCCCGGCTCGAGTCGCACACGCGTGGACTGATAGAGCGCATGGCAGAAGGCCCGGAATCCCGGCGGCAGTCCCATCGGCCCGCGCATCTCATGCTGGCGGTTGAGCTCGTCAGGCCTCTCCCACCCGTGAGTTCCCGTCGATGGCGGTTCCATGAGCGTGGGAAGGTAGGGACGCGGCGCGCCACGGGAAGCCCTGGCGAGGTCCGGGCCCGCTTGCCTGCCTCCTCAACATGTACGTGAGTTCTGCCCCCGCTCCCACCCCGGCCTACTGAATGGAGGAGGGAGCACGGAACACCTCTCCGTCGCGCCCCTCGAGCACGAGGCTGGCATCGTCCTTGGGCGACACCCGCAGCGAAGCCCGGGGCTGCCCCTGACGGTCCACGAGCAGCAGCCCAGGCGCGCCGTGCTCGTCAGCGCCGAGAATGGCCCGGGGGCGCCCGTCCTCGTCCGCGAGCTCCAGGCGCGAGGAGCCGTCCGTCATGAGCGACACGGAGAAGAACTCGGTGCCCCCGTTCTTCCCCAGTGCCAGACGCGGGGCCTCGTCCGAGTACACGGTCAGCTCGGCGAGCATGGCCCCCTCGGCGGTGGCGAAGCGGAGCCGGGGCGAGCCGCTGTTGTCTACGCCCAGCAGCGCCCGGGGTCGGCCCTCGGTGTCGTGCAGCACCAGGCCCCCCTCGCCCTCCTCCTTCGCGGAGAGGGTGGCGCGGGTGCGGCCTTGCGCATCGCGCAGGGTCAACCGCGAGGCCACCAGCTCCCCTCCCTCCGCGGGCCACATCGGGCGCAGCGCGGCCACCCCCACGCCCAGCGCCCCAAGCGCGAGCGCGACAAAGGTGACGGACTGCAGGCGGCGGCAACGGCGCTCCAACTGCTCCAGGCGCGAGTCCAGGCTCTCCATCCTGTCGAGACCTCCTGTCCGGGCCCATCGGCCGGCACCGGATGCCCCGAGGCTATCCGAGCTCGGCTGCTCGAGGTGCGCACGGTGCCGAAACTTGGAATTTCAGATGAGCTGATAAAATCCAGGGAGACTTGACAGTCCGGGCCCGTTTGCTGTTCAATGAACTCATGAGTCGCCAGGAAGGCGGCGCATACGGGTTTTCCGGTTTGACGCTGGGTTCACCCTCGGCACGGAGGATGCGATGTCGGTCGAAGCATTCGCGAAGGTCACCGAGGCATCGAAGCTGCTGGTGGAGCAGGGGTTTTCCGGTCAGGCGGTGATGGCGGCCATCGAGATGGTGGGACGCGCGATCGGTGTTGACCGAGCGGTGGTTTACGAGAACAGCACCGCGACGATGCCGGGCAAGCGGCTGGCCCCGCTGAGGCATGCGTGGGGCTCGGCGCCCATGACGCCGCTGCTGCAGACGTTCCCGCTGAAGGATCAGATGGCGGGTTGGGTGGAGGTGCTCTCGCGCGGGCAGCCGGTCTGGGAGCTCGTGCGCAACATCCAGGGTCCGCTGCAGGTGAACCTGGAGGCGCAGGGCGTGCAGTCGGTGCTGCTGAGCCCCATCAACGTGGGCAACATCAACGGCCAGTGGTGGGGCTTCCTGCGGCTGGACGACTGCCAGAAGGAGCGCCGCTGGTCGTCCGATGAGCTGACCATCATCCGGACGCTGTCGCGCTCGCTGTCGAACGCGCTGCGCCAGGACATGCGGCGCGAGACGCTGGCGCAGACGCGCCAGGAGCTGGAAGCAATGATGCTGCGCTGCGCGGCGACGGGCACGCGCTGAGCCTCGCCCCGGGGCTCACCGGCGATCGCGTTGCAGATCCGCCAGGACGCGGCGGAGGTACCAGACCTCCGTCTTTCCGGGGTAGCGCTCCTGGAGGCGGGCCAGGTGACGCGCGAGGGACGCCTCGGCCTGGGCCCGAGGTGGAGGAACGCTGCGGAAGTACTGCTCGCGCAGGCGGCTGACCTCGTTGCCCTTCACGACCCAGAAGATGAGCCCGAGCAGCACCACCGCGCCGAGCACCACGAAGACGACAGTCCAATTCACGCGCGCGACCCTACCGCGAGTCCCCGCTCAGAACAGCTTCCACCACTTCTTCTTCGGGGGCTCGGGAGGCTTCTGCTCACTCTCCGGCCGGCTCACAGGTGCCTCGGGAGGAGCCGCGGGGGCCACAGTTGCCTGGGATGGAGCCGCGGGAGGCTTGGGCACAGGAGCCCGTCCGTAACGCGCCTCGAGCGCCCGAGCCTTCTGCTGGAGCACCGCGCCCTTCACCGGATCCACCATGGCCACGTAGTGGGCGTAGCCCACGGCGGAGGCGATGACATCCCCGCCACGGCCCCACGTCTTGCCCCCGGGCCCGCTCTTCTCGAGCTGGTGCAGCAGGGCGCGGAAGCGCTTGAGCGTCTCGCGATCCACACCGGGCTTGTCGTTGACGACAATGCCCGTCACCTCCTGCTGCCGGCCCCGGCGCAGGATGCGCGTCTTCTCGGGGTGTGGAGTGAAGTCCTCCTGCCGCACCAGCCAGCGCACGAAGCGCAGCAGCTCGCCCGCGTCATGGGGCCCCGGCCCGTGGGCGGAGAACGTGAGGTCATCCGCATAGCGCGTGTAGACGAAGCCCAGCTTGCGCGCCGCGCCCGACAGCCGCCGATCCAACCGCCGGCAGAGGATGTTCGTCAGCGCGGGCGAGGTGGGCGCCCCCTGGGGCAGCCGCCGCTCGCCCGTGGCGACGTAGTAGCGCCGCCCGTCCAGCTCCACCTCTTCCACGTCCGGCTCGGTGCACAGCAGCGCCAGCACCGTGGCGGTGGCCTCGCTGTAGCCCAGCTTCACGAAGACGCCCTTCACCCGCGGGTACAGCACCGAGGGGAAGAAGTCCTTCAAGTCCAGGTTCACCACCACGCCCGCCCCCACGTGCGGCCGGGCGTTGGTGACAATGGAGCGCCCCGCGCGAAAGCCGTGGGCCGCATCGTGCACGGGCACCTTCTCCAGGATGTTCTCCAACACCCACGCCTGCGCAGCCTTGAGGCGCGGCAGAGGCGCGGAGATGAGCCGGGTGCCGCCCGTCTTCTTGGGCAGCAGGAAGCGCACGTAGTTGCTCGACGTGGACACGGTGCGCGCGAAGCACAGCGCCCGGAGCTTCCCCACGCTCAACCCCAGCGCCTGCGCCAGCGCCTCCGGTGACGCCAGCACCGGCAGCCCCAGGCGCGTGAGCTTCGCCTCGTCTGTGACGCGCTCACTCAGGCCCTCGGACACGCCCCGGCCCAGGAAGAGCAGCTCCTTCGCCTTGCGCTCCTTCCAGGCCTGGGCCCGAGCTTGCCGCTCGCGCTCGCGCCGCTCCTTCGTCTCCTGCTGCTTGCGCCGGCTCTCCTCCAGCCGCCGCTTGCGCAGCTCGCGCTTCATCGCCTCCAGGTTGCCCAGCCGACCCTGCTCCGTGGCGAGCGCGCGGATCTGCCCCAGCAACTCGTTGCGCCGGTGCACCACATCCACCGGGTCCCCGGGAATGCCGGTGCGCGCCGGCCAGAAGCCCAAGCGCACCATCTCCTCGAGGATGACCTCTTCCTTGGAGCTGGCGCGGATGCGGTCGTACAGCTCCTGTCGGTTACGGGGGGGCTGGGAGGACATGGTGGCTCAGAGAGAGAGGGAGAGTCCGTCCACGCGGCGGTCAGAGAGCACCTTCGTACTGCTCTCGGGACTGGACCGTCTCAACTCAAGCGGTGCCCCCTCCTGGTGGCGCGCAGGACCGACGAGGTCGACAGCGCTGCCGCCACCAGGAGGGAGGCACCGCACAGTGAAGAGCGGGCCAGTGACGCATGACAGGCCATGAGGCATGGACGGCGAAACACCGCCCGGGTTGCAAGGTACTGCCCCCTGACCGCCGCGTGCGCGGACCCTCGCCTCTCTCATGTGCGAGACACCCGTGAGTGCTGGAGCCGCAACGCGAGCAGGTGCTCGCACGGCCCCCGAAACAGCTTGTTCTGCTGGAAGAAGTTGCACGTGCACTCGCCGAAAACCATACGCTGGTCCGCGTCGAGTCGCAAAGTGGGTCGCAGCACCTTCGCGCCCTCCTTCACCGCACCGCTCAGCTCCACGGAAGCGTCCGTGGTCCCGAGCCGAACCTTGAGGTCCACCGCCCTCGCGTCCAGGAAGCGCGTGGCGCGCTCCTCGCGCTCGTTGGCGAAGCGCAGCTTGTCCATGGGCAGGGGTTCGCGGCTCAGCTCGCGCGCCCGGTACACGCCCTTGTTCAAATCCCAGATGGCCCGCCCCGCCTGCGTCCAGGCCGACAGCGCGCCGAGCACCGCGCCTCGCTCCAGCCCCAGCTTCGCCGCCAGCGCCTCGGGCCTGGCGGACCACGTCTCCTTGAGTGCGTCGAAGACGCGGCGGCGCGTGAACTCGTCCACCTGCCCGCGCGGCGCCATCAGGTCAAAGTTGCCCGCGGTGGACCAGTCATTGGCCGTCCACCCGGACAGGCCCAGCGTGAAGGACAGGTCTCCCAAGTCCGCCACGTAGAAGGACGGCAGTCCCGTGCCCAGCAGGTGCACCGTGAAGCGCCGAGCCACGGGGATGAGCCGCTCCAGCACGCGCAGCCGCCGGCGACCCCACACGCGGATGTCATGCGTGCCCTCGCCCTCGAACACCGAGCGCGGACACTCCACCTCCGTCCCCCACGGCTCGAACACCACCTTCACCGGCTTCCCTGGCGCCAGCTTGTAGCGCATGGAGCGCGGCCCCTTCTTCTCCTTGTGCCTCGCGAGCACGAAGAGGAAGTTGTGCACGTCCATGGGGTGCAGCGTGAAGCGCACCGCCGACAGGGCCATCGCCGAGTTCACCTGCAGAAAGCCGCGCACCCACGAGTCCGGGAGGTCGATCTTCACCTCCTTGTACGCCGTGTCCGTGCCCGTCTGCGTGGTGAAGCCGCTCGGGTCCACCTCGAAGCGCGTGCGCTTGTAGGAGCGGATCTTCTGGAACTCGTCGTAGAGCGGCGTTGAGTAGTCGATGTTGGTGGTGCCGCAGGAGAACTCGCCGATGTTCTGGAAGACCTCGTAGCTGGCGCCGAGCCGGCCGTAGCTGGACTCATCCTGGCTGAAGCACTCGAAGAAGCACTCGTCCGGGTGGACGGTGATGACCGGGTCGAACACGAACCACATGTCCCGGTTCTTCTCGTAGAGGTATTGGAAGTAGCGCGAGCGCGCCGTGTAGAAGGCGCTCATGCGGCGGGAGCTCTCCGACTCCAGCGCGGCGAGCTCCTCGCGCAGGGCCTTGAGGCGGCTGGCCACGGACTGGCGCTGGGAGGCAATGGACGCCAGGTCCACCTGCTCCTGCTGCGCGGCCCACTGCTTGTAGGCCGTCTTGTCCTTGGGCTTGAAGCGCAAGTCCGACACCACCACGTCGTGCAGGGCGGAGATGGCCTCGCGGAAGGCCACGTTCTGGCGCAGCTCGCCGGAGAAGAAGGTGGGCTGGCGCTTGAGGTCCGGTGCGAAGGACAGCTGGGTGCTGTCTCCCCGGTGCTGCACCGCGGTGTTGCCCGCGTAGGAGTACTCAAACTGCACGGCGGACCTCCACCGGGCGAACGTGGAAGGGAACGGGAATGGACGGCTGTGCCTTGGCGATGGAGAGCATCGCCTCCAGCGCCGCGGCCCGATGCTCTATAGCGATGGTGGCTGACATCCGGTGCAGCACCTCCATGGCGACACGGCCGCTGGCCTCGGTGCTCCGGCCCTCGCGCTGGAGGAAGCCCAGCACACGCTGTCGCGCGACGCGGCCCTTGTTCACCTGGCTCAGCACCCGGGTGAAGTAGGGCGTCAGCTGCTCCACCAGGGCTGGGTTGCCACTGGCGAAACGGTCCAGGTAGTTGGTGGCGAAGAGCTGCACCGCGGGCGCGGGGTGCTCGGACAGACGCAGGAGCAGCGCGGGCCCGTCCACCTCGCGGAAGGAGCGCGTGAGCATGTCCCGCCCGAAGGCCTGCACGTCCTTGCGCACGCTGTCCGCCACGGAGACGAGCACCTCCAGGGAGAAGTCCTCCGGGGCGAAGCGCTCGCGAAAGTAACGGAAGCCGAAGGCGCGGGCGTCGTCCCAGCGCGAGTCCAGCAGGCCCACCGCTGTGGACAGCTCCGCGCGCACCTCTGAGACGTGTGCCTCCAGCCAACGCCACGCCCACTCGCGCACCGCCAGCACGTCATGCCCGGCGAGCTTCACCGCGCGCGGCACATCCACCGTCAACACCGCGCCATGGCGGGCGAGCAACTCCGCACCCACCGTCTGCGCGTCGGCGTCCTCGGAATCGAGCAGCCGCCACGCCGTCTCCACCGGCAGCGCGGCCAGCGCGGGCGCCAGCTCTCCCGAGAGGAGCGCGGCCACGTGTGCCGGCACGCCCTCCGGCAGGCGACGGCGCAGCAGCGCGGCCAACAAGGCCTCCACCACCCGTGCTCCGGCAGAGGGGCTCGCGGCCAGGAGCCGCCCGAGCAGCGGGCGCACGGCGGCGCGCACATCCGCCACGCGGCTGGTGGCCAGATGCGTGAGGAGCTCCTCCTGGGCCAGCAGCGTGGCCTCGGACTCCGAGAGGAGCGCGAGCAGCCGCAGGCCCAGGGCCCGGAGCGGCGCGTGCTCGGACTGCACCAGAAGGAGGAGCAGGTCCTCCGGCACGGGCTCGGTGCGCAAATCCCTGCGCAGCAACAGCTCGCCGCCCAGCTCCTGCACCTCGGGCATCGGGTGGGCGAGCAGGTCGCGCACCACCTCCAACCCCACCGCGCGGGACACAGGCCCCAGCGCGGCGAGCACCACGCGGGCCACGTCCGTGGCAATAGGGCCGTCCTCCTTCTCCTTCAGGGACAGCAGCGCCGCCACCAACCGGCCCACGAGCGTGCGCACAGCCTGCTCGGAGAGCACGGAGCCGCGCACCAGGTTGGCGGCATACGCACGGGTCTCCGCGTGCCGCGCGGTGGCCAGCCCCGTGATGAAGCCGGTGTCCTCGATGAGGGCGTGGCGCACCTCGTCCATCCAGCGGAACGCCTGCTGACGGGCAGGCAGGTACGAGGAACGCGCCACCGCGAGCAGCAGCGCCCGGGGCTCGCGCCGCGCGTCCAGCCGCTGTGAGGCCAGCTCGAAGCCGAGGCGCGCAGTGGACACGTAGGGGCGCTCCAGCAACATGGCCACCGCGTCCACGTCCAGCCGCGCGAGGAAGTCCGGGCAGGCCCGCAGCGCGCGGGAGGCGAAGTCGTGCACCGGAGCGCAGCCACTCTCGTCCAGGAGGTGCAGCAGACCCGCCGGGGTGCGCTCCCACAGCTTGGGGAAGGCCTCTTCGCGGAGCTCGGGCGCCTTGTCTCCGGGCCGATACGCGCTCAGGCAGCGGAAGGAGAGCGAGTCCTCCATGGGCTCGTAGCGCGAGCTCCCGTGGTAGAGCAGATGGTTGAAGGCCCAGTAGGGCCACCAGACGTCCCACTGCTTCTGGTCACGACCCCAGCCAGTCGTGCGCACGGGGACGGCGTCCGCGTCGCTGAAGGCGAGCAGCACGCCCACCGCCATCTTCACGAACTCCGGGCTCTCCAACTCTCCCAACCTGCGCAGCGTGCGCCACACCCTGCGCCGGAGGTACGTACGTGTCTCGCGGGTGTAGCCGCGAGGGTGGCTGAGCCTGAAGTGGCGCTCCTTCTCGTAGCGCCAGGCGATAAGGCCGAACACCTCGCCGTCGTACCGGTACTCGGCAGCCTTGAAGAGGTGACGCAGCACCCGCACCGCTCGCAGGGTGAAGGGCACCGAGCGGAGCACCCGCAGGAGCGCGGGCCGCACCGTCTCCGAGTCCACCAGGTACAGGGACTCGAGGACATCGACCGCCTCCTCCTTCCCGGAGGCGAGCCAGGCATCGAGTGCCTTGCCAAAGGCTTCCGCGTCCCCTCCCCGGGCTGGCTCACGCAGCGCGGGGGGCAGCTTCCCCTCCACGTCCTTGCGAAAATCGGCGCGGGTGGTCTCATCGGAGAGCTGCATCAACGCCTCGGTGGCCATGCGGCGCACCATGTCCGGCGTGGAGGCATCTCCGTAGAGTCGCCCGAGCGCGGACACGGAGGCCTCCGAGCCCAGGCGACCCAGAGCAGCGGCGACGCAATACGCACGCAGGGGCGTGGCCCGCTCCAACATGGGCAGCAGCAGGGGCTCGGCGGAGCGCACGCGCAACTCCCCCACGCGCCAGATGACACGCTCGAGGTCCCGAGGTTGGGCACGCACAGCGGCGCGGCGGAACCACCGCCGGGCCTGAGCCTCCTGCTGGAGCTGCTCCAGGAGGGCGCGCTCCCGGGGAGACAAGCCCGACGGAGCCTCCACCGCAGGAGGCGGCGGCACGGGAGTGCGAGATGCGGGCGGCGAGACCGGAGTACCGGGCGCGCCCCCACGCACGTAGCCCGAGTCCAGCTTGGACTGGACGAGCTTGTCGAAGACGCGCTTCGCCTCGGCCTGGGGCACGGGCACGGGCGTCTTCGAGCCGTCCTTCAACGCAGTGCCCCTCCGCCCGTAGCGGAAGTTCACCACGCATTGGCCCGGGGAGACCTCCAGGAGGTCCACCTCGTACACCTTGTCGCTCTTCCCCTCTTGGAAGAGCAGGCTCACCTGCTCGAGCAGTTTCACGTCAGCTCACCAGCCTGCGGATGTCGCCATAGGCACGGTAGAAGCCACCGCGCGCGGACTCGTGGACTCCCTCTACCACGTAACGGCTACCCGCCTGGCGGATGTCCTTGGGGAATTGCACGTGGAAGTCAGGGCGGTAGCCAGGCGAAACCACGCGCACGCGCAGGTGCGGGCCATCCTGGTAGCACTCCACGATGACGCCACTGCCCGCCTCGCGCGTCGTCTCCACGGTGCCCGCGGGCACGGCGGCCACGGGCGCGGGCGCCTTGATGTCACGGGCCTTGGGCAGCGAGCCTGACTGCGCGGCCTGGATGGCCTTCTCGCTCGCGTCGACACAGGCGAGCACGCCCTCGGTGGTGACGAGGTAGAGCCGATCCTGGAAGAACTGCATGGAGAACGCCGAGCCGCAGCCGGTGGACAGCTTCCACAGCCGCTGGCCCTTGTCGTTGAAGCAGTAGACGCTGGACATGTTGTCGCCAGCGAAGACGTACCGGCCGTCATCCACCGCGGCGCAGGAGAACACCGCCGCGTCGCACTGCATGACGGGCCCCGCATCGCCCTTCTTGGTGAAGCGGTGCACGAAGCCCAGGTTGGTGCAGGCGTAGAGGGAGGAGTCCTCCTGCCAGCCGAAGAGTACGTTGCCCTGGGTGGGGCGATGCCAGATTTCGCGGCCGTCCTCCCAGTCGTACATGGTCAGGCCACGCCCGTGGCCGTGGTACATGCCCAGCTCGTCGCAGCGGACCATCCACCCCTGGGTGCCGACGCTCTGCTTCTCCCACTGGGACTCGTCCTCGTGGTTGATGGCGGTGAGCTTGCCGCCCGCGTCGGACACGCCGAGGACACCGTCCTTGATGTCCAGCCAGTAGATGTCCACGTCGTCCGAGATGTTGTACGCGACGCGCGGCACCTTGCCCCCGAGGTCGTAGACGCGGCCATCGTCGCACCCGGCGTAGAGCCAGCGGTCATCAGCGACGATGCACTTCACACCATCGGCGAGGCGGAACTGGGAGAGCGTCCGGCCTTCGTGGTCCACCGAGTAGATGGAGCCGCTCTCATTGCCCACCCAGCAGCGCGCGTCGTCCACGAAGATGCCGAAAGCGCGATCGCCCGAGTTGAACTTCCAGAGGAGCGGAGCCTGGTTCGCGTTGGAGCGGCCGCTGGTGATTTCCCGGCGGGTGACCGAGCGTTTTTTACGCTGGCCCATGACGGCGGGGGCATAACCCTTGCGAACCTTCTCATTGATCTTCTTGCGAGCCTCCGCGAGCGCCTTCTCCGGAGACGGAAACTGGGAAACCTGCATCTGGCCCTTGTCACCGATGCGGCCATAGCGAACGGTGAGGGAATTCCCCTCCACCTTCACCTCGTAGAACTTGTGCGAGCCGCCTCCTTCTTCCGACAGCTCCAGGTACGTCCGTTCCTCGGCCATTCTCAGGTCCCCCTATCAACGCAGTACGTACAGAGTAGTCCGGGGCACTGACACCACGGAAGCCGCCCCAGCCGCTTCGCCGAGAAGTCGCGGCTCTGATTCGCCTTGACGCCAGCACAACCCGAACAAGATGATTTCACTCCAAGGCATTGACGACCCGAGGAGGGGGTGTGCCTAACAAGTGCTGCTGGCTGCTCCTGCTGTCCCTGCTGGGAAACACCCTGGGCTGCTCAAGCCCCAATCCCAACGTCCGGGTGCGCCGCTTGCCAACTGGACACCTTCAAGTCGATGGCCCGTTGGCGGGGCCTTTCAACTCACTGGAGCAACTGGCCACGCGGGCTTGCGACATCATGACCAGCCAACCCGGTGCGTCCAATGGGCCCTACGGCTTCGAGTATTGCGCCCTGTACTACTACGCACGGGAAGAAAACGCGTACTTCCTCAGCTACCTCTCAGACATCCGAGGCCAGTTGGATCCTGTGGCCAAAACCTGCACCCTGCCCAATCGCCTCCATGATCCGAGCCATGCGGACCCCATCCTTCTCGGAGGTGCACACACCCATCCCAACAATCGGGAGTTCTCCCGGCGAGACCTGAGCGTCGCCTGGCTGCCCGTGAGATTCTTCGATAGCGGTACCGGAAAGGTCTGGGACCGCCAGCTCATGATCTTCTTTCGAGAGAAGACCGGCGAATGCAGGGCCTACAATTACAACAACTCCACGCGCATCGTCTCGGCCCTACGCGATGAAGCATGGGTTCCCATTGGGGAGGTCTACAATGATCTGGGCGATTTCCGCTTGTATGAAGGCAAGGACTGGCTCCCCTGAGCATTTCGAGCTCCACACATGAGATCCCTCACCCTCTCCATCCTTCTCTGTGCCTGCACGCTGTCGGGCTGTGTGCTGTTCGAACGCCTCGGGTATCACAAATACCAGAAGGCCGAGCTGGCACCTCCCGAGGAGGCAGCAAGGATCAAGTTCCCGGACTCATACGAGAGTGGCGTTCGCATCGAAGGGGCCATGATGAAAGCCCTTTCGGTCGCCATGAATGACTACCTGCCCTCCCACATCAAGGCCGAGGACCAGAAGGGGCCCGAGTATCAATGCCTCGCCCGCTGGGACACGTATCGGACGGTCGTAATGCAGGCCCATGAGGATCTCTTCTTCGTCCTGCTCTCCCCCGACCTGTCGAAGTGCGCTCCCGGGTTCATCGTGCCTGACGCGGGGGCGGAGTACGCGATCGACGGACAGGGCCGCATCCTCTCGAAGCGTTAGCCCGCGTCCCAGCTTCCAAGAAAAGTCGGGGTGCGCGCTCTCGAACATCACGGGCTGCGAATCCGTGGTCGCGACCCGCTGGAGGCCCTATGGTGCGCCCCCACTATGAGCGGCAGCACTCAGACGAAGGAGATGGTGGGTCAGGGACAGGTCACGCTCGCACCGTATGCACACCTGCTCCAACCCTTGTTCGAGCACGCACGCAAGAACCCGGACAAGCCCCTGTTCTCGCGTCGTGTCGGTGACCGTTTCGAGCCCCTCACCGCAGGAGACATCGCGCGCACGGTGCGTCGGCTCGCCCGGGGATTGATGGCGCTCGGCGTCGAGCCCGGCCAGCGCGTCGCCCTGATGTCGAAGACGCGTGTCGAGTGGGTCCTGCTCGACTACGCCATCCTCGCCACCGGAGCCACCACGGTCCCCATCTACGAGACCTCCTCCGCCGACCAGGTGGAGTGGATCCTCAAGGACAGCGGGGCGGTGGTCGCGTTCTTCGAGACGGACACCCTGCACAGCCTCTACCGTCAGTCCGCGGACCGGCTCCCGGCCTGTCGCCATACCTTCGTCATCGACCAGGCCGCGCTCGACCACCTCCAGCAGCGTGGAGACGAGGTCGACGAGGCTCGCCTCGAGGAGCGGCTGTCAGGGCTGCGGACCGATAAGCTCGCCACCCTCATCTACACCTCGGGCACCACGGGGCGCCCCCGTGGCTGCGAGCTCACGCACGCCAACATCCGCGTGAACACCCTCCAGGTGCTGGCCCACGCGGGCAATGTCATCACCGAGCAGGACCGGACGTTCCTCTTCCTGCCGCTCGCCCACGCGCTGGCCAAGATTCTCTTCCTCGCCGCCGTGGAGAAGGGCAACACGGTCGCCTTCGCCACCAGCCCCGGCAAGATCACCGAGGAGCTGGCCATGGTCCGGCCCACGTGGTTCGGTACGGTGCCTCGGGTGCTGGAGAAGGTGTTCCAGACGGCCCAACAGAAGGCCGAGAGTGCTGGCAAAGGCCGCGTGTTCGACCTCGCCACGAATGCAGCCATCCAGTACTCGCGCGAGCGCTCCCAGGGCCGCACCGGTCTGCTCACGAGGCTCCAGCACGCCGTGTTCGACCGGCTCGTGTTCCGCACGCTCCGCCAGGTCCTCGGTGGGCAGCTCCGCTTCGTCGTGTCCGGCGGCGGGCCCCTCCCCGAGCGGCTGAACCACTTCTACAACGGCGTGGGCGTGACGGTGCTCGAGGGCTACGGCATGACCGAGACGAGCCCGGTGCTCACCCTCAACGCCGACACCGCCAACCGCATTGGAACGGTGGGTCAGCCCCTGGCAGGCACCACCGTGCGCATCGCGGATGATGGCGAAATCCTCGTGAAGGGGCCTCAGGTCTTCGTCGGCTACTGGAACAACCCGGAGGCCACCCAGCGCGCGTTCACCCCGGACGGGTGGCTGCAGACGGGAGACCTCGGGAGCCTGGATGAGCAGGGCTTCCTGCGCATCACCGGCCGCAAGAAGGAGATCCTCGTCACCGCGGCCGGCAAGAACGTGGCGCCGGGTCCTCTGGAGGATCGCATCCGCGAGCACCCGCTGGTCAGCCAGGCCATGGTGGTGGGCGAGGGCAAACCCTTCGTATCGGCGCTCGTCACGATCGATGTCGGCGCCTTCTCCAACTGGGCTCGGAAGAACGGCAAGGACGGGCAGCCACTGGAGTCCCTGGTGGAGGACAAGGCGCTGCGCAACGAGGTGAGCCAGGCCATCGACTCCGCCAACCGCTCGGTGTCGCGCGCGGAGTCCATCCGCAAGTTCGTCATCCTCCCGCACGACTTCACCATCGAGCGCAACGAGCTGACGCC
The DNA here is from genome assembly GCF_044360475.1 of Archangium minus. Lineage (NCBI taxonomy): Bacteria > Pseudomonadati > Myxococcota > Myxococcia > Myxococcales > Archangiaceae > Archangium > Archangium minus. The sequence continues at coordinate 11,194,797 of NZ_CP043494.1, forward strand.
CTCGCTCAAGGTGCGGCGCCACGTCGTCAGCCAGCACTACGCCCAGGTCATCGAGCACCTGTACGAGCGCGCTGGCGGTGGCGACTGAAGTGGCCCGCCGTGCTCCAGCCCCAGCGGGCCAGGCACGGCGAGCCTCGAGCCGTCCTCCACTCACGCGATGATGGTCGGCGCTCCCGGCGGCTGAGTGTCCGGGTTGGGCGCCTCGTGGATGCCCGGAGGTTGGATCTCCGGCTCATAATGACGGCCCGGCTCATTGTCGTCCGGCTCGCGCCGCGGAGGTGCAATCTCCGGCGGCTGACGCGAGGGCGGCTCAATCTCCGGTGCGTGCCGCCGCGTAGGGGGCTCAATCTCCGGTGGACCCACGGGCCCCGGATCCCTCTGGGGTGTCTTCTGCGGCTCCGGCTCCTTCACCGGTGAGCCGGGTGTCCTGGGCGGCTGCTCTGGCATGTGTTCCCCTCCTGTCCCTTCAATCTGCGCATCCAGGTGAGTCCAGGTACGAGACAGCCAAGGAGAGAGGCCCTCGCTCGCCTGCTGCCGAGCCGCTCGCGCAACCCCAGCTTGGGGGGGAGCACTGGAGTTCCAAGGAGGGCGGGGAAATGAGAGCTACCTGGTGGCTGGTGGGGGGCGGAGTGGGGTTGGGCGCAGGGCTGATGTACCTCGCGGATCCTCGCAGTGGCCGGCGTCGCCGCGCCGTGGCGCACGACAAGGCACTTCACGCCGTACACGAGGCCGAGAACGCGGTAGGCGTGGTGACACGCGACCTCGTCCACCGCACACGCGGCTTCTTCTTCAACTCCCTCGGCCGGATACGCCGTGAGGATGTCGACGACAGGACCATCGAGGCCCGTATCCGCTCAGCGCTCGGCCGCGTGTGCTCGCACCCGCATGCCATCCACGTGAACGTCGAGGGGGGCCGGGTGCGGCTCGAGGGGGTCGTCCTCAAGGTCGAGCACTCGAAGCTCCTCTCCCGCGCCACGCACGTGCCTGGCGTGGTGGACGTGGCGGACAACCTAAGGGTCTTCAAGCAACCCGGAAGCCACCCGGAGCTCCAAGGCGGCGCGCAGCGGCCGGGGGACCGTCCCGAGTTCCTCCAGCGCAACTGGTCTCCTGCCGCGCGCTTCGTGGCGGGCCTCGGGGGCGCGAGCCTGCTGACGTGGGGGCTGTCTCACCGAGGCGTGCCGGGCATGGCCTCCACCCTGCTCGGCTCGCTGCTCACCCTGCGCAGCATCACCAACATCGAGCTCAAACGCCTCACCGGCGTGGGGGGCGGGCGGCTGGGCATCGAAATCCACAAGGACATCACCGTCCACGCACCGGTGGAGGAGGTGTTCCGCTTCTGGCGGGCCATGGAGAACTTCTCCCGCTTCATGAGCCACGTGGAGGAGGTGCGCACCAGCGGCGCGGACCGCTCTCACTGGCGGGTCAAGGGCCCGGCCGGCATCGTCTTCGAGTGGGATGCCCTCATCACCCGGCTCATCCCTCATCAGGTCCTCGCCTGGAAGAGCGTGGAGGGCTCCACGGTGGAGCACGCCGGCATCATCCACTTCGAGTCCCTCAACGAAGGCCGCTCCACGCGGCTGGACATCCGCATGAGCTACAACCCGCCCGCGGGCGCACTGGGCCATGCTTTCGCACGGCTGCTCGGGGTCTCTCCCAAGAAGCAGATGGATGACGATCTGCTGCGCTTCAAGTCGCTGATCGAGACGGGCAAGGCCACGGGACACGAGACCGTGTCGCGCGAGCAGCTCTCGGTCCCAACGCCGGAGCACTCGGGCTCGCAGCCGGTGCACTGATCGCGCTCACGCGTTGCTGCGCTGGATGAGCTCCGCGTACGCGAGGCCAGGCACCTCGAGCGTGATGAAGCCCGAGTCCTCCTCATAGCGCCGCACCTTGAAGGCCTTGTGCGACTGGCGCGCATGGGCCTCACAGGTGGGCACCTGGATGGTGACGTCTCCGTCATCCCGCATCATGCCGCCCACGTGGAAGCGCGTCTCCACGTGGTGGGCAAGCGCCCCACCGCACAGCGCGCAACAGTGGGGCAGGCCCATCCGCGAGAGGGGGGCGCGCACCGTCACCGCGTCTCCGATACGCAGCACCGTCACCGGCGCCAGGGGCGCGAGCGCCTTCGCACGCGCCTCCTCCGGCACGCTCCAGGCGGCATCCTCCGCCACGCCGAGCCGCGTCCGCAGGCGCTCCAGTTCCTCGGCCGGCCCACGCTTCCCCGCCAGCCACTGCTCCACCAGGGCCGAGGGGTCCACCCGCTCCCCGTTCCACTCCAACTTCAGCGACTCGCCGGGGGACGTCGTCCACGTCATGCCGTGCTGTGCGAGGATGCTCGCCAGGTACGCGCTGACGGCGTGGCTCACCACCTCCTGCACTCGCTCGGCACGGTCCGACACTCGGTAACCCACCAGCCGCGGATCCACCGCTTCGGCGAAGGACTCCTGCGCAGCGGTGTCCTTCAGCAACGACGGCACCCGGGCCCAGGAGAACTCCGGCACCCGCGCCTGCACCCGGCTGGCCGTCTCGTTCCACAACTTGCTCCAGCGCGCTCCGGCCTCGGCCCAGGGGATGAACTCCACCGCGTTCGGCCACAACTCCGCCGTGAAGCGCCGCTCCAGCGTCTCCGCGTCCGACAGCAGCGTGTACGCGGGCGTCTCGTCCAGCGGTTGCTCCGGTACCTCCATCTGCTCGGCGAAGGCGATACGCTCCTCGATGCTCGGATGGGAGTCGTACGACCCCGCCTCCCGCTCGGGCACGGCCCCGGCCAACTCCTGCTGCGCCTCCGCCCAGGCGGAGCTCACCAGGTAGCGCCGGAACCCCTCAAAGAGGTTGTCCGGCACCACGTCCTTGTCCACCAGCGGGTACACCTCGTGCTCCAGGAAGCGGCGATAGGCCACCGCGTGCAGCACCTCGCGCCGCAGGCCGGAGATGTGCGCCCGCTTGCCGGCGATGCGAATGCTCCACTCGTCCGCCACCAACTCCTGCTGCCGGCTGATGGCCTGGGTGATGCGCAGGAACAGCTTCGGCACCCATGTGAAGGGCTTGCGCAGCGGCATCCGGTCGTCTTCGCCCAGGAACACCAGGGCACGACTCATGGACGAGCGCGTGGAGTAGATGAGCGAGGCCAGCTTCGTCTCTCCCCCCTTGAAGTGGCCCAGCTCATGGGCCACGGCGGCACGGAATTGAGAGAGGTTGTCCACCGCCAGCAGCCCCAGGCCGATACACAGGATGCGCCGGCCGCCGAAGCCAAGGAAGCCGCCCACCTGGGTCACGTAGGCGTTGACGTCCTCGACGAGGAACACCTCCGAGGGCAGCTCCACCTCCATGCGCCGCGCCACGTCCTTGAGAGCGGCGAACAGCCTTGGGTGCTCGTCCTCGGTGAGTCGGGGACCAGAAGGTACGAAGCGCTCGCGCTGCGGCAACAGGCTCCACAGGATGGCGCCCGCGCCCGCCAGGCACAGCGCAGCGAACAGCGCATGGAAGCGGTGCGTTGTGTCGACGCGAAACGGCAGGACCAGCAGGACGACAGCCACGCCCAGCGTCGCCGTGTAATAGAGGAGCAGGAACCCCACGGCCAACATCGCGCGGACTGTGTACGAACGGGCCCACATGACGTTCCCCTTCCGGTCAGTCGAGTCTAGGGCCAATCCAGAGACATGCGGTAACCCACGGGTTGTGAGAGATAGGAGCCAACGCATGCGCCCTCTCCTGCTCACCGCCGCACTCCTGCTCTCCTGCGCCCATACGCAACCTGTCCCCAGCCCCCGTCAGGTGCATGTGCAGGTGCTGGCCATCAATGACTTCCACGGAAACCTCGCGCCGCCTCCGGGCTCGGCGGGAGAAATCCGCACCGGGAAGAACCCCGATGGCAGCCCCCTCAAGGTGAAGACAGGAGGAGCCAGCTTCCTCGCTCGTCACCTGGCCGAGCTTCGCGCGAGCCAGCCGGAGAACACCCTGGTGGTGTCCGCGGGAGACCTCATTGGTGCCAGCCCGGTCGTCTCCTCTCTCTTCCACGACGAGCCCACCATCGAGGCGATGAACCTCGCGGGGCTGACGCTCAACGCCGTGGGCAACCACGAGCTCGACGAAGGGGCCACCGAGCTCAAGCGCATGCAGACCGGAGGCTGTCACCCGGTGGATGGCTGCCAGGACGGCACGCCCTTCGAGGGCGCAAAGTTCCAGTTCCTCGCCGCCAACGTGGTCGACCCGCAGGGCCACACGCTCTTCCCTCCCTACGCCATCCGCGAGTTCGAGGGCGTGAAGGTGGCCGTCATCGGCATGACGCTCGAGGGCACCGCGGAGATCGTCGACTCCGCCGGCATCCAAGGGCTCCAGTTCCGGGACGAGGCCGACACCGTCAACGCCCTGGTCCCCGAGCTGCGTAAGCAGGGCGTGCGAACCCTCCTGGTGCTGGTCCACGAGGGCGGCGTCCAGACGGGCGCGTATGACGGCTGCGAGGGCATCTCCGGCCCCATCGTGGACATCGTCCATCGCCTGGACCCGGAGGTGGACGCCGTCCTGAGCGGCCACACCCACCAGTCCTACAACTGCGTCATCAACGGCAAGCGCGTCACCAGCGCGGCGTCTTACGGGCGGCTCATCACGGACCTGGACCTTGTGCTGGACGCAGCCACAGGCGACGTGGTGGAGAGCACCGCGCGCACCGTCCTCGTCACCCGAGACGGAGAGGGCTCCCCCGAGCTGCAGGCGCTCATCGACCGCTACGACAGGCTGGCCGCGCCCTTGAGGGATCGCATCCTGGGCCAGGTGACAGCGCCGCTCGAACAGCCGGACGACAAGCGCTGGCCCTCGGGCGAGTCCACCCTGGGCAACACCCTGGCGGATGTGCAGCTCGAGGCGACGAAGGACGCGGGAGCCCAGGTGGCCTTCATGAACCCGGGCGGCATCCGCGGGGACCTCGACGCGGGCGATGTCACCTATGGCGAGGCCTACACCCTCCAGCCCTTCGGCAACACCCTGGTGACGCTGACACTCACCGGTGCGCAGCTCCACACCCTGCTGGAGCAGCAATGGGAGGGAAGCTACGTCCGCATCCTCCAGCCCTCGCGGGGCTTCTCCTATACGTGGAAGGCCTCGGCGCCCGTGGGCCAGAAGGTGGACCCCGCCAGCATCCGACTCAACGGCGCGCCCGTGAAACCCGCGGGCCGCTACCGCGTGACGGTGAACAGCTTCCTTGCGGGCGGCGGAGACGGCTTCCGCGTGCTCGCCGAGGGCACCGAGCGGCGCGGCGGCGTGGTGGACCTGGATGCGCTGGAGGCGTGGCTGAAGGCCCGCTCGCCACGCGCTCCGCCGGAGACGAACCGCATTACCCGGGTGGAGTAGCCACCAGCCAACAGTCGCGGCGGACAGCGGTCGACATTTCCCACCGGTGGCACGGGCGCACCGCGACCACAGGTGACACATACGGGGCATGCGTTTCTCGAGACTTGGACTCTTGGGTTGTGCCGTCCTGTGCGCGCTGGTAGCCGCCTGTACGCACCACGCGCCCCGCTCCAGCTCTGAGCCACCGATGACCGCTGGCGAGCACCAGCGCGTCATCAACGGGGTGAGGCTGTACTACCGCATCGCCGGCCAGGCTCCGGCGGAGCGAGCCCCGGTGCTCTTCCTCCACGGGGGCCCCGGCTACAACAGCTACAGCTTCTCGCGGCTCATGGGTCAGCGCCTCGAGAAGTCCCGGCGCATGGTGTACCTGGACCAGCGAGGCTGTGGTCGCTCCGAGCGCCCCTGGGACGGCCGCTACTCGCTGGAGGTGCTGGTGTCGGACCTGGAGGCGCTGCGTCAGGAGCTGGGCGTGGAGCGCTGGGTGCTGATGGGCCACTCCTTCGGCGGGACGCTCGCGCTGGAGTACTCGGTGCGTTATCCCCAGCACGTGGCGGGCGTGGTGTACGTGAGCGGCTTCTCGGACGCGGCGAGCTCCTTCGCCACCTGGAAGCGAGAGCTCGAGCGCCTGTACCCCGGCCGGCTGACCACTCAGGCCTCGCAGGAGGACACGTCGGACTACACGCAGGTCATGCGGGCGCTGCGAGGCGTGGACGCGCAGTCCTTCTTCAATCAGCTGCAGTTCCATGACACCACGTACCGCCAGATGCAGGAGTCGATCGACGCGGAGAGCGGCCTGATCAACACGGGTGAGATGTCTCGCGCCCTCTTCTCCACCGAGCTGACGAACTACCGCTTCAAGGGCTCCGCGCAGGTCACCGTGCCAGTGCTCGCTATCGGCGGCCGGTACGACAACTCCGTCGGCATGGAGAGCATCCAGGCGCTCGTGAAGACGCTGCCCAACGCCACCCTGCTCGAGTACGAGAAGAGCGGGCACTTCCCGTACCTGGAAGAGGCGGACCGCTTTGAGCAGGACGTGACGCAATTCCTGTCGACCCTGCCCTGACAGCGCCCATTCACGGACCCGGCGTCACACGGCCCGCGGCGCCACCCACCTCGGTGGAGCCCACGACCTGACGCTGGGCCTGGTCGAACTCGACATCCAGCAGCCGCCCCGAGCCTCGGGGAGCCAGACCGAAGCGGATCCGCCAGTAGTTGGGGCGGACCTGCACGGCCTCGGCCACCTCCGTCACCTCATAGCCCGAGGAGACGGCGTATTCCTGGCCAATCCGAACAATGTCGCGGTAGCCGAGCTCCTGCTGCACGGAGTTGGGCGGCTCCGGGTACATGCGACGCTCCTGCGTCGGGCCAGCACAGCCGATGCCGAGGAGCGAGCAGGAGAAGACGAAAGCAATGGCAGGGCGAAGAGGGACCATGACAGCTCAAAAGTGAGCATGGTCCGTGCCACGGGGGGCTCCCTCGCGACGCGACGAGAGCCTCGATGCCCGGCACGCAAGCGTTGCACCCCCGGGAATGACGGGCCGCAGCGCTTGCGCGGGACAAAGTCCTTCGTGGACGACTAGCCCTTGGTGGGCGTGGAGGGCGCGCTGGGCGTCAGCAGCTGCTTGGTGACCACCTCGTCGATGATGCCGTACTGCCGGGCCTCCTCGGCGCTCATGAAGTAGTCGCGCTCGGTGTCCTTCTCGATGCGCTCGATGGAGTGGCCCGTGTGCTTCACGATGAGGCCGTTGATGTACGAGCGCAGGCGGAGGATCTCCTTCGCCTGGATGTCGATGTCCGAGGCCTGACCCTGCGCGCCACCCAGGGGCTGGTGAATCATGATGCGCGCGTTGGGAAGGGCGTAGCGCTTGCCCGTCGCCCCGGCGAGCAACAGCAGCGCGCCCATGGAGGACGCCTGCCCGACGCAGATGGTCGACACGGGGCTCTTGACGTACTGCATTGTGTCGTAGATGGCCAGACCCGCCGTCACCGAGCCACCCGGCGAGTTGATGTAGAGGTTGATGCCCTTGTCCGGGTCCTCGGACTCGAGGAAGAGCAGCTGGGCGACGATGACGTTGGCCACCTCATCGGTCACCGGCGTGCCCAGCATGACGATCCGGTCCTTGAGGAGCCGGCTGTAGAGGTCGTATGCGCGCTCGCCCCGGTGCGTGGTCTCGATGACGAAAGGGATGTTCATGGCCCCCCAACACTAATGCGCCTTGGCCCCGGGCGCCCCCCCGTTCTTTCCAGATCGTACTCCAGGCTACGCTCGGGGCCCATTCTGGGTGTTTCCATGAACGCCTCCGACATCGACGCCATCCTCGCCTCCACCCTGGAGGACAGGACCCTCACCCGTACCGAACGTCAAGCGCTCCAGGCCGTCCTGGATGACCGCAAGGCGGGCGAGGCGGTGCTGGCCCTGTTCCGCTCGCGGGCCTTCGAGCTGGCACGCACCTCCGTCACCGACCCCCGCGCCCGCGAGGTCATCTCCTGGCTGGAGGACACGGTGAAGGCCCTGTTGCCCTCCCGGGAGCTGCGGGAGACGAGCCGGGTAGAGGCCCACTTCAGCCCCGGGGAAGCCCCCTTGAATGCCATCGTGCGGCTTATCGGCGAGGCGCGGGGCAGCGCGGACGTCTGTGTCTTCACCCTGACGGACGACCGCATCACCCGGGCCTTGATGGAGGCCCATGAGAAGGGCGTGCGGCTGCGGGTGGTGTCGGACGGGGACAAGGCGTTGGATCTCGGCTCGGACATCCACCGGCTGCGCGAGGCGGGCGTGCCCGTCCGGGTGGACCGCACGCAGGCCCACATGCACCACAAGTTCGCCGTGTTCGACCGGATGCGCCTGCTCACCGGCAGCTACAACTGGACGCGCGCGGCGGCGGACGAGAACCACGAGAACGTGCTCGTGTCGGATGACCCACGCCTGGTGCTCCCCTTCTGCCGAGCCTTTGACGACCTCTGGACGGCCCTGGAGTAGCTCCCCCGCCCGCCCTCCTTCCTAGCGAGGCGCCCGCATTGCCGGTGGCCCCACCACCCCCCACCCTGTCCTCCCGGAGGAGGTGCACATGGGCGTGTTGGGAGAAACGGTCGGACGGGTTGTAGGAACCCTGTGGGGGCCACCCTTTCGCGTGGTCTCGGAGCTGCGCCACGCCCGCTCCCTCCATCCCGAGGGCATCTGCCTCCAGGCCGAGGTCGTGCCCATCCGGACCGACCCGCCCTTCTCGACCGTGGCCGAGCGCCTCGCCGGCCCGGCCATCGTGCGGCTGTCCACCGCCACCTGGCGAGGCGGGCGCGAGTGGCCCGACATCCTCGGGGCCTCGGTGCGCTTCCGGCGCGACGCGCGCATCACCGAGGAGGTCTCACCCGGGGACCAGGATGTCCTCTTCGCCACCGCGCGCCACTTCTGGTCGTTGGCCCCCGCGCTCCTCACCACCCAGGTCCATGACTGGCTCCAGAACGACTATTTCGGCATCGCGCCCTTCTCGGTGGACGGGCTGGGGAAGGTGAAGCTGCGGCTCACCTCGCCGCGCGGCGCTTCCCAGCGCTCCGGCACTCGGGTGCAACGGTTGAAGGACGCCATGCACGCGGGCACCGCGCTCCTCACCTTCGAGGTCTATCCCCTGGACGACGGGCTGCCCCATACCTGGACTCCCGTCGCGGACATCCTCCTGCGCGAGGAAGTGCGGCTGGATCCGGAGCGCCTGCGCTTCAATCCCTTCCACGCCGGGCGAGGCATCCGCCCCCGAGGCTTCCTCCACGCCCTACGGCTCCCCGTCTACCGGCAGAGCCAAGAGGGCCGCACCGTGCACTGAGCGGCGCTTCAGCGGCGCCTGGCCAGCCATGCGTCGACGGTGAAACGCGCCTCGGAGGCATGGTGCAAGAGCCAAGCGTATGCGAGGGCATAGAAGAGCTGGAGCCCCGCCGTCTCCCACTGCTGCCGCAGGCACGTTCCGAACGTGAGGGCCGCGATCGTCAGGCCGCCCAACAAGAGGAACCACCGCAGGCGCCACCCGAGCAGCATTCCCACTCCCGTCACGAGTTCGAGGAACGGGAGGACGAGCCCGAAGAGGCGCACGCTCCACTCGGGCAGGGGCGTCTGGGCAAACCCGTTCACGATGCCCTGCGCGAACCCGGCCGGATCGCCCACCCGCGTGAGGCCATGCATGGCGATATTGATTCCCAGCACCAGGCGCAGCACGAGATGACCGAGCGCGGCGTCGGACAGCGCCGCACGCGAGGTCGTGGAACCCGACTCCTTTAAGGCGACATCACTCATGGCCCCACCATGCCGCCCTCGGGACATGCAGGCAACGCGTATGCGCGCTACAGCAACAGCCGCCCCTGTCCCCGCAGCCGCCCCTCCACGCCCCAGTGCTTCACCACCTCACTGCCGCGCACGGCCCACAGCTCGTCCTGCAGATTCACCGAGACACAGACGTGGTTGGGCACCACGCGGACCCGCTCGCCCACGCGCGGCTTCCACGTCGTGCGCGACAGGTCCAGAAGCCCGTGCTCCTCGGAGAGCGAGTGCACCACCACCTCGGGCCGGTCCAACAGCGCGCCATAGCCCCCTATCGGCAGCTCCTCCTTGGCCAGCGCCTTGGAGCCCGCGTCGATGACGGCCTGCCCCGGCACCTCCGTACTTACCACCGTCGCTAGCACCGAATAGGCCACCTCCTCCCAATCACACGCGCCCATCCACGCGCTCGCCCGATCGAAGAAGGGCGTGATGCCCGGGCGGACTTCGTTCATCCCCACCACCTCGTGTGAGCGCCACAGGGTGGGCGTGGAGCCGCCACTCACGATTCCTGGCTTCAGCCCCGCCGCCCCCAGCGCGTCCAGGAACGTGCCCAGCCGATTCGACACCTCCGCGAGCGCCGGGCCCTGCTCGGCCAGCGGCATGCGGATGTGCCCCGGGTAGAACATCACGCCCTGGTACTCGAGGCACTCCACCCTCGCGGCCTCTCGGGCCAGCTCCACGGCCTTCTCCGGCGTCTGCACGCCCACCCGCCGCATCCCCAGGTCCAGCTCCACCAGCACGCCCACGGTGCGCTTCGCCTTGCGCGCGGCGTCGAGCAGCCCCGCCATCACCGTCCATGAGTCCAGCCCCACCGAGAGCCGCACGCGCTGGGGCAGCGCCATCAGCCGCTCCAGCTTCGAAGCACCCACGGGCGAATAGGCCAGGAGCACGTCGTCCGCCACTGCGCCCATCACCTCCGCCTCGCGGGGCGTGGCCACCGTCACGCCTACCGCGCCCGCGTCGAGCTGCATCGCCGCCACCTGCGGCACCTTGTGCGTCTTCGTGTGTGGCCGCCACCGCAGTCCATGCTCGCGCATGTACGCAGCGGCCTTCGCCAGGTTGCGCTCCAGGCGGTCCTCGTCCACGAGCGCCGCCGGGGTCTCGATATCGTTCAGGGAGGGGAAGCTCATATGTGGCCGTGAAGGTAATCCGCAGGGGCGCACGTGCCGACCTGAAACGTCGGGACATAGACGCACCCGCTCCGCCCGAGAGCCCGGACGCACGTCCGCTGAACGGCCCTGTCCTTACAGGTTGCCGATCATCTTCTCCGGGCGCACCCACTGGTCGAACTGCTCGGGCGTGAGGAGGCCCAGCTCCACGGCGGCCTCCTTGAGCGTCTTGCCCTCCTTGTGCGCCTTCTTGGCGATCTTCGCCGCGTTGTCGTAGCCGATGTGCGGGTTGAGCGCGGTGACGAGCATCAGCGAGCGATCCAGGTTCTCCTTCAGGCGCCCGTGGTTCGGCTCGATTCCCACCGCGGCGTGGAGCCGGAAGCTGCGCATGCCGTCCGCCAGCAGCCGGCAGCTCTGCAGGAAGTTGTGGATGATGAGCGGCTTGAAGACGTTCAGCTCGAAGTTGCCGGACGCGCCGCCCAGCGACACCGCCACGTCGTTGCCCATCACCTGCGCGCACAGCATGGTGAGCGCCTCGGACTGCGTGGGGTTCACCTTGCCCGGCATGATGGAGCTGCCCGGCTCGTTCTCGGGGATGGTGATTTCGCCAATGCCCGAGCGCGGTCCCGACGCCAGCCAGCGCACGTCGTTCGCTATCTTGAAGAGCGCGGCGGCCAGACCCTTGAGCGCGCCGTGGGCGTGCACCAGCGCGTCGTTGGCCGCGAGCGCCTCGAACTTGTTGGGTGCGGTGACGAAGGGATGGCCCGTGAGACGCGCAATCTCCTGGGCCACGCGCTCGGCGAACCCCTTGGGCGCGTTGAGGCCCGTGCCCACCGCGGTGCCTCCGAGCGCCAGCTCGGACAGGTGCGGCAGCGAGAGCTCCAGGTGCTTGCGCGCGTGCTCCAGCTGCGCCACGTAGCCGCTGAACTCCTGGCCCAGCGTCAGCGGCGTGGCGTCCTGCAGGTGCGTGCGGCCAATCTTCACGATGTCCCGGAATTTCTCCGACCGCTCCGCGAGCACGTCCCGCAGCGCAATCAGCTCGGGGAGCACGTTGCGCACCACGGCCTCCGCCGCGGCCACGCTCATAGCGGTGGGGAAGACGTCGTTGGAGCTCTGGCCCTTGTTGACGTCGTCGTTGGGGTGCACCTTGCGCCCCTCGCCGCGCTCGCCGCCCATCAGCTCCGAGGCCCGGTTGGCCAGCACCTCGTTGACGTTCATGTTCGTCTGCGTGCCGCTGCCCGTCTGCCACACCAGCAGCGGGAACTCCTCGTCATGCTGGCCGTCGAGCACCTCGTTCGCGGCCTTCACGATGGCCTCGCCCTTGTCCTTGGCCAGCGTACCGTTCTCCATGTTGACGATCGCCGCCGCCTTCTTCACCAGCACCAGGGCGCGGATGAGGGCCAACGGCATGCGCTCGGTGGAGATGGCGAAGTTCTGCCGGCTGCGCTGCGTCTGCGCGCCCCACAGGCGATCGGCCGGCACCTCGATGGGGCCGAACGTGTCCTTTTCGATGCGAACGTTCTGGTTGCTCACGTGGCTGACTCCTCTCCGGGAGTCGGTGCGATAACACGGGCCAGAAGCCCTCGCTCTCGCGAGTCCCTGCATCCGTCTTGCGGTGGGACGAGGTCACGCACAGGATTCCGGAAGTGGACACTCCCACCGGCACCATCCGCGCATTGCTGCTCGCCCAGGAGCGAGGCACCCCCATGAAGCGCGTCCCAGAGGCCCAGGCACTCGAGGGCCGAGGTTTCGTGGGCGACCGTCATGGAAAGAAGAAGCCCAACGGCAAGCGGCAACTCCTGCTACTGGATGAGGCCTCCCATGACTCGCTGAGGCTTGGGCCCGGAGCGCTGAAGGAGAACGTGGTCATCCACGGGCTGCCACTGGAGTCCCTGCCGCCCGGGCAACGCCTGGCCCTCGGCGCCGAGGTGGTGGTGGAGCTGACCGAGCCCTGCGTGCCCTGCTCGAAGCTCGAGCGCATTCGCCCAGGCCTGCTGAAGGAGTCCTGGGGCCGGCGGGGTCAGCTCGCGAAGGTGCTTCGCGGAGGCACGGTGCGGGAGGGGGATGGCGTGCGCCTGCTCGACGTCAACCCCGACGCGCCCCGCCCCATCCGCCCGAAGCTGCCCTGATCAACGCCCCCAGAGACGCCCCAACTCCAGGGCGAGCGCCTCGAGAGGCTCGGGCTACGCGCGGAGCTCCAAGGTGGAGTTTCGGTTCGTCTCCTGACGCCGCTCAGTTGATGAAGAACGCCTGTGCGGGAGTGTCGATACACAGGGACTGATGAATGACGGCGCCGTCCGCGGGGTTGGCGTTGGAGAGGTTCAGGCACTTGCCGCTGTGCTTGAAGATAAGGTTGTACCCGCCCCCGGACAGCGGCCGGAGATCGACCCGCTGGTTCGCTCCACTGTGACAGTTCCACTGTTGCACAGTCGCCCCGTCATCGGTCTGACTATTATAAACGTCCAGGCACCGGCCGCTCTCCCGGCCGCGAATCATGTACGAGCCATCCGGATAGGGCAGGAGCTGGAAGCCCTGCGCCACGTTTCCGGCGGCACACGTGCCCTGAGCGATGATGACACCGTTCTCGGGGCTGTTGCCCAGGGGCTGGGCACACTTGCCGCTGGCAGCCACCTTCAGGGTCACATAACGCCCGCCATTGCCCTTCATGCATCCACCGCCGGACAGTCCCGTGTTCACGGTGGGGAAGGCGGCCAGGCCTCCCCGGGGAACCTCCCTCACCACCGATGCCCCGCCGAGAGCATCGAGCTCCCGCTGGTTCAGCTTGTATTTGCCATTACCGGTGTAGAGGTAGTTGTCCTCCGTGGCGCGCTCACGCAGCAGGACGCCACAGTTAGGCGTGTTGGAGATCTTCGCCAGCGACGTGTTGGGAACGGTCTGCACGGGAGCGGTGAAATAGGCGAGCTCCGCCGGGGGCACCAGGAACTTCGCATTGCCCTGCAACAGGTACGTCTGGGTGCCAATGCGCTCCCTCACCAACTTGCCCTCACCCGAGCCCGAGTAGAAGGGAAAGTGCTGGTTGTTTGACGGCAGCGCGCGAACCTGGTTGGGATTGAAGTACTGCAGCTCGGTGGGATCCGGGACGTGGAAGTACATGCCGCCCACCACAGTGAAGATCTCGTGTCGCCCCGTCTGCCCGAGCACCGTGCCATCCCTGGGAATGGGGGTGATGTCATTGATGGCGCTCGAGGTGAGCGTGGCGGACGGCGCGGCGTAGTTCGCCCACTGAGCGGGATGGATATAGAAGCGGGCGCCTCCAACGATCAGCCACCGCGACTTGTCCGTCGAAGCGATGACCGTGTTGTCGGGGCTCGAGCTGTAATTCCACGCGAAAGCGCCAGGACTGGCGGCGAGTGTGAACGCGACAGCGGAACGGATGAGCGACTTGAGAAACATGAACGACCTCATGGGAGTTCTCTCGGCGACACCGGACTTGCTCGGCGCTGAACCGGAATCCCTTGGAAGCAGAAAAAGGAAGGGAGACCAGCCGGGAAGACTTCCCCGGCTGACCTTCACGCAATCACGGATGACTCTCAGTTACACACACCCGGCCACTTGACGTTGCCCGCGGCACGCGGTGACAGCTTGAACAGCACCGCCACTTCATCGGCCTCATCCATGTTCAAGCCCTGGGCATGCAGGGTGTTGTACAGCGATTTGAAGTTGATGGACATCTTGGTGAAGGGTGACAGGCCCTCACCCACTCGCATGGGCAACGAGACGGTGTTGAAGGAGTCAACCGCGTTGGCATAGGTGCTGTAGGCGGTGACAGGCACGATCTGCTTCCTCCAGGTGTTGTTGTTCAGCGAGTAGCTGATCGGCCCCTGCTCCGCCACGAAGAGCTGCTGCTCGTCGAACTCCACGTCGAGGCGAAGGCCATTCAGGTTCGAAGCCCAGGGGTGGTACCAGGCGAAGTGCAAGCCCATGGCCTCGATGACGGCCGACGCCTCGGAGCAGCCGAGCTGCGCTGGCGCCGTCGGGTTGGAGAACAGATCCCACGGCGTGAGGTGCAGGGAGACCCGCCCGCCCGTGTCCACCGCGTCCCAGATCTCCTTCGCACGCATCTGGTCATCCGCGATTCTCCAGGGGCTCGCGAGCGCGGTGGCGCTCGGCCGCTTGAAACGCAGGGCCACGATGAAGGGGGGCTTGATGAGCGAGTCACTCGACTGGTTTTCGTAAGCCGTCAAGATGGCGGCCATGGCGGCGCTCGTATTGCTCACTTGGGTGAGCACTCCGTCGCTCAGTTTGGTGTCGATGATGGCATTGAGCTGGTTGCGGTAGTAGGGAGCATCCGCGTTGTTCATCTCCTTGAGGACGCTGGGGTAGCGCAGCTCCAGCAGGGGGAAGAAGTCATTGACCATCTTCTTGATGGAGACGTTGGCGATATCGCCGGCGTCCCGCAGCTGGCGGGCGTCCACGTCGCGCAAGGTCCAGGTGGTGGACAGTCGGTAGAGCCGTGAGGAGGCCTCGGCGTTGGCGATTTCATCCTTCAACCCCTTCATCTCCAACACGAGCTGGTTCATGGACCGCTCGATGGTGAGGATCTCCACCTTCTTCTCCAAGATGGCGATCTCCTTGTCGATCCAGGCCTCGAAGAGCTGACGGAACTCGATGGGCTCGACGGTGAGGCTGCCCAGCGCGAGGAGCGCGTCGGCACGCAGGGAGCTCCTGTCACCCGGCAGCAGCCGGCCCTGCTTGAGGATTTCAGCCTCTTTCGCGCGGAGCTTGGCCAGGGTCTGGAGCATCGCGTCCTTGAGCTGCTGGGAGCGCCTGCCATTGATGGGCTCGAGGCGCTTGAGCGCCACCGTGAGGGTCTTCGCGGAGGAGACGGAAGAGCATCTGCTGGCGTCATTGACGACGAGGTAGAGATCCGAGTTCCCCGTACCCTTGGGAATGAAGGAGTCCATACCCGACTTGATGATGTGGAGATCCTTCGCTTGCGCGAGGTCCGTGACGCCCTGAGGCATCTCCACGAGGACCAGGCTGCCCACGGGCAGGCTCGGCAGAGGCGTATTGCTCAACCGCAGGCCGCGGCTGAAGCTCGCGGAAGTGCGGTTGTCCCCGCCACTGGAGTAGCTGTGGGAGTAAGTCCGACTGCCTTGCGTGCCATGGGAGTAGGAGTCACAGTCCTGTACGGATCTCGAGTACCCGAGGCTGAGCTGAACAGGTGAGGGCACGGCCGGAGGCAGCCCGAGGTTCGCCGAGAACTGCGTCCCTTCGCACTCCTGGTGGGAGTCGCTGTTTTCATAATAGGAGCCGTCCTGTCTGACGCTGGCGGTGGAGAAGGACGTGTACCCTGTGCTCGACCACTCCACGGAGAAACCCTCGGGACCCGTCGTGATGAGCTCTTCCACGCCACCCGAGTTACTGGTCAGCTTGACCTGAGAGGAGAAGACCGTCTCACCCGTGATCGTATGCGCCAGTGAAAGGGAGCAGGTGGGCGTCCACGAGCCCGTCGTCTGGATGTTGAGCAGGTCGCCCGGACTCACCGTGAGCTTCCACGGCTCGCCTGTCGCCTTGAGCTTGTCCTTCATCGCAAGCTGCTGGACACCCGTGAGCGCGACGGGAGCGCCCTGCTCATTGGTGTAGCTGGTCGAGAGCTCGCTGTCGGCGCCACTGATGGACAGCGGGATGTCGGAGCGATTGTATTGCAACAGGCCACCATCCAGCTTCTCCGACTCCAGCAGCTCGTTGAAGGCGCTGGAGAAGTCGGCGAACCGGCCCTCCTGGACTTCCAGGGAGTATCGAAGTCCCTGCAGGTCCTGGCTGAGCTGGCTCATGCTCAGCGCGCGGGTATACATCTGATTGAGGAGGCGGAGGCTACTGGCCGTGCCGCTCAACTCCTGCTGCAGGTTGCTGATGAGCGAATAGCGGCCCGTCTTGTATTTGTCGATCGCGGCGGTGAGGGCGTTGTTGTTCGACCTGAGGGCACTGATGAGCGCGGCACGTCCTCCCTCGGAAATGCCCGAGTGCAGGACACGGCTCAACCCCGGAGTCAGGTAGACGGTCTTCTCGTAGCTGTTCGTGCGGAACGAGGCGTCCTGGATGATCAGCGACAGGGCCGCGGCGCTGCCAGGAGTCTCCATGGACATACCACTGGAGAGGATGCGCTGCCAGTCATCGGGCTCTCCGGGCGTGGGCATGTGGAGCAGGGCATCCTCCATCGCCATCCGGAGCGCGGAGTGGTTGCTGGCCAGCAGGGAGAAGACAGTCCGCCAGGCGGTGGCCTCCTGGGAAACGGTCTTCGAGCCCAAGGGCGCCCGCTGGGTGTTCACCTGGGTCAGCAGGGAGGAATCGTGCATGGCGCCAAGCAGCGCCCACATCAGGCTCATCTCCGAACGATCTTCCGGGAGTGCGCACTGCTTGAAGCGGCAGGCGAAATCATGAAGGGGGATGAGCTCGGTGAGACGCGACTGCAGTCCCTTGAAGCCGTCGCCCATCACCAGCAACATCGGCTCGTGCTTCATGAGATGACCCTCGCTGTCGTCCGTGAAGAGCTGGGTCAATACCTCGCGCTCCACCTCCAGGGACTTCGAGCCCACATCCTTGAGGTACGCATTGATCTGCGCCTCGGAGGAGGAGGAATCGATCGTTCGCGCGTAGACGACCTTGGTCGCATAGGCGGCGGTCCAGAAGTCCGCGAGCAACCGGGAGAGCTGGGACCTGAACTCCGCCTCGTCGCTCAGCCTCGACCGGCCCTGGGCATACCAGTTGTCGATGTAGCGCAGGGCACGGCGCACGTCGCTGGTCTTCAACGCCCCCGTGCTCGGCTCGAGGGCGATCGAGGTGGCCTGGCGCTGGGTCAGCTTGTACATGATGGCGGCGTAGGCGGTGCGGTACTCCGAGCCCTTGCAAGCGGGAGTGACGGGCACGTTGGCCACGGCCGTGAGCAGGCTCGAGCAGAGGGCATGCGATTGATCGGCGGATTCCGCCGAGACATGGTTGCCCGTGAGCCGCGCGCACATATTCAGGTTGGCGTTGAGCGTGGCCATATCGCCACAAGAGGAGTCGGTGGTCAGGGCCGTGAAACCCATGCCGGCCTCACACGTCAACTGATGGTCGGGAAAGTCCTTGTAGAGGGAGCGCGCGAAGGTGCGCTGCTCCTCGGAGAGCTGCTCTCCCTCGAGCTCGAAGAGGAGCTTCATCCGGCGGACCACCTGCTGTTGCAGAAGGGTCCTGTCCGTACCCACCGTCATCAGATTGGCGAGGGCCAGGCTCTTGTCGAGGCACGTGAAGCGACCGGACACCGTCGTCTCCTGCTCGCACGTCATGCAGGTGGGCGCGGTCTTGAAGTCCGCGGTGGCCGTGCGATAACCCAGATCCTTCCACTCCTTGGCGGCCTCGTCCCGGGCCGCCTGGAGGCTCAGACCAAACTCCGTGCGGCGCAAGCGGGTACCACACGCATCCACGGGGGCGTTGCCGAACGAGACGTCACGGCAGTAATTGTAGAGGGGCTTTTCCGTGTCGTCACAGTCCTTCCGGGTGAATGCACAGTGGGGGTCCGTGGCGGCGTAGTGGTTTCTCTTCCAGACGTTCTTGAGGGTGATCGAACACGTCCCCGGCTGGGCCCCTCCGGCGTCGACGGTGTAGCTGGCGGGATAGGTCTGACTCGACTGCACCTGACCACGATGGGCCGCATCGGTCTCCGCGTTGATCAGCCTTTGAACCGCGTCCTTACACGGCCGCTCGTAGCTGTACGTGTTCCGGTCATGGCATTCAGGCTTGTCACACCAGCCCCCCGAGCACGTCCCGGGCTCGCACACCACTTCGGTATACGTGACAACCGGGTAGACCTGGACGCTCTTTTCGACGGTTACGTACTCCTCGACATCGCATTCCGTGTAGCAGCTCTTCTGGATGTAGCCAGTGCTCCCGCAGAGCGAGTCGGTCCTTCCCTCATAGCACTGGGTTTCGTAATAGATGGGTCCGGCGCAGATCTTCTGGGCATCCGTTGAGGGAGCAACCGTCCCCCCATTCCAGTCCAAGGACGCAAGTGTACAGGTATCGAGCGCCTGTGCGGTGGTCGCTACCTGGCTCGGTCTGACGTCGTCGGGAGGAAGACCTCCACATCCGGCGAGCACCAGCAGGTACGCACAGAAAAAATAGATTGAATTTCTAAACAAGAAGGCTCCTCGGATCGTGGGAAAAGTCGCCGCTCATCGGCATGTCCGATTCCCCAGCGCGCCGTGTACCTGACTACCAGCGGCCTCGCTGTGAACCAGATTACAGTGACAGCCCATCTGGAATGTGTAAACCGATTCATAAGGGTGCGATCCGCAAATCTTTAGGGAGCGCGCCCCTATTAAGGAGATGCTGTGCGTTCTCACTTGTTAAGCATTTGGGGGGGCCTTGCCGCGTTGATGACAGCGGCCGGGGCCTCCGCCCAGAGTCAGACGTTCTCGGACGCTCTCGTCCAACCCCCCTCGCTGGCGGCACCGCAGCGTGGCTCGCTCAAGGGCCAATTGGCATCCGTCGCCTTCGGGGTTTCGGATGTCAGCCGGGGAGCCTTCACCCTACCTTCTCCCTTCTCCGCACCCACGGAACGGGGGCCGCTGCTGTCCAATCCCTTCCCCCAGTACTCGCCCGACAGCGGGCTGTCCGAGTGGGGCGCGGGCTGGAGGAACGCGCTCGCCATCACCCGCCATGCCCTGGGCCACCTCGACTACAGCACTGACACCCTCACGGGCCCGTGGGGGGAGATGCATCGGGGCTCGGATGGATTTTGGTACCCCAAGGGATTGTCCGCGCACGTCCGCGTGGAACAACTTCCCGACACGCTCATCGCCTATCTGCCCGACGGCAGCCGTTCCACTTTCGGGGGCACCGCCCGCGAGACGACCGCCCAGGGGACCTACGCATGGTGGCTCACCGAAACCCAGAACCCTCAGGGCCGCCTCACCCGCTTCACCTATGACATCAATGCCTCTGGCCGCCGCTTTCTCAAGACGGTTCGCTACGGCGGACTGGGCGAGGACTTCCAGTACCAGGTGGAGCTCGAATACGAAAACATTCGCGTGCCCCTCTCCGATTGGAACTCCTCCGAGGAGCGTGTGTTGGATCGGCGCGTGCGAAACGTCATCGTCCGCGCGGTCAACACCTCCACGGGGACGCTCCAGGAACGCTGGCGTCACACCCTCACCTATGCCGAGGAGGCCAACAGCCCCGCCTTCTACCTGGCCCAGGTGACGCGCACCTTCGCGTCGGGAGAGCAGGCTCCCGCCACGAGCTACACATACAACACGGGGAGCCAGCGTCTGTCCGCAGTGCAGTTCCGGCCCGTGACCCAATTCGACTCCGTCCTCAAACGCTTCCGGCGCGACACCCTCTTCCCCACGCGCTCCGCTCTGGTGGATCTGGACGAGGACGGCCGCATCGACCTGGAGGACAGCGCCTCCTTGACCGTGGCGCGCCAGGACAACACGGGCTTCACCTTTGAATCACTCGCGCCCGCCTCTGGCACGGTCCACACCCGTTGCCGTCTGGCACCCAGCAGCGCCAATCCACCCCGGTTGCTGGTGAAGATGCGTCCCGAGGACAAAACGCCCCGGGTGCTGGACATGCGCTTTGGCCTCGATCCCGGGAAGACACAGATGACGTTGTGTGGCCGTGATGGAGTGCCTGTCCACCAGTCCTTCATTCCAGGCAACTGGCAGTTCGACGAAACCAACCCCCTGGCCACCAACACCCGTCTGGCCGACGTCACGGGAGATCAACGTCCGGACCTCATCCAGCTCCAGGATGGCGGCTACCTGTTGGCGCGCAACGTCAGTACCTCCAGCACCTATGCCTTCGCGGCGCCCCAGCACCACAGCCTCACGCCGTCCTTCCTCCCGTCCATGTCCTGGCTCCACGACATGAATGGCGATGGCCTCGCCGACATCGTGGGCCGCTTCGACGGGGGCCTGGTCGTCTGGTTTGGCAAGGGCCAGGGCGCATTCGAGACCGCGGGCCGCACCCTCCCCTTCTACGCGGACCTCGCCTTGATGGGAGGTCTGGACGCCTATTCCTTCACCTTCCTCGACGCCAACAAGGATGGCACCACCGACGTCCTGCTCTCCCAGAATGACGTCAACTACATGTTCGTCAACGACGGACGCCGTTTCTCCTATGTGCGGATGCCCGCCCTGCGGACCCTGGCGAGCACCCCTCACGCCAGGCCCGTCGTGGCGGATATCGCCGGCAGCGGCAACACGGAGTTGGTGGCCGTTCCCACGGAAGGCAGCGCGCTCTCGCTCGCCTTCGCGGAGGCGAGTACCGGATTGATGGCCACGGCGAATGACGGCATGGGCTCGCTGCTGCGCTTCTCCTATGGCCGGGCGCCCGCGCGACCCGGGGTGGCCCAGCGCGCGGTGGTGTTGTCGGCCCTGGACGTCGAGACGTCAGGCTATGATCCGGTGCGCTACACGTATGACTATGAGGGAGCCACGGTCCACACGGTCGGGCACCACCTGCTGGGCTTCACAACGGTGACGCGCACCGCGCCGTCCCAGACCCACACCGCCCACTTCCTCCAGGACGACACCACCTCGGGACTGCTCCTGGATCAATCCGAGCGCGACGTGCTCACGCCGGACGTGCTGCGCTTCTCCGCGTTCGACTATGACGCCGTCACCTTCCAGGGGCTGCCCTGGCGCCGGCTCAAGGAGGAGCGCACGGGCTACCGCGACGGCGCGTCGAGTCCCGGCATCGAGGTCGACGAACGCACCGAGTACCTCGTCTACCAGGCGGACGTGTGCCCCTCGGAGATGGTGCGAACCACCCGGCATGGCACGCTCACCACGACGAGGACCCGCGCCTGGTTGCCCGCGCTCTCCCAGCACCTGCACTGCCTGGACGAAGGCATCTCCTTGAGGGGAACCCATTCGTCCAAGCCCCTGAACTTCCTCCACCAGGCGCGCCTGTCACGCAACACGGTGGGTCAGGTGGAGCGGGTGGAGAGCCTGGATGGGTCCGAGGTGATGACACTCCAGGAGGTGATCTACCGCTCGGATCATCTGGTGGATCACATCACGGTACCGGGCCGGGGCACCACCTGGTTCGACTGGCAACCCGGCACCTCGCGACTGCAGCGCGTGGAGGCACCGGACGGCGTGGTGGTACGAGCCACGTCCTTCCATCCGATGACGGATGCGCTCCTCGGACTCACCACCTCGCGAGGCCTGAACAGCGTGACGCAGAACTTCCGCTACGACGGACAGGAGCGTCTGGTGAAGCAGTGGGACGATCTGGGCGGTGCCAGCGAGACGACACCCAACCTCCTGCTCGCCTACCGCTACGCCACCGCCACCCAGCCTGGAAACGTGGCGATAAAGACCCTGGTGGACGCGTCCCTGGGCGTCTTCAACACGTCCGTGGAGTGGCAGACCGGTGCCGGAGAAGGCGTGGCGCAAGCGGTGCGCACTCCCGACGGATGGGTGGTGGATGGGCTCACCACACGCAGCCGCAACCTGCTGGAAGTCAAGACGCACGTGAGGCCCGCGCTTGATGCCCAGACGGACGTGACGACCCTGGACTATGCACGTCTGCTCGCGAACACGGATGTGGTGAGCACCCTGCGCACGTCTGGCCTGGGTGAGGAAGCCGAATCCATCACCCGGCTGCACGCGGACGTCACGCGCCAGCAGCGCACCCAGTGGTCCCTGGAGGATGGACTGCTGCGGCAGGAGGCCATCGAGAATAATACCCACAGCCAGCGGCGCTACCTGGACGCCAGCAAACTCCTGGTGGCCTACGAGGACGAGGCCCGTGCCCGGTACACGTACACCTATGACGCCCTCGGACGACTGCGGCAGGTCCAACTGCCAGGTGGAAAGACCCACCACGTCTCCTTCGACGGACATGGGCGCGCGACGTGCGTGGTGCGAGATGGCGTGGCCTCCGTGACCTATACCTACGTGCCGGGCACGATGTTGCAGTCGAAGAAGATCTTCCGCACGACCCAGGGCCAGCCGATCCGCGAGGAGTCGTATGCGTACGACGCCATTGGTCGCAAGCTCAGCGACCTCCACACCGACGTGGTCAGCGGAGCCACCCAGACCCACCGTTACTACTACGACGGTGCGACTCCCGAGGAGCCCCTTCGCAGGGACATGCCCGGATTGCTCACCGCGGTGGAGGGCGACGACTTCCAGAAGCGCTTCTCCTACCGCGCGGATGGCAAGGTCACCTACCACTCCCTGCGCCTGTCCAACTGGCGCACGGTGGACTCCGCGTTGAGCTACCGGGAAAACGGAAGCGTCCGCGAGGAGGTGGTGTGCCTGCGTGACACGTCAGGCGCCATCCTTCAATGCACGACACAACGCAACACGCCGGACGCGTTCGGGCGAACCGGGTTCATGTACCTCAACGGCAACCTGCTGGCCTCGCTCGCCTACAACGGACAGGGACAACTCGCCACCGTCAGCCTCAACGGCAGCGGCCAGGTGACCTTCTCCTATGACAGCCTCACCCGTGCGCCCGTGGGCTTCAGCCTGGCCACCTCTTCCCTGAGGTCCTCCACATCCTGGCGCCATGACTCCCGGGGCCTCATCGGCAGCGAGACACTCTCGGTGGGCACGCTCAGCCTGCAACGCCTCCACGGCTACTCCGCCCAGCGCTTCCTCGCCACCACCACCGACGCACAGGGCTCGTACGGCTATGACCATGACGCCTCGGGGCTCCCCAGGACCATCACGGAGGATGGTGTCACGCGCACGATCACCCAGGTGGGTAACACCCTCCAGGTGGGTGGCGTCACGTACACCTTCGACGGTCTCGGCCGCACCGTGAGCAAGGACGATCTCACCCTCGCCTACGGTCCCAACGGGCACCTGAGCCGCGCCACCCGCGGCGAGCGCAGCTGGGAGTACAGCTATGACGAGAAGGGGCAACGGCTGTTGAAGCGCGAGGGAGGCGTCATCCTCGCGGCCTACCTGCCGGGCGGTGCCTACCTCGATGCCACCGGTCTTACGCAACCCCTCCGCGTGGGAGGCCGTCTGATCGGCACCCTTCGGAACAACTCCTACCAACCGCTTGCCACCGACATGCGGGGCACCGTGATGGCAGACACCGACGGGACACCGCGCATGGCCTCACCCTATGGCCAGCGCACCATCCATCCGGACTCCTCCGCGGCACTCGATTACGTGGAAAAGGGTTTCGATGCCGACCTCGGTCTCATCCGCATGGGGGTGCGCGATTACGATGCCTTCATCAACCGCTTCACCACGCCGGATCCGCTCTACCTCGAGACGCCCGAGAAATGCCCGGCCAGTCCGCTAGACTGCAACCTGTACGGCTACGCACGCAATAATCCCCTGTCCTTCACGGATCCCTCCGGAATGGAGCCCACGACCCGGCGAACCGGGGATCGTGTGAATCGGGAGTTCGAGCGGGACAATGAAAGGGGCACCAAACCTGGCGAAAACCCAAACAAAAGCAACTTCGCGAATGATTGGGCCGGACGCGCCATCCTGCTACATTACCTCCGGGGTGGAGGTGACTGGGAGATTGTCAACGACTCCCAGTGGTCCGTTTACATGATGCAGAACGACAAGCTCCGCCAGGCCACCGATACCCGTCTCGTCAGCATCGCGCTCCACGGCATCAAGAACAATCCAGGGGGAGGGCAGGTCGCAATCCAGGAGCAGTTCCATGTCGACATCAATAACGGAGAAGGGATCATCGGCTATGAGTACCTGCATGGCTCGAATCCCGCCGTGGGAGACTTCCAGATCACTGGAACCATGGACATCCAGCTCAACAACAAACCTGGCGGCCCCACGTACTCGGTCTCGTTCAACGCGACGTACAAATGGAACGACATCATTGACAAGAACGCCAAATATACTTCCGATCAGATCAAGGATGCCTTCGCGAACATGATTACTCTTGGCAATGCCGAGCCCTACAACCTATCCATCTCCTGGCAGTCGAATCCGGTCTATTCATTCGATCCCAGGGGAACTCAGACAGGAGCCATTGGATGGCCGAGCAAATGACGCGGCGCTTTCTAGGAGGATTGCTGCTCGTCGTCCTGGCTGGGACATGGGTGGGTTGTCCTGCCAAGAGCCCCGCCCCCATCCCCTCTCCTTCGGGGCGTTACCAACTCCAACCCTTCCAGGAAGTGGATGGCCGGGGGACCCGTTGGATGAGCTTCCACATCAATGACGCCGCGACGGGAAACAAGGTCTTCACGTGCCCCGAGCGCTGGCTCAGCGGACACCGGACGGACTTCCACTGGGATGAGCAGGACCGGGCATGGGTCCTCTCGAGCGATGTGGGGGTGAGCGTCTGGGCGGCCACCCCCTCGGGCTCCTGGCAGCGCGTCGCGCAAGAGGACGCGGAGCGGTTGCTGCCTCCGGAACCCATCCGGAAGTATCACGACCAGTTCCCCTCATTGAAAGGCAAGTGGCCCGCGACGCCGCTGCCCGCGCCCCAGTAGAACCCGACGGCGAGCACCCTCGAGGTGCTCGCCGGAGAGGTCGAATACCCGGGCGGGCTGGTGTCCCCGCCCGGGCCATAACGCGTGCTCCTGGGTAGCAAGGTGGTGGTGGAACTGACCGAGCCCTGCGCGCCCTGCTCGAAGCTCGAGCGCATCCGCCAGGGGTTGCTGAAGGAGTCCTGGGGCCGGCGGGGTCAGCTCGCCCAGGTACTTCGCGGAGGCACGGTGCGGGAGGGGGATGGCGTGCGCCTGCTCGACGTCAACCCCGACGCGCCCCGCCCCATTCGCCCGAAGCTGCCCTGATCAACGCCCCCAGAGGCGGCCCAAGTCCAGGGCGAGCACTTCGAAGGGCTCGGCGTTCACCGTCACCTCGCCCTCGTGCGTGCCCAGCACCGACCAGCGGCTGTTCTCCAGCCGGAACACTTCCAGCGTCCTTATCGCTGGATCCACGAGCCACAGGTTCTTCACGCCTTCGCGTGCGTACGAGCCCATCTTCCGGCCCTTGTCGATCGTCACCGTCGAAGGAGAGAGCACCTCGCAGACCCAGTCTGGCGCGAACTCGATACCCACCTGCTCGGGAATCTCGGGCATCCGCTCGCGATGCCACGCAGCCAGGTCTGGCACCAGCACTTCGCCGCCCAGGTGCAACTCGGGCTCGACGAGAAGCACCCAACCCCCGGGCCCCTCCTCTCCCGCGTCCCGGTCAAACGGGCTCAGTGCCCTGATGAGGCGAACGGTCGCCCGACTCTGTATCGGTCTCGGCCTCGGGCTGACGTACAGCTCGCCGCCAATAATTTCGCCCACCTGATGGGGCGGGAGCGCCTTCAAGTCCGCGTATGCGGCTTCGCGCCGGGGCGGTTCGTCGGCCATGTGGCACCTTTGAAGTCGGGTGGGACAACTGGGTTTTCTGACTCATTCGCCCAGTATGTACCTGACCTCTGACGTCCTGCCGCGCTACAGGAGAAGAACCCGGGATGCCCGTTACCCTCACCCCCCGCCCTCCCCCGAGGGGGGAGGGGGCCCTCGCCCGGCTTTTACAAAATTACCGGGGGCAGGCGGGCTTCAGACCCTGCGCTCCATCCGGGGCTCCTCCACGGGCGCGCCCGCGGCCTTCCCCACCCAGCTCATCACTCGCTGCACCGGCGCACGCCCTATCGCCGTCGGCGGCGTGAGCATCCACAGCAGCAGGTAGACCCCCAGCGCTGACCCGCCCGTCACGACCAGCGCCAGCACGAACGCCACCCGCACCAGCCCCACGTCCAGGCCCAACTGTCTCGCCAACGCGAGGCACACCCCCGCCACCACCCGCCCCTCTCCCCCTCGGTGCATCGGCCCCGGCGCCGCCTGCCGCTCCCGGCAGTGCGGGCACTTCGCGGCATCCGCCCGGATGTCCATCCTGCACGCCACGCACTGCTTCGTCTCTTCCATGGCTCCGCTCCTCATGAAGGCCCACCCTCCCCGGCCTCTTTCCTCCCTACGAGCCATGTCTCCCCCTATTGCAGCCCCCCCTTTTTCGTTTTTTTCAGGTCGGTCAATTTACAAATTTAATCCCGACCGTGTTGACAGCCTTACAAACCTGTCGACTTTCGATCATAGGGGGTTCACACTGCCTCGGGACGGACACAGATTGGAGCCCGTTGGTGACTTTTACAACGCACTCCGTCAAGGAGCTTTGCATGGACACGGCCGTTCCCGCTTCCTCTCCCGCGCAACGTACCGAGGGACATCGGACCCTGGGACAGGGTGTCACCCTTCGTGGGGCCTGGTTGCCCGAGTACGAGACGATCCTTACGCCCGAGGCCATTGAGTTCGTGGCCAAGCTGGCGCGCACCTTCGGCTCGCGGCGCGAGTCCCTCCTCGAGCGGCGCAAGGCCGTGCAGGCCGCCTATGACAAGGGCGAGCGGCCGACCTTCCTCGCCGAGACGAAGCAGCTCCGTGAGTCGGAGTGGACCGTTGCCCCGCTCCCCAAGGACTTGCTGGACCGCCGCGTCGAAATCACCGGCCCGGTGGAGCGCAAGATGATCATCAACGCGCTCAACTCGGGGGCCAACGTCTTCATGGCGGACTTCGAGGACGCCAACAGCCCCACCTGGGACAACGTGGTGCGCGGGCAGCTCAACCTGCGCGACGCGGTGCGCGGCACCATCAGCTACACCGCCGAGAACGGTAAGCACTACGCGCTCCACGAGAAGACGGCCGTCCTCTTCGCCCGGCCGCGCGGCTGGCACCTGCTGGAGCGCCATCTGGAGGTGGACGGCAAGCCCGTCTCCGCCTCGCTCTTCGACTTCGGCCTCTACTTCTTCCACAACGCGCGCGCCCTGCTGGAGAAGGGCAGCGGCCCCTACTTCTACCTGCCCAAGATGGAGAGCCACCTGGAGGCCCGGCTGTGGAACGACGTGTTCCACCTGGCCCAGAGCGAGCTGGGCATTCCCCACGGCTCCATCAAGGCCACCGTCCTCATCGAGACGCTGCCCGCCGCCTTTGAGATGGACGAAATCCTCTACGAGCTGCGCGAGCACTCGGCGGGGCTCAACTGCGGCCGCTGGGACTACATCTTCAGCTTCATCAAGAAGCTCCAGGCCGACCCGAAGTTCGTCCTGCCCGACCGCGGGCAGGTGACCATGGACAAGGCCTTCCTGCACAACTACTCGCTGCGCCTCATCCAGGTGTGCCACCGCCGCGGCGTGCACGCCATGGGCGGCATGGCGGCCTTCATCCCCATCAAGAGCGACCCGACCGCCAACGAGGCGGCGCTCGCCAAGGTGCGTGCGGACAAGGAGCGCGAGGTGCGCGACGGCCACGACGGCACCTGGGTGGCCCACCCGGGCCTCGTGCCGGTGGCACGCGAAATCTTCGACAAGCACATGCCGGGGCCCAACCAGCTCTCCAAGCAGCGCCCGGACGTGCGCATCTCCGAGGCGGACCTGCTCGCCCTGCCCGAGGGCACGCGCACCGAGGAGGGCCTGCGCCACAACATCCGCGTGGGCGTGCAGTACATGGCCGCCTGGCTCGGGGGCCTGGGCTGCGTGCCGCTCTACAACCTCATGGAGGACGCGGCCACCGCTGAAATCTCTCGCGCGCAGGTGTGGCAGTGGATGCACCACCGCGTGCCGCTCGCCGACGGCAAGCCTGTCACCCCGGAGCGCTTCCGGCAGGTGCTCGCCGAGGAGGTGAAGCGCATCGAATCCGAAGGCGCCAGCGAGCGCTACGGCACCGAGCGTCTGAAGGAGGCCACCGCCCTCTTCGAGAAGCTCTCCACCGCGGACAGGTTCGAGGACTTCCTCACCCTGCCTGCCTACGAAGCACTGATGACCCACGGCTGAGAGGCCGTCTTCAACGAACCGCAGTTCCTTCTCTTCCACACCGTAGCTACGAATTTCAGTGAGGAGCCGAGACATGTACGACGCCGTGACGATGAAGAATGACGCCTCTCCCCACGCCAAGCTCCACTCCCAGCGCTTCGAGGGAATCACCCGCAACTACTCGGAGGCGGATGTCGAGAAGCTTCGCGGCTCCATCCGCATCAGCTACACGCTGGCGGAGATGGGCTCGAAGCGGCTGTGGGAGCTCTTGAACACCAAGGACTATGTCCACGCGCTCGGCGCCCTCACCGGCAACCAGGCCGTGCAGATGGTGCGCGCGGGCCTCGAGGCCATCTACCTCTCCGGCTGGCAGGTGGCGGCCGACGCCAACACCGCCGGGCAGATGTACCCGGACCAGAGCCTCTACCCGGTGGACAGCGTCCCCAACGTGGTGCGCCGTATCAACTCCGCCCTGCGCCGCGCGGATCAGATTGACCACGCCGAGGGCAAGAACGACCGCTACTGGTTCGCCCCCATCATGGCGGACGCGGAGGCGGGCTTCGGCGGGCCGCTCAACGCCTATGAGCTGATGAAGTCGATGATTGAGGCGGGCGCCGCGGGCGTGCACTTCGAGGACCAGCTGGCCAGCGAGAAGAAGTGCGGCCACATGGGCGGCAAGGTGCTGGTGCCCACCAACAACTTCATCCGCACGCTGACGGCCGCGCGCCTCGCCGCGGACGTGATGGGCGTGCCCACCATCCTCGTGGCCCGCACGGACGCCGACAGCGCCAAGCTGCTGATGAGCGACGCGGACGAGTACGACCACGCCTTCATCGACCGCAAGGCGGGTCGCTCGGCCGAGGGCTTCTACCGCCTCAAGGGCGGCCTGGAGTGCGCCATCGCCCGCGGCCTGGCGTACGCGCCGTACGCGGACCTCATCTGGTGCGAGACCAGCACGCCGGACCTCGACCAGGCCAAGAAGTTCGCCGAGGGCATCCGCGCGAAGTTCCCCAACAAGCTGCTGGCCTACAACTGCTCGCCGTCCTTCAACTGGAAGAAGAACCTGGACGACAAGACCATCGCCAAGTTCCAGCGCGAGCTGGGCGCCATGGGCTACAAGTTCCAGTTCGTCACCCTGGCCGGCTTCCACGCGCTCAACTACGCCATGTACGAGCTGGCCCGGAACTACAAGGACCGCGGCATGGCCGCCTACTCCGAGCTGCAGCAGAAGGAGTTCGCCTCGGAGAAGGATGGGTACACGGCCACGCGTCACCAGCGTGAGGTCGGCACTGGCTACTTCGACAAGGTCGCCGAGGTCATCTCCGGTGGCTGCGCCAGCACCCTGGCCCTGAACGACTCCACCGAGGCCCACCAGTTCTGAGACACGCAGGCGGGGTGAGGGTCTTTCCTCTCTCTTCCCTCACCTCGCCCGCCCCGTCGAGGCCGCGACTCCCGAGGCTTGTCCCCGGGGGCTCGCGGCCTCGAGCTTTCCGGACCCACCGGACGTCAGCTCCAGCACCCGCGCGCCCTCGGCCTCGAAGCACTCGCGCATCCATGGGTGGCAGGTGAAGGCGATGACCTGGTGGTGCTCGGACAGGCGGGACAGCAGCCGGAGCGTGCCGCGCGTCCGCTCCAGGTCGAAGTTGACCAGGATGTCGTCCACGATGAGCGGCAGCGCCCCGCGCGTCTCCCCGAAGTCCTGGATGACCGCCAGCCGGAACGCCAGGTAGAGCTGCTCCCTGGTACCTCGCGAGAGCTGCTCGGCGCTCCAGTCCCTGCGTGCATCGCTCACCCGTAGCTCGCGCTTACCGCCCGCGGGGACGAATACGCGCCGGTACCGGCCTCCCGTGAGCGTCGCGAAGTGCTCCGAGGCGAGCTGGATGACGCGCGGCTGTTGCTCCTCCTCGAAGCGCCTCCGTGCTCGGGCCAGCAGAGCCAGCGCCAGTCTGTCCTGAGCGAAGCGCGTGGCCAGCTCCGCGGCCCGGGCCCGCAGCCGCTCCTCCTGGATGCGCAGCGCGGCGATCTGCTCGTCGCTCTCCCACTGCGCGAGCTGGTTCCGGGCCTCGCCGTACTCGGTGTGCAGCGCCTTCAGGCGCTCGGCGCAGGCGGGCTCCTGCATCCGCAGCTGTGCCAGCTTCTCCTTCAGTCGATCCTCTCCACCCACTGCTTGGATGGACTCCCGCGCCGCCGCTTCCTCCAGGCCCGTGGCGGCCTCGATGCGCCAGGTCAGCTCCCGTGCGCGGCGGGTGAGTGCGTCGAAGTGCTCCGCCTGCCGAGCCCGCTGCCGGAAGGCCTCCTCGGTGTCGCCACCGCCCTGGGCCAGCAGCGCCGTCAAGGACTGCTCCTCGGACTCCCGCAGGCGCGTGAGCCGGGCCCTGTCCGCGGCCCACTCGTCTCCGCGTGCCCGCAGGGTCCTCGCCTGGGCGTCCCGAGCCTTCAGCTCCTCCAGCTCCGAGGCCACCCGCGCGGCCACCGACTCAGCCGGCCCCTCTGGGAGCCCCGCGGCTCGAGCCTCCTCGAGCAACCGTGCGACGACCGCTTCACAGGCGGCCTCGTCCACCGCCAGGGCTCGTGCGTCGGCCTCCAGGTCCGCCAGCCGCTGCCGCTGCTCGGCTGCGTCGCGCCACAGCGCCAGCGCCCGCTGGGGAGTGAGGTCCGTGGGGAAGCCCCGCGCTTCCAGCAACGTGGCCAGCTCGGCCCGGAGCGTCCTCGCCTGCATGTCGGCCCGTCGTCCCGACAGCTCCGCGGCTTGGGCCTCGCGCACCACGCCGTCACGCTCCGCCTCGCGTGCCTCGCGCTCGCGCCCGAGGTGCTCCACGCGCTCCGCCTGCCGCAGCGTCTCCGACAGCGCCGCGTCCGCCCCGGCGAGCCCGGCCACCGTCGCCTGGGCCGATACGCCCGCCTCGCTCGCGGCCGCCGCCAGCTCCCGCTCCAGCCCCACCAGCCGCCCCGTCAGGGTGTCCAGCGCCGACTGCTGCCGGGCCACTTCCTGGGCACGCTGGTGCTGTCGCGCGGCGTAGGCATCCACCGCCTGCTGGTGGCTCTTCACCGCGCGCCGGTAGCCGAGCGCCAGCGGTACGACGAGCAGCAGTGCCCCCAGCAGGGCGATGGCTGCCTCCATGACTCCCGAGTGGAGCCACAGTGCGCCCACCCAGATGACCACCACCACCACTCCCAGCAGCACCGACCAGGGCGCGGGGGCCGCTCCGGGCTCGGGCTCGGCCTGGGCACGTAGGGCCTGGAGTCGCTGCTGCATCTCGGCCCGCTGCGCCGCAACCTGGTCCCGCTCCACGCGTAGCAACTTCGTTCGCCCCAGGGCTGCCAGCCGCTGGCGGAGCTCCGCCGCGGAGACGTCCGGGAGCTTCGCGCGCTCCGCTCCGAGTCTCGCCAAGGAAGCCTCGATGCGCTCCCGCTCCGCACGCGCCCGCCCAAGTGCCACCTCCGCCTCGCGTCGCTCGGCCTCCGCCTTCGCCAGCCGGTCCGCGAGGGACTCCAGCGCCCCTCGTGCCGCGGCGCCCAGCTCCAGTGCCAGCAGACCCGCCGCGTCGACGCGAAGTCCCAACCCGCCCAGGGCCTGCTCCACCTCCCGGCGCCTTGCCTCGAGCGCCGCGCGGCGGCCTGGCAGTGCTCTCAGGAGCTCGGCCCGCGCGGTCAAGGCCACCAGCGCCGAGCGCAGCCCTTCCTCCCGCTCTCGCACCGCCGAGGCTGCGGACAACCGGGTCAGCTCGGCTCTGGCCCCGGACAGCAGTTGTTCGACGCGAGCCAGCTCGGCATGGGTATCCCTCGAGCGGTGGAGCAGCTCCTCCAACCGGGCCTCTCCTCCCATCGGGAAGGTCGACAGGTCCGGCAGCGCTGCCAACTCCCCTCGCAGGCGCGCCAGCTCCCCCAGGTCCCCGAGCGCCGCCTCCAGCCGGGACAGCCGCTCCAGCTCACGCGCGAGGGTGTCCTGGAGCGCCGCCGCCTCCTCCTGCTGCCTCCCCAGGGACGCCAGCCGCTCGCGCTCCTCGAAGTACTTCTCCGGGCGGTCCTTCAGCTTGTCGAGCTGCCCCCGGACCTCCTCCAGTTGGCGCAGGAGCTGGTTGAGCTCGGGGTTCTTCCCGCTCACCTTGAACAGCTCTCCAGCCCGCTTCTCCAGGTGCTTCTCCACCTCTGGCAGCCTGCGTGCACCTCGAAGCCCGGCGGCGAAGAGCGCTCGGGAGACTCCGTCCTCCTCGGCCAGCATCTCGAAGCTGGACAGCTCGTCCAGGCTGAAGGCGAAGACCTCGCAGAAGAGTTCGCGAGAGACGTGCGCCAGCGCCTCGTCCAGTCGCGAGGGAAGCAGCTCGTGCCCCTCCGGGCTGAGCACCGTCACCGGCGCCCTGCCGCGCTTGTCCGCCACGCGGCGCACCACCAGCGGGCCTACGCCCGAGCTCACGCACAGCTCGCCCCCGAACGTCCCCGCCTCGGGCTCGTACCGGGACTCCGAGCGGCCCCGCTTCTCGAGTCCGAACAGCATGCCCCGGATGAACGCGAGCAGCGTGCTCTTGCCCGCCTCGTTCGGCCCGTACAGCAGGTTGAGCCTCGGCCCCAGCTCCAGCTCGTAGCCGGAGAAGTGGCCGAAGCCGTGGACGCGCAGCACGTCGATTCGCAGTCCCCCCCTCACGCCGCGTCCTCCTCGTGCAACTGCTCCACGACCTGCACTCCCGCCTGCTCCACCCACTCCGGCTGGGGCTTCTCCAGTGCGTCCACGCCCAGCCTCCGCAAGCGCTGGCTCAACGAGCGCAGCTCCGCGTCCTCCGCCCACAGTGCTTCGAGGGCCTTGGGGTCCTTCGTCAGGGACTCGGCCTCGGCCAGCAACGTTCCGGAGAAGCCTCCTGCCAGGCGCACCGTCTCGAGGTCCAGCTCGGGTCGGCTCGCGTCACGCAGGGACTCCACCAGCACCGGCGGGTGACGCTGGGCGAGCTGCTCGCGCAGGTCCGCTTCGAGCTGGGTGAGCGCCTCCGGCCGGGACAGCTCGCGGTGCAGTGGTCCTCGGCCCGTGAGCGTGAGGCGAACTGCGTGGCCCTCCAGCTCATCCGCGCAGCTTGCGTCCACCTGCTCCGTCACCGCGGCCACGAGCGCGTCGAGCGACCCGAGCGCAGAGAGCGACACCTCCAGCCGGTGCCAGCGCACCCGGTCCACTGGGACGAAGCGCCTCCGCGTTCTCCCGTCCTCGACCTCCACCAGCACGCAGCCGCGCTCGCCCGGCTCGTTGACGTGCCGCCCCTGCGGGTTGCCCGGGTACACCGCCACCGCGCCCCCCGCGAGCGCGTACTCGGCACGGGTGTGCACGTGGCCCAGTGCCCAGTAGTCCAGGCCTCGCGCGGACAGGTCCTCCACCGTGCAGGGCGCGTAGTTGCCGTGGCCCTCCACTCCGCCCACGTTCGCGTGCAGCAGGCCTACCGTGAAGTCTGATGCTGTCCGGCGAAAGCGCGCCGAGAGGTTCTCGCGCACCTCCACCTCCGGGTAGGAGATGCCTTGCACCCTGCACAGGAGCCGACCCTCGCGGCGGACCTCTACCTCCTCCCAGTCCGCACCGAAGACCTTGACTGAGTTCGGTAACCCGAGGGCGCCTGTGTCACCGCTCAGCGGATCATGGTTGCCGTGCACAATGAAGGTCTGGATGCCGGCGACGTGCAGTCGGTCCAGCTCGCGCCGCAGCGCCAGCCGCGCTCGCACCGAGCGGTCCTTCGCGTCGAAGAGGTCTCCGGCCAGCAGCAGGAAGGTCACGTGCTCGCGCAGGCACAGGTCCACGATGCGGGAGAAGGCCCGGAAGGTGGCCTGCTGGAACGTACTCAGCAGCCCCGTGTCGGCGGGGACTCCTCGGAAGGGAGTATCCAGGTGCAGGTCGGCGGCGTGGACGAACTTGAAGCGCATCTCGGCCCCGCACAGTAGCCCCCTTGGCTCCGCGCCACGAATCCCGGGCGGCGGAGTGGAGCACTGTGACGGATACCCTCACCCCGACCCTCTCCCAGGGGGAGAGGGAGGATTGGGGATTCAGCGTCTGGGTTGGCGTCTTGCCGCGATTCCGTTCGCCAACGCTACTTGCTGCTTCCAGTGGCCATAGAGCCGGCCCTGTGACGCAAGTCGGTCCAGCTCCCGCTGTGTCTCCGCGTCCACCGCTCCCGGTGGTGCATCGCGGTAGGGCGTTCCTGGTAGCGGCATGAACGTGTGCCCGTGCACCTTCGCCCCCAGCTCCGACAGCCGCTTCATCAACTCCAGCGTCGCCCTCACGTCCTCCGGCGCCTCTCCCGGCAATCCCAGGATGAAGTCCACGTTCGGCACGAAGCCCGCCTCCACTGCCAGGCTCGCTGCCCTCACCACCGTCTCCACGTCGTGTCCTCGGTGGCTCGCCTGGAGAATCCGCTCGCTCCCCGACTGGCCCCCGATGATCAGGTTGTCGTTGTCCACGTAGCGCTTGAGCAGCGCCAGCGACTCGGGCGTCACGTGCTCGGGCCGCACCTCCGAGGGGAATGTCCCGTAGAACACCCGCCCGTCTGGGCCCATCGCCTCGCGCACCGCCGCCAGCAACCGCTCGAGCGCCTCCAGGTTCACCGACTCGTCCGGCGATCCGTAGGACATCGACGTCGGCGTGATGAAGCGCACGTCTCGCTTCCCCGCCCCGCGCAACACCCGCGTCCAGTGCGCGATGTTCTCCACGCTCCGATGCCGGAAGCGTGCCTTGTTCATGAACGGCGTCTGGCAGAACCGGCACGCGTAGATGCAGCCGCGCGTAATCTCCAGAGCCCCGAACTTCGAGTGCTTCGCCGCGAACGGCGGGTACGTGTCCAGCACCACGCCCTCGCCCCGCCCCTGCGACACCATCCGCCCGTCCACCAGCCGGGACATTCCGCGCGTCTGTTTCGGGTCCTCCCCCCGCACCAGCCGGCCGAGCAGCTCCAGCAGCACGGGCTCGCCCTCTCCCACCGCCACCAGGTCGAAGCCCGCCCGCAGCGTCTGCTCCGTCTCCGCCGTGGCGTGCACCCCACCCGCGATGCACAACACCTCGCGGCCCTCCAGCCGCTCACGCAGCCACGCCAGTTCCTCGGCCGCCCCGGGAAAGCTCGCCGAGTAGAACGACCACGCCACCACCACCCGGTACCCCTCGTCGAGGCACTCGCGCACCGCGGCCAGCAACGCCTCCCGGTCCCTCGGGAAGCGCAGGGCCACGTCTTGCCCCACGGCGTCCGCCTCCACCGCCCCCGCGAGGACGGTGAGCGCGTACTTGCCCGGGTACTGGTAGCTCAGAACGAGCGCGACCTTGTTCTTGGACGACATCTCCCCGGAAATTAACACGGGAAGTCCGCCGGGGACGGCTCGCTCAGTTCCTCGGCCGGGCGAGCAGCGAGCGCAGTCCGGGCAGCGCCATCACCTCCGGGGCAAGGCCCGAGGCGACCTCCGAACCACTCAGGTGCGACGTCCCGACCCCGGTGGAAACTCCAGACAGGTCGTGTCCCACGCCGCCGTAAGCGGCGCGCTCGTCCAGGAGCACCTCGGCCAAGACACGCCGGTACCCCTCCAGCCCGAAGGCACGCAGCTGCGCGAGCAGGGCCAACGCGTTCTGCGCCCCCAGCGAGCGCAGGCTCACCGTGCGCAACTCCACGCCATTCCTGAGCAGGAAGAGGCCCGCCGGAAACGAGGCCCGTCCCAGCCACCGGAAATCCATTCCCACCGAGTCCGCCAGGTGCAGGTGCCGCATCCGCGTCTGAATGAGCGCGAGCGCCTCCAGCACCCGAGGCTCGAAGTCCAGCGGGTTGCCGTGGAAGTCGTAGCTGTTGAAGACGCCATAGAGGCCACCCCACGCCGCATCCGCATGGATGTGCACGGGCCGCAGTCCGTACAGCGTGGTGATGGAGTCCACCACCTCGCGCAGCTCTCTCAAGTCATCGATGGCGGAGGAGCCCTCGGCCCCCGTGCCCGCCACCACATAGAGGGGCACATCCCCTCCCGACGTCACCGCCAGCATCTTCGCGCGCAGATCCGCGGGCTCCATCGTCCCGTCCTCGCGCTTCCTCACGCGGATGAGGTGGTAGCCACCCAGGCCCGTGGTCTCCACCGCCTCCAGCAGGGCATCATCTCCCGACTCCACCGCGAAGCAGTAGAGGTCGCGCGGCACACCCCTCCTCCGGGCTTCCGGCGCATGCTTCGCGAGGGCCACGCGCAGCCCCGCGAGCACCGCCGCACGCGCGCTCCAAGTGGCGAGGCCTCCGCTCCGCTCCTCGTCGTAGCCCACCACCCGCGACATCATGGCGACGACGCGCAACTCCGCCTCGTCCAGCCGAAGCCCCTCCTCGCTTCGCAGCTCGCCGCCGCTCGCAAGCACCGTGGCCACGGCGCCCATCAGCCCGGGCAGGTTCAGGCCGGGTGAGGAGCCCTTCATGAGATGCAGCAACTGCGCCACCACCGCTTCCAGGCTCTCGCCCCGCGCGGGCAGCTCGCGTGGATCCACACGGCGCCCATCATCGAGCGTGCTCGCGCGCTCCCACGTCTCGTCGCGCTTGCAGGACTCCCGCGCCGCATCCGCAGACGTGACAAACTGATTGAGCAGCCCCAACAACCGCCGCTGCTGCTCCGGGGTACTGCCCTCGGGGAAAAACAGGCGCTCCAGCGCGTGGATGGACGGGCTCATGGTTGCGAAATCAGAAGGACACACACCCTCCGCACGAGCAGTGAAACCCGATCGTCCGGAAGGATCTGAAGAGATGGAATGACAGGGATGTACCCGGTCGGACGCTTCGCTGTCGAGTGACGAATCACGACACACGACTTCTCAGACTGTCTGAAGACGGGCGCGAGCCGGTCACGGATCAGCCCTGTGCGAGCACTCCATTAGCGCAACGCCATCGCGAGTCTTAGTTCTTGGAACAACCGCGCGAGCGCCTCGGGACGATAGTGAGCATTGAGCCCACTCGGATTGGGGAGAACCCATACGCGCGTGCTGCCCAACATTTCTGACTGTGGACCCAGTGAGGCCTTGGGGCGTTTGAACGCAGTGCGCCATGCACCAATACCCAGCACCGCGAGGCACTGAGGACGATAGCGCCGCACTTTCACTTCCAGGCGTCGCCCGCCTTCAGCGAGCTCCTCGGCCGTCAACACATCCGCCGACACCGTGGCCCGGTCCACCACGTTGGTGATGCCGCAGCCGCGCACCAGCAACTCGTCCTGCTCGTGTGGTGCCAACAGACGGTCCGTGAAACCCGAGGCGTACAGCGCCGGCCAGAAGCGATTGCCGGGCCGCGCGAAGTGGTAGCCCACAACGGCTGAGTACACGCTGGGGTTGATGCCACAGAAGAGGACGCGCAGCTCGGGCGCGATCAGGTCCGGCATCGTCCTCCCCACCGCGGCGAGGAGTTCCTCCTTCGTGGGTCTGCGAGGTGACTTCAGGCGTTCCTCCCGAGTCCTGAACCTATACCGTCTCCCTCGCGTCGGCATCCCCCGGGGGATGGTGCAACACAGGACGGGAGCCGCGCCCCGGCCCTCCTCCCTGCCTGGCGGGCGGCTACAGTCGAGCCACCATGCGCACCCTCGATATCAAGGACGGGACGATTGCCTCTGTCCTCGTTGCCGATGAGCTCGCCTCGAACCAGGACGGCAGCCTGGACGTCGTGGTCCGCCTGCAGGACGGCCGGCGCTTCGGCTTCACCCTCTTCACGCTCGAGCACCTGAGGCGCCAGCTGGATCAGGCGCTCTCCTTTGTCTCCCCCGGGATGCTCGTCGTGAAGCACTTCTCCGACGAGGCCATCCTCGACGCGGTGCGCTCGGCCATGCGCCATGACCTCGAGCGCCTCGGTGTGCTGCAGCCGCCCATCAATCAATAGGCGCGAGCGCGGTGAGCTGCTCCCACACCGCGCGCACGTGCCGCTCCTCGGTGCGCGCGGCACCAATGGCCATGCGCAGCACGTAGCGCGCGGGCGCTCCCTCCACCCCAGGCAACACCGTGTGGGTGAGGAAGGCCTTGCCGCTCGCGTTCAACCGCTCCAGCAGCTGGCGGTTGCGCGCGTCCGTGGCGGAGGGCTCCTCGCCCGGCCTCGGTCGCAGCCGGAAGCACACCAGGGCCAGCGAGCGCGGCACGGCCAGCTCGAAGCGCTCATCGGCCTTCACCCACGAGGCGAACAGCTCCGCCTGCCGCACGTGCTCGCGGATGTAGGCCCGCAGCCCCTTCGCGCCATAGTGACGCAGCACGAACCACAGCTTCAGCGCGCGGAAGCGGCGGCCGAGCGGCACCTGCCAGTCCCGGTAGTCGATGACCGCGCCGCTCGCGGTGGCCGCGTTGCGCAGGTACTCGGGCATCACGCTCATCGCATCCAACAGCGCCTTGCGGTCGCGCGTGTAGAAGGCGTTGCAGTCGAAGTTGGTGAGCAGCCACTTGTGCGGGTTGAAGGCGAAGGAGTCCACGCCCTCCAGGCCGTCCAACATCGCGCGGTGCTCGTCACAGACGAGCGCGGAGCCCGCCCACGCCGCGTCCACGTGCAGCCAGCCGCCCGCGGCGCGTACGCCCGTGCGCTCCATCACCTCGCCGATGGCGCGCACGGGATCCATCGCGCCCGAGGAGGTGGTGCCCAGCGACGCGCACACGAAGAAGGGCTGGCGGCCGGCGGCCAGGTCCTCGCGAATGGCCTTCTCCAGCACGTCCGGGCGCAGGGCGTACCCCGCGTCCGTCCCGAGCTGGCGCAGGTGCACGTCATCCGCAACGCCGCTCACCACGCCGGACAGCATGGCCGCCTTCAACACGGACGAGTGCGTCTGCGTGGAGGTATAGGCCACCAGCTCCGCCTCCCGGCCGAGCGTGCGCCGCACCCGCTCACGTGCCGCCACCATGGCGACCAGGGAGGCCTCGCTGGCGGTGCCCTGGATGACGCCCCCCCCGGTGCCCGAGTCCGAGCGGAAGGAGGCCGGCAGCCCCGTCAGCTCGGCCAGCCAGTCCAGCACGCGCGTCTCCATCTCGGTGGCGGCGGGGCTGGTGGACCAGAGCATGCCCTGCACGCCCAGGCCCGCGGACAGCAACTCGCCGAGCACCGCGGGCCCCGTGGCATTCGAGGGGAAGTAGGCGAAGAAGGAGGGAGACTGCCAGTGGGTGATGCCGGGCAGCACCACCTGCTCCAGATCGCGGAAGACGGCCTCCCAGCCCGCTTCACCGCCGAGTCCCTCCTCGGGCGGGTGCATGGGGAGCTTCGCCATCACCTCGCCCGGAGCCGCCGCCGAGCGAACCGGGAAGGACTCCAGGCGGGACCAGTAGTCCGCGATCCAATCCACCATCCGATGGCCCAGCCGCCGGAATTCCTCGGGGCTCAAGTGGGGCACCGCTCCTTCACGTGCGTCGCTCATCCCGGTTCTCCTCGTCAATGAGGCGTCTCATACGACGCCTCATGGAGGACGGGTAGCGCTACCTCTCCCGCCGCCGGGCGCGTCGCAGCAGACCGCCTAATCCCAGCAGCCCTATCGCCCAAAGCGGCCCGCCCGCGCTCGAGCACCCGACGCGGGTTGGCTCCTCGGGGAGCGGCGAGCCTTCGGAGCCGCCATCCGGATGCGGGGAGGTGGAGGTGACGCCCCCATCCGGCACGGGAGCACCCGCATCGGGCGTCCCCGCGTCTGGCGAAGGAGCGGGCGGCAGCACGTCCTGTAGCTGCGTCGCCTGCACGAAACCATCGTGGTACACGACGCCCACGGGCTGCACGGTGTCACTTCGGTAAAGACCCAGCTTCAGGTAGATGCCATCCCCTGGGTACATCGTCGCGTGAGCGTAACGGGGCAGCACGAGCTGGCCGTTGTGCCACAGCTCGACGAAGCCCACGCTCGCATCCGGTGACCACTTCACGTGGAAGATGAAGTCGTGCCACACGCCGCGCTGCAGCGTCGTCTTCCACGGCGTGTCGCTGTCGGTGAGCGTGAGGCGGAGCTCCTCGCCGTAGACGAAGAACTCCACCGGAGGAGAGCCGCAGCAGCCATTGTGGTGCCACTGGGTGAAGACCTGCCACGTCTTCACACTGGGGTAGTCCGCCGGGAACATCACCTGCCAGCGGTAGTAGTACTCCGAGCCCTCCTTCTCACGGCCCTGGTAGACGAGCTCGTTGCGGTTGCCGCTGGAGTTGATGGGGTCATCCCCCTGCCTCACCGTGGCCTTGAGCGCGTAGCGGCCCTGAGACACCGGTGACGAGACCACCTGGAGCCGATCCGCGCTGACTTGCTGGGCACTCGAGTACTGGGAGGTGTTCCCCGTTTCGAAGTCCCCCTTCCAGACGATGCCGGCCCACGACGGCCCCGACAGCAGCATGGCGAGCAGTGGAACCAGGAGTCTTCTCAAGGCGCGCCCTCACAGATGTTTGACACTCAACGACGAGGGCCACGCTCCCACGTTCCTTCTTTATTTCAAGCGGCTGTTATTTCTTTCACCTTGACAGCCCAGCAGACAACCAGAGGAGCGGCTGTTCCCTCTGAGAAGCCTTGTGAGAAGTGGAAGGAATTGGCGCGAACCGGGCAGTCAAGCGGACGAGCCCTGTTCTCAACGCGGCGCGTTGGAGCGAACGGGCATGCAACCGGCTGACGGCGTGGATGGGTGGTGTATGGTGCGCGCTCTCTGCGGTTCCCCCCGTATGAGGGGGGGAATCCGGGTACACCCATGCTCGTCCTGCGCGATGTCCAGAAGACCGACCTACCCGGCCTGAAGCGGCTCGCCGCGGTGCTCAACACCGTCAACCTGCCCAACAACGAGGAGACGCTCGAGGCCATCATCGACAAGTCCGTGAAGAGCTTCGCGGGCAAGGTCAAGAACCCCTTTGAGCGCGAATACCTCTTCGTCCTCGAGGACGTGCGCAACGAGCTGATCATCGGCACGTCGATGATCATCGCGCAGCACGGCACCTACGAGTCGCCGCACATCTACTACGACGTCTCCGAGCGCGAGCACTACTCGGCCACCATCGGCCGGCACTTCCGGCACAAGGTGCTGTCCATCGGCTACAACTACGAGGGCCCCACGGAGATCGGCGGCCTGGTGGTGGATCCGCCCTACCGCGCCACGCCGGACAAGCCCGGCAAGCAGCTGTCCTTCGTACGCTTCCTCTTCATGGCCATGCACAAGCGGCTCTTCCGCCCGCGCGTGCTCGCCGAGCTGCTGCCGCCGCTGCTGCCTGATGGGCGCAGCCTCCTGTGGGAGGCGTGCGGCAAGAAGTTCACCGGCCTCACCTACCTGGAGGCGGATCGCCTCAGCCGGCAGAACAAGGAGTTCATCAAGGAGCTCTTCCCCTCCTCGGACGTCTACGCGTCGCTCTTCCCCGAGCGCGTGCAGAAGGTGCTCGGCGAGGTGGGGCCCAACACCAAGGGCGTGCAGCGGATGCTGGAGCGCGTCGGCTTCCGCTACGTGGAGCGCATCGATCCGTTCGACGGAGGCCCCCACTTCGAGGCCAACCTCGCGGACATCACCGTGGTGCGCCGCTACCGCTCGGTGAAGGTGGCCGAGGAGGACTTCGACATGGAAGGCGACGACGTGCTCGTGGCCTTCGAGCGCGAGTCGGGGCGCAACCGCTTCCGTGCGGTGCGCACCATGGCCCGGCTGGACGACAAGAACGCCTACCTGCCGGCACGGGCCAAGGAGCTGCTGGACGTGCCCCCAGGCGCGAAGGTGTCCATCATCCCCTTCGAGTGAGGAAGAGCCCCGCTACCGCGCGCGAGGCCGACGCACCACGCGGTGCTCGCCGCGCAGCAGCGCCAACCACCGCTCCCCCGCTTCCACCGAGGGACCTCCAGGCTCGGCCACCGCGAGGGGAAGGTGGGTCTCGAGGGTAACGGCATCCAACGAGGTGGGGTCCAGGTCCAACGTTCTGCCGCCCTCGAGGCCCACGCGCACCCAGGCATGAGGCAGGGCGGGGCCTCCGTCCACGACGAGCAGCCCGTGCACCAGCGCCACCCGCTGCCCCCGCGCCGCCGCTCGGGCTGCGAAGCGCAACGCATGGGCCAGGCATCCACCGGCCTCACCCTCGCCCTTCTCATTCCAGTCCGCGGCACCGGGGCCCTTCTCCGCGAAGGCCGCGTGGACCGCCTCCGCGAGCGCCCTCGCCTCTCCGACCCGCCAGGTCGTCAGCCACGCAGGACGCACGTCGAGCGGCCACGGGGGCGAGAAGGAGAGCGGACCCGCCTCTCCCTCCACGGGCACCCCCCGAGAGAAGAGATCCGGCGGTGGCTTCAACTGCACGCCCGAAGGCACCGAGGTGAAGCGCGACTCGCCCACCTCCAGCACCGCCATCCGTCCGCGCGTGTCATAGCGTGCGGTGAAGGGCTGGCCGAACATCGTCCCCTCCACCGTCTCGCCCCGGACCGCGGTGACGCAGTGGGGACCCTCACGGCCAGACAGCTCCTCGCGGCCCGTCACACACCCGAGGGCAGGGGGGGCCCGCCACAACCACAACGCCTGCGGGATGCTCGGGCGCCCTACCACGGTTTCTCCAGGGCCAAGCTCGAGGGAGACCTCCCGCACGCGCTCCCCCCTGTGACTCCCGCGGGTGTGCAGGTGTCGCGAGGTGTAATGGAAGCGTTTCTCCTGGGGTGAGAAGGTGAGGGAGACGGTGCCCACCGGCACGCCC
This sequence comes from Archangium minus, assembly GCF_044360475.1. NCBI lineage: Bacteria > Pseudomonadati > Myxococcota > Myxococcia > Myxococcales > Archangiaceae > Archangium > Archangium minus. Next base: position 11,237,891 of record NZ_CP043494.1, read on the forward strand.
CTCCAGGCGAAGACGAAGCGAGCCGTCTCCTCGGGAGAGGGGGCAGGCGGAGCGCCCCCTGCCGACAAGGCGAGCAGGAGCACGGGGACGAAAGCGAGCACGCCCCCAGTCTGCGCCGATTTGAGGACCCGGGCGAGAATGCGGGATACCCTGCATCCTCGTTCTCTCATGGCCGCCAAAAAGTACCTCCTCGCGTTCGTGGTTGTCGGAGGGCTCGCCGTCGCCCTCGTCATCGGCGTGCTGCTCCACCTCACCACCGGCCAACCCAATGACTGGCGGGGCTGGTCCGTGCTGGTCCTCGGCTCACCGCTGGTGCTGTCGCTGACGAACTATGCCTTCTGGCTCATGTGGGAGGCGAAGCCAGCCCAGGAGCGCACCAGCCTGCTTACCCGGCTGGCGGAAGGAGACCTCACCCACACCGCCCAAACGGGCATGGCGGACGAGCGCGAAGTGCGCCGGCTCCTTTTCTCCCTGCGCCGCGCGCTCGGCCAGGTGCAGCGAGTCACGGGCAACGTGCGCCGCACCTGCCAGGGCGTGTCCGAAGAGGTGCGTGTGCTGCTGGAGGCCGCACGCCGGCAAGGCGGCGCCGTGGAGCGCTCGCAGGAGTCCGTCAACAGCATGGGCCAGAGCCTCCATGCCGCGGGCAAGCGCGTGACGCAGCTGGAGAGCTTCGCCCAGGAGACCAACGGCTCGCTGGTGGAGATGAGCGATCGGCTCGGACAGGTGGCCGAGGCCCTGCTCGCGCTGGATGACTTCTCCCACCGCACCACCCAGCAGGTGCAGGCCATGAGCGAGCGACTGCACCACATCGCCTCCTCAGGTGACGAGCTGGCGCGCTTCGCCAGCGAGGCCGAGGCCTTCGTCCAGGTGGTGCAGACGGGCATCGATGCGGTGCGCCACCGCGCCTCGGAGACCAACCAGCTCGCCCACGCGGTGACCGCCACCGCCGAGCGCGGCGAGGTGCTCGTCAACGACTGCGTCCAGGGCATGTACCGAGTGGAGGAGACGGTCCGCAAGGCCGCGGAGCTGGTGGACTCACTCGGGGTGCGCTCCACGCAGATTGGCCGCATCGTGGACGTCATCCAGGAGATTGCGGACCAGACGAACCTGCTGGCACTCAACGCGGCCATCATCGCCGCGCAGGCCGGAGAGCAGGGACGCCCCTTCGGCGTGGTGGCGGACGAAATCCGCAGCCTGGCCGAGCGCACCGCGCGCTCCACGCGCGAAATCGCCAGCATGGTGGGCGGGGTGCGCCGAGAGGTGGACACGGCGGTGTCGCTGGTGAAGGAAGGCCGAGAGCAGGCGGGCGCGGGCGTGCTGCTGGGAGACCGGGCCGCCGAGGCGCTCATGGAGATTCGCACCATCACCCAGCGCACCTTCTCGGCGGTGGAGGCCACGCTGGCGGAGACGAAGCGGCTGGAGGCCCAGGGCTCCACGGTGGTGGAGGCCAGCCGGCGGGTGGCACGGCGCGTGGACGACGTGACCCGGGCGGCCATGGAGCAGGCGGCGCACGGGCGCGAGCTGGTGCACCAGACGCAGCAGATGGCGCGGCTGGCGCAAGAGGCCTCGCAGAAGGCGGAAGGCCAGGCGCGCACCGGAAGGGACCTGTCCAGCGCGGTGGTGCGGCTGAGCACGGCCATCGAGGAAATCCGCGCGGCACACGTGGTGCTGATGCGGGGGACTCGGCCATTGGCGAGGAAGTGGCGCGAGTGCGCGAGGACGCGCTCCAGGTCATCCGCATCGGCGATGGGCTGAGCCGCACGGTGGACCAGTTGGCGCACGAGGCGGCGAGTCTGGACAGCGAGGTGTTCCGCTTCCGACTCCCAGCTCCGCACCCGGGCGGCACGCTGCGCGCCGGCATCCACCAGACGGCCTTTGTCCGAGCCCTGGGCGGGTTGGATCCGCTCTTCGCGGTGGACAACCAGCTGCTGGAGATGAGCTGCTGCGTCTTCTCCAGCCTGCTGCGGCTGGACGATGGCGTGCTGGTGCCGGACCTGGCCGATCGCTGGGAGGCGGACCCCTCGGCACGCCGCTACCGCTTCCATCTGCGCCAGGGCGTCACCTTCCATGACGGGACGCCCCTGAACGCACGCGACGTGAAGCGCCACTTCGAGCGGCTGCTGGACCCCGCGGTGAAGTCACCGGACCGGGGCCTGTTGGAGGACGTGGAAGGCGCCAAGGACTTCGCGGCGGGTCAGGCGCGCGAGGTGTCAGGCATCGAGGTGTTGGATGACCTGACGCTCGAGATTCGGCTGGTGGAGCCCAAGGCCTTCTTCCTCCATCTCATGGCCTTGCCTCGCACAGCGGTGGCCCGGCTGAACCCGAGCGGCCAGGCCCTGGGTACCGGACCCTTCCGGCAGGTGGAGTTCGGCTCGGAGCGCATCGTGCTCGAGCGCAACCCTGCCTACTGGCGCAGGGGACAGCCCTTGTTGGATCGGCTCGAGTTCCACCTGCTGGAGTCACGCGAGCAGGCCGTGAGCGAGCTGCGAGAAGGAGCAGTGGACATCGTCTCGCACCTGTTCGCCAGGCACGTGGAATCGCTCGAGCAGGACGGACAGCAGGTGGTCACCAGCACCACGCCGTCCACCTCGTTCCTCGGCTTCAACCTGCGCGAGCCGCCGTACAACGACGTGCGCGTCCGCAAGGCCCTCCGGGCGGGAATTGACTTCCAGGGACTGGTGGATCGCTTCCACAAGGGAGCACGTGTCGCCCGCACGGTGACGCCGCCCGAGCTGCTGGATGACGAGGGCGTGCTGCCCACCGAGCCGCGCCCGGACATCAACCTGGCCGAGCGGCTGCTGCGCGAGGCCGGGGTGCGGAGACTGCAGCTCGCCATCTACCACGCGGTGGGGCGCGACACCTCGGCCGAGGACGCCGTCCTCTTCCGGCCCCTGATGGAGGCGGGGCTGGTGGAGCTCAAGCACGTCCAGCTGAGCGCAGAGGAGTTCGCGGAGCGGCGGCGCGAGGGGCGGCTCCCCGCCTTCCGGGTGGGGTGGATCGCCGACTACCCGGACCCGGACAACTTCCTCTACTTCCACCTCAACTCGAAGGCGCAGACGGTCTACTCGCTGGGCTACCGCAGCGAGGAGTTGGACAAGCTCACGACGGAGGCCCGCGTCACCATCGACCCCGAGCGGCGCAAGCAGCTCTACCGGCTCGCGGAGCGAGTTGCGCACGAGGACTGTCCCATCATCCCCCTCTTCCACCACCGCGTGCACGCGGCGGCGAGCGGCCGGGTGCAGGGACTGCGGCTGCACCAAACCCCTCCACAGGTGCGCTTCGAGGACCTGTGGTTGGACAAGCAGGAGCAGCAGGAGCAGCAGGAGCAGCAAAAGAGCTTGATTCGTTCAGGCTCCTGAAGGGCCTCTCTTCGACGGGCTTGGGCCTCAGGGGCGTGCGCGCCGCGAGCCGGAGACGCCGGCTCCCTGAGGCCACCCGCGCGTCTCCGTCGTAACGAGCGCGCCCAGATCGAACGCCTCCAGCCACCAGGTACCGCTGCGCTCGAGCGCGATGTACACGAAGCGCCCCACGTAGGTGGCACCGGCCACGCGAGGCGTACCCCTCAGCGGGCACATCATGAGCCGTTGGCCCTCGGCGAAGACCTGCACGTGGGCCCGCGTCTCCCCACCGCGCAGGACACTCGTGACCGTGCTCACCGCGCCGCCCTGGACCAGCGAGGCCTCGTGCAGCACTCCGGAGCGTTCGGGCAACACAGCGGTCTCCCAGCGCACCGCGCCGCCACGCGCATCAATCGCTCGGAGCACGAGCCCCTCCTCCTCCCGAGCAAAGGCGTACCCGGTGTCATCCAGCAACAGCGCGGGCGCGTCGAGTGGCTGTCCCCCATCGACCCCCGAGTCCCTGCCTACCGTGACGGGCAATCCCCCATCCGTATCCACGAAGGCTCGCGTCCCCGCGAAGAGCCGCTCCCCCGCCACGGCGAGCGAGGCTCCCGACTCCGGTACTTCCGCGAGCAAGGGGACGGTCCGAAAGCCCACGCCGCCATCTTCCGGCTCGGCACGAGCCAGCGACCCACCCGGCGAGAAGAGGAACACCTCTCCGCTCGAGTCCAGCGCCACCCGGGAATCTCCCGCGAAGCCCTCCACGGCTCCCGAGCGCAACACGCCACCATCGGGAGCGAGCACCACGAGCGTCGCGCCGAGCGCCTCCCCCGCGTCCGGCGGCGCCCACGACACGAGCGACACCACTTCCCCCTCGAGGCCGAGCGCAATGCGCCCCGCTCCTACGCTGGGAACGAGGCTCCCAGCTCCTGGTGGTGGTTCGAGGCCCCCGAGAGGAACACGCCACAGAGAGGTACCCGTCCCCGTGAGCGCATGGGACGCGAGGCCCCCTGGCTCGTGCAGCACCACGCCCGCGTCCGAGACAGCGAGCAGCGCACGCGCCTCCCCATCTGGGTAGGGCATCTCGAAGCGCAGGAAGCCATTGCTCGTGTACGACACCAGCCGGCACCCCGCATCGCCACCACATACCGAAGCGAACAGGGCCTCGCCGTGTGAGAGCAGCACCGGTCCGCCCGGCTCGGAAGACGGCTGCCCTCCAAGCTCCTGGGAGAAGGCGGGAACAAGCTCTTCCGGTTCCGGACGCACGCATGTGCCGCCCCTACAGAGGCCCGCGCCCTGGCACGGCGTGGCCGGAGCGCAGAGGGAGCCCTCGGGCGTGGGCACCTCCTGGCAGGTGCCAGAGAAACACAACCGGGCGGTGACGCAGTCCACCTTGCCGCAGACGGTGCTGTCCCGGACATCCACCTCGGTGCAACCCCGCTCGCGCTCACACACGCCCGCGCGACAAGGATTGGTGGGCGCGGGACAAGCCACCGGTGCCGTGACACAACCCTGGTCCGGTGAGCAGGCGTCCCGGGTGCAGGGGTTGTCGTCGTCGCAGGAGCGCGGCGAGCCCACGCAGACGCCGGACTCGCAGCGTCCATTCTCCTGACAGCGACTCTCGGGGATGCACGCCGTTCCGTCCGGAGCCACTGACTCCACACACACGCCTGGCTCCAGCTCGAAGTGGGACTGGCGGCACGGCACCGAGGGCCTGCACGGCAACGGCCGCACGCCCTCACCGCTCAAGGCCACCTCCTGCGTGCGTCCTCCCGAGGAAAGCACCAGCGAGCCCTCCGCCGAGCCATTCTCCGCCGAGAACAGGACCTCCAGCGAAGCCGAGCCAGCACCCGGAACGGAGACCTCGGTGGTGGCCAGGGTGAAGGGTCCACCGCGCACCGAAGCAGACACCGTCACGCTGGCGCGGCCCGTGCCCGACACCGTCACCGAGCGGCGCGCCGTGTCGCCCTCGAGCACCCGGCCGAAGTCGAGCACCTGTTGCTCCACCCGGAAGTCCTCCCGAGTCCCGCCCACGGGCGGTTCGTCACGCCGACACCCACCGGCGAGCACGAGCGCCACGAGGAGGAGGAACCAGGGGCAAGAGCGGAGCATGGGCGTCACTAAACCGTGGGCCCGATCGCACGCTCAACGTCCCCTCCGGCAATGGGTGGATGAACAACCCTTGCCCTGTCATTCGGGTGACGTCGACGGGCTTCAGCGCTCGCCCCTCAGGTGGCGGGCGACTTGCGCTTCGCCAAGGCGCGCACCACCACCGCCATCACGCCCACCACCACCAGCCCCAGGACGGCTCGCTGGTAGCGCCACATCAGCGCTTCCAGCCGCTCCAGGTTGCCGCCCACCGCCGCCCCGAGCGCCAGCACCAACCCCGTGTGAGCCATCGCCGACAGCGCTCCGAGGATGAGGGCATTGCTGCGCGGCATGTGCGCCGCACCCGCCGCCACGAAGATCAACCCGCGCACGCCCGGGATGAAGCGGTTGGCCAGCAGCAGCCACGGCCCCCTGTGCCGCATCTGCCCCTGCACCGCCTCCAGCCGCGCATGGGTGATGCCGAAGAAGGCGTCTCCTGGCCGCCGCTCGAAGCGCCCCACCAACCACCGCCCGACCTGATAGTTGATGAACGCTCCCGCCACGCTCCCGGCCACCACCACCAGGAACACCAGAGGCCACGGGTGCTCGCCCCGCACGGCGTACACCCCGCCCAGCAGCGTGATGGTGTCTCCGGGGAACGGCGGCACCACGTACTCCAGCGCCGCCGCCAGTCCGAGCACCAGCAGTCCCAACAGTCCAATGTGCGCGATGAGGTTGTCGAGGTACTCGACCATGCCCCGCCAAACTAACCAGCGTTGACGGGCGGGGGCAGCACCACGCCCCCATATTGTGAAGCTTCCAGCGTCCCACACGCCGCCCCGATGTCCTTGCCTCCCGAGTAGCGCCGGGCGATGGGCGCCCCCAGGATTTGCAGGTGGTCCCGGAACGCCTTCAGCTCCTCGGCCGAGGGCGGCAGGTACTTCCCCGTCGGGTCCGTCACGTCGATGAGGTCCACCTTGATGGGGATGCCCTCGAACGCCTGCTTCAACGCCAGCGCATCTTCACGCTCCAGGTTGAAGCCGCTGATGGCCACGTAGGCAATCATCGCCCGCTCGCGCCGCACGGTGGCGTACTCGCGGATGGCCTCCACCAGCTCCGGCAGCGGGTGCGTCTTCTCGATGGGCAGCACCTTCACCCGCTTCTCCGGGATGGCGCTCGTCACCGAGAAGGCCAGCCGGTACGGGTGCCCCTCGCGCACGTAGCGCCGGATGGCCGGCACATGGCCCGCGGTGGAGAAGGTGATGGACGGGCCGGAGATGGCAAAGCCCGCCGGGTGGGAGAGGATCTGCGCCGCGCGCAGTGTCTCCGTGTAGTTGAGCAGCGGCTCCCCCATCCCCATGAACACCACGCCGCGCACCGGCCGGTCCGCCTCGGCGCGGATCTGCATCACCTGCTCCAAAATCTCCCAGGTGCGCAGGTTGCGCTTGAAGCCCAGCTTGCCCGTCATGCAGAAGTCGCAGGCCAGCGCACAGCCCACCTGGCTGGAGACGCACACCACGTACTTCTCATCGAAGATGGGGATGCGCACCGCCTCCACCCGGCCCCCGAGGGGCGAGGCGAAGAGGTACTTCACGAAGCCGTCCTCGGCCTGGCGGCGCTCCACCACCTCCAGCCGGGTCATCTCCGTGTTTTCCCGTAGGAACTCCGCCACCCGCCGCGGCACTTGAGGTGCCTGGCACACCTCCTCAACGGAGGAGGCACCATGGGCGAAGATGGCGGCGAACACCTTGCGCACCGCAACGGGCGAGGGCTCCGCGGGGGCCAGGGCCTGCTGCAACTCCAGCAGCGACAGCGACTTCAGGTTGAGCTTCACGAGGCGGACTTGATGCGCGCGCGCAGGTATTCGGTGAGCTTCGTCGAGACTTCCTGCGGCATCTGCTGGGCCAGCGCACGCTTACACAGCCCCGGCGTGGCCTTGTAGGTCCGCAGGAAATCAATGCACGGCGCGCAACCGGATAGGTGCTCGCGCAAGTGTTGTGCTTCCTCGGGCGACAACTCGCCATCGATGAAGTCCAACAGGAGGTTGATGGCGTCTTTACACGTGTACATCCGAACCTCGGCCGTGGCTTGCCCCGTTACTCACGAGATGCCCAGCCCCCTGATGGGTTTCACCCGATCGCATCATTTTGATTATAGAATCGATCGATGGCGTCGCGAAGCGCAAGACGAGCCCGGTGCAACCGACTCTTGATGGCGGGGATGGTATCCCCCGTCACCTCGGCGATTTGTTCGTAACTGAGCCCCTCCAGGTCTTTCAAGAGAAAGACCTCCCGGTACCCCTCAGGCAGCCGGTCGGTCGCATCCTGAATGGCCCGCCCCAGCTCCGCGTCCAGGATTTTGCCCTCGGCGTTGCGGCTCCAATCCTGGGCAGGGTACTCGGACAGGCTCCCCCGCTCGGTGAAGTCCGGGCCCTGGAGCTCTTCCTCGGCTGCCTGCACCACCCGCCGGTGCCGCAGCCGCATCAGCGAGTTGTTCGCCGCGATGCGGTGCACCCAGGAGCTGAAGGCCGCGTCCCCACGGAAGTCCTTAAGGTGTTGGTAGGCGGACAAGAAGGTGTCCTGGGTGATTTCCGCGGCATCCGCTTCGGAGCGGGTCATCCGCAGCGCCAGGCCGTACACCTTGTCCCTGTGGGCATCCACCAACGCCTCAAAGGCGCTGATGTCGCCGGCCTGGGCCCGCGCCACGAGCTGCCGGTCCTCTTCCTTCACGGCCTCGTCGGACATGTGGGGCGCACCCTTCCAGTCACGCCGTCCGACGTCAAGCACGCTCGCGACGCCTGCTGGACGGGGGACGGCTTACGTGTTGACTGCCCCGGAGCCAAAGCCGGTAAGGCTCCAAGGCCCACTCCCCGGCATAGTCCACCCCAATGCGCGGACCGCGAGCCACCTGGTCCTCTGGGACGGGTGTCCCCGCCTCAAGGTAGAGCCGAGCACCCTGCAGGTCCTCCCGGTTGTGGGCCAGCGTCAGCCCCAGGGCTCGGCACAGCCGGCCCGGTCCGTCTGTCCGGGCTCGGGCAGGCAACCCCTCCACCGGCTCCACCGCCCGCACCAGCACCGCCGACGCCACCCCGTCCACGTCCGTCACCACGTTGAAGCAGTGGTACATGCCATAGATGAGGTAGACGTAGGCCCGCCCCGGCGGTCCGAACAGCACCTCCGTACGGGGGGTGCGCCCCTTGGCTGCGTGGCAGGCCAGGTCGTGCTCCCCCACGTAGGCCTCCGTCTCCACGATGCGACCCACCCGCCGCCAGCCCCCCTCGTCGACGATGAGGTGAGTGCCTAACAGTTCGCGGGCGACGGTGAGCGCGGGGCGCGCATAGAAGGAGACGGGAAGGCGCACAGAGGGAGAACGGATGCCGCCTGTCCCTCCTGCCGTCAACCTCCGAGGAGGAGCCGGGAGGCCGGAAGTCTCCCCGGGATGGCGGGCGAACATGGCGCGGCACGTCCGGTCGCAAGGACAGTTCACAGCGGGGGGCGCGTGGTGCATTGTGCGCCCACCATGGCTTCCACCGGCCGAATTTCCGGTCTCCTGCTTCCCCTCTTCTCCCTCCGCTCGAAGACTGACTTCGGTATCGGCGACTTCGGCGGGCTCGACGGCCTCTTCCACTGGATGGAGGCGGCGCGCCAGCGCCTGCTGATGCTGCTGCCGCTGCTTCCCACGGCCCCGGGCGATCCCAGCCCCTACTCCACGCGCTCGGCGTTTGGCCTCAACGCGCTCTTCATCAACCTGGAGATGCTGCCCGAGTTCCACGCCACCGGTGGCGAGGCGGCGCTCTCTGACGAAGAGAAGCGCATGCTGGCCGAGGCGCGCGCGGCGCCCCGCATCCGCTACGACCTGGTCTTCCGCCTCAAGGGGGCGGCCTTCCGGCGCTCCTTCGAGCACTTCGAGCGCAACGAGTGGCCCAACGGCCCGCGCGCCCGGGAGTTCAGTGACTGGCGCCAGCAGCAGGGCGAGTGGCTGGAGAGCTACGCGCTCTACACCGCCATCTCCCAGGAGCGGAACCAGACCCCCTGGTGGGAGTGGCCGGAGCCCCTGCGGGACCGGCACGCCGCGGCCCTCAAGGCCGAGGCGGAGCGACTGGAGCGCGAGGTGCGCTACCACGCCTGGCTGCAGTGGGTGGCCGAGGTGCAGTGGAACGCGGTGCGCGGGCTGGCCAAGGCGCGCGGTGTCCTGCTGTGCGGCGACGAGCCCTTCATCATCGGCCAGGACAGCTCGGACGTATGGGCGCACCGGGACGTGCTGCGCCGCGATGCGCGCCTGGGCGTGCCCCCGGACGCCTTCTCCGCCACGGGCCAGGACTGGGGCCTGCCCTACTTCGACTTCGCGCAGATGGAGAAGGACGGCTACCGCTGGCTCAAGTCGCGCGCGGTCAAGGCGGCCAGCTACTACGACCTGCGCCGGGTGGACCACGCGGTGGGCTACTTCCGCCAGTGGATCCGCGACGAGCAGACGCCCACCGGCCGCTTCGTCCCCGACAACGAGGAGGCATGGAGGCGCTACGGCGAGCTGCACTTCCGTCTGCTGTCGAAGGACGCGGGCATCGTCGCCGAGGACCTGGGCGTGATTCCGCCCTTCGTGCGCACCATCCTCAAGGACCTGGGCCTGCCCGGCTACCGGGTGCTGCGCTGGGAGCGGGACGACAACGTCTACCGCAACCCGCACGACTTCCCGGCCGTGTCGCTCGTCACCACCGGTACGCATGACACCGAGCCCGCGGCCGAGTGGTGGGAGGCGGCCTCGGAGGACGAGCGTCAGGCCATCGCGCGCGTCTACCCCGAGTTCCAGAGCATCACCGCCACGCGCGAGTTCACCCCGGCCGTTCACCGGGCCACGCTGGCCGCGGCGCTCAACGCGGGCAGCGACCTGTGCGTGCTGCCCTGGCAGGACGTGCTCGGCACGCGCGACCGCATCAACCTGCCGGGCTCCATGAGCGACGCCAACTGGTCCTATCGCATCAGCCAGAACGTCGAGGATCTCCTCACGCTCGAGGAGACGCGCACGGCCGCCGAGCGGCTGGGGCTCCTCACCGCCTCGGCCCGCCGCTGAGGTCCTCTCCACGACGGCCCGAGCCACGCCCCCACGGGTGGCTCGGCGCCGCGCCCACCTCGGGGGACGTATGACGAACCGCCGCCTCATGCCGGTGCTGCTGGTGGGCCTCGGCTCGCTGATGACCGGGTGCATGGAGACGCCCGCTCCCGAGGAGCGGCTCTGCCAACGCTACTGTTACGGGCAGCTCAGCGCCGTCCCCACCCAGGGCGCGACGTCCTGCGCCTCCTCCGACGACTCCTATTGGGACAACTGCGTGCGCACCTGCACGCGAGACATCGACGCCATCGCCGAGACCTGCCGCACCTCGCTGGTGCAGGCCTACGGCTGCGGCGCGGACCACAGCTGGTTCTGCGTCCCCCAGGAAGGCGAAGGCGAGGGACGGACCCTCACCCAGTTCGACACGTGCCGGGACGCCTGGGACGCCACCTACGCGTGCGAGAAGGCGCTCTCCGACGGAGGCACGCCTCCCTAGCGAGGGTCGATGCACTTCACCTGGCCGGGGAAGCCATCAAAGATGGCGCACTCCTGGCCTTGCTTCACGCACTCGAGCTTGTCGCACACGTCCGTGAAGAGGCACAGCGCGGGCGAACGGCCGTACTCGAAGAACACCTCCAGGCAGTACTGCCCATCGTATCGGCAGCCCAAGGTGGTGCAGTAATCGAGGCCCAGCTCCGGCTCTCCCAGGGTCTCGCCCTCCTTGAGCCGCACCGCCTCGTCCTCGCTCACACCACAGGAGGCGAGCACCACCAGTGCCGCCGCTCCCAGGAGTCCTCTCATTCGCCATGGCATACGGCTCCACTCTGGGGCAGATGCGCCCGAGATGCACGTCCTGAGGCTCCCCGGCGCGTGCCAGCGGACAGAGCGTGGGCTTCCGGCCTGAGTCGACTGTCCGATGGACGAGTCCCGACACACCTTGCGAGTCAACCGGGCGACTTCCAAGTTATGAACTCACCGTGGACGCCGCCTTGCACCATCGCCCGCTCCTTTCCGCCCTGCTCCTCCTCGTCCTTGCGGCCGGGTGCGCCACCACCTCAGGCGCCCAACAGCCGGAACAACCCAAGGTCGTGGGACTCGACATCAAGGGCACCGACCAGGTCAGCGCGTCCGACATCAAGGACAAGATCGTCACCAGCAAGACGCCGTGGTGGGAGCCCTTCAACCCCTTTGTCGGGCCGAACTACTTCGATCCCAACACGTGGCAGGCGGACCTGCGGCGCATCGTGCGCTTCTACCAGGCCCAGGGCTTCTACGAGGCCCGCATCGACTCCTCGAACGAGCAGCCCAAGGGGAAGGACGGCATCGCACTGGAAGTCACGGTGAACGAGGGCCTCCCCACCCAGGTGGCCGCCATCAACGTGAAGGGCCTGGAGGCGCTGTCTGAGGAGCACCGGCAGAAGGCCCTGGCGGAGCTGCCCATCGTGCAGGGCGAGGTGTTCCGCGAGGAGGAGTGGGAGGCAACCAAGGAGCTGGTGCAGCAACGCCTGCGCGAGCTGGGCTACGCCGAGGCGGAGGTGGGCGGCGAGGTGCGGGTGGACCTGGCCACGCACAGCGCACAGGTGGACCTGCAGGTCCAGGCGGGCCCACGCTACCGCTTCGGCAACATCTTCGTGGCCACGGATGCCAACCCCCAGGTGAACCCGCGGCGCATCATCGAGCAGGCGCAGGGCGCGGTGAACAAGGGCGACTGGTACAGCGAATCAGCGCTGGCCGAGGCCCAGGCACGCGTCTTCCGCATGGGCGTCTTCGGCGCGGTGAAGGTCAACCGGGGCGCCCCGGACCGCGAGGCCCGCACGGTGCCTGTGGTGGTGGACGTGCGCGAGGCCCCCTTCCGCTCCGTCCGGCTGGGTGGAGGCGTGGGCCTGGACGCGGCCCGGCAGGAGGTGCGCCTCCTGGGCGAGTGGACCCACCGCAACTTCTTCGGCGGCCTGCGCCGGCTCACCGTGGGCGGCCGGGTAGGCTACGCGTTCATCCCCACCATCACCGCCGCCTTCGACCGGATCGACACGGATGGAGATGGGAACGGGGACACGCCCAACCTCAGCACCCCGCACGGGCTCGTCTTCCAGCTCTCCACCCAGTTCGAGCAGCCGCGCTTCCTCACGAGAGATCTCCGGTTGCAGGCGTCTCTCACCGGAGAGCGAGGACTGGAGCAGGCGTACAACTTCATCGGCGGACGCGCGCGAGGCGGCGTCGTCTGGCAACCCCACCCGAACTTCTCCTTCTCGCCCACCTACAACCTGGAGCTCTACCGGCTGCAAGGCCAACGAGGTGTTGGGGATCAGACGACCGTGCCCACCCTCGTGCTGGGTTGCCCGGCGGGTGGGGAACAGGAAACCTGCAACATCTCGGTGAGCTACCTGGAGCAGACGGCCGAGTGGGACCGCCGGGACGACCCCATCGCGCCGACTCGTGGCTACTACGCCGGGCTGTCGCTACAAGAGGGCGGCGGGCCGCTCCAGGGAGACTTCACCTTCCTGCGCGTGCTACCGGATGTGCGGGGGTACATCACGTTCGGTCCGAAGGACAGCATCACGCTCGCGGCGCGGCTGCGGATGGGCACGCTCCTCACCCCCGTCATCACCAACGAGACAGGCGAGCGCATCCGGCAGGAGAGCGCCGTCGTCAACCGCTTCTTCGCGGGCGGCGGAGGCTCCATGCGCGGCTTCAACAGCCGGCGGCTGTCCCCCATGAGCCTCAGCAACCCGGACGCGGAGCAGCCCTCGGACCAGGTGGTCCCCGTCGGCGGCAACAGCCTCATGGAGACCTCCGTGGAGCTGCGCTTCAAGCTGTTCGGGGGCCTGTCCCTCGCGGCCTTCCACGACTCCGGCCTCGTCGGCGCCGGCCCGCTGAACTTCGGGCCCCGTCAGGACGACGTCCGCAGGGAGAGCGGCCGTATCTTCGGGGACTACCACTACCAGGCCGTGGGATTTGGCCTGCGCTACCAGACCATCGTGGGGCCCGTACGGTTGGATCTCGCCCGGAGGTTGAATATCGGCAGGCCCCTCCCCATCTTCGACCCGTCCGGCAAGGCAACAGACCCCATCGCCGGCTTGGGTGACTGTTTCGGGCTGGGAGGGACGGAGGTCGCGGATGCGAGGGAATACGCGGGGGCCCCTGAGGGCTTCTGCACCTTCTTCCTCTCGATTGGAGAGGCATTTTGAGCACCAGCAACCCACCCCCTCCTGAGACGACCTCCCCCACTCCGCCCCGCCGACGACGGCACCCGGGCCGATGGGTGCTCTGGGGTCTGCTCGGGTTGCTCGGGCTGGTGCTGGTGCTCGTGGCCGGCGCGCTCATCTATGCGACAGGACCCGCCGGGGAAGCCCGCATCCGGGCCCTGGCCGTTGAACAGGCGAACAAGCAGCTCGCAGGCCGCGTGGAGATAGGTGGGCTGGATATCGGCCTGCTCTCCGTCGACCTCACCGACGTGAAGCTGTACGACCCCGAGGGCGAGTTGGTGGCGGCGGTGGACCGGGTAGAGGCACGCGTGGCGCTCGCCCCGCTGCTGCGCAAGCACATCGTGCTGAGCGACGCGCGCGTGGAGCAGCCCCACCTCTACCTCCACCAGGATGAGCGCGGCCTCAACCTCTCGCGCGCCATCGAGCCGCGGGAGCCCAAGCCGGAGGAGCCGCCCAACCAGGCTCGCGGCACCCTGCGTTTCACCCTCGAGGACTTCCAGCTCACGGATGGCTCTGTCGACTACGTGGCGGAAGCGGCCGAGGGTAACCGCGAGCTGCGCCTGGAGGACCTCGATGCCACGGGCACGGCCTCCTGGACCGCGGCCACCGAGGGACTCGACGCGAAGCTCGACGCCACTGCCAGCCTCGCCCGGCCCATCGCGGGCCCGGTCCGCCTGTCGCTGAAGGCTGGAGGCGAGGAAGGCAAGCTCAACGCGGATGTGGACTTCGACGCCCCAGGGCTCGCTCTGCGGGCAACCGGTGGGCTCGAGGGCGAGAACCAGGCCCGTGCCGAGGTAAAGCAGCTCACCGTCGGCCCGGAACTGGCGCGCGCCTTCCTCCCCTCGTACCCGGTGGCTGCGCCCGTCACCCTCTCGGGCACCCTGAACCAGGCCGGAGACACCGTGAAGGTGGACCTGGACGGACGGGCCGCGGGAGGCACCGCCGAGGTGGAGGGCTCGTTCGACATGGTGCAGCTGCGCACGGACGGCCTCACCGCCCGTGTGCGCGAGTTGGACCTGGCGAAGCTGCTGGGCGGTGGACCAAGCACCGTGCTCGCAGCGGACCTGCGCGTACGCGGCGGCGGCAAGAGCCTGGAGACGCTCGATGGCACCGTGGACCTCACCATGCCGCCCTCCAGCATCGGCGGCCAGCCCCTCGGACCGATGGAGCTGCACGCGAGCGCGAAGAATGGCCGCTTCGAGCTCTCCCAACTTCAGGCTCAGGCCCCGGGCGTCAGCCTCACCGCGAACGGAGGAGGCACCGAGCAGGACGTGCGGCTCAAGGGCCGGCTCGTGGCCTCCAACCTGGGCAACTTCGCCAACACCGTGGGCCGGCTGGGCAGCGGCGAGCCCCTGCCCCTCTCGGGCCACGGCGCCCTGGACTTCACCGTGTCCGGCCCCGCGCGCCATCTCGCCGTCTACCTCTCGGGCGGCTTCGAGACGCTCGCCTGGGCGGATACCTCCGTGCAGGGACTCACGCTCGACGCCCGCGTGCCGGACGTCACCCAGCCGCTCTCCACGGATGCCACGCTGAAGGCCACGAAGCTGAGCGCCGGGGGCCGCACCTTCGAGAACCTGAACGCCTCGTTCATCACCCAGGACCGGGCCCTCGAGGCCTACGTCCGCGCCGGTGGCGCAGCGGAGCTCCTCGTCTCGCTGCGTGGCACCGTGGACAAGGACAACCAGGGCCTGGGGCTCGACACCCTCACCCTGCGCTACCCCGAGGCCGGCTGGACGCTCCAGCAACCCACCCACGTGGGCTGGGGCAACGGTCGCGTGGAGGTCGCACCCCTCACGCTCACGTCCGGCCCGCAGGCCCTCTCGCTCTCCCTGAAGAAGCAGGGCGAGCGGCTCGACGCGCGCACGGAGCTGCGAGCCTTCGACCTCGGGCTGCTGCCCAAGGCCTTCCTGCCGCCCGACCTTGACGTGGCGGGCCAGCTCTCCGGTCACCTGGAGGTGAGCGGACGGATGTCTCGGCCGGACGCCAACATGGACCTCTCGCTCCGGGGTGGCCGCTACCAGCAGTACGCGGACCTGGCCTTCGACCTGAAGGGCAGCTACGTGCGTGACCGAGCCACCGGCTCCTTCGCTGCCAACGCGCCTGCCGGCCACGTCTCCGCCAACTTCGACATGCCCGTGCAGGGGCTGATGAAGCGCCGCCGCGAGCCCGTGAGCCTGGAGCTGACCGTGGACCGAGTGGACATCGGCCCCGCGCTGCGCATGGCCGGGCAACCGGAGTCCGCCACGGGAATCCTCTCCGGCACCCTGACGATGAAGGGGCAGGCGAATGATCCCCGCATGGAGCTCGTGCTGAAGGGTGACAACCTGCGCTACTGGGGAACCACGCCCCGGCAGCCACCGCCCGTGGTGCTCGCCCCCGGCGCGCTCCCGCCCGAGCTGAACGGGAAGCCGCTCGGCTTCGAGCTCACCGCCCGCACCGACGAGCAGGACGGCACGCTCAGCGCGACCCTGGACCTGAAGGGCATCGGCTCGAAGGCCACCGCCTCGCTCGAGACGCCCTTCACCCTGGGCCAGTTGATGGAGAACCCTCCCACGGCGGCCCAGGCGCTGGAGACGCCCATGCGGCAGCTGCGTGCCGAGGTGACCGATGCGCCACTCGGGCTGCTGTCGCAATTCGGGCTGGCGGACCGGGCGGGCGGCGCGGTGTCGATGACGGCCGACCTCACCGGCCCGTTGCTGGCGCCCGTGGGCGAGGTGAAGCTGGAGGCTCGGCGGGCAACGATGAACGGCCTCCAGCCGCTCGATGGCAACCTCTCACTGCGCACGAATGACTCCTCCGTGAAGATCCAACTCGCGGCGCGACGTGAGGACACGCTGCTGGCGGAGATGGACGCCAACATCGAGGCCCCCATCTCCGCGCTGCAGGACCAGGAGGTCGTGGGCCGAGTGCCCTTCACGCTCGCGGTCCGCGCTGGCCCCATCTCGCAGCGCGAGCTGATGGGACTGGCCGAGACCACCTCGCCCCGGGCCGGCCTGGGTGCGCAGTGCAGGGCCCCGGACGCGCTCCCCCAACAGACCGTCGGCGGGAACCAGAACGTCCTCTCGCTGAGCCTGCGGGCGCGCGGCACGCTGGAGGAGCCCCAGGTCGATCTCACCGCCGGGGTACAGAACATCGGCGTGAGCCAGATTGGCCTCGGCCAGGCGCGCTTGCACTACACCTATGACAACGCGCGCTCCACGTTCACGGCGAACCTCACCTCGCCCAACGGCGGCACGTTGGTGGCAAGGGGCCACGCCACGCAGGACCTGTCCCTGTCAGCGCTCCGCCGGGGCGTGGACTACTCCCGGACACCCCTCGAGGTGGACGTAGACTCGCACCAGTTCGACCTGTCCTTCCTCTCCGGCTCCCAGCTGCCCATGGTGCGCTCCATTGGCGGAATGCTGCAGATGGACAAGGTGCACGTGGATGGCACCATGGGGGCGCCCAACATCCGGGGTAAGGTCGAGTGGAAGAACGGCCGGCTCGCCCTGGACGGCATGGGCGACTACCAGAACGTGCACGTGGCGCTCAACGTCACCGAGCAGAACCTGGAGCTGTCCGACTTCTCCGCGACCAGCGGCGGCGGCTCCTTGAACTTCAAGGCGAAGGCGAACCGCACGAAGTCGGGCCAGTTCCTCCTGACCGGCGAGGGGGACCTGAACGACTTCCCGCTCGTCTTGGAAGACCAGCTCCTGGCCCTCATCCGCCTGCGCACCGAGTTCGAAGGCGAGGTGTCCGCGCAGCTCGTCAACATCCGCAACCTCACGATTCCCGAGGCCCACATCAACCTGCCGGACATCAAGCGCAAGGACTTGCAGACGATGGAGCGGCCGGAGGGCATCGTCCTCGTGTGCAACGGGACGCCGATGAACGGCTCCAAGAGCAAAGCACCCACGGCCGAGCCAGGCCGCCCGGGCACTGGCACGGGAGGCGCTGGCCCGACGGAGGAGAAGGAGGAGCCTCAACGCCAGTACTGGGTGACCATCAACGCGCCCAAGAACCTCTGGGTGCACGGCTCGGACGTCAACGCAGAGGTGGGCCTGTCAGAGAACTTCCGTATCGAGTCCGCGAACACCACCTCCATCTACGGCGAGGTGCGGGTGATCCGCGGTGAGGTGGAAGTGCTCGGCCGGCGCTTCAACGTCCAGAACTCCAGCCAGGTGCGCTTCACCGGCCCGGCGATGACGCCGTACATCAACGCCACGGCCGAGTACAACAACGAGCGCGCGAACGTGACGGTGTTCGTCGCCGTGCGCGGACAGGGCAAGGACTTCACCATCAAGCCCACCAGCGAGCCGCCCCTGCCGGAGACGGAAATCTACACGCTGCTGGCCACGGGCAGGCGCACGCTGCGAGCGGGCTCGGGCGCGTCGATGAACCAGGGGCAGGTGGCGTCGGTGCTGGGCTCGGTGCTGGCCTCGCAAGCGCGCAAGGCACTGGCCGCGAAGCTCCCGCTGGACGTGCTCACCATCGAGGCCGGCGAGGAGGGCCTCGCGGGAGCGCGGCTAGAGGTAGGCAAGTACATCACGGACGAGCTGTACCTGGGCTACACAGGCCGACTGGGCACGCCGCAGAACCAGTCCACCACGCGGCGGGAGAACACCAACGCGGTACGGCTCGAGTACCAGTTCGGCCCGCGCTGGGGCGTCCAGGTGGAGTACGGCGATGCTCAGCAGGGCGGCGCGGACTTCATCTGGAGCAACGACTACTGACGCCCCGACACCTCTCGCCTCCGTTCACTCGGCTGCCCCTCTGTCTGCCTCATGTCATGGAGGGAATGAAGCAGTTGCGGTGAATACGTTGCACGGCCGCTACACCAGCCAGGCGCACGGCCCTTGGATTTCTGCAACTGCCCGTCTCCCAGTTATCTATAGAGCTCCCCCTCCGTCCTATACGTCAGCGTTCGGCTGGAGTAATGACGTCGGAGGGCTGTCCCATCGGCGCAAGTCATGACGCGGTGTGAACCAGCAGAGCTCGAACAAGGGGGATGTTGATGGCTCAGCAGCGAGGGATGACGGAGCTCAAGCCTCGCCGTGAGGCGGGCCCACTCCGGACAATGAAGCAACTCACCGCGGAGCAACGCTCCGCTGGTGCTCAGGCCGCGGCACTCCTTCACGCCATGGCCAAGGCAAGCCCTCCACCGCGGCGCGTCCCTCCAGCGGCACGCCGGTTCCTTCCCGTCATTGATGAAGAGCGCTGGAATCAAGTCATCCTGCTCGACGGGAACCGCGGCTCGGGAAAGTCCGCGCTCCTGCTGACCCTGCTCGAGGGGTACTCGGAAACGCTGCAAAAGGGACGACCTCCCCCAGAGTTCGCGGACTGGTTCGATCCTTCGGACCGGATTGTCCCGGTGGGATTGGTGGACCTCCAGCCCCAGCCCTCGACCACGAACCTCCTGTTCCTCTTGATGGGGAACCTGGAGCGAGTGGTCCACACGCTCTGGCCACAACGAGAGCACGGCAAACCCGGGGCAATGCCGTGGCACGTCCCCGCGCCAGAGGAGCCCTGCTCGCTCCGACTCTGGCGCAACTTCGTTCGTGTCGCCGCGAGCAGCGAAGGCGGCAATGTGCAGGATCGCAAGAAGGAGCTGGATCCCGAGGCGTTCGCCCGCGAGCAGATGAACGAGGACATTCGGCGTCTCGATCTGCAGACGGTGTTCCGCGACTTCATGGATGCACTGGTGAAGGACTACCTCGAGCTCACCCACCAGTGCTCCGGCCCACTGCCGTTGTTCCTGCTCGCCATCGACGATGCCGACATGAACCCGCGGCTTTCCGCGCACCTGTTGGAGGTGCTCCGGAAGCTGTACCACCCGCGGCTCGCATTCCTCTTCACAGGCGACAGTTCGCTCTTCATCAAGATGCTGAAACTGGACCTGCTCCGGGATGCGCGACGGGGCATGGGGCCTCTGGCGGAGCCAGACGAGTCGGACCTTGAAACGCTCGCGCTAGAAATCTACGCGAAGGTGATTCCACAGGGCCACAGGTGCTCATTGCCCGCCCTGCGGGAGGAAGAGCGACTCTCCGCGATCCCGGAACTTGAGGAGCTTTTGACGCACACTCCAGTCCAGACGCGCAAGGGGTTGAGCCCAGCTCGGCTATCACTCCGAGATTATCTCGCCTATGGCTCGCAGATGGGGGGAGCACTGCCCGAGCGGCTCAGGTCCTTGTGGGACCTCTATGGAGAGCTCGCGTACGCTGTAGAGGAACTCAAGCAGAGAGAATTCGAAGAAGACCGGGCTGCTGTGGTCATAGAGACCTTGTGGAAGTCCGTACTGAGCTCCGGTCTAGTGGAACCCAGGATGGAGGACGCTCTACAGGGGGCGATCCACCGCAGGCAAATGCGACTATGGGTAGAAGCGGAGCTCGCCGCGACCCCAGTCCTCAGGAAGTGGGGCTCCTACTCTGCTGGCAATGGGTGGCAGCTGGTTATCGAAAGCCCAGAGCGGTTCCGCCTGACTCTGAGAGGGAAAGAGCTCGATTCGCGGACAACAGCAGCCCTCATGCTTGCGGTCAATTTCGCCGCGGATGATGTTCGTGGTGCATTCAGCGCCCGTTCACCTGCGGTCATGGATCCGCGCGTACATGTCTTTGCCCATGGCGTTGGTTTGCTGGACCAGGTAGGCCAGATCGTGGCGCCCTGGCCCACTCCGGATTGGGAATCGTTCGAGGATCTCTTCGAGCTGAAGGAACTCTGGGAATTCAGATTGAGGTTTGTGGCTGAAAGACCCACGAGATCCGATTATCTCGCACGCTGCTTCCTATCCTCTGTACTTAAGGTGGGGAAGCACCCTCGATTTGGACACCGCGCCAGCGCCAGGCCGGAGCTGGAGCCCGATGTAGCTCCAGAGACAGAGGCGGAAGAGCAGGACGACGTGCTCCTCGAATGGGAGGCATTGGCGGAAAACCTGGTAGCATTTGCCCGAGAAATTGATGAATCAGGACGAGCGTCTGCTTTGTCGGACTGGGCCCTCTCTCGGGCAGGCCTGCTGGCAGCACCCGAATCAGGGCTTCCGGCGGATGTCGCCAATACGTTCCTGCGGATTCTGCGCAAGGCATTTGGACATGACTGGGAACGGGCAAGAGCGAAGCTCCGGGAAATGCGTCGTGTACGTCTTCGATTGACCCAGGAGCAGGAAGACGGCGCCTCAACCAAGAACGCATGGCTCGAGCGAATCGACCAACAGTTCCCCGAGCATGAGTTCGGAGGCATGGTCGAAAATCGGGGTGTGCAACTCGCGCTGGGCAAAGTGCTGGATAATTTCCATGCAGCACTTGACAGAATCCGTATCCCCTGGCTGCGGTCTATCTTTATCAACGCAAGCTCTCCATCGCTGCGAAACTATCTCCTCACCCCTTATCGAGCGAAGTTGCTGGAGGAAGTCCCTTCTGACGTCCTGCTTCAGGCTACTCGACGCCTGATTCCTTTCCGGAACATCTCGGGAGAAGGAGCACCAGCATTGGTGGAACTCTGGCGCTTCGCGGTGAGTTGGAGTAACGCCGGGGAACGCATGCAGAAAGCAGTCCGGGAAGAAAAAGGATCGTTGGTGATAGATCCACTTCTCCTGAGAGCACTCACCAGAGGTGAGCGGATTCCCGTGAGGGAGTGGTTCCTCAAATCGAGCAAGGAACCCGTGCCGCTGTGGGCAGCCGAGGATCTCCGAACCACTCTGAGCGGCCTTCGCGTATGGACGTCGCCGCTCAAGGTGCACAACCTGAACCCACTGCTCGAACTGCTCCTCCGCATAGCATACGACTACAGCCAGGACCAACAGGGCCGGAACACACTGATGCCCATACCCAAGTCCAAGCATTGGCCGGGCACGAGATTCCGGTACGATCGCCATGGGTACTACCCGTGGACGATCCCAGCCTGGCCGACCCTAATGGAAATGGAACTGTTTGAGCCAGCCTGGAATGACATGGTGACGAACGTGCGGCGTACCAATCCTTCTGGCGCGCGCGGGGAAGGGGGAAAGTACGTGGACGCGATCGCCTACTGGTTGCTCCATTCCACTCAGATGCTCTCTATGAGGGAGCCACCCCAGGACGAGCTACAGATCGAGCCCAGGCAGTATGATTGGGAACAGGTGACCAAACCGTTCTTCAATCGGCGGGACCCACCCCACATATACCGGGACTCGCTCCTCGAATCTTTTCTCGCTCAGTTGCCCTTGATGGCTGCTCCCGAATGTGGGCTATCCCGAGTGGCTGTGGATGTGCTCCTGGCGCCTATCAGGGACGAGATTGCTAGGGAATCTCGTGCGAGGGACAGGTGGAATAATCTACGCGAGGAGAGACTGGAACTGGCAGGGGTTCCCAAGGCCGAGGTGAAGGGACTCCTACGCAAGCTAGATGATAAGCGAAAAGACCATCCGTGGGTCCTGTTGATGAAGAAGCCCCGACCACCTCGCCCCGGCAAGCGCAAGGTGGTCTCGAACAAGTAATCTGAAGCAGAATCCATCCAGGGGACCCCGCTCATGGCCCAGGTTCCGCACGGCAGATTGCTCGCCGAGGCCGAAGCATGGCCGATCAACTCGGCGCTCGCCTATAAGGAGCGCACCACCCAGTTGGTGCGCACAGATATGGCGGTGCTGAATCCGGCCACCGCGCGGCTCGCAGCAGGACTGGACGAGCACCTGCGCGTGCGCGCGAACGGGATGAGCCTGACCAACCTCGCGGTGCTCCGGGACAGCGCCTGGTTTCGGATGGCCGATGACGCGGTCACGGGTCCACGCACGGTGCCGCTGGCGCACTACCTGGTCCAACGTGTGACGCGGTATCTCGAGCGTGGCGGAATTCGCACCGTCCTCAACACCGACACCACTGAGCCAGGAAGGGACGCCGCCGAGCGAGCGGCCCACTGGCGCTGGCTTTCCTTCCGGCTGCCCTGTGATCTGCTCGTCTCGGCCTTGTATGCGACTGGCTCGGCGCTCCCACCCGGGGATCACGTTTCACTTGCGACGGAGCACCTCCGGCGGGTGCTCCAGGATCAGCCCGTAGCAGATAACCACCTGCACGTCGGAGCGGCCTTCAGCTTCCCGGTGCTCTGGAGCTCGTGGATGGTCTGGTTGGCCCGCAGTGGCCCCACACCGTCTGAACTTTCTGATGAGCACATCCCCTTCGGCGATGGCGAGTCCTTTCGAAGGAAGCTGCTTGCGGCCGCCATCTCCCGCCTCTTCCTCGCGTCATTCCTTCGCGCCCGAGAGATAGGCGCTCATACCAGTGACTTCGGCGCATTCTCGTATTCAGGGCTGCGACAGATGTGTGAGCGGCTCGACTGGCCGGAAGGCGAGAAGCTGGCGCTCCAGCTGTGCCACAGGGTGCTGGCGGATCTGGCGGGGACGGGTCCGGCACCTTCATTCACGGACGCGCAGCGGCTCTATTCACTGCTCTGCGGTGACGTCGGAAGGATAACGCTTCAGCAGTACGAGGACCTCTTCCGAGCTGATCCCCTCGGCAGTTGGCTTCAACCGCGCCAGGGCGGAGCGACCTGCGAAACGCTCTTCGCATCGCGTGCGCTCCGTTACCTCCTCCAGGACGGCGCCTCGGACGTGGGGTTCGCCGAGCTTTTCTGGCAGTACCAGCGCATCCGCTGCATGGCGCATACCTACCTCACCCAGGAGCCCGGAACCTCTGGCCTGGACTGGTTCCGGCGCTTCTACGACCGGCTCTCCGCGCTGCGCGGGCCGCTGGATGAACAGAAGTATGTGGCGGCCATGCAGCACCAGTCCGTGGACCTGAGGCTTGGAGCGCTGGAGGTTCGCACCGCTCCGCCCTCGCACTGGACAAGAATCCGCGACGAAGCGCGACTGCTTGCTCGAGCAGGGCGCCAGTGGCAGCCAGGTGCGGGGGGGGAGGCGAAGAGACCCGAGCTGGGCCTCGTGTTCCATCTCATCAAGAGGCGTCAGGCACGTGGAACGAACCGGCTGTACGCGGACCCCAGCCAGGACGATACCGGCTTTCGCTATGGCTCATGGGTAAGAGACCGCATGCTGGAGGTATCGGCACTCCAGCATGCGTTTGCATATCACCCGGAGTTGCTTCTCTTGATTCGGGGGATCGACGTCGCGAGTTCTGAGTTGGCGGTGCCCACCTGGGCCACGGTGAACCTGCTCGCGTCGGTTCGCCGCGCCTCCGTGGCGGCCTCGGAAGCCCTGCGTCAGGCCAGACCTTCTTGGAATGTCCCGCCCATGCGGTTGACCTGTCACGTAGGAGAGGAGTTCTCTCGGCTCGTCGAAGGTGTGCGCAGGGTGCACGAGCTCCATGAATCCGGCCTGCTCCGGAACGGTGACCGTATTGGCCACGGGTTGGCGCTGGGCATCGTCCCTAGACGCTGGGCGGACTCGAGCACCGTCGTCGTACAGACAGCCGAGGATCGCCTGGACGATCTGCTCTGGGAGCTGGATCGGTATGGGAGCGGGGATGTCCCTGCCCATCCGGGGAGGGTAGAACGAGTTCGTGCGGAAGCAGAGAAACTGGCGCGGCTCATATATGGAGAGCCCACACCGAGTTTGGCCGATTTGTCGTCCGCACGCCTTCGCCGGCATCAACCTGGTGAGCTCTCGCGGCTGGGATTCCCAGACCGCCTGGCACAAAGCCCAGGAAATGCTCCTGTGCTGTTTTCGTACCTCACGGATCACAACGTGTTCCGCCGGGGGCAGCAACCAGTGGAGGTCCGGGTGGATGATGCCGAGGTGCTCTTCCTCCAGGACGTGCAGCGCTGGCTCCGAAGCGAACTGGCCAGACTGGAAGTCACGGTAGAAACAAATCCATCCAGCAATCTCCTCATCGGAGATCTCCTCGGAGTGGAGGAACACCCCATACTCCAACTCGCGGAGCAGTGGTTGATGCCGAGCAGTACCGAGGAGGGTATCGCAGCAGAAGAGAACGACCATTCGGAGTTGCTGGTCTCCATCAATTCGGACGATCCGATTACCTTCGCCACACGACTCGCTGACGAATACACGTATCTCTATTTCGCGCTGCTACGACGTCGTGTTCCTTCTGCACGGGCACTCCGTTGGATGGACGAATTGCGCGCCCGCAGCATGCGCGCGCGTTTCACCGTAGAGGCGAGCTCGGATCCAGAGGCGCTCCGAAGCCTCCTGCCCTCCGATGAGTAGCACCCACGCGCCCTGCGGTTTCCGCATCTATTCCGTACCTGCCACTCAACGGCCCCGGCATTGCACAGCACGAGGGTCATGCGGAAATCTTCCCTCATGGTTACCCGTCGCCCTCCCGACTCCGGGTCCACCGAGCGCAACGCCCCGTCCGTCGAGGCGGCCTTCCAGGCGGCTCCAGAAGACCTGGCTCGGAAGGCTCTACGGCGCGGTCACGAGCACATCGTCGTAGGTCGCGATGCCGTTCGCGTAGAAGCCCACCTTCCCCGCAGTCAGGCTCGAGTCCGTTCCCTGGACGCGGAGCACTCCGTCCACGTAGCCCTGGATGGACGTGTCGCGAATCACCAGGGAGAGCGTGTGGAACGCTGACGTGCTCGCGGTGAACGGCACCGACTGGAGGGTCGTCGTGGAGCCAGAGACCTTTTTGTTCAGCACCACGTTCCCGTTGTGGAGGACGAAGAAGTAGAAGTTGTTGCTATTCCCGTACCGGGCGACGAGGCCATTGCGAACGCCCGTCGAGCCGACCTTCACCCGGGCCAAATAGGTGTAGTCGCTCCACGCGGGAGCGGTCACCGAGCACACGCGGACTCCTTCACGGTACACGGAATACCCCGTCACCCCGACGTTGTCCGAGCTCGCATTCCAGGACAGGTCGACCTCGGTGCTGGAGGCCGCCGTCGCGGTCAGCCCCGTTGGAGCCACTGGAGGCACCGTGTCCCCATTCCCGGCGCACGGCGCGGTCGGAGTGCCAACCGGATTGCCCTCCAGAAGCCGCAGCGAAGAGTCGAACGTATTGCCGCAGAACGTCCCCTGCGGCGCGCTGTGATCGTTGCGGATGAACGCGCCGGTCGCCTCGTGGAAGGTACTGCGGGTGACCGAGTTGCCGCCCTTGTCATAGCCGCCGGAGTCGGACTTGAGCTTGAGCGCGTAGCTCCTGCTGCCGGAGATGACATTGGCGTCCAGCACGTTGTTGTGACCACGCAGCTCGATGAGGCTTCCGGTGAACTCCAGCGGCTCGTCGTTGTAGCGGCAGTCGTTCCTCGCGAACGTGTTGCTGTGCGCGTTCTCCTTGACGTTGAAGCACTCCGACCCATACGTGTGAATCGTGTTGTCGTGGATGTTGTTGTACGAGCTGGAGTCATTGGCATACATCGTCGTCGCCCTTTCCATACATCCCGCACCACTGGATGACCGAGTCGGCGACCTCATTGCCAGTCGCTCTGTTTCGCATGCGGATGCACTCCCCGCCGGCGCCGTTGAGGAACATGTTGCGAATCACCACCCCGGTGATGTCGCGCGACGTGTCCGACGAGCCAATGTAGATGAGCCGACCGTCAGCGATGAGGCCCTGGTTCGCGTCCTTGAAGCTCCGCACGCTCGACAGGCTCGTGGGATAGGTCTTGTTAACGAGCTTCTCCTGCCCATCAATGGTGAACCCGTCCAGCAAGATGAATCGTCGTGCCCGCCGTCGCCTTGTCCAATGCGGCCTGGATCGTCTTCAGCGGAGCCGAGGAGGAGGTGCCTGCGTTGCTGTCCAAACCACTCGGGCTGACGTAGAGGTCCGCGGCCCTCGCGGCGGAAGGCAGGACCGCCAGCACGGCCAGAGCAGCGAGGAGATACGGCTCGAGTGGATACGAAGGGGTGAGGTCGGGCTCAAAGGAACTCCTCGAGCCGAGGGTGAACGAAAGGAAGGACCTTCCTGCATTCCTTTTTTTACAAACATGGCCCGTTTTACTCCAGACAAGGAGGTCGCCTACGATCTCCGCATGACTCTTTCAAATCCCCCACCCTCTACGCCCGCCGGTGCGCGCGCCATCGTGTATGGCGGCAGCATGGCCGGGTTGATGGCCGCGGGAGTGCTGTCCCGCCACTTCGAGCGCGTCACCCTGGTGGAGCGAGATCGCTTCCCGAACGGGCCCATGCCGCGCAAGGGCGTCCCCCAGGCGCAGCACGTCCATGGCTTGCTCACGCGGGGAATGGACATCCTCGCCGGCATCTTCCCGGGCATCCGGGAGGACCTGGAGTCCGCCGGAGCCGAGTTCCTCGACGTGGTCGAGACCACCGCCATGTTCGGGGCTGGCAGCTGGCGCCCTCGGTTTCACAGTGGCGTGAGCGCCGCCTCCGTGAGCCGGTTGGTGCTCGAGTGGGTGGTGCGCCAGCGTCTCCAAGCGCTCGCGAACGTGCGCATCCTCGATGGCCGGGAGGCGATGGGCTTGAAGACGAGCGGGGACCGGACACGCGTCACCGGGCTTCAGCTCCAGGTACCGGGCGGCGGGCAGGAGGAAACGCTCGAGGCCGAGCTGGTGGTGGACACCAGCGGCCGAGGCTCGCGCACGCCCCAGTGGCTGGAGGCGCTGGGTTACCCGCGCGTCGAGGAGACGCGCATCCACGTGGACGTGGGCTACGCCAGTCGCACCTACCGCAAACCGTCAGGCTTCGAGCCGGGGTGGCGGTCCCTGGCGCTCTCGCCCCAGCTGCCGAGGGAAAGGCGCATCGGCATCCTCCAGGACATCGAGGACAACCGCTGGCTGGTGCTGGTGGGAGGCTGGCTGGGCGACTCTCTCTCGACAGCGGACGACGCGGCGTTCCTCGAGTTCGCTCGCGGCCTGCCCCAACCACACCTGTACGAGGCCATCAAGAACGCCGAGCCGCTCGGGCCCATCCACCTCTACCGCTTCCCGCACAGCCAGCGCCGCCACTACGAGCGCATGTCCCGCTTCCCCGAGGGGCTGGCGGTGGTGGGGGATGCCTTCTGCTCGTTCAACCCCATCTACGGCCAGGGCATGAGCACGGGCGCGATGCAGGCCGAGGCGCTGGGCGAGTGCCTGCACCAGGGCGTGCGCGGGGCCTCCGAGCGCTACCGGCGGCGGGCGGGGGAGATCCTCGAGGGACCCTGGGCCCTCGCGACGACCGGCGACCTGGGCTTCCCCGAGGTCCAGGGCAAGCGCCCGCCGGGGTTCGGCCTGATGAGCTGGTACGGCAACCGGTTCCAGCAGCTCGCGGGCTACGACGAGGAGGCGATGAGAACCTTCGCGCGGGTGCAGCACATGATTGAGTCACCCACCGCCATGTTCTCCCCGCGCATGGTGTTCAAGGTGCTCACGGTCCGGCCGGACAAGGCCGCCCAGACGCCGGGGCCGCTACCGCTCGCGGTCCTCAGGGCACGGGCGACTGGATGATGTAATAAATCGACAGGAAGTACTTCCCCAAGGCGTTGAGCATCTGCACCAGGAAGGGCCAGCCGAAGGTGCCAAACCCCAGCAGGGCCGCGGTGATGATCGCGTACTCAACCGTGGCCTGGCCGCGACGGCGCAGCGCGAGCAGCCGGGACTTCATGTCACTCCTCCTTCCCGCCGCCCTGCCGGCAGTCCTTCGCACACTCCTGCGCCATGATGCCGCAGACCCGGGCGCACTCGGCATCCCCCACCTTCATGCGCTTCTTGCAGAGGGTGGTGCAGCCCTGCACGTCCGACTTGCACTCGGCCTCACAGGCCTGCGGTGACTGCACCTCCTCCTCACGAGGCTTCGACTGACGCTTGCCCTCAGCGAGCGCGAGGCCTCCCGCCAGGACGACGGCGCCCATCACCACCAGGGTCTTGCTCCACATCCGCTTCATCTCGTCCTCTTACAAAGGCTGATCCAACGTGACGTACAGCTTCACCCCAGCGCCCTGCTGTTGCACCAGGGCGGTGGCCCGGGAGTCCCCACGGCTCACCTGCAGGTGCGTCTCCCCGACGGACTCCTCCGACGCGGACTCCAGCCGCCACCCCTCCACCGCGAAGGACTCGCGGTAGAAGTCGCTCACGGCCTTCACCTGCCCCTCGGGAAGCTCCGCCATCACCGAGTACTGGATGCGACCCTCCCGACGGAAGGTGAGCACCACCGGCGCCTCGACCTCCGGCGGCATGGGCAGCCCGGCGGGGACCGCGTTGCCGCCCTCGAGGAAGGAGGCCACCTGCCCCGCGGAGACAAACACCGCCGTCTCTCCGCCCTGGGCCAGCACCGACACGGTGTGCACCCGCCTCGACCTGGGCTCCATGTAGGCCACGTAGCCCGCGTTGCTGTTGTAGAAGTGCTCCACGGTCGGCAGCCCCGCCTTCGCCAGCGCCTCGCGGTAGAAACCCACCACCTCCTGCGGCGAGTCAGGCGTCATGAACCAGGCCGCGGCCAGCTTCGAGCTTGGATCCAAGTAGTCCGCCGCCAGCGCCTGGGGCACCGCGTCCTTGTAGGGCGGCAGCCCGCTGGTGGCGCGCTGGATGATCTCCCGCTCCTCCTCCGAGGGCCCCTTGCGCCAATCCGGCGAGAGGGACTCCGCACGGCCCTCGGCCTCCATCAACTCCTCCAGGGCCTGCTCCTCCTCCAGCACATCCCCATGCACCCCCATCTCCCAACCAAAGCCGATGAGAGACCCCACCGTCATGATGGAGAAGGCCAGCAGGAAGGCCCGCAGCAGCGGTGAAGGGCTTTGCGACGTCAGCATTTGTCCTTCTGCGCGGTCTTGCAGCCCATGTAGTACTTGCCACGCTTGCCGTGGGTCTTCTCGTAGGGGTTGCTCGCCCAATCCTTCCAGGGGGTGGAGTAATACTTCGCGGAGTCCTCATCCTGCTCGATCTCCTGCTCGGGCGGGCTCGTGCCCACCTTTGTCAGGGAGACGTTGGGCTTGCTGGGGTTGTCCAGCGTGTCGCCCTCGACATCCGTGATCACCTTGGGGCTCAACAGCTTCGAGCTGGCCTGCGCGATGAAGGTCGTCACGAGCGGACTGAAGACCTTGTGACCCGTGTTGCCCGAGTAGACGTGATTCACCCGGTCGTACAGGTGTCCGCTCTTGGTCCCGGGCGCCACCTCCAGGGTCAACTTCTCCTCGCCCTCCCCCTCGGTCTTGTCGGGGGTCTCGTTGACGGCCCAGGAGTCCATGAGCACGGCAAAGTGCTGCTCGGCCAGGTAGTAGGCGGTGTCTACATCACCCTCCTGGGCGTTGTCGTGGATGCTGCTGCCGTTGTTGTTCCAGTTCTCCTTGGACAGCCCCTGATTGCCAGCGAACTCCTGGAGGAAGCTCTTGGGCAGCAGGTAGTTCTCCACCACCTCCCGCCCGTAGCACTCATAGAGGCCACCGGCCTTGGAGAACTCATTCATGTAGTTCTGGTAGAGGTTCGCCCCGAGCAGCCCCACCTGCGGCTTGACGGGATCACACGTCACCTGCTTGGCGCCATCGTTGAGCCAGCACACATGGCCGCTGAGCGCCTTGCCCTTGTGGTGGTCTTCCGAGTCGCAGTCGTTCACGTAGTCGGCGTTGCCGTCGTAGGAATCACCGCTGGACTCGTGGTCGCAGTACATCAGGCGGGCCTGATGCTGCGTCAGGGTCATCCCACCATTCGGCTCGCTCTTGGGTTTGTGACTCCCCAGTCCCCGGCTGCCCGGCTGCGTGTAGTTCTGCCCCGCGAAGTCCCAGGGCGTGCTCACCACGGCCTCCTGGAGATCGCCCGCGTAGCGAAGCAGATCATCCAAGAACAGGGCGTACATGAACGCGGGGATGATGATGAGCATGCTGATGGCCGCCTCCACCGAGGCGGCGCCGCGCTGTCTGGAATGGCGTGCGGTGCGCATGAGATGTCTTCCTGGGAAGGGCCGCTACAGCGGCAGGTCGGAGGCGCTCTTGGCCAGCTGCGCCGCGTCCGTGTTGCCCGCCGCGGACAGCACCGTCGCGGCCTGATTTCCGGTGAAGGGGTGGAGCTTGGCCCGCCAGAAGGGGTTGAACATGTTGGGCTGCTCCTGCCAGTCCCCCAGCCGGTGGTAGTAGACCAGGGCGTTGGAGATCGCCGCGCCCTCATCCGGCGCCATCTTGATCTGCGCGGTCCCCATCTGCCCGTGTGTGAACTTCAACTCCGACTGGCTGTTGAGCTCCCACGGCGTCTCATTCTTCCAGTCGCCCTTGCGCATCTTCATGGTGACGTAGCTGTAGACGTGGGGCTGCCCGAAGTCGCGAGTGTTATCCGGGTCCGCGCGGAACTTCATGAAGCAGTTGCCGCCCGCCGCGCAGGCCATCAGGTCCTTGGAGTAGACCCCCTCGAACTTGTTGTGCTTGCCACCCGAGTGCGCGCTGCCGGGCGAATGGCCGTTGGAGTCCTTGCCGGAGAAGATGCTGGCTTCATACCTCCCGGTCCAAAAGCCATCCTCCCAGGTGCTGCTGAGCCGGCCGTGCTCATCCGCCCCACTCACCTTGCCCTCGTTGTTGGAGACCTGGCCCTGCTCCACGGCGCTCGTGCTGGCGCTCTGGACCGTCTTGGCGGTTCCGTCATGCCCGGTGACCAGGCTTTCCCCCGAGCCCTGGATGCCGTGCATCAGGTCCTCGAGGAAGTCCGGGTGGAGGTACTCGGCAACGCCACGGCCGCGAGTGGCCGGCCACTCCGGCCGCGTGGCGTTGGCCACCTCGGTCATCACCTTGGCCCGAGCGGTCCGCGCCGTGTTCCCGGGCTTGCCGCTCACCGAGCAGGGCATGCCGTCAATGGCGCAGGAGAACTCCGCCACGTTGAGCCCGCCCACGGCCGAGGACACATTGCTGGCCTCCTTGGCATTGATCTCCTTGATGAGACTCATCTGGTTGGCCGTGCCATTGCTCAACAGCGACGACGTCTGCGCGAAGACGGTCTGCTGCGACATGTGGATGATGTCGATCATCGCGTCCAACGCCTGCACCGCGTTGTCGAAGGACTTCTCCACGCTCTTGATTTCCTTGTCGTACTCCTTGCGCTTGTTGTTGAACTTCTTGGAAATCTTGTAGGCCTTGACGGCATGCTTGCAGTGCTTGCAGGCAGAGGACTTCCAGGGGCAGGGAAGGCACAGGAGCGCCTCCTGGGCGGTGATCCACTCGAAGTTCGTCTTGCCCTGGTCGAGCATCGCGGAGGTGACGGTGCCCGCGGCCATGTAGGCGTGCAGACTGTTCATCGCCACGAAGGAGGCGGCGATGGCGCGGTTGCTGACGGCGAAGTAGTTGAGCGAGCGCGCCTCGACGACGGCCATGGAGTAGGCCATGGCATCGCTGTGCTGCTGCAGGCGCGTCTTGCCCCGCAGGGCGTGACTCACGCTAAAGCTCAACGCCACCATCAACCCCAGCAGGAGCAGGGAGAGGGCTGCCAGGACCAGCGCCTGTCCGCGCGGGGCCCCACGGCGGGAGCGCTTCAGAAGCGGTTGGTGGTGCGGCATGTGTTCGAGCTCGGCAGTTCTTTGACGAAGACGTTGGACTGCATCCGCATGGTGTAGGCCGCGCGGATGGGGAGGACATAGAGGCCCTTGTTGGCGGCGGCGGTGTACTTGGACTGATGGGTCCCGAAGTTCGGCGTGCCCGTGGACTCCTTCTCACCCATGCGCATCAACAAGGGAATCTCCCGGTTGAAGGCCGCGGCGTGGATGACCCAGTTGGCGAAGGGAATGGGCATCCGGTAGTTGAACGTCAGCTGGATGCGCAGCTTGGTGCGGTGGCTTTCCTTCCACCCCTTACTGGCCGCCTGACGCGGATCATCGAAGTCCAGCTCCGTCCCACTCACCTCCTTGGTGCTGGGGCCGCAGGTGGTGACCTCCACGTAGGGGATGCCGGCGTCCGCCATCATGTTGGCCTTCACGGCCGACCACCCCCACTTCTCCTGGAAGTCGGTGGCGTTGTTGATGGTCTTGATGAACTCGCCGCCCCCTGCGTCCCGGCTGACGAGCGGCAGCAGCACCGCGAGGGCCGCGCGCTCCATCACCTTCGTCTGGGCGTTGTGCAACGCACCGGCACGCACCGCCTTGTAGGCGGCGTATTTCGTCACCAGGCGGGCCTGATGCATCAGCCCCAGCTGCAAGGTGCCGAGGATCAGGAACACGAAGAGGGGCAGGACGATGGCAGATTCGACCGCGGCCTGCCCCGATTCACGCCCTCCGGGTTTCTGTTGGCGCACACCTTTCATGCACCCCATCAGAATCGACTCCCGCCAGCGCAACCATCGGTCAAGTGGACGCACAGTGCCCTACGCCCACGCCCAGTGTGCTGGAGGATTGCGGGCTGACGCGATATTTTCACCGCTTTCCGCCTTCACGCCAAGAGGGGGGCGGGACGTACGCCGCGAGAATGAACCGGGAGGTGAGACGTATATAGAGGGCCTTTCACCTCGGAGGACCTCACCATGACGTCACGTCTTCGCCTGCTCGCCGCCGCCACCTCCCTCTGCCTGGTACCGGCCGCCTGGGCCGGCGGTCCGTCCAACCTGGATGCCTGTGCAGGGCGCAGTCAGGCGTCCTGCCATGCCCCCGGCGTGGTGGACAAACCC
The DNA here is from genome assembly GCF_044360475.1 of Archangium minus. NCBI lineage: Bacteria > Pseudomonadati > Myxococcota > Myxococcia > Myxococcales > Archangiaceae > Archangium > Archangium minus. The sequence continues at coordinate 11,270,988 of NZ_CP043494.1, forward strand.
GCCATCACCCTGAGCAAGGGCTTCCTCAGCGCGGCCGAGGGTCAGCAGGTCACCACCCGCGCGACGAAGATGCTGGAGGTGGCCCTGCAGGCGCCGCTGCTCCACAAGCCGCAGGGGATGAGCCTCCACCCCTCTATCTCCGTGGATGCGCCCCCGGCTCACGCGGCAAAGCACCACCCAGCGCTCGTGCGCTCCATTGTCCTGGCTCGGCCCATCGAGGTGGAGAATAAGCGCTCGGTCCAGGACAAGAAGACCGGTGCCTGGAAAGGCAGGGGAGAGGGGCCGACACTGCGCCTCCACTGGAACGACCTCGGCGTCTTCCTGGCCAGCGACGCGCTGGACCTCTCCAAGCCCGCCCAGTTCTTCTCCGCGCCCCAGAAGGTGGGCGAGGTCCAGGGCTTCCCTGTTTATGGCGTGGAGGGCAAAGAGGTGCTGCTCATCAGCAAGCGGGACGCCCTGCCCTGGCGGCCCTTCTCCGTGGAGAGCTACTACCAGATGCTCATCGCCCAGGAGCAGGAGACGCACTCCGTCTTCCAGAAGCAGCTGCCCTCCGCCAAGGGCGCCGAGCGGACGGAGCTCGAGAAGATGAACGCCGAGCGCCAGGCCCGCATCGACGCCCTCAAGAAGGAGCTCGCCCAGCTCTCGCCTGCTCAGCGCCAGTCGGGGGCCTGTCAGAGCGCCAGACCCAAGCGCGGCGACCTGACGGGGTTGGAGCTCACCTGCGCCTCTGGCTCCACGCCCCTGATGGTGGCCAACCAGGACATCTTCACCCGCCCCTCGCCCAAGGGCTCGCTGCAGTTCCTGACCATCACCACCACCTGGGGCGTGCTTCCGAAGGACGACCGGATGCCCAACGCCCTGGGGAAGGTCGTGCGCGCCGCCCTGCAGGACATGGACCTGAAGGCCCTGCAGGCGATGCTCGACTGAGAACGGGCAGCATCCACCCTCGGAGAAGGCAGCGACTCAGGGCTGGCCTGGGTGCCGCTCAATCACCTTCGCCGAGGACAGCGGGACGAACGTAGGCAGCAGCTGGTAGGCGGAGAGCTCATTGAAGTAAGGGCTGTCCTGCTGCTCCCAGCTGCCTGTCGTCCACATCGTCGCGCCCATGCCGATGCTGTCCAGGAAGGAGAGGAACTCCTCGCCATCCGCATTCCAGGCCGCGCTCTCGCCTGCGCAGGCCTTCTTCTCGTTGGGCCAGCCGTACTCACCGATAAACCCATACGTCCCCTGCGCCGTCACCCAGTCGGTGAAGTTCTTCGCCCGAGCGATCGTGAGCTTCCCGACCGAGTCGTAGCCCTGGCTCCTGGCGCCCGCGAGGAACGCCGAGTGGCACTCCTCATACTTCCCGCCGCTGTTGCCATCCATGTAGAGGTGGGCGTGGTACATGATGTTGTTGAGGGGGTCCTTGATCCACTTCTGCGGGTGGTTCTCAGGCCACCGCTCCGCCGAGCTGTAGGAGTAACCCTCCACCATGATGAGCTTGTTCTCCGGCAGGGCGCGAATGGCATCCACCGCGGCCTGGGAGTAGTTCTCCCAGACCTGCTCGGGCCAATACCAATCCGTCTGCGTGCCCTGGCTCACGTTGTCGACGTAGAAGACGTGCGAGGCACCGATCTCGGTCCCATCGACGATGAACTCGATGGAGATGCCACGATTGCCCTGCCACACGGCGTCGGGGGGAGCGTAGTACACCCGGGTATCGACCCCCTTCGTCACGGTGAAGAGCTTGCTGAAATGGCTCTTGGAACCGCTGTCGAACATCACCATACGCGCCTTGATGACGGCGCCCGGAGTCGTCGTGGGCACGAAGACCTTCGCCTGGAAGGTCTTGCCACTCGTGATGGAGGTGCTCTTCGTGGACGCCCAGAGCGACGCGCCGAGCACCACGCCATTCTTCACCGGCGCGCTGGCGGTGATCTTCAACGAGCCCTGGTTGTTGCGGCTCACCTTGCTCAGGGAGGTGTTCGAGGCGTCCCGCGGCAACCAGCCCTCGACGCTGGACTCGAAGCTCGACACGCCGACGGGATTCAAGAAGTTGCCCTCGAGGTAGGGGAGATCATGCGGCTCGTTCATGATGTCGTAGGCGTAGACCGCCGCGTAGGCCTTGGGATTGCTCTTGATGGCGGAGGCAATCCGACGCCAGGCATCCGCGTAGGACTCCTTCTTGAGGGCCGCGCTCCCAAAAGTGGAGGTCTGCCCGTTGGACGTGTAGCGCCCGTAGTTGTGCATGTCGACGATGACGCCGAGCCCCACCGCGTTCGCATTCTCGAGCGTCTGCAGCAGGTAGCCCAGGTAGCTCGTATTCAGACCGCCATTGAGCACCGGTTGGATTCGCTCCCAGTTGAACGGGACGCGAATGACGTTGTGGCCGCGGCTCTTCAGGTTGCGCAGCGACTCCTGGCTGGGCATCGTGTAGTTCGTCCCATAGACACCCGGCAGGACCGAGCTCCCGATGACCAGATCCATGACGTTGATGCCTCGCACATAGCGCTTGGCGGGCACGCCGTTCACATGGAAAGTGTAGTTGGAGACCGTCTTCGCGATGTCCAGGTAGACGAGGGAGCCCGTCGCGTTGGTCGCCTTGATGACCCAGACGTAGTCACCAGTGACGAGGTCGTTCGGAATCGTGAAGCCCCAGGAGTATTGCTTCGCGACTCCGGCGGCAAAGCTCTGCCCCGTCACGGACTGAGAATGGACGGCGGACGGAGAGATCTCGCCTGAAGCCGAGAACTTTCGAACCTGGAGGGAGAACGTGACATTCGAGACCGCTTCAGGGGACTCGACGGCGAGCGTCAAATAAACGGTCTGCCCCGAGGACACCTGCTGCGGGCCGGTGAAGGCCCCACGGTTCACGAACGTGAGCGCACTCGCGGTCAGTGGAGCGCACAGCAGAAGAAGAATCGCGGTGAGAAACAATCGTTGAATAGAGCTGTGGCGCAACGTCCGGCCTCTCTTTCTTTACAGGGAATAAGGCAGGCACGTGGTTTACATCATTTTCTAGATTTGACCACCCACAAAAACAAGGAAGGCGTTATTATGCAGCAAAGCTGCATCATTTAGACTCACCATCCAAGAATCTGGGAAAGGAATTAGGGCTTTTCCAGGGTCCTTCGCCTGGTACCGAGAAGGCTCGAAAGACAGAAGGGAGGGTGGCGTGAATGTCTATCACGCCACCCTCCCCTCGCTTTCAACGCTCAATCAACTGCCGTCCACGGCGCTCGCATCAGGGCGACGCCTGGCACCGCCCCTGCGCGGAAGCGCGGTGCTCCCACGAAGGCATTCCCGTAAAGCGGCAGGGCAGCAGCGTGCGGGCCGGAGTGAGGTGCCGATTCGACTCGCCGTTGCCGAGCTCGCCTTGCGAGTTGTGTCCCCAACCCACCGCAGTGCCGTCCCCGCGCAGCACCAGAGAATGGGCGCTACCGGCCGAGAGGGCCACCACTCCCGTCAGTCCTGGCACCTGGACCGGAGCGAGGTGGAGCGCCCTCGTGCCAGCCTGGGAGAGGACGTCATAGCCCCAGGTCCAAACGGTGCCGTCCGCACGCAGCGCTAGGGAGTGCCAGCCAAGGCTCGAGATGGCCACGACGTCCGTCAGGCCCGGCACCTGCTCCGGAATGTTCTGGAACCAGCCCGTCGTCCCATTCCCGAGCTGGCCGTAGGAGTTGTCACCCCAGGCCCACACGGTGCCGTCCTCACGCAGCGCCAGGGAGTGCGAGTAACCGGCGGCGACAGCCGTCACCCCTGAGAGGCCGGGCACCTGCCCCGGCACGAACTGGAGCAGCCAATCGAACTCGCCCGCGACCTGGCCATAGGCGTTGGAGCCCCAGGCCCACACGGTGCCGTCCTCGCGCAGCGCCAGGGAGTGCTCGCCACCCGCGGACAAGGCCACCACACCCGTCAGGTCCTCCACCAGGGCCGGAGGGACGTTGTCGTTCCCCGGATCGCCATGCCCAAGCTGCCTATAGACGTTGCTCCCCCAGCTCATCACCGTGCCGTCCTCGCGCAGCACCAGGGAGAAGCCGAAGCCCGCCGCGAGAGCCTTTACCTCCGTCACGCCGGGCACGAGCACCGGAGAAGAGCGAAAGGGGCTGCGCGTCCCATCCCCGAGCTCGCCGAACGTATTCTGACCCCAGGCCCACACGGTGCCATCCTCGCGCAGCGCCAGGGCGTGATGGTAGGCGGAGAGAGCCTTCACCTCTGTCAGGCCCGCCACCGGAGCCGGCGTGTACGGGTCCACCTCCTCGCCCTCCTCACGCAAGCCGAGATGGCCGACCCCCCAGGACCACACGGAGCCATCCGCTCTCAGCGCCAGGGAGTAGCCCCCGCCCGCCGCGAGGCTCACCGCGCTCGTGAGCTGCACCACCGGCTTCGGAGGCCTCGACTCATCCGTCCCCGTGCCAAGCTCGCCGCCGTCGTTGGTGCCCCAGGCCCACACGGTGCCATCCTTCCGCAACACCAGGGAGTCAAGGTGTGCGGCCAGAGCCACGACCTGCGCAACGCCCTCCACCCGCGCTGGGGAGAGCCGCCGAAGAGTTGTCCCATCCCCGAGCTGGCCATAGCTGTTGCCGCCCCAGGCCCACACGGAGCCATCCTCGCGCAGCGCCAGGGAATGAAGGACCCCCGCCGAGACGGCCACCACGTCCGTCAGGCCCACCGCCTGCACAGGCGAGGACCGCGACTGCTGAGTCCCATCCCCGAGCTGGCCATAGCTGTTGCCACCCCAGGCCCACACGGTGCCATCCGCGCGTAGCGCCATCGAGTGGTTCGTATTGGCGGACAGCGACACCACGTCCATCAGGCCCACGACTCGCACCGGAGTGAGTCGCTGGCTCGTCGTCCCGTCCCCCAGTTTGCCCGACGCGTTGTAGCCCCAAGCCCACACGGTGCCGTCCTCGCGCAGCGCCAGGGAGTGGTTCGTGCCCGCCGAGATGGCGACCACATCCGTCAGGCCTGACACCTGTGCCGGAGAGATTCGCCGATAGGTTGTCGTCCCATCCCCGAGCTGACCAAGGGAGTTGGCACCCCAGGCCCACACGGTACCGTCCGCTCGCAGCACCAGGGAGAAGCCGGAGCCCGCCGAGACGGCTACCACATCCGGCAGCCCCAGCACCTGCGTAGGGGAGTACCGAGCGACCGTCGTCCCATCCCCGAGCTGGCCGTAGTTATTGGAGCCCCAGGCCCATACGGTGCCGTCCTCGCGCAGCGCCAGGGAGTGGCCCTCTCCGGCCGAGACAGACACCACGTCCGTCAACCCTGGCACCTGCACCGGCAAGGACCGGGTGAGCGTCGTTCCGTCACCGAGCAAGCCGCCAGCATTGGAGCCCCAGGCCCACACAGTGCCGTCCGGCGCCACGGCCAGAGAATGGGACGAGAGCGACAACACCTCCCTCTTGGGCCCGGACGAATGTCCTGCCCTCACGGGGTGACCCTTCGCACTGGACTGGCCAGCCCAGAGTGCAACCCAGATCATTAGCAACGACCACAGGGGTGATTTCACACGTCTCTGCATTGAGACCTCTCAAACCACGTTGGGGGTGAATGCAGCGAAAGCCGCATAGCACCCCGCGTGCCGCTGTCTGGGAGCACCCAACCCGCCGGAATCACTGCCATCTGCCTGGCCACCACTCGACAGAGTGACGAATTTTGTAAGTGGGGTGACCAATCTTGTCGCGCCATTGCGTGTTCGACCAAGCCCGGTTTCTCTCGACCATCAGCGACAACGCGTCTCGCTATGACACCCATCCCTCTGGCCGCGCAGCATGGCGCTCACCGTCGAGCGGGACGGTCAGCCGCTCCGCATCCGCTACACGCCGCGCGGTGCACCCGTGCCGGGGAAGCGCGTACCCGGAGTGCCCGACGCGGCGTGCAAGCTTTAGCGGACCACCGTCACCGCACCCGGATGCCGTCGGCCATGACGACGTAGCCCGCCGTGGTCCAGCGGCTCACCTGCACCTTGTTCCAGCCAGCCGGGAAGCTCCACGTGCCGAGCGTGTTCCACTTGCCGCCGTTGAGCTGCTGGTTCACGCTCACTGTGGCCAGGTTGGTGCCGCTCGCGTTCGTGATGATGAAGGGCGCGGTCGGCGAGCGGTTGGTGCCCGCCACCCACCAGGCGTCGATCGTCTTCGTCGCCGCCGCCGGCAGGTAGAAGAAGAACACGGCAGGGTCGGAGATGGCCTGCGTGGAGGCGTAGTTGTAGTTGTTGCCGTAGAAGCCCGCGCTGGTGCCCGTGGCCCAGTTGGCCGAAATCTGGCTATAGCCCTTGGTGGTGTCGTTGTTGGCGTTGTTGTTGTCGATGACCAACCCCGTGGTCGATCCTCCGCCTGACGTCCACAGGTACGTCACGTCGACCCAGTCGTTGTTGCTCATCCCCAGGTCCGTCCAGAACGACCCATCCGCGATGTCGATACCCGCGGGATTGGCTGGCCGGCGCCCGAATTGATCATACCCACCGTTGTAGCCGTCCTGGTACGCGGCCTGGGCCTCGGGCTTGCCCTGCGGCAAATCCTTCCACATCTCGCGGACACTCGAGGGATTCCAATAGTCATCCTTCGTGTTCCACGGCCCCACGTCCCAGACCGATGTGGTCGTGCACTTGCCCGTCTTCGAGTAGCACACCTTCACCTGGTACTCGGAGCCGCCATTGCTCGCGAGCGCCCGGCGCGAGGGCAGCGCCACGAAGCGGTCATAGCTCTTGATGACATGGCCGTTGGCCGTCGTACCGCCCACCAGCCCCTCGCGCGTGGCGTAGATGCGATAGGTCAGTGGCGTCGCCAGCGTCGCGAACTCCTGGGCAGTGCCCCCCTCCAGCGAGCCCTCCAGCGTCACCTCCTGCACCAGAGGACCGCGGCCATGCTCGTCCGCCACGAGCGCGAGCCGCACCTGCACCTCCGTGCCGGCCCAGGGTAGGCGCACGGCCTCTCCCGCGCTCGAGGTGCTCCACTCGCTCCAGCCGCCGCTGGCTGAGCGCACTCGGATATCCACCTCCACCCCCATCCCCAGGGAGCTCTTCGTCCGGAGCAGTGGCCGGAGGGTGTCCACGGGTTGCTCCAGCCTCCGCACCGGGAAGGTGTAGAGACCCGTGAGGGTGCGCTGCCCTTCAGCTCTGCGCATGACGGCGTAGGGCTCGAACTGCAGACCGTCCCGGGTGCGCACGAGCTCGCCCGTGCCTTCTCCTGTGGCGAGTTCCTCCGTCCACCGCAGGGCGCTGGCGCTCCCCGGCGGAGAGGCCCGGAACGCCTCCAAGGCGGGCTCCTGAGCGCTCTCCGCGAGCGCCGCGCCTCCCGTCAGCGAGACTCCCAGCATCACCGTCATGAACGTCGACCGCAGCTTCGAACGCATGCCTGACCCCTTGGAAGAAAGGACCTACTGGCTAGTCCGTTCTTCCAAGGAGAGCACTTTGGGCACCTATTTGTCTCAGAAAAAGAGACTCACGGATCGAGAAATATGTTACTTTTCCCCCTGGATGGCCGGGATGACACAGTCCTCGAAGAGGGCCTTGCGTGCGTCCGGCGCCAGCGGCGCGAGCGCTTCTTGGTTCAACTGGGCGATTTGAAAGCTGGCCCACGCCGGCGTCATGGATTCATTGAGGGCTGGGATTCTCAGGTCGAAGCCATGACAAGCCAGGGTCCGGCTGTCTTGAGGATGAACTTTCAGCTTCGGCTTCTCTGGAGGGGGCTGTGGACTCGGACTCGGCTCCGGACCCGAACAGGCGAGCCCCCCCACTCCCAGGAGAACAGCGGCAACCACCAGCGTACTTCGTGCTTTCTGACTCATAGGGAGGAGTGCCTACAGAGGAATGATTTTCGTTACACTGGGAAACACGTACTGGCCAACGGGCGTGACGTCGCTCAGCTCGACCTCGGGAGAGACCTGGTCCCAGCCAAACAGGCTCTGCAAAGCAGCGTCCAGGAAGGACTGCTGCACCTCGGAAGGCTGGCTCCGCAGGACCTTCGCCTCGTCTACCAATCCCAGATCAAAGGCCGCCATTTCGAGGCTCCGAGGACTGCCCACCTGCACGCCGTCGCTCACCAGCCCGTCACGGAGCGTCGACCAGCTCAGCGGCGCAGCGGAGGCAATGCTCAGCGGGAGCTCGAACGTGTGTTGAATCAGCGTTCCCGCCGCGGCCTCCGCCTCCAGTTGTTGCACCATCTCCGGCGTCTCGTTACGCAGCGTGAAGGAGAAGGAGCAGATGGCGTGCCGCTGTGTTCCGGAGATCGTCATGCCCTTGGCCCGCCCCCACTGCTGGACGAACCGCATCTCGGGCCGGGTCTTGAGGACACACTCGTCCTCGGATTTCACCTGGTAGAACAAGGCCTGTTTGCCCTTCCAGGAGGGCTCGAACGTGCCCGGATCCGCCGGGAGCTGCACATCCCGAAGCACCCGTTCCACCTGCAGATACTCCTCGCTCCCCACCGGGCGGAACATCACCGTCTGGGCCTTTGGATAGACCCACACGATGTTTGACAGGTTGGGCTCGGAAGGCTCGAAGTACACGGCCTCCTCTGTCTCGATAACGCGGAGCACGGGCACACCGCCGCCCGAGGCGCCCACCGTCACAGTCAATAGCACTGCACCCCAGAAGCTCATGGCTGATCGCATCAAGAACGTGATGCCCCCCTTGGGCGCTCCCCATACCACGCGGCTCCCCTTCAACTGAGAGTAAAATCCGCGCCACAGGCGTGTTGAGGCGGGTGGCGTGGCACTCCAGTCATGAGTGCCCCCGCGGCCTCGATGAGGGGGAAGGCGACCGCAAGGATGAACGGATGGCCGCAGGGCCTGCGAGCCGGAGCGAGCGTCGAGGCAGCCGTGGCCAGGGCGGGTGGATATGTCCGGGTGCGTTATCTATTTCACCTTCACCGCAGCCAGCATCATCCTGCGCGGAACGCGCTTGTAGTCGCCACGCAAGGTGCCCAAGGTGCCAGAGCGAGGGCGGAGCCGTCCGCCTTCGCCTCATCCTGGAGATACACCGTGAGTACAAATCCCCCCCGCTATGACCTGTGGGCGCCCGAGACGCGCGCAAACCCCCTGCCCGTCTATGCGCGCATGCGGCAGGAGGCGCCCCTGGTCCGGCTGTTCGACCCCAACCTCAACATCCCTGTATGGGTGGCCACCCGCTACAAGGACGTGGTCGACCTGGTGCGTGACCCTCGCTTTACCAAGGACATGCGCAAGATCCCCGACGGCTCGCCGTCGAAGCTGCGGCGGATCGACTCCATGGAGGTGATCAACCGACACATGCTGTCGTCGGACCCGCCGGACCACACGCGCCTGCGCACGATCGTCTCCAAGGCCTTCACCCCGCGCCGCGTGGAGGAGCTGCGCCCGCGCGTCACCGCCATCACCTACGAGTTGCTGGACGCCGCCAAGGCCCGCGGAGAGGTGGACCTGCTCGACGCCTTCGCCTTCCCGCTGCCCATCACCGTCATCGCCGAGCTGCTGGGCGTGCCGGTGGAGGACCGGGAGCAGTTCCGCGACTGGACGACCACCATCATCAACCCGCCCGTCAACGGGGACCTCGGTCCCATCCAGCAGGCGGGCATGCAGTTCATCCAGTACTTCCAGGGCCTGCTGGCGCGGCGCCGGGCCGAGCCCCGGGACGACTTGCTCACCGCCCTGATGGCCGCGGAGGAGCAGGGTGACAGGCTCTCGCCCCAGGAGCTCATCAGCATGCTGTTCCTGCTGCTGGTGGCCGGCCACGAGACGACGGTGAACCTCATTGGCAACGGTGTCTGGGCGCTGCTGCAGAACCCGGAGCAGATGGAGCGGCTGCGCGCGAACCCGGCGCTCATCGAGTCGGCCGTGGAGGAGATGCTGCGCTACCGCAGCCCGGTGGAGACCACCACCCAGCGCTGGGCCACGCAGGACATCGAGTTCCGCGGCCAGGTGATTCCCGCGGGCGAGAGCGTGCAGGGCTCGCTGCTGGCGGCCAACCACGACCCCGAGCAGTTCCCCGAGCCGGAGAAGTTCGACATCGCCCGCGAGCCCAACCGCCACGTCGCCTTCGGCTTCGGCATCCACTTCTGCCTGGGCGCGCCCCTGGCTCGGCTCGAGGGCGCTATCGCCATCAACCTGCTGCTGGAGCGCATGCCCCGGCTGAGACTCGCGGTGGAGCCGTCCCAGCTGCGTTGGCGTGACGGCATCCTCGTGCACGGCCTGCAGCGCCTGCCCGTGGCCTTCTGAGCACCGGGCCACGCATTCGTGCCAGGATGGACGGCGCATGTCCATCCCGTGCCCCCGCTGCCAGACTCCCTTCACCCCTGGAGCCACGTCCTGTCCGGGCTGTGGCTCCTCCCTGCTGCTCGAGGCCGTCCCTGGGGGCACGGAGCCCACGTGCGCCGTCCACCCCACCCTGCGCAGCCTGGCCACCTGCGAGCGCTGCGGCGCGTTCGCCTGCGCCCGATGCCTGCGCTCCGGTGCCCGCGGCGAGGCGGTCTGCGAGGCCTGCCTGGCACGTGAGCCCAACCTCCCGGTGCCGTGGGATGAGCGCGAGGAGCTGGGCACCTTCAAGGCATTCTGGAAGACCTGCGTCAACGTGCTGCTGCGCCCAGAGTTCTTCTCCAGGGCACGGGCCGAGGGAAGCGCGAGCAGCTCACTGCTCTTCGTCCTGCTGTGTTCACTGCCTCCCTGCTTCGTGACGGGCCTCACCTACCTGGGCATGTTCTCCTTCATGCCCGCGATGTTCCCCATCCCGCGGGCGGAGGATCAACCCAACGTGCCATTCGAGTGGATCGGGGTGGCCGCGTTCGTGGCCAGCATCCTCCTCGGTCCCGTGATGGCCGTAGCCACCACTGTCCTCGGCGCGGGCCTCGACCACCTCGTGCTGCGGATGGGGAACGTCACCCGGGGATTCCAGGTGACGCTCCGGGCCCACGCGCTCTCCCAGGCCCCCTGGGTGCTCGGCGTGGTGCCCTTCATCGGCACGCAGGTGGCTCCTTTCTGGGCCCTGGTGGCCCGCGTCTTCGCCTACCGCGGACTGCACCGGACGACCTGGGGCGTGGCGGTGGCCGGGGCGCTGCTCGGCCCGGGCCTCCTCTGCTGCCTGTGCGGCGGAAGCTACATCGCCGCCGTCATGTTCTTCGTGAGCCAGTTTGGCGGCAACTGACCTCAGAGGGCGTAGGTGGCGAAGCAGGTACCCACCGGGCCGCTGCCCGTGCTCGCCGCGTTGGGCGCGGACTGCCACAGCCCCTCGGCGCCGCACTGGTGCCACTGCAGATCTCCGCTCGACTGCACGCACGTGCGCGCCGGCACGGACTTGCCCAGCGTGGCGGAGCTGCACCACGGCCAGGAGGCCGTGCAGGTCGTCGGCTTCGTGGTGGTGCCCGCCGTGAAGGTGCCGTCGCTCAGGCACTGCCGCCAGATGCCATCCGAGGAGCTCTGCACGCACACGCCCACGGCCACGTTGCCGTCCACCGTGCCCGAGTAGCACGTGACAGTGGAGCCTGTGCCCCAGGCGTACTCGCTCTTGAACTGGTTGTACTTCACCGCCACCAGCGACGAGCCGCCGATGTCACTGCGACCGCACTGGATGGCGTACGCGCCCACCCACGGCGTGTACGTGTAGAGCGCCGCGGTGGCCTTGTTGGCGGGCTTCACCGAGCACGGGTCCGAGGTGCTCTTCGTCACGCCCGGCTTCCACCCGGAGATGGTGGCCCGACCCGCGTCCAGGTCGGTCAGGTAGCCGCGCAGCTTCTTCGCCGAGCACTCAATCTGGTTGCCGAAGCCCGCGTAGGAGATGGTGCACCCGCCGCTGTCCGGGCAGCCACAGCCGGTGGCCTTCGCCAGGTTCGTCGAGGTGCCGCTGGTGATGAGGCTCGACTCCGTCTGGATGCGCGCCAGCATGTACAGCGGGCTGATGGTGTACGCCTTGGAGCGCTCCACGATGAGCGCCGCCGCCGTCTTGTTGCTCCACGCCGGATCCTTATAGGTGGCCAGGTACGAGCCCTTCTGCTGCAGGAAGGCCTGCACCTGGGCCGTCGTAATCCACTGCCCACCGGTGATGTCCGAGTCCTCGAGCAACCGGTGCATGTCGTACTCGGTGGTCACCGGCTCGAGCACCTGGCCCGTGAGCTCATCCACCACGACCTCGTTCTCGGACGGACCGCAACCCACCAGGTACAGCACCGGTAACAGCAACAGCGTGCAACGGAGCTTCATCACGTGCCTCGGGTTTGGCAGAGGAGACGGGCGGGGGGAAGCCCGACCCCTCGGCGGGGGGGGAAAGGCACGTCTTAGCACCCAGAAAGGTCCTATTTCTCGTTTTTCATGAAAATTAGAAAAATCTACATTCGTCCAGAGGAGACCTCAGCGCCCCATCCGACGGCGGGCCCGCTCGCGAGCAGCCTCGAGCGCCGAGTCCACACCGCGCTCCGTCGTGCGCGCCTCGGGGGGCTTCGCGTCTCCCGGAGGCTCGGGAGAAGGGCCCTCGGGAAGTGGGGCCTGGGCGTGTGATGGACTCCCCGGCACGGCCACGGCTGCCATCGGGGAGGGAGCCACCGCGCGCCGGGGTCTCGGTGCCGACAGGAAGCGACGCACCGCCACCTCCGCCAGCAGCGCCGCCACCGCCAATGCCACCAACCCCGGCGCCAGCGCCACGCGGCCCTCGGACTCGGGGGCCTCGGAGAAGAGGCCCGCCATGGACAGCCGCTCCACTCCGCCGCCTACGGCCGCCACCCCGTGCAGCACCGCCAGGCCTTCCTTCGCGCTGCCGGGCTCGAACTCGGGCGCATAGGGCAACGTCACCGGAGGGGCACGCAGCACCCGCGAGCCCAGCTTCACCACCGGGTGCCACGTGCCGCTGCCCGGCAGCGTGTACTCGGCCGTCACCCGGTCTTCGTCCTCCCAGCGCATCGGCAGCTCCACGGGCGCGCTCCGGCCGTCTCCCGGCAGCAACACCACCGAGGGCAGCGCGCCCGGCAGCGCCTCTCCCGGCGCGAAGTCCAGCGTCACCCGCAGCAGGTTGCCCCGCCGCTCCGAGCGCGCCACCACCTCGCCCGCCTCGCCCGCGCCGCCCATCGTCCAGCGCACCATGCCTTCCAGCGCCGCACGCAGGCCGCTCCAGGAGCGCAGCTCGCCCGTGTACTCGCCGTCCACCTCCGCCATGAGGGCCACCACCCGCCCCGAGCCGCGCGGCCACAGCGCCAGCACCGGCGCCGCGTTGTCGTCCAGCGTGCGCAGGGCCACGCTCGCATGCGGCTTCAGGTACGTGAGGTTGTAGCCGCCCACCTGCGGCAGCCCCAAGGCCGGCAGCTTGCCGAGCAACGGCAGGTCCGGCGCCGCCTCCAGCGTTGCGGGCTCATCCACGAAGGTGGCCCGCGCCACAGCGAGCGTCTCCTGGCTGAAGATGCGCGGCAGGCTCGTTGCGTCCTCCGCGAAGTAGACGCGACCTCCCCCCTTCGCGGCGATCTCCTTCAGCAGCGCCGCGTCCGAGTCCTTCTCCGAGCCCAGGCCAATGACGGACACCGTCACCTTCTCGTGCTGCAGCTGCGTCAGCGTCTGCAGGTAGTCATCCGGCTCCTCCGAGTCCGCCGCGTCCGAGAAGAGCAGCACGTGCCGCGTGGCCTTATCGCTGCTCAGAATCTGCGACTTGCCCTCGCGCAGCGCCTCGCCCACGTAGATGCCACCCCCACCGCTGAAGCCCCGCGCCACCGCATCCAGCGGTAGCCCCTCCTCCACGGGGCTCATCGGGAAGATTTCGTGCACGGAGGTGTCCACCATGTGCACGGACACCTCGTCCTTCTCGTTGAGCAGCGTGAGCGCCCCCATCACGCCCTCGGCGGCCAGCTCCATCTTCGTGCGCCCGTCCGGCACCTGGACGCCCATGGAGCAACTGCAGTCCATCAGCACGCTCATGGCCAGGGACGTGCGGCGCTGCTCCTCGCGCATCTCCAACGACACTGGCAGCAGCGGCTCCACCGGCGAGCGTCGGTAACCCCCCTGGCCAAAGCTGGAGCGTCCACCCGTCATCACCAGTCCGCCACCGGCCTGCTCCACATATGAAGCCAGCGCGAGCAGCCCCGGCTCGCCGAGCCGGTTCGCGTCCACGTTCTCCAGCACCACCGAGCCCACGCCATCCAGCGCATCCAACGTCACGGGGAAGGGAGCGCGCACCTCCAGCGTCAGCCCGGCGGCGCGCAGAGCCTTGGCGAGCGTGCCCTCGGGCTGGTCCGTGAGCAGCATCACCCAGGGTGGGCCCTCCACGCGCAGCACCGCCTGCCCCACGTCGTTCTCCACCACCCCGTCCCCCGAGGCCTCCACCGTCAGCCGGTAGGCCACGAGGCCCGGCTCGTCCACCAGGTCCCGAAAGGGCAGCAGGTTGGGCCCGGCGTGGAACTCGAAAGGCCCCTTCACCAGCAGGCGGCCATTGCGCTCCAAACGCACCGTGCCGGTGACAGGCGCCGTGGCCTGCACCACCCCCGTCATCTGGAAGGGCTCCTGCACCTTCACCGCGGCCGGCACATCCAGCGAGAGCACGGCCAGGTCCAATGGCGAGTCCTCGCGGGCCACGTGACGGAAGTCCACGGGAATGCCTCGGGCCGCCAGCCTGCGCGCCGCGCCTCGAGCGTCCGCGCCCGTGGCCCGCCCGTCGGACACCACCAGCACGCGGCCGGTGCGGCCCGGAGGAATGAGCGCTCCCGCCGCATCCAGCGCCGCCGACAGGTCCGACGCCTCCGCGTCCAGGGACCGGGTGAAGCCGCCGAAGCGGCCCAGCTCCGACAGCGACTGCTCCACCCGGGCCTCGCGCCCGAAGGAGATGACCCCCACCCGGTCACCGGTGCGCCGCTGCGACTCCAGCAGGCCCACCAGCTCCGAGGCCACACGTCCCGCTTCAGTCGGCATGGAGCGCGAGCGATCCACCACCACCACCACGTCACTGCCCGCGTGACGCAGCAGCCACTCGGGGCCGGCGAGCGCCCCCACCGCGAGCAGCAACAACACCCACCGCAGGACCATGGGAGGGCCCGGGCGCCGGCCGAGCTTCCACAGGAAGAGGCCCAGCGGGATGAGGAGCACCAGAGCCTGGGGGAGGGAGAAGCTCATTCGTCGAGAGACAGGGTCACCGACGATACTCCCTGGACACCTCCGCACAAAACCCTGTGGAGAAATGCTTCCAGCGACGTAGCCAGGGGCTCTCCCGAGAGAGCCCGCGGGCTCTCTCACCGAGGGTCAGTTGACCACGATCCGGGAGACCTTCCCGTCCAATCCGTTGTCACGGATGTAGGAAACCCGGACCGAGGCATCCTCGTAGCTCTGCTGGAAGGTCTGAACGACGTACCCGTTCAGCCCCGCCGCCTTCACGGTGATGATTGCATAGTCATCATCCGTGGCGCCGCTCGAGCTGTCGTAGACCCGGATCTCCGCACCGGCCCGAACGTTGTAGAGCACCAGAGAGCGGGCCTCGTCATTGGGGATGCCCGTCGGGTTGCTCCTCGTCAGGTTGTAAGCCTGACCGGGCTCGTCGGAGATGGTCCCCAGCAGGGTCTGGGTTCCGCCATTGCCCTCGTAGAAGGCAATCGTCCCCGTCGCCATCGTCTCAATGGGAGCCTGGAGGCTGGAGAGCTCCTGCTCCTCGCCAGGCTGCTCGACGCCACAACCCACCAGCATCAACGCGCCAACAACGCCCACGCCAATCGACATACGCTTCATGTTTGCTCCTTCTCTGAGATGCAAGACCAAACAAGAATTCGGTATCAATACGGCGCGCCCCCTATACGAGAGCTCAAACATGAGCTGACTGTGAAATCTCTGTATCAGTCGAGAAGTCGACAAACTGGCTACGTGAGGTCGTCGAGGGACATCGCGAACTCGTCCTGGCGCCCCTCGTCCGTCAGCTCCGCGACCCAGTCAGGCATCTGAGAGAGCGGGTCGTCGAGCTACACACCTCCACCACCGAGGGTCGCACAGTGAGTGCCATGCCACGCAGGCCTCTGCACTTCCGGCGGGAGTGGCGGCTCAGCTGCCCACTTAACGGGGAGTCACAACATGAAATTGACTTTGATAATCGATCTCAACTAGGAGGAGACCGTCACTTCGACCCAGGAGACCGCGCATGCCTCCGTCCGCCTCCCCTTCGTGGCCGCTCCAGGAAAGGCCCTGGCGTGTCCTCGCCCTGTCCACGTTGGCCTTGACCCTGGCCTGTGCCTCACGGCCCGGAGTCTCCGCTGGGAACGAGGAGCGCCCCGTGTCCTCCGCGTGCGATCCGGAGCGGGACCGGGCCGCCATCCTTCAGATGGCGGGCAACTACCGGGTCGGCTTCGCCTTCGACGAGACGGTGGGATTCAGCGAGGGCTACACACCCCACGCGCCCTACCGCGCGAACGCGACGGAGTGGGTGGAGGTGTTGGAAGACACGCCCCGGAAGGTGTCGCTCCAGCATGTCCTGATGGCGGAGCGGGATGGCAAGCGCACGACCCTGAAACACTGGCGGCAGGACTGGACCTTCGAAGACACCACGCTGCTGGAGTTTCGCGGGCACCGGACGTGGGAGCGCCGCGAGCTGGCGCCGCACGAGGTGACGTGCACGTGGAGCCAGGCCGTGTACGAAGTAGACGATGGTCCTCGGTACGAGGGCTACGGACGGTGGACCCACGCCCACGGCGTCTCCGCCTGGCAGTCCGAGGAGACGTGGCGGCCCCTGCCCCGCCGCGAGTACACGAAGCGCAGTGACTATGACGTGCTCGTCACCACCAACCGGCATGCCCTGACGCCCAGGGGATGGGTGCATGAGCAGGACAGCCTCAAGGTGGTGCTGGGCCCGGCTCCGCATGCGCTGGCACAGGAGCACGGACTCAACCTCTACACTCGCCAGCCGACGGACGCGGCCTCCACCGCGACGAGCACCGCCTGGAAGGAGACCCAGGGCTTCTGGAGCGAGGTCCGTGACGAGTGGCAAGCCCTGTTCCAGTCTCACCCGCGCCTCACCCTGCGGGACAGTGTCGATGGCAAGCCACGCTACGAGCACCTCTTCGCGCTCGAGAACACGGCGGCCTCCGAGCGGCGTGAGCGGATCCGCGCGACGCTCGAGCGCTTCGTCGAAACCGCGGTGAGTGCCAGAGCAACTCCCGCTGGCGAGTAGACAGCCGTGAAAGGGAACGCGATGCGCTGGCATGTCTGGGTTCTCGTCTGGCTCGTGGGTGCGCCCGCGCTGGCACAGGGGAATGAGCCGTCCGTAGCCGTGGAGGAAGGGACCGCGGAAGAACCCGCGGCACAACAGACCGTGGTGACGGCGTCCCGCTCCGTGGAGCGGCTCCAGGACACGCCGGTGGCCGTCGAGGTCATCACCCGTAAGGACATTGAGGCGACAGGAGCGCGCGACCTGGCCGAGGCGCTGGGCGCACGTCCTGGCCTGGAGCTGCGGCGCAGCTTCGCGGGAACGGAGCTGCGCGTGCAGGGGATGTCCCCCGAGTACACCCTCGTCCTGGTGGACGGCGAGCGCGTGACGGGGCGACTGGGGGACGCCTTGGATTTCTCCCGGTTCTCCACGGAGGACATCGAGCAGGTGGAGATCATCCGAGGCCCCTCCTCGGTCCTGTATGGCAGCGACGCCGTGGCGGGCGTGGTCAACATCATCACCCGGAAGGCACAGCGCCCCCTGGGTGCCACGGCGCAGGTCTCGCTCGGCAGCCTGTGGCAGTTGGAGGTGGACGGCACCGCGGAGACGCGAGGCGAGCGGGCGGGAATGCGACTCAGTGGCGGCTTCCAACGCCGCAATGGCTATGACCTGACGCCCGGCACTCCCGCGACCACGGGCAGCTCGCTCGAGGGCTACCAGGTCTCCTGGCGCGGAGACCTGCGGGCCACCGAGTCGTTCCGGCTCGAGGCAAGTGCCGGGGCCACTCGGCGAGTGCAGCGAGGCGTCGACGAGGGCGCGGCCAGCGCGCTGTTCGACCGCGCGAGTCAGAACGAGAGCTACGAGGCGACGCTGTCACCCTCGCTGGTCCTCTCCCCCACCGGCACGCTCCAGTTCTCCGGCCGCTACTCGCGCTTCCGCCATCGCTATGTGTTGGATCAACGCAATGCCTCCGTCCTGGATCAGGTGGAAGAGACGCACGAGCAGATGGCTCGGGTAGGCGTCCAGCTCGACCAGAGCCTGGCGCAGGTGCATCAGCTCGTGGTGGGCGTCGAGGCGATTGGAGAGACGCTCGACTCCGACCGTCTGGCGGGCGCGGGCCGGCGCGGCCGAGTCTCGCTTTACGGACAGGACTCGTGGAAGACGCCCCTGCCCGTAGCGCTCCATGTCGTGCCCGGCTTGCGGCTGGATGTGGACTCCGAGTTCGGAACAGTGCTGACGCCCCGGCTCGCCGTGAGGCTGGAGCCGGTGGAGGCGCTCACAGTGCGCGCCAGCTACGGCCATGCGTTCCGGGCACCGAGCTTCCAGGAGCAGCTCATTGATTTCGAGAACCCGAGCGTGGGGTACGTGGTCGCGGGCAATCCCACGCTGCGACCCGAGCACTCCCGGGGCGCGACCCTGTCCGCGGAGTGGCGAGTCACGAGCCGCGGCCTGCTGTGGACGAACCTGTTCCGCAACGACCTCTCCGACATGATCTCCGTGGTGCAGGACGAGCGCTCCCCTACCCTGCGCTTCACCTACGCCAACATCTCGCGCGCGACCGTGCAGGGGGCGGAGGTGGGGTGGAAGCAGCGGCTGCCCCTCGGGGCCTGGCTGGACGTGGGCTACACGCTCATCAGCGCGCGAGACCTCGAGGAGGACAGACCGCTCGAAGGGCAGAGCACGCACCGGCTCACCACCCAGCTCGGAATGCGATACCGGCCCTGGAAGCTCGAGGCCTCCCTCCAGGGCTCGCTGGTCGGCCCCCGCCCCTACTACCAGGCTCCCGATGGGACGGCTCGAACGGTCATGGCCCCCGCCTACGCGACCCTGGATGCACGGCTCGCCTACGGCGTGATGGAGAGTGTCCGGGCGTTCGTCGCCGGCCGCAACCTGCTGAACGCGGGGGACTCGCAGTACCTGCCCATTCAGCCTCGCGCCTTCCACGCGGGGCTCATCCTCGAATTGTGAGGGAGGAAGCATGATGAAACGCATTGCCCTGGTGCTCTGCCTCGCCGCGTGCGGTGGAGACATCCAACCGGAGCCGGGCCCCAGCATAGAAACGCCCATCGACGGCACGCCGACCGACAGGTTCCGCCACACCTCGCAGGAGGACGGAACGGTCACGACGGTTGTCGATGCAACCGATGGCGCGGCGTGGAGGGCTCTCGACCTCGACACACGCCAGACCGTGGAGGCCTCCTCGCAGGCCAACTGGGATCTGTCCTTCCAGCGCTTCCACATCCGGACGCGAGGGGGAGTCAACGGCACGGGAGGCGTCGTGGTGGCCGTGGTCACAGACCCCTTCGAGTCAATCTCCACGGCGCCCGCCTCGGGCTACCGGGAGGATGTCGCGGACGGTGCGGACACCGACAGCGAACCGGACAACGTCTTCGAAACAGAGGGGGGTTGGTACAGCTATGACGTGACCACCCACACGCTCACTCCGCGTGCCCAGACCTATGTCATTCGGAGCGATGCGGGCCGGTACTTCAAGCTTCAACTGCAGAGCTACTACGACCAGGCAGGCTCCCCCGCCATGCTCTCTTTCCGGTGGAAGCAGGTGGAGCCGCCGGCCCAATCCCTGACGCCCTGAGAAAGGACACCCTCCATGAAGAACTGTCTCTGGAAGACCACCCTCCTGACGCTCTCCCTGACGTTGGCGGCTTGTGACACATCGGAGCCCGAGCCCGAGCCCCAGCAGCCCCCGGCCGAGGCTCCGCGGTGCGAGGCGAGTCCGGTGCGCTGCGCGGAGCAGGGCATCGACGCGTTGAACCTGCTCACCACGGTGTCCACGGGGGAGCTTCGTGAGGAAGGAACCACCCCGGGCGAGTTCCACACCTATGTGGATGCACGGGCGGGAGGGACCTCTCCCAAACAATCCTATACCTACGCCCGCTTCACCCCCCAAGGACTGGGCCGGGTGGAGGTGGATGATCAGGCGGCCCTGGCCTCGACGGATTGGGACATTGCCTTCCGCCGCTACAACATCCGGGTGAACAGCGGTGTGTCCGGCCCGTCGTGCATCGCGGTGGCTCAGACCCCGGAGGGCACGACCTTCGACTCGGTGAAGGCGGTGGATTCCACCTGGGAGTTCCGCACCGAGAACTACTTCACCGACAGCTGCGAGGTCATCTCTGGAGAGGCGTCCCTCGGCTCACCCGAGACGCTGCTGGGCGGCTTCTGGACATACCAGGCCTGTCTGGCCATGACGGGCGACGTCTTCGTGGTGCGTCTGGCGGATGGGCGACATGTGAAGCTGGAAGTCACGCACTACTACGACCCGGCACCCCAGCAGACGTGCAATCAGACAGGCGAGGTGCCTCAGCCCAGCGGGGCGGCCCAGATTCGCGTCAGGTGGGCCTTCCTGCCGTGAAGCGCGCCCTGTTGCTGCTCCTCCTGAGCGCCGGGTGCGGAGGCCCGGACAGCAATCCCTTGCATGAGGTGCTCGGGAGGGAGCCAGGTGCATTGCTCCAGGGAGGCCGGCCCACGGAGGCCTCGGCGGAGCAGCCGCGCTTTGAGCCCGGCGAGCAGGTGGAGTCGGTGGTGTCTCCCGGAGGCCTCTTCCGGCTCCACTTCTCCCGAAGTGGGCCCAACGCGGTCTCGGCGGCGGACGCGGATGGAAACGGCGTTCCGGACTCCGTCGACACCGTGGCACGCACCTATGACGCCGTGGCTGTCTTCTACTCGGGGCTGGGCTACCGCCTGCCTCCCGAGGACTCCGGAGGGACTGACGAGCACGGCGGAGACGGACGCTTCGACGTCTACCTGGTGGACTTCGCCGGACGGGCGGATGGGGCCTTCCGGGTGGAAGGATGCCTCACGACAGACATGAGCTGTAGCGGCTACATGCTCCAGGAGAACGACTTCGCCGGCTATGGCTATGCCTCCTACGAGCAAGCCGTGGCGACGCTGGCGAGCCATGAGTTCTTTCACGCCGTGCAGGCAGCCTACCGCACCGGACTGGGGCGCGTGGCGGAGGAAGGCACGGCGGTGTGGGCCTCCGAGCGCTTCGCGCCCGAGCTGGATGACCTGGAGCGCGCCGCCCCGGCGTACCTGTCGCTCGCGGATCGCAGCCTGGTGGTGGATCCAGACGGACCGGCACAGTCCTTCAGTTATGGGGCGTCAATCTTCTTCCAGTTCTTGAGTGAGCGCCTGGGAGAGGGCGTGGTGTTGTCGATGTGGGAGGAGAGCGTGAACGCGCTCTCTGCCCGCTGGCCGGCGCTGCTGGAGACGGTCCTGCGGCGCGATTGGGGAATGGACTTCGACACCGCGTTCAGCGAGTTCGCGCAGTGGAACCTGGCCACGGGCGCACGCGCAGGAGAAGGGAGTGGGTACGCACGAGGCGCGGACTACTCCGGTCTCGTTCTCGCGGCCAGGGAGCTCCCGGTGGACGAGCCCTCGGTGCGGGTGGCAGCCGCGTCGACCCGCTACTTCGAAGTGGCGGGCGGGGCGGAGAGCGTCTCGGCGTCCTTTGAACCCAGGGAGGGCACGGACAGCGCGGCGGTCCACCTGCTGGTCGCGGCGGTGAACGAGCACGAGGTGCTACGGGTCGCCCGTGCGGACGGGCCAGGAAGCCTGTCCACCCAGGTGTCTGCCGGGGATGCCACACACGTGGTGGTGGCGGTGGTGAACGGGCGCCCGGAGGGAGAAGGCCGGTATGGACGGCTGCGCATCTCCTCCGTGTCCCCAGCCGTGTCTCCGGACGAGGAAGAGGAACCTGCTGGTGGCTGCCACGCCGCCCCAGGAGCACTCCCCTGGGCGCTGCTCCTGACCGCAACCGTGTGGCGACGTTCCCCGAGGCGGCGCACAACCTGAGACAGCGCCGTGTCTCGCTCAGAGACGGCCCATCCGCGCGAACTCGGCTTTGAGTCGCGGCACGGCGAAGTCGACGAACGCGCGGACCCTGGCAATCGACAGTCGTCCCTCTGGTGTAATCAGGTGGACGGGTAGCGGCGGCGGCTCGGCATCCTCCAGCAGGAGGGTGAGCTGTCCCTTCCGCACCTCGTCCGCCACCTGGTAGGAAAAGACCCTCGCCACGCCGTGGCCCTCGACCACCGAGGCGACAATGGCGTCGACACTGTTCATGACCAATCTGGGCGAGATAGGGATGGAGCGCGGAGCGGCAGAGCCCTTGGCGGGCGGAAAGCTCCACGTATCCTGCCCGAACTGGGCCATCGCGACACATTGATGAGTCGCGAGGTCACCCGGCTCGACAACGGGTGGCCGGCCAGCCAGATAAGACGGCGCCGCACAGACGATCCTCCGGACTTCGCCCACACGGATCGCGGTCAGACTCGAGTCCGGCAGATGGGCGATCCGCAGCGCCACGTCGATGCCCTCGTCGATCAGGCTCACGGTCTTGTCGAACAGCAGCAGCCTGGCCTTGACCGCGGGTTGGGTGTCGAGAAAGGCGTCGAGGATTGGCCGCAAGATCCGCCTCCCGCTGACGACGGGGGCCGTGATTGTCAGCGTGCCGCGCGGTGCCGAGCGGTCATCCGAGGCGAGCAGCTCCGCTTCCTCGAGCTCCGCCAGCACGCGCCGGCACGCCGCGGCGTAACGCTGACCCGCGTCGCTCAGCCTGATCGAGCGCGTGGTGCGGTGCAGGAGCTGCACCCCGACATGGTCCTCCAGGAAGGCGATGGCTCGAGTGACAGCGGCCGGGGAGCGGCCCAGGCGCCGACCGGCCCCTGCCAGGCTCCCCTCGTCCACCGCCGTGATGAACACCCGCATCGCGTCGAACCGATCCATTCTTCCTCTTCACGAAATAGTGACTTGTGGAGCCTAGAGGTTCAGACGCACCACGCCACGGATTATCTCTCCTGACGTCGACGCAATGCCGCGTCGCGGACGCCATCCGGCGTCTGAACCGAGGAGTCCGTCCATGTCAGTCTCCACTGCTCGTGCCAGGTCCACCGTCACGCATCACCGCACCACTCAAGTCGATGGCGTTGAGCTCTTCTACCGTGAAGCCGGTCCCGCGAACGCGCCGGTCGTCGTGTTGCTGCATGGCTTCCCAACCTCATCTCACATGTATCGCAACCTCATCCCCGCGCTGGCGGATCGCTATCACGTCATCGCGCCCGACTACCCCGGCTTCGGCCTGAGCGCGATGCCGGATCGGAAGGAGTTCAGCTACAGCTTCGCGAAGTTCGCGGATCTCATGGATGGGCTCCTGAGCCAGCTCGGCGCCACACGCTACGCGCTGTATGTGATGGATTACGGTGCGCCGGTCGGCTTCCGGTTGGCATTGAAGCACCCGGAGCGGGTGACCGCGCTCATCGCGCAGAACGGCAATGCCTATGAAGAGGGGCTTCAAACCTTTTGGGATCCGCTGAGGGCCTACTGGGCGGACGGCTCGGCTACCCACCGAGAGGCGCTGCGCCCGAACCTGGGGCTGGAGGCCACGAAGTTCCAGTACCTCCATGGCGTCAAGGACACCTCACGCATCGACCCAGCCAACTGGGTGCACGACCAGGCCCTGCTGGATCGGCCTGGCAATGCGGAGCTCCAGCTCGACCTGTTCTACGACTACCGCACCAACGTCGCGCTCTACCCACGCTTCCAGGCCTTCTTCCGCGAGTACCAGCCGCCAACCCTGATCGTCTGGGGAGTGAACGACCCGTTCTTCCCTGTCGAGGGCGCCAAGGCCTACCAGCGCGATCTTCCGAATGCCGAGCTGCATCTCTTCGATACCGGGCACTTCGCCCTCGAGGACAAGGGCGACGAGCTCATCCCGCTGATGCGTGACTTCCTCGAGCGCAAGCTTCCCGCCACATCCCGGTAGTCGGTCCCCATCACGTCTCCGTCCCCAGCATCAACTGGTCGCGAACGTGTTCGGCGAGGTGATCGATCAACGCGCCCACGGGGGGCGGCAGACCCCGGCGGCTGGTGAAGACGAGGTGCACCATTCCCTCCGGGGCGTGCCAGTCTGGCAATACGTGGACGAGCCGACCGGAGCGCAGGGCGGGTGCACAGGAGTGGTCAGGCAACAACGACACGCCCAGCCCGGCGATCGCCGCCTCCCGGAGGGCATGGAAATCCCCACACGCCAACCGCGGCTGATGGCGGACGGAGATTGTCCGCTGCTCGGGACCAACAAGCTCCCAGACGTCCTGGCCCACCTGTTCGGTCGCACTCAGTGTCGGCACTGAGGCCAGCACTTCCGCGTCCTCCGCATCGGCGAGGCGGTCGGCCCACGTGGGGCTCGCGACGAGGATGCGGCGGCTCCTGGCGAGCGTGCGCACGGTGAGCGCCGCGTCGGTGTCGAGCGAGGTGCGCACCCGGAGCGCGACGTCGATGCGCTCGCCGATGAGATCAACCCGCCGGTTGGTGGCCACCACCTGAAGATTCACCCGCGGATATCGCTCCATGAAGTGGGCCAGGATGCCCGCCACGGGATCCATCAGCCCCAGGGGACAGCTGAACCGGACCGTCCCATGGGGCTCGCCCTGGGTCGCGGCCACCGCCGCCTCGGCCCGCTTCACCTCCGTCATCACGTTCTGGCAGTGCTCGTAGAAGGCCTGCCCCACGTCGGTGACACGGAACCGGCGCGAGGACCGTTCGATCAGCCGTACACCCAGCTGCTCCTCGAGCCGCGAGACCCGGCGGCTGAGCTTCGATTTGGGCTGCCGCAGCGCCCGGCCGGCCGGTGCGAAGCCCCCATTCGCGACGACCTCGGTGAAGAAGAACAAGTCGTTCAGATCCTGCATCGTGCCCTCATCGTTCCAAAACCTGAACGCAAGGTGCCACAAAGGCCGTCTACCGGCCTCATCGTTCCGGTTTCAGGGTTCATCTCGTTGGCGGCGAACTCCTCCGCCACACGACAAGGACGCACGCGATGAGCAACAAACTTCAGGGCAAGGTGGCGGTGGTGACGGGCGGTACGACGGGGATTGGGCTGGCCACGGCCAAGCGTTTCGCGGCCGAGGGCGCCACCGTCTTCATCACGGGCCGCCGCCAGGCGGAGCTGGACGCCGCGGTGAAGACGATTGGCCCCAACGCCACGGGTGTTCGGGGTGACGTCTCGAACCTGG
Source organism: Archangium minus (assembly GCF_044360475.1). Classification (NCBI taxonomy): domain Bacteria; kingdom Pseudomonadati; phylum Myxococcota; class Myxococcia; order Myxococcales; family Archangiaceae; genus Archangium; species Archangium minus. Next base: position 11,296,065 of record NZ_CP043494.1, read on the forward strand.
CCGATATCGACCGCCTCTATGAGGCGGTGAAGCAGAAGCAGGCGACCATCGACATCCTCTTCGCCAACGCGGGCGGCGGCGAGTTCGCTCCCCTGGGCTCCATCACCGAGAAGCACTTCGACGACACCTTCGCGACCAACGTCAAGGGTGTCCTGTTCACGGTCCAGAAGGCGCTACCGCTGCTGCGTGACGGCGCCTCCATCATCCTCAACAGCTCGACGACGAGCATCCAGGGCACTCCGGCGTTCAGCGTCTATAGCGCGACCAAGGCCGCCGTCCGGAACTTCGCCCGTAGCTGGATCCTCGATTTGAAGGACCGCCGCATCCGCGTCAACGCCATCAGCCCGGGCCCCATCAAGACGCCCGGCCTGCACGGCCTCGCCAAGAGCGAGGAAGAGGCACGGGCGCTCTTCGACCAGATGGCGAGCACCATTCCGCTGGGCCGGTTGGGTGACCCCGACGAAGTGGCCAAGGCCGCGGTGTTCCTCGGCTCGGACGACAGCAGCTTCGTCAACGGAGTCGAGCTCTTCGTCGACGGCGGCGCGGCGCAGATCTGACGCATGGGTGTCACGGCGTACCGCCGCTCGGCTCTCCGTCCAGGCGCCACGCCCGCGGAGACAGGCCCGTCCAACGACGGAAGGCGTGGTGGAAGGCGCTCGGCGCGGAATAGCCGAGCCGCCACGCGACCTCGGCGATAGGGGTACCCGCTTCGAGGAGCACGCACGCCTGTTGCCGCCGGAAGGCCTCGCGCTCGGCCTCCAGTGATGTGCCCTCATCACGAAGACGTCGCTGAAGCGTACGGGGGCTCATCCGCAAACGGGCCGCCAGCAGCGTGAGCTCCGCGCCCGATTCCGGCAACAGCTCGGGCAGCAGTGCTCGGACCCGGTCCACCGTGCGGGACGAGGAGGGAAGGCCCGCCAGCATCCGATCCGCGGCCCGCTCAAGCACACCCGACAAGCCAGCATCTCCTCCTGGCAACGGGCTCGAGAGAAGGGCAACGGGAAACACCAATACGTCCTGGGGCGCACGAAAGGAGACCGGCACACCGAGCACGCGCGCATACACCGAGGCATCTCTGGGGCGAGGCCCGCGCAACTGGAGGCGAGCCCCCGGCAGTCCTCCTACCAGCCGTCCCCCATTCACAATGAGATCCGCGAAGACGAGCTGGGCCATCAAGCGGTGCGCGGGGCGCTCGGGCCCATATGGGTGGTACGTCACCGTCACGCGCTCGGCTCCTCGCTCCAGCGCGAAGCGCTCCCCTTCGCTCCACAAGCGCTGGTAACGCAACACGTGCTCGAGCGCCTCACCAAACGTGCGGCTGCTCACCATGAGGAAACCGAGCGCATCGAGATCCTCCGCCCGGAGGGCCTCGCCCACGTGCAACCCGAGACATCCGTCCCCCAACCGAGCCGCCGCTTCCTCCAAAAGCGTGTAGACGGAGAGCAGAGGCACCCGTGCCTCCGGTTCGGTGAGTCGCACGCGCTCGAGCCCGGAGGCCTCCAGCAGGACACGCCGCGGAAGGCCCCTGGCCTCGGCGGAGTCGAGCACGCGCAGCACCAGTCCAGCCCAGACAGAGGGGCCCGCCGGTGCCGGGCGCGGTTGGCGCGTGGGAGCACTCCTTCTGGCGCGTGGCATCACTCACGTCCGATGGGGCTTCTCTACGTTGGAGATATGGAAAGCCCAGGGTGGATGATAACGGATGAGGATAGGCGGACACGGGGAGTGGAGGCACGAGAGGATTTCGTGCGCGACACGTGGTACCCGGTGCTGGAATCAAAGCGGCTGGGCCGCCGGCCGGTGCGAGTCACCCGGCTCGGCCGCGAGCTCGTGCTGTGGCGAGATGCCCAGGGCCAGCCGGTAGCTCAGGAGGCAGCCTGCCCCCACCGAGGCGCCGACCTCTCCCAGGGCCGAGTGGTGGGCGGGTGCCTGGAGTGCCCCTACCACGGCATGCGCTTCGCGGCGGATGGCACGTGCGTGCGCGTGCCGTGCGAGGGAAAGGCGCGACCCATCCGAGCCGACTTGCGGGTGATGGGGTACGCGGTGCGAGAGAGCCTCGGCCTGGTGTGGCTGTGGTGGGGCGAGCAACGGGAGGAGCTTCCGCCGCTGCCGTGGAACCACGAGCTTCTTGGGGCGGGCACGGGCACGTGCACCGCCACGTTGACCTGGAATGTCCCCTTCGCCCGGGTGATGGAGGGAAACCTGGACCTGCACCACTTTCCCTTCGCGCACCGCCGGTGGGCTCCGGGGATGGGGACTCGGCTGGACCCATACACGGCGCGCCTCGAGGGCGACATCATCCACACCCATGGCGTCCTGCGCGAGGACGATGGCAAGCCCTGGGACGGCCGAAGCGGCTTCGCGGCGGAAATCAGGGTGCTCTTTCCGCATCTGCTGCTCGCCCGCTTCGGCAGCCTCACCCAAACCATGGCGGCGGCCACGCCCATCGACGAGGAGAACACCTGGATAGTCTTCCGCTACCGCAGCCAGCTCCCGCTCGTGGGAGGGTTGGTGGCGTGGTTCCTCGTCCAGATGGAGGTGCGGCTCATCCAACCGGAGGACTACGCGCTGCTGCGTGCCAGTGAGCCCAGACACCCCGTCCGGCAGGACTTCCACCTGGTGAGAGCCGACGCGGGCATCGCGCTCTGGTTCCGCTTGTATGAGCGACGGCTGGAGGCACAGCGCCAGAATCCCGGCGCCCGACCTCCAATGGTGCGAGCGCTGTGATGAGACGGCTCCCGCGACATGTAGCTATGCGGCGAGGAAGCCACCGTCAACGGCCAGCGGCGTGCCGGTGACGAAGCCCGCGCCGTCGGAGCACAGCCAGAGCACGGAGCTGGCGATCTCCTCTTCCGTCGCCATCCGCCCCATCGGGTGCTGGGAGACGAGCCCCCGGACGATGTCGGGCATGAACGTCTCCGCCTTGCGCATGCCGTCGGTCCGGGTGGCGCCAGCGCAGAGGGCATTCACGCGAATGCCACGCGTCGCGAACTCGAGCGCCACGGACCGCGTCATTCCGACCACCGCGTGCTTCGAGGCGACGTAGGCGTGGTACTCCGCCCGTCCGGCGAGGCCGAAGATGGAGCTGATGTTGACGATGGAGCCTCCACCCGTGGCCAGCATCGCCGGGATTTCGTGGCGCATGGCCAGCCAGACACCTCGGGCATTAACGGCCATGACGTCGTCCCAGACACCCTGGTTCGTCTTCTCCAGCGAGGCCATGTCACCGGCGCCCGCGCTGTTGACGGCGAAGTCGAGCCGGCCGAAGTGCTTCACGGTGCCTTCCACGGCCTTCGCCACGGAGGCTTCGTCGCGCACGTCGGTGGAGAAGAAGAGGACGCGGGCGCCTTCGGCTTCCAGAGCCGCTCGGGCTTCACGCCCCGCCTCTTCGCCCCGGGCGGCGAGTGCGACGCTGGCGCCCGCCCGAGCGAAGGCTCGCGCCGTGGCGAGGCCGATTCCCGAGGTGCCTCCGATGACGAATGCGACACGTCCAGTGAAGTCATAACGAATCATCGTGTCTTCCTTTCCGAGCCCAGCCCGTTGCGGATGAAGAGGATGGCCTGGTGAGCGAGGGCCCGCCGGCGCTTGAGGTTCAGTCGCTTGCGCAGAGAGTCCGAGGCGAGGACCTCGTGGAGCTCGGCACCCAGCTCGTGGAGGATCACATCTGTCAGGCCAGGGCCAATGACGGTGGAGACAAAGCGGGTGGCGATATCGAGATCCGGCGCATCGAGGGCACCGTCGCGGGTCCCCTCCTCCAGGACGGCGCGAAGCTCCTCGATGCCGGCCTCGCAGATGGCCTTGTAGAGGCCGCGGACCTCCACCACCGCCGTCGGAGCAGCGGCGGACGCGGAGAGCCGGGCCAGGCGCGGGTGCTCGACGAGGAACGCCATGCCGCGCTCAATGAATGTCTCGAGGCGAGCCCAGAAGTCACCCTCTCGGGGCGCCGCGCCGATGAACTCACGCTTGCGGCGTGGGGCCTCCTCGGTGAGGAGCCAGCGGTATAGGTCGAGCTTGTCCTCGAAGTACTGGTAGACGCTGCCCTTGGGGATGCTCGCGCGGCTCGCGATCTGCGAGAGCGAGGCTTCGGTGTAGCTCCGCTCGGAGAACTCGATGATGGCCTCGTTCACGAGGCGATCCCTGCGCTCGTCTGGGAGTCGGAAGAAGGTGCTCGTAGGCATGTGACCGGTCAGTCATATGACCGAGCGGTCGTATTGGCAAGAAACGTTTCCGGGATGGTAGAGACGGATGTCCGGCCCACGGTTGGCGTCCGGCCGCATGACCGAGGAGATGATGGCGACGAAGAAGACGAAGAAGCCCGGTGACACCTCGCTCGCGAAGGAGTGGAAGCGTCTGGAGAAGCAGTACGTCAAGACGCTGGGCAAGGACGCCGCCGGTCACCATCCAGCGGAGCTCGAGCCACGCGTGCTGGCCTTTCAGCACGAGTTTGACCTCACGCCCCTCCTCCCCTCGGAGTACCTCCAGTTCGTGAAGGAGCTTGGCTACCGGTGGGTCTCCACCGGGGACGTGAAGCTGGCCTTTCTTCCGCCTCGTTGGATGCTGTCGCTCTCCCAGCAGATGGGAGTGCCAGGACACAAGTGGGAAGCGGTTCGCGAGGAGCGGGAGGCTGGCACACACAACTACCGCTTCGTGATGTTCGCCTCCAGCGACATCAACGACGTCAACGGGTACTGCTTCGGAAAGAGCGAGGAGAGCGACGAGCTGGTGGTCTGGAATGTGGAGGACAGCCTGCCCGAAAGCGAGCTGGGGTCGTTTTCCACCTGGCTTGAGCAGGAGTTGGGGGCACTGAGCGAAGCACTCTCGGAGCTGGACGAAGAGAACGAGGAAGAGCGGGAGCTCGGAGAGCCGCTGGGGTTGGAGGGTGAATCCCTCCCCGTCGCGGTGAAGGCGAGCAAGAAGAAGGGCCCCGAGGAGCTGCTGGCCGCGTTTCCCAGGACGGAGAAGGAGCTCACGCTGAACGGGCGGAAACTGGGAGAGCTGCCCGCCTTGATTGGGGAGTTCGCGGAGCTGGAGAGATTGTGGCTGGGCTCGACGGGGCTCAAGCAGCTCCCCAAGGAGCTGGGACTGCTCGGGAAGCTGACGAAGCTCGATCTGTCCTTCAATCGAGAGTTGCAATCCCTGCCTCCAGAGGTGGGCCAGCTCCAGAACCTCGAATCGCTCAATCTGAAGAACACGGGGCTCACCTCGCTCCCCGAGGAGCTGGGTCAGCTCGAGCGACTGACGTTCCTCGACTTGCAGGCCACGGAGCTGAAATCCCTCCCGGCCTGCCTCTTCCAGATGAAGAGCCTCAAGACGCTGGACCTCTACTGGACTCCCATTCCTCCAGAGGAGATAGAAAAGCTGCGACGGGCGCTCCCGGACTGCAAGGTGGGTACACTCTGATGCCAATGACCCGAACGAATCCCGAATACGCGGCGGTCGACCGCGCGGTTGCGAAGGTACGTGCCTTCATCGAGGAGCTCCCCGCCGGGCAGCTCGTCGTCGAGGCGGTCACTCCCGAGCACCTCAAGACAGAGGCGAAGCGCATCGGTGAAGGGGCCTTCTTCGTGCGCATGCACAAAGCCCGGAGCGGGCGCTGGAACAAGCCCCCTCCCCGCCGCGCTCCGGGAAAGGGGAGCTCATTCGACTACTTCCTTCAGCGCTACGGAACACTCACCTGGGTGGTGAGCCACGAGCTCGGGGATGTCGACGGGTTCTACTGCGGCAACGTCTCGGGCGGCGGTTGGGGCGTCCTCGAGATCGGCCCGAGCTTCAACGAGGACGCGGGGCTCGACGCCCTCGCCGAGGCCCCCGAATTCGCCGAGTATGGCCTCGAGCACGCGCTCGTGTTCCACGGGGGCTGGGGCCACCAGGGATACATCATGGACGGGCGCGTGACCTTCGGGCACGGCGAGCATCCCATCTACCCTTTCTCCATCGACGAGCCGCTCCAGGGCCTGCCTGTCACCCGGCAGCTCGGGAAGAAGAAGCCGCGAACATCGAGCTTCGGCGCCTGGCTGGAACAGGAGGTCAATCGCCAGGTCCGAGCACTCCGCCCCAAGCTGAAGGCGTACGCCCAGGAGCAGGCGGAGATCGCGCGGGAGCGCGAGACGAGCGCCCGCGCGAAGGCAGGAGGCAAGCCCCTCTCCCTCAAGACGCTCGCGGCCAGGGCGGGTGAGGCGGAGCTCGCCGAGTTCTTCCGGGACAAGGCAACGAGCGAGGTCTGGGCGCACATCCACGGCGCCAACAGGTTCCTCGTCTACGACGGGGAGCAGCTCGTGCCCGACCGCCGCCAGGACCAGGGTTACGAGGGACTGAAGAAGCTCGCGGAGAAGGACCGCGCACTCACCCGGGGATTCAAGACCGCGTCGCATCGGCAGGTGCTCTTGCGCCGTGACGGCGGGCTGTTCGTCGCGCTCGAGGCGGTGGGCCGCCAGGTCACCGTGGCGCGGGGGTGGAACAATGGATGGATCCACGAGGAGACCCGAACCTTCGACTCCCCGGAAGCCGCGAAGCAGGCCGCCGAGGCATTCGAGGCTCGCTACCGGAGCAGCTTCAAGCCGGCCCCGATGGGCCGTGGCGCCAAACCCCTCGTGCGCGAGTTCTACCGCATCGAGAAGCGAGGGGTGTCGTACTTCTCGGTGAAGCTCTCCGGACGCGAGGTCTCGACCTTCATCAACGGCAAGCAATGGGCCGAGACCGCCGCGAGCGACACCGAAGCGCGGGAGTTGCTCGAGGCCGAGCTGAGCAAGCTCCGCGACGGGCGCCACATGTTGAAGACCCTCGAGTGGTGAGCCGCTCTTCTCCGAAAGTCGAGTCTCTCCCAAGGAATCGCGATGAGCGAATCTCCCAGTGCGCGCCTGCTCGCCATGTTTCACGAGGCGGGAATCCATTTCGAGTCCGCCGAGGACGCCTGGCGGCGTGCCGAGCATCTCTCTCCCCTCCTGGGGTGGTTGACGGCCAGTTTTCCCGAGGAGCGCGCCTTCCAGACGTGCGTGGAATGGTTGCGGCTCTGCTCCTCCCGCGTCGAGGGCAGTGAGGCGGTCCCCACGTTGTTCGCCCGGGCCCGGTCCGACTCCCCCAGACAGGCCCACGTCGTCGCGGGCGGACTCGTGGACCTCCGCAATGAGCTCATCCTGGCACGCAAGCCCGCTGCTGCGGCCTTCGCGGACGCAGCCAACCACCTCTGCGAGGTATGGGCGGCCGTGGCAACGGGTGAACAGGATGCGGAAACCGAGCCCTGGGCACGGGCGAAGGCCGCGGCGGTAGCCATGGTGACGGCCTGGTTGGAGCAGCAGGGCCTGGACGAGAAGGAGCGGGAGGCACGGACCCAGGCTCGGATCGAGCTCACCCGGATTCTGCGCACGGCCCGAGCGACGTCTGGCGCGTGAGCTGGAGATTTGGCGTGCAGGTAGATTTCCGGAACCAGTGTTGAAACCGAGACTCGACCTACGGCCAGTTGGGCAATGGAGCGCCCGTGTACGCCACCACCGCCGTTCGCTCCCTGTTGTATTGAGTTGCGAGGCCCCCCCGTGGCCACGCCTCCCTCTCCGCGGGAACATGCGGAGAGGGAGTTGGCTGAATGATCGCCCACTACACCGAGATGCCCACCGGCAGGGTGGCGAGGTAACCCGCCGTGTTGCTGCCCGTGACGCTCGCCATCTGGAGTGACGTCCCGTCCCGGAACACCATGTCCGTGGCAAAGCTGACCCTGGACAGGTTGGTCTGGCTCACGCTGTACCCCGTGGAGGAGTACACCGTCTTGCAGACATCCAACGGGAAGGCGAGCTGCGAGGTCTTGAGCTTGTTGCTGGCGGACGTGGCCTTCGCGAGGCTGGGATAGATCTCGAAGTGCAGATGCGGCACCCGGCCGGCATAGCAACCCGGGAAGATGGTCGTGAAGGTCACCGTCCCGTCGCTGCCCGTTGCCTGTACGCCTCTCAGATAGTTCTGGTTGGGAATGTTATACATCGAGTACTTGCCGTCACGGTCACACTGCCAGAGGTAGATGGCGTAGCCCGACAGGGGAGCGCAGCTCTGCCTGGTGTTGACCAGGGTGAGCTTGAGCGTGAGCACGATGCCCGCCGCGGTACCGGTCGCACCGGCGATGCTGGTGCGGATGTCACTGCGCACGATGCCCGACAGCGTGAGCGCGTTGGGTCCGTTGGACCCATCACCCGGATACGGCCCCTGGGTCTCCTCCGGAATAACCGCACAGCTCGCCAGCCCGTCCTCGGCGATGAGGCCCTCGCCACCAAGGCCCTCCGTGCCGACCCCGCAGCCCACCAAGGGCATGAGCGAGGCCCCAGCCATCAACTGCAAGATTTGTCTGCGGCCCGTCCTCTGCGCCAGGACCTTCAGATCGTGCTCGAGGCCCTTGTCGTGATCGTGATCATTTTCAATCATTGTGTCCCCCGTGGGTTGAAACACGAGGAAGGTAGAAGGCCTTTCTTAAGCATTCCTTAAGCAAAGCCGGAATCCAAAACAAACCTCCACTCCACGGATATATGGAATATCCCCAATGAGCTTTGTCGCAGTGGCAACTGCAACATGATTCCACTTCCCATGTAGAATTCGACTGTAGCTGAGTGCGAGGTCTCGTCCAGCTGGGACGGATTCGCCGCGAAGGGACAGTTGTCCAGGGGGATTGTTGATCACCCACGAAGGCCACACGCGAGCCATCCGCGCTGATGGAGGGAAAGCCAGCAAGGGAGGTCAGGGAGCTCCCATTGAACGTGCCGTTCTGCGCGACGAGCTGATAGTTGCCAGTCATGGTGATAGGCGTGAGAACATTCAGCTCCAGCATTCACAGGCACATCACCATTCTGTTTCGCGAAGGGTTCATGGCCTCTCTGCTCGTCATCCTGCTCTGTGCCTGGGGCCTGCCCGCGGGAGCCGGACCTTCCCGAGCGGAGCGGGCCCGCGGTGGGCTGCTGTATTTCAAGAGCGGAGGCACCGGACGTACCGATCTCTGGGTGCAATCGCTCGATGGGAGGCACCACCGGAGGCTGACCTCCACCGGACGAGTCGTGGTCCTCGAGCCCCTCCTCCAACCCGCGCCGATGAATGGCGCGGAGATCTCCCCGGATGGAAAGAGCGTTGCCTATGTCGAACGGGGACCCCGCATGGGGGCACGGGGAGGGGATGACGGGCAGACCCTCACCGGCGCGTGGGATTCGCTCTGGCTCGTGAGCTCGGATGGAAAGGAACGCCGCAAGCTGTTGGAGGTCCCCGGCACGTCACCGGGCCCGAAAGGCACCGTCCGAACAGGCTCGTTCGTCTGGTCTCCGGATGGCAGATACCTCGCCTTCCTGCGCGAGCACTTCACCCCTCCCCCAGGCCGCGAAGTCTGCCCCAGGGTGTCCATCCACAAGGTGGAGGTGGAATCGGGCAAGGTGACGCCCATCTTGCTCGAACAGGAGCTCGGCTATACGGAGCTCCTGAGCTGGGCATCCGAGCGGGAGGAGTTGCTGCTGTTCAGCCGCTGTGGGTTGCGAATAGGAGCACCTGGGGAGTTCCAGGAGTTCCTGTAGAGCGACAGCAAAATTGACCCCCTCGCGACACTAAAACTGACCCCCATCCCGGGGCCTCCACACCAGGGAGGTAACCTCGATAGGAGAGACGGCAGCAGTTGTGGCACCCCGCGCGGCGGAGGTGCCGATGGTCGAGCAGGAAGTGGTGCGACGCATCCGCGTGCTGGCGGAGGCGGGCTGGGGCCACAAGCGGATAGCGCGCGAGGTGGGCGTGGCACGCAATACGGTGCGGCGCTACCTGCGCGAGGGGAGCGCGGCTGACAAGCAGGTGCGGCCCAAGGCGCGGCGGCTCACCGGGCAAGAGCAGCAGCGAGCGGTGGAACTGTGGAGTGGAGCGGCGGAGGGCAATGCCGTCGTCGTCAAGGCGCTGCTGGCGCAAGAGGGCGTGGAGGCCAGCGTGCGCACCGTGCAACGAGCGGTGGAAGAGAGACGGCGGCAGGTGCACGCGGCGCAGGTGGCCACGGTGCGCTTCGAGACGAAGCCGGGGCAGCAGATGCAGGTGGACTTCGGCGAGAAGAAGGTGCGGCTGGGCGGGCAGCTGGTGAAGGTGTTCCTGCTGGTGGCAGTGCTGAGCTTCTCGCGCCGGCTGTTCGTGCGCGCCTTCCTCAATCAACGTGGAGACGACTGGCGCGAGGGCGTGGCGGCGGCCTTCGTGCACTTCGGAGGAGTGCCGCTGGAGGTGCTCGGAGACAATGCCCGGCCACTGGTGGACGAGCACGACAGGCAGGCCGGCACCGTGCGCTTCCACCCGGCCTGGGTGGAGTTCTGCAAGGACTGGGACGTCACGCCCAAGGCGTGCGGGCCGTACCGCGCGCGCACCAAGGGCAAGACGGAGTCGGGCGTCAAGTACGTCAAACGCAACGCGCTGGCGGGCAGGGACTTCGAGTCCTTCGCCGCGCTGGAGAAGCACCTGGTGGAGTGGATGGCCGAGGCGGATGCGCGCGAGCACGGCACTACGCACGAGCGCCCCCTGGACAGATTCGAGCGTGAGGAGAAGAGCGCGCTGCGCCCGCTGCCCTCGCGTGCGCTGCCGCGACGGCAGCAGCGGCTCAAGCGCAAGGTGGCCAACGACGCGCTGGTGGACGTGGACACGGTGCGCTACAGCGTGCCGCACCGGCTGGTGCGCGAGAGCGTCGAGGTGCAGGTGGGGGAGGCCGAGGTGCGCATCTTCCACGCGGGCAAGCTGGTGGCCACGCACGCACGTGGCAAGGAGCCGCACGGGCGAGTCGTCGACCCAGCACACTGGGAAGGGCTGTGGCGAGCACGCGCGGTGGAGCCCGCCGGGGACGGCTCCAAGCTGGCCGTGCTCGGGCGCTCGCTGGAGGACTACGCCGCCGTGGTGGAGCAGGGCGCGAAGCGAGGTGCCGCATGAGCCACGAGCTGGTACACGCGCGCGTGCTCGAGCACCTGGAGCGGCTGCGTCTGGGACACCTGGCTGAGCGGCTGGACGCGCTGCTGGCGGAGGCCGCGCGGGGCGAGCCCACGTACCTGGACTTCCTGGACGCGCTGCTGCGCGAGGAGATGGGGGCCAAGCAGCGCAAGCGCGTGAGCATGGGGATAACAATCGCGCACTTCCCGGCGGTGAAGACGCTGGAGGACTTCGACTTCAAGGCACAGCCCTCGGTGGACCAGAAGCTGGTGCGGGAGCTGGCCACGGGGCGATTCATCGCCCAGGCCGAGAACGTCCTGCTCTTCGGTCCGCCGGGCGTGGGCAAGACGCACCTGGCGATTGGACTGGGCCGCGCGGCGGTGGAGACCGGGCACTCCGTGCTCTTCACCAGCGCCACGGCGCTGCTGGCGGCGCTGGCCAAGGCCGAGAGTGAAGGCATCCTCAAGGACAAGCTCAACTACTTCGCCAAGCCGAAGCTGCTGGTGGTGGACGAGCTGGGCTACCTGCCCTTCGAGAAGCGCAGCGCCCATCTCTTCTTCCAGCTGGTGGCGCGTCGCTACGAGAAGGGCAGCATGCTTCTCACAACCAATCAGATGGTGGGGCAGTGGGGCGGCGTCTTCGGCGATGACGTGCTGGCCGCGGCCATCCTCGACCGGCTGCTGCACCACAGCCACACGCTGCTCATCCAGGGCGACAGCTACCGGCTGCGGCAGAAGAAGAAGGCCGGACTGCTGAGCCGGGGCGTGCCGCAGGCCACCAGCAGCGCGGCTGAACCCGAGCGCTGAGCCTCGGCGGTCGCCTCCGCTCGCCCTCGCTCAAGAAGCAGCGAGGGCGAGCTCCGGCGGACGCAGGACGCAGAACGACGTAGCATCTCGACGTAGAGCACCGGGCCCTGGGAGGGGGTCAGTTTTAGTGACGTAAGGGGGTCAAAAATTCCTGTCGCCTGACAGTTCCTCCGGGTGCTCCCAGTGGTGGGAGGAAAAGCCAGGAGCACGAGCGCATCGGGGCCGGCGCCCTCGCCTGATGGCGCCTTCGTCTATCTGCCCCCGCAACCACCTCCCAACCCAACTCCTCCCGGCCTCTTCCGTATCACCGGCACCGGTCTTTCCCCCGCGCTGCAATTGGCTCCGCCGAAGCCGGGCTTCCTTCACTGGTTCCACCGGGCCCCGGGGGGGGTGTTCACCGCCCTGGATTGCAGATACCCGGCGGAAGGCCAGTGCCATGACGCCTTGCGTCCGAGAAAGATGTACCGGGTCGACATCGCCACACAGCAGGTCGTGCTGGTACGCGCGGAGGCAGACCACATCCACGTGCTCGCATTCTCCCCGGACGACACCCAGGCGCTGGTGGGTCTGGCGATTCAGGAGAATCCCAAGCCCTCCCCCATTGGCGCGCGGGGTTGGCAGGAGAAGCTCTACCTCGTTCCTTCCGGGCTCCTCCTGGAAGACGCCTCCTGGAAGGAATTGCAGCGCCAGGGCACAGCGCTAGGAGGATTCCAGCACTGGGGAACAAGTGAGCATGTCCACGCCTACGTGGGATGGCTTCGTTGAAGAAGTCCCAGGGCGGGGTGGGGCTTCCTGGGGAAGCTCACTTCACCTCCGTGCGCCGAGTGAGGTGGAAGTCCGCCAGCAGCGCCGCCAGCAACACGAGCAAGGGCCAGCGAGCCCGGCCGGAAGGGGCGCCCCCTTCGTCGTCACTGGCTCCAGCCTGAGCGGGCCTGTCGCCCTCACCGCGACTGCGCAGGTCCGACTCGCGAGCATCCAACGGCAGCACCACCACCGCGTCCACCGGTTCGCCGTCCCGCTCGAGCGTGTAGCGGCCCGGCACCGCGGGAGGCGGCAGGCTCAGAGAGCCCGCGCCGAAGAGGGGACGTTCTCCTTCGGGGCCCTCCAGCGTGTAGCGCGCCCCCGAGCGCGTCACCACGGACAGAGGCTCACCGAGCGAGAGCTGTCGCCGGGGGAAGCCCTCCTGCGAGCGTCGCACCTCACGCAGCAGGTTGCCCAGCAGCACCGGCCACGCGGGCGTGCGCTGGACGTTGGAGCGCGAGAGGTCCACGTTGAGGTGCAGGCGGCCCTCCTCCTCGGAGAGGAGCACCACGTCCCCCGCCGTCATGAGGGGCCGGCCCGGGGGAGCCTCGCCGCCAGCCGCCCAGCGCACGCCGCCAAGCTGCACGTCATCCAGCAGCGGGTGGCCCTTCTCCGCGAAGAAGGGACCCACGAAGGTGCGTACAGTGCCGCCCGCGCCCACCGTCACCCGCGCGTCCGAGCCCCGAGGGCCCACGAGGAGCGCCCCCTCGCCGGGCCCCAGCTCCAGCCCAGGTGCCACCGAGAGGAAGCGCTCCAGCGCCGAGCGCGCCTGCGCATCCAGTCCCTCGGCCAGCGCCACGCGCACCCGGCGCTCCGGGGCGGGCGGGAGGCGGGCCTCGCCGTCCTCGGGCAGCGCGTCTGGGGGCAAGGACACCTCCACGTCGCCCGCGTTCTCGAAGGTGAAGCGCAGCGTGGCCGCGCCCTCCTCGGGCAGCCGCACCCGCTCGCGCCGCTCGGTGCCTTCCTTCGCACCCGGGCCCGGCCGCGCCACCGCGCGCACCTCCGTCTCCTCGGGCCCCGCGCCGAAGCGCGCTACCCGCAGCGTCACCGTGGCCGTGGTGCCCTCGTCTCGGCGCCACGCGGACAGCAGCGCCACGTTGTCCCGAGGCATGCCCAGGGCTGTCCACCGCACCGCTGGGGGCACGGCCTGTCCTTCCGAAGGCGAGGCATCGGTGAAGAAGTGCACGCGCTTGCCTGGGCCCGCCAGTTCCTGAGCCCACAGCAAGGTGGGCGCCACGTCGTGGTCCGCCCCCAGCGCGCGGAAGGACTCCAGCGAAGCCAGGGCACTCGAGGGCTCCGCCTCTGGCCCCGCCAGCACGCGCGGCACCGTGCCGCTGACCAGCACCGTCACGCGCGTGGCCTTCTCCTCTTCCACGCGCCGGGCTGCCTCCGCTCGCACCTTCTCCAGCACGGAGCGTCCATCCGGGCCCCGCGCGGACATCGAGAGGCTGCCATCCACCACCAGCACCAGGTGCCGCGTCCGGGCGTCCTCGCCCAGGCGCACGTCCGCGAGGAAGAGGGCCGCGGCCACCACCGCCAGCACCTCCAGCAGCAGCGAGGCCTCGCGGGTGAAGCGCTCGAAGCGCGGGCCAGCCTCAGCGCGGGGACGGGGCGTGCGCCAGAGGAAGAGGGCGCTCACCACCACCGGCTTCTGCTTGCGCCGCAGGAAGTACGCCGCCACCAGCGGCACGAGCGCGCCCAGCGCCAGCAGTCCCCAGGGGAAACCGAAGCTCATGCAACCCCCGCCGGGACGGGGACGATGATTCGCCCCCACTTCCTTGTTGTCTCGCGCATGCAGGCGTCCTCTCGGCGAGTATACGGAGGATTGCCAGTCCGTTGCCGGGGCATGAAGCGATCCATTAGGCTCGGTGTATCGATATCTTCCGACTCGGAGCATCTGCTCGGGTCTCAAGCAGGTGCCAGGTGCGACCTCTCTTGACGATGACGCTGCTCCTCGCCCTGGGATGCGGAGCCAGACCGATTCCAGGAGTGGTCGAGCGCCGACCTGGTGAAACCCTCACCCATATTCCAGGCCCGATGCCCAACCTCGGCTCGTTCCAGACCTACTCGGATGCGCTGCTGGCGGCATGTCCGAAAATCCTCTCCTTGCCCCATGCGGTGGCCTCCCACCCGAGCGATTTCAACTTCGAGCTGCGCTGGAGGCTCTCCAAGGAGTACTGCGCCTGGATCTATTACACACCGGACGGCCTGTATGAGATGAGCATGCTCACGACCCGTCCCTTCCAGGATGATCCCCGGAGGAGGCAGTGCGATCTTCCCTCCTTCGTCCGGGACTCCCGCTATGCGGATGACAGCCTGGGTTACGTGTTCGTGGTCCACAATCATCCGGTGGGCAATGAACCCTCACGTGATGACATCCGGTTCATCGTGAATCAGGGCTCGATTCACGGGTTCGTGGTCAAGACCCACGAGCGCGAGGTGCCCCTTGGCATCGTGGCGTACTTCGCGAGAACCGACCAGGATAGACCCACCTGTGCTGGCTTCTTTCTCTACATGCCCGTGACGGGTGAGATCCTGAAATGGACCACGGACGAGAACGGGGAGTGGAAGAAGAAGCACTACGGCAAGGTCACCTGGAAGAACGCCTCGGACTTCGACGTGGAGAGGCTGCCATGAAGTTGAAGCTCCTGCTGCTGGTGTCTTGCCTGGCCTCCACCGGTTGTGTCCATGGACCCTGTCGGACCCTCGGTTCGCTACTGGGCTGTGAGTGTATCGGGAAGAGAGAGCAACCCAGGTACCAGGACATGAGCGTTCAGCTCCCGGAGTTCGACTCCAAGCTATCGCTCGATACGAACCTCGATGGCTACACGCTCCAAGCCATTCGAATCGCCGCCGATGACTTCTTGAGCGTGGACCCCACGGGCCTCCCGTGCGAGGACAAACAGGTCTCACACCAATACAAGGCCGTGCGCCAGGGTGACATCATCTTCGTCCGGATTGATTTCAAGCCCGAGAACTGCGGGAGAACCCTGGGAATGCTCGATGCCGGGGCCACCTACGCCATCAATGTGTACGGGCAGATCCTCCGCCGGGAGTTGGACGGAAGCGGTCCCTTCTAAGCCGCGCAGCCCCAGGGAAAGCCGAAGCTCATGCCACCCCCGCCGGGAGGAAGAGGGGCCGCAGCGGGCCTCCCACCAGCGCGCACAGGGCCTGGGACGCGGGGGCCACCAGGTGGGCGGCACGAGCCCTGGCCGCCGCGGCCGAGAGGGACTTCTGGTGCTCGGCAAAGCGTCGCGTGTACGCGGCCAACACGTCCTCGGTGAGGAGCTCCTCCAGCGCCGCGCCGCTCTCCGCGTCCACCAGCCGCGCCCCCTCGCCGCCCGTGGGCTCGAGGTCCTCCGCGTCCAACACCTGCACCAGGAAGAGGGCCGAAGCCCCCTGCGCCAGCCGCGACACGAGCGCCGGCAGCGGGGCTTCGAAGAGGAAGTCACTCACCACCACGCGCAGGCCGCACGGGCGCAGCGGCGGCAGGCGTCCGAGGGCCGCGTACAGGTCATCCTTCGCATCAAAGGAGACAGCACGCAGGGCGGAGCGGCACACCAGGCCCTGCACTCGCTCCGGGCGCGAGCCGCCCACCAGCAACGTGGGGCTGAGGCCCTGCTGCGCACCCACCTCCGCGGCCAGCAGCGCCAGCTCGCGCGCGCACCCGGCCTTGCGCGGTGACAGCGCCATGCTGCGCGAGCCGTCCAGCAACACCTCCAGGCGTGGGGATACCTCGTCCTGGCGCACGCGCAGAATCAGCTCGCCGGTGCGCGCCACCGCGTTCCAGTCCATCTGCCGCAGGTCATCTCCCGGCTGGTAGGTGCGGAAGTCGTGCAGCTCCAGCGAGGCTCCGGCCGAGGCCGCGCGCACCTCGCCCGTCCGGCCCCGCTGCGGTGTGCGAGGCAGAGCCAGGGCGAGGCTCGGGGCCAGCCGGGCCACCTCCGCCTCGTCGAAGTCCAGGGGAGCGCTCATGAAGCGTGGGCCCGGCGCTCGCGCTCGACGAGGGCCCGGTCCGCGGCGAAGGCGGTGAGCACGGCCACCAACCACACACAGGCGAGCATCCCCAGGGTCATCTTCGGCTCGTCCGTCGAGTAGTCGTAATCGCTGAAGTTATCCAAGCCGATGAAGGGGTTGAGCAGGTTGAAGAGAGGCTCATCCGCCTTCTGGCCGAAGAGAACGGCCAGCAACGGAGGCAGCGCTCCGGCCAATCCCACCAGCACGAAGAAGAGGACACGCACCAGCGCCGGGGAGGCGAGCCGGTCCGAGCGCGGCAGGCGCCCCACCAGCAGCGGCAGCGAGAGGTAGAGGAGCGCATAGGCCGGCGCGACGAACACCGCGAGCCGGAGGGCGTCGGAGTTGTGGCGGGTATTCGACAGGAAGAAGAGCGCGATGCACAGGCCCGCCCAGAAGAGCAGCAGCAGCACGACGAAACGAAACCCTCGCACCGCGCCCGGGCGAAGGAGCGACCAGGGCCGCGTGTCGGCGCGCAGCGCGCGGGCCTGACCATCCACGTCCGAGGCCACGAAGATGCCGGTGAAGACCAGGCACAGGAACCCCAGGATGCTCACCGGCATGACATCCTTCGTGGAGGGATCATTCACTGTCCACATCCCCACCAGGATGAGTCCGGTGAGCAGCATCTGGAGGGCAAACGCCAGCCGTGGGCCCCGGGAGTAGTTCTCCGTGGACAGCGACAGCCGGGCGGCGGCCGTCTCGAAGAGCAGCCACCCATAGGTGAGCATGAGCCACAGGCAGAAACCGACGAAGGTGATGAAGTCGTCGTCGCTGGTGAGGGCACGGTAGCCCTGCTCGCCGAGGACGTAGGCCGCCACCAGCGCGTACACCAGCGACAGGCCCAGCAGGCCCAGCAGGACGAGGTGCACCAGGGCACGTCCCATGCGTGTGTCGGCGAGCGTGGCCGCGCCCACCGCCGCCACGGTGAGGAAGACGAGCCAGGAGGCTCCCAGCCCGAGCACCATGAGGATGGTCGGCAGGTCGATGCCGTTGAGGTAGTAGCTGAAGAGCAGGAAGGGCCCCACGGCGGAGGCGTAGAGCCCGGCCTGCACCAGGAAGGAGAACACCTTGCCGCGAAGAATCCGCCGGGGCCCCAGGCCGGTGAGGAGGAGGAGCACCCACGTCTCGTCCTCGCGCTCGCGGGCCAGGGAGCGGTAGGCGCTGTAGGGGATGATGAAGAAGTGCACCACGCCCAGGCAGACGAAGTAAGCGAAGAAGAAGCCATGTCCCTGGGGCTTCAGGCCCGAGTCCCGAGAGGTGGCATAGGCCACCATCGAGAGGACGAAGCAGGCCAGCAGCATCAACCCGAAGCTCACCCAGAAGACGCGGGAGCGGATGCCCTGGCGAACCTCCTTCACCACGAGCGGGTTGAGCCTGTCTCCCAGCCGCTCCAACAACCCGGGCCGGGCCTCCTCGCGCGGAGCGGTGCCCGCGGTCTCCGTCACCGT
Organism: Archangium minus; assembly: GCF_044360475.1. NCBI lineage: Bacteria > Pseudomonadati > Myxococcota > Myxococcia > Myxococcales > Archangiaceae > Archangium > Archangium minus. Next base: position 11,314,033 of record NZ_CP043494.1, read on the forward strand.
CGCGCTCACGCCACCCTCCCCTTCGTCACCTGCATGAAGGCATCCTCCAGGTTGCGCTCGCGGTGGCTGAAGGCGCATACGGGCACGCCCGCCCCCACCAGCACCGCCAGCAGCCGCGCCGCCACTGCGTCCACCCAGTTGCCGGAGGCAGTTCCCCCCTCGGGCTCCAGCCGGACACGCAACGCTTCACCCTCGCGCACCACCTGCTTCACCTGGGGCTGCTCCAACAACAGCCGCTCGGCACGGGCCCACACCGCCTCTCCCTCCTCGCCCGGGAAGAGGCGCACCATCAACTCCACCACCGACGCGCCAGCAGCCTGGGCGAGCAGGTCCGCCACCTTGCCCGTGGCCAACAGCCGGCCCTGCTCGATGATGGCGCAGGTGTCACAGATTTCGGCCAGCTCGGTGAGGATGTGGCTGGAGATGAGCACCGCCTTGCCCTGGTCCGCGAGCGCGCGCAGCAGCTCGCGCAACTCAATCCGGGCACGCGGGTCCAGACCGTCCGCTGGCTCGTCGAGGATGAGCAGCTTCGGATCGTGCAGCAGCGTGCGCCCGAGCGCCACGCGCTGCTTCATGCCCTTGGAGAGCGCGCTGGTGAGCTTGTCCTGGAGTGGGAGCAGCCCGGTGAACTCCATGACCGAAGCCACGCGCTTTGCCCGGGCCTGGCCCTGGAGGCCATAGGCGCGCGCGAAGAAGTCGAGGAACTCGAGCACGGTGACATCGTCGTAGGTGCCATAGCGGTCCGGCATGTAGCCGATGAGCGGCCGGGCCTTGTCCGGGGCGTCCACGAGCGAGTGCCCGTCCAGCATCACCTGCCCCTCTGTGGGCGAGTCCAGGGTGGCGATGATGCGCATGGTGGTGCTCTTGCCGGCGCCGTTGGGCCCGATGAAGCCCAGGATGGTGCCCGCCTCCAGCTCGAAGGACACGCCGTCCACCGCGCGCAGAGCGCCGTAGTCGCGCCGCAGCCCCTTCACCTCCAACAAGCTCATGGTCCGTCCACCCTTCCCTTCATGAGATGAAGGCCCTCGTGCAGCTCCATCGGGAGCACCGCCGTGGGCATCGAGCCCGAACCCTCCAGCCTCGCGAGGAAACCGCCCTCTGGCAGCGGCTTGTCGAGCTCGGACCAGGGCACGTTCTTGAAGCGGCTCTGCACATGCGAGGAGAAGAGCGAGAGCTGCAGGGCCGTCTTCCGAGAGGCGGAATCGGGCCCGGGAGTGAGCACCCCCTCCGCGCCATCGGCGAGCGCCGGCAGCAACCACACCTTGCCGTCGAGCTGCACGTACCCCTCCGCGAGCGGCGCACCGAGTGCGTTCTGTACCCGCAGCTCCTGGCCCTCGCGCCGCACGGTGAGCCGGGCCCGCGAGGGAAGCACCGCCAGCTCACCCCACTCCCGATAGGTGCGCGAGGGCAGGAAGCCACCCGTCACCGCCATGCCGTTCGTCCAGTCCGCCTCCACGACTTGTGACTCCCAGGCCACGTCCGGCCCCATGAGCGCGGCCAGGGCGGGCATACGGAAGCCCTCCGGCTCCAGGTTGGCGTAGTAGCTCCCCAGGCCCACCATCACAGCCCGATCCCGGTCTCTATCCAGCCAGGTGAGGCTGTAGCGGGAGGCATGGAGGGAGAAGCCTTCCACGATCACCGACCAGGCGACGAGGGACAGACACGTGACGAACGCCACGGAGGGCACGGCGATGAGCAGCGCCACCGGCCCCTTGCGCCGGGCGAGGGCGAGCCCCCCAGGCCCCACCGCCAGGACGAAGAGGGTGATGAGGAAGAGGAAGCGGCCCACGGGCGCTTGAACTCCAGGGAGCAGCGGCTGCTCGCCACCGGCCAGCATCGAGGTGCTGCGCTGCCAGCTCGGCGCCGGCGTAGCGGGGAGGACAATGCCCTGGGTGGGGTGGCCACCGGAATACTTGTCCTGGGTCGGACTGCTCCTGGCTTCCGCATCGGAGAACAACGCGGAGCCGCACGCATCCGCCGCGCCGCACAGCCGTACCTGGCCAAAACCATAGGGGTGCACGCCGCCCGAGGTGGTGCTGGCGAGCAGCGGCAAGCGCATGCCCACGTCTCGCGGCGGGTGGAGGAGGACCAGGAAGCCACCGGTGGAGGCATAGGCCTCGAGCGCGCTCCAGGTATCCGCCGGGAGAGAGGTGACGTCCCCGGCAACCACCACCAGGGGGTAGCCCACGTACAAAGCGAGCTCGCGAGGCGCGGTCTCTGGCTCGATGAATCGGGCCACCAACTGCGCCTCCTTCTCCAAGCGGGGGAGACGGGTGCCGGACTGGAAGGCTCGCTCCGAACCCAACACCAACACCGGAGTCCCATCGGTCTCCGCCATGTAGAAGGAGAAGGCGCGCAAGGAGAGCCCCGGACTGTGCACGCGAATGATGCCGCCGCGAGCGGCGACCGGAACGGGCAGCCAGACGGAGAGCCGCTGGTGGGCGCCCACCTCCACCTGCCGCGAGACGATGTCGCCGCGGCTCCTCCCGGCGGACTCGGCCTCAATGCGCGCGACGCGAGGCGTGGAGCCCAGGTTGTGGAGCACCACCTCAAACGGCGCGTAGTCACGCAAGGGGCGCAGCACGGTGGTGGTCACGGAGACACGCAGGTCTCCCTCGGTCACGTTCTCCGCCTGACTCTGCAACTCCAGGTAACCGGGGGCCTTCTTCTCCTCGTCGAGCTCGGTGCGCGCTTCGCTGTCCGCCTCGGTCTCCTCGAGCTCCGCCTCCGCCGCGGGCGCCTCCGACGGAGCCACCTCCTGGGCGGGCGCGGGAGGCGGGGGGAGCGGGGCTTCCGCCCGCGCGGGACTCGCCGCGAGCAGGAGGAGCGCGAGGAGCACGGGGGTGAGGCGCTCACGCACGGGGCACCTCGGGGACGGCCTGGAGCAGGGCGCGCACCACGTCCATCGCGCCCACCTTCTCGAGCGAGGCCTCATAGGCGAGCACCAGCCGGTGGTTGAGGACGGCGGGGGCCGCGGCCACCACCTCGTCGAAGCCCACGTTGGGCTTGCCCCGCATCAGCGCGAGCGCACGTCCAGCGGAGGCCAGTGCCAGTGCCGCGCGAGGGCTGGCCCCGTAACGCACGAAGCGGCGCACCGACTCCGGCGCGCCTGGGCTGCGCGGATCACTCGCTTCCACCAGGCGGCCGATGAAGTCCGCCACCGGCACGGGCAGGTGCACCCGGTCCACCGCGGCGAAGAGGGAGGCGAGCCCCTCGGCGTCCGTGGCGGGCGGCAGCACGGGCGGAGTGCCGCGCACGCGCGTGGTGAGCAGGGTGGTGAGCGTCTTCGCGCCCACGGGCGGCACCTGGACGCGGAAGAGGAAGCGGTCGAGCTGCGCCTCGGGCAGAGGGTAGGTGCCCTCCAGCTCGATGGGGTTCTGGGTGGCGAGCACGAAGAAGGGCTCGGGCAGCGGGCGCGTCTGGCCGAGCACCGTGACGCTGCGCTCCTGCATGGCCTCCAGCAGCGCGGCCTGCGTCTTGGGGCTGGAGCGATTGATTTCATCCGCGAGCACCACGTTGGCGAAGAGGGGCCCCTCACGGAAGGTGAAGTCGCGGCGGCCCTCGCCCTCGAGGACGTAGGTGCCAGTGATGTCGCCAGGCAGCAGGTCCGGGGTGAATTGGATGCGGCGGAAGGGCAGCCCGAGCAACCGCGCGAGCGCCTTGCACAACTCCGTCTTGCCGAGACCCGGCAGGCCCTCGAGCAGCACGTGGCCTCGCGCGAGCACCGCCGCCGCCACCTGCTCCACCACCTGCGTCTGGTCGAGCAGCACCTGATTCAGCCCCTTCTGGAGCTGAGCCACCTTCTCCGCCGCCCCCTGTACCTCGGCGGGGCTCAACAGTTCCGACACAGCCGACTCCTCTCCTAGGGTTCCCCCCCGAAATACCGCTTCACCAGCTCCCGGTTGCGGGGCAGCAGCGGCCCCGACGAATGTCCCGCCTCCGCGTCGCCCTGGGCGCTCGTCCCCTGCCCGCCGCCACCTCCACCGCCTTCGCGCGCGTCCGGCTCCGCGGACTTCAGGCCCCAGAGCCCCTGCGCCTCGCCGCCCTGGCCCTCGGGCAATGGTTTGAAGGCGAGCCGCTCCGGGTCCATCTCCGCTTTGTCGCCAAAGACGAGCGGCTGACTCTCCCCTCCGCGTCCGACTCCTGCGCCCTTCCCCACCCGACGGCTCGCATGGCCCCCCTGCTGACCCTGTCCCTGGCCATTGCGCGAGCCGTTGCGTCCGGCGCCCTGGCCGAAGCGCTGCTCCAGCTCCCGCTGGCGTCGCTCGAGCGTCTCGCGCAGCTGGGCCACCTCGTCACGAGAGCGCGAGCCACTCCGGCCGGAGCCACCTTGCTTCGCCTGTCCAGAGCCGGTGCCGCCGTCCCCCGCGCCCGCGCCACCACTTCCGGTGCCCGACGGGTTGTCGCCGTCCTGGCCTTGCTGGGACTGAGAGGTGGCGTTGTCGTGACCCAGCGCCATCAGCGCGCGCTCGAGCTCCTCGCGCTCCCGTGCCGCGGCCTCGGCTCCCGCGGCGGCGTCCAGCGACTCCTCCAGCTCCCGCGCGGCCTCGGACGCCGAGGCCAGCTCGGCGGCGGCCTTCGCGGCGCGGGCCTCGAGCGACTTCTCCAGGCTGTCAGCGGCCTCCCAATCGGCGGCGTCGAAGCGGCCCTCGGCCACCTCCTCAGACAGCCGACGCAGCTCCTCTTCCAGGGGAGAGCCCAGCGGCTCCTCACGGGCGAGCGCCTCGGCCTTGGCCTGCACGGCGGCCACCTTCGTCGCGGCGGCCGCGTTGGCGGGGCGCACCTGTCGTGCGGGCAGCGGCAGAAGGAAGCCCGCCACGAGGAAGGCGAGCGCCGCGAGCAGCGCCCCCACCGGGCGTTTCCACTGCACCGGAGGTGGCGTCACGGCACGAGCGTATTGGTTGGCGGAGAGCTCCCACTCCCCCACGGAGCGCTCCAGCCGGGTGAGCAGCAGGCCACCCGCGCCGGCCGAGCGGTCCGCCAGCACCGCCGCATGCATCAGGGACACGCTCCGGGCACCGGCCCGGACGAACCACCAGGCCCCCGCGGCGAGCAGCGGCAACGGGAGCACCCAGGGGGCGATGTCTGTCGGCAACAGCCGGATGAGCACGCACCCGGTAGCCGCGGCCCACACGGGGGCAACACCTGCCTCGACCCAGCGGACGGCATTGAGGCGCCGCTGCACGCGCCGGACAGGCGCGAGGATAAGGGCCTGCAGACGGCGTTCGTCACTTGCGGGCATGGACGCCCCGAGTCTCGGACACTCGGACGCCTCTCCACAAGCCGGGGATGCCCGGGCCACTACCAGGCGATGCCGTAGTCCTCGCCGTGGTGGCTGGAGCCGCCCCAGAAGGTGCCGTGCTCGCGGTCGAAGGCAATGGCGTTGATGGGGCCGGAGGTGCGCTCCTCGTAGGTGAGCTCATAGCCCATGCGCTTGAGCTCGGAGCGGACCCAGGGGGGCATCTGCTCGCTGAGCAGCACCTTGCCGGGCTTGGACTCGTGCTTGCCAAACGAGGCGCGCATCTGGAAGCTGTTGATGTTGGCCGCCTCGGTGGCCTCCTGCACGTTCATCCCGAACTCCACCACGTTGAGGAAGAACTGCAGCAGGTTCTGGTCCTGGCTGTCCCCACCCTGCACGGCGAAGGAGAGGAAGGGCTTGCCGTCCTTGAGCGCGAGGCTCGGGGTGAGCGTCGCGCGAGGGCGCTTGCCGGGCTCGAGCACGTTGAAGGGACCCTCGGCCGGGTCCAGCACGAAGCTCTGCATGCGCTGGCTCAGCCCGACGCCCGTACGCCCAGCGATGACGGCCGGAATCCACCCACCACTGGGAGTGATGGAGACCACCCAGCCCTCAGCGTCCGCGGCCTGCACGGAGGTGGTGCCCGCGTAGAAGGTCCGCTCGAAGTCGCGCAGGGCCTGCGCGTCGTCGGCCACCTTCTTCTCGGGCGTCTGGCGGTTCCACTGCTCCAGTTGGGCCTGGAAGGGATTGGACTCGCCCTGAAAGGGGTACGGGTCGCCGGGGCCCACGGATGGGTCGTTCTTCTCCCAGTTGATACGCTTCGCGCGCTCCTTCGCGTACTCCTTGGAGAGCAGGCCGCGGATGGGCTCGGCGGGAGGGAAGTACGGGTCGCCGTAATAGAAGTCGCGGTCGGCGAAGGAGAGATTCATCGCCTGGTAGAGCGCGTGGATGTAGCGGGCGCTGTTGTAGCCCATGGACTTCAGGTCGACGTTCTCCAGGATGTTGAGCGCCTGGAGCAGCACCGGGCCCTGCACCCACGTGGTGAGCTTGTAGACGTCGATGCCCTTGTAGCTCGTCTTCACCGGCTCTTCGATGCGGACCTTCCAGCGCGCCAGGTCCTCCAGCGTGAAGAGCCCGCCCTCCTCGCGCACGCCGCGCACCAACTCTTGGGCGATGTCGCCCTTGTAGAACCGGTCATAGGCGGCCTGGATGGCCTCCTTGCGGCTCTTCCCCCGAGCGAGCGCCGCCTTCTCCGCCGCCACGAGCTTCTTCAACGTGGCCGCGAGGTCCGGCTGACGGAACACCTCGCCGGGCCGAGGGGCCTCGCGGGCCTCCCCCGCGTGCGGCAGCAGCACCTGGCGGGAGTAGCGCCACTCCTTGATGCGCTTCTTGTTCTTCTCGATGGCGTTGGCCGCCTGGGCCTCGATGGGATAGCCCTCCTCGGCCATCTGGATGGCGGGGGCGAGCACGTCGGCCAGCGAGAGCTTCCCGTACTCGGCGAGCATCGTCATCAAGCCGCCGGGCGTCCCGGGAGTCACGGCGGCGAGGGGGCCGAACTCGGGCGGGTACTGCATGCCCTGGCTCTTGAAGAAGTCCACGGTGGCGCCGGAGGGAGCCACGCCCAGGGCGTTGATGCCGATGACCTTGCCGGTGCGCGGATTGTAGATGAGGGCCTGCGTCTCGCCGCCCCAGCTCAGCACGTCCCACATGGTGGCGGTGGCGGCGAGCATCGCGCACGCGGCGTCCACGGCGTTGCCGCCCTTCTGGAAGACCATGGCGCCAGCGGTGGCCGCGAGCGGCTTGCCCGTGATGGCCATCCAGTGCTTGCCATGGAGCACGGGCTTCGCTGTCTGTTGGGCCTGAAGGCGGAGGGGAAGGACGAGGACGAACACGAGCAGCAGGCCGAGGGCGGCCCGCCCGGAGCTCCGGGCTGCGAACATGGTTCCTCCCGCGCGAGTGCGCACGGATGTGGGGGAGCCGCAGCCTAGGATTCCACCCCCGAAAAACGAAGGCCCCGGTCATCAAGAGACCGGAGCCTTGTGGAACCCACGTTCTGTCGCGACGTCGCTACCGCTACTGCTGGAGCTCTCCGCCCTGACTGCCGCCCAGGTCCTGACTGCCGCCCGTGCCCGTGCCCTGACCACTGCTCGTCACGTCCACGCGCAGCGCCGTCGGCTCGCCACCAACGTCCTGGTACGAGGCGCGCACCTGGCTCCCCTCGGCGATGTCGGCGATCGACCCCTGACGGCCGTTCACCATTACTTGGGTCTGCTCGTTGACCTGCAGGCGGATCTGCGGCTGCCCCGGAGCCCCCGAGCTGCTGAGCAGCAACTCATCCGGGCTCGAGCTCACCACCTGGCCCGTCACCAGCTGCTGCCGCTGCTGCGTCTGCTGCTGCGCCGTCTGCTGCTGGGTCCGCGCCGTCTGCTCCTGCTGCTGAGCGGCCTGCTGCTGCGTCTGCGCCAGTTGCTCCTGCTGCTGACGCTGCGCCTCGGCGGCCTGCTGCTGGGACTGCTGGACGTCCGCCTGGGCCTGCTGCGCCTGATTGCTCGCCTGCTGCTGGGCGCGCTGGGCCTCCTGGAACTCCTGCTGCGCCTTGGCCTGGGCTTCCTGGAGGTTCTGCTGGGCCTCCTGCACGTCCGTACGCGCGTCGGCCACGTCCTTCTGCTCGTCGGTCGCACGCGCCTGAGCGTCCTTGGCCTGCTCCAGCGCCTGCTGCGAGCGCTCCTGCGCGGTCTCCACCTCAGAGCGGACCTCTCCCTGGACGCTCTGTTGTCCCTGCTGCTGTCCCTGCTGCTTGCAACCGGTGGCCAATAGCAACGCGGCCGCTCCGGCGGTCAACCACCACGAGCCCTTGGGCATCTGCCCCTCCTAGTCGGATATGAGACAGGCCAAAGATGGAGTCAGACCGCGCGACGCCAACCCGGTGCGCCCTCAGGTCTCGCTGCTCCGCCAGCCCGCCCTCCAGCCTGGAAAAGCAAAGATTGTTTCCTGGAAGGGGACTCCGTCCCGGCCGCGGTCTGTCGCTCGCCTGCCCTATCGCTTGGCTCAGCAACTGACTCGGGAGCAGGCTCCGTCGCCACATCTAGCGACTCGCACTCCAAAATTGCCGCCCGGGCGTAAAGACCGACCCCAGTATACACACTTTTTCAAACAGTTAGCGCGATTGACTGTACGCCCCGGCCCCACACACGATCTGCGGCAACCAGCGGCCAGATCAGGGGGCCGCTCCATCCGCAATACCGAGGTGAAGAGCGAATGACGCTGAAACAGGCGTTGATTTCGGGGTGCGCACTCGCGCTCCTTTCCGTGGAAGCCCAGGCGCAAGATCAGGGCACGGCGGCGCCACAGCCCGCCGCAGCGCCACAGCCCACCACGCCCCCGGCCGCTGAACAGCCAGCGGCCACGGTGATTCCCGCGCCAGCCAACACGCGCAAGATCTCCGGCAAGGTCTTGGACGCCCTGACGAATGACGGGCTGCCGCTCACGCGCGTCATCATCAAGGGCACCACCAAGGGCGTCGAGACGGAGCTCGACGGCAGCTTCACGCTGGATGTCCCCAAGGGCCCGGTGACGCTGCTCTTCTCCAGCCAGGACCACAAGGACCGCGAGGTCACCGTCGGCGCCAACCGCAACGAGGTGACGGTGTCGCTGGACGCCACCTTCGTCGAGGAGATGGTGGTGGTGGGCCGCGCCAGTGAGGTGGCGCGTAAGAACCTGGCCAACTCGGTGGCCTCCGTGAACTCCGAGGAGCTCAACCGCGCTCCCGCCTCCACGGTGGACCAGGCACTGCAGGGCAAGGTGGCCGGCGCCAACATCCAGAGCAACTCGGGCGCGCCCGGTGGCGGCATGCAGCTGAAGCTGCGCGGCGTCTCCACCATCAACGGCACCACCGCCCCGCTCTACGTCATCGACGGCATCATCGTCAGCGACGTGGCCATTGCCTCGGGCGTGTACCAGGTGACCGAGTCGGTGCGCGGCTCCAACCCCTCCCCGACCCAGGACAACCAGGTCAACCGCATCGCGGACCTCAACCCCAACGACATCGAGAGCATCGAGGTCCTCAAGGGCGCGTCCGCGGCCGCCATCTACGGCTCCAAGGCCAGCAACGGCGTGGTCATCATCACCACCAAGCGCGGCAAGGCGGGCGCCGGTCCCCGCGTGGACGTCACCCAGCGCCTGGGCATGTACTCGCTGTCCAACACGCTGGGCGCGCGCCGCTTCTCCTCCGCCGAGGAGGCCCGGGAGGCCTTCGGTCCCAAGGGCGAGCAGTTCTACACCCCCACCTTCTACGACCACGAGCGGCAGCTCGCCGGCCGGCGTGACCTGTCCTACGAGACGCTCGCCAGCGTGAGCGGCTCCGCGGGGGACACCCGCTACTTCGCCTCGGCCATGGTGAAGGATGACAAGGGCATCATCGCCAACACCGGCTACCAGAAGCAGTCCTTCCGCCTCAACCTGGGGCAGAAGATTGGCAGCGACATCGAGGTGAACACCTCGGCCAACCTCGTGCACTCGCTGGGCAGCCGCGGCCTCACCAACAACGACAACGCCAACGTCACCTACCTCATGGTGCTGGCGGGCACGCCCAGCTTCGTGGACCTGACCTCCGCCAGCGACGGCCTCTACCCCAGCAACCCCTTCCTCTCCAACGGCTCCAACCCGCTGCAGACGGCGGCCCTGGTGACCAACGACGAGGACGTGTGGCGCCTGATGGGCTCGGCGGACGCGGTGTGGAACGCGTACAAGAGCGAGTCCCAGAACTTCCGGGTGCTCGCCAACGTGGGCGTGGACCGCTTCCAGCAGAAGAACTCGCTGCTCTTCCCGCCTGACCTCGCCTTCCAGCAGGTGCTGGAGCGACCGGGCGTTTCGCTCTACGGCACCAGTGACGTCCTCAACCTCAACACCGGCGTCAACGTGGTGCACAACTACAAGCCCGTGGGCGGCGGCCTGAGCGCCACCACCTCGGCGGGCTTCCAGTTCGAGCAGCGCAGCATGGACTCGGTGTACGTCAACAGCAGGGGCCTCACCGGCGGCCAGCCCAACGTGAGCTCCGGCACCCAGGTGGGCGTGCTCCAGAACCGGCAGCTCGTGCGCGACCGCGGCCTCTACCTCCAGGAGGAGATGCTGCTGCTCGATGAGAAGCTCACCCTGGTGGGCGCCGTGCGCGGCGAGCAGAGCAGCAACAACGGCGACCCGAACAAGTTCTTCTTCTATCCGAAGGTCGCCACCGCCTACCGCCTCACGCCCTTCCACCCGGCGATCAACGAGTTCAAGATTCGCGCGGCCTACGGCGAGACGGGCAACCAGCCGCTCTACGGGTACAAGTTCATCGGCCTGGCCACCAACTCCAACATCGAGGGTCAGGGCGGCTTCGTCACCACCGGCGTGGTCGGCAGCAAGGACATCCGTCCCGAGCGGCAGCGCGAAATCGAGCTCGGCGTGGACACCCTGCTCTTCAACGGCAACGCCGTGGTGGAGCTGACCGTCTACCAGCGCACCATCAGCGACCTGCTGCTGCAGCGCGCCCTGGCGCCCTCCACGGGCTACACCACCGAGCTCTTCAACGGCGGTGAGATGCGCAACCGCGGCGTCGAGGCGATGCTCCAGGTCACCCCGGTGCGCCAGGACAACGGGTTCGAGTGGACCTCCACGGCCACCTTCACCCTCAACCGCAGCAAGATCACCGACATGCCCGTGCCCGACTTCATCGTGGGCGGCTTCGGCACCAGCCTGGGCTCCTTCCGCATCGAGGAGGGCGCCAGCGCCACGCAGATCGTCGGCAACGCCGGTCTGGATGAGAACGGCGAGTGCTGCGTGGTGAAGAAGATTGGCGACACCGAGCCGGACTTCCGCGTGGGCTTCTCCAACACCCTCAAGTACGGCGACTTCGGCCTGTCCTTCCTGCTCGACTGGCAGCAGGGCAGCGACATCATCAACCTCACCCGCTACCTCTACGACGCCGCCTCCAACTCCCCGGACTACCTGACGGGGGGCAAGGCGCGCCAGGAGCTGATCAAGACGCACGCCGCCGCTTACCTGGAGGACGCCACGTTCCTGAAGCTGCGCGAAGTGACGTTCACCTACACCCTGCCCCAGTCCGCCGTGTCGAGCATTCCCGGGGTGAAGTCCGCCCGGCTCAGCATCAGCGGCCGCAACCTGCTCACCTTCACCAACTACTCGGGGTTGGATCCCGAGGTGAGCAACTTCGGTAACCAGGCCATCGCCCGCAACATCGACGTGGCCCCCTTCCCGCCCAGCCGTAGCTTCTGGACGTCTCTCGACGTGGGGTTCTGAGGACCATGAGGATTCGCAACATGAAGAAGACGACGAAGGTGGTCCTGGCGCTCTGCGCCACACTGGGACTCGGTGGTTGCAGCATGGACGTGGAGGACCTCAACCGCTTGAGCGCCGACACGTTCGAGCAGAGCCCGACGCGCGCGACCGCCATCAGCGCCGCCTCCGGTCTGCTCATCGGGCATCGCACGGGTATGGCCACCCAGAACGGGTACGTGTCCATGCTCGGCGTGATTGGCCGCGAGTCGTACGTGCTGGACACGGCGGATCCGCGCTACGTCGGCGAGATGCTGGCCGGCAACTCGTTGGACCCGGGCAGCCCGGCGTTCGGCGGGAACTTCTGGACCGGCCCCTACGCCAACATCCGCAACGCCAACACCCTGCTCAACGCGCTCGACAAGGTGCCCGGCATCAGCGAGGCCGAGAAGCAGGCCTTCCGGGGCTTCGCCAAGACGATCCAGGCCCTGGACTTCCTGGTCATCATCAACACCCGTGACACCAGCGGCGCGCCCATCGACGTGAACCGTCCGATCGGCAGTGACCTGGCGCCCATCGAGAGCAAGGAGCGGGTGCTGGCGCACATCGCCCAACTGCTGGACGAGGCCCAGGCTCACCTGAAGGCCGGCGGGGAGGCGTTCCCCTTCCCGCTGAGCACCGGGTTCGTCGACTTCGACACCGGCGACAAGATGTCCATCCCGAGCTTCATCCAGTTCAACCGCGCCATCAAGGCGAGGGTGGACGTGTACCGCAAGGACTGGAACCAGGCGCTGCTCGACCTGTCCGAGTCGTTCATCGACCCCACCGGCTCGTACGACAAGGGCGTGTACCACGCCTTCGGCACCGGCTCGGGCGACACGGTGAACGAGCTCAACGACACCGACATCTTCGTGCACCCCGCCGTCATCGATGAGGCGGAGGCGCAGGAGGCCGACCCGACGAAGAAGGATGACCGGGTGCTGCGCAAGGTGAAGCTCGCCAAGGAGCCTCGGAAGTGGCAGGGCGTTGGCTCCAGCTACACCTTCAACCACTACCCGGCGGCCACCTCGAAGCTGCCCATCATCCGCAACGAGGAGCTCATCCTCCTGCGCGCCGAGGCCAACCTCGCGCTGGGCAACATCGGCCCCGCCGCCGAGGACATCAACGCGATCCGCGTGACCTCGGGCAAGCTGGCCCCGCTCGCGGGAGAGCAGACCGCGGCGACCCTCCTCGACGAGCTGCTCGAGCAGCGCCGCTACTCGCTGCTCTTCGAGGGCGGGCACCGGTGGATCGACATGCGTCGCTACGAGCGGCTGAACCAGCTGCCCATCGACGTGGCGGGGCACCGCGTCCACGAGCGCTTCCCCATCCCCATCGCGGAGATGGACGCGCGTCAGTAGTCCCCAGGTAGTTCCCGGTGACGGGAGCGGAGCCATCCCGGGTTCCGCTCCCGCACTCCGGGCCGGGGTACACTGGGACCCCCATGAGCGGCCCCATCCTCGGCATCGACTTCGGCACGACCAACACGGCTGCGGCGTTCTTCGACCGTCAGGGCAAGCTCAAGCTCGTCCCCGTCTCGGAGAAGAACTTCATCCTCCCGTCCGTGGCCTGGTACCACTCCGCGGACAAAGCCATCGTGGGCCTCGCCGCGCGTCGGCAGATCATCGACGACCCGCGCCACACCCTCTTCGGCACCAAGCGCTTCCTCGGCCGGCGCTACCAGTCCGAGTTCGTCCAGCGGCACCGCGAGCGCTTCGCCTTCAACTTGATGGAGGGCCCGGACGGTTACTGCGCCGTGAAGGTGTATGGCCGGGTGGTGCCGCTCAACGAGGTGGCCTACTTCATCCTCCGGCAGGTGCTCACGCTGGCCACCCACACCGCGGGCGAGCCCTTCACCGAGTGCGTCCTCACCATGCCGGCCCACGCGAGCATCCGCCAGCGTGAGGCAGTGCGCCACGCGGCCGAGCGCACCGGCTTGAAGGTTCGCGCCATCATCAACGAGCCCACCGCCGCGGCGCTCTACTACGCCAACCTGCGCAGCCCCGAGCAGACGGTGATGGTGTTCGACCTGGGCGGCGGCACCTTCGACGCCACGCTCATGTCCGTGCGCAACCGGGTGGTGAAGGTGATGGCCACGGGCGGCGACGCCTTCCTCGGTGGCGCCAACTTCGACGAGTGCATTGTCGAGCACCTGGTGGAGGACTTCCGCCAGCAGCACGGCGTGGACCTGCGTGGCAACAAGGTCGTCATGCAGCGGCTCGTCTTCGCCGCGGAGTCTTTGAAGATCCAGCTCTCCCGAGCCGAGGTGGCGGACATGCGCGTGCCCTGCATCGCGCAGGGGCCGGACGGTGGCTTCCTGGACTTCCAGTTCCGCGTCACCCGCAAGCGGCTGGAGGAGATGACCTTCAGGCTGATTGAGCGCGCCGTGTCCGCGTGCGACGACGTGCTGGAGCGCGCGGGCCTGAAGGCGGCCCAGGTGGATGAGTTGGTGCTGGTGGGCGGTCAGACGCGCATGCCCGCCCTGCGCGAGCGTCTTTCGCACTTCCGCCGCTTCGCCTCGGAGAAGGACGTGCACCCGGAGTTGGGTGTGGCCGTGGGCGCCGCCATCCTCGGTCGCAACCTGTCGCGGCCTGGCGGCACCGGACTGATGGACGTGGTGCCCATGCCCTTGAGTGTCATGCTCCCCGGCGGCGCCACGCACGAGGTCATCCCCGCCAACACCCCCGTGCCCTGCCGCAAGGCTGTGTCCCTCGCGGGCCTCCCCCCGGGCACCACGCCCGTCCCCGTGCTCGTCTTTGAGTCGCTGGACACCACCAGCGTGGAACGCGAGATTCTCGGCACCCTTCAAGTGGGCCCCGAGTGGCGCACCGGCCGCGGCGGCCCTCCCCGGCTCGAGCTGCACATGGGGCAGGACTTCGTGCTCAAGGCCTTCCTCGTCGCGCCCGACGGCCGCCTCTTCCCCGCCCCCATCGCGGATGCCAGGCCTCAAATGAGAGCGCCCCGGACCGCGGCCTCCTGAGGGGCCACGGCTCCGGGGCGGGGGTTCAACCCGGGGTGACGCATACCCTCACCCCGTCCCTCTCCCAGAGGGAGAGGGGTGGTCACTGCACCGTGAAGATCAGGTCGTCATGGTCGTCGTACGCGCCCGTGCTGCACGTGGACGCCATGGAGCCCTGGTAACGGAAGTTCGCGCGGATGGCCTGCAGGCTTCCCGTGGGCAGCGTGTACGTGGCGGAGATCGTCGTCGCTCCCGTGCTGCTCGGCTTGTACGAACCGATGAGCTTCCACGACGGGCTGCTGGCGCTCGCCGAGTAGTACAGGTCCAGCGTGTCCGCCGTGGTGGAGTAGGCCCACACCGTGGCCTCCACCTTCACCTGCTTGCCGGCCGCCAGGTTCGTCCCGTCCGTCGTGGTCACCTTGAGGCGGTCGTTCGACTCGTCCGAGTGGTAGCTACCTGAGATGCCATCCGTGCACGACGCGTTGATGGTGTTGGGCCTGTTCACCTCGGGGCCCACCCCGCCGCGCCCGTTGAGCAGCGTGCCCGAGTCGCACCCCGTTCCCGCAGCCGCGCACTTGGGTGCCTTCAGCGTCGCGTCATAGGTAGCGGTGTTGACGGTGCCGCCCCCTCCCGGGTCTTCACCCGTCGGAGGCGGCGTGTTGCCCGTCGTCGCGCCCTTGGCCAGCTCACCCATGAAGGACACGGCCAGCTTGGCGAACTTCACCGAGTTGTTCGCGGTGCCGCCCATCTCCGTGAGCGTGTCTCTCGCGGTGTGGATGTTCGGGTTGTCCGTGCTCATCGTCGCCTCGAAGGGCATCGAGGTCGGGAAGCCCTTGGCGTGCCACGAGGCGTGGTCCGAGCAGCCGTAGCCGCACGCGATGTTGGTGTAGGACAGCCCCGGCTGGTACGTGGAGATGAGGTTGGTGACGAAGGTGTTCTGGGCGGCGTTGGTGTTGTCCGTCACCATGCCGAAGTCGTAGGACGAGCCCTTGTAGTTGGTCATGTCCAGCTGCAGCACGCCCACCACGTTCACCTTGTTGTTCAGGTGCCAGGCGGCGATGTCCGCCGAGCCCTTCAGGCCGATCTCCTCGGCGGCATAGGCCATGAACTTCACCGTCCGTGCCGGCTTGTAGCCATTGGCGATCGCCACCCGGAAGGCCTCCGTGAGCGAGGCCACGCCCGAGGCATCGTCATCCGCACCCGGCGCGGCGTAGGAGGAGCCGCTGCCATTGATGGAGTCCAGGTGCCCGCCAATCACCACCACCTCGTTGGGCAGCGTGGTGCCGGTGATGGTGGCGATGACGGACGGCTGCGGAGAGGTGGTGCTGGCGTGCGTGAAGAACTCCACCGAGACGTCGGAACGCCCGTTGGCGATGGTGGTCCACTGGTCCTTCAGCCACGTGGCCGCGTCCTTGCCCGACTGCTGGTTGTAGCGGCGCGACGTCCAGTTCGTTGACAGCGAGTTGATGGTGTTGCGGATGTTGAGTTCCTGCACCCCCGCCATCATCGCGTTCACCGAGGGCGCGTTGTTGAGGGTGTAGCTGATCAACGCCGCCAGCGACTGCTGCGGAGCGCTGGCGTTCTCCACCTCCGCCAGCGCCTTCTCCTCCGAGTCATGGGCGATGAAGCCCGCGCACCGGTGGAGCTTGTCGTGAATCACGCCCGCGAGCTTGTCGATCTGCGACTCGCGAATGCGCAACGCCGCCACGCCCTTCTTCTCGCGCAGCGGCGCCGACAGCGCCACGCCCTGCGCCTTGAATGAAGCACGCACGGTGGGCAGTGCGTCCGTCCCGATGGTGATCCACACGTCCTTGTCCTGCTGGGGGGCTTCAGCGAACGCGGGCGTGGCACACGCGAGCCACATGGCGATCGGTCCGAACTTCCTCGTACCCATGGGAGTCTCCTCGGTACTGGTGCTTCTTCGTGGGGGGCTTGCGCGAACCAGAGAGCTCTGGTTCGCGTGAAAGGCGGTCTTATCCGCCAACACCAGAACTTATTGCGCCCAGGGGAGGTAAGGAAATAGCATTGAATGTAGAAATACAAACGATGCCTCCCTGGGGCCCCGCCGAGCCCCGGTGCATCGACCTCCACCAGGAGCATGCACCCCAGGCACTGGGGCATTCGTGGTAGCAAGGCGGCGGCCGGTCCGCGCGGAGGACTTCCCCTTCCCCGGCACGGCGACAAGGTTTCAAGGATGCAGGCAGGTGAAGCGCTCTTCGTTCATCCGGGGCTGACGGTACGGCCGTGCGAGTGGGGTTACGGCGTCTTCACGGACCAGGCCATCCCCGAGGGCACTGTCATCGAGGAGTGCCACTACCTCAAGGTGCCCTTCCGCTCGGTGCGCAGCTCGATTGTCTCGGACTACGTGTTCAACATCGAGTGGGGCCCACACGAGGAGGACCGGGGCGGCGAGTGGGTGGCGATCGTGATGGGCTTCGGGATGATCTACAACCACGCGCAGGAGCCCAACGTGTCGTACTACCGGGGCTACCAGAAGGGGGAGGCGCCCAAGGACGTCTTCACCTTCTACGCCCTGCGAGACATCGAGCCGGGCGAGCAGCTGTGCATCAGCTACGGCGAGAACTGGTGGAAGACGCGCGGTCAGGACATGCCCTGAGCCGGAGGCCCGCTTGCTTGTCGCTGCGTCGAGCCCCGTGACATAAAACGGTGCATGCGCATCGGACGTCTCGGTCTTGTGGGTGTGGCCACGCTGGTGGCCTCGTGCGGTGAGAAGGAGTTCCGCATCGGAGGAACGATCAGCGGGCTCTCCGGCGGCATCACCCTCCAGCTCAACGGGCAGGAGAACCTCACCCGGGACGCGGACGGACCCTTCTCGTTCGAGACCCGTGTCGAGGACGAGGGTGACTACGCGGTGACGGTGGCCACGCAGCCTCCAGAGCAGGACTGCACCGTTGAAGGGGGAACGGGGAAGGTGGCCGGCGCGGACGTGAACTCTGTCCAGGTGCGCTGCGCCGCGAGGACGTACTCGATTGGCGGCACGGTGGAGGGCCTGGACGGGACGCTCGAGCTGAGCCTCGGCGGCGAGACGCTCCGGGTGACCACGAATGGCCGCTTCACCTTCCCGACGAAGCTGCCCAAGGGCGGCACGTACAGGGTGGGCGTGGCCTCGCAGCCCGCGAATCAGCGCTGCTCCGTGTCGAACGGAAGCGGGACGGTGGCGGACAACGTGGAGAACCTCTCGGTCCAGTGCGTCTACTGGTACGCGCTCGACAGCTTCCAGGCCGCCAGCGTGGTCATCGGCCAGAAGAACTTCACCAGCGGCATTCCGGACCAGGGAAACAACACCGCGGGAGCGAATACCCTGAATGGGCCCTGGGGCAACCCAGTGCTCGCGGGCGGACGGCTCTACGTCTCGGACCGGAACTCCCACCGCGTCCTCGGCTTCGACGGAGTGCCCACGGCCAACGACGCCTCCGCGGCCTTCGTGCTCGGACAGTCGGCCATCACGGGCAACACGCCGGGACGTGGGCAGGACGGCTTCGAGAGACCCGAAGGCCTCGCCAGTGATGGGACCCGGCTGGCCGTGGTGGACGCTGGCAACAACCGCGTCCTCCTCTACCCGGCGCTTCCCGCGAGCACCGGGGCCACGCCCACGCTGGTGCTCGGCCAGCCCGGCTTCGACAACGACGACATCGAACCCGGCCCGTGCGACGCCCACTCCTTTCACTTCCCGGAAGGCGCGTTCATCGGCCACGGCAAGCTGCTCGTGGCGGACAGCGCCCACAACCGTGTCCTCGTGTGGAACACGATTCCCACCACGAACGGGGCCCCAGCGGACCTCGTCCTCGGTCAGCGCTCGCTCACCACCTGTGCCGCCAATGACGCGGCGGGTGACGGCGTGAGTGATGACGCCCCTTCCGCCTCCACGCTCTGGAACCCCATGGGCGTGTGGACGGATGGAACCCGACTCGTGGTGGTGGATGCCGCGAACAGCCGCGTGCTCATCTGGAACCAGTTCCCCACCTCGCACGGACAGGGTGCGGACCTCGTCCTCGGTCAGCCCGGCTTCACCTCACGCGGCATGGCCACCACCGCGTCCGGGCTGAGAATCCCCTCCTACGTCACCTCCACCGGGCAGCAGCTCTTCGTGGCCGACAGCCAGAACAACCGCGTGCTGGTGTGGAACCAGTTCCCCACCACGAGCGGGGCGGAGGCGGAGGTCGTCCTGGGACAGCCCAACCTCACCTCCGCGACGACGTCCTCGACCCCGAGCGACCGCGGCCTCCATCAGCCGGGGGGTCTCCTCCTGGCGTGGCCTCACGTGGTGGTGCCGGACACCAACCACAACCGCCTCCTCGTCTTCACCAGCCGCTGAGCGCCCCCCCGTTTTGCCTGTCTGGCCGCCCTCCTACCGGGGCACCTTGTTTTCCGAGGAACCAGAAACTTAGTAGGGCCGCGGACTATCCGAGTTTCATCCCCCGTGTATGATTACGTTCACTCGTGGGGAAAAAAGGGGACAACGCGGGAAGATCCGTCATCCGGAGCATCCCGTGGGTCCCCCGGACCGCCCTCCGAGCGTGAGTGCTTCGTAGGGGACGCCGCCGGATGAATAAGAACGAAGCAGGTGCCGTGAGCTGGACCCCCGCCTCCGTGGTGGTGGACCCGGCTTTGGACGAGCGCACGCAAGCCGCGGACGTGGAGTCGCTCTTCTCCTCCACGTCCCCCCCACGAGATGAGCGCTCGCAGCCCAATACCTGGGATGGCCCTTCGGGCATCTCCGGCTCCGGCATTTCAGGCTCCGGCATCACGGGTGATGGGGAGCAGCAGGGCAACGCGCTCAGGCCCGGCACGCGCATCCAGCACTACGAGCTCATCCGCGAGCTCGGCAGCGGCGGCATGGGAACGGTCTTCCTCGCCCGTGACACCCGGCTCGGCCGCCGCGTGGCCATCAAGTTCCTGCACACCCAGGACGCGGATCTCACCAAGCGCTTCATCCTCGAGGCGCGGACCACCGCGCGCTGCAGCCACGAGAACATCGTCATCATCTACGAGGTGGGCGAGTCGCACGCCGGCCCGTTCATGGTGCTCGAGTTCCTCCAGGGCCAGCCGCTCACGAAGGTGATGGGCAAGCAGCGCCTGCCGCCCGCGCGTGCCGTGGAGCTGATGGTGCCGGTGGTGCGCGCGCTGGCGTGCGCCCACGAGCAGGGCATCGTCCACCGCGACCTCAAGCCCGAGAACATCGTCGTGACGGACTCGGGCGGCATCAAGGTGCTCGACTTCGGCATCGCCAAGGTGCTCCAGGGCGACGAGCCCAACGAAGGGCTCCTCACTCAGGTCCACGGCAAGCCCCACCTGCCCTCCGCCGAGGAGCTCGGCGAGGACATGTCCAACCTCACCCGCCGCGGCGCCATCATGGGAACGATGGCGTACATGGCCCCGGAGCAGTGGGGCATCGGCGTCCCCATCGACCACCGGGCCGACATCTGGGCCGTGGGCATCATGTTGTTCCGGATGATCGCCGGCAAGCACCCGTTGGATCCGCTGCGCGGCCCGCAGCTCATGGTCACGGCGATGATGGACGAGCCGATGCCGCGCCTGCAGAGCATGGTACCGGACGCCCCGCCGGACCTGGCCGCCGTCATCGATCGCTGCCTGCTCAAGCCCAAGGACGAGCGCTTCCCGGATGCGCAGTCGCTGCTGCGCGCCCTGGAGCCCTTCCTGCCCGGTCGCTACACCCGCGAGCTGCGCATCGACGAGAGTCCCTACGCGGGCCTCAGCTCCTTCCAGGAAGCGGATGCGGACCGCTTCTTCGGCCGCACCCGGGAGATCGCCGCGCTGGTGAACCGCATCAGCGACCGGCCGCTGCTGGCCGTCGTGGGCCCCTCGGGTACCGGCAAGTCCTCGTTCGTGCGCGCGGGCCTCGTGCCCGTCCTCAAGCGCTCCGGAACGGCCTGGGAGTCGCTCGTCATCCGCCCCGGCCGCAGCCCGCTGACGGCCCTGGCAAACATCATCGCGCCGCTGATGAGCTCCTCCACCACCGTCGAGGAGGACATCCAGGAGCAGCAGAAGCTCGTCGAGCGGCTGCACGCCGAGCCCGGGTACGTGGGCAGCGTGCTGCGCAGCCGGGCCCGGCGTGAGCGCCGGAAGATCCTGCTCTTCATCGACCAGTTCGAGGAGCTCTACACGCTGGTGCCAGACGCCCGGGAGCGCCTGGCCTTCACCGCGTGCCTGTCGGGTATCGCGGACGACGCCACCTCCCCCATCCGCGTCATCCTCTCCATCCGCTCGGACTTCCTGGACCGGGTGCCCGAGGACGAGCGCTTCATGGCCGAGCTGAGCCAGGGGCTCTACTTCCTCACCTCGCCCAGCCGCGAGGGCCTGCGCGACGCGCTGGTGCAGCCGGCGGAGATGGCCGGCTACCAGTTCGAGAATCCAGCGATGGTGGACAACATGCTGGAGCACCTGGACGCCACCCAGGGCGCGCTGCCGCTGCTGCAGTTCGCCGCCACCCAGCTCTGGGAGTCTCGGGATACGAAGCGCAAGCTGCTCACCGAGAGCGCCTACCAGTCGATTGGAGGCATCGCGGGAGCGCTCGCCAGCCACGCGGACAACGTGCTCGCGAGCATGTCCAACACGGAGCGCACGCTGGTGCGCGCGCTCTTCCTGCGCCTCGTCACCCCGGATCGCACGCGCGCCATCGTCTCGGCGGACGAGCTGCGCGAGCTGACAAAGGACTCGGGGGAGATGCAGCGGCTCATCGACCACCTCGTCCAGGCGCGTCTGCTCGTCGTGCAGACGGGAAGCGGCGCCACGGGGGCCACGGTGGAAATCGTGCACGAGTCGCTCCTGCACAGCTGGCCCACGCTGCGGCGCTGGTTGGACGAGGGCCAGGAGGACGCGGGCTTCCTGGAGCAGCTGCGCAACGCGGCCCGGCAGTGGCAGGCCAAGAACTTCGACAGCAACCTGCTGTGGCGCGGAGAGATGGTGGAGGAGGCCCAGCGCTTCCAGCGCCGCTTCCGCGGGGAGCTCCCCCAGCTCCACCAGGACTACCTCGAGGCCGTCTTCTCGCAGGCGAAGAAGGGCAAGCAGCTGAGACGCGCGCTGCTCATCGGCGCCACGACCTTCCTGGGCCTGCTGGTCATCGCGGCAGCGGTAGCGCTGGTGGTCATCCGCAACGCGCAGCAGGAGGCCGAGCGCCAGGCAGAGGTCGCCCTGAAGGCCGAGGCCGTGGCGCGCACCGCCGAGGCGACGGCGCGCAGTGCGGAGACGGAGGCAAAGCAGCGCCTGGCCGAGGTGCAAGCCAAGGAGTTGGAGCGCCAGAAGGCGCAGCAGGCGGCGGAGGCGGCCAACGCGCAGGTGGAGCTCACCAACGAGGAGCTGCTGCGCAAGAACGACGAGCTGCTGTCCGCGCTGGAGCGGGCCCAGGAAGCGCAGCTGCGCGCCAAGGGCGCCAAGAGACGCGCCGAAAAGAGCGCGGTGGAAGCACGCGAAGCCAAGGAAGAAGCCATCAGGGCGGCGGAGAGCCTCGCCACGTTGTTGCGTCGCGAGCAGGAGCGCGCCCAACGCCTGCAGTCGCAGCTCGGCAGTCCGGTCATCGAGGTCCTGAAGTGAGAAGGGTGATGAACAGGTCCAAGGTCGCTCTCACCATGTCGGCGGCGCTCCTGGCGCTGTGGGCGGAGCCCACGGAGGCCCAGCAGCCCCGCGCCAAGCAGCAGGCCGGTGTGCAGAAGTCCGGCAAGAAGCAGTCCGGCGCCAGGCAGCGAGGCCGCCCCCAGCAGCCCGGCGTCGCCCAGCCACCCGAGCCCGACTCGGCTGTCTCCGAGCGCCCCGCCCGTGCTGGTGCGCCTGCGGATGCCCCCGTGCTGGCGGCACCGCCCCCCTCCTCTCAGGAGCCAGGCACCTCGCTCGAGTCGGTCGGAGAGCGACCCTGGGCCAAGGGCGTGTCGAAGGAGCAGCAGGACACCGCGATGGCGCTCTTCCAGGCGGCGAACACGCTGCTCAAGGAGTCCGTCTTCGTCCAGGCCGCCGAGAAGTACCGCCAGGCGCTCGCGGCCTGGGACCACCCGGCCATCCACTACAACCTGGCGCTGGCGCTGATGAACCTCGACCAGCCCATCGAGGTCCACGAGCACCTGGTGGCGGCGCTGCGCTATGGCCCAGCGCCCCTCGAGAACGAGAAGTTCGAGTACGCCCGCAACTACAAGACGCTCATGGAGCGGCAGCTCGCCCGGGTGGACATCTCCTGCGACACCCCCGGCGCCGCTGTGACAATGGATGGCCAGACACTGTTCGTGGCCCCCGGGCGCTACACGGGGCTGGTACGCCCCGGCGCGCACAGCATTGTCGCCTCAAAGGAAGGCTTCCTCCCCACCGACCAGAGCCGCACGCTGCTGCCCGGGGAGACGACGACCCTCGAGCTGAAGATGTTCACCTCCGAGGACCTCATTGAGTACCGGAGGAAGTGGCCCGCGTGGATGCCCTGGCTGGTGGCCGGCGCGGGCATGGCCGTGGGCGGAGGAAGCAGCTGGCTCCACCTGCAAGCCCGCGACAACGTCCGCGCCCTCGATGCAGGCGTCACGGAGTGCGGAGGCTGCTTCCTCAATCCGACCCTCGATGCCAACCGCACCCGCGCCAACACCTACCAGACCCTCGCCATCGGTGGATATGCCGTCGGCGGGGCCGCGCTCATCACCGGTGTGGTGCTCGTCTATCTCAATCAACCCCAGCCCCACCGCATCGATCCCACCCAGAAGAAGGTGGAGGTCGTGGGTGTCACCCCCCTGGTGGGTGGCGGTACGGGCGGTCTCCTGACGACGTTCCGTTTCTGAGGTCCCCTTATGAGACGTGAGCAGCCTCCCCCCATGCTCAGCCGCATCGCCACGCTCGCGCTGGCGCTGCTGGTCCTCCCGTTCCTCTCCTCTTGCTTCGAACCCACGAGCGTCGAGTGCCCCTCCGGGCTGTTCTGCCCTACCGGCCAGAAGTGCGCCGCCAAGCAGGACGTGTGCATCAAGACGGACTGTGGTGACGGCGTCATCCAGGAGGGCGAGGCTTGCGACGACGGCAACATCGTCGACGGCGACGGCTGTAGCCGCGCCTGTACGTCCACGGAAGTCTGCGGCAACCAGATCGTCGACACGGCCCGAGAGGAGGTCTGCGACGACGGCAACACCCGCGACAAGGACGGCTGCAGCGCCAACTGCAAGTCCAGCGAGCTGTGCGGCAACGGCCTCGTGGACCGGGCCGTGGGCGAGGTCTGCGACGACTACAACACCCGCTCGGGTGACGGCTGCAGCGCCGACTGTCTGTCCATCGAGACGTGCGGCAACGGCTACGTGGACACCGCCAAGAACGAGAAGTGCGACGACGGTAACACCGACAGCGGTGACGGCTGCAGCGCGGACTGCCGCTCCCAGGAGAGCTGCGGCAACAGCTACGTGGACCTTGCCAAGGGCGAGGTCTGCGACGACGGCAACAACGTGAACACCGATGGCTGCAGCTCCGACTGCAAGTCCAACGAGACGTGCGGCAACGGTATCAAGGACGTCACGGTCGGCGAGTTCTGCGACGACGGCAACAACGTGAGCGGCGATGGGTGCAGCGCCGACTGCAAGTCGGGCGAGGGTTGCGGCAACGGCGTGCGCGACTCCGACGAGCAGTGCGACGACGGGGGCGAGTCGCCCAACTGCAACACCAACTGCACGCTGCGCATCTGCGGCGACGGCATCATCAACCGCACCGCGGGAGAGCAGTGCGATGACAGAGGCGAGTCGCCCAACTGCAACGCCAACTGCACGCTGCGCCGGTGCGGCGACGGCATCGTGAACTCCAGAGCCGGGGAGCAGTGCGACAACGGCACCACCGCGGACAGCCCCAACTGCGACAACGACTGCACCATCCCCTTCTGCGGCGACACCCACGTCAACGGCACCCTCGGCGAGGTCTGCGACACGGGCGGCAACACGCCAACGTGCAACGCCAACTGCAAGCCAGCCGCCTGCGGCGACAAGTACCTCAACACGGCGGCCGGCGAGCAGTGCGACGATGGCCCGAACTCGCCCTACTGCGATAACGACTGCACGCCGCCCCTGTGCGGTGACAGCACCCTCAACACGGCGGCCGGCGAGCGGTGCGACGACGGCAACACCAGCAACGAAGACGACTGCCTCGGCTCGTGCCAGCCCAACATCTGCGGCGATGCCAGGGTCAACGTCTCCGGTCCGACGCGCACCGAGGCCTGTGACGACGGCAACACCACCACCGAGTCCGAGTGCGCATACAACATCCGCACCTGCACCTACTGCAACGGCACCTGCTCCGCCGTCCTCAACCTCACGGGCCGCTACTGCGGCGACGGCTCGAAGAACGACCCGAGCGAGAAGTGCGACGACGGCAACACCACCACCGAGACCGAGTGCGCGTACGGCAATGCCACCTGCTCGGCCTGTGACGCGGCCTGCTCGACGGTGCTCAACCTCTCGGGCCGCTACTGCGGCGACGGCTCGAAGAACGACGCAAGCGAGGTCTGCGACGACGGCAACAAGGTCACTGAGACGGAGTGCAAGTACGGCGACGCGACCTGCACCCTGTGCAACGCGAGCTGCTCGGCCACTCTCGCGCTCACGGGCCGCTACTGCGGCGACGGCGCGAAGAACGACGTGAGCGAGGCGTGCGATGACGGCAACAAGGTCACCGAGACCACCTGCCCCTACGGCCAGGAGAACTGCACCCGCTGCAACGCGACCTGCTCCTCCGTCCTCAACCTCACGGGCCCCCACTGCGGTGATGGCATCAAGAATGACGCGAGCGAGGTCTGCGACGACGGCGACAAGCTCACCAACACCGAGTGCCCTTATGGCCAGCAGAGCTGCACGCTGTGCAACGCGACCTGCACGGAAACCCTCGCGCTCACGGGCCGCTACTGTGGTGACGGCACGAAGGACGCGAGCGAGACCTGCGACGACGGCAACACCACCACCGAGTCGTCCTGCCCCTACGGCCAGGAGAACTGCACCCGCTGCAATGCGACCTGCTCCGCCGTCCTCAACCTCACGGGCCCCCACTGCGGTGACGGCACGAAGGACGCGAGCGAGGTCTGCGACGACGGCAACACCGTCACCGAGACCTCCTGCCCCTACGGCACCTTGAACTGCACCCGGTGCGACGCGACCTGCTCGGCCTCCCTCAACCTCACCGGCGCCTACTGCGGTGATGGGCTCGTCACCAACGCCGAGGTGTGCGACGACGGCAACTCCAATACCTGCGGCACCTGCAATGCATCGTGCACGCAGAACCAGCTCGCGAGGGCCACCGGCACCATCACCACCGTCGGGGGCACGAGCCTCGATGATGGCGACAGGTTCACCATCACCGACGGCTTCAATGGCACCCCGGTCACCTTCGAGTTCGACAGGTTCGGAGGTGGAGTCAGTGGGGGCAATATCCCGATCGTCTTCGCGAACTCCGATTCGTCGAACCAGCTCGCCAACTACGTCGCGGAGGCCATCAACACGAAGGTGAGCGTTCCCTTCGATATCTCCGCGACGGCCAACGGAAACACCGTGACCGTCACGCACCAGCACGAGGGCTCGTACGGCAACCGCGCCATGAAGGAGAACGTCAACGGGAGCGCCTCCTTCAAGGTCAACGGGTTGGCCAATGGCGGCGGCTATGACTGCCAGGCGGGCACCGGGTGCAAGCGCGACCAGGACTGCGACCCAAGTCTGGTGTGCATGCCCGACGGCACTTGCGGAACCCCGTAGGCCCGTTGTCCAGAAGTGAAGCCGCCGGCGCCAGGACGTGGCCGGCGGTGTCCTCACCCGCTGCTCGCTTTCAGCAGCAGGCCTCCGTCCCCATACTCCCAGCTCTTGAGAACCGAGTATCGGACCCGCACCGGGTGAGTCATGGACTACCCGGGGGTTCTCGTCCGAGCCTCCCCAGGGGGAACGGCGGACAGGGGAACAAGGGCCGGTTTGGCCGGTTCATTTGACTTTGTGGGCGATGCGGAAGAATGGAAGCGTCGCGTCAGCGTTATTCCGGGGCACACCCCTTCACTTCATCGCAGGTCTCCATGACGTCCTTCGTCCTCCTGGCCCAGATGGGCAACGAGCAGCTTGGCTGGCTCAGCCGCAAGCTGCTCGGCGTGACGCTCACCAGCGCCGAGTGGGTGCTCTGGGTGCTCGTCATCCTCTCCGTTCTCTCCATCGCGCTGATGCTGGAGCGGGCCGTGTACTTCGCCACGCACCGGCTGCCGAACTCCGAGGAACTGGCCCTGCGGCTGGCCCGGGGTGAGCTTGAGGCGGTGCGTACCGCCGTGGGCAACCACAAGGGCATGGAGGCCGCTGTGCTGCGCGAGGCCCTCGCCTCGGTGGACCAGGGTGCGGACACGGTGGAGCAGGTCATCGCCTCCACGGTGGCGCGCGAGCGCCCCCAGTACGAGCGCTACCTGTCGTTCCTGGGCACGCTGGGCAACAACGCCCCCTTCATCGGCCTGTTCGGTACGGTGCTCGGCATCATCAAGGCCTTCCACGACCTGGGCAACATGGGCGCCAAGGGCGCCGCCATCCAGCAGACGGTGATGGCGGGCATCTCCGAGGCGCTCGTGGCCACGGCCGTGGGCCTCGCGGTGGCCATCCCCGCCGTGGTGGCCTTCAACATCTTCAACCGTCAGCTCAAGACGCTCACCTCGCGCACCAATGCGCTGGGTCATGCGCTGGTGGGCAGCCTGCGTGCCGAGCGCGCCGGGAACGCTCCTCGCGTCGTGGCGTCCGGGGAGGCGCGTTAACTCATGGCCGGCGGCGCGCAGGACAACGACGACGAGATCACAGGCATCAACGTCACCCCGCTGGTGGACGTGGTGCTGGTGCTCCTCATCATCTTCATGGTGACGGCCAACTTCATCGTCCGCGAGACGGTGGAGGTAGACCTGCCCCGCGCCGCCAATGGAGGCGAGACGGTCCAGGGGCTCGTCAACGTGGTGCTCGACAAGCAGGGCAAGCTCTTCTTCGACGGAGCCGAGGTGAGCGAGGACGAGCTGCGGCGCAAGGTGGTCGAGTCCCTGGCAAAGGACAAGGAGACGCGTGCCATCATCAGCGCGGACCAGAGCCTGCCGTACGGGCGGGTGATGCGGCTCATCGACGTGGTGAAGGGCGAGGGCATCGCCAAGTTCGCGCTCAACATCGAGAAGGACGTGGCGCCCGCGGCTGCACCCGCGGCGCCCTGAAGGGTGTCTCAAGGCCATGAGCCAGGCCGCGCTCGACTCCCCGCTGTCCGTCCGCCGCGACCGCTCGTCGCTGGCGGTGCTCATCTTCCTGCTTGTGTCCCTCACGGTGCACGGCGTGGGCTTCGTGCTGCTGTCGCGCATGGCGGAGCGTCCCTCGCCCGTGGTGCAGCGCCCCGTGGAGCTGGTGATGGTGGAGGTGCAGAAGCCACCCCCTCCCCCACCTCCGCCGCCCGAGGAGGAGCCCAAGCCGCCCCCGCCCAAGCCGAAGGCCGCGCCCAAGCCGCCTCCGGTGAAGGTGGCCCAGGCCGAGAAGCCGCCGCCCCCGCCTCCGCCGGACGCGGCGCCCCCGCCTCCCAATGACGCGCCTCCGCCCGAGCAGCCCTCCAAGCCCGTGCCGCTGGTGGTGGGCATCTCCATGTCCTCCACCACGAGCGCCGGTGGCTTCGCCGCTCCGGTGGGCAACACCGCCTATGGGAAGACGGGCGACAAGGCCACGGACCCCAAGGAGGTGAAGGCCTACTCGGCGCCCAAGTACGTGCCGGTGTACCAGGTGGACTCCGAGCCCACCGTGGCCTCCGAGGTGAAGATTCCCTATCCCGACGAGGCCCGGCGCGCGGGCGTCGAGGGCACGGTGACGCTCTCCATCACCGTCGACCACGAGGGGCGCGTGGTGAAAGCCGTCGTCGTCAAGGGCATCGGCTACGGCTGTGACGAGGCGGCGCGCACCGCCCTGCTGCGCTTCCGCTTCAAGCCCGCCATCAAGAATGGCGAGGCCGTGTCCACGGAGATGAAGTACTCGTACACCTTCCTCCTGGACTGAGCGCCTCGTACCTGGAGTGTGGCGTCCACACCTGGACGCCCGCTCCACCCCCCTCCCTCGCCCCTCCCTCCTCCGGTGTAGAGTCGCTCCACCTACCGCCGAGGAAGACGGATGACGCTCTCCGCCGAGGATCGTTTCAACATCGAGGTGATCAAGCTGCTGCTCCAGGTCGCATGGGTGGACCGGGAGATCACCACCGCCGAGCGCATGGTTGTCCTCGGGCTGGGCCGCAGCTGGAGCGTGCCCGAGGGCGAGCTGCACGCCTTGATGGATCGCTTCAAGGCCGGCGGAACCATGCCCGAGCCAGATCTCGAAGTGCTGCGCACCCGCCCAGACGAGGTGCTGGAGGCCGCGCGCGCCATGTGCGTCTCCGACGGCAAGCTGGCCGAAGGCGAGAAGGCCATGCTCGAGCGCATCAGCACCAAGCTGGGCGTGACGCCGCAGGGCTGAGCCACCGTGGACGCGTGACTCAGGCCACCGCGGGCTTCGCGCCGGGCGCCAGGTGCACGTTGATGCTCTGAGTGCCCGTCACGCCCAGATACGTCTCCACGTTGCCCTTGCCGCCCTGCTCGAAAGTGATGACCTGCGAGCGCGAGCCGATCTTCGCCTCAAGGGTCAGCTGGGTGCCGTTGGCGGAGTACGTGGCCTGCGACGACCTGGAGCCATTGAGGCTCACCTCGGCCTTGCCATCCTCGAGCAGCTTCAGCGTGAGCGAGAGCTCGCCCTTGTAGAAGACCGTGTCGATCTTCCCCTTGAAGGCGGCCTGGGTGGCGCCCAGGTCGATGAACTCGCCGCTGCCCACGTTCACGAAGAAGATGACCTGCGCGAAGATGTTCAGCTTTGTGCCCGCCGCCGTGCCACGCCCAATGAAGTTGCGGAAGTCGACCATGTTCTCCCTGTCCGATGTCGAAACCCGCATCGTAACAAGGGCGAATATCCCACCCACGCGGCATTCGTGACCGCGCGGGCGGGGGACCCGAGGAATGGTCGCCTGGAGAGCGCTCGCGCTCAGTAGCGACGGTTCTTCACGGGCGCGTCGATCACGGGGCGCGGCCGGGTGAAGCGGGCCATTCCGACCGTGGGCGAGTTCATGGTCGCGACATTGGCCAGCATCAGCGTCATCAAGGCCGCCTTCTCGCCGAGCGGCCGCTCCAGCAGGGGCGCCGGGAAGGCCACCTGGAGGTACTCCTCCAACGGGTTGCCGCAGTTGGAGCGGCCCTTGAACCCGCCCTCATTGCGCTGCAGGACGTAGAGACAGGTCCCCACGCGGCCGTACAGCCAGTCCCCCTCCAGGATGAAGTCCACCGGCATGCCCGCGAAGCTGCCCCAGACGCGGGTGTCATCCCCTTCCGCGAGCTCCAGCTTCGTCGTGTTCGGACCCACCGTGCCCGTGAGCTCCTGCCAGGTCCACGCCAGGGACACGGGGATGTCTCGGAAGCGGCCCCGCATGGCGTTGTCATCAATGATCAGCGACGACGTGGGACCGGTGATGAACGCGCCATCCACCACCAACGGCTCGCCGCCTCGATACCCCAGGGGCAATGCCGACTCCCCGGCACGTGTGTGGGCCTTCGTCCCCGCACACCCCACCCCCAGGAGCATGAGACACGACAGCAGCATCAGACGCGACATGGCAGTCCTCCGAGTGACTGGCTGTGACATTCTGGAGAACGTCGGGCCCTCAAAAGGCATATCGGCCCGCGCTCCGATACTACCGCACGCGCAGCCGCACCTTCACCCCATGCTTCGGACGCAGGGTGATGGATGGCAGCAACTCCACCGCGTCGTCAGGCACCCGCTCAAAACGGAACCGCTGGGCCAACATGGCCAGCACCAGCCGCGCCTCCATCATCGCGAAGCCCAAGCCGATGCACAGCCGCGGGCCGCCTCCGAAGGGGAACCACGCGAAGCGAGGCAGGCGCTGCTCCAACCCGTCCGCCCAACGCTGGGGACGAAAAGCCTCGGGCTCCTCGTAGAAGCGCGCGTCCCTGTGCACCGTCCAGGGGTTCATCACCACCACCGCTCCCGCGGGGATGCGCCACCCGCCCACCTCGTCCTCCTCCAAGGCCTCGCGACTGAGTGACCAGGCGGGGGGATAGAGCCGCAGGGACTCCTTCACCACCTGCTCTGTGAAAGGCAGGGAGGGCAAGTCCTCCACCGTGGGCTCCCGCCCGCCCAATACCGCGTCCAGCTCCTGGTGCAGCGAGGCCTCGGCCTCCGGGTTCCGGGCCAGCAGGTGGAAGCAGAACGCCAGGGTGATGGACGTGGTCTCGTGGCCCGCGAGCGCCAACGTCAGCACCTCGTCGCGGATCTGCTGATCGCTCATCCGGCCCCCCTCCTCGTCCTGGACGTGGAGCAGCAGCGACAACAGGTCTCCCGCATCACCCCCCGCCTCACGCCTCCGCTGGATGAGGTGGGAGACGAACGTGTTCAGCCGCTCCACCGCCTCCCGGTAGCCGCGGTTCTCCGGCGTGGGCAGCCAATCCGGGAACACCACGGACTGCACTCGGGCGAAGTGCTCCATCACCCGGGCGAGCGCAGGGCCCACGGCCTCCGCCTCTCCCACGGCCTCCAGGTCGAACAGGCTCTTGATGACGATGCCGAGCGTGAGCTGCATCATGTCCGCGTAGACGTCGCGGACCTCGCCGTCTCCCCAGGACGAGCGCTGGCGCCGGGCGTGCTCGACCATCACCCGCCCATAGGCCGTGAGGCGCTGGCGGTGGAAGGCGGGCTGCATGAGCCGCCGCTGACGCAGCCAGGAGTCACCCTCGTTGGTGAGCAGCCCATTGCCCAGCAGGCGGCCTCCCAACATCCGTTGCTGGAGCTTGTCCTTGATGTAGTGCCGGTGACGGGTGACGAGGACGTACTCGATGTGCTCCGGATTCTGGAGCACATACGTGGGCTGGCCCAGGAAGTCGGCGTACACCACGTCCCCGTGCTCGCGGACGCACCGCTCGAGGAAGGCGAGCGGGTCCTTCGCATAATCGAACACGGCCCCGAGCACGGGCAGGGACCGGGGACCGGGGGGTAGCTGGATGCGCGAGGTGCTCATGCACCCAGCTTGGAGGGCGCGACGGCCAGCGGCAAGGTTAGCGGAGGAACTCCTCGATGGCCGCCGTGACGGCCTCCTCCTCCTCGATGTGAGGCAGGTGCCCGGAGCGCTCGAAGAGGCGCACCTGGGCCTGGGGGATGCGCTGGCGGAACTCCTCCGCGTACACCACCGGCACGATGCGATCGCTCTGGCCCCAGACGAGGAGCGTGGGGGCCTTGATGCGGTGCATCCGGCGCTTGAGCCCCTTGTCCGGGATGGGCCAGGTGAACTTGCCGGTGCAGGCAAGGCTCCAGGTGGCCCGGACAATGGCCTCCTTCATCTGCTCGGGGTCCGTGGGGAAGGCGAAGGCCTGCTGCGCCTTCTCGCTGCGAGGGTCGTGGAAGCTCGCCTGGAACACCTGCTCGGGCGAGGAGATCATCCAGTTGAACACCGGGGCGTCGTCGCGCCACAGGCCCACGGGGCTGACGAGAACGAGCTTGCCCACCCGCTCCGACTTGGTGGCGGCGAGCTCCGCGGCCACCATGCCGCCGAAGGAGTGACCCATGACAGAGGGCCGCTCCAGGTTCAGCGCGTCGAACAGCTCGTCATAGAAGAGGACGAGCTCCCAGAGGGAGTCGATGGCGTGGATGGCATTGGGCAGGCCCGCCGAGGTGCCGGGGTGCTCCGGCGCGTACACCGTGAAGCGCTCCGCGAGGCGGCTCAGCCAGCCATCCCACTTCAGGCCGGAGGCGCTGTGGAAGTAGACCAGGGGCGGACCCTTGCCCGCGACCTTCACATGCGTCTCCACCTGGCCGCGCCACAGGGTCAGGACGACATCCTTGGGCATCATCGCGCCGCCTCCTTCTGCCCCGCGTTGCGCTTGCCGCGCAGCTTCTCCGGCCACCAGTGGTTCTCCCACTCGTCATCCCAGAGGTGGCGCACGTGGGGGAGCACTTCCCGAGCGAAGAGGTCGATGTTCTTGAGCGTCAGCTCATGCGGCATGGAGCCAATCTGCAGGAGCACCATGAGGTTGCCCACGCGCAGGCTCTTGGCGGCCTCCTCCAGCTGCTGCCGCACGGTCGCTGGACTCCCGCCGATGACGAACTGGTTGTCGACGAAGTCCTTGAACTTCCAGTCCTTCCACGGCTTCTGCGTGATGGCGCCCTGGGAGCGCACGGCGCGCACCAGCGACGGGTGGTCCATGTAGCCCGGCGCGGCGTACCAGTGCGGCGGGAAGTGCAGGCACTTGTCGTAGAAGTAGCGCAGGTGCTTCTCGTAATCCTCCGCGGCCTGGGCATCCGTCTCGGAGACGACGACCAGCTGGAGGAAGCCGGCACGGTACGGGTTGGGCTCCAACCCGTTGCGGTCAACGAACTCCCAGAACCCGTCCATCACCGACTTGGCGAACTGGTGCCCGAAGTAGCTGAGATACGAGTAGCTGTAGTTGTTGCGGGCCACGAACTCCCACGTGCTCAGGCTGCCCGCTCCCGGCACCCAGATGGGCGGGGGCTGCTGGATGGGCCTCGGCCAGAGGTTCACCAGGGGCAGCTGCGTGTACTTGCCATTCCAGGCGAAGCTCTCGCGCGAGGACCAGGCCTTGCGCAGCAGCTCATGCGCCTCCCGGAACATCTCGCGCTGCTCGATGGGCGTAATCCCATAGCAGAGGTTGGAGTCCGCCGAGCTGCCCAGCGGCAGGCCCGCCACCAGGCGGCCCCCACTGATGCAGTCCAACATCGCGTACTCCTCCGCGACTCGCAGGGGCGGGCTCGCGTTCACCATCGTCGCACCGAGCACGACGATCGCCACCTCCAGGTCCCGGGTGGCGCGGGCCAACGCGCTCGCCATGAGGTTGGGGCTGGCCATGAAGCCATAGGCGGCCTGGTGATGCTCGTTCACGCAGATGCCGTCGAGCCCCGCCTTCGCGGCGTGGATCAGCTCATCCAGCGTCTCGTTGTACGTGCGCCCGGCCTGCTCCGGGTTTGCCACCTCGAAGAAGGGCGGATCCACCACCGAGGACTGGTAGCGCTTCTCGAAATCCGCTGGCAGGTCCCGATAGGGACACAGGTGGAACATCGAGACCTTCACGGGCCGATCTCCTTAGGTTTGGTCAGAGCGGTGCCGACAGGAAGAGGGCGCTGGCGGCGGTAGAACAATTTCATGCCACTGTTATCAGGTCAACATTTGACAGACAGCACCGGGAAGAACACCTTTTCCGACACATCGCCAACCCCCGTTTTCATGATGCCCGCACGCACGCAGAGCAGACGAGCGATCAGCGGCCCGTGCTTGTAGCCCTGTAGCCCAGTGCACATCTCGGAGTCGTTGAAGGGCTGCTTGGGGACGGCGGGTCCAGGATCCGCTCGCGGCCCATTCGGGGGAGCGACGAGCGATGCGAACGGCAATCGTGAGCGCAGGGCTGCTGTTGGGGTTGGCCGGCTGCGCGGGAGTGCAGAGGGCGGTACCCACTGAAGAGCTGGTGGACTCGCAGGTCAGCATCCGTCAGGCGGAGGCGGCCGGTGCTGAGTCCATCCCGGATGCGGCGCAGCACCTGCAGTGGGCGCGGGAGCAGACGAACGAGGCGCGCAGGCTGCTCGAGCGGCAGAGGCGAGACGAGGCCGCGCTCTTCTTGAAGCGCGCCGAGGCGGACGCGGAGCTGGCCCTGGCTCTGGCGCGCGAGGCCCCAGCCCGCGCCGAGGCCGATCGGCTGCTCCAACAGGTCCAACAGCTCCAACAGAGCACGGTGCAGTAGCCACCACACTTCAGGCGCGTCGAGGACTCGATGCCAGAGGAGAAGGTTATGCGGGGATGGAAGCGTCTCACTTGGGGGCTGCTCGGTGCCGCTACGATTACGGGCTGCGCGAGCACCATGCCGCGCGAGCTGCTGGATGCGCGCTATGCCTATCAACGAGCCTCCTCGGGTCCCGCGGCCCAGTACAGCCCGGACGCACTCGCCGAGGCACGCGATGCGCTCAATGAAGCCAACCGGGCCTACGAGCGAGAGAGGGACTCGGAGCACACGCGCACGCTGGCGTACGTGGCGCTGCGCAAGGCACAGATCGCTGAGTCACGTGCTCGGACCATCGTCGCCGAGCAGGAGCGCCAACAGGCGGAGCAGCAGCTCGCCATGAGCCAGGCCTCCGAGAGCCTCCGCACGCGACAGGAGCTCGACAAGGCGCGTGCCGAGCTCGCCGAGGCTCAACGTCTGCGCGCAGAGGCGGAGCAGCGACAAGCCCAGCTCGCGCAGCAGCAGCAGGAGGCGGCGCGGCAGCAGGAGTTGGCGGCGCAGCAGCAGGCCGAGCAGCAGCGGCTGGAGCAGGCACGGCGCGAGGAGCAGGAGCGCCAGGCCCGGCTCGATGAGGCCCAGGCACGCATGGATCAGCTCAACGCTCAGCTCGAGCAGGAGCGTCAGGCACGTCTCGAGGCCGAGCAACGCGCTGCCCGGGCGGAGGCTGAAGCACGAGCCCAAGCCCAGGTGGCAAGCGAACTGCGCTCCATTCGGCAGGTCGAAGTGAAGGAGGAGCAGCGAGGGCTGGTGCTCACGCTCTCTGGGAGCGTGCTCTTCCGCTCAGGCAGCGTGGACCTGTTGCCCACAGCTCGGCGGAGGCTCGATGAGGTCGCCGAAGCGCTGAAGAAGACCCAGAACCCGCTCGTCATCGAGGGCCACACCGACAGCCAGGGCCCCGAGGAGCTCAATGAGGATCTCTCCTACCAGCGCGCCGAGTCCGTCAGGGACTACCTCGTCGAACGGGGTCTGGACAGCTCGCGCATCCGCATTGACGGGCGGGGCGAGTCGCAACCCGTCGCCTCGAACAAGACCGCCGAGGGACGCGCGAACAACCGCCGGGTGGAGATCGTCCTCGAGCGCGGTGTCGGCGGCGCCGGCCAATCGGAGTCCCAGCCCTCACCGACTCCGTGAATGAAAAAGGCCCCGCTGCCTCCCAGAGGCAACGGGGCCTGACTGCCGACCCGACTCCGCGTTACGGCTTGGCGGGAGCGGCCGTGAGCTGCGAGGGATCCGTGGGGACCTGGAGCTCCCCGGCGATGACCTTCGCGCGCAGCTCCTCGACCTGCTCGATGATGGTGGCCTTGTTGGGGATCTCCACGCGCACAGGGGCGTAGGTGACGCCGCCCTCCTTCAGGCCCAGCACCACGTCCCCACCCTGCAGCTTGCCCGCGGACAGGTCACGCACGGCCTCGTAGACGCCCAGGTCCACGCGCTTGAGCATCGAGGTCAGCACCGCCTCCGGGGCCAGGTGCGACTGGTCCGAGTCCACGCCAATGACGAACACGTTCTTGTTGGCAGCGCGCGCCTCCTTCACCGCCTGGATGACGCCCAGGCCGTCCGAGCCAGCCGCGTGGTAGACGATGTCCGCGCCCTTGTTCACCAGGTCCTGGCCCACCTGCTTGCCAGCGGCCACGTTGTCGAAGCTGCCCGTGTAGTTCACCAGCACGGTGGCCTTGGGGTTGGTGGCGGCCACGCCCGCGCGGAAGCCCGCCTCGAAGCGCTTGATGAGGGGCACCTCCATGCCGCCCACGAAGCCCACCTTGTTGCCCTGGGTGACCAGACCGGCCAGCGCGCCCACCAGGAAGCTGCCCTGCTCCTCGCGGAACGTCACCGTGCGCACGTTGGGCAGGGTGTAGGGCTTGTTGTCGGCGGAGACGATCGGGCTGTCGATGAGCAGGAACTTCGCGTCCGGGTTGCGCTTGGCCACCGTCTCCACGGCGTTCTCAAGCATGAAGCCCACGCCCACGGACAGGGCCACGTTCTGGTCCACCAGCAGCTGCAGGTTGGGCTCGTAGTCCTCGGGCACCTTGCTCTGCAGCACCACCGGGGTAATGCCCACCGGGGCGATGTTGCGCGAGGCCAGGTCCTGCTGGAGCGTCACCTTCAGCTCCTCCTGGGAGGCGTCCTTGTAGCTGCCTCCCTCCATCTTCTTGCCCGCCCCCCACAGCTCCAGGCCGCGCAGCGCCGAGTCGTTGAAGGAGTGGTCACCCCGCCCGCCCACGTCCGTCACCAGGCCCACCTTCAGGCCCTTCTCCTTCGGAGCAGCGGCCGGAGCGGTGGTGCCCTCCGAGGGCTTCGCGGCGGTGGCCTCCGGCTTCGCCTCCTCCTGCTTCTTGCAGGCGGACACGAGCACCAGGGCAGACAACAGGGACAGTCGCAGGAAGGGACGAGGAGTGGGCATGACGCGCCTCTAACAGAGGCACGCCCTCCCCATCAAGTCAGGCTGCGGGTCAGGCCAGGAGCGCCGCGCCGATCAGGCCGCTGTCGTCGCCCAGCTCGGCGTCGGTGATGAGCAACCCCTCGCGGGCAGTCATGGAAGCGTAGGCCTGCACGCCCTCCACCAGCCGCCGCCGGATGCCCGGGCAGTGCGACAGCACCCCGCCTCCCAGGATGAGCCGCGCCGGGTTGAGCACCGTCACCTGGTTGGCCACGGCGATGGCCAGCATGAGGCTCGCCCGCTCGTAGATTTCACGCGCCTCGGCGTCGCCCGCCTCGGCCGCCTGCTCCAGCGTCACCGGCGTCACCCGGGCGGGGTCCCCACCCGTCAGCTCCATCAGCACGTGCGAACGCCCGGTGGCCAGCAGCTCACGCGTCTGAGCGATGAGGTTGTGGCCGCCCACGTAGGCCTCCAGGCAGCCCAGCTCTCCGCAGCCGCACCGGCGCCCGTTGGGCACCACCTTGGTGTGGCCCAACTCGCCGGCCACTCCGCCCGAGCCGTGCACCAGCTTGCCACCGGCGATGATGGCGCTGCCCACGCCCGAGCCCACGAACACGGTGTACGTGTCGTGGCTGCCGCGTCCCGCACCGGCGTTGAGCTCGCCCCAGGCGGCGGCGGCCAGGTCGTTCACCACCTTGACCTTGTAGCCGAGCCGCGTCTGCAGCAGCGCCCCCAGCGGCACGTTGCGCCAGCCGAGGTTGGGCGCCACCGCCAGCACGCCCGAGTCGCCGTGGATCTGCCCGGCCGCGCCCACGCCGCAGAACTTCACGGGTGAGCCAGCCGACTCCACCGCCGCCTTGGCCGCGTGGGCAATGGACTCCACCACCGCGGAGGGGCTGCGCTCGCCGAGCGCCATCTTGGCCGCCGCGACGATCTTCCCCTGCTCATCCACCACCGCCGCGCGAGCGAACGTGCCTCCGAGATCGATTCCGAGCGTGGGCATCCGTATCCTCCAATCAGCGGGGGCCTGCGAGGCCCCCTCTCTACCTCAGGCGCCGACCTCGCGCTGCATCTTCTCCACCGTGCCCTCGATGAGCTGGCGGATCTCCTCCAGCCGCTCGGGGGTACGGGCCTCGAAGCGCAGCACCAGGATGGGCTGGGTGTTGGAGGCGCGGATGAGGCCCCACCCGTCCGGGAAGGTCACCCGCACACCGTCCACGTCCACCAGCGCGTGGCCCGCCTGACGCAACCACTCGGTGGCGCGCTTGACGATCTCAAACTTCTTCTCCTCCACCGTGTCCACGCGCAGCTCGGGCGAGGCGAACGTCTTGGGCACGTCCGCGAGCAGCTCCGACAGCTTCGCCTTCTCGTGGGTGAGAATCTCCAGCAGGCGCGCCGAGGAGTAGATGGCGTCGTCGAAGCCGAAGTAGCGGTTCTTGAAGAAGATGTGGCCGCTCATCTCGCCGGCCAGCTCCGCGTGCTCCTCCTTCATCTTCGCCTTGATGAGCGAGTGGCCCGCCTTCCACATCACCGGCTTGCCGCCCTGCTTCGCGATGTCGTCGTAGAGCGTGTAGGAGCACTTCACCTCGCCCACGATGGCCGCGCCCGGGCTCTCCTTCAGCACGTAGCGGCTGAAGAGGATCATGATCTGATCGCCCCAGAGGATGTTGCCCTGGTCGTCCACCACGCCGATGCGGTCGCTGTCGCCGTCATAGGCGATGCCCACCTCGGCCTTCTCGCGCTTCACCGCCGCGATCAGGTCCTGCATGTTCTCCACCACCGTCGGGTCCGGGTGGTGGTTGGGGAAGGTAGCGTCCATGTCGCAGAAGAGCGGGACGACATCGAAGCCCATGCTCTGGAAGAGCGGCACCGCCACCGCGCCGCCGGTGCCGTTGCCCGCGTCGATGACGATCTTCATCCCCTTGCGGCCCACCTTCACCGTCTGACGGACGAAGTGGTAGTACGGCGTGTGGATGTCGTAGGGCGTCACGGTGCCCGGCAGCGGGGACTGCTCGAAGTCGCGCGCCTCGATGAGCTTGCGCAGCGCCTGAATCTCAGGGCCGTGGAAGGTCGTCTTGCCGGCGCCAATCTTGAAGCCGTTGTACTCGGGCGGGTTGTGGCTGCCGGTGATCATCGCCAGGCCATCCACCGGCAGGGTGTTGGCGGCGAAGTAGGTCAGCGGCGTGGGCACCACGCCCACGTCGAGCACGTTCAATCCGGTAGAGGTCAGGCCACGGCAGAGGGCGTCGCGGAAGCGCGTGGAGGACTCGCGGCAGTCGCGGCCCACCACGATGGAGCGTCCACCCTTGCGCCGCACCACGGTGCCGAGCCCCTTGCCCAGTAGCTCCACCACCTCAACGGTGAGGTCCTTGTCCACCAGGCCACGGATGTCGTACTCGCGGAAGATATGCGCGTTCATGAGGCTATTTCCTGAAGCCCTCGAAAAAAGGGGGCTGGGTCGAGGGCCGCGCACTGTACACAAGCGCGGTCCCGGGGGGTATCCAAGTAGAGTCGGGCCGGGCGCTGGCCCCGCCGATCCCTTGGAGCCCGAACAAAGGGGTGCCCCCCTGCCCGGCTACTGAGCCGCATGTAGGTGGGCGTGAGCCCTGGAAATCCTTAGGGAAATCCTAGCGCGTGAGACTTCGGGAATCCTGCTCGCGATCGAAGTCCACGAGCGCCCGGACGATGGCCTCCCGGGAGTCGGTGAGCAGCAGGTAGCGCGCGTAGTCCTGGCCCCGAGCGAGCTGCTCCAACAGGGGGTAGACCGGCCGCGTCCGCGTCCAGAAGTCCTGCCCCAGGAAGATCATGGGGCTGACCACACCCACCGTGTTGTAGTGGTTCTGGCAGGCGTCCTGGAAGACCTCCTGGATGGTGCCGGCACTGCCCGGGGAGTAGATGACGCCGCCCTTCGCGATGGTGAGCAGGCCGTCCTCGCGGACGCTGTTGGCGAAGTACTTGGCGATGTGGGTGGCGAAGGGGTTGGGCGGCTCGTGGCCGTAGTGCCAGGTGGGGATGCCCAGGCTCTCACAGAAGGGACGGTCTTCGTCCCGCAGGGGCCAGGCCGCGCGTACCTCGAAGGCACGTGAGAGCCACTCCTTGTTCTTGTAGCTCGGCGCCTGAGCGAGGAGCGCGAGGGCCTCGGTCAGCTCCGCCTCGCTCCGGCCCGCGAACCAGGCGCCCAGGTGCGTGGCCTCCATCGCGCCCGGCCCCCCACCGCTCACCAGGAAGAAGCCGAGGCGCGCCAGCTCTCGGGCCAGCTCCGCCACCGCGCGGTAATCGGGCTGCCCCCGGAGCATGGAGTGGCCGCCCATGATGGCCACCACCCGCCGCGGCTGACCCTGGCTGTGCTGGGCGAGCACCTCCTCCATGGCATCGGTGACGGCGTGGTCATGGAGCCGCTGCGCCAACGTCTCCAGCAGCGAGGGTGAATTGGCGGCGCCTCGCGAGTTCCAATGGGCGTAGATGCGAGCGTCGGGCGTGTCCGCGTAGCTCTCGGGGCGCGTGGGGTCGAAGCCCGCGTAGAGCTCCTCGGGCGAGTAGAGGCTCCCCCGGTAGGGCGAGTAGGGCAGCCCCGAGAAGGGCGGGAAGACCATGGCCCCGTGCGCGAGCACAGCCTGCAGCGCATCCTTCTCAAGCTGGCAGCCCAGGAAGACGGTGCCGGAGAGGTCAGCGCTCAACAGCACGCGCGTCTGCCCCGTCAGGTCCAGGCCCTGGAGAATGACGTTGGCAAGGCTCCTGCCACTCGTCAGGTGCTGCTCGAATGCCGCGAGACTCTCAATCTCGACCAAACGGACCTCCGGAAGCGAGATGGGCCACCGAACGTATCAAGTCAGCGCTCCCACAGGGGAGCCAACTCCAGGGCAAGCGCTTCAAAGGGCTCGGCGTGGACGGTGACGTTCCCCAGGTGCGCACCGAGCCGTGACCAACGCCCATCCTCCAGCCGGTACACCTCCAGCATCCGCGGACCCGGGTCCACAAGCCACAAGTGCCTCACCCCCTCACGCGCGTACGCGCCCATCTTCCGAACGCGATCCAGCGCCTCCGTGGAGGGGGACAACACCTCGCAGACCCAGTCAGGGGCGAGCGTCAGTGCGGTGACATCGGGCAGCTCGGGCATGCGCTCACGCCGCCATCCGGCGAGGTCTGGCACCAGCGCTTCGCCGCCCAGGTGCAGTTCGGGCTCGAAGAGGAGCACCCAACCTCCAGGGCCCTCCCCTACCGGGTTCCGATCGAACGGTCCCAGGGCCCGCCCCAACCGGAAGGCGGCCCGGGCGTGCACCGTCCTCGGACGCGGGCTCACGTACAGCTCGCCGCCAATGAGCTCCCCGACGAAGTTGGACGGGACGCGCTCCAGGTCTTCGTACGTGGCTTCGCGCCGTGGCGCCTTGTCGCTCATGCTCCCAGGATGCAGTCCCGCCCCTGCCGTCGCAACCTGCTCCCCCCACTGCCCGTGCATGTGCTCGCTCATGTGTCCAGCATGCACTTGACCTCTGACATCTCGCTGGAGGGTCTCACGGCCCAGGTTGGGCGCCAAAGGATTCAGCGCCGCGAGGCTGCCGCCCGTAGGCCTCACCCGGCTTCAGCGGCGCCAGCCACAGCAAGTCCATGGCCGTCCTCCCGTCCGCGGCGAAGAGGGAGACCTCGGGGCGAAGCGGGTCGAGCGTCGCGCCCAGTGCCTGCGAACCCGTGGCTCCGAAGGTGATGACCTCCCCGGGCGGCACCGTCAGGTTGGGCAGCGTCCACTGCTTGGGCAACCGCGTGAAGCCCGACAGGTGGAGACCTCCCAAGGACACCGGCGTGGAACCCCGGTTGTAGAGCTGCACCCAGAAGGCGCCGGAGGCCTCACGGCCCACCCGGTCAATGACGAGCGCCCCGCTCCCGAGCGCATCGATGTCATGCAGGTGTTGGAGCAACCACGCACGGCGCTGGCGCACGAAGCGGTGGAGGAACTCGGTGCTGCGCGCGGCATGCGCGGGGCTGACGTACGGGTCCACCGTCTTGCCGTCCTTGCCGGGCAGGATGTACGGAGCGAGCAGCGCGTGCATGGCTTCGACACGCGGACCGATGTTCTCCTCGGTGAACCACGTGTCGAGCAGCAGGCGCAGCCGAGCCACGTACCGGGCGCGCAGCTCCGGGTCGTCGTAGATGCGCGTGGAGAGCGTGCTCCAGAGGGGCTTCATGTCCTCCATGCCTGGGAAGGTGGCGCGGAACTCGGCGAGCTCGTACACGTGCGGGTCATAGGCGGTGAAGCTGAAGAGTGGATGGCTCTCCTTCACACCTTGGATGACGGGATTGGTGCGGTTGTAGAGAGACAGCGCGTTGTTGAGATCCCACGGCACGTACGTCCACTTGCCCGTGGCGGGGTCGTAGGCCAGATAGCTGCGCGAGTCGCCCTGGAGGTCGTTGTTGATGAACGTCTCCATGGCCAGCCAGGTGAGGTAGTCCTCCAGCTCCAGCCGCTCCTCGAGGAAGGCGGCGAACCGGTGCGGCGGCGTGCGGTTGACGCCCTCGAGGAAGCTCCACAGCCCATCCCAGGGCTGCTTCTCGTTCGTCTTCTTGTCCCAGGGCTCCATGTACCGCTCCTGGGGTGGCTCGCGCAGCTCGCAGTCGTGCATGCCGCAGCGATAGAGGTCCCCGTCGTCGAAGCCATGGGCATCGAGGAAGTCCTTGTTGATGGACTCCAGCTCGGTGAAGACGCCCTCGTACTTCGTGATGACGCTGCCGTCGGCCTGCACGAGGTGGAGCTTCACGTGGACGTAGCGGGCTCGCGGCACCCGCAGACCCATGCTCGCGGCCAGGTCGTACCAGAGCTTCTCGGTGAGGTAGCCAGCGTCCTTCCACGCCGCCAGCAGCTCGATGTTCTTCTTCCCCTCGAAGCGGTTCTCCTTGTTGAAGCGCACGTCCCACGACTTCTTCACGATGCGCGCGTCCGTCTTCGTGGAGCGTCCGCGGAAGCTCAGCTCCGTCTCGTATGTGCGGCCCTCGTGGGTGAAGCGGCCCATCACCTGGAACTTCTTCGAGGGAGGATCCTGGAGATGGTCGTAGAGGGCCTGGTAGTCCTGCTGCGACAGCGTCAGCTCATAGGTGGGAATGGACGTCTGCAGCCGCGGCCATTCCGGCTTCGCGGGCGAGGGCCTCGAGCCCGTCTGGGTGCCACCATCCGGAGGCGTCCCCGCGTCTGGAGGCGTCCCTGCATCGGGGGGCGTCCCCGCATCCGGCACTCCAGCGTCCGGGGCTCCCCCCGCATCCGGTGGCGTCCCGGCGTCGATGATGTTCGTGGGATCCTTGCGCGTGTCGGACGGGTCGTTGCGGCCGCCACACGCCCCCAGCACGAGGAGAAATCCGGTGAGAAGTGCGGTTCT
Organism: Archangium minus; assembly: GCF_044360475.1. NCBI lineage: Bacteria > Pseudomonadati > Myxococcota > Myxococcia > Myxococcales > Archangiaceae > Archangium > Archangium minus. The sequence continues at coordinate 11,357,095 of NZ_CP043494.1, forward strand.
CATGCATCCCACCCCGGAGCAAGTGATGCGCCAGGGTCGGAGCGCTGTTCCCGGGACACGAAGCGGCAACCCGCGGGAGCAGGTGGAGAACCCAGCTTCCCAGGACGGGTGGAGCGAGGCCCTGGGGAAGCACTCAGTGCGGCGCGGAGGGGTAGGTTGAAGCCCCGGCCGGGCGGGTCGTTTCCGTGTGCATCCGCTGGGTCAGCAGGTGGTAGTAGCGGTGCAGCATGAGGTTGAGCGGATCCACGCGAAGCGCCTCGGTGTAGCGCGCCAAGGCGGCGTCGAGCACGTTCTGCGCCTCCAGGACGATGCCCTCGTCGAAGAGTACACGCGCACGGGCCTCCGCGTCCGGCCGGGTAGCGAGGAACACCTGACGCAGCCGCTCCACCGCTGTCACCGGCACCCCGGCGGCGAGGCAGCGGGCCACGCCATGGAAGTTGCCTCGGGAGGCATCGAAGCGCGCGCGGGACATCGGCTCACCGAGCGTCCGTCTGGCAACCTCCAGCTTCCCCCGGAGCGCCTCGAGCGCCTGGCGCTGCTCAGAGGGAAGGGGCCGCTGCCAGAAGGGCTCCAGCCGACGCTCGGCCTGCGCCACGCGCCGCATCACCTCCGCGAAGTCCGCATGCGGATGGATGGCCAGCAGGGTGTACGGGTCCTGACTGCACGCGGCGGCGCGCGACAGGAGCTGAGCGAGCTCCGGATCCGGCGTCGGCTCCGTGGGAGGAGGCGCCAGCGCCTGAGCAATCATGCGGCGCACGTCTTCCGAGGGCTCGGAGAAGCGGAGGATGAAGCCCTGGCGACCACCCCAGGTGCGCGCCTCCTCCGCGGGCAGCAGGCGCACCACGTCGCACGTGCACTCGAGCGCCCAGCCGTTGAGGGAGAACTCCGCTCGCAGGCGGGCGCCCAGCCGTGGCAGCGGCCCGTCACAGGCAATGCGCAGGCCCTCCTCGCTCAGATCGTTCACGAACACGGGTTGCAGCCCCAGGCCCTGCGGATCCTCGAGCCTCACGCGGAAGGCCGGAGGCGCGATGCAGCCGAAGGCAGGCCTCCGCATGGCCTCGTGCAGCGCGAAGCGGAAGGCCCGAGCGCTGGCGAAGCGGTCATCGGGACGCAGGGACATGGCCTGCATCAGCACCGCGGAGAGCGCCCGTGGCACGCGCTCCTGGATGACGTGAGGCGGCAGGGGTCGGGTGGGCTTGTGCACGAGGAGCATCTCGCCCATGCGCCCGCCTCCGCCGAAGGGCAGCCGCCCCGTGAGGAGCCGATAGCCCAGCACCGCGAGCGCATACAGGTCCGTGCGGCCATCGGGCTCGGCGCGCACCCACAGCTCGGGCGCGAGGTAGGCCGGACTGCCCACCACCATGCCGGCGCCGAGCTCCTCCTCGGAGAACCCCGCGGCCAGCGTGGCCGCCATGCCGAAGTCGAGCAGCTTCACGCGCCGCTCGCCGTCCCGGTCCGTGGTGAGGACGAGGTTCTCCGGCTTGATGTCGCGATGGATGACGCCACAGACGTGCGCGGCCTCGAGCCCCTCCAACACCTGCGACAGCAGCAACACAGCCTCCGCGGGAGACAGCGGCAGCGGCAGGTGCGACAGGGCGGTGCCGTCAACGTACTCCATGAGGAGGCAGTGGTGACCACTGGGCGCCTGGCGCACGTCGAGCACCCGGGCCACGCTCGGGTGGACGAGGTGCTGGGCGTGGCGGGCCTCCGCGTAGAAGCGCTCGAGCACGGCCGGATTGTCGGCCAGGTGCGGGTGGAGCACCTTCACGGCGAAGTGCGCGCCGCTCGACGAGTGCTCGGCGAGGTACACCGTCCCGAGCGCCCCGGTCCCCAGCTTGCGCACGAGGACCAACGGCCCATAGCTCATGCCGGACAGCACCTCGCTGTCACATGGCGCACCTTCGGACCGGGTGCATGGAACATTCGTTGGATGTTCGGTGAAGCAGTGGTTGCAACCCATCGCCGCCCCCCAGCACGCCTGCCTGGAAGGCGGCGCACCGGTGAAGCTTTGCAACCTCCATGCACTCTTGCTCCGTCAAGAATCCAACGGGGCAAGGGGCAGAAGTACCGTGAGCGGCTCCTGGAAAGATGGAGTTGCCCTGTAATTCCTGCAAACGCCACCCTGAAAAAAAGGGAGGAAGTCCCCTCTTTCGACAGAGGCAGAAGAGGCGTCTGGCCTACAGGAACTTCTCGCGCTTGCGGGCCTTGAGGGCCTCCACCACCTTGCGCACGTCCTGGCTCTTGTCCTTGGGCACCACCAGCACCGCGTCGCCCGAGTCCACCACCACCATGTCGGTGAGGCCCACCACGGACAGCGGGCGCTTGTCGGCAATCACCACGCAGCCCTTGCAGTCCACCACCACTGCCTCGGGACCCGAGACGACGTTGCCATTCTCGTCCGCGGGGCGCACCTCGGGGATGGCCGCGAAGGAGCCCACGTCCGACCAGCCGAAGTCACCCGGCAGCACCGCGATGTTGGTGGCCTTCTCCATCACGCCGTAGTCGATGGAGATGGAGGGCAACTTCGGGAACACCTTCTTGAGCACGGACGCGAAGGTGCGCTTGCCGGCCGCCTTGCGCAGCGCGTCCAGCCCCTTCTTCATCTCCGGCATGTGCTTGTCGAAGGCCTCCAGGATGGCGTCCGCCCGGAAGACGAAGATGCCCGCGTTCCACAGGTACTCGCCCGACTCCACGTAGCGCCGGGCCGTCTCCACGTCCGGCTTCTCGCGGAAGGCCTTCACCTGACGGCTACCACCCTCCAGCGCGTCACCCACCTGGATGTAGCCGTAGCCCGTCTCCGGGCGGTTCGGCTTGATGCCCAGCGTGACGAGGTGCCCCTTGGCGGCCACCTGCGCGGCCTCGGAGATGGTCTTCTTGAAGCCGGCCACGTCCGCCACGTGGTGGTCCGAGGGCAGGACGACCAGGATGCCCTCGGGATCCTTCGCCGCCACCTGCACCGCCGCCAGGGCGATGGCCGGCGCCGTGTTGCGCGCCACCGGCTCCACCAGGAGGTTCTTCTTCGACAGGCCCTTCACCAGCTTCGCAGCCTGCTTCGCGTGCAGGGGACCGCAGACGATGAGGGTGTCCTTCACCGAGGCCAGCCCCTTGAGACGGGAGGCGGTGTCGGTGATGAGCGGGTTCTTCGAAGCCAACGGGAGGAACTGCTTGGGCCGCGCCTTGCGCGACAGCGGCCAGAAACGGGTGCCGGAACCACCGGCCATGATGACGGGATGGAGGGTCATGGGGCGCGCAACATAGCGCCTCGCCTGCCGACCGCCAGGGGCACGTCTGCTCGGTTGCCCAACGAACACAGGCAGGAGTTTTGACCCCGCCGCGAAAAGCCAGTCTCATGCCGGGCGCGTTGGAGTCCAAGCACACATCGGTCTTATTGACGCTCGCCCTCACGCTGGCCCTCGCGGTGGGGTTGTCCCTCGTCCCGCAGCTGCCAGAGGCGTTGCGGCCCATTCCTAGCCTCGCCAAGGGGCCGGTGGTGCCGCAGCTCGTCGCGCTCGTCACCACCTCCAGCGCCGCCTCCAAACGCAAGGCCGTGGGCGTCGAGCCCGATACCGACACGAATGCGCCCGAGGTGCCCGTCCTCCCCGAAGAGGATGAGCCTGAGGAGGAGACCGAGGTCGCCGAAGCCAGTGGCTCCGATGCCGGCGTCCCCGAGCCCTCGCCCGGCGTCGCCGAGGCCGAAGCCGACCCCTTGGGACTGGCGGGCCTGGGTCCCACCCAGCGCGCCAAGGCCCAGCGCATGGAGGCCCTGCGCGAGAAGATGGGCGCCCAGCACGTGGACCTCGAGCCCGGCTGCCGGCGCATGGGCGCCTCCGGGTGCGAGGAGAGTGGGCTGGCCCCCTTCTTTGACGCACTGCGCGCCCTGCATGAAGGCCGCCGCACCCAGCCCGTGCGCGTGGAGCACCTGGGCGACTCGCTGATCGCCTCGGACCACATCACCGACGTGGCACGCGAGCGGCTGCAGGATCGCCATGGCTCGGGCGGCAAGGGCTTCCTCTACATCGATCGTCCCACCCGCTCCGGCCGCGGCGTGCGCGCCGGCCAGGCTTCCGAGGGCTGGGTATTCACCCGCATCATCGACCGCGCCCCGCCGAAGGACCGCCTGCCCTTCTCGGGCGTGGCCTTCGCCGCGGGCAACGCGGGCCCCCAGGACGTGCGCTTCGCCATTGAGGACGCGCGCACGGCGGAAATCTTCTTCCTCGCCCAGCCGGGCGGCGGCTCCGTGCAGGTGCTCGCGGACGGCAAGCAGCTGCAGCGCGTGCAGACGCGCTGGACGCCCGCGGAGGTGGCCAACGCCCGGGTGAAGCTGCCGGCTGACGCGAAGACGCTGACGCTCAAGACGCGGGGCAAAGTCGAGCTGCACGGCGTCTCGCTGGAGAACGGCAACCCGGGCGTGGTGTACGACACCATCGGTCTGCCAGGGGCCTACGCAGGCGTCTTCCTGCGCACGCATCAGCCCTTCTTCCGCGCGCAGATGCGCCAGCGCAAGCCATCGCTGGTGGTGCTCATGTTCGGCGGCAACGAGGCCTTCCGCCTCTCGCGCGACTGGACGAAGCCCGAGGAGATCAAGCAAGAGGCACAGGCTCTCGTGAAACTGGTGCGCGAGTCCGTGCCGGACGCCGCGTGCCTCGTCTGGTCGCCTATCGACGCGGCCGTACGGACCATGGGTGGCGAGCTGGTGCCGCGCCGGGGCTCGCGCCTGGTGGCGGACATCTTCCGCGAAGTGGCCAAGGAAGGCGGCTGCGCCTACTGGGACGCGCTCAACGCCATGGGTGGCGAGGGCTCCTCCATCCGCTGGCTGTCGGCCGGCATGCTCAACGAGGACCTCATCCACCCGCGCTCGAAGGGCTCGGACCTGCTGGGCCACCTCTTCGACCTGGCCATCCAGCGCGCCTATGCCGCGAGCCGCCCGCCCCCGCTGGTGGCCAATGATCGCCCCGGCCTCCAGAACACCGAGAAGACCCTCACCGCCACCTTCAAGCGGCTGAGCACGCTGGAGAAGGGCGAAGAGGCCCGGCTGGGCATCCTCCAGCTCGGGGCCTCGCACACGGCCTCGCACTACTTCACGGACGTGATGCGAAACGCGCTGACGAAGCGCTTCGGGGACGCCGGGCGCGGCTTCATCGCCGCGGGCAAGGCGTCGGACCGGCTGAAGCCCGCGGGCGTCTCACGCGAGCTGACGGGCGAGTGGACGATCGAGGACGCGCTGCAGGCCACCACGCCGGGACAGGCCTGGGGCCTCAGTGGCATCCGCGCGGTGGGTGCTCCCGGGGCCGCGCTGCGCATCCGCTTCTGCGAGGGCTGCACTGCCGCTCCCACGCCTCCCGCGCGACTCTCCCTCTACTGGCTGGATGGGCCCGGTGCCGGGCAGATGGAGGTGAAGGTGGACGGCAGCGCCATGCCTCCCGAGCCGCCTCCGCCCGAGCCCTTCACCACGCCCACGGTCCGCATCCGCTCCTTCCCTGTCACCGGCCCCGCCCATGAGGTGGAGGTGCTCAACAAGGGCGGGGGTACCCTCACCGTGCTGGGCGCGGCGTTGGACCTGGAGCAGCGCGGCGTCGCCTACGACGCGGCGGGCCTGCCGGGCTCCACCGCCTCCACCCTGGCCAGCGAGGACCCGCAGGCGCTCGCCGCACAGCTCTCCTCGCGCAAGCCGCAGCTGCTCGTCTTCTGGTACGGCACCAACGAGAGCGGCCAGGCGGACCTGGACGCGGAGAAGCTGCGCACCGAGTACGGCGAGCTCATCGCCCGCCTCAAGAAGGACGCGGGCGGCGCCGAGTGCCTCCTGCTCGGCACCACCGACCGGATGCAGCAGAGCTCGGAGGGCACGTGGGAGGCGGCACCCGGGCTCGCCAAGGTGCTGACGGTGCTGCCCGAGGTGGCGCGCGCGCAGGGCTGCGCCTACTGGTCCGCTCGAGCGTCCATGGGTGGGGACCATGCCATGCTGCGCTGGCAGCAGAACGGCCTGGGCCACACCGACGGCATCCACCTGACGCCCGAGGGCTACGAGAAGCTCGCGGGCATGTTCCTCACTGATCTGCTCGCGGCCTACGAAGCCTTCAAGGCCCAGCCGCCGGCGCTCGCTTCGGAAGTAGTCCAAGGACGCTGACGTGTACTTCCACAGCCTCCAGTTCGTCTTCTTCCTCACCGTCACCTTCGCCCTCTACTGGTCGGTGCACCACCACAAGTGGGCGCGGCTGGGCGTGTTGATGGTGGCGAGCGTCATCTTCTACTCGATGTGGACGCCATGGCCGCTGCGGCTCTTCATCGGGGCCACGGCCATCAACCACCTGTGCATCAAGGGCTTCCGGCGCTCGGAGTCGCCGGGAGTGCGCAAGGCCCTGTTGACGGTGTCCATCGTCAGCACGCTCGGCGTGTTGGTCGTCTTCAAGTACGCGGACCTGTTCCGTGAGACGGCGGTGGCGCTGCTCGGGCCGCTGGGCGTCCACGTGCGCACCGAGCGCTTCGGCCTGCTGCTGCCCGTGGGCCTGTCCTTCTTCACCTTCCAGGCCATCAGCTACGTGGTGGACAGCTACCGGGGGGAAATCCAGAAGGAGCGCACGTACTTCGAGCACCTGCTCTACCTGCTCTTCTTCCCGCACCTGGTGGCGGGCCCCATCGTGCGCGCCTCGCACCTCATCGAGCGCTTCGACGACACGCCCTCGCTGACGGCCCAGGAGGGAGGCCAGGGCCTGTACCGCATCGCCATAGGCCTGGCGAAGAAGCTCGTCATCGCGGACGTGCTCGGCAGTGGCCTGGTGGACCCCGTCTTCGCCTCGCCGGAGGCGTACACCTCGGCCGAGTGCTTCATCGCGGCGGTGGCCTACAGCTTCGAGCTCTACTTCGACTTCTCGGCGTACTCGGACATCGCCATCGGCACGGCGGCGCTCTTCGGCTTCAAGTTCGAGGAGAACTTCAATCGCCCCTACCTGGCGACGAACCTCTTCGACTTCTGGAGCCGCTGGCACATCAGCCTGTCCCACTGGCTGCGCGACTACCTCTACCGGCCGCTGGGCGGCAACCGCGTCTCCAAGCCTCGGGCGCTCCTCAACCTGATGATCACCATGGGACTGGGCGGCCTGTGGCACGGCGCGGACTGGCGCTTCGCCATCTGGGGCCTCGCGCACGGAGCCATGGAGTGCATCATCCGCGTGTGGTGGTGGGTAACGGGCAAGCCGCCGAAGGAAGGCCCCGTGGCCCGGGTGCGCGCGGGGTTCGGCTGGGCAGCCACGTTCCTCGTGGTGGTGCTCACACGCATCGTCTTCCGCGCGCCGAACCTGGGACGCGCCGGGGAGATGTACGCGCGGCTCTTCGAGGGCAGCATGGGTCTGGCCAACGTGAGCACGCTCGTGTGGTCGGTGCTGGCGGTGGCGGCGGTGAGCCACGTGACACCGCTGGGCCTCTTCCACAAGGCGGGCGACCTGTTCGTGAAGATGCCGGTGCCCGTGCGAGCGGTGGTGTTGGTGCTGGTGGGCCTGGGCGTGCGCCACCTGACGTCGGTGGAGACGCGTCCGTACGTCTACTTCCAGTTCTGAGTTACGCCGCCCAGCGGCGCACGATGCGGTCCGTGGCCTCGGCCTGGGCCGCATCCGGCCGCAGCTCCATGCCCACGCCGTGGGCCCCGACCCGGTACACATGGCCGGCCTCGGGCACCGAGCCCGAACGCACCTCGTCCGCGAGCCACAGCTCCCCACCGCTGGAGAGCACGGCCTGCCGCATGTGCGCGTCGAACTCGGCCTCGGACAGCAGCCGCATCTGCTCCACCAGCAGCTCCACGGTCACGTCCGCCTCCGGGCTCCGAGCGTCCGGGCCCGCAAGGCTGCGGAAGACCTCGGCAGCGCTGTCCTCCGGGAGGAAGGCGGCATAACCGGGCCGAAGCACCGCCACACCGGGCTCCACCTGCTGTCCGGACCGGGCGTCCTTCGGAAGGCGCGAGGCCGGGAGCACGGACACCTCCTGCACCCGCGACGTGCCATCCACCTCGCCGAGGAAGGGAGACCGACGGTAGAGGTCCAACAGCGCGGCCAGCAGGCCGGCGTGGCCCGCGTGGCGCACGGTGAGGGTCCGCTCGCCCTCCACACGCACCTCGCCCCAGGCCGGCAGCGCGGAGATACCCCCAGGCCCAATGGACTTCAGCGACACCTGCACCGGCTCGCCGAAGCGCGGCTTCCACACCAGCCGCTTCGCGGTGAGCCAGAACCGCCCCGTGCACCGCAGGTGGAAGTAGAGCGCGAGGGCGCCCCCCGCGAGGAGCAGCGGCACGGGCTTGCCGTAACGCTCCAGCCCATAGCGATTCGTGATGACGAACAGCGCGAACACCCACGAGCCGGGCCAGGACAGGAAGTTGCGCCACCCCTGAGAGCCCTCGAGCAGCACCGGCTCGTCACGACCGGGAGGCTGGGGCAACGGCTCGTTCATCAGGTTCTCCAATCGACCGAGCACCTCGTCCATCGACGCCCCCTCCTGCCGGGTGAAGTGGGAGAGCCGCTTACGCGCGAGCGCCTCCAACCGGTTGCGCTTGAGCCGCAGCAACCCGAGGGGGCAGTGCTGACCATGCGCCAGCAACTCCTGGACGGAAGTCTCAAGCTCGCGCGCCTCCCGAAGCCGGTCCGCGTTCGCGCGCAGCAGCCGCTTCCAACGCGGTGAGCGCAGCGTCCGCAGCAGCTTGATGTAGCAGGAGAGTGCCCGAGCCATCACCTCCCAGGCCCAGCGTGCTTCGAACTCAGGACCTCCCTCGTCCAGGGTGGAGGCCGCGGAGTGGGGCACGCTGCGGGGGGAGGCTAGGATCATGCCGAAAATCCTCTCGACGATTTCCCCTCCAAACTGCCTGGACCTGGGGGGGCAATCCAAGTCACGTCTTTTTGTCGGTGGTGCAACGCTCGGGGGGCGCCAGAGAGAGCATACCCCTCCCCGCCCGCCCCCCGCCAATGCCCCCCTGAGGAGTGCACCGGGAGCGACACTCACTTCGCCCCCCGGTGCACTGGACTGACCCGAGAATCGGCCTACAGCCGCGTTACGGCGTGTAGTACTCGGCGGAGGACGGGTCGTGGTTGCTGGCTCCGCCCACGGCGAGCACCGTGCCGTTGCCGAGCAGCGTGGCCGTGTGGCCGTAGCGGTCCACGTTCATGAACCACGTGTCGCTCCAGGTGCCGGTGACCGGGTCATACAGCTCGGACGAGGTCAGAATGCCCGTGGCCTCGTGGTAGCCGCCCGCGACGAGCACTCGGCCATCCGGCAGCAGGTTGGCCGTGTGACGACCGCGCGGCGTCGTCATGCCGCCCGTGGCCGACCAGGTGCCGGTGGCAGGGTCATACAACTCGGCCGACACGCTGAGGCCCGGCTCGATACCGGCGCCGCCCGCGACGAGCACTCGCCCGGTCGGCAGCAGGGTCGCCGTGTGGAAGCCGCGGCCATGGCCCATCGCCTCCACGGACGAGAAGGTCCCCGTGGCCGGGTCGTACAGCTCGGCCGACGCGAGCAGGTTCCCGCTGCCATCGATACCGCCCGCGATGAGCACCCTGCCGTCCGGCAGCAGCGTGGCCGTGTGGTGGCTGCGCGCCGTGCCCAGCGAGCCGCTGAAGGACCAGGTGCCAGTGGCCGGGTCATACAGCTCGGCCGAGGCCAGCACGCCGCCGTTGTGCTCGGAGTCGTTGCCACCCATCACCAGCACCTTGCCGTTGGGCAGCAGGACCGCGGCGTGGTGGAAGCGCTGCTGGTTGAGCTGGCCCGCCGGCCTCCACTTGCCCAGCGCCGGGACGTACAGCTCCGCGGTGGCGTTGGTGAGGGGGCACTGGCCGCCGCCCGCGATGAGCACCCGGCCGTCCAGCAGCTTCGTGGCCGTGTGGCCGCGGTGGGGGGCCAGGGTGTTGCCCGTGGCGCTCCAGGTGCCCGTGACGGGGTCGTAGAGCTCCGAGGTGACGTTGAAGCCGCCCGCCACCAGCACCCGGCCATCATCCAGCAGGTTGGCGGTGTGCAGCATGCGCGGCAGGGCCAGGCTGCCCGTCAGCGTCCACCCGCCCGTCGGCGCGGACTCGCAGACCAGGCTCACGGTGGAGGAGGCGGCGTTGTTGTCCTCGCGGCACTCAACCTCGCGGCCGGTGCCGGTGCCATCGTCATCAGCCACGGCCCACACCTCGGCCGTACCACCCGGAGCGGTGGCGAGCTTCAGCACGGCGTTGGCCTCACCGCCCGCGGGGATGACGGAGGGCACGGTGGCCACGCCCAGCAGCGTACCGCCCAAGGCCGGGTTGCCCCGGTAGAAGGCCACCTTCAGGCCGGCCGAGGCCGCCGCCGCGCCGTCGTTGCGCACCCGCGCCGTCAACGTCAGCGTCAGCGTCTCGGAGTTGCACGAGGAGGCAGGCGCCGACACCACCTGCAGGTCCGACGCCGCGAAGGGGCTGGTGGAGCCCACGCCCTGGCTGTTGGAGCGGAAGGTGTTGAGGCCCGGCGTCAGCCAGTTGGTGGCCGGGTGCGCGGGGATGGTGCCGTCGTCGTTGACGTGGGTGACGGAGTACGCGTGCTGGTTCCAGATGCGCCGCGTGTTCACCCACCCGTCCTTCTTGTCGCGGAACACCCGGATGCCGGTGAACTTGTCGTAGCCGTGGTAGTTGTTGGCGATCATCACGATCTCGGCGTTGTCGTCGCCATCCACATCCACGATGACCGGGTTCTCGTAGGTGGTGCCCGAGCTGTGCGGCACCTCAAAGCGCACGGCGCCCGTGGCACCGTCGTAGATGCGCAACCGGATTTCGTCGCCGTAGACCACCTCGGCCTTGCCATCGCCCTCGAAGTCGAAGGTCGACGAGCCGGTGACGTTGGAGCTGTGGTCACGCGTGGCCTTCGACCACTTCACGGCGCCATTGGACTCGAAGACGGAGTAGGCATTCGCCCCCGCCACGCCGATCTCCGCCTGACCATCGTTGTCGAAGTCCGCGATGTTCGGCGCGCCACCGTTGCCTCCACCCGGGATGAGCGTGGTCCACAGCAGCTGGCAGTTGTCGTCCATCAGGGTGACCCTGCCGGACCACACGATGGCGATCTCCCCGTAGATGTCACCGTCGAAGTTGCCCACGCCCGCCAGGCCGTGCCCAATGGCCGGGTTGGAGCACTTGAGGGTGCCATCATGCCGGTACACGGCACGGCCGTTGACCACCTCGAGCTTCCCGTCCTGGTCGATGTCCGCGGCGAAGGACAGCGGGCCCTGGCTCGCGCCACCCGTCCCGTCGCTCCCGGTCCACTTCAGCACGCCCGTGTTGCTGTAGACGGCGTTGCCGTTGAGGATCTCCACCGTTCCATCGCCGTCCAGGTCCGCCAGCGAGGGGCCACCCCAGTTATTGTTGGACCCCGTCGTCCGGAACTTGAACGTGCCGTCATGCTCGAAGCAGATGACGCCCACGCCCGTCTCCGGCACGGTGCACAACTCCACCTTGCCGTCGCCATCAATGTCACCGGCCGCGATGCTCGCCGCACCGCGCACCTGGTAACGCGTGTCCGTCACCGTCCACAGGTCGTGGCCATCGGCACCGCTGATGGCCCGCAGGACGCCGTCCGCGCTGTACGCGCCGCCAGCGAACGTGTTGAAGATGACGTCCGGCACGCCATCCCCGCTCACGTCCACCACCGCCGGTGTCATCATCACCTGGTTGTGAGTGGGCAGCACCGTGCTGCCCGTCCACTCCCACTCCAGCTCCGGCTCGAAGCTGGGCGTGAAGGGCGGCTTCACCTCACAACGCCCCTCGAGTGACTCCGTGCGCTGCACGGAGACCTCGCTGGCCTCCGAGTGCACTTCTCCACAGCCCGCCAGCGCCAACGCCAGCGCCAGGGTGCCACCGCGGAGTGCTCCGCGGTTCATCCGCTTGTTCGTCATGTGTCCCCCTCTCCCGGGGGGGTCGCAATCGACCCACACCAGCCGTCAGTGCGCTGGTGGACAATCAATACAGGAATTCCAAGTTCTCATACAAGCAGCGGGGCTGAAAATATCAGCCAGCGGTGTCTGTTTCGACCCACTTCCAGTGAATGACCCCCTCTGGGCCGCCTCAAGCCGGGCGCCGCCGCATCCCCCCGTCCGACGAGGGCTCGTACTCGAGCAGCGGCGGCACGAGCGGCAGACGGAGAGTGAAGCAGGTGCCCCGCCCCAGCTCGCTCTCCACCTCGATGCGACCGCCGTGGGAGCGCACGATGCCGTGCACCACGGAGAGCCCAAGCCCCGTGCCCTGCCCCTCGGGCTTGGTGGTGAAGAACGGCTCGAAGAGGTGACGCTTCGTCTCCTCGGACATGCCCGAGCCGGTGTCGCGCACCTGCACGAAAATCCAATGACTGTCGCGGTTCGTGGTGACACGCACCAGGCCGCCGGGCGCGGTGGCCTGTCCCGCGTTCACCAGCAGGTTCACCAGCACCTGGACGATCTGCCGTGGACGGCCCACCACCGTCCCCACCCCGCTCAACTCCTTCTCCACCCGCACATGGCCGAGCTGCCCCTGCGCAATGCGCAGCGCCGTCTGCACCTCGGCGTCGAAGTCGAACGCGACATGCGCCTCGGGGTCTCCGCGCGCGAAGCGGCGCAGGTCCGCGACGATGGAGTTCACCCGCTTGATGCCGTCCAGCGTGGCCGGGAGCACGTCGTCCCGGTACTCCTTCATCAGCTCGGACAGGTGCGGCTCGTCCTTCATGTCCCGGAGCATCGAGTTGACGTTGCTCGTCACGAAGCTCATCGGGTTGTTGATTTCATGCGCCACCCCCGCCGCCAGCATGCCCAGGCTGGAGAGCCGCTCCCGCTCCAGGGCCCGCTGGTGCATCTGCTGCACCTCCTGGTGGGCCTTCTCCAGCTCCACGCGCTGCCGGTGCGCATTGCCCAGCATCAGGCGCAGCAGCTCGGCCCGCTTCTGCGACACCAGGAAGGCGGAGATACCGAACAGATCGAAGGCCAGCGCCAGCTCCACGCTGCTCCCGGTGCTCAGGGCCACCGCGTTCATCGCCACCAGGTAGAAGGCCATGCGCGGGTAGACCCAGCGGTCCATCCCGTAGAACCAGACCATGTTGTACGGGACAACGGCCCACACCAGCGGCGACCAGTGGGTGAGGACACCCGCCAACGAGATGCCCACCACGTTGTTCAGCGTCCGCACTGACTCGGCCGCGGCGCGGCTGAAGCGCCTGGCGGTCCACTCGATGGCCAGCACGTGGAGCAGGGTATTGCCCACGAGGATGCCCACGACGCCGAGCACCACGCTCCACTGCCCCCAGAACCGGATGACGAGCGCGATGTTGAGCGCCAGCGGGCCCAGGGACGCGATGGGCAGGATGCCCCGGTGGACCTGCTCCGGATCCGCCTCCTCCCATGACCCCACCTGCTTCGCTTCTGCTTGCATCTGATGACGAATGCGGACCGCTCAGGGCCCCGGGGTGACGGAGCCCTGTCCGTCCAGCAGGGCGCGGACGTCGGCGATGAGACGGTCATCGTCCCAGGGCTTGCTGATGAAATGGGAGATGATCCCCGACTGAGACCCGCCGGACAGGTCCGCGTGGCCGGAGATGAGCACCCGGACGGCCTTGGGCGCGATGCTCAACACCCGCGCCAGCAGCTCCAGGCCGTTCATCCCCCGCATGCGGAAGTCGGAGATGACGACATCCGCTGGAAAGGTGGCGAGCTTCTCAAGGGCCTCCTCGCCATTGAGCGCCACCTCGATGGAGAAGCCCTCGCGCCGCAACAGGCGGCGAAGGGCTCCGACAACATGCACTTCATCGTCGACGATGAGAATCCTGGCCATGGGGGGGCTCCGAGCCACACCGGCACGTGGCTACACGCTACACCAGCCGCTGGACTTCCTCGTGCCTGCGCACCGCTGGGACAGGCAACCGAGCGCTCAGGCGCGCGTCAGGGGAACGAGCTTCCAGCCTGCTGTTCTCCCCGTGGGATCAGGCTCGAGCGACGGCGACAACGGCGTGCACGAAAGCATGGAAATCTCGATAGCAGGAGTTTGTATGGCCCCCTGTGATTCCAGGCCCGGCCAGAAAATTCGGAGACACCTGGAATCATAGCAGAGACTTTGCCGAGTGGCGCGTGCTCACTTCGAGTTCACAGAGAGTGCGCCGGACAGCTGCGAGGCCAGCCCCAGCAGGTTGCGGAGGATGCGGCCCGTGGCCCCCCAGATGACGTGGGAGCCGTAGGTATAGAAGTCCACCTCGTACTCCACGCCCCGTACCGTGCGACGCTCGGTGCGGCGGATGGCCGGGTCCATCAGGTGCGACAGGGGCACCTCGATGATGAACTCCACCTCGTCCGGGTTGGGGCGGTACTCCATCCCCTGGGGGATGACGCCCACGAAGGGTTGGATGCGGAACTCGGTGAGGGTGGGCACCTCGTCCAGGGCGCCGAGCACCCGTACCCCGGACACGTCGATGCCCAGCTCCTCCCGCGTCTCGCGCAGCGCGGTGTGCAGGGGCGTGGTGTCCTCCGCATCCCTCGAGCCGCCAGGAAAGGAGTACTGGCCGGCATGGTGTCGCAGCGTGGTGGGCCGCTTGGTGAAGAGGATGTGCGGAGAACCCTCACGCAGGAGCAGGGGCACCAACACCGCGGCCTCGCGCAGCACGAGCCCGGGCAGGTTGAGGGACCGGGGAGGCCGGGAGGCCAGATGGTTCTCGAGTGCGTCGAAGAGGGGATTCAAGGCTACTCCGTCAGTTGCTTCTCCACGGGGAGCTTCAAGGGTTTGTTCGTGGTGTCCGTGTTCTCCAGGCCCGACTGCGGGCGCAGCACGCCCCCCTGGAGCAACGCGAGCAGCACCACCCCCAACACCACCCGGTAGACGATGAAGATGAAGGTGGAGCGCTTGCGCAGATAGCTCAACAGCCACGCAATGGCGGCCATGCCCGAGCCGAAGGCCACCAGCGTCCCCACCCAGAGCGCCACGGCCGAGGGTCGCTCGGTCGCCTCCAGCAGGTGCTTCAGCTCGAAGATACCGGCCAGGGTGGTGGCGGGGATGGACAGCAGGAAGGAATAACGCGCCGCGTCCTCACGCCGCAGGCCCAGCGACAGGCCTCCGGTGATGGTGGTGCCCGAGCGCGAGGAGCCCGGAATGAGAGCCAGCGCCTGCCACAGCCCGACGATGAGGCCATCCCGCCAGCGCATGTCGTCCAGGGTGCGCTTGTGGGAGGCCAGACGCTCGACGACGAAGAGGATGACGGCCAGGACAATGAGGCTCGCGGAGATGACGTAGAGCGAGCGCAGCGACGTCTCGATGGTCTTCTTGAAGGCCAGCCCGCAGATGCCGATGGGCAGGGTGCCAATGAGCACGAACCAGGCGAGGCGCGACTCGGTGGTGCCGAAGGGCTCGCGCCGCACGAGGCCCTGGAAGAAGGCCCGGGTGAGGGTGACGAGATCCTTGCGGAAGTAGATGAGGACGGCGGCCACGGTGCCCAGCTGGATGACGGCCGAGTACGCCGCGCCAGGATCTGGCCAGCCGAGCAGCTCCGGGACGATGCGCAGGTGCGCGGTGGAGCTGATGGGCAGGAACTCGGTCAGCCCCTGAACCAGCCCGAGGATGATGGCTTGAAGAAGACTCATACGTGTGGGGAACCGGATGTATGCGCTACCCTGCGGGGCAGCAAGAGCCATCCGCACGGCCCTGTCGTCTGGGAACGCCCATGCCCCCTGCCCCCCCCTGTCCCTGCTCCTCCGGACTGCGCTACCGCGAGTGTTGTGCCCGCTACCACCGAGGCCAGGCCGAGGCACCGGACGCCGAGGCCCTGATGCGCTCGCGCTACAGCGCCTTCGCCCTGCGTGAAGTGGAGTACCTGTGGCGCACGCTGCACCCGGAGCACCCGGACCGCGCCAGGCCCAAGGAGGACGTCTTGCGCGAGCTGCGCGCCGTGGCCAGCGCGCACAAGTACCCGCGGTTGCAGGTGCTGGACAGGCAGCCGCCCGACGCAACGGGCACCGCCGTGGTGCTCTTCCACGCGCGCATCTTCGAGAAGGGAAAGGATCGCTCCTTCGTCGAGCGCTCGGAGTTCCGGCACGACGGCACCGGCTGGCGCTACCTGTCCGGCGAAGCGCTCGCGCCTGGTGCGCTCCCCGTCCCTCCCGAGTCCCTCACCCTCGCGAACTTCCCTACTGCTGCCGCAGGGGCAGGAGGATCGTGAACCGGGTGCCGACGCCCAGCTCGGCTTCGACCGAGATGCTCCCGCCGTGGTTCTCCACCACCTTGTGGCAGACGGCCAGGCCCATGCCCAGGCCCGGCGTGTTCGCGTCCAACTTCCTCAGCACCTCGAACACGTATTCGCTGTAGCGGTTGTCGAAGCCCATCCCGTTGTCCGCGACGACGATCCGGGCGAAGTCGGTGTAGCGGTACTTGTCCTTCATCACCCGAAAGCTGTTGTCCTGAATGAGCTGGCACTCGATGTCGATCTGCGGGTGCGTGTCGGGCTTGCGGAACTTCACCGCGTTGTCGAGCAGCTCGTAGAACAGCATCATCAACTGTCGGCGCCGGCCCTGAACCATGGGGAGTGGCGCGCACCGCAGCGTCACCGAACCGGTCATGGCCGCCTCGGACACTCGCTGCCGGGCGTTGCCCACCACCTCGAGGAGATCCACCTCCTCCACCGGCTCGTCGGACACGTCCAGCGTCACGAGCTCGTGGAGCGCCGTGACCAGCTGCTCCATCTTCATGCTGACGGCTTTGATACGGTCGAGCGAGCGCTGGCCCGTCAACGACAACCCTTCCCTGTCCTCCCGGGTGAAGAGACACGCGAACATGGAGAGCTTCCGGGCCGGCTCGCGCAAGTCATGGGCCAGGATGGTGCTCATGCGGGTGAGCTGCTGATTCCTCCGCTCCAGCATGCGGAGCTTCTGATCCAACTCCCGCGTCTGCTGCTCCAGCTCCTGCTTGGCCCGGGTGAGCTCCTCGTTGCTCAGCAGCGCCTCTTCCGCCGCCCACTTCGCCTTCAGCAGCTCGTCCTCGTACTTCGCGCGCTCGCGGACCAGCATGAACGCGCAGTGATTGACGACTCCTCCCGGGCGCGCCTTGCGGACGGCGTTGATGAGCACGGGGACGGACTCGCCCGTCTTCGCACGCAACGAGAGGGAGAACTCCTGCGCCTTCCCGTGCATCCGGATCATCGGGAAGAAGTGAGTCTCGTAGAACATGCGGCTCGCCAGGGACAGGAGCAGCTCCACGTGATGACCCAGCAGCTCGTCACGGGCGTATCCCAACACCTCCAGCAGCGTCTCGTTGACGGCGACGAGGCTCCCATCGTCAGTGAACGAGAAGAGCCCACATGGCGCGGAACTCAACAGGTCATCCATGGGGTCAACCATGGCTATCGCCAGGGGGCTCGTTGGCATGGGCTTCACGCGGGGCTCAGATATTCCTTGATGACTCTGCTGGTCTCGTCAGGTGCGCTCATGTGCGGGCAATGGCCCTTGGCCTCCAGGACCCGCAGCGTGCTGCGAGGCACGTTCCGATGGAGATAATCGCCGACAACCCTCGGGGCGATCAGATCTTCCGAGCACTGAAGAATGAGTGAGGGAATGGTCAGGTTGGGGAGATCCTGGCGGTTGTCCGAGAAGAACGTCACCTCCGCGAACCGCCGAGCGATGATCGGATCCGTGGAGCAGAAGCTCTCGGTGAGCTCCGCGGTGAGCTCCGGCCGGTTCGGGTTTCCCATGACCAGGGGCCCCAGGAAGTTCGCCCAGCCGATGTAGTTCTTGTCCATCGTCCCCAGCAGCTCCTCGATGTCCCGCCGCTCGAAGCCGCCCACGTAGTGGGGCGCATCGTTGATGTAGCGGGGCGAGGGGCTCACGAAGATGAGGCGCTGGAAGCGCTTGGGCTCCTTGATGGCGGCCAGCAGCCCAATCATCCCGCTGACGGAGTGCCCGACAAAGATGACGTCCTTGAGCTCGAGCGCCTCGCAGATGTCGAGGATGTCTTGCGCGTAGCCGTTCAGGTTGGAGTAGCGCTCACGGTTGTACGCGCGGAGCTCCGACCGGCCCGAGCCGACGTAGTCGAACAAGATGAGCCGGTAGTCCTCCGCGAACGAAGGGGCCACGAAGCGCCACATGTTCTGATCGCAGCCGAAGCCGTGCGCGAACAGCATGGGCTGCGTTCCTCGACCCATGACCTTGACGTTGTTCCTGAGGAGAATGTTCTGGCTCATGACGTTCCGAGGGGGGTGCCAGCACGCACCGGCGCACACGTCCGAGAACGCTTGTGCCGCGTTCCAGGAGCTCGGTGAATCGCCCCCTGGAACAGCTGTCCGTTAAAGACCACTTTCCCCTGCCCTCTCTCATTCTTCAAGAGAGAGCAGGGGAGCAGGTCACTTCCGCTCTGGAATCGTGAGGGCGCGCAGCAGCCGGTTCTCGCCCACCTGGATGCGCAGGAGCAACACGGCGCCAGGCTTTTGAGCCCGAACGATCTGCGCGAACTCACGCGGGTTGCGCACCTGCTTGCCACCGGCCTCGACGACGACCATGCCGGGCTGGAGTCCTGCACGGTCCGCGGGCGAGCCAGGCTCCACGTCGATGATCATCGCGCCCTGTCGGACACCCGGAGCCATGCGCGGGTCTACATCTTGGAGCCGCAGCCCCAGCCTGTGACCGGTCTCCTCCTCGCGGTTTCCATCAGGGATGGAGGCGAGCCCTTCAAGGTCAGGCCGCTCGCCGAGCTTCACCTGCACCTCCTGCTGCTTGCCGTTGCGGAAGACGGTCAGCCGCACGGTCTCTCCGGGCGCGCGGAAGCCGATGTCGCGGGTGAGGCCGCGCGAGGACTCGACGGCCGTGCCGTTGATGGCGGTGATGACGTCATCCTGCTTCAGCCCGGCCTGGGCGGAGGGCGTGCCCGGCTGCACGTCGGTGACGATGGCGCCCTTGCGCACTGACACCTTGAGCGCCTGGGCGAGTTCCGGCGTCAGGTCCTGCACCGACACGCCCAACCAACCGCGGCGAATCACTCCCTTCTCCAACTGCGGCAGGAGCGCCTTGGCCATGTTGGAGGGAACGGCGAAGCCGATGCCCGTGCCACCGCCGACGATGGCCGTGTTGATGCCAATGACCTCGCCCTTCATGTTGAAGAGCGGCCCGCCCGAGTTGCCCGGGTTGATGGCGGCGTCCGTTTGCAGGAAGTTGTCGTAGGGGCCCGCCTGGATGTCACGGGCTCGGGCCGAGAGGATGCCGGCACTGACGCTGGAGGTGAGCCCAAATGGGTTACCGATGGCCACCACCGGCTCTCCCACGCGGATGTCGTCCGAGTTGCCGAGCCGCGCCACCGGCAGGTTCTTCACGTCGCCCTGGAGCTTGAGGAGGGCGATGTCGGTGAGCGGATCCCTCCCGAGCACCTTCGCATCGAACTCGCGACCGTCGTTGAGGCGGATGCGGATGTCGATGGCGTTCTCCACCACGTGGTTGTTGGTGAGGATGAGCCCATTCGGATCGATGATGAAGCCCGAGCCCTCGCCCTGCTGAACGCGCTCGCGCGCCTCGGGGCCACCCTCAGGCATACCCGGCATGCCCGGTCCCCCTGGACCACCCGGCCCACCGAAGAAGCGCTCAAAGAGATCGCTCGGCATCCCCCCCATGGAAGGCGCTCGGGCCTGGACCTCCACGTTGACGACGGAGTCATTCACGGCCTCGACCAGATCCGCGATGGACGGCGACGCGCCCGAGCCTCCCATCGCGGCCTCCAGTTGCGGCGGGGCCTGCTGGGGTTGCTGCGTCTGGGGTTGCTGGGCTTGCGGCTGCTGGGCGGAGCCGCCCGTGCCGGGTTCCTGAACCTGCGAAGGCGGAGCAGGCGGCGTGCCCTGCTCCGCCTGCCTGCCCTGCTCGGCTGGAGCGGGGGCCGCGCGCTGCTCCCAGGGTGCCTGCGAGCGCCCCTGCTCCCGGGTACGGGCCTCACATCCCGTGGAAGCCGACAGCATGAAGACCTGGAACAGGACGAACTTCTGCAAGACGGCCGAGCGGGCGAACTTCATCGAGGCGCATCCTCCCTGGAAGGAAGATGCGGACCCCGTGTCGACTGACAACCACACACTCCAAGCGAGAAGACGGGCGCCAGGGCCCTCGCCCGTCTGCTCCCCCTCCTTCCAGGCGGGAAGTGTCAGTGGAAGTTGAGGCAGCCCTTCGCGTCCATGTCCTCCACGGGCACGGGCTCGGTGGAGACGATCTGCAGATCGTCAAAGACGGTGTACCCGTTATCGTCGAAATCGCCGGGATTGCAGATACCACGCGCCAGGTTGAAGCCGGGCTTCAGGTCATCCACGTTGACGATGCGGCGCCACCGGCGCAGCGACTCCTTGAGCTCGGGAGTGACCTCCGGCGCGAAGAGCACGATGTGCCCCGGAGCAATGCCCCGCGCCACATCGTCCTCCTCGGTGTACGTCGCGTCGCCGTTCAGGTCCTCGTAGATGAGGACGTAGGCCGTGCCCATCAGGCCGGGCTTGAAGTTGTTGAGGGCTGAGGTGGGCGGGTCCTCCATGAGCCGGAGCTGGTAATCGAACGGCGGGTTCTTGCTGGAAACCTCCACGCTCTGGAGGGTGAGGATGTCACCACTGCGGGCCCAATTGTCCCAGACGAGGGCGACGCGCGTCGTTCCCTTCACATCGACGGGCGTCAGCGACTGCACCTCGCCGGACACCGTGTAACGGGCCTCGCCCGTGTACGTGCCATCAGCAAGCTCCTCGCCGCAAGCCGTGGCACCCCCGAGGGCGAAAATCAGGGCGAAGCTCTTCATGAAGCGGGTCATCGTTTTGTCTCCGGGTTGTGAGGCGCGTGCCCTTCGGGGTCGCGCGCCGTGTTCTGTCCAGGAGACCCACGAGCCGTTTTCCGCGGACATTCGCGCCGCGAAAATTCACCAGCGCATGCCGCCCCCCAGCGCGATGACAGGAGTAACGGGCGTGCGCGCACTCGCGTCGTTCACGGAGGAGACGCGCACGTAGGAGGCACGCAACCCCGCCTCCACGCCCAGGAAGAAACCGCGCACCGGCCGCACGTCAGCGCGCACCAGCGTGTCCAGATGAGGCGAGAGCTGCCAACGCCGTGGCGCCTCCCGTCCAGAGAAGCGCTGGTCAAAGGACGTAGCGCCCAGCCGAACACCGCCCGATAGCGAGAAAGGCCCCAGGTCGAACACCTTGCGCGCTCCGGCCCGCAGCGACACCGCGGTGAGGCGGCGCTCGAACTGCGGACTCGTGAGCACCGCCCGCGCCAGCTCCACCTGCGCGTCCAGCGAGAGGGCCGCCGTGTCCAGCGAGGCCTGCACGGAAGCCGCCGGGGTGAAGGGGAAGCCCGTCAGCACGCTGGTGGCACCACCGCCCCACACGCTCACCGCATACGTGGGGCGCCCACCGCCGCCCTTGCGCACGAGCTGGTCCAGCTCCACCACGCTCCACGACGCCCTCGCCAGGTCCAGCGACTGCTCTCCGCCCGCCGACACCGGCGCCTCGTAGAGACGATCTGGCAACCGGCGCTGGACGAAGTAGCGGCCGGGCATGAGGCGAGCCGTCCGCGGCTCGCGGGAGATGTTCACCTCCAGCACCACCGTGCCCTCGCGGCCCTCCTTGCGGAAGAAGTACTGCCCCGGCTCGGACAGCCGCACCGACGCGAGCCCCCGCACACGCCCGGGCCGCGTGAGGACAAGCTCCGAGCGTCCCTTCAAATCGTAGAGGTAGGTGGGGTGCTGGACGCCAGCCAGCGTGGCCACGGTGCTCGCCACCGTGCGGTCCGAGGCGTACTGGTACGCCTCGGCCAGGCTGACGAGCCCGTCTCCGCCGAGGTCCGCCACGCCGCGCAGCGCGGCCACCAGGTGGTGGGTGAAGAAGGAGCCCTGCAGCGCATCCGACTCCTGCGAGTTCTCGCCGGCCGACGAAGAGGAGAGGATGGCGAAGCCCTCGGGCAGTCCGCGTGACTCGACGTCCGGCGGTAGCGCGAAGGGCGCGGCCACGCGGGTACCCTTCACGCGCGTCACCTGGCCGGAGCGGCACGCGTCCACGACGAGCAACCGCGCCGCCGCCGCCGAGCCGGAGGTGAGGTTGCGCAGCTCCTCCCACGGCAGCAGCGTGCCTCCGAGGTGCAGCGACTCGGCGTCCGCATGGCCCGAGTAGAAGACGAGCAGCACGCTGGAGCGATCACGTGACACCTCCTCGCGGATGCGTGCGTTCATGCGTGCGAGCGCCGTGCGTACCCGGTCCGCGCTCGGATCCGTCAGCACCAGCACGTTCTCGGGCAGGAACTCGCCGAGGCTGACGAGCACGTCGCGCAGCCGCTCGGCATCGTCGCTGGCGTAGCGCAGCATGGGCTCATCCGCGTTGCCCCGGTGAGCGCCGATGAGCAACGCATAGCGAGACTCACTGGCCCACGTAGGAGCGGCGGCCAGCAGCGCGAGCCACATCCCGGCGGCGGCGAGCCACCGAGCCCCGAGCCTCACGGCCCGCCGGACACCCGCCACGCGTAGACGCGTTCCCGACAGCCCTGCTCCGTGCCGGACGGAGGTTGCGCCGGGCACTCCAACAGGCGCAGCCGCGTCCTCCCGTCCGGAGTGACGAGGACGGCCACCGGCAACCAACCATCGGCTGGGGGCGGTCCCTCGAAGTACGTCGTCCATCGGTCCTCCTCGTCGCCTTGCAGGATGAGCCAGGCGGACGGAGTTGCACCCGTCACGCGTGGGCGGAGCTGGTCTCCGGAGCGCAGGTCTTCCACCTCCTCCGCCGGGACTCCCTCCACGACGAGTGTACCCTCCCGCATCACCGCCACATCGAGCGAGGTGCTCCCCTTGAGCCGCTCGCCCGGAAGCGTGTCGGGGGCGTCCACCCCCACCGTCGGACGAACGAGCAGGAACAACACGGTGGCGGCCACAGCCGCGAACGCGGGCCCCATCGCCCAGGAGCGCCACGTCCACCAGCGCGGGCGCTCCGGAGCCGTGGTGGCGGCGGCACGCAGGAGCTCCTCCGGGACCCGCTCCAGCGCCGCGGCACGGATCTGGGCCCGCTCATCCTCGACCCGCTGGCGGCAGTGCGAGCAGGCAGACAGGTGGGCTTCGGCCGGAGCGAGGGCTTCGTGACTCAGCAGTCCGAGCGCGAGCTGGGAAACGCTCCACCCCGACAGGCAGTCCTTCGAGGGCTTCGACCTGGGGAACAGCTCAGTCGGCATGGGGTGCCTCTTTCCTGGGAATGCCCTGCAACATCCGCTCAGCGTGCTCGCGGAACTTCTCGAGCCGCCTGCCCACGGTCCGGCGGGGAATGCCGAGCAACCCGGCGATCTCCTCGTGCTCCATGCCGTGGATGAAGTAGCAGGCGGCGATCTGTGCCTGCTCCTCATCCGCCTCGGCCAGCACCTTGCGCAGCAACAGCCCGTCCTCGGGCGAGTGGGGACTCTCCTGATCCCCCTGAGGCAGGTGCTCCTCCTGGAGGGTGTTCCGGCGACGCGCGTCGCGCAGCCGGTTGATGGCGAGGTTGCTGCTCGTCCGGTAGAGGAACGCGACCGTGTCCCGCTCGTCTCCGCTCCGGTTCCGGTGGTGCAGGAAGCGGATGAACACTTCTTGCGCCACGTCCTCGGCGGCGGCGGGCTCCCCGAGGATGCGCAGCGCGCAGTTGCGCACCAGCGCCACATGGCGCCGGTAGAGCGTGGAGATGTCGGCCTGGGAAGCGGATGTCATGGGCTACAGCCAGAAGACACGCGGGCGAAAATCCGCGGACACGGATTTTCACCTGCATTTTCCCGGGTGTCGGCCTCCGCCCTACAGCCCGCCCATGTCGTAGCTGGAGGGCACGTCCACGTGGAAGGAGAGGTCCACGGAGCGCTGTTCAGAAGGAGCGAGCGTCAGCTTCCAGGTGGCGATGCCATCCATCGCCTCGAGCGCATAGCCGCCGGTGGTCTTCTCGTTGTCCAGCTCCACCTTCACGTCGTCGAGCTCGGAGACGGGGATGTGCTCGGCCACCTCCACCGTCTCGGGGCGCGCGCGGTAGTTGCCCAGGTTGAAGCGGTAGGCGTAGTGGAAGCGGCGCCGGCCGCCAAAGAGGCCCTCGTCACGGGCGATCTCCTGCACCACCACGCGCTCCACGCGCAGCGACTCCTCGATGCCAAAGGTGAGCTGGAAGGCGCCGCCCTGGGGCACCTGCTCCAACGACTGACGACCGATGAAGCCC
This sequence comes from Archangium minus, assembly GCF_044360475.1. Taxonomy (NCBI): domain Bacteria; kingdom Pseudomonadati; phylum Myxococcota; class Myxococcia; order Myxococcales; family Archangiaceae; genus Archangium; species Archangium minus. Next base: position 11,381,230 of record NZ_CP043494.1, read on the forward strand.
GAGGCGCGGAACATGTCCACGGGGCCGGGCAGCAGCGGGAAGGGTGCGCCGTTGACGAGCCGGGCCACGCGGAACACCACGGGGTGCAGCTTGGGCACGGTGCGCCAGACAAAGGAGGACTTCAGCTTCGTGCGCGCCACGCGCAGCCGCACGGCCGAGCCATCCCCGGGCACCTGCGCCAGCTCGGGCACCAGGAGCTGCACGGAGAGGCCCTGCGAGGCCGTGCGCAGCGAGCCCTCTGTCTCTCCCGGCGTCTGCCCTCCCGCCTGGGCATGCTGCTGCTGCTCGTCGCGCCGGACGAGCACCTTGCGCTCGGCACGCCGCTCCTGGGCCCCCAGCGCCAGGGGCCGAAGCTCCGGCGGTGTCGCGTTGGCGCGTGGCCGAGCGGTGGAGAGCACCAGCCGCACCCCACTCCAGTCCTCGCCGGTGCTCTGGCGCACGGTGGCAAAGGTGGAGAGCTCCACCTGGCCGGCGGCCTCGTCGGCGCGCGCCTCGTAGACAGGAGCCCAGCCCGCGCCGCCCACCACGTATTGCAGCTCCACACGGGCACGGCCTTCGGAAGGACAGGCCAGCCGCACCTCCACGCGCCGCTCCATGCGCTCGGCCGAGAAGGTGAGGAACGACTGCTTCGCTTGCAGTGCATCCAGCTCACGCTGGGCCTCACGCAGGCGGGCCGTCTGGTCCGACAAGGTGGCGGCGGCGCGCAACCGCGTATCCAACGCAGCGTCGAGAGCCTGGGCCCACGCCCGGGTGTCCGGCTTGGGCTCCGTGAGCTCGCGCTTCACCCGCTCCACGGCCACGGTGGAGAGGCTCTCACCGAGCTGCTGCAGCGTCTGGCCTCGCGTGCGGGCGTCCACCAGCTCCGCGATTTCACGATCCAGGGCCTCGCGCTTCCCTCGGAGCGCCTCGAGCTCGGGGGCAAACTCACTCCGCAGGGGACGCTCCTCGGACACGAGGCTCTCCACCGTGGCGTCCTCGGAGCGGGCGCGGAAGCTGGACGGCTCCGCGGCGGGCGGCACGGACTCGAAGACGGCGAGCGCGCGACCGGAACACGCCACCGTCTCCACCCGCGTCACCAGGGCACGGTCGGGATAGACGACGACGGAGGACACCTTCGCGGGGGCGACGAGCGCCAGCATCATCAAGGGCAGGGTGTGCATGGCAGCTCCTCGTTACTGGCTCTGCAGCAGACGCCAGCCCTTGGGGTGGCGGACGGTATACAGGAAGGACACGACCTTCTTCTCCGAGGGCGGCACGGACAGACGCCACATCAGCGTGCCCTGGGCCAGGTCTTGTTCGGCGAAGGGCTCGGTGCGCACGAGCTTCACCTCCACATCCTGGCTGCGCGACAGCGGCCACTGGTCGTGGATGCGCACCGGGAGGGCGAAGGGGTACGGGTTGGCCACCTCGATGGTGACGAGGTACTCGGTGAGCTCGTCCTTGCCGATGAGGCCCTTCTCGGACGTCATGAGCTTCACGTTGCGCACTGGGCGCACCGCGGAGTCGATGCCGAGCGGCAGGGTGAAGGGCTCACCCGGGGACACCAGGGAGAGCTGGGCCTGGCCCGCCGGATCCGCCCCGACGAAGAGCTGTGCCTCACCGCCGGGCAGCACCTGCTTGGACGGGCTGCGCAGCTCCGCCACGAGGAAGGCATTGGGAGTGAGGGCGGGATACAGCTTGCGCTCCACCTGCACGGGCCACGACTCGGTGAAGAGAGGCACGCGCCGTTCGGCCCTGCCGCTGCGCACCGTCTCGCGGCGCTGCGCGGGGAAGGCCAGGGCATAGCCGCCCGCGCGCGAGGCCGGCAGATCCGAGTCCAGCACCGGAGGCCGCCAACCCTCCGGCGGCGCGAGGCCCACGGGGACATCGATCGGAGGCGGCGGCGCCGAGGACAGCGACACCCCAGACGAGAAGGACCGCGATGCACCCCCCCTCCCACCGGGACGCTTCACCTCGATGCGCTTGATGTATTCCTGATCCACGCTGACGCCCGCGCTGGTCGAACCGACATCGATGGCGGGGGGCGCGACCTCTATTTCGCTCAACTCCGAGAAGGAATCGGGAACCAGCTCCAGGTTCACGCGGATGACGCGCTCCGGAAACAGCTGGATGTCGGTGCGCGTGAACGGCTTGAACGACTCCTTGTCGAACCGCAGCATGTAGACGCCCGGCGGAAGCTGGGAGAAGCGGTACTCGCCCTTGGCGTCCGTCACCACGACCTGTTCATTGGAGAGATTGGGAGAGGTCGCCGTGACGGTCACGTCCGCGATGGGCGCATTGTCCGCCGCGCTCACAACAGAGCCGATGATGACGCTGGTCCTCTGGGGGGCCGCCAGGGCCTGCTGAGCCGACGCGGAGGGAGCCGCCCCGATGAGGGAGAGAAGACGGGAGCGAAGCCGCGCGTCCTCGCTCGGTTCCTGGGGTGGCGGAGGAGGAGCAGAAGGCGGAGGGTGCCAGGAGTCGGCGACCGGAGCGGGCGTGGGGATGAAGCGCTCGCGCTGGCCGATCTTCCAGGTGGGGAGCTCGGGCACAGTGGTGGCGGTGGAGGGATGGGCGGTACTGAGCGTGAGCGCCGTGTCCTCCCAGTCCTCTCCGGTCTGCTGGCTGACGCGCCCGGAGAAGGCCACCTGCACACGGTTGGACTCGGGCTCGAGCCGCAGCTCATAGGCGGGGTACCAGCGAGCGCCCGTGGTGACGTAGGTGAGCGTGAGCGTCGCGGAGCCCTGGCCCGAGAGGGTGGGGACGACCACCAGGCCCGAGCGCGACGGCTCCCCTCCAAGCTGCTTCGCTTCCTGGACACGCCGCGTGAGCTCACGATCGAGCGCCTCTTCACGCTGATTCACCTCGCGCAGCTTCGCCTGGAGACGGGCGGTGGTCTCCACCACGAAGTCGGTGGCGGCACGCCAGCCGGAGGCATCGAGCCGGGAAGAGTCCTGCCGAGAGACCTTCACGGGAAGGGGAGCCGAACCCTCCCCCTCCAGAGAGACGGCAGGCCGCACCTGGTCGAGCGCGGAGAGCTGAGCGGTATAGGCCTCGCGCTCGGCACGGACCTGGGCGATCTGCACATCGAGCCGCTCCAGCTCGGTGATAAGGCGACGGGCCTCGGTGGGGGGCAGGACGTCGGACTGCACGGGACGGATGTCCACCCGGGTCACCTCGGCGCCCTGGGCTTCCACACGGATGCTGGAGGGGTCCACCGAGCCATACAGCAGAGGGAGCTCGACACGTTGGGAGCCGGAGAGGGCCACCCGAGCCGTGCGCACCACGCGGGCCCGGTCGCTGTAGACAGTGACAGAGGTGACGGGAGCATCCACCGCCGAGAGCCAGAGTGCGCTCAAGGCGGAAAGTCCAAAGACGGGCATTTGCATGTTGTAGCGTCACCGCCTGAGTGCAGTCACCTGCCCCCCGTGAGGGCGACAAACCACTGTCATGCGGTTTCGAAGCCGCGCCTCCACCCCTCTCCCTCTGGGAGAGGGACGGGGTGAGGGTATGTCCACCCCGTGGCCCACACCTTGCTCCAGGGAGCCCGAGTTCCACCCCTCGAGGAGCCGACATGATCCACGCACGTCCCACCCCTATTCACCGTACGCCCCTGCTCACACTGCTCGTAGCCCTCGCACTCCTGCCGACGAGCCCCCAAGCCCAAACACCCCCTCCCCCTGCACCCGCCAAGAAACACCCTGGCTGCTTCGTGCTGCTGGACCTGAAAACAGGGGAGCAGAAGCGCAACGATCCCGAGCGCTGCGCGAAGCGGCTGCCACCGGCGTCGACCTTCAAAATACCGCACGCGCTCATCGCGCTCGAAACGGGCGTGGTGACGGACCCGGCGGCGACGCGCAAGTGGGACGGAAAGAAACGAAGCGTAGCGGATTGGAATCGGGACCACTCGTTGGAGTCGGCCATCACCGCCTCAGCGGTGTGGTTCTTCCAAGGCACGGCGAAGCAAATAGGCCGTGAGCGAATGAAGGAGTGGGTGCACCGCTTCAACTACGGCAACGAGGACACGTCCGGGGAGCTCACGGGCTTCTGGCTCGGAGGCCCGCTGCGCATCTCTCCCGAGGAGCAGGTGCGCTTCCTCGCCCGCCTGTACCGGGGAGAGCTGCCCGTGAGCGAGCGCTCGCGCGAGACGGTGAAACGAACCCTGGTGCAATCACCAGACACGGCACCGGAGCGGATGAAGCGGCTGGCAGGGCCGTGGCCGTCCGGGGCGGTGGTGAGCGGGAAGACAGGCTCCACGAGCACGAAGGAGGACGGAGACGTGAGCTGGCTGGTGGGCCACGTGCGCTCGCCGCGGGGCGAGTACGTCTTCGCGAGCCTGGTGACAGGGGAGCACCTCGAGGGCCCTGTTGCGCTCCACGCGGCGGTGGACGAACTCCAGGCGCAAGGCCTGCTAAGCCCCCTGGGTCCGGAGACAGGTGCGCAATGACAGCCGGCGCGGAGATGAAGGGCTATGAGGAGCAGAAGCCGCCCGCCAGCATGGCGGATGCGGTGGACGCGTTCTGGCGCTACTCCGCGCCACCGCATGACGCCGGAACCGGGCCCGAGCTCCACCGGATACTGCCGGATGGCTGCACCGACCTCATCTTCCAGTTCCGAGCCACGAGAGGCCCGGTGTGGATGGCGGACCCAGCCCTGGTGGTGGTCGGCCCCATGGAGCGCTTCGCCCTCGTCTCCATCGAGCCCGGCTCGGTGAGCCTGGGCATCCGGTTCAAGCCCGGGTGGGCGATTCCACTGCTCGGCGTGAGTCCCCGCGAGCTCCGGGGACTCAGTGTCCCCGTCGCGGACTGCTCGCCAGCCCTCGCCCAGCTCCAGCGACAACTCGAGGACTGTCGCTCACCCGCTGAGGCCCAGGCCCGCCTCCAGGAGAGCGTCACCCGGCGGCTGGCGTCCTTCCAACAGGCACCGCGGCCCCGAGCCACCCAGGCCCTGCGCTGGCTCCAGTCCACAGGAGGTCAGGTGCGCATGTCCTCGCTGGCACGGACGCTGGGGGTGAGCGAGCGCACGCTGCACCGGGACGTGCTGGACGAGGCGGGGGTGCCACCGAAGCTGCTGGCCCGGGTGCTGCGCTTCCAACGAGCCGTGGCACTGCTGCGCTCCGGCGGCGGAGGGGAGGACCTGAGCGCCGTGGCACTCGCGTGCGGTTACGCCGACCAGGCACATCTCTCGCGAGAGGTACGGGACCTGGCGGGCCTCACGCCCACGGCGCTCCAGTTCGGGGGATGAGCCCTGTCCGATTCCTTCAAGACAGACCGGGGCGCGCTATGCCAATACCGCCCTACGCTGTTCCACCTCTGAACCGGAGTCCTCCGCCATGAAGCTCGGCTACGTCATTCTCTACGTCGCGAACGTGCCCGCCACCGTCGACTTCTACGAGAAGGCCTTTGGCCTGCAACGCCGCTTCCTTCACGAGAGTGGCCAGTACGCGGAGATGGAGACAGGCGCGACGGCGCTGGCCTTCGCCGCGGAGGAGATGGCGAAGGACAATGGCCTCACCGTGCGCTTCAACCGGCCGAAGGAGGACGCGGCGGCGGTGGAGGTGGCGCTCGTTACGCCGGACGTCGAGGCGGCCTACGAGCGCGCGGTGAAGTCGGGCGCCCGGGCCGCGCAGCCTCCCAAGCAGAAGCCCTGGGGGCAGACGGTGGCATACGTGAGGGACCTCGACGGAGTGCTCGTGGAGCTCTGCACGCCGATCTCCCCTTGAGTCGAGTGAAACCGGGCCTGCCCCACGCAAGCGGAGCAGGCCCACGGCCAAAGACACACGCCCCTACGGAGAGGGGCGGCGAGGCCTAGTACTCGTGCTCGAAGAGAACCTCGACGGTGACGACCTTGCGCGCCGTGTGGAACACGAGCGTGTAGAAGTCACCGAAGTTGTAGTAGTCGGGCGCGCTCATGTAGTTCCACGAGGACACGCTGACCGTGTAGTCGTTGCCGTAGGCGCCGATGTAGCTCTGGATGGCGCCCTTGAGCTCCTCGTAGTTCTTGCCCTCCAAAGCGAACTTGAACTGGGCCTGGGTGATGGTCTGACCCGCATCTCCGTAGAGATGATGGTACGACTGAGCATCAAGCCAGTCGAAGGCGGCCAGAGCGGCGTCATTCTGGGAGATGAAACCGGAGGACCTGACGTTGAAGGCCGTCACCGACAGCACGGTGCAGTAGGAGCACTGGGGCTGGAGGGTGGAGACCGTGGAGGAGAGCTGCGAGCTGAGCGGAACCTGCACCAACTCCACGGCCTGAGCGGGAGCGGCGAAGCCGAGCATGAGGGCCAGCGCGGCGAGAACAGGAACAAGACGCTTCATAGGTACCTCTGGGTTGGGGGGGAGCCCCGTTTGCCCCAGGAAACGAGACCCTTTCAAGCAACGGTTTCAAGAAGGAGCGAGGTGATCGGGCCCGCGCTGAGACCCAGGGCCTCTTCCACCCCACCGGACGGCTCGCATACCGTCGCGATATGGCGGACTTCGACCTGGTGGTGATTGGCTCGGGCCCCGCGGGCGAGAAGGGTGCGCTGCATGCGGCCCTGCACGGCAAGCGGGTGGCGGTGGTGGAGCGTGAACCGGTGCCCGGAGGCACGGCGGCCAACACAGGCACCCTGCCTTCCAAGACTTTGAGAGAGACAGCGCTGTACCTCTCGGGCTTTCGCCAGCGAGGCCTGTTCGGCGTGGAGACGACGCTGCGCCGCGAGGCCACCGTCTCCGACTTCCTCTACCGCGAGCGCCGGGTGAAGGGGATGGAGCGCCAGCGGATCCTCGAGGACCTGAAGCGCCACGGAGTGGAGTTGGTGTACGGCAAGGGCGCGCTGGAGGACGCGCGCACGGTGGTGGTGCGCCGCGAGGGCGAGCCGGAGCGGCGGCTGACGGCGGACGTCATCCTGGTGGCCACCGGCTCCTCGCCCTTTCGTCCGCCGATGTACCCCTTCGGGGACCCGCGGGTGCACGACTCGGACGAGCTGCTGGAGCTCACCGAGCTGCCCAACACGCTGGTAGTGGTGGGCGCGGGCGTCATCGGCTGCGAGTACGCGTGCATGTTCGCCGCGCTGGGCATTCAGGTGACGCTGGTGGAGCCCAAGCCGGAGCTGCTGTCCTTCCTGGACGATGAGATCTCCGCGCTGCTCCAACAGCGCATGGAGAAGCTCGGCGTGCGGATGAGGCTGGGGCGGACGGTGGAGGCAGTGGAGGTTCCGCCGGAGCCACGAGCGCCCATCCGGCTGACACTGAAGGATGGAGAGCGGCTGGAGACGGACCAGGTGTTGGTCGCCTCGGGGCGCTCGGCGAACACGACGGGGCTGGGCCTGGAGGCCGTGGGCGTGAAGCTGGGCACTCGCGGACAGGTGGAGGTGGGGCCCGAGTATCAAACGGCGGTGCCCGGCATCTACGCAGTGGGAGACGTGATCGGGTTCCCCGCGCTGGCGTCCACGTCCATGGAGCAGGCGCGCATCGCGGTGATGCATGCCTTCCAGCTCGGGGCGCCCAACCGGATAGCGCCGGTGCTGCCCTACGGCATCTACACCATCCCCGAGGTGTCCATGGCGGGCGAGACGGAGGAGTCGCTCCGGGCCAGAGACATCCCCTACGTGGTGGGCCGCGCCGCCTTCTCCACCAACCCGCGCGGGCAGATCATCGGCGAGGCCCACGGGCTGCTGAAGCTGCTCTTCCGCCGCGAGGATCTGCGACTGTTAGGCGTACACGTGCTGGGCGAGCAGGCCTCGGAGCTGGTGCACGTGGGGCTGATGGCGCTGATGACGGGCGCCAACGCACGCATCTTCGTGGAGACGTGCTTCAACTACCCCACCCTCTCCGAGGCCTATAAGACGGCCACCTACGACGCCATGGACAAGGTCAGGACGCCTCCCGCCCGTTGAGCGCGTGGAAAAAGAAAACGCGCGCGAGCCTTTCAGGGGCTCACGCGCGTTTCGACACCAGGAACTAACTCAGACTCAGACGGCCTTCAGCCGGGAGGAGCCGGCCGGGCCAGACGCCGCCTCGCGCAGGAGGTCCTTCTTGTCGGTGCGCTCCCAGGTGAACTCCTTCTCAGCGCGGCCGAAGTGACCGTACGCGGCGGTCTTCTGGTAGATGGGCCGCAGCAGGTCCAGGTGCTCGGTGATCTCACGCGGCTTGAGGCCGAACGTGTGCTTGATGGCCTGGACGATCTTCTCCTCGGGCACGGTGGCCGTGCCGAAGGTCTCCACCAGCACGCTCACGGGCTCAGCCACGCCGATGGCGTAGGACACCTGCACCTCGCAGCGACGCGCGAGGCCGGCGGCCACCACGTTCTTGGCGATGTACCGGCCCATGTACGCGGCCGAGCGGTCCACCTTGGACGGGTCCTTACCCGAGAAGGCGCCGCCACCGTGACGGCCCATGCCGCCGTAGGTGTCCACGATGATCTTCCGGCCCGTGACGCCCGAGTCGCCCATAGGGCCACCGATGACGAAGCGGCCGGTGGGGTTGATGTAGATCTTCGTCTTGGCGTCGATGAGCTTCTTGGGCAGCGCCTTGGCGATGACGTCCTCGCGGATCGCCTCGTGGATCTTCTTGTTGGTCACCTCGTCCGAGTGCTGCGTGGACACGACGACCGCGTCGATGCGGACCGGGCGGCCGTTGCGGTACTCGACGGTGACCTGGCTCTTGCCGTCCGGGCGCAGCCAGTCGTGCGTCTTGCGGCGCACGTCCGCCAGGCGCTTGGTGAGCGCGTGGGCGTAGTGGATGGGGGCCGGCATGAACTCCGGCGTCTCGTCGCAGGCGAAGCCGAACATCATGCCCTGGTCGCCGGCGCCCTGCTCCTTCTTGTTGTCCACGCCACGAGCGATGTCCTGGCTCTGGCCCTCGATGGCCACCATGACGCCGCAGGTGTTGCCGTCATAGCCCATGGAGCTGTCGGTGTACCCGATGCGGCAGATGGTGCTGCGCACGATCTTCGGGATGTCGACGTAACAGTTGGTGGTCACCTCGCCGGCGACAATGGCCAGACCCGTCTTCACCAGGGTCTCCACGGCCACGCGGCCCTGGGGATCCTTGGCGAGGATGGCGTCCAGCACGCCGTCGGAGATCTGATCGGCGATCTTGTCCGGGTGCCCTTCAGTGACGGATTCAGAGGTGAACAGGTAGTCGGTCGGCATGTCTTCTTGGGTGTGGGTGACTTGCACCACAGTGGCTAGAAACGCAGGCACACTAGACGCTGGGCTCTAAAGGAGTCAAACCCGGAAGTACCCCAGAAAATTGCACCGGGCCCCACCTGGCAGGCAGCCCGCCCCCTGCGCTCCCCATTGGGTACCTCGTGAATTTCACGCGCCTCCGTCCGTTCCTCTGGGCTACAGAAACAGCCCTCTCCCCAAGGAAGGATTTGAATGAACGCCCGCCTCCGTCCTCTTGCTCTGCTGGCCACCCTCGCGCTCGCCCTGCCGGCGTTTGCCGCGCCCAACGAAACGGTAGCCAAGCCGGTGAAGACCGTCGTCCAGTCCGTGCGCTACAGCAAGGATGACCTGGCCCTCAAGCAACTGGCCAACGAGGAGCAGGGTCGCTTCCTCCTCGGCGAGGACTGGGAGAAGGGCACCGAGGCCCAGCGCAAGGAGTTCACCAAGCTCTTCAACAGCCTCTTCGCGAAGATTGCCTTCCCGAAGGTGCGCGAGAACTTCAAGAACCTCGCGTCCATCACCTACGAGGATCCGGTGGTGGAGGGTGACACGGCGAAGGTGAAGTCCGTCATCGTCATCGAGCACCCGATGAAGAAGCAGGAGATGAAGCTCCTGTACTCCCTGGTGAAGGCGCAGGGCGCCTGGAAGGTGCTGGATGTGGCGGTGCTCGGCGACTCGATGCTCACCGGCATCCGCGATGACCAGGTCCGGCCCATCATGAAGCAGGGTGGCTGGGAGCACCTGCTGACGCTGATGCGCCAGAAGGACGCCGAGCTGTCCAAGAAGTAACCGAGGAGCGGGCTCCGAAAGCAGGCGGCCAGGCGTCGGCAGGCGAAGACGGTTGGACACGCGCGGACATCGGTGGAGACTGCGACCGATGTCCGCCTCCCTCCTGCAGTCAGCCCCCCTGCGAGAAGGGCGCTCCTCCCGAGAGGTGGACGCCTTCTGCGTCGAGTTCGCCCCGAGGGCCCCAGGCCACCCCGCCGTCAGGGATTTACAGCGGCTCCTGGCCGACGTGCCCGAAGAGGGCCTCGAAGCCCGGCTGGAGTGGGTGGAGCGATGTGTCGCCTGGCTGCGCGATCCCAAGCCCGCGTTGGGGTTGGTGGAGCCGGTCGAACCCGAGGCTCCCGCCTCCGTCACACGTCTGGCCCTGTTGGTACGCGTGCTAGAGGCCCGGGCCTCGGCCCGTGAGCCCGTGGCCGCGCTGGTGCGCGAGGTGATGTCCGGTACGAGCGGGTTGAGGCTCTTCTCCCAGGTGGGCCTACCCGCCAGACAGGGCTTCTTCAGCGAGGTATCGGACCGGCTTGCCCGCCACTTGCTGCCCTCGCCGCCTGAGAACCACCAGCTCTCGGAGCTATTGCTGCGTCTCTTTCCCGAGCCCGGAGACGCAGCCTGGTTGGAGACGCTGCCGCCGGAGCAGCTCGCCCGGCTCTCCGCGCTCATAGAGGGAAGTGACTCCCCCGCCACGCGAGCGCCAGAGGTGGTGGTGCGCACCGACCTGGTGGACGCCCTGGGCCAGCTCTCCGTGCAGACGGCGGCCCTGGGACTCGCCGAGGACATCCGGGAGCGATGTCCGGAAGTGTCCTTCCGCGCCTCACCCTTCCTGAAGCTGCGCCGGGTGTGCGAGGGCGTGCAGGCCCGCGATGCCTCACCGGACTCGCTGCGGGAGCTGGGCGACGTGGTGGAGGAGTGCCGGCAGGTGGTGGCCATCGTCTCCAGCCACCTCGAGCAGTACGGAGTGAGCGTGGACCTGGTGTACCGGCTGGAGCGCATCCGCCGGAGCCTGGAGCGTATGGAGGCTATCGCGCGGGTGCTGGGCGCAACACCGGGCGAGGCGTGTTGGAGGGAGGGCGTCGCGCTCGTGGCGGATCTGGTGCGCCAAACCCACGCAGACCAATCGATACGGGCGCTGGTGGCGAGAAATGCGCGGCTGCTGGCGCGCAAGGTCATCGAGCGCGCGGGCCACTCGGGCGAGCACTACATCTCCACCACGCGAGCCGAGTACCACCACCTGGTGCACTCGGCGGCGGGAGGCGGGCTCATCATCGCCTTCACCGCCATTCTCAAGCTGTACGTGGTCACGCTCGCGCTGGCGCCCTTCTTCTACGGGCTGGCACTGGCGGGAAACTACGTGGTCAGCTTCCTGATGATGCAGGTGACGGGCTCCACGCTGGCCACCAAGCAGCCCTCCATGACGGCGGCCACGCTCGGGAGCGCCATCGGCCAGGGCGGCACAGCCGGGCGGCTCTCACGCCTCCTGGAGCTCATTCCCCGCCTCACCCGCTCGCAGCTCGCCACGGCGCTCGGGAACATGGGCACTGTGCTTCCAGCGGCAGTGGGGCTCTCCATGGCCTTCGCCTGGTGGAAGGGACGCCCCCTGCTCAACCAGGCCCAGGCCCACTACGTGGTGGACGCGCTGCACCCCTGGCACAGCGGCACCGTCTTCTACGCCGCGCTGACGGGCGTGCTGCTGTGGATGTCCAGCCTGGTGGCGGGGTGGCTGGAGAACTGGGCGGTCTACCGTCGCATCCCCGAAGCGCTTGCCCATCACCGGGCGCTGCGTCGCGTGCTGGGCGACTCCGGGGCGAAGAAGTTGTCGGACATCTTCGCGAACCACATCGCCGGCCTGGGGGGCAACGTGAGCATCGGCGTGCTGCTGGCGCTGCCTCCCCTGGTAGGGGCCTTCTTCGGGCTGCCGCTGGACGTGCGCCACGTGACCCTGTCCTTCGGGCAGCTGTGCCTGGCTGGGTACGCGCTGGGCCCCGAGGCCCTGCTGCGCCCGGACTTCCTCGCGGCGCTGGCAGGCATCGGCATCACCCTGGCCATCAACTTCGGGGTGTCCTTCTCCCTGGCCCTCGGGGTGGCCCTGCGCGCCCGGGACGTGCCCCTGACTGACGCAGTGCGCCTGATTCGACTGATGGCCGCCCGGTTCGTGAGGGAGCCCCGCGCCTTCCTGCTCCCACCTCGGGAGTGAGGCGTCGGATCCAACCTGGCTGAAACTCAGGGCAGCCGGGCAGGCGGGGGCTCGCGCCACGCTTCAGGCGAGCGCGGTTCTCCGATAGGGTCCGCGCCGAATGAGTGACTCGACCCACAAGCCGCCGCGCCTTGCTCTCGCCTATGCCAGCCTGCTGGTCCGCCGACCCGGGCTTGTCCTCCTCGCGCTGCTCGCGCTGTTCGGCGTGTCGCTGTGGGGAACCACGAAGCTGACCATCAACTCCAACCAGCTCGACCTCATCTCGCAGGAGCTGCCCGAGGTGAAGGAGGTCAAGCGCGTCATCGACATGGTCGGTGGCAGCGGCTACCTCATGCTGGCGCTGCGCGCCGACAGCGAGCCCACGCTCAAGAAGGTCGCCGACGACATCGCGGCGAAGCTGCTGGCGGACAAGGAGCACGTCCGCTTCATCACCTACAAGGTGCCGGTCGAGTTCGTGCAGCAGAACATGGCCCTCTTCATCAAGACGGAGGACCTGCTCGAGGGCAAGACCCGCATCATGGCGTGGCTCAAGGATCAGCTGCGCCGCAACAATCCCTTCTTCATTGAGATTCAGAAGACCGAGCCGGTGAAGCTCGAGCTGACGGACCTCATCAACAAGTACAGCAGCGTCGGCAAGAAGAGCATCCGGGACGACTACTACATCTCCCAGGACCGCAAGATGATGCTCATCCTCATCAAGCCGATGTGGGACTCCAACCAGCTCGGCAAGACGAAGGACTTCGTGGAGCACCTGCGCAAGGAGCTCGCGGCCTACTCCAAGAGCGAGCAGTCCGGCGGCGTGGAGGTGGTGGAGGACTACGAGAAGATGGGCAACGACAAGCTCGTGGCCTACGGCTTCACCGGCTCCTACAAGACGGCGGTGGATGACTCGTACGCCATCGAGGAGTCGCTCCAGCCGGTGTCCCTGCTCGCCTTCGCGGCCATCTTCTTCATCACCATCCTGGCCTTCCGTAAGTGGGTGCCCACCATCATCGTGTCCATCGGCACGGTCATCGGCACCGTCGTCACCATGGGCTTCACCTACGTCACCGTGGGCGAGCTCAACATGATCACCAGCATCCTCGGCGGCCTGCTGCTGGGCTTCGGCATCGACTACGGCATCCACTTCATCTTCCGCACGCGGCTGGAGCTGGGCCAGGGCAAGCCCTATGACCAGGCCATCCAGGACGCGGTGGTGAACGCGGGCCGGCCGGCGCTGGTGTCCGCGGTGGTGACGTCGGGCTCGTTCTTCGTGCTGATGATCAGCGAGTTCCGCGGGTTCAGCCAGTTCGGCTTCCTGGCCGGCTGCGGCACCTTCATCATCGGCGTGCTGCTCTTCGCCTGGAGCCCGGCGCTGCTGGCGCTGCTGGGCCGCATCAACCCCGAGCTGCCCAAGAAGCTCATCGGCGAGATGAAGCCGCCCGCCACGCAGAACGTCAACACGGGCAAGGAGCTGCGCATCCCGCGGCCCGGCCTGATGCTCGCGGTGAGCACCGTCATCGTGGGCTTCATGTGCGCCTTCGCCATTCCCTGGAGCGACGTGGACGTGCCCACGGACCGCCCCGCGACCCTGGCGGAGCGCATCAAGGCCGGCATCCGCTTCAACTACAACAGCCGCGCCCTCATCCCCGAGGGCCAGCCGTCGGTGAAGCTGCAGGATGAGATCACCGAGCGCTTCGACATCTCCAGCGATCCCATCGCCGTCTACACGAAGACGCTGGAAGAGGCGAAGGCCGTCTACGACGAGCTCACCGACCCGAAGAACAAGGAGAAGTACTCCGCCATCGACCAGGTGGTGAGCATCTACACCTTCGTCCCACCGGCGGAGACGGCCACGGCCAACGCGAAGATCCTCGCCGACTGGAAGGAAGAGCTGAAGGACATCGACGTGGCGGCGCTGCCTCCGGAGGCCCAGGACAAGGCGGCCCTCTTCATGAAGATGCTGGAGGCGAAGCCCTTCGACGTGCACGGCGTGCCGGACATCTACGCCTCGCAGTTCCGCCACCTGCCGGAGACAAAGCCGGAGAACCACGGCTTCCTGACGTTCATCTACCCGGCCGTGGACCTGTGGGACGGCAAGAAGATGCTCACCTTCGTGGACCAGACGAGCCGCATCCCCACCCCCGAGGTGAAGGACGCCACGGGCAAGGTGCTCTCCCCCGCGATGGAGCGGCGGGCCGCTGGCGCCGCGCCCCTGTTCGCGCGGCTGGCGCGCATCGTGCTCTCCGATGGTCAGCTGACGGTGCTCCTGGTGACGCTGTGGATCCTGGTGATGCACTACCTGGACTTCCGCAACGTGAAGCTGGCGCTGGCCTCCGTCATCCCGCTCACGGTGGGTCTGGCGATGATGCTGGGCATCATGACGCTGTCGGACCTGCACCTGAACTTCATGAACATCATCATCCTGCCCATCCTGCTGGGCTTCGGGGTGAGCCACGGCCTCTACCTGCTACACCGCTTCCTGGAGGGCACCTCGCCCGTGGTGGCGCTGCGCAGCGTGGGCGCCGCGGTGGCCTCGTCCACGCTGACGACGGCCGCGGGCTTCGCCGCCCTGCTGGTGGCCAGCCACAACGGCCTGAAGTCCATGGGCATCATGGCGTGCATCGGACTCATCACCACGCTGGTGGTGTCCTTCACGGTGCTCGCCGCGGTGATGCAGGTGATGTGGGACCGACTGCCGAGCAAGCTGAAGAGCGGCGTGGTGCACACGCCTGCCCAGCAGCCCTCCGACAAGTCCAAGTCCGAGGCGGCCTGAACAACAACGGCCTGACACGCCTCGAGACGGTGTGTCAGGCCGAGCCCGTGGCCTTGCGCCAGGCTCCGAGCAGGTGGTCGACGACCTCCTGCAACCCCACGCCCTTCGTCACCTGGGTGAAGACGAAGGGCCCGTCGCCGCGCATCTTCCGCGCGTCGCGCTCCATCACCGACAGGTCCGCGCCCACGTGCGGCGCCAGGTCCGTCTTGTTGATGACCAGCAGGTCCGACTGGGTGATGCCCGGCCCACCCTTGCGCGGCACCTTGTCCCCACCCGCCACGTCGATGACGTAGACGGTGTAGTCCGCCAGCTCGCGACTGTACTGCGCCGCCAGGTTGTCGCCCCCGCTCTCCACGATGAGCAGCTGCGGCTTGAGCTCCTCCATCAGCTCCTCGAGCGCCACCAGGTTGTGGCTGATGTCCTCGCGGATGGCCGCATGCGGGCACCCGCCTGTCTCCACCGCCTTGATGCGCTCGGGCGAGAGCGCCTTGTTGCGCACCAGGAACTCGGCGTCCTCCTTGGTGAAGATGTCGTTGGTCACCACGCCCAGCCGGTAGTTGTCCCTCAGCGCCCGGCACAGCGCTAGCACCAGCGCCGTCTTCCCACTCCCCACGGGCCCGCCGATGCCGATGGTGAAGGAGCGCTCCTTGAAGTCGCGGCGCTTGGGCTCCTCACGCTCGTGGAAGTGCCCCGGGTGGTCCCACTCCTCATGCGTGTGGTCGTGGTCTTCATCGTGGCCGTGGCCGCGGTGGTCGTCGTGCATGGTTCACCTCAAGAGAGAAAGAGTCGCGAGTAGAGCCGGTCGTGCGTGGAGCCGAGCAGATCCATCAACGGTGATGTCTGGGCCAGCGACTCCACGCCCAGCCCGGCGCAGGCCTCGAACACCTCGTCCAGCAACGGAGCACACTGGTGCTGGAGCTGGTGGGACTCGTGCGTGCCCACGATGCCCATCCGCACCGCCGCGGACAGCGCGCCCCTCAAGGTGAGGGACAGGTGGAGCTGCTGCGCATCGGACAGCCCCACGTCCAGCGCGCGCAGCACCGCGCCGAAGAGCGGTGAATGGTGGTAGCGCAACCCCGCCGCCCGAGCGGACTGCCGCAGCGGCCCCACGGGCTCGGGGAAGATGCGCGCGCACGTGTCCAGGAAGGCCCGCCCCTGAGTGCGGCTCGCCCGGTTGGCCACGTGGTTGGTGAGGAACGCCTCCGCGCGAGCATCCAGCGTCTCCAGCGAGGAGGGCTCGCGCCAGGCCTCGCTCAGCAGCGGCAGCGCGCCGTGCCCCGCCTGCCAGAGCAGCTCCCGGACGAAGCGCTCCAGCCCCTCGCGGCCACGCACCTCGCCCTGCTGCACCGCCGCCTCCAACCCCCCCGAGTGCGCGAAGCCCCCGGTGGGGAAGCCAGAATCGGCCAGTTGCAGCACCCTCCACGGGTAGCCCATGGGCCCGTTCCTCAGAACAGCGAGTAGCGCTGCGCCAACGGCAGCCGGACGGCGGGCTCGCAGACGAGCAGCTCGCCATCCGCGCGCACCTCGTACGTCTCGGGATCCACCGTGAGGGCGGGCAGTGCGTCGTTGAGCTTCATGTCGCGCTTGCCGAGTCCCCGGCACCGGCGCACCCCGGAGAGCTGCTTGGACAACCCCAGGCTCCGCACCATCCCATCCGCCAGCGCCCGCCCCGATACGAAGGCGATGCTCGTGGCACCCAGCGCCCGCCCCCGCGCCCCGAACATCGGCCGCATGTAATAGGGCTGCGGCGTGGGGATGGACGCTCCCGGGTCTCCCATCTGTCCCCAGGCGATGAAGCCGCCCTTGAGCACCAACTCCGGACGCAGGCCGAAGAAGGCGGGCCGCCACAGCACCAGGTCCGCCAGCTTCCCCACCTCCACCGAGCCCACCTCGTGCACCAGGCCGTGGGCGATGGCCGGGTTGATGGTGTACTTGGCCACGTAGCGGCGGATGCGCAGGTTGTCGTTGTCCCCGCGCTCCTCGCGCAGCCGGCCGCGCTGCTCGCGCATCTTGTGCGCCGTCTGCCACGTGCGGGTGATGACCTCGCCCACCCGACCCATCGCCTGGCTGTCCGAGGACATCATGCTGATGGCGCCCAGGTCGTGCAGGATGTCCTCCGCGGCAATGGTGCTTCCGCGGATGCGGCTCTCGGCGAAGGCCACGTCCTCGGGAATCTCCCGGTCCAGGTGGTGACACACCATGAGCATGTCCAGGTGCTCATCCAGCGTGTTCACCGTGTACGGACGCGTGGGGTTCGTCGAGCTGGGCAGCACGTTGGGCTGGCCGCACACCCGGATGATGTCCGGGGCATGTCCACCGCCTGCGCCCTCCGAGTGGTAGGTGTGGATGGTGCGGCCCTTGAAGGCGGCCATGGAGTCATCCACGAAGCCGGACTCGTTCAGCGTGTCCGTGTGGATGGTGACCTGCACGTCCTCGCCCTCGGCCACTGACAAGCAGGTGTCGATGGCGGCCGGCGTGGTGCCCCAGTCCTCGTGCAGCTTCAGGCCGATGGCCCCCGCGGCGATCTGCTCCAGCAGGCCCTCGGGACGCGAGGTGTTGCCCTTGCCGGTGAGGCCGATGTTGAGCGGCAGCGAGTCCGTGGCCTCCAGCATGCGCCGGATGTTCCACGCGCCCGGCGTGCAGGTGGTGGCGTTGGTGCCCGTGGCCGGCCCCGTGCCTCCACCCACCCAGCTGGTGATGCCGCTGGCGATCGCCTCGTCCGCCTGCTGCGGGCAGATGAAGTGGATGTGCGAGTCGATGCCGCCCGCCGTGACGATGAGCCCCTCGCCCGCGATGGCCTCGGTGGTGACGCCCACCACCATGCCCGGCGTCACACCCGCCATCACGTCCGGGTTGCCCGCCTTGCCGATGCCGGCGATGCGCCCGCCCTTGATGCCGATGTCCGCCTTGTAGATGCCCGTCCAGTCGACGATGAGCGCGTTGGTGATGACGCAGTCCAAGGCCTCGGCGTCACCCACTCCGGCCTTCTGGCCCATGCCCTCGCGCAGCACCTTGCCGCCGCCGAACTTGCACTCGTCTCCGTAGACGGTGAGGTCCTTCTCCACCTCGGCCAGCAGCCCCGTGTCCCCCAGCCGGACGCGGTCGCCCGTGGTGGGACCGAACATGTCCGCGTAGTGACGGCGATCCATCTTCCGGCTCATGCGCCCTCCTCGTGTCCGAAGCCCCGCGCGGCCGCCTGGGCCAGGGCACGTTGCTGGTTCTCTGGAGACACCGGCCCGGAGCCCAATGCGTTACCGCCCTGAACCACCCGAGCCCCGGCGATGGCCACCAGCGACACCGTCTTCTTCTCCCCGGGCTCGAAGCGCACCGCCGTGCCCGCCGGGATGTTCAGCCGCCGCCCGTACGCCTTGGCCCGGTCGAAGACGAGCGCGCGGTTCGTCTCGAAAAAGGGATAGTGGCTGCCCACCTGCACCGGACGGTCTCCCCGGTTGGTGACCTCCACGGTGACGGCGTCGCGGCCCTCGTTGAGCACCAGCTCGCCCGGCTGCACGAGCACCTCGCCCGGCCGTACCGCCTCTTGTTGAGGGGTCCGCGAGAAGCGCTCCAGCGGCGGCACGGGGAGGAAGCTGCCGTAGAGCGCCAGCGACAGGTCGCCGTGCTCGGCCTCGATGGGGTGATGCACCGTCACCAGCTTCGAGCCGTCCGGAAAGGTGCCCTCCACCTGCACCTCCGCCACCATCTCCGGCACGCCTTCCATGACCTGCGCGCGCCCCAGGAACTTCCGTCCCAGGTCCATCAGCTCGGCCACGCTCCGGCCGTCGCGAATGAGCTCGAGCAGTTGGGTAGCGATGAGGGCCACTGCCTCGGGGTAGTTGAGCCTCAACCCCCTCGCCAGGCGCTTCTGGGCCAGGAAGCCCGCGCCGTGAAGCAGCAGCTTGTCGATATCCCGCGGCGACAGATGCATGCACCCTCCGGGTGATCCCCGTCCAAGCCGGAGCCGGGCGGTTCGAACCACCCTAGCGCGATGCGTCATCCACTGCCAGAACTGCCAGACTTCACCCCCTGCGGGTCCAGGGGTCATCCCCGAGCAGGCCGGGGAGGAAGGACAGCCATTCGCGGGCGGTGCGCACGAGGGCCTCGGCGGAGGAGGCCGCGGCCCGGAGCACCAGCCCATCCGGCCCGAGCGGGCTGGCGGAGCAGACGAGCCCGGCCCGAGGGGTGACAGGCAGGGCCCCCACGTGCGCGGCGAGCGCCTCGCGGGCGGCATCCAGCGCGGGCCCCACCAGGAGCACGGTGCCGAGCGCATCGAAGCGGCCCAGCCGCTCGGGGAGCGCCCCGTGGGAGGGATCGAGCAGCCAGCGCTCATCGAGCAGGGCCCGGCCCTCGCGGTGGACGCGGAGCGTGGAGGTGTAATGCGTGAAGGCCCACCGCTCGCCGTTGGCGCTGCGGCCGGCGGTGACCAGGTCCATGAGCACGAGCGAGGCGCCTGGGGCGAGCTGGACGTCCTGGCGCTGCGCGAACCGGGCGCCCGTGAAGCACATGGTGGGGTCTGGCGCGAGCACGAGCAGCGCGCCCTCCTCCACTCGAGCAGACAGCTCGCTGCGACAGCCACGAGGTGAGCGGTAGACCCGGGTGGAGCCCTGACTCGACAGGAGCGCGGTGGCGCCTGGGGCCACCTCGATGTCCACGGTGAGGTGGTCGCCATCCACCAGTCCCCCTCCGAGCGAGCTGGTGTAGACCCAGGCGGCGTGCCCGTGGTTGCGCGGCGTCAGCAGCCTCAACGGGCTGTGCGCGCGCGCAGTGCGCACCACGGTGCGAGGACCCACGCGCTCGAAGGCGAGCCGCGCGTCCCCTGCGCGGTGGGCCCGAACCACTCCAAGGGGCTGTCCGTGCTCGCCAAGAATCATCATGGGAACACAAGACTGCCGCACACGTGGAATGGATGCCATCTTCCGATAGGCAACGCTCGTGGGCTCGCACTACTGGCCCACTCCTGGCTCCGGCTCGTTACAGTACTGGGGTGCCCACTTCAGCCAACGCGTCCATCCTGGCGATCGATCTCGGAACCTCGGCCGTCAAGCTGGCGGTCGTCACCCTTCGGGGGAAGATCCTCGGCGGCGATGTCGAACCCATTGAGCTCGAGCTGCTGCCCGACGGCGGCGCCGAGCAGGATCCCGAATCCTGGTGGACCGCCATCATCCGTGGCACCCGCCGCATGCTGGACAAGGGAGTCATCTCCGCCGAGGACATCATCGGCATCAACGTCAGCTCCCAGTGGTCCGGCACCGTCGCCGTCGACGAGCGCGGCAAGCCTCTGCGGCCTGCCATCATCTGGATGGACTCGCGCGGGGCGCCCCACGTCCGGCGCGTCGCCAACGGCCTCATCCCCATCGAGGGCTACGGCCTCGCCCGCCTGCTCACCTGGGTGCGGCTGACCGGCGGGGCGCCCACCCTCTCGGGGAAGGACCCGCTCGGCCACATCCTCTACCTCCAGAGCGAGCACCCCGAGATCTACCGCAACACCTACAAGTTCCTCGAGCCCAAGGACTTTCTCAACCTGCGGCTCAGTGGCCGCTTCGCGTCCTCCTACGACTCCATCACCCTGCACTGGGTCACCGACAACCGGGACCTCAAGCGCATCACCTATGACGAGCGCCTGCTGCAGATGACGGGCATGCCGCGCGAGAAGCTGCCGGACCTGGTGCCCGCGGCGACCGTGCTCGGCCCCCTGCAACCCGAGGCGGCCCGCGCTCTGGGGTTGAGCGACAAGGTCCAGGTCATCACCGGCGCCCCGGACATCCTCGCGGCCGCCGTGGGCTCGGGCGCGGTGCGCGACCACGAGCCCCACCTGTGCATCGGCACGTCCTCCTGGCTGAGCTGCCATGTGCCCTACAAGAAAACGGACGTCCTGCACCAGATGGGCACCCTGCCCTCGGCGCTGCCAGGCCGCTACCTGCTCAGCAACGAGCAGGAGTCCGCTGGCATCTGCCTGTCCTTCCTCAAGGACAACATCCTCTTCGGCCACGAGGAGCTCTCAAACAACAGCACCGACCAGGAGTCGGTGGACCTCTACAAGGTCCTCGAGAAGGAGGCTGAGCGCGTGCCCCCCGGGAGCGACCGGCTCATCTTCATGCCCTGGCTCAACGGCGAGCGCAGCCCGGTGGACGACCAGCGGCTGCGCGGCGGCTTCTTCAACCAGTCCCTCAAGACGACGCGCGGACACATGGTGCGCGCCGTGCTGGAGGGCGTGGCCTACAACTCGCGCTGGCTCTTCACCTACGTGGAGAAGTTCGTCGGCCGCAGGCTGGACTCCATCCGCATCATCGGTGGAGGCGCCCGCTCGAAGCTGTGGTGCCAGACCGTGGCGGACGTGCTGGACCGGCGCATCCTCCAGGTGGACGAGCCCGTGCTGGCCAACGCGCGAGGCGCGGCGTTCCAGGCGGCGGTGGCGCTCGGACACCTCACCGTGGACGAGATTCCCTCGCTCGTCCCCATCGCCAACACCTTTGAGCCCAACCCGAAGAACCGCGGTCTCTACGACGAGCTCTTCCGTGAGTTCGTGAACCTCTACAAGTGCAACAAGGCCATTTTCGCGCGGCTCAACCGCGCCCGGAGCGCCTGACATGAAGAACGAAATGAATGCGCCAGGACAGCCTCAGGAGCGAAAGAACACCATGGACCTGCCCGAGCTCGGAACGAGCCTCCTCAACCGCGTACCGCCCCGGCTGCTCTCGACGGCGGAGCGCTACCTCAAGAACATCCCCCTGCTGCGCAACCGGCTGGAGAAGGAAACGGATTCGATGCTGGCCGAGCTGGAGGGTGACCTGAAGCCCTACCGGGGCCAGACCCGCACCTTCGACCATCTGCCGGCCAAGGGGCTCTCGCGCGAGGAGGTGCTGCGCGAGATGAACCAGATGAAGGACAAGGAAGAGGACCGGTGGAAGGACGGCCTCGTGTCGGGGGCCGTATACCACGGTGCCGACGAGCACATCGACTTCCTCAACCGCGTGTATGCCATCAACTCGCAGAGCAACCCGCTGCACGCGGACCTCTGGCCGAGCGCCACCAAGTTCGAAGCCGAGGTGGTGGCCATGACGGCGAACATGCTCGGCGCCGCCGAGGCCAACGCGGGCCGCGCCCCGGACGAGCACATCTGCGGCTCCCTCTCGTCGGGTGGCACCGAGAGCATCATGCTCGCCATCAAGACGTACCGGGATTGGGCGCGCGAGACGAAGGGCATCACCCGGCCGGAGATGGTGGCGCCCTCCAGCGCGCACCCCGCCTTTGACAAGGCCGCGCACTACTTCGGCGTCAAGATGGTCCGCGTGCCCGTGGGGCCGGACTACCGCGCCGACGTGAAGGCCACGCGCAAGGCCATCAACCGCAACACCATTGTGCTCATCGGCTCGGCGCCGGGGTTCCCCCACGGCGTCATCGATCCCATCGCGGAGCTGTCGGAGCTGGCGCGCAAGCGGGGCATCGGCTTCCACACCGACGCGTGTCTGGGTGGCTTCGTGCTGCCCTGGGCGCGCAAGCTGGGCTACTCGGTGCCGGACTTCGACTTCCGGCTGCCCGGAGTCACGTCCATGTCCGCGGACACGCACAAGTTCGGCTATGCCGCCAAGGGCACGTCCGTGGTGCTGTACCGAGGCACGGAGCTGCGCTCGCACCAGTACTTCACCGCCACCGAGTGGCCCGGCGGCATCTACTTCTCGCCCACCTTCTCCGGCAGCCGGCCCGGCGCCCTCATCGCCGCGGCCTGGGCGTCGCTGGTCTCCATCGGCGAGGAGGGTTACCTGGATGCCACCCGCCGCATCCTGGAGGCGGCCGACACCATCAAGCGCGGCATCCGCTCCATTCCCGGCATGCACGTGCTCGGCGACCCGCTCTTCGTCATCGCCTTCGGCTCGAGCGACGTGGACATCTACAAGGTCATGGAGCGGATGGGCGCGAAGGGCTGGAGCCTCAACGGTCTGCACAAGCCCGCCGCGGTGCACCTGTGCGTCACCCAGCGTCACACGCAGCCCGGCGTGGCCGAGCGCTTCCTCGAGGACCTGAAGGCCGCCGTCGAGCACGTACGCGCCAACCCGAGCGAGAAGGGCACCATGGCACCCGTCTACGGTATGGCGGGCACGGTTCCCTTCCGGGGGCTGATCAGCGACCTGCTCAAAAAGTACATGGACCTGCTCTATAAGGTCTGACGTATCCGGGGCGGGCTTGTCACGAAAGTGTCACAAGCCCGCCCGACAAGCGCCATACAGTCCGCGCCGCATGCCGCACATCCTGATCGTTGACGACGAACCGGACCTCGCGGAACTACTGGCATACAACCTCGGGAGGGCCGGCTTCGCCATCACCCTGGCATACACTGGGGAGGAGGCCCTCGCGCGGGTGCGCACCTCCGCTCCAGACCTCATCCTGCTCGACCTGATGTTGCCCGACATCGATGGGGCCGACCTGTACCGTCAGCTCCGGGCGGACCCGGCCACGAGCCACCTGCGCATCCTGGTGCTCTCAGCCCGTCCGGATGCCCACAGTCGGGTCAGTGGGGTGGAGATCCTCCTCAAACCTTTCAAGGTACAAGAAGTGGTCGCGAGGGTAAGCGCCCTGGTCCAGGTCCCTGCTGTCCCCCCCGAGCAGGCCATCTTTCGTGCTGGCACTTATCCCCAGGTGTTGTAGTCACGCCCCGGAAACGGACGGGTCACGGCGGTGTCACGTCCGCCAGGAGAAGCACGATGCTCGAGAAGCTGATGCCCAAGTCGGACGAGTTCTTCGACGACTTTGATGCCCAGTGTGCCGTCACCGTGGAGGGCGCGCGCATGCTGCACGCCCTGCTGAGTGACTACCGGGACGTGGCCACCAAGGTGCAGGCCCTCAAGGAGGTGGAGCACAAGGGCGACGAGGTGACGCACACCGCCTTCAACCGGCTGCACAAGCAGTTCATCACCCCGTTTGACCGGGCGCAGATCCACTCGCTGCTGTCGCGCATCGACGACGTGCTGGACCTGACCAACGCCGCGGCGGCCCGGCTGCACTACTACGAAATCCAGGAGAGCCTGCCGGACGCCACCGAGCTGGCGCGGCTGCTGGTGCTCTGCACCGAGAAGGTGCGCGAGGTGGTGGCGGCGCTGCGGCTCATCAAGAAGCCCGAGCAGATCCTCGCCGGCTGCAAGGACATCAAGAAGCTGGAGTCGCAGGCGGACGAGGCGCTGCGCTCGGGGCTGGGCCGGCTCTTCAAGAGCGGAGCGGATCCGCTGACCATCATCAAGTGGAAGGAGATCTACGACTTCATCGAGACGGCCACGGACAAGTGCCAGGACGTGGCGAACGTCATCGAAGGCGTGGTTCTGGAGCACTCCTGATGCTGCTCGCCGCTGTCATCCTGATTGTCGCCGTCGCGCTCGTCTTTGACTTCATCAACGGCTTCCACGATGCGGCCAACTCCATCGCCACGGTGGTGGGAACGCGCGTGCTGTCGCCGAACCTGGCCGTCGCGTGGGCCGCCTTCTTCAACTTCGTCGCCGCGTTCGGGGGCGGGGTGAAGGTGGCCAACACCATGGGCAAGGGCATCATCGACTTCGAGATGCTGCGGGCCGAGGGTCCGCAGGCCGTGTTGATGGTCATCTTCGCCGCCTTGATGGGCGCCATCGCCTGGAACCTGCTGACGTGGTGGTGGGGTCTGCCCTCCTCGTCCTCGCACGCGCTGGCCGGGGGAATGATTGGCGCCACGCTGCCGGTGCTTGGGTTCGCGGGGCTGGTGGGCTCGGGCATCGCGAAGATCGCCGCCTTCATCGTGCTCTCGCCGTTCATCGGCATGGTGTTCGGCACGTTGTTGATGCTGGCGAGCACCTGGACGGTGCACAAGCAGACGCCCCTGAAGGTGGACACGTGGTTCCGGCGCCTGCAGCTCGTGTCGTCCGCCATCTTCTCCTACAGCCACGGAACCAATGATGCGCAGAAGGTGATGGGCATCATCGCGGTGGTGCTCTTCGGCACCATCTGGAGGGACCGGCCCTTCCACATCGACTGGTGGGTGATCATCTCGTGCCACGCGGCCATCGCGCTGGGCACCTTCTTCGGCGGCTGGCGCATCGTGAAGACGATGGGCCACAGCCTCACGAAGCTGGCGCCTATTGGTGGCTTCGCGGCGGAGACGGGTGGAGGTGTCACCATCATCGCGCTGGCGAAGCTGGGCATCCCCGTGTCCACCACGCACACCATCACGGGCGCCATCGTGGGCGTGGGCTCCACGAAGGGCTGGCGCGCGGTGAAGTGGGGCGTGGCCGGCCGCATCATCTGGGCGTGGGTGTTCACCATCCCCGCCTCGGCGCTCATGGCGGTGCTTGTCTACGGGCTGTCCAAGCTGGTGGTGATGGCCGTCGGGTGAGCAGTCCTCGCGAGGGAGTGCGCTCCACCCCCTCGCGTGGTGTAGAAACGGGCGCCCCTGTCCCGTGCCGGGTGCAGGGCCGGAGAGGAAACCCGACCATGAATCGACTCGCGCTCGTCCTGGGACTCGTGCTGCTCGCCGGCTGCTCCGCTGTGAAGCACAGCCGCGTCCGCCCTGACTACGAGACCGTGGACAAGACCCAGGTCAAACGGCTCGTCGTGGTCACCCAGCCCCTCCCCGACGGCAAGAAGGAAGTCGGCGAGCTGTGGAGTCTCATCGCCCGCCGCTACGTCAACCAGAACCGCGACTTCATCGCCAGGTCCAACGTCGCCATCGACGGCAACCCCGAGGACACCTCCTTCAAGGGCCTGTGCGTCGATAACTTCGAGGGCGTCCTCTGGCTCTCCCCCGATGTGAAGCGCACTGGCAAGGGTGTGGAGGCCTCCGTGAAGGCCCAGCTGCTGCGCTGCCGCGATGGTCAGGAAGTCTGGGCCGCGGAGTCCGCCGGCAGCTGGCCCTCCGAGGACGAGCGCTACAAGGAGCTCAACGTCCAGTACACCAGTGAGCTCGGCCCCGAGGTCACTCCCTACGTCGCGCCCTCCTTCCGTCTGCTGAGCGCCACCCTCGACACCCTCCCCCGTCCGACGCTCAATGACGCCGAGGTCGAGGAGAAGATCGAGCTCGGGGAGTAGGCTCGCATGTTGGACCAGAGCACTGCCCTCGTCCGGCTCATCATCGCCTTCGGGCTGGGGTTCGCACTCGGCTTCGAGCGCGAGCTACGAGGGCAGGATGCCGGTCTGCGCACCCATATCCTCGTCTGCCTCGGCTCCTGTCTCTTCACGCTGTGCAGCCTCCTCGTCGAGCAGCCGCTCGAGGCCAACCTGCACCATCAGGAGGTCCGCGCCGACGTCACCCGCATCGCCAGCCAGGTCGTCGTCGGCATTGGCTTCCTCGGCGGCGGCGCCATCCTCCGCCACGGCGCCTCCGTGAAGGGGCTTACGACTGCCGCCAACCTCTGGCTCACCGCCTCGGTGGGCCTTGCCGTCGGCATTGGTTTTCCCCTGCTCGCCGCTGCTGCCACGGGACTCGCCCTGGTGGCGCTCGCTGGACTGCGTCTGCTCGAGCACGGCATCCGCCGCTACCGCAAGCAACATGGCGTCGTCCCAGATAGGGACCTCTCCACACGGGGGCACTCGGAGAACAGTGAGGACGCGGAGAAGCCTCGGAAATAGGTAGACCCTCACCCCGTCCCTCTCCCAGAGGGAGAGGGGTGGATGCTCACGCCAGGTCCGAGAGGCGCCGGTCCATCTCCGTGCGGATGTAGCGCTCGATCTCCTCCGCCGTCGTCAGGTCCATCGCCGCATCGAGCATCCGCTGCGCATCCTCCCGGCTCGATTGCCGGATGATGCTCTTCACCGTCGGAATCTGCCCCGCCGTCATCGACAGCTCGTCGAAGCCCAACGCCAACAACACCAGCGCGTAGACGGGATCTCCCGCCATCTCTCCGCACATGGCGACGGGAATCCCCGCCTCCTTCGCCGCCGTCACGATGTTCTTCAACGAGCGCAGCACCGACAAGTGGAGGGGCTTGTACAGGTACGCCACGTCCCGGTTCTGCCGGTCGATCGCCAGCGAGTATTGGATGAGGTCGTTCGTCCCCACCGAGAAGAAGTCGGCCTCCTGTGCCAGTCGGTCGGCAATGAGGGCTGCGCTCGGCGTCTCCACCATGATGCCCACTTGGAAGCGCTTGCCGAGCGGAACGCCCGCGCGCCCCAGCTCCGTGCGGCATGCCTCCAGCTCGCTCCGGGCCTCGCGCAGCTCGCTCATGCCGCAGATGAGCGGGAACATCATCCGCATGTTGCCGTGCACGCTCGCCCGCAGCAGCGCTCGCAGCTGCACCCGGAACAGCTCCCGGTTGGCCAGGCAGTAGCGGATGGCCCGCAGCCCCATCGCTGGGTTGGGCTCCTTCTCGTGCTTGCCCTTCCCCGGCACCTTGTCCCCGCCCAGGTCCAGCGTGCGGATGGTCACGGGCCGGTTGCCCATGGCCTCCAGCACCTGCCGGTACGCCCGGTACTGCTCCTCCTCACCCGGCGGGCTCTTGCGGTCCAGGAACATGAACTCGGTGCGGTACAGGCCAATGCCCTCCGCTCCGTGCGACAGCAGCGACTGAATCTCCTCCGGGAACTCGATGTTTCCCACCAGGCGGATGCGGAAGCCGTCCGTGCTCTGCGCGGGCAGGTCCTTGGCTTCCAGCGCCTTCGCCTCGAACTCCTGGTGCCGGCGCATCGTCTCGTGGAAGAGCGCCAGCTGGTCCTCCGTCGGGTTCACCAGGATAAGACCCCGCGTCCCGTCCAGGGCCACCAGGTCTCCCGGAGAAATCTGCTCGCTGGCGCGCCCCGCCCCCACCACCGCCGGCGTGGAGCGAGCGCGTGCGACAATGGCGGTGTGGCTCGTCTGGCCTCCCAGGTCCGTGACGAAGCCCGCCACCCGCCCGCTGCGCGCCATCAGCGCCGCGTCCGCCGGCGACAGGTCGTGCGACACCACCACCGCGTGGTCCGGCAGCACCACCTCCTCGTCCACCACCTGCCCCATCAGGTTGCGCACCACCCGGTCCGCCACGTACTCCACGTCCGAGCGCCGCTCGCGGAAGTACTCGTCCGGAATGTTGTCGAAGAGGTGCTTGAGCTTGCGCGCCACCCGCCGCACCGCCCACTCCGCGTTGATGCGGTCCTCCACGATGAGCCGGTTCACCTCGTCCACGAACATCGGGTCGTGGAGCATCAACCGGTGCGCCTCGAGGATGAGGGCGTGCTCGGGGCCCTCCGTCTTCGAAATCTGATCCTTCAGGTCGGAGAGCTGGCGGTCGGACAGGTCCAACGCCGTCTTCATCCGCATGCGCTCGGGATCGACCTCGGCCTCCGCCAGCCGCAGCTTGGGAGTCCGCACCCGCTTGCGGTCCAGGATGTAGGCGTGACCCACCGCCACGCCGGGGGAGGCGCCGATGCCCTTGAGGTTCAACGTGGGGGTGGCCTGGCTGCTCACGGTTCCTTCTTCTTCCGCGGCCTCTCGCCGCGCGCTTGGCTTCACTTCGACTCGCCAAACCTATTGGCGATGAGCTTCTGGATGTCCTGGAGGCACGCCTCGGCGTCCTCGCCCTTGCACGTCACCGTCACCTGCATGCCCTGCGCCGCCGCCAGCATCAGCACACCCATGATGGATTTGGCGTTGGCCTTCTGGCCCTCGCACATGAGCGACACCTCGCTCTTGTAGCGATTGGCCACCTGGACCAGCTGTGCCGCTGCCCGGGCATGCAGCCCGAGCGCGTTGATGATCTCGAATGTCCCTTCGGCCATGCTCGACATTGCCAGTCCCTGTTCTCCCCTCTTCTTCTACAAGAAGGCCCCCGCCGCACAGGCCAGTCCCGCGGCGAGATAGAGCACCACGTAGTTAGGAACCCGACGGGCGACCAAGAGGTAGGACACCACCCCCAGGGCCAAACAGCCCAGGGACAACAGGGGCGCATACCGACCCCCCGCGTTGGACCCGAAGGTGGCGGCCAACCAGGCCGCCAGTCCGCCCGCACACGCCGCCGCCACCGACCGCAACTTCGCTCCCCGAGTGGGGAGGTTGGCTCGCGCCACTGCCTCCACCAGCCTGTCGCCCAACGACAGGCCCAGCAAGTACAGCCGGGCCCGGAGCGTCAGGTGGACGAGGTTGTAGAGGACAAGAAAGAGCACCGCCGCCCACGCGGCCAGTACGGGCACCAGCGCCGCGCACACCGCGCCCGTGGCCGGCTTGAGCGACAGCCAGAAGAAGCCGTCGCCCAGCGCCGCCAGGGGGCCCATGAGAGCAGCCTTGAAGGCCACCACCCTGTCCGGCGGCTCCTCGCCCCGGGCCACGCGCTGCTCGTGGTAGAGCACGCCGCCCACAATGGCCGCCGCTACGTAGGGGTGGGTGTTGAAGAAGACGAGGTGCCGGCGTACCGCCTCCTCCAGCGCCTGCTTCTCTGGGTAGAGCTTCTCCAGCGCCGGGTAGATGGCGTAGGCCAGCCCCAGGTTCTGCATGCCCTGCGGATTCCACGAGGCCTGCAGGAAGAGCGAGCGCAGGAAGACGCGCAGCAGCACTCCGCGGGTGAGGGGCGGGGTGGCGAGGCTCACAGCCGCTCCTTCAACGTGAACAGCACCACGGCCAGGCTGACGGCCACGGCCCCCAGGCCCGCGAAGAAGGGGGCGCGCCGGGCATGGCTGCCCCGCGCGGCGATGGAGGCTGCCACCGAGGCCATGGCCGGGTAGGCCCAGGCCAGTCCCCGCAGCATCGGCAGCGGCAGCTGCTCCAACAGCGGCCCGATGAAGAAGCCCGCCAGCGCGCACGCGGACGTAATCGTCCCGAAGAGGACGAAGTGCGGCCACATGCCCCACAGGTTCTGCCGCATCGCTCGGGTGAGCTGACCTGACTCGGCCGAGCTCATGGCCTTGCGAGCCAGCCGCGCCGAGTAGCGCTCCAGCGCCCGGTCCACCAACTGCCCCACCCGGCCCAGTCCCACGAAGAGGAGCACGGCCAGTGACCAGAGGGCCGGTGTGGAGCCCGCGCCAGTGGCTGCCGCCATGGTGGCCGCCGCCGCCGAGGTGCCGGTGGCCGACAGCGTATCGTTATCCGGCAGCGAGGCGCCGAGGTTGGCCGTCCCCAGGTGGAAGAGCTCCAGCAACATGCCCACGAAGAGCCCCGAGGGCACGTCGTTGAGCAGCATCCCCATGGCCGTGGCGGCCACCAGCGGCCGGGAGAACATGGCCTGGAGGAAGGCCTTGCGCTCCACCGCGACGAGGCCACCCCAGACGCCAGCAAGAGCCACCTGGGTCCAGCCCACGCTCACGGGCTCACCCCGCCTTTCCCCAGCGCTCTTGCAGCTCCGTCAGCTCCACCGGCTTCTCCGACGGGACCGCTCGCGCCTCTACCCGCCCGCCCTCGGCCGCCAGCCGCTGCAACGCCTGCAGCTCCGACTCGGCCAGGAAGACGGACGGCGACACCTGCCGCCGGCCCGTCCCGAAGTGCACGTTGCCCAGGTTGAGCTGATCCACCTTCAGCCCGTGCGCCTGGGCGAAGGGCACCGCCGCCACGTCCCGCAGCAGCACCAGCGTCTTCACGGGGTCCTTGGAGATGGCCGCGAAGTCCACCTGCGCCAGAGGGAGGATCTGCACCTCAATGGCGCTCTGCACCGCCAGGGCCATGGCGGCACGCACCAGCGGGCTCGAGGCGGCTTCATCGTCAGCGACGACGACGCGCGAGACCTTCAGATGCGGCAGCCAGGCCTCGACGACCTGTCCATGAATGAGGCGGTTGTCGACGCGGACCAGAGTGATCACGGCAGTCTCGAATCGCCCACCCTCGGGGGGCCGTCAAGTTCGCGGCACGGCCTGCTGACGCTGCTGGGCCTCGCGCAACAGGGCTGAAGCACAGGTGATGTTGCGCTGACCATAGGACGCCAACTGGCTGGCCATCTCCGAAAGCGGCATCTCCTCGGAACGCAGGGAGTTCGCCTTCAAGAGCATGGGAAGGTTCACGCCTGCGAGCACCTCCAACTTGCCCGACTCGCAGCGCTCCGAACACATCATCAGCGACTCCTTACACGGAGTTCCACCGAAGAGGTCGGCCATGACGATGACCCCCTCGCCCTGATCCACGCCGGTCACCGCCTGCCGCATCTTCGCCCGGAGATCCTCCACCGAGGTCCCAGGCTCGATGTTGCAGGTCGCCACCGCGGGCAGCTTGCCTACGATCTGCTCGGCGGTCGCCACCAGCTCGTCCGCCAGACGTCCGTGCGATGCCACTACGAGGCCGACCATGATCTCACCTCTCACCAGCCCCCCAGGGCTGCCTGACTACGCCTGAATGGTGCGATGCGCAACCCCCGCCGAAAGTTTCCGCTGGCACCCAAGCTCGCTCCCTACCCTCGCCCACCTTCCCTTCCTGAAGGAAGGTAAGGCAGGTCCGGGCTCTCCGCTCGAAATTTCACCTACGAACGGACAATGGGCTGTCGGCTGCCAGACGAGGAAGCGTCGACCCGGCGGTCGAGGACATCTTGCCACTCTTCAGGGAAGGAGCAGAGGGGATGAGGATGTGAGCACGCAGGCGCACAGTCCTCACTCAAGCCCTGAAAAGCGGAGGTGTTCAGCCTGCGGGGAACCACCAGTTCAGCTTGAGGGCGAAGGTGTGTCCACCGGGAGAGCTCAGCGCATCGCCCAGGGAGCGCGGCGCGAGCGGGTTGCCCCGGGCCAGGCCCATGTAGCGGTCCTGCTGCCACACGAGGAAGAGCGTGCTGCCCGGCCGCCACTCCCAGCGCAGCACCACGTTGCTGCGGAAGGAGCGGATGTTGAAGTCCGGGTCGTACAGCTGGAAGGAGGAGTCACCATCCGCCACCTCCAGCCCCCCGTCGGCCAGGCGCGTGAAGGAGCCATACCGGCGCAGGGAACGGCCTCCCGCCCGCTCCAGCTCGCCGAAGCTTCCGAAGGTGCCACTGGAGGCGAAGGGCTCGGCGTAGGCCTCGAGGCTCAGGTCCGGGGTGAGGAAGAGGTTGGCGCGCAGCCGCAAGGCCACCTCGCGACGCTGCACGGAGCCGAAGATGTAGCGGTGGCCGTACGTCTCCGCGCGGCCGCCCTCCAGCGTGTCCACGTACTGCATGCCATCGGTGTAGAGCGAGGCGTTGGGTTCGATGCCCAGGCGCAGGCGCCGGTGCGGCTGCAGGGTGAGAGAGGCCGTCACGAAGCCACCACGGCTGCCACTCTCGTACGTCCACGCCCCTCCGCCCACAGTCCAGCGCGTGGTGTCGGAGTAGCTGTTGGTGAGGGTGAACTCCGTATCCAGGCCCTGCGCTGACTGCATCAGCGGCCCGCCCCGGGTGAGCGAGTCCGAGAGGGCGCGCGGCATGTAGGTCGCTCGGAATTCGCCCGCCCAGAAGTTGGGGAAGGTGACGGAGCCATTCAGCGACAGGCTGCTGGACTGGCGCGTGAGCCCATAGTTCCAGTTGGTGAAGGCGGACAGGGTCAGCTCCCAGTTGCGCAGGAAGCGGCCCGGGTCCGTCTCCCGGTAGGTCAGCCCCACGTCGACGTCGATGTCGTCCGCGGTGTTGAGCCGGCCCATGTCGTTGAGCTCGAAGCCGGGGGAGACAGCGCCGGCGCTGATGCTCCACAGCCAGTGCTCACCACTCACCCGCTCCATCTTCGCGCCCAGCGTGTAGCCGGACAGCGCGGTGGCCTCCGGACTCACGCGCACGTACCGCTGGTCCGGCCGCTGGAAGTAGCGGGCGCTGGACTCCTGGAGGCGGAGGATGGCGGCGGGGTCTCCCCGCACCAGGCTGCCGCCCGCGAAACCGGAGAGGAAGTACTCGCCGCCGAGCAGGCGCAGCCGGAAGTCCGCGCCCCCCGAGTACGCCTCGCGCGCCAGCTCTCGCGTGAGGAGCCGAGCCTCGCCGATGCCCCGCTGCATCGTGGTGAGGGTGGCGCCCACCACCGAGCCCCCATCGCCCAGTTCCTGCTGCGCGCGCAGCACGCCGAAGCCGGTGCGCGAATCCAGCTTCACTCGGTCCTGCGTCCCGGTGGCGAAGTCGTAGGTGTCCGCGAACGCGTCACCCGTGAAGGCGCCCAGCGCCCCCAGCGACAACCCCGAGGACAGGCGCCCCGTCAGCTTCGCCGCGCCCCAGATGGTGCTGGCCCGGGGGGACTCGACGAAGTCCGCCTCCGCGGAGAGGCGCGGCGGCCCCCCGATGCGGCGCGAGTAGAACCAGACGGGCCCGTACTCGTCGTTGCTGAAGAGCTGGCTGCCCTCGGAGAAGAAGGGACGGCGCTCCTCGAGGAAGGTCTCGAAGGCGGTGAGGTTCACCTGGGCCGGGTCCGCGTCGAGCTGCCCGAAGTCCGGATTCACCGTGGCGTCCAGGGTGAGGTTGGGCCCCAGGCCCACCTTGGCGTCCAGGCCCGCGCGGCCCGAGTACGGACGCCGGCTCTCGAAGGGCGTGCCCGCGCGGGGGTTGGCGCCCGAGTTCGCCTGAAGGTCCCCGGACACGTAGGGCACCAGCTCAACACGGCGCGAGGGAGCCACGCCCCGGATGCCGGTGAGCTCGCCAAAGTGGGAGGACCAGCCGGTGACATCGCGCGGCACTACCACCCAGAAGTCGTCCTCGTTGCGGCGGGGGATGTAGCGGTTGAAGTTGACGCCCCACACCTGCTCGGCGGCTTTGCTGAAGCGCAGCTGCGAGAAGGGGATGCGGAACTCGGCCACCCAGCCCTCGGCGGTCTGCGTGGTGCGAGCCTGCCAGACGGGGCTGTAGGAGGAGTCGCGGGTGTACTCGTCGTCCTGCGGGTGGTACCAGTCCACGCGCACCCCCGCCGCGGTGACGGCGAAGGAATAGGCGGTGCGCCGGTCCCGGTACGTATCCAGTGAGAGGATGAAGCGCTCGGCAGAGCCGCTCTCGTCGCGCCGGGTCATCACTGTCTCGATGTCCTCGGGCTTGTCACTGGCCATGCGCGCGCCCACGTAGAGGGCCTCCGCGTCATAGACAATCGCCACCTCGGTGCGCAGCGAGGCGGGCTTGCCCTGATCCGGCTCCTTCTGCATGAAGTCGCTGGTGAAGGGGATGCGCCGCCAGACGTCGTCGTCGAGCACACCATCCACCCGGGGGCCCTGCTCCACTCGGATGGCCTCCATCCGTCGCTCGCCGCGCTCGGCGGGGGCCTGGGCCCGGGCGGTGAGTCCCACGAGGAGCAGGGAGGCGAGCAGGGGAGGCGCGAGGAGGGATTGCATTTCGGGGCCAAGGAACACGCGTGCGCCCCGGATACGATCCCATTTCATTGCACCCGTCGAGGGCTCATCCTCCGGTCCGAAGGGCAGACCGCCTCACGGGCCCTCGCGTCGGCCTACTCCTTCTCGACGTCGCGGTCCCAGAGCTGCACGCGCGGGTGGTCGCTGATGAGACGCTTGCGCAGCTCCTCTGCGATGGCCACCGAGCGGTGCTTGCCACCCGTGCACCCCAGCGCCACCGTCAGGTACGCCTTCCCCTCCTTCTGGTAGCGAGGGAAGAGGAAGCGGCACAGGTCCACCACCTTCTCCACGAACTGCTGCGTCTCCTCGCGGTCCAGCACGTACGCCGCCACCTTCGGGTCCTTCCCCGTCAGCCCCTTGAGCTCCGGGACGAAGTACGGGTTGGGCAGGAAGCGCACGTCGAAGACCAGGTCCGCTTGCGGAGGCACCCCGTGCCGGAAGCCGAAGGACATGACGGACAGTGACGGCCCGCTCGCCGGCTCCGGGCTGAAGCGCGCCTGCACCATGCGCTTCAGGTCATGCACGTTGAGCACCGACGAGTCGATGACCTGATCAGCCATCTCCCGCAGGTCCTTGAGCGCCTCGCGCTCGGCACGAAGCCCCTCGGCCACGCTGCCCGTGGGCGCCAGGGGGTGGCGGCGGCGCGTCTCGCTGAAGCGGCGGATGAGGCTCTCATCGCTCGCGTCCAGGAAGAGCACCTCCACCTGGTGCCCCGCTCGGCGCACCTCGTCCAGCACCCGCGGCGCCTCCTTCAGGAAGATGCCCTCGCGCGCGTCCACCACCAGCGCCAGGTGCGAGAACTGCCCGCCTCCCGCCAACTCCGTCAGCTTGGGCAGCAGCAACACCGGCAGGTTGTCGATGCAGAAGAAGCCGACATCCTCCAAGGCGCGGATGGCGGTGGACTTGCCCGAGCCGGACATGCCCGTGATGACAACAATGTGCTTGGCCGGGGCGTTGCTCACTCGACTTCCTCACCCATGGAACGGCGCATCGCCCCCTCGGCGATGGCACGGTTGAGCCGCTCGGCGAACTCCCTCGCCGAGTGGTGGCCCTGCTGCTTGAGAAGCTGGTTGCGCGCGGCCACCTCGATAATCGTGGTCATGTTACGCCCCGGGCGCACCGGCACCACCGAGAGCGGGATGTCCACGCCCACGATGTTCATGAACCGGTCCTCCACACCCAGCCGATCATACTCCTGCTGCGGATCCCACTCGTGCAGCTCGATGACCATTTCGATCTTCTTGCGCTCGCGCACCGAGGCCACGCCGAACAGATCCTTGATGTTGATGATGCCCAGGCCGCGAATCTCCATGTGGTGGCGGATGACGGGGTTGCCCGTGCCATACACCACGCCGGGCCGCCGCCGCGTCACATCCACGATGTCGTCCGCCACCAACCGGTGGCCGCGCATCACCATGTCCAGGGCGATCTCGCTCTTGCCGATGCCGCTCTTGCCCAGCAGCAGGACGCCCACGCCGAACACGTCCATGAGCACGCCGTGCAGGCTGCTGGACTCGGTCAGGGCATCCTCCATGAAGGCCTGCACCTGCTGGATGAAGGTGCTGGAGAGCAACGGGGAGCGCATCAGGGCCAGCCCCGCCTTCTCGCACGCCTCCACCAGCGCGGGGGGCGGCGCCAGACCCTTGGTCACCACCACGCAGGCCAGCTCCTCCTGGAAGAGCGAGTCCAGCACCTCACGCTGCCGTTCCAGCGGGAGCGTGAGCAGGTAGGAAACCTCCGTGTTGCCGAACACCTGGACCCGGTGCGGATGGAGGTGCTCGGTGAAGCCCGTGAGCGCCAGTCCCGGCTTCTGGATACGCGAGGAGTTGATGCGGCGGTTTAACCCTCGCTCGCCCGCCACCAGGGTGAGCTGGAGGTCATACTCGCGGTCTTCGAGGAGCTGAGATACCCGGATAGAGTTCATCGGCAAGGGTGGAATATCACCCGCCGGACTTTTTGCGTGGTGTTCCCTCCACGTTCGCCTCCCAACCCACCCCCCGCGCCCCCACCGACCGTCTCCTTGCCCGGACCCTCCTCTTCCTGACGCTGGGTGTGGGAGGCGCACTCCGAGTGTGGCTGGCGCTCACCAAAGCCGGCGCGGAGAGCCACCTTCCGGGGCTATTTCCCCCCACTCCCGGCACTGCTAAGCCGGGACGTCTATGTCCGATTGCATCTTCTGTAAGATTCGCGACGGCCACGTCCCCGCAAGGGTCGTCCACCGCGATGAGCTGTGCTTCGTCCTCGAGGACATCAATCCCCAGGCCCCCACGCACCTGCTCGTCATCCCCACCGAGCACATCCCCACGGTGAACGACCTCTCCGTGGACCATCGCGAGGTGGTGGGTCACCTGTACCTCACCGCCGCGAAGACGGCCCGCCAGCGCGGCATCGCCGACAGCGGCTACCGGCTGGTGATGAACACCCACCGCGACGCCGGACAGACGGTGTTCCACATCCACCTGCACGTGCTGGGCGGACGCCCCATGGAGTGGCCACCGGGATAGGCCACTCGCGCCCGCCTGGAACCCCAGCGAGGAACCCGGACCTTCGCGTTGCCGTGGGGAGCCAGCACGGAAGCTGGGGAAGTGGTACACCCTTCGCGAAGGCCTCCGCCGGGGAGGCCCTTGCGAGCCATGCCTTTCAGCGCAGCGACGTCCCGTCGTGGCCGCTTCGCCTACTCCACGCTGGCCCTGCTGCTGGCGGGGGCAGCCGGAGCGGTCAACGCCACCAGCTTCTTCGCCTTCGGTCAGCACACCACCCACATGACGGGGCACGTCGCCGCGGTGGGCGAGGCCGCCGCCCGAGGTCAGTGGGACGGAGTCCTCATGGCTGGCAGGCTGGTGCTCGCCTTCGTCCTGGGTGCCATCACCGCCGCGGCGCTGCTGGATGCCTCGCGCCACCGGCACAGAGGACGCCATACCCCGGCGCTCTTCGTGGAGACGGTGACGCTCGGCGCGGTGGGGCTGTGGGCGCACGAGCACCCCGACGCTGACGAGCCCACGCTCATGTGGGGCCTGTCCTTCGCCATGGGCCTGCAGAACGCGCTCGTCACCCGCGTCTCTGGCGCCGTGGTGCGCACCACCCACCTCACCGGCGTGCTCACGGACATCGGCATCCAGCTGGTGCGCATGGTCGTCTGGGTGCGAGACGGCGCCCGCGAGCGCGGCCTGCTCGGCCTCTGGCGCAAGGTGCTGGACCTGCCTTCCGCCGAGCAGTTCGAGCGCACCCGACTGCACCTGGGCCTCGCCCTCGCCTTCCTGTTCGGCAGCGCGGTCGGCTCGCTCCTCTTCCTGCACTTCGGCGCCCCCTCCATGGCCATGCCGTGCGTGGTGCTGCTGCTGGTCATAGCGCTCGACATCAGCCCCGCAGGCAGCCACGCGCCCGCCACGGGTTCCTAGCGGGGAATCTCCGTCGCAGTACACCACCCAAAGCTCAGAGGTCTGGCTCGCACCTCCAGGGTTGAGCCTCCGAGTCGCGGTGGCACTTCTGGTGGGGTGCACACGTGCCAGGCACGTTCGGGACGCAGGGAGTCCGGCACAGGGTCTGGTGACAAACGAGCCCTTCTGGACAAGAACCCTTGCTCTGGCCACAGAACGCGACGCACTCCATCCAGGCCTCGCCCGGATGATTCGGCGGCTCATCCACCAGACATTGCAGTCCCTCAGGACAGGACTTCTGCTGGCAGTTCTGGCCATGAATCACCGCGCATACCGACACACGTTCGTCGACGCGAATGCACTGCTGACCCTCCGGACAAGCCCTGCCCTCACACGAGGGCAAGCAGGAAGGACCGTCGAGGCCGTCATTGCAGAAGAAGCCCTCAGGGCAACTCATGGGCTCGTCCAACCGGCATGGGCGACCACAGCGTCCCTGACAGATAAGTCCTGGCCCACATGCGGACTCTCGAGAGTCGGATGAGGCCAGGCAAGGCTCGCCCTCGTTTCGGACCCCTACGAGCGCGCAGATGCGAACTCGGGAAACGCCATCCCGCGCGGGCATGACGCGACAGGCGAAGCCTTCCGAGCAGTCCTGGTCCGTCACGCACCTACTATCGGTGCAGTAGCTCGCCATGAATCGCGTATTGAAGAGACAGCCCAGCGGAGGCTCACACTCATTGCTCCGCTGACAGTGGCGTCCATAGGTCATCAGCCCCTGACGTTCTCCGGGAGAGAGCATCGGAATCATCGCCGGCGCTGGAGCCCGCCACAGCCCCCCGCTGAACGACGCGTACACCAGCCCGGCCAGCGGGGCCGCCAGCAAAAGGCCGAGAAGGATGGCGAGCGGCATACGCCATTTCATGGATAGATGATCCGGCATTCCCTCGGGCACTGGCTCGACTCCCAGTTCCCGGGCATCGAACAGAGCTTCTTCCAGGTCTTCACATCAAGCGGGCAGTCCTCCTCGTGCAGCATCTCGTCGATGTCCTGCGCCGCAGCCTGCTCGATGGTGCCTCGCCGCCCCCATGCATGGGGGCATCCCGTACATACAGCTAGCAACAACGTCGAGAAAAAGGTGAGTCGCCAGCCCATGCACTCCCCCCAGACACATGTAATGAAGGCAGGATAACAGGGCATGACTGAGGAGCCACGAGGCCACGCGCCCGCCACGGGTTCCTAACGGGGAATCTCCGTCGCGGAGAAGGCGGGCTCGGCTCGGGGCTTACGCCGCTCCCCGCGCAGGAAGCGCTCGAGCCCCACGCGCGTCACCACGCCCACCTGTCCGTCTCCCAGCACCG
This sequence comes from Archangium minus, assembly GCF_044360475.1. Classification (NCBI taxonomy): domain Bacteria; kingdom Pseudomonadati; phylum Myxococcota; class Myxococcia; order Myxococcales; family Archangiaceae; genus Archangium; species Archangium minus. The sequence goes on from NZ_CP043494.1 coordinate 11,419,977, forward strand.
GCAGGGCGTCCACGAGTTGCGTGTCCATGGCCGCGAGCGCATCGCCCACCGACGTGTCCTCGGATACCGGATGGGCCAGGTCCGCCAGCGCCGCCACCGTGGACGCATCGCCTGCCTCGCGCCACCGCTCACCCAGCGTGCTCGCTGTCACCACGCCTCGCAGTCTCCCGTCCGCGCCTCGCACGGGCAGCGCCGCCACGGGCGCGGTAAGCAGCCTCTCCCGCAGCGCTGGCGCTGGCAGATCTGGCCCCACCGGCTCCACCCACGCCACCAGCGCGCGTACCGGCGTGCGCCGCAACGTGTGCGGATCCACTCCCGCTCGCCGCTCCACCAACGTGTGGCACAACGCCGAGGCGATGGTGCACGTCACCATCAGCGGCAGGATGATGGCGTAGTTGCCGCTCAGCTCGTACACCATCATCAGCCCCGTGAGCGGCCCGCGCGTGAGTGCCGCCACCGCGCCGCCCATGCCCACCATCGCGTAGGCGCCACTCGGCGCGGTGAGCGCGGGCAACACCGCGTGCAGCACCTCCCCGAAGGCCCCGCCTGCCAGGGCTCCCATCACCGTCATCGGGAAGAACGTCCCGCCTGAACCTCCTGAGCCCAGCGTCAGCGACGTAGCCACCAGCTTGAGCAAGCAGCCCGAGGCCAGCAGCGTCAGCGACAGCGCCCGCGCCGACGCTTCGTTGATGTACTCGTGCCCCGTGCCCCACACCACCGGGTGCATCAGCGCCAGGCACCCCACCACCAGGCCCCCCAGCGCCGCCCGGAGTGGCCTCGGCTGCCGACCCAGGAAGGCGCTCAGCCCCCCCGGCTTCTTCCCTTCGAAGAACTCCTCGGCGCCGTGCATCATCCGGATGAAGGCGTACGCCAGCAGCCCCATCACCAGCCCCAACATCGCGTAGAAGACGATCTCCCAGCCACTCACCATGCTGTAGGTCACGCGCCGAATCATCGCGGCGTTGCCCATGACGCCACGGCCCACCATGGTGGCGGTGACGCTGGCGAGGATGATGGGAGAGAAGACGCGCAGCTGGAACTCGCGCAGGATGATCTCCATCGCGAAGATGGCACCCGCGATGGGGGCATTGAAGGAGGCGGCGATACCCGCGCCCGCGCCGCTCGCCAGGAGGATGGCCAGCTCGCGCCGGGTGAAGCCCAGCGTGCGCCCCACCTCCGAGCCGAACGCCGCGCCTCCGAACACGATGGGCCCCTCGCGCCCAGCCGAGCCCCCTGTGCCAATGGTGATGGCGCTCGCCACCAGCTTCATCACCCCGTCATGCCCGGACAGCCGGCCCTCGCGCTCCACCGCCTTCACCACCTCGGGCACACCGTGGCCGTGGGTCTCGGGACGGTTGATCAACACGCGCCCTACCACCAGGCCCCCCACCATGGGCAGCAACGGCAACAGCCAGGGCTGCAATTCTTGGATGCTCCGCCCCACGTCCTCCGCCTGCCCCAGCACCGAGTTCACCGCCGCCATCGCCACCAGCGGGTAGTAGAGCGACAGCGCGCCCAGCACCAGCAGCCCCAGCACCTCCAAGCGGCGCTTCACCTGATCTCTCGGGCCGCCGGGCAAGATGATGCGCGCGAGCACCAGCGCACTCAGGCCCAGGGGAACACCGACGATGAGGTACTCGAGGTGCCAGCGCGCCTCGGCGAAGGCCTCGGCCAGCTCCTTCCGATCGTCCATCAGGCTCGGGAAGCCCAGCACCAGGCCACTGACGAGCGCGATGAGGTTGGCGAAGAGGCCCGCGGCCAGGCCGCTGTAGAGGCCCACCACCGCCCCCGCAACCGGCAGCACCGAGGGCCCCGGCAACCGGATGCGATTGGTGGCCGCCAGCAGCGTCAGCACCCACCGTTCCAGCCGCATCAACTGGCGGCCTACCCAACCACCCTCCTGCGAAGAGGTGTTCATCAGCCCACGGACACTCGAGGTTGAAAAGGACAACCTCTCACGCCCGCCCCCGACAGGGGGACGTGTTCTCGCCGGGCCTTCCTCCAGCGGACACTGCGCGCGTCAGGGCCCGGCGGGAGCAGCCACCGAGGGAGGAGCCACCGCCGACTCCTCGACAATGCCGCGGCGATCCATCCCGAAGGCCGCCACCAGCGGCAGCAGGCTGCTGCGCTCGTCCGTCCACCGCACCCGCGGCGGCCCCGAGAGCGTCAACCGGTGCACCTGCTTCCCCTCGCGCAGGAAGGTCTCCCCGCGGGAGAAGTTCGGGTCCGGACTGAGCAGCAGCCAGGAGGTGGCCCGCGCATCGTCCGTGGAGCCCTTCTCCACCAGCGTGGCGTGCAAGCCGGAGGCCCGCGCATGCGCGAGGGCAACGGGCAGCAGGTCCAGGTGCGCGTTGCTGATGTGCATCGCCAACACCCCCCCGGGCCCCAGGTGCCGCCGGTAGACGTCCATCACCTCCTCGGTGAACAGGTGCACCGGGATGGAGTCCGAGCTGAAAACATCCACCGCGAGCACGTCGAAGCCCTGGGCCTGGCCGTTCGCCAACTCCTGCTCGAGCAGGATGCGCGCGTCCCCCTGTGCCACCTCCACCCGTGCCGGCGTGTCGTCCAGGAAGGAGAAGTAGCCGCCCTCGCCGCGGGCCAGGGCGATGACCTGGGGGTCGATTTCATAGAAGCGGAAGGAGTCCCCGGCGCGTCCCAGCGCGGCCGTCGTCCCCACGCCCAGGCCCAGGACCCCCACGCGCAACGAGGGTGGCAGTCCCTGGGCCTGCTTGAGATGCCGTTGTTCGGTGAGCGCCAGCCCCAGCCCGCTCTCGGGCGTGAAATAGGACGTGGGCCTCCGCCGGTGCTCGGGCCGGGCGTACTGGAAGCCGTGCAGGACGTTGCCATGGAGCAGCGTGAACTTGTGGGCTCGCGGCTCCTCTCTTCCCGTCTCCACCACGCGCATGACGCCGAAGAAGCCGCGCATTGAGGCAATCGAATCCTGGCCATCCGTCACCGCGAGGCCGAGGCTGCCGGCCATGAGCAGGAGCAGAAGGGCCGAAGCCTGACGGAGGACGAGTCGAGCGCGAGACGCCTCCGAGGCCTGGCGCAGCAAGAGGAGCGCCGCCAACACGCAGCAGACTCCGAGCGTGAGTGGGTACTCCAGGTAGGAGCGGAAGAGGAAGGGGGCCGCCAGGTGGACGAAGGCAGCGCCGAGCGCGCCTCCGGCGGACACCCAGAGGTAGAAGGCGCCGAGGTGGCGTGGCGCGGGCCGCAGCCGGTACAGCTCTCCGTGGCAAAGCAGCGCTCCCGAGAAGAGGGCTCCCGAGTGCACGAGCACCTGCAGGGGAAGGGACACGTGCGCCCGCGCGAAGGCCGTGCTCGTCACCCCGCCCACCGTCACCAGCAACAGCAAGGCGGTGAGGGGGCGCGAGTAGAGCGCCTCCCGCTCGAAGGCGAGGATGAAGGTGAGCAGGTACAGGGCCAGCGGCAGCATCCAGATGAAGGGCCCGGCGGCCACGTCCTGCGAGAGCTGGTTCGTCGTGGCCAGCAGCAGCACCGAGGCGCCCCCGCTCAACCCCAGCCAGGCCAGGATGCGCCCCGCGCCCGGAGCGGGCCCACCGTCCGCCACCACCTCCTCCCCTGCCACCCGAGCCTCTCCCCGCCGCAGCACCTCCCAGGCGCACACCGCGCAGCCCACGGCGAACAGGAGGAAGCCCGCCGCCCACGCCCACGCCTGCACCCCGCGTCCCAGCCAGGGCTCGACGAGGAAGGGGTACGCCAGCAGCGCCAGCAACGAGCCCGTGTTGGAGAGGGCATAGAGCCGGTAGGGCGAGGTGCCCGGCCGGACCCGGCTGAACCAGCTCTGCAGCAGCGGCGCGGTGGTGGACAGCGTGAAGAAGGGCAGCCCCAGGGAGACCGCGAGCATGGCCAACAGCCTCGCGGTGGAGATGCCGTCCGCCGCGGGGCGCCACTCGGGACCGGGGGCGACCGGCGAGCCCGTCCACAGCGCGCGCCCAGCCAACACCGCCACCGTCAACCCCAGCAGCCCCAGGTGCACCTGCGCCTGCCGCCTCGGGCTCCACCGGCGGACGCTGACGTACGCATAGGCGTAGCCGCCCAGCAGCATGAGCTGGAAGAAGAGCATGCACGTCGTCCACACCGACGGCGTGCCGCCAAACCACGGCAGCGCGTACTTCCCCGCGAGCGGCTGCACTCCAAAAAGCAGGAAGGCGCTGAGAAACAGGGTGAGGGCGTAACGAAGCATGGCTGGACCTTGGACGTCGCAGCGTAGCCCAGGCGAGGCATCCCCAGCGGCCAACCAGTCGAGCGCTGCCTCCTGGCGTGGTCGCCCGCCTCTGAGTTCCTACCTTCAAGGGACAGCAGGAAACCGCTTTCCGCCAGGAGAGAGACGATGAAGCGCTGGTTGGAATGGACGATCGTTCTGGGCGTGGGTGGGGCGCTCGCCGTGGGCTGCGTCTCCCGTCAGACGGAGGATGGGCAGCAGGTGGGCAAGCCGTACACGCCCATCCAACAGAAGTACAAGAGCCCGTCCGCCTCGGAGTCGCAGAGCGGTCAGGAGTCCGGTACGGGTGGAGCAGGCTCGGGGCTCGCCACGCCTGACAACTGGCAGGAGCAGCACACCTACGGCGAGAGCCGGGAAGGTGAAGGCCAGGGAGGGCCCTACCTCAGTAACCGACCCCAGGAGATTCCCCGAGAGCGTCGGAACGCCCCGCTGGGCGTGGGCGGGGGTCCAGACAACGCCAGGAAGATGGCCATGGATCAGCTCAAGAACCAAGACTCGCGCTAATCCCTCGCGGCCGTCCAACGCGCGCGAGGCGCGAACAGGCGCGCTCCCGAGGGAGCGCTCGCCATCTCCATGGGCACGCCGTAGAGGGCCTCGAGTCGCTCGCGTTGCAGCACGTCCGACACGGGGCCCTGCGCCAGAACATGCCCGTCGCGCATCAGCAGCACGTGGGTGGCGAAGGCCGCCGCGAGGTTGACGTCGTGGAGCACCGCCACCGCGCCCAGGCCCGCGTCCACCCGCACTCGAACTCGCTCCAGCGCTCCCACCTGGTGAGCCACATCGAGGAACGCGGTGGGCTCGTCGAGCAGCAGCAGCTTCGGTTGCTGCACCAGCCCGCGGGCCAGCAGCAACATCCGGCGCTCGCCTCCGGACATGGCCTCGCAGGGGCGCTCCGCCAGGTACGCCACCCCGAGCTCCTCCAACACCTCCCGCGCCAGCGCCTCGTCGCTCGCCGAGGTGAGGCCCCACAGCCCGAGGTGCGGACTGCGCCCCATCAGCACCAGCTCCAGCCCGCTGAAGCCCTCGGCGGGCTCGACGGTCTGCGGCACCCACGCCACGTTCTGGGCGAGCGCCCTCGCCTCCCACTCCCCGCGCTCGCGGCCCAGCAGCCGGATGACTCCACGCGTCCACGGCATCGCCCCGAGCACACCGCGCAGCAGCGTGCTCTTCCCCGTGCCGTTGGGTCCAAGCACCACCCATAGCTCTCGAGCGCGCACCACACAGTCCACGTCCCGCAGCACGGGAGTGGGCCCGTAACCAGCGCTGAGTCCCTGGATGTCGAGGAGCGTCAGGGCCCGCCCTTCCTCTTCTGGATCTCCCGGTACAGCGCCTTCACCTTGCTGAGCAGCTCGGGGTTCTCAACGTCGCCCATGCCCACCACCTCGGCCTCGAGATCCTCATAACGGCTGCACAGGAAGTTGAGGCTCTCGCACGCATAGACGCGGGTGAGCGCCTTGTAGGCGCTGCGCGTGCGAGCCCACTCCTTCTGCAGAGTCGATGGGTTGCGCGTAGCGCGCTTGCGCGCCGGTGGACGCTTACTAGGAGTGGGAGACGGTGCGTCGAGCGGAGCGAGCAGGGTCTCCTCTGGAGAGAGCTCGGCGGTGGAGGAGCCTGCGTCCGGGGTCTCTGCCTCCTCCTCGGGAGCGGGAGCTGCGGCGAGCGCCTCTTTGGGAGCAGGAGGGGCCGGCTGCGTATCCCCCGGGACAGGGGCGGTCCCAGCGGCGGGGGAAGGTGCCCCGGCTTCAGGAGTAGGAGCGGGCGGAGTGGCGACGGACGGCGAGGGGGCCGTCTTGCGTACCGAGGGGCTCAGCGGACGCGCTGGCGGAGGCTCCACCAGCTCCGGGTCCGCGGGGTGCTGCAGGAAGAAGGCGGCGGCCCCCACGCCAGCGCCCGTCAGCAGCAACGCGAGCACCACGATGATCCGCCCCCAAGGAAGCCCCGGCCGGGTCGGGACGGAGGTGCGACGGGTGATCTCCTTGTCCTGACCGGGTGGAGGCACGGCCCTGTGCGAGGAGGACGTCATCTGACGCGGGGAGACCACGGAAACACCCGTCGACGTCACACGACGACGAGGCTTCTTCTTGGCCTCCTGCGTTACCTCCTCCTCCGGCGAGTCGCGGAGAAGCGACTCATCGAGCACCACGCGCGGCTGCGTGTCCTGGCGATAGACGTCCTGCAGAGACACGCGTGGCTGCGTGTCCTCATGGAATTCGCGCGGAAGATGGATGCGCGGCTGAGTGTCCTCCAGGCCCACGTCCACGGACCTCTCGCCCGCGTCCTCGGTGCCATCGAGCGGTATCTCATCCGTATTCGCGAGCCGGGCATCAGCCGCCTCGGGCGAAGAGGCCTCCAGCCCGAGCTCCTCCGTCTCGGAGAGTACTGGGGGAACCTCGCGCGCTTCCGGCGACGACGCGAGGGAGCGCGGCCCCTCGTCCGTGCGGAGCGGCTCCGACCACATCGGTGTGTCCTCGATGGAGACCACTTCCGGGGGCGCCGGCACCGCCGCGGGCACGGAGGGCAACGTCTCTGCCTGGGAGCCAAGCTCGGACGCCCACGCCTGGCCAGCCTTCGGCTCCGCCGACAACACCGGGGGCACGGAGGGAGCAACGGCTCGGTGCGCACCCGTGCCTCGCCGAGCGCCAGAGCTCGGCTCCGCCGACAGCACCGGAGGCACGGAGGGAGCGACGGCCCGGTGCGCCCCCGTGCCTCGTCCCGTGCCAGAGCCCGGCTCCGCCGACAGCACGGGAGGCGCAACAGGCCTGGGCGGCACCGAAGGAGCCGTGAGCCCCGACACATCCACCGTAGGTGAGCCGCCCGGAGGTGAGTGTCGCTCGCGCCTGGACTCCTCGATGGCCTCAACGGCGACGGCGGGCCGCGTAGGCTCCTCCATCACCGTCACCGCCGGCCGCGTCTCACCCTCTTCGCGCACCGGGCCCCCCTCGCGAGCGCGCGGCGTGGGCCTGAAGGAGAGCGGCTCAACGGGGCCATCCAGCCGGATGGTTTTCGGAGGCAGCGTCGAGGTGGGCCTCGGTGGCACTCCCTCCGGCATGCCGATCACCACGGGCTCCGGCTCGGGCGCGCGCCCCACCTCGCGCAAGCTCGCGAGCAACCGCCGCTCGGCCTGGTACTCCGAGCCGAACAGCTCGTGCATGGACCGGCTGACGCTCTCGGGCCCCGAGGAGGGATCCATCTCCAGCAGGCAGGCGTTCAGCCTCGCGCGCAGCTCCTCTGCCGTCTGGAAGCGCTGCGCGGGGTCCACCGCCAGCGCCTTCATCACCAGCTGCTCCAGCTCGGGCGGCACGGACGGCACCACCTGGCTCAGCGGCGGAATGCTCGGCTGGCTCACGGCGGACATCAGCTCGCCCGGAGGCAGCTGATCAAAGGGGTTCCTCCCGGAGATGAGCTCGTAGAGGCACAGGCCCACCGCGTACAAATCACTGCGGCGATCCACCGGCAGGTGCCGAGCCTGCTCCGGTGACATGTAGAGGAACTTGCCGAGGATGATGCTCGGGTTCGTCTTCGCCGCGCTCAGCCGGCTCTTGGCCAGGCCGAAGTCGATGACCTTCACCTCCCCCTCGTAGGAGATGAGGATGTTCTGCGGCGAGATGTCCCGGTGGACGAGGTTCAGCTCCCCCTCGTCATCGCCCTTCTTGCGGTGCGCGTAGGCGAGCGCGTCCAGCACCCGGCCCATCACGAACAGCACGAAGGTGAGCGGCAGCGGCTTCTGCCTGTCGCGCGCCCGCGCCGCCACCTTGCGCAGGTCCTTGCCGTCCACGTACTCGAGGGCCATGTACGCCTCGCCCTCGTGCAGCCCCATGTCCAGCACCTGGGCGATGGAGCCGTGCGACAGCTTCACCAGCGTGCGCGCCTCGCCCACGAAGCGCTCCACGAACTCCGGGTCCTCCGCCAGCTGCGGCAGGATCTTCTTGATGACGCACAGCTTCTCGAAGCCCTGCACCCCCTCCAGGCGGGCGAGGAAGATCTCTCCCATGCCGCCGGTAGCGAGCTGGGTCAGCAGCGTGTAACGACCGAACGGCACCGGCCGAAATGGACGCAGTCGAGCGTTCGATGACGACGGGTTCATGCCGGACGAGGGGCGCTCATGCTCGCAGGGGGGGCATCCATGCTCGCATTGATCCGGGTCCGAGCGCGAGCCTCAATCCCAACTTTCCACCACAAAGTCCTACCTCAGCGCACACCGGGATTGGTGAGCTGGGGGATGTCCTCGTCCACCACCTCGAAGGCGGCGACCTTGTCGCGAGGGGGGCGGATGAGGCGTTCGCCAAGAGGAACCACGTCAAAGCGGGCGCCGATGACAGCCAGCGTCTTGCCGGTGATGAGCACCTGGCCCGGCATGGCGGTACCGGCCAGCCAGGAGGCAACCTGCACGCCCTCGCCCACGGCGGTGTACGAGGGACGGGACTCGGGGCCCACCAGTCCTACGAGAGCCCGGGTGGTGGTGATGCCGATGCGCAGCTCGCACCGCTCGTCCATGGGGCGGCGGGCCATGTAGCGCTCCCAATCGGCGCGCAGGGCGAGCGCGGCGCGGACCGCACGCACCGGATCATCCAGCTTGGAGAAGGGTGTGCCGAAGAGGGCCCGCAGCGACTCGCCGACGAAAGCCTCCAGGGTGCCCTCGAAGCTGAAGACGAGGCCCCCCAGGCGCGCGTGGAAGTCGTTGAGCAGCACGGTGGCGCGCTCGGCGCCGATGCGGGCGCACAGCGCGCCGAAGCCGACGAGCTCGGCGTGAACAACGGTGATGTTGCGCTCCTCCAGTCCGGGCAGCTTTCCGCCCGGGCGCTGCTGGAGCTCGACGGCGCGGCGCTCGGCCACCTCGGGCGAGAGGAAGCGCTCCAGGTGGTGACGCGAGGCCTGCCCGGCCGAGGCACCGGGGAACTTCTGCACGCCCGTGGCCACCAGGTGCGCCACAGCGGTGCAAGCGTCGAGCATGACCTCCAGCTCGGTGTCGTTCTTCGCGGAGGTGTTGACGTAGAGGACGCCGGAGAAGGGCGACTCGATGCCAATGGGAATGCAGAGCACCCGGTCCACACCATAGAGGATGACGCTCTCGCGGCCGGCGAAGCGGCGGTCATCGCGAACGTCGCCCACCAGGAGCGCGCGACCCTGGCGCAGGGCCTCCTCGATGATGCCATCGGAGACGGGCACCTCGCCCTTGGCGAGCTTGCCGCGGTGGCGCACGGCGGCGGGGACCAGCACCCCGGTGTGATGGCGCAGCAGCACCACGGCGGTGGTGGCTCCAATGCGCTCGAGCACCCGGTCCATGGTGACTTCGAGGAAGGCCGTCAGATTCGACGCGGTGGCGAGCGCCTCCGCGACGTGGAAGAGGAGGACGAGCGTCTCGTAGGCGCCACGAGGAGGCGAGGGAGGCGCAGGAGCGAGGGGGGCGGCAGTGGCGGGGACGCTATCGAAGGGGCTCGAGAAGTTGTCGAGCGCCCGCAACAGGTCCACGTTCTTGATGTTCTTGGCGAGGATGACGGAGGACCCTACGTCATCCCCGTGGCCGAAGCGGCGCACACCACCGGCGCCCAGGTCCACCATCTCGGTGGCGGCAGTCTCCGCCTGGTGGGGCTGGCGCACCGAGAGGGTGTTCTCGCCCAGGGAGATGGTGTCGCCGGGGTGCAGGTTGAGGCGGCCTTGAAGGGGCGCGCCATTGACGCGGCTGCCGTTGCGGCTGCCGAGGTCCTCGATAAGCAGACTGTCCCCCTCCACCACGAGGCGGGCATGGCGTCGCGAGACGAGGTCCCCGCCGAGGACGATGTCGTTCTCATCCGCGCGGCCGAGGTGCGTGACGCCCTCAGGCAGCTCGTAGGCAGTGTCGAAGTAACCCGGGCCGTTGATGATGATCTGCCACATCGCGGCGGGGAGATTACACGACCCGGGCGCTTCGTTCGCATACGAGCCGCAGATTGATACCCGGAGTTGAATCCTTCAGGGACCGCGGAGTGCCCCCGGCCGGTGGATCCTCGGGGTAGTCGGCAAGGACCCACGGAGTCCTCGCGCCCTCTGGGGAGTCGCCCATCACTTCCACTCGCAGACGGGAGAGCCGTTCACCACCGCGATGGCGTCCAGGTCGAACCCGCCCGACGTGGACCCATAGGCGTTCTCCCCGCTGTCACGGATGCGGATGAAGCGCGCCCGGGCAACGCCAAGGGTAGCCAGGTCGAAGCCATCACCGCCCGCCACGGAAGGATCCGTGGGGCTGATGCCGTTCTCCGGCGAGGAGAACACGTGCTTCACACCCGCGCAGCCAGGGGAGCCGTTGGCCCTGTCCGTGGGAGCACAGGGGAAGTCGTGCCACGTCTGACCGTCCTCGCTCACGGAGACGAAGCCCGTCTCCGTGAAGTTGCCGAAGGGGTTTTCAAAGACGAGCAGGTCCACGCCGGGCCCGTCCTCCACGCCGATGTCGGTGAGCTCGAGGACGATCTGCCCCCCCTCGCCGAGCGAGAGCACGTCCAGCGAGCCCATGCCGGAGCCCCCCCCATGGGGCGGTCCGAGCACGATGTTCGGATAGCCATCCTGGCCGAAGCCAGCGAACGGACCGGGCGAGAAGGACACCACCTTGTCGGCGAACGGGTTGTTCTCGCTCGCGCAGACCACCGGAGTCTTTGGGTTCTCCTCGTCAGAGGGACCTCCGCAGCCGGTGGCGAGCAGGGCTGTCACGAAACAGGCGCTCCAGCGCGCCGGGGTGCAGTGAGTTCCCATGGCTATTGCTTCTGAAGGAGAACGAGCCGGCTGCCGTTCTTGTCCGTCACACCCACGAGCAGATTCGTGCCCTGCGGAGCCATCAACACCACGTTGGTGCAGGTGTTCTGGGTGGTGAGCACGGGCGAGAGCTCGCCCTTGATGACGGTCTTCGGGTCGATGCCCGTCGTCAGCTCGATGCGCGAGACATCGTTCGTGATCGTCTTGTACGACTCATCGAAGTGGGCACGGTGGAGCGCCACGCCCTGACCAAAGCCCGCCACCGCGAAGAGGTCACTGCCCGCGTAGATCTCCGGAGCATTCTCCGCGGTAAGCGCCAGGGTCGTACCGCCCGAGAGCGCTGGCGTGTACGTCGCGGGAGCCACCGCGAGCAGGTGGTTGATGTAGGGGTCGAACGGGCCCGAAGGGCTGGGGACGCTGTAACCGAGCACGGCGATCTCCTGGCTCGTCGCCGCCGTGTAGCCGCTGGAGGGAGCCGCCACCGGGAAGGTCGCCAGCTTCACTCCCTGGAAGGGAGCGGACGCGGTCTTCAGCGCGTAGATACCACTCCCCCCTTCGGAGGACCCCTGGACGCCCTGGCCGCTGAACAGGAAGGCCCCGGAGACACCAACTGCGGAGAAGTTGCCGTTCGCGGACACGTGGGCGGACTTATCCGGGCTGGCCGTGTCGTACACCAGGACCGAGCCAGGGATGTTCTCGATGGGACCCGACTTCGTGTAGCCGGCGAGCAGCCGCGTGCCGTCATTGGCCAGGAAGCCGCTCAAGAACGTGCCGCTGCCACGATCTGCCTCGGGGATGACGGGCTGAAGGGGCGTCGTGCTGGCGACAACGTTCGGCCAGGTGCCGAGCTCGTAGATGCTGTTGTCGATCCCGTTCAGGCCATACAGCTTGAAGTCGGTGCCACTCTGGAGGGCCGTCACCGCGCTGATTCCCTCGGGGAGCGCGGCGGACTCGGCGGCGGCGTAGCCCGTCTGAAGCTGCAGCGTGCCGAGCTTCGCGTCATGCGGCAGGTCCGCGCACGCGACTCCCGCGTCGGTGCCCGCGTCCGTCGGCTCGTTGCCTCCGTCCGTTGGCTCGTTGCCTCCGTCCGTCGGCTCGGAGCCCGCATCCGGGACGTCCCGCTCCACACAGCGGTTGTCCTCACACACGTACTCCCGCCCCCTGGGAGGCGTGCCGTTCTGGGTGACGCAGTCGAACGGATCGACGCACTCCTGAGTGCAGCCGGTGCCCAGCAGCCCCAGCGACAAGGCGCCCAGGACCCATACGAAGCGACCGACCCCTCGCAAACCCATCGTTGCTGTCTTCATGCGCGTCCTGCTCCTCACGTGGAGTAACCGAAGAGGGGCGCGGATACGGCGGCGGGGCAGGCTTTGTCAAATGCTCCGTCCACCTCACACCAGGAGCAAGCCTCGCGTGGAGAATGGACGACAATGAAGAGTACCGCGGGCGGGATTCGAACCCGCAACCTCTGCGTTCTGAGCGCAGCACCTCTACCAGGTTGGGCTACCGCGGCGTGTGTTTCAACTGCGAGTGCCGAAGGCGGGATTCGAACCCGCAACCACCAGACTCTCGATCTGGGGCCTCTACCAAGTTGGGCTACTTCGGCGTGCTGCGAGTACCCCGTACGGGAGTCGAACCCGTCTTTCCGCATTGAGAGCGCGGTGTCCTTCGCCGATAGACGAACGGGGCAGAGAGCAGGACCCGGAAAAGCAAAAGGCCGGGTCCCTTTCTGGGAGCCCGGCCTCTGAGTCCGTGCCTCGCCTTGGAACGAGGACGCGGGAGATCAGAGTCCGGGCGGTCGGCCGAGAAGCAGCTCCAGGCCGAGCAGGAGGTCCAGAGCGGTATCCAGACCGGTACGCGAGAGCGCGTCGATGCCAGTATCAGCGTCGTTCAGGTGCTTGAGGTTCATCGGGCTCTGCGTCGTCACCGTCGTCATGGTCACCGCTCCTTTCATCGAGAAAAGACGCGTCGGAAATTCATTCCTGACAGCGACCTTTAGCCCGCCATGAGCCGCCCGCGTCGGTACAGGAGCGAGAGGAACAGCGGACCACCGAGCAGCGCCGTCACCACGCCCACCGGAGGCTCTCCCCCAAACAGCGGGAAGGCCAGCCGCGCCAGCAGGTCCGCGAGCATGAGGAACGCCGCGCCCCCGAGCGCGGAGAGCGGCACGAGCAGCCGCTGGTCCGGCCCAAAGGCGAGCCGCAGCAAGTGCGGAACGATGAGGCCCACGAAGCCGATGAGCCCCGAGAGCGCCACAGCGCCGGCCACGCTGGCGCTCGCGGCGAGGAGCAGCAACCGCCGCGTGCTCGCCACGGACACACCGAGCGAGGATGCGTCCTCATCTCCCAACGTGAGCAGGTTGAGCCGCCCCGAGAGCGCGAGCATCACGCCGATGGCCGCGACCTGGAGGAGCACAGACAGAACGAGCGTGCCGGCGCGCTCATGGCCGAGGGTTCCCGCGAGCCAGTGGAAGATCTCCCCCAGTTGGTTCGGATCGGAGAGTGCCTTGATGAGCGTGATGACCGCGGAGGCGAAAGAATTGAAGACGACTCCGATGAGAAGCGCAGAATCAGGCGTACGGCCCGCATGGCCCCGGCTCGCGGCGAGCACGAAGAGCGTGGCCGCCACGGCGCCCACGAAGGCGAACAGAGTCGGAGCGGACAGGCGCGCCAGCCCGCCCCCGAGGCTCGGAGCCACCTCGCCCACGGTGGCGAGCCCCACGGCCAAAGCCAAGGTGGCCCCGAGCGCCGCGCCCCCGGAGACTCCGAGGATGAAGGGATCCGCCAGCGGGTTGCGCAACACGCCCTGCAGCGTGGTCCCGGAGGCGGCGAGTCCCGCACCGACGAGGGCCGCCAGCACGGCGCGCGGCATTCGGACGGACCAGAAGATGCGAGCGTCCGTGGACGTGGGCTTCCCGAAAAAGGCCGTGTACAGGGAGATGGACTGATCCCCGAAGCGGACGGACACGAGGAACGCCGCGAGCACCAGGACGAGGAACACCCCGCAGAGCCCGAGCGCCCGCGCCAACGTGAAGCCCTTGCCCCGCTCACGCATGGCTAGCGCGCAGTCCCTGCATCGGGCTTCGCATCGGGCTTCACAGTGGGGTGCAAGAGCCGGAACAGCTCCTCCAGCCCGCGGCCCAGCGAAGGCCCCGGCTGCAGCAGCGCCATCGACGGCACCTCCACCCAGCGGGACTCAGAGAGGAGCGTGCGGAGCTTGTCCTTGCCCATGTCCACGTCCGAGGCATCCACCACCACGTCCGGAGAGACACCCACCGCGCGCTCGACGGGGTACACGGGGTAGGCCCCCCCCGCGTCCGCCGCCACGTTGCGAGCGCCCGCATCGCGCAGCAGCTCGTCCGCGAAGGAGCCGGGTCCAGCGACGACGAGCGGCGTGAAGCCATAGACGAACAGGACGCGCGGCGACTCGAGCGTCTTGGAGGCCTCACGGATTCGGACGCGGGTGGACTCGATGCGCTGGACCATGGCGTCGGCCTCCTTGTCCTTCCCGAGCGCCTTGCCCACGGCACGGAGCGCCGCCAGGGTATCGGCCACAGTGTGCAGGGGCAGCAACAGCACGGGGATATCGAGCTCGGCCAGCTTCTCCACGGACCGCTGATTGCCCGGCCCCGGCTGAACAAGCACGAGGTCCGGCTCGAGGGCCACCACGGCCTCAACGGACGGATCAATGAAGCCGCCCACGCGAGGCAGCCCGGCCACCTCCTTCGCCTCGTCGAAGCGGGAGACGCCCACGAGGGTGCTCCCCGCGCCGAGCGCCATCACCGTCTCCGTGAACGAGGGGGCGAGCGTCACCACGCGCTTCACCTTCTCGGGAGGCTTGGGGCCCAGGAAGCGAGGACCGCCCTTCGGAGGGGCAGCATGCGCCGCGGTGACGAGGCACAGCGCGGCGAGCAGGACGAACGGGACGAGACGGGTCTTCATGAAGAGGCTCAGGGAATCGCGACGACGTCACCGACGAGGGAGGGCCCATTGCTCCGAGGGCAGACGAGGAGAGGCGGCTCGGAGCCAGGCCCCAGCCCACGCCGCTCCACGAGCGAGTCGCCCACCACCTCAATGACGAAGACGCGGCCCGCGTTGTTGTCGCCCACGTAGGCGCGGTTGCCCACCACGGAGAACCGGCCCGCGGAGGCGAGCAGGCATGAGGTCCCTTCCGGGCACCGCAGCGCATGCGAGGCGACCACGTGGTCCTCCGCATTGAGCAGCACCAGCCCGGTCCCCCTCACGTCGATGAGGTTGAAGTTGCGGTCATAGGTCGCCGCGCCACCGCAGCTCACGAGCAGCCGCTCGCCCACGGGGACAACCCAGAACGGGTTGAGACACTCCTCGCCGAGCGCGATGAGGCGCATCGCGCGGGTGGTGAGATTGATGCGGACCAGGAAGCCGGGGCCTCCGACGGAGAAGTCCCGAGAGTCCAGGTTGCCGAGCGCGACGAACATCCAGCCCCGGCGCGTGGCGATCCCCGCGGGCGCGGCAACGGTGGTGCGACCCGGAAAGGGATTCAGGGCGTCGCCCTTGGGCAGCTCGAACGTATCCGTAATGACGGGCCGGGTGGGGTCCGTCAGCGAGACCCGGACCACCTTGCCACCCGCGGAGGGAGCCGTCTGAAGGTTGCCCAGCAGCGTGACGTAGGCATCCGAGCCCTGCAACGCGAACGCATAGGGGTTGGTGTTCGCACCAAAGTTCACGCTGCCCACGTCGGTGAGCGTGATGCCATGGGGGAACTGCGGGCGATGGTCGAAGGAGGACTTCTCTTCTCGCTGGAGGACCTGCAGGGTGTTGCTCGTGGAGTTGAGGATGTAGACGTAAGGCTCCTCGACGAGCAGGTGATTGGGGACCTGGCCCGTGGTGTTCCGAGCCTGCAGCTCGCCATAGTCGGTGAGCCGGGCCTGAAGCAGCCGCGAGGAGGCATCCAGCACCAGCAGCACATCCTGCATGCGCGCGACGGTCAGGGGACTGGTCCCCACCGCCATCGCGGGCCCCTTCACGTCCGCCCCCGCATGGATGCCCACCACCTGCCCGGTGTTGAAGCACGCGGCGACGACGTCATAAGTGCAGACGCCCCCCCGGCAGCTCCGGGAGTCCGCGCACACGTCTCCGCAGGCACCACAGTTGAAGGCGTCCGTGTCCAGGTCCACGCACGAGCGCTCACAGCGCTCGAAATCCGCCCCGGTGCAGGAGTCCTTGCATTGCCCCTGCTCGCATACCTGAGCCGGAGCGCACGCCGTGCCCCCTGCTCCCGCACAGCCGCCGCAGTGGGACGGATCCGAGGCGGTGACAACGCACTGCCCACCACACAGCGAGGCCCCCGCGCGGCAGCGGCAGGCGCCCTCGATACAAACCTCTGTGACGGAGCAGGCCACGCCACAGGCACCACAGTCGGAGGAAGTGCTGGAGAGGTCCACGCACGTATTGTCACAGCGGGTCAACCCCTCGGAGCACAGGAACTCATCCGACGGGCACCCGACCAGCAGCGCAGACCCCATCACCAGCAACAGAACCGCGAAGGCTCCTCCTCTCATCGTGCCTCCCTCTCGAATGCCCCCGCCACCGACACATACACGGCGCGGCCAGGGAGCGGGTAACCAACGAAGTCCTCGGCGCGAGCATTGAAGAGATTCTTCACCTCACAGGAGACCGTGAGCTCCGTGCCCGAGCCGAAGGTGCTGGACACGCCCGCGTGGACGAAGGCGCGCCCAGGCAGCGACATCGCACCATCCCGAGTGAGGAAGTGCGCCGACTGGGCCACCCACTCTACGCGCCCCGTGAGCCATCGGGGTCCCCCCAGGACGCGCGCGGCCAGCTTGTGGCGCGGTCGGTAGGGCAGCTCGCGCAGGTAGAAGCGCCCATCCCGCTGCAAGTCGCTCGACAGGGTGAGCGTGTAGCTGAAGGCGCCGGAGAGCAGCCGGTGGGGCCGCCACTCGCCCTCGGCCTCCAGCCCCATCACACGTGCATTGGCGAAGTTGTACGGCCTGGCCGCGCCGGGCGGATAGGCCTCGTAGGAGATGAGGTCCTCGTAGAGGCTGGCAAAGCCCCCCACCGAGGCGAAGGACACCTCCGAGCGGTGCACCACCGCCGCGTCCGCATACAACGCTCGCTCAGGGCGCAGGTCCGGGTTGGGCAGCAGCGTGCCCTGACGCACGTACAGCTCCAGGAACGAGGGCGCACGATGGGAGCGGCCCGCGTTGGCGCGCAGCTCGAAGCCCAAGGGCAGCAACGCGGTGACGCCCACCTTCGGGGACAGCAGCGTGTACGGGCCCGCCTGCTCCACGCGCAGCGAGGGTGCGACGGTGAGCTGCCCGTCCCACAGCAGCACCTCGTCCATCGCCATCACACTGGCGCGCAACCACGTCGGCTCGCCCTCCGAGTCCTCGGTCGTCTCCGCGGCGGTCACGGACTCACCGCCCACGCCCAGCAGCGCGGACACCGAGTGCCACCCGCCCAGCAGCACCTGCCCCTCCACCTCCACCCCGCCCACCTGCTGCACCTGCGGGTCCGCCTCGCTCCAGGGCCCGCCGCCGGACAGCGCCACCCGCTCCCTCCGGAAGTACGCGCGCGCGTTCGTCTGGACTCCCCCCGGCAGCGTGCCCGACAGGCGCAGGTTCGCCGAGCCGCGCCCTCCGGACTGGCGCGCATCCTCGCTCGGGTTCTGCGCGGTGCCGGCGAGGCCTCGCTCGTCGAAGGAGAGCTCGCCCAGCAGATCCGCGGAGATGCCTTTCCCCAGCTCGCGCCGCAGCCTCAGCAGTCCCCCTGCCCCACGCGCGTCGTTGTTGGTGCGCCGGCGCTCGAGCAGCGCGTCCCCGGGCAGCGTGGGGCTTGGATCAAAGAGGTACGGGAAGCGCCCACTGGAGGTGCCCCCATGGAGGAGCAGCAGCGCCTCGCCTCCCGCGAGCGGCCCCGAGGCCGACAGCCAACCGAGCCCCGAGTCCCAACTGCCGTAGGACAGCTCCCCCGCCACACGCGCGTTCGCGCCGGGACGGCGGGTGATGATGTTGATGGCGCCCCCCAGCCCGCCCGAGCCATAGCGCGCTCCCGCGCCGCCACGCAGCACCTCGAAGCGCTCGGCCAGGGCCGCGGGCACGCGAGACAGGTCCGCGATTCCACCCGCCCCATTGAGGGGAATGCCGTCGAGCAGCACCAGCGTCCCGTTCGAGGACGCGCCTCGCACCACGACGCTCTTGCTCTGCCCGTAGCCCCCCAGGTCCTGCAGCGTGACGCCAGGCGCGGTGGACAGCATCGCCGCGGTGTCACGGGCCGCGCCGCCGAACTCGTCCACGCGGATGAGGGTGAGGGCGCCGCTCGGGTCACGCCTGGTCGCCGAGTCTGGGGGCTCGGCGGCAACGGGCGCCTCCTCCACCTCCACGGTGGGGACGAGCAGGGGCTCGCCTTCGGAGGGCTCCGAGCTGGCTGTGTCCTGAGTAGGAGGTTCCGCTGCCTGCTGGGCAAACGCGAACCCGCTCGTGCTGAGCGCCAGGCAGAGCCACTGCCCGGCGAGGTGCGACCACCGCATGAACCCGCCTTCCGCTCTCTCCGGCGGCAGGCCTTCCTAGGGGCTCAACCCCCGCGCGTCAAGCCACCCTCGCTGACGTACGCCCCCCGAGCGGCCCGGGAATGGCGGGCCAGCCAATCGAGGATGAACTGATTGAAGGCGGAGAAGTGGAGGAAGGTGGCCAGCATGTCCCCGAAGCGCAGCGAGGCGCGATCGAAGAGCGGCGCGGGCCGCCCGGGGATGAGCAGGGTGCCGTCGTGCCAGGTGCCGTTATGGCTGCCGCTGTCGGAGACGTACCAGACGCCCGTCTGCTTCTCCTCCCGGAAGGTGGCGTGCACCCGAGAAACAGTGGGGTCCTCCACGACGATGTCGTTGTCGGGTGTGCGCCCCAGCGTGATGCCCGAGGCCTCGGGGAGGACGCCCTGAGGGCGCTTGCGCATCTCGAGCACCAGCGGCTCGGCCACGGTGGGCCGGTGCAGCGAGAGCCCGGTCAGCGTGCTGCGAGTAAAGAGGGGACGCACTCCCACAGGAGGCGCCTCCCACACCAGCACCGGCCAGCACACCGAGCGTCGCACGGCCTGAGGATCGTCGAGGAATTGTGAGGCGAGCACGGAGAACTTCAGGTGCACGGAAATGCCCTCCAGCACACGAACGAGTGACGCGCAGGGTGTGCATGGAGGGCGGGAGCGGCCAGTCCCCCCTTTGTCAGCGGGAGGAGCCGTGCACCCGGAAGGGGATGCTCAGCGTGCCGAACCGCTCTCCGGTGGTCGCGTCCACCAGACGGGCCTGGAGCGTGGCCCGGCGTTCATGGGCACCGGGATTCTGGAAATAGAGGAACCCCGTCCAGGAGGACCCATCCTTCAGGATGCCTTCGGGGAAGGCCATCCGCAGCATGTCCTCCGACGGCAGCCGCGAGGCGCCCGAGGGCGGGCAGGTATAGCAGTTGACGCGGGGCTCCTCGTTGAAACGTCCATACGGGCTGTAGGTGGGAGGTGGCGACGGCATCCGAACCCCGGAGCCCGAGCTGGGCTCGAGCCCGGCCAGCGTATGGGGTGCGAGCGCGGCGTAGTGCGCCTCCCCCACCAGCTCGAAGTCCTCGTACTGGATGCGCAGGGTCCGGCCGCTGTTGTTCTCCAGGACGACCTCCACCGGCGCGAGGTAGCGCACGAGATCAAAGGGGTTGCCCTTCCAGGAGTCCCCGCTCGCCACGAGGCGCACGCCCCCGTCCTCGGCAGCGGCGACGCGGCCGTCACTCGAGAGGATCACCTGGGGAGCCTCAATGGGACGGAGCCGTCCCTTGTCAGCGGAACAACCGGCCAGGGAACACAGCACCACCACCGCAAGAACCGCAGAGCGCATGAGCGTGCGCCTCCTCGTCGATGAGTCTCCGGCCCTAAACGTATCCTCGATACCACGCGAGGAACCCGCCAGCACCCTGGGCGCGCAGGTGTCTCCTGGAGCGCGGACAGCCCCTGTGAGGGTTGTCCGGCGAACCCACGCCGTCCCGCCCTCGGGACGATCTGATCGCACCTGCACGCTCCAAGGGGGCGAGCTCCGAGGGAAGAGCCCCTGGCATGACGTCTGCTCTGGAGTCCAGCGAGCGCGCCAATGGAGGCGCGAAGGTGAAGCAGAGAGGTAGTCGATGCTGACGGCGGGGAAGCGGTTGGCGGTGTTCTCCATCCGCGAGGGTAAGGGAGGGAGCATCTGGGTGCGGGCGGGGAGTGCTTTCGTCAACAAGGACGGCTCGCTCAACGTGCTGCTGGATGTGCTGCCGCTGGACGGCAAGCTGCACGTGCGCGAGGCGGGGGACAAGAAGGACACGGTGCAGGCGGGCGGCGGCGGGCGCTACGGGGTCGACGGTGGGCTGGACTCGCTGCCGGTGGGAGGTCACTCGTGAGCGGGCGCGCGAGGGGGATGTGGGCGGCCGCGGTGCTGGGACTGGTGCTGCTCGGGGCTGGGAGCGCGGGCGCGGCGAGCCCGAAGACGCGGACCCAGTACACAGGCGTGGTGAACCTGAATGAGGCGACAGTGGCCCAGTTGGATCTGCTTCCGGGCGTGGGCCCGAAGGCCGCGCAACGCATCGTCACCTGGCGGGAGAAGCGGGCCTTCAAACGCATTGAGGAGCTGGTGCGGGTGAAAGGCTTCGGCAAGAAGCAGTTCTTGAAGCTCAAGCCGTACCTGACGCTTCAGGGCCCAACGACGCTGAAGGCGGAAAAGGCGTTGGTGCAGATGGGCGAGGTTCGCGTCACCGCCCCTGCGCCGGCGAAACCCTGAGCGCTCGGGAGAGAGGGTTGCCAGAGTCCCTGGCCTCCTCTCTCCCACCTCCTCGCCGTCCCTTACCGGCGGACAGCACGAGGCCGAAGCGGCGACTCGGCCTTCTCCGTGAGCGCCATGTCGGGCGTGAGCTGGAGGGGCTGAACGGGCACGGAGGGCTGGGTCATGACCAGACGCATGGCATCGACCAGCTGCCGCCGGCCATGGGGATGGGGTGCCTCGGAGCCCGTGAGCGCCAGGAACTGCTGCTGCAGCACCTCGCCCGAGGGGGTGCGCTGCTCCCGGTCGTGCACGAGCAACCCCATGATGATGGCGTCGAGCGCGGGCGAGATGCCGGGCACGAAGTGGGAGGGAGGCAGCAGCTCCTGCTTGGTGGCGGCGACCATCAGCGCCGTCTCACTGTTTCCCTGCAGGGCGCGCTCACCCGTGAGGGCCTCGTGCAGGGTGAGGCCCAGCGCGAAGAGGTCCGCGCGACCGTCCAGGGGTTGGCCATAGGCCTGCTCCGGCGCCATGTAGCCCGCCTTACCGCGCACCGTCTGCGCCCGAGTGATGGAGAGCTGATTGGCCGCCCGTGCGATGCCGAAGTCCGACAGCTTCACCTCGCCAATGCGCGACAACAGGACGTTGGGCGGGTTGAGGTCCCGATGAACCAGGCCCAGCGGCTCACCCCGGGGGCCCGTGCGCCCGTGCATGTACGCCAGCGCGGAGGCGACCTCCGCGCCGAGGTAGGCCACCGCCGCCGGAGGCAACCGCCTCGCGGGGAGACGCCGCAGCAGCGAGCTCAGTGGCATGCCATCCACGAACTCCATGGCCAGGAAGACGGTGCCCTGGTGCCGCCCCAGGTCGAGCACCTGCACGATGTTGGGGTGGATGAGCAGCGAGCCCAGCTCGGCCTCGCGCCGGAACATGGCGAGGAACTCCTCGTTGTCCGCGTAGGCCGGGAGGATGCGCTTGACGGCCACCTGCTTCTCGAAGCCGCCCTCCGGGCTGTAGGTGGCGCGGAACACCTCGGCCATGCCGCCCGAGCCCAGCCGCTCGTGGAGGAAGTACTTCCCCATCACGTCCTTCTCGCGGATGGCGCGCAGCGCGTCCTCGGCCTTGCTCACGATGAGGCCGGCCAGCGTCGCCGCCAGCGGGCCATAGGCGAAGAGGAACACGCAGCGCAGCAGCACCATGGGGAACGTCAGGGTGCTCAGGGGCTCGGGCGGGAGCCGCGGCTGTATCACGAGCAGGAACAGCGCCATGTACTCCACCGCGGCGAGCGCCGCCGCCGCGTACGCCAGCGTCTTGCCCGCCCGCAGCGCGCACACCACGATGAGCGCGCCCCAGGCGAGCGCCGGGGGCGTGGTGAGTGCGTACTCGGCCCCGTGGAAGTACACGTCCGTGGCGCACGCCACCGCCGGAATGGACACGGTGATGGCGCTGTCCACCCATTGAATCGCCGGGTGGAAGCCGCCCTGCTGCAGTGTCCGCAGCATGAGGGCGTAATAGATACACAGCCCGCCCGTCAGTCCCGCGAGGCTCAGCGACAGGCCCTTGCCAATCACGCCCATGAGCAGCAGCGAGGCCGTACAGCCGAGCACCATCATGCCGCGCATGAAGCGCGCAATGGCCATCTCGCGCGGGACGACGTCCTGGTCCAGGTACTCCTGTAACAGCCGGGCAGAGTGCGGCACTCGGGCAGCAGCGGCTTCCATGGAGGGCCAGCCTACCCGAGAGTCATGGAGACAGGATTCATCCGCTATAGCGGACAAGTTAACGCTTGTTGGCCCTAGGAGACATCCGTTATATTGGACACATCCATGATGAAGGCCTGTTGCCGCTGTTGTCGTCCGTCCCCCCTTGAGTGAGTTGCCGTCCTGGCGCGAACCGTGCGCCGGAGCGGTAGGGAACGAACGTCGCAACAGTCGTAGGCCTCTCGGAATCCTTCATGCCTCCAAACATCTCGAAGCACGCCCCGGGTGTATTCAGCATCCTTCTCACGCTGTGCCTTGGTATCGGGAGCGCCGCCGCGCAGGGGCCCGCGCCAACAACGGATGCACCGGCCAACCCATCGCCCATCATCATCGCGGAGCCCGGACGCGGAATCCTCGTGAAGACGGCCGACGACCGCTACTCCTTCGGCATCCGGGCGCGGCTCCAGTTCCGCAACACGTTCCTCCACGCCGGCGAGAGCGATACCAACGAGATTCAGATCAGGACGGTCCGTCTTACGGCGTTCGGGAACGTGCTGACGCCGGAGCTCCGCTACACCATCCAGCTCGCCTTCGGCGGCAACGACTTCGATGCGGGCAGCAGCACGCCCATCTTCGACGCCTTCGTGGACTACACCCGCTTCCGGGACCTGAACATCCGCGTCGGCCAGTTCTTCGTGCCCTTCGATCGCGCCCGCACCATCCGCGAGTTCGCGCTGCAGTTCGTCGACCGGCAGTTGGTGGTGCGCGAGCTGAACCTCGACCGCGATGTGGGCGTGATGTTCTCGTCCAACAACCTCTTTGGCTTGAAGGAGCTGCTCGGCTACCAGCTCTTCATCGGAGGGGGCGATGGGCGCAACCGCTTCGCTGCGTACGAGCCCGGACCGCTCACCGTCCTCCGACTCACGCTGCGGCCCTTCGGCACCTTCGATGATGATCAGGAGGGAGACCTGACCCGCGCGGCGAGGCCTCGGCTGAGCCTGGGTGTCGCGGGCGCCTACAACTTCCGAACCTCGCGGGCGCAGAGCACCATCGGCACGGCCTTCACCGCCGGCACGACGGACTACACCCACCTGGCCGCGGACCTGGTGTTCAAGTACCGGGGCTTCTCGCTCCTCGCCGAGGGCCTGTGGCGCGAGGCCAGCGAGGACGTGCTCGAGCGGACCCTCAACGGAACCGTCACCCGCGAGTCGACCCGCTCGGGCTACGGCTACTTCGTGCAGGGCGGCATGATGGTGACCCGGCAGCTGGAGGTGACCGCGCGGTGGGACAAGCTCTTCGCCCGGAGCGGAACCGACCCTCAGCTCATCCAGCTCGCCCGGACCCAAGGCAAACAGCTCGGGGCAGGCGTCAATCTCTACCTCAACGGCCACGCCTTCAAACTGCAAGGCGACTACTTCTACATCTTCGGCTCCACGGGAGAGGGGCGACACCTTGCCCGCATCCAGCTCGACGCCAGCTTCTAGCCGAACGTCACGTTCATCATCTTCACGATGGGCTCGTCGCCGTAGAAGTCGATGATGTTCACCGCGGCGTAGCCCTGCTCCAGCCGGAACAGGTTGTCGTCCGGCATGCCCAGCGCCTCGGCCAGCAACGTCCGGTTCACGCCACCGTGCGACACCAACACGAACGTCTCGCCCGCGTGCCGGGTCCGCAGCGCCCGGCCCGCGGACCGCACCCGCTCGCGCATCTCCGAGTAGCTCTCGCCCTGCGGGAACTGCACCCGGGCCGGATGCGCCATCCACTCCGCGTAGATCTCCGGGTAGCGCTTCTCCGCCTCTTCATACGTGAGGCCCTCAAAGAGACCGAAGTCGATCTCCCGGAACGCCTCTTCCGTATCCACCGCCATGCCCTTCAGCTCCGCCAGGGGTGCCGCGCTCTCCCGCGCCCGCTGACGGGGGCTCGTGTAGATGCGCAGCAGGGGCGCCTCGGCCAGGAAACGCGCGGCGCGCTCGGCCTGCAGCACCCCCGTGGAGGACAGCCCCACGTCGAGCCGTCCGTAGCAGCGGCCCCGCGTCTCCTCCACTGGCTGTCCGTGCCGCACCAGCACCATGCGTGTCACGCCCTTCGGAAGTCGCCAGTCCATCATCGTCCCCTCCCCCAGCCCGACCGCCATTCACAGACTTCCGAGTTCGCCCACATCGTGCCTCCCGTAATCCCCCCATCCATGTCTGCAACACGGGCCCTGGCTCACGGGCACCGCCGACGCGCTCTCGAATACCACGCCCCCACCCCCCAGAGCAGTCCCCCTGGATTTCTTTCGTTACACCCTACACGGACCGAGAGTCCCCCACCCCGAGCGCCACGAGAGGCCTCGCCATCCGCTATAGCGGACGAACCGCTTGACAAGCGGATGCCTCCCGGGCACTTTCTTGCCCGTTCATGCTCATCCCCCGCCCCATGAAGCCTTGTCGTTGTTGGCACCACGGGTGGGCGCTCGCCCGCCGGAGGCCCCAAGGCTGACGGCTGCGTGCTCTGGAGAGCCCACTACCCGCGAGGGGATGGTGGGCTTTCGAGCTTGAAGAGACTCGACTCACCGAGACCTCGCCGCCTCCCTCCGCATCGAGGTACCTCATGAAGTCATTGTCCCCCTTCAAGCGCACTGTCACCCTGTTAACCCTTCTGCTCTCCGCCGTGCCCGCGGTGAGTGGCTGCTCGAAGCCAAGCGGCTCGCAACCGGAAGCGGTCACCCTGCTCAACGTCTCGTACGATCCCACGCGCGAGCTCTACACGGACCTCAACGCCGCCTTCTCGAAGCAGTGGGAGGCGAAGAACGGGACGAAGCTCGTCATCAAGCAGTCCCACGGCGGCTCCGGCAAGCAGGCGCGCGCCGTCATCGACGGGCTGGACGCGGACGTGGTGACGCTCGCGCTCGCGTACGACATCGACATGCTGCACGACAAGGGCAACCTCGTGCCGGAGAACTGGCAGTCGCGGCTGCCCCACAACAGCTCGCCGTACACGTCCACCATCGTCTTCGTGGTGCGCAAGGGCAACCCCAAGGGCATCCGCGACTGGGAGGACCTGCTCAAGCCCGGCGTGTCCGTCATCACCCCCAACCCCAAGACGTCCGGGGGCGCGCGCTGGAACTACCTGGCCGCATGGGGCTACGCGCTGCGCAAGGCTGGCGGTGACGAGGCGAAGGCGCGCGAGTTCATCTCCCAGCTCTTCAAGAACGTGCCCGTGCTGGACTCGGGCGCGCGCGGCGCCACCACCACCTTCGCCGAGCGCGGCCTCGGTGACGTGCTCATCGCCTGGGAGAACGAGGCCTTCCTGCTCACCCGGGAGGTGGGCAACAAGGACCAGTTTGAGATCATCGTCCCCTCGGTGAGCATCCTCGCCGAGCCGCCCGTCGCCATCGTGGACCGCAACGTCGAGCGCAAGGGCACCCGCGCCGCGGCCGAGGCCTACCTCCAGTTCATCTACTCCGAGGAGGGCCAGGAGATCGCCGCGAAGCACCACTTCCGGCCCCGCTCCCAGGCGGTCGCGGCGAAGCACGCGAGCCACTTCCCCACGGTGAGCCTGTTCACCATCGACGAGGTGTTCGGCGGCTGGAAGCAGGCACAGAAGAAGCACTTCGACGACGGCGGCGCCTTCGATCAGGTCTACGTCCCCCAGGCGCAATGATCGGAGCCGCCTCCATGAACCCGAGCGCACGACGCCGCGTCCTGCCGGGCTTCGGACTGACCCTGGGGCTCAGCTGGCTGTACCTGGCCCTGATCGTCCTGCTGCCGCTGTCCGGCCTCTTCCTCAAGACATTCACCCTCTCCTGGGCGCAGTTCTGGGAGATAGTGGCTTCACCTCGCGTGCTCGCGGCGTACCGGCTCAGCTTTGGCGCGGCCCTGCTCGCCGCGCTGGCCAATGCCGTCTTCGGCCTGCTCGTGGCCTGGGTGTTGGTGCGCTACCGCTTCCCCGGCAAGGCGCTGGTGGACGCACTGGTGGACCTGCCCTTCGCCCTGCCCACCGCCGTGGCGGGGCTCACGCTCACCACCCTCTACGCGCGCAACGGGTGGTACGGGCAGTACCTGGAGGCGCTCGGCTTCAAGGTGGCCTTCACGCCCCTGGGTATCGTGGTGGCGCTCACCTTCATCGGGCTGCCCTTCGTGGTGCGCACCGTGCAACCTGTACTCGAGGACATCGACGCCGACGTGGAGGAGGCCGCCGCCACGCTCGGTGCCACGCCCTGGCAGGTCTTCACCCGCGTCCTCTTCCCCAGTGTGTTCCCCGCCCTGCTCAGCGGCTTCACGCTCGCCTTCGCGCGGGCCATTGGCGAGTACGGCTCCGTCGTCTTCATCTCCGGCAACATGCCCATGAAGACGGAGATTGCTCCGCTGCTCATCATCACCCGGCTCGAGCAGTACGACTACGCCGGCGCGACGGCCATCGCCGGGGTGATGCTCGCGGCCTCGTTCGCGCTCCTGCTCGCCGTCAACCTGCTGCAGCGCTGGAGCCAACGCCGGCTCGAGGCTCGGACCGGATAGGACGCCTGCCATGCACCCAACCTCGTACGCTCCGCGCCGGCACCGGCGCACCGTCTCCGGCCCGGCGCCCGTACGCTGGTTGCTCATTGGCCTGGCGCTCGCCTTCCTGGGCGTCTTCGTCGTCGTGCCGTTGGTGGCCGTCTTCACCTACGCCCTGCAGAAGGGCGTGGGCACGTACGTTGCCACCCTCCAGGAGCCCGAGACCTGGTCCGCCATCCGGCTCACGCTGCTGGCCGCCGCCATCGCCGTGCCGCTCAACCTGGTCTTCGGGCTCGCCGCCGCGTGGCTCATCGCCCGCTTCCGCTTCCCCGGCCGCGACGTGCTCCTCACGCTCATCGACCTGCCCTTCAGCGTGTCGCCAGTCATCGCGGGGCTCATCTTCGTGCTGCTCTTCGGCCGGCAGGGGTGGTTCGGCGCCTGGCTGGACGCGCATGACGTCCACATCATCTTCGCCGTGCCCGGTATCGTGCTGGCCACCGTGTTCGTAACGTTCCCCTTCGTGGCGCGCGAGGTGCTGCCCGTCATGCAGGCCCAGGGGCAGGACGAGGAGGAGGCTGCCCTCACGCTGGGCGCGAGCGGCTGGCGCACCTTCCTGCGTGTGACGCTACCCAAGGTGAAGTGGGGCGTGCTGTACGGCGTGCTGCTGTGCAACGCGCGCGCGATGGGCGAGTTCGGCGCCGTGTCTGTCGTCTCCGGCCACGTGCGCGGGGTGACCAACACCCTGCCGCTGCACGCGGAGATCCTCTACAACGAATACAACCTCTCCGGTGCGTTCGCCGTGGCCTCACTGCTCACGGTGCTCGCGCTGGTGACCCTGGCCGTCAAGAAGTACGTCGAGTGGAGGGCCGAGTCCCCATGAGCGTCATCGTCGAGCACCTCACCAAGCGATTCACCACCGGGGGGACTCCCGCCGTCTCGGATGTGTCGTTCCAGGCACCGTCTGGAGCCATCACCACGCTGCTGGGGCCCTCGGGAGCGGGCAAGTCCACGCTGCTGCGCCTCATCGCCGGGCTCGAGCTGCCGGACTCGGGCTCCGTGCGCATCGAGGGCGTGGAGTGTACCCACCAGCCCGTGCAGAAGCGCGGCATCGGGGTCGTCTTCCAGAGCTACGCGCTCTTCAAGCACATGACGGTGCGGCAGAACATCGCCTTCGGGCTGGAGACGCGCCGGCTGCCCCGTGCCGACATCGAAGCACGTGTGGACGAGATGCTGCGTCTGGTGCAGTTGGAGGAGCTGGGACAGCGCTACCCCGGACAGCTCTCTGGAGGACAGCGGCAGCGCGTGGCCTTCGCGCGGGCGCTCGCCATCCGCCCCAAGCTGCTGCTGCTGGACGAGCCCTTCGGCGCGCTCGACAGCCGCGTGCGCGTGGAGCTGCGCGAGTGGCTCCAGTCCCTCCATGAGCAGACGGGCGTCACCACCCTGCTTGTCACCCATGATCAGGAGGAGGCGCTAGAGATTTCGCAGCACGTGGTGGTGCTCTCGGACGGGCGCGTGGCCCAGGCCGGGTCACCGGAGGAAATCTACGACCAGCCAGCCACGCCGTTCGTCGCCTCCTTCGTGGGCGGCACCAGCATCCTGCGCGGACGTGTCCGCTCGGGCCGGGCCGAGGTGGGCACCCTCGTCGTGGAGGCGCCTCAGAGCGCTCGGGAGGGCGAGGCGGTGCACGCGTTCGTCCGCCCGCATGACATCAAAATCATCAGGCCAGCCAACGGCGCCAGCGGACCCAGCACGGTGCTCGTCGAGCGGTTCAAGTCCGTGGGTGGCTACGTGAAGGTGCTGCTCAAGCTTCCCTCCGGAGAGACGGTGACTGTCGAGGTGCCTCGCGCCGAGTTCGAGAACCTGGGCGTCGTTGAGGGCGATCACGTCCACGCCGACGTGCGCATGGCCAAGGTGTTCCTCGGCGACTTCGCCATCTAAGCGCAGGGACGCAGTGACAGGCCCGGCGCGCTGCCTCAGCTCGTGGCCGGCTCCACGGCGGCCTGCTCCTCACGGCGCAGCCGCGCGTCGAGCACGAACGTCCCGAAGGGCAGCAGCGACGCGATGAACGCACCCACCACGCGCAGCAGCGACCAGCGGTGCGTCACGGCGGCCTCCGCAAGGGCGAGGATGAAGAGCACGAACAGCAGCCCGTGCGCCCAGCCCACCAGCTTCACCGCCAGCGGCATGCCGGCCAGGTACTTCAACGGCATGGCGATGAAAAGGAGTACGACAAAGGAGACGCCCTCGAGCAGGGCAACGGCACGCAGACGTCCGATCGGGGTCTTCAGCATGGGGGAGAACCTACCCCAGTACCTCCAGGGCCCTCGACCCGCGAATGGGACGGAGCATTAGAGTGAGCGCCCCTATCCCATCGAGGAGGCACATGAGGTTCCTCCATGTCCTGCTGCTCGCCACCCTCTCCGCCGTCCGTCCACTCCCCGCGATGGCCGGGGAACAGGCAGCCCCGGAGCCTGAGACCGTGCGCCTCCAGCGCCTGCACCGTCTTGCCGAGCTCTGGGGCGAGGTGCGCTACCGCCACCCCAAGCTGCTCACCACTCCCGAACTCGACTGGGACGCGGCGCTGCTCGCGGCGCTGCCCCGCGTGGAGACCGCGCCAGATCAGGAGTCCTACGCCCGAGCCGTGCAAGTGATGCTGGACGTGCTGGAGGACCCGGCGACACGACTCGACCCCAGGGAAGCCCCGGAAGCAACGGCGCTGCCCGAAGTGACGCCCCAGCCCCTCCGTCGCTGGGAGAAGGGCGCGGTGCTTGTCCTGAACCTCGGCGCGGTGGCCGGTGCCGGAGGACTGAGCAGCATCCGCTCCGAGCGCTCGGCCGTGGAAGCGGACATACCCAAAGCCAAGGCGGTGGTGGTGGACCTGCGCGCGCTCCACCTGAAGGACCCGAACGCCCCCGGCCGTATCAAGAACGCGCTCTCCGTCATCGGCCCCTTCCTCTTCGAGGGCCGACTGCACGGGCCCGCGCAACGACAGGTGGAGCGCATCGGCTACCGCGCCCAGCGCAACGACGTCTCCGCCTACGAGGTCCGATTCTCCTTCGGCACCACGGATGTCCTCACCGGCACGCCTGGCCGCAAGCCGCCTCTCGTCTTCCTCCTCGATGCCCGCTCCCCCGTGCCCCCCCTGGTGCCAGCACTCCACGCCCAGGGGCTCGCGCGCCTCATCACCGAGGGGGACCTCGGCCCTTCACCAGGAGGAGAATCGATGCGCGTCTCCCTGGGCGAGGGGCTCATCGCACGAGTGCGCACCAGTGAGCTCACCGTCCGCCTTGTGGCGGACGCCCGGGTGCCCGAGCCCACCACCAGTGCCACGAAGGATGTGGCCCTGGAGACCGCGCTCCAGCAGGTGCGCCTGGTCCGGGCGAAGCCGCGGAAGATGAACCTCGCGGAGCTGCCTCCCGCCGTGTGGCAGCCGGACAAGACCTACGACGAGAGCCCCTACCCGACCCGGCCGCTCCGACAGCTCGCGGCCATCCGACTCTGGAACGTCATCCGCCTCTTCTATCCGAACCTGGAGCTGCTCGATGCGGACTGGAATGGGGCGCTCGTACGCTTCCTCCCGAAGCTCGAGGCCGCGCGAGACGCCGCGGAGTACGCACACGCGGTGGCCGAGATGGCCGCGCTCGTCCAGGATGGCCACAACTACCTGCGCGACCATCCCGAATACCTCCGGCTCTGGGGAAACGTCACCGCGCCCTTCTCCGCCCTCCCGGTCGAGGGCAAGTCCGTGGTGGTGAAGGTCCAGGTGCCGTCCGCCGCGCCGGGGCTCACCGTGGGAGACGTGCTGGAGGCCGTGGACGGAGAGCCCCTGCCAGCCCTGCTAGAACGGATTGCCCCCTACATCAGCGCCTCCACACCCGAGCACCTGCGCATCCAGATTCTGCGCCGCGCCCTTTCGGGCAAGGACGGCTCCACCCGCACCCTCACCGTGCGCGACGCCCAGGACCGCACGAAGCAGGTGCAGGTGAGCTACGCCTTCCAGAACTTCGACCTGGCGACCGTCGAGGGAGGCCCGGCGTACCGGCGGCTTCCGGGCAACGTGGGACTGGTGTCCCTCTCCCTCCTGAAGCCGGCGGACGTCCCCGGGATGTTCGAGCAGCTCGGAGACACGCGCGCCCTCGTCTTCGACCTGCGCGGCTACCCGAATGGGACGCTGTGGCCCCTGGCGCCCTATCTCAACGCGCGCGGTGCCAGACTCCTGTCCCAGGCAGAAGTGAGCCTGCTCCTGGGTGACAGCATGGGCACGCGCATCCGTTACGCGTCGGCCGTCCCCGAAGCGGACGTTCCTCGCTACCAGGGCCGGGTGGTGACGCTCATCGACGGACGGGCCATCAGCCAGGCGGAGAGCACCGGCATGATGTTGAAGGAGACGAGCAGCACCCTCTTCGTGGGCAGCCCCACCGCGGGCGCCAACGGCGACATCACGGATACGGTGTTGCCCGGCGGCATCACCTTCATCTTCAGCGGCGCCACCATCCTCCATGCCGATGGCCGTCCACTCCAGCGCGTAGGCCTGCAACCGGACGTGCCCGTACGCCCCACGCTCGCGGGGCTGCGCGCCGGCCGGGACGAGGTCCTGGAAAAGGCGCTGGAGGTGCTGCAGCAGGCCCGCCACGACGGCGAGCCAGCAGGCGGGCTTCCTCCGTCTGGCCAGACGCCATAACGCAATGCGTCATCCTTCATTTGGTGCTGAAAAAGGAAAGTAGGGAACCAAACAATGACATGGTCCGTCCCCAGCCAGGCGCTGGTGCGCCCTGGCTCGCGGACATCGGTCCGATGATTGATTTTGCAAGCAGGTAGAGCCCGCACGCACTACCTGTCCAAGGACAGAGACGGGCGACAGCAAGGTAGAATTCAGGGGACAGTGTAGAAATGAAGCCAAACGAAGAGCTCGGCGAGCAGCTCAACGCGGACAAGAGCAAGAGGCCCCCTCTGGGGGAAGTGTTGGAGTTCATGCGATTGCTGTGGGCCGTGGATCACGGCCTGCAGTCCACGTCCAAGCGCATGGAGTCCACGCTCGGGCTGACCGGCCCACAGCGGCTGGTGCTACGGCTCGTGGGCCGCTTCCCCGGCATCACCGCGGGCAGGCTCGCGCAGATCATGCACGTACACCCCAGCACGCTGACGGGTGTCCTCAAGCGAATGGAGAAGCGCGGGCTGCTCGAGCGCAAGTCGGATCCGCTCGACGGTCGCAAGGCTCTCTTCTCCCTCACGGAAGCGGGCCGCGGGATGGACGTGCCCACCACGGGCACGGTGGAGGCTGCCGTGGAGCGGGCCATCACCCGCCTGCCCCGGGCTCGCCTCCAGGCCGCCCAGGAGGTGCTGACCGCGCTCGCCGAGGAGCTGGGCGCCGGTGAGCCCTCGGCCGACAACCCCAACGGCACCGCCCCCCACAAGGAGGACGAGCAGGTGCCGGTGACGGAGGGGGAAGAGGCCGACTCGCGCAAGAGCGCCAGCCGCTGACTCCCTGTCGGCTGAGCCCACCCGGCAAGCTTCCACCTGCGGACACCGGGGCGGAGAAGCCACCCGCCCGGAGTCCTGGGGGACGCGCCGCGCGCCTGGGCCTGCTACAGATTTGGGAAATAGGTGGCCCGGCCATGGGTTGCCACACGACCGAGCGGACGTGACAGCGTGAATCTCGAATCCCCGCAGACCCCAGGCCCGGAGCTCCCACCTCCGCCACCCCCGCAGCCTCCCGCTCCGCCGTCGGAGCCTCTCGCCGAGCCCCGCTCGCATGGCGTGGAGCGACTGCTCGCCGCGGTACGTACCCGCCAACGCCGCCAGCTCTGGCTCCAGGGCGCGATGCTGGGCCTCGCCACCCTGCTCGTACTGGGAGGAGCGGGTGGCTTCCTGGCGCTCGTCGCCCCGGCCGCTGGTCGCTGGTTGTTGCTGCTCTCCCCCGTGGCGGGCGCGCTCGTGGCCTGCGTCTTCGGCGTCTGGCTCTCCCTGCGCACCGTGGGGGATGACTTCCGCACGGCGCGCCTCATCGGCGAACGCCAGCCGGCTCTGTCCCTGGACGTGCTCGCCGCGGTGGAGCTGTCACGCGAGCAGGGCGCCCAGGCTCAGTACTCGGAGGAGCTCGCCGAGGCCTTCCTGCGGCAGATGGACCTGCGTGCGGACCAGGTGGACGTGGGCACGGTGGTGGACGACACCCGCCTCAAGCACGCCGCCCTGGTGCTGGGCGGCGTGGCGCTCGTGATGACAGTGGTGCTGGGCCTGGCGGGCACCTCCTGGCGCGCGGGACTCACCAAGGCGCTCGAGTCGGCGCGCCTGGCCCCCCTGGCCGAGCAGCGCGAGCCCATCACCGGCGACATCGAGCTGACGTACCGCTACCCGGCTTACACCGGGCTCGCCCCTCGCACCGTGCCGGGCACCAATGGCGAGGTGAGCGCGCCAGCCGGCACCGAGGTGCAGCTCAAGACGCGCTCGGACCGCGAGGTGGAGCGCGCGGAGCTGGTCGTCAATGGCGAGACGCTCCCGCTCACCGTCAACGACAAGCGCGAGCTCACCGGCACCTTCATCGCGAAGAAGGCGGGCACCTACCACTTCGTCTTCTACGGCACGAGCCGCAAGCCCATCGCCACCGGGCCAGACATCCCGCTCAACGTGGAGGCAGACGCCCCACCCCAGGTCCAGCTCCTCACGCCCGCGGCGGAGATTGAAATCGACCCGGGCCAGCAGGTGACGCTCAAGTACGAGGCCAGTGACGACTACGGCCTCAATGGCCTGGCGCTCGTCTTCCGCACGCCGGGCGCCAAGGAGGAGACGCGCATCCCGCTGCCCCGTGAGGATGGCCGGCGGGACAAGGGCACCTACACCTGGAACCTGGGCACGCTGCAGGTGCAGCCGGGAGACCGCATCTCCTACTACGTCGAGGCGAAGGACAACGACGCGGTGGAGGGCCCCAAGCGGGGCGTGAGCCGCACCCAGGTGCTGCGCGTCTACAGCGCCGCGGAGCACCGTCGCGCCGCCCTGGAGAAGGCCGAGGCCCTCTGGGGCCGCATGGTGGACCACCTGGCCGACCGGCTGGAGGGAGCGGACCGGGATCGGGTGAAGGATCCGCAGAAGGTGGCCTCGGGGCAGGCAGTGGACACCAGTGGCCTGACGCTGGTGGCGGACATGCGCGCGCTCTCCCAGGAACTGCGCCGCGAGCGGGACACCCCCGCCGAGCTCATCACCGCGCTCGCCAACATCTCTGAGACGCTGGGCCAGCGGGTGCGCGCCACCTCGGAACTGCGCCGCATCTACCTGCGTACCCAGCAGCGCCGCGCGGGCGACGACTTTGGCACCGGGAACCGCCTGGGCGCCCTGGTGGAAGACGAAATCGCCGAGCTGGAGAAGGACATCCTCTACCTGGAGTCCCTGCTGGACCGGCAGAAGCTGGAGGCGCTGCAGGAGCTGGCGAAGCAGCTGGCCGCCGAGCGACGTGAGCTGGCCAACCTCATCGAGCAGTACAAGCAGAACCCGGATGAGCAGGTGCGCGAGCAGGTGATGCAGCAGATTCAGGAGGTGCGCAACCGCATCCAGGAGCTGATGCAGCGCATGGCCGAGATGCGCCAGGGCATCCGCGACGAGCACCTCAACGCCGAGGCCCTTCAGGAGATGATGAAGGACCAGGACATGCAGAGCGCGCTCGACGACGTGGAGCGGCTCATGCGCGAGGGCAAGACGGACGAGGCGCTCGCCAAGCTGCAGGAGCTGTCCATGCAGATGGACGAGATGCTCAACGGCCTGAACGAGGCCCAGGACGAGTTCGGCAACGAGCAGTACCCGGAGCTGGCGAAGAAGTTCGGCGACTTCATGAACGAGCTGGAGCAGACGGCCCAAGAGCAGCAGCGCGTGGCCGATGCCACCAAGGCCCTGCGCGACCAGGCTCGGCAGCAGAACAAGGACCGGCTGGCCGAGCGCGGCAAGGCCATGAAGGATGAGCTGCAGCGCCAGCTCGAGCAGGTGCAGAAGGACTACGAGAAGCTGCGGCCCGAGGATCTCAACAGCCGGGCCTCGCGTCCGCTGGAAGAGGCCCAGGCCGAGCTGGAGAACGCAAGGAACGCGCTGAAGGTGGACGACTACGACCTGGCGGCCGAGGCGGCACAGCGGGCCTCCGAGGCGGCCCAACAGCTCGCCAGCTACGGTGAACAGCAGCGCTCGCTGGACGAGCTGTACGGCAACCCCGACGACGTGCGGCAGCAGTCCGCCGAGCTGGCCGAGCGGCTGGAGAAGGACGCGAAGTCGGTGGAGGACGTGAACCGCAAGCTGCAGTCGCTCTTCCCGCCGCCGGGCTCGCAGATGAGCCAGCAGGACAAGCAGCAGTTGCAGCAACTGGCCCAGCAGCAGCAATCGCTAGAGCAGAAGGCGCGGGAGCTGCGCCAGCAGATGCAGGACATGGAGCAGATGGCACCCATCTTCGGGCAGGAGGCTGGGGACCAGATGGAGGAGATCGGCCGGCGCATGGGCGAGGCCTCGCAGCGGATGCAGGGCAAGGACCCGAACCGGGGCTACGGCGAGCAGCAGGCGGCACTCGAGGGGCTCAAGCAGTTCCAGCAGCAGATGAAGGAGAGCCAGAAGGGCCGGGGCAAGGGACGTGGGCTGCCGCTGCCGATGGGCATGGGGAAGAGCGAGGGCAACGGGAGGGATCCCCGCGACAAGGTGGAGATTCCGGACGAGGAGGCCTACCAGGCGCCGAAGGAGTTCCGGAAGGATCTGCTGGACGCGATGAAGGAAGGGACGCCGGAGAAATACCGGGACCAGGTGAAGCGCTACTACGAGGAGCTGGTGAAGTGATGACCCGGGTTGCGAGCACCATGAGGGTCCTGGCCCTCGCCCTCTCCCTGTCGCTGGCCACGGGCGCCCAGGCCCAGGAGTCGCTGAAGAACGAGGCCAAGGAGCGGCTGGGGAAGGTGGAGGCAGCGCTGGATGGGTGGGACGTGCCAGGCGCGCGGCGCGAGCTGCAGGCGCTGGAGAGCATCGTCCCGGAGGACATCGAGCCGCTCAAGTACTTCCAGGGCCGGGTGGCCTTCGAGGAGGGCCGCTACGACGAGGCCATCGAGCTGCTGCGAGCGGCGAACATCGAGGACAAGCCGGGCAGCTACCTGCGGCTGGCGAAGGAGACGCGCGACATCGTGAAGGACCACGTGCGCGTGGAGAGCGAGCACTTCATCTTCTACTACCCGAAGGGGAAGGACGAGGTGCTGGCGCCCTATGCGCTGGAGACACTGGAGTCCATCCACCGCGCGCTCGCCGAGGACCTGGGGCACCGGCCTCCGGGGAAGATTCGCGTGGAGGTGGTGAACAACGCGCGCGAGCTGTCGAAGGTCAGCACCCTCACCTACCAGCAGATCCAAACCACGGGCACCATCGCCATCTGCAAGTTCAACAAGCTGATGGTGACGAGCCCCAAGGCCGTGGCGCGGGGCTACGACTGGCAGGACACGCTGGCGCACGAGTACATCCACCTGGTGGTGAGCCAGATGAGCCACAACACGGTGCCCATCTGGCTGCACGAGGGCCTGGCCAAGTTCCTGGAGTCGCGCTGGCGCGGCAAGCCAGGGCTGGCGATGACGCCCTCGACGCTGGCGCTGCTGGGCCGGCGGGTGAAGGAGGACAAGCTCATCCCCTTCGAGAAGATGCACCCGTCCATCGCCATGCTGCCCACGGCCGAGGACGCGGCCACCGCCTTCGCCGAGGTCTACTACGCCATCGACTACGTGTACTCGACGCAGGGCAACAAGGGCCTGCGGGAGATCATCCTCGGCCTGCGCGACGGCAAGCAGGACAGGAAGGCGGTGGAGGCGGCCACGGGGATGCCCTTCGCGCTGTTCGAGAAGAGCTGGCTCGCGCACATCAAGAAGCAGCCCTTCCCTCAGGAGCTGCTGCCGCGCGAGGAGGTGGTGCTCAAGGAGAACGCCAAGGACCAGGACGAGAAGAAGAAGGGGCGTGAAATCTCCTTCGGCGACTTCGCGGAGGTGACGGAGGTGCCGGCGCGCAAGTTCGCGCACCTGGGCGAGCTGATGCGCGAGCGCAACCGCATCAAGGCCGCCGCCGAGGAGTACGCAAAGGCCCACAAGCTGGTGGGCGACAAGTACGAGTCCGTGTCCAACAAGTACGCGCTGGCGCTGCTGGAGCTGCGGCGGCTGGACGAGGCCGAGCAGGTACTGCGCGGCTCGCTGCGCGTGCACCCGGGCTCACCGAGCACCAACGTGCACCTGGGCCGCATCCTGCTGTTCCGCAAGGACTACCCGAAGGCGCGACAGGCGTATCTGGAGGCGCTGGCCGCGGACCCGTTCGACCCGGAGATCCACATCGCGCTCATGCGCATCCACGGAGCGCTCGGCGAGACGGCGCTCGTCAGCCGGACGCGGGCCGCCAGCGTGGTGCTCACCGGACTCAAGCCCGAAGACGTGGATCAGGTGGCCAAGGACTTCCTGCAAGAGGACAAGGAGCTGGTCGAGGGCGGAGACGTCGGAGGCGAAGATGGTGCGCCGCCACCGAAGAGCTCCGCGAAGGACGCGGGTCACTAATCCCTCTCCCTTCGGGAGAGGGACGGGGTGAGGGTAGCGAGTGAACCCGGGTTGAAACCCCTGTCCACACTGAGGACGATGGGTTGAAGAACGGGCTCAGATACCCTCACCCCCACCCTCTCCCAGAGGGAGAGGGAGTACTCGGAGCAGGTGGTCCTCCCAGGCGCGTGGATGGTATGTGCACGCGCCTTTCCTGGAGGACACACCCCAATGAAGAACCTGAGTATCGCCCTGCTCGTCCTGACCGCCACCGGCTGCGCGACAACGGGCAAGACCGCCGCGCAACGCGCCGCCGAAGTCGAGCGCTATCGCCAGCAAAAGGCGTCGGAAGCGGCCAAGGAGGAAGCCCAGAAGCAGGCCATCGCGAGGGGCGAAATCCTGCCGGATGAATCCAAGACCGCCACGGACGAGGCAGGTGAAACCCCCTCGGCTACGCCCGCGACTCCCGACTTCCCCTCAACTGCGGCGCCCACGACTCCCCCGGAAGTGACTCCGGCGGCTCCGGCCACGCCCGCGCTCCCGGTGGGGCCGCGCACGGGCCTGTTCGGCATCCGTGCCAACCTGCTCGGCAGCACCCTGGCCCTGGGAGATTCAGCGGGCACCAGCTCGAGCCTGGGCCTCCGCTACTTCTTCAGTGACTCGGTGGGCGTCAACCTGAACGCCGGCTTCGCCTTCGCCTCGGTACAGGAAGCGTCCATCACGGGCCTGTCGCTGGGCCTCGGTCTGAACGCCTATGGAGGCACTCCAGGCAAGGCTCTTCGCCCCTTCTTCGCGCTGGAGGGCGCGATCAACCAGGTGGGCTCCGAGAGCGGGAGCACGGACTCGAGCGCCAGCGCACTGTCGATCGCGGCGGGTGGCGGCCTGGAGTACTGGCTCGCCCCTCAGCTCTCCGTGAACACGACCCTGCTGTTCGGCCTGGCGTTCGTGCCCGACGTGGACGGCACCGTCATCGGCACCTTCCAGCCTGGGCTCGGCGTGACGCTGTACACCGAGTGAGCGCGGTGCCTACTGGCCGCGGCCGATACCGAAGTACGTGAAGCCCTCGTCGCGCGCGCGCCGCGGGTCGAACACGTTGCGGCCATCGAAGATGACCGGGCTCTTCATCAGCGCCTTGAGGCGCTTCATGTCCGGATGGCGGAACTCGTTCCACTCCGTCACCAAGAAGAGCCCATCCACACCCTCCGCCGCGTCGTAGCAGGTGGGCGCGTAGAGCACGCGGTCGCCGAAGTAGCGCTGCGCCACCTCCGTCGCCACCGGATCATGGCACTGCACGCGCGCGCCCTTGCCTAGCAGGCCCTCGATGAGCTCCACCGAAGGCGCCTCGCGCATGTCGTCCGTCTTCGGCTTGAACGCCAGACCCCACACCCCGAAGGTCCGGTTGGACACATCACCATAGTGCTTGAGCGCCTTGGTGAGCAGGCAGCGCTTCTGTCGCGCGTTCGTGTTCTCCACCGCGCGCAGCAGGTCGAACTCCAGGCCCACGTCCCGGGCCGTGGCCATCAGCGCCTTCACGTCCTTCGGGAAGCAGCTCCCGCCGTAGCCAATGCCCGGGTACAGGAACGAGTAGCCGATGCGCTTGTCCGAGCCCATGCCCTTGCGGACCATCTCCGCGTCCGCACCCACGCGCTCGCACAGGGCCGCGATGTCGTTCATGAAGGAGATGCGCGTGGCGAGCATCGCGTTGGCCGCGTACTTCGTCAGCTCGGCCGAGCGCGGATCCATGAAGAGGATGGGGTTCTCCGTGCGCACGAAGGGCGCGTACAGCTCGCCCATGATCTTCCGCGCCCGCTCCGAGTTGGTGCCAATCACCACCCGGTCCGGCTTGAGGAAGTCCTCGAGCGCGGCGCCCTCCTTGAGGAACTCGGGGTTGGACACCACGTCAAACTCGTACTGGGTGTTGCGCGCCACCGCGGCGGACACCCTGTCCGCGGTGCCCACCGGCACGGTGCTCTTGTCCACGATGACGGTGTAGTGGCGCAACGCCCGGCCCACCTGCTCGGCGGCGTTGAGCACATACTGGAGGTCCGCGCGCCCCGTCTCGCCCTCCGGCGTGCCCACGGCGATGAAGACCACCTGAGAGGGACCCACCGCGGCATTCAGATCGTCGGTGAAGTGCAACCGCCGCGCGGCGATGTTGCGGTGGACCAGCTCCTCGAGCCCCGGCTCGTAGATGGGGATCTGCCCACGCTTCAGCGCCTCGATCTTCTTCAGGTCCACGTCGATGCACGTGACGTCATGACCCGACTCAGCGAAGCAGGTGCCTGCCACCAACCCCACGTATCCCGTTCCAATGACCGCGATCTTCATGAGTCCCGCCTCTCGTCCTCAACGCCCGGGCGCCGCCGCCGAGCAGCGCGCGCCTCTGATGTTGTAACCGAAGCCCTACGGCTTCCGACCCGAGCTCACCGCCCGAGCGTACTGCTCCAGGGTCTCGGCCCGGTGCGCCGCGGTGTGTTCGGCCAGCACCCGCTCGCGCGCCTTCATGCCCATGGCCTGCCGCTCCGACTCCGAGACCTCCCGGAGGAAGCGCAGCGTCTCCTCGCCTGAGTGGGAGATGAAGATCTCCTTCCCCGGGACGAAGAGCGTGTCGAGCCCTGCCCACTCATCACTGATGATGGGCACGCCGCACGCAGCTGCCTCGAAGAGCCTCACGCTCGGCGAGTAGCCTGCT
Source organism: Archangium minus (assembly GCF_044360475.1). Classification (NCBI taxonomy): domain Bacteria; kingdom Pseudomonadati; phylum Myxococcota; class Myxococcia; order Myxococcales; family Archangiaceae; genus Archangium; species Archangium minus. Next base: position 11,460,086 of record NZ_CP043494.1, read on the forward strand.
CTCACCATGTCCGCGCGCGTGACGTTCAGGGTGAAGCGCTGGGAGTTGTAGAAGGCGGGGTGCTCGGGCGGAGCCAGGTGCTCCACGCGCGACACGTTGGAGGGCCACTGGATGTCCGCCGGGTACTGGGGCCCGGCGACCACGAAGCGGCCCGAGCTCCACTCCCGCGCGGCATCGAGCATCAGGCGGTTCAGCACCGGCTGCCGGTCATCGCTGTACGTGCCCAGATACCCGAGGTCCCAGAGGGGCTCGCGGTGCTGCGGCGCATACAGCTCGGGATCGGCGCTGCAGTAGAGCGGCCGAGCCGCGGGGGAGCCGAGCTCGCGCTCAATACGCTCGAGCGTGGGGCCACCCGTGAAGGACAGGTAGAGCTGGTAGCCCGGGATGAGCTCGGGCGTGAGGTACTCGAAGTCCTTGCGCGCGAGCTTCGCCAGCGTCACCGGCGTGTCGATGTCGTAGAAGGCCGAGACACCGCGAGCCGTGTGCTGCACCCAGTTGCCCACCTCCACGCCCTGGGGCACGTACGAGCCCACCACGACCAGGTCCGCGCGGCGCACCTCGCTCGTGAAGCGCTCCTTCAGGTCATCGAGGCTGCTGTACAGCTCGGTGCGCCCGAAGGGAGGCCGTGGCATGTCGCGGTTGGAGGCGTACCAGGGCACGTCCCGTTCGAGGAACAGGACGTCATGCCCGCGCCGCACCAGCTCGCGCACCAGCCCCCGGTAGGTGGTGGCGTGTCCGTTGCCCCAGCTCGACGTGATGGACAGCCCCAGAATGACGATCTGCATCCGCTCCGTCTCCGTCTTCATGACTCAAGCCACCCGCTCGCGAGTACCGCTCTTCTGGAAGCCGAGCACCTCCTCCACCTTCGAGGCGCGGTGCGCGTACGTGTGCTCGGACAGCACGCGCTTCATCGCCGCCTGGCCGATGCGCCGCGACTCGGTCTCGTTCAGCTTGCGCACGTGCTCGGCGACCTCCTCGCCCGAGTGCGCCACGAGGATTTCCTGGCCTGGCTCCAGGAACAGCTCCACGCCCTTGAAGGCGTCGGTGATGATGCAGGCACCCGCCCCCGCGGCCTCAAAGACACGCGTGGCCGGCGAGAAGCCGAAGCGCGCCATGCTATCGCGGTTGATGTTGAGCACCGCCCGGGCCGAGCAGTTCAGCGCGTTGTGGTCCTGCGTGTAGACGTGGCCGAGGTACTTCACGTTCTCCGGCAGCGCACGGTCTCCCCACCCGCTGCCTCCGAGCAGGAAGCGCGACTGCGGCAGGAGCTCGGCGGCCTTCAGGAAGAAGGCCTCCACACGGGCCTCGCGGTCCGGCAGCCGATTGCCCAGGAAGGCCAGGTCCCCCGCGAAGCGAGGGTCCGCCGCCACCGGGTGGTGGGTGCTCGGATCCAGCGCGTTGTAGATGGGCACGCACTCCTTCGCGCCGAGCGCCTTGTAGGCGGACACCACCGGCTCGCCGCCGCCATAGGTGAGGATGTGGTCGTAGCGGGGAATCAGCGCTCGGAACGGGTCGTTCCGGTCCTTCTCCACGCGCTCGAGCGTGGCAGGCGCATCCACGTCCCAGAACACCACCTGGGTAGCGGGGCGCTGCAACTCCAGCACGCGCTCCTCGAGCAGCGCGTCGAACACGCCGACGCCGCTCGCCTTCACCACGACGTCCGAGTCAGCCGCCTCCTTCAGGCAGCGATCCAGCTCCTCCGTCCCCTGCGCGGAGTAGACAACCGAGCGCGCCCAGTCCGGGTCCGGCATGTCGCGGTGCTGCTGGCGCTCGTAGGCATCCGGCTCGTAGAAGGTGACGCGGTGCCCGCGGTCATACAGCGCGCGGATGATGCCCCGGTAGTACGTGGCCGCCCCGTTCCAGTAAGCCGAGACGAGGCTCGAGCCGAAGAAGGCGATGCGAAGACCCTTGCTCATGCGATGACCCTTTCCCGTGTGATCGGGTTCAGTTCGGAAGCCTCGATGCCGAGCTGCTGGCAGATGAGCAGGAGCTCATCCACCCGGTGTCCACACGTGTGACGCGCGAGCACCGTGCGCCGGCCGTGCTCGGCGAGCTCGCGCCGCAGCCCCTCGTCGGCGAGCAGCGCCTGCAGGTGTCGCTGCATCTCCTGGCCATTATTGGCAACGAGGAAGTCCTGGCCCGGAGTGAAGAGCCCCTCCGCGTCCGACCAGGGCGCCGTCACCAGGGGAATGCCGCAGGCGAGCGCCTCGAAGGGGCGGATGGTGGGGATGCCAGGCAGCGCCCGGGTGTAGGGCCGGCGAGGCACGTGGACCGTGACACGCGCCTGGGCGAAGGCCACGGGCGCGCGGTGGTTCGGCAACCAGCCGGCGTACTCGATGCCCGACTCGGCCAGCGCCGCACGGGCGGTGTCCGGATAGCGCACGCCATGGACGCGGGCCTTCAGGCCGAGCGCCTTCACCGGATCCAACAGGAACTCGTGGAGCTCCGCGGTGCGCTCGTCGTCACCCCAGTTGCCAATCCAGACGAGGTCTCTCTCAGGCTTCACGTGCGGCTGCGGGTGGAACACGCGCGCGTCGGCGGCCTCGTGCCACGTCCACGCCTGGCGGGCCCACCCCGCGTCCAGGTAGATGCGCCGGATGACCTCACCGAAGGCGAGCACGCCGTCGTAGTGGGTGAGCTCGTAGCGGGCCATCTCCTCCCGGGCGCTCACGCTGCGGTGGTGCGTGTCATGGAAGAGCAGCCGGAAGGTTCCGCCCGCCTTGCGCCGCTCGCCGAGCCGCTTCACCAACTCCGGCGCGCTCCACTCGTGGACGATCACCAGGTGAGCGCCCTCGAGCGCGCGATCCAAGTCCAGCGTGTCGAGCGCATAGCGCTCGGGAACCACGTGCGGATAGACGGTGCGAACCTCGCCCAGCGCCTCCGCCCCGAGGGGCTCTGCCAGGAGGTTCTGCATACTCCACGCATCCACGGGCTCGAACACACGCACATCGTGACCACGCAGTGCGAGATCCGTCACCACGCCACGCAGGAAGTGTGCGTTGCCGTGATTCCAATCCGATAGGAGGGAGTGACAAAAGAAGACGATACGCATCGGCGGTTGGCTCTCCGGTCTTCAAGAAGCGTGGAGCGCGGGAAGGACCCGCGTCTCCGAGGGCCGCGAGCGGAGCGCGGCATAGAGCTCCAGGTAGGCCTCCGCCATGCGGCGGGGCGTGAAGGTCAGTGCATGGGCATGGGCCCTGGCGGCGAGGCGCTCGCGCTCGGCGGGACTCGCCATCAAGCGCTTCAGCGCCTCGGCGAGCCCGTCCCCATCCTCCGGGTGCACGAAGAGCGCGGTATCGCCCCACACCTCGCGCAGGCTCGGAATGTCACCGAGCACCAGTGCGCATCCGGCGAGGGCGGCCTCCAGCACGGACAGACCGAAGGGCTCGTAGCGCGCAGGCAGCGCATAGACAGCGGCTCGCGCCATCCACCCGGCGAGCTCCGAAGGTGTCAGCCGCCCGAGCGGCTGGACATGATGAGCCCGGGCCGAATCCCCACCGCCCGGGTGCTGCGTCTCCCCCGCCACCCGCACCGGGAACGGGAGCCGCGGCGCGACGGCATCCAGCGCCGCCAGGTTCTTGGCCTCGTCCCACAGCCGGCCGGCGGCGAGCACGAAGGGCTCCTTCTCCCCCGGAGGAAAGGACTCCGCCCGCCTCGCGTTGGCAATGACCTGCGTCGCGCGAAAGGGGCCGTAGAGCCGCTCGGCGGCGGCGAGCATCGCCTCACTGGGCGCCACCACGCGATCCGCCGCGCGCAGCCCCCGCGCAACCTCTTCTCGGTAACGCGCGTAGCGCTCGGGGGCGGACTCTCCCTTCACGGCCTCCCACCACGAGAGGACGCACGAGTGCGCCACCACCAGCACCGGCGTCTTCCAGGGAAGCGAGCCGTGGCAATACCCATTGAGATGGATGATGTCGGGGGAGAGCCGCGCTTCCAGCTCGAGGAGCCATTCCCCCGAGGCGCGGACATCCTCCCAAGGGTCGTCCATCCACTCGAGCTGGTAGCTGCTCTCGTGAATGGACAGGCCCGGAACCTCGCGCGCTTCCGCCCATTGCGCGAGGGACAGCGGTGCGCCCAGGGTCGCGAGCTCCACCTGCACGCCGTCTTCGGCGAGAACCCGGCAGAGCTCAAGAGCGTACGTCCACACGCCGCCCACCGTATCGGCGGTCATCAACACCCGCCGGACGGGCGGCGACAGACTCACGCTCGGGCTACCCTGCGAACGCTTCAAGCGCAGCTCCTCCTGCGGATGGTTGGCGTGCCCGCTCCTCCGCCATCGCCTCCAGCCACGTGTGCAGCCGGGCCACGCCCTGCTCGACGCCCACCTGCGGCGCCCAGCCCGTGGCCTGCTGGAACTTGCGGGTATCGGAGACGTAGTAGCGCTGATCGCCGGTGCGCCACCCCTCGAAGCGGACCTCGGGGCTGCGCCCGGTGCGCTGGGCGATCAGGTCGAGCAGCTCCAGCAGGCTCACGGTGCGCTCCGGACCACCACCGATGTTGAAGGCCTGTCCGCGGAGCTGGTCGATGTTCGCCTGCGCGAGACGGAAGGCACGCACCAGGTCCTCGATGAAGAGGATGTCGCGCACCTGCATGCCGTCACCGTAGAGGGTGATGGGCTTGCCCTCGAGCGCCCGGATGAGGAAGTGCGCCACCCAGCCCTGGTCCTCGGTGCCGAACTGCCGCGGACCGTAGATACAGCTCATGCGGAACACCGCGGTCTTCAGCCCAAAGGAGCGCCCGTAGTCGAGCACGTACTGGTCTGCCGCGCCCTTGGAGCAGCCGTAGGGGCTCTCGAAGTCGAGGGGGCATCGCTCGCTGATGCCGTGAGAGCGCGTCGCCTCATCCCGAGGCTCGTAGCGGCGGCCGTTCTTGGCGAACTCCATCCCCGACAGCCCGCCGTAGACCTTGTTCGTCGAGGTGAAGATGAGCGGGGCCGGCTCCTGCATGGCCCGCAGGGCCTCCAGGACGTTGAGCGTCCCCCGCGCGTTCACCTCGAAGTCGTGCACCGGGCCCTCGAGGCTGGTGGTCACCGCCACCTGGGCCGCGAAGTGGAAGACCTCCTCGGCGCCGCGCACCGCCCGCCTCACCGCCTTCTCATCGCGGATGTCGGCCACCTCCACGCTGAGCAGCTCGCCGTGGCGCGACTTGAGCCAGCGCAGGTTGCGCTCCACGCCAGCACGCGAGACGTTGTCGAACACCAACACCCGGCGGCCTTCGCTCAGGTAGTGGTCCGCCACGTTGGAACCAATGAACCCGGCGCCACCGAAGATGACCACCCGCTTCTCGTGACCGTTCTTATGATGACCCGCTCGTGTCTTGCTCATACGGTCAACCCTCGAGCCTCGAGCTCCGCCCTCGCCTCGGCCACACGGTCCGTGGCCACCTGACCCTCGAGCCACTGCGCCAGCTCGGCCAGACCCTGCTGGAAGCCGATCTGCGGCTCGTATCCCAGCACCTTGCGGGCTTGAGAGATGTCAGCGAAGCAGTGGCGGATGTCGCCCATCCGGTACTTGCCCGTCACGGCCGGCCGGATGTGTGGCTTGCCCATCACTTCGCCAATGGCCTTGGCCACATCCCGAACAGTGACCGCCTGGCCGCTACCGATGTTGAGGACGTGACCGGCCGCGTCCTGGACCTCGAGCGCCAGGCGGCATGCAAGCGCCACGTCGTGCACGTTCACGAAGTCGCGCTGCTGCATGCCGTCCTCGAAGATGAGCGGCGAGTTCCCGTTGATGAGCCGCGAGGCGAAGATGGCGAGCACCCCGGTATAGGGGTTGGAGAGCGCCTGGCGCGGGCCGTAGACGTTGAAGAAGCGCAGCGCCACCGTGGGGATGTTGTAGGCGCGGCCCGTGATGAGGCACAGCCGCTCCTGGTCGTACTTGGAGAGCGCGTACACGGATGAGAGCGCCGGAACCTTGGTCTCGGGCGTGGGCAGCGGCGAGAGCAGCTCGCCGTTGGCGCCGCGGAGCTCCCAGTCGCCGGACTGGAGCTGCTCCAGGGTGCGGTCGGTGCCGGGCACAAGGCGACCGTCCGGCGTCCGGAAGAGCCCTTCGCCGTAGACGCTCATGCTGGAGGCCACCACCAGCCGCTCCACCGGACGCTCGATGAGTGCTTCCATCAACACGGCGGTGCCGATGTTGTTCACCGAGGTGTAGTGCTCCACCTCGTACATGCTCTGGCCCACGCCCACGGCCGCGGCGAAGTGATAGACCGCGTCCACTCCTTCGAGCGCGCGCCTGACGGCCTCGCGGTCGCGCACGTCACCGGCGATGAGCTCCACGTCCGGGTTGAGGTAGGACGGGCGCGACCGGCTCTCCCCATGCACCTGCGGGAGCAGCGCGTCCAAAGCCCTGACGCGATAACCGTGTGCGATGAGCTCATCCGCCAGATGCGAACCAATGAAGCCCGCGCCTCCGGTGATGAGTACCTGCTTGCGCCTCATGTTCCCTCCCGACAGCCGCAGCGCCCTATCCGCGCGCGCTCTGGTGGTTGCGTGGTCAGGAGCCAGCCCGATGTGCGACGGCTCCTTCGTTCCGCGGGAAGAGTAAGCACCGTGCTGCTTGGCGGTACCCCTGGTCCGGCGGTTCCATCGCACTGTCGTTTACGTCGCGCACCGAGTGCACGCGCAATGGTACTGGAGGCCTAGAACCAGGGGGCAAATCGTCACGAGAGCGAACACATTCCCACCCGAAACGTTGTTTTCCAGACCCTACCTCTCATGTCACTTTGAAACACATACAAGCGCATGCAACACGAAGGCCCCGGACAGAGCGCCGTGCGGCCCGTCGGGGACCCCACACGCGCCCTGAACGGGGCCTCGTGAAGAACAGGCTGACTCGGCGCTCTAGGCGACCGCGGAGGTGGGGCGGTGCGGCTCGGGGAACGAGGGCAGTTCGGGCAGCAATCCACGCGTCTGCCGGCGCACCAGCGAGGCGTAGTAGCCATCCAGGCGCATCAACTGCGAGTGGCTGCCTTCCTCGATGATCTGCCCGCCCTTGAGCACGAGGATACGGTCCGCGTCCACCACCGTGGAGAGCCGGTGCGCGATGGCGAAGGTGGTGCGGCCCTTCATCAGCTTGCCCAGCGCCTCCTGCACGAGCGCCTCGCTCTCCGCATCGAGCGCGCTGGTGGGCTCGTCCAGGATGAGGATCGGCGGATTCTTCAGGAGCGAGCGCGCGATGGAGATGCGCTGGCGCTCGCCCGCGGACAGGCGGTTGCCACGCTCGCCCACCACGGTGTCGTAACCCTGCGGCAGGCGCGTGATGAACTCGTGCGCATGCGCGGCGCGAGCCACGGCCTCGATCTCCTCCATCGAGGCGTTTGGCCGCCCGTAGGCGATGTTGTTGCGCACGCTCTCGTTGAAGAGCAGCGAGTCCTGCAGCACCACGCCGATGTGGCGCCGCAGCGACATCTGCTTGAGCGAGCGGATGTCCTTGCCGTCAATGCGCACCACGCCCTCCACCGGATCGTAGAAGCGGCACAGCAGGCTCATCAGCGTCGTCTTCCCCGCGCCGCTCGGGCCTACCAGGGCGATCGTCTCACCCTGCTTGACCTTGAGGGTGATGCCGTTGATGAGCGGCTTGTTGGGGCCCGACGAGGACGGGTAGGTGAAGTGGACGTTCTCGAACTCCACCTCGCCCTGCACGCCCGTAACCTCCTCGGCATCCGGAGCGTCACCGAGATGATCCTGGGCATCGAGGATGGAGAAGACCTGGTTGATCGCCACGGAAGCGGTCCGTAGCGTCTTGTACACGCCGCTCAGGCCCTGAACGGGACCGAAGAGACCTCCGATGTAGCCGAGGAACGCCACCAGGGTACCGGCGGTGATCTCCCCGCGAAGCACGAGCATGCCGCCAAAGCCGATCGACGCCACACGCGCGATGAGCACGGTGATGCTCTGGCTGGCGCCCACGGTCGCGTCGAAGGCCACGCCGCGGGTGACCACGGCATTGGCCTCGCGCACGTCGTGCAGGAAGCGCTGCTTCTCCCGCTCTTCCATGGCGAAGCTCTTCACCGTCACGATGCCCGAGAGGACCTCGTTGAAGCGGGCGTAGATCTTCGTCCAGCGGTCCATGAGCGTCTGCTCACGCTGAGTCTGCACGGGTGCCGCCCTGCGGGCGATCAGCACCGGAATGGGCGCGAACGCCAGCGCGAGCAACGCCAGACGCCAGTCCAGCCGGAACATGATGGTCACGGAGACGATGAGGTAGGTCGCCGCTGGGATGACGTTGAAGGCCAGCTCGGTAATGGCACCCACGAAGCCCTGCATGCCACGGTCGAGCTTCGTCATGATGGCGCCCACGCCCTCCTCGCGGTGGAAGCTCAGCGGGAGCCGGTGCAGACGCGTGACCGTGGCCTCGTTGAGAGAGAAGTGCACGGCGATGCGCGTGCGCCAGGTGAGCCAGTTGGACGTGGCGCCGAGGACCTCACGCGCCAGGCCGATGCCCACCAGGCCCGCCACGGCGATGAGCACGGCCTTCAAGGCGCCACCCGAGCCGAGCTGGTCGAAGACATGCTTGAGCACCAGCGGTTCGATCGCGCTCAAGCCCGCGGAGGTCAGGACGAGCAGGAGGATGGTAGCGACCGCGCGCCGGTGCGGGCGGAGGAAACCCATCGCACGCCACAGCGCTCCACGAGAGACAAAAGGGGTCTGCATGGTCGCGACCTGAACGCCCGCGACGTTTCTTCCCTTCCGTTCACAGGTGGCCAGAGTGACACCGAGTACGAGCGTCAGGGGGATATGCGTCCCAGCGGGGAGTAGCCTGCTGTCAGGTGAGCAGGCAGGCAATTGTGGGGGATACAGAATGGCCACTCGTCTCACTGAAGTGCATGCCTTCTCCGCGGCGCCTCTTACGCCGAGCCGTCAACGCGGAGCACTCCTCCTGATCCTGGCAGTGGCCATGTGTCTCGGAGGGTGCGCCACCGGCCATCCACGAGGGAGCCTGACGAGCGGCTTCGGACTCCACTCGCGACCCTCTTCGTTGCGCCATGGCGTCGGCCCCTCGCAGCCAACCGCTCCACTCTCATCAGCGGAGCCAGGAGGCGCGGGCGGTTTCCCCGAGCCGACGAAGGACGCCTTCCAGGTGGCACAGGAAGCCAGCGGCCTGGCGGAAGAGGCATGGCACCCGGCGGGCGCGGCGCTCTACCAGGAGCAGGCACGTCAGCTGCTTGGTCAGTTGGCGAAGACGCCCGTGACGCAGGGAAGCTTCGCCCCGCGCCGAGTGCTGTCCTGGTTGTTACGCGAGGTGCTCGAGGGTGGCGAGCGCGTGGAGTATGCGGACTTGCAGTGGCGTGCCGAGCGCTTCTGGTTCCTGGTGCTGGTACGCCCAGACGGATACCTGGTGGCCGCGCTCACTGGCACTCCTCTTCAACGCCTGGGCCCACTCGCTCTTGTGAAGGGCGAGTGGAAGGTGGGCCGCCTCGTGGTGGGCGATTTCTACTTCTCGCACGGTGGCGTCTTCTACCCAGTCACCGAAGCCCTACGACGCGCGGACAGCCCACCCTTGGCCGAGTTGGGATTGGGGAGAGACCCACTCAACGCCGCGCTCGACGGGGCCCAGGAGGCCATGGCGGAGATGGCGGTAGCCCTGGCGCAGTCCATCCTCCACCCCATCCGAACTGTGGAGGACCTCGCGCAACTGCCCGACACGGTGGCGCTCCTCATCACCTCTTCACCTGAGTACTTCGCGCGCTACGGCGCCATGTCCCGGGAGGATCAGGTACGCGAGGCCGCGCGCCTGTCCACGCACGTCCTCATGATGCTCGGGGGCACGAAGGCCACCGTGGGACGAATCAGCGGGCTCGGAGCGGAGCTGCCGAGGCTGTCGCTCACAGCCAAGGGCGAGATGGTACTGAGCAGAGCCGTGGTGGCGGGAGGCACGACGACCGCCGTGGGCCTGGACCTGAACGCCCTCTCCGTCCTCCACATGGCGGGTCGACGCCAGGGGAACACCGGCAGCGAGAGCAAGGCGGGGAATCCTTCCAAGACAGCCTCGACGCAAGGAGCCGGCAGGTGGACGTACAAGAAGCCCACCACCTCTTCGAAACGCTCCCTGGACTACCAGGAGCAGGTAACGGGACGGCCCGCCTGGTGGGTCTACATGATTGGGAGGGTGGAGTTCGACGGCATCAAGGCCGGGAAACTGCTGGAAGCCAAGGGTCCTGGCTACTGCTCCTTCTTCAACGCGGATGGCTCGCCTAAGTACTGGTACAGGAAATCCGGCAAGTTCAACGAGATGATGCAACAAGCCGAGAACCAATCGAAGATGGCACAACAACTGGGGATGCCACTAACGTGGCATGTCGCCGATGCCAAGGTCGCGGATTTCCTTCGTAAGGAATTCGCGAGAAACGGATGGAAGAACACAACTGTCATCCATACGCGACCAACGCCGTAAAAAGCTGAGGAGTACCCATGAAAGAAGACTATTACGTGGGCGCGTATTGGGGACCGAGAAAGGAGACCGCTCTGGAGTGTGCCCGGCGAGCTGAACTCTTCTTCCACATGCTGGCGCGGTGTGACCCATCCTTCACCCAATGGTACCGGGCGGGCCGAGGTTCCCCTCGCGAGCTGCCAGGTTGGCCCGTCCACCCGGAGATGAAGGAACTGGAAACGTTCCTCCTGCATGGCAGGCACCGCACGGACGTCGGCAAGGAGGTCATCGAGGATCTGGGCTTCAGACAAATGGTGTGGAACGCGAAGAGGGAGGCCACCGACCTCCACCTTTCATGCGGCAAATACTCCCCTTGGGGGGGGCCCAATTTGTGCCTGCTCGAGCCACCCAGGCAGGGCGCAATACTGGAGCGGCTCCTGCGCGTGCCGGTACTGACCGAGGTGCTCACTTGCATGGCCACGGCGTGGGACCCCGACTTCGCCATGGTCAGCTCATCGGAAATGGTGGACCTCGTGGAGAGGCGGAAGGGGGAAGTGCGGGTCGGCTGGCTGACGTACCTGTCGCGTCGCCTGGGCAAGGTGCCGCCGCTGCCCGCGCCCGTGCGCATCGAGCCGGTGGGCGCGCTGGGCTGGCTCCTCATCCTCTCCCCCGAGCCCATGACGGCGAGCAACCCCGAGCACGTGGCATTCACCGCACGCGTGCGCAAGCTGCTCGACCGGGCGGGCCTCATCGAGCGTCCGAAACCCGAGCCCGCTGGCGAGTGACACCAGCGGGTGCTCGGCTACGGCCCGGACTCAGCCGTAGATGCGATCAAGCGCGCTCGCCACCTGGACGAGACGCTCGGACTCCGGATCGAAGCGGGCCCCATGGGCCAGGCGCGTGGCCCAGTCCACCGCGGCGCGGCCTCCCCACGCATCCGGCGGATCCGCGAGGCGCTCGCGTCGCGTGCCCCAGAACAGGTCCGCCGTGAAGTCGTAGAACGAGCCATTCACGTTGCGGAACGCGGCGCCGCCCTTCGTCCCATAGAACGAGGCCTCGATGACGGCATCGCACCCGGCGGGCAGCTTCCATGAGCACGCGAGCTGGACGGCCGTGCCACTGGAGAGCTCCAGCTGCGCGGCGGCGTAGTCCTCCACGGCCTCACCGCGCTTGCCCAGCGTGCGCCCCTGCGCGAAGAGCTGGCTCGACACGCGGCGCACCTCGGGGAAGCCCAGCACCCAGAAGGCCAGGTCCACCAGGTGGATGCCCAGGTCCATCACGCATCCGCCACCCGCGAGCTTCGGATCGTAGAACCACGCTTTGTCCGGGCCGTAGGCGTTGTGGAAGACGAGGTTCACCGCGTAGATGTCACCCAACGCGCCGCCCTGAATGCGCTCGCGCAGCTGCCGCATCCCCGTGGTGAAGCGGTAGCTGAGGTCCACGCCCAGGAGCCGATCCGCGGCCCTCGCGGCGTCCACCACGCGCTTCGTCTCCTCCGCCGAGCGACCGAGCGGCTTCTGGCAGAACACCGCCACGCCGCGCTCCAGAGCCCGCACGGACTGCTCCGCGTGGAACGCACTGGGTGTGGCGATGACCAGTCCGTCGAGCCCCAGCTCGAGCAACGCGTCGAGCGAGTCCACCCGCTGGCTGCCTGGCGCGAGCTTCTGAGCCTCCTCAGCCGCGGCCGGCACTGGGTCCGCGATGCCCACCACCTGGGCCATCTCGCTCTGGGCGATGGCCTCCATGCGGTTGCGGCCGATCCAACCCACGCCGAGGAAGCCGAGCCTCGGACGGGGCGCTGTCTTCTGAATGGAGTGTCCGTTCATACCGTGATGAGCGCCTTGAGGAAGCCCTCGGGACGGCTGCGCATCGTCTCGAAGGCCTTGTTGAGCTCGTCCAACCCGAAGCGGTGCGTGAAGAGCGGGAACGGGTCCAGCTTGCCGGAGGCCACCGCGTCGACCGCCATGCGGATGCCCTCGATGTAGACCTTGGAATCACGCTCGTGCGCGTTGATGACGTCCAGCCCACGCCAGTTCCACAGCCACATGTTCACCTGGCGCGGCCCGTCCTGGTGGTAGCCCGCGACGATGAGCTTGCCGCGCTCGCGCGTGAGCTCGCCGGCCAGGTCGAGCGGCCACTGCTCGCCGACGACCTCGATGACCCGCTCGCAGAAGGCGCCATTCGTGAGCGACTTCACGCGATCGATGATCTTGTGGTGGTCATCCATCGGGATGCACTCGGTGGCACCGTACGCACGGGCCAGCTCGAGCGCATAGGGCCGACGAGAGATGGCGATGACCCGCGCTCCAGCGTTCGCCGCCAGCCGCGTCACCAGCGCCCCGAGGAAGCCGATGCCGATGATGGCCACCGTCTGTCCGGGCTGGATGTCGCTGCGGCGGAAGATGTTCATCGCGCAGCCGAGCGGCTCACCCGGGAAGGGCTTTCCGGCGAGCGACGGCGGCAGCAACACCGCCGAGTCCGTGTTCACCACGTCGTACTCGGCATAGGCCGCCGAGGACAGGGTGGCCACGCGATCGCCCACCTTGAAGCCAGTGACGCCGCTGCCCACGGCGTCGATCACGCCCCAGCCCTCGTGACCGGGAGCTCCGGGCTGCATCGGGTACTTGAACCACTCGCGCCCTTCCCAGACGGGCAGGTTGGAACCACACAACCCGCAGCCCTCGAGCTTCACGCGCACGGTGTTCGGACCCGGCTCAGGCCGCGCCACGCGCTCGACCCGCGCGCCCTTTGGCCCGGCGATCACCGCCGCCGCCATCGTCGCGTTCGACATTCCCGCCTCCATCTGATGTTGCCTCGCTGTGTCTGGGTGAGTGGAAGGGCGAAGTGTGATCGAGCCAGCGTCCAGGCAAGCGACCTACGTGGCCTCATGCTCCAGCCGTGAACAGGAGAACGTCGCCGCTGCCTTCTGACGGACGCGGCCGGCGCCCGGTCCGTAGGAAAATCAACGAAGGGTCTAGGGGGGTCATCGACCGCCGCTCCCTCGGCCCGGTGCCCGGCCCCAGCCTACGCACATGAATCGATTCCATGGGAAGCGGGCGGTCGTTCTAGGCGGAGCGGGCTTTCTCGGATCTCACCTGTGCGAGCGGCTGCTCGCGGATGGAGCCTCCGAGGTCATCAGTGTCGACAACTTCATCACCGGTGATGAGCGCAACCTCGCCGGGCTCCGGATGAACAAGCGCTTCGTGTCGTTGCACCACGACATCACCGAGCCGTTCAGCTTCAACGGGCCCGTGGACTTCGTCTTCAACATGGCCTCGCCGGCCTCCCCCATCGACTACGCGCAGCTTCCCATCGAGACGCTGCGGGTGGGCTCCCTCGGCACCGAGAATGGGCTCAGGCTGGCGCAGCAAAAGGGCGCGGTGTTCCTCCAGGCCTCCACCTCTGAAATCTATGGAGACCCGCTGGTGCACCCGCAGCGCGAGGACTACTGGGGCAACGTGAACAGCGTCGGCCCGCGCTCTTGCTACGACGAGGCCAAGCGCTACGGAGAGGCCATCGTGGCGGCGTACCGGCGCGTGCACCGGGTCCGCACGCGCATCGTGCGCATCTTCAACACCTACGGGCCGCGCATGCGCCTCAATGATGGGCGCGTGGTGCCCGCCTTCGTGGGACAGGCGCTCCGGGGCGAGGACTTCACCATCTTCGGAGACGGGAGCCAGACGCGCTCGTTCTGCTACGTGTCGGATCTCATCGACGGCATCGTGCGGCTGGCGCTGTCGGACGTGGAGGAGCCAGTCAACATCGGCAACCCGCGCGAGATGACCATCCTCCAATTCGCGGAGGCGGTGCGCGAGGCCATGGGAGGCGAGAGCCGCATCACCTTCAAGCCGCTGCCCAAGGACGATCCCAAGCAGCGCCAGCCGGACATCACCCGCGCGCGCACGCTGCTCGGCTGGGAGCCCCGGGTGAGGCTCGAGGACGGTCTGAGAGAAACGATCTCTTACTTCCGCAGCGTGGCTGAGCGCCCGAGCCCCACACGTCAGTCCGAGACGCTGGCGGACGCGGGCCCCTCTCTCTGAGCGACTGACCTCAAGGCACGGCGGGCAGGGCCTCCACCACGCCCGCCACGTGCCGCACAAAGCCAGGCAGGCGCAGCACGAGGCCCTCCTGCTGCGCCGTCAGCTCCTCTGTTGCGAGCTGCTCGCCCGTCACGTCGTTCCACCAGGTGACTCGGTACTTCCCGGAGGGCGCGCCCATCCGCACGGTGGCGTCCCGCACAGGGGAGCCGTAGCCCTTCTCCGCCCCCAGAATCCACAGCGCCCAGTAGCCAGAGCGTCCGAGCACCCAGGCCCGGGTGCCCTCGGGTGTGGCGAGCGGGGCGAGCTGCGGGTGGAGCGGCGGCGACAGCGACAGCCTCGACAGGAAGTCCGACAACACTCGGAAGTGACGGCCCCGCTTGGGCGTCATCAGCACATCCGAGTCGGCGGTAAACGGCGGCGCGCTGTGCGCCAGCACTCCTGCCCCCGAGAAGGTGGCACTCCAGATGCCCACGTGGGTGTGGTCGAACGTCTGGGGATCATCCAGGCCGTAGCCGAACTCGCCACAGAGGACAGGTTTGCCGTAACCCCAGCTCTCCGCGACCTTGCGTGTGAACTCGGCCGCCAGCGCGTGGACCTGGTAGTACTCCTTGCCGTAGAGGTGCCACTGCAGGACGTCGTTGTGCGGGCTGGCGTACCAGGGGCGCTCGTCTCCCTCAGACTCGTTCCAGTGCAGCCCCACGGAGCCCAGCGTGACGAGGTGGCCATACGGGTCCGCGGCATGCCATACCTCCGCCATGTGCTCGCCCCAGGGAATCCAGAACTCCTCTCCGTTATTGCCGTCCCACTCCGGCTCGTTGAGCAGATCCACGGCGAGCAGGTGCGGGGAGTAGCCATACCGGTCAAGCACGTAACGCAGCTTGCGTTCCGCGAGCACGCGAATGTCCGGACGCTCGAAGAAGTCGATGGGAGTCTCCGCGGGGCCTCCACGCTCGGTGCTGTAGGGGTTGTCCTCCCAGCTCTTCCACGTCTCGCCAGGCGTGAACCCGACGGCGAAGAGCGTGAGGATGACGTAGAGGCCGTGCTTCTCGGCAGCCTCCAGGATGGCGTCGTACTGCGCCGCCACCTCCGGGTCGAAACGTCCAACCTGGGGCTCCAGACAGCCCGGCTGCGGCCCCGGCTGAGGCTCCTCGCGCTCGCAATCGGTGAAGATGAAGATGCGCAGGGTGTTCATCCCGTGACTGGCCATGTAGGCCACGTACTCGGGTGCCGAGAGCTGGTTGTAGTTCCACGTCGGGTCGTAGAGGTTGAAGCGGTTCTCCCCGAGTGGGAGAAAGGGTTTGCCGTCCTCCCACGCGAGCTGGTGCGCGGAGCCAGCGCCACGACGCACGAAGCCTCGCCGGTCGCTCCGCCGCACCCGGAAACCTCCCGAGGACACCTCACGCAGGCCGGAGCCTCCATCCGCCCGGATGACGTAGCGGTATTCACCCGTCTCTTGTGGGGTGAAGCGCACGCGGAAGCCGCCCCCGACAACGGCGAAGCCCCCCACGGTCACGACCTCACCGGAGGGCGCGGTGAAGCGGGCCTCGATGCTCACATCATCCGGGTGACGCGTGCGCTCCGGCAGCTCGAAGCCGACCTCGAAGCGCGCGAGGCGCTCCACTTCGGGAAGTGCCCCCTGGGAAGGAGCAGACAGCGTGCGAGGTGCGGCACAGGCCACCAGGGTCAAAAGCGCAATCGGAACCAGCCGGAGGAACGGGCGAGGAGACATGACTTCTCTGGGCGCAAAGGTCCGGCGGCAGTCTGCGTCCAGCCCCTGCGCACGCTCGCGACTTGTCGCATCCACTGTCCACCTGACGACCAGACACCAGGCGCCCGCATGAGTGCCTGCCTACCGACCGCGCACTACACGACACCGAACCGCTCCAGCAGGGGCCTCCTATCTTCCGGGGAGCAAACCGCAGCCACGAGGAGGGGAAACAACACCATGCTCGTCTACGGAGACCATGAGCGCGAGGTGAGACCAACCGAGGTGCTCGCGGCTCTCCGTGAGCGCTTGCGTCAACTCGACACCCTGCCCACGGGCATCGTCCGTCACGCCGCGCTGGTGTCCCTGTTCATCGAGGCGGGTGAGCTCGCCCAGGGTCTGCTCGATGCGGATTTCGCCGCGCAGCGTCAGGACGAGCTGAACCCGCGGAGCACGGCGTGCCTCGCGCTCCCACTGGCCCTCGCGCGAGCGATCCGCTACTCCCACTCGAGCGGCTTCGCAAGCTACAGCCCCATCCCGGACGAGGTGATCGACACGCTCGAGCGTCTGGAGCTCCCAGAGCGGGTCACCGTCAAGATGCCCGAGGGCTACGCCTACTACGCGCTCTACCCAGAGCTGTATTTGGAGGCCGCGCGCTCGCTCCGGTTGCTGCCGCGTCCTCCCGTGGTGATTGGCATTCGCAGCATTGGAACGGGCCTCTCGTGCCTGGTCTCGGCCGCCGCGGGAACAACCACCCCGCCCGTCACCGTCAGGCCAGGAGGCCATCCCTTCCAGCGAACCCTCAGTCTCGGCCCCGAGCTCGAGCGCAAGCTCCTCGCCGGAGCCAAGGAGTCGCACGTCGCCATCGTGGACGAGGGGCCCGGGTTGTCGGGCAGCTCCTTCGGCGCGGTGGCGGACTTCCTCGAGGACCGGGGTGTCCCCGAGGACAGGTTGCTCTTCTTCCCGAGCCACGCAGGTGAGCTCGGGCCGATGGCCAGCGAGCGACACCGGAAACGTTGGGCTCGGGCGCGCCGGTACACGGCCGACTTCGATGCGCTCTTCGTCCACCCCAGCGACACCCGCGCGCCCCTCGTCGACTGGGTTGAGGACGTCACCGGCACCGCTGTCGGTCCGCTCGTGGATGTCAGTGGCGGTGCGTGGCGACGCAAGCACTTCCCAGACGAGCGCACCTGGCCCGCGGTGCACATCCAGCAGGAGCGGCGCAAGTACCTCCTCCTGACGGCGCGCGGAACGTTCCTGCTCAAGTTCGCCGGCCTTGGTACCTACGGAGAGCGGCGCCTGGCGCGCGCACGTCAGCTCTCGGATGCGAGCCTGACACCGCCCGTCGAGGGACTGCGACACGGCTTCCTCATCCAGCGGTGGCTCGAGGGGGCGAGGCCCCTTCCCGTCGCACGCGGGCTGGACCGCGCGGAGCTCGTGGCGCGCGTGGGGGCCTACCTCGGCTTCCGCGCTCGGCGGTTCCTCTCCGAGCCCGGGCGAGGCGCCTCACTCGCCAAGCTGCTGGAGATGGCCCGCTACAACACGGCCCAGGTCCTGGGCGACGGGTACGCCGAAGCGCTCGGTGTCTGGGCGCCGCGCCTCGAGCGGCTCTCCGCCGAGGTGCGCCCAGTGGAGACTGACAACAAGCTCCATGCGTGGGAGTGGCTCGTGCTTCCGGACTGCCGACTCCTCAAGACGGACGCGGTGGACCATCACGACGCGCACGACCTGGTCGGATGCCAGGACGTGGCCTGGGACGTGGTGGGGGCCGCCGTGGAGCTCGGGTTGGATCCGGCGGAGCAGTCCATCCTCGCCGAGTACGTGGAGCGTGCGAGTGGCCGCGCCGTCAGCGCCGCGCTCATGGACTTCTACCGACCGTGCTACCTGGCCTTCCAGCTGGGCCACCATGTCATGGCGGCCTCGGCACTGGAGGGGCTCGTCCCGGAGGAGTCCGCGAGACTGCGCCGGGCCGCGGAGCGCTACACCGCGCTGCTGCGCGACCCGGCACCCACTTCCTACTTCGCGTAGCGCCGCGTCATGCGCGCGCAGAAGTCGGCGAACTCCTCCACGTTCCGGGGTGGGCTCGTGTGGTGGTCAACCATGCCGCACGACCCCGGGGTGAAGCAGTACGTGAGCGTCAGGTCGAAATCCTCAAGCGCGCTCATCTGCCGGTCGAACCAGGCCTCGTAGTTGGGCCGGTGGCTGTCCGCCCAGCTCAAGCCCGTGCGCAGCTTCTTGACGCCCAGCTTCTTGAGCCACTTCACCGCGTCATCCAGCCGGTGGTCCTCGAAGTGGAACCACTGGCAGATGCCCATCTCCGGCGTGTAGTCCGCGAAGTGGCGCAGTGCGCGCTTGGGCGTGCCGTCCTCCTTGAGCAGGCCCATGTAGAAGTGCCGGTAGTACGACGAGCCTTCCGCCTCACGGTGGCGCGTGGTCGCCGGCCAGGCCTTCGGGAGATCATAGAGGCTGTACCAGTGGATGCGATCCACCTTGCCGAGCAGCAGCTCCGCGGTGCGCCGCAGGCCGAACTCCTGCACCTCCTCGGCGCCGAAGGTGGAGACGCCCACCTCGGTCACCCACACCGGGTGGCGTGACGCCGCGCGGATCTCCGCGATGCGCTCCGGCCACTCGTGGATCTGCCAGTGGTTCCAGTCGAGCGGGAAGCCGTGCACCGCCACGACGTCCACCTCGTCCAGCGCACCCTGGTCGCTCATCCGGCGGATGAAGGCGGGATCAATGGGCGAGATGCCCCCGAGGACGCGGGTGAGCTTCGGGTTCTCCGCGCGCACGGCTTCACCGGCCAGGCGCACCATGCGCGAGAAGACGCTCCAGTCCTTGTCGATCCCAAAGTCCCAGTGGGACATGTTGTTGGGCTCGTTCCACAGCTTCACCGCTTCAATCATTGAATCGTCTCCGGGTGCGCAACGGTGGTGGTGCTCAAGGTCTGGCGCGGATAGGCCGCGCCCCACTTGCCAGTACGCTTGCCGCGCCGGCAGATGTAGACCTCGTTCGAGGGGCGCTCGAGGATGTCGAAGCCCGCCGAGCGCAGCATCGCCTCGGTGCAGGCCCGATTGGGCGCCCACCAGTTGGTCCAATCCCCCGCGTATTCGTGCTCGATGAAGTGCATCTTCGGGTAGTCCGGCCGGTCGAAGATGGAGCGCTCGGTGATGGGATAGTCCGGGGCGAACTGGCCCACCTGCTCGCTACCGCGCTCCATCGTCTGGAAGATGAGCAGATCCTTCACGACGTTCTCATACAGCAGGTCCAGCGCCAGCAGAGGGTGGCGCAAGTGGTAGAGCACACCCATGAACAACACGACGTCGAAGGTCTCGCCCAGCGAGCCCACGTCGTAGATGTCCATCTTGTGCAGCTCCACCTCCAGGCCCGTCACCTCGGAGGCAAAGCGGGCCTGGGCCAGGTAGCGCTCGTCGGAGTCGATGCCCACCACGCGCGACGCGCCGCGCCGCTTCATCTCGAGGCTGTAGAAGCCTCCGTTGCACCCGATGTCGAGGACGGACTTGCCCGTCAGGTCCCGCGGAAAGGCGTGCTGGAAGGTCTTCCAGAAGACGGAGGGGAAGTCGCCCAGGAAATGTCCCGGAGCCGTCCGGACTCCCTTCAAGTCCAGGTTGTGGAACCATTCACCCAGAGAGCGCACCCGCTGCTCGATCTGTTCACTCGACATCTCACCCGGAGCCATCAACACCTCGGAAGCTGAATCCGTGCCGAGGGTGCACAGCGACGCCAGACTTTCCAAGAGAAGGCGAGTCCATCCAATCGGACACGTCACGCTGTGGACATCGTCCCGAGGAGTAGTGTCCCGCGAGCAGAACATTGCCCTGGCGCTATTGGCCCACGGGACGAGTGGCGACCTGGTCGACGAGTACTTAAGCCTTAGACGAGCACATGGGGGTGGGGATGCGGGTGTGGTGGTTCCTCTCCCAGCACGTCTTCCGACCCGGCAGGGCAATCCGAGTGTCGGTACAACTAGCGAGGAACAGATGAAACGACCAGACGCGATCCGCCCGCCCGAAGGGAAGCTCGCCGTCCTGCTCCCCGGGATGGGAGCTGTCTCCAGCACGTTCATCGCGGGCGTGTTACTGGCGCGCAAGGGGCTGGGACTTCCGGTGGGTTCGCTCACGCAGATGGGCAGCATGCGCGCGGGCGGGAAGCAGGTGCGCATGAACGAGTACCTGCCGCTGGCCCGGATGGATCAGCTCGTCTTCGGCGGCTGGGACATCTTCCCGGACAGCGTCTATGACGCGGCCATCCACGCCAAGGTGCTCGAGGCCTCGCAGCTCGAGCCCGTGCGCGAGGAGCTCGAGGCCATCCGCCCGATGAAGGGCGTCTTCTATCCGCAATACGTGAAGCGCCTGCACGGCACGCACGTGAAGGAAGGCGCCACGAAGGCGGACATGGTGGAGCAGGTGCGCGCGGATATCCGCACCTTCCTCCGCGACAACAGGTGCTCTCGCGCGGTGGCGGTCTGGTGCGGCTCCACCGAGACCTATGTGGCGGCCGACCAGGTGCACTCCTCCCGCCGCGCCTTCGAGGCCGGCCTGCAGAAGAACGACCCGGCCATCACCAACTCGCAGATCTACGCCTGGGCCTGCCTCCAGGAGGGCGTGCCGTTCGCCAACGGCTCCCCCAACCTGGCGGTGGACTTCCCGGCCGCCGCGGAGCTCGCGCGTCTTCACGAGGTGGCGCTCGCCGGCAAGGACTTCAAGACGGGCCAGACGCTGATGAAGACCGTCATCGGGCCCGCCCTGAAGGCCCGCATGCTCGGCGTGCGCGGGTGGTTCTCCACCAACATCCTCGGCAACCGAGATGGCGAGGTGCTCGACGATCCGGAGTCGTTCCGCTCCAAGGAGCTCACCAAGCGCGGCGTGCTCGATGAGATCCTCGATGCGAGCGCCAACCCGGAGCTCTACGGGGAGATCTTCCACAAGGTCCGCATCGAGTATTACCCGCCCCGCGGCGACGCGAAGGAGGGCTGGGACAACATCGATCTCTTCGGGTGGATGGGCTACCCGATGCAGATGAAGATCGACTTCCTGTGCCGAGACTCCATCCTCGCGGCGCCCATCGTGCTGGACCTGGCGCTGCTGCTGGACCTGGCGCAGCGCGGTGGCTGCATCGGCACGCAGGACTGGCTGAGCTTCTACTTCAAGAGCCCCATGACGGACCCGGGCCGCTCTCCCGAGCACGACCTGTTCGTGCAGAACATGAAGCTCAAGAACACGCTGCGCGCGCTCATGGGCGAGAAGCCCAGCTGCCCGCCAGGTGCCGAGAGCTACGACTGAAAGGCTCCCTATGGAGTTTACGGAGTGGGTCTCGCTGTCGGCGCGCCTCTTCGAGGGCGCCGGCGTGGCGGTCATGGTGGTGGGCACGATCGTCTCAATCGTGCTCGTGCTGTTCCACTACCGCCGCGGGGGCGGTGAGCACGCATTCCGTAGCTTCCGGGAGAAGGTCGGCCGCTCCATCCTGCTCGGGCTGGAGCTGCTCGTGGCCGCGGACATCATCCGCACCGTCAGCGAGGAGCCCACGCTGCGCGGCGTGGTCGTGCTCGGGCTCATCGTGCTCATCCGCACCTTCCTGAGCTTCACCCTCGCTGTGGAGCTCGAGGGGCACTGGCCCTGGCGCAGCGCGGAGATTCGAGGCGTACACCGGCAGGTCGGGGAAGCACCCCAGCCTCCCGAGCAGCATCCGCCTCGGGGGCACTGAGGCAGGTACTACCTACCCGGCCTCGGCCATAGCCCGCGCGAGCAAATCCTGCGTGCCGAGCTGGCCAGCCCACTCCCGCAGATATGCGCTATCGAGCGTTCCTGCGGCAAGGCGGAGGATCTGCACGACATCTCGCCACTGGGTGCTGGAAACCTCTCCTCCCTCCCGGAACCACAGCAGCTTGCGCAGTACGGAATCCTCGGGGCTCTTGATGTAGAGCCCCCTGCCATCGGATGTCAGCACCACCCGGCGGCGGCGAGAGAACTCACTCCTGTCGAATGCACCTGGACGCAACAGGAAGACATCCACCTTCGTCACCGTCGGCAGGTGGAAAATGTTCCAAGAGGCTCGGCGCATGACGGCGTCCCGCAGCGCCTCCGCATCGACCTCGAAGTCACTCCCCAGTGCCTGCCTCAATGGCTCAACCTGGGCAGGCTGGAGGTCCACGACGAAGTCGATGTCGTTGGTTGCGCGCGGCTCCCCCTGCAGGGAGCTAGCCAGGCTGCCTCCGAGGAAGTAGCCCGCCTGCACCTGCTCGAAGGCCTCGGCGCACAGGAGTGCAACCTGAATGACAAACGGCTCGCTCATGGCAACAGGGCTGTGTGTGCGCCGAAGAGGCGGCGAGCCACCTCGCGACCATAGAGGCGCTCGGCCAGTCGAACCCGCACCTCGGTCTCATCTGCGTTGGGAAAGCGCTGGCGGATACCCACCTCCGCCATCCATCGCGCTGCCTGTGTCAGCGCAGCCGCCTTGCGGAGTCGCTCCGCCGGAGACTGGGCGCGCAGCAGCTCGAAGTACCGCTCACGCTGCCGAGGTTCGGTGTCCTGATCCATGTCTGAAAGAATAGCGCCACTCCCACCGTCCTGCTCTCTCCACAGCTGACGCTTTTCTCGGGAAGGTCACCCGCTCGACTCCTGTGACTGTTTCTCCTCGTAGCGCTGCATCAAGGGCGTCACCGAGATGCCGTGCACCATGATGGACACAGCCACCACGGTGAGCACGAGTGGCACGAGCTGGCGCGCCAGCGACTCCTCCACCCCATGGGTGAGGGCATAGAAGAGGTAGTAGAGCGAACCAATCCCTCGGATGCCGAACCAGCCCATCATCCAGCGCTGGGGACGTGAGGTGCGCGTTCCAACCAACGTGAGGAGCACGGCGGCGGGACGGATGCCCAGCAGGAGCAGCGGCGTGAACCAGAGCGCCTCGGATGAAAACGGCAGCCCCGCGAGCAAGAGACCGAGGAGCAGCACAATGCCCACCTCGGCGATGCGCTCGAGCTGCTCGTTGAAGTCGAGCACCGCGTGGGCCATGTAGGCGGGAGCATGCTCCGGATCCGTCGCCGCCTCGTGCTTGAGACGTGCGTGCGCGCTCTTCTCCACGAGCTCCGGCGGCTTTCCCAGGTTTGACCTCTTCTCGATGCGTCGCAGCGCGAACCCGGCGGCGAACACCGCGAGGAAGCCATAGGCGTGGATGAGCAATGCCACGCCATAGGACAGCGCGATGAGTCCCAGCGCCAGGAAGTCGTCGAGCCCCACGGCCTCACGGTGGGTGCGCCGCAGGTAGAGGATGATCCGTCCGATGGCGCCCCCCAACAGCAGACCCACGCCGAGCCCCGCCACTACCGCCCACAGGAGGTCCACCGCCACCCAGCGCCACAATCCCTCGCCCAGGGGGTGCAACCCGAGCAACCCCACGCCGAGCATCACGAAGGGAAAGGCAGTACCGTCATTGAGGCCCGCCTCTCCCGTGAGCCCGAAGCGAAGGGTCTCGTGCCGGAAGGGGCTCTCCACCTGCACATCCGAGGCGAGCACCGGATCCGTCGGTGCGAGCACCGCGCCCAGGAGCACGGCCGCGCCCAGCGGCAGTCCCATCAACCAGACGCCCACGACGGTCACGAGCCCGATGGTGAGCACCATCGTCAAGGAGGCGAGCCGTACGGCGATGCGCCACTCCGGTGCCGTCAATGGCGCCCGCATCTTCAGCCCCGTGGTGAAGAGAGAGATGAGGACCGCAATCTCCGTGAGATGCTCGAGGAGCTTCGCTCTCGCGTAGGGATCCACCCGGCCCAGGCCCAGACGCCCCACGGTGAAGCCCACCACCAGGTAGAGCATCGAGGTGGACAGGGGCAGGCGCTTGAGCACCGAGCCCCCGAGCGCCATGGCGATGAGCAGCGCCCCGACAATGACGAACCAGATTACATCGTGCATGAGGCCCGTGCCCCCGCTACGCCTTGCCCACCACCTTCTTCAGGAAACCCCAGAAGCGACCCGAGCGCTCCTTCAGGTCCTGACCTCGCCGCTCCTCTGCCGCCCGCGCCGCGTCCGACGCCACGCCCAGCCGCTGCCGCAACTCCTCCGGCGTGTAGCGCGTCGCCAACGTCGCCTTCATCTCCTTGCGTGTCGAGTACTCCAGCGCATTCACGTGCAGCACACACTCCGAATCCAGCCGCAGCGTCACCGCCACCCGCACCGAACCCTTCGGGCCCTTCGGCAGGCCCTCCAGCCGCACCGTCCCCAGGTACTCGTTCGCCGAGATGTGCGTGTCCTCGCCCTGGAAGATGGACAGCTCCATCACCTCTTCGTTGTCCCGCGTCGTGGAGATGGCGAACGAGCGCTGCGCTGGCAGCGGCGTGTTGCGCTCGATGACGCGGGTGAACGCGCCTCCGGGCATCGCCACGCCGATCGTCATGGGCAACACATCGATGAGCACCACGCTGCTCACCTTGTCCACCGCGTTCGAGTACAGCGCCGCGCCCAAGGCCACCGCCTCGTCCGTGTTCACGCCCGCGTGGGGCGGCTTGCCGAACACTTCCTTGAGCTTCTCGCGCACCAGCGGCATGCGGCTCTGCCCGCCCACCAGGAGGATGTCGTCGATCTCCCCCGGCCGCATCTTCGCGTCCAGCAGCACGTCGCGCACCACGTCCAGCGTGCGCATCACCATGGGCAAGCACGCCTTCTCCATGTCCGCGCGCGTCAGCGTGACGTGCAGGTCTCGCGGCTGCCCTGCCTCGTCCATCATCAACATCGGGATGTGGACGTCGTAGGAGTTGGCCTCCGAGAGCGCCACCTTCGCCCGCTCGGCCGCGTCCGTCACCCGTGACAGCGCGATGCGGTCTCCCTGGAAGGTCACCTTCTCCTGCTGCTGGAAGCGCTCCAGCAACAGGTCCACCAGCACGTTGTCGAAGTCCATGCCGCCCAGGAAGATGTCGCCTCCCGTGGCCAGCACCTCGAACACGTTCTTGTCGATGCGCAGAATGGTCGCGTCGAAGGTGCCACCGCCCAGGTCGTAGACGAGCACCTTCCGAGTCACCTCGCGGTTGAGCCCGTAGGCCAGCGCCGCCGAGGTGGGCTCGTTGAGGATGCGCTCCACCTTCAGCCCCGCCATCCACCCCGCCCGGCGCATCGCCTCGCGCTGTGGCTCCGAGTAGTACGCCGGCACCGTCACCACCGCGCGCTCCACCTTCTGCCCGAGGTGCTGCTCCGCCAACTCCTTGCACTCGCGCAGGATGATGCCCTGCACCTCCTCCAGCGACAGCACCTTGTCGCCCATCCGCACCGCGGCTCGGCCTCGCGCGTCGGGGACAATCTCGTAGTGGAAGCGCTCGCGCACCTGGTTCACCACCGCGCTGTCGAAGGGGCGGCCCACCAGACGCTTCGCGCCGTAGATGGTCTGCTCCGGGCGCAGCAGCACCTGGCTCTTCGCGCGGTGGCTCACCAGCAGCTTGCCCTGCGAGGAGAGCGACACCACCGAGGGGATGGTGTTGTAGCCCTCGCGCGAGCGCAGCACCATGGGCTTGTTGTTCACCACCACCGCCACGCACGAGTTGGTGGTGCCCAGGTCAATGCCAATAACCGGGCCCTTGCTCTCGATGCTCGCGGGCGGCGTGAGGAAGACGGTGCTCACCTGCCCCGGCGAGCTCTTGGGCTCGGAAGCAAGCGAGGTCGCCGGCTTCGCGGCAACGGGCGCGGGCGCACTCACCTGGGGCTGTGGCGCAACGGCGGGCGCGGCCGGAGTCACGGGCCGAGCCGCGGGTGGCGGAGCCGGCTTCCTCGCGACGGGCCTCTGGGGCTTCCCCGCCACCGGCCGCGCGAACTCGAGCGGCTCGTCGTCATCGGATGACTCCAGCTCGAACTCCACCGCGCTCCCGCGATGGACGGAGGCCGCCGGCTTCGGGGCCACGGGCGCGGGCGTGGCCGCCGCCGACAGGTCCGCCAGGTCGAACTCCTGCATGCTCCCGGACGAGCGTGGCTTCGCGGCGGGCGGGGCCTCCGCCCTCGGGCTCGCGGGCGGAGGCGTGCCGGCGATGAGCTCGTCGATCGGAATGTCGACAGCGGTGATCGGCGGAGGAGGAGGTGGAGCGATGGGCTCGCTCGGGCGGGCCACGGGGGCGGGCCGTGCGACGGGCATGCCGGGGGACACCGGAGACACCGCGGGAACTGCCCGAACCGGAGGCACCACCGGGGCGACCGGCGCCGCGGCGGGCGGCCTCACGGTGGCCACTGGCACGGCGGCCACCGGGGGCGGCGTGTTCGCGGGCATCGTGGGAACCGCCGCGGGCATCGCGCCCTTGCGCTGCAACATCCGCTCGACGAGGGCCTGCGAAGGCTCATCCAGCTCCGTGAACTGAATGCCCATGCCGGGCGGGCCGGACAGGTCCTCGGGGGGCCGCACCCAGCGTACAATGGCCGCGCCCCGCATCACCCGCAGACCATCGGCGATGCGCACCTCGAACTTCACGGGCGTCCCCACCGGTTGCGGCTCGCGTGAACGGATGAACATGCCCCCAGGGCTGATGTTGACGGCGAACTCCTCGACGAAGCTGCCGATGTCCGTGTGCTTGAGCTTTACCAGCAGGCCCACGGCCTTGCGTTCCGTGGTGCGCCGTCCCTGATCCATGTTTCTGACTGTCGCGGGTCCCACTGTCCCGCTCAAGTCTTTCTGTCCTCCTTTGCCTGCCTGCCCGCCGCTCACACGACACAGGTGCGCACATGAGCGCCCTCGGCAGACCTCGCCCTGCGAACCCCTTCAGGTTCTTCGCGCTTTTTGGGAAATCGCAGGGGCTTCGGGCTGGAAGTTCACGGGGTCAGCAGACGCAGGAAGGCCTCCTGGTCCCAGGCATTCCCCGCCCCCGCGCCGCCGTGCCGCTGGTAGCCCGCGAGGGTGACGCCCTGGCCGGGGACGATGCCCAGCGCGGTGCCCATCACCGGACAGTCCCCTTCGGGGCACTCACCAGGAGACAACAGGCGCTGGTCCCGCTGCGTCCCCTCGGGGGCGTACGCGCTCAGCATGCCTCCACAGAGGGCCACGACCTGGCCCGCTTCGTCCACTGCCACCACGGGAGGAGCCGAGGCGGCGCCACAGTCGAGCGGGTGAGCCCAACGCTCGGCACCGTCCGGATCCGCCGCGACGACGAAGGCCCCAGGACCCGAGAGGCGCGTATCGCCCCATGGCAGGGTGTCGCGGAACCCGCCCACCAACACCGCGCCTCCCTCCGGGTTCAGCTTCAGCCCAGTGACGTGGCCATCCACCCCGCGCCAGTCCCTGCCCCACGCGAGGCTCCCGTCCTTCTCGAAGGCGAGGAGCACCAACCCCTGTCCACCCTCGGCCCCGAAGGCGCGACCATCCACCGTGAGTGTCCCCACGAGGCGTCCGGCGAGCAGCGTCCGGCTGGAGGGATCGAGCGCCACCGCGTGCAACTCCGTCCCCTCAGCCACCAGGTCCAGCTGCCGCGTCCAGACGAAGGCCCCCTGGGCGTCATAGTGGGCGAGCACCGGGACATGGCCCTCCGGAGTCCACTCCTCGGCCACGACGAGCACCCCCCCCTCCCCGTCCGCCGCCATTCCGTACACCTTCTGGCCCGCGCGCCGCTGCCAGAGGGGCTGGCCCTCGCCGGAGAACTTCACCACAAAGCCGTCGGTGGCCGCGCCCAGGCCGAAGTCCAGCGGGTACAAGAAGGCGTTGCCAGAGAGGAAGAGGTCCCCCGAGGGCGAGGCCGCCACGTTCGGCGAGGCCACACGCATCCGCGAGAAATCACGGACCCACCGCTCCGTCCCATCCGGGCTGTACTGCGCCACCGAGAGGCCGCGCCGCTGGCCAGGCACGGACTCGCGATCGTCATCCTCACGAGGCGTGGAGAGCCACACCACGGAGATGTTCCCCAAGCCGTCCACAGCGAGCCCCGTGCCGGAATCATCCTGCGGTCCCCCGAAGCGGTGAAACCAGGACCCCGCCTGGGGCCCGGGCTCCACCGGCTCGGGCACCGCCGTCGCGGGCGGCTCCTCGGAAGGAGGGCTGGGAGGCCTCGAGGCCACCGGCCCCGTCGTCTCACCTGGAGGCAGGTCGGTGGGAGAGGACTCCTGCGGGCCTGGGTCCGCTCCACACCCAGCAACCAGCGCCAGCAGCGCGGCGGGCACAAGCCCCTTCCACAGACGGTTGGTGTGTACTCCTGAGTCCTGGTGCATGCGTTCTCCCCACCGTCGTGTCCGGCCGAGAAGCCTGGAGACACGAACCGGGGGAAGGTAAGGGGGTCATTCCCGTCGGCATCCCCCCGTGCATGGGGTCGTCTGAACCCCCCCGGGGGGCAGGGGGACAGCCTCGGGAGCCCGAGGACGGATGAACGTCCGATGGCAGGAATACGAGGACGCCGGAACGGTTGGCACCCCACGTTCGAGCCGCGCCCCCCTCGCGAACCCCTTGGACCGCGCGCCGCCCGCGATTAAGAGAACGCTTCTCATGGAAAACGCCGCCCCCATTGCCCCGCCGCCCGCTCCGGAAGCCACCCGCGAGGACCTCCAGGCCGTCGAGGAGCTCGCCCGGGCCAAAGCTCAGATCCTCGCGCAGATCGAAAAGCGCGTCGTGGGGCAGCGGGACGTGGTGGAGCACCTGCTCATCGCGCTCTTCGCCCGCGGCCACTGCCTCTTCGTCGGCGTGCCCGGCCTGGCCAAGACGCTGCTCATCTCCACCCTGGCGGACGTGCTCAACCTGTCCTTCAACCGCATCCAGTTCACGCCGGACCTGATGCCCTCGGACATCACCGGCACGGACATCCTGGAGGAGGACAAGGCCACCGGGCACCGCGCCTTCCGCTTCCTGAAGGGGCCGCTCTTCGCCAACATCATCCTCGCGGACGAGGTGAACCGCACCCCGCCCAAGACGCAGGCCGCCCTGCTGCAGGCCATGCAGGAGTACCGCGTCACCGCCGGTGGCCGCACCTACCCGCTGGAGCTGCCCTTCCTCGTCTTCGCCACGCAGAACCCCATCGAGCAGGAGGGTACCTACCCGCTGCCCGAGGCCCAGCTCGACCGCTTCATGTTCCTGGTGGACGTGGGCTACCCCACCGCCGAGGAGGAGGTGGAGATCGTCAAGTCCACCACCGGCGGGTCGCAGCCCAAGCTGGAGAAGATCCTCTCGCCCGAGCGGATTCTGGCGCTGCAGGAGCTGGTGCGCCGGGTGCCGGTGCCGGACCACGTGGTGCGCTACGCGGTGGAGCTGGTGCGCCACACGCGGCCCAAGGAGCCGGGCGTGCCGGACTTCATCGCGAAGAACGTCTCGTGGGGAGCGGGCCCTCGCGCGAGCCAGTACCTGGTGCTGGCGGCCAAGGCGCGCGCCATCCTGAATGGGCGCTTCGTGGCCTCGGTGGAGGACGTGAAGGCGGTGGCCCGCCCGGTGCTGCGCCACCGCGTGCTGCCCAACTTCACCGCCGAGAGCGAGGGCACCACCTCGGTGAAGCTGGTGGACCAGCTCGTCGCACTGGTGAAGGGATAGCGCCCGCGCATGCTGCTGGATGCCCAGACACTGGCTCGGCTCCAGGGCGTGAAGCTGCGCGCCCGCGCGGTCATGGAGGGGGTGCTGTCCGGCCTCCACAAGAGCCCGCACCAGGGCCAGAGCGTGGAGTTCGCCGAGCACAAGGAGTACGCGCCCGGTGACGAGCTGCGCCACCTGGACTGGAAGGCCTACGGCAAGTTCGACAAGTACTACGTCAAGCGCTTCGAGCACGAGACGAACCTGCGCGCGGTGATGGTGGTGGATGCGTCCGCCTCCATGGGCTACCGCAGCGGCGCGCTCTCCAAACTGGACGTGGCCACCACGCTGGCCGGCGCGCTGTGCTACCTGCTGGTGCGCCAGCAGGACGCGGCCGGGCTCGCACTCATGACGAACGGGCGCTTCCAGGACGTGCCCCCGCGCGCCTCGGCCGGCCACCTCAACGTGCTGCTGGACGCGCTCGAGCACGCCACGCCCAACGGCGGCACCCACCTTGTGGCCGCCGCGGACCACCTGGCCGAGGTGCTCCCGCGCCGCTCCTCCGTCGTCGTGCTGTCGGACTTCCTCGACGAGAACCAGGACGCGCTCAAGCGGATTCTCGCGCTGCGCCAGCGCAGGAACGACGTGGCGGTGTTCCACCTGGTGGACCCGGCGGAGCTGACGTTCCCCTTCGATGACCCCACGCTCTTCCTCGACATGGAGGGCCAGGGCCGCATCGAGGTGAACCCGCGTGAAATCAAGGAGAGCTACCTGGAGGAGTTCGGGGCCTTCCTGGCGAACGTGAAGTCGGCCTGCGCGGAGGCGGACGTGGACTACGAGCTGGTGCGCACCGACGAGCGGTTGGACGAGGTGTTGCTGCGCTTCCTGGGGAAGCGGGGGAGGCGCCGGTGACGTTCGCGCATCCGTGGATGCTGCTGGGCGCGCTGGCGGCGCTCATTCCGCTGCTCGTCCACCTCTTCGACCGGCGGCGGCCCCGGCCCCACCCCTTCGGGCCCCTGGCCTTCGTGCTGCGCAGCCAGAAGCGCACCGCGAGCCGGCTCAAGCTCAAGCGGCTGCTGCTGTACGCGCTGCGCACGCTCATCCTGATTGCGCTGCCGGTGGCACTGGCCCGGCCGGAGTGGAAACGGGACGAGGCGGC
This sequence comes from Archangium minus, assembly GCF_044360475.1. Taxonomy (NCBI): domain Bacteria; kingdom Pseudomonadati; phylum Myxococcota; class Myxococcia; order Myxococcales; family Archangiaceae; genus Archangium; species Archangium minus. The sequence continues at coordinate 11,490,824 of NZ_CP043494.1, forward strand.
GGCGGCGGTGGTGAAGGGCCCGGCGGCCACGGCCATCGTGCTGGACGCGTCGCTGTCCATGCGCTGGTCGGACGGCACGCCCCTCTTTGAGCGGGCCCGGGACGAGGCGCGCGACGCGCTGGCGGACCTGCGGCCCGAGGAGCCCGCGACGGTGTTGGTGTGCACGGGCTCACCCCTGCCGCCTGCGGCGCCGAGCTTCGACCGCTCGAGGCTGCGCCAGGTGATTGACGAGGCACAGCCCACGTACGCGGGAGCGGACCTGTCGCGCTGCCTGGACCTGGCGGCGCGCTCGCTGGAGGAGAACCCGATGGCGGGCAAGCGCCTGGTGGTGGTGTCGGACCTGACGGCCGGCTCCATGCGCCTGGAGGCGCCGACTCCGACGGTGAAGGGCCCCACGGGTGAGGCGGTACGCCCCGAGGTGGTGCTGCGCGACGCGGCCAACGGCAAGGACGCGCTGCCCAACCACGCGCTGGTGGACCTGAAGGTGGAGCCCGCGCTGCAGGCGGGACCGCGCGCCTTCCAGTTCACCTTCACGGTGAAGAACTTCAGCGACACCCCGCTGAAGGACCTCGAGGCGGCGGTGCGCACGGCGGACACCACGCTGGGTAAGGGCTTCGTGGACGTGCCCGCTAACGGCACGGCGCAGAAGTCTCTGACGGTGCGCTTCCAGCAGGGTGGCACGGTGGTGGGCCACGGAGCGCTGACACCGGATGGGCTGGCTGAGGATGACCGGCGGGCCTTCGTGCTCGCGGTGCCAAGGCCGCTGAAGGCACTGGTGGTGAACGGCTCGCCCAACCCCACGCGCTACCGGGACGAGGCCTTCTTCATGGAGGCGGCGCTGTCGGCCCCGGGCTCGCCGGTGCAGGTGGCGGTGCGGGACGCGGAGGCCGGGTGGCGCGAGGACCTCGCCCAGTACGACCTGGTGTACCTGCTGAACGCGCCGGCTCCGGCCGAGACGGAGGCGGAGAAGCTGAGGGCCTTCGTGGAGAACGGCGGCGGACTCTTCGTCAGCATGGGCGACCACGTGGACCCGGAGGCGTACAACGCGCGATTCGGAGGTCTGCTGCCGCGCAACCTGCGTTTGGTGCGCACCAGCGTGGAGCGCGAAGACCCAGACGCAGACGACAAGGCGGCGAAGCTGGCGCAAGTGCGGGTAGAGCATCCGCTCTTCGCACCCTTCACGGGCCGGGCTGAGGAGGGCCTGGTGGGGGCGCGCTTCTATCGGTACATGCTGCTGGAGGCGGATGGGAGCGGCACGCCGCAGGGCGCGAGCCAGGTGCTGGCCACGTACGAGGACGGAGCTCCAGCGGTGGCGGTGGCGCGACGTGGGAAGGGCCGGGTAGCGCTCTTCACCAGCACGGTGGACCGCGACTGGAGCGACTTCGCCATCCGCACGAGCTTCCTGCCGTTGATGCAGCGCTTCGCGGCGTACCTGGCGGGCTCGCTGGAGGAGCGTGAGGAGCAGAAGGTCCGCGTGGGCGAGACGCTCGCGCTGAGGCCCGAGGGTACGCAGACGGTATCGGCGGTGAAGGCGCCGGACGGCGCGGAGGTGCCACACAAGGCACAGCCGGACGGCACGGTGCTGGTGGGTCCGGTGGAGCAACCGGGGACGTTCTCTGTGTTGGGTGGAGACGGCAAGCCGGTGAGCGCACTGGCCTTTGCCGCGACGCTCGACCCAGCCGAGAGCGACTTGAGCCGACTGCCGCAGGATGCGCTCTCCGCGCACTTCGGTGAGGAGACGGTGAAGGCGTCGAGCTCGGATGCGGAGCGCCCGCCCGTGCCACTGTGGACGTGGCTCATCGTGGCCGCCGCATTCGCCTTCTTCTTCGAGGGCACTCTGCTGCGCAAGTAACTCCCTCTCCCTCTGGGAGAGGGTTGGGGTGAGGGTCTGCTCACCACCGGTCGTCCGTGAAGAGGCAGTCGATGAGCCGTGCCTCCTTCATCGCGACACAGCGGTATTGAATGTCGGGCACCGGTGTAAAAAGTGTCTCGTTTGGCAGCCGTGGCGCTCCCAGTTCCTCGCATAAGAGACGCACCAGAACCTCTTCGTACTCCCGCGTTGCGGGCACCGGTTCGTAGAAGGTCTGGGAAGGACGCCACCGGTGCTCGGCGATGCGTTGCTTGAAGGAAGTATACGTCGCCGCTACGGGCGCGAAGATGCTCACCAGCCCCACCACGTATCGGAATTCCTCTCCACCTCCTTCTACGGGAACCCTGTCGGGAAGAAGCAACCGCACCCGCCAACAATTATCCGAGATGAGGATGGTCCAATCCTCCACCTTGCACTGAGGCACTTCTTCGCGCAGTCGCGCCAGAAGCGCCTTCCAGCGCTCCTTCCCGGTTTCAGCGGCTGCACTGCGAGCGGCCTTGAGTCGCTGGTACTCGGGCGTCGCACCGTAGCCCGGCTCCGACTCCCAGATGTTCGCCGGGAGGTAATGGTGGACCAAATCGACGAGCTGCGAGGCAGTGGGAAACTCTGACTCTGTACCTTCTGTCATGAAAAGTCCCGGTGATCTCAGGGTAGGAGCTGCTCGATGCGAGAGCCAGGAATCAACAGCTCGAGTTCACGCAGCATCTCGACTTTGAACCGCAAGCACAATTCCGCGGACAGATGGCCTTGCCCGGCCACACGTGCTGCCGCAGCATCCGCGGCCTGTGCAGCCATCCGCTGAGCGAAGCCATCCGTAACGGTTCCGTTAACGTTGCTCTCAGGAACCTGCACTGACAGGTAGCAGGTGACGAAGTCCGGTTCGTCCAGGAAGCGCAAGAGGTTGATGATCAACCGGGCTGCCTTCCACCCACCGGAGCCCTTCCCATCATGGGAAACAACAGGGACGAACTCGAATTGCGATGGCGATATACCGCCCGGCCCACCCGAGATCGAGACGCACGCGGAAGCAGCCAACAGCCCCACGACTGCAACGAGTCGCAAGAAAGCGCCCATCCCAACCCGCCTATCACGCCCAACCCGCTCCACCGTGTAACCGTCAAGTGACGGTGTTCACGGCTGAGCTCCTCTCGCGTGGAGCGAGTGCCCCTCAGTGGGCCTCTGCAGCGACTTGCACGGGGTCTGGGGCCGGCACTGGCTCCTGGATGTTGTCGAGCGCCTGAGCCACGGCATCTTCAAACTCTTCCAGCGGGCAGCTCTTGGAGAGGACGTGGACGCCCGGGATCCGGGGCGCCCGCCTGGAGCTGTGCAGGATGATGGGAATGCCCTCAAGTCCCGGGTCCCGGAGCACGCTGTGGCAGAGCTCGACCCCATCCATCCGAGGCATCATCCAATCCGTCACGATCAGATCCGGTCGCTGCTGATGGGCCTTCTCCAGTGCTTCCATGCCGTCGTGCGCCTGGATGACCTGGTCGCCCATGATTTCCAGCACGTCGGTGTAGAGGTCCAACAGGTCTGGTTCGTCGTCGACCAAGAGAATCATGCTCACGGTGGCAGCCTCTCTTTCCGGAGCGCCTAACCTGAATGGCAATCTCGCGCCCCTCAATTGGGAGGAGTCACCCTCACTTCCGGTGTGATTTCATGGTCAGCCATGACCATTGTCAGCCGCGTCCTCGCGCGTCTCCTGGAATTTCCACCCGCGGACACCCATGACGTCATCGTCGAGCAGGACCTCGCGGTGCCCATGCCCAGCGCTGGCACCTGCAAGCAGGCCGGGGCCTCTCTCCTGCCACGCCCTCGACTTCGGAGCCCGATCGCTACCGCTACGACCCAGCGGACCCGACACCCACCGTGGGCGGTGCGCTCCTGACGAACGAGGCGGGGCCGAGAGACAACCGCCAACTGGAGACTTCTTCGCCCGCGTGTGCGACGTCGACCCCTCGGGCAGGTCCACCAACATCTGCGATGGGCTGCTGCGCCTCGTCCCCGGCCAACCCGCGTCCGAGCCCGATGGCACCTTGCACGTCGTCATCGACCTGTGGCCCACCGCCCACCGCTTCCTCGCTGGCCACCGCCTCCGGCTCCAGGTCTCCAGCGGGGCCCACCCACGCTTCGCTCGCAACACCGGCAGCGGCGAGCCGCTCGCCACCGCGAAGATGCTCGTCCCCGCCGACCAGAGCGTCTTCCACGACCCTGCCCACCCCTCGGCCCTCCTTCTTCCCGTCATGGGCCAAGCCTCCAGCCTGAACCCCCTCCGGCTGGGGAGGCACGGCTGGCCCGCCTGGCTCCCCTCCGGCCCAATGCGGCATTCCTGACGGATGGGCAGGCAGCCGCGTGTGGAGGCGAGCATCCACTGCGCTCTTCCCTCCCCGCGCTCCGGTAGGCGTGAGAAGGTGGGGCCTCTATGAGCAATGCCCTCTACCGAGACTGTGCCCGGCTGTTCATGGTGGGCTTTCCTGGCCCGCGCATCGACGACAACTTCGCCGCGCTGATGGACGACGGCATCTTCGGTGCCATCCTCTTCAAACGGAACGTGGGGACCGCGCAAGAGACGGCCGCCCTGTGCCGCGACATCAAGTCACGCGCACGCCGGCCCTTCATCCTCTCGGTGGACCAGGAAGGCGGACGCGTGGCCCGGCTGCGCGGCGCGCCCTTCACCACCCTGCCCCCGATGCGCGAGCTCGGCCAGCGCGGAGACCTGGCGCTCGTGGAGCGCATGGGACAGCTGCTCGCGCACGAGCTGCGCGCGGTGGGCTTCGACTGGGACTTCGCGCCCGTGCTGGACGTGGACACCAACGCCACCAACCCTGTCATCGGTGACCGCAGCTTCAGCCGCGACCCGGACGAGGTGGCGCGCATGGGCGTGGCGCTCGCCCGAGGCCTGGAGGCCGGCGGCGTGGCTTCGTGCGGCAAGCACTTCCCTGGGCACGGCGACACCACCACGGACAGCCACCTGACGCTGCCTCGGCTCCCGCACGACATGGAGCGCCTGCGCCGCGTGGAGCTGGTGCCCTTCCGCGCCTTCGCCCAGGCGGGGCTCGCCTCGTTGATGACGGCGCACGTGCTCTTCGACGCGCTCGACCCGAAGTTGCCCGCCACCATGAGCCACCGTGTGCTGCACGGCGTGCTGCGCGAGGAGCTGGGCTTCGACGGCGTGCTCGTGAGCGATGACCTGGAGATGAAGGCCATCGCGGACCACTACTCGGTGGAAGAGGCCGCGGTGCAGGGCACGCTGGCCGGCGTGGACCTGTTCCTCGTGTGCCACCAGGCGGACGTGCAGCGGCGGGCCATTGAGGCGCTGGTGCGCGCGGTGGAGTCCGGCCGCGTGCCGCGCGCGCGCATCGAGGAGGCCCACCGCCGTCTGGCCCGGCTCGAGGCGCGCTTCGCTCACGGCCCTGAGGACCGGCTGGCCACGCTCGGCGACGCCCAGCACCGCGCGCTCGCCGAGGGGCTCGCCAGCAGCTTCAACGGGAAGGACCCCACCGAGGTGATGCTGGCGTCCCGTCCGGTCTGACCGTAACGCCGACTGCGACTTCGACTGGCTACTTGGTGGGAACGCCGCCAGTCGGAGTCCGGGTGTTACCGCCCTGCTCATCGGTGCCAGAGCCCGTGACGCCCTGGCCCGTGGTGCCCGAGCCCTGGCTCCCCTCGAGGCCCGCGCCGCCCGTGCCCGCGTCCGTCGGGCCCGAGGTCCCCGCGTCCTGAGTCTTGGCGCCGCCCTTCTGCGCGCCACCGGAGCCGCCGATCCCCTGCTCTCCGAGGCTCACGTCCCCCGAGCCACCCATCCCGCTCTGGTCCTCGAGGCCCGCGCTGCCCGAGCCGCCCGTCCCCATCTCGGGCTGCATTTCGTCGCCCCCGCGATTCGTGTTCGTGCAACCCGGGAACAACAGCGAGGCCGAAGCCAGCGCCCCCACCACCAACCACCTGCGAATGTTTCCGCGCATGTTCGCTCCTCTCTTCCGGGCACCGTCATCGGCAGCCCGGTGAATCCAGATGTGTCCAGGCTTGGATTGGCGCTAACGACTCAGCGGCTTCCGAGGCTTCTGGGTCGCGTCCGCGGGCTCGAGGCTCTCCCCAGGGAGGCTCCGCGCGGCGGGCTCGTCATTCGCCGGCTCGATCATCGTGCCCTCGGGGCCTTGTGCCTCGTACGCAGCGCCGCCGCTGCCCCCCATCCCTTGCTGCCGCTGTTGCTCAAGCAGGGCCCGCTCCCCGGCGTCCAGCGGCAAGCTGCGGCCCGGAGTGCCTTCCGTCTGAGGCGTCCGGGGATCGATGCTGGTTGGAATGTCCTTGATGGTTCCGTTGAAGCCGGCCTGGGCCGGATTCCGGACGAAGCCGGGCGAGAAGGATTCGTTCCCAGGCTGCTGCGCGGACTCACACGCAGAAACCAGCCACGCGGCCGAGGCCAGCGCCCCCACCACCACCCACCGTTTGAAACCTCTGTCGTGCATGTCGTCTCCAGAGACCATGTCCAGCGCTCTCGCCGCTCGCGGGCTGCGAGGGGCGAGCGAGCCGCGTCTTCAGGGATGGCCACCCGGATGCATCCCGGCTACCAAGCGGGTTTCCGGCGAGGGCCCGCTCGTCCGGCCGCCCTCCAGTGAGGGAAGCCGGCTCGTTCGGGCACTACTGGCTCAGGTTCTCCCCCTTCTGGCCGGGGGTTGACGACGCTCCCTCTTCGACTGGGGGGCGCTGGGCAGGCGCCTGGGTGCCCACCGCCGGCTCCTGCGGCTGAAGGGAACCACTGGAAGGCGCGATGGACGATGCGGTACCGGAGCCCAGCTCGACGGCGTAGGTGCCTTGAACCCATGCGCCATTGGGGCCCGCCCGCAGCGGCTTGCCCGTTCCGAGAGGCATGGCCATCAGCGCGCTGTACTCAGGCGGCGGGTACGGGACGCGGAAGTCCTGCCGCAACCACTGGTCCCCCTGCGCCTGGATGCGCTGCGGGTTGGCAAGCTGCGAAGCGGGCGACGCATCACCGGCGCCTCCCGTGCCTCGCTCCGGATCGTTGGCCTCCCGCTTCTGCTCGTTGGTCTCGAACAACGAGGCACTGGAGTCGAGGTTGGAATGAGCCTTTCCCGTCTCCTCCTGAGCCTGATCGGCGTAGTAGTCCTCTTGGGCCGACAGGGAGCCTGTCCGGCCCTCACTGTAGCCGTCCCTGGTGCATCCGGTGAGCAACGCCCCCGTGGCGAGCACGCCCACCACGCCCAGCTTCACACCCCTCTTCGACATGACCGCCTCCCTGTCTTCGTCCGTTCCGTTCCCTTACGGACAGGGGTGCTCATGCGAGCGGGAGGTCGGTAGCGGCGAGCGGACATGCGAGGGGACGAGACCCTCACCCCGACCCTCTCCCAGAGGGAGAGGGGATGGATGCTCCCTTACCGTCTAGGGGACTACTTGCGGCGCGCCGGGGCCTTCTTCGCCGTCGCCGCGGGCTTGCTCGCCGCGGCCGCCTTCTTCACCGGCGCCTTCTTCTGGACCGGTGCGCCCTCCTCCTCCGCGCCTCCCTTCAGCGACTGGAGGATGTCCTGCACGTGGCCCTGCACCTTCACCTTCGGCCACACGCGAGCCACCTTGCCCTCGGTGTCGATGAGGAAGGTGGCGCGCGTGATGCCCATGAACGTCCGGCCATACAGCGACTTCTCGCCCCACACGCCATAGGACTCGGCCACCTGGTGCCCGGTATCCGCGAGCAGCGGGAAGGGCAGCGAGAACTTCGTGGCGAACTTCTGGTGGCTCCGGATGTCGTCCGGCGACACGCCCAACACCACCGCCCCGGCTTCCTGGAGCGCCGAGTGCTCATCCCGGAAGTCACACGCCTCCCGCGTACAGCCCGGGGTGTCATCCTTCGGGTAGAAGTAGAGGACGACGTTCTTCCCCCGGAGCTGGGAGAGCTTCACGTCGTTGCCGTTCTGGTCCTGCAGTTGGAAGTCGGGAGCCGGAGTGCCTGTCTGCGGAATGGGCATGGTGCGCGCTTGGATAACCCATCCCCGCGGCTGCGCAAGCCCAACTTTTCCGGTCACCTTGGGTGGGCGTGTCCGTCCATTGGATGGCCGTGCTCATCCAGTGAGGGAGAGCCACCATCCGGCACGCCGGGCCTCGACAGGGGCCGGCGTGGCAGCGGAGTGCTCCGAAGCTCGCGCAGGACGGCGAGCCGCCGCTCGGCCTCGGGCCTCGCCTTGGAGTCTCGTGGCACGGACTCCAGCTCGGCGATGACGGCGTCCCAGGCCGGGTCCTTCGGAGGGACACCGCGCTCGACCAGAGCGGCGTAGCTCGCCTCGGCACGGGCGAGTCGCTCGGACCCCTCGTCCTTCCGGCAGGCCGCCCCGGCCAGCACGAGGCCCAGCAGGAGCGCCACCAGAGCCAGACGATTTCGGTAGATGGGAGACATGTACAACCCTCCTGCTGGCCTCGAACACCAAGGGGGGGTAGGGTGCTCCCTTGTGTCGCCCCTCTTCTTCGCATTCCTGATCGGTCTGGGCCAGGGCCTGCTCCACGCGGTAGGGCCGGACCACTGCGCTGCCATGGCCACGCTCGGTACGCTGGGCCCGGCGCGACGCCGCACCACCCTCCTCATCGCGCTGCGCTTCGCCGTGGGACACGCAGCGGTGCTCGGCGGAGTGGCCACCTTCTGCCTCCTGGCGGGCGTGGGCCTCTCCGAGACGTTCGAGCGCTGGGCAGAGGTGTTCGGCGGCGTGGTGCTGGTGGCACTGGCCGTCACCGCCCTCCTCTTCCCCAACGTGCTGCGCCACGGCCACCCCCACCTGCCCGGTCACACGCAGGAGCCCCACTCGCACATGCATGGCGCCCACATGCATGACCGGGTGAGCACCGCCGCTGGCGCCCTCATGGCCGTCAGCGGTGTGCGCTCGCTGCTGCTGGCCCTGCCTCCCTTGCTGGTGGGCGGCAGCCTGCAGACCTCCGGGTGGACGTACCTCCCCGGCTTCGCGCTCGGCATCCTCGTGGGCATGGGCGCGGTGGGCCTCCTCTTCGCCGAGGGCCTCTCCCGCCTGGGCTCGGGGCTGGCCGAGCGGCTCCAGCGCGTCGTGGCTGTCGGCTCCGCCGCGCTCGGCCTCTTCTGGATTGCCAGCCGCCTCTGAGCGGACCGGATTAGCGCCACCCCCACCGGGGTGGCGCTAGCTGCGCTGCTCGAGGATGCCCAGCGACACCATCGCCACCAGGTAACCGTAGACGAGCTGGTCGGGGCGATTGGCGTACGCGAGCAACTCGCCCACGGTCCGGTTGCCGTCGATCCTCGGCAGCAGCTCCGCCTCCCACCGCTCCAGCTCCACCTCGTGCAGCTGGTAGGCCGGGGCCACGGAGGGGATGAGCCGGTCCTCGGGCCGAAGCATGCGGCGCAGGCGCTCGGGCTTGTAGAGCTTCTTGATGCCCCGGACGATGAGGTTGGCCGGGTGCACGTCCAGCTTGATGGACTCGGCGGAGGCCTTCTCCTTGAAGCTCATCACGTAGGTGCCCTCCTCCCACGAGAAGAGCGAGTAGATGATGGCCTTCACCTGCTGGCCCACGTAGTACAGGCGCTCGGTGTCCTTGAGCAGGCCACGCTCCACCAGCACGTCGCCGGTGCGCCGGTTGCTCGCCGAGGCCACCGCCGAGGCGTCCTCGAGCTGCTCAGGCTTGATCTTCCCCACGCGCACCAGGAACTGACCGAAGCGGTCCGCCAGCAGGTTGGAGAGGGCGAACACCGGGGTGCCACGCTCGAAGTAGACGACCTTGCGCACCTTGCCGCGCTGCACGCCCAGCTCGCCCGTCTCGCGCGACAGGTAGAAGGCGGTGAGCAACGAGGGCAGGTTGTCCTTGAGCTCCCCGCGGCGGTGGCCCGGAGAGCCCGCGCCCACGGGGAGCGGATCCGGCGGGCGACCCGGCACGGGTGGACGCACCAGGGTGGCAGGCACCTTGTGCAGGGGCGTGGCGGTGAGGTTGGCGCCGCGGATTTCGGCGGTGAGGTTGTCGCCGCCCGTCACCTTGATGCGACCCGTCAGCTCCATCGCGTCCTGAGGGCCCTCCTCCTCGACGTCGATGTCGAGCTCTACGTCGAAGGCATCCTCCGGGGCGGTTGGGGGCGCGGCCTTCTTGTCCACGGGCGTCAGCTTCTGCACCGCTTCCAGCAGCTTGGCGGCCTCGAAGGGCTTCTCGAAGTAGCCGGCGGCCGCGTACTTCTGCCGAGCCTCCATGGCGTGCTTGCCGCCCTTGAAGACACCGGTGATGAAGATGAGGGGGAGCTGGGGCTGATCCTTCCGCAGCGCATCCGCCAGGTGGTAACCCATCATGTCGGGGAGCAGGATGTCGAGCACGGCCACGGCGGGCGGCTGGGCCCGGGAGACCTCGACTGCCTGCTTGCCCTTGCTCGCTCCGACCACCTCGTAACCGGCATCTTCGAAAAGCTGGGTGAGGAGGGAGAGCAGCTCCTGGTTGTCATCGACCACGAGGATTCGGGGAGCCATCGCGGGCCCACCCTAACCAAAAGCCCGAGCTTCCGTAAGAGCTTGTCTTCCCAATGGGTGCATCCCGCCCGCCGGGCGGATAGGTTGGAAGCGCTCCATGAAGACCGCCTCCCCGACCCGTAGCATGTTGTCGCGCCTCACCCTCTTCCTCGCCCTGCTCCTGCCAGTGGCGGCCCGAGCCCAGGACGGGGGCCTCCCGGACTCGGGCATCCTGTACGACGTCCCGGACGCCTCGGTGGGCAACGGGGGCGCGGATCGTGACAACCCCGAGGGGGATGACTCCACCGGCCGGCCCGGCGGGGCCTGCCGCACCAGCGGGGACTGCGCGGCACGCTTCAGCTGCTCTCAGGGCACGTGCCGCTATACGGGCGTGCGTCAGGCCGAGCGCGTAGGCTGCCTGCTTGGTCCAGAGGACACACTGGCGGTGGTGGGGCTGGGACTGGTGGTGGCGGCCCGGCGGCGTCGCCGGGAGGAACGATGAGGCTTGGGCTCAAGGCAGACAACCTGTTGGAGCGGGTGGCGGACTGGCTGAATCTGGCCCCCCAGCCGCTGGCGCACGCCTTCTTCGGGATGATGGCGGCGCGCACGCTGATGGCCGGAGAGCGGCTGGGGATTTTCTCGGCGCTCGCTGACGGCTCGGCCACGGTGGAGGAGCTAGCGGCACGGCTGCAGCTGTCGCCGGAGGGCACGCGCGCGCTGCTGGAGGCGCTGGAGGCCTGTGACGCGGTAGAGCGCAAGAAGGGCCGCTACCGGATGGCGGACCGGGCCCGGCGCTGGTTGGACCCGCGCTCCTCTCAGTACGTGGGGGGCTTCCTGGACTTCAACTACACCCAGTGGGAGTGGTGGAGCCACGTGGAGGAGGCCGTGCGCACGGGAGAGGCGGTGGACATCCACCACTTCTCCCCGGAGGACCCTCGCTGGCGCTCCTACATCCATGCCATGCACCAGATGGCGCGGCTGTCGGCGCCTGAGGTGGTGCGCGCCATCCCCCTGCCCCGAGGAGCGCGGCATGTGCTGGACCTGGGGGGAGCGCACGGCTGGTACGCGGCGGAGCTGTGCCGTCAGAACCGAGGGCTGAAGGCCACGGTGCTGGACCTGGCGGGGAGTGTGCAGGTGGGGCGGGAGATCATCGCCCGCGCCGGCCTGTCGCACCTGGTGACCCACAAGGAGGGAGACCTCCTCACCTCGGAGCTGGGAGGCCCCTACGATGCGGTGCTCCTCTTCCAGGTGGTGCACCACCTGACGCCCGCGCAGAACGTGGCGCTGCTGCGCCGGGTGCGCACGGCGCTCACGCACAAGGGGACGTTGGCGGTGCTGGAGTACCTGCGCGAGGACCGGGAGAAGCCCCCGAGCGCCGCGCCGCTCATTGGACTGCACTACTTCCTCACCTCGAAAGCGGCCGCCTACACGCCCGCGGAGGTGGAGGGCTTCCTGGACGACGCGGGCTTCCGCATTGAGAGCAGCAAGCCGGTTCGCAACCTGCCGCTGCAGACGCTCCTCATTGCCCGCCCTGAGTGAGCGGGGCTCGCCTGCCCCCTGGCTGTCCGGGAGTTCTTGGACACTGGCCTCACACAGAAAGGGTGCGGTAGGTACCCGCTGCGCTACCCTGCGGCGCCGCCACCCATGTTGACCACCGCTCCCACCCCACCCGAGTCGCAGCAAGCAACGCCGCTCGCCGTCGAGTTGGATGGCGTCCTGGCGCGCACGGACACGCTGCACGAAGGGCTGCTGCGGTTGCTCAAGCGCCAACCGTACCTGGCTCCGGCGGTGGTGGGGTGGAGCCTGCGGGGCCCGGCTTTCCTGCGGGCGGAGGTGGCTCGGCGGGTGGAGCTGGATGTGACGCGGCTGCCCTACGACGAGGAGCTGCTGTCGCGCCTGTCCGAGGAGCGGGCCCGTGGTCGCCGGGTGGTGCTGGCCACGGAGGCGGCTCGGCGGGTGGCGGAGGCGGTGGCCGCGCACCTGGGCCTCTTCGACGCGGTCCACACGAGCGACAACCCCCTCAGCGGCCCTCGCGAGGAGGTGCGCCGCTCCGCGCCCACCCGGTCGCTCCCGCGCACGCTGCTCAAGGCACTGCGAGTGCACCAGTGGGCCAAGAACGTGCTCGTCTTCGTGCCCCTGCTCGCCGCGCACAAGGCCCTCAACGCGTCGCTGCTGCTCCAGGCCCTGCTGGGCTTCATCTCCTTCAGCCTGTGCGCCTCGAGCGTGTACGTGCTGAACGACTTGCTGGACCTGGACTCGGATCGCAAGCACCCCACCAAGCGCAAGCGGCCCTTCGCGGCGGGAGACCTGTCGGTGCGCGCGGGGCTGTGGCTGGCCCCCGTGTTGCTGGGTGCCGGAGCGGCGGTGGCGCTGTTGCTGCCACGCGAGTTCCTGGCGCTGCTGGGCACCTACTACGGGATTACGCTGGCGTATTCGCTGTACCTCAAGCAGGTGCTGATGCTGGACGTGCTGGTGCTGGCGGGCCTGTACACGGTGCGCATCTTCGGCGGCTCGCTGGCCGTGGGCGTGCCCACCTCGAGCTGGCTCTTCACCTTCTCCATGTTCCTCTTCCTGTCGCTCGCGCTGGTGAAGCGGCTGAGCGAGGTGCGGCGGCTGCGGCTGACCAACGAGTCGGCGGCGCCGGGGCGCGGGTACGTGGCGGGGGACTACGAGCAGCTGGCCATGCTCGGCGTGTCGAGCGGCTACCTGTCCGTGCTGGTGCTCGCGCTCTACATCACCAGCAAGGAAGTGACGGCGCTCTACCTCCACCCGGAGCGCCTGTGGCTGCTGTGTCCGGTGATGATGTACTGGGTGGGACGGGTCTGGCTGCTGGCGCACCGCGGCCAGGTGAACGAGGACCCGCTCGTCTTCGCGCTGAAGGACAAGGTCAGCTACGCCGTGGGGCTCATCGCCGCGGGCGTACTGCTGGCCGCGACATGAGGGAGTAACGGACGTGGGGATGGAGCTGAAATCCTGGGGCAGGTACCCACGCGTGACGGAGCAGCGGGAGCTCCCCGTCACGTGGACCACGGAGCCTCTGCCGCTCCCCGCCGGAGGCGGCTCGCTGCTGCCGTACGGGCAAGGCCGGAGCTACGGCGACTCGTGCCTCAACGCGGGCGGCGCGCTGCTGACGACGACGCGGTTGGATCGCTTCCTCGACTTCAACCCGGCCACGGGTGTGCTGCGCTGCGAGTCGGGAGTCACGCTGGACGCCATCCTCCGGCTGGTGTCATGGCAGGGCTGGTTCCTCCCCGTGACGCCGGGGACGAAGTTCGTGAGCGTGGGCGGGGCCATCGCCAACGACGTCCACGGGAAGAACCACCACCGGGCGGGCACCTTCGGGCGGCACGTACCGCGCTTCGAGCTGGTGCGCTCGGACGGCTCGCGGCGGGAGTGCTCACTGGAGCAGAACCGGGACTGGTACGAGGCCACCATCGGCGGACTCGGCCTGACGGGGCTCATCACCTGGGCGGACATCCAGCTGCGGCGGATGAGCAACCCGTACATCTACCAGGAGACGATTCCCCTCTCCAACGTGGATGACTTCCTCAAGCTCGCGATGGAGTCCGAGCAGGACTACGACTTCACCGTGGCCTGGGTGGACAGCCTGGGGCGGGGCCGGAACCTGGGCAAGGGCCTGTTCTACCGGGGCAACCACGCGCCGCCGCAGTTCGACGCGGTGCCGCTCTCGAAGAGCCACCTGTCGCGCCGGAGCGGCCTGGCCGTCCCCTTCGACTTCCCGGGCTTCGCGCTCAACCGGCTGTCGGTGGCGGCCTTCAACTGGCTCTACTACCACCGGCAGCGGCTCAACCGGACCGGGCTGGTGCACTACGATCCTTTCTTCTACCCACTGGATGGGGTGCACCGGTGGAACCGCATCTACGGGCGCCGGGGCTTCCTGCAGTTCCAGTGCGTGGTGCCGGCGAGTGACACGGGCACGGCGGCGTTGAAGGAGATCCTCGACCGGGGCGCGCGCAGCGGCATGCCGAGCTTCCTCACGGTGCTGAAGATGTTCGGCGACGTGCCCTCGCCGGGGATGATGAGCTTCCCGAAGCGGGGCATGACGCTGGCGCTGGACTTCGCCAACCGGGGAGAGCGGACGTACCGGCTGGTGGAGGAGCTGGACCGGGTGACGCGCGAGGCGGGCGGGCGGGTGTACCCCGCGAAGGATGCGCGGATGAGCCCGGAGAGCTTCGCGGCGTACTACCCGGAGCGCGAGCGCTTCGCGAAGTACGTAGATCCCGCGTTCTCCTCATCGTTCTGGCGCAGGGTGAACGGCGCGGGATAAACCACCCCCCCATGATGAAGAAGGTCCTCGTCCTCGGCGCCACGAGCGCCATTGCCCAATCCACGGTGCGGCTGCTGGCCGCACGGGGCGCAGCGCTGTACCTGGTGGGCCGCAACGCCGAGCGGCTGGATGCGGTGGCGAAGGATGCCCGGACGCGGGGCGCCTCCAAGGTGGAGACCGAGGCGTTGGACCTGGACGACCTCGCCCAGCACGAGGCGCTGGTGGAGCGCGCCACGGTGGCGCTCGGAGGGCTCGACGGAGCCCTGCTCGCCCACGGGATTCTCGGCAACCAGGAAGCGGCGCAGCGCTCTTTCGCGGAGGCCGAGAAGGTGCTGCGAACGAACTTCCTGAGCGCGGTGTCACTGCTCACGCCGCTGGCCAACCGCTTCGAGGCGCAGAAGGCCGGGACGCTGGTGGTCATCTCCTCGGTGGCGGGAGACCGGGGCCGGCAGAGCAACTACGTGTACGGCGCCTCCAAGGGCGCCCTGAGCGTGTTCCTCCAGGGGCTGCGCAACCGGCTGGCGCGCTCGGGCGTGGCGGTGGTGACGGTGAAGCCGGGCTTCGTGGACACGCCGATGACGGCCGACGTGAAGAAGAACGCGCTCTTCGCCACGCCGGACAAGGTGGCGCGCGGCATCGTCCGGGCGGCGGACTCGCGCAAGGACGAGGTGTACCTGCCCGGCTTCTGGAGCCCCATCATGTTCGCCATCCGCAGCATCCCCGAGCGCGTCTTCAAACGCATGAAGCTGTGACGCGCGAAGCAAGCGACCGAGTCCGCACAGAGGGCTACCGAGCAGCCAGACTCCACGCCATGTGTGGGCTACGCCACGGGTGTGACTCCGGCCCCCTTCCCGCCCTGGTGGACAAAGGTGATAGCGTTGCATTCAGAAGGCGTGGTCGGCTCCCAGGGCGGCCACGTATACCGCCGGCGTTACCGCTCCGCCCCGGGCCACTACCATGGCGTTATCCAATCCGATGAGCAGCAGCCACCGCTCCCTGCCCGGACGCATCGATGCGCTCTTGCGCTCGTGCGCGATGCCACTGGCCCCCTTCCTGGCCTACCTGGTGGGGATGGTGCTCGGGCTCCAGGGCGACCAGCTCTCCCAATCCGTCCTCTGGCTGCTGCCGCCCACCATCCTCGTCTGGGGCGTGCTCTACCCGCCGCTGCTCATCCACTACCTGCACAACAGCGCCATCCAGCCGCTTCCGGGCGAGCCCCCCGGCCTGCGGTTGGGCCGCCTGCTGAAGCTGCCCTGGCGCATCGCCTTCTACGTGCTGCCGGGCTCCTACGCCTTTGGTGCCATCTTCTTCTGCACCGGCGTCTGCCTGTGGTTCGACAAGAGCTTGTGGCTGGTGGTCTGGGGCACCGCCATCGCGCTGTCGCTCAGCCTGCTGCTGTCCTTTCCCGCCGGCATCGTCATTGAGCGTTGGATACAGCCCCTGGCCCTCGAGGAGCAGGCGAGTCACCCCCACCTGCGCGTGGTGGGCGGCGGCTTCTTCTGGGTGCGCCAGTCCTGGTTCCTGCCCTATGCCTTCGTCGTCTGCGTGCTGTCGCTCATCGTCCTGGGCGGCCTCACCGTGGCCGTGCAGACCGGCAACGTGCAGCGCCGCTACATCGAGGATCTGCAGGCCGCCGGGCAGCACCAGGCCGCCTTCATGCTCGAAGGGCTGGGCGCCTCGCTCCTCTCCGAGCTGAGCATCCCCGTGGCCGTGCTGGCCGTCTTCCTGCTCACCCTCGCCACTGTCTCCGCGTGGATGCTGGCGCGCCGCCAGGAGCAGGGCTCGCTCGCGGTGCTCCAGGCCATTGAGGGCCTCTCCGTGGGCAAGGTGCGCCCGCCCCAGTGGGTGTCCACCGACGAGATTGGCGACCTGGCCTTTGGCCTCAACGCCGTCGTCCTGCAGCTGAGCGCCCTGCCCCGCACGCTCCAGCAGTCGGCCGCCCAGCTCGTCCAGGCCGGCGCCACCCTGCGCCACGCCAACGACGACCAGCGCCGCGCCCTCATCACCCAGGCCACCGCCATCCAGGAGACCAACGTCACCGCGCAGGAGATTAAACAGACCTCCGACCTCACCGCGCACCGCGCTCGCGAGGTGCTGCACGTGGTGCGTCACGCCGAGGAGCTCAGCCGCGCCGGCACCCAGGCCATTGAGCAGACCATCGCGGGCTTCAGCGCCATCCGCGACTCGGTGTTCGCCATCCGCGGCAAGATGGAGCGCCTGCAGGCCAGCGCCGTGCAGATTGGTGAAATCACCCAGACGGTGAAGGACCTGGCCGACCAGTCCAACATGCTCGCGCTCAACGCCGCCATCGAGGCGGTGCGCTCGGGTGAGCACGGCAAGGGCTTCGCCGTCGTGGCCCGTGAAATCCGCTTGCTGGCCGATCAGTCCATCCGCGCCACCACCCGCATCAGCACCATCCTCGACGAGGTGGGCAATGCCATCGGTGACGCCGTTGCAATGACAGACGTGGGCGCCGCCCAGGTGGAAGGTGGCCTCGGCAAGGTGAAGACGTCCGGTGACAGCCTTCGCCAGCTCTCGCTGATGGTGAACGAGAGCTCCGCGGCCGTGTCTCAAATCACCTCCGCCGTGAGCCAGCAGAACGCCGGCTTCGCTCAAATCTTCAACGCCATCGCCGACCTGTCGCGCAGCATGGATCAGGCCATGGAGCGGCTGGAGTCCACCCAGGAGGCGGCCGAAACCCTCCAGAAGGTCTCCGGCCAGGTCAGCCAGGTTGCCGGCCAGTACCACGTCGAGTAGTCAATGGAAGGCTCCTCCCACTGGGCAGGTCTTTCCGGGCTTTCCAATTTCTCAGCGGGTGCACACGATGCTTTCTGCCCGGCCGGGGAACCCCCCTCCCTCGGAAGCGCGGATGAAATGCCATGTAGGTGACACTCCGCGTTAATCCCACATTGCGGTTCTAGAGGGATTTTCCTGATTGACCGGGCATGCCCCGTACTTGTAATATTCTGTCATTGCTGCAAGGGGGGGCCACCACGCGCTGACTCGCCCGAGGCGGGAGGTCCATATGCACCGGCAGGAGATTCTCGATCACGTCCGCAACATCATCCTGTCCACCAACAGTGGCCTGTTCCCGGACGACGTGAGCGAATTCGCCTCGATGACGTATGATTTGGGAATGGATTCCTTCCACCTCGAGTCGATGATCTCCCGGCTCAAGGACGAAGTCGCCGATATCGAGTTCACCCCCTGGTACATCAAGGCCTCGCGTCGCGGTCACGACACCGTGGGCAGCCTGGTGGACTTCATCGATGAACGCCTGTCGCAGAGCCCCTCCGCGAGCACCTCCCAGACGCAGGCCGTCGACATCTCCCCCGCCGAGCAAGGTGAGCTCGACGTGGAGGCGGCATGACGCTCGCAGCACCCCGCCGTCCTACCCTGCTGTCCATTGCCTCGGCCTTCCCTCCCCTGGCCATCACCCAGGATGAGATCTACGAGGACCTGTTCAAGCACTGGTACAAAGACATCCGCAACGCCGAGCGCATCATCAAGAACACGGGTGTGCGCCGGAGGTTCTTCGCGTGGGATCCGCGCGTGGAGCTCAGGAACGGCAACCTCGGCGTGGGTGACCGCGTGCGCGTCTACGAGCGCGTGGGACTCCAGGTGACGGGCCAGTCCGTGGAGAAGGCCCTCGGGCAGTTGGATCGCACCCGCGTGGGCGCCTTCACCATGACCACCAACTCGGGCTACTCGGGACCCGGGTTGGATCTCTTCATCGCGAAGAAGCTCGGGCTGCGCTCCAGCATCCGCCGCACCTTCGTGGGCCACATGGGCTGCTTCGCCGCCTTCCCCACGCTGCGGGTGGCCATGGACAGCATCGCCGCGCGCCCCGACGAGTACGTCATCGCCAACGCCTCCGAGTACGCCTCCCTGCACTACCACCCCACGCCGGACCCGGAGCAGGCCGTCATCCATGGCCTCTTCGGGGATGCCACGTGCACAGCGGTAATCGGCAGCGCCCCGGATGGAGAGGGCGTCCAGTTCATCCGCTCCCACACCGAGCAGCTCTACGAAACCCACGAGCTGATGGGTTGGCACATGCACAACGACGGGTTCCGCATGACCCTGTCGCCCTATGTGCCCTTCGTGCTCGGCGAGCACGTGGACGCCTTCCTGGAGAAGCTGCTCGGTCCGGAGAAGCTGACCGCTGGCGACATCCAGCACTGGCTCATCCACCCGGGCGGGCCCAAGATTCTCGAGGCGCTGGCCAGGCAGCTCAAGCTGACCAAGGAGCGGATGCGCGCCAGCTGGCATGTGCTGAGCGAGTACGGCAACTGCGGCGCCGTCACCGTGATGCTGGTGCTCGAAGAGGTCTTGAAGACGGACAAGCCCAAGCGGGGCGAGTACGGCGTGATGATGGGTTTCGGCCCCGGCCTCACCGTCGAGGGCATGCTGGTCCGGTTCTGAGCCGTTCCTACACCGAGGACACACACCGATGAGCCAGGCGCCCCTGCGGCGACAGACGGGACACGTCCAACTCGGCCCCGGCGTGGGGCGTCACCCCACCCGAGACATTCCCCAGCGGGCCCCCACCCGCGCCACCCCGGCCCCCGTGCAGACGCTGGCCGAGGCCGTGGTGCACTGGGGACGCACTCGCCCCTCGCAGCCCCTCTTCTACTTCGTGGACCTGGAGGACCGGCTCAGCGTCCTCACCGCGGGGGACCTGCACCACAACGCCATGCGCCTGGGCTCCAACCTGCGCGCGCGCGGCGT
Organism: Archangium minus; assembly: GCF_044360475.1. Taxonomy (NCBI): domain Bacteria; kingdom Pseudomonadati; phylum Myxococcota; class Myxococcia; order Myxococcales; family Archangiaceae; genus Archangium; species Archangium minus. Next base: position 11,510,166 of record NZ_CP043494.1, read on the forward strand.
GAAGCCGGGCGACATGGTGGTGCTCTCCTTCGACACCAGCCCCGAGTTCCTCGAGTGCTTCTTCGCCTGCGGCCTGGTGGGCGCCACGCCCTGCCTCATCGAGCTGCCCTCCTCGAAGGTCTCCGTGCAGTCCTGGGGCGAGCGGCTGCGCGTGAAGCTGCGGCTCTTGAACGCCCGGGCCATGCTGATTGACCCGGACTTCGTGGACCTGGCGCACGAGGCCCTCCTGGACTACCAGCCCGAGCCGGGCCATGAGGCCCCCTTCGTGGCCACCCCGAAGGACCTGGTGGCGGACGCCGAGTCCTTCGAGCCCCCCACCGTCGACGCGGAGCAGGTGGCCTTCATCCAGTTCACCTCGGGCACCACGGACGCGCCCAAGGGCGTTCAAATCTCCCACCGGGCGCTCATGGCCAACTGCGCGGCCATTGGCGAGGGTGGCCAGTGGGACTCGGATGACCTGATGGTGTGCTGGCTGCCGCTCTACCACGACATGGGACTGGTGGCCTCCACCCTGTCCTCCTTCGTGCACGGCCTGCCCACGGCGCTCATTCCGCCCTTCGGCTTCCTGCTCAAGCCCTCGCGCTGGCTGTGGGCCATGCACTACTTCCGCGCCACCTCGTGCTTCGCGCCCAACTTCGCCTACCAGCTGTGCGTCAAGCGCATCAAGGACGCGGAGCTGGAGGGCCTGGACCTGAGCGCGTGGGAGCGGGCCTACAACGCCGCGGAGTTCATCCACGCGGACAACGTGCGCCAGTTCACCGAGCGCTTCCAGCCCTGTGGCTTCGAGCAGGACGCGTGGCTGCCCTCGTACGGCATGGCGGAGATGGTGGTGGGCGTGTCCTCGCGGGCCCGGAACGAGCCCCTGCGCATGGAGACGCTCTCCCGCTCCGCGCTGGCCTCGCGGCGGCGGGCCGAGCCCCACCCCGACGGCAGAGGCCCGGACGCCTTCACCGTGCTCAGCGTGGGCCGGATGCTGAATGGCATCGAGCTGCGCATCGTCGACGACGAGGGCCGTCCGGTGAGCGAGCGCCAGGAGGGTGAAATCCTCCTGCGGGGCACGTCCCTCTTCAGCGGCTACTTCAAGAACCCCGAGGCCACCGAGGCCGTGCTGCGCGACGGCTGGCTGTACACCGGGGACCTGGGCTACGTGGCCGACGGCGAGCTCTTCATCTGCGGGCGCAGCAAGGATCTCATCATCAAGGCGGGGGAGAACCACCACCCGTACACCATGGAGAACGCCGCCTCCCAGGTGGCCGGCATCCGGGTGGGCTGCGTGGCCGCCGTGGGCGTCAACAACCTCCAGACGGGCACCGAGGACATCGTCATCGTCTGCGAGACGACCGAGACCAAGGCCGACGCGCTGCGCCAGCTGTGCAAGCACGTGGAAGAGATGGTCTACCAGGGCTCCGGCGTGCGCCCCAACCGCGTCATCCCCGTCGCCCCCCACACCGTCCCCAAGACGACCAGCGGCAAGATCAAGCGCGCCTACATCCGGCAGAACATCGAGGCCTTCGAGAACCTCTCGCTGCTGGTGGCGCCCCCGGCCCGGCAGGCCATCGTCCACTGACCATCCCCGGCGGGATTCACACGGATTCCGACATCCCGACGCCGGAGCGCCCTTCGCGCTCCGGCGTTTTGCTTTTTCTGGACTCTCCGAGACTCCCCCACGTCCGTGTAACTGGAATCTTCCAGAAAATGCATTTCTCCCCTTGTGAGTCTCAAATCCTTGGGATATAAGTTAGACCAACTTTTCCTGAGGAGTTGGAAATGTCCCGTAGCGTTGTCTCGAGTGGCAAGTTCGCGGTGGTGCTCGGCGCTGTCATGGCGCTGACGGGTTGCAACAACGCCGAGCAGCAGCCGGCCGAGGAGCAGCAGCCCACGCAGCAGGTGGTGAAGAGTGGCTGCGCTACGGAGGACCTCTCGGAGGCCGAAAAGGCCACGGTGGAAATGGCGATCAGCGGCCGTACGCGCACGCAGGCTCGCGCCAACGGCTCGGTGAACGTGAACGTCTACTGGCACGTCATCAACAACGGCACGAGCACCAGCCAGGGCAACATCACGGACGCGCAGATCGCCAGCCAGATCTCCGTGCTGAACGCGGCGTACAGCAACACGCCGTTCAAGTTCACCCTGGTGGGCACGGATCGCACCACCAACTCCCAGTGGTACACCTGCAGCGGCGGCGCCTGTGAGAAGAAGATGAAGACGGCGCTGCGCAAGGGCGGCGCGGGCGACCTCAACATCTACTCCAACAACATGGGCCAGGGCCTGCTCGGCTGGGCGACGTTCCCCTCCAGCTACACCTCCAACCCCACCAACGACGGCGTGGTCGTCCTCTACAGCTCGCTGCCCGGCGGCACCGCGGCCCCGTACAACGAGGGTGACACGCTCACCCACGAGGCGGGCCACTGGCTGGGCCTGTACCACACGTTCCAGGGCGGCTGCACCGCCTCGGGCGACTACGTGAGCGACACCCCGGCCGAGGCTTCCGCCGCCTACGGCTGCCCGGTTGGCCGCGACACCTGCTCCACCGCCGGCCTGGATCCCGTCACCAACTTCATGGATTACACCGACGACTCGTGCATGAACACGTTCTCCGCGGGCCAGTCTGATCGCATGGACGCGCTGGTCGCCCAGTACCGCGGCCTGTGATTCACGTCTGAGAAGTCCTGACGTCTCGAAGTCCTGACGCCGGAGCGACCCCCAGAGCGCTCCGGCGTCTTTTTTTTCCGCGGTCGAGGTCCGCGAACGAGGGCTGCCGTAGCTCCACGCTCAGGGGGTGTACACCTCGGCCGTGGAGCGGTGCTTATCCGAAGGGATGCCTCCCGACACCAGGACCTTGCCCGATGGCAGCAACGTGGCCGTATGGGATTGGCGCTCCATGGGTTGGCTGAGGGTGGCGGTCCAGGCGCCTGTCGCCGGATCATAGAGCTCCGCCGGGCTGAACGACATCTGGCTATTGAGGCCGCCCACCACCAGCACCTTGCCCGACGGGAGCAACGTGGCCGTATGAGCGCTGCGACCCCGGGTCAGGCGTCCGGCGGACGTCCAGGTCCCCGTTGCCGACTCGTAGACCTCCGCCGTGACGGAAGACGTTTCACTCCCCTCGCCCCCCGTCACCAGCACCTTGCCTGACGGCAGCAGCGTCGCCGTGTGGTCCTTCCGGTTCGTGGCCATTCGGCCGGTGACCGTCCAGGTGCCCGTCGCCGGATCGTACTCCTCCGCCCTGTCGGGAGACCCGGCCTTTCCCAGGTCCACGCCGCCCGTTACCAGCACCTTGCCCGACGGCAGCAGCGTCGCCGTGTGGGAATGACGGGCCGTGGTCATTTGACCGGTGACCGTCCAGGTGCCCGTCGCCGGGTCGTACAGCTCCGCGGTGGCGAGGGATCCACGTTGGTTGTCGATACCGCCCGTCACCAGCACCTTGCCTGATGGCAGCAGCGTCGCCGTGTGGAAATAGCGGCCGACCATGCCGCCGAAGCTGCCGGTGGACGTCCAGGTGCTCGCAACCGGCTCATACAGCTCCGCGGTCCCCAAGGAGTTCGCCTGGGGGTCGAAGCCTCCCGTCACCAGCACTTCGCCCGACGGGAGCAGCGTCGCCGTGTGGCCAGTGCGACTCTCCGTCATGGCTCTGCCGACCCGCTCCCAGGTGCCAGCACCTGGGTCGTATACCTCCGCCGTGGAGGAACCTCCGCCGCCGCCCGCCACCAGCACCTTGCCCGAGGTCAGCAGCGTTGCCGTGTGGTCACGACGAGACGCGGACATGCCGCTGGTCGAGACCCAGGTGCCAGCGCCCGGGTCGTACACCTCCGCCGAGAGGAGATCCCACCCAGGACTGTAGCCACCCACGACCAGCACCTTGCCCGACGACAGCAACGTCGCCGTGTGCTCAACGCGGCCTCCGGACATGCTGCCGGAGGAAGCCCAGGTGTCCGTTACAGGGTCATACACCTCCGCCACGGCAGGGTACTCATGCTCGTTTTCCCCGCCCGTCACCAGCACCCTGCCCGAGGGCAGCAGCGTGGCTTCATGGTGCATGCGGCTCACTGAGAGGAGCGAGGTGGACGGCGTCCAGGTCCCCTTCGCCGGATCGAACAACTCCGCGGTGGTGAGGATCGCGTCGGGCCCTTCGCCGCCCGTCACCAGCACATTGCCCGACGGCAGCAGCGTCGCCGTATGGAACCTGCGCCTCGCATTCATGTTTTGGGTGGGCGTCCAGGTGTTCGTCGCCGGGTCGTACAACTCCGCATGGGCGGAGTACTCGCCATCGTTATACGCCGTTCCGCCCGTCACCAGCACCTTGCCGGACGTCAGCAGTGTGGCCGTATGCCCATGGTAGCGGTAATAGCGGGTTGTCTCCGAACTGGCAGCGAAGGACCAGGTGTCCGTCGCTGGGTCGTACAGCTCTGGATCAAGGGCATACCCCCCGCTGTCCGTGCCGCCCACCACCAGGACCTTGCCCGACGGCAGCAGCGTCGCCGTGTGGTTCTCGCGGCCCGTGGACCATAAGCTAGAGGAAGTCCAGGTGTTCGTCTTCGGATCGTACAGTTCCGCCTTGGCAATAGCGTCGTCCAGCTGTACTACAGACCCGCCCACCACCAGGACCTTGCCCGACGGCAACAGCGTCGCCGTGTGACCAGCGCGGCCCCTATTCATGGGACTGACGAGCACCCAGGCATCTGTCGTTGGATCATACAGCTCCGCCTTGTTGGTGACCGCGGAGTCGATGTCGCCACCCACCACCAGGACCTTGCCCGACGGCAGCAGCGTCGCCGCGTGGCCATCGCGGAGTTCGCCCAACTCGCCTGTGGAAGACCAGCTCGGGCAGTCCGGAATGCCCACGGCAGAGAAGCGGGTGGTGACCGACAAGTCCAATCCATTGCTCACGGTGGCCGTGAAGGACGCGGTCTCTCCCGGTCCCAGACACGCAGGGGCCGTCCAGCGGGCCTCGCTCGTGGTGGCGGTCTCTTGCACGAAGTCCAACGTGCCGACACTCGCGGACCACGAGAAGCGAAGTTCGCATCCCCGTGGGTCCTCCGCGGTGACCTGGAAGGCCAGCCGGCCTCCACTCTCCACATAGAGCGAAGACCCGGGCACTTCGCGGAAAGACGGTGTCTTGGAAGGGTCCCCGTCCGCTCGCCCTTCGCATTGCATCGAGTTGCGCAGGAGATGGTCTTCCAGCTCCTTGCCGAAATCAATGCATCCGGAAGAGAGGAAGACCGACAGCGCACCCAACGACAGGAGAAAACAAGAAGACGTCTTCACGGCCATCTCCCAGACAGGAAGGCAGAGGTTCCATCCGTACTCACGCTGAGCCCCACCTTCCCTGGCTCCTCGGGCCTTCCCAACAAATACATCCCCGCGGAGATACCCAGTCCCACCACCCCGGCCCCCATGAGGCCCCAACTCACCGATTGGTACGTCCGTCCGCGCGCGGCGCTGCGCTCCGCGTCCTGGAGCGAGGCGAAGGGCGGCCCTTCCCCTCGAAGCCTGGAGCGCTCGTGAAGAGCCAGCGCGTACGATACGCCGCTGCCCACCAGCAACACCCCGCCCACGCTCGCGGGCAGCCACGCACGGCCTCGCATGCCGCCAACCCCAGACACCTCCGCGACGGGCACAGCGAGCGAGACGGGCGCAGCCGAAGAGGCTTGCATGACCTGAGGCGAGGGAGCAGGCACGACCGGTGGCACAGGCCGCGCCTCGGCCTCTCGGCGCGGTACGTCCCCCCGCTTCGCCAGACTGCGCTTCACCTGAGCGCGCAAGGACTCGAACCGCCGCACCACCTTGGGCGAAACCTTCATGGGCAGCATCGCGTCCGGCTGGAGATAGAGGGCCGTCTTGAAGGCCGCGCTGGACGCCTCCTGCTTGCCGAGGTCCGCCAGGATGCAGCCCTCGTAGAGCGAGAGGAGCGCCTCGTCCGCCGAACCGGTGGAGAAGGGTCTGGCACGGGAGAGCTGCTCCAGGGCATTCTCGTATTCGAGATCCTCGTAGAGGCTTCGTGCTGCAAGGATATAGTCCCGCACGCTGCCCCGCGCGTGCGCGCTCCAGGGCATGAGCAAGAGACAGCCCACCAGCACCATCGTGAGCCGCATCCCACTGAGCACGAGCACGTTCACAGACATTCTCACCGGTTGCTCTCCTTCGACCCTTGCTGGGCAGTGCCCTGTACGACCCCTGGCTTCTTCACCCGCGGAGCTGGGCAGGCGCACATCACCTGCCCAGCTCCTGATGAACAGATGCGATGAAGGGCTGGCAGTCCGTCTCAACGAACTGCCCCGCCTTGCTCAGGCCTTGCCGTTCAGCATCTTCAGCGTCGGGGTGTGGACATACTTGAAGTAGTCCGGGCTGGGCAGCGGGCGGAGCTTGGCGTCATTGCTTCTCGAGTTGTCGTAGATGTAGTGCTTCCCGTTCATCTTCCCGGCGTACAGGGCGCCGTGCCACTTCTTGCCCCAGGCATGGCCCTGGTGGGTGGAGAGGACGGCGCCCGGCTTGAGCTTGTCCCAGTCGATGCGCTCCCAGTTCTTGCTGCCCAAGTCGTTCACCGGCAGGCCGGACTTGCCCTGCGCCTTGAGGATGGGATCCCACACCCTCCGCACGAAGCCGTAGCAGTCGTTCTTCCCATCGAATTGGTAACCGCCGGTCCGGTTGATCTCCTCGCCCTCCGTCTTCGCCCGCTTCATCACATCCGAGCTCTTGATCTTCCCCTCGCCGCCGTCCTGAGCAGACTGGGCCTTCTTGGCCTTGGCGGTGCTCCCGGAGCTCTTCGCAGCCTTCTCGCCCTTCTCGCTCTGAGGGCCGGAGCCCTCGACGCTCGAGGGGCTCTCCGTGCCGCCACCCATCTGGATTGGCGCTCCGGTGGCATCCATGCCCTCGACGGAAGTGGCATCGCCCTCCAGGGCCATGTCCTCGCCCTCGGGCGAAGCACCCTCCATGCCTTGTGGCATCTCGCCTTCCATGCCGGACATGAGCTTCTCGAGGAGAGCCATGAACTCCTTGATGGCGTCCTTCAAGAGCTCCGCGTTGTTCTCCATGCCGCCGGCCTGTGAAACCTTGTCAGTCATGGGGAAGCACCCGCCGAGCCGTACATCGTTGGACTTCAGCTCACGGCTCCCGACGAACGAGTCACGCATCCAGTTGTTGGCCAGGGGGGACACGGAGGGCTGGGCTCCCCCTCCAGCAGAGACATCGCTCGTATTGATAGGAATAGAAGGCTGCCTGAGGGCGGTGGTGGAGAAGGCGTTGAACATGGAAGGCTTGATGGAATCCGGCATGGCGTGCTCCTCTTTCAGGTGAGATTGATGTATTCATTCTCGTGTCTGCATTTAAAGAGTTGCGCACCCTGCTGGTTTTTTTGATTCGGATTCGCGGCCCCAAAACCAGACGAACAATCACTCCGTCCCATCCATGGGAGGAAAAGGTTGGAGGCGACGGTGAATGCGTACAGTCGCATGCTGCCCACGCTCCGCATCACGCGCCTCATCCCCGCTCCCCCCAACGCCTCCCGAGAGCAACTTAGGAATCACCACCCCGGCCCCACCGACGGTCAGGAGCCCGACGATGCCCCTGACGACCCACTTGAGCGGCAAGGACCAGGGAGCAACGGGTTTCATCGCGGCCATGACCGCCACCGGGGCCACAGGCGTTGAAGCCACGGCCTTCTGCGTCGGAGGATTGGGAGGCAAGGGCCTACGGCAAACCTCGGTGCGCTCGTCCGAGCCAACCGCCTCGGGAGGCGGAGGGGGAGGACGCGGCACTGCCACCGCCCCGGAGCGCGTGCGGGGCTGTGGGCCATTCTGGGTGGGTCCGAACTCAGCGAGCTGCGCACCCAGCATGTCCTTGAAGAACTGAGCCACCGCCGCCGGCGACGAGTTGAGCCGGTGGCGAGCCATCACCGCCTCGATCTCCTCACGCAGGGCCGCGGCGGACGGCGTGCGGCGCGCCGGGTCCTTCACCAGGGCACGCAGGATGAGAGCCGACACGTCCTGGGGAATGTTCGGCATGAGCTGCGACGGCACGGGCGCGGGCTCACGCACGATGGCTTTGAGCGTGGCCGCGTCGTGGTCGCGCTTGAAGGGCAGCTGGCCGGTGAGCAACTCGAAGAGCACCACGCCCAGGGCGAACACGTCGTTGCGCGCGTCCAGGGGGCGGCACACCGCGGCCTCAGGGGAGAGGTAGGAGATCTTCCCCTTCAGCACGCCCGCCTGGGTGTTTTCCTCTCCCTGCGCCTTGGCGATGCCGAAGTCACCCAGCTTGATGGCGCCGTCGAGCGAGATGAAGATGTTGTGGGGACTCACGTCGCGGTGCACCACTGGGTGGGGCACGCCGGCCGGGTCCACGTAGCTGTGCGCGTAGTGCAGGCCCGCGGCCGTTTCGGCGACGATGCGCAGCGCATGCTCGAGAGGCAGGGTGAGCCCCTTGCGCCGCAGTTCGATCATCAGCCTCTTGAGATCCGGGCCGCGCACGTACTCCATGAGGATGTACGCCACGCCGTCGTTCATGCCCACGTCGAACGTCTGCACGACGTTGGGGTGCGTGAGGCGCGCGTTGGCCCGCGCCTCGGCGAAGAGCATGTCGACGAACTCCGTATTCTTCGCGAACTGCGGGAGGATCTTCTTCATCACCACGAACTTCTCGAACCCCTTCACACCCATCCGCTTGGCGAGGAACACCTCGGCCATGCCGCCCTGCCCCAGCTTGCGGATGAGCTGCAACTGGGTCGCGCTGATGGAGCTGCCGATGTCCGCGCTGCTGGCTTTGACGTTCGGGTCCGGGTTCGTGGAGCCGAACAGGTATTGACTGAGGGCCCGCGCCTCGAGCGCCTCCATGTCCTTTAGCGGCTGCTTCACCAGCGACGAGCGGCTGAGCAGCGACACCAGTTGGGGAATGGAAGGCAAACGCGCGACCCCTCCACAGATGGGGCACTCGCGCTCCGGGCTGGCCTTGGCACGCAGCCTGGCCAGGTACTCGGAAGCCAGGACTCGCTGGTGGTGTTGGTGGCCGCAGTTGCGGCACTCGCACGGCAGCCACAACGTCCCCAGCTGCGCGGTGAGCTGTTGGGAGAAGCGCGCCAGCGCACTGAGCACCGGCGGAGGGACCCGGCACAGCACCACCTTGGCGCCCTGCGCCCCCGTGCTCAGCACCTGCTCCAGCTTGGGGATGGCCTCCGGTTCCACCCGGGTGACGTGCGAGAAGTCGAAGGCGACGCGCCCCTCCAGTCCCGAGGCCAGCCGGCGCACGTTCAAGCTCCCCTTCAGCTCGCTGGCGAGGGTGATGTACGTGATGTCGTCCTGGACGATCTTCAGGTGCGCGGTGAGCGGGCTGGGCGCGCTGGGCGTGGTGGCTCGCAGGTAGCGTATCACCACCGGGTCCACCGTGCCGAGCTGCTGGCGCCGGGCATAGTCGAAGAACTCGCTCGGCAGCTCCGCGAACTCCAGCTTGCCAGCGCACACCGGGCAGGAGTGCTCGGGGGCGCGGCCCTCGGCGAGGAGGAGCGCCTCCGCCTGCAGGTCCACCAGGCGCAGCCGGTCCTCGCCACAGGCGCGGCACGTGTAGGGTGCCAGCACCGACAACACCCGCGACACGCCGGCGAAGCCCTCCACCATGTTGAGCTGGTCCACCATCACCGGTGGCGCGTTGACCACGTGGAGCGAAAGGCCCTCGGGAGGCAGCTTGCTGACGAACTCGCTCCACCGCCGCACGCCGAAGGAGCTGATGCGCTCCACCCGGCCGAGATCGACGATGATGAGCCCACCGAGGTCTGGCGACGAGGACGTCAGCGGGAATGTCTCATCGATGATGCCAGCGATGCGGACGTGGTTGATGGTACCCACGCGCACGCGGCTGATAGTGGCATTGGAACCTTGCTGTGTCCCCATCGTCCCGCTCCTCATTCCAATCGAATCCAGGTGCCACCGACCTCGTTCGCCTTGGGGAAGGGCTCGGCCAGGCCCGCCTCCTTCGCACTGACGTTGGCTGCCTTTTGGGCCTGGAGCGCTCTTTCCGCGGCGCCAGTGGCTTTCGCCTTGGAGTTCGAAGCGGTGACCTCCGCATTCGCCACGGAATGCGCGGTCTCGTTGACCACGACAGTCGCTTTCCTCAACGCCGCTTCGTCGCGCTCAACCTTCGCCTTCGCCGCCACGAGTGACTCGCTGGAGCCTGGGTGGCAATTCGCTGGTGGATTCAGCGAGTCGACCAACGCCTGATGCATCTTCCTGGAGCTTTCGAGCTCTCTCTCGGCGGCGGCCATCCTCTTCTTGGCGATACCATGGACGATCTGGATTCGCTGGAGCCTCGTCCAGTCCGCACGGGCTTTTCGCGACGCGATCTGCGCCGCGGTGCAAAGGGACACCGCCTTCGCCTTGTCCTCAGCGGCCTTCTTTGCTTGCGGTTCCGCGCTTACGCCTGTGTCACAGACAGGTGGAGAGGACATAAAAGGGTCCGACAAAGAGTGGATGAAGCGGGATGACTCGAAGCTGTGCTTTCGGGGGGAAAAGAGGGAATGACCCGGCCGGCGTCCCAAAAAATCTTTCGGTCGCTCGCGCGGCCACCGTGCCCTGCATCCGCCACACTGGAAAACAAAGACTCCCTGCGGAATCTCACCCCATGAAAATGTGTCCTCAAGACCACCCCTTCCCCGTTCAGCCCCCAGGAAACCTCCGTGTTGAACGGGCCATCGGCTGGGCCGCTACCTCCTCGAGGGCCGGCTGGGGCAAGGAGGGATGGGGGTGGTGTACGCGGCGAGAGATCCGATGCTGGGGCGCACGGTGGCGCTGAAACTCCTGTGGCCGGGAATGGGCGGAGAGAAGGAACGGGCACGGCTGGTGCGCGAGGCCCAGGCGATGGCGCGGCTGGCGCACCCCCATATGGGCCGAGAGGTGGATGCGCGCGGGGACCAGTTCAGCTTCTGCGTGACGCTGCACGAGGCGCTGTACGGGGTGCGGCCCTTCGACGCGCGGGCCCGCGGTCAAGAATCTGGAGACTACGCCGCCGCCGGGCCCGCACCGTTGTACCAGTCCATGATCTTCTTCACGTAGGCCGGGGTCCGCCCGTTCTGAGGCACGTGATCCTTCACGTTGCCCGGGCCCGCGTTGTAAGCGGCCAGCGCCAGGCGCTCATTGCCCTTGTAGCGCTTGAGCATCTGAGACAGGTATTTGGTGCCACCCTCGATGCTCTGGCGGGGATCCGAGCGGTCTTTGACGCCCAGCCCCTGCGCAGTGGCTGGCATGAGCTGCATCAACCCCTTGGCGCCCGCCGATGAAGTAGCGTTCGGGTTGAACGACGACTCCGCCTGGATGACCGCCTTGATGAGGCGTGCGGGCACTTTGTACTTCTTCGACATCTCGTTGATGATGTTGTCGTACTTGTTGGACGAGAAGCCACTCAGGTTGTTGTTGCCCTTCACCGGACTGGAGCCGTCCGGCCCCTTCGACGACTTCGTGCCACCCGTGCCCCCCGCGTCGGCTGTCTGCTCCGGCTTGTTGGACTTCGGGTTGCCGCCGGAGAACGTCCACAGCAGGCCCGTCGTCTTGTAGTCCTTGGGGCCCCCCCTCAGCCGATTGCCGTCCACCCCCAGCGTGATCTGCTTCCCAGTGGCCGGATCATTGGCGTAGTAGACAGGCTTGCCGTTCTGCTTGCCGCGGCCGGTGATGGTAATCCAGTGGTCCGTGCCGTTGCCGCCTCCACCGTTACCCGCCTTGTAGTTCACGCCTACAACCACCGGGCGGCCCGCGTCGATCTGCTTGTTGACGTTGCCGAGACTCCAGGGCATCTGCTTGGCCCCCAGTTTCGCGGCATTCGCGGCCACATCCCACTTGAGGCCGTCCCCCGAATAGCCATTGTGCGTGTCCAGGTACTTATCCAGCTCGCCAGGGTTGATGACCTTACCGGAAATCTTGCTGATGGCCATGGCGGTAGCCGTCATGGCGCAGCCCGCGGAAGCCAGGCTGTCGTCATGACCCAGGGTGCGCGAGCCCCACGCCTTGTCGCCCTGACGGTACAGCGGCGTTCCGTCCTCGGAGGTCGGGAACTCGCGGCCGTCGTCGTCGCGCACCGGGCCCGACTTGCCGCCCTTCTTCGCGGCGGCCGGGGTGTAGGTGTCGTCGCTCCCGGAGCTGGAACCGCCAGCGCCGTCCGTCCTGGCACCCTTCGCGCTCCTGTTGGGCAGGTCATCGAACCCATCCGAATCGCCAGGAAGATGCAGCGTCTTGCCCGCCACGATGTGGTTCGCATCTGTGATTTGCGGGTTCATCTTCATCAGCGTTCTGACGCTGGTCCCGTTGTTCATCGCAATGCGAGACAGCGTGTCACCTGCCTTGATGAGGCGGTCCATGAGAATCTCCAAAAGTGAGAGTGAGACAAAAATGACTGACAACTGCTCTATTTATCGGCCTCACGAACAAAGAGTTGCATACCCCAGCTGATTTATTTCCAAGACAGGAATGGCTCGCCAAGCCAATACTCATCAACCAAGCGCGCAGGGGGCCCGGAGGGCGATGCGTGCCTGGCCTGTACGGGAGCAGGGCGAGGGTTATCAGCTGAATTCAAAAATTCAGGTAGGCGCATCTCCAATTCGTACGTGAGGCAGCCAGGCAAGAGCCGCCCCAGAGCATTCGGAGGTAAAAGAGGGAAGGACCCGACGTGCGTCCCAAAAAATCTTCGGTCGCTCGCGTGACCACCCCTCTCTGCCTCGTGAAAACTCACCCCATGAAAACGTGCCCCCAAGAAACGACGCTGAGCGACTTCCTGGCGGGAGTGCTCTCCGAAGAGCGCAGAGGTGACGTCCTGGCGCATGTGGAGCGCTGTCCGGACTGCCAGTGGGTGCTGGCCGCGGGTGATGGCGCTCCGACGGCTCTCGTCAGCCCCTCAGAGGCCCTCGCCGACGCGCTCTCCCCGCCGCTGCTGGCCTCCGGCTCTTCCGTCTCCCGCTATGTGGTGCGCGAGCGCCTCGGCTCCGGCGCCATGGGCGTCGTTTACTCCGCGGATGACCCCTCCGTCCAATGCGTCCGGAGGCCCGTCATGTTCAGGCGTTCTTATTGCGCGCGGTGATGGTGCCCGGCAGCGGGGTGTCGCGGTTGATGCCCATCTGCAGGTCGGACAAGGCGGCGGCCAGGTTGCCGGGCGGGCTGGAGTGCTTCGTCAGCAGGTTGGCGACGTTACCGGGAGTCTTCGCATTCGCCAGGTCGTTGATGATTGCAAGGTAGCCGAAGCTGGGGGAAACCCAATTGACGGTCACCTTCCGCTGATTGGCGATGAAGTCACGGGCGCGCTGGGTCAACTGGTCCGACATGAAGCTCAGGTGGACGTCGTTGTTCTTGTCGAAAGCGCGCTCGTCGACCTTGTAGGCACGGGCGTACATACCCTCGACGTCTCTATCCTGGCCCTTCATGAACATGGAGAACTCCTGCTTGGAGGCGTCCTCCTTCCCGTCCGGGCCGACGTGACTCTTGTACTCGATAGTGAAGCCGGAAGAGCGCTGCAACTCCTGCGAGATGTCCCGCGAGCCGTCCGGATAGGTTTGTCGTTGTGAAGCTGAAGCTACTCTCTGGAACGACATCCACGATCTTGCTGAAGGACCCCAGCTTGGCTTCCGCACTGAGATTCGAGTTGAGGTCCAGCTTCTCGACGGTGGCGACACCAGAGACACCGTTGCCATTCTGGGTGGGCAGCTGCTTCGTCTTCGCGAACTTCTCGAAGGCGTCCTTGCCTGCCTTGCTCTTGACGTCGAACGTCGCGGTGCGGAGCTTGTAGTCCTTCAGCGAAGTGTTGCTCGTGAAATTGACGGAGGCCCCGTCGACACCAACGGTGATGGCGGGGTTGCTTTCGAGCAGCTCCGTGGGACCGGCCGTCAGCGTGACGTCGTCGCCCTTGCGCTCGGCCTGGATGGACAGGCCGCGGCCCTTCTTGATCTCCTCACCCAGCCCCAGCGACACGCCAAACTGCTCGCCGCTGACCTCGTAGGACTTGCCCGTGAGCTGGGAGGTATCCATCGTCACCGACGAGCCCTCCGGCAGCGTCTCCGGCTTGAGCGGATGCGGGGGCGGAATCTCGCCCTTCTTCAGCTTCTCGAAGTCCGCGTCCTTCAGCTTCACTTCGTACGTCTGCGTGTTCGACTTGGAGACGCCACCGCCGATGCTCACCTTTTTCAGGTCCAGCGTACCGCTCGCGGACGCAGCCACCTCTGCGGTGAGCGTCACCGTGGTGTAGCCATCCTTCTTCTTCACGTTCTTGTCGAGCGAGGCGCTGAGCTCGACGGACACCGGCCCGGCCTGGCCGGGGAGCTTCACCTTGAAGGGCTGAGCGGTGGCGGCGTTGGGCACCTCCGAGGGAACCGCCGGCGGGTCGGCCACCATCATCCGCTGGAGCGCGGGAGACACCCTCGCGTCGGCCTGGGCCCGGCAGGTGGCGGATGGGAAGCTGTGGGCCTCGCTGGATTCGCGGGCCAAGGGTGCACCCTGGCAGGTGGCGGCACGTGTCGCCCAGGCCTTGTGCGGCCGGGCACCGCCCTGGGCACGGGCAGCCGGGTTGCCCCACCAGGCGTTCGCCGGGGCTTGCCATGTGAACTGATGGGAACCCAGGCGCCAGCAGCGGCACCGAACCGCCCACTGGGTTGGGGGTAGCCGCTGCACATACGGCGCTCGAATCCGGCCTGTCGACGCACGCCCACACCCCTGGGCCCGCGTCGGACAGCGAGGCTGGAGGGGGCAGGTCTGCCCCGCGACTGGCCTGGCTGCGTACTCCGGCCAGCTCCACCACTTATTGCCGCGAGGCCGAGCGCTGATGCCTCCGCTGCCGCCCTCCGCTCCTTCGGCCTCCATCGAGGTTGCCGGAAGGCGGCTCTTCCCGTCGCGTGGAGCGGACTCGCGGCAACCGGGCAATGAGCCCACCTGACTCCGTGCTGGTGCTCGACCGCTCCGGAATCGATCTCGCGCGGTGCACGCAGTCGCTGCCTCCCGTGCTCGGGACATCCAGCACTCCGGATGGCCCGGAGGGGCTGCGCGAGCGACGCCCGATTCCCCTCGCCGTATCCCGTGCCCTCCCTCATGAGGGTCGGCCGCCTCCCCTTTGCAACCCCTGGGCCGCCCCTCCCCGGACCCCTCCCCATCTTCCATTGTAGCGATAGAGCCACCAAGGAAAGTCCATCAGCAAGCGTGCTCACATCCCCATCAACAAGCCTGCGCGGTAACACCTGGTCAGGCTGCTCGACTTCTTTGACGCCACCGCATCGTCGGGTCCGCCTACATCCACAATGAGAGCAGGCGAGGACGTGTCGATGTCAGGAGAGCCTCAAACCGAGCCCATATGGAATGGTCAGGTCCTTTCTGAGCCCGGGCTCGACGACGACCTTGTTGTCGCGCGTGAGCGTAGCTGAATCGGAGCCATCGAAAGCAACCGCGTCGTCGACCCCCAGCTTGAGGAGCGAATCGCGAATCTCCGAGGCTCGCATGCCTGGCTTGGCTCCGTCCTCTTGTGCCACGACGTACAGCAGATCCTTGTCGCGATCGATTCCAATGATGACCTTGCCGACATCCGGTCCGCGCGCCTCCAGTTCCTTGAAACCTCTATTGTTTCGCTGCGTCAGGTACGGTGCATCCGCACCGGGTTCCCCCGTGGCGGGAGCATTCGCCGAAGCGCCTGGCTTGTACGTGTTGCCGACTCCGTAGGGAGTCTTGTTGATGATGACAGGAATGGCTCCACCGAACCCCAGGGCCACGTTGTCCGGTGGATCGCCCTTCCCGAACTTCCAGTTGGAGCTCAAGTTGGAACTCGAGGTTGGTGTCCACGCGAGATGGAACTTCTCCGGGGATGGCACCCCGGCAACCACCTCCCCATTCTCCACGACCCGGCCTTCCGGAGTGAGGAGCTTACTGAAAAAGCTGGTGTTGATGACGGTTTCGCTGGTTCCTTGCTTGTCACTGTTCAACGCCGAGCTTTTGAATGACCAACCACTGTCCACCAGATAGGGCTGGGGCAGCCTCATCGCGACGACGTTGACGCCGCGGTCCTTGAATTCAACCGGCTGCTTAGGATTCGTGTCGGTCTTTTGCTTCAGCGCGGTCGCGAGCTTGCTGCCGTCGTCGGCGGTCGTCGGCAAGGTCAGGCGCTGGGTGTTGGCGGAGTTCCTGGCCTCGCGCAGGAAGACATCCGCCGTGGTCTGGGAGCGCCTGATGTAGATGGGGCCGTTGCCCGGTATGGCATAGGCATCGGTCTTCGAGCCCGGCAGTTCCGGGTAGGATTTTTCGTCCACGACATGCACGGGGATGTGTCGGGCCTCGAGGTCCTTGAGGAGGGCCTGTCCTTCGGACGTCGCACCGACCTCCTTCCGGAGCCTCGCCAGCGATTCCGCGCCGGCCTCGGTCTCGAGCCGTCGGGTGGTTTCATGGTAGGCCGCACGCGCCTCGGCATACTCGTATCTGTTCGGGTAGTCCGAGCCCTTCGGCTCGCCTGCGGCGAGATGCTTGTCGAACTTTCGCCAGGCCTCCTTCTCGGGAGTGGGCTTGGGAGTCCCCTCTGGATTGAGCTGAACCGGGGGCTTGGAGGCGGTGGGAACAAAGCCGTCACGGGTACCGTGCCGGGGCTTCGTTTCCTTGGCGTCCCTCTTCACCGGTTGCCTGGCATCGTCCCTCGTAGGCGGCGGGACCCTGGTCGTTCGGCGGTTCTTGACTGCGTCTGCGGCGGCCATGGCTTTTCTCCTCGGTCAGGGTGAGCGCGAGACGTGCTGCCTGACATGGGTAAAGGGCTGCTTCCGGGGTGGGAACACCGCATCAGCGGGCCCGGTGGGCCGCCAACCAATCGTTGAAGTGGCCGATGACCAGACCACCGACAATCTGGCCAGGGTCGTTACCGAGATTCAGCACCCTGAAGAAGTTCTCCGCATCCTTCTGAAGCAGGCGCTGGTTCAGTTGATAGTTGCCATTCTTGTCTCGAGCCGGCTCGCCATTCGCTTGCCGCAAGAAGTATTTGCTGTGCTGGGCCCACTCGTCCACGCGGCGTTGATAGGCGTTCCCACCGTAATAGTCCTTGAACGCCTGGGCGAGACCGAGGTTCGGGTTCCTCTTCAGGCGCTCCGCGATGTTGAGACCATCGATGTCGCCATTCCAATTGTTGTCCCCCTCGGCATCGAACCGCTTCTTGGTCTCAGTTGGCTTCTTGAGCCCATCGCCAATGAGCCAGGCCAGGTCGCCGACTACCGTCACGGCGTTGCGGTCAAAGGGGTTGTTGAACTTCTTGCCACGGCCGTTGAGCTCCCAGTCCACGCCGGCCAGTACATGGCCCATTTCCAGGGGCTGGCCATCGGGCGTGCGAAAGTTGCCCTCGTAGCCGCCTCGGGTTTGCCGGCCCAGGAACTTGGGATCGTGGGGCAGGCCCGCGGCGTTGATCTGCCCCTTTTGAGCGGACGCCGCACCTCCAACCCCGTTCCAGACCGCGCTGTTGTAGTAGGTCTGCCGTGCAATCTCGGCGGCGCGCTGCTTGCCGTATTGCTGCTCAAGCGCGGGAAGACGCTCCATGAAGACCTGGAAGCGTGCCCTTTCCACTTCGGATGGATTACGAGCGTATTGCTTGGCCTCGAGGGCCTCGAGCTTCTTGACCTCCTTCTCCGCTGCATCAATCCGCTTCTGCTGCTCAATGAATTGGGGGGGTAATGGGTTTGGTGGTGGCTGAAGAAGCGGGGGCTTCTGAGCGAGCTGCTCCGCTCCCAATTTCTGGCGCGCGAGAGACAAGTCGCGCTGGGTTTTCAACATGACCGGATCAATCGGCTTGGGGTTCACTTGCGAGACACGCGAAGTGAAGGTGTCCTTTTGATAGGTCTTCTGGAAGGTGTTGGACCGGGTTGAGCTGGCGGGCGTGGGACTCGATTCGGGTTTCTTCTCATTCTTCGCTCGCGCTACCGCGCGGTGCGTTCCATCGGATGCAGAACTGACGTTCACGGGTCGCTCCTCGAGTGTGAGATCTCCGCAACGGGTGTCCCGTCAAACGCCTGGGGTGCGGCGAGCAGCGCGGGCCTGGCCCGGGCGGGAGCAGGACAAGGGATATCAGCGGGCTTCAAAAATTCGGGCAGACGCATCTTCACTCCAAGTGAAGACAACCAGACAAGGGCTGCCCCGGGCTTTCGGGGGTAAAAGAGGGAATGAGTCGGCGTGCGTCCCAAAAACACTTCCGACGAACTGACAAGCGATGAAATCCTTGGACCTGCTCCGAGAGCCCGTGGAGGTCCCCTCTCCCCCTGGGAGAGGGCTAGGGTGAGGGTCTTCGTCTTCCCCCTGGAGTGCGTCATCACACGGGTGCGCGAGACAGCGGGCGGCGATGGGGCTCGGACGTCCCGCGATTCGCAGCGGGGCGAGGAACACGGAGCTGAAATACCCTCACCCCGACCCTCTCCCAGGGGGAGAGGGAGTTTGCGGCGGAGGTACCAGCAGGCTTCAAAAATTCAGGCAGGCGCATCTCCACTCCGTGCGTGCGGCAACCAAGCAAGGGCTGCTCCGGGCTTTCGGGGGTAAAAGAGGGAAGGACCCGACGCGCGTCCCAAAAAATCTTTCGGCCGCTCGCGTGGCGAACTCTCACCCTATGAAAACGTGCCCCCAAGAAACGACGCTGAGCGACTTCCTGGCGGGGTTGCTCTCCGAGCAACACAGGGCTCACGTCCTGGCGCACGTGGAGCACTGTGCCGACTGCCAGTGGGTACTGGCCGCGGGTGAGGGTGCTCGGGCCCTCGTCAGCCCTTCGGAGGCTCTCGCCGAGGCGCTCTCCCCGCCGCTGCTGGCCCCCGGCTCCTCCGTCTCCCGCTACGTGGTGCGCGAGCGCCTCGGCTCCGGCGCCATGGGCGTCGTTTACTCCGCGGATGACCCGGAGCTGGGCCGCCGCGTGGCACTCAAGGTGCTGCGTCCCGAGGGACACCACCGCGAGGAGCTGCAGCAGCGGCTTCTGCGCGAGGCCCAGTCCCTGGCCCGCCTCTCCCACCCCAACGTCGTCACCCTCTATGACGTGGGCACCTACGACGACGGCATCTTCCTCGCCATGGAGTTGGTGGACGGCTCCACCCTGGCCGAGTGGATGAAACACCCTCGTCCCTGGCGCGACGTTCTCCGCGTCTTCCTCGACGCCGGGCGCGGACTGGCCGCCGCTCACGCCGCCGGCCTGGTGCACCGCGACTTCAAGCCCGCCAACGTCCTGCTGGGGCGCGATGGCCGGGTGTACGTCACGGACTTCGGCATCGCCCGTCTGTTCCACCAGGAGGACGGCCCCTCTCCGCAGGTAAGCCCCGAGGCCCCTGCTACCCCCACCAGCCCCCTCACCCGAACTGGCTCCGTGCTGGGCACTCCCGCCTACCTCGCTCCGGAATTGCTGCGCGGCCAGCGCGCCGACGCTCGCTCCGACGAGTTCAGCTTCTGCGTGGCCCTTTACGAAGCCCTCTTCGGCCTGCGTCCCTTTCAGGGTGACACCCTGCGGGAGCTGGCCGACGCCATACAGCAGGGCCGGGTGACTCCACCGGAGCACGAGGTGAAGGTGCCTTCCTGGGTGCGGCGCGCGGTGCTCCGAGGACTGAGCGCCAATCCCGACGAGCGCTTCCCCTCCATGGAGCCCCTGCTCTCAGCCCTCAACCCTCCCCGGCGGATGCTCATGCGCGTGGTGGCCGCGGCCACCGCGGCCGGCGTGCTGGGCGCCCTGGCCGCTTACGGGGTGACGCAACGGCGCGAGGTGCGCTGCGAGCAGGAGGTGGAGAAGCTCGCGGCCGCCTGGAGCCCCTCGCGGCGTGAGCGGGTGCGTGCCGCCTTCCTCGCCACCGGCGCCCCCTACGCCGCGTCCGCCTGGGAGCGGGTCTCGGCGACGCTGGACGCATACACCACCCAGTGGCGCACGCTGCGCACCGAGGCCTGCCTGGCCGCGGGCCGTGCCACCTCGGACGGCACCGCCTGGCAGACGGCCGCGTGCCTCGACACGCGGCTCTGGCAGCTCGCCGCCACTACCGAGGGGTTCGAGAAGGCGGACGCGCTGACGGTGCAGAACGCGCCCCAACTGACGGCCTCCCTCGAGGGGCTCGCCGCATGCCGGGACTCTCCCGGTCTCTCCGGCCGCCCTCAGCCGCCCGACAACCTCCGCCCCCAGGTGGATGCGGCACGACACAAGCTCGCCCAGGCCCGGGCCCACTACGTGGCGCGCCGCTACCCCGACGCCCTCGCGGTGACGTCGGCCCTCCTCGAGGAAATCAAGGGGCTCGACTACAAGCCCCTGGCGGCGGAGGTGCTCCTGACTCACGCCGAGGCCCTCGGAGGGGTCAACAAACCGAAAGAGGCGGAGGAGTTCCTCTACCAGGCCCTGTGGGCCGCCGAGGCCGGACGTGACGACGAGACCGAGGCGCGCTCCTGGCTGGAGCTCATCTGGGTGGTGGGCGAGGAGCTGTCCCGCCCCGTGGATGCGGAGAAGCTCGTCCGGCACGCCCAGGCCTCCGTCGAGCGACTGGGGCACGAGCGCTTCCCGGACATCACGACGGAACTGCATCTCCGCCTCTCCTCGCTGCGAGAACTGCAAGGCAAGCTCGCCGAAGCGGAGGAAGAGGCACGCCAGGGCCTGGAGTTTTCGCGCAGGAGGAATGACCCGGACAGCCTCCTCCGCACGGCCAACCTCCTCCACCAGCTCGGCCGGATCCGCTTTGGCCAGCGTCGCTATGAGGAGGCGCTGGAGTCCCACCTCCAGGCCCTCGAGGAACGCAAGCGCGTGCTGGGCCCCGACAACCCAGCCCTCGTGACTTCCTACAACAGAGTCGCCACGGCCTACAGCATGATGGGTCGGCGCATCGAGGCCGTCGACATCTGGCGCAAAGCCCTGGCGCTCCAGGAGACGACTCCCGACCCGAAAAACACCGGCCTCGCGACCCTGCTCCTCAACCTCTCCCAGAACGAGAGCGTCGAGGGCCGGCCGGAGGAGGCTCTGTCCATGATCGAACGGGCGCGCACCCTCTTCGAGAAAGCGCGTGGACCCAACCACTTCACGGTCGTCCAGGCGCTCACGGCGCAAGCGATGGTGTCCGACGAGATAGGCCAGAACGACAAGGCGCTCGCCCTCACCACCGAGGCCCTGGAGCGCACCCGGCGTTCGCTGGGCCCGGACACGACGCGCGCCTCCCTGCCCTTGACGATTCGGGGGCAGGTGCACCTGAACGCGGGCCGCTACGCCGAGGCACAGCGCGACCTGCTGGAGGCGCTGAAGCTGCTGGAGAAGGAGCAAGGCCCGGAGGGGGCGGGCACGGCATCGGTGCTGCTCCCCCTGGCCGAGTGGGCCCTGGCCACCCAAGCGCCGAAGGCAGCGCTCGAGTACTGCGAGCGTGCGCGGCTGGTCTTCGAGAAGGCCCAGGGCCCAGAGTCCGTGGACGGTGCCAACGCCCTGTCCTGCGTCGGAAAGGCGTACCTGGCACTGGGTGCCGCGGACAAGGCCGTACCGCTGCTCGAGCGCGCTCGGCGCATACAA
The DNA here is from genome assembly GCF_044360475.1 of Archangium minus. Taxonomy (NCBI): domain Bacteria; kingdom Pseudomonadati; phylum Myxococcota; class Myxococcia; order Myxococcales; family Archangiaceae; genus Archangium; species Archangium minus. Next base: position 11,531,625 of record NZ_CP043494.1, read on the forward strand.
ACCCGCTGGGGCGAGCCCAAGGATCCGGCAACCGCCGGGAGTACCGCGTTCCTGCTGGCCCGCGCGCTCCTGGAAACGCGCTCCTCCCCGGACCGGGCGCGTGCGCTCGCCATGGCCGAGGAGGCCCGGACACGGCTGGAGTCCGTGGGGCTCCGGGGTCGGCCGGAGCTCCAGAAGGTGCAGGCCTGGCTGCGGCGTGAGGGGAAGCGATAAGCCGGTTGAACCTCCCGTTAGTTCCTCGGGAAGCGCACGTGGAGCGCGCTGGGCCCGCGATCCTGGAAGTTGGAGCCCTGGTAGTTGTAGGGCTTGTCAGCGAGCTCCCACCGAGGAAGCGTGAGCAGGGCGCGCAGGGCCTCCTCGACCTCGAAACGAACGAGGGTGGCCCCTGGGCAGTAATGAGCACCGACCCCAAAGGTCACATGCCGGTTGGGCGTCCGGGTGATGTCGAAGCGATCCGGGTCGGGGAACACCTCGGGGTCGCGATTGGCCGCGGCGGTCATCGCGTGGACGAACCGCCCCTTGGGAATGCGCGTGCCGCCGACCTCCGTGTCCTCCACGCACAGCCGGTTGATGGACAGGATGGCCGGCTCATGGCGCAGGCTCTCCTCGATGGCGCCCCGGGTGAGCCCCGGGTCCGCCCTCAACGCGCGCAGCTGCTCGGGGTGCTTCAGGAGCGCGAGGACCGTGTTGGTGAGCTGGTTCGTCGACGTGACGAAGCCCGCGCCGATCATCTGGAAGGTCTGGAAGACGGCCTCGCCCGCGAGCTGCGGGTTGCCCTCCTCCCCCGCGATGAACTGGCTGATGAGCTCATCCCCGAGCGCCGCACGGCGCTTCTCGACGAGGTCCCTCAGGTAGACCACCATGTCATGGGAGGTCCGCCGCACGGAGTCCCTCACCTCGTCCGTGCGGACCGCCGAGCTCGTGGGCTTGAGCAGGTCCTTGGACCAGTGCATGAACTGCGGCCGGTCCGCCTCGGGGAGCGCGAACAGCTCGGCGATGGCATTGATGGCGATGGGCTCCGCGAAGTCCGCGACGACGTCCATCTCTCCCTGGCGCCGTCCCTTCTCCAGGGCCCGCTCCACGAGCGACGCAAGCCGGGGCCGGAAGCGCTCGAGCGCCGCGGGCGTGAAGCCCTTCATGACGAGCTGGCGCACCAGCGTGTGGCGGGGCGGATCCTGGAAGAAGACGAGCCGTGACCAGGTCTCGAGCATCTCCTTCGACGCCGCATCGTCTCGCAGCACCCCAAGGCTCCCCAGCATCTCCCTTGCGCGCCGCGAGGAGAAGCACGGGTTCTTGGTGATCGCCTCGATATCGGCGCCACGCGTGAGGATGAAGCACTGGAAGGGCTCGAAGAAATAGACAGGAGCCTGGGTGCGTAACCGCGCGAACGTGGGAAAGGGATTGGCGAAGAAGCTCTCACTCATCAAGTCGATGCTGGCGCTCGCGCGCATGGTGCCTCCAAAGCTGCGTGGCACGACAGACTAGCGCGACAGCAGCCCCTGCCACCTCCCCTCCCGGAAGACGGCAAGGAGTCAAGGACTTGTCAGGCGACAGGAATTTTTGACCCCCTTACGTCACTAAAACTGACCCCCTCCCAGGGCCCGGTGCTCTACGTCGAGATGCTACGTCGTTCTGCGTCCTGCGTCCGCCGGAGCTCGCCCTCGCTGCTTCTTGAGCGAGGGCGAGCGGAGGCGACCGCCGAGGCTCAGCGCTCGGGTTCAGCCGCGCTGCTGGTGGCCTGCGGCACGCCCCGGCTCAGCAGTCCGGCCTTCTTCTTCTGCCGCAGCCGGTAGCTGTCGCCCTGGATGAGCAGCGTGTGGCTGTGGTGCAGCAGCCGGTCGAGGATGGCCGCGGCCAGCACGTCATCGCCGAAGACGCCGCCCCACTGCCCCACCATCTGATTGGTTGTGAGAAGCATGCTGCCCTTCTCGTAGCGACGCGCCACCAGCTGGAAGAAGAGATGGGCGCTGCGCTTCTCGAAGGGCAGGTAGCCCAGCTCGTCCACCACCAGCAGCTTCGGCTTGGCGAAGTAGTTGAGCTTGTCCTTGAGGATGCCTTCACTCTCGGCCTTGGCCAGCGCCGCCAGCAGCGCCGTGGCGCTGGTGAAGAGCACGGAGTGCCCGGTCTCCACCGCCGCGCGGCCCAGTCCAATCGCCAGGTGCGTCTTGCCCACGCCCGGCGGACCGAAGAGCAGGACGTTCTCGGCCTGGGCGATGAATCGCCCCGTGGCCAGCTCCCGCACCAGCTTCTGGTCCACCGAGGGCTGTGCCTTGAAGTCGAAGTCCTCCAGCGTCTTCACCGCCGGGAAGTGCGCGATTGTTATCCCCATGCTCACGCGCTTGCGCTGCTTGGCCCCCATCTCCTCGCGCAGCAGCGCGTCCAGGAAGTCCAGGTACGTGGGCTCGCCCCGCGCGGCCTCCGCCAGCAGCGCGTCCAGCCGCTCAGCCAGGTGTCCCAGACGCAGCCGCTCCAGGTGCTCGAGCACGCGCGCGTGTACCAGCTCGTGGCTCATGCGGCACCTCGCTTCGCGCCCTGCTCCACCACGGCGGCGTAGTCCTCCAGCGAGCGCCCGAGCACGGCCAGCTTGGAGCCGTCCCCGGCGGGCTCCACCGCGCGTGCTCGCCACAGCCCTTCCCAGTGTGCTGGGTCGACGACTCGCCCGTGCGGCTCCTTGCCACGTGCGTGCGTGGCCACCAGCTTGCCCGCGTGGAAGATGCGCACCTCGGCCTCCCCCACCTGCACCTCGACGCTCTCGCGCACCAGCCGGTGCGGCACGCTGTAGCGCACCGTGTCCACGTCCACCAGCGCGTCGTTGGCCACCTTGCGCTTGAGCCGCTGCTGCCGTCGCGGCAGCGCACGCGAGGGCAGCGGGCGCAGCGCGCTCTTCTCCTCACGCTCGAATCTGTCCAGGGGGCGCTCGTGCGTAGTGCCGTGCTCGCGCGCATCCGCCTCGGCCATCCACTCCACCAGGTGCTTCTCCAGCGCGGCGAAGGACTCGAAGTCCCTGCCCGCCAGCGCGTTGCGTTTGACGTACTTGACGCCCGACTCCGTCTTGCCCTTGGTGCGCGCGCGGTACGGCCCGCACGCCTTGGGCGTGACGTCCCAGTCCTTGCAGAACTCCACCCAGGCCGGGTGGAAGCGCACGGTGCCGGCCTGCCTGTCGTGCTCGTCCACCAGTGGCCGGGCATTGTCTCCGAGCACCTCCAGCGGCACTCCTCCGAAGTGCACGAAGGCCGCCGCCACGCCCTCGCGCCAGTCGTCTCCACGTTGATTGAGGAAGGCGCGCACGAACAGCCGGCGCGAGAAGCTCAGCACTGCCACCAGCAGGAACACCTTCACCAGCTGCCCGCCCAGCCGCACCTTCTTCTCGCCGAAGTCCACCTGCATCTGCTGCCCCGGCTTCGTCTCGAAGCGCACCGTGGCCACCTGCGCCGCGTGCACCTGCCGCCGTCTCTCTTCCACCGCTCGTTGCACGGTGCGCACGCTGGCCTCCACGCCCTCTTGCGCCAGCAGCGCCTTGACGACGACGGCATTGCCCTCCGCCGCTCCACTCCACAGTTCCACCGCTCGCTGCTGCTCTTGCCCGGTGAGCCGCCGCGCCTTGGGCCGCACCTGCTTGTCAGCCGCGCTCCCCTCGCGCAGGTAGCGCCGCACCGTATTGCGTGCCACGCCCACCTCGCGCGCTATCCGCTTGTGGCCCCAGCCCGCCTCCGCCAGCACGCGGATGCGTCGCACCACTTCCTGCTCGACCATCGGCACCTCCGCCGCGCGGGGTGCCACAACTGCTGCCGTCTCTCCCATCGAGGTTACCTCCCTGGTGTGGAGGCCCCGGGATGGGGGTCAGTTTTAGTGTCGCGAGGGGGTCAATTTTGCTGTCGCTCTACAGGACTCGAACCACCGAGGTGGCCCCTGCGCTGGGACCAGCTTCGGAGGCCGCTTGGGCAGTTCGCGGCGCCGAGGTCCGGTCCGACCTTAAGTCATGGCCTGGCCTAGAAGGACATGGATTCCTTGTGACTCCTGGCCTCTATTACTCCCTGACTTCGCGCCTGTCCGGGCGTGCGGAGCAGGAGGTGCCCGTGAGTTCCAGCATCAGGTATCCACCCAGGTTTTGTGCCGCGCGTTGTTGGATGGCCCTGCTCCTCGGGTGGGTGCTCGTTGGCTGCGCCACAGTTCCCGGTGGGCAGGCCCCCTGTGTGTGGAATCAGAAGAGGTCACGATTCAGCGCACCGCGAAACTCTGCTTCACCGCCGCGACTCCTGCTGGCCACGAGCGACGGTCCGACAACACGTGGAGAGCCATCGGGTCCAGCAGTGATGGGCTACAAAGTGCCTGGACGCAGTCCGAGCTCGAAAGCACCTTGGGAGTTCTTTCTTGGCAACGCCGCGCATCGGCTGATTGCGTACATGTACAAAGTGAAGCACCCGGACCGTGAGGTCTACTACAACAAGGAGACACTCTTCGGAATTCTGTCGAATCTAGACATGGGAGAGCCGTCTCGCTTGCTTCCGAACGAGCGCAATCTGCGCCCGGACGTCACCGACGTGACTGCCTTATCTGTGTTCGAGATCAAACCCTGGAATGAGCAAGGCCTGCGGGAAGGCAGGCAGGAAGTACAAATCTACCTGGCTGCACTGAACCGAGCCGTAGAACCAGAGATGAGTTTCTCGGGAGGTACGAACTTCCAGGGAGAAACTTTGATCCGTTTTGCGCAGGGCCAATACATTTGGCGCCTGGAGTGGCAGACCAGTGAAGCAGGAGTGCTCCAATACAAGTGGACTCGCAGCCAACAGCGCTTCGCGTCAGAGGTGGCGGCATATGAGGATGGGCAGTGGGTGGAACTCACCGAGCAAGAACTGCGACAATTCGGCGGGTGGGTGGGCCAGGCGGTGGATGGGATGGTCAGCCGACGTGAGCGGCTCGCGACCTTCAGCGGCGCCATTGGCATCGTCATTGATGTCGCCGGCACTGTGGCAACAGGCTTCTTCTCGGGTGCGCTTTTCAGCCGGATGGGTTCGGGCGATGGTGCTCAGCAACCCCCCCACCCAAGGAAGTGGGAAGGTCATCCCGTTCCCCGCTAGGCCCATCCCCACGACTCCGCCAGCCCAGGTGCCCGCCGCCGCTGGCATGTCCCTTCCCGGCCGATGACCCGCTTTGATAGGACGCGCACCATGGCACCTGGACAACCCCCCTTGCTGCAACTGCCGTCCTTCCTGCATGGCACCTACTCTCTGGTCCAACAGAAGACGAAAGAGGAGGGCTTGCGATGCGGCAAACAATACCGAGAAAGCGGCTCCTTCCCCGCTCCCCAGCAGATGCTGGAGGTCCCCCCTCATGAGTGGGTGGTCACACACGAGGTCGTTGACTTCCATCGCGAACGCCCAGCCTGGCGGCTGCACATGGTCTCTGGTGTGATGCAAGGGTTGTACGAAGCCATGGATTGGCAGAGCCCCATCCCATTGAGAGACGCTTATGAGGAGTTCATCCGGGAGACGGGGTGGGGGGCGCTGTACTTCGCCATTTCGCCAACATCCCCGAAGAGCGCAAAGATTACGGCACGGCGACTCCAGGCGGTGCTGCGCTTCTGGGAGCCGCTCCAGTCCGCGCGCTATGTCTTCAGTACTCCGAATGATGCCCTCTCGCTGGAGGAGTTGATGGTGGCCTCCTGTCATTGGGCCCTGGACGCGTGGTGCCCCACGGGAGAGGGCTCGGTGTACGCGCGCATGGAGACGGCGGTGAATCGCATGGCTCAGGCGAGCCGGGAGGACAGCTTGGAGGCCATCTTCCGGCAGATGCCTCGTGCCCTCATCTCCGCGCGCGACTTGAAACACCGGGACGTGGTGGCCGATCCCTCCTTCCAGCGCGAGCGTATTGCCGCACTCGATTCGCGTGCTTTCGAGCGGGTGTCCGGTGCGTGCACTTCGGATCTGCTCGCGCTGCTGTATGCCTGGGATCGGCAGCTTGGGAAGCAGTAGGTCGCTCTTCCGTCCTGCCACTACCGAGCGCCGTCCGTCAGGCGTGTACACATCCCAAGGAGCAGGCTCAGCCCCCGCTCCAGGAGAAGAGAGCGGGGGCTGCGTCAGAAGCGGGGACTCAATCCTCGGAGAGCTCGGGGCGCGGCATCGTCACCAGCGCGAGCTGCTTCATGATGCGCTCGAAGTGCAGGGCACAGGCGGCGAAGTTCATCCAGTCCACCGTGAACCACGGCGCGAGTCCATCCCTCAGCTCGGCCAGGGCGCCGGACTCCTTGCCCGTCCACAGAGAGGCCACTTCCTTCTGGGCCTTCTCGCTGATCTTCTGGCCCGGCTGGGGTGCATTGGGCATGTGGGCTGAGCCGATCTTCTCGATGCGATCGACAATCGCCTTGAGCACGTCGGGCGTCACGCCCTCGGCCCGGAGGCGATACGCCATGCCCAGCGAGAAGTACCCGTTGATACCCTCTCGCATCGAGCCCTCGGGGCTCAATGGCCCCTCCTTCAGGTACTCCCGTGGATGAATAGTGGAAAATTCACTTGGCTGCATGGATGACTCCTTACATGAACATGGTCGTGTCGGTAGAGGGCTGACGGGTACAACCGCCGAGTGCCAGCAACAAGGTCGTCAGGGCTACTCGAGGATAGCGACGAGATCTCCCTTACCGCAAAAGAAGTCCGTGTTCCCATTGACGATGTCCAGGTGGTTGATCCATCCGGTTTTGCCTTCCCATGGGTCGGTGAGGAGGTACTGGCGGGCATTACCCTGGCCGCGCACGTCGGTCAGTATCATCGCGTGCGAGGCGCGGGGGGCTGGGGGGAGGGTGGGCCACGCCACCACGATGGGGACGTCCTCCCCGTTGCGCAGCAGCTCGTCGGCGCGGTCCATCACGACGGAGCGGACCGGCGCTGCGATGGATGGGGGCAGCCCGTCGGGAATGTCGAGCCGGTTATAGGTCTTGTTGGTGTACTTGCCCACCATGTTGTTGAGCGTGTTGCCCGCCCCTAGCCCCATACCCTCACCACCGGTCCGGTAGGGGTCGCGTTTTTTGGCAATACCGCCGTTGGCCTTGAGGATGGCGCGCTGCTCTCTCGTAAGCTTCCCCCTAGAATTGGAGGTGTGGATGGGCTTCTTGTGCCCCGCGAGCGCGTAGATGGGGTCGGCGTCCGCCCGGGCGATCTGCATCGTGGCGGGGACGCACGACGTGGTGTAGCGCTGCTGGAGGGCGTTGGTAATGCCGTCCAGGTCGATGAAGGTGGATTTGCGGACTAGCTCATCACGGGGCATGCCCTTGATCTGCGCGGCGTAGTTGAGCACCTTCTGCATCTCAGAGGTGGGTAGACCCACAAGGCTGCGGGCCTTGTCCCAGAAGCCCGCCGGGCTGGTCAGCTCTTCCTTGCGCGCGGCGACCGCCTTGAGGATGAGGGCGCGCTCGGTCTGCACGTCAGCGCCATTCGCTTCTCTCACGTTGTCGCGCGAGCCGCCGTAGTCGAGCGTCTTCTTGAGCTGCTCGTACTCGGACGATGGCATGGAGCTCATCGCCTGGGCCGCGTTGAGCGCCTGATTCTTGCCGAGCACGCCCTCGGCCCCCTCGGAGCTGCCGGTCCGTTCCCGCGCCACACCATTCGTGAGCGTGTGGATGACGTCGTTAGTGATGCGGTCGGGATGAGTGTCCTGCAGCGTCTTGAGCTCAAGATAGGTCGAGAGCGCACGGTCCGGATTCGTCGAGGAGGGCGAGGAGAACATTGTCCGGAGATAGGCCTCCTCCTGCGTGCGCGTGGCGGGGTCCATCTTCGCCAAGCGAGTATTCATCCGCACGAGGTCATTGGCTGGGATGGTGCCCTGGGGAAGTGTAGCGAGGGTCTGCTGCAGCGTCGGCCGAGTGGTTGGTCCTTTTCTCCCAGGAGCCGGTGTGCCCCCCGGGGTGCTGGGGAGATCGGACCGTCCCGACCGCGATGGGCCACCCTCCGAAGGCGTCACGGGAACAAGATGGCCCGTGGCGAAGCTCACCCGGTACTCCTTGGGCCGAGGACGATTCGTCACCGTGTTCCCAGGTGGTTTCGCGGACTGCTCCGGCCCTCCCGTATTCGTGTTACCCGACTTCCGCGCGGGCTTGTCCGCCCCACCCGTCGGCGTGTTGCCCGTTGAGCCGCTGGGGCCCGTCGAGCCATTGGATCCACCCTTTGAGCCATTGGTTCCACCCGTCGAGCCATTGCTCCCCGACGCTCCGTCGCTGCCCCCTCGCCGCTTCTCGCCCCCCAGGCTGATGGTGGTGCCGCCGTTGCCGTTGCCTCCCTCCGCCGTCACGTCGCGGTGCCGCGCGTTGATTTCGGCGTCCACCACTACCAGCTTCCCCCCAAACCCGGCTTCGCGGTCCTTGAAGCTTCCCGTGGTGACTTTCGCTTCCTTCTTCAAGTCCTCGAAGGCGCTCTCGAACTTGCCTCCCTTCAACTTATCCGTCACCGACTTCACTTCCTCATCGCTCAGCCCGCTCACCTCCGCCGTGAAGAACCGACCGTGCTCCCCCGCGTCCACCGAGCCTTCCACGGTGATGCTCGTCTCCGAGGGCCCCGCCGCCGCGTCGCTCTCGCCTCCCGTCAGCAGCGCCAGCACGTCCTTGCCCTCCAGCTTGCTCGCATCCAGTGGCGTCTTCGTCTCGATACTCACCGAGCCGCTGACCTCTCCGCCCATGTTGAGGTCCGCCTTGTCCTTGAGCCCCGTGGCCACTCCCGCCGCTCCCGAGCCCGAGAACTCCGCCGTCTTCACCAGGTTCGTCGGCTTGCCCTTGTCGAACTCCAAACGCAGGCTCCCCGTCGCCTCCAGGCTGGCCGAAAACTCCGCTCCTCCCGTGCCGGCCTTCCCTCCCACACCCGCCTCCACCTGCCCCGTGACGTTCGCCTCCACCGCCGACAGGTGCTCCATGAGGAACTTGTGGTCCTCACCTCCCGACGCGAATGCCGCGGGCCCCTTGCCCAGAATGAGGGCCGCCCTCGACGCCTCCTCCGGCGTGTTGAACTTCCACTCCATTCGCCCACCGGCACCCAACGACGCCGAGCCCAGCAGGCCCACCCCCACGTCCGCCGTCACCTCCGCCGACAGCTGGTACTTTCCGTCCTCCGTGCGCTCGATTCCGACCTCCCCCTCGATGCCCACCTTCGGCCCCACCTTGACGTCCAGGTTTCCACTGAGCGTCAGCGAGTCTCCCGCGCTGTTGAGCTTCTTGATTTCGTCCGTCAGCGCTTCTTCCAGCGGCGCCGTCACGAAGTCGGCGGCGCCGTCCACGGCTTCGCCCGCCGTGTCCGCCAACTCCTTCAGCCCGTCGCCAATGGAGTCCGTCGCGTCCTCGTACCAGGGGAGCTGACGCTCCTTGTCCAGCTGCCGGGGCTCCTTGCCTGGCACCCGCTTGCCGTCCGCGCCCACCTCGAAGGCGACGTGGTCATACTTCCACCGGTTGTCGCTGGCCTCTTGGAGGCCCTTCACCTCGGTGGGCTGGTGCTTCAGCTGATACTGGCCGTGGCCGTCCACCGTGCCGGAGGACTTGGACACCGTCTGCGAGCGCCTCGCATGGCCCTCGCCGAAGAGGCTTCCGTCCGGGTCATACCCCGTCACCGTGGTGCTCTTGTTGACGGTGCCGGGCGTCTTCGGGGTGAGGGCCGGCAACGTGTCGGTGGCGGCGGCTCCCTTCGGCCCGCGCGTCACCTCCTCATGGTTGCGCACCACCTGCACGCCGTTGCCATTCTTGTCTGACTTCAGCGCCTCGGTGGCCACCGAGTCCGTCTTCCTCGTGGAGACGGCGGGCTCTCCCTTCGCATTGAAGAGCGTCTCCTCCGTGATGGTGAGGCTGGACTCCCCGGGCTTCAGGGAAGTGGGGGCGTTGTTCGTCCGGTGGTGGTCCTCCCCCTTGGCCGCATTGCTCAGGGCCGAGCCCTGGTCGGACTCGAAGGCGATTACGTCACCGGCCTTGAAGCCCGGTGTATGGATTTCCGTCGTCTTCACCTCCTTCGTCGGCAGGCCCTGCGCGTTGAATTGCGTCTCCGTCTTCACCGTCGCCGGGCCCTGCGGCGTACCTTTCCGCCGCGCCACCTCCGCCGGCGGCTTCTCCATGTGCACCTCCTCCGTGCGCGAGCGCGGCACGGGAGGAGACTTGGTGGCGTCGTACCTCGTGGTGGACGTGGTGGTGGTGGCCCCCGTCTCCGGGTGCTGCTCCGTCTGGCTCTTGCGCGACTCCAGCCCCGTCGCCCTGCCCTGCGCATCCGAGGACTTCGTCCACGTCGTCTCGAGCGTGCCACCCGACTTCGTCGGCTCCTTCACCGTCACCGTGGAGGTGAAGCTGCCGTCGGGCTTGATGGTGACGGTGTTTCCGCCCGCCGCGTCCGACAGCACCGTCTCTCCCGTGCTGGCGTTCTTCTTCACCTGGTACTTCGTGCCCGTGGACGGGTCCCTGTACGTCTTACCCGCCAGCTTGGTGGCTTCCCGCACATCCTTGGCGTCCACGAAGTCGAGGGACTCGGGAGGCTTCTCCCCCTTCACCGGCTTGCGCGCGGGCTCGGACTTCACCGGCGCGGCGGTGCCCAACAGCTTCTCCAGCTCCGCCTTGCGGCTGGTGCCCTCGAAGGCCGAGGCCAGCTCATTGGCCTTCGGCTTGACTCTGTCAATCTCCTTCTGGCTGAAGGGCGGCTTCTTCTTCTCCTGCGTGGCCAGCGTGTTCGCCTTCACCATGGCTTCCTGGGCCCGCTTCGCCGTCAGCGCCACCTTCTCCTCGGCCTCCTGGAGCTTCTTCTCCGCGGCGATGGCATTCTTGGTGGCCTGCTGGCGATTCTCCTCGGCGGTTTCGGCGTCCTTCTTGGACTTCCGCGCGGCCTCGGGTGTCTGCCCTGGCTTCTGCGCGGCCTTCTTCGCGTCAGCGGCCGCCTTCTCCGCCGCGGCCTTCTTCTCGCGCGCGGCTTCGGCCTCCTTTCGCGCGGCTGCCTCGGCCCGGCGCGCTTTCTCCGCCGCCTCCGCGGCTCGGCGCGCGGCCTCCGCTTGCTGGCGAGCCGCATCGGCGCCACTCCCGTTATTGGCTGTATTCACCCCTGACTTGCCAGAACCACCACTGGCTGGTGCCACGAGCCCCATGGTTAATCCCTTTCCTGGTTGGAATTGATATTTATTTGTCGAGCGGAGGCAAACAGATGTTTCCTCCATTGATTTTCATGGCATTTCCGATGGACCGACAGGAAATGCAAAAAGACATGCACGGCCGCGCCGCGACCCTGCAAACATTTGACATGGCATCAAAGGAACATCTCAATGGAAGCAAGCAATGGCCTCCACTGCCCCCATGACACTTCCAACGAGCTGACAAGCGATGAAATCCTTGGACCTGCTCCGAGAGCCCGTGGAGGTCCCCTCTCCCCCTGGGAGAGGGCTAGGGTGAGGGTCTTCGTCTTCCCCCTGGAGTGCGTCATCACACGGGTGCGCGAGACAGCGGGCGGCGATGCGGCACGGACGTCCCGCGATTCGCAGCGGGGCGAGGAACACGGAGCTGAAATACCCTCACCCCGACCCTCTCCCAGAGGGAGAGGGAGGATGTGCACGTCTCCTCTACGGGATTCCCGTCACACCTTGGGCGGGAGCCTGGCCCGTGCGGCAGCGGCAACAGAGCGGAGGTACCAGCAGGCTTCAAAAATTCAGGCAGACGCATCTCCACTCCGCGCGTACGGCAACCAAGCAAGGGCTGCTCCGGGCTTTCGGGGGTAAAAGAGGGAATGACCCGACGCGCGTCCCAAAAAATCTTTCGGTCGCTCGCGTGGCGAACTCTCACCCTATGAAAACGTGCCCCCAAGAAACGACGCTGAGTGATTTCCTGGCGGGGTTGCTCTCCGAGGAGCACAGAGGCCACGTCCTGGCTCACGTGGAGCACTGTGCCGACTGCCAGTGGGTGCTGGCCGCGGGTGATGGCGCTCCGGCGGCCCTCGTCAGCCCTTCGGAGGCTCTCGCCGACACGCTCTCCCCGCCGCTGCTGGCCCCCGGCTCCTCCGTCTCCCGTTACGTGGTGCGTGAGCGCCTCGGCTCCGGCGCCATGGGCGTCGTTTACTCCGCGGATGACCCGGAGCTGGGCCGCCGCGTCGCCCTCAAGGTGCTGCGTCCTGAAGGACACCACCGCGAGGAGCTGCAGCAGCGGCTGCTGCGCGAGGCCCAGTCCCTGGCTCGCCTCTCCCATCCCAACGTCGTCACCCTCTATGACGTGGGCACCTACGGCGACGGCATCTTCCTCGCCATGGAGTTGGTGGACGGCTCCACCCTGGCCGAGTGGATGAAACACCCTCGTCCCTGGCGCGACGTTCTCCGCGTCTTCCTCGACGCCGGGCGCGGACTGGCCGCCGCTCACGCCGCCGGTCTGGTGCACCGCGACTTCAAGCCCGCCAACGTCCTGCTGGGGCGCGATGGCCGGGTGTACGTCACGGACTTCGGCATCGCCCGTCTCCTCCACCAGGAGGACGGCCCCTCTCCGCCGGTGAGCCCCGAGGCCCCTGTCACCCCCACCAACCCCCTCACCCGAACGGGCTCCGTGCTGGGCACGCCCGCCTACCTCGCTCCGGAGTTGCTGCGCGGCCAGCGCGCCGACGCTCGCTCCGACGAGTTCAGCTTCTGCGTGGCCCTCTACGAGGCCCTCTTTGGCCTGCGTCCCTTCCAGGGAGACACCCTGCGGGAGCTGGCCGACGCCATGCAGCAGGGCCAGGTGTCTCCACCGGAGCGCGAGGTGAAGGTGCCTTCCTGGGTGCGGCGCGCGGTGCTCCGGGGGCTACGCGCCAATCCCGACGAGCGCTTCCCCTCCATGGAGCCCCTGCTCTCAGCCCTCAACCCTCCCCGGCGGATGCTCATGCGCGTGGTGGCCGCGGCCACCGCGGCCAGCGTTCTGGGCGCCCTTGCCGCCTACGGGGTGACGCAACGTCGCGAGGTGCGCTGCGAGCAGGAGGTGGAGAAGCTCGCGGCCGCCTGGAGCCCCTCGCGGCGTGAGCGGGTGCGTGCCGCCTTCCTCGCCACCGGCGCCCCCTACTCCGCGTCCGCCTGGGAGCGGGTCTCGGCGGCGTTGGATGCCTACGCAGACCAGTGGCGCACGCTGCGGACCGAGGCCTGCCTGGCCGCAGGCCGTGACACCTCGAACGCCACCGCCTGGCAGACCGCCGCGTGCCTCGACACGCGCCTCTGGCAGCTCGCCGCCACCACCGAGGTTCTGGAGAAGGCGGATGTGCTGACGGTGCAGAACGCGCCCCAACTGACGGCCTCCCTCGAGGGGCTCGCCGGCTGCCGGGACTCTCCCGGCCTCTCCAGCCGCCCTCAGCCGCCCGACGACCTCCGCCCCCGCGTGGATGCGGCACGACACAAGCTCGCCCAGGCCCGGGCTCACATCGTCGCGCGCCGCTACCCCGACGCCCTCGCGGTGACGTCGGCTCTCCTCGAGGAGCTCAAGGGGCTCGACTACAAGCCCCTGACGGCGGAAGTGCTCCTGACCCACGGCACGAGCCTCGGGGAGAACGACAAACCGAAGGAGGCGGAGGATTTCACCTACCAGGCGCTATGGGCTGCCGAGGCCGGGCGTGACGACGAGACCGTGGCGCGCGCCTGGTTGGAGCTCATCTGGGTGGTGGGCGAGTTGCTGTCCCGACCCGCGGACGCGGAGAAGCTCGTCCGTCACGCCCAGGCCGCCGTTGAGCGACTGGGGCGCGAGCGCTTCCCGGACATCACGACGGAACTGCATCTCCGCCTGGCTTCGCTGAGAGATCGGCAAGAAAAGCTCGCCGAGGCGGAGCAAGAGGCGCTCCAGGGCCTGGAGTTCTCGCGCAGGAGGAATGGCCCGGACAGCCTCCGTACGGCCAGCCTCCTCCATGTGCTCGGCCGGATCCGCTTTACCCAGCACCGCTATAAGGAGTCGCTGGAGTCCCACCTTCAGGCCCTCGAGATGAACAAGCGCCTGCTGGGCCCCGACAACCCGGCCCTCATCGTTTCCTACGACAGAGTCGCCTCGGCCTACTCGCGGTTGGGCCGGCGCGCCGAGTCCATCGACATCCAGCGCAGAGCCCTGGCCCTCCAGGAGGCGGCTCCCGTCCCCGAAAACACCGTCCTCGCGGGCCTGCTCCTGAACCTCGCCGTGGACCTGCGCGCTCAGGGCCAACTGGAGGAGGCAAAGCCCCTGCTCGAGCGGGCGCGCACCCTCTTCGAGGGCGCCCGTGGACCCAATCACTTCATGGTCGTCCAGACAATCGTGGAGCAAGCGATGGTGTACGGCGATGCGGGCCAACACGACAAGACGATCGCCCTCACCACCGAGGCCCTGGAGCGTATCCAACGTTCGATGGGCCCGGAGACACCGCGCGCCACCTTTCCACTGATGATCCGGGGGTATGCGAACCTGTTCTCGGCTCACTACCCCCAGGCACGGCGCGACCTGCTGGACGCGCTGAAGCGGATGGAGAAGTCACAAGGCCCAGATGGGGCGGGCGCGGTGTCGGTGCTACTCCCCCTGGCCGAGGTGGCCCTTGAAACCAGAGCTCCGAAGGAGGCGCTCGAGCACTGCGAGCGTGCGCGGAAGCTCACCGAGAAGGCCGATGGCTTGGAGTCCGAGGAGGGAGCCAGCGTCCTGACCTGTACCGGGGAGGCGTATCTGGCGCTGGGCGCCACGGACAAAGCCGTACCGCTCCTCGAGCGCGCCTGGCACATCCTCAACCAAGAGGGCAAACACGGAGACCCGTTGGTCGTCAGCAAGACCGCCTTCGTGCTGGCCCGAGCGCTCATGGAAACGCGCCCCTCCCCAGACCGGGCACGTGCGCTCGCGATGGCAGAGGAAGCCCGGACGCGGCTGGAGTCCGTGGGCGTCCGGGGCCAGATGGATCTCCAGAAGGTGCTCGCATGGCAGCGGCGTGAGGGGAAGCGCTAAGAGGCGCCGCTCCAGTTCACGCGGAGTCGAGACCTCAATCTCAAAATTCCGTGATGCGGTCTGTGCCGCGGTGCGAAGGGACGTCGCCTTCGCCATATCAGCGCTGGTGTGGAACCGCTGGAATGGAAACGGCCCAATCACCGCGAGGGTGACTGGGCCGCCAGCCTGGGGCTCCGTCAATGCCCAACCCAGGCGAGTACCGTCAGGTGCGGTGCGCCGGCCGGGGGCGAATTGGCAGCTCGAACGTGTCCCGATGGCGGTCGGTGTTGGCTTTGGCTTTGGCTTTGGACGCGCTCCCCGGACTGGACGTCATGCTGTTGCCACCGGGACTTTTTGGCTCCTTTGGCTTGCTTGGTTTCGTGGGAGGCTTATGCTTGGGAGGGGTGGGGCGTGCGGGGTAATCAGGAGGGAGTAGCCTGGACATCGTCGTCTCCTTATTAGCGCACATCGTGTGCGCATGGTGATACGGTGAGAGGGAAAATCCGGTTACGGTCAAAGCACAGGAAGGATTGGGGCACTGTTGATATTGAAATCTCCAGAGATGAGAGTGAGAGGGGAAGCGAGAAAGGCTGACAACTGCTCTATTTATCGGCCCCACGAATAAAGTGTTGCATGCTACCGTTGAGTTCGTTCCGAGGCAGGAATGGTTCGCCACCTCGCTCCGGAGTTGCCGCAGGGCCAGCGCGCCGACGCGCGCTCGGACGAATTCAATCGGCGCCACTCCCGTTATTGACTGTATTCACCCCTGACTTGCCAGAACCACCACTGGCTGGTGCCACATGCCCCATGGTTAATCCCTCCCTGGCTGGAATCGATATTTCTTTGTCGAGCGGAGGCTAACAGATGTTTCCTCCATTGATTTTCATGTCATTTTCGATGGGCCGACAGGAAACGCAGACAAAGACATGCACGGCCGCGCCGCGACCCCGCAAGCCTTTGACATAAGCAAAGGCTCCCACTGCCCCATGACACTTCCAACGAACTGACAAGCGATGGCTAGAACAGACAGGGCCATGGCACGGCCGTGCCAGCAGTGAGGGGCTTCCCCCTGGAGTGCGTCATCACACGGGTGCGCGAGACAGCGGGCGGCGATGCGGCACGGACGTCCCGCGATTCGCAGCGGGGCGAGGAACACGGAGCTGAAATACCCTCACCCCGACCCTCTCCCAGGGGGAGAGGGAGTTTGCGGCGGAGGTACCAGCAGGCTTCAAAAATTCAGGCAGGCGCATCTCCACTCCGTGCGTGTGGCAACCAAGCAAGGGCTGCTCCGGGCTTTCGGGGGTAAAAGAGGGAATGACCCGACGCGCGTCCCAAAAAAGATATTTCGGTCGCGCGCGTGCGTTACCACCGTGCCACGCCTCTGACACACCGGACACCACGTACGCCTCACGAACTCTCACCCCATGAAAACGTGCCCCCAAGAAACGACGCTGAGCGACTTCCTGGCGGGGTTGCTCTCCGAGCAACACAGGGCTCACGTCCTGGCGCACGTGGAGCACTGTGCCGACTGCCAGTGGGTGCTGGCCGCGGGTGAGGGTGCTCAGGCCCTCGCTAGCCCCTCAGAGGCGCTCGCCGAGGAACGCTCCCCGCCCCTGCTGGCCCCCGGCTCCTCCGTCTCCCGTTACGTGGTGCGCGAGCGCCTCGGCTCCGGCGCCATGGGCGTCGTTTACTCCGCGGATGACCCGGAGCTGGGCCGCCGCGTCGCCCTCAAGGTGCTACGTCCTGAAGGACACCACCGCGAGGAATTGCAGCAGCGGCTTTTACGCGAGGCCCAGTCCCTCGCCCGCCTCTCCCACCCCAACGTCGTCACCCTCTATGACGTGGGCACCTACGGCGACGGCATCTTCCTCGCCATGGAGCTGGTGGACGGCACCACCCTGGCCGAGTGGATGAAACACCCTCGTCCCTGGCGCGACGTGCTCCGCGTCTTCTTCGACGCCGGGCGCGGACTGGCCGCCGCGCACTCCGCCGGCCTGGTCCACCGCGACTTCAAGCCCGCCAACGTCCTGCTGGGGCGCGATGGCCGGGTGTACGTCACGGACTTCGGCATCGCCCGCTTGCTCCACCAGGAGGACGGCCCCTCGCCGCAGGTAAGCCCCGAGGCCTCTGCCACCCCCACCAGCCCCCTCACCCGAACGGGCTCCGTGCTGGGTACGCCCGCCTACCTCGCTCCGGAGTTGCTGCGCGGCCAGCGCGCCGACGCTCGCTCCGACGAGTTCAGCTTCTGCGTGGCCCTCTACGAGGCCCTCTTCGGCCTGCGTCCCTTTCAGGGTGACACCCTGCGGGAGCTGGCCGATGCCGTGCAGCAGGGCCGGGTGACTCCCCCCGAGCGCGAGGTGAAGGTGCCTTCCTGGGTACGGCGCGCGGTGCTCCGGGGGCTACGCGCCAATCCCGACGAGCGCTTCCCCTCCATGGAGTCCCTGCTGTCGGCCCTCAACCCGCCCCGGCGGATGCTCACGCGCGTGGTGGCCGCGGCCACCGCGGCCGGCGTGCTGGGCGCCCTTGCCGCCTACGGGGTGACGCAACGGCGTGAGGCTCGCTGCGAGCAGGAGGTGGAGAAGCTCGCGGCCGCCTGGAGCCCCGCGCGACGTGAGCGGGTACGTGCCGCCTTCCTCGCCACCGGCGCCCCCTACGCCGCTCCGGCCTGGGAGCGCCTCTCGTCCGCGCTGGACGCCTACGCAGACCAGTGGCGCACACTGCGGACCGAGGCCTGCCTCGCCGCGGGCCGTGACACCTCGAACGCCTCCTCCTGGCAGACGGCCGCATGCCTCGACACGCGCCTCTGGCAGCTCGCCGCCACCACCGAGGTTCTGGAGAAGGCGGACGTGCTGACGGTGCAGAACGCGCCCCAACTCATGGCCTCCCTCGAGGGGCTCGCCGGCTGCCGGGACTCTCCCGGCCTCTCCAGCCGCCCTCAACCCCCCGACGACCTCCGCCCCCGCGTGGATGCGGCACGACACAAGCTCGCCCAGGCCCGGGCTCACATCGCGGCGCGCCGCTACCCCGACGCCCTCGCGGTGACGTCGTCTCTCCTCGAGGAGCTCAAGGGGCTCGACTACAAGCCCCTGGCGGCGGAGGTGCTCCTGACCCACGGCACGATCCACGGGCAGAACGACAAACCGAAGGAAGCGGAGGAGTTCCTCTACCAGGCGTTGTGGGCCGCCGAGGCCGGGCGTGACGACGAGACCGTGGCGCGCGCCTGGTTGGAGCTCATCTGGGTGGTGGGCGAGTCGCTGTCCCGCACCGCGGACGCGGAGAAGCTCGTCCGTCACGCCCAGGCCGCCGTTGAGCGACTGGGGCGCGAGCGCTTCCCGGACATCACGACGGAACTGCACATCCGCCTGGCTTCGCTGAGAGATCAGCAAGAAAAGCTCGCCGAGGCGGAGCAGGAGACGCTCCAGGGCCTGGAGTTCTCGCGCAGGAGGGATGGCCCGGACAGCCTCCGCACGGCCAGCCTCCTCCACGTGCTCGGCCGGATCCGCTTTACCCAGCACCGCTATGAGGAGGCACTGGAGCTCCATCTCCAGGCCCTCGAGATGAACAAGCGCCTGCTAGGCCCCGACAACCCGGCCCTCATCGCCTCCTACGACAGAGTCGCCTCGACCTACACGCAGCTGGGCCGGCGCGCCGAGGCCATCGACATCCAGCGCAGAGCCCTGGCCCTCCAGGAGGTGGCTCCCGTCCCGGAGCACACCGTCCTCGCGACCCTGCTCCTGGGCCTCGCCGTGAACCTGCGCGCCCAGGGCCAACTGGAGGAGGCAAAGCCCCTGCTCGAGCGGGCGCGCACCATCTTCGAGGGCGCCCGTGGACCCAACCACTTCACGGTCGTCCAGACAATCGTGGAGCAAGCGATGGTGTACGGCGATGCGGGCCAGCACGACAAGACGATCACCCTCACCACCGACGCCCTGGAGCGCATCCACCTTTCGATGGGCCCGGACACACCGCGCGCCACCCTGCCCCTGATGATCCGGGGGTATGCGAACCTGTTTTCGGCTCGCTACCCCGCGGCACGGCGCGATCTGCTGGACGCACTGAAGCGGATAGAGAAGTCTCAAGGCCCGGATGGGGCGGGCGCGGTGCCGGTGCTACTCCCCCTGGCCGAGGTGGCCCTTGAAACCAAGGCGCCGAAGGAGGCACTCGAGTACTGCGAGCGTGCGCGGAAGCTCACCGAGAAGGCCCAGAGCGCGGAGTCCGAGGAGGGAGCCAGCGCCCTGACCTGTACCGGAGAGGCGTATGTGGAGCTGGGCGCCGCGGACAAGGCCGTACCGCTCCTCGAGCGCGCCTGGAGCATACTCACCCAAAACGGTGAACTCGGAGACCCGTTGGGTACCGCCAAAACAGCCTATGTGCTGGCCCGAGCGCTCATGGAAACGCGCCCCTCCCCGGACCGGGCGCGTGCGCTCGCGATGGCCGAGGAGGCCCGGACGCGGCTGGAGTCCTTGGGCGACCGGGGCCAGATGGGTCTCCAGAAGGTGCTCGCCTGGCAGCGGCGTGAGGGGAAGCGCTGAGCGAGGGGCGGGACCGTGGGGCATGCATCCACGCTCTCCATGGGAAAGACATGCACGGCCGCGGCCGGTGAGGAAGGAGCGACGGGGCGAGGGATACCAGCGGACTTCAAAAATTCAGGCAGGCTCATCTCCACTCCGTGCGTGAAACAGCCAGGGCTCACCCTGGAGCATTCGGGGGTAAAAGAGGAAATGACCCGGTCGGCGTCCCAAAAAATCTTTCGGTCGCTCGCGCGGCCCCCCTCTGCCTCTGAGACATTGGAAAACAAGAACTCCTCGTGGAATCCCACCCCTTGAAGACGTGCCCCCAAGAAACGACGCTGAGCGACTTCCTGGCGGGAGTGCTCTCCGAGGAGCACAGAGGTGCAGTCCTGGCTCACGTGGAGCACTGTGCCGACTGCCAGTGGGTGCTGGCCGCGGGTGAGGGTGCTCGGGCCCTCGTCAGCCCTTCGGAGGCCCTCGCCGACGCGCTCTCCCCGCCGCTGCTGGCCCCCGGCTCCTCCGTCTCCCGTTACGTGGTGCGCGAGCGCCTCGGCTCCGGCGCCATGGGCGTCGTTTACTCCGCGGATGACCCGGAGCTGGGCCGCCGCGTCGCCCTCAAGGTGCTGCGTCCTGAAGGACACCACCGCGAGGAATTGCAACAGCGGCTTCTGCGCGAGGCTCAGTCCCTGGCCCGCCTCTCCCACCCCAACGTCGTCACCCTCTATGACGTGGGCCCCCATGGCGACGGCATCTTCCTCGCCATGGAGCTGGTGGACGGCTCCACCCTGGCCGAGTGGATGAAAGCGCCTCACCCCTGGCGCGAGGTGCTGCGCGTCTTCCTCGACGCCGGACGGGGACTGGCCGCCGCTCACGCCGCCGGCCTGGTGCACCGCGACTTCAAGCCCGCCAACGCCCTGCTGAGCCGGGACGGTCGGGTGTACGTCACGGACTTCGGCATCGCCCGCCTGCTCCACCAGGAGGACGGCCCCTCTCCGCGGGCGAGCCCCGAGGCCCCTGCCACACCCACCAGCCCCCTCACCCGAACGGGCTCCGTGCTGGGTACGCCCGCCTACCTCGCCCCGGAGTTGCTGCGCGGCCAGCGCGCCGACGCTCGCTCCGACGAGTTCAGCTTCTGCGTCGCGCTCTACGAGGCCCTCTTCGGCGTGCGTCCCTTTCAGGGTGACACCCTGCGGGAGCTGGCCGACGCCATACAGCAGGGCCAGGTGACTCCGCCCGCGCGCGAGGTGAAGGTGCCCGCCTGGGTGCGGCGCGCGGTGCTCCGGGGACTGAAAGCCAATCCCGACGAGCGCTTCCCCTCCATGGAGCCCCTGCTCTCAGCCCTCAACCCTCCCCGGCGGATAGTCACGCGCGTAGTCGCCGCGGCCACCGTGGCCGGCGTGCTGGGCGCCCTTGCCGCCTACGGAGTGACCCAACGGCGCGAGGCGCGCTGCGAGCAGGAGGTGGAGAAGCTCGCCGCGGCCTGGAGCCCCTCGCGGCGCGAGCGGGTGCGTGCCGCCTTCCTCGCCACGGGCGCCCCCTACGCCGCTCCGGCCTGGGAGCGCCTCTCGTCCGCGCTGGACGCCTACGCCGACCAGTGGCGCACGCTGCGCACCGAGGCCTGCGTGGCCGCAGGCCGTGACACCTCGAACGCCTCCTCCTGGCAGACCGCCGCGTGCCTCGACACGCGACTCTGGCAGCTCGCCGCCACCACCGAGGTGCTCGAGAAGGCGGACGCGCTGACGGTGCAGAACGCGCCCCAACTGACGGCCTCCCTCGAGGGGCTCGCCGGCTGCCGGGACTCGCCTGGACTCTCCAGCCGCCCTCAGCCCCCCGACGACCTCCGCCCACGGGTGGATGAGGCACGGCAGAAGCTGGCTCAAGCCCAGGCCTATCTCGTGTCGCGCCGGTTCTCCGACGGCCTCGCGGTGACGTCGTCCCTCCTCGAGGAGCTCAAGGGGCTCGACTTCAAGCCCCTGGCGGCGGAGGTGCTCCTGACCCACGGCACGATCCACGGGCAGAACGACAAACCGAAGGAAGCGGAGGAGTTCCTCTACCAGGCCCTGTGGGCCGCCGAGGCCGGGCGTGACGACGAGACCGTGGCGCGCGCCTGGTTGGAGCTCATCTGGGTGGTGGGCGAGTCGCTGTCCCGCACCGCGGACGCGGAGAAGCTCGTCCGTCACGCCCAGGCCGCCGTTGAGCGACTGGGGCGCGAGCGCTTCCCGGACATCACGACGGGGCTGCACATCCGCCTGGCTTCGCTGAGAGATCAGCAAGGCAAGCTCGCCGAGGCGGAGCAAGAGGCGCTCCAGGGCCTGGAGTTCTCGCGCAGGAGGGATGGTCCGGACAGCCTCCGCACGGCCAGCCTCCTCCACGTGCTCGGCCGGCTCCGCATGCGCCAGCACCGCAACGAGGAGTCGCTGGAGCTCCACCTCCAGGCCCTCGAGATGCGTAAGCGCCTGCTGGGCGCTGACAACCCGGCCCTCGCGGTTTCCTACGACAGAGTCGCCTCGGCCTACCATCAGGTGGGCCGGCGCGCCGAGGCCGTCGACATGCTGCGCAAAGGCCTGGCCCTCCAGGAGGCGGCTCCCGTCCCGGAGCACACCGTCCTCGCGACCCTGCTCCTGGGCCTCGCCGTGCACCTGCGCGTCGAAGGCAAGCTGGACGAGGCGCGCTCCATGCTCGAGCGGGCGCGCCCCATCTTCGAGGGCGCCCGTGGACCCAACCACTTCACGGTCGTCCAAACGCTCGTGGAGCAAGCAATGGTGTACGGCGAGGCGGGCCAGCACGACAAGACGATCGCCCTCACCACCGACGCCCTGGAGCGCATCCAACGTTCGATGGGCCCGGACACACCACGCGCCACCCTGCCCCTGATGATCCGGGGGTATGCGAACCTGTTCTCGGCTCACTACCCCGAGGCACGGCGCGATCTGCTGGACGCGCTGAAGCGGATAGAGAAGTCGCAAGGCCCGGATGGGGCGGGCGCGGTGCCGGTGCTACTCCCCCTGGCCGAGGTGGCCCTTGAAACCAGAGCTCCGAAGGAGGCGCTCGAGTACTGCGAGCGTGCGCGGAAGGTCACCGAGAAGGCCGATGGCTTGGAGTCCCAGGACGGTGCCCAAGCCCTGACCTGTACCGGGGAGGCGTATCTGGCGCTGGGCGCCACGGACAAGGCCGTACCGCTCCTCGAGCGCGCCTGGCACATACACACCCAGGAGGGCAAACGCAGAGACCCGCTGGCTGTCAGCAAGACCGCCTTCGTGCTGGCCCGGGCGCTCCTGGAACAGCGCTCCGCTCCGGACCGGGCGCGTGCGCTCGCCATGGCCGAGGAAGCCCGGACGCGGCTGGAGTCCGTGGGCGTCCGGGGCCAGATGGATCTCCAGAAGGTGCTCGCCTGGCAGCGGCGTGAGGGGAAGCGATGAGCGAGGAACGAAAGACAGACGCCCTGGCAGCGCTGCTGCGGGAGCACGTGCCACAGGCGCAGCGCGCGGAGCTGGAGGCCGTGGAGGGGCTCGAGGCGCTGCTGCGCAAGCACGTCGAGGCGGCCCGGGCCGCGTGGCCCACGGTGTCGCTCCCAGTCGAGGCCTTCGTGCGACACCTGGCCCGGCACCTGCCCGCGGGAAAAGCCTCGGAGGTGATGCGCATCCTCCACGGTGCCGACCTGTACCTCGCGTGCGCCTGCGCCACCGGGGAGCCCGCGGCCCTCCGGGCCTTCGAGCAGAACATCCTCCGGTACATCCCCGCCCGGCTCGGGGCGTTGTCACCGAGCATGGTGGAGGAGGTGCTGCAGGTGCTCCGCGAGCGGCTGCTGGTGGGCACCGAGGAGGCGCCTCCCAAGATTGAGAGCTACGGGGGCCGGGGGCCGCTGCTGACCTGGGTGAGCATCACCGCCGCACGCATTGCCGGCGAGCTGGTGGACCGCAACGGGCGCGAGCTCCTCGTCACCGAGCCCCCGGAGGCGTTCGCGCGGATGCTGGCCTCGGGCAACCCGGAGCACGAGCTGCTCCGCGAGGACGCGCGCCAACACCTCGTCGAGGTGCTCCAGAAGGCGGTGGCGGCGCTCTCCGAGAGAGATCGCACCCTGCTGCGCCTGCACCACTTCCATGGCCTCACCATGGACCGGCTCGCGGTGATGTACGGCGACTCACGCTCCGGCGTGGCGCGCAAGGTCGCCAGTGCCCGCGAGCAGCTGCTCGAGCGCGTCCGTGCGGAGCTGTCCTCTCGGCTGAAGCAGGGCTCCCTCGAGATGGAGAGCCTCCTGGGGCTGGTGCGCAGCCAGCTGGATATCAGCATCTACCGGATGCTGGGCTGAAACGCCAAAGACAAACAGCGGGCCCCCACGCGCGTGGGAGGCCCGCTGCTCATGTCCGGAACGAGAAGTGTGCCGGTCCGGGGCGACTACTTGCCCGCGCGGTACGAGGTCCACATGCTGTTCATGCGGCTGTTCTGCCCCGCGCTGAACGTGTTCATGCAGGAGTCGTAGGTGTAGTCCATGAAGTTGGTGATGGGATCCACGCCGGTCGAGGTACACGTGTCGCGGCCGGTGGGGCACCCGGAGGCCGACGAGGCCTCGTACGGCGTGTCGTTCACGCTGTCACCGGGGCTGGTGCAGCCGCCCTGGAACGTATGGTACAGGCCCATCCAGTGGCCGACCTCGTGGGTGCCGGTGTCGCCCTGGTTGTAGTTGGTGGACGAGCCGCCGGGCAGCGAGCTCTGGAGCACCACCACGCCGTCCTTCTTCGGGTTGCTGGCGTAGCTCCAGGGGAAGGTGGCCCAACCGAGCAGGCCGCCGCCCATGTTGTTGGTGTAGAAGTTGAGCGCGGTGGCGGTGCCCTTGCGCAGGGCGTTCTTCATGTTCGTTTCGCAGGTACCGCCCGTGCAGGTGTAGTACGTGGAGTTGTTGGTGTAGTCCGTCCCCGCCAGATAGAAGCTGAAGCCGGCCGACGCGTAGGCGTTGTTCAGGACGGTGATCTGGTTGTTGATCTGCGTCGTGGTCACCCCGCCGTTGCCGTTCGAGTCGCGGATGACGTGGAAGTACACGGGGATGGAGACGGCCATGGCGTGCACCTGCCCGGCCATCGCCTTCTTCACCTGCTCCGCCTCGAAGTGGGCCTCGATCCGCGCAACCTCCTCGGGCTCGAAATCAGGGTTGCCGCAGTTGCGGGGGTCCGCCACCGCCTCCGCGTCCACCATGTCAGAGGACCGCTCCGCCTCATCAATGGGGCCGCAGCCGGTCATCGCCGCGAGCGCACCGAAAGCCACAACCGTCTTCCCGAAAATCGTACGCATTGAAACGCCGCCTTTCCCGAGGGGGAGGCGCGACTTTTACAGGAATCCGATAAAATGATCAAATCTCAAGTTATAGGTTAAGGAAGAATTCCGAGCTTGCACGGGCAAACAAGTTTCAGTCGCAACGACTCTCCAGGAGAAGAAGTGAAGCCCCGATTCACACTGATGGTGATGACCTTGCTGCTGCTGATGCCCCTGGGGGCCCAGGCGGAGCCCCGGCGGCTGGTGCTGCTCTTCACGGGAGACAACCGGGGAGAGATTGCCCCGTGTGGCTGCAAGCAGGAGCCCCAGGGAGGGCTGGCCCGGAGGAAGACGGCCCTTGAGGCGGAGCGGGCCCGGGGCCTTCCGGTGGTGTTGATGGACGCGGGCAATGCGCTGTTCCGCGAGCCCACGCACCGGGAGGAGGCCCTGCTCCAACAACGGGCGGAACTGGTGCTCGAGCAGATGGAGGCGCAGGGCACGGCGGCCATGGCGGTGGGAGAGCGCGACCTGTCGCAGGGCCTGTCCTGGCTTCAGAAGGCCACGCGGGGGCGCAAGAAGATGAAGCTGCTGTCCGCCAACCTGGTGGACAAGGCGGGCAAGACGCCTTTCGCGGCCTCCACCGTGATGGAGGCCGGAGGACTGAAGCTGGGCGTGGTGGGAGTGTCCCCCGAGGGCACGCCGGCTGGAGAGCCCGGGCTGAAGGGCCGTCCGCCGGTCGAAACTGCGCTGGCCGAGGCCCGCCGGCTGCGCCAGACCAAGAAGGTGGACGTGGTGGTGGTGCTGGCAGCGGTGCCCTACCAACAGGCCGTGAAGATGGCCCTGCTGGCCGGGGACGCGGTGGACTTCGTGGTGCAGTCCCACGACGCGAAGGGCATCGGCATTGGCGAGCTGGTGGGCAGCCACACCGCCGTCTTCCCCGCGGGAGAGCTCGGGAAGCAGGTGACGCGACTGGAGCTGAGCGTGGACGGACCGGGACCCTCGGTGGACCTGGGCTCGGGGTCGCGGGCCCGCCAGCAGCTGCGCCTCGTGGAAAACAACCTCCAGCAGGCCCACGAGCGGCTGGCCAGCGCTCGGGACGAGCAGACGCGCGGCGAGCTCACCCGTACCATCGTGGAGCTGGAGGGCCGTCTGCGGCAGCTCGAGACGGAGCTGGACGTAAAGCCTCCCACCGGCGGGCGCGCGCACCAGCTCTCCTATGTCACCCTGGGCCTGGCGGTGCCGGATGATCCGATGCTGAAGCAGCGGGTGGAGCAGCTCCAGCCAAGCGGCGCTCCAGCGCCATAAACCGGTGAGTGTCAACGGAGTTGTCGCGAGAGTCTGACTGCAGCAGTCAGTCAGCCAAAACGAAGGTACTGCGGAGTGAGGTAGTCTCCACGGCTAATGGGTCTCCCTCCCTCCCTGTTGCGTCTTGGCATCGCAGTGAGCCTCTCGCTGCTGGCAGCCACTTGTGCCACCCCGCCCAGGCAGCCTCCAGGAGGGACGCAGATTTCACCATCCGCAAGCTCCGCCCACGCCCAGGGCCCGACTCAAAAGGCAGCGCCTCATCAACCACCGCATGAGCACCCCTCCGCAGTACGTGCCCGCAGCGCCCCCTCAGCCTCCCAGACTCCCACTCTTCCTGTTGGGATACGAGCGATGGAGAACGGGAGCGTCAAGGTGTTCCTGCCTCCGCGCCCTGTGCCTCCGTCTCTTGGAACCCTGAGCGTTACGGAAGCGCGCATCCTGCTCGAGACCCTGACGGCAGTGCAGCCATCTCCCGAACCTCGCCTCCGCCTGTTGGAGGTGGCTGGCCCGAGGCACCCGCCGCAATATGCCACCCAGCAGTTCCAGTTACAGGTGCGCAAGGAGTTTCTCGCCGGATTCGGGTCTGGCGTGTTGCCACTGCCGGATTCCGCCGAGGGGAGTCCTCTGTGGGCCGCCTTGAAGATGTCTCCTCGCTTCATGGGCGAGGGCGTCCGAGAAGCAGCCGAGGAACTCTTCAATTCGCCACTCTTCATCCACGGCGTGTACCTGTCCGTCATGCTGTATTTCTCCGCGTGGCTCATGCCCGAGCCCCTCTTCTCAAAAGCATTCGCGGCGACGTTGACGGTCAGGTTGGCGATGGTGGTGGGGTTGGTGGAGTTGGCGCGCGTGGCACAGGCGTGTCTGCGGCTTCACCAGGAGGCGCAGGCGGCGAGGTCGCCAGCGCAACTGGAGGCGGCCTCGGAGCACTTCGGAGCAGCAATAGGGGGCGTGGGCTTCCGGGTGGTGGTGTTGGTGGCCACCATGGGGATGGGGCGTCTGCTTCCGGATGTCCCGGCTGGGGGCATTGCCGGAGAGGTTCGTTCCTGGAGCGCAGCCCTGGCAAGAGGAGCCTCGGTAGGAACAGTCAGCACGGCGCAGGTGGTGGCGGATGGAACGATTGTTGTCACCGGAGTCTCGGCAGACCTCGCCATCTCGTCCACCTGCGTCAACATGGGCGTGTGCTCCATGGCGAGCAGTTCCAGTGGCAGAAGCCCGGCGCTCTCAACCCGCTATGGACCTCCGCATACTCGGAGCAACCCACCCCACAATGAAGCCATTGAGGATGAGCTCGCTTCCAGGGAGAGCGCCGGACATACCAGGCTCGATAAGAACAAGGTCCAGAGGGATTCCGCAGGTGATCGTGTCTTCGATACCAGACCCGTGAAGGGCACACGCTTCCGCAAGCCCGATGCGTCCTCGCTACGCCCCGATGGTGTACGACACAATACCAACTATGTTTCTAGTGCGAAGGACCTGCGGCGTGAGCTGGATGCGTTTGAAGCCATGTGCCGAGCAGACCCGGATGCCATTCACGAGCTTTACCTGCTCAATGGAACGCTCGTCCGGCGGTATGTGCCTCCCGGAGTTCAATACCCATAGCCAGGATTCTGGATCGACACATGGCGCGGGAAATCGACTTGGAGCAATGGCAGGCAGAGCTGGTTGACGCCTTCCACTGGGGAGAACAGGAGAGGGCGCGCACCCTGGTAGCGACATTGCGCGAGGCGCAGCCCAGAAGAGCGCAGCGCGTTCTGGAACACATGCTCCAGTCTCCCGACGGGAAGGTACGCCAGGCAGCGGCCTTCGGCCTGGGCGAGCTGGGTGGTTCCACGAGCGCCAAACGATTGGAGCAGCAACTCCTCCTGGAGGAGTCACGAGGGGACCACGACGCCTCGTCAGTCGTGCAAGTCATCACCCAGACACTCAGTCACCTCAAAAGCGCTAGCGCGAGGGCAACTCTCGTGCGCAGGCTGAATCGACTAGCCGCTGGCAAGCCAGTGGCGTCCGATGTGGATGACTTGACCTACGCAATCTGGCGCAAGCGTCATCCAGAGATGATCCACGCTGTTCGCGAGGCACTGGAGAGGATCGCCCCACCCGCCTCCGAGGGCCTGCAAGCCCTCCTCCGCTTGCTGGAGAGTTCCCCGGAACAGCTGCGAGCGTGGATCGAGGATGAATCAGTGCCTGTCGAGCAAAAAACCAAGGTCCTGACCATGCTGGATGAGGAGGTGCCAGATGAACTGGTCCCTTTGCTCCCCTCATTCATCTTCCTGGCCGGGTCCATCATCGAAGTGGCATCTACACGCAAGGGGCAGGAACGGCGTTTCTGTGATCGCCTCTTCACCCTGCTGCTCCTGCATCGCGAGCGCCTCTTTCCCGCGCTCCCATTCAAGGCTCGCACCGTGCTGCGCGAGGTGGCCCGGAGCATGGCCGCTGCACCAGAGGCTATCCGCATCATCAAGGCCGCGACCCTCCTTGAGTATGTGGGGCATAGAGAAGACGCCGATCTGCTGGCGGAACACAAACCTCGAGACGAGGTGCTTGGCAGGGTGTACGAGGATGCTGTCGAGGTACTGCGCAAGCTTCCCCATGATTGATGTCAGGAAGCTGGTTCCATGCGCCACCGTAGCGTTCCAACCAAGCGGCGCTCCAGCGCCCTGAATTGCTAAACGATGGCGTGGGCGAGAATCTGCTCGAAGACGCGCGGATTCGTGCCCAGCCAGCGCACCAGGGGACGACGCAGCCTCGGCCTGCTGGCCAGCAACAACAGACTCCGCGTCAACCATGCATACTTGCGGAACGTCCGTTGAAACACCCGCTCGTAGGGCTGCAATGACTCACGCGTTGCGCCCTTCGCCAGCGCGTCCGGCAGCAGGTGTCCCAGTGCCTCCGCGCACGTGAAGGCCAGCGACAACCCCTCCCCTGTCACCGCGTCCACGTACCCCGCCGCGTCACCCACCAGGGCGAAACGGTCCGCCACCCGCGCCCTCGCCGCGCGCGCCAACGGTCCCGCCCCCCGGGCCCTCGAGTCAGGCTCCGCGCCCATCACCCGCTCGGCCAACGAGGGGAAGCGCGTGAGCAGAGACTCGAAGCTGATGCGCCCCGGCAGCCCGTCCGCCCAGAGGATGGCCACGCCCACCCGCTCGTCCCCAGCCGGCGTGACGTACGCCTCCGCGCCCTCCGCCAGGTACACCTCCACGAAGGGTGTCCACGGCTTCATCCGGAAGTGCCTCCGCAATCCGAAGCGCCTCGGACCTGCCACGTCCAGCTCCAGCCCCTCCGCGCGCCGCAGCGGCGAGGCCAGCCCATCCGCCGCCACGAGCATCCGCGCCCGCAGTGGCCCGGTCGATGTCTCCAGCTCCCACCCTTCCGCCGTGCGCCGCTGGCCCCGCACCGCGCAACGCTCGCGCAGCTCCACGCCAAGCATCCGCGCTCGCTCGGCCATCGCCGTCACGAGCGCCACCCGCCGCACGCCCAGGCCTCCGGGCGCCGGCAGCCGGCCCTCCGCGCCGCTCCCATCCTCCTGCACATAGCGGATGCCCACGAAGGGCGCGCACTCCCGCCGGTCCAACAGCGAGAGCGCCCCGAAGCGCTCCAGCGCCGCCACGCCCGAGGGCATCAGCCCCTCACCGCACGCCTTGTCCGGTGGCACGGCGGCGCGCTCCAACACCACCGTGCGCAGGCCTCGCTTCGCCGTGGTGAGCGCCACCGCCAACCCCGCCGGCCCTCCACCCACCACCACGACGTCCCAGGCGCTCACCCCTCGTGGCCCCCTGCTCGGGCGAGGGCCAGCGCGCTCTTCGCCATCTCCACGACCAGCCCCACCGTGCCCACCTTCTTCGGCGCCGACAGCTCACCCGCCAGGTAGCGCCGCAAGGCCTCGCTCCGGCGCAGCTTCCCGCTCGAGGTGCGCGGCAACGTCCCTGGCACCAGCACCCGCACCGTGTGCGGACGCACGCCTGTGCCCGCTACGACGGCCTCGCGCACCCGCTCCTCCAGGCCTTCCACCTCCGCGCCCGGCGCCTGCTCGGCGAGGATGAGCAGCGCCTCGTCCTGCTCTCCCTCGGGGGTGAAGCCCAGCGCCACCGCACAGCCCGTGCGCAGGCCCTCCACTGTCTCCAGACACTCCTCGAACTCCTGGGGCGCATGGTTGGCGCCGCGGATGATGACCACATCCTTGGCTCGGCCGGTGAGGAACAGCTCCCCGTCCTGCTCGAAGCCCAGGTCCCCCGTGTCCAACCAGCCCTCGGCGTCCAGCGAGCGCTGCGTCGCCTCCGAGAGGCCGAAGTAACCCGCCATCACCGAGGGCCCTCGCACGAACACCCGCCCCACGCGACGCTCCGGCAGCACCTGGCCCAGCCCGTCGCGCACCTGCACCTCGAAGCCCGGCACCGGACGCCCCACGGACACCACCTCGCGCGAACCGTCCACCACACGCCGCTCCGTGGCCAGCACCCGCGCGTCCACGCCCACCGCGTGCGGCCCTCTACCCGCTGGCGGGAAGGTGACGGCCAGCGAGGCCTCGGACAGCCCATACACTGGCCGCAGCGCTCCCGCCTGGAAGCCCCACCGAGAGAAACGCTCAGTGAAGCGGCGCAGCGTCTCCAGTGACACCGGCTCCGCGCCGTTGAGCGCGTACCGCCAGGCCGAGAGGTCCACGCCCTCCAACTCCGCATCCTTCACCCGCTTGAGGCACAGCCCGTAGGCGAAGTTGGGCGCGGGTGAGACGAAGCCACGGTGCCGCGACAACGCACGCAGCCACAACGCCGGGCGCGCGAGGAACACCTCGGGAGGCAGCAGCACCATGCTGCCCGGGTAGTACACCGCCGACAGCAGGCAGCCGATGAGCCCCATGTCGTGGTACAGCGGCAGCCACGACACCCCCACGGGAGCCTGGCCCGGCGCGGGTGGAAGCTCCGCCTCCAGCGCCGCGAGCTGCGCCATCAAATGGCCGTGGCGAAGCGCCACCGGCTTCGGGTCCACCGTCGAGCCCGAGGAGAACTGGATGAGGGCGAGCGCCTCAGGAGTGACGGACACAACCAGGTCTCCCTCCTCGCGGGATACCTCGTCCACCGTGTGGCAGCCGAGCCTTGGACGCGCCGCCGCCACGGACGCGCCGAGCAGCAGCCGCACCTTCGCGTCCGTGAGCACCACCGCCGCGCCGGACACCTCCAACATGCGAGCGGTGGAGCGGTGGTACTCATCCAGCCGCCCCAAGCGCACTGGCGGGTAGAGCGGCACCGGCACCGCGCCCGCGAGCAGTGCGCCGAAGAAGGCATCCATGAAGCCCGGAGAGGTAGGCAGCAGCAGCGCCACACGTTCTCCGGGAGAGACCCCCAGGCGTTGCAGGCCCGCGGCGGTGCGACGAGCCCGCCCGTACACCTGCGCCCAGGACAGGGACGTCTCGCGCTCGGTCGCGTCCACGAAGACGAGCCCGTGCGAGCTCCGTGCCGCGGCGGCGAGTGCTTCGTCAAGGGTGGCGTGCTTCACCCGAGGCAACGCCGGTCCCCTCATGGCGCGCCTCCCGCACATGTCATCTGGGACTCCTCGGCGGCGCGCGAGGCCACCAGCCGCATGAGATCTCCAACGGTGCGCACCCCCACCGAGTCCTCCATGGACAAACGGATGCGGAAGCGGTTCTCCAGCTCCACCGCCAGGACCGTCAATCCCAGACTGTCCAGCTGCAGGTCCCGGATGAGCTGCTGCGAGGGATCCACCGGGCCCTTCCAATCCAACTCCTGGGAGAAGATGCGGCGTATCTCGGAAAGGACGACCAGCTCGTTCTCAACCACGGGGCACCTCCGGAATGAAGCGAGGCCTGTTCGCGAAGGCGTCGGCATAGGCCGCGCCCAGAGCCGCCTCCTCGGCGCGGATGCGCACCAGGAGCAGCCATGCATTGGCCAGGGAGAAGACCACGGCCGTCACCCACGCTCCGTGGATGAGCGGCACCGCGGCCAGCTCCAGCACCACCGCCACGTAGTTGGGGTGACGCAGGTAACGGTAGGGCCCGCGCGTCACCGGCGACAGGCCCGGCACCACGATGATGCGCGTGTTCCAGAGCGCTCCCAGTGAGACGATGGACCAGTAGCGCAGCGCCTGGGCCACGAGCGCCACACCCAGCGCGGCGAAGCCAATACCGCCCGGAAAGGGACGCCCGAGCGCCACCACCTCCGCCACACACGCGACAAGGAAGAGCGAGTGGAGCACCACCATCACCCGGTAATGCCTCTGCCCCGTCTCCACACCGCCGCGCGCGAAGGCCCGCGCCGCGTTGCGTTGGGAGATGACGAGCTCCACGAGCCGCTCGGCGGCGAGCAGCCCCAGAAAGGCCAGGTACCCGTTTAGCGAGCTCACCATCGCAGGAGCACCAGCTCGGCGCAGAAGCCCGGTCCCATGGCCATCAACACGCCCCAGTCCCCCGGCTGGGCTCGGCCGGACTCCAGCATGTCGCCCAGCACGAAGAGCACGGAGGCCGAGGACAGGTTGCCCACCTCGCGCAGTGAGGCCCAGGAGTGCGCCAGTGAGTCCGGCGTCAGCTCCAACGCTTCCTCGAAGGCCTGCAACACCTTGGGGCCACCGGTGTGCGCCACCCAGTGCTTCACGTCCTTGAGCGTGAGGCCATGCTCGGCGAGGAACCCATCCACGTCCCGGCGGATGAACTCGCGCACGAGCTGCGGCACCTTCGCGGACAGCACCACCTTGAAGCCCGAGTCCACCACGTCCCAGCCCATGATGCGCTCGGTGTCTGGGTAGAGCACCGAGCGCGTGGCGACGACGCGAGGGCCGGCTGCCGCACCGCTCCGCTCGGCGCCCTGGAGCACCACGCACGCTGCGCCGTCGCCGAAAAGCCCCGAGGCAATGATGTTAGGGATAGAGAGGTCCTCGCGTTGCAGCGTGAGCGAGCACAGCTCCACGGCGAGCAGCAGCGCCGTCTGGCCCTTCCAGGCCCGGAGATAGTCCGAGGCCCGTGCCGCGCCCGCCGCGCCCGCCACGCACCCCAGGCCGAAGATGGGCGTGCGCTTCATGTCCGGGCGCATGCCCAGCCGGTTCATCAACCGCGCATCAATGCTCGGCGTGGCGATGCCCGTCACGGTGACGAAGAAGATGTGGTCCACGTCCCGGGGGGTGAGCCCCGTGCGATCCAACGCCTGACGCACCACCTGCTCGCCCAGCTCCAGCGCGACTTGAATCCAGGCGTCATTGCGCTGCTGAAAGGTGACGAGCGAGGGGTACTTCTCGATGGGCAACGCGAGGAAGCGTCCATCCACGCGAACCGAGCGATGCAGTTCCTCCAACCGCTCGATGTTGAAGTGCCGGGTGGCCCACATGTCCCGCAGGGCTCCGATGATCTGCTCCTGACGGGCATAGTGGGGAGGAAGCAGGCGCTCCACCGCGCGGATGACGGGGGAAGAGTCCTGGCCTGGTGCGGAATTCATCAACGCCGTCCCTGTAAGGGTGGGAAACGACGGTTAATCACCCATCCGTAAGGGTGCGACCTGCGGTGAAAAGATTGAACTTGGCAGCTCCCTCTCAAGCCGTGGACATGCTGGTTGGCTGACAACTCGAGTCACCCCCCAGCCGCGAGGAGCGCGCACGTGTTGGATTGCGCACACCCGAGGCGGGGGGAGCTCTTGGTTGGCCCACGGGGTGCGAATGCACTGACTCCGCGGGTCGCCCTTCCTGGCTTGGAGCACGTCGCCCGAGAAACAGGCTGGGCAGACATCTTCCACGTTCAGGACACATCGGGGGACCGCTCGCGTCGGCGAGCGGACAGCACACCCGGAAAACGGAGGGGCACGCGGGTTGCTCTGGGCAATCCGGCATGCATCGTGCCTTCTTGATGTGTGCCCTGTTGGGCCTCCTGCTCCCGGGTTCCGAAGCCAGAGCCGCTCGCCGTGCCGCCTCAAGCCAGAGCACTCGGGTCGCCTCTGGTCCGCTCGCACACAGAGCCGCGGTCCGCGCCTCCCTGTGGGTGGGGCTCCCTTCGCTCTCGCGGGTGAGCCGCTCGGTCAATGATGACTGCTCCGGGCTGGCCAACCTCGCCTACCGCAAGCGAGGGTTGAGCCTGATGCATGACCGCCCCATCCCAGGAGAGGGTGGAGTCGCCTCCATCTACCGCAAGGCCAAGGCACTTGGCGCGCTGCACGACAAACCGCGTCCGGGTGACCTGGTCTTCTTCCGTGAGACGTATGACCGCAACCGCGACGGGCGACGCAATGACGGGCTCACGCACATCGGCGTGGTGGAGCGTGTAGAGCGGGACGGCACGGTGACGTTCGTGCACCGCGCGGGCGGAGGCGTGAAACGCTCGAAGCTGCACCTCACCCGGCCGAGTCTCCGCCGAGACGCCCGCGGCCGAGTCCTCAATGACTACCTGCGGCGCTCGGAAAAGGTTGCGCGGCCACGGCTCGCGGGGGAGTTGCTTGCAGGCTTCGCCACCGTGGACCGGCGATGGTTCACAGCGCCTTGACGATTGCCGCACGCTCCCGGACAGCCTCGTCGTTGTCGAGGACGAAGCTGTGCGCGTGGCCCATGTCGTCGCGGAGGAAGGCCGCGACCTCCTCGGCGAGGGCCTCGACAGCCTTGCGGCGCTTGGGGGCCAGCGTGTCGAAGGTGCCGAACACCACGGCGCCCGCGTCCAGGTCGTACTCCCACAAGCCCACCAGCCTGTCCCCGTCGAACAGCGAGCGCATGAACATGTGGCGTGCGTCGCCGAGCGTGCCGCCCCGGGTATTGCCCCAGACCGGCACCTTCCAAGCGTGGTGCTTGGGGTCGGTGAAGAGCGCGGGGCCTCCGTGGAAGGCGAGGTAGCCGTCCTCGAACGCAAGCATGGACACGGACGACGTAGCGGGCGCCTTCTCACGCAAGTGCGCGAGCTCCTCCTCCAGCACCCAGGCCTCGTCAGCGAAGCCCTCCACCGCCACCGGCACGAGCGGCAGCTTCTCCATCGCGGCACGGGCCTCACGTTGGGAGAGCGCCGCCCAGGTGGTGAAGTTCTCCACGGTGGCGGGCCCAGCCTGCCGGAAGAAGAGCGCAGCGATCAGCGCGTGCCGCTCCACGGGCTCACCAGGCACCTTCGCGCCAGTGAAGGGATTGCTCGTCGGCAACCGCCAGAGGTAGCGCTCGGTGTCCAGTCGCCCGCCCTCCAGCGTGCGCTCCAGCTTGCCCTCAAACTCGAGGTGCCGCAGGGCCGGGGGCAGCGTTGAGGAGATGCCCACCTTCTTGCCCTTGTCACCCAGGCTGCGCACGGTGCCTTCAGGCAGTGCCTTGCGCAGCGCATCCGTGGAGAGCGGCCCCTTGCGCAGGGCCTTCAGCACGGCCTCGCCCACGTCAGCGAGCTCAGTGGGAGCGATACCCGCCTTCTCGTGCTCACGGTCGGCACGCTTGCGGTATTGCTCCTCGGCGATGCGCAACACGAGCGGCACTTCCGGACGCGGCACCAGGTAGATGCAGCCACGCACGGCAGGAATCACCTGCAGCCGTGACTGAGCGACGGCATCGTCAAGTTGCTGGCGCTTCAACCCGGGCACCCGGGCCCGCAGCGCCAGGTAGACGTCCACACCCCCGAGGGTACGCGGCCAGCCCGTGGCCGCCACCACCTCCTCCAAACTCCCTCCGAGGGGCTCGGCAAGCCCCTGCTTCCGGTGCCAATGCGCGCGAGCACGCTCGAGGGAAATGGTGAGTGCGGGAGCTCGGGTGCTGCTTCGGGCCATGTCGTCCTCCGGGGCGCACTCTAGGAGAGCGCGCCCCGGCCTGACGACGGACCCAGAGTATCAGGCCAGCGGCGCCGCTTCGTCCGTCTCGCGAGGCACCTGCATGCGCGGCTGGGTCTGGATGACCTCGGAGAACATGGCCTCGAGCTGCTCACCCATGACGGCCAGCTCCTCCTTGGTCATCAGCTTCTTCACGCTCTTGAAGAGGTCCTTCTCCTCCTCCTCGACATGGTGCTCGACCAACTCCTGGAGCACCTTCATCTTGGCCTTGAACTGCACGTCGGAGGGATCCATGTCGAGCAGATCCGCGATGACGCGCTTCACCGACAGATGCTCCTCCACCGCCTCCTGGAGCTTGTCCGCCGTGGGCCCCACGTAGACGCTGGGATAGAAGATCTTCTCCTCGATGATGGCGTGCGCCGCGAGGTTGTCCGCGATGCGCACGAACAGGTCCATCAGCAACTCATCCTTGCCCTCACCAGCCTTCTCGAACTTCTCGAACAGTTCGTCGACCTCGCGGTGCTGCTGCGTCAACAGTTCGATGGCGTCCATGCTCTCTCTCTCCCGTCCTGTGTGAGTCGCGTGATGCGTTCCTGGGCTTAACTTCGGCACGGCTCCCGGGGACGCCAACTGTCAGGCTTCTTCCCCGCCGGGCCTGAAGGGAACCTGACCCCGCAGGTCCCGTCTGCCCAGGGACTTCTCCAGTGGTGTCCGAGAGGCTTGAATGCATGCCTGCTCTCCGGCGCAACAGGCACGGGTGTGACGCCTTGGAGGCAAGCACATGGCTTTTCGTCCGGGCGCGGCGGGACAACATTGCGCCGTATCGGGGCGGGTGCACCATCGAGCGGCCCGGGATGAGGAAGCTCCGTGTCACGGAATGTCTCTATAACGGAAGGCGCAGCAGGTGACGTCGACCGATTCCGGCAGCTCCTGTTTGAACTGGGCCGACTGCATTCACTGAGAGATCCGCTCGCCAGGCGCTGCGAGCGGATGGAGCTCACGGCGCCTCAAATCCACGCCCTGCTGTGGCTGGGGCAGGACGGGGCACTCACCATGGGCGAGCTGGCCCGGCGGCTCGGCATTACCGAGAAGACAGTCACCGGCGTGGTGGACAGGCTCGAGCGCGAGGGTCACGTGCAGCGTGAGCGCAGCCCCGAGGACCGCCGGGTCATCCGCTGTCGGCTGACGGCCTCGGGCTCGCGGCTCCACCGCAAGCTGGACCGAACCGTCGTCCAGGATATGGGGCGGATGCTGGAGTACCTGGATACCACCGACCGACGGGCCCTCTTCCGAATCCTCGAGAAGCTCATCGCCTCGGCCGAGTCGAAGGACCGGCCTCGCGGGTGACCGGGGGCTCGCAAGGCCCCGGTGGCTCCCCTCCCCTCCTGCCAGACATGTCACGCGGGAGACCGTGGACGGGTGCCTCCGGCTGCGCTTCACTGCGGGCCAATGACTCCTCACGAAGCGGAAAAGGCCCTGGCGGAAGCGGAAGTGGTGCCGTGCGTGGAGATGCAGCTCGCGGACGCGCGCCAATTGGTAGAGGCATGCCTGGCACAGGGCGTGCCCGCCCTCGTCCACCGCGAGGCGTGTAGCAAGCCGAGCTGTTCCCCGAAATTCCAGGTGCTCGTGCGTCCCGAGGACGCGCCCCGGGTCGCCAGCCTGCTCCAGCAGCGCTGGATGGACAGCCTTCAGCGTGAGGGGCTCCTCCCGGAAGGCCAGGCCCCGCGGGCCGTCCCCGAGGACGGCGAGCTGCCGTGCCCCGCGTGCGGCACGGCGGCGCCCCTGGTCAAGGGCGCGTGCAGCGACTGCGGACTGCAGCTCGAGTGAGCCGCCGCCCTTGGGCGGTGACTACTGGCTGGAGGAGGCGGAGGCCTCGTCGCTCGGGCGCTGCACCACCTCGACGGTGGGCGCCTTCACGGGCTCGAGCAGGGTGAGGTCCGCTACCACGGGGTAGTGGTCGGACGCGTTCACGCGCAGCACCTTGCCCCGCTTGGGCATGAAGCGATCACACGCCAGCACATAGTCAATGCGCAGGTTGGGGATGATGGGCAGCGGGTAGGTGTCCGCGGCCCCCTCGCCGCGCAGGGCGAACACGTCCATCAGCTCGCGCTTGAAGAGGCGCAGCGAGCCCGCCTCGGGCGTGTCATTCATGTCGCCCATCAACAGCTTGGGCCGCGGATCCTCGCTCATCCACCTCATGATGGCCGCGCTCTGGCGCACGCGGATGTCCCCGTTGAAGGGGCGCCGCGTGAGGTGGGTGACATAGACGCTCACCTCCTGCCCATGCACCTTCATGAGGATGCGCGCGACGGTACGAGGCTCGGTGCCGGGATCCACGGGCAGCGGCTGCTGCTCCACGGACTCCAACGGGAAGCGGGAGAGGATGGCCACACCGTAGTCCCCTCCGTGCAGGGAGGTGGTGCGGAAGTGGGCGTAGTAGGGCAGCCCGGTGCGCTGGGCCAGCTCCGCGGGCTGGTCCAACCCGTTGGAGCGCCGCGTGTTCACATCCACCTCCTGGAGCGCGACGATGTCGGGCTCGGCGGAGCGGATGGTCTCGGCCACCTTGTCCAGGCCACGGAGCGCGGACTGGATGTTGAAGGTCATGACCCGCAGGTCCCCCTCAGACTGCGTCCGCGCCATGACGGGAACCGCCAGGGCCCCTGGGGCCGAGAGCGTCACGGGAGCAGACCCGGTGCGGAGGGCGGGAGAGGAACAGGCGAGCGGGGTCGCCAGGAACAGGCCGGCGAGGAGTCGGTCGATTCGCATGGAGGGGGGGACCCATCATCGCAGCAATAAGGCAGACCGTCTTCCCTACCCCGAGAAGCCAGGCAGGAGAGCAGCCGGGCAATCGAGGGGAGCATGGGGAACTAGAGCCAGGCGAAGCCTTCTCGCAGCGCCTCTCGACCGCCGCTCTCGAGCACCCGGCCGTGGCACGGCACCACCCGGTCGAAGTCCCACGAGAGCACGCGATCCCTCCAGGCACGCAGCGCGGCCTTGTCCTTCACCATGAACTTGAGCACCCAGGTGGGCGCCAGCCGGCCATACGCCCCGCACAGCTTCAGGTAGTTGCGCGTCAGCCACGAGGAGGACTCATGGATGTTGAAGGCCACGTCGGTGAGCAGCAGCGTGCGGCTCGGGCGGTGCAGGAAGACGAACTCCTCGAACTTGGGGATGCCGTGCGCCAGCAACAGCTCGATGTCCGGTGACTGGCCCACATCCATCACGTCCGACAGCTCCACGTCGATGCGCAGATCCGGCCGCTTCTTCCGCAGCCCCGCGGGCGCGAGCACCTTCGCAGAGGGGTACGCGGCGGCCCAGTCCCCGAGCCACAGGTGGTGCATCACATTGGGCGCCACCAGGAAGCGCACCGGCCCCAGAGCGTCCACCGCGCTCCGAGTCTCCGCATCCAGCTTCACGGGCGAGTGCAGCCACAGGCCTCCCTCCGACAGGCGAATCACCGTCATCCGTGCACCCAGGTCAAAGCCGCTCACGCGGAAGGGAACATCCTTGATGAAGAGATCCTCGGACAGCGGACGCAGCATGGCGCGCTCCTTGGCTGTTGACCCTTGTACCAAAAACAAACCTGTTGCCGGAAAGCCATAGCACTTCGCGCTACGAAGTATCGCATGACACAGAACGCCTATGACCTGTGGACGCCCGCCCATCGCGCCAACCCCCGGCCTCTCTACGCGCGCATGCGACAGGAGGCCCCACTCGTCAGATTGGTGGATCCCGTCCGGAAGATGCCCTTCTGGCTGCTGACGCGTCATGACGATGTCGTGGCGCTGCTGCGCGATGGACGTCTGGCGAAGGACTCGCGCAAGCTGAGCCCGGAGAGACGCGCATACTTCTTCCGGCTCTCCCTGGATGAGCTCACCCGGCACATGCTGAACTCGGACCCGCCGGACCATACCCGGCTGCGCTCACTCGTCTCCCAGGCCTTCACCCCCCGGCGCATCGAGGCGCTGCGCCCACGCGTCACCGCCATCGCCACGGAGCTGATGGAGGCGGCGCTCGCGCGTGGGAGTGTGGATTTCATTGATGCCTTCGCCTTCCCCCTGCCCGTCATCGTCATCGCCGAGCTGCTGGGCGTGCCCGTTGAGGACCGCGAGCCCTTCCGCGAGTGGACGCACACCCTGCTCGTCCCCCCCACCAACGGAGACCTCGAGCCCGTCAAACAAGCGGGGATGAACTTCGTGCAGTACTTCACCTCGCTCCTCGAGCGGCGGCGGTCCGAGCCGGGTGACGACCTGGTCAGCGCGATGATCGCTGCCGAGGAGCAGGGAGACCGGCTGCGTGCCGATGAGCTCATCGGCATGCTCTTCCTGCTCCTGGTGGCGGGCCACGAGACGACGGTGAACCTGCTGGGCACCGGACTGCTGGCGCTGATGGAGCACCCCGAGCAACTCGAGCGGCTGCGCGCGGACCGGACGCTGATGGGAACGGCAGTGGAGGAGATGCTGCGCTACTGCAGCCCGGTGGAGACGAGCACGACGCGCTTCACGGTGGAGCCCCTCACACTCCATGGCCAGACGGTTCCAGCGGAGGAGTTGGTGATTGCCGGGCTGATGGCCGCCAACCACGACCCGGAGGTGTTCCCCGAGCCGGAGCGGTTCGACGTGGGACGCACGCCCAACAAGCACGTGGGGTTCGGCTTCGGCATCCACTTCTGCCTGGGAGCGCCCTTAGCGAGGCTGGAGGCTGCGGTGACCTTCGAGCTGCTCCTGGAGAGGGCACCTCGGGTGCGGCTGGCGGTGCCGCCCGAGCAACTGGAGTGGCGCAAGACGGCCTTCATCCGAGGCCTGGAGCACCTCCCGGTGACCCTCGGTGGCTGACCTGGAAGCACCTGGCGTTCTATCCTGACCCCATCCGCCCCCGACCACCGGCCTGTCGCCCAGGAGCCGCTCCCCGATGCATCGACGTCTGCTCGATTATGGCATCACCGTCCTTGGCCTGTTGGCGTCAGGGGTCTGGGGCCTCATGGGGCCCCTCCACTCGCTCTTGATGCGGCTGCGGTGGAAGCGCTTCCGGATGTATCAGTTCAAGACGCGCCCGGATGACGTGTTCATCGTGACGTATCCGAAGTCCGGCACCACCTGGATGCAGATGATCGCCTGGCAGTTGAAGTCGGGAGGGAGCCTGGACTTCCGTCACATCGAGGACGTGGTCCCCTTCATTGATCGCTGCGGCCCGGCGGAGCTGCCCCGACTGGAGGCGCTCGAGTCCCCCCGCTTCTTCAAGAGCCACCTCTCCTACGAGGACGTGCCACCCGGGGCCCGGTACATCTACGTCGTCCGCAACCTCAAGGACGTCGCGGTCTCGTACTACTACCACCACCTCCTGATGGAGGACTTCCGGGGCGGGCTCGACGTCTTCGTGAAGATGCTGGTGAACCGGCGCACGAACGGAGGGAGCTGGGCGCGGCATGTCCTCTCCTGGCTGGAGCACCGCAACGCGCCGAACGTGCTGTTCCTCTCCTACGAAGAGATGCAGGCGGATCTGCCCGGGACGATCCGGCGTGTGGCCCAGTTCAGTGGCATCGCGTTGGACGAGGAGCGCCTGCCCCTGCTCGTGGAGCAGTGCAGTGTGGCCTTCATGAAGAAACTCGAAGCGCGGTTCGACCCGCGGCTGAGCCGCCGGGGCAACTTCGTCCGCAAGGGCGAGACGGGCGAGGGGCTGCGCGAGCTCGACGCGACGCTCCAGGCGGCACTGGCAGCCGAGGAGCAACAGGTGCTCGACCGGGCGCGGGTGCTGGATTCCTCGGGCGCGCTGGAGCGACTGCTGCGGGGAGAGGCACCTACGAACGGGGCCGCCACAGAGGCGGAGCCCCAGAAGCAGCAAAAGATGGGGTAGGGGTTGGCATTCTGAACGCTTATACGCTTATCATGCCTTGCCGTCCCAACTCGCATCACCTGGAGGATTCAATGACTGATTCCCATGTTGACGAGATCCTGGCTGGTTGGC
This sequence comes from Archangium minus, assembly GCF_044360475.1. Taxonomy (NCBI): domain Bacteria; kingdom Pseudomonadati; phylum Myxococcota; class Myxococcia; order Myxococcales; family Archangiaceae; genus Archangium; species Archangium minus. Next base: position 11,573,231 of record NZ_CP043494.1, read on the forward strand.
TGTCTGGCTCCGAGTCTGCCTTTGGCATGAACAATCCGGCGGGCCCGCTGTATCTGGGTGGCGAGGCGACGGAGGCGGCGCTGACCAACTCGACGGATGCGCTGTACACCGGCTGTAGCTCCTGCACCGGGTCGCTGCACAGCTACTGCTGCTGATCGCCGTCCCAGGAAGTCATCGTGAAACACCGTGCGGCATCGTGCCTTGGCTCCGGTGCCGCACGCTCATCATGGGATGGTTGAGTCGAGCGGGAGAGCCTTGTCATGGGAAATGAGGAGTCGAAGGTGGCCGAGAGCCCCTCTTCGGAAGGATTCGCACGCCCAGTGGCCCTGTTCATCGCGCCGTTCCTGGCGACGTTGGCCGAACGGCTGGGCCAGGTGCGCGGCCTGGGTGAGGCGGAGCGTGCCATCATCCACGCAGCCGCGGATGCGGCCCTCCGCAACAACGCCCAGGCCAGGCTCAACCGGGTGCTGCTGCTGGAGCTCCACGCCGCGGGAATGACGGGAAAGCTCAGCGCCACCGACGAGCAGCAGCGGTGGGCACAATTCATCGAGCTGGCCTGCACAGCCCCTTTCGGCGAACACCTGCGTCGCCGCTATCCGACGCTGCACGAGCGGCTCGCCACCGTCTGCCGGTTGCAGATGGATGCGGTGCTCACCCTGGTGGAGCGCTTCGTCGCCGATCGGGACGCCCTCAAGGAGTTGCCGGGCCAGCCCGGTGGAGAGCTGCGCGCCCTCTCGCTCGGCGCCGGTGACTCCCACCGCGGCGGACACACCGTGGCGCGGCTCGACTTCGCGCACGGCTCGGTGATGTACAAGCCGAGATCGGTCCAGGTCGACAGCGCGCTTCAGGCGTTGCTGGACCGCGTCCTGACCGATACGCCCGCCCAGGAGCGCATCCGGATTCCACAAGTGCTGATGCGTGACGGCTATGGCTGGGCGGAGTTCGTCGAGCACCGCTACTGCGAGGGCGAGGCCGAGCTGATCCGCTTCTACCGCAACCTCGGCCACTGGCTCGCCGTGATGCGACTGCTCGGCGGCACGGACCTGCACTCGGAGAACCTCATCGCGCACGGCCCCGTCCCCGTGGTGGTAGACGTGGAGAGCCTGTTCACCCAGGACCCCGTGGTTCCACCCTCCGGCCGGGGCCACGCGGTGGACCTCGCCGCCGAGACGATCCGCGGCACCGTGCTGCGCACCGGCCTGCTGCCCATCCGCGCCGATGGTCTCGCCCTGGCCGGCGTGGACATCTCCGCCGTGGGCGCGCTGCCCGGGCAGCAACCAAAGATTCAGGTCCCCACCATCGTCGACGGAGGTAGCGCCTCCGCGCGCCTGGGGATGACCACGGTGGAGCTGCCACCGACGAAGAACCACCCCAGTCCACGTCCCGTCCTTGAACGCTACTGGGACCAGATCGTCACCGGCTTCCGGGAGCTGACCGCGCACCTCGTGAAGCTGGACGCAGAGCGCGGGATGACCGAGCTGCTGCACCCCTTCCGCGGCTGCGAGGCCCGGCGCATCCTCCGGCCGACCCAGGCCTATGCGGAGATCGGCCGGATGCTGTGGCATCCCGCCTCGCTGCATAACGAGCCCGCCGCGGTGGAGCGCGCCAGGGACATCCTGCTCCGCAATGCCCATGCGATTCCCGGCGCACCCACCGGGCCCGAGGAGATCCACCGCGAGATTGGCGACCTGCTCGCGGGCGACGTCCCCGTCTTCACGGCCCTCGTGGACGATGCGCTGCTCGAGAAGACCGTCCACACGTGGCGGTCTGCCGACCTCCCCCGAGAGGAGATGACCATCCAGGGCGCACTCGTCAGCGCCTACCTGAACGAGCGCGTCCTGCCGCCTCGCAAGCAGGTCCCCACGCAGCGACTCAATCGGGAGCGGTTGGACACCCGCCGCAGGGCCGTCGCCGCCCGGCTGGTCAAACAACTGTGCGACGCGGCCATCCGCGGCAAGGACGGCACCGCCACGTGGATCAGCCCGGTGCTCACCGAGTTCGGCTGGGCCATCCGCCCGTTGACCGCCGACGTCTACAGCGGACAGGGCGGTGTCTCGATCGTCCTCGCCGAATACCTGCACGAGGTGCGTCGCCGGCGAGCCGATGCGGTGGACAGCGTGGCGGAGACCCTCGTCGGCGCCCTGGCGGTGCTCCGCGCGACGGAGGACCAGGTGCCCACGCCGCAGCTCGGTGCGTTCCTGGGCCTGGCCTCCCAGGTGTGGACCTGGAGCACGCTGTACGATCTGCTGGGCGAGCCGTGGATGCTGGAGCGTGCGCGCGCCCGCGCCCAGGTGCTCGACCAGCGAATGGGCGAGGAGGACAACCTGCTGGAGCTCATCAGCGGGGTGTCCGGCGCCATCGTGCCGATGCTCAACCTGGCCGAGCAGACCGGCGAGGAGCGATGGCTGCACACCGCCGCCGCGGCCAGCCGCCGATTGGAGAGCACCGCGAAGCTCGACGAGACCGGCGCGCGGTGGTCGACCTCCATGTTCCCCGAGGCCATTGGTGGCTTCGCCCACGGCGCGACGGGAATCGGCTGGGCACTGGCCCGGCTGGGGCTCAGCGCCGCCGGCACGGAGTCCGACCGTCGACGGTGGCTCGAGCTCGCCGACCGCGCCTTCGCCTTCGAGGAGTCGCTGTACCGCGCGGAGGCGGGCAACTGGGCCGATGCGCGCAAGGGCAGCGCCGTCGAGTTCCTGACGGCTTGGTGCCATGGCAGCACGGGCATCGGGCTGGCCGCCTGCGATCTCTACGTCCGCACGAAGGAACGACGCTACCTGGACGTAGCCCGGCGGGCCTGCGCCGCCGGCCTCCGCGAAGGCTTCGGGTGGAGCCACACGCTCTGCCATGGCGACCTCGGGTTGTGGGAGCTGCTGAACACCGTGCGGCGCATCGACCCCGACTACACGGGACTCGACCGCGAGTGGATGGACGCGGAAATCCTCTCCAGCCTGGAGGAGCGCGGACCGGTAGGCGGACTGGCCCGAGAGGCCTTCTCCCCCGGCCTGATGCCGGGGCTCAGCGGCGTCATCCACCTCCTGCTCCGGATGCACCCCGAGAACCGGCTCGCCTCGCCCCTGCTGATGGGCAGAGGCAGCTGATGGACAGACAGGGCAGGCAGGGGTGCAATCGTTACAAGAAGGGAAAATCCTTTCCCAGTAGAAAGGCCAGCCAGAGGTAACTCCGGCGGTCACTCGGGAAAGAGAAGTTCCCTCTTGTTCCAAGGACTTGGAAAGGGAGTCCCTGCCCCAGGGGATGGGTGGGCCGCACTTTGCACAAGCGGCCGAGCGGAAGGAGTTTCCGCGTGTCCACCCGGTCCCGCTCCACAGGCTTCACCCTCGTTGAACTGCTCGTGGGAGTCGCCATCCTCGGCGTCCTGGCGACGCTCGCGAGCCTGGCGGTGTTCCACGGCACCGCGCGCTCCCGTGTCAGCAATGCCGCCTTCGAGGTGAGCGCGCTGTACACCGCTGCACAGATGCGGGCCACCAGCATGGGCGTGCCGCACTACGTCGTCTTCCATGACGACGGCTCCGAGTTCGGCGTGTCGCTGCTGGAGCGTGCCGACTCGCTCGGCGCCTTCAACTGGGCCGGCGACGATGTCACGAACCTCTCCGCCGTGGGCGGCCTCGTGCACGAGCGTCTGCGGCTGTCCCATGAGAGCGGCCTGGGCTTCCTGGACCTCGGCGCCACGCGCACGGAGCTCCAGACGCTGCCCGCGCCCTTCACGTCCATCACCCTCACGCCGTCCGGCTCGGGTCGACTGCTCGGTGGGTGCACCTTCTGCACCGAGGGCACCGGCGGCGCCCGAGGCGTCATCCGCTTCTCTCCCAATGGCACCGTCCAATTGATGACAGGTGAGACGGAGGCCGGCGGCGTCATCGCCTTCGCGCCCGACTCGCGCAGGTCCGGCCCGTCCCGGTGGGTCGTCATCGCCGCGCCGGCCGGTGCCATCCGCGTCTTCTAGGAGGACTCGTCACCATGTCTCCGACTCCTCACGCCCGCAGCAGGCTCCGTGGATTCAGCCTCATTGAGTCCATGGCGGCCCTCGTCGTCTTCACCATCGGCATCCTCGGCGTGCTGCAGATGAACGTGCTGGCCAGCCAGCAGAACGGGCTCGCCCGGCGCCAGTCCACCGCGAGCAAGATTGCCCGCGACATGGTGGACGCCTTCGAGCGCCTGCCCTTTGAGCACGCGCTGCTGTCCACCGAGAGCACCATCGACCCGGGAGATCCACGCTTCGCCCGCTTCGACGAGGCCGACGGCCGGGTGATGTTGGCGGACGCGGTGGCGCTCGTTGGGGAGCGCCCGCTGCTCGGCGCGGCCCACGCGAGCGTGAGCACGGAGAGCGCCTACGAGGTGGCGTGGCGGGTGGCGCCCTTGAAGAACGACGAGGGCACCACCGAGGCCCGCCGCATCCTGGTGATGGTGCGCTTCCCCACCACGGCCGGGAGCCTCAAGCAGGTCAACGTCTGGGCGGTGAAGTTCAACCCTCAGGCCATTGGCCGGGGTGCCGCGGCCATCCCGGAGATTTGAGCATGCGCGCGCCTCGTCGCCCTCGCGGCTTCTCGCTCGTCGAGCTGCTCGTCGCCACCGCCATCGGCGGCGTGGTGCTCACTGGCATCTGCCTCGTCTTCATCTCACAGGCCTGGCAGTACCAGGCCCACGCGAGCCGCCGCGCGGTGCAGTCCAGCGTGCGGCAGGCGCTGGGCTTCGTGGAGCGGCACGTGCGCAACGCGGGCTATGGCGTGGACCCGGACCGGGCCATCCTCGCCTACGACTCCTTCGACGCGGCTGGCAACGCGCCCGGCAACGGGTACCCGGACGGCATCACCGTCCACGCGCGTGACCTGTACTTCCGCCGCCGCGCCACCACCGTGGGCACGGACTTCCTGCAGTTTGATCGCGAGCTCCAGCGTCCGCTGCACAAGGGAGAGATTCTGCTCGTCCTCTGCCCCGGCGCCATCCGCTACGCCTACGTGACGGTAGGTGAGACCGCTCCCGAGGGAGCCACCACCGTCCAACTGGACACCGCCGCCTCTCCGGTGGACTCGCCCTCGGGACCTCCGGGCGCGCTCTTCCACGAGCAGGAGCAGTTGAGTGACGCCTGCTTCCACGACACGGAGTCGCCCGTGGTGGTGAAGGTGGAGCGCTCCAGCTTCTACGTCGCGGCCTTCGATGATGACGGGGACCCGGCCACTCCCGACGCCACGCCCTACCTCATGCTGCACCGGGGGACGGACATCAACGGAGACGGCACCATCGACGGAGCGGACGCCGCACCCATCGCCGTGGGCATCGAGCAGCTCCAGGTGGCCTATATCCTCAACACACTGGGGAACACGCCACCGCCGCTTGTGGGCGTGGAGGACACCGTGCCCTGGGGCGAGACGTGGCACACCGGGACGCCCGAGACGGACCGGCCGCGCCTGGATGATGCCTATGCCTCGCCCCGGCGTCTCGGCTCGCACCCCGCCAATATCCGCCAGGTGCGGCTCACGCTCGTCGCGCGCAGCACCAAGGCCGACACGCAGCGCCCGGGGGATGACGTGCTCACCCCAGGCGTCGAGGGCACCGAGGGCCCTTCCCTCCCCTCCGGCACCACCTCCTGGCGGCAACTCGAGAACCTGGGCACCACGCCCGCGAAGACCTTCGACCCGCGCGGGGGTGGCTTCAGCCGCGCCGTGATGCGCGAGGCCATTGCCCCCAAGAACCTGCTGATGCGCTCGCAATTCATCCCCATCCACCCAGGAGGAGGTTGAGCCCATGCCTCTCCGTCCCCGTCGCGCCGCCCCCCGAGGCATGGCCCTCGTGCTGGCGCTCATCGTCGTGGTCCTCGTCACCCTGCTGGTGGCGGGGGCCATCTCCTTTACCGGCACCGAGCGCAACGCCGCGGTGCTCCAGACGCGCGAGGACTCGCTCTCGGCCTGCACCCAGGCGGCGCGCAACCTCTTCCTCGCACGCCTGCGGGTGCTCACCCCGGGCACCGCCGGTCAGGTGCGGCTCGATGACGCCTATGGCCAGGGCCTCATCCGCGCCGGCCACTTCACCGGCACGCCCGCGGCACCCGCTTCCGAGACGGCTCCGACGCCCACGCTGACGCACGTGGAGCGACTGCCCGCCAACCTCGTGGGTGCCTCGCGCGACACGGCCCGAGACATCAGCAACACGCTCGGCGACGCGGCCGAGGGGGCCTACTGGTACTCCGTCACGGCGCTCTGCCAGGAGTACCCGGGCGGCCCCGAGCGGGAAGTCGAGTTCGTCGTCCGAGTCGGCCTTCAGTAGCCCCCCTCCGAGGAACCACCCCCATGAACCCCTGGAGCCATCTCCCCCGCCTGTCCGCCGCCGCGCTCCTGCTCACCTCCGCCCTCACCCACGCGGAAGAGCCCGAGGCGAAGGCCGCCTGTTGTCAGCTCACCACCTCGTTGGCCGCCGAGGCCCTGCGCGGGGAGGACCTCACCGGCGACGAGCGCTTCTTCATGAGCGAGGGCACGCCGCCCAACGTCCACTTCCTCATCGACACCTCGGCGTCCATGCGCGAGCTGCCCCAGGTGCAGGAAGGCAACCACGAGGCCTTCTTCGCCTCGGGCGACGGTTGCTCCCAGCCGGACCTGCTCGCGATGCAGGCGGCCAACGGGTGGAACCCGGCCGTGAACTACCCCGTGCCCGACGCGGACCACCCCACCCTGTTCCAGAACGACAAGTTCTACGGGTACATGTTCTGGGAGGACTCCAACGCACCGGCCTCTCAGTGGAACACGAAGGAGGAGGTCTGCGCGTTCCAGCACCCGACGAGCGCGGATCCGACCCGAGCGCTCTACAACGCCTGCCTCTCGTGCCTACAGACGAAGGGCTTCTACAAGCGGCCCGGTGCCACGGGCGCGAGGCCGGGCACGGATCCGCGCAAGCTCACCTTCGCCTTCTCGGGCCGCTTGCTCAACTTCAACCCGCCCAAGTACGTGACGGCGAAGGCGGTCCTCAAGTCCATCATCAAGGACATGCGCCGGGTGCGCGTGGGCCTCAGCTACTTTGACGCGGACAACTCGGTGCACGGCGCGCTCATGGCCATGCCGCAGGGCCCCGCGTGTGACCAGCTCAGCGCGGACCCGCGGGCCTTCGACACCGTACGCTCCAACTACCTGGCAGCCGTGGACGCGCTGCGCTTCAAGGCCGCCACCCCGCTGGCCGAGTCACTCCTCAACCTCGGGCAATACTTCTCCTCCAGCAACGCGCTCTACACGGACACCTTTGGCTTCGACAGCAGCTACCTCAAGAGCGGCTTCCAGAACACGCTCCTCGCGCGTCCGGAGCGCAGCTGGTGCTGGGGCTGCCAGTCCACCTCCATCGTCATCGTCACGGACGGCGAGCCGAGCGCCGATGACCACGTCCCGGCCGGCACCCTCGAGGCCCTCAACGGAGGCGCGGTGGAGTGCCCTGCCTCGGAGCCGTGCGTGGAGGACGCGCAGCACAAGCTGGACGACGTGGCGAAGCTGCTCGCCACGCAGGACCTGCAGCGCGCGAGCCCCGAGATAGTGGGTGAATTCGACACAACGGGCCGGCAGAGCCTCACCATCCACGCCATCGGCTTCGGGGTGAACGCCAACATCCTCAAGAACGCCGCGCGCGTGGGCGGCGGGCTCTACCACCAGGCCAACGACGGCGCGGGGCTGAAGCAGGCCCTGGAGGAGATCATCGCCAACGTGAACCGGCGCTCCACGTCCTTCTCGGCGGCGTCCATGTCTGGGCAGCTCGGGGGCACGACGGGCACGCTGGTCCCCCGCCTGCGTCCGGGCCGAGACCACGACGAGCCGTGGCGCGGGTACCTGTACCGCTACAAGCTCGCCTCGGAGCTGCTGCTCGGCTGCACGCCGTCGCGGGCCCGCGCGGGCGATGACCCGTGGGATCTCAACGGAGACAAGGACTGCGAGGACGCCCACCTCATCGACGCGGACGACGATGCCGTTGTGGAGAACGAGCTGGGGGACTTCGTGAAGCTGAAGGACCGGCTGCAGCCAGCCAATCCCTTCTGGGAGGCGGGCCAGAAGCTGAAGGCCTCGGCAGCGCCCACCCAGCGGTGGAAGACGCGCGCCCTCTACACCATCGTGGACAACGGAGGCCCCACGGGCGTGCCGGACGGGCGCATCGACTCGAATGACACGCCAGTGGCCTTCACCGAGGAGAACGCCACGGCGCTGCGCGGCTACCTGGGCATCGGCGAGGGCGGGTGCACGGTGGCCGGCGAGAAGCTGGGCCCGGACGCCTGCGCCCGAGCCGTCATCCGCTACTACCGGGGCGCGGACGTGCTGAACGTGGACAGGACCCGGCGCGACTTCGACCGGCCCTTCCTGCTGCACGACATCTTCCACTCGGCGCCGCAGAGCGTGGAGCCCCCCATGCCCCGGGACTACTGTGGCTTCTCGCAGCAGTGCCTGCAGACGCTCCACACGGGCCGCACGGAGCAGGCGGCGTACACGGACACGAGCTCGGGCCGCACGCACGGGGCCTATGACGAATACGTGAAGCTGCACCAGGACCGCGACCGGGTGGTGCTGGTGGGCTCCAACGGCGGCATGCTGCACGCCTTCCACAACGGGAGCCGCTCCGGGAAGGACCCGCTCACCGGCCTGCCGCAGCACGACGAGGGCACGGGCGAGGAGCTCTGGGCCTTCGTTCCGCCGGACATGCTGCCCAAGCTGCTGCCCAAGCTGGGCAAGCATGGCTGGTTCGTGGACGGCACGCCCATGGTGCGCGAGGCCTGGCTGGACGGCGTAGGCAAGGCTCGGGACGCGATAGCCGACGGGAAGAAGCAGGCCAGTGAGTTCCGCACGGTGGCCGTCGTGGGCTCGGGCACGGGCGGGGTGCACCGCTTCGCGCTGGACCTGACGGAGCTGCTGAAGAGCCCGGGCGCTGGGCAGCCAGGCCGCGCTCCCAACCAAAAGGGTGACTTCCTATGGATGTGGCCGCAGCCGTGCGACGGGCTCGCGCTGCAACTGGGTGAGAGCGATGGCCACTTCGCGCCCCGGCCTCCCCCCATCGGCCCGGTGGCGATGGCGGACCCCGAGGGCCCGTGGCGCGTGGACGGCTCGCCGGCCCGTGAGGAGTGGGTGGTCTTCCTGAACGGGGGCTATGACCGCTCGCTCAGCCGTGGCCGAGGCCTGGCCATGGTGGACCTGAAGACGGGCGAGACGCTGTGGAGCTTCTTCCACGGTGACGGCACCGCACGCTCCGAGCACCTGCGCCACCCCTTCGCCGCCAGCGTGGCGATGATGGACATCGGCGGCGAGCTGAGCTCGAAGCCGGACGGGGACCTGCTCTTCGACACCGCTACGGTGGCGGACTACGGCGGCCAGGTATGGACAGTGCGCTTCTGGCAGCCAGGCGTGCGCTCGGCCGAGGGGCGGGTGGAGAACTGGTTCGCGGCCCGCGCCTTCCAGGTGAAGGCCTCGGACGAGGACGCCGTGCGGCCCTCCTTCAGCTACATGACCTCCAACACGGTGCAGGCGGACACGGGCTACCTGCGCACCTTCGTGGGGACGGGAGACCGCTACAACCTCGCGGAGAGCGGCGGGACGACGTGCCGGCTCTCCAACCCGCTGGGGTGCGCGCAGCTCGGCTGCCGGGCGAGCCAGACCGTCACCGTGGAGCGCGGGGGCTCGACGGCCTGGAGCTCCACCACCACCTACGCCAACTACACGTACACCCCCAGTCCCCCCACCTCGGGGACGGCCGGTGGGACCTGTGGCTCGACGAAGGTGTCACTTGCCTGGAACTACGGCGCGGAGAACGGCTGCACGGCGAGCGCCTCGGGCAGGCTGGAGTACACCTGTGACGGCACCGGCACCTCGTGGGGCTGCCGGGTGTCGAAGGATGACTGGATTCCCGTCGCCGCGACGAAGCCGCCGCCGGCCACCAGCCCCCACCGCTTCTATGGCTTCTGGAGCTACGGGGTGAAGAAGGCTCGCACCTTCGGCACCGACGCCGAGGCCACCAAGTACGACAAGGCCCTGCTGACGGAGGACGAGCTCGTGGACGTGTCCCAGTTCAACGCCGACGGGGACGTGACGGCGGGGGCGAAAGAAGCCGGGGCGCTGGAGGCGGGCTGGTACGTGAGGTACGGCGCGCCCCACGAGCAGACGGGCAGCGGCACGGCCATCGTCAGCGGGTGCGTGGTGTGGAACAGCTTCGAGGCCGGGGCGTCCGGGGGCATGTGCGCAGCCGCGGGGAGCCACAGCGCGCGCGTCTACCAGGCGAGCTTCGTGGGGGGGACGGCCGACTGCGCCGAGGGCTTCGCCACGGTGAGCGCGACGGGGGCCCCCCCGAGCTGGAAGCGATTCAGCCAGCGGGAGGTGGTGGCGGCCCCGGCGGACCCGGTGCCCCAGCGCAACCTCCAGACGGTGGACATCCTCCTCAACGAGCCGGGGACGGGCCCCCGCCGGGTGGGGGTCTCCCTGGAGAACGAGGCCCTCCAGTCCCTCTACCAGCTGGAGCTGGATCGTTCCGGCCATGACTGCCGGCACGAGGCCCAGCGGTGCGAGTAGCCCGCAACCATTGATTCTGGGCAGGGGCTGGCGTAGGCAACAGCCCTCACTCATTTTCGAAGGGTTTCAAGCAGATGGCCGAGAAGCTGGCACCGCGCGAGAAGGGCTTTTCCGAGTGGTACGTGGACCTGGTCCAGAAGGCGAAGCTCGCCGACTACTCGGACGTGAAGGGCTGCATGGTCATCCGGCCCAATGGCTATGCCATTTGGGAGAACATGCAGCGCGTCCTGGACAAGATGTTCAAGGACCTGGGCCACAAGAACGCCTACTTCCCGCTGCTCATCCCCGAGAGCTACTTGAAGAAGGAGGCCGAGCACGTTGAGGGCTTCAACCCCCAGCTCGCGGTGGTGACGCACGCGGGCGGCGGCAAGCTGGAGGAGCCCTACGTCATCCGGCCCACGTCGGAGACCATCATCAACCGCAGCTTCGCCAAGTGGATCCAGAGCTACCGGGATCTGCCGCTGCTCATCAACCAGTGGGCGAACGTGATGCGCTGGGAGATGCGCACGCGCCTGTTCCTGCGCACCACCGAGTTCCTCTGGCAGGAGGGTCACACCTGCCACGAGACCGAGGAGGACGCGGAGAAGGAGACGCTGCAGATGCTGGAGGTCTACCGGAAGTTCGCCGAGGACTACATGGCGATGCCGGTGATGACGGGGCGCAAGTCCGAGTCGGAGAGGTTCGCCGGCGCGCTGCGCACCTACAGCATCGAGGCGATGATGCAGGACAAGAAGGCGCTGCAGGCGGGCACCAGCCACAACCTGGGGCAGAACTTCGCCAAGGCCTTCGACACGACATTCCAGGGCCGAGACGGCAAGCAGCACCACGTGTGGCAGACGTCGTGGGGCGTGTCGACGCGCCTCATCGGCGGTCTCATCATGACGCACTCGGATGACGCGGGCCTGATTGTCCCGCCGAGGCTGGCGCCCACGCACGTGGTCATCATCCCCATCGCCGGCAAGGCGACGGACGCGGAGAAGACGCAGGTGCTGGAGAAGTCGCACGCGCTCGCGGCGGACCTGAAGAAGGCCGGTCTGAGCGTGGTGGTGGACGACGACGACACCAAGAGCCCCGGCTGGAAGTACAGCGAGCACGAGCTGATTGGTACGTGCCTCCGGGTGGAGCTGGGTCCCAAGGACCTGGCGAAGGGCTCGTGCGTGATGGTGCGCCGCGATGCTCGCCAGAAGGAGTTCGTCCAGCTGGACCAGGCGGTGGCGCGGGCCCAGGAGATGCTCGAGCAGATGCAGAAGGACCTGTTCGAGAAGGCGAAGACGTTCCGCGAGGCGAACACCTTCGAGGTGAACAGCTACGAGGAGATGAAGGAGAAGGCGGACGCGGGCTTCCTCCTGGCGCACTGGAACCTGGATCCGAAGGTGGAGGCGCGCATCAAGGAGGAGACGGGCCTGACCACGCGCAACCGGCCGTTCGCGCTCAAGCAGGAGCCCGGCAAGTGCGTGGTGACGGGCGAGCCTTCTCCGGGCCGCATCGTCTTCTCCAAGGCCTACTGAGCCGAAGCACCCGCCCTGCCCTCCCCGGCAACGGAGCCTCCAGAACCTCGTGGGCTGGAGGCTCACGGCACGGGACTGACACAGTCCCCGCCTGAGGCATGTCACAGGCTTGTTCAGCGCGGGAGCCGATGACGGCGTGGCCATGCAGAAGACGGCGCGCCTCGTCGCGCGCGTGACGGAGTTGGCGGTCACCGATGGCGACGCCTACGACGTCTGGCCCAGCCCAGGCTGCGACCCCGCCGTCTACAACTGCTACCACTCCCAGCCCGCGGGCACGACGGACTTCGGCCAATGCGGCACCTACCGCCAGGTCCTGCGCTGCACGTACGCGAGCGCCTGCGAGGTGTCCCCCCCAGCCGTTCTCGATCACCGCCGCCGACACCTCGTCCCTGGAGCCCACGCGCGCGGCGTGGAACGTGGGGTCCACCCCCTTGTCCTAGTATGAAATCTCCTCCATCGCAGCCTACGCCACGCCCGAGAGCCCGACCCAGCCGGTGACGCTGCAGGCCATCGTGGAGCACCTCAGGGCGGACCAGTCCCTGCCGTCCTTCACTGACGGCACCGTCACGAACCGCGCGGGCCTGGCGTCGCGCTGCTCTCGCAGCTGGATGCCTACGTCGGCGGCGGCGACGTCTAGGCCTGGTTCTCCGGGGGAGAGGTGGCCTGCCACAACTGCCACGACTTCAAGGAGTGGGGCGTCCTCTTCTACCCGGCCAGCCGCAAGGTCATCGTGCCCGATGGGCACCACGGCTACGACTCCTGAGCCAGTTCCAGCGCCATCTCTTCTGCGGATGACCGCTCGGCGCTGCACGGCCCGGGCGACATCATCCGGCGGGGCATGGCGTTCATCCCCGGGCAGAGGCCCTCCGAGCGCGTGAAATGGTGCGGCGCGCACCACTGTAGCCATGGGGACCATCCTGCTCTGTCCTGGTCGTGTCGCGCGGCCCCCCTAGCCTACCACCTACCCCGTCCCTCTCCCGCAACAGGGCTCCCATCCCGCCTACTCCTCCATCATCCGGATGGCCACCGATTTGGCCGCCAGACTCAGGTGCATGTACTATGAGGGACGCGGCAGGGGACCTGGGCCCTTCTGGGTACCCGCAGCTTCGAACTCAACAACGTCGCGCTGCATATCAGGAACCGGCAGGGTTGGTTGTATGCCAATAGATCTAACAGAGCTTGGTCGAAAGCTCCGCAATATTCGGCAGGAGATTCTCCAGATGTCTGTAGAGGAGGTCTCCGAACACACAAGCATTCCCCCATCAGACCTGATGAAGATGGAGAATGGACTGCTTGAACCGACGGGAGATCAGATTCTAATCCTGTCAGACATCTATAACGAGCCCTTTCAGTACTTCATAACACATCAAAAGTCAGCAACACTGGAAAGAGCCACTGACCTTTATCGGATGCATGGCGACCAATTCAGTCCAAGCGACAGAAAGCAAATACAAGAGTTTCTACTCCTATGTCGGCTCGAGCACGAACTAGAAGCCATGATGGGAGGCCGCCCTCGCACCCGGAATTATGTTCCGACCCCAGACAAAAAGTACAGAAAAGGACATGGGCAAGAGAATGCCGAGAAGTTGAGACGAGACTTTGGCCTGGGAACATCCCCGATCGCAAATGCCTTTCATTTGGCGCGCGAGTTGGGATGTCATATTTTTCGCCGAAAACTCGGCAACTCTAAAATCTCCGGTGTTTTTATGCGACACCCAGAGATCGGGCAGTGCATTCTCGTGAATTACGACGAGGATATCTATCGGCAAAAATTCTCAGCCCTGCATGAACTTGGCCATGCACTTTTTGATACAGACTACAAGGTAAATCTGACGTTCAAGGAAGATCTTGTGTCGGGATTGAAGAGCAGAGGAGCAGACGACAAATACTATCGAGAGGTTCGCGCCAATACCTTTGCAGGAAGACTGCTCATTCCCCCTTCGGCAATCAGCGACATCTCCCTGGGAAGCAGTCCCGAGGAAAAAGCTGACACCATCCTTAAGGTGTGCCTGCATTATAAGGTAAATTATGACGTAGGGCTCATCTCTTTCAAAGATGCTGGCCGCATTGATGATGCCGAGTTTCAAGCCTTGAGGCAAAAGCGAAAAGTTGCGATGGCAAGCAAGGTTGACCCGGAAATCGAGGGGGAGCCCGGGTTGGTCAAGCAGAGAAGATACTACATCTTGGAGCGTGGTCTTTCTCCAGACTACGTCAAAACTTGTTTCGAAGCTTATCATCGAAAGCTTATTTCAATAGGGAAACTAGCCGACACACTGCGTGTAAGTATCCCACAGATCCCACCAATTGCTGCAGCATACGGCGAGCAAATCTGGAGTGAAACATGATTCCAGAAGACTTTGTAGACATCAATGTCATCGACACATGCGCGCTCTGGAATCTGCTCTCATCCGAGACGCTCTTTCGTCGGTCGCGGGCATGTAAACACACGTATATAACCACCCAAACTGTTCTTTATGAATGCTTCATCAAGCCACGGAGCACCCCTGCCACCCCGGCACAGAGCGCACTTCAGGATCGCTTGAACTCTCACTTGGAGACGGGTGCAATTGGAAAAATACCGATTTCAATAGATGATTTGCATGAAGTATCAAAGCTCTCCAATAAGCTAGGTCAAGGCGAACTTTCCTGCGCCGCTGCCGCCAGGAAAATCAGCAAGGCCGTAATGACTGATAACAAACGAGATTTCCTCGCCATCGCTTCGTTGGTAGATGGCAGACTTCAGACAACTCCTCGGTTGTTGGGATGGCTTGTTCTTCGAGATTTTCTCGGCGACGCAGAGGTGGGCGTTATCATTGCGGAACATGAGGCATTTGATGGACCTCTAGGCAAGTGGTACCAGAAGGCCTACTTGGAGGCGTGCGAGAAACGCCTTAAAGATAAGCACACGCCTAAATGAAGTAGCGCACCAGGGCATCCACTGTCTGTGGACTCCCACACCGTACTGCTTCTGAAGCGCCAAGGATTGAATCGAAAAGGCTGCGAGAAGCTCTTGAGTTCAGCTGTCTTCGGCGGTCCTACATTGCGTCCATGGTCGACGAACTGGTGAGGACCCTGGGGCTCGCTCCCCACTTGGAGGGCGGCCTTTATCGGGAAACGTGGCGGACCTCGGTGCCAGTGGATACGCCGCGAGGCAGTCACGCCGAGGCGACGGGCATCTGCACTATGCGCACTGAGTGGCCTCCGGGAAGGTGTCAAAGGACTCGTTGAACTCGTGCCAACACCTCACTCCCTACGAGTCGTCCAAACACCACGTCCTGCCTCCGTGCCGCCCGTGCTGTCACGCCCTGCCCCCCTTGGAGCTCAGGGCATCACGGAGCGCGGCAAAGGCTCCGGCTTCTTCACGGGGATGAAGCACTTGCCCTGGTACTCGGCCGTGTTTCGCGGACAGGGCGCATCCCGCTTGTGTTGGATCCAGCAGCCCCCCCGGATTTCCGTCTCCGTCCCTTCGAGACACGGCGGCTTGCGCTGTTCCTTGAAAGGCGTCTCCGGCATCGGATAGGCAATGACCGCCAGGGAGAGGTCCTGTCCATCCGCGAAGATCGGAGACTCGCCGGGTGCCTCATCCGTCCGCATGGGCTCAGGTTCGCGATGCCAGAGTAACGAAGAGCAGACACCGAGGCCCACCGCGAGCACGGCGACCCCGGCGGCGGTGAGCCACATCCGGGAAGGCCCGGTCCGGCGCACGCGCGAGTCCCTGGGCTCCAGGCGCAGCACAGGCCCGCTGGCGAGGTGGGCCTCTACCTCGTCATCATCCTCCACGCGCTTGAACGCGGCCGTCATCATGACCAGGAGGTTGGTCAGTTCCGACGTGCGCACCGAGGCGGGCGCCTGCTCCACGTCCACCGTCACCGAGTCCCGCTCCGGCTCGTAGAGGAGACGCATCCGGCAGGCCCCCGCGGGTTGCCACTCCACGTCATTCCTCGGAATGAGCTTCAGGGCCGGAGTGCCCGTGGCCACGTTCCGCGCTTCGTGGAGGCGCCCCAGGCGGGAATCCACCTCGTAGCACCTGCCCAGTTCGAAGGGCCCCAGTCCGCCGCCCTTCCCGCTCTTCTCGTCCGCCATGATGAGGTTCCTCCGTGGAGGCTCAAAGGGGAGCGGATTGGACCCGTCAAGTCAAGGAGGACCAGGAGCCCTCTGCGGTCTGTTCGAAGGTGTTCCCCCTCAAGACCGCTCCGGAGGTGTCGAAAGACTCGTTCCGCGCTTCACCCTCCTCCTGGAGAAGGTCATGCTTGAGTTGCGCGGCGTGCCGGATGCGCTCAAGCTGTTAGCCCTCGCCCATCCCATCCGGCGCAGCAAGGACAACTGACGATGTAGCCTCTACTCGCTGGGGAGATAAGAACGCGGTTAGCGAAAAGCATCGACGATGTAGGCCGCCGCAGTAGAACCGTCGAGGATGGCCATTCCGGGCTTCGACTCGGGCCGCTTCCGCATTTGATCCCGGCTGAGCCGGGCCACTGCGCAGATAGGGAACTTCTCGCTGTCTGGTGGATGGACCTCGTAGTACCGGATCACGACCTGAGCGCCGCTCGTCCAGACCTGTCCGTACAAGCGAGTCGTTGATTCGAGCGTGCCGAGGTTCTCCGACAGGATGCTCTCAATCGGCCCGTCGTAGAGCGTGATCTGCCTCGCGTCGAGCTGGTTTGCATCGAGGTCCACCCAGGCGGAATCCCCGACGCGCAGCTTCAGTGCTCGCATCACCGTCTTGGCTTCCTCGGGGCATTCCTGTGGACCTGGAGTGCCATCCGGGCGCAGCGCCACCCCTCCAGTCGTGGTGCAGCCGGAAGCCATCGTGAGCAGGACGATAGAGCTGAGCAGGGCTTTGATCGGGAGCATGAGCGACACTCCTACTGCCGAATCAGCGTGTGATCCATCGTCACGGCCACCTGAAGGAGACCATCCCCACGGAAGATCTGGAGGGCCAGATCGGCGAGTTGCCCCCCGTCCGTCTGGAAGGCGCTCTTGTCCACGACGACCGCGATCTTTCCGGACTGACCGGAAATGATCTCAGGTCGATCCATGCGAAGCGCGAAGGGGCGAGCCGTGTAGCTGGTGAAGTCGCGAGTCAGGTAGGCGCCATCGAATTTCCAGGGCTCGCCGTAGTAGGTGTTCTTCAGGTGAATCACGACCGCCGCCTTCCCGGGGCCCTCGAAAAGCTCAACCTTCATGTCCATGTCCTCGTTTTTCGAGCGCCAGTACCTCTTGCGACGAAACGGCGTCTTCTTCACCTGCCCGTTCGCGAGAAGCGTCGCGTAGGCGTGGTCGATTGAGTTCTCTTCCTTCTTGAACCGCTCGTTCTCCTTGCTCAGTTCGCGCTCTCTCTTGAGCGAGTCGTAGAGGGACGAGAGCACCGCGTTGTAGCTGTCGGGGTCCTTGAACACGTTGACCTGATGGTCAATCCACCCCCAATCCTCGCGACTCGGACGCTTCACGAGGAACGCGAACTCGGTTCCGTCAACGAGCGTCACGAGCAGGGGCACAGCCTCATCGCCGTCGAGATCCCGAATCGGCTCCAGAACCACCTTCCTACCGCCCACGAGCGGGGGCTCGAAACGACCCTCCCAGGCCAGGAGCTTCGTCTTCGCCGGATCGACCTCCTTCTCGAAGCGGAGGGCCGTCACCACCTGCCCGGCAACGTAGATGCCGTGCGCCTCCAGACCCGGGTGATCCGAGACCTTGAGGGTCCGAATCATGATCTTGTCGTCCGAGTCCCTGGCCAGTGCCATGGACGCAACGAAAACGAAGAGCAGGCCATACCTGGTTATCTTGGAGGTTCGCATGCGCTGGTCAACTTAACAGGACGGGTCCAGGGCCTACAAGCTGCTCGTTCCTCGACAAGCGGACCTGCTCAGCAGGAAACGGTGAACCCTTTGGGAGAATGCCTGTGAACACCCGGCGGGCTCACCTGGTTGAACGCGCCTGCTGCCGAAAGCACGCTTTGAGGTGTGCGACGCATCGAAGCACAAGAATCTCTTCCAATGCGGAACAACGAAGGAGACGGCAATGGGTCAGGGTGGTGGCAAGGGTAGTGGTGACCAGGGCAGTGCTGGTAGTGGCAAGGGCGGCGGAGGTGGCCAGAGGGGTGGTGGCAAGAGTGGCGGCGGTGGCAAGGAGGTGGTGGCAAGAGCGGAGGAACGGGACCGGGGAACTGGCCGAGTACGACTGGGAACCCCTCGGGCGGGAACAGGGGCAATAATCCCCCTTCGAAGTAGTTCCGAGCTGCTCCCGCTCATCCTTCTCGGCTTCCCTACGAGTCGTCTGACACCTGCTGAGCCGACCAGGGCTGCAATCGTCGCAGCAGCCCGGCCCGGTCCAATATCTCGTGGACGCGAGCAGCCAGTGTGACGTGCTCCGGGTTGGAGGCGGAGAACCTCTCTGAGGTGAGGATGACGAGAGTGCCCTTGTCCTCCACTGGTTCGATGCGCACAGGAGCTGGCAGTGGAGGCACCGTGCCTCGCAGCCGCGAGAAGTACATCACCCAGCCCACGAAGGTGCCTGCGTACGGAAAACCCTTCACCACCATTTGTCGGTGCGCGTTGCTCGTAACCACGCCCCACTCCGGGTCCCAGGCCAGGGCCATGGCGCGCAGCACCTGGGTCATCACTGGAGTGGTCAGGAGCCGTTCCCCGACAGGGCCTTCATCGAAGGGCTCGAGCAAGCAGTTGGATGGAAGCAAGGTTTCAGTTGAACCGCACGACGCTCCGGCGGAAGAGGTTTCCTCCTGGCTGTCGCCCGTCCACAGCCGGAACCTGAAGCCATCACCGCGCTGGTGTCCCTCCTGTGCGAACAGCGCCTGGAAGCTCGCGGCATTTGGAGTGAACTGGCATTGGCGTGCCTTCTCGAAGGAGTCATCCGGTTGATACCAGCGGCTCCATGCTGGATCGCATTGGCTCAGGAGATGGAAGAAATGCTCCGCGCGTTGTGCGCAAACCGCGGCCGATTCGGGCCGGGCGAGCCAATAGGAGCCAGCGTAATAGGTTTCCATCATTGAACGGCTACTCCTCAATAATATGGAGCCGGGGAAATATGGATGACCTCGATTGGAAGGCCTTCCTTCTCGAAGAGCAGTTTGAGTGCACCCGCGAGTTTCTCTTCGGCGACGATCCACCGGATGGGTGTTCCATTGGCGGCTACAAACTGGCGCTCCGCCTGGTCAAGCAGCTTGTCTCGCCCCTGGAAGTTCCCGAAGAATTCCAGCTTTGTATTGATCCACTGCGCGTAGCCAGGGCCCTTGGCATCGAGGAGAACCCCCTGGTCGAAGCCATCGAAGTCCACATCCTCGTTACCCCGTTTCACGCGGTAGGCGTAGCCCTTGGGAGCCCCCGTCACCTGGGCTTGATAGCTCCGGGCGCTCTCGGACATGGACTCGTTCGTCTGGACCCATTGACCCGGGCCACCGGAGCGGGGCGGCTGAACCTGCACGCCAGCATTGCCGCCTCCGCTCCCCTGTGCCGCCATGATCACGGCATTGGGGGCCAGCGCGATGGTGACGCCTTCGGCACTGATGGCGACCGATTCCACCTGAGCCAGAGCCTTTGCCGAAAATTGGATTTTCAGCTGTCGTTCTGCCACCACCGCTGCCTGCCTGGCTCCAGGCAACTTCGGCAGCGTCGTCGCCATGCCCGCCGCCGTGTTCCCCATGGCCACGGTGGTCAGCATGACGAACGCTCGGGCCGCCTTCTCCCCCATCACATCCCCGAATTTTTCTCCTGACGCACGGAGCTCGTCGAACGTGGTGGCCCGATCCACCTCCTTCATCAGCACCAGCCACCCATCCATCAGACGCCACACCGTGTCCCAGCCCAGGTACGCAATGGCCCCCAGTGTCAGCAGCGCGGCCACGCCCTTGCTCACGGGCTCGGGCATCGCCAGCAAAATCGCATACAGGGTCAGGCCACCGACGACCGTGGCGAGCACCGCCTGGGGGCTCACCAATCGCGCGAGCTCTTCCTTCATGGCCCCCAGCACCTTGTTCTGGGCAATCGCCATGGCCAGAGCGTACCTTGCATCACCATCCAGAATGGGCCTATCCACCAACAGGCGCAGACAATCCCCGGCTCCCCACGTGCGCTCACACCACAGCAGGTAGCGGCGCTTCAACTCCTCGTCTTCTGGCAACAGGCGAAGGTTCTGGTGGCTCCCCGGCTCCGTGGGCAGGAGCCGCGAGTTGCTCGCCTCGTACCGGAACCAGCCGCTTCGTTCGGGCACTCCGAGCAACTGACGGGCGTATTCCAGGGGACGTTCCACCGGAGGCACGGAGGGTGCGTATTCCGCAGCGGCCTCCTTGAGCTCCTCATGGCTCACCTCCACCGGCTCCACGTCTTGGCGCGGGACGTGGACGATGGGCGTGCCCTGGCCCGTGTCCAGGCGGACTGCCTTCGTTGTGGCGCTGCATCCAACGAGGAACGAAGCCAGCAACAGAATCGCCTGGCGTGGCATGTAAAGCCTCCTGGCCATGGCCCCGCTCTCCGGGTGCACAACCAGGAACTACAGGGCAAACATGACATGCCCGTCAATACGGGGGCTTCTCCCTGCACGCCAACACGCCGGGCGCGGGACGCCCACCCGGGCTTCGTCGCGTCCCCGCGCTTCCCGCCGGGGATGAACAGCCAGGAGCACCATCCACCCACCACGCACAGCGCGGCGCAGAGCCACAGCGCGCGATGCACGCCCGCCAGGAAGTCCGTCCCCGACAGCCCGCGAGCCCACTCACACCGGGGGGCCTCCGGGAAGATGTCAAAGGACTTGTTGAACTCGTGCCGACACCTCACTCCCTACGGGTCGTCCAACACCACGTCCTGCCTCCATGCCGCCCGTGCCGTCACGCCCTGCCCCCCTTGGAGCTCAGGGCATCACGGAGCGCGGCAAGGGCTCCGGCTTCTTCACGGGGATGAAGCACTTGCCCTGGTACTCGGCCGTGTTTCGCGGACAGGGCGCATCCCGCTTGTGTTGGATCCAGCAGCCCCCCCGGATTTCCGTCTCCGTCCCTTCGAGACACGGCGGCTTGCGCTGTTCCTTGAAAGGCGTCTCCGGCATCGGATAGGTAATGACCGCCAGGGAGAGGTCCTGTCCATCCGCGAAGATCGGAGACCCGCCGGGTGCCTCATCCGTCCGCAGGGGCTCGGGTTCGCGAGGCCAGAGTAACGAAGAGCAGACACCGAGGCCCACCGCGAGCACGGCGACCCCGGCGGCGGTGAGCCACATCCTGGAAGGCCCCATCCGGCGCACGCGCGAGTCCCTGAGCCCCAGGCGCAGCACAGGCCCGCTGGCGAGGTGGGCCTCTACCTCGTCATCATCCTCCACGCGCTTGAACGCGGCCGTCATCATGACCAGGAGGTTGGTCAGTTCCGACGTGCGCACCGAGGCGGGCGCCTGCTCCTCGTCCACCGTCACCGAGTCCCGCTCCGGCTCGTAGAGGAGACGCATCCGGCAGGCCCCTGCGGGTTGCCACTCCACGTCATTCCTCGGAATGAGCTTCAGGGCCGGAGTGCCCGTGGCCACGTTCCGCGCTTCGTGGAGGCGCCTCAGGCGGGAATCCACCTCGTAGCACCTGCCCAGCTCGAAGGGTCCCAGCCCGCCTCCCTTCCCGCTCTTCTCGTCCGCCATGATGAGGTTCCTCCGTGGAGGCTCAAAGGGGAGCGGATTGGACCCGTCAAGTCAAGGAGGACCAGGAGCCCTCTGCGGTCTGTTCGAAGGTGTTCTCCCTCGGCTCGCAGACTTATTGTGTGTGCGCAGCGCTCAATCGGGTGCGCTATCACGTAGGGAGACGCGGCCATGAATCACAAGGGATTCTTCGACGAGATGTTCGCGCAGGTGGATGCGCTCGACGCGCGCGGTTTCGCGGCGTGCTTCACCGAAAGGGGCGTCTTCCACTTCGGAAACAACGAGCCGGTCGCCGGCCGTGCCCGCATCGAGGACTTCATCCGCGGGTTCTTCGGAGCGATTGGCGGCATCAGCCACCAGTTCGAGAACTGCTGGACGCTGGGGGACCGCGCCTTCGCCAACGGGTTCGTCACGTACGTGCGCAAGGACGGCAGCAAGCTTACCGTGCCGTGGGCGACCATCTCCCGCTTCGAGGAGGGCAAGCTCGCCGAGTACAACGCCTACGTCGACGCGTCGGAGCTCTTCAACCCGCGGAGCGTCAGCCCTTAAGCATAAGAAAGAGGGAAGGCCTGTTGAAGGAGAGGACGACAGCGGAGTCTCGGGGGCGGGACGGTCGAACTTGAACTCCCCGCGCTCGGCACGACGCACGGAGATCCAATGAACCTCCTGCACCTCCACTCGCCGCGCTTGAGCGAGCCCGCCCTGCCAAAGCTTGCAATCGCGCGCGAGCGCCTGGAAGCGCTGTGGCCGGAATGCCCACTGCTTCACGCGGCGCTTCCCGACTGAGGCCCTACGTCGTGCAGACGGGTGTAGGAGGGCATGCAAGGCCCTGCGCGCCAGGGGCCGAGCGTCTCCATGTCTTTGCTCGTGA
Organism: Archangium minus; assembly: GCF_044360475.1. Taxonomy (NCBI): domain Bacteria; kingdom Pseudomonadati; phylum Myxococcota; class Myxococcia; order Myxococcales; family Archangiaceae; genus Archangium; species Archangium minus. Next base: position 11,595,766 of record NZ_CP043494.1, read on the forward strand.
CAACCTGCCGTCGCGGGTTTGGGCACCCCGTGTCCGAGCAAAAGGGATTGCGCTGCTCGGCCATACCGCGCGACCGTGCCGCCCCCACGCGGGTAACCGCGTCCACGGAGGCTTCGTACGTGTCGGCTCTCTCTTCGCATCTCCCCCGGCTGGCAATGGGCAAGGTCCCTCTGCTCGGCCTGCTCCTGCTGCCCTCGCTCGTCATGCAGGGCTGCGCGACGGCGCCATCCGCCGCAGTGAGGCGTGTTCCCTCCGCCACCCGGAAGTTCAAGCCCGTCGCCGCCGCGAAGGTCTCGACCGCGGTCTTCCCCTCGGGAATGCGGCTGGTGGTACGAGAGGACCCCAAGGCGACCAGGGTGTCGATGTATATGTCCTATCGTGTCGGGGCCACGGACGAGCCTGCGGGGAAGGCGGGACTGGCCGAGCTGGCCGCCCGCCTCACTCGGATGGCGCGACACGGCGGGGCGAGTGCCCAGACGCTGGAGGCACGACTCGCGGCCGTGGACGTGACGACGAACAACGTGGTGACCCATGACGACACGGAGCTGTGGGTCACCGTGGCGCCGGCGCACTTCGCCACCGTGGTGGGGCTGGAGGCCCAACGGATGTTGGAGCCCCTTGCGCACGTCACCGGGGAGGACTTCCAGCGGGTGCGCGCACGGCAGACGGACGACCTGTGGGCGCGTTACGAGCGCCCGAACGAGGGTCCTGCCCAGCGATGGCTGTACGAGAAGATGCTGGCGGGCCATGCCTACGGTCGCCCCGTGGGAGGTACGCCCGAGTCGCTCCAGCAGGTCACCCTGGAAGACGTGCGCGCCATCGTGAAGGCGAACTACACCCCGGCCCATGCGGTGCTGGTGGTGTCCGGCCCCCTGTCTCTGGCGGATGCGAAGTTCGAGGTGCGCAAGGCCTTCGCCAACCTCGCGGGCCTGGGCTCCGAGGCGCGAATTCCTCCCGTGGAGCGCACTCCACCCCCCATGCTCGAGGACGTACCCGGGGAAGTCACCATGGAGGTCGTGCGCGGGCCCGTGAAGGTGCCGCAGCTCCACTTCGTGCTGACGCTGCCGGGCCGCTATTCGGGGAAGTACGCCGAGATGATGGCGGCGCAAGAGGCCATGCATTCGTGGATGCAGGAGAATCTCAAACGAGACGAGTATCCGCTCGGCAGGTCCTTCTCGGTGTATCACCAGGAACTGGATGGACTGACGGTGCTCGACTGCTTCGTGGACCTGATGAGGAATGTCCGCGAGGAGGAGGCTCGGAAGCTGGTCCCCAGCATGCTGGCGACGCTCGACGGGCACGTCGACCGGATGACCAAAGCCAAACCGGCCGCCTCCGAGAGCCTGCGCGTGAGCCTGATGGAGGATCTCCACCGTCAGGCATTCACGGCCTCGGCCGTGAACATCGCGCGGGTGTTCCGCGCCACCGGCCGGGCGGACATCCTTCGCCTCCGGGAGGAGCACGTAAACCGGGCGCTCACCTCCAACGCTTTGCCGCCCTACCTGCGTCAGTACGTCCGCGCCGAGCGGGTGCGGACGTTGTTGATTCTCCCTTAAGGACAGAAGGCTCCTCGAGCGGTCCCGCCGTCGTCGTCCCCTCCGGGGTGATCGCCAACCTCATCCGCGAGCGGGAGATGATCGACTCGGAACGCGGGCAGATCCGCAAGATGGAGCTCATCCTGCGCAACCTCCCCGACACGGAGCTCTACAACGACCCGAAGACGGGCGAGGTCAAGTCCCGCCAGCCCCTGCACGAGCTCACCGATGAAGAGCTCGAATTCCTCGGGTTCTGACCGCGGTGGAGCCCGGCGCGCAGCGATGGCACGGGCTCGTACTCCGCCCCTGCCGGGTCGCCGACACTGTCAGAAGAGGAAGTCGGTGGTGAGGAAGTCCGACTCCCGGCGCCGTTCCCCTTACGTGCACTGGATGCGAAGGCCCACCTCGTTGATGTGGACCCGGCACATGAAGAGATAGAGGGTCCCGACGTCCCCCCATTCGGCGTCCACCACGGGACTGGGGGACAGCTGCACCAGCAACTCCATCCCCTGGCCACACGTCCCGCAGTCCGGGGTTTCATCCGGGCCGTTGACCCAATGGGGGTAGCCGCCCAACGCCAGGCCTCGGTTGCGCGTGTGCGAATGGCTCAGGTCCTCCGCCCGTTGCAACTCCCCCGCGGCACGCTCGACGAGGTCCCAATTGGCCCAGGCCTGGCGGGAGCCGCTGGTGCCCGGCACCGCCGCCCAGAGCTCAGGGCAGTGCCGCTCGAAGCCCATCGCATCCGGTAACGAGAGGCCCAACCGGACACGGACAAAATGCTGGGTGAAGGGGGCTGCCCGCGAGCGGAGCACGATCGCGTCCTGCTCCGCCGCATGCGGGTAGGCGCGTACACACCAGGACCGGGCTGGCCCCTGCTCCTTGCCCCAGGGATGGCACTCCCAACAGTAGAAGAAGGTGATGAATGCCACCTCCAGCCGGGGCTCGTGGAGCGCGTCATGGCGGTAGTCCACCTGGCATACGAAGCGCAGGGCCCCGTGGCAGCGGCCGCAACGGGGCCATCTCTCACCCCTGAGTGCGGTTGGCCTGCCGCCGAATTGCGTGCGGAACTTCCTCTCTGGCTTCTGCGCGCGGGCTGCCGGCAACAAGAGCGTGCGCTGGCGCAGCAGGGGCGTGAGCCAACGGACCACATCGGCTCTGTCGAGGGTGGGCTGCATGCCTCGCCAAGATGACTGCCGCACCTTGGTCCTGGCAAGGCTCCAGGCGGTCAAGGTGAGACCAGCGGAGTCTGCTCACGGGCGAGTGTCCGGAGCCGGGCTGCAGAAGGCGGAACTCCACGTCGATGTCACAGGGTCGCGGCACGCCTCGTCCTGGTGGCCAAAATGGGCGCCAGTACGAAGTGTCTGACACCTTCTCGGGTAGAGCCGGGGGAATATGGATGACCTCGATAGGGAGGTCTTCCTTCTCGAAGAGCAGTAAACCCCGATTCGAGGTAGTTCCAGGCTCTCGAACCCAGAGTCACGACGGGCAACACGGCCCCTGCGCCTGCCCCGATTTTGCGGAGGCCACACCCTGGTGACTGGCGCAGGCCGCCTCCCTTGTATGGTCTTCTTAGCAAACGTTGGGCGTCACGCGGCCCTCATGAGAGAACCGGTCGAAGGAGTCCCTTCGAGTCCAGCACCTCCTGAACCCGGCGACCCAGAGTGAGGTGGTCGGCATTGGAGGCGCTGAGTCGCTCCGGCCCGAGAACGATCAGCGAGCCCTTGTCCTCTATGGGCTCAGTTCGGACAGGTGGCGGCAACGGAGGCACCTCCCCACGCGTGCGCGAAACGTACGTGAGCCACCCTGCGAAGCCCCTGGGATCTCTTTCTGGCCGCAGCGACCACCGCAACTCGTCGCTGGCGACGACGCCAAAGACAGGCTCCCACGCGAGCACCATGGCCCGCAGGACGTTCACGAGAACGGGCTCTGTCATCACGCGCGCCCCCTCTGGCTCGATTTCGGGCCATGGGAGGTGCAGCACGCAGCAGTTTGGGTAGGCCCCGGATGCGTCCCCGCACGTGACGCGCACCATGCTCCCTCGTCCGTCGTCAACGTGCCCCGTCCAGGCAGAGAAGCTAAAGCCGTCCTTGCCGAGTTGGTTTTCCTCGGCCCGATAGAAGCGCAGAAGGGTCTCGTAGTTTGGCGTGAACCCGCGCTGGATTGCCTCCTCTGCGGAGTCCGCCTGCTCATACCATCGACCAAGCATCTCGTCGCAGCGCGCGAGGAGCCGGAAGAACGTCTCCGTTCTGCGAGCACACTCCTCCGCGGATTCCAGCCGGGCCGGCCAGTAGATGCCTGCATAGTAGCTCTCCGTCATAGGGCACCCCTCACCGCAGCTCCTTCGTAAACCACTTCGATGCCAAGAAGACCGTCTTGCTCCAACATCTTCTTGAGAATCCCGACCATCCTCTCTTCCGCAACGTACCACCGGATGGGGACTCCATTCGCCACCCTGATCTGGCGCCTCGCTGTCTCGAGGAGCTTCTTGGCGCCCAGGAAATACCGCTTGGGATCGAGCTTCTCGTCGAAATGCTTCGCATAGTTGAACGCCTTGCCGTCCTGCAGAACACCCTCGGAGATGCTGTAGCCGTCGAAGTCCGCCTTCTCTCCATTCCTCCACACGCGGTAGACCCAACCCGGCGGAGCACCTGTCACTTGGCATTGGTAGCAGCGAGAGTCCTCCGACATGCTCTCGTTTGCTGGCTCCCATTTCCCAGGGCCGCCGGAAGGAGGCCACCCACCCCCACCCTGGGCGCCCATGTTGGCCATGTGCAAGACGTAGGTGGCACTCAGCACGTTACCCGCCACGGCAACGGCTCCCCCGACAGGCACCGCAACCAAGCGCACCGTGAGGAGCCCGCCCCCCGAGAGCGAGAACGATGGAACGGTCAGGCTCCCGAACTTCCCTCCCCACGACGCGACCTTCGCAGCCCCCGCCCCCGAGGTCCCCACGGTGAGGACTATTGCCGTGGCCAGCCGCGAGAGGGTGCGCACCTTCTCGGCATGGGGCTTGTGACGAAACTCCTCCCATCGTTGCGGCGAGTTCTCGTAGAGCTGCCTCACCGCGCCTGGGAGCTGCGCGAGTCCCTCCAACGTCTCGCCCGTGTAGAAGACAAGCCGATAGATCCCCTCCACCATGTCCACTACCGCGAGCACCGCACCCTCGGCTACAGCGAGCCCCGGGTCGTCGTCCGGATCGTAGATGCCTGCTGAACGCGCCCCCTCCGGTACCTTGAGTGTCTGGTCCATCGGGAAGAGGCGCCCGCCGTCAATCGCATAGAACGGGCCCACCTCGAAGCGCCCGGCCCGCAGAGTCCCATCCTCGGCCAGCACCACCTCCCCCGCCTTCTGTACCGCGACGCCCGTGGTGGGCTTCACCAGGTAGCCGTCCGGGCGCAGCATCAGCAGTTGTGAGAAGCGCCGCATGCGCGCGTGGAGTTCGTCCCGTGTCACCACCTCCCCACCCGTGGCCACCTCCATGAGCAGGTGAGCTGCCATGCGGCGAAGCGCGAAGTTGCCCAGCGTCACTGGCGTGGAGAGCAGGTGCGGCACCAGTTCCAACGCCTGCCGGGGCGACAGCGTGCGCCCGTCCCTGGGCATCAAGGTGCTCGATACACCGGCCTGCACCAGGAAGCCCTGGAAGTAGTCGAGCGACATGGGCACCTCGAACGGCCGTCCGTTGCCCACTCCATCTGGCCATCCGACGCCCTTCCCCTCCAGTTGCTCCTCCTCGTCCGCCTCACTCGCGCGGCGGTGCCGGGGTCGCTCTGCCGCTCTGCCACCCTCGGCCACGCTCACCTCTGCCGAGATCGCGGTTTCGCGCCCCTCTGCGCTGGCGTCAGTGCCCTCCCGGTCCTCGCTGGCACTCCCCGGCCTTGCCACGACCGCCGCCCGGGCCCCGAAAGCGCGCTCCTCTAACTTGGGACTCGCGCGATGCACCCACCACCGCTGGCGCGCACCGCCCGCCAGCGTTCCGCCCATGGGGTAGCCCGTCGCGCACGCCATCTCCAACCCGAGTACCGCCAGAACCACCGCACGCAGAGCCCACCACGGCCTGTCCCGCGAACTCCGCCGATTCCCAAGCTGCGTACCGCCGCCCGCCCCCCCTACCCCAGGATTCCGGTACTCATTCGCCATGACGCTGGCCTTTCCCCAGGTGCAACAGCCCTGAAAGATAGGATGCTCGGGCTTTGACCTGGGGCCTCCGGGAAGATGTCAAAGGACTTGTTGAACTCGTGCCGACACATCACTCCCTACGAGTCGTCCAACACCACGTCCTGCCTCCATGCCGCCCGTGCCGTCACGCCCTGCCCCCCTTGGAGCTCAGGGCATCACGGAGCGCGGCAAGGGCTCCGGCTTCTTCACGGGGATGAAGCACTCGCCGCATCTGTCAGACTGTGTCTCCAGACTGTGCCTCTATCTTTCAAGGAAGGCGTGATTGTGAGACTGAGAGCAGTGTTCGTTACCTTATCCACCGCCCTGTTGGTCGCCGCAGGTGCTCATGCACAGCCGGCCGCGGCGCCGGCGGACGCCCCGATGTTGACCCAGGTCCAGTTCGCCGGCCAGGCGCTGCAACTGGGCGAACGCGATGGTCGCTGCGTGCTGCTGCGTGGCGAGACGTTGGTGGTGCCGCTGGCGATCTCGGCGCCATGCAGGTTCAGTCCCGACCGCCGCGGCAAGGTGCGCATCGAGCCCTTCAATCGCGGCAGTCGCATCGTGTTGGTGGAGCACGTACGGCCGGCTCCGCGGATGGCCGGCGAGGAGCGGCCTTCTTGCATCAGAGAGTCACAGGCGGTGCGCGAGATCCGCGGCGTGCTGGAAGCCGGTACCGTCATTCCTTCCAGCAGCTGTGGCCACGGACCGACGGATCAGAAGTTGTTCGTCGCCGGCTTCGAGTGGTGAGCGGCCGCCGCGCAGGCGGCGTACGCGTGGCCGTCCTTGCGTGACCCCCAGGGAGTAGAAGTCCGTGCGGTAGTCCAACGCCAGGTTCACCCTCCCCGTCTACTCCGGCGACATGTACGCCAGAGTGCCTTCAATCAGATGGGTCGGTGCCGCGTCCAGGTGCTCCACCTTCTGCAACGTCGCCACGCCGAAGTCGATGAGCCGGCCTGTCGAGGGGTTGAATAGGGCCCACCCACGAGCGACCTGATGTTTTTTGGGATGCCGGCCGGGCCAGTCCCTCTTTTACGCCCGAAAGCCTGGGACAGCCCTGGCCGCCTCGCTCACGGAGTGGAGATGTGCCCATCTGAACTCTTGAAACCCGCAGGTGCCCCTCGCCCTGCCGCACCTCCGTCAGGCGGTTGCGAGAAAATCCCGCATTCGTGCGCACCGCGACCCAGCGTTGGCGCACAGCTCTTGAGTTCCCGGCGGCAGCCTTTCTCGGCCTCTCTGCTCGCAGTGCTACTTGTTCTCCCCCTTGCTGTGCATGCGCAGGGCGGCAGGGGCTCCAAGACCGTTGAGGACAACCTGGCCTCGGTGAATCGTCTGTACGAAGCTCTCGAGTACGAGCGCGCGCTGGAGAAGATCGAGCAGGCCAAACGCATGGTGCCTGGCGTGGAAGCGAGCGTCACGCTCGTGCTCTACGAGGGCATCATCCTGGCTGAGATGATCCGGATGGATGAGGCCAACCGCGCATTCAGGGCGGCGTTGTTTCTCCGGCCGGATGCGAAGCTGCCTGTGGAGGTGGCTCCCAAGCTGAAAAAGCACTTCGAGTTCGTTCGCGCGGAGGTGCAGAGGGAAATGGAGCTCGTTCGCGACATGCGCGAGGCGAAGCAACGGTACGAAGCGGCCATCGCTCAACGGGAGACGAAGCCCGGCGTGCCACCACCGCCAGAGAAGACCTTTGCCTCGCGCTCGCATGCACTCCTTCCCGCAGTCGCGGGTGGAGTTCTCCTGGCGGCGGGAGGGGTGTCCTATGGGCTGTCCAGGAGCGAGCTGTCGAAGCTGCGCGGTGACGACCCGAGGCTCGCCACGTACGAGGACGCACGGGCCAGCGCGTCGCGTGGCAAGACATTGCAGACAATGGGCTTGGGACTCGCGGGGGCGGGAGTGGTGGGGCTGGGCGTCGCGGTGGGCCTGTACCTGCTGGGCGGACCGTCCGAGCCCATGGCACTCGGTGTGAGTACGGATGGAACGTCGGCCTTCGTCCACGGGAGTTGGCAATGACTGCTTCGATTGAGTCGCGATTCATCTTGGGTATGGCGGTGTTGCTCGCCGGCATCTCCGCCTGCGCGGATTTCGATGATGCGTTGATGGACTGGCGCCAACGCAACCCGGAGAACCTGCCGGACGAACAAGCCGGGGTGGACTCCCACTGCAACGGCGTGGCCGAGGCCGGGCTCTTCGTGGATCCGGTGAAGGGCAGTGATGCGCCTGGCAGCTCAGGCTCACCGGACGTGCCCCTGCGCACACTGAGAGAAGCACTCCAACGGCTTCGCAGTGGCCAGGTCCATGACAAGGTGGCCATCTACCTGGCAAGCGGGTCATTCGACGAGGCCGCACTCACCCTGGATGTCCCCGTGTCCCTGTGTGGTGGATATGGTGGGGTCAACGACTGGGTGCGCAGGGAAGGTCAGCGCTCGCGACTTGCGGGTGGCACGGTGGGGTTGACCGTGCGCGACCTGCCCGACGCGGGCATCGTGCTGGAGTCCGTGAGCATCCACTCCGCGAACGGGGTGGCGCCCGGTGAGCCCTCCATTGCATTGCGCGTGCTGCGGTCCTCCGGAGTGAAACTGAGCCACGTCGCGCTGGAAGCGGGCCTCGGGGCGCCGGGCGCGGACGGAGGCTCCGGGACTCCGGGCCAGGGTGGTGCGAACGGAGGCAACGGCAGCGACGCCTATGACACCATCCCGGGCAGCGCCGGCCAGGCAGGAACGACGGCCTGCGCGGGGAGCGACCGCTCGGGCGGGGCTGGTGGAGCGGGCATGACCTCCGGTGACGGCAACGCGGGCAGTCCAGGCAAGCCCAATACGAGAGGCGGGGCGGGGGGCAGCGGTAACGGCGACTTCATCTGCGGGTCGGATGTCGACTCCTGCAATTGCAATGGCTACCCGGGTGGCAACGGGCTCTCGGGAGCCATGGGCGCCAAGGGTCCCTCCGGCGCGGGGGGCAGTGGCCTGGGGACACTGGATTGGGAGGCTGGAGTATGGCGCCCCAGCCAGCAAGGTGGCGCTGGTGGCTCGGGCCTCCCCGGCGAGGGGGGCGGGGGCGGTGGAGGCGGCGGAAGCAGCGACGGCGACAACCCGTTTTTCACTCCCGCAGCCGGTGGTGGCGGTGGCGGTGGCGGTGGTGGTGGCTGCGGCGGCACAGGTGGGAAGGGTGGCGGTGGCGGTGGGGCCTCCATCGCGCTGCTCCTGGTCGATGCTCGGGTGACAGTGGGTGAAGGCACACAGTTGCGCGTGCTCGGCGGTGGCCCGGGTGGCAGCGGCGGCGCGGGTGGAGAGGGGGGCTTGGGCGGCTTGGGCGGTACCGGAGGGACAGGGGGCTTCGAGATCATCTCGGAGAACCAAACGCCCATCGGCAAGACCATCTACAGCACGGGTGGCCAGGGTGGCAGCGGCGGCAAGGGCGGCGGTGGCGGCGCGGGCGGCGCGGGTGGAGGTGGTGGCGGAGGCCCGTCGGTGGGCGTGTGGTGCGGCCCGGATGCCGGTTTCGTCTCCTCCACGACGCTCTCCGAGCAAGACCTTGGGCCCGGTGGGGCCGGAGGCACGAGTCCCGGCGGGAACGCAGGTGCGGCTGGGAGCAGATGGCTGACGTACGACTGCCCTGTCTCCCCATGACGGTACGAGCCTTGCTGCTAGAAAGGCGACATCCGCTTGCCTCCGAGAGCGACAGCCTCGAGGTTACAAAAATGTCGGCCTCCTCCCCTGAGCCTACAATATTGTCGGAACCTCGGAGAGACTCGCTCCGAAGAGCGCAGTGGGCCTTGGCCGCCTCGGCATTCCTGGTGCCAGACAAGATTCCTACATTTTTGTCTGTTCCCAGGCCGGGACCTACAGTTTTGTATCCCGCCCGGCGATGCCCCTGGAGTACCCCAAGGCTCCGGCCCGAAGAGTCAAAGCCTTGTTTTGACTTCTGATTTTCCTCCTCGGGTTGGCCTGATGACTCTCTGCGTCAACGCTGGCGTCCCGTTTGCAAAAAATGCGGGACCGTATGCCTCAGAGTCCCGCGAACCAGGGTGGTGTGGCGACGCATTGCCCGTACTGCGCCTTCCAGTGTGGCGTCCAGCTCTCGGGCGCCCGTGAGCGGGTCGTCGTGGCGGGGAACGAGGCGTTCCCCGTCAACAAAGGGCGGTTGTGCATCAAGGGATGGACGGCAGGCTCCGTGCTCGGCCACCCGGAGCGTCTTCTGACCCCCTGGATACGCAATGCTCGCGGTGTCCTCGCGCCCTCCACCTGGGACGAGGCGCTCGCGCTCGTGGCCACACGGCTCCGCGAGACGCAGGAGCGCTACGGTCGGGACGCGGTGGGCCTCTTCGGAAGCGGAGCGCTCACCAACGAGAAGGGCTACCTGCTCGGCAAGTTCGCCCGGGTCGCACTCGGCACTTCGAACATCGACTACAACGGCCGCTTCTGCATGTCCTCGGCCGCGGCAGCCTCGAACAAGGCGTTCGGTCTGGACAGGGGGCTGCCCTTCCCGCTCGAAGACATTCCCAGCGCCGAGGTGGTGCTCCTGGCGGGGGGAAACATGGCCGAGACCATGCCTCCCTTCATGCAGTACCTCGAGGCACAACGCGCCCATGGCGGTCAGCTCATCGTCGTCGACCCGCGCCGCTCGCCCACGGCGCAGGCGGGCTCCATGCACCTGCGCCTCATCCCAGGCTCGGACACCGCTCTGGTCAATGGGCTGCTGCACGTCCTCGTCCGCGACGGCCTCGTCGACCGCGAGTACATCGCTTCCCGCACCGAGGGCTTCGAGCGGGTCAAGGCGCTCGTGGCCGGTTACTGGCCCGAGCGGGTCGAGCGCATCACCGGGGTGCCCGAGGCCCAGCTCATCCAGGCAGCGCACCTGTTGGGCAAAGCCCGCACGGCCATGATCCTGACCGGCCGAGGCCCCGAGCAGCAGGCTCGCGGTGTCGACAATACGCTCGCCTACATCAACCTGGCGCTCGCCCTTGGGAAGGTGGGTCGGCCCTTTAGCGGGTACGGCTGCATGACAGGGCAGGGAAACGGGCAAGGAGGGCGCGAGCACGGCCAGAAAGCGGATCAGCTCCCCGGCTACCGGAAGATTGATGACCCGGCGGCACGGCGTCACCTCGCGGCTGTCTGGGGTATCCGTGAGGAGGAGCTCCCCGGTCCCGGGCTATCGGCGTACGAGCTGCTCGCATCCATCGGCCAGGAGCGCGGCATCCGGGCGCTGCTGGTCGTCGGCTCGAACATGGTGGTCTCCGCCCCCAACGCGCGCGAGATAGAGTCCCGCCTGCGCTCGCTCGATTTCCTGGCGGTCGCTGACTTCTTCCTCTCGGAGACGGCTGCGCTCGCGGACGTGGTCCTCCCGGCCGCCCAGTGGGCGGAGGAGGAAGGGACCATGACCAACCTGGAGGGGCGCGTCATCCTGCGGCGTCGCGCTTTCGAGCCGCCACCGGGAGTCCGCACGGACATTGAAATCCTCTGTGCGCTTGCTGAGCGGCTTGGCAAAGGGTCGCATTTCCAATTCAACGAGCCACGCCAGGTCTTTGATGAGCTGCGCCGCGCCAGTGCCGGCGGCCCGGCTGACTACGCGGGTGTCACCTACGAACGCATCGCGGCGTCCGGCGGGCTCTTCTGGCCCTGCCCCAGCGAGGACCATCCTGGGACGCCGCGCTTGTTCTCCGAGCAGTTCGCCACTCCGAACGGGCGTGCCCGCTTCCATCCGGTCCAGCACCAGCCTGCCTCCGAGACGCCGGACTCGGACTACCCGCTATACCTGACCACCGGGCGAGTGCTGGCCCAATACCAGTCAGGAACACAGACGCGGCGTGTACCTGAGCTCGAGAGGCTGGCGCCCAGGGCCATTGCCCAGATGCACCCGGCGGCTGCCCGGCGGTATGGGCTCGTGGATGGGGATGAGGTGACGCTCTCCACGCGGCGTGGGTCGGCGCGCTTCACCGTCGACCTGACCCAGCTCATCCGCGAGGACACCGTCTTCGTCCCATTCCACTGGGGAGGCGAGCAGGCGGTAAACCGTCTCACCAACCCAGCGCTGGACCCCATCAGCCGGATGCCCGAATTCAAGCTATGTGCGGTACGCGTTCACGCGTCTGGCATGTTGAGGGACGAGGCAGTAGACGAGCAGGCGAACAATCAGGGGTAGACAGGACGGGAGAAGTTGAGCAGTAGAGACCTATGGGAGAAGTAGACCCCAGGGATGCGCGAATCGCGCAATTGGAAGCGCGGCATGCCGAGGACCAGGCGACCATCGCCGAGCTGCGACGGGAGTTGGCTGCGGCACGAGCCACCATTGCCGAGTTGCGAGCCACCATTGCCGAGTTGAGAGAGAGACTGGGGCGCGATTCGAGCAATTCCGACAAGCCGCCGTCCACGGACGGGCCCGAGGGAAGGCGACGGCGAAACAAGAAGCCCCGGGGTAGCGGGCGCAGGCCGGGAGGGCAGGTAGGGCACGAGGCGCACGGGCGACAGTTGCTGCCCGAGGACCAGGTGGATGAGGTGAGGCCTGTGCTGCCCCGGGCGTGTAGCAAGTGTGGAGGGCCGGTGGAGGAGAGAGAGGAGGGGCCGCCAGCCAGCAGGCACCAGGTGTGGGAGGTGCCGGAGGTGAAGCCGCACGTCACCGAATGGCGGCTTGTGTATGGGTATTGCGCCGGGTGCCAGCGTTGGACGCAGGGCGAGTTGCCCGAGGGAGTACCCACGGGGACGTTCGGCCCCAGACTCATGGCCCTGGTGGCATACATGACAGGCCTGCTCCGCCTGCCCAAGCGGCCGGTACAATGGCTATTGAGAGATGTGCTGGGGGTGGAGGTGGCCCTGGGCAGCATCTCCAAGGTGGAGGCGCAGGTAAGCCAGGCGCTGGCGGAGCCGGTGGAACAGGCGCGCCAATACATCCGGAAGCAGACAGGCCCGGTGCACCTGGATGACACAGGCTGGCATGAAGGCCCCCTGCGCAAGGCCCTATGGGTGGCGGCAACGGCCCTGGTGGCTGTCTTTCTCATCGCCGAGGGTCGGAGCAAGAAGGTGGCGCAGTGGATATTGGGCGAGGGCTTCAAGGGGATGGTGGTAGCCGACAGAGCCAGAGCGCACTGGTGGTTGGGAGTGGAGCGCTGGCAGGTGTGCTGGAGCCACCTGCAACGCAATTTCCGGAGTTGGGTGGATAGAGGCCGGGGAGCGTGCGAGGTGGGCAAGCAATTGCTGGAATATACCGCCACACTCTTCCAACTGTTGCGCCGGGTGCACGACGGCACCCTCGAGCGCGGCACCATGGTGCGGCGGATGGACGAAGTGCGCCAGCGGGTACGAGAGCTGCTGGAGAAGGCACGGGAGTGCGCGGATGAGAAAGCCGCCCATGCGGCCAGCGAGCTGCTGGGGCAGTTCAAGGCGCTATGGACATTCATGCACCACGAGGACGTGCCCGCCACCAACAATCATGCGGAGCGGCTGCTGCGCCATGCCGTCTGTATGCGGAAGGTGTCCTTCGGCACCAAGAGCCCCGAAGGCAGCCGCTTCATCGAGCGCATTCTCACCGCCGTGACCACACTGCGGTTGCAGAACCGTCCCGTTCTCCCCTTCCTCACTCGTGCTGTTGAGTCCTGGCTGCATGGTCACGGCGCGCCCTCTCTGCTGCCCTCTTCTCTTCCTCCCCTTCATGCTGCTGCTTGACGAGCTCCTTCATCCGCTAACGCGTGAACGCGTACTATGTGCGGTTCGTGTGGAGCAGCCCTCTCGAAAGAAAGGACAGTCCTCGTGAAGAAGGCGAAGCTTGTCGTCATCGGCAACGGAATGGCAGGCGCGCGCCTGGTTGAGGAGTTGCTGGCACGCGGGGGCGCGGAGCGCTTCGACATCGTCATGTTCGGCGACGAGCCCTACGGCAATTACAACCGCATCCTGCTCTCTGGGGTCCTGGCCGGCACCCATGACCCGCAGGACATCTTCATCAACCCGCTCTCCTGGTACCAGGAGACAGGCGTGACGCTGCACGCCGGCGTGCGTGTCGAGCGGATTGATTGCCGCCAGAAGCTCGTCCACGGGGCCGGGGGCATCACCGAGCACTATGACAAGCTCGTCATCGCCACGGGCAGCAACGCCTTCGTGCCACCCCTCGCCGGTCTCAAGAACGAGAGCGGCCAGTACAAGGAGGGGGTCTTCGTCTTCCGGACATTGGATGATTGCACTGCCATTACCCAGCATGCCGCCAGGGCGAGGAGGGCGGTGGTTATCGGCGGGGGGTTGCTGGGCCTGGAGGCAGCACGCGGGTTGCTGGAGCTCGGCCTCGAAGTCCATGTCGTTCACCTGATGGGGCACCTCATGGAGCTTCAGCTCGATGCCAAGGGGGGCGCCATCCTGCAGCGCTCGCTAGAGGCCATGGGGCTCCACATCCACCTGAGGAAGAACTCCCGGGAGATACTCGGCAACGAGCGTGTCAGCGGTCTGCGCTTCGAAGACGGGGGCTCTCTGGCTTGCGACCTCGTGGTCATCTCCGCGGGCATCCGCCCCAATGTCGAGCTTGCGCGTGAGGCCGGGCTTCTGGTGGAGCGGGGCATCGTCGTCGGAGACGACCTCTGCACGCCTCATGACCGGGACATCTACGCGCTGGGCGAGTGCGCTCAGCACCGCGGGCGCACCTATGGCCTGGTGGCTCCGCTCTGGGAGCAAGCCCAGGTGCTCGCCGACCGCTTGTCGGGCCGCAACCCCCGAGCGCTCTACACGGGCTCTCAGGTCTCCACCAAGCTGAAGGTGATGGGCATCGAGCTGGCCGTCATGGGCACACGCGAGGTGACGGGCGAGCAGGACGAGGAGGTCACCTATGTGGATGCGGCGCGGGGCATCTACAAGAAGCTCATCATCCGCGACCAACGCCTGGCAGGGGCCATCCTCCTGGGGGACACGTCGACGGCTCCCAACCTCCTGCATACGTTCGAGCGGGGCACGCAGGTGCCCGAGAGCCGCTCGGAGCTCCTGTTCCCCTCCGTGGGGGAAGCAGCGCTCCCGAGCGTCCTCCAGCTTCCAGACACCGCCCAGGTGTGCAACTGCAACGGAGTCTCCAAGCAGCAAATCCTCGAGGCCGTGAGCAAGGGCCACCGCACGCTCAAGAGACTGTGCGATGCGACACGTGCCGGGACTGGCTGCGGTTCCTGCAAGAAGGACGTCCAGGCGCTGCTCGAGAATGCCGTGGGCGACACCCCCATCGAGGATCCCTCCGTCCACTACTATGTCCCCGGCGTACCCCTCTCCAAACCGGAGCTCGTGGCGGAAATCAAGGCACGAGGGCTGCGCAGCGTCTCCGCCGTGTTCGACGCGCTCGCGGACGGACGAGAGGACGTGGCGAGCAAGACCGGGCTGGCGTCCCTCCTCAAGACGCTCTGGGGCAAGGACTATGAGGACGAGCGCGATGCCCGCTTCATCAATGACCGGGTGCATGCCAACATCCAGCGAGACGCCACCTTCAGCGTGGTTCCCCGCATTTTCGGCGGCGTGACGACCCCAGCCCAGCTCCGGCAGATCGCCGATGTGGCCGAGCGGCACAATGTCAAGATGGTGAAGATCACCGGGGGTCAGCGTATCGACCTGCTGGGCATCCCGAAGGAGAAATTGCCCGAGGTCTGGCGCGAGCTGGGAATGCCCTCTGGGCACGCCTATGCCAAATCCTTCCGCACCTGCAAGACGTGCGTAGGCAGTGACTTCTGCCGCTATGGCTTGGGGGATAGCACCGGGCTCGGCATTGCCATAGAGAAGCGATTCCAGGGCCTCGAGTCCCCCCACAAGATGAAGCTCGCGACGGCAGGCTGCCCGCGGAACTGCTCCGAGGCGACGACCAAGGACCTGGGGGCAGTTGCCATCGGAGGAGGCCGATGGGAAATCCTTGTGGGAGGGGCGGCGGGATCGCGCGTGCGCAAGGGCGACATCCTCTGCGTGGTGGACACTCACGAGGACGTCCTCAAGTTCATGGGACGGTTCATGCAGTACTACCGGGAGCATGGAAAGTACTTGGAGCGAACCCATGACTTCGTCGAGCGAGTCGGCATCGACAAGCTCCGCCGCCTCCTCGTGGAGGATGAGGAAAAGCTCGCCGCCAGGCTCGATGCGGAAATCCAGGCGGCAGTGGACGCATACGTGGACCCCTGGGAGGAGGCGGTGCGCCCGCATCATCCTTCACAGTTCACCCGCACCTTGCCGACGGAGTCTGAAGCGTCCGGCTCGGTCGCGCAGCCGGAGGCATGAGCAATGCAGCACGAGCAGGCTCAATCCATGTCAGTCGTGTACAACCTTGGGCTGGCCACCCGGGTTCCCCTGGGAGAGGGGATGACCTTCATCGTCGGGGGACGCACCGTGGCGGTGTTCCGTACCCGGGGCGGAACGTTCTTCGCCACGCAGGCGGAGTGCCCACACCAGCGGGGGCCGCTCGCGGACGGGCTCTTGGGCGGCAACGTATTGGTGTGCCCCCTGCATGGGTACAAGTTCGACGTGAAGACGGGGCTCGCCATGGGCCACGCTTGTGGCTCACTCAAGACATACCCGGTCGAGCTGAGCGACAGAGGGGAGCTCCTCCTGCAGGTGGAGGAC
The DNA here is from genome assembly GCF_044360475.1 of Archangium minus. Classification (NCBI taxonomy): domain Bacteria; kingdom Pseudomonadati; phylum Myxococcota; class Myxococcia; order Myxococcales; family Archangiaceae; genus Archangium; species Archangium minus. Next base: position 11,612,009 of record NZ_CP043494.1, read on the forward strand.
TCGTGAAAGGGCTTGAGGGAGTGCGAGTGGCCCTCCTGGAGGGCCGGATGACGGACGAGCTGGCCACGCTCGTGCGCCGCCATGGCGGGGAGCCGCACTGCGTGCCCGCCGTGCGCGAGCAGCAGAGCGTGTCGGGGGAGGAGGAGGTCGCGGCGCTGCTCGGCGTGCTCGTGCAGGAGTCTTCGCCCGTCGTCGTTCTTTCGACGGGTGTCGGGGTGGAAGCGCTCTTCCAAGCGGCGGAGCGACTCGGGCGCAAGTCAGAGCTGCTGGAGCGGCTGCACCGGGCCACGCTGGTGTGTCGGGGTCCCAAGCCCCACGCGGCGCTGAGAAAGGAAGGGCTCGAGCCATCCATTCGAGTCAAGGAGCCCTACACCACCGAAGCGATCATCGAGGCACTTGCACCCCTGGACCTGGAGGGCCGGTGCGTGGTCCTCCTCCATTATGGCGAGCGCAATCTGCCCTTGCTCCAAGCGCTCGCGGGCCGGAGGGCTCGCATCCAGGAGACCTTGCTCTATGAATGGAAGCTCCCGGAGGACCTGGGGCCACTCCAGTCCCTGGTCCAGGAAATCATCGAGCGCCGGGTGGGGGCGATTGCCTTCACCAGCCAGGTGCAGGTGCGGCACCTCTTCCAGGTTGCCTCGGAGCAGGGGCGCGCCGAGGCGCTGATATCCGCGCTGCGGAACGACACCGTGGTAGCTGCCGTTGGCCCGACGTGTGCCAGTGCGTTGGAGGCGTCCGGGGTGACACCCCATGTCGTGCCGGAGCGCCCGAAGATGGGGGCGATGATCGTCAGCCTCGCCCGGTTCATTTCCGAAGCAGGAGCGTCCCGTGAATCCAAAGCCTGAAGCAGACGCGCCCAGCGGACACCTTCCGACCCTCATCGCCTGTTTCATGCACTTCGACCTGAGCTTCATGCTGTGGGTGCTGCTCGGCGCGCTCGGAGTCTTCGCGGCGGAGGAGACAGGCTTGAGCGCGGCGCAGAAGGGGTGGCTGGTGGCCATGCCCATTTTGAGCGGGTCACTCGCGCGGATTCCCGTGGGCCTGCTCAGCGATCACCTCGGTGGCAAGCGGGTAGGCGTGGCGCTGCTGAGCTTCCTCTTCCTTCCGCTGGCGCTGGGCTGGCAGACCGGGGGGAGCTTCTCATCGCTTGTCGCAGTGGGGCTGCTCCTGGGGGTGGGCGGAGCCTCCTTCGCGGTGGCCCTGCCACTCGCCAGCCGGTGGTATCCACGCCATCGCCAGGGGTTGGTGATGGGGATCGCCGCCGCCGGAAACAGCGGGACGGTCCTCACCAACCTCTTCGCGCCCAAGCTCGCTCTCCTATTCGGGTGGCACAGGGTTTTCGGGCTGGCGATGCTCCCCCTTGCGCTGGTGCTCCTCGCGTTCCTGCTCCTCGCAAAGGAAAACCCGGACCAGGCGAGGCGCCCTGCTGACAGAGGACTGCTCAGCCTCCTCAAGAAAGGGGACGTCTGGTGGTTCTGCCTCTTCTACTCCATCACCTTCGGTGGATACGTGGGGCTCAGTAGCTTCTTGCCACTCTTCTTTCGGGACCAGTATGGGGTGAGTCAGGTGACGGCGGGGTATCTCACCGCGCTCGTCGCACTGCTGGGGAGCACCTCGCGTCCTCTGGGCGGCTACCTGGCGGACAAGGTGGGGGGTGTGCGGCTGCTGCTCGTGATCCTCGTGGTGGTGGGTATGACATACGAGTTCGCCACCCGGCTCCCGTCGCTGAGCGCCATGATGTTGCTGCTCCTCGTGGCAATGGCCTGCCTCGGCATGGGGAACGGCGCCGTGTTCCAGATAGTGCCCTTGCGATTCCCGAGAGAGCTCGGGGGAGTGACAGGCATCATCGGAGCGGTGGGAGGATTGGGCGGTTTCATGCTCCCGACGCTGCTTGCCACCATCAGGGCCCAGACGGGCTCCTTCGCTGGGGGCTTCCTCATCCTTGGGCTCATCTCCCTGGGGGCCGCCGTCATCCTGCGATTCCGCCTATGGGTGCGCTCTCCGTGGGCGGGCCTCGCGCACACCACGAGCTGAGAAGGTCGGAATGCACGAGGGAAAGGTCTACCTCATCGGCGCAGGGCCTGGGGACCCGAAACTCCTACGAGCACGCGGTAGGCGCGCAGGGGGCCGACACGCTCGTCACAATCTCTGTCATGCCTCGACGAGTCCGAAGCCCTGGCCGCCCGCTCTAGCGGTTTGTCTATCATTGTCTGCTCGACACGTCGAGGGCCGCCCCCACGTGCCGGATGTTGCAGCGGAATGCACTACGTGGTGTCCATCATTGGCCCGGGGGGATGCATCCCCAACCCCTTCCCCTTCCCCCGGGAGCGGTTGAAGCCCATCGTGTGGGAGTTCGCGGCGACCCGGATGCAGGCGCCGAAGGCGCTGCTCGACGCGCCCGAGCTCAGCGCGGCCTGGAGCGACGCGCTCGACTTCGCCGCGAAGGGCAGCCAGGAAGAGGTCGACGCGGTCATCCAGCAGCGAGTGGCGAGCGGAAAGCTGACGGAGCTCGAGGGCCAGTGGCTGGTGCGCTACTTCGAGACGATCAACCCTCTCGATACGGCTCGGATTGTCGAGGTGACGAAGTCCTTCGAGCAGAAGGTCATCGAGGACAAGACGCTGTCCACCCAGGAGGCCATCAATCTGCTGAGCGCCTTCTCCACGGCTCGCTACAGCACGGTGTACTGGACGGAGCAGGGGGCCCTGGAGAACTCCCCTTGGCGCGCCTGCAAGTGACGGAGAACGTCTGAACCGGAGAAGGTAGCTCTCTCGTCTTGGGGCCAACAGGCTCAGGCCCTGCCGCACACTTCGTTGATACGCATTCCCGCGTCAGTGAACGACGACGGCCTCGTCGAACGGGCGGCGCAGCCTCGGTTCGACGAGGGCATCGGCGCGGCGGTGCCCGATGGCGATCACCAAGGAGATCATGCTGCCTCGGGGAAGGCCCAGGAGCCGTCCCACCTTGAAGGCGTCAAAACCCTCCATCGGACACGTGTCGAATCCGCGCGCCGTCGAACTTCTGGAGAGCTCCCTTTTCATCGAGGAATTGGTGACCTTGCTCGAGCGCTACCTGGCACGGGACGGCGACACGGCCTCGCACCAGGATGTGCGTCAGGACCGAGGCGAGCGGTCGCGGAGCCCCGTGTTTTCCGTTGCTCGCGAGCGTCCATGTCGTTAGGCTCCTAATCAGATGGCGCTCGAATTGAAACAGCTCCCGGAGCACGCGGCCCTCCAAAAGGACGCGGAGCGCTACCCGGGGTCGGATGTGTCGGCCGTGGAGACGTGCCTCGTCCTGCTGCGTGTCTCGGGGGACGTGGAGGCCGCCTACGGGACGCACTTTGCGCGGCATGGCCTGTCGCAGGCGCGCTTCATCGTCCTCATGACGTTGCAGCGGGAAGACGAGCTGCGCCCGGCGGAGCTGGCCGAGCGCACGGGAGTGACGCGCGCCACGATAACGGGCCTGCTGGATGGGCTGGAGAAGGAGGGCCTCGTCCTACGCAGGGCGCACGCGGAGGATGGGCGCATGTCGTTGGTGCGGCTGTCGGCCAAGGGGCGCCAGCGGCTGGAGGGAGTCCTCCCGGACCACTACCGCCGCACAACCGCGCTCATGGCGGGACTGTCCACCGAGGAGCGCCAGCACCTCACCAGACTGCTCGCGAAGGTCGCTGCTGGAATTCCCCACGTCCGGGACCCCTGAGTCTTTTTTTGACCTGATGATTAGGAGGCTAACCACATGGAAGTGATCACCACGAGCATCGAGCCCGGAAGTGGGCTGTGCACCCTCATCAACGTCTTCACCGTGGAGCCCGAGCGGCAGGCGGAGCTGGTGAAGCTGCTGGAGGACGCGACGGAGCGGGTGATGCGGCACCTGCCGGGCTTCGTCTCGGCAAACATCCACCGGGGTCTGGAGGGCACTCACGTGGCCAACTACGCACAGTGGGCGAGCCGCGAGCACTTCGAGGCCATGCTCCGCAACCCGGAGGCGCAGCACCACATGCGGGCCGCGGCGGCACTGGTCCAGAAGTACGAGCCGCACCTCTACGAGGTGGTCTCCGTGCACGCGCGGAAGGCTCCGTGAGAAAGCCGCGCTACTGGGTGGCGGTGGCCTCGTGCGACCATGTGCGCACGGGCGTGGAGGGGGGCTTCGCTCAGGCCTGCCACGGGAAGGCCGCGCCGCTGCGCCGCATGGCGCCAGGGGATTGGGTCATCTACTACTCGCCGCGGAGGCACTTCGAGGGCGAGGAGCCCTGCCAGGCCTTCACGGCCATCGGTCGCGTGGAGGAGGCACCGGTGGAGCAAGTGGACCTGGGTGGAGGCTTCAAGCCCTTCCGTCGGGCGGTGGCCTTCCTCCCGTGCCGCGAGGTGCCCATCCGCCCGTGGCTCGGGCGGTTGAGCTTCATCGAGGACGTGCGGCGCTGGGGCTACATCTTCCGCCGTGGCCACTTCGAGCTACCCGAGCAGGACTTCCGGCAGCTCTCCCAGGAGATGCTGGGTGAAGAGCAGCTCCACCTGTAAGAGGCTCTTTCCAAGCAGGCGCCGCCCGGCGATGGTTCGAATGCGGGACGATGAACCGAATCACCACGTCCCCACCGCGCCCATGAGCCTCTCGCCGCCCATCACACCACCCTCCGAGGTTACCGCCGTCCTGCGAGACCGCGGCTACGCCGTCCTCAACCGCACGGGCCTGTGCGAGCTGGTGGATACCCCGGCCGCCGCACTCGATGCCCTGCGTCCGACCTGGGACAGCCTGCCACCCGACACCTACCTGCGCGACGGAGGCCGCTATCGCACACGCCGCCACTCGTGCTTCGTCGTCGAGGGCGAAGAGGTCCGTCCGGTGCCGCACCGCGCGCACTGGCAGCCCGTCGAATACAACGCGCTGCACGGCGGACTGGAGCGCTGGTTCGAACCGATGACGCCCGCCGTCGTCGCCCAGCCGGTCTGGCCGCGATTGCTGCGTGGGCTCGCCGCGTGCTGCTCCGCGCTGAAGGGGCAGCGGCCATGGTTCATCGAGGCGCACCAGTTCCGCATCGACACGACGGACGGGATCGGCCGGCCGACCCCCGAGGGAGCACACCGCGACGGCGTGGACTTCGTCGCCGTGCTGCTCGTCGGGCGCGAGAACATCAAGGGCGGCGAGACGCGCGTGTTCGAGGCTGCCGGCCCGCACGGCATCCGCTTCACCCTCACCGAGCCGTGGTCGGCGCTGCTGCTCGATGACGAGCGGGTGATCCACGAGAGTACGCCCATCCAGCCGCTGGCCGGCCGGGGACACCGGGACACGCTGGTCCTGACGTTCCGCGCGAAGGGGTTCCAGGGCCCCCCTGCCCCGTGACGCAGTGAGGCGCTACCCTCTCGGACCTGGAGAGGCCAAGGCCATGCTCGTCCGGATGGCGGGACGCTCACCCGGGCTTCGTCGCGTCCCCGCGATTCCCGCCGGGGATGAACAGCCAGGAGCACACTCCCCCCACCACGCACAGCGCGGCGCAGAGCCACAGCGCGCGATGCACGCCCGCCAGGAAGTCCGTCCCAGACTGGCCCGCCAGCCCGCTCACGCCGGGCAGCAGTGCCACGGCGAGCAGTCCCGCGATGCGCGCCACCGCGTTGTTGAATCCCGAGGCGATGCCCGCCTGGCTCCCGGCGACGCTGTCGAGCACGGTGGCGGTGAGAGGCCCCACGGTGAGCGCGAGCCCCAGCCCCAGTCCCACCGCTCCCGGGAGCACGGAGCCCACGTAGCTGCCCCCGTGCTCGATGCGGGTGAACAGGGCGAGCCCCACCGCGCAGACGAGCGGCCCGACGAGCATGGGCAGGCGCGAGCCCACGCGCTGGGCGAGTCCGCCCACGGAGGGCGACAGCAGGAGCATCAGCGCCGTGATGGGCAGCAGCGACGCGCCGGCCTCCAGCGGCGAGTAGCCCACCTCCTGCTGGAGCGCGAGCACGACGAAGAAGATGGCGCCCCCGAGCGCGAAGTAGACGGTGAGCGTGGTGAGATTGGCGCCGGAGAAGGTGCGGGAGCGGAAGAGTCCGAGCGGCAGCATGGGATGCGCGCCGCGCGCCTGGAGGAGGACGAAGAGCCCGAGCGCGAAGAGGCCCCCGAGGCCCGAGGCAACAGAGAGTGTGGACCACCCATGCACGGGGCCTTCGATGAGGGCGAAGACGATGCCCCCGAGCCCGAGTGTGACGCTCAGTGCTCCGCCGTAGTCGAGCTCGCGCACGGAGCGGCTGGGGGCGATGTCGGGGACGAAGCGGCGGCCGGCCAGGGCGGCAAGCACGGCGAGGGGAAGGTTGAGGAAGAAGACGGCGCGCCAGGACCAGACGCCGATGAGCCATCCTCCGAGCAGGGGCCCCACGGCGGTGCTGACACCGGAGAGCCCGGCCCAGGCGGCGACGGCGCGATCCCGGTCCTGCTCGGAGAAGGAGGTGCGCAGCAGGGCGAGGCTGGTGGGGACGAGGAGCGCGGCGCCGAGACCCTGAGCGGCGCGGGCGGCGGCGAGCAGGCCCACGCTCGTGGCGACGCCACACAGCACGGACGTGGCGGCGAAGGCGCCGAGCCCGGCAAGGAAGATGCGCCGCTGGCCGAAGGCATCCCCGAGCGCGCCCCCCGTGAGGACGAGCGCGCCCAGGGTGAGCAGATAGGCATCCACGGTCCACTGCAGGCCGGACAGTCCGGTGCCCAGTTCCTCGCCGAGCGCATGGAGGGCCACGTTGACGGCGGTGGAGTCGAGGAACGCCATGCTGCTGCCGAGCACGCTGGCGAGCAGCACGCCACGGCCTCGGCCACTCGAATAGCTGACGGTCTCCGGCGCGAGGGCCATGCGCACCACCCTGTCCCGTCACGCGTCCGTTCGCCATGCCCGCGCGGGGCTGGCGTTGGCGGCCTCACACCCGGGCCCACGGGCAGGTGATGTCCGGAAGCCCATGAACAGGGGCTCACCGCGCTTCAATCAGCATCGGCAAGCCGTTGCGCGATCCAAGGGTGCCGGACATGTCGATCCGCGGCACGTGGCCGGGCTTCAGGCGCAGCTTGAAGCGGCGTGCGAGCATCGCCGTCATCACGTGTGTCTCGAGCAGGGAGAAATTATTGCCCAGGCAGATGCGCGGTCCGATGGCGAACGGGTGGTAGGCATATGAATGGCGTGCCGCCTCGCGCTCGGGCAACCAGCGGTCGGGATCGAAGCGCTCCGGCTCGTCCCAGAACGCCGGGTGCCGGTGGGTGCCGTAGGTGAAGATAATCATCCTCGTGCCGGCCGGGATGCGCACCCCATCGAGCTCGTCATCGGCCACGGCGTCACGGGCGTACATCGGCGCGGCCGGATAGAGCCGGAGGACCTCCTTCACGACCTGGAGGGTATAGGGCAGCCGCTTCAAGTCGTTGAGCGTCGGAGGCGCGTCGCCCAGCACCGAGTCCAGCTCGGCGTGCAGCCGCCGCTCCACCTCCGGGTTCTGGGACAGCGCGTACCACAAGAACGAGAGCGTCCGCGCCGTGGTCTCATGCCCGGCGGCGAACATGGTCAGGCCGTTGTCGATGAGGAGCTGCTCCGCCATGAGCATCCCCGTCTCCTCGTCCTTCGTCGTCATCAGCTTCGTCAGCAGGTCGTCCGGCCACTGCTCGGTGGGAAGGGCCCGGCGCCGCGCGATGAGCTCGCGGATGTAGTCCGTCACGAGCTTCTGGGCCCGGCGGAACCGCAGGTTCCCGGGGGTGGGCACCCACTGGGGCACACGGACGGGGCGCACCCGCATGTCCGAGATGTGGGTGAGCATCGTCTCGATCGAGTCCTTGATGCGCAGCACGGCCTCGTCCGACTCGGTGCTGAAGACCGAGTGGAGGATGACGGAGGCGGTGACCAGCATCATCTCGTCGAGCATCTCGACAGGGCGGCCGGAGCCCAGGTGGCGGGACCGCCAGCGCTCCATGAGCTGCTGCGTGTCGGAGAGGAAGATGGGGTAGAACTTCTCCACGCCGCGAGGGGTGAAGAACGGCGCCATGAGCTTGCGCTGCCGGCGCCAGTCATCCCCGGTGGCGGTGACGATGCCATTGCCGAGCAGCAGCTCGCGCAGGACGTCATAGCTCTCGCCCTTGTCGTAGCGCTCACGGCGCGTGACATTGATGTCGCGCACGTGGTCCGGGTGGGTCACCAACACGAACGACTGCGAGCCCATCCGGATGCGGAACAGATCCCCCTGCTGGCGCCAGGTGTTCAACATCCAGCCGAGGAACCCCTCCCGCCGGACCGCCTTGAGCATCTCGAGGGTGGTGGGGGTGTACTCGTTGAGGGGACGAGGCGTGTCGATGGCGAGTGCTGGATTCATGGTCGTGGGATTCTCAGGCCATGCAAAGGCCTCTGGCTCTCGTGGCAGTTTATGCCACAGGACTGGCAGAAACCGCCACCTGCGTCAGGGTGTGACAGTTCCTGCCACGACTTGTTAGGTTTCGCGCTATGCCCCAGAAAGTGCGCCGTCAACCCCAGGAACGACTGGCCGCAGGTGCGGACCGGGAGCCTCCGCCCCTCACCCTCGTCCCGCGCGAGGGGCGCGACCAGGCGGTGCTCGAGGCCTCGCGCGCCGTCATCGGCCTGTTCCTGCGGGAGCGCACCAGCGACTTCTCCGTCAAGGAGCTCGCGGCCCACGCGGGCCTCTCCGAGCGGACCTTCTACCGTTACTTCCCCCGGAAGGAGGACGCCATCCGCCCGGCCGTCGACATGGGGCTCGCGCGCATCGTCGCCGACCTGCGCGCCGCCCCCCGCGGCAAGACCCTGCAAGAGGCGCTGGTGGAGGCGCTCAGCCGGAGCCTCGCGGAGGAGAACGCCATGAACTGGGAGAACCTCCTCTCCGTGCTGAACGAGACGGAGAGTCTCCGCGCGGTGTGGCTGCAGATCCTCACCGACGCGGAGGTCGCTCTCGCGCACGTCGCCGCCGAGTGGATGGGTATTTCCCGGGACTCGCAGCGGGCGCGCCTGGCCGGCGCCGTCCTGGCCACCGCGGGACGCCTCGCGCTGGAGCAGCCGTTGTCCGCGGGGAAGAAGCGCGACCCGGGCGAGGTTCTCGCCGAGTGCCTCGAGTTGCTCGGCCCGAACCTGTTCGAGGAGCCCGCGGGTGGGCGCGGCCCTGTGAGACGCTCACCGCCCCGGCGCTCTCGCCAGGGACGCAGGTAGGCGCGCACCGCGAACGTCCTCGGAGGCGCTGGAGTCAGTCGGTGAAGGTGGGCGGGGTGGTCTCGGTCAGGGAGGGGGCCGGCTTGTCGCTGGACATCGCCAGGAGACCCTTGAGGCATCGGACGGCGAGGAGCCAGTTCTTCGGATTCTTCATGTCGAGGCCGCCGACGAGCTGCTTGAGGATGCTGAGCGTGTCGAAGTAGACGCGCTCGCAGACAAGCGTCTCGGTCTCGTCGAAGATGAAGTACGCCGTCACGCGCACCCGGAATTTATTGCCGGTGGGAGGAATCTGGCCCAGTGGCCCCAGGTGGGTGCCCATCAACCAGAATTCGACGATGACGGCGTCGTCGCTGTGCCGCAGCGCGATGATCTCGTGGTGCTGGTCCGGAAACGCGATGCGAGTCTCGCGGTAGTACCCGCGCACACCGCTGTCGCCGTCGTGCACCGTCAGGGTGGGGATCAGCTCGTAATGGGGGTGAGGGAAGGTCGACAGGACTGCATCCCAGTCCTGCTTCACCTCGTCGTGGAAGTGGTTCAACACCAGCTTCTGCCGTGCCTTGCGGACTTGCTCGGTGAGCACGCGTGCCTCTTTTCTTTGGGGGAAGACTTCAAGGGACGGTGCGGTCAGCCCCGGTGATGACATGTCCGCGACATCGGACCTCCGCCACTCGAGCGCCATGGAGCACATCCCGTGTTTACCTACGCTGTAGATTGGAGATAATTCTACAATGTAGGTATTGTCAATGTCATGAAGCGTTCCGGCAGGAGTGGATCGAAAATGGGTCCGGACGGCGCGGCGCCCCCGCGCGGACGACCGAGGGGTGGCCCACGGCTCACGAGGGAGAAGGTCCTCGAGGCGGCCTTGATGCTCGTGGACCGTGGCGGGACCGAGGCGCTGAGCATGCGGAGTCTCGCCACGGAGCTCGGCGTGGACGCGATGAGCCTCTACAACCATGTCGCCAACAAGGATGCGGTCCTCGACGGAATCGCGGAGCTGTTCCTGGGACGCATCGACCTGCCCGAACCGACCGGTCACTGGCAGCGGGACGTCCGCGCGCTCGCGGCGGCCTTCCGCCGCACGGCGGCCCAGCACCCCCGGGCGGCCCCGCTGGTGCTCACACGCCAGCTCGCGTCCTTCAAGGGCCTCGTGGGCACGGAGTCAGTGCTCGGAATCCTGCATGCGGCTGGTTTTCCACCGGAGGAGGCCGTCCATGCCCTGAGGACCGTCCTCGCCTTCCTGGTCGGAGCACTTCTGCGCGAGGTGTCCTCCGGGCCGACCTTCAGCGGCCAGAACCTTGGGGACCTGGTGGAGCGCCGGGAGGAACTCGAGAATTCCGGTCTCCCCCACGTGGCCAGGGCCGCGCCCCACCTGGCCGCGTGCAATCACGAGGAGGAGTTCGACTTCGGCATGGACTTGCTGGTGGCCGCACTCGAACAGCGCCTCCGAACGCGCAAGCGGTTGCCCCGGCGGGACTGACTCCCGCTGAACGCGCAAAACACGCTTGCACTCCAACCGTGACCGGCCTATCGGGCGGCGACAAACCAGGCGCAACCGAGGAAAACGAGATGAGCCTCCGCAATTATGACAACATCAGCCCCACGGCCGTGTTGGTCGCCGAGATGCGGCGCCATTCCGACATTCCCTTCGCCGAGGAAATCGCCACGCGCATGGGTTCCGCGGAGCTGGTGCGGAGAATGTTGGACGGAGACTCCCCCGCTCCCGAGCTGCTGAGCTGGATGGCACCGACGCTCGAAGCCCGCTACAAGTGCCTGGAGACGGCCCTCAAGGCCTCTGGCGTCAAGCAGGTCGTGGAACTGGGCAGCGGCTTCTCGTTCCGTGGCGACGCCATGAACCGCACCACGCTCCTCCGCTATATCGAAACAGACCTCCCCGAGATGCACGAAACCCGGCTGCGCCTGCGCAACGAGTTGCGGCGGGACGGTGTGCTCCCGGTCCAGGAGCACGTGCTCTTCGCCCCCTTGAACGCGGTGGCACCAAGCGACGCCGCCGTCCTGGAGCAGCACCTCGTCCCGGGCGAACCGGTGGCCGTGATTCACGAGGGGCTGCTCCAATACTTCACCCGAGACGAGAAGCGGGCGGCGGCCCTGCTGATCGCCGGGCTCCTGAAGCGCCACGGCGGAGTCTGGCTGACCCCGGACTTCGAGGTGAACGACGATGGCTCACGGCAGCGCTGGACCCATCCCCACTTCGCACGAATCTTCTCGTCGATCGCGCGCTCTACCCACAGCAACCTGCGCGACGCGTCCTTCACCCACGTGGACGAGGTGAAGGACTTCTTTTCGAAGCTGGGCTTCCGCGTCACGCCCCGTCCGCAGATCGACGGCTCCTTCGCGCTCTCCTCCGCGGAGCGCGTCGGCACGACCCCGGAGCAACTCGACCTCCTGCGCCGGAGCCGCATCCTCTGGGAGCTGCGTCTGGACTGACGCCGAGCACCTCAAGAGAGCAGAGGGGCGCCCGGCAGGCGCTCCTCGATGATGCGGACCGCCGTGGCAGTGCCATCTTCTTGCCGCATCAGCTCTCCCAGCCTGTTCGCACGGGCGCGCACCGCGCCGTCCTGGATGTGGCGCAGCGCCTGGGTGAGCCGCTCCGCGGTGAGCTGCTTGAACGACATGCTGTAGCCAACACCGAGCGCCGTCACCCGGTTTCCCCAGAAGGGCTGATCATTGCAGATCGAGCAGATGACCGTCGGCAGCCCGGCACGCAGCGTGGCCGCGGTGGTACCCGCGCCGCCGTGGTGGACGGTCGCGCTGCAGCGCGCGAACAGCCAGTCGTGGTCCACCGAGCGCGTGATGAAGATGCTCTCGGGCACTCGGAGCGCCGCGATCTCCTCCTCGCTCCAGCTCGCTCCAATGGCGAAGCGGACTCCCAGCGTCTTCGAGACCTCGATTGCCAGCCGCAGCATCCCGGCCTTGTCCATCGAGGGCAGCCGCCAGTAACCCAGGTAGATGGGCGGTGGCCCCTCGTCCAGCCAGCGGATGAGCTCCGGCGACGGGACGCCGCCCGCGTTGACGCGAACGTCCGGGGGCATCATCCAGGGGCCGGTGATGACATTCGCGGCGCTCCAGTCCGACGGACGCGGGACGAGCTGACTGCTGTAGCAATGCAGGATCGGCGCTCCGGCGCGCCACAGCTTCTCCCGCATCGAGATGGCCGTGGGCGGCAGCCCGAGCTCCGCACGCCAGGCCTGGATGAGGCGCTTCTGCCCCTGCCAGTAGAGCGTCTCGAGAAGAGAGTGCGTGAGCCGATTCATCGCGCGCAGCGGCAGCTTGTGCGCGGAGAGGAACGGGCTGGGGAACTCCGACGTCGGCAGCATCGGCATCGTGTACCCGGGGATCAAGGGCACCTTGAGCTTCTCCGCGATGCAGGCGGCGCAGTCCTCGATCACCAGGTTCGCGATGATGGCGTCGGCGCCCTCGCACGCAGCCAGGAGCTCGCGGTGCATTCGCGGCTTGAGCCTGCTATCGATCCCCACCCCTTCCCCGGCCAGCATCCGCATGAACCTGGCGGTGTTGTCGGAGCCGGCCATCCACCGGATGCCCTCCTCCGACTGGAACCACTCCTCATAATCCGCCGAGACGGGGACATACCGGGCACCGCTGTGCGCGACCATGTCGGCGAAGCCGCGGGACGTGGCGACACAGACCTCGTGACCGCGGCGCTGCAAGGCGATCGCCAGCGCGATGAAGGGCTGCACGTCCCCACGAGTCCCCAATACCAACACGGTGATCTTCATCGCGCGTTTCCCTATCAGGGGCTCACATCTGGGCCGTTCGGGTGAGCGCTTGCGCCAGCTCGAGGCCCGCGTCCAGGTGCAGGTCCTGGATGAAGCCTCGGCCCGCGATGGGTTGGGTGTGCTCGGACCTGGTGGAGTAACGAACACACTCGGCATGTGAGTAGACACAGCCGTGGATCATGAGCTCGAGACAGTGGAGGTACCGGTCCATGCGGGCCCGGTCCGTGGCACCGAGCCCGAGGGTCTCGTAGAAGGCGGGCATTCCGGCCTTGACGGCGAGGAACTCCTGGACCTTCTCGTCGACCAGGGCGGAGGTCCGCGCCAGGGCCTGGGCGGTGGTGAGGTTCTCCGAGCGCTCCATGGCGAGGACTACGTTGACTTCCTGCTGGTGCCGGTCCTTGGGCAGGGAGAAGACATCGTTCTGCATGATGACGATGTCGATGACGCACTGGCGCAGGGTTTGGATCTGAGTGGTGCCAAAGAGCGCCTCGGGCAACTCGAAACCCTCCGCGACCTCAATGAGATCGATCACGGCGCCCATGCCGATGTCGAGGCGACGGATCTCAAACGCGGTCCGCGTGTCGATCTGGCTGAGGCGGTTGCGGAAGGTGGTCATCCGCAGCACCCCGAGGAAGTACCACTTCAGGTCGTCGCGGAAGCGGGCCATCCAGGCCGCGGACATTTTCGACTCGAGCCGCTGGAGGATGTCCGTGATGCCCCGCGCGCAGGCGTCTTCCTTCGGGGCCGCGGATGTGGCGTAGAGAACGCCAATCATGTTCTCGGTGATTCGAGCCACCCGCGCCGGCTGGTTGCCGAGGGGGCCGGCGAACTGGTCATCGTAGAGGAACCCCCAGGTCATCCAGTCCGTGGCCAGCTCCAGGTCGGCACCGCGCGCGGTGGGCAGACAGTGACCGGTGAGACGTCCCCAGTTCCACGCCTCCAGATATCGGAGCGCGGTGTCGGTGGTGGCCAATCCCATCTGACGGGCCCAGGCGAGGCTGTGACGTTGAGCCTGTTCAATGTCAGGGCTGAGGTCGCGAGGGAACGGAAAGTGGAACTCGATCGCGGCACGCTGGGTGTCAATCATTAGTGGCGCTCCTGGGGGGCGGGGGTGGAGGAACGGGGAACGGCGGTCATCAGGACCTGGTTGGGTCGCAAGACCGAGCGGGGGACTTCCCAGACGCGATGACCTGGCACCGGAACGAGCCGCCACCGGGCGGCGATGGTGGCGACGGCGATCACCATCTCAGTGCGGGCGAAGTAGTCACCGATGCACTTGTGCTTCCCATCCCCGAAGGGGAGGAAGGCCTGGCGCGGAATCTCCCGCGCCCGCTCTGGCAGCCACCGATCGGGGTCAAAACGCAACGGCTCGGGGTGGAGACGTGGGTTGCGGTGGACCATCAGCGGGCTGACGACGACCTCGGCCCCCGCCGGCAGGAGGGTGCCCGCCAGCTCCACGTCACGGATGGCGCGCCTCATCAGCAACCAGGCGATCGGGTAGCGACGCAGCGTCTCGGAGATCACGTTCTGGATGTACTGCAACCGGGGCAGGTCCTCCGTGGTGACGGGCCTGCCACCTAGCACGGTGTCCACCTCGGCGTGGATCCGCGCTTCCACCTCGGGGTTGCGTCCCAGCTCGTGGAAGAGCCAGGTCAACGCGGTCGCCGTGGTCTCGGATCCGGCGACGAACAGGCCGGCGATCTCCATCCGGAGCTGTTCATCGCTCATCCCCTTGCCGGTCTCGTCATCCTGCGCCGACAACAACGCGGACAGCAAATCCCCCTGGTCGCGGCCATCCGCGCGCCGCGAGTCGATGAACGTATTGATGATCTCGTCGAAGCGGGCTTTCTTGCTCACGAAGGCCCGGTTGACTGGCATTGGCATCTTCTCGAAGAAGTGGCCAGGCAGCACGGTGTGGAGACCCACCCACGAGTTGGCGGCGTCGATGTAGTCGCCGATCTCCGCGGCGATGCGCTCCTCGGTGTTCGCGCCGAACAGCGTCCGGGTGACGGCATTGAGCGTCAGCCGATGCATCTCCTGGCGCAGTGAGAGGCGGGACCCCGGCGACCACCCGGCAATCTGCACTTCGGCTTGCCGATGGATGATCTCCATGTAGCCGTGGATGCGCGGCCGGTTGAATCCCGGCTGCAGGAGCTTTCGTTGCTGCCGGTGGAAAGTTCCGTTGGAGACAATGAGCCCCTTGCCGATCGCGGACGTCGCCTTGTCGAAGACGCGCCCTCTCTCAAAGCTGTCGGCGTGAGTGACCAGCACCTGATGGATGCACTCAGGGGAGGTGACCACATACACGGGCGAAGAGCCGATGCGGAGCTGGACGATGTCACCGAACTCACGCAACGACTGCATATAGGCGACAGGCGAGCGAAGCAGCCGGAGCGCATGGCCAAGCAGCGGCAATCCGCCTGGCACCTCGGGGGCGGTGACAGCGGTCGGAGGGGTCACGGTGTTCATGGGTGGAAACGCTCGCCTGGGGGGATGGCGGTGTTGCTCCTAACGGATTCCCGGTTGTCAGGCAACGCGAGTTTTTTCCAGATTACAGAGAAAACAGTTTGGAGGTGTACAACGGGCCACCTGGGCGAGCAGGTTCTCCCCCATGCAGGTGAGGAGGAAATGACCCGGTCACGCCGAGGGCGAGCCCAGGTCCACCTCGAGCACTTCCATCTTGCGCATGAGGGAGTGCGGCCCGAACGAGGGCTGCTTCACGAGCCGCAGCTCCGGGAACCGGCGCACCAGGGACTCCATGGAGATCTGCGCCATGAGCCGCGCCAGGTACGCCCCGAGGCAGTAGTGCGCCCCGTGTCCGAACGCGATGCTCGAGTTCGCGTTGCGCTGGATATCGAAGACATCGGCCTTGTCGAACGCGCGTTCGTCGCGCAGCGCGCTGCCGACCAGGACCACCAGCATCTGCCCCTTCTTGATGGGCATCCCCCCCAGCTCCACGTCTTCCAGGGCGTAGCGGGCGGGCCCCATCTTCACGAAGTTGTCAAAGCGCAGGACCTCCTCGACCAGGTTCTTGGTCAGCTCGGGCCTGGCCTTCACCTCGGCGAACACCTCGGGGTACTGCAACAGGTTGTAGACGCAGAAGGAGAACAGGTGGACGGTGGTTTCGAAGCCTCCCACGATGAGCGAGGACACCAGCGCGAGCAGCTCCTGCTTGTTGAGCTTGTCCCCCTGCTCCTCCGTCTGGATGAGCGTCGTCAGGAGGTCGTTCTCCCGCGGGTTGCGGCGCCGGTCCTCGATCGTCTCCGTCACCAGGACAATCCCCTCGCGGATCTGCCGGCGCAGGGGCGCCAGCTCCTCGGGCGCGAGCGCACCGGCGAAGACGCTCTTGGCCACCGCGTTGGTGAAGTCCACGAACAGCGCCTCATTCCCCTTGGGGATCTTCAGCATGGAGCCGATGACCCGCGCCGGGATGCGCTCCGAGAACTCATGGACCATGTTCACCCGGCCCTTCGCCGCCACGGAGTCGAGGAGCTCATCGACGATGGCCTGGATCTCCGGACGCAGCCGCTCGGTGGCGCGCGGGGTGAACGCCGGGCTGACGAGCCTGCGCACACGGGCATGGTTGCGCTCGCCCAAGGCGAACAGCCCATTCTTGTTCAGCTCCTCCATCTCGGGAATGAGCGCGTCGGAGCCCAGCACCGAGGCGAACTCCCAATCGTCCCGGTTGGGTGAGAAACGCTTGTCATCGCGGAGCACGGTGAGGCCATCCTCATACCGGCTGACGACCCAGCAGCGCCCCTGCTCCCAGTAGAAGATCGGCGCCTGCGCTCGCAGCTTCTCGAGCGCGGGATGGGGATTCACGTCATACCCGGGCGCGTAGGGATTGAACTGCACCGCGGGCGGGTTCTCACTCGGGTTCGTCTGGTGGGCGGACATCGCTGAACTCCTTCTCGACGGGTACTGGAAACACTCGTCAGCGCCCCAAGCGCTGTCCGGCTCGCACCACGGACGTCGGGTAGAACGTCCCTCGCCAGAAGACGCCCCCTCGCATGAGCGCCAGCACGGCCGAGCGGATGGAGACCCAAGCGGTCGGCAGGATGCCCAGGAAGACCAGGGGTGCGGGCCATCGGGAAAAGCCTGCCCAGACACTGAAAGCCCAGGCCATCACGGCTCCCAGCGCCCAGGTTGCCCCTCCCAGGAGCACGAGCGCCGGGCGTCCCGAGGCCAACCCCGCGAGGAACCCGCACTCGAGCACCACCAGGAGCAGGTTGCCCAGGATGAGCGAGGACAAGGGAAAGGACGCACCGCTCTTCTCCATGGCTTGGGTGAAGGCGCCCAGAGAGGGATAGAACTCGAGGCTCACGGCGTTCCGGCCGTTGAGCACGGCCTGCTTCGCGCCGGAGCGCTTGAGCATCGTTCCGAACATGACGTCGTCGGCGATCTCCATCTTCAGCCACTCCAACCCGGGTGTGCGCTCCAGGGCCGAGCGGCGCACGAGGTTGAAGGCTCCAATTCCGATGGCGGCGGACGAGCGCGGATCGGACACCTCCCACATCCGGGTTCTCACGCACACGAGCCGGAACATGGAGACGAGCGTCATCTGGAGCGCGAAGCCGGAGCAGGTGATCTCGGGCAACACGGTGACATGGTCGAGCCCCTCGTGCTCCGCGTAGGCGATGATCTTCTCCAAGGTTCCCGGGGCCAGGTGGACATCCGCGTCGCTGAAGAGGAGCCACTCGCCGCTCGCACGTTCCAGCCCCCGCTGCATGGCGTGGACCTTCCCGAGCCAGCCCTCTGGCAGGTGCTCGACGTGCACCACCTGGAGTCGGGGCTCGGCTCGGGCGAAGTGGTCGGCGATGGTTCCCGTCGCATCCGTCGAGCGGTCATCCACCAGCACCAGCTCGAGCGCTGGATAGGTGTTCTCCAGCTTGGAGCGCATGGCGGACTCCAACGTGCGCTCCTCATTGCGCGCGGGCATGACCAGCGACACCCGAGGCCACTGCACGGGCGGCGGCGCCCTCAACCGCTCGATCCGGGGCATGGCACGCATGACCCGTATCAGCTGAACGGCCAGGTTGAGCGAATAGAGGGCACTGACCGCGGTGAGGAGGAGCAGGAACATGGTTTCCTCAGGGGGGTTTTCGCTGCGCCTGCCCCAGAACGGACCGGGCCTTGGCCAAGGCCTCGTAACGCATGAGGTTGAAGTCCGTCAATGTAGCGATGCCCCGGGCTCCAATGACTACCGGCGTTTGAGAAATTGTTTCGGTCCTGCCGGATGGTGTCGAGGATGGACTCCCGGGCTTCGGAGAGGGTTGTTGTCCATGCCAGACACCCTATCAAGGATTCGACTCTACCCTCCGCGTCCCATCGGAATGCCCGCTCATTGCTACGGCAGCAGGACCGTCGCACCTGTCGTTTGCCGCGCTTCGAGCTGGCGGTGGGCCTCGGCCACCCCGGCGAGCGGCATGCGGGCATGGACGGGGATCTTCACCGCGCCGCTCGAGACGACGTGGAAGAGCTCCTTGCTCATGGCGAGCACGTCCTCGCGCTTTGCAAGATGTGCGAACAGAATGGGCCATGTGGCAAAGAGCGAGCCCTTCTTCGCCAAGAGGGTGATGTCGAACGCCTCGATCGGGCCCGACGCCGAGCCGAAGCTAACGAAGTAGCCGAAGGGTCGCAGGCAATCGAGCGAGGCCGGGAAGGTGGCCTTGCCGATGCTGTCGTAGACGACGTGGCAGCCCTCTCCGTTCGTGAGCGCTTTGACGCGCGCAGCAAAGTCTTCCTTGCGGTACTCGATGACGTGGTCGCAGCCGTTCTTGCGCGCAAGTTCGGCCTTCTCGGGCGAGCCAACCGTGCCGATGACCGTCGCGCCAAGGTGCTTCGCCCATTGCGTGAGGATGAGGCCGACGCCGCCCGCCGCGGCGTGCACGAGGAGGGTATGGCCCGCCTCGACGCGGAAGGTGCGACGCAGCAAATATTGCGCCGTCAGGCCCTTCAGCATCATCGCGGCGCCGGTCTCGAAATCGATTGTGCTGGGAAGGTGCACGAGGAAGTGGGCCGGCACGATACGCTCCTCGGCATAGGCGCCGAGCATCGAGACATAGGCCACGCGGTCGCCTGGAGCGAAGTCACTGACGCCCTCGCCGACCGCCACAACCACGCCAGCGCCCTCGTTGCCGGGCGTGAACGGCAGGCTGGGCGGCGCATAGGCGCCGGTGCGGAAGTAGACGTCGGTGAAGTTGAGGCCGATCGCTTTATTGCGGACGCGGACCTCGCCGGGGCCGGGCTGGCCGATGTCGACGTCCTCGTAGGCGAGCACATCTGGCCCGCCGTGGCGGTGAACACGGATTGCTTTCACGGGTTTCGTCCCTCTCGTTGAGATGCGTGTCAGCCCAGAACTTGGGAATTGACGTGCCGAGAGATAACGCGTGGCGAGATATGATTGTAGGCTGATATCGTTGATATTAGAGTTCAACAGATATGATAGCTGATCAAATCGGCCTCGACCTTCTTCGCACCTATGTGGCGGTCTGTCGGCAAGGCAGCTTGAGCCGGGTCGCGGTGCAGACGGGCCGAACCCAATCGACGCTGAGCATGCAGATGCGCCGGCTTGAGAGCCTGCTTGATCGGCAGTTGTTTCAGCGTACTGGCCGTGGCGTTGTGCCAACCGCCGAGGGTGAACTTTTTCTGGGATACGCGACCCGTATCCTCGCACTGAGTGAGGAAGCCCTGGCGCGCATGCGGGAGACGGAGCTCAGCGGCGGCGTGCGCATTGGCCTTGCGGAAGAGGTGGCCACTGCAGCGCTCCCGGCCGCGCTGGGACGGCTTCATCGTGCCCATCCGGACATCCGTCTTGACGTGGTGGTCGAGCACAGCATCGCGCTGGGACGGCTCTGGAGCGAAGACGGGTTGGATATCCTGATCGGCCCGGCCTCCGTCGTGGATGCCGATGCCTTGAGCGCATGGAACGTCGAGCTCCAGTGGGTATGCGCCCAGGACTATGTCCCAGAGCAGGAACGGCCTTTGGATCTCGTTGCATTTCCCGCCCCCTGCCTTTGGCGTCGACGAATGATCGATGCGCTGGTCGCGACCGGCCGGGAGCATCGAGTGACGTTCACCAGCCAGAGCGTCATGGCCTTGCAGGCGGCGATCGAAAACGGGCTGGGCATCGGCTTGCTGCCGCCTGAGTCCGTTCGTGCAGGCGCAATGCGGGTGCTGAAGGCGTCAGCGGACGTACCTGAGCCGCTGACCGTCCAATACGGTCTATACGCGCATGATCGGCGAACGCCCGTTGTTGATGCCGCGATCAAGGTCCTGATGGAGGGCATTCCCTCAAGAGGGGGGGCAGGAGTAAAAAGGTAGTCAGGCGCGAATGCTCGATGCCTCTCACCGGAGTCACCCAATGAAATCACCCGGAGCGCTTGTTGTTTTCCTCTCCCTCTTGACAATGGCATGCGGCGGGCCGGTGAACGAGGCTGGCAATCCGGACGTCCCTGGCTCGCTGCGGGCTGAGCTCGATGCCGGGGACTCGGTTATAGGAAGCTGGGCGAACGGCGGGTGGGTGCAGACAATTGATGCGACTGGAAACGGCTACATGTCGAAAGTCGCCTCCGGATATCCTTGCTGGAGCGTTGGCGCTCAGAGCTTCCGGAACCTCGTCAAGAGTAGTAGTAATCCCAACGTGTATTCGGGAGAGTGCGGTATTTGTCAGGGCACCACTATTGTCTGGGTGCCTGTGAGCATCACCGTGTCGACCGATGGCAAGTGGATGACCGAGTACTTCAACGGCACTTCGTCGAGTTGGTACAGGATTTGATTAAGGCAGTCTCCGCGGGCTCAGCGCCCTGAGGAGACCTGCGCCGGACGGGCCTTCAGGTGCTTGTCGTAGTGCGCCTGCAGGGCGGCGAAGTACCCGCGCTCCTCCCAGAGCTCCGCGAGCAGCCGGTCTGTCAGCGACTTCACCTCGGCGCTCCCCTCCGCCTCGGGCGTGCGGGGACCCGGATTCTTCGGGCTGAAGAAGGCGCGGGCGGCCTCGGCCATCAGCAGGCGGCTGCTGGCGAAGAGCCGGCGGAGGATTTGGTTGATGGGGCGCGAGTCCACCTCCGCGCAGGCGGCGACGATGGCGTCGTGGACCTTCCGCGGCGTATCTCCGTTCAGCGAGGCCGCGTCCAGGTCCCCGCGCTCCACCGCGTGGGTAAGCAGGAAGCCGTGGTGCAGGGACAGCGAGGCCATGTCCACGCAGTCCTTCACCCAGAGGACGAAGAAGACCTTCCGGAAGAGCTTTTGCACGGGGAACAGCAGCACGCCCTTGAGGAAGCCCTTCACCGCGCCGCCCAGGGAGGTGCTCACGTGGGAGCCGGCGAGCACCTGCACGGCCGGGTCCGGCGTGGGCAGGCCGTGCTCCCGGAGGATTTGCCGGACCATGCCCTCGCGCGTCTGGCGCAGGGCATAGTCGTCCAGCAACGGCACAGGGATGAGCGGCGTCAGCCCGGAGGCGACGGCGAGGAAGGCCACGCGGCCCAGCAGGGGCGGCAGGTCGGTCATGCCCTGTTCATACGCCAGTTCCGCCCGCTCATTGCGTGGCAGCGGGAGGGGGCTTTGGTGCTTCCGGGGCATTTCGCATGAAAAGGAACGGATAGGTGACGACCGTGGTCCCGGGGGCATCCTCGCGGGGAAACACCCAGGTCAGCACCCGGTCCTGAACGCAGCGCTCCAACATCGGGGAATCCATCGAGGAGAATTCAACCTGGCATTCCTTTACCGTGCCGTCCGCCAAGATGCCGAAGCGCACGACTACCTTCCCATCCGGAATGGAGCCGCGCGTCCGGAGGGCCTGTAGGTAGCAGTCCCGGATCTCCTCGCGGTGGGACCCGATCACCTCCCGGATGGACTCCCGCCGGGTGAGCTTCTCCGAGGGCGGCGCGAGCGTGATGGACGTGATGGGAATGGTGGAAACACAGGCGCCCACGGCAAGCGGGAGCAGCAACAGGGGGACGTTTCTCATGGCTTCCTCAGCCCTCCCGCGTGGAGCCACCCCAGCCATGGACCGTGGGGCATGCGACAGGCGTGCTCAGGAGTTCCATGGCGAGGTTCTCGTAGATGGACGCCAGGTCCGGCGCGTTGACATGCAACAGCGACTCCAGACCGCTCCGCATGAGTGGGGACAGGCGGCTGCGGCGCTCCGCGAGGAAGCGCTGGACGGTTTGCGTCGTGTCCTGCGTCGTTGGCGGCTTGCCTCCACCCAGCGCGGAGAGGGCACGGCAGAGGGCTTCGAGCTCCTCGCGGATTCGAGCCAGCTCGGCCTTGCGCTCGGCCGCCGTGGTACTGAAACGCGCCTGGATCTCCACCCTCACCTCCTCACCCTTGCGGGCGGGAAAGGCGGGAAAGGTCCAGGAGCGCACGAGCAGCCTGACGCAATTCCTGTCCAGATAGAGGCCTTCCCCACGAGGGATGTGTCCGTTGCGCGCGTCATCCAGCACCTTGCCGTCACGCCCTACCTCGAAGCGCAGCAGGATCCGGTCATCCACATCAGGAGGAGGGTTCCAGGGAGTGTTTTCCCTGACGGCTTCTTCGGTGAGCAGGCGCATGCAGGAGGCCAGCGCCGGCCGCTGCTGGTCGAAGACGCGCTTGACTGCTTCGGGAGAGAGGCCAGGGGAAGTCTCCACCCGGCTGGCGGAGGAGACCTCGGCCGCGTGAGCAGCGGGTATCAAAAGGCAGAGGGCCAGAGCGAACCATCCAGGGACGATGCGGGAGATGGAGAGGTGCATGCGGTGAGACCTAGCAGAAACGCTCTCACGGGTCGCCACAACCGACCGCTCAGGCACCCTGTGGGCTTCGACGGAGGAGCAGCAGGCCCGCCACCGTCACGAAGGCCAGCGCGGACACCGCGAGCGACAGGTGGATGTTGGTGATACTTCCCAGCAGCCCCACGGTCACGCCGCTGAACGCGCGCAGGCCGGAGGCCGACATGGTGAAGAGCCCCAGCACACGGCCACGGATGGTGTCCGGCGCATTCAGCTGCACGAGCGCCTGGGTCATGCTGCTGAAGGAGAGCTCGAAGAACCCGGCCAGGAAGAGCACGACGATGGCCACCGGATACACGCGGATGAGCGAGAACGCGAAGAGCGCGCATCCCCATAGCAGGGCCATCTTCAACGCGGAGGCGGGCTCGGTCCGCAGCCAGGATCCGCGTGTCTCGAGCAGGATGCCCGCGAGCAGGGCCCCGGCCGCATCCGCTCCCAGCAGGAGCGTATAGGTCGCGCCGGGATCTCCATGGCCCAGGTCCTGGGCGAAGCCCGGCATCTGTGCGTGGTAGCTGTTGCCGATGAAGAAGGACGCCGTCCCCGCCAGCAGCACCATGGCCCCGACCACGGGCACCTCGCGCACGTCCCGGACGGTCTGGATGATGTCGGCGAGGCCTCGGACAGCCCGCTTGGGGCCCGCCGCCACCCCACGGAAGTGCCGGCCATAGGGTGCGCGCACCAGCCAGAGCAGCAGCGGCAGGTAGAACACCGTGTTGACGAAGATGCCCCAGGTGGGACCGAGCGTCCGCATGATGAGGCTGCCCACGCCGGGGCCCACCAGCACTCCGAGATAGCGGGCCGTCGCGTTCAGGCGGACCGCGCTGGGCAGGGAGCGGGCTCCCACGATGTCATAGAGCAACATCTGGCTGGAGGTGCCCCACAGCACGCCCGCGCAGCCGTGAATCGTGAGCAGGACCATGGCGTGCCACACCTGCAGGGAATCCGTGACGAAGAAGTAGCCCCACCCCACGGAGGCGATGATGAAGAGCACCATCCCGCACTGGATGAGGCGCCTGGAGTCGAACCGGTCATTGAGCGCGCCCACCGGCACCGAGAACACCAGGAAGGGCAGCCAGTGGGACACCACCGCGAACCCGCCCAACGCCGCCGAGTGGAACTTCTGGAACACCACCCAGTAGCTGATCACGTGCTCGATGTTGTCGGCCATCATCGCCAACATGAACGTGAGCAGGAAGGTTCGATAACCCGGGGTGCGCAGCGCGCTCGACTCGGGGACTGAATCCGCAGCGGAGATCATGGATGTTCACGAACAGGAGAGCGGGAGGCCCACCTTACACCAACTCGCGTTACAGGACTGACACAGTCCCCGCCCGCGGCGTGTCATAGGCACGTGGTACTCGGGGGGCCTCACCTGGAGACCCCCCCATGCAACTACGCACCCTCGCCCTTGCCAGCTTCACCGCGCTCGCGGCCTGTACCAACGCCACTCCCGAGACCACGGAGGAGACCGGCGTCAGCACCGCCGCAGCGACGGCCACCCGCCTCTACGCCTCGGTGGGCGACAACGAGCTCAGCTTCGAGACGCTCGGCACCTTCGAGGAGCGTGATGGCGTCCGCGCCCTCATCCTCCGCGCCACCGCGAACCGCTACCTCTCGAACGTCCTGAGCTTCGTCCCCGACGACGCCTTCGGGGACGCGAACATCATCAGCGAGCGCCGGTTCGAGATCGTCCTCCACGAGGGCCACGAGCTCAACACTGTGCTCTCCGGCCTGCCGCTCTTCGTCCGCGTCGACACCTTCACGGGCACGCCGCGCTCGTACACCGCTCGCATCGTGATTGCCCCGCGGTTCTTCGACTTCCGCGGCGACAGCGGCATCTGGATCGACGAGGCGGTGAACCCCCTCTACGTCGTCCAGGGCAACAGCAACCTCCTCTATCGCGGCCGCGCCTCGGTGTCCGGGTACGTGGACTGGCTCTCCGTCACGGCGCCCGACGGCATCCCGCAGGTCTACGGCCGGCCCAGCTACCGCCTCGACTGGTCGTACCCGACGCTGCACCAAGCCATCGACCCGCACACCGTCCCGCTCACCTTCAGCGCGGGCGCCGATGACGGCGTGGCCATGCAGAAGACGGCGCGCCTCGTCGCGCGCGTGACGGAGCTCGCGCTCACCGATGGCGACGCCTACGACGTCTGGCCCAGCCCGGGCTGCGACCCCGCCGTCTACAACTGCTACCACTCCCAGCCCGCGGGCACGAAGGACTTCGGCCAGTGCGGCACCTACCGCCAGGTCCTGCGCTGCACGTACGCGAGCGCCTGCGAGGTGTCCCCCCAGCCGTTCTCGCTCACCGCCGCCGATGCCTCGTCCCTGGAGCCCGCGCGCGCGGCGTGGAACGTGGGGTCCACCCCCTTGTCCTGGTATGAAATCTCCTCCATCGCCGCCTACACCACGCCCGAGTGCCCGGCCCAGCCGGTGACGCTGCAGGCCATCGTGGAGCACCTCGGGGCGGACCGGTCCCTGCCGTCCTTCACTGACGGCACCGTCACGAACCGCGCGGGCCTGGCGCAGAGCTACTTCTTCTCCGGCAGCAAGGGCGCCGCGCTGCTCTCGCAGCTGGATACCTACGCCGGCGGCGGCGACGTCCAGGCCTGGTTCTCCGGGGGAGAGGTGGCCTGCCACAACTGCCACGACTTCCAAGAGTGGGGCGTCCTCTACTACCCGGCCAGCCGCAAGGTCATCGTGCTCGACGGGCACCACGGCTACGACTCCTAAGCCAGCTCGAGCGCCAGGCCTTCTCCGGATGACCGCTCGGCGCTGCACGGCCCGGGCAACATCATCCGGCGGGGCATGGCGTTCGTCCCCGGGCTGAGCCCCTCTCCGTACTGGCGCGCTACCAGAACGCGGGCCAGTTCCTCCAGGGACGCCAGGGTGCGCGAGAGCACGGGCACGGGATTTACGAGAGACTCCCTCGAGCGGGGGCAAAGCCGGGGCCAGAGGAGGAAAGCCTGTCCTAGTCCTAAACGGGCAATGAGTGGGGCGGGCCGCCTTACCAACCTCCGGAAGGCGGCCCCCAAAAGCGTACCAGCTGTAGGAAAGGATGTTGCCAGGATTGGCATCATGCGCGGCAGCGGCGAGCGTCACTTTGGCGCCCGGCTCGACTTCGCTGCGGCTGGCGGTCAGCGAGTCGATGACGGGGACGGCGCCCGGAGGCTACGACCGGATGCCGAGCACGCCTTCCACGATGCGCTGCTCGAGGAACTCCGCCTGACGCCGTTCTGGCAGTCCCAACAGCAGCCGCACCCGGCGCCTGGCGTTGAGCACCACATAGAGGTCATAGACCGAACGAGCGAAGCCATTCTTGTCTTTGTATGTGCGGTCCTTCACGAGGACACCCGATACCTCCGCCGCACGAAATGTCCGGCCTCCCGGCCAGGGAAGGGGCGCATAGCGGATGCGCAGGCGCGAACCATCCACCTCGAGGAAGGTGCGATTCAGGAGCCAGGCCGCCACCACGTAGCTGACCCCCGTGAAGAACATCACGGGCAGCAGATCTGCCCTCTTCATCCGCGCCAAAGGCGACAGACCTCCGAGGACATCGTGCAAGACTCCATCCGAGAAGGAGTCGGACACGATGAAGATCGCGAAGACGGCATAGATCGCCACGAAGAAGTAGATGGCGGGATACATCTGACGCCATCGCCACGAAACCGTCGTTGAGCGGCCATCCTGGTGATCATGAACGACGTAGAAGGGATGCGGAAACTGGGGAGTGACGGGCATCCACGCCACCATAGCCAAGAGCAACACGGTGGTTCGTCTCATGACAGATAGGGTGTCGAAGAATTCGCGCGACACGACCTGGCGCGACCCACGGCGGGAAGGTCATGACTGGAAAACCCTCTGGAGGGGAAAGGTTGGTTCACCTGGGCGCGAGGGAGCAACCTGCTTCGCGCTGGAAATCGCCGGGGAGTGGCTCTTCGCTGCACGACGCGTGTGGTCAAGAGGAGCAGACAGGCGGGCCCGTTCGCTGCACCCCGGAGCCCTTTGGCTGCACCGGTTCGAAAGGGACCCTGGCGCGGGCGTAGAATCCACTGACCGTGGAATCCTCCTCTCCCGCAGCGAGCCCCCTCCTGCCGTCCTCCGCCGTGACACTCCGGCCGAGTTCTTCCACGTCAGCGCCGTCCGCCCTGCTGCTGCTGGCGCGCCGCCTGCCGCTGCTCCTGCTGGTCTACGCCGTGCCGGGCGTCATCACCTCGAGCCAGACCTACTTCTACGCCCAGGCCAAGGACCCCACCTATCCCTTCGCCCGGGCGCTGATGATGCACGTGCCGCCCTGGTCGTACTGGGCGCTGGCCACCCCGCTCATCCTCGCGCTCGGACGGCGCTTCCGCCTGGAGCGTGGCGTCTGGCCCCGCGCCCTTGCGGTCCATGGGCCCGCCCTCCTCGGGTTCATCGTCCCCCATCTGCTCCTCATCGTCTTCCTCTCCCGCGCCGCGGGGGAGAAGTGGTTCGTGGACAACTCGCTGGGCTTCATCCTGCCCATGATGCTGGGCAAGTACGGCCTCACCGACATCATCATCTACGGCGGCATCCTCTCCGTCGGCTACGCCCTGGAGTACCACCGCCGCTACCGTGAGGGAGAGCTGGCCCAGTCGCAGCTCGAGACGCGCCTGGCCCACGCGCAGCTCGAGGCCCTGCGCGCCCAGCTCCACCCGCACTTCCTCTTCAACACGCTCAACGCCATCTCCGTCCTCGTGCGCAAGCAGGACACCGCCGGTTCCATCCGCATGCTCACCGGCGTCAGCGAATTGCTGCGCATGGCCCTCAACACCACCGGCCGCCAGCAAGTCCCCCTCCACGAGGACCTCGACTTCCTGGAGCGCTACCTCGACATCGAGCAGACCCGCTTCCAGGACCGGCTCCAGGTAGTCCGCGCCATCGACCCCGCCACGCTCGGCGCGCTCGTGCCCAGCCTCATCCTCCAACCGCTGGTGGAGAACGCCATCAAGCACGGCCTCGCCACCCGCTCCGGCGCCGGATGCGTGGAGCTGCGCGCGTCGCGTGAGGGCGCCCGGCTGGTGCTGGAGGTGCTCGATGACGGCCCCGGGCTCGCCCCCGGCTGGGACACCCATGGCGGCTGCATCGGCGTGGCCAACGTGCGGGAGCGCCTGCACCAGCTCTACGGAGACCGCCACGCCTTCACGCTGGAGAACCGCGCCGGAGGCGGTGTGCGCGCCCGCCTGGAGCTGCCATTCCAGTCCGCCTCGCCCGAGGTGCCCGTGCCATGAATTCGACCGCCTGCATCCGCACGCTCGTCGTGGATGACGAGCCCCTGGCGCGCGAGGGGCTGCGCCTGCTGCTCGCCTCGGACCCGGAGATCAGCGTGGTGGGCGAGGCTGGCAACGGCCCCGAGGCCGTGCGCCTCATCCGCGAGCAGCGGCCCGACCTCGTGCTCCTCGACGTGCAGATGCCGGAGCTCAATGGCTTCGAGGTGCTCGCCCACCTGGGCCCCGGCGAGGTGCCTGCCGTCATCTTCGTCACCGCGTACGACCGCTACGCCCTGCGCGCCTTCGACATCCACGCGCTCGATTACCTGCTCAAGCCCTTCCGCGACGACCGCTTCCACGACGCCGTGGGCCGCGCCAAGGCGCAGATTCGCCTGGCGCGCATGTCCGACCTCAGTCAACGGCTGATGTCCGTGCTCTCCACCTATGGCGAGCGGGACGTCACGCCTCCGCCGACACCGGCCCCCACGACGGCTCCCGAGCCGTGGTTGCGCCGGCTCGCCATCCGCGACACGGGGCGCGTGGTGTTCCTCGACGTGGACGAAATCGAGTACATCGAGGCCGCCGACTACTACGTGCAGATTCACGCGGGCGGGAAGGCGTACCTCCACCGCGAGACGATGCAGAGCCTGGAGGCGCGGCTGGACCCGGAGCGCTTCATGCGCATCCACCGCTCGGCCATCGTCAACTCGCGCCGCATCCGCGAGCTGCGCAGCGAAGGGCGCAGGGACCTCGTCGTGGTGCTGATGGGCGGCGCCGAGCTGCGCGTGGCTCGCAGCCACCGCGAGAAGTTCCAGCACCTGCGCTGAGCAGCGGGCCCGTCCGCTGCACGGCAGGACCCGTTCGCCGCATGCAAGTCCCCACCGGCTGAACACTCCACCCATGCGCTGCTCGCGCGGGCACTGTGCCTCCCGCAACCCACTCCACACGGAGGCACACCCCATGCTGCGCAAGTCTCTCGTTACCTCGTTCCTGGCCCTCGGTCTGACGTTCACCCCCGCCATCGCCGCCGCCGGCGAAGGCGCTGAGTGCACCCAGGGCAAGCTGACGCTCCAGACCGTCGTCGACAAGCACCTGAAGGCCGTGGGCGGCAAGGAGCGGCTCAAGGCCGTGAAGACCGTCCAGATCACCACCCTCTTCAGGGAGGGGGACACCACCGTGGCGACGTCCACCATGCAGCGCGCACGTCCCAACCTCGTGCGCTACGACTCGGACAAGAACGGCGCCAGGGTCAGCAAGATGTTCGACGGGCAGCAGGGCTGGGTGGTGGAGGGCTCGGCTGCTCCGCAGCGCCTGGACAAGGAGAAGAACGCGATGATGGCCGAGGGCGCCGCGTTCGACGACGCCCTGCTGGACCCGAAGGCCCAGGGCGTCGCGCTGAAGCTGGACGGCGTGGAGGAGGTGAATGGCGCTCCCGCGTTCAAGCTGGTCCTCACCCGTGGCGCCAACACGGAGGTCCGCTTCATCGACCAGAAGTCCTTCCTGGAGGTACGCCGCACGTATGCCGGCACCCATGAGGGCAAGGCGTACAACAAGGCCCTCACCTTCTCCGACTACCGCGACGTGGACGGCATCATGCTGAGCCACCGCACGCAGTGGGAGGCAGACGGCAAGCGGGGCGAGAAGGTCATCCAGAGCGCCCGCTACGACGCGCCCATCGACGCCGCCACCTTCAAGCCGGTGACGCCGCGCAGCTGAGCAGCGGGCTGCAGGCGCAGTGACTCCCTTCCGTCCTCCACGTCCGGCGAATGGCTACTCCTTCCGTCCTTCTCCTCGCACTCGCCGCCGCCTCGATTCAGGCCGAGGCGGCCTCCTCCTCCGACCTTCCTCCAGCAGCCCTCCAGCCAGACGTGGAGGACGCGATGCTCACCCCCGTCCCGCCCGCCCCCCGGCGGGTGAAGAGCTGGGACGAGGCGCTCGCCCTGATGCGCGAGCGGTCCACGGACCTGCGCAACGCCGTGGCCGGCGTGGAGCGCGCCGGTGGCCGGTGGCGCCAGGCCCTGTCGGCGCTGTTGCCCAACGCGCGCGCCCAGGCAGGCGTGGCGTATGACCTCCTCAATCCGGACGTTCCCTCGGGGGTGACCCAGGGGGCCGCCGGTGACGGCCGCACCGCTACCACCCCCGCGGGCACCCTCAGCATGACGCTGACGCAGTCGGTGGTGGACCTGGGCGCCTGGCGAGGCCTGTCGTCGGCCCGGGCCGCCGAGACGAGCGCGGTGGCCAACCTCCAGGACACCCGCCGCCGCCTCACCCTGGGGCTGGCCCAGGTGCTGGTGGCCACGGTGGCCGCCGAGCGCGCCGCCGAAATCAACCGCGTGGGCCTGCGACGTGCCCTGGAGCGCGCCGCCCTCACCCAGCGCACCGTCGAACTGGGCGCCGGCAACCAGTTGGACGTGGTGCGCGTCAATCAGGACGTGGCCGTGGCGCGCGGCGCCCTCATCGCCGGGGACGAGCAGTTGCGCCAGGCGCGCGAGGTGCTGGGCCTCTCGCTGGGCTTCGGTCAGGCCATCGGCGTCGACCCGGCCTTCAACCTCCAGGGGCTGGTGGACCAGACGCGCGAGGACTGCGCGCCGCTGGAGCGCCTGGACGAGCGGCCCGACCTGGTGGCGGCAGGCGCCCAGGTGGAGTCCGCGCGCGACAGCCGGCGTCAGGCCACCGCGGGCTACCTGCCCACGCTGGGCGTCAGCAGCACCGTCTACGGCCTCACCACGGACCCAGGCTTCGGCCGCTTCGCGACGTGGAACGTCGCCGCAGTGCTCTCGGTCCCCCTCTGGGAAGGTGGCGGGCGCGGTGGGCTGGTGCGTGAGCGCGCGGGCGTGGAGGCCCAGGCGGAAGCAGTGCTGGAGAGCGCCCGCCGCGAGGTGGAGCTGGAGGTGGCGCGGGCCCGCCGAAGCGTGGAGGTGGCCGAGTCGCTGGTGAAGACGGCGGTGGAGGCGCGAGACCTCGCCGAGCGCACCGACCGACTCACCCGCCGTTCCTTTGAAGTGGGCCGCGGCAGCAGCCTTGAGCTGGTGCAGAGCGGTGCGGCCCTTCGCCAGGCGGAGCTGAACCTGGTGCTGCGTGAATTCGAGCTCGTCCAGGCGCGCCTGGACGCATTCCTGACGGAGGCCCGATGCGACGGGTGAAGACGATGATGTGGGGCATGGCGGTGCTGACGGTGGTGGCTGGCTGCTCGGGCACGAAGGCGCCCCCAGCGGCACCTCCGGCTCGGGAAATCGACGTGGTCTCACTCACACCGCGCGAGGTACGCGACACCGGCGAATACCTGGGCAGCCTGCTCTCGCGGCAGAGCGTCACGGTGCTGCCGCAGGTGGCCGGCTACGTGCGCCGCATCCACGTACGCCCCGGCCAGCGGGTGGAGGAAGGCGCGCCGCTGGTGGAGGTGGACGCCCGGGAGGCGACGGCCGCGCTGGACAGCGCGCAGGCCCAGTTGAGCTCCTCGCAAGTCAATCTGGAATTGGCCCGCCGCACCCTGGCCCGCACCGAGGCCCTCCATCAAGAAGGCCTCGCCAGCGCGCAGGAACTGGAGAACGCCCGTGCCCAGGTGGAGGCCGCCGAGGCCGCCTCGCGCTCGTCGGCCGCGCAGGTGACGCAGCGCCAGGTGCAGCTGCAGCTCAACGTGGTGCGCGCGCCCTTCCCTGGCACCGTGGGCGACGTGCTGGTGCGCGTGGGAGACTTCGTCAGCGCTTCCACTCCGCTGACCAGCGTGGCGCAGGCAGACGTGCTGGAGGTCAGCGTCTCGGTGCCCTCGCGGCGCGCCCGCTCCATGAAGCCGGACACGGCGCTGGAAATCCTCGATGCACAGGGGAAGGTCCTGCTCACCAGCAACGTCTTCTTCGTCGCACCGCAGGCCGACCCGCGCACCCAGTTGGTGGAGGTGAAGGCCGCCTTCCGCAACACGGTGGGCCTGCGCCCCAACGAGCTGGTACGCGCGCGCATCGTCTACTCCGTGCGCGATGCGCTGCAGATTCCGGCGCTCGCGGTGGTGCGCCAGAGCGGCCAGCCCTTCGCCCTGGTGGTGCGGGAGAAGGAGGGCAGGACGGTGGTGGAGCGCCGGCCCATCACCCTCGGCGCGCTGGGGGAGCTGTCCTACGTGGTGGAGAAGGGGCTGAAGACAGGAGACCTCGTGGCCGTCTCGTCCATGCAGGCCCTGCGTGACGGCATGCCCGTCAAGGTGAAGACCGCGTCTCGCGCCGAAGCGGGACCTCTGACCAGGACCCTGGCGAACGTGCCGTCAGCGGCTGGTCGCTGAGTCGAAGGAACGGAGCACACCATGTTCATCGACTTCTTCATCCGCAGGCCCGTCTTCGCCATCGTCTGCTCCATCCTGCTGACGTTGGCGGGGGCCATCGCCATCCCCACGCTGCCCGTTGCCCAGTACCCGGACCTGGCGCCACCCCAGGTGACTGTCAGCACCACCTACGTGGGTGCCAGCGCCGAGGTGGTGGAGAGCGCCGTGACCATTCCCCTGGAGCAGGAGCTCAACGGCGTGGAGGGCATGCGCTACATCACCTCCACCAGCGGCAATGACGGCACCAGCACCATCATCATCACCTTCGAGTCCACGCGCGACATCGAGGTGGCCACGGTGGACGTGCAGAACCGCGTCAGCCGCGCCGCCGCGCGCCTGCCGTCCCAGGTCAATCAGGCAGGCATCGTCGTCAACAAGGCCTCCAGTCAGATTCTCATGTCCATGGCGCTCTTCAGCCCGGACGAGCGCTACGACGCGAAGTTCCTCAGCAACTACGCCGACGTCAATCTCAAGGACGCCCTCAAGCGTGTCCGCGGCGTGGGCGAGGTGCGCATCTTCGGCGAGCGCAAGTTCTCCATGCGCCTGTGGCTGGACCCCACGGAGCTGGCGCGCCGCAAGCTCACCCCGCAGGACGTGACGCGCGCCCTCCAGGAGCAGAACCTGCAGGTGGCCGCGGGCGCCGTGGGCCAGCCGCCGTCGGCCGCCGACCAGCCCTACCAACTGGCGGTGCGCGCGCGGGGCCGCCTGGTGGAGCCGGACGAGTTCGGTGACATCGTCCTCATGCGCCAGAACGACGGCCGGAGCGTCCGCGTGAAGGACGTGGGCCGCGTGGAGATGGGCGCGGAGAACTACGGCACGCTGCTGCGCTTCGGCGGCAAGGCGGCCATAGGTATCGCCATCCTCCAGCTCCCCACCGCCAACGCGCTGGACGTGCGTGACGCCGTCCTCACGGAGATGGAGCGACTGTCCAGGCACTTCCCTCCGGGCATGGAGTACCAGCGAAGCCTGGACACCACGCTCGCAGTGCGCGCCACCCTCCACGAAGTGCTGCGCTCTCTCGTGGAGGCGATTGCGCTCGTCACCCTCGTCATCTTCCTGTTCCTGCACGGCTGGCGCAGCGTGCTCATCACCGCCTTCACCCTCCCTGTCTCGCTGGTGGGCACCTTCGCCTTCGTCAAGGTGCTGGGCTTCTCCATCAACACCCTCACCCTCTTCGGCCTCACCCTGGCCACGGGCCTCGTGGTGGACGACGCCATCGTCGTCATCGAGAACATCGAGCGGTTGATGGTGGAGCGGAAGCTCTCGGCCGCACAGGCCGCTCGCGAGGGCATGAAGGAGGTGGCCGGCGCGGTCATCGCCATCTCCATCGTGCTGGTGGCGGTGTTCGTGCCGGTCGCCCTCTTCCCCGGTACCACCGGCGGCATCTACCGCCAGTTCGCGCTGACCATCGCCGCGTCGGTGGCCCTGTCCACCTTCTGCGCCCTCACGCTGACGCCCGCGCTGTCCGCGCGGATGCTCGAGCACCCCCCCGGTGAGAAGTGGGTGTTCTTCCGCCAGGTGGACAGGGTGCTGGATGGGACGCGGGCCTTCTATGGCCGCAACCTGCGGCGGCTGCTGAGGCACCCGGCCATCATCCTCGTGGCCTTCCTCCTCTGCATCGGCGGCACGGTGGTGCTCGTCCGGGTGACGCCCACGGGCTTCATCCCCGACGAGGACCAGGGCTACCTCATCATCTCCGTGCAGGGCCCCGAGGGCATGTCTCTGGCCCAGACGGAGAAGGTGATGGCGGAGGTGGAGACCATCCTGAAGGCGCAGCCCGAAGTGCGCGTCATCTTCGGCACGGGCGGATTCTCCGCCCAGGGCACGGGCTCCAACATGGCCAACATCTTCGTCGCCCTGAAGAACTGGGAGGAGCGGCCCGGGAAGGACCAGACGACGGCCGCGCTGGTGGAGCGGCTGCGCGGACCCTTCAGCCGGATTGACGGCGCGCGCGTGGTGCCCTTCCAGCCCCCGGCCATCCGCGGCGTCGGCTCCGTGGGCGGCTTCCAGTTCGTCGTCGAGGACACGGCTGGCACCCACTCGCTGGACCAGCTTGCCTCGGCCGTGCAGGGCCTGGTGGCCAGGGCCAACGAGGACAGCCGCCTGCGCGGCGTCTTCACCGCCTTCAACGCCGACACGCCGCTGCTGGATGTGGAGGTGGACCGCCAGAAGGCCAAGGCGCTCGGAGTGCCCATCGAGCAGATCTTCGGAACGATGCAGGTCTACATGGGCAGCCAGTACGTCAACGACTTCAACTACGCGAGCCGCGCGTACCGCGTCTATGTGCAGGCCGAACAGCAGTTCCGCGACAGCCCACAGGACATCGGCGCCTTCTACGTGCGCAGCGACAGCGGGGACATGATTCCGCTGGAGTCGCTGGTGAAGGTGCAGCCCACGGTGTCCGCGCAGGTCATCCGCCACTACAACCTCTTCCGCTCGGTGGACATCAGCGGTCAGGCCGCGCCGGGGGTGTCCTCGGGTGAGGCCATGGAGGCCATGGAGACTCTGGCCACGCAGCACCTGCCCCAGGGCATGAGCGCGGAGTGGACGGGCATCAGCCTGGAGCAGAAGCAGAGCGGCGCTCAGGCCGCCATCATCTTCGGCCTGGGCCTGCTCTTCGTCTTCCTGGTGCTGGCGGCACAGTACGAGAGCTTCAGCCTGCCGCTGGTCATCATCCTCTCGGTGCCCCTGGCCATCCTGGGCGCGCTGGGCCTGCAATGGCTGCGCGGGTTCGCCAACGACGTGTTCTGCCAGGTGGGACTGGTGATGCTGGTGGGTCTGGCCAGCAAGAACGCCATCCTCATCGTGGAGTTCGCCGAGCAACTGCGGGAGCGTGGCAAGAGCCCCATCGACGCGGTGGTGGAGGCGGCCGAGGTCCGCCTGCGCCCCATCCTCATGACGTCCATTGCCTTCCTCCTCGGCGTGGTGCCGCTGATGACGGCCTCCGGCGCGGGTGCGGCCTCGCGCAACTCGCTGGGGACGGCGGTGTTCGGCGGCATGCTGGTGTCCACGGTGGTCAACTTCGTCTTCATCCCCGGCCTCTACGTGCTGATGCAGAAGCTGCGTGGCGAAACGAAGCGGACGGTGGAAGGCGTCGGGGTGGCTCCGCCCGCGCCATCGCACTGAAGGTCGGCCAGGACCGGGGGAAGCACGCGCCGCATCGCCCCGTCTCAAAAAACGAAAAGAATGCAAGCTCCGCAATCAAGGCACGTCAAGAACATGCTGACAGTGCCCTGCTGTCGGTCATCGACGGGGAGCGTTCGACATGAATCGTGACTTGAAGTGCGACGTAGGTGTGTGGAGGGTGGCTCTGGTGTGTCTCTCCTTGGCGGGCTGTGGCGGCGACACGGTCGACGGCAGTCTTCCTTCTATGCTGGACGCTTCTGGACTCGCCACGGAGGGGTGGGAGACGGTCGCGAACCAGTATCAGACCTTCACGCTGGACAAGCCCTCGACCGTGAGATTCGGGCGAGGTGATACCTGGGTCACTCGAGAGTTGCCGGCGGGCAGCGCGTATTGCTTTTTCAATCCGGACCCCGCGCCCGGCCAGTTCAAGACGTGCCAGCGCAGCACACAGCCGGCTCCAGTGAACGAGCCGGCGCTCAGCCCCGCGTGTGCCACGTTCTATGCACCCGACTTCGCACTCACCAGCACCCGCCAGGCCACGCCGATCCCCACGCTGGCGAAACCCGCCAAGGGGGCGGCGTTTTCGGAGCCCACCTACAAGACGTGTGTCGTGCGCGCCACCGACCACACCGCTGACGGCGTGTCAGGCTTTGCCCGGAACGACTACTCGC
Source organism: Archangium minus (assembly GCF_044360475.1). Lineage (NCBI taxonomy): Bacteria > Pseudomonadati > Myxococcota > Myxococcia > Myxococcales > Archangiaceae > Archangium > Archangium minus. The sequence continues at coordinate 11,648,014 of NZ_CP043494.1, forward strand.
GCCGCCAGGCCTTCAACTCGAACAGCACGAAACAGCTGGTGTATGCCCTCGATGGGTATTGGCATGTGTATGACGCCAACACCCATGCGCGCCTGAAGCAGCTGTCGGGCCCGGCCGCGGACGCGGAGCCGCAATGGCACCCGACGAATCCGGACCTGCTGTACTACCTGCCCACCAATGGTGTCGGCATGCAGCTCCACGAATTGAATGTCTCGACGGGGGCCTCACGCGTCGTGGGCGACTTTGGCGCGCGGTTGAAGGCCAGGTGGCCGACCGCGATGGCGGCATGGACGAAGTCGGAGGGCTCCCCCTCGGCGGACGGACGCTACTGGTGCTTCATGGTCGACTCGAGCGACTGGAGCAGCCTCGGCGTGTTCACCTGGGACCGGGACACCAACACCGTCCTGGGCATGTATGACACCCATGGCGAGCGTCCCGACCATGTGAGCATGTCCCCCAGCGGCAATCACTGCGTGGTGTCCAGCGACGGTGCGCTTGGCACGGTGGCGTTCTCACGGGACTTCAGCAAGAAGACCCAACTGCTCGCGAAGTCCGAGCACTCGGACCTGGCGCTGGACGCCAACGGCGACGATGTCTACGTGGCCGTCGACTACCAGTCCAACGCGGGCGACGTGTTCATGGTGAACCTGCGCACGGGCGTGCGCACGGCGCTGTTTTCGACCTACCTGAGCGGCACCGCGACGGCGTTGCATGTCTCGGGCAAGGCGTTCGCCCGACCCGGCTGGGTGGTGGTCAGCACCTATGCCGACTACGGCGGTGCGCTGCAGTGGCTGCACCGCAAGGTGATGGCCGTACAGCTGAATGCCAACCCGACCCTCTACACGCTGGCGCACCACCGCACCGCGTCTAACGGTTACTGGACCGAACCGGTCGCCAGCGTCAACCGCGACTTCACGCGAGTGGTCTTCAACTCCAACTGGGGCAGTGGCAGCGCCACCGACGTCGATACGTACGTGGTCGAGATTCCGGCGGGCGCATTGAAGTGATGCCGCGGCACGTCGCCAACGCATGAGGGCCCCTCGGGGTCCTCGCAACCCATCCCCGGAGGAGCGGACCCTCCGTCCAACCCGTCCGATCGCCTGCAAGGGGCCCCCGGATGAACCCTGCCCCGAATGTCCCAAAAGGTGGCATCTATGACCGTCGGGACATGCGGGTCCACGCTATTCTTCTCATCATCAACCAGCAAGTCAGCTGGCCGAAATGGAGAACGGCGATGAGCAACGTATCGAGCAAGGGTGAAGAGGAGCTGTATAGGAGAGAGACTGTTCGCGTAGTCGTTGTCTATCACAGCGGCCATGGTGGCCACACGGCGAAGGTGGCCGAGGCGGTCGCGGCCGGTGCGGCCCAGGTGGCCGACACGGAGGTCCAGCTCATCAGGGCTGAAGAGGCGCCGGGACGCTGGGACGTCCTGGACTCCGCCGATGCCATCATCATGGGCGCGCCCACGTACATGGGCAGCTTGTCGGCTCAGTTCAAGGCCTTCATGGATGCAACCTCACACCTGCAGTACGCGCAGAAGCGCTGGGCCAACAAGGTAGCCGCGGGATTCACCAATGGCGGCTCCCGTGGCGGCGACAAGCAGACGTCCTTGATTCAACTCATGACGTTCGCGGCACAGCACCACATGCACTGGGTGAACCTGGGCCTGCCGTACGGCAACAACCGTTCCTTCACGAACGAGGACATGCTCAACCGGGATGCCTATACCCTCGGCGTAGCGGCCCAGTCCAACCTCGATCAACCCGCGGATGTCACGCCGCCACCAGCGGATTTGAGAACCGCCGAGTTCCTCGGGAAACGCGTGGCGAACGTCGCAAAGGAGCTGAAGGTGGGCCGAGCTGTCCTCGCCCGTGGCAAGTGAGCCGTCCCCGTCAGGTCGCCGTACAAAGTGTCTGAGAGGTGTTTCACAGGAGTTTCAAGGCCTTGGAAGACATTTGAGGCCAAAGAAACCAGGGAGAGGAATCGCTCAAAGGGAAATGGTTTTCACACCGGGTGAACGGCTTATAGGGTGGCGGGATTTCATCGAGGCGGAGGAGTGTGCAATGCAAAGACAGCCGTCGGGCACCCGGATTTTGTGGGCAGTGCTTTGGGGCCTGTGGGTGACAGGTTGTGGAGTGGTCGGCTCGGAAGGTGACCTGCGCGAGAGCGAGCTCTCGGCACGAACGGGAGAAGCGCAGCCCACCGAGACAACAACTGCAATGGCCAGACGGACGAGGCGGGAGGCCTGACCACCTGGTACCGCGACGCGGATGGGGATGGGTACGGCGATGCGGCGGTGAGCACCCGGGCCTGCGTGCAACCTTCGGGCTACGTGTCCGACTCCAGGGACTGCAACGACACCCAAGCCAGCGTGAAGCCCGGAGCCACCGAAGTGTGCAACGGGGTGGATGACAATTGCAGCGGCGCCATCGACGAGGAGGTGGCCCTGAGCACCTGGTACCGCGACGCGGATGGGGACGGGCGCGGCAGTCCATCGGTGAGCACCCGGGCGTGCTCAGCACCGGCCGGTTATGTGTCCACCTCCGACGACTGCAACGATTCCGACAACACGCTGCCCCGCTACTTCCTCCATGATTCTGATAGGGACGGGTACGGCACTAGTTTTGTTGCGGGCCCGACTCCCCCGGGTTCCTTCAGCTGCACTCCGGATCCGGGTTACTCCGCCCTAGGCGGCGACTGCAACGACGGCAACTCCAGCGTACATCCCGGAGCCGCCGAGGCGTGCGACAGGGTGGACAACAACTGCAATGGCTCCGTCGACGAAGTCTGCTCGGTCACGTGCTCGGCGTGGTTCAGCAGTGCCCCCGCCGGACGGGAACCCGGCCGAGCCTCCAACCACGCCCGGCTGGATGACCGCATTGATGGTGAAGCTGCAGCCGGTGCTCGGCGTCCGCGCCATGGCGAAGGTGAGCGGCAGCTCCTCGTAGTTCTGGATGGCCAGATCGAGCGCCGTGCTGAACACGCCGGTGAACGTCGAGCCGTTGATGCAGATCTTCGACAGCGACGTGCTGACGAGGTTGGTGGTGCGGTATTGCTCCTCGGTGGTGTCACCGCGCTCGAGCATCTCGAGCGATGCGGCCAGGGACACCTCGGCGTCCCGCCCGACGTAGACCTTGTCAGAGCCCTTGGATGAAGACGGCGTTCGACCGCGTGGAAGAGAGCCGCAGCGCCTTCAGCTCCCGGTACTCCTCGGAGTCGTACCAGAGGTTCGCCTGCGCGAGGCTGGGGAACTCGATGACGACCGGGTAGGTGGGACGCCAGCATCCCTCCACCACCTCTGTCCGACCGCCGAGCACGACGTAGCGTCCACCGTACTTCTCGACCACGGGTGCGACGCGGCGCTTGTACTCCTCGAGTCCCGCGGGATGAAGGACCTCGAGGTTGTCGAAGAAGCAATACGCAGACATGGATGTTCTCCTCTGGCCAGGATGGGCCGGGATGTTCAGGGGAACCACGCCACTGAATATGCGCGCCGCCGTCCCCGCCCAGTAGACGGGGCACGATGAACTCGCCGTTCACGTGATATGAACGATGGATGATTGGCATTGAGGATCTCCCTTCGCTCGCGCTCTTCGCCCACGTCGTCGAAAGCCAGTCGTTCGCGGAGACAGGCCGCCGGATGGGACTGGCCAAATCGGCCGTCAGCCAGCGGGTGGCACGGCTCGAGCGCCGGCTCGGCGTGCAGCTGCTGCGCCGCTCCACGCGCAAGCTCTCCCTGACCGAGGAGGGGCTGCGCCTCTACGAGCATGCCGCGACCCTCCTTCGAGTCACCGAAACGGCCACCCGGGCCGTCAGTGCCGCGAGTGCCGCCATCCAGGGCCGTGTGCGGTTGAATGCCCCGGCGTCCTTCCGGCGGGAGCTGCTCTGTGACGCACTCCAGTCCTTCCTGAGCGCCCACCCCGGCGTCACCCTTCAGCTCACGGTGGAGGACCGGCTCGTCGACCTCGTCGAGTCCGGCTACGACATCATCATCCGCATGGCGGTGGTCGGAGAGCAGACGTTCATCGCTCGCAGGCTGGCCCGTGACCGCGTGGTCGTCGTCGGCGCGCCCTCCTACTTGGCGAGGATGGGCCGGCCGACACAGCCCGAGGAGCTGCTCCACCACAACTGCCTTCGCTATACGCTCCTCGACAGGCGCAACGAATGGCGGTTCGGCCGTCCCGGAGCGCGGTACTCGATTCCCGTGGTGTCGAACTTCGAGACCAACGACGACGTGGCCCTGCGCGAGGCGGCGCTGGCCGGAGTCGGGCTGCTGATCACCCCCTCGCTCACCGTGGCCGAGCTGGTGCGGAGCGGACGGCTCGAGACGGTGCTGGACGGTTGGGTGGAAGAGGAGATTGGCGTCTTCGCGATCACCACCGCCCGCCGCGTTACCCCGCCTGCGGTCAAGGCGCTGGTCGAGCACCTCGGGCGCTACTTCGCGGAGCGCCCACTGGGGCTTCCAGCGCCTTCAGCGGTTCAGCCAGGCGGAGCGAGCCCCAGCCGCCGAGCCGTGGACTCCTATGGCACGCAGCCCGCGAGGAAGCACACGCGCCGCCTCACATGACAGGGAGACCCGATATGCGCTCCCCGGTTCTTCGTTCATCTGGCAATGAGGGGGGGTATGAAACTGCATCACTCAATCGATTTCCCGAGGGTTGAGACGTGGACCCTCCAGCAGCTTCCGGAGCTCAACCACGCCATCCTGGCCCGGAGGGCCCAGCCGGAACTCCTGGTCGAGGAGCTGAACCGTACGCCGCTCGCGGAGTCCCCGCTGGCCAGCGAGCTCACGCCCCTCCAGGCCCAGCAGTGGATGGTGTACCTGGGCCTCTTTGGCTCCTCCGTCGGCAGGCACTTCCAGGAGCGCGAGCCCGCGCTGAAGGACACGCCCCAGGAGCCGCTGCATCGGCTCAGGGCCACACGGGAGCGCATCCCGTTCCTCGACCACGTGGCGCGCGTCGCGGAGCGCACGGGCGCGGGCCATCCGCCTCGGGATGCCTACGCGTCGCTGGTGCGCTGGAACGTCCCCACCGTCGAGGTCCACTGGCGGGGCCAGAACCTGGGCACGCTACCGGGGGCGTTCGGCACCCAGGCCATCCGCACCTATACCGGTGTACCCAGCGATTCGTTCTTCCTCGAGCAGCTCAAGAAGGCGGAGGCGTTGGAGGCGGTGGCGAACGAAACACTCCTGCCACTCCTCCACCGTGCCGTTCCCCTCACAGGCCCGGAGGCTCGGGAGCGGCTCAGCGTGTGCGTCCTGCTCCTGGACGCCGTCCATCAGCTCAACCTCCAGTTCACTTCGCGAGGGGAAGAGGGCCAGCCACGACTTGAGGCCCCGTACTTCATGGACATCCTTCGGCAGTTCGCCGTCCATTGGGTTCCAGGAGATATTCCTCCCAGCGGCGCGCTGGATCCCGAGTTCTTGATGCGGGACTTCTTCCTGGGGACCGCGGGCCACGGTTACGAGGCGCACGTGCGACGGCTCTTCCCCGCGATGCTGGAGGAGGATCGGCGGAAGCTCGAGACCGCCATGTGCATGCCCTCGCTGCCCGCAGTCCTCTCCGAGACCCTGGGGTTCCCCCTGGAGCGGTTGCCCGAACTCCCCGCGAGCGAGCTGCTGGTGCTGGTGCGAGCCCATCCGTGGCTGGTCCCCTGCTACCGCGTGCTGCGAGCCAGCGCGAGGGTGTCCAGTTCGCACCTGATGCTCACCAAGCGGTTCCTGTTCAATCCGATGCGAGCCCGCGCACGGGACGGCCTGCCCGACGGACCGATCGTGAGCAACTGGGCGGGCACGACCGGGCTCGTGGAACAGCGACTCGAGCAACTCCACCGCAAGCGTGCCGAGCATGCCCTCCAGGCGATGGGGCAGCTGTCGCAAGCGACACTCCTCGAAGCGGCGGGCCTCGAACCTCCCGAGGCCCCTGCTCCCGAGGAGCTCCTGGGCCTCGCGCGATTCGCTCCCGAGCCCTGAGTCAGCCTGGCGGGTGCGATTAATAGACCCCGATGAGGCGCGCCCGGTACTCGAAGGACGATTGCTCCGAATCCTCGGGCTCCATGAGCTGCTCGAGGGGAATCAAGGGGAGCATGAGCTGGCCCGAAACCAGCGAGGACGCGATCGCCTGGGTCAGCTTCTTGGGGGGATGCTGCCAACCCTCGACCAGCCACCGGGTCTTGAGCTCCGCCTTGTCCCGAATCACCTCGGGAGGTGGCGGCTTCAGCTCACCCAGGGCGGCGGGCACGACCTTCAGCACGAACGCATCGAAGAGGCGATTTCCCGACCCCTGCTCGAGTCTTGCGCCCAGGAGCGCTCCGCTTCGGGCGTGGCGCAGCTCAAGCTGGACCGTGAGCAGCGCGCCCCGGCTCTCCAACGCCTGGAGCGTCTCAAGGGCCTGCGCAGGTCCGATCATCTTCTGGGCCGCCAGCGGATCGTCCCTGAAACGCTCGGAGAGCTTCTCGCTGTGCAGCGGCGTGCGCGATGGAGGGGCATACCCCGGTCCTCCTGTCCGGCCGTATTCCTCGGCGGCGTCGGTATAGTTCTTCAAGAGGCCCGCGATGGGGTTGTGGATGCCGAGCTGCTCGGGCGTCCCGCCATCCGTCCGAGCCAGGGCGCCCTCGAGCGAATCCCGCGCCTCCTCCAGGTAGGGATGCCCTCCGATGCCCCGGACACGCTCTTCCGCCATGTCGTCGTCCATCCAGTTCTGCACGCGCGCGGTGAGCCGCTCCGACTCTTCTTCCTTCGACTCGGGCCGAAGCTCGGGATCGCCCGGGCGCAACGTCCTCCCGCGGGACGCTGGCGCCACCGCGAGGGAACCCGCCGAGGGCGGCGCCTGCATCCAAGAAGGGACGAGCACAGGCGCACGTGGCACATCGGCTTCTGCTGTCCCCGCAGGAGGTGAGTCCGAGGGCCCTTTCACGGGCGCCTCAGGCTCTGGACTCTTGGCAACGGGGGGTTGCGCCTCGCGCGGGCGCTCGGCGCGGGTAGCGGACCGGATGCGCCTGGTGCCCTTCGCGGGAGGAGGCTTCGGCACCTCGACGACGGAGGGTCGCGCCTCAATGAACTCCCACTCCACGGAGAGCGGCTCCGGCGCTACCCGCGTCAGGGACGAAGCGGGAGGAGCCGACTCCACCTCCAGCCACAGCCAAACGCCGAGCAGCAGGTGCAGGAGCACTGAAACGAGCAGGGGAAGAGACAGCCTGTCGCGGGAAGTGCGTGCACTCATGGCGACGACCATCCTCAACCCCGAGGGCGCCGCGGGCAAGCCCCTCTCCCCTTCCGAATCGCCTTCCTTTCATTTCACGCCCGACCTGGCGCAGGCTTCCGGAGCTGGGGGGGCCGCAGCCGTGAGCCTCAGGGCGGATGCCCAGCGTCACACAGTGGGAGCGTCGGGAATCCGCTTGTGTGAACCCGAGACGGGCGCGGAACCGTGCTCCGCTCCAGCCCACCAGTTCCAGGACTTTTTCGAACCAACGCACCTGGACAGGCCCGTCACGGCGCATCAGGCCTATACGGGCCGGGTAGTCATCACTCCACCCGTAGGGGATGCCCGAGTGCTCCGCGGACGACTCAACGGGGCTTGACTCGGTAACGAGACGGGACGAGAGAACAGGGCTCATGAGCCAACGGCCCCCCAGCCCCCGCGAGCGCTACCGAGTCCAGACGGCCGAGGAGGCCAAACGCATCGCGTCGCGTCAGCTCGCCGAGGGCGGACCTGGCGCCATCTCGCTGAACGCCATCGCCAAGGAGATGGGGCTCACAGGCCCGGCGCTGTACCGGTATTTCGCGAGCCGCGACGAGCTCCTCGCCGAGCTGGTCACTGACGCCTACAACGACCTGGCCGACGTCTTTCAGGCCGCTGCCGAACAGGAGGGTGCCCACTCACCTCGCGCCCGGCTGCACGCCCTCGCCGAGGCCTACCGGCGGTGGGCCCTGGCCCAACCCCACCGCTACCAGCTGCTGTTCGCCTCCAGCGCCGGCTCAGGCCAGCTCGCGCCCGAGCGGACAATTCCCGCCGCCCACCGGACGATGACCTTCCTCTTCGACACGCTGGTCAAGCTGATGTCGGCATCGCCCACAACCATCGAGCCGCAGGCCGCGCTGGATCGCCAACTCGAGCAGTGGGCGGAACGGCGGCTCGGTCCGAAGGTTCAGGGACTGGTGGCGCGGCACGGGCTGCTCTTCTGGACGAGGCTGCACGGCCTGCTCAGTCTGGAGCTCCTGGGCCACTTCTCGGTCATGGGCATCGATCCCACCCTCCTCTACGCAGCCGAGGTCGATGCCCTGATTGGCGGCGAGGAGACTCCGCGCCGGCCGAAAAAACGCTAGACCCATCCGTCAGCGGCTCAACCCGCGTCCGGCGTGCCACCATCGAACCACGAGGCAGGAAGGTCGGGCGCTGTTTCGGCCGAGGTGGTGCCCACCTGCGAATCAGGAACAGGTATGCCTTGCGACTCCTGCTCACCGGCATCGTGAGACGCTGGGCTCAGGTTCTCGGGCTCACCGTCGAATAACCGGCGGAGAATGCGGCCCTCCGCACTGATCGCGTACATCGCTCCCGCATCAAGTACCAAAACCTTGTGGTCGCACGCCGCCTGGTCCGTGGAGATCCGCACGAAGATGATGTCCCCCTGGCGAATGACCCGGTAGCGATGTGACTCTTGTTTCTCCCAACATTGCCGGTCTCTGCCCTTGGGGGGAATGAAGTCATTGGCCGCGATGGTGAGGGCCCGAAGCGTCACACCGTCCAACTCGTACGGCTTGCCTTGTTCACCAAGGGTGGTTGCGAAGTGTTCGTGGAAGTTGGGGAACCTGATGGAGGTGTCTTCTTGTGGCGCCGGTTTCTGGAACAGCGCACAGCTCGACAGCACAACGGTCAACACGAGGGGCAGGTTTCTCAGTCTCATGGAGCACCCTCGGTGGAGCTGTGGCAGGGAGCCGTTCTCTTCTCGATACGAAAGTCTACCTCATTGAGCCATCTGACGGTTCCGGTTTGCTGGCAACGCCACCCGCCCCGTGTATTGGTCCATTTCAATAATTGGCTCTTGAGCGGAATGTATTGGAAGAAACCGTCGCACGAGGGCTGCTCGGAGTCATTTGAGTTCGAGAAAAACGCGATGACGGCGAGTTGGACCTTTCCGTTCCTGGTCTCGCTCTCGAAGCCGTGAACCAATCCCCGTATTTTAAGAGCAGAACACATAGACCCTGTCAACCGAATAGACTAGCGGTACATCAAAGAACCGATAATCTTAAAATAGGAGCATACCGGACATGACTTCAAAAGTCACGTGACGTGACAGGATTGTGGAATCGCGTGGCACACCCCAGATGACGCCTCATCCCGCGTCGCGAAGCGTCTTGCTGACCGGAAGGAAGGTGGCCACCGGCTCCGTCTTCCCTGCGACAGGGAGCGGAGCCGCGGCCTCGAAGCCAAACGCCTCACCACACCGGGCACGCGTGACCTCGGACACGAGCATCGACACGCCAACCTTCTTGGTGAGCCCCTCGATGCGACTGGCCAGGTTCACGGCGTCTCCAATCACGGTGTACTCGCGGCGCTGCTCGGGGCCCACGTCCCCGACGACGACACTGCCCGTGTGGATGCCGATGCCGATGTGCAGGGGCTCCTCGCCCCGGGCGCGGCGCTCGGCGTTAAGCGTCTCCAGGGCCTCGAGCATCGCGAGCCCGCACGCCACGGCGGCCTGCGGATGTCCGGGCAACTCCAGGGGCGCACCGAAGTAGGCGAGGATGCCGTCACCGATGAACTTGTCGAGCGTGCCCCCGTGGCGGAACACCACTTCCACCATGCGCGCGAGGTACTCGTTGAGGAGTCGCACCACCTGGGGGCTCTCCATGCGCTCGGACATGGAGGTGAAGCCGCGGATGTCAGCGAAGAGGAGCGTCACCTCGCGGTGCTCCCCCTGCCCTCCGTCCGCGCTGGCGCCGGCCTCGAGGATGCGCCGGGCGACCTCGGGGGAGAAGTAGCGCCCCAGACGCGTGCGGTGCGTCTGCTCCTGCGCCACCTCGAGCACCAGCTTGTGCATCCGCTGACGGGTGTACGCCGCCGCCACGGCCGCGATGACGAGCACCAGGGCCACGCCCGGAAGGTTCTCTCCCACGCCAAGGCCTGCGCGGTGGAGCAGCGCCGTCTCGAGGACAATGCCGAGCAGGGTCGCCAAAGCCAGACTCACGCGCGCGCCGCCCAGCAGCGCGGTCATCATCACGAGGACGATGTAGATGCCCACCGAGAGCCCGGCGATGCCTTGGCCATTGGGAGAGAAGACCACCGCCGGAGCCTGGATGGCATAGAAGGCGGGCATGTCGAGCAGCAACACGCCCAGGTCTGGCCGTCGGCGAAGCACCGGCAGCAAGCGCCCGCCCGCCCACAAAGCCGCCGCGAGCAGCACGTACGCCGCTACGCCCGTCAGGGGCATGGTCCAGTCGAAGACGTACACACAGGCCAGCCAACCGACGGCGCCCAGCACGCGGAAGCGGTACACCCAACGCCCGGTGCGCATGTGCTGCGCCTCGAGCCGCTGGCGGAGGATGTCGTCGAGAACAGAAGCGGTGACCACGGGGTGGGGAGGCTAGTCCAGCACCCGCGAGTTCTCCAGGTAGGGACAGGATGGACTATCCTGTTCGGTCGCATGGCAAGTATCGGTCACGTGGCGGTGGGAATGGCACTCGGACGTCTCGGCGCGGGAGCGGCACCTCCGGGGCGCGTGGCCGCTTCCATGCTGTTGCTGTCCGCGCTGGCCATGCTGCCGGACGCGGACGTCATCGCCTTCAAGCTGGGGATTCCCTACGCGGCCACGTGGGGACACCGGGGCGCCTCGCACTCGCTCTTCCTCGCGGCAGGGGTGGCCCTGGCGATAGCGGCCGGAACGCTCGTGGCCCGAGGGCCGGCACTGAAGGTAGGGCTGCTCAGCTTCGCCGCCCTGGGGAGCCATGGCCTGCTGGACGCGATGACCACGGGCGGCCTGGGCGCCGCGCTCCTCTGGCCCATCGACAACCTCCGCTACTTCTTCCCACTGCGCCCCATCCCCGTGGCCCCCATCGGCGCGCGCATGCTCTCCGCGCGCGGCCTGTACGTGGTGATGGTGGAACTGGTCCTGTTCCTGCCCTTCTGGGCCTATGCGCTCTGGCCCCGCCGCAAGACAGTGCAGATTTAATCCCCCATGCGCCTCTTCGTCGCCGTCACGCTGGGGAAGACCATCGAGTCCGAGGCCACCGCGGCCCTCCAACGTCTCAAGGGCCTGGCGCCCCGAGCGCGCTGGGTGCCACCGGCCAACCTGCACCTCACGCTCAGCTTCCTCGGAGAGGTAGAGGCCGAGCGACTGCCCGCCTTGAAGGACGCCTTGGTGAGCGTGGGCCCGGCACACGCGCCCTTGGTGCTGACCATTGAGGGCGGAGGGAGCTTCGGCTCGCCGTCGCATCCCCGAGTGCTGTGGGCAGGAGTGGGAGGGGACACGAAGGCGCTGGGAGCGCTACAGGCGGACGTGGCTGGAGCGCTGAAGCCGCTGGGCTTCGAGCCCGAGCACCGCGAGTACTCCGCGCACCTCACACTGGCGCGGGCGAAGGTCCCCCGGGGAGACCGGGAGTTGGCCGAGTGCGCGCGCGCGCTGCAGGACGCCAAGTGGGGCGAGGCGCGGGTGGACCGGCTCGTCCTCTTCGAGAGCCTGGGTGGCAAGTACCACGTGCGCGCTGAGGTGCCCCTGAGTCGCGCCTCTTGAGACAGTGTGCCCCCTGGCACCGACTGTGCAGTAAGGACCGGTCAGGCGCGGAGCTCGCGCCGGAAAGGACCGGGTTTCGATGCGTTGGTGGATGCTCTCGGTGCTGTGTCTGTCGCTCCTGGCCCACGGTGCGGTCGCCGCGCCACAGCCGCTCGAGGAGAGGCTGAAGACGGGGGACCTCGTCTTCCACACCTCGCGCTCGCAGCAGTCGGCGGTCATCCAGGCGGCGACGGGCAGCCCCCTGTCACACGTGGGGCTGGTGGAGGTAACGCCGTCGGGCGTGTTCGTGGTGGAGGCGGTACAGCCGGTGAAGCGGGTACCGTTCGCGAAGTGGAAGGCGCGAGGGGTGAACGGGCGCATCCTGGTGCTGCGACCCGAGCAGCTCCCCGAGGAGAAGCGCGAGGCGGCGGTGGCGGAGGCCCGACGACACCTGGGCAAGCCGTACGACTGGCACTTCGGCTGGGGGGACGAGGCGATGTACTGCTCGGAGCTGGCGCGTAAGGCGTACTCGGCCGCCGCGGAGGTAGACTACGGAAAGATGGAGCGGCTGGGCACGCTGAACGTGAAGAAGCTGGGGCCCGCCATCCGGGAGCGCTACAACGGGAAGGTGCCCCTGGAGCTGGAGCTCATCACCCCGGCGAGCCTGGCCGCGGACGAGCGCCTCACGGTGGTGCACTCGGACTTTCCAGGTGTCCGCTGAAAGACCAAATGAGGGCATAATGCGTGACCATGTCCTCGCGTGTTCTGCTCCTCGTTGGCGTTCTGACCCTCCTCGGCACCGGCTGCCGCAACACTGAAGGGGCGGTGAAGCTCACCGTCTCCTACGAAGGCTTCAAGCCCGGCTGCATCCGGGTGGCAGTGAAGGATGCAAATGGCGAGGGCGAAGCGCGCACGACGGAGGTCCCGGGCAAGGGAGAGTTCACCGGAGGAGCAGTGACGGTGGCCGTCTTCCGCGAGGCCAGTTGGAGCAACTCCCTGCTCTTGACCGCCGAGGCCTTCGAGAAGGAGTGCACGGGCACGAAGGTGGTCTCCGCCTCCGAGACGATGACGGTGAACAAAGGAGACGTGTCCAAGCTCGAGCTGAAGCTGGCGGCCACCGACGCGGACCAGGATGGGTACGTGTCCGAGGCCACCGGAGGCAGCGACTGCAACGATAAGAGCACGGCGGCATATCCGGGCGCGAAGGAGATCTGCAACAACCAGGATGACAACTGCGACGACGTACAGGACGAGGGCTTCAACGTGGGCCTCGTGTGCGACAAGTCTGACGGTTGCCAGGGCGCTTGGACCTGCAACGCCGAAGGGACGGCGACCACGTGTGAGGCGAAGGAGGGCCAGTGGCACCCCGATGCGGACAAGGACGGCAAGGGCTCGAACAAGGTCCCGGGCATCACGGCTTGCAAGCAGCCCGACGGTTACGTGGCCAATGATCTCGACTGCGACGACAACAACGTGCAGCGCTACACGGGCGCTCCCGAGCTGTGCAACGCGGTAGATGACAACTGCGACGGTGAAGAGGATGACGGGCTGCGCGTGGGACAAGACTGTACGGGCCAGAGCGGATGCGGGGGTAAGCGCGCCTGCGCCACGGATGGAGGCGTAGTGTGCGACAGCCCCGAGCTCACCATCCTGTACGCGGATAAGGACCAGGACACCCACGGCGCACTTGATGCGGGAAAGCCGCACTGCGGGTCCACCCTCCCCGGCTACGTGGCCAGCTCGGACGACTGTGACGACACGCGGGCGAACGTGTACACCGGAGCGCCGGAAATCTGCGACGACCTGGACAACAACTGCAACGGCCCGAAGGACGAGGGGTTCGGCGTGGGCGAAGACTGCGGCCAGGAGCTGGGCTGCACGGGCAAAAAGGCCTGCGATAATTCAGACGGCGGCGTCCTATGCGCCTACGTCACCCCGCCCTCAACCTATTACACGGACGAAGACCGCGACTCCTATGGGAATCCAGACGCGGGAGTCATGATCTGCGCGCCGGACGCCGGGTATAGCCTCAATGCTGACGACTGCAACGACGGCAACCCCTTCACGAACCCGGACGCGGGCGAGCTGTGTGACGGGGAGGACAACAATTGCAACGGCACAACGGAGGACGAGGGCACCGTGTGCCCCACCCCGGATGGTGGGAGCTGGGTGGAGCAATCCTCTGGGAGCGGAGACAACTGGAAGTCCGTGGCAGTCTGGGGTGATGGTGGCGTATGGGTCACCGGAGGCTCCAACCTCCTGCAGGTGCGCCGACCGGGGGAGATGTCCTTCGACAATCTCTCTGGACAATGCACGGGAGCGTGGAATGCCGTCTGGGTGGATCCACGAGATGGGAAAGCCATACTCGGAGGGGAGAACGCCACCGTGGGCAGCCATCTGCCTGGAGCCACGAATTGCGAGAACAACGGGACCTACGCCACGGACACGGATGTGCGGGGAATCATCGGAGTGCCGACTGATAGCGGCTTCGACATCCACCTCATCGGTAAGGACAGGCTCCATCCCTACGAAGGACGAGTGCTTCGGTATACTGGCCTCACCGCTCCCCTTGTGGGCAACCCCGTGGGGGGCCAACTCTGGGACGTGCATGGCATCTCGCAAGAAATCCTCTTCGCAGTAGGCGGCCACGAGAGGCCCGGGGAAGACGCGCGCATCTACAGCTTCAAGCCGGACCAGAACCTCTGGGTTGACGAGAACGTCCAGAGCATCTCGGGGATCGGAGACAAAATCCTCCGGGGTGTCTGGGTCGTGAACCCGCGGCTGGCCTATGCCGTCGGGATGGGAGGCACCGTGCTCATGTGGAACGGCGCGTCGTGGAACCTGCACTCAAAGCCGTCCACGGAGAATCTGCTCTCGGTACTCGCCTTCGGAAAGAACGCCGTCTACGTCTCCACGGATAACGGGAAGGTCTACCGTTACAACGGCAGCTCTTGGAGCACAGTGCTCAACTCGAGTTCCCCCACAGGTGCCCTCAATGACCTCGCCGGAACCAGCCCAGCGGACATCTGGGTGGTGGGCGACAAGGGCAAACGCTTCCACTGGCCGCAGTGAGCGCGGCGCCTCAGGGAGCGGCGGCGCGCACAGCCACGACGAAACGTCGGCGGAAAAGAAAGGGCGTGCCGTGCGCGGCCGCCGGGTAGTCCTGTCGCAAGAGAGGCCGGAGGGTGTCGAGGAAGGCTTGGCCCTCCTCGGGGCCGAGCGCCGTGAGCACGGGCCGCAGCGTGGTGCCGAGCAGCCACTGCAGCACGGCGTCCTCACCCGGAAGCACGTGGAGGTACGCCGTCTCCCAGGCATCCACGGAGAAGCCGAGCCGCGCGAGGTGGGCCTCGTAGAAAGCGAGTGACTCCGCGTGCCCACGGCGCACGGAGGCGAGCACGGAGGCGAACCGAGGGAGCGCTCGCACCTCGTCGATGCGCCGGTGCGAGGGCTCCTCGAAGTTGGCGGGGACCTGAAAGGCGAGCACCCCGCCCGGAGCGAGCAGCCCCACCAACTCCGAGAGCAGAGAGGCATGGTCGGGCAGCCAGTGCAGGGCGGCATTGGAGACGAGCACGTCAAGCGGTGAGGACGGACGCCAGCGAGCGAGGTCAGCGAGCTCGAAGCGAACGCGCTCGGGGGCGGGGCGACGGAGGGCCTCGGCAATCATCGACTCGGACGAGTCGACACCAATGACATGAGCTCCGGGCCAGCGCTCGGCGAGGGTGAGGGTGAGGTCACCCGTGCCACAGCCGAGGTCGGCGACGAGCCCAGGAGCGGACACCGGAACCCGAGCGAGCAGCTCGAAGAAGGGGCGCTTGCGCGCGTCGCGGAAGTGCTCGTACTGCTGGGGATCCCACATGAAGTGCCTCCGCGAGTCCTGGCCGCACGAGGCGCCCTCGCGCGCTGCAGCGAAGTAAGGAGGGGCTCGGCGGAGGGGATTGCCCGGCGGATGAAGGCACCGCGCCGGGCGACCGGGACACGCGAGCGCCGAGGCCCTACGTGTCCCGGTGGAGAGAACTACCGGCGCGGCTTGGCGGGGGTACCGGCGTCGCCAGCAGGCGTACCGGCATCGGTGGCGGTACCGGCGTCGCCAGCAGGCGTACCGGCATCACCAGCGGTGCCACCATCGGTGGCGGAGCCCGCGCTGGCCGGGGTGATAGCGGGCGGGGGGTTCACCAGCTCGAGCGAGGAGAGGAACTGATCAGCCTGGGGAGCGCCGATGCTCGGGTTGTAGAGGACGATCAGGGTGTAGAGGCGGGGGCCGACGAGGAAGTTGCGGGCCCGCACCTCACCGGCATCGGAGGAGACGGTGAACGACTTGCCGGGGTAGCCCTGGAGGGTGATGTCCTCCTCGGCCTTGATGGTGCCCTTGAGCTGGTTGACGAGGCCGGTCTTGCCCTCGTTGAGGAAGGCGGCGGCGGGATTAGCAGCGACGACCTTCTCGGGGTAGTCAGCGGTGCTAATGGAGTAGAGGACGCCGTTCGGGTCGGAGATGGTCCAGGCGGCGGTCTGCACCTCACCACCGGGGATGGCGACCTTGCCGCGCTGGGGCTGGGGGTTCCCGGGGAACATCACGTTGAAGCCCTCGGGAGCGGAGATCCGCTGGAGCTCAGCCTGAGGCTTGGCCTCGTCGGTGGGGGTGGAGCCCTCGTTGGGGAGCTCTTCGACGGTGGAGGAACCACCGGAGGTGGCGCCCTCCTTGGTCGCACAGGCGGCGCCAATCAACGAAATGGTGACGAGGGCGGCGAACAGTCGGGACAGCGATGACATATGTGCGAGTCCTGAAGGTTGAGGGTGGAACGGACGTCGGCGGACCCTAGACGAGTCCGCCGTCAGTCGCCACGTTCGAGTTATCGAGAGTGGCGGCTTTCACGAAGTGCGAGAAACCACCCCCTCACACCTCACTGGCACGAGGGAAGGGGCGTGTCCGGGTTGCCGGTGTTGCGCGGGTCGTGCTGGTACTTGGGCCAAGGAGCCGAGGTGTCCAGACCCCGACTATCGACAACGAAGGCGTGCAGCTTGCCGCCTACGGGCACATAGAGCACACCGTGGGAGCCCTCCACCAACGCACCCGAGGCATCGCGCGGACAGTCGAGCGTGGGCGAGGCCTCCACTGTGCCCAGAGCAGACTCGAGGGTCCAACGCGGAGAATGCGCATCCGCGCTCCACGCCCTGACGGAACCGTTGGTCGTAACGGTGTAGACGTTCCCATTCACACCAACGACTGGTGTGGTCCGAATCGCCGAGTTGCTCGATGCGGGCTGTACCGCCTTACTGGTCAGGTTGAATCGGCTGAACTCGACACCGCTGGCTGGCTCTGAGCCAAAGAAGACATTGTCAGAGCCCCCTACCGCAAAGCCGTAAACCCGCGAAGACCATGTCGAGTTCGTCGGATAAAGACGCGTGACCTCCGGTGCGCCACCCTCTGGAACCTTGAACAACCCACCAGTAACAGTCTCGGAACTAGCCGCTGCACCGATGATATCAGATCCGACTAACGCCAGACTGCGCGTCACAGTAGGCGGTGTCACTGGCCAGTTACTCCGCGGACTGGGGGAACCGAAGACATAGCTTGTAACCTTGAACTCGCCCGACACCCCCCCAGAGAAGAAGATGTTGTCGTTTCTCATCACGATTGGAGCCCCAGGGGTCAGCACCGGAATCTGCACTCCACCGGGAAGAGGCTCAATCTTAGGACAGGGATTGGTGGCGCCAGGCCTGATGCCAACAATGACAGAATCTCCGGAATTACCATTATAGACACTGACCGCAGTCTCGACCTGGGCTGTGCTCGTCTTGCCAAGAGCCACCCCCCCCACGAAGGCTCCATTCGATGGCATGGGGCAGTCCAGCAACGTCCCACCGTCACCGCTCTGGAGCACATACAAAGCCCCAGTGCTGTTACGATTTACCCCCACATAAATCGGCTCAGTGCCACTATCGGAAGTCCCCACAGCAGGACCGCCAACAACCGCACCAACCTGCGACTCCCACTTCAATGTCCCGTCAGGAGTAAGAGCGAACACCTTGCCATTCGTATTCGCATTCGTACCGAAATAAATGTTTCCTTGAGCACCAATAGCTGGAGAAGCCTTGATGGCAAATGTTCCCCCAGCGCTAGCATCAAACACCCACTTCCAACGGGTAACATTGAAGGTGGTTGAGCCACTGCCGGGATTACCCACCTTGTCCGCGCCGCTCACATCGACGGTCATCGTGCCGCGGAAGGTATCGAAAGGGGGCTCCCACAGCTTCACCTGAGCCACACCACAGAAGCCCGCGTCACAGGGCTCGCTCGACGCAAATGCGGTGACAGGAGTTCCAGGCACCGTCCCTCCATCCGTGCCCTGCAACACGACTGTGAGGGTGCTTGGGTCCAGGTTCGGCTCGTTCGTCCGAATCTCCACCGGCGCCACCTGATCGCGCCGCCACGCGGTCGCGAAGCCCGGCGCCGGGTCCGCGTACGTCGTCCCCCCACCAGGCACACCGGCGTCAGCTGGAGGTACCGTGACCACGAAAGTGGGCGGAGTCGAATCGACCGACAGGTTCACCGTTGCGCTCGGGCCACCAGCCTCCGGGTACGCCACCGTCAGGCGGAAAACCCCGTCCCCAGGCGGCGTCGTCCACTTAGCGGTGTAGACGCCCTCGTTCTTCTCGACCTGCACCAGCGTCCCGCCCGAACCCGCTCCACCGCCACTCCGCACCACGCTGAAGCTCAAGGTCTCCGGGTAGTTCGGTGTGAACCCGGTACGCACGCGCAATTCGGCGCGCACCGTAACCTCACCCGCCTTCAACACCGTGCCCTCACCCGGTTCCACCACCAGGTCCGTGTACAGAGGCCCACACGTGTTCGTGGCCACACAGGCCTCGTACGGCGCGCAGGGTGTATCGCATACGACCCGGTAACACAGGTGCGACGCCTGATCGCACGCGCCTCCTTCCGAACAGTCACTGTCCGTCTCGCACACGCGAAGCGGTTGGGTGCATCCCGAGAGCGCCCCCAGCAGCAGCACGGTTCCGAGGACCTTGCGCAGCATCACGTCACCTCTCCAAACCCTTTGACGGCCCAGCATGGGTGGATAGCATGGGCTCCCTACTCGCGGAAGGTTGCGCTGTCTCGGCCATCTCCACTCGATGACCGGTTCCGCGAAACCTGTCCCTTCACGCGGGGTCCACTGTGAAACATCCTTCCTCCTCGCGACCCACCCTCCTCGCGCTCGCTCTGCTGCTCGCTCCCGCCGCACAGGCCCTGGAGCCCACCGCCTCGAGCACCGCGCAGACGGATCTCGTCGCCCTGCACCCGTGTGCCATCGTCGGCGAGAAGAACAAGGACAAGATCCCCGACTACCAGGCCGCCTGCGCCACGGAGATCGCCCGCGGTGACGTGCAGCTCGTACCTTCCGAGCAGGTCCGCGCCTTCCTCGACAAGGAGCCCAGGAAGTCGTGCGCGCAGACCAAGAAGCCCTCCGAGTGCCTCGGCAGGCTCGCCACCGCCACCCAGGCCAGTCGCGCCGTCCTCATCACCGTCAACCCCGGGCAACTCACGCGCGTCTCCGGCCTCGTCGTGAACCCGGGGGGTGAGGTCGTCGACCAGAAGAGCATTCAGATCCGCAGCCGGGGCCAGCCTCAGGAGGAACTCCTGCGCACCGCCCTCACCCGCCTGCGCGAGCAGCTCAACCTCGTCCCCCTGAAGATCACCCCTCTCGTCGAGCCGACGCCCCCCCCGCTCGTGGCGGCGCCCCCGCCCGCTCAGGGGCCTACTCAGGGCACGGCGGAGGCTTCCGGCCCCAAGCCCTCCGTCCCTCCGGAAGCCCTCGCCATGACCCAGGAGGCTCGGCGGACCGGACGCACCTGGAAGACCCCCGCGGCCTATGCCTCCGCGGGAGCGGGCGTCGTGGCACTCGGCCTCGCGGGCTTCTTCGCCATCTCGAGCAACAGCGACATGGCCAGGTCCAACGAGTTCTACAAGGACAACAGCTACCCGACCCTCAACCAGCTCCCCGAGATCGTCTCGCTCCGCGAAAAGGCCAGCAACAAGCGCACGGCTGCGGGCGTGAGCGCAGGCGTAGGCGCAGTGCTCGTCGGCGCGGGCGCCTACCTCTGGCTCAACGACCGGCCTGCCACGCCCGCTCCGGGTGTCGCCGCCCTCTCGGTGGGTCCCCAGGGCGTAAGCGTCCTCGGCTTCCTGCCCTGAACCCCTGACGCGGACGCGCTACTCGGACTCGAAGCGCCGGACCACCATGATCGGAACCTCCCGGGAAATCTCCACGGTCCCGGGAGCCTTGGTGCCCCAGAGCTTCGGAATGCCCGGCCGCTGTTCGTAGCCCGAACCGATCGCGAAGCACACGGGGATGACCTCTCCTCCTGGCAGCTTCGCGCGATCATAGTGCCCGATGATCCGAGCACCACTCACCCAGAGACGACCGTACACCAATGTCCCTGGGGGCATGAGATGGAACCCCTCGTGCAGCACGCTCACCACGGGGCCATCCTGGAAGGTCCCAACGTCAGCCATGCCACCTGGACGATTGACGTCGAGCACCAGGACCGCCTCGTCGTCCAGTGTAACATCCAGCGCGTTCATGGCCTTGCGCGCTGCGCTCGGGCACTCCCGCTCTGGGGCCCGAGCCGGAACTCCCGCACACGCGGAAAGGACCAGACCAACTGCTGCCGCTGCGGCGCACTTCTCCAGCAGTTGCCCCTCATGCTTCACCGTCGTGGAATCGGAAACCAACTGTTCCTGCGACCGGGCACTGCGAACCTTCTCTGTATTCACGGGTTGACCATCCTTTGTGGGAGACACCTGGGAAGCAGCGCGTGACAGCGCCATTTCACGAGTGGACCACACAAGGCCCGTGAGACAGGCGATGGCCAGCAGCCCCCACGCGGCTCTCCTGCCCAACCTTCCTGGGTCTGGCTTCGAAGAAGCGGAGGGCGCTGGCGTGGTGGGCACTGAAAGGCGGGGACGTTTGCGCAAACCCTTTTTCTTCCGCTGCGCCCATCGGTACTCACGCCGCTGGGCAGCAGCATGCATGAGTGCGACCTCATGCCCGGGAGCAATGGGCCCCAGGGTGTCCGTCTCCTCCGTCGTCCGCGAGTGGCCGGAGGGACCGTCGTCCCAGTCGAAAAGGAAGCCGTCCCACTGGCCATTTCCATCTGACAGGGCCCGCTGGATGGCCTCGTCTACCTCCGCAGCGCTCGCACCGCGCTCCTCCGGCCTTTTCGATAAAAGACGCATGGCCAGATCGCTCGCGGAACGCGGCACGCGAGGGTTAAGCAACATCGGCGCGGTGGGTTCCTCCTCACCAATGCGCTCGTAGAGGATGGGTTGAGGAAGTTCGGGGGCGAAGGGGTACTCATCCGTCAGCAGTCGGTAGAGGATGACACCCAAAGCGTAGAGCTCGTCCGCGATCGTGAAGTGATAGCGGGCACAGGGCGGGTTCTTGTCGTCCAGCAGGAAGCGCACCGCTTGCGCACTTCGATAGTGCGCGGTGCCCGGCGGCAACGCTGTCCCAGTGAGAGTGGATGCACCCTCGTAGTCCCCTACTCCGAAATCCAGCAGCACCGGCTGTCCGTCCGGCTCGCGAACGAGGACGTTGGCGCACTTCAAATCCCGATGGAGCACACCGGCCCCGTGCACGGCACGAAGGGTCCGCGCGAGCGTTCCCACCAACCCCACCACCTCCCTCGCCGTCCGGTTGCGGAGGGCTGACCAGTCGTAGAGGTCCGAACCAGGGATGTACTCCAACACCAGATAGGGCACGTCATGGAGCACCCCTTGTCCGAGGCACCGCACCACATGGGGGTGCACGACCTTGCTCAGGATGTTCCCCTCCCTGAGCAGCCTCCGCCTCGCCTGCGGGTCCTCGACCTTTGTCCGGCCTACGGCGAACTTCAGCGCCACGAGTCCCTTGGCGCTCCCAGCCGACGCCAGCCGCGTGTCCTCCGCGAGGTACACCACCCCGTAACCGCCCTGCCCCAACCATCGCAGGATGCGCCAGGGGCCCACACACATTCCCGCCGACA
This sequence comes from Archangium minus, assembly GCF_044360475.1. Classification (NCBI taxonomy): domain Bacteria; kingdom Pseudomonadati; phylum Myxococcota; class Myxococcia; order Myxococcales; family Archangiaceae; genus Archangium; species Archangium minus. The sequence continues at coordinate 11,669,743 of NZ_CP043494.1, forward strand.
ATCCGTGCGGAAACACCTCCTCAATCATCCGTGTTCCCAGGGCCCCGGGAAGGAGAGACGTCGAAGAGGATGAGCTTTCACCCATCATCGGCCCTCTCGCTCCAGCCGCACGCCTCGTCCCGCCTCACGCTCCCGTACTTCCAGGCGAAAGGCCATGGTCTCATCCTTGAGCGGCCACTCCATGAGTACCCAGCCACTCTCCCCAGGCATGAGCGGGGGAGCACGCATATGGATTGGGAGTGCCACGGGTTTCGGACCGAGCGACGCACTCGTCAGCCGCACAACCCGGGGTTCCCAGGGAACCGACTCCTCGGGATTGTGGATGGGAATGGCGAGTACCCGTTGCCTACCCACGCGATAGAGCCAGGGGGCCTTCGCATCCACTCCCTCGGGCAAGAGTGTGGCCCAAAGTTGATTCCCGACGAGCCTTTCCCCCAGTTCCACCGCTCCCGACAGCAACAGTTTCAGCAGCTCCGATTGCGCTCGCGGCTCCGTCGGCGCTATCACCTGCGCGAGCTTCTCCGGGAGCGCCACCGCCACTCGTACCTGCCCATCCACCTCGGACGGATGTGGCACGAGCACCAGCACCGCGTGCATCGACGCACCACCCCGAGTCACTGTCACCCCGAGCCGCACCCGCTCGCCCTCGGCCAGTTCCACCAGAGGCTCGAGCACCACCACTCGCCCTTCTGCTCCCAAGAGGCGAACGCGCTCGGGCGCTTCCACCTTCACGGAACCGGGCACCAGCCCCGACTCGAAGGCCAGCGTGGTCAGGAAACCCGGGTGCACACGCAGCTCCGCTGACTCCTCGGGCCCCTCTCGCAGCACCACTTCACGCGCCTTCATGACCCTCGCCGTCTCCGGCTCGGGCCTCGCCCACACCTCGACCACTACCAGCACCGCCAGCACCGGCACTCGCCGGAGAAAAGCTGGAAACACGTGACCTCCCTGGTCACCGGATGCTAGCAGTCTTCTCCCGTCAGGTCAGCGCATGGTCCTCGGGTGTCCGGGTATCAAGCCAATACCCTCACCCCGACCCTCTCCCAGAGGGAGAGGGAGGGGCGTCGGCAAGGGCGTCCGTTACTCGCCGAGGTAGGCTTTGCGGATCTCCGGGCTGTCCAGCAGCGCCTTGCCCGGACCCGCCATCACCACCTCGCCCGTCTCCAGCACGTAGCCGTAATGGGCGAAGTTCAGCGCCAGGTGCGCGTTCTGCTCCACCAGCAGGATGCTCACCCCTGAGGCATTCACGTCCTTCAGGTTGCGGAAGATCGTCTCCGTTACCTGCGGCGCTAGCCCCAGCGAGGGCTCGTCGAGCAACAGCAGCTTGGGCCGGCTCAGCAGCGCGCGGGCAATCGCCAGCATCTGCTGCTCGCCTCCCGACAGCGTCCCCGCCAGCTGCTTGCGCCTGTCCTTGAGCCGCGGAAAGAGCGTGTAGCTCTTCTCCATGTCCGCCGCGATGCCCTCCGCGTCATTGCGCAGGTAGGCACCCAGCTCCAGGTTCTCCAGCACCGTCAGGTTGGGGAAGATGCCCCGGCCCTCGGGCGCGTGCGCCATGCCGCGCGGCACCAGCGTGTGCGCCTTCGCTCCCGTCGTGTCCTCGCCCCCGAAGGTAATGCGCCCACCCACCGGCTTGAGCATCCCGCTCACCGCGCGCAGCGTGCTCGTCTTCCCCGCTCCGTTGGCGCCAATGAGCGCCACCACCTCGCCCTTGCCCACCTTCAGCGTCACGCCCTTGAGCGCCTGGATGGCCCCATAGGACACCTTCACCCCGTCCACCGCCAGCAGCGAAGGGAACTCCCGGCGCTCGCCCAGCAGCTTCACCTGCGCCTCGCTCACGCCGCGCCTCCCTGCGACTCCAGGTAGCTGTCTCCCAGGTACGCCTCGATGACCTTCCGGTCGTTGCGCACCTCGGCCGGCGCGCCCCGGGCGATCGTCTCGCCGTGGTCCAGCACCGTGATCTTCTCGCAGATGCCCATCACGAGCTTCATGTCGTGCTCGATGACCAGGATGCCCAGGTTGAAGTCGTCCCGGAGCTTGCGGATGAGCACCATCAGGTCCGCCTTCTCGCGGGTGTTCATGCCCGCCGCCGGCTCGTCCAAGAGCAGCACCTTGGGCCGCGTCCCCAACGCGCGGGCAATCTCCAGCCGCCGCTGCTCGCCGTAGGGCAGGTTGCGCGCCTCTTCATTGCGCCGGTGCGACAGCCCCATCACCTCCAGCAGGCGCTCGGCCTGCTCGGTCAGGTCGCGCTCCTCGGCCTGGAAGCCCGGCGTCAGCATCAGCGCCCGCCACCAGTCGCGGTAGTTGCTCAGCGCCCCGCGGAACTTCACGCCCAGCCCCACGCCCTCGGGGTTGAGCGAGCCCTGTGCCCGACACGCCACCTTCACGTTGTCCAGCGCCGTCAGGGCCCGGAACAGGCGAATGTTCTGGAAGGTGCGCGCCAGTCCCAGGTGGTTGATTTGATGCGGCAGCCACCCGTTCACGCGCTGCCCGGCTACGCGCACCTCGCCCTGGGTGGGCCGGTACACGCCCGTCAGCACGTTGAACGCGGTCGTCTTACCCGCGCCATTGGGGCCGATGAGCCCCTGCAGGTCTCCCTTGTGGATGGCGAGGTTGAAGTCCGAGAGCGCCTTGAGGCCCCCGAACTGGATGCTCACCCCCACCGCCTCGAGCAACGGCCCGCTCATCACATCCCCTTCCGGCGACGAGGAATCCACCGCGGGATGACCTCCCACAGCTCGCGCGTGCCGAACAACCCCTGCGGGCGCGACAGCATCAGCACCACCAGCAGCAGGCCGTACACAGGCATGCGGATTTGGTCGACCTGCTGCGCCAGGCTGCCCCCGGAGCCGAAGGCGGCGAAGGCAGAGCGCAGCCCCTCGGGCAGCAGCGTGAGGAACACCGCCGCCACGATGGCGCCCGTGGTCGAGCCCAGCCCCCCCAGCACCACCATCACAACCACCTCCATCGACTTCACGAAGGTGAAGGAGCCCGGGTTGATGATGGGGACGAAGTGCGCGAACAGCGCGCCGGCCACGCCCGCGAAGAAGGACGAGATGACGAAGGCGCGCACCTTGTAGCCCGTGGTGTTGACGCCCATGGCCTCGGCGGCCACCTCGTCCTCGCGGATGGCCCACAGGCTGCGGCCGTGACTCGAGCCCGCGATGCGGCGCGCCACCAGTACCACCATGAACACCCAGAAGCCCACCATGGCCACCGAGGACGTTTGGGGGATGCCGCTCAACCCCAGCGCCCGCCCGAAGGCCTCGGTGTTCGTCACCGCCACGCGGATGATCTCCCCGAAGCCCAGCGTCACGATGGCCAGGTAGTCACCGCGCAGGCGCAGGCTGGGCAGGCCCACCAGGAAGCCCGCGATGGCCGCGGCGATTCCGCCCACCAGCAGCGCCGCCAGCAGGAACACCTGGTCGCTCACCGCCACGGGCAGGAAGGAGATGGCCACGTCCTTGAGCGCCAACGACGTCACGCCGGAGAGGTAGGCCCCCACCGCCATGAAGCCCGCGTGGCCGATGGAGAACTGGCCCGTCATCCCGTTCACGATGTTGAGGCTCACCGCGAGGATGACGTTCACCCCCATGATGGAGAGCAGGTAGACGGCGAACGGCGAGTCGCTCAGCAGCCACTCCACCAGGAGCAGCACAGGCAGAGCGACCAAGACGGGGAGGATGCCGCGAAGGGATGCGGGAACCATGGAGGAGGGATTCCCTGGCTTGGAGGAAACAGCAGCGGCGGTGTCCATGCGCGGCGTCAGACCTTCTCCGCCGCGACACGGCCGAACAGACCGCCGGGCCGGACGAGCAGCACGAGGATGAGGAAGCCGAAGGCCACCGCGTCACGCCAGGTGCTCGCCGCGTAGCCCACCACGAACTCCTCCACCAGGCCCAGCAGCAGGCCACCCACCATGGCGCCCGGCACGTTGCCGATGCCACCGATGACCGCCGCCACGAAGGCCTTCAGGCCCACGTACAGGCCCATCAGCGGGCTCACCGAGGTGTCCTTGATGGCGTACAGCAGGCCCGCTCCCGCGGCCAGTGCACTGCCAATCATGAACGTCAGCGAGATGACCCGGTCGGTGGGGATGCCCATGAGCGCCGCCACGCGGTGGTCGAAGGAGACCGCCCGCATCGCCCGCCCGAAGCGCGTGCGGTAGACGAGGTATTGCAGGCCCACCATCAGCCCCACCGCCAACATCAGCGAGATGACCTGCCAGTTCCACAGCACCACGTCCGGGAACTCGGGGTCTCCGACGGTGAACCACTGCGCCGGCTTGATGATTTGAGGGAAGGCCCGCGGCGCCGAGCCCGGCAGGAAGCCGATGTCCAGCTGGAAGCCGTACGAGAGCGCGAACGAGATGCCGATGGCGGTGATGAGCGCGGTGAGCCGGGGTTTGTCGCGCAGCGGCCGGTAGGCGAAGCGCTCAATGAGGAACCCCATGAGCGCGCAGCCCCCCATGGCCACGAGGAAGATGACCAGCACCCCCCAAGGCGTGCTCTGCGCCTGACGGCCGAGCAGGAAGGCCGTGGAGTAGCCCATGTACACGCCGACCATCATCACGTCGCCGTGGGCGAAGTTGATGAGCTTGAGCACGCCGTACACCATCGTGTAGCCGAGCGCGACAAGCGCGTAGATGGTGCCCGCGGCGATGCCGTTGATGAGGTGCTGGAGAAGTTGGGCCATTACGGGTTGATCGTGGTGACGAACTGCGTCTTACCGTCGCCGATCTTGAGGATCGCCGCCGACTTCACCGCGTTGCGGTTCTTGTCCAGCGTGATGGTGCCAGCCACGCCCGGGAAGTCCTTGGTCTGGCCAATGGCATCACGGATGGCCGGGCCACTCAAATCCTTGGCCTTCTCGAGCGCGGCAATCGCCACCTTGGCCGCGTCGTAGCCGAGCGCCGCCATCGCGTCCGGCACACTGCCGTAGGCCGCCTTGTAGTCCGCGATGAACTTCTGCACGCGCGGCTCCGGGTTCTCCGGCGAGTAGTGGTTCGAGAAGTAGCTGCCATCCAGCGCATTGCCCGCGAGCTCGAACAGCTTCTCCGAGTCCCAGCCATCGCCCCCCATCAGCGGAACCGTCAGGCCCAGCTCGCGCGCCTGGCGGGCGATGATGCCCACGTCGTTGTAATAGCCCGGCACGTAGATGGCCTGCGGCTTCGTCTTCTTGATGGCCGTGAGCTGCGCGCGGAAGTCCGTGTCGCCCTGGGAGTAGCTCTCCAAGGTGGTGATCTTCCCGCCCATCTCCGTGAACTTGCGCTGGAACACGTCCGTGAGGCCGATGGAGTAGGCGCTCTTGTTGTCCTGGAGGATGGCGACCTGCTCCGCCTTCAGGTTCTCGCGGGCGAACTTCGCCATCACGAAGCCCTGGAAGGGGTCAATGAAGCAGACGCGGAAGATGTAGTCGCCCTTCTCCGTCACGGAGGGGTTGGTGGAGGAAGGCGTGATCATCGGCACACCGGCCGACTGGGCCTTCTCCGCCATGGCCAGGGAGTTGGACGAGGCCACCTCACCGAGGATGAGCACCACCTTGTCCTGGGTGATGAGGCGCGTGGTCGCCTGGGCAGCCTCCTCGGGCTTGCTCTGGTTGTCGTAGACACGCACGGCGATCTTCTTGCCCTTCACCCCACCGGCGGCGTTGGCCTCCTTGATGGCCAGGTCGATACCGTTACGGGTGGACACGCCGAAGGTGGCCTGGGCGCCGGTAAGGCTCCCCACCTCTCCGAGCAAGATGGTGTTTGAGTCGGCGGGAGCACCTCCAGTGGTCGCCGGCTGAGCGGCCTGGCCACCTTGGGCTCCCTCACCGGAAGGAGTGGGTTGGGACTTCTTCTCGCAGCCGGCCGCCAAAAGCGCGAACGCGGTGAGGAGCATCGGAGCGAAACGGCGCATGCGGAGCAGCCTCCTGGGACAAGGGCTACGGCAAAGCCCCGGTTTTCTATGGGGATGCGAAAGAGGGGTCAAGCTCGCAACACCTTGTTCGAACGGTCCCCAGACTTTTTTACACCCCAAGGTTCAGCTCAGGCCCCCCTTCGTTCCCCCACCAGGCCACCTGGCTGCCAGGCCTTTCCCGCCTCGAACTCCAAGACTGCCCTCCTCCCGTCGGGACGCCCACCTTTCGACAAGAAGACCATCCAGGAGGAGACGGACATGTATCAGCGCGGAGACCTCAAGGAAGGCATGACGGTCCGCAGCGTCGACGGTCACAAGCTCGGCAAGGTGTATGCCGTCGGCGATACGGAGTTCCACATCGAGAAGGGGCTCTTCTTCCCCAAGGACTACTCTGTCCGGTACGCGGAGATCAGTGACATCCGGCACGGGGAGATCATCCTGGCCCACGGCAAGGAGAGCCTGCGCGCGTTCTCCGACGAGGTGCCCTATGGCTCCGACGCCATCGCCCAGCGCGAGGGCATCGGCACCAGCCCCGTCACCCGCGCCCAGGCCTCGGACGCCGCGTGGATGAACGCGGGCGAGCGCACGGGAGTGCCGCTGGGCTCGGACCTGCGCACGCAGGACCTGGGCAACCAGGAGATCGGCCCGTACAACACCGAAGGAGCCCGGGCCAGCCCGATCCTCACCGAGGAAGACCGGGCCCGGGGCGTGGGCATCCCCATTCACCGCGAGGTGGTGGACCGGCCCGTCATGCGCGCCTCCACTGAGGACTCGGTGGTGGGGACGCCCCTGCGCGCCGAGGAAGAGTCGGCCCGCGCCCGCACGATGAGGGATGAGGATCTCCCCGTCGTCCACGACGAGCTCTACGACGAGCCCCACCACTTGGAGCACCTGGGCTCCCATGGAAGGGCCAGCGAGGAGGGCACGCGCAAGCTGGACCTCAGCGGCGAGACCGACCCGAAGAACAAGCGCGGCTTCTAACGGCCCGTCCTGTCCGGCGCGGCGACACGCTGCCGCGTCGGCGCAGGGGACGTACTCGCGCTGCTCCCCGAAGAGAGGTGAACACGCTCCAGGCGCTCAAAGCCACGCAGGCGTTCCGGGAAGTGCGTGGCCATGAGCCGCCCCACCTCTCCATCACGCGCCGGGGGACACGCCTCCACCAGCGCCTCCGCCATCTGGAGCGCGTTGGTGAAGCGGTGCTCCGGATGCTTCGAGAGCGCCACCTCCATCACTTCCCACATCGACAGCGAGATGGAGCTCGGCCGGCTCAGCCGGTCATCGCAGATGGCGTGCATGGACTCGAGCTCGTCCCCGCGATCGAACGCGCGCACGCCGGTAAACGCCTCATAGAGGATGAGGCCCATGGAGAAGAGATCGCTGCGAGCGTCCAGGCGCTGGCCCCTCGCCTGCTCGGGCGACATGTAGAGGGGCTTCCCCTTCACGATGCCCGGCAGCGTCACCGTGCGCTGGGCTCGGGCCTTGGCCACGCCGAAATCCAGCACCTTCACCCGTCCGTCGAAGCCCACCATCAGGTTGTGCGGCGACAAGTCCCGGTGCACCAGGTGCAGCGGAGCCCCGTCCTCGCCTCGCGCCAGATGAGCCGCGTGCAGCCCGTGCAGCGCTTGCACCACGATAGCCACTGTCACGTCCGGCGAGGGCTTCGTGGTCTTCAAGAGCCGGTCGAAGTCCACCCCGCGCACCAGCTCCATCACCAGGTAGTAGGCGCCCTGCGACTCGCCGAAGTCGTAGAAGGTGACGAGGTTGGGGTGCGACAGCCGCAGCCCGATGCGCGCCTCGTCCAGGAACTGCTTCACGATGGTGGGGTCCGAGGACAGGTGCGGAAGAATCCGCTTGAGCGCCACCAGCCGCCCGAGCCCCTCAGGGCCTCTCGTGCGCGCCACCAACACCTGCGCCATGCCGCCCGTCCCCAGGGGAGTCACCAGCTCGTAGCGGCCGATGCGGCCTCGCGGTCCCGTCACGGGGTCATCCACGGGGGCGATGTCGTCCAGCCGCTCCAGCACGCTCCGGCCGTCGGTCAGCGAGAGGAAGGCCAGCACCGCATTGTCGAGCTGATCTCCAATGGCCTCCACCAGCTTCATCACCAGCCGGCCGCCATCGTCGAAGCACCCCTCCACCACCAACCCCAGCGTGCCCAGCTCCAGCTTGCCGAGCGCCAGGGGGGCGCAGAAGAGCATCCGCCCATCGGGCAAGCGCTGAGGACCCTTCCAGCTCGCGGCCTCGAAGACGTCCACACTGAGCTGACCCAACACCCGGGTGAGTACGGGACCCGCGGTGCCCCGGAGACAGACGAAACCTGCCGAGGCATGCACCAGCCGCGCGCACTGAGTGAGGAAGACATCCACCGCCGCATCGAGGTCGAGGCCTCGCTCCAGGCAGTCCTCGAGGATGTCATCGGCCATCCGCACCACGGCATTCAGGCCGCGCAGGAAGGCGACTTCGGCGTCGAGCGAGGGGAATTCCACGATGCTCATTGAACACCGGGAAGGCGGGCCCCGGGAAGGGGCCCGTACCGGAGTCAGGAACCCGACTTCGACTGGTCCGCGTAGAGCGCGTCCGCGATGCGGTAGGCGCTCGTCTCCAGTTGCTGGTAGGCCTCCTTGATGGCGGCCGGATCCGAGCCCTTGAGCAGCTCCTTGAGCCGGTCCACGTCGGCCTTGATCTCCGCGAGGTCCTTCTCCTGGAGCACGTTGCCGTACTCCTCCAGGCTCTTCTCCGTGGTGTAGATGAGCGAGTCGGAGTTGTTGCGCAGCTCGGCCAGCTCCTTCTTCACCTTGTCGCTGGACTGGTTGGCCTGAGCGTCGGAGATCATCGCCTGGATCTCCGCCTCGGACAGGCCGGAGTTACCCACCACGCGCACCTGCTGGACCTTGCCCGTGCCCAGGTCCTTGGCGCTCACGTGCACGATGCCGTTGGCGTCGATGTCGAAGGAGACCTCGATCTGCGGCACGCCACGGGGCGCCGGGGGAATGCCCACCAGCTCGAAGCGGGCCAGCGTCTTGTTGTCCACCGCCATCTCGCGCTCGCCCTGGAGCACGTGGACGGACACGAGCGGCTGGTTGTCCACCGCGGTGGAGAACACCTGGCCCTTCTTGCAGGGGATGGTGGTGTTCTTGTCGATGATCTTCGTGAACACGCCGCCGGCCGTCTCCACGCCCAGCGACAGCGGCGTCACGTCCAGCAGGAGGACGTCCTTCACCTCGCCCTTGAGCACGCCACCCTGGATGGCCGCGCCCACGGCGACGACCTCGTCCGGGTTGATGCCCTTGTGCGGCTCCTTGCCGAAGAACTCCTTCACCTTCTGCTGCACCGCCGGCATGCGCGTCATGCCGCCCACCAACAACACCTGGTGGATCTGCTGCGCGGTAACACCGGCGTCCTTCAACGCGATGCGGCACGGCTCAATGGAGCGCTCCACCAGGTCCGCCACCAGCGACTCGAAGGTGCTGCGCTCGACCGTCTCGGTGAGGTGCTTGGGGCCCGTGGCATCCGCGGTGATGAAGGGGAGGTTGACCTCCGTCTCCGTCGCGCTGGACAGCTCGTGCTTGGCGCGCTCGGCGGCCTCCTTCAAGCGCTGCAGCGCCATGCGGTCCTTGCGCAGGTCCAGGCCGTTGTTCTGCTCGGCGAAGCGCTTGGCCAGGAAGTCGATGAGGCGCTGGTCGAAGTCCTCACCACCCAGGAAGGTGTCGCCGTTGGTGCTCTTGACCTCGAAGACTCCCGAGCTGAGCTCCAAGATGGAGATATCGAACGTGCCGCCGCCCAGGTCGTAGACGGCAATGCGCTCGGCGTTGGCGTTGCCCACCTTGTCCAGGCCGTAGGCGAGCGCCGCAGCCGTGGGCTCGTTGATGATGCGCAGCACGTTGAGGCCGGCGATGCGGCCCGCGTCCTTGGTGGCCTGGCGCTGGCTGTCGTTGAAGTAGGCGGGAACGGTGATGACCGCCTCGGTGACGGGCTCGCCGAGGTAGTCCTCCGCCGTCTGCTTCATCTTCATCAGCACAATGGCGCTGATCTCCGGCGGGCTGTAGCCCTTGCCGCGGATCTCCACCCAGGCATCCCCGTTGGGGCTGGGCGCCACCCGGAAGGGACTCACACCAATGGCCTTCTTGGCCTCGGGCGAGTCGAACTTGCGGCCGATGAGCCGCTTGACGGCGAACACCGTGTTCTCCGGGTTGGTGATGGCCTGCCGCTTGGCAATCTGGCCCACCAACCGCTCCCCGGACTCGGTGAAGCCCACCATCGACGGCGTGGTGCGGCTGCCCTCACTGTTGGGGATGACCACCGGCTCGCCGCCCTCCATGACGGCGACACACGAGTTCGTCGTCCCCAGATCGATTCCAATCACCTTGCCCATGGCGTCCTACTCGCTCCCCTTGGGAGTGGTCCCGGTCTGCTCGGCTGAACTTGAAGTGGCTTCGGTCGAGGGCTGCGGAGTCGCCGGCGCACGCGCCACGACGACCAGCGCGGGCCGCATGAGCCGCTCGTTGAGCGTGTAACCGCGCACGGCCTCGTAGACGACATGGCCCGCGGGCACCTCGGCGCTCTCCACCTGCTGCATGGCCTCGTGCAGGCGCGGATCAAACGGCTGGCCGACGGCGGAGAACCCCTTCACGCCGTGCTTGCCAAACGCGCTCTCGAAGAGCTTGCGCGTCATCTCCACGCCCGTGCGGAGGCTCTCGAAGTCGGCGGACTTCTGGGCCGCTTCCATCGCGCGGTCCAGGTTGTCGATCACCGGGAGGAAGTCCTTGAGCAGGCGCTCGGAGCCGAACTTCTGGACCTCCTCCTTCTCCTTCTGAGCGCGCTTCTTGTAGTTCTCCAGGTCGGCCGTGGCGCGCAGGGCACGCTCGTGGCTCTCCTTGAGGCGCTCCATCGTCTCACGGCTCTTGGACTGGCTGAACTCAAGCTGCGCGCGCGCCTCCTCCAGCTCGCGGCGAGCCTGCTCCAGCTGCTGGCGCATCTCGCTCAGCTCGCGATGAGACTCATGCAGCGCGGCCCGGAGCGCGCTGGCTCCCGACTCGGCCTCGGCCTCGGACACGGCCTCCCCGAAGACGGACGCGGGAACGTCCACCTCTAGGGTCAACCCGCCCTCGGGCATGTCCACCTCCAACGTCCTCATGCCCTCGGACAGCCCCTCGTCCTCCGAGGGAGGCTGGGCATGACGCTCGACGCTCTTCAACGCAGCGTCGATGACGTCCTGGGAGATATCTGCCTGGATGCTGCCCTTCTCGTCACGGTTCGAGCCGGCCACGGGCGCACTATGTCATGGGGCGGGGGTTGATCCAACGTCCCGGGTGGCCGGAACCGGGTCGCCCATGTGCCCCCTCTGGAGGTTTCCAGAGCGGATGGATGCCAGTCAGGACGTCGGACGGGCGGGCTTCTTGCGGCCAATGGACTTCTGGCTGCCCGTCTTGGCCGCCGCCTTCTTCGCGGGCGTCTTCGCGGGGGCCTTGGTGGCCGTCTTCTTGCGGCCGATGGACTTCTGGCTGCCCGTCTTGGCCGCCGCCTTCTTCGCGGCCCGGGGCTGGGGCTCGGGCGGCTGGGGGGAGGCGCTCGGGGTGGGGGCGGCTGGCGGGGGCTGGGGCTCGGCCGACGTGGGGACCTCCCTGCCCTCGAAGGTCTTCTCGATGGTCTCCTCGACATGGCGCGCAGCCGTCTCCAGACGCTCTGCTGCCTGCTTGCCGGTCGCCACCGCCCAGGTGCGTAGGTTCTCCAAGCCCTCCTTCACCTTGGCCTGCTTGGCGGGATCCTTCACCTCCACCAACAGCTTCTGCGCCTCCGTCTTGAGCTCATCCCCGGTGCGCTTCAGCTCCTCGCCGGTGCGCTTCAGGAGGTCCATCAACTGCTTGTCCCATTTCGCGGCCATTGGTCTCTCTCTCCCTCTCACGGACAGTGCGAGCCGGATGGCTCGGCCGAACAAGGCTATAGTGCGCCCCCGTCCGGCGAGCGAATGCCCTTCCATCTGACTGCACACCCGCCCGACACGCAAAGCAATCTTCACCCCTGGAGCAACGGATGAGAGCGGTACTGATTGCCGTCGTGACCTTGTTGACGGTCCCGGCCCTGGCCCAGAACGACAGCGCGGATGCGCAACCCACCACCCTAGCCATGCCCATGCCGGGCCGTCCGTCTCACGGCAACCCCGGCCGCCCACCCCAGGGTACCTCCGTGGTGGTGGACCGCGAGGCGCTGATGCAGCAGCTCTCCAGCATCAACGAGAAGCTTGCCATCGCCACGGGCCGGGCGAAGAAGGACAAGCAGCTGCAGAAGCTGCTCGACGACGCGCGCGCGGAGCTCAAGGAGACGGGCCGTCAGGTGTCAAACGCCCCACTGGCGCAGCAGCCCCAGCGCCCCCCGCCCCCGCCGCCGCAGCCCACGGTGCAGCCCATCTCCGACGGCATGCTGCGCTCGCTCGTGACGGCCATCCGCAACGAGCCCTTCGCGGATGATCAGCTCTCCGTGCTGGGGGAGGCCGTGTCGACCCAGTACTTCCTGGTGGCCCAGGCGCAGCAGCTCCTCCGCCTCTTCAGCTTCTCCTCCGACCGAATGAAGGCCATGCGCCTGCTGCGCCCGCGCCTGCTGGACCTGGACAACGGCTTCAAGCTGTACGAGGCCTTCGACTATTCCAGCGACAAGGATGAGCTCAAGCGCATCCTCGCGACGCAGACGCCGTAGGCCACAAGCCCGACCTCCTATGCCCTCCGCCCGTCTGTTGGGGATGCTCGCCATCCTCGCCCTGGTCGCTGCCTGCACCGGGTCATCTTCCGAGCCTGAAGCGCTCCAGCTGCCCGACCTGGAGCTGCTAGAGACGACCGAGGGCGCGCCCTACGAGGTGAGCCTCGGCGCCACCGGCGGCACCCCGCCGCTGCGGCACTCGTTGGAGAAGCTACCGCCTGGCTTCACCTTCTACATGACCGAAGGCCTGCTACGGGGCCCAGCCGAGGCGCCGGGCCAGTACACCTTCACGGTGCAGGTGAAGGACGCGGAGGGCGCCGTGGACACGCGGACGTATCGGCTGCTCGTCCACTCTGCGATAGGCGTCAGCACGCCTCTGCTCGCCGCCGCCACGGTGGGCGAGTCGTACACAGCTCAGCTCGAGGTCAGTGGAGGCAAGGGGCCCATGCGCTGGGCCCTGGCGGGCGGGACACTGCCCGCGGGGCTCTCGCTGAACGAGGACGGTCAGCTCACGGGCGTGCCGGTGCAGTCAGGGACCTACGCCCCCGTCGTGAGCGTGCAGGACCTCCATGGCGCGCAGGCGTCGAGGACACTCAACCTGAATGTCCTCCCGGGACGGCAGACGGGCTTCAACGTGGGGAACTGGAACCTGGCGTGGTTCGGCGACCCGAGCAAAAGCCCCTCGAACGATGCACTGCAGCTCGACAACGTGCGGAAGGTCATGCTCAGCGCCAGCGCCGACTTCTGGGGCCTGCAAGAGCTGGTGGACGCCACGGAGTTCAACGCGCTGAAGCAGTCGCTCGGCTACGACGGCTTCATGGCCAATGACGACTCGCGCGTCCTGAACGGCTCCTTCTCCTACGCAGACGACGAGCAGAAGGTCGGCATCCTCTTCCGCCCGGACGTGGTCAGCGTGCGGGACGCGAGAATCATCCTGACCTCGAGCAACTACGACTTCGCCGGACGGCCGCCCCTGCGTGTGGACCTGCGCATCACGCAGGGCGGAGCAAGCATGGACCTGGTGGCCATCGTGATGCACATGAAGGCGCAAACAGACTCCAGCACGGAGTCCTACGACCGCCGCCAGGCCGCGGCCCAGGCGCTCAAAAGCTACCTGGACACGCAGCTGCCGAACACGCCGTTCATCGTGCTGGGCGACTGGAACGATGATGTGGACCAGTCCATTGTCGCCTCCAGCAGCGGCGGCTTCCTGCCGACCCCCTTCCAGAACTTCCTGGATGACCCGGCGGACTACACCTTCGTCACCCAGCCCCTGTCGCTCGCGGGTCAGCGAAGCACGGTGAGCTACCCGGACTTCATCGACCACCAGCTCATCAGCGACGAGCTGCGAATGAGCTACGTCAACAACTCGACCCGGGTCCTTCGCCCGGACATCGACATCCCCATCCCGTCGTACAAGAGCACCACCACGGACCACTACCCGGTGCTCAGCCGCTTCACGTTCGGCACCGCACCGTAGGGCCCTGGATAGTGGCCCGAAGGCCATACAACCAGGCAGGCGCTCCCTGAAACGCGCCGCCGCGTGTGCCTACCTTCCGCGAAACGCACCGCACCTCCGGACAATGGCTCCGGCCCCGCGGTGCAGTGGGAGGGGACCATGGCGAACGAGATCGGCCGGAAGGCGTCGGAGTTGAAACAGCGGGGAGACCAGCTCGGGGCGGAGACGATGCACAACCCCTGGACGGAGCGGCTGGCCCGCCTGGGCTATCTGGCCAAGGGCGTGGTGTACGCGGTGATTGGCGTGCTCGCGCTCCAGGTCGCCATCGGCTCCGGCGGAAAGACGACCGATACCCACGGAGCACTGGCCACACTGGCCCAGGGCGCCTGGGGCAAGGCCCTGCTCGCCGTGGTGGCGGTGGGCCTGGTGGGCTACGTGCTCTGGCGCGTGGTGCAGGCCTGGATGGACCCGGACGGCAAGGGCACCAACGCCAAGGGTCTTGTCGTGCGAGCCGGCTATCTCATCAGCGCCGGCATCTACACCGCGCTCGCGGTGGCGGCCTTCCAACTGGTGCTCGGCACCGGAGGCGGCGGCGCCCATGGAGACCAGAGCGCCCAGTCCTGGACAGCCCGGTTGATGGAGAAACCCTTCGGTCAGGCCCTGGTCGCCGTCGTGGGGCTCGTCATCGCCGGCATGGGCGGCTGGCAGATCTACAAGGCGTGGAAGGAGAAGTTCCGCAAGAAGCTCCGGCTGGACGAGCTGCGCCCGCAGCAGGCCGAGTGGGCCGTGCGCATCTCCAAGCTGGGCATCCTCGCGCGAGGCTTGATCTTCGTGCTGATGGGCGTGTTCCTCGTCCAGGCGGCGCTCACTGCCAATCCCCAGCGGGCCCGCGGGCTGGATGGAGCCCTCGAGTCGCTCGCATCCCAGCCCTACGGAGCGGTGTTGCTGGCGCTGACCGCCGCGGGACTCGTCGCCTACGCCGTCTACATGGCCGTCGAGGCCCGGTACCGGCGCTTCCTGGGCGCCTGAGTCCCCGGCCACAGACTGCATGCCGCTGAGCTCGGGCCGTCCGTCATCTGACGCTCTTCCGCCAGCGGAGCACCTCGAGCGCAACGGCAACGTGCACGCGGTTGTGCTTGAGCGGCCTCGGCAGAAGCTCCTCAGCACGGAGAAGCCGGCGCAGCAGCGTGTTGCGATGGGTGTGGAGACGGGCCGCCGTGCGGGCGGCGTTGCACCCTTCGTTGAGGAACGTCAGGAGGGTGTTCTGGAGCTCCGGGCTGGCTGTCTCCAGGTCACCGAGGGTGTGCTTGACGAACTGGTCCGCGCCTTCGGTGTCCTGGGTGACCAGAGAGACGAGTCGGACCATGTCGAAGGTGGCGATGTGCTGCTCAGCCCCCAGGCGTGCGAGCATGCGCTGGGTGTCGAGGGCGTCGAGGTGACTGCGACGAAAGCCTTCGACTCCGCGGCCCGTGGAGCCGATGGCGATACGAACGCCCGGCAGCCGCTGGGTCGATGAGCGCACCTGCTCGAGGTCCGGTTCAGCTCCTCCCGGCAGCCACACCCACAGGGTTGCCACGCTGGCGACGACGGTGAGGGGGCGTTGCGCGCCGGACGCGCGGGCCAGGGCGTCGGCCGCACCTTCCAGCGAGCCGGGGTCCGACCCAGCTTCCTCGCTCCACACGATGGCAGCGCGGTGGAGCTGGTCGAGCTTGTACCCGAGGCGCTGTGCCGCGACCTGGGGGGAGATGGGCGCACCGTCGAGGATGAGCGCGACGACCTCGCGGCGCTCGGCGTGGGTGGTGCCGCGGGTGAGCTCGTCGCGCTCCGCGCTCATCTGGGCGGAGATGCCCGCAATCGTCGCGTCGATGAACGAAGAGATGGACCTGGCCGATACGTCGAGCAGCTCGCGCAGCTCGTCCGGGTCGGAGGTCAGCTCGAAGGCAATGGACATCCACCGGAGCCAGGCCGCGTTCTGCCCGGTGCGGTAGGCGTTCAGCGCGGCCTCGTTGATTCCACGGCGCACGAGGTCGCGTGCGATGCCGAGCGCCTCCGCGCTGAGGTTCGCCGCGACGGGCGCACCTGGGTCACGCACGTTCGCCGCCGCCCAGTGGATGAGGTTCGCGCGGCTCGTTCTGCGCGTCGCCGCCGCGAGGACCGGGTCCTCCGCGATGACCTTCATGTTCTCGGGTGACAGCGTCGCCTCGTCGAGCTCCTCGAGCCACTGAGGTGGCGCGTTCAGGGCCCTCTCGGCCCCCAGGCGCATCAACTCGCGCACCCGCTCCGAGGGGCGCTGCCGCGAGCCCGACCTGCCTTGTCGACGGTGCATGTTGCACCATTCCTAGTTCATTTTGGTGCAGTCCGCACCTTGCTCCAGTGCCTCGCTTTCACCATCCTCGAGTCATTTCGAGGTCCGGGCGCGCTCACCGAGGCGTCCTTCCTCTCCGACAGAGCAATGGAGCCCCCCATGACCCTCACGCTCGCCGCAGCTCCTCCCGAACATGTCGACGTGTTGATCATCGGCGCCGGCATCTCGGGGATTGGTGCCGCCTACTACCTGCAGCGGGAGCATCCCTCGAAGTCGTACGCCATTCTCGAGGCCCGGGGTGCGACCGGCGGCACGTGGGATCTCTTCCGCTATCCCGGCATCCGCTCCGACTCGGACCTGCACACGTTCGGGTACGCATTCAAACCGTGGACGAGCGACAAGGCGATCGCCGGCGCGGATGCCATCCTCGCCTACCTGCGCGAGACCGCGGCCGAGAATGGGATCGACCCCAAGATTCGACTCCACCACAAGGTGCACGGTGCGGCCTGGTCCAGCGCGGATGCGCGATGGGTTGTCGACGTCGAGCGCACCGACACCGGCGAGCGCACGAAGCTCTCGTGCCGGTGGATATTCTGCGCCAGTGGCTACTACCGCTACGACCAGGGGTTCACCCCCCGGTTCGAGGGAACCGAGCGCTTCCAAGGCCGGATCATCCATCCGCAGCACTGGCCCGAGGAGCTCGACTACGCCGGCAAGCGTGTCGTCGTCATCGGGAGCGGCGCCACCGCCGTGACCCTGGTGCCGTCGATGGCCGAAGCGGCGGCGCACGTGACGATGCTGCAGCGCACGCCCACCTATATCCTGCCCATTCCCTCCGAGGACGCGATCGCGAAGCTCCTGCGAAAGCTCCTCCCGGCGAACTGGGCTCACGCGCTCACGCGGCTCAAGAACATCGCCAAGCAGCGTCTGGTCTGGAGCTTCTGCCAGCGCTACCCGCGTGCGGCCCGGCGTTTCATCCGCTACGTCACCGCCAAGCAACTCCCCAAGGGCTATCCGGTCGACGAGCACTTCAACCCGCCCTACAACCCGTGGGACCAGCGGCTGTGCGCCGTCCCGGACGCGGACCTCTTCAAGGCCATCAGCAGCGGTCGCGCGTCGATGGTCACCGACCACATCGAGACCTTCACCGAGCGGGGCCTCCAGCTGAAGTCGGGCCGGGAGCTCGAGGCCGACATCATCATCACCGCCACCGGGCTGAACCTGCTGGCGCTCGGCGGCATCGCGCTGACCGTCGACGGAGTGCCGGTGCACCTGCCCGACAAGGTCGTCTTCAGGGGCATGATGCTCAACGATGTGCCGAACTTCGCGGTCGCCATCGGCTACACCAACGCGTCCTGGACGTTGAAGATCGGCCTGCTGTGCGAGCACTTCTGCCGCCTGCTCGCGCACATGGATGCCCACGGCCACACCATCTGCAGCCCCGTACAGAACGACCCGGCGATGCCGACTCGGCCGCTGCTCGACTTCGGCGCCGGGTACGTGCAGCGCGCTGTCAACGCGTTGCCGCGCCAGGGCAACCGGGCCCCATGGCTAATGTCGATGGACTACTTCTCCGACACCAGGCTGTTGAAGGAGGATTCGGTGGAGGACCTGAACCTGCGGTTCTCCTCTCACGTCCGCCCGGCCAACGCGCCTACGACGGACCTCGCGGTGGCGGGAGGAGCGGACTCCTCGAGCTGCGTCCCTTCGAGACCCTGACGCCTGTCTCGAGCTCCATTGTTAAGCAGGGATTCAGAGCCCATTTGTTCCCTGGCACCTAGTGGAGTGTCCGCGAAGTTTTTGGACATAGTCACAAGAGGCGGCGATCCACCCACTCGTGCATCTTGGAGCGAGTCCACGACCAGGTGAACGGGTGGGCGTAGAGGCGGTTGTATTCGGGCCAGCTGGCGTCGAGGTGCTCGA
The DNA here is from genome assembly GCF_044360475.1 of Archangium minus. NCBI lineage: Bacteria > Pseudomonadati > Myxococcota > Myxococcia > Myxococcales > Archangiaceae > Archangium > Archangium minus. Next base: position 11,688,014 of record NZ_CP043494.1, read on the forward strand.
TGAGCTCGTCACGGTTGGCCCAGCTTCCCCGCTGCAGGTAGTGCGCTGCGAAGGCGCGCAGCAGCAATTCGGCTTGGTTGAGCCAGGAGGCGTGAGCGGGCGTGAAGAGCACCCGGACATGAGGGTAGTTGCTGTACAGGAAGTCGAGAGTCTCCCGGGCGACGTGGCTGGAACCTCCATCCCAGATGAGGTGGATGCGGTGCGCGTCGCTGTGGTCCCCAAGCAGTTGGGGGAGCACTGCTCGCAGGCAAGCGCCGTCGTTGCGCTCCAGGCACCAGCCCCGCATCTGGCCGGTATGCACCACCAACTTCACCAGGAAGTTCACCGTGCCGTGCCGTGTGTACTCGAACTCTTGTTTCTCGATGAGCCCAGGCCTCGTCGAGCGCGAGGGATGGTTACGCTCCAGCACCTGGATGTTGGGCTTCTCGTCCAGGCACAAAACCACCTCACCTCGTGCGGCCAGCCTCTGGGCCTGCTCGTAACACCAGAGAATCTGCGCGGCCTGGTGGCGGAAGGCGTCATCAGGAGTCGGTGTCTTCCAGTACCGGGAGCGATGCGGTTGCAGGGCGGCATCCCGAAGGATGACAGCTACCGTGGAGTGTGAAATGGCGGGGGCGATACCCTTCAGGCGAGCAGCACGCGCCAGACTACGCGTGGACCAGTGGGTCATGTGCAGCCCTACTCCAGCCGGCTCACTGCACGCCAGGCGCTCTACCTCGACTCGCTGGAGGGGGGGAAAGCTCCCGCGGTCGCCCGGGGCGGTAGGAGTCCTTCACTACATCCACGCCGAGAGCTTCGAAGCGACGACACAGTGCCCAGATGGTCCTGCGGTCCTGGCCGAGTCGGTCGGCCAACTCCGAGACGATGGTGGCTGGGTCAGCCATCTCCAGCAGGATGCGCGCCCGCCGGGCGATGCGTTGCTCGGTACGTCCGTCTCGCACCAGTTGCTCGAGGTACGTCACCTCTTCGGGCGAGAGGTGGATGAGTCGTGGGGGGCGTCTCCTCATCCACCGGAGTTATTCAGCCCCCCGCGACTATGTCCAAAAACTTCGCGGACACTCCACTAGTCCTTGACGGGACCGGGGCGTACCTCTGTTGCGTCAGCCACGGAGGAACGAGGAGGAACAATGCAGAAGCGCAAACTCGGAAGCAGTCACCTGGAAGTCTCGGCCATTGGGCTCGGCTGCATGGGAATGAGCGGCGGCTACGGCCCGGCTGCAGACAAGCAGGAGATGCTCTCTCTGATTCGAACGGCCGTCGAACGTGGCGTCACCTTCTTCGACACCGCCGAAGTCTACGGTCCTTTCAGGAACGAAGAACTCGTGGGCGAAGCGCTCGCTCCCTTCCGTGGGCAAGTGGTGATCGCCACCAAGTTCGGCTGGGACATCGACCCGGAGACGGGGGTGAATCGCGGCGGTCTGAACAGCCGGCCAGAGCACATCAAGGAGGTAGCCGAGGCCTCGCTCAAGCGACTCAAGGTCGAGGTCATCGATTTGTTCTATCAGCACCGGGTCGACCCGAACGTGCCGATCGAAGACGTGGCGGGGGCGGTGAAGGACCTGATTCGCGAGGGCAAGGTGAAGCACTTCGGCCTCTCTGAAGCAGGAGCGAAGACGATCCGTCGTGCACACGCGGTCCAGCCGGTCACCGCCGTCCAGAGTGAATACTCGCTGTGGACGAGAGGCCCTGAAGCAGAAGTGCTGCCGACCCTCGAGGAGCTCGGGATCGGCTTCGTTCCCTTCAGCCCTCTGGGCAAGGGCTTCCTCACGGGCAAGATCACCGAAGGCAGCACCTTCGCCAGTTCCGACATCCGCAGCACCATTCCTCGATTCACGCCGGAGGCAATGAAGGCGAATCAGGCCTTGGTGGAGCTGCTTGGCGAGATTGGGAAAAGGAAGAAGGCGACTCCTGCTCAAATAGCGCTGGCCTGGCTGCTCGCCCAGAAGCCGTGGATTGTTCCAATCCCGGGGACTACGAAGCTGAACCGCCTGGACGAGAACAATGGAGCCGCCGCGATCGAACTGACTCCCGATGATCTCCGTGACATCAACAGCGCCGCCGCGAAGATCCCGGTACAAGGGGCCCGGTATCCAGAAAGACTGGAGCGAATGACCGGGCTGTGATCGGCGAAAGGATGAGCTGTCGGATTGAATTCCGCAGCTCACCCAACGAGCTCAGGGCTGCTTGTTCCCAAGCAGCTCCTTGGCGCGCGTGATGGCGGACATGGCGTTGGGCCAGCCGACGTAGAAGGCCAGGTGGGTGATGAGCTCGACGAGCTCCTCCTGCGTCACGCCGTTCTCTATGGCGCGCGGGAAGTGGAAGCTCATCTGCTTTCGGCTCCTTTCAGGGACGGGCGCCGTACTGCGCGTCGGTGACTTTCTCCATCCACTCGACGACCTTGCCGTCGAGCCCCTCCTGAATAGCGATGTGGGTCATGGCAGTAGTGGGCGAGGCGCCGTGCCAATGCTTCTGGCCGGGCGGAATCCACACCACGTCCCCTGGACGAATCTCCTCGACGGCGCCACCCCACTGCTGCACCCGGCCAACGCCCGCCGTCACGACGAGCGTCTGCCCCAGCGGGTGGGTGTGCCACGCGGTGCGGGCACCAGGCTCGAAGGTGACGGAGGCGCCCGCGGCGCGCGCGGGGGCGTTCGCCTGGAATAGTGGGTCGACGCGCACGGCGCCGGTGAAGCTCTCGGCGGGCCCCTTGGCGGAGGGCTGCGTGCCGCTGCGTGTGATGCGCAGGGCCTGCGGGCCTTCGCGTGTGGCGGCCGAGGGAGCGCCTGCATCGGCGGCCGTGGCCTTCGGGTTGGCCTGGGCGACTGCCATACCGAGCAGTGGCAGAGAGACGAGCGTTGCAGCAAGCAGTTTCATGTCCGTCCTCGGTTTCATGGTGGGTAGGTGGCGGCGGTGCGGGTAGCCAGAGCGTGCCATCCGTGGACTTGGACAAGTCCGCATGGGCAGGCAGGGCTCCGTTACATCGAGGCGAGTACTCGGGGACACCACGAGAGGTACGCCCCAGCCCCGCTGAGCACCAGGGCCCAGGCGATTCATAGGCTGTTAATCAGAGGTGAAGAGTGCCGCGGGCTTGGAGGGCGCTGTGGCGTTCCCTGGGCGACCGGAATATGAGTCACCCGCGCCTCCCATGCTCCGCTCTCGCCTCTACCTCCTCGCGGCCGCCGTGCTCTGGTCCACCGCCGGCGCCGCCGTGAAGCTCTCTACCCTGTCGGCGTGGCAGCTCGCCTCCGGCCGCTCCCTCATCGCGGCCCTGGTGCTCGCGCTTGCCATCCCCGCTGGCCGCCGGCTCCCGTCCCGGAGAGGGCTCGCGGCGTCGGTGGCTTATGCCGTCACGGTGGTGTCATTCATCATCGCCAACAAGCTCACCACCTCCGCCAACGCCATCTTCCTGCAGGACACCGCACCGCTCTACGTGCTGCTCCTATCCCCGCTCCTGCTGCGCGAGCGACCCTCACGCAGTGAGCTGGCCGCCGTGCCCGTGTTCCTGCTCGGGTTGAGCCTCTTCTTCCTCGATCAGCTCAACCCCGGTCAGTTCTGGGGCAACATGATCGCACTGGGCTCGGGCCTCACTTTCGCCCTGTGCATCCTCGGGCTGCGCGCCGTGGGCGACGAGGGCTCCTCGGTGCTCGTGTGGGGCAACTTCATCGCCGGCGTCAGCGTCCTGCTGCCCGCGCTCGAGGGCCCCAAGCCCACTCCCGTCGACATCGGACTGCTCGTCTTCCTCGGTGTGTTCCAGCTCGGCATGGCCTACTCGCTCTTCCAGCGTGGCCTGCGCGAGACGCCCGCGGTGGAGGCCTCGCTCCTCATCCTGCTCGAACCGGTGCTCAACCCCGTGTGGGCCTTCCTCTTCGCCGGGGAGCGGCCCGGTCCCTGGGCGCTCGTGGGCGGCACCATCATCCTGTTGGCCACCGCCTGGCGCACACTGCTGGGTGGCAGGGCTGGCAACGAGTCTCCGGCGGACAAAGCCCCGACGCACGGAAGCACATAGATGAAACCGTCGGCGAGCCACAGGCGTTGAAATGGCAATCGACACGTTGCCAATTCACCTACCGAGGAAAAATGAAACGTCTAGACAAGTGCCTGGTCGGGGTGCTCGCGGGAAGTGCGTTGGTGGGCATCGCCATGGGAGGCGCCATGGCATACACAGCGGGGCGTCCGACCGCATCGCTAGCAGTGGATGAGGCAGAACAAGCGCTGGCAGCGATTGCCGCAAAGCACGGCACGGACCCACAGTCCCTCCTCGGCGAGCTGGTAGAGAATCGCCTCGCGGATCGCCTTCCACTGAAGGGAGGAGGCAATCTGGTAGGAACGGACGTGTTCGTGGGGGCGGGCGGTGAGCGAAACACGCTCATATTGGGAGACCAGCATGAACGTTGGATGGGAGCTCCCAGGTCCAAGGCCGAGCTCGTCGTGATCTCCGGTCAGACCGTGCTGGGGAGCTTGCCAATGCCCGAGGGCGCCAGTCTGCGAAATCTGTCCGTCATCGGGTTCCAGCCCGACAAGGTCTTCTTCCTCGATGGGAAGGAGTTCTCGCTGGGCCACCTCGTCCGGCCGAAACCTGAGTAACGAGCAAGAAGAGGGCGAGCTCCGCCAGCACTAGCAACTGGAGTCGAATGGGCTACAACGTGCCCGACATGAAAAGGTTCGTCCCACTCATCTGCTCACTGCTGCTGTCCTGCACGAAACCCACCACCGTTCCCGCGACTCCGGTGGATGCCGGCGCTCCCGTGACCTCTCGCGGTACGGAGGCCGCTGTCCCTGACGCGGGCGCCATCGCTCCGGACGCGGGGACCGGTGCTACCGCGCAGACGGATGCCGGAACCAGCGGAGCACCCACCGCGCGCTGCTCGGCGAGCAACCTCAGCCCCGAGCCGAAGCCCACCCAGCCGCCCGTGCCCGAAGCGGTCGACTCGATGCGCCGCCGCATCATCGCCGCCGCCGTGGCCTGCGACTACGAGGGCCTCGCCGCCCTCACCCGCGAGAAGGACATGGGCTTCAAGGCCAGCTTCGGCGACGTGACGGACGTGGCCGGCTACTGGCGCGAGCTCGAGACGAGCCGCGGACAGCCCGTGCTCGCTCAAATGGTGAAGCTGCTCAACCTCCCCTACGCCAAGCTCGGCGACCTCTACGTCTGGCCGTCCGTGCATCGTGAGAACGCGACAGATGAGGACTGGAAGGCCGTCGAGGCGGTGTACCCGCCCAAGCAGCTCGCCGAGATGCGTCGCCAGGGGACGGGTTACCTGGGCCTGCGCCTCGGCATCCTGTCCAACGGACACTGGCAGTTCTCTCTCGCCGGCGACTGAGACGCGGGCTCACCCCACGACACGCTTCTCGTCGCTCGCCCCCGGCGGACCTAAGCGCCGCGAGAGCTCCGCTTCGAGCCGCTTCGGCTCGATGGGCCTCTCGCGGTGCCCCACGTACCCAACCTCGAGCGTGCGGGCCTGCACCGCCAGCGCACGTGACAGCAGCGAGGACTTCTCGAGCTGCTCCACGACGCGGCACCGCAGGCCATACCGCGCCAGCTCCGCGACTGTCGTCAGGCCCGTCGGGCCCGCTCCCACCACCAGTGCGTCCAACATGTGTGGTGCCTCCCCCGGCCGGCATTCACCGCCGGTGCGCACCTCCTTGGCACAGAGGCCCGAGGCGCCCAGTGCGCTCAGCCGAGATCCACCCCGTGGCCCGCCTGGACATGCCCGATGTCCACCCGCCCGTCCTGCATCCGCAGGCCGCCGCGGAAGGAGTGCTCTCGGATGAAGAGGTGCGTGTCCAGGTCCGCGTAGTCGAAGCCGCCCAACCCGGCCGCGAAGTGCGCCGCGCTGCTCATGGCCAGCGTGCTCTCCACCATGCCGCCCATCATCAACTCCATCCCGTGGGCGCGCGCCAGGTTCCACATGGCCAGCGACTCCACCACGCCGCTCTTCATCAGCTTGAGGTTGATACCGTGCGCGCCCCCTTCGCGCACCAGGCGCACCACGTCCTTCACGGTGCGGGCCGACTCGTCCGCACACACGGGCACCCGAGACGAGCGGGTCAGCTCGGCCATGCCCTCCCAGTCCTCGCGAGGCACAGGCTGCTCGAAGAGCGCCAGGGGGATGCCCGCCGCCTCCAGCCCCGCGAGGAAGGTCCGCGCCTGCGCCACGGTGTAGCCGCCGTTGGCGTCCGCGAACAACCGCGCCTCGGGCGCCTCCCGGCGGACAGCCACCATGCGCCGCACATCCTCCTCCGGCGAGCGCGCGCCCACCTTCACCTTGAGGGTACGGATGCCCCTCGCGATGATGGACCGGGCCGAGGAGGCCGCATGCGCCTCGTCACCGGCCGTCACCGTCATGTCGATGTCCAGCCCGGTGCCCGCCCCACCGAAGAAGGCGAACAGCGGCATCCGGTAATGACGGCCCAGCGCATCCAGCAGCGCCAGCTCAATGCCACAGCGCGCCGAGGGAGCACTCGGAAGGGCCTCACCGAGCCACGCTCCAATGGGGCGCCAGCTCCGCGCGTCCCGCCCCAGCAGCGCCTCGCGGACGGAGGCGATGGCCTCGAGCGTACTCGCCTGCGTCTCACCGGACACAGCAGTGAGGGGCGCCGACTCGCCCAGACCCACCGTCCCGTCCGCCAGCGTCAGGCGAATCAGCACGTTGTTCGCCATGTCGGGAGCACCCGTGGCGATGGCGAAGGGCTCGGTGAGAGCAAGGTCCAGCGGCTCAATGTGCAGGTCAGTGATGAGAGTCGGGAGCATGGGTCTCCAGGATGGGGCTCAGCGTAGCAGCCGCTCAAAGGTGATGACCTTCAACGCCACGAAGGTGGCCACCGCCGCCCCCGCCGAGAACAACGCCGCGAGCAGCAGCGCGGTGAGGACAGGGCCCGGTACCACCAGCATGACGGCGAAGCACACGAGGATGGTCGGGCCAATCAGCAGCCCGTTGATGTTGTTGGACGTGCGGAAGTCGCGCGCGAGCAGGCTGACGAGCAGCGCGGTAGTGGTGGAGAAGGCCATCGCCGTGAGCAGCATCACCAGGAGCGCCAACACGAAGCCGGGCGAGCCAATGCCCAACCCGAGAATCAGCACCGCGTCGATGGAGAAGAGCGCCAGCGTCACGGCAGACGCCAGCGCGAGCAGGGCCAGCAGCTTGGCGAGAAGTATCTGCCCCACGCGCACCGGGAGCGCCACCAGCAGTTCGAGCGTGCGCGACTCGCGCTCGGTGATGAGGATGTAGCTGGCCGTCACCGAGGGCACGATGAGCCCGCCGAGCGCGATGAACGGCACCAGCATGCCCCGCATCATCGACATGGGGTCCTGCGTGAACTCCCGGAGCCCCGGGGGCAACTCCACCCCGGACGGGAGGTTCACCGGCTTCGACATCCCGGTCTTCAACCCGACCATCTGCAGCCCCGGAACAATGACCAGCAAAATCATCGGCAGCAGCAGCGCCGACACCATCGCGCCGCGGCTGCGCAGCAACTGGCGCCACTCCTTGCGAAAGAGGATGCGCACCTCACGCTCGAGCATCGTTCGCCCCCACCACGTCCAGGAAGAGGTCCTCAAGGCTTGGAGTGACGACGCGGCACTCGTAGACCTCGAGGCCCGTGGCGAGCAGCCGGCGCAACAACTCGGGCGCCTGGGCTACCGCGTCCGCCACGTGCACGCGCACCGCGTCCTCCTCACGCGTGGGTGCGTGACCCTGCGCGACGAGCGCCTCCATCAACCGCTCGGGACCCTGGGCCGCGCGCAGCACGAGCACCGGCTGGATGCGCTGGCGCAGGGTGGCGATGCGCTCGTGCAGCAACACCCGGCCCTGGCGAAGGATGATCGCGCTCTCGCAGAGCGCCTCGGCCTCGGCCAGGTTGTGCGTGCACAGCAGCACCGTGCGTCCAGGCATCACCTTGCGCAGGAAGGTGTGCACCTCGCGCGTGGCGACGGGGTCCAACCCCACCGTGGGCTCGTCCAGCAACAACACCTCCGGCGAGGACACGAGCGCGGCGGCCATCGACAGCCGGCGCTGCATCCCTCCGGACAGCTCCGCCATCTTCCGCGCGCGGAAGGGTCCGAGGCCAAAGGCCTCCACCACCTCGGCGATGTTCCCACTGCCGTACAGGTCACGTACCAACTGGAGGTAGTCGTCCACCGAGAGGTCCCGGTACATGCCCGGAGACTGGGGGACGATGCCCACGCGCCGCTTGGCCCCAAGGAAGTCAGGGTCCTCGACGCCGAGCCCAAAGAGGCTCACCCGTCCGGACGAGGGCCGGAGCGCACCGGTGAGCAGGCGGATGAGAGTGGTCTTCCCCGCGCCGTTAGGGCCTAGCAGGCAGGCCCGCTCACCCGGCGCAATCCGGAAGCTGACCTGGTCGAGCGCCTGGATGCCACCGGGGTACACCTTGGTGACTCCGGAGACCTCCAGTGGCACGTGAACGTTTTCCGCCAAGCGACCGTCCTCCCACTCGCACGGCGGACATACCACGAGGGAGCGGCCTTGCATCCGGCCACGCACATGGGCAAGAGCATGCGAGGAGAGTCCCCGTGCCATGAATCACATCCCAGGAACATGGCCACTCCCAGGAACACGACGGCTCAAGGGCACTCCTGCCGCCCCCGCCGAGGTCACGCCCGCCCATCAGTCCGAGGAGGAGACCGAGTCTCGCGCCCCTGAGACGCCGCTGTGCTGCGCACGCTGCGGCCACGTCATCACGCGTGAGCGAGACCGCACCACGGTCAACGGCCGCCATGCCCATACCCGCGCCAACCCGTCTGGGTTCGTCTTCCACTTCGGCTGCTTCGCTCGGGCCGAGGGCTGCCTCGTCATCGGCCCTCCCACCGCGGAGGCGAGCTGGTTCCCAGGCTTCGTCTGGCAGCTCGCCCTGTGCGCCGCGTGCAAGACCCACCTGGGGTGGGCCTTCCGCGGCGAGAGTGACTTCCTCGGGCTGGTGCTGGACCGCCTCACCGCTCCGAGCTGAACGTCCCCTGCTCAGTCCACGCGAACGATCACGTCGCTGAAGTACTGGCTGGAGGACGACACGTCCTTGCAGGACGTCCCGTTGATCAGGTTCGAGCCCATGTCGAACACGACCTGCACGTCCTTCGAGCCGGGGTACGGGATGACCGCCTCCGGAGCGGAGTTCGACGGCGCGGACAAATCCCTCACCTTCACCGGCGCGCTGCTCGCATTGCCGCTCCACTTCCAGAGGGCGAACGGCCCGCTGCTCTCGTCATGCGGTCCGCTGAGGATCAGCATCGCCTGATGCGCCTCCGACCACGCCAGGCCCCGGATGCCGTACCCACCCAGATTCACCAGGATGACCTGACCGAACTTCGCCCTGGACCCCGCGACCACCGCGTCCGGGTTGGTCAGCGTGACCATCAGCGCACTCGAGCCAGACTGCGGGTTGCGGAAGCCAATCACCAGCTCACCAGTAGGCAGTGCCGCCAGCCCCTCGACGTTGGTTCCATTCAACTTCGGCGCCAGCTCCGCCACCGTGCCCACGGACAACTGTGAGCGCTCATTCAGCAGCGAGATGACCGAGGTGTTCGGATTGAGCCAGTTGGACGCATCCAGCATGTCCTTCAGCAGGTTCGAGTACGTCCCCGCGACCTGCAGCGAGACAGCGGGCACCGTGCCCGAGATATCAATGGCGAAGAACTTGTAACGCGAGGTCTCGAGTTCCCCGTCCTTGTTCCGCGCCTGGGAGCCAGTCACGTAGATGCGGTTGCCCACGCGAGCGGCGTCCTCGAAGTCCGCCTCGTCCGAGGACGAGAGGCCCAGCGCGCTGCTCAAGTCCTTGCTCTGGACCGAGGAGGCAGTCGCCCCCTGGGTGAAGATGCGCGCGGACTGGGACTCGTCGTTGAAGTTCAGGAAGTGGGTGGCGTCGATCCACACCCCGCCCGAGCCATCGCAGGTGCCCTTGTACGTCCCCGCATCCGTACCGCCGTCCGAGCCGGGCAGCTCCCAGGTCACCGTCAGCTTCGGGCGGGAGGAACGAGTGGAATACTCACTCGAGCGGATCTCCAGCCGGTTGTCGTTGTCCTTGTTGGCGATGATGACCCCGTGGTTGCTGGAGGGCGTGGACACCCACTTCTGCACCACCGCGAGGCCCCTCGCGTTCAGCGTCACGGTGTACGTCCCCGTCGAGGATGCCCGGATGGAGCCCAGCGAGGTCGTGTCCCGATCGCCACTGCCATCCGCGCCATTCGAGGCCCAGTCATGGCTGCTGTCCGCCTGTTCCCACGTGACCTGGCTCTCGGTCCACGCGCGCGTCAGCTCGTAGAAGTCGTAGGTCTGATCCGCCTTGTCGGACACCGTGACAACGATCGACGCGGAGCGGACAACCGCATTCGCGGGGATGCTCGACACGTCCCACTGCAACAGGATGTAGTTCTCGTTGCCGCTCCCCGCGGGCGTGTCGCCGCTCGCCGAGATGCTGGTGTCGCCACCGTTGTTGGTGTCGGGGTTCTCCTCCTCGATCATCGAGTCGCGGGTGCCCGCGTAGCTCGAAGACGGAGACACCCCGTCCTGGAATGACGTGCTCTGCGCGCCTGTCAGCTCCCAGGCTCCGATGGAGCGCCCAAACTCCGTGTCGATTCCGTCAAATTCTTCCTGTCCACACCCCGCGGCAAGCAAGAAGCACGCGGTCAGTGCACCGACGACAGGGCCCATCCATCTACGCATGTGTTCTCCCCTGCGCCCGGAGGCGCGGGGGCGGACGGTCACCCATCCAGGTTCATGCGCCGTGTCACGATTCGGTCGAAATCTGATGGAGCCCCCGCGACATGCACAGGGGCTCCCCTTCCGCCGGTTGCTACGGGATGAGCGGGGCGAGCGCGGGAGCGATCAGCGTCTGCTTCCCCTGCTGCACCGTCGTCCAGTCATCCTGGAGCACGCCCCCGGTATCATCCGAGTTGGGATTGAGCGACCAGACGGAGAAGCTCATCCCGTTGCCCTTGAGATAGCTCGAGAGCGTCTGGAGCCACTGGCGGTCGGAGTCAATCAGCAGCTTCGTGCCGAACTCACCCACGAAGACCGGAGCGCGATTCTCCTTCACCAGGAAACCCCAGGTGGCGTCCCACACGCCCGGCAGGTTGGCCGGGTAGCCGGTGGACGGCTTGTTCTGGAACCAGGGCTGCCCGTAGACGCTCTCCGGGTAGTCGTGCGTCGAGTACACCACGCGCCCCGCCACGTTCAGCCGCACCGGGAAGTCGCGCGCACCGCGCAGGTTGCCGCCCCACCAGTACCAGTTGCCTTGGTAGATCTCGATGCCCTCCACGATGATGAGCAGGTTCGGGTTCTCCGCGAGGATGGCGTTGCCCGCGCGCTCGGCGGCGAGCCTCCAGTCCGTATCGAGGTTGCCATCACCCCACGTGGCGCGGCCGTGCGGCTCGTTGTGCAGGTCCACGCCCACCACGGTGGGATCACCCTTGTAACGGCGCGCGAGCATCTTCCAGTCGTCGATCCACGCCTGCTCCTCCGTGGCGCGGCTGTTGCGGTACCAGAGCTCCGACTGGCTGTAGGAGTCCGGGCGATGCCGGTCGAGCACGATGCGCAGCCCGCGCGCCTTCGCCGCGGCGATGATGCGGTCCATCACCTCGAGCGAGGTGAGCCCATTCAGCTCGGGGTTGATCGTGTAGCTGATGTCCAGCGGGTTCGGGTACACGCCCGCGCGCAGGATGTCGTTGCTGAAGGGCAGGCGAATCATGTTGTAGCCGAGCGACTTCACCTGATCCAGCAGGCTCCCCAGCGTGCGCTTATGCAGGCCGTAGGGCACGCGCGACGGGCCCTCGAAGCCGAACCAGTTCACGCCCGTGAGCCGCACCTCTTGTCCGTTGGACGCGTAGATGCGCGCGCCCTGCGTATGCAGGTAGCCCGCGGCCCCGCCCGGAGTCCCCCCGTCGGTGCCGGCATCCGTGCCCGCATCAGTCCCCGCGTCCACACCCGCGTCCGTGCCGGCATCCGTCCCCGCGTCCACGCCGCCGTCCACGCCCGCGTCCGTGGGGAGGTCCGTCTGGTACACGCCGTCCGCCGCACACAGCGGCAGCGAGATCCCAGGCTGATAGGCCACCTCGCACGAGGTGGCCGTGCCGCCGCTGTTCACGGCGCGCACCCGCACGCGCGAGCCGGCGAACCCCTGCGAGCGCGTCCACACATTCGCGTCCCAGGCGGCAGGGCTCATCGCGGTCCAGGCACCACCATTCACCGACACCTCGACCCGCCCTGGAGCTGGATCCGCCGTCACGCGGGTCTCCATCCACCAATCATTGCTCGGTGTCTGGATGAAGAAAGACACAGGCACGCGCGCGGGCTGCACCTGCGGCTGATCTTGCCCCACGTCTGATGCTTCCCCCGGCGCGGGCTGCACCTGCGGCTGGCCTGGCGCTTCCTCCGGCGCGGGACCTCCGCATGCCGCTGCGAATAGCGCGATCCCCAGAAACATTCCGACTGTCTTCATGCACGACCTCCGTGGTCCGGCGCCCCCCAACCGCCTCGGCATTCATAGACTAAAACCAGACGGAAATCATGAAGACCTATAAAACTTGAATATCGAGAATGATCAGCGATTGCGAAACACACATGCGCAAACCTTGCTGCTGAGCTTCTCACTTCTCGATTTCTGGATTTCTCAGACCGCGACCCCGCTCCGAGAGCGTTTGTCTACGGAGTTGTCACGGGCAGTACGGGGACGGAGGCCCCCACCACCTGCGGCACGTCCCGCCCCTCGCCGAAGCCCAGCACCCACCACTCGGGCGCGGTCTCGCCCCGCTCCGTTAGGGCGCGCCCCAGGTCCTCCAGCGGCTCCATCTCGCCGTCGTCCGCGAGACTGAAGGTGCCGTAGTGGATGGGGACGCTGTAGCGCGCGCCCAGGTCCACGCTGGCCCGGACGGCCTCGTGCGGAGAGATGTGCACCGGGGACATGAACCACTCGGGCTTGTAGGCGCCAATGGGGAGCACCGCCAGGCGGATGGGACCGAAGCGCTCTCGAGTCTCGGCGAACTGCCGGCCCCAGCCGGTGTCCCCCGCGAAGTACGTGGTGCCGTGCGGCCCTCGGAAGACGTAGCCCGTCCACAGCGTCCCGTTGCGATCGAACAGGCCCCGGTTGGAGAAGTGCTGGGTGCGCGCGCTCACCAGGGTCACCTCGGGACTCAGAGGAAACGCCTGCCACCAGTCCACCTCGGTGACGTGGCGCAGGCCCTTGTCCTCGAGGAAGGCGCGATTGCCGAGGCCGGCGAAGATGCGCACCTCGGGGAACTTCTCCTGGAGCCGCCGCAGGGTCGCTATGTCCATGTGGTCATAGTGGTTGTGGCTGAGCACCACCGCGTCAATGGAGGGTAGGTCCTCGAAGCGGATGCCTGGAGGCCGGACCCGCTTGGGGCCGATGAAGGAGACCGGGCTGCAACGCTCGCTGTAGATGGGGTCGGTGAGGATGTTGAGCCCGTCCAGTTGCAACAACACCGTGGCGTGGTTGATGAACGTCACGCGCAGACCTCCACGGCCCACGCGCTCGGGCGGTGGTGGTCCGGGAGGCACGTCGTGCCACTCCGTCCACGGGCCCGGGTCGCGGTTCAGTTGCCACTTCAGGACGCTCCCCTGCTGCTCGCGAGGCTCCAGGTTGACGAAGCGCTTGCCATCGAAGTGGTCGCTCTTGGGCCCCTTCCACGTGGGCGCGGAGAAGATGCAGCCGCCCATGCCCACGCCTCCCACGGAGAGGGCCAGCACCCCGGCCAGGACGGAGAGGAAGCGGCGCAGCGGACGTCTGCTCTGGGAAACCTTGTTCATTGTTCATCCGTGTACTTGTTTGGGTTTGGCCTGAACCCTGGATGCCGTGGTTCGGCCTCTATTGTGGCCAGTGGAGGCGCCAGCCCTCGAAGCTCACCACCCAGATGTCCTCCGGGCTGGTGCCGGCGAGGTCACTGGGGGAGGACACGACGTTCATGCCAGGCACCACGCGCCAGGAGCTGCCGTCGTACCGGTAGAGCTTCCCGCCATCCGTGGAGACGTAGACGGAGTTCCTTCCGAAAGCGAGCACCGAGAGCAGGTCCTCCGAGGAAGGCTTTGAGTGCAGGCTCCACGAGGTGCCGTTCCACATGAGCACGCTACCGCCGCCTCCGACGGCATAGGCCAGCCGCGGGTTCACGACCCAAACATCCCAGAGGGGATTGTCCACGATGCCCGGGATGTGCTGGACGTTCTCGTCAACCCAGCGGCTCTGGTCCGGATTGTAGCGGTAGATGCGCGCATCCACCCCCTCGGAATTGAGGTAGCCGCCCACCGCGAAGAGGATCTCCCGCGAGATACCATGCGCGTTCCAGAGTGGCTCCGCCACGACGTTGGTCTCGAGAGGAGTGCTGGGGCCGGTATACCGAAGCGCGCGTCCATGGAATGGGGATTGCCTGTTGGTACCGACGAAATGGATGTCGAAGTTGCCGTCCGGCAAGGGCACGCCGATGACGCTCTGCACATTCGTGTCCATGTCGTGGGCCCAATTGTTCTCGCATGTCGAGGTTCCGAGCCCGTACCGCATCACCGCGCCATTGAACCCTCCGAGCACGGCGGTCCCATTGCGCGGATCCACCCAGACGGAATGCCAATCCGAAGCCCCCGGGCAGACCCCCGTGAGGCTCTCGAAGTACGTCTGCCCCGGCCGGCGCACCGCCAGGGTGTCAGAGGCTCCGGCGACCCACACCCCCCCATCGCCCCACACGGCCACGGACCGCCAGCTGTCCCCGCGCCCCGAGGAATAGTCCACCCATTTCCCACCGCCCTCAGGACACACACCGCCCTCGTCCACCAAACCGTTGCAGTTGTTATCCTCCCCATCGCACAGCTCGCGCGCGTCCGCGTGCGTGAAGGGGTTGCCGTCGTTGCAATCGCCGGCCCTGGGGATGTACCCAGCGCCCGGCGTGCAGGTCAGGACGCCCGCATCTGTCTTCCCATAGGAGTCGCGGTCTTCGTCCGGGTAATAGGTCAAAGACGGAGTGACGTCGCTGCACTCGATGCCTCCGTCCGCCGCGCAGGCCTTGATGCCCGTACAGCCCGAACCCAAGTCGCAGCTGTCGCCCAGGCCGAGCCCCTCGTCATGCACACCGTCGCAGTTGTCATCCGCCGCGTTGCACAGCTCAGGGGCACCCAGGTAGCGCTGCGCGTTGGTGTCGTCGCAGTCGAAATCGTTAGGCACGTGACCTTCAGGCTGCTTGCAAGCCGTGATGCCCGGGACCGTGTTCGAGCCCTTGCCGTCCTTGTCCTTATCGGGATGCCACTGGCCCTCTTTCGCCTCACACGTGCTCTCCGTCCCTTCGGCATTGCAGGTCCACGCGCCCTGGCAACCGTCAGGCTTGTCACACACGAGGCCCACATTGAAGCCCTCGTCCGTCCCGTCTTTGCAGTTGTCATCCCGGTTGTTG
Source organism: Archangium minus (assembly GCF_044360475.1). Taxonomy (NCBI): domain Bacteria; kingdom Pseudomonadati; phylum Myxococcota; class Myxococcia; order Myxococcales; family Archangiaceae; genus Archangium; species Archangium minus. The sequence continues at coordinate 11,703,411 of NZ_CP043494.1, forward strand.
CAGAGTTCCTGCGCGCCCGGGTGCACATCGGCACTGTTGTCGTCACAGTCCCCAGTACGAGTGACGAAGGAGTCATTCGGAGAAGCGCAGGCGACGAAGGATGTGCCGTCCACTCCGTATCCATCCTTGTCTTTGTCCAGGTAATAGGGGCGAGGCTGCTCACAGGAGTCAAGGATGCACACCCCTTCGAGGCACCGATAGCCCTCAGTGCAGGGATGCAACGTGTCGCAGGCACGAGGCCCATCCTCCTCGAAGTCCGACAGGTCGGGCACGGTGCACCCGAAGCACAGCAGAAGCAGTCCCATCAGCCACAAGCAGGAGCGGTTCATCGAGTCTCTCCGGACGAAGGCGCCGCGGGGGAAGGCAAGAGCAACCAGGACACCAGGGCGCCCACCGCAGCGGCGCCCGCGGTGCCGAACAGGATATTGGCGGTGCGCGCGCTTCGCTGCGCCTGTGCCTGATGGGAGATCACCTCGCTCTGGTAGCGCGCGCTCCAGGCCGCATCCACCTGGTCACGAGACGCCAGGCCGAACGCGGTCCCCGCTCCAGCGGCCACGACGCCCGCGCCGAGCAACACCAGTGGCACGACCGGTATTCGGCGAGCCGGCTCCCTCACCTCCACGAGCCCCGTCGGAGCAGGAGGCGTTTCAGGCATCAGCCGAGCCCCCTGCTTGGACTTCTGCTCGGGCCTGTCCGTGGGCACCCCGCCAGGCGCGCTCGCAGGGGAGCTCCGCGAGGAGCCAGGGGATGAGGCCGAAGCGGACGGAGTCCTCTTCGCGAGCACCTGCCGCGCACGTTCCCGCTGTGCCTCGAACTCACGACTCAGCTTGGGTGACACGCGAACCGGCAGCTTCGCCTGAGGATTCAGCAAGAGCGCCGTCAGGAAGCTGGCGCGGGCCTGTTCCCACTTGTTGAGCTCGGCGAAGAGGATGCCCTCGTACAGCGTGATGGAGATCTCCTCCTCCGTACCCCGAGCCACCTCCCTGGCTCGTGCGAGCTGCTCGAGCGCCTTCTCATATTCGAGTTCCTCGTAGAGCCGTGTCGCGTCGGTGAGATACCGCTCGAAATCGCTCGCCGCATATGCGGACCCCAGTGGGCTTCCCACGACGAGGAAGCCCAGGAGGAGCAGCAGGGGCACTCGGTAGCCAGAAGGATGCATGGGCCCGGATGATACGTACCCGGGAGCAATTCTCTATCTCTCTGACATCCGCCCCGTCCGCTTCACGGCGCCGGGCAGGGGTAGGCCGCGGCGAGGGAGGCACGAAGCTGCCCCAAGGCAGGACCCTCCTCCGCGGTCACCGTGTTGTTGGTGAACGCGCATCCGTACGTCGGGCTCGCCACCACCGCGGGATCGAGCACCTCGTCGCCTTGTGGCTTGATGCCCTCCTGCTCCCATTTCACCATCGCGTCGAACGCAGCGACCTGCTCCGCCGTGGTGAAATCGCAGTGGCTGATGCCACGGATCGCGCGCTGGACGAGCCACTGCGAGGTGCCATTGGCATCCGCCCTCCGCTTGTAGATCTGCTCCATGCTGAAGGGCACGAACAGGTCGCCCAGCGTGTGGATGCTGACCACCGGTACGCCAATACGGGCGTTCGCCTTCGGAATCCACCGCAGGCCGTCCCGACGAAGCCTGTTGGCCTCGGGATCGCCCTGCACGCGGTAGATCGACGCATTGAAGGTCTGCTCTTCCGCGGAGACCGCCGCATCGTTGTCGAGCTGGAATTGGAGGTCCCGGGTGGTGATGAGATCCTTGTTGAGGATTCCGTCCACCGTGCCGTCACTACCGAAGGTGCCCCAAACCGTGTCCTGAATGCCCTTGGCGATGGGGCCACCGAACCCGAGGTCGAACATCGGCCGCTCTCCGCCCGTCAGGAACTTGACGGTCTGCTTCAGCTTCTCGCCCTGCGGCGTCACTTCCGTGGGGAAGGTGGTGAAGAGCGCGGCCCTCACCTCTGGCTGGAGCTGGTCCCAGTTCGTCACCGGCCAGCTCGTGGCCGGGAAGCCCGCGAGCTGTTGGGCCGCGGTCTGGTAGGCGGCGAAGTAATTGAACAGCTCCGTGTCGCCCAGCACGCCGCACATGGGCACCGCGCCGTTGTAGCGAACCTTGTTGTTGGCGGTCTGGAGGTTCTCCTCATCGACCGCGGCGGCGGCGATGTGTCCTCCCATGGAATGACCGATGATGTAGAGCTTCTTGGGCGCCTCGAGCGTACGGCCCTTCTCGGCGGCGATCCGCGTGAAGGCCAGCGCGAGCGCGTTGGTGTCCTCGACACCGGCGCGCACGTCATAGGAGTTCCTCGAGTAGCTCGACGCGGCCCACGCATAACCGTTCGCGAGCAGGTGACGCCGGATGCTGGGCGTCGTCACGTTCAAGGTCGTCCCGGTCCCGGCGTACCCGTGCGCATACATCACGAGCATGCCGTTCCAGTTCTTGGGTACCTCGATACGGTAGCCGCTGCCGTTGAGGACCCCCCACCAGCGATCGGACTCCGGTGCGTCGGCAAGGGCGGAGAAAGGCAGGGCCGCCTCGTTGACCGTATACGTTCGCGAGTCCTGAGCGCGTGTCTCCTCCGGCTCCGGGGGCGGAGGATTCTGCTCCTCTGGAGGACTGTCATTGCCGTCACAGCCGTGTAGGACCACACCGACGAGCGCGAGCGCCGCTGCCTTCCCAATAAAACGTTTCATCGTGCTGTCTCCGTCAGAAGTTCCACCGTTCGAACAAGATGTGTCGCGCTCACGAATCGTCGGCTTCGCCAGCGCCTTCGGGCAGGGACGTGGGCATGCGCGCCTCCAGTGCGCTCAGGGCACGCTCCATCAGGAGCAGCGTGCGGCCCAATGACTCCAACTCCGTCTTCGAGATGTTCTCGAATTGGGCCGCCAGCTCCTCGCCCAGGGCCTGTCCGAGGGCGTCGCCCACCGCCAGGCCGCTCTCCGTCAACGACAGGCGGAACCGCCGTCTGTCATTCGGATCCGCATCTCGTCGCACGTAGCCCCGCTGCTGGAGTCGGTCGATCAGTCCCGTGACGACGGCTGGCGTGACGCCCATCCGCCGCGCCAACTGCCCGGGAGAGGAGATGCCATCCCGGATCCCATAGAGCGCGCTGAGCTGACGCAAGCTCAGATCCTGATCCGGGCGAGCCTGTGCACGCGCCTCGGCCCACCGGTACATACGGGCGACCATCCCCAACATCCTGAGCGCATGGTCGAGCGGAAGGTTGGAACGCTGAGTCATCGCTACCTGGCCCCCGAGCCAAGCGCCGCGAGCGCGGCCGCCATCACCTGCTTCAGCGGAACCCCGGCGGCCTCGGCCACCTTGCGGCAATCCTCGAACTCGGGATGAGCGTTGAGCACCACGCCGTTGCGCAGGCCCCGCTTCACGCGCACCCTGCCCCACGGCGTCTCCACCTCCACCCAGTCCCGCTCCAGCGCCATCCGCTCCACTGGGTAGGCACGGACTCCGAGCGTGGTGGACTCCCGCATCAGCGAGTCCATCACCGACTCCTTCGCGCCTCCCTCCACCAGCACGCTCAGCACGTGGCCCGGCCGCGCCTTCTTCATCGTCGCGGGCACCACCCACGCATCCAGCGCGCCCTTCCCGAGCAGGTGCTCCAGGAGGTACCCGAGCAGCTGTGGCGTGCTGTCATCCAGGTTCGCCTCCAGCACCCAGAGGCCCTCGGCCCGTGCCTCGGCACGTCCCATGGACGCGCGCAGCACGTTGGGTCTGTCTTTGAAGTCCTTCGTCCCCACGCCGTAGCCAATGCGCTCCACGATGAAGTCCGGCGGCGGCTGGCCGATGCGAGCCAGCACCTTCAGCAGCGCCGCGCCCGTGGGCGTCGTCAGCTCACCCACTCCCTCGAAGCGCACCGGCACGTCCTTGAGCAGTTCCAGCGTGGCTGGTACAGGGATGGGCATGTTCCCGTGCGCCACCCGGATGGTGCCACTGCCCAGCGGAGGCGGCGCCGCGTACACCTCCGGGTCTCCCAGCAGGTCCAACACCACCGCCGCACCGCAGATGTCCACGATGGAGTCCACCGCCCCCACCTCGTGGAAGTGGATGTCCTCGATGGACACCCCGTGCACCTTCGCCTCGGCCTCGCCGATGGCCCGAAACACCGCCAGCGCCCGCTCCTTCGCCCGGGGCGACAGCGTGGGCGCCGCCTCGATGAGCTGGCGGATGTCCGAGTAGGCCCGGTGCGGGTGTGCCTCGCGCTCGTCCAGCACCACGTCCAGGTGTGTGCCGCTGATGGCGTGCCGCACCGCGCGGCTCACCGACAGCTTCCAACCCGGCACCTTCAACCCGCTCAGCGCCTGCGCGATGGCCTCCGGCGACACGCCCAGGTCGACGCCCGCTGCCAGGAACATGTCCCCGGCGATGCCTCCCACCGGCTCCAGGTAGAGCACTTTCCGCACGGTTCACTCTCCCAAGGGGACGGCTCTCCCGCCCCGTCCCACTCCCGGAGGGAGGGGAGGTTGTTGGCTCAGCGCCGGCCCTTCGTGCGCGAGATGAGCGCCGCGTAGAAGCCGCCTCCGAAGCCGTTGTCGATGTTCATCGTCGCCACGTTGGACGCGCACGAGTTCACCATCGCCAGCAGCGCGGACACGCCACCGAAGTTGGCCCCGTAGCCCACCGACGTCGGCACCGCCACCACCGGAATTCCCACCAGCCCGCCCAGCGCACTCGCCAGCGCCCCTTCCATGCCCGCTACCACCACCGCCGCGTGCGCGTCCTGAATCTCCTCGCGCCGCTTCAGCAACCGGTGGATGCCCGCCACGCCCACGTCGTATACGCGCTTCACCGTGGCCCCCATCGCCTCCGCGGTGATGGCCGCTTCCTCGGCAACGGGGATGTCACTCGTCCCCGCCGTCACCACGGCCACCGTCCCCGCCTTCGGCTTGCCCTGCTTCAGGTGGAAGATGCGCGCGACCGCGTGGTACTCGCCCTTGGGGAAGGCGGCCAGCAGCGCCTCGGCCTTGTCCGGTTGCAGCCGAGTCACCAGCACCGTCTGCTTGCGCTCCACCAGCTTGCTTACGATGCCCAGCACCTGCTCCGCCGTCTTGGGCTCGCCCAGCACGACTTCTGGGAAGCCGAAGCGCAGGCTGCGGTGGGTGTCCAGGGTGGCATAGCCAAGCTCGGCGAACGGCAGGTCCTTGAGCCGGCCCACGGCATCATCCACGGAGACCTTGCCGCCCTTCACTTGCTCGAGCAGTCGGGTGAGCGTCTTCTCGTCCATGCCCGCCCCTCTACCCCACTGTGCGGGTTGGAGGAATGGGGCGAGTGAGAAGACGGCACGGGGGCCGACGTTAGAAGCGTCGGCCCCCATGCCTTCGGAGCGGGTGACGCGCTACGCCCTCCGACGGCTCCGGGACCGCATCACGCCGCCGAGGAGCAGCGCGAGGGCGCCGAAGGCCTCGCCACCGGTGCCCGCGCAACCGCCGCAGCCACCGCCATCGTCAGGCTCGGAGGCCGACCCGTTCACGAACACCGCCGTGGTACGGCCGGGCACGCGGAAGTCGCCGGACGACTCGAACGCAGCGGACCGGACGATCGGGTCCAAGGAGGACTGCTGCACGGAGTGCAGCTTCATGGGGCGGCCTGCGTACTCGGAGATGTTGAACACCTGCTGCTCATCATGCGCGTTGAAGAGCACCACGATGTCCGTGATGCCATCCGCCGCCGCCTCGTCCCGGATGTTCATGACGATGAGGCCGGGAACCTGCGAGGGGCCGGTGTTGAAGAAGCGGACCTTCGCCTGGACGTCTTCGGCCGTCCGCAGGCGGAACAGGGCCGCGCTCTTGCGAATCTTCAGCAGCTCCTCGAAGTGCTCGAGCGCCCGGAGGATGTGCTTCGAGTCCGCCTTCAGCGCCGGGTTGGCGAGAAGCGGCTTCATCGTGGACCACTTGTCCTGGTTGTCCGCGGCAGGAGGCAGGCCCACGCCCCAGTTGTTGGACTGGTAGGTGAAGTCGAGCTTGTTGAACCAGTCACCCGAGTTGAAGCTGTTGCGATCCAACGACTTGGAGCGCAGCAGCTCGTCACCGGCGTGGAAGAAGGGAATGCCCTGACTGAGTGCCACCAGGCTCAAGCCCATGTTGTGCATGCGCACGCGGGCGTCCAGGTCCGCCGACGCGGGCGCCTTGAGCTGCACGGCGTCGAACAACGTCTCGTTGTCGTGCGCCGAGACGTAGGTGATGACCTCCTGCGGGTCCAGCGTGTAGCCCGCGGGCTGGCCGTTGTAGTCCACCTGCGAGCCCTTCACGGTCTCGCCCGCCTTGTTGACGAGCGTGTAGTCGCGCAGGTTGCCCGTCAGACCCACGCGGATCTGATCCATGTGGTGCAGCAGCCGCTCGCGCTGCTCCTCGTCGCTGCCCGAGGAGATGGAGTTGGGGTCGTACCAGAGGCCGCTGATGAAGCCCTGCTCCTGCAGACCGCTGAACGGGCCACCGCCACGAGCCGCGTCACGCAGGCGGTCGCTGAAGGTGCCGATGCCCGTGCCAGGCATGTTGAGCTGGGTGGCGTTCAAGCCGCGCGCGTTGCTGACCACCTCGCCGAAGTCCCAGCCCTCGCCGTAGATGTAGATGCGGGAGCCGTCCACCCCGTCCTTCTCCAGGGTGAGCGCACGCAGCCGCTCCTGGACCTTCACCATGTTGGCCTTCATGTGGTGGCCCATCAGGTCGAAGCGGAAGCCATCCACCTTGTAGTACTTCGCCCAGGTGACGAGCGAGTCCAGCATGAGCTTCTCGAACATGACGTGCTCGGAGGCCGTGTTCTGGCAGCAGGTGCTGGTCTCGACGTTCCCGTCGGCGTTGAGCCGGTGGTAGTAGCCGGGCACCACCTTGTCGAGCACCGACTTGTCCGCCAGCCCCGAGGCGTTGGTGTGGTTGTAGACCACGTCCATCACCACGCGCAGGCCGCTGTCCGAGAGCGCCTTCACCATCTGGCGGAACTCGACGATGCGCGCGCTGCCGTCCGGGTTCACCGCGTAGCTGCCCTCGGGCACCGTGTAGTGGTACGGGTCATAGCCCCAGTTGAAGCCGTCCGCGTCCGCCACCGCCGTCACCGCGGCCTGCTGCTGCTCCGAGTCGGGAGCCATGGAGGCCAGGTCACCCGCCGGCTCCTGCTGCTTGGAGCGATCCTCCTCGATGGTGGCGATGTCGAACACAGGCAGCAGGTGCACGTGCGTCAGGCCGCTCGTGGCCAGGCGCCGCAGGTGCTTCATGCCGTTGGAGCCAGACTCGGTGAAGGCCAGGAAGGTGCCCCGCTTCTCCGCCGGCACCGTCATGTCGCCGATGCTGAAGTCGCGGACATGCAGCTCGTAGAGGACGATGTCCTCGGGCGCCGCCAGCGCGGGCTTCGCCAGCGAGTCCCAGCCCGAGGGCGCGAGCGTCGGGTCCGCCAGGTCGATGAACTGGGTGCGCTTGCTGTTGGTGGACAGGCTCAGCGAGTAGGGGTCCGTGACCAGGTTCTTCACGACCTGCTTCGCGGAGGGGACGTACACCTCCACCTCGTAGAGGTAGAACTTGCCCTTCCAGCTCGCGTCACCAGTGACGCTCCAGACGCCCGTGGAGGCGGCGAGCGTCATCGGCAGCGTGACCTCGGCGGGCGTGGAGGGATCGGAGCTACCAAACACGTGGAGGGTGACATTCCGGGCAGTGGGCGCCCACACCTTCAGCGAGGGAACGCCGTTCTGCCAGGTGACACCCATGGCCTCGTCATTGGCGTACAGCTCATCCAACACGCCCGGGAGCTGTGCCGAGGTCGCGTCCAACAGGTTGCCATCCGCGTCCGTGAGCGAGAGGGCGATCTGCCCCTTGAGGATGTCCTTGACCTTGATGAGGTCCGCATCGGCGATGCGCAGCACCGGCCGGCCCGCGAGGTGCGGGAACTTCGCGGAGATCTGCGGGGGCAGCCCCGGCGTCTCGCGCGTCAGGGTGATGGACTCGCCGCCCGAGATGCCCGAGGGGCCCAGGGTCATCGCCCCCGTGGAGTCATAGTGCAGCCGGAAGGACGCCCCCGCCGGGATGGCGACCACCTTCGGCTTCCACACCAGGAACTCGCTCGAAACCCAGTGCGCCTGGGCCTTCATGATGTCCCCCTTGGGCGCACCGGCCACGTCGATCCCCAGCTCGTGGGTGACCGAGTCGTATTGGAAGAGCACGCGAGCGTTGTCCGCGTGCACGGTGAAGCTGATGTTGGAACCACCGGGCGCGCCATTGGCCCCGTAGTTCTCCTTCCAGTCCTCGTCGATGGCGACCTTGCCCTCGTAGGTGCCCGCCGCGAACGCCGTGGTGGAGAAGGAGTAGATGCCGTCTCCGTCCACGTCCGTCAGCCACGAGCGCAGGCAGTCCGGCATCCAGTCACCGGAGCAGCCCAGCTCGCTCTGGAAGTTGCCGGGAGCCACGGCGATGACGGAGTTGAACCGGGTGGTGACCCAGTGCGTCGTGCTGTCGTAGTAGAACTTGACCTGCGTCTGCGCGTTGAGCGTCAGGGAGAGCTCGGCTCCGTCGGCGGCGCCCCTCTGGCCATAGGTGGTGAGGGTGCCACCCTCGTCGACGGCCGCACGGAACGTATAGGAGCCCGCAGGCAGGGTGAACACGCCCTGCCACGCATTGTCGTTGGCGTCGAAGCTCAGGCGGGAGTTGTTACACGTCGCGTCACCGGCGGTGCACGACAGTGGGGTCTGCACGGAACCCACGAGCGTGACGCTCGTCGGCTCCGCGGCCGCGGTTCCCGCCGAGAGGAAGGCGAGTGCGCCGAGCAGCGCCCCCTTTCGGGGCATTCTGAGGGGGGGGACTTCAGTTCTCATTCGGGACACCTTGTTGCCCGGACGCACCGTCCCCGGGACGGAACGACCGGACAGCTGTTGGGGCGAAGGGAAACACTCCGGCGCAACCGCCTCGCGAGGACACGGCACGCCGGAGTGCACGACAGCGTATAGCAGAGAGGACCCGGAGCCTTCACCTGGGGCGACTGGCACGGAGATCAGCGCGCTGTTAAAGCCTCGCACCCATGCCGCGCTCCCATTCCCTGCGCCTCCTCCCCGTCCTCGCTTTGACGGCCTGCGTCTCGGACCCGGCTCCCCCGCCGCCTTCCCTGCCTCCGGTGGAGCTGGCCCCGCCCGCGGGCAACGAGTGGTATCGGCACGCCGTCTTCTACGAGGTCTTCGTCCGCAGCTTCCAGGACTCCAATGGCGACGGGATGGGAGATCTGCCCGGTCTCATCTCGCGGCTGGACTACCTCAACGACGGAGACCCGAGCACCACCACGGATCTCGGCGTGGACGCGCTGTGGCTGATGCCGGTGTTCGACTCGCCCAGCTACCACGGCTACGACGTGGTGGACTACGAGCGCATCAACCCCGACTACGGCACCCTGGAAGACTTCGAGCGCCTGTGCGCCGAGGCCCACCGCCGAGGCATGCGCGTCATCCTGGACCTGGTCCTCAACCACACCAGCTCGCAGCATCCGTGGTTCGTGGACTCCGCCTCCTCGCGCACCTCGGCGAAGCGGGACTGGTACATGTGGAGCGACACCGATCCGAACTGGGCTCCGCCCTGGGACACCTTCGCCACGGGCTCCACCTGGCACCCGCTCAACGGCGCCTACTACTACGGCGTCTTCTGGGGCGGCATGCCGGACCTCAACATGAAGACACCCGCCGTGCGCGAGGAGGTCAAGCGCATCGCCTCGTTCTGGCTGGGCAAGGGCGTGGATGGCTTCCGGCTGGATGCGGCGCGCTACCTCATCGAGACGGGCGGCGGCACGCTGGGCCAGGCCGACACGGCGGAGACGCACGCCTTCTGGAAGGAGTTCGCCGCGCACGTGCGGAACGTGAAGCCGGACGCGGTGCTGGTGGGGGAGAACTGGAGCACCACGCCCACCATCGCCACCTACTACGGCTCCACGGATAAGGTGCCCGGTGGTGACGAGCTGCCGCTCAACTTCAACTTCCCGCTCGCCGAGGAGCTCCTGAAGGCCGCTCGGACAGGCGACGGCAATGGGGTGGCCCTGAAGCTGGCGGAGATGCGCAGCCGTTATCCCAAAGGCGTGGCGGATGCGCCCTTCCTCACCAACCACGATCAGGTGCGCGTGGCCACGCAGTTGGCTGGCGATCAGGGAGACCTGACCACCGTGGCCTCGCTGCTCCTCACCCTGCAGGGCTCGCCGTTTCTCTATTACGGCGAGGAGGTGGGCATGGCCAACGGCACCACCAACAACGACGAGGCCAAGCGCACGCCCATGGCGTGGGACTCGAGCGCTGGGGGCGGCTTCACCACCGGCACGCCCTGGTTCCCCTTCTCCCCGGGCCGAGAGAGCAACAACGTGGCCGCGCAGTCGAACGCCCCGGGCTCGCTGCTCTCGCGCTACCGCGCGCTCATCCGGACTCGCCACGCCTCCGAGGCATTGGACCGTGGCGGTCTCAAGCTGCTCACCTCCACTCAGGGCCGCGCGCCCACGCTCGCCTTCCTGCGCACGTTCGGAGAGGAGCGCGTGCTCGTGGTGCACAGCCTGAGCGACTCCTCCAAGACGGCTGGCCCCTTTGAATTGGAGGCGGAGTCGGCCGAGGTGCTCTTCGCCGACCCCACGGTGGGCTCACTCGTGAGGGACGGAGGGACCTGGAGCGTCAGTCTGTCCGGCCGCGCCACTGGCATCTGGCGCCTGAGGTAGCGCGGGCGAGGCGGGCACCACCGCCGGCCAACCCGGCGCCTCGGGCCCGAGCACCGTTTCCTGCCGCACGCCCTCGGGCACCAGCAGGTCCACCACCGGGGACTGAGCCGAGCCGCCTACGCGCCCGCCGCCGAAGCGCTCCTGCGACACGCCAGGTCCGATGCCGAGCACCATCATCCCCTGCGGGCCTGGCGCGGTCACGCCACCAAAGAGCGTGGGCAATTCCACCCGCTGCTCCAGCGTGGCGCCCGTCACGGCCACCGCGTAGCCCCACGAGGGCTGCGCCTGTCCGCCAAGGAAGCTGTCCGGGACGAAGAAGGACACCGAGGGGCCAAAGACGCGCACGCGAGTGGGGAAGAAGACGCGCTCCTCCATCTGCCGCTCCACCTGCGCTTCCAGGGCCCGCACGGCGGACTCGCTCACCGAGCCCTGCTGCTGCTGGGCCTCCGCGAGCGCCGCATTCCGCCACAGCTTGCGCAGCACGTCGCGCGCCTCGTAGGGGCGTGGAGTGAGGACGATGGCCTTCTCCCAGGCGCTGCCCGGCGCGAGCGAGAGGTGACGCCCGGGGAGCGTGTCCGTACGGCCAGAGCCCTCCTGTTGGTCCTGGTCCACGTACACATCCAGGTTGAAGGTGTAGAAGCCAAAGCGCGCCTGGTCCGCCTGGGTGGTGCCCGCTGCGTCCACCGTGCGCCGCTGGGGCACGGCGATGGGCCGGGCGAAGGTGGCCTCGAAGCGGGTGCCGCCACTCTCGGGGAAGGCTCGGAAGGACAGCAGATCCAACGTGCCGGGACCCATGTCGTTGCGCAGTGGGTAGCGCAGCTCTCCATCGCCGTGGTCATCCCCTCGCGGGTCCTCCAGGGAGAAGAGCGGTGCATTTCCACGCGTACCGCCATGGCAGGCGCCGGTCAGGGTGGCCAGCAACAGGAGCAGGGAGAAGCGACGAACGAGCACCATGCGGAGGTTCCTCGGGGCGGAAAAAGCGAGGGGCCCGGCGGCGTCAGCGCGCGCACCGGACCCCCTCAAACTACCTGGAAGCGGACGACTAGAACTGCGCCTTCATGAAGGCCTTGAGACGCACGTGCTCGAAGTTGCGCGTCTCCAGGCTGTTCCAGGTGTTGTAGCGGCTGAGGAAGCCCTTGGAGTCCACCGGCACGTTGTAGTTCTTGGCCATGGTCTCATCGGCGACCTGGGGCGTGAAGCCCGTGCCGAAGTCCGGCGTGAAGGTGCCGAAGTTGTACTGGCCCTCGAGACCGAACTCCACGCCCGCCAGGATGTACTTGGCCTTGAGGGCGATCAGGTTCTTGTTGTGCTGACCCGACGCCATCTGGTGCCAGTTGAATCCCTGGAGCGCCGTGTTGCCGTCCTGCAGGTCCGCCAGGAACTTGGTGTAGCTGAGCGACATGTAGAGGTCGTCGGTCAGCTGGTAGCCGGCGCCGAGGTTGAAGCTGGTGTAGTTCAGCACGCGGTCATCATCGGCGATGTCGTCGAAGGGCTTGAACTGATAGCCCGACCCATCGGGAAGGAGGTTCGGGTTGCTGAAGAAGCTCGCGGTGGAGTGCCTGCCCTCGGGATCGTAGAAGCGCTGCACGTTCTTGCACGCAGCGCCACCCACGCAGTCATTGTCCTGGTAGGGCAGGTACTTCTTGTCGTTCAGGCGCTTGTCGTTCTCGTGGATGTACTTGACCTTGCCGAACACGTCCACGCCGCGGCCGATGTCCAGCGCATAGCGGGCCTTGGCCACCAGGATGTGGGTCCGCTTGTCCTGGAAGGGCTGGTAGGCGCTGCGGAAGTTGTGCAGCACGCCCGCGGTCAGCTCGGTGCCGGGGTAGTCGGTGTCGGTGATGGCGCGAGTGTCGTCGCCCCAGGCCTGCCAGTTGGTGTTGTAGGTGATGAACGAGTACTCACCGGCGATGTCCAGCGCGCCGTTGCTGTACACCGGGTTGAACGTCACGCCCTTCCAGCCGATGGCCGTCTCGGCCATGGGCTCGTCGAAGTCGGTGAAGCTGTTGTCCACGTTGACCGTGGCCACCTGCTGGGTCTCGCTCGTGAAGCCGCCGTAGCCGATGCCGGAGGTGCCGCCGTAGCTCCCGTTGACGGGACCGGGGAAGGCGAACGAGCCATCGGAGCCCTCGGTCAGCAGCACGTCCGACTCACGCCGGGCGGCCATGACGGACACGTAGTCCGCGCCGATGCTGAACGCCTGCGCGTTGAGCGACAGGCCGATCTCCAGCGGATCGTTCAGTGTGAGGTCCACCTTCCAGGTGTTGTCCTCGTGCCTGCCCGCCGGCATCGCCGAGTAGCCGTTCAGTTCGAAGCTCTTGGGGACCCAGCGCGGGTTGTCCTTCCCCGTCTCGCCGAAGTAGTTGGTGTTCTCCGCGTGCGAGTACGAGCGGTAGAACGCGCCCCTCACGTCCACGATGGAGCCGAGGTGGAAGCCGGCCTTGAGACCGCCCACGCCATTGCGGTAGCGCGGGAACAGCTGCCGGCCGTCGTCCAGGATGTTGTCCGAGGTGTTCAGCTCGTTGTCGATGGCGTACTGGAAGATGCCGCCGACGTCGAACATGTCGTTGAAGGCATACTTGCCCTGGAAGACGTAGGAGGCGTCCGTGGTGTGGAACGCGCCCGTCGTGAAGTTGGGGCCGGCCCAGAGGCGAGGCAGCGAGATGCCCGCCACGTCGTACGTCAGCCTGCGCTCGAACGCCGAGCCCTGCACGAGCACACCGTAGGCGTTGTCGCGGTCGATGTAGCGGATGCGGCCGACGACGTACGGGTCGAACTGGCCGAAGTCGTTGGCGCCGATGGTGGCCGAGTCGACGAGGTACCCCGGCGTCAGCGTGACGGCGAGACCACGCAGCTTGATGTACTGGTTGGAGCGCGGGTCGAACTCACCGCAGTCGCCGTTGACGCAGTTGCCAGGGCCACCACCGAAGCCACCGAAGTTCGACCAGAAGTTCTGGCTGAAGCGGCTGTGGATGCGGCCGCGAACCTCAACCGCGCTGGAGAGCCGAGCGTTGAGGAGCAGCTCGAGCTCGGTGCCGATACCGTTCTCTCCATAACCTTCGCCCGGCACGACGCTGAAATTGTAGAGCGCACCCTGGGTACGCGAGTTACCGTACAGCCACTTCGTATAGGTGGTACCGCCGATCTGCAGCTTGGGCGCCTCCTGGGCCAGCGAGGGCACTGCGGGCAGAAGGGTAGCGGCAGCGGTCAGGGCGACAGCGCCCTTCCGCAGGGACTTCGTCTTCATGGGTGAATCCCCTCTCTTTTGCAGCCGAACCGGGAAGGGGGCTTCCCGGCTGCCGGCGCGGAGGGCTCAACACCCCCCGCGCGACCATCCGGCAGAAATGCTCGTGTTGGGAAAGACTACCTCAAAAGACTACTTCTGCTCCTCGGCGGCCACCGGCTTCGTCGCGGCGCCCACCATGGTGAGGGTCGCGGGCTTCTTCGCGGTGCCGTCCTCGGCGCACTCGTAGCTCAGCATCTCCTGCTGGGCCTTGGCCTCGGAGGCCTCGCCCTTGCCCGCGCCGGCGAGCAGATCCATCACGTGCGGATCACACTCCCCGTCGTTGCCGCCGCCGAAACGGTGCTGGCCCTCGTACTCGTTCACCTTGCGGGTCAGCAGATCATTGCCCGCGGGGAAGCCCTCGTTGGACTGCACGAGCACCTGGAAGCGCCAATCGGAGGGCTCACCCTCCAGGCCGGCGGTGTCGATGCTGGCGGTGATCTTCCGGCCCGAGCCCTTGGTGCGGGTGGGGACGATGACGTTGTCCTTGGAAGCGCTGGCCTTGTTACCCACCTCGGCCTTCACGCGCGCGGAGCCCTGCGGGGAGATGACGATGACCTTCTCCCAGCCAAACTCGGGGGCGAACTTCACGTTGAGGCCCGGCAGGGAGTCCGTGGAGCCGCTGCCCGGCTTGCCATCCGTGTCGATGAAGATGAAGGCCATCTGCACGGAGAACCCGGAGCCCGTCTTCCAGGGATCCTCCAGGGTGGTGTTGAAGCCCAGGGAGACGTCGGCCTTGGCGCCCTTCTTGTCGAAGGTGAACTCCGTCAGGTCGAACGAGCCGCGCTTGTACACGGGGTCCGTCGGGTACTTGTAGGCGCCGGGGCCGTTGTCGTCACCGGACGGGTCCTTGAAGGACACCTTGTTGGCGGCCAGCGCGGGAGCGCCCAGGAGCGCGGCGGCCAGCGACAGCACAGCGAAACGCGAGGTCTTCATGTGCGACTTCTCCTTGAGGGGTAAGGCGACTGCGCGGACTAACCCTTGACGCTGCCAGCGGTCAGACCGGACACGAGATACTTCTGGAGGAAGAGGAAGAGGACGACCACCGGGACGGACACGATGATGGAGCCGGCCGCGAAGTAGCCCCACTGCTGGGAGAAGCCGCCCACGAAGAAGCGCAGCCCCACCGGCGCGGTGTACATGTTCTCCTGGTCCATGAAGGTGGCCGCGAGGATGAACTCGTTCCACGCCGTCATGAAGGAGAAGAGCGCCGTCACCGCCACCGCCGGCTTGGCCAGCGGCAGGATGATGGTCCAGAAGATCTTCCCCACCGAGGCGCCCTCGATGAGCGCGGCCTCCTCCAGGTCCTTCGGAATGGTGTCGAAGTAGCCCTTGAGCATCCACACGCTGAAGGGAATGGACGTGGTGGCGTAGACGATCATCAGGCCCAGGCGCGAGCTGCCCAGCCCCAGCCACTGCACCAGGATGATGTAGAGCGGGATGAGCATCAGCGTGCCCGGGAACATCTGGGACACGAGGAAGGCCATCATGCCCGTGCGCTGGCCGGTGAACTTGAAGCGGCTGAAGGCATAGGCCGCGGTGCACGCCAGGAACACGCCCACCACGGTGGTGCCCAGCGCGATGATGGCGCTGTTGAGCATCCACTGCGCGAAGGGCTGATCCGTCATCACCGAGGTGAAGTTGGAGAACGACAGCGTCTCCGGCCACGGCGTGACGGCGCGGACCCGGTCCATCATCGTGGGGGACTCGGGCAGCGTGGTGATGGCCAGGCTCTGCTTGCCCGACAGGGCAATCGTGATGACCCAGAGGATGGGGTAGAGGGTGAAGAGGGTGAAGCCCACCAGCAGCACGTGCAGGGGCCAGTGGGGCACCCCATCTCGACGCGAAAACATCAGGCAGCCTCCGTGGCGCGGGATACGCGGTTCTGCACCACGCTGTAGAGCAGCAGGATGCCGAAGATGACCGTCGAGTACGCCGCCGCGTACCCGTAGCGGTAGCGCTGGAAGGCGTATTTGTAGGCCTGGGTGATGAGGATCTCCGTCGAGTTGCTCGGCTCGCCCTCAGTCACCAGGAAGATGACGTTGAACTGATTGAAGGTCCAGACCACCGACAGGATGATGGCCGGCACGAGCGCGGGCTTGAGCGACGGCAGGGTGATGGAGATGAACTGCTGCCAGCGAGAGGCACCATCCACGCGCGCCGCCTCGTAGAGCTCCACGGGGATGGACGTGAGCGCGCCCAGCGACACCACCATCATGAAGGGGAAGCTCAACCAGCCGTTGGTGGCCAGCACCGTGAGGAACGAGGTGACGGGCGTGTCGTACCAGGCGAGCCCCTGGCCACCGAACATCCGGATGACGTGGTTCACCACGCCGAACTGCTGGTGGAACATGCCCTTCCAGATGAGCGCGGTGATGTAGTTGGGCATGGCCCAGGGGAGGATGAGCAGCACGCGGTACACCGGGCGCAGCGCCAGCCCCTGCACGTTGAGGATGAGGGCCAGAATCAGGCCCACCGTGACGCCGATGGTCACGTTGGTGACCGTCCACACCACCGTGAAGAAGAGCGTGTAATAGAAGTTGAGGTAGTTGAAGACGATGGAGCCGTCCTGCGCGCGGCGGGCGATGTTGAAGTCGCCGAGAATCTCCGCGTAGTTGCGCAAGCCGACCCAGATGTCCGACAGCGACTGCCCCGTGTTGTAGAGGTTGGAGTCGGTGAAGGACAGGGTGATGCCGTAGAAGAACGGGAAGAAGACGAGCACCACCATGCCCACCATGGCGGGGGCGATGTAGAGGTAGGCGGTGCGGTTCTCCACCACCGTCTCTATCGTGCGGGCCAGGCCGCCCATGCCGATGAAGAGCAGCAGGGCAACCGCCACCACTCCGAGCCCACCGAAGGCACGGTTCGCGCCCGAGCGCAGCTCCTCCACGCGCGCGGACACCGCCGCCTCGTTCACCGCTCCCTCGGGGGTGACGAGTCCGAGCGGACGACGGAAGTGGTCCGCGTCCCAGTTGCCGGGTTGGAGCGCCGGCTCGACGGCGAGCTGACGCTCGGCCATCACCGCCTGGGCCCGCTGCGACATGGTGCGCAGCTGTCCGGCCACGAGTTCCTGCGTGCCACGCACCTCGGCGCTCAGCAGGCCCAGCGAGTAGGACGCGTAGCCGCCCAAGCCCACCCCAAGCGCCAACACCGACACGGCGACGAGCAGGAGCTGACGGCGCAGCACGAAGCACGCCCCGGCGCACACCGCCAGAGGCACCAGCAACCACAGCAGCAGCGGCCCCAGGCCCGGCTTCAGCGGAGCCGCCAGCGGACCGATGGCCAGCTCCACCAGCCCCACCACCGAGCCGTCCACCTCCACCGGTGCGCTCAGCAGGCGTCCACCGTTGGGCAGCGCCTCGGTCTCCACCTCCAGCTTGCGCGCGGAGCCCTCCTCGCGGTTCGTCTCCACCGCGGCGCGCAACCGCTGGCCGCGGTCATAGATGGGCTTCTCCTCGCGCGACAGCCGGCGTGGTGCCGCGCGATCCCCCTGATCCTCGGGGAAGGTGGAGGCCTCGAGCTGGATGCCCGAGAAGGCAATCACGCGCACCGCGCTGCCCGGAGGAAGCTGCTCCTTCCAGGTGGACACCACGGCGCGCACGGAGTCACCCGAGCCCCCCGCGCGCTGGACCAGGTCCTCCAGCGCACGCAGGGACACGAGAGCCTGGCGATCTGCGCGCTCGGTGGAGATGGTTTCCAACGTCCGGGCCAAGAGGCCCTGAGCGAGCACGAGGGACACGCCAAGCGCGAGGAACAGCCCCACGAGCACCCGCACCGGGCGGAGCTCACCAGGACCCCGCGAGCCGCCCGAGGACGAGCCCGCGTTGTGAAGGGATTCGGTGGTACCCCGCTCAGGGAGCGGGTGGCTGGCGCTACCCCGTTTGTCGCCAGCACGCTGTGGGGCTGTGTTGCTCACTCAATTCCTCACTTCTTGCGCAGACCGGCCACGTCCTTGGCCACGGCCTTCTGGGCCACGTCGAGGGCGGCCTTGGGGGTAGAGGCCTTCTTGAGGATGGCGTTCATCGCCGAGGTGGCCGGCGACCAGACCATCGTCATCTCCGGCACGTTGGGCATCGGCACCGCCGTCTCGACCTGCTCGCGGAACGCCTTGAGCTGCGCGTCAGCAGAGATCTTGGCATCGGAGTACACGGCCTGGTTCGCGGGGCTCTGGCGGCCCTCCAGCGCGAGAATCTTGGAGGCCTCGTCGCTGGTGAGGAACCGGGCCACCTCGAAGGCGGCGTCCTTGTTCTTCGACGGGGCGGAGACGTAGACACCCTCCACCGTCATCCACGGACGCATGGGCTTGCCACCGGCCTCGTCCAGCGTGGGCAGCGGGGCCAGGCCGTAGTCCACGCCCTTGGCGATCTCACCCAGGAACCAGGGGCCGGAGAACACCATGCCGGCCTTGCCCTCGTTGAAGAGCGAGGTGATGAGCGCGGTGGAAGGCTCGGCGGGCATGATGCTCTCCGCCCACTTCATCATCTGCTCCACCGACTTCACGTTCTGCGGGCTGTTGATCGTGGGCGTGGTGCCCGGGCCGAACACGCCACCGCCGAAGCCGTTCATCAGGGCCGCGTGGTAGTAGAAGTCACCGTAGGAGTACGCCAGACCGAAGCGGCCCGCCTTCTTGTCGGTCAGCTTCTTGGCGATCGTCACCAGTTCGCCGCTCGTCTTGGGCGGCGTGGGGACGAGCTTCTTGTTGTAGATGAGCGTGATGACCTTGTAGTTCAGCGGCAGGCCGTAGACGGTGCCGCGGTAGGTCATCGCCTCCATCGTGGTGGGGATGAAGCGCTTGCGGAGCGCGTCATCCAGGTAGAAGTCGATGGGCTCCACCGTGTTGCCCGCCTCAATCCACCCGCCCAGGCGATCCTGGGCGAAGATGAAGAGGTCCGGCCCCTTGCCGCGCGGCACGGTGGCGGAGATCTTGTCCGCGTAGGCGTCGTAGGGCACCGCCAGCGTCGTCACCTTAATGCCCTTGGCGGCATTGGCGGCGTTGAACTGGGCGATCACCTTCTCCAGCGCCGTCTTCTCCTCAGCGCGGTAGGCGTGCCACAGGACGATCTCCTTCGTCTCGGCGGCGGCAGGCGTGGACAGCAGGCCGAGCGCGCACAGGCACACGGCCGCGATCATCAATCGCAGGCTCTTCATATCGGGAGCTCCGGGGGTAGGGACTCGAACTCGGACTAGGAAGCGGACAGGCGCTGCTCGGTTTCGGCGTCGAAGAGGTGCAGCGCATCCAGCTCGACGACGACCTTCTCCTTCGCGCCCGCATCCGGCGTGTGCTGCGGCGGGAGACGGAAGACGATCGAATGCTCGGCGAGGCGGGAGTGGACGATGACCTCGTTGCCCAGGGGCTCGACGAGGTCCACGTTCACCTCCACCGGGGCCGTCTCACCGCGGGCGGTGGCCGAGGGCGAGATGATGTTGTCGGGACGGATGCCGACCTTCAGCTTCCGGCCGCCCTTGCCTGCGGTCATCGGGCGCAGGCTCTGCGGCACCGGCAGCTTGAAGCCGTCGCCCTCGAGCACCTCTCCATTGGCCGAGAGCGTGGCGGAGATGAAGCTCATGGGCGGCGAGCCGATGAACTGGGCCACGAAGACGTTGGCCGGGCGCTCGTACACCTCGAGCGGAGTGCCGAGCTGCTGGAGCTTGCCCTCCTTCATCACCGCGATGCGGTGGCCCATCGTCATGGCCTCGATCTGGTCGTGCGTCACGTAGACCGAGGTCACGCCCAGGCGCTGCTGGAGTTTCTTGATCTCCGAGCGCATCTGCACGCGCAGCTTGGCGTCGAGGTTGGACAGCGGCTCGTCGAAGAGGAACACCGCCGGCTTGCGCACGATGGCGCGCCCGAGCGCCACGCGCTGTCGCTGACCGCCGGAGAGCTGCTTGGGTTTGCGCTCCAGCAGGTGCGTGATGCCGAGAATTTCCGCGGCCTCGTTCACCAGCCGGTCCATCTCCGGCTTGGGCGTCTTGCGGATCTTCAGACCGAACTCGAGGTTCTCCCGGATGGTCATATGCGGGTAGAGCGCATAGTTCTGGAAGACCATGGCGACGTCCCGCTCCTTCGGCGGGAGCTCGTTCACCACGCGATCTCCGATGGCGAGCGAGCCTCCGGAGATCTCCTCCAGGCCAGCGATCATCCGCAGCGCGGTGGACTTGCCGCAGCCCGACGGACCCACCAGCACCATGAACTCGTGATCCCGGATATCGAGGTTCAGCCCCTCGATGACCGACACATCGCCGTACCTCTTGGCCACATCCTTGAACACAACCCCGGCCATTCAGTTCTCCACTCGCGAGTGTTTTCGTTCAACTCAACGCGCCCGTCCCAGAATGCGAACGGACAACGGCTCGACGGTGACGTCCATCGTGGCACCCGCCGTCAGGCGGCCACCGTCGAGCAGATCTTCCGCGTCCGCACCGCTCCAGGCCTCGGGCCAGGGGAACGAAACGGACGCCTTCTTGTCACTGCGGTTCACCGCCACCACCACCGCATCGCCCGACTCTGGCTCGTGCCGGAGGAAGGCGTAGGCGTCACCTTCCGTGGCGAGGCCCTTGTGACTACCACGTGACAGCGCCGGGTGTGCGCGGCGAATGGCGATGAGCTTCTGGTAGAACTGGCGCAGGGACTCGTCGCGAGGCAGGCCCGCGCCGGGCTGCACTGCGCGCTCGCCCCAGGGCATGTCGCCGCGGTTGGCCGGCCAGTCGCCCCCGGGACGCCCCACCTCCTCGCCGTAGTAGATGACGGGGATGCCGGAGGTGGTGAGCTGCAGCGCCGCCGCGAGCCGGAAGCGCGTCTTGTCGCCCTGAAGCTGGAAGAGCGCGCCGGGCACGTCGTGCGAGGACAGGAAGTGCGACAGGTGGTAGCCCTTGCGCACCTTGTGCCGCGAGCGGAGGTAGGCATCGAAGGCCACGGTGCGCCCGCGCCCCTGCGCCCACGCGAGCGCGCTGCCCTGGAAGCCGAAGTCGAAGCCGGCATCCATCTCGTCGTTGACGAACCACGGGTCGAGCGACTCGCGGTCCCCACCCCACACCTCGCCGAGCAGGAAGAAGTCACGGCCCAGCTCTTCCCGCGTGCGGCGGCGGTGCTCCTGCCAGAAGGGATGGTCGACGTGCTTCACCGTGTCCAGGCGGAAGCCGTCCACGCCCGAGCGCTTGCCCCAGGCAAGCTGCGCGTCGAGCAGGTACTTCGCTACCTCGGGCTGCTCCGTCTTGAAGTCCGGCAGGCCCGACACGCAGCTCGTCACGTCATCCTGCCCGCAGGTGCCCAGCTCCTCCGAGCGCAGCCAGCCCTTCGTCTCGGGCGCCTTCTGGTAGCGCGAGTTGTAGCCGGGGTGGTTGTAGACCACGTCCAGCAGCACGCGGATGCCCCGCTGGTGGCACGCGTCCACCAGGGCCTTCAGCTCCTGCTCGGAGCCGAAGCGCGGGTCGAGCTGATGGAAGTCATCCGCCCAGTAGCCGTGGTAGCCCCAGTCCGGGAAGCCAGCGCCGGTGACGAAGCCGTCGATGTTCTTCACCACCGGAGTCAGCCAGAGCGCCGTCACGCCCAGCGAGGACAGCTCGTCGAGCTGCTCGCGCAGGCCCTTGAAATCCCCGCCGTGGAAGGTGCCCGGGGCCTTCTTGTCGACTTGGAGGTTGTTGGCCGGGTCCCCGTCCGCGAAGCGATCCAGCACGACGAAGTAGAGGACCTCGTCGGCCCAGTGGCGCACGGGAGCAACAGCCGGAGCGGGCGCCGCGACCGGAGCGGTGGCGGACGTGCTCGTACCCACCTCCGAGGTCGCGACCCGGGGCGGCGGCTGCGGGTGGGCGCAAGCCGCCAACGCCAGGGGTACGAACAACAAGGAAGTGAGAGGATGACGACTATTCGCGCGTCTGGCCGGGGGGCGACAAGGCGACGAATCAACCATTGCGCCGGACTTTTCCACACCCGCTATCGAAAGTGAACCCTTCCACTTCGTGTGTCAGGAAGCGGACGTCACTCCGCGGGGTCACCCTCGTTTTTTCACGTGACGAGCGCCGCGCGTGCACCACCCGTCACATCCACTCGCGAAGGTTGGTGGCTTTGACACGACGCGCCATCACCGCGCATCGCGCATCGGCTCAGGGAGTGGTGTTCGTCCTGTCCGGAACCTGGAGCGGATCCGCCTTGCCCACGTCCTCCACGATGGTGATCTCCCGGGCGATCATCTCCGTCTCCTGGCTGGCGAAGGAGGCGCGCACCGTGGAGCCGGGGGCGAGGAACTCACGGCCAATCAGCTTGCCGTCCTGGTAGTAGCGCGTCTGCTCGGTGATGCGCAGGTAGCGCTCCCTGCCCTTCTTGTCTTCGATGACGAGCACGTCCGAGTACTCGGCAGTGACCGTGCCCTTCATGGTGAAGCCTCGCTCCAGCGAGTAGGGATTCTTCGCGAGGGTCCCCTCGCTGCCTGAGCCCTGGCGCATCGCCACTGTGCCGTCCGTCCGGCAGCCCGCGAGCACCACCGCGCCCACCACCGCGCTCCAGATGACCCTCCTCATGCCCGACTCCCCCCCGGGGCGCAGAGCCTCACCCCTCACAACGGGTGAAGGTGAAGCCGGAGGTGCGGGGTCGCAACAAGCGGGTTTGGGAGGAACGGGCGCCCGGTTGCTCTAGACCCTCACCCCAACCCTCTCCCGGAGGGAGAGGGAGTAGGCACCGTCACACGCCCAGGCGCGCGATCAATGCCTTCGAGCTGTCGCGATCCAACAGCAGCAGCACCTGGCCGGAGACCGAGGGGATTCCCACCGAGGAGAAGCGCGTCTCGAGCACCACCATGCGCTTGTCTCCCTGGGCTTCCGTCACCGCGTCCGCTACCACCGGGCCCGCCTCGCCCCGCACCAACACCGGCACGGTGGGCAGCAGCCTCCAGCCCGTCAGCGAGCCAATGGCCGACAGGCACGCGCTCGCCACGATGTTCGCCGTCTCCGCCAGCGCGCTCTCCCGCTCCTCCTGCGGCGCGTCCTGACGCCGCAGCAGCAGCGATTCCAGCGCCGAGGCGTCCTCCTGGGGCAGCACCAGCATCAGCACACCCCGGAGTTGTCCCTGCATGCCCAGCTTCGCCGCCACCACGGGCGCGTCACCACCGCCCAGCAGCCCGGCCACCTCCGAAGCCGTCGCCAGCACCGCGCGCGGCACGGACAGGTTCACCGTGCGTCCTCCCACCAGCCTTGCGAGCGCGCTCACCGCGTGCCCGCAGCCAATGTTGGCCACCTCGCGAAGGGCGTCCAGCTGAATGTCGCTCGGAAGAGGGCTCACGCGGACAATAACCTCGGCACGTCCAGGATGAAGACCGGGCGGCCACTTCCCAGGATGGTCACCCCTGAGAGCCCCGGTAGCAAGTCCAAGGGCCGGGACAACGGCTTGAGCACCGCTTCCTCCTGCCCCACCAATCGATCGACCGCGAGCGCGACCCGTCCCGCGTCTCCTTCCATCACCACGAAGGGCCGCACGCCCTTACGCGGCGGAGCCTGGACTCCCACCAGCTCGTCCAGCGCGTATACCGGCAGCAGCCCCTGGCCGTGTGGCAGCAACGGCATCTCCCGGCTGCGGTCCAACGTCTCGCCATCGGCCTCCATCGCGCCCACCACCTTGGCGATGGGCAGGCCGAACACTTCGTCCCCCACCGCCACCAGCAGCAGGTGCACCACCGCCACCGTCAGCGGCAGGCGCAGCGTGAAGCGCGTCCCGCGCCCCAGCTCGCTCTCGATTTCCAGCGTCCCGCCCACGTTCTCCACCACCCGCTTCACCGCGTCCATGCCCACGCCGCGGCCGGAAATCTCCGACACATCCTTCGCGGTGGACACGCCCGGCAGGCACGCGAGCAGGAAGGCCTCGCGGTCCGTCATCCGTGCCGCCGCCTCCGCGCTGAGGGCGCCGCGAGCCACCGCCGCCGCCTTCAGCTTCGCCGCGTTCATGCCGCGGCCGTCATCCTCCATCTCCAACACCACCCGGTCGCGCGCGCGTCGCACCGAGACCAGCACCCGCCCACGCGGGCCCTTGCCCGCCGCCACCCGCTCCTCCGGCGACTCCAGGCCGTGGTCGATGCAGTTGCGCAGCAGGTGCATCAGCGGGTCCGCCAGCTCGTCGAGAATGGCCCGGTCGAGCTCAATCTCCGCGCCCGTGATCACCAGGTCGACCTCGCGCTCCTTGCGCCGAGCAATGTCGCGCGCCGCGCGGGGCAGCCGATCCGTAATGAGCGACAGCGGCGTCATGCGCGCGCTCATCACCTTGTCGTGCAGATCCTTCACCAGCGCGTGCAGCCGGTAGACTCCCTCCTCGATGGGCGGGCGCGAGTTCTCCGGCAGCACCTTGCCCAGCTCGCGCAGGCGCGCCGTGGCCAGCAGCAGCTCGCCCACGGTGTCCAGGAAGTAGTCCAGCAGCTCCGTGCGCACGCGCACCGTGCGCGTGGCGTCCGCGCCCACGGGGGAAGACCGGGAGCCATCCACCGAGACCGGACCTGCGTTCGCCGTGGCGGGCGCGGGCGGCGGCGCAACCACCGCCGGCTTCAACGAGACGAGCTCCACCTCCGCGATGTTCCGCAGCGCCTTGCGGATGCCCTCCTCGCCCTCGGCCGTCTCCAGCTCGAGCTGGATGTTGCCTTCCGGGATGCGGCCCGCCTTGAGGTCCTCCAGCGACGGTCGCAGGTCGTGCAGCGTCCCCAGGCCCGTCATCCGCTTGTGCACCAGGAAGGCGCGCACTCCCGGCGTCTGACAGGTAGGGGCGATGCGCAGGCGCACGGCCCACCGCGACGGGGCCTTCGGTGCCTCCTCCTCCGCCGTCCGGATGACCATCGCGACCGAAGCGGCCAGCTGGGCCGTCGCGGAGCTGGCAGCGGGAGTCTCCGCGGCCGGGGTCATCTCGGAAACGGGCGCGGGAGGCGCCTCGGAGACAGCCGCGGCTACCCGAATCGGGGCGGGAGCGGGAGCTGGAGCAGCGGCCGGAGCAGGCGGCGCACTGGCGGACACGGAGGCGGTCCGGTTCAGCACCCGCGTGGCGCCCGGGGTGCGGCCCGTGAGCACACTCACCCGCTCCGCCAGTTGGCCGAGCAGCGCCGAGGCATCATCCGGCGGCTTGTTCTCCGCCACGGCGCGCACCTGGGACATCATCACGTCGGTGGCCGCCAGGAGCAGGTCCACCAGGTTGCGCTCCAGCCGGCTGGGATCCTGGCGGATGGCGTCCACCAGATCCTCCACCCGGTGGGCCAGCACGGCGATGGGCTCGAACCCCATCGACGAAGCCATGCCCTTCACCGAGTGTGCGTGGCGGAACATGGAGTCCACCACCGCGGGCGCTCCCTCGCGCTCCAGCTGCACGAGGTCCCGTCCTAGACCCTCTAGATGCTCGCTCGCCTCGGTCAGGAACAGACCGAGGTAGCGGGACATGTCCATCGTCATGTCCGGCCTCGGACGTGCGCAGGGGGGGGAGGCGCTCAGCCCTCGCCCAACACCTTCTTGACGACCGCCAACACGTCCTCGGCGCGGAACGGCTTGACGATGAAGTCCGAGGCTCCCGCCTCAATGGCCTCCATCACCAGGCTCTCCTGTCCCAGCGCCGAGCACATGATGACCACCGCGTTGGCGTCATACTTGATGATCTCCCGCGTGGCCTCGATGCCGCTCTTGAACGGCATGACGATGTCCATCGTCGTGAGATCCGGCTTGAGCTCCTTGTACTTCTCCACGGCCTCCAATCCGTTGGCCGCCTCTCCGACGACCTCGAAGCCGCCGGACGCGAAGATGTCCTTGATCATGTTGCGCATGAAGATGGCATCGTCGACGACCAGCACCCGCTTAGCCATGTGCAGCTCCGCCTCCGCTTAAGGCCCCAAGAGGGCCGCGGACACTACCACCCGCTGATTTCGGGCGGCTACTCACTTCTGTTGTCCCGCGGTAAAGAGTCCAACCACCGCGGAATCCAGCCCTTCTGGATCCAAGACCGTCACGGCCAACCCCTTCAACCGGGCCACCCCGCGTACCGCCGGCACGGCCTTGCCTGGAGCCGACCCCACCCGCTCCACCGCCTCGATTCCATCCACGTCCGTCACCAATAACCCCAGGTCCCTGCGCCCGCGCTCCAACAGCACCACCCGGGCCGGTGGCGTGGGCCCATCCGGCAGGCCCAACAACTGACGAAGCTCCACCACCGTCACCACCCGCCCTCGGAGGTTCATCACCCCCGCCACCGCCGCGGGCGCCCGAGGCACCCGCGTGAAGCGCTCCGGTGGCACCACCACTTCCTTCACCGCCGACAGCGGCAGGCCGTAGCGCTCCTTCTCCACCCGGAAGATGACGTGCCGCACAAGATGGCTTTCTACCAGCAGGGCTCGGGTTCTGGGAAATCCGCGCCAGCAAACAACCGAACGATCCGCCCCCTGGGCGAGGGCCGGGGGGAGGAAAAGGGGCTCAGGCGTTCAGCCGGAAACTGCGCACCACGCTCTGCAGCTCGATGGAGAGGTTGGTCAGCTCGCTGGCCAGCGACGTCATCCGCACCATGGCGTCCGTCTGGTCCTGGATGACCGCCTGGATGGCCTCCGTGGAGGCCGCGTTGTTGCGCGCCACCAGGGAGATCTCCTCGGTGGCGTTCACCATCTCCTCACTGCCCTTGAGCTGCTCACGGGCGCTGTCGGAGATGAGGTGCACCTTCTCGGCCACCTTACGCACTGTGTCGGTGATGGCGCCCATGGAGCGCACGATGCCGGTGAGGTCCTCACGGCCCTCGGCCAGCTCCTCAATGCCCTCCTTCATGGCGCTCACCACCGCCGTGGACTGGCCAGAGATGTCGCGCGCCAGCCGGGAGATCTGCTCGGCCGAGCGACCCGCGCTCTCAGCCAGCTTGCGCACCTCGTCGGCCACCACCGCGAAGCCGCGGCCGTACTCACCCGCGCGCGCCGCCTCGATGGTGGCGTTGAGCGCCAGCAGGTTCGTCTGCTGTGCCACCTGGGTGATGGCATCGACGATCTTCGAAATCTCCTGCGTCTTCTCGCCGAAGGCGAACACCTGCTGGCTCGCCGCCTCAATGCGGTTGAAGACCTTCTTCACCTTCTCGCCGGCCAGCAGCGCCGCCTTGCTGCCGTTCTCGGCCGCGCTGCTCGTCTCGGCGGCGGTGCGGGCCGCGTCCTCGGCGCTCGCCGCGGTGCGTTGAATACTGCCGGCCATCTCCGTAATCACCTTGGACGTCTTGCCCACCAGCTGCGACTGCGTCTCCGCGCCCTGGGCGATCTTGTCCATGGACAAGCCCACCTCCTCGTTGGTCGCGTTGACGTTCTCCGCCGAGCCCTGCAGGTCCTTCGCCGTGTCCGCCACGCTCTTGGCGGTGTCCTGAATCTTGCCCACCAGGTCGCGCAGGTTCTCCTGCATCTTGCGGATGGCCAGCGCCAGCTCGTCGATCTCATCGCGGCGCAGCGCCCGCGGCGGCTCGACCAGCAGCGGCTTGGACAGGTCGCCTTGGGAGATCTCAAAGGCCGAGCGCGACAGCACCCGCACGCGCGTCACCCGCGCCAGGTAGCGAGGCATGGTGACGGCCAGCGCCAGGCTGATGGCCACACCGATGCAGATGCGACCCCAGAACCAGGTCGGCCCCAGCGGCTCCGTGGCCATGAGCGCGCCCGTGAGCACGCCCCCGAGCACGATGTAGCCACTGAAGATCTTCAGTTGCAGGGAGACCTCGTGGCCCCCGGTGCCGGGCTGCTCGACGTTGCGGAGCAGCCGCTGCACGGGATCACGGCGGGGAGAGAGGCCAGGGGAGGTATCGTCGCGGAGAGGGCGGCGCACGGTTTCGCTTTTCCGAGAGACGGCGACAGCGGTGTGTCGGTTTAGCCCTACCGTCTGGAACGGTCAATCCGCCCACCCCCTCGGAAGTGGTCGAAGCCAGCAGGCAGGCGCAGGCTCCGTCCCGAGGTGTCACGGACGTGTCCGGGCTGCCCCTGGGTGAGACTGCCAATTCGAGTGAGAGGTTCTTCCACTCGGAGGCAGGCTCGCTCGAAAGCGGACGTGCGCTCAGGTGGGACGGCGAGGAGCAGCTCGTAATCTTCACCACCTGCCAACGCTCCCTCGGCGCCCAGGGAGGCGCGCACGGCACGGGAGAGAGGCAGGCGCTCGAGCTCCAGCTCGGCGCTCACACGCGAGGCGGTGCACAGGTGCTCGAGATCCTGCGCCAGCCCATCGGAGAGGTCGAGCCCCGCCGAGGCGAAGCGTGCAGCGAGTCGGCCCAGCTCCACCTTCGGCACCGGGCGCTTCTGGCGGAGGATGGCCGCGGAGCGCCGCTGACCGGCTTGGAGCTGCTGCAGGCCCAGTCGCGCGTCGCCCAGCGTGCCCGAGACGTACAGCACATCACCGGGCCTGCCTCCAGCGCGGGTGATGGGCGCAGTGCCCGGAGGCAGCTCTCCCGCGGCGGTGATGGTGATGGACAGCTCGCGCGCGGAGGAGAAGTTGCCACCCACGAGCACGATGCCGTGCTCTCGTGCCAGCGCGCTCATGCCCCGGGCGATGCCGAGCAGCTCGCGGCGCGGGAAGTCCCGAGGCAGCGCGAGCGCGCAGACGAACCAGCGCGGCACCGCGCCCATGGACGCCAGGTCCGACAGGTTCACCGCCAACGCCTTGTGGCCGATGTCCTCGGGCGAGAACCAGGCGCGTTTGAAGTGCACGTCCTCCACCACCGCGTCCGTGGTGATGCACTGTGCGCCCCTCGAGGGCGTGAGGACGGCACAGTCATCTCCGGGGCCCACTGGGACCCGGGCCCTCGGGAAATGCGACAGGAAAAGGTCGATGAGGGTGAATTCGCCCGCTGGCTTCGCGCTCACGTGGAGGACTCAGAAACGATCGGGATCCGGGTCCATGTCGATGGGCGGGGGAATGTACGCCGGCCCCTGCCCTGACTGCGGCGGCTCCTTGGGCAGCACCACCCGGAAGCACGAGCCGCGACCCAACTCGCTCCTCACTGCCACCTGACCGCCGTGTCCCTCCACGTAGCTCTTCACAATGGCCAACCCCAGCCCCGCGCCCCCGTACTCGCGCGTGGGGCTGTCGTCCACCTGGTAGAAGCTCTGGAAGATGCGCTCGCGCTGGTCCTCCGGGATTCCCACCCCGGTGTCCTCCACCTCGATGCGGTAGCCCGCCACGCCCAGCTCCACCTGCGAGCCCAGCTCTGACAGCCGCACCTCTATCCGCCCGCCCGCTGGCGTGAACTTCACCGCGTTGGCCACCAGGTTCACCACCACCTGCCGCAGCTTCTCCCGGTCCGCCACCACCCTCGGCTGCACCACCGAAGGCAGCTGGACCTTCACGGTCAGCCCCTTGCGCTGCGCCTGGGGTGACACGCTGGTGATGGCGCTCTCCACCAGCTCCTGCACGTCCACCCACTCGAAGGCGAGCCGCACCTTGCCCGCTTCGATCTGGCTCATGTCCAGGATGGAGGAGATGAGCTTCAGCAGCGTGTTGCCCTTGTCGATGATGGTGCGCACGAACTGCGTCTGCTCCGGGTTGAGCGTGCCCACCAGCCCCTCGCACAGCATCTCCGAGTAGCCGATGATGGAAGCCAGCGGCGTGCGCAACTCGTGGCTCACCGTGCCCAGAAAGCTGGACTTCATGCGGTCGGCTTCCTTCAACCGCTGGTTGAGCCGCAGCAGCTGGGCGTTCTGCGACTCCAGCTCGCGCTGTGTCTCCAGCATGGCCTCGAGGTGCAGCTGCCCCGCCAGGTAGGACTTCTGCCCGGCCGCCAGCAGCGCCGCCAGCACCTGGCCGAAGTGCGCCAGCATCTTCATCACCTTGGAGTCGGGCATGCGCCGCACGTGCGTCACCAGCTCGTGCGCCCGCTCCAGCTCCAGCCCCTGCACCTCGCCCAGCGAGGCGGACAGGTCACCCAGCTCCTCGGGGGCGAAGGGCCCGAAGACGACGCGCCCCAGCAGGTCCCCCTCCCACAGCACCGGCATCACCACGTAGCGCAGTCCGCTGAAGCAGGGCTGAGCCAGCAGCTCGCCTCCCAGGGGACTCACCCCGGGCAGCACCTGCGCACCCTGCGTGGGCGTCAGCGGCCCCTCGCTCAGCCGCGCCAGCAGGGCGGAACAGAGGGTACGGCCATCGCCACTCGCATTGACGAAGCCGCAGAAGTCCCCGTTGCTGCCCTTCGCGTCCGCCAGCGTCCGGCCTCGCTCGTCCAGCACCCGGATGCCCACCCGGTACAGCTCGCCGAGGCTGTCCACCACGTCCCCGAAGGTGACCGGGTCCAACAGGTCCACCAGCGACAGCTTGCGCTGGAGCACCGAGCCAGCGTGCTCCGGTCCGCTCCCCGCGGCGCCCGCTTTGTCGGCGCTCATCGCGATTGCCCCCCGGACGGCGGGTACATGGACTCCAGGGCAGTGCCCTTCAGATCCATCTGCTGGAAGATGTGCGTGAGGAACTCCTTCTCCGTCAGACCGATGTTGCGTGCCAGCCGCATGCGCTCGTCCAGGTTACGCCACGCGCCCACCAGGAGCTCATGCAGCGTCTCCATCACACCCTCGCCGCGCAGCGCCACCGCGCCCACCACCGGCTCCCCGCCCCGCTTGCGCGCCTGCTCCAGCTCCTCGTCCGTCTGCGCGTCCGGCAGGTCGCGCTTGTTGAACTGGATGACCACCGGCACTTGTAAGACGTCCAGACCGTTCTCCCGCATGTTGGCCCGGAGCTTGCGCCAGTAGGCGTTGTTCTCCCCGGCGGCGCCGCGGCGGCTGTCGGCGATGAAGGCCACCGCGTCCGCGTTCTGCAGCACCACGCGGCGCGTGGCGTCGTGAACGACCTGCCCGGGCACCGTGAACAGCTTGAGCTTCACCTTGAAGCCCGTGCTGCTGGTGAAGAAGACCGGGAGCAGATCGAAGAAGAGGGTGCGATCCTCGTGCGTCTCCACGCTGAGCAACCGGCCACGTGCCTCGGGCCGAGCCCGAGCGTGGATACACCGCAGGTTGGTCGTCTTCCCACTCAGCCCAGGGCCGTAGTAGACGATCTTCAGAGTGAGTTCGCGCTGGGCGTGATTGAGTTGCACGTGCGGAGCTCAGGCTGCCGAGAGGGAGGGGGAAGGTTCGGCCAACCCGCTCCAGGCGGACGGTTTTTTATAGTGAAAGGTGTTCAGCATTGAAAGCCGCCCCCCGCGTTATCCATGTAGGACCCCCCGGATGGGGCGGAAGCGGGCGGCCTTGGAATGCCGGGTTGGCGTGCGCAGTTTGGAAAAGTCCGGCTCCCTTCCACCCGTGAGGGGAAATGTGCGCCGCACCCAGAGCGTGCATGGGCACCGGTGAAGCGGTTAGGATCGGATCGTAGCGTAATGGAGGAAGAAGGCATGACGATGAAGCGGGTGGACCCGGGCGTGGAGGTGGGCGCGATCCCTGTGCCGGATATGGCCAACCTGCCCAACGACCTGGCGCCGGCGGTGAAGTTTTCCGCCCCGACCGATGAGGACATGGCGTCCGTGGCCGCCCTGCGCGCCAACTCGGATCCCTGGAAGAGCCGGGGTGAGACGTTGGAGGACAGCTTGAAGGCCCTGACGGCGCTCAGGCCGTACATCCACGTGGCCAAGGTGCAGAACCAGTTGGTGGGCTACGTCACCGTGGAGCGGGATGGCCCGGTGCCGGGCGCGGCCTACATGCGCAACATCGTCGTCAAGCCGGAGCTGCGTCGCCGCGGCGTCGGGATGGCGGTGCTCAACCAGGCCCTCCAGGTTGCGCGGGACATGTTCCGCAAGACGATCGCCCTGCGGGTGGACCCGGCGAACGCGCCCGCGGTGAGCTTCTACCGCAACGCGGGCTTCACCACCGTGGCCACGGTGGTGTCCAAGAAGTCCGGCAAGCTGCGCCTGTTGATGTCGCGCGAGCTGTGACCGAGCCCCGGAGAGGAGGAGCGGTCATGTCCTCCAGGGCTGTCTCCTCCAACTCCTGAATCCGCCCGGCCGGGTCCCTCCTCGAGGGGTCGCGCCGGGCGGAGCCTTTTGCGGGGTGCCACCTCGCCCGCCCTCCGGCCCGACGCACCGGAACGGGCGCCTGGGGCCGTTCGGTTTCCGGGATTCGTGACAAATCCCGGCTATGCTGCGCCCGCTCTCCCGGTGAAGGGTCCCCCGGGACGGAAGAAGGGTACGCAGGGCATGAGAAGCATCGCGGAGTTGCTGCGCCACCTGACTCGCCCGGGTGTACTGGAGCTCGCCTTGATCAGCGGGCGCCCACCCATGGTGAAGACGGGCGGCGGCTTCGAGTCTGTGGACAACGCTCCCCTCACGCTGGAGGGGCTGCAGGCCACGCTTCAGGGCCTGGTGGGCGAGTCCCGCGCCTCCAGCGTCTCCGACAAGCCCAACCAGTGGGCGATGCGTGTCGAGGGAATCGGCCCCGTCATCGTCGGAGCCCTGCGCCGCGGAGATGTGCTCAACGTGCGCGTCGTGCGCAACGAGCTCCAGGGCGCTCGCGCTCCTGCTCCAGCCGCCCCCGCGCCCCACACCAGCCCACCCGCCGCTCCTCCGGCCACGCCCACGGCCTCGCGTCCAGCGCCCGCGCCAGGGAGCCCTCTTCCCAGGACCGCCAAGGCCGGAATGCAGATCCTCCCCGCGGAGCGGAACACGCCTGAGCCGCCACCCGCGCCCGAGCCCCCGCCTCCCGCCGCCGAGCCCGCGCCCGAGGCTCCCCAGGGGCTCCGCATCGTCGTACGGCCGGAGTCCGCACGCGACCTGGCGATGCTGCTAGAGGACGCGCGTGCCGTGGGGGCGAGCGACCTGCACGTCATCGCCGGCCGCCCTCCCCTCTTCCGCATCGTCGGCGAGCTGCTGCCCCACGGCGAGCCGCTCCCCCCCGAGACGGTGGAGACCCTGTTGCTGCCGCACGTGCCCGAGCGGCTGCGGCCCGTGCTCGACCGGGATGGGAGCTGTGACTTCGCGCTCGACCTGCGCCAGGCGGGCCGCTTCCGCGTCAACATCTCCCGCCAGCGCACCGGCTACAAGGGCTGCTTCCGCATCATCCCCCGCGAGATTCCCACCCTCGAGTCGCTCGGCCTGCCGGCGGACATCGCCAAAGCCACCCACCACCACCAGGGCCTCATCGTCGTGACCGGCCCCTCCGGCCACGGCAAGACGAGCACCCTGGCGGCCATCGTGGACATCATCAATCGTGAGACGACGCACCACGTGCTCACGGTGGAGGACCCCGTGGAGTACCTCCACCCGCGCAAGAAGGCCCTGCTGAGCCAGCGCGAGGTGGGCACGCACACCAAGACCTTCGCCACCGCCCTCAAGGGCAGCCTGCGCGAGGACCCGGACGTCATCTTGGTAGGTGAGCTGCGTGACACCGAGACGGTCCGCATGGCGCTGGCCGCCAGCGAGACGGGCCACCTGCTCATCTCCACGATGAACACGCCCAGCGCGGCGAAGACGATTGACCGGCTCATCGACCTCTTCCCGCCGGGGGACCAGGCCCAGGTGCGCATGACGCTCGCCAGCAGCCTGCGTCTCATCGTCAGCCAGCGGCTGCTGCCGAGCGCGGACCGCAAACACCTGGTGGCCGCCGCCGAGCTGCTCCCGGGCTCGGTGGCCCTGGGCAACCTCATCCGCGACAACAAGACGTACCAGATTCCCTCCCTGCAACAGCGCGGCAAGTCGCTGGGCATCGTGCGCTTCGACGACTCGCTCGCGGACCTGGTGCGCGCCGGGAAGACGACGCTGGAGATCGCCAAGGGCTACGCCGAGAGCCCTGACGAGCTGGAGGCCATGGTGACGGGCAAGCGGCCCGGCGCGCCTCCCGAGCCCCCCACCTCGCCCGATGGCGCCAAGCAGCTGCTGTCCAAGATGGGCAATCTCCTCAACCGCAAGAGCGCCTGACCATGAGCTCCGTCCCGCGCATCGCCGCCCTCTTCGACAAGCTCCTCGAGCACAAAGGGAGCGACCTGCACCTGAGCATCGGCCACCCGCCCCTCGGTCGCATCCGCGGCGAGCTCACCCCGCTGCGCGAGGCCCTCCTCACCCAGCCCGAGCTGGAGGCAATGCTCTTCGAGCTCACCTCCCCCGAGCAGAAGCGGCACATCACCGAGGAGCTCGACCTCGACTTCGCCTACAGCTACGGCACTCGGGCTCGCTTCCGCGCCAACTACTTCTACAAGACGACAGGACTGGCGGCCGTCTTCCGCACCATTCCCTCCAAGGTGCTGTCCCTGGCGGAGCTCAATGCCCCCGAGGTGGTGCGCAAGCTCGCCGAGCGCCGCAGCGGACTGGTGCTCGTCACCGGCCCCACCGGCAGCGGCAAGTCCACCACGCTGGCGGCGATGATCCACCACATCAACCACACCCGCTCAGCGCACATCCTCACCATCGAGGATCCGGTGGAGTTCGTGCACGAATCGGTGAAGTCCCAGGTGACGCACCGCGAGGTGGGCATCCACGCCTCCAACTTCGCCACCGCCATCCGCTCGGCGGGCCGCGAGGACCCCAACGTCATCCTCATCGGAGAGCTGCGTACCAACGAGACGATGAAGCTGGCGCTGCAACTGGCCAGCTTCGGCGTGCTGGTGATGGCCACGGTGCACACCAACAGCGCGCCGGCCACCATCGACCGCATCATCAACTCCTTCCCCGCCGAGGAGCAGCCCCAGGTGCGCGGCATGCTCGCCGAGGGACTCGTTGGCATCGTCGCCCAGCAGCTCATCCGCACCGCGGACGGCAAAGGCCGCGTGGCCGCGCTGGAGATCCTCATCGGTACGAGCGCCATCGCGGCGATGATCCGCGAGGGAAAGGTGTTTCAAATCGCGAGCAAGATGCAGGCGAGCCAGAACCTGGGCATGCAGACGCTGGACATGCACCTGGAGCGACTGGTGGCCGCGAACACCATCACCCCCGAGGCCGCCCTGGAGAAGGCACAGGACAAGGAGGCCTTCGCCAAGGTGCTCCAGCGCCTCAAGCCGGAGTTCCAGGCGCCCGAGTTCGACACCGGGGAGGCAGGCGGCGGGCACTGAACCCCACGCGCGCACGCGAGGGGCTGGGCGTCACGCTCCCGCTATAACGTCCGAGATGTTGGTGGCTGTCAGGGCCCGATCGAACCACTGGTCGAGACGAACCGGGTCCTTGCACGTCAGGATGAGCTCGCGAGTGGTGTCGTCCACATGAACGCCACGCGCGATGAGAATCCGAAGGATGTCCTCAGCACGTCCTTCGAGAATGCCTTTCTGGCGGCCCTGTTCGATGAGTTCCTCACCTACGGTCATCATCAGTTCCTCCGTTCGCTGCGCACCTGCTACGGAACGTAGCACTTCCCGAGTCACCCCGCGTGCCGCCTTGTCCCCTACCTGGAGGAGATAACGAACAACCACACGGAGATTCTCGAGCCCATCGGGGGCCGCGTGAACCTCCGCGAACAGCGCCGTCCAGCTCGCCAGCCGTTGACTGAGCTCCTCCGAGCGTCCATAGCGCAAGACAAGAAACGCCAGCCGCACGAGAGGCGGTCCAGGACGCGCCATCAACGCTTCCGCACGCTCGGTTGTTAGGTCATCGAGTAGGAACTCGAAGCGCGGGAGGAGCGTCCGCCAGCGCTCCCGCACCTCCGCTTCCTCTGGCAATTCGAAGAGTTCCTCGACCCGACGAGGCGCCGTCCAGCTCCCGTCTGGTCCGTGGTACATGACCAGGGGCACAATCACCGGCAGCCGCTCGCATTCGGGATGCTCCTTGCGCCAGTGCTCGAGCTGACGGACCACGTAGCGGAGCATTCGCAGCGCCATCCAACTGTCCACCCGGGACTGGTGCTCCAGAAGAATGTAGAGCAGAAGCTGCTGCCCACCGTGAAGACGGGCCGAGAAGAGCAGATCGCTCTGGGTCTCCCTCAGCTCCGGATCCACGACGGAGCCAGGCTCGCGACGCAGCGAGGACCAGTCCACCCGGGACACGACATCCGGAGGCAGGACAGCACGCAGCTCGGCTGCCGCGCGCTCGGGTTGGCCCCAGGTGAAGCGCGCGAAGAGATCGTGGGGACCAGACATGAAGAGCAGTCCCCAGCACGCCGCGTACCAACGCGGCCTCGCGACGGACCCGCTGGCAAGGCACTGTCCGCTTCGGCTCGCATCGTCCCGCCTGGGAGACGCTCAGTAGTCGATGTCGTCTTCAGACGTGCCGTTGAACCAGGCGCTCAGCGCGTCGAGCTGGTCGATGCGTCGCGCCGGGGGAAGGCTCGTGAGAAAGGCGCGCCCGTAGTTCTTGGTGACGATGCGCCTGTCCAGCATCGCCACGATGCCCCGGTCCGCCCTCGTCCGGATGAGCCGGCCGAAGCCCTGCCGCAACGCCAGCGCCGCCTGCGGAAGCTGGTAGCCCCCAAAGGCCTCCTCGCCCCGCGCCTCAAGCTGGCGGATTCGCGCCGCCACCACCGGATCTCCCGGTGAAGCAAAGGGCAGCCGATCGATGATCACCAGGCTCAGCGCGTCCCCCGGGACGTCCACGCCCTCCCAGAAGCTGTGCGCCGCGAAGAGCACGCTGGGTTGCTCGCGGAAGGCCTCCAGCAGCTGCTGCTTGGGCCGCTCTCCCTGCAGCAACACCTGGTAGGGCAGCCTGTTGCGCGCAAGCCCGTGCGCTCGCTCCATGTTGCGCAAGGAGGTGAAGAGCACGAAGGCCCGGCCTCCCGTCACCTCGCACAGCCGGATGATCTCCTCCGCTGCCGCCTCGATGAAGCCGGGGGCCGCCGGGTCCGGCAGGTGCGTGGGCAGGTACAGCGCCGACTGCTGCTCGAAGTCGAAGGGGCTGGGCACCGAGACCGTGCGCACGCTCGCCACCGGCACCCCCTCCTCGTCGTACAGCCCCATGCGCCGCGCGAAGAAGTCGAAGCGGCCCTCCGCCGCCAGCGTCGCCGAGGTGAACACCACCGTGTCCACCCCTCCGTAGAGCCGCTCCTGCAGCTCCCAGGCAATCTCGATGGGGCTCGCGCGCAGGAAGACCCCTCGCCCTCGCGCCTCCGCCCAGTACACGTGGTCGTTCGACTCCACCTTCTCCAGGAAGGACAGGTCCGCCACCAGCTCCGCGCACCGGCGCGTGAGCAATGTCAGCTCCGGCTCCCGCTCCGTCGTGGTGAAGGCCGAGAGCGCCGAGAGCGACTCCTTCACCTGCTCGAGCGAGGTGGACAGCAGCGCCAGCCGCTCGGGCTTGAGCGCCACCGCACCCTCGTTCTCGTGCAGGCCCAGCACCCGCGGCGCCTGCGAGAAGAGCGCCTCCGAATGCGTCCGCAGTCGCACCACCAGCGAGGACAGCATCCCGAAGCGCGAGTCCTCCGGCGACAGCGTCCCCAGCGCATCGCGCACCAGCTCCTCCAGCCGGAAACTCGACACCGAGTGGCCGAAGTGGCTCCCTGCCGCGTCCTCCAGCGCGTGCGCCTCGTCGAAGATGACCGCGTCGTACTGCGGCAGCACTCCCTCACCCCGCTGGCCCCGGCCCCTCAGCGCCAGGTCCGCGAAGAAGAGGTGGTGGTTCACCACCAGCAGGTCCGCCGACTCCGCCGCCCTCCGCACCCGCGTCACGAAGCAGTTCTCGTACAGCGGGCACTTCGAGCCCAGGCACGTGTCTGACGTCGTCGACAGCCGACCCCAGGCACTGAAGGACTCGGGCAGCTCCAGTTCGCTCCGGTCCCCCGTCTCCGTCCGGCTCGCCCACGCCTTCAGGTGCTTCCAGTACCGCCCCTCCTCTCGCGTGGCGAACTGGGGATCCTTGCTGAACGACTCATACCGGTGCAGGCACAGGTAGTTGCTGCGCCCCTTGAGGTACGCCGCCTCGAAGGACAGGCCCATGCGCTCGCGCAGCAGCGGCAGGTCCTTGAAGAAGATCTGCTCCTGAAGAGTCTTCGTCGCCGTGGACACCACCACCCGCCGGCCCGACAGCAGCGCCGGCACCAGGTAGGCCAGTGTCTTGCCCGTCCCCGTCCCCGCCTCGGCGAGCAGGTAGCCGCGCTCGTTGAAGGCCTTCTCCACCGAGCGCGCCATCTGCAACTGCTCCGGGCGGTACTCGTAGGCCTCCAACGCGTTTTGGAGCGCGCCACCGGGGCCGAGCAACGTATCGACGGAGAGTCGGAGCGAGGGAGCGGGCAGGGACATTGAGGGTGGAGGCGCGAAACGGTGGGGGTCGGACACAGGAGGATAACAGCGCGACGCTCGCTCGTCGGGTTTTGTGTCGGAGAAGCTCGGGTGCTCGCCTGAGGGGCTGGAGACGGCCCCCATCTTCATCTGGCCCCTGTCCGAGTGCACTCCGAGCAACCGGGACTTAAACTCTTCGTCAAGGAGGGGAGGACGCACTTGGGTCGCCGGCTGCTACATGCGAGCGAACACATCGACATCCACCATGAGGAGTCTGAGGGGTGGCTCTACGTGGACTGGAAGGGCTACCAGTCCGTGGACATGGTGAAGTCCGGCTGCGAGGAGCTCCTCCGCCACCTCGCGGCCCTGCGACTCTCCAAGGTGCTCAACGACAACACCCATGTCTCGGGAATCTGGGTGGGGGCCGCGTACTGGTTGGCCACCTATTGGTTCCCAAGGATGCGCGAGGCCGGGCTCCGCCACTTCGCCTGGGTGCTCTCTCCTTCACGGCTCAGCCAGATCTCCACGACCACCACCCTGCAGCACGCGGACCCGAACACGGCCGTGTTGTTCGAAGACCTCGCCTCCGCGGTCCACTGGCTTCGCAACGCGGACTCGGCGCAGCCGAAGAGCCTGCCGTAGGCGCGGGCGCTACTGCGCCGGCGGGTACTTCTGCAGCTTGCGCTGGAGCGAGCGCCGATGCAGGCCCAGCCGCCTCGCCGCCTCGGAGATGTTGCCGCCACAGTCCGTGAGCACGCGCTGGATGTGCTCCCACTCCGCGCGCGCCAGGGAGGGGGGTTGGAAGTCCTCCGTCACCTGCGTGGGCTCGCCCGGCCCCCGCGAGAAGGCGAGCACCAGGTCGTCTACGTCCGCGGGCTTGGGCAGGTAGTTGAAGGCGCCCAGCTTCACCGCCTCCACCGCCGTGGCGATGCTGCCATAGCCGGTGAGGACGATGATGCGGGTGGACGCGTCCAGCGCATGCAGGGCCCGCACCAGCTCCAAGCCGCTGCGCCCGGGCATCTTCAAGTCCACCACCGCCAGCTCGGGGGACTCCTTCGTGGCCAGGACGAGCGCCTCGTCGTAGGAGCCGGCGGTGCTCACCTCGAAGCCCCGCTCGCGGAAGGCCCGCGCCAGGCGCTCGCGGAAGACCGCCTCGTCGTCTACCAGCAGCAGGGTGGGAGCATGGCCGGGCGTCGGGCTCGTCATGGGGCTAGCTGCACCCGGGACGGCTCTGGAGGCAACGTGGCGGATTGTCGCAGCCCCCCCGCGGGCCACGTCAGCACCACCGTCGTCCCCTGGCCCGGTGTGGAGTGAAGCACCAACCGGCCTCCCAGCTGATCCAACACCGCGCGCGTGAGGAAGAGCCCCAGCCCCATGCCCTCCCCCGGAGCCTTCGTGGTGAAGAAGGGCTCTCCCGCGCGCGCGAGCACCTCCGCCGGCATGCCCGCCCCCGAGTCCTCCACCGTGAGCCTCCAGGCCTCCGGCTCGCGCGCCAGCGCCAGCCGCACCTGTGCATCCGGCGCCGACGCCTGCAGGGCGTTCTTCACCACCCCTCGGATGGCACGGGCGAAGGCGTGCGCGGGGATCAGCTCCCGCTCCTCTCGGGCCCGGGCCTCCACGTCGGCGCGCACCCGCTCCCGACCCGGCAGCCCCTCCAGCGCTTCCTCCACCAGCGCCGCCGGCGCGAGCGTCACCATGGACTCGCCTCGGCTCGCCCCCGCATCCGTGGCCATCTGCGTGAGGATGTCCCGGCAGCGCGCCACCTGCTCGCGGATGAGCTGCACGTCCTCGAGCGAGGAGGCCTCCGCCCCCGTACGCATCAGGTGACGCTCCAGCTCCCGAGCCACCACCGCGATGGTGGACAGCGGCGTGGACAGCTCGTGCGCGGCGCCCGCGGCCAGCGTGGCCAGCGCCGTCAGCTTCTCGTGGCGCGCCGAGGCCGCCCGGGCCGCCACCAGCTCCGCCTCACGCGCAGCCAAGGCCCGCGTCACCCGCTGCACGAAATAGACGATGAACCCCGCTGCCATGGCGAAGGCCGCCCACATGCCCTCGAGGTGCATCCGCACGTCATGGATGTGGTGCTGCGGATGATGCGTGGATGACAGCTCGCTGCCCTGGGTCGGAAACCAGAGGTGGTCCACGAAGAGCGCGCCGAAGCAGGAGATGGCCAGCACCGCCAGCGCCCACGTCCACCCCGCTCCCAGCACCACCGCCGCGAGCGCAATGTGCACCACGTACAGCGCACTGAAGGGGTTGAAGGGACCGCCGCTCAGGTCCAGCAGCACGGTGAGCACCACCACGTCCAGCGCCATCACCGACCACAGCAGCCCCTCGCGAATGGGACGCTCGCGCCGGGCCCACAGCCCCAAGGCCGCGTTGCTCGCTGCCGCCACGGCGATGGTGGCGAACAGGGGCCCCAACCGCTGCGGCATGCCCAGCCCGAAGTGCACGCCCAGAATGAGCGTCACCTGCCCGATGATGGCACCCCACCGCAGGCGCAGCAGCCACGAGAGGTTGATGGCGTGGGCGTCGCGCACCGGCTACGGGCCGCCACCCGTCATCAACATGCGGCGCACCTGGGCGCCCATGAACACGGCCATCACCACCAGGATGAAGAACAGCACGCCCAACCCCGCCATCCGCATCTTCGCGCGCTTGTCCGGCGGTGCCGTGGGCATGAAGACCGAGCCGGCGGAGGCCAGCCGGAGCACCTCCTCGCGCCCCCGCTTCGCCATGGCGTCCTCCGGGTTGCGGGCCAGACGGATGCGATAGAGCCGGCCCAGTCCGGCGAGCTCCCCTCGCTCCGAGGCCAGCGCGAGCACCTTGTCGTGGGCGCCCTTGCTGTCCCACAACTCCACCACGCCCAACCACGTGGAGGAGAGCACCGGAGAGGGGCGGAACTCCTCGACCCGGAAGCGCGCGTACTCGAGCCCGCAGAAGGGACACACCACCGCGCCGTCCTTGCGCGGCCCGATGCACTTGGGGCAGTAGCCCGCCGGCGGCATGAAGGGGTCCTCCGGAGCTGACGGCGAGGAGGCCGCGGCCGGAGTGGATGACGACGCGGCATCCGGCACCACGCGCAGCTGGGTGGTCGAGGGCCGTGTTGAAGACGTCACAGGTGCTGCTGGCACTTCCGGAGCGGCCTGTGTGGACGCCGGCGCGGAGTCGCGCGACTTCATCTCCGAGAGCCGCAGCACCATCAGGTTCGACGCCGCCGCGGCCTCCGACATCGCCAGCTTGGGCGGCGCAGCCTTCGCTGCCGCGGGCTCTGGGGGCGGAGTCTTCGCCGGCCCGGACTCCTTCGCCTTCTTGCGACGCGACTCCTGGGCCTCTGCCTCGATGGCCGCCAGGACCGACGCCGGCACCGCGACGCGCCGGGTGGGCTCGTTCTCGATGGGATCCGGCTCGACCTCGCTCTGGCCCAGCATGATCAGCGGCCCCCCCGCCGACGACTTGGACGCCGTCGGAGCGGGCTCCTCGTCCTGATCGGGCCCGCAGCGCATCTCCACCTTGCAGCGCGAGCACTTGACCACGAGCAGACCGAACTCCAACCGGTATGACGCCGGTGGAACGAGCCGCTCGCAAGCCTCACAGAAGTACTTCACCAGATCACCATTCGGATGGGGACGGGCATGGCACACCCCGCCAGGGCGACGAAGCATACCGCGCAGACCAGCTTCCGCCCGAGCCCCAAAGGCTCGTCTGGCTGGGTCACCTCCGGGTGACCGAAGCCCACCAGCTTCGTGGCCACCAGGAGCCAGACGACCCAGGAGATAGTGTAGAAGAGGGTGAGGAAAAGCAGCACCAGGGCCATGGCCTTGCCTACCCACCGAGCATGCCTGCCCCACAGGGCAAAGGCCAGGTGCCCGCCGTCGAACTGGCCCACCGGCATGAGGTTGAGCAGCGTCACCAGCAGACCGAACCAGCCGGCAATCACCACCGGGTGCTCCTGGATGTCCTTGCCGACCGGCAGGGGCCCCAGCACCAGCCACTTCAAGCCCCGCATCAGCAGGCTGTCGCTGAAGATGATGGCCTGATTGCCGAAGAAGGGCAGCTCCGGAGGGGGAGGTGCCAGGGAGAGCTTCACCTGGGCCCACTGGAGGAGATCCCCCCCCAAGCGCCAGAGAGAGGTATCGCCCGGGAAGGAGGCCTGTGCCGGAGGCGCATCAATGAGGGGCGAGTGCGCCAGGCCCCACATCAGCAAGGGAATCGCCACCACGAGGCCCGCCAGCGGCCCAGCGGCCCCAATGTCCACCAGGGCGTTGCGCGTGGGGATGCGGCTGCGGATGCGGATGACCGCGCCCAGCGTGCCCACCCCGAGGTAGGGCAACGGGATGAAGTACGGCAAGGACGCGTCCACCCCGTGCAGGCGCGCCAACACGTAGTGTCCCATTTCGTGCGAGCCGAGGATGGCAAGCAGCGCGGCGCTGAAAGTCAACGCATTGGCGAGGCGCTCGCCATCCGGCAGGGGGCCCATGGGAAAGGCCTTGTCGAAGGTGAACGAAGTCGTCCCGACAGTCAGCACGAAGAGCAGCAGGTGCAGCCAGGGGCGGTCGGTGATGCGAACGGGGGCGCTCTCCATGAGAACCGTGGGAGTAGTCATGCCCCGCACGCATTTCAACGCTGGGCGGCTCCCGTTGGACAACTCCTTATACCCCCAGGATCCATTGCTTGACTTGATAGGTGCCTTTGCTACGACACGCCCGGCAACTTTAGGTCCAAGAGACCCGCCGGGCGCACGGTCATCTACCGGACAGCAGTCCGAGCGTTCAATGGGAGGGAATCACACATGAAGAAGGCCCTTGTTTCGGCGTTCCTGGCCACCAGCCTCGTGGCGTGCACCAGCGTGGAGACGGCCGTCGTTTCCGGCAACGAGGTCTCCGCCGCGGGTGGCGAGCCCATCGCCGTGGTGCAGGGCACCGCGCTCGGCCTGACGGCCATCTTCCACGTCATCGACCTGGTCCAGAGCGACCTGGACACCGTGGTGAACAAGCTCCTGGTGGCCGAGGCCAAGGCCATGGGCGGCAACAAGGTGCAGCTGCTCAACGCCAACACCACGCCGCGCCACGGCATCTTCGCTCTCCTCACCAGCGCCCCCTTCATCATCGGCTTCCCGATGTCGCAGGCCACTGGCGTGGCGGTGAAGTAGTCAGCCTCCAGCATTTCCTCGTAGTGTGCGAAGGCCCCCTGGCGACAGCGGGGCCTTTTCATTTTGTGCTCCATGCGCCTTCGCCTCCTGCCCCCGCTCCTCCTCCTGCTCGCCGGCTGCCGCCGCGGCGACGAGACGTCCACCCTGCTCGCCGAGGCGAAGCAGCGCCTGTCCGCGCGCGACGGCAAGCTCACCAGCTACGTGCTGGCGGGCACTGCCCGCGAGGGCACCCAGACGATGGACTTTCAGTTCGCCTACCGCGCGCCGCAGAAGATGCTGGGGACGCTCGGCGCGCCCACCTCGCGCACCTTCGCCTGGGACGGAGAGCACCTCTTCGAGCGCGACGACACGGCCAAGAGGTTCCGCACCTATGACGGCGGGCTCAGCCCGGAGGCTCGCACGGGCCTGCTCACCGGGCTCTTCACACCTTTTGCCCCCGAGGGCTTCCGCGCCCCCTTGCTGCCAAGCCAGGGAGTGAGCGCTCGCCGGGCCTCGCACCCGCGGGGCCCCGAGGCCGTGGAGCTGACGGTGAAGCCTGCGGGCAACGTGGAGGTGACGTACGTGCTGCGCTGGCCCGGCATGGACTTCCTGGGCAAGCGCACCCGCAGCGGCGACGCCACCGCGGAAATCCGGGTCGAGGAGGAGCAGTGCGAGCAGGCCCTGGCCCTGTGCGTGCCCAAGCGGCTGACACAATGGACCGCGGGACAACAGGTGGCGGAGACGCAGCTCACGCGTGTGGAGCTCAACCCCGCCCTCCCCGCGGAGACCTTCA
Source organism: Archangium minus (assembly GCF_044360475.1). Classification (NCBI taxonomy): domain Bacteria; kingdom Pseudomonadati; phylum Myxococcota; class Myxococcia; order Myxococcales; family Archangiaceae; genus Archangium; species Archangium minus. Next base: position 11,747,326 of record NZ_CP043494.1, read on the forward strand.
CGCTCAGCGCACCAGAGGGTTACGCCGTTGAGGCGAAGACGCTCGCGGCGTTCGGAGCGCCCTGACACCCACCTCCGGGGTTGAACCCGCCCGGAGCCATCCCCACCTTCCGCACCGGGAAGGAGTACGACGGAATGGCCCTGGTGCAGAACGTCATCTTCGATGTGGATGGCACGCTGGTGGACTCGGTGGACGAGCACGCAGAGGCCTGGAGGCGAGCCTTCTTGGAATTCGGCCGCGACGTGCCCTTTGCGCACGTGCGCAGCCAGATTGGCAAGGGCGCGGACCAGCTGATGCCCGTCTTCTTCACGGAGGACGAGCTGGAGAAGTTCGGCCAGGAGCTGAGCGACTTCCGCTCCGCGCTCTTCAAGCGTGAGTTCATGCCCAAGCTGCGCGCCTTCCCACGGGTGCGCGAGCTGTTCCAGCGGCTGCGCCAGGACGGGCTGCGCATCGCGCTGGCCTCCAGCGCCAAGGGCGACGAGCTCGAGTTCTACCTGCGCCTGTGCGGCATTGAGGGGATGACAGACGGCGAGACGTCCAAGGACGACGCATCGAAGTCGAAGCCCCACCCGGACCTCTTCGAGGCGGCGCTGGAGCAGCTGGGACGGCCGGACCCGCGCACCGTGGTGGTCATCGGGGACACGCCCTACGACGCGCTCGCCGCGAGCAAGGCGGGGGTGCCCACCGTGGGCGTGCTGTGCGGCGGCTTCCCCGAGGAAGACCTGCGCACGGCGGGCTGCCGGGCCATCTACAAGGATCCGGCGGACCTGCTGGCCCACTACGAGTCCTCGCGCGACACCTGGCCGTGGGCCGCGGACGCGGTGGCCGCCGCCAAGGATGAGGAGTCGCGCTGACGGCACCTTGCTCCCTCTCCCGCCATGCGAGCAACGGAGGGAGCGGAGCCTGAACGAGCCCGCCCGGTACTGGCTGTCTGGCCCGCTCGTGCACACCGTTGTCGGCAATGGCTAGCGAGGCTTCTCCAGACGTCGCACTCAGCGCTCCACCCAAGCGCGGCTCCCTCGATGAAGGGCCCGCGCTGCTGATCGTCAACAGCAAGTGCCGCATGGGACACGAGGCCTTCCCGGCCACGCTCGCGGCGCTTGAGGCAAGAGGCATCCCGCTGGCGTCCAGCCACCAGCTCTCCCGCCACAAGCGAATGGACCAGGTGCTGCGTGAGGCCCTGGAGAGCGGCGTCCGGCGCATCATCATCGGCGGCGGAGATGGCACGCTGAACAACGCCCTCCAACACCTGCTCGGGCGCGAGGTGACGCTGGGCGTGCTGCCACTGGGCACGGGCAACGACTTCGCGCGCTCGCTCGGCATTCCGCCCACGCTCGAGGCCGCCTGCGACATCATCGCCGCGGGCTACACGGCGCGGGTGGACGTGGGACTCGCCAACGGACGGCCCTTCCTCAACGCGGCGAGCCTCGGCCTGGCCTCCGCCATTGCTCGGAGGCTGACGCCCCGCCTCAAACGGCGCGTGGGTAAGCTGGCCTACCCCGTGGCCGCCGCCGCTGAGCTCTGGGAGCACCAGCCCTTCCACGTTCGCATGGTCACCGACAGCGGGGAGATGGAGGCGGAGGTGCTCCAGCTCGTGGTGGGCAACGGGCGCTACCACGGCGCGGGCAACATGGTGACACCCGACGCCACGATCGACGACCACCGGCTGGACGCCTACACCATCGCCGCGCCCTCGGCGGAGTCCGGGCGCGAGGGCACCGGACTGGGCCACGTCCAGGACCTCTCCACCCTGGCGCGCGTCGCGCTGTCTCTGCGCCGTGGCGAGCACGTGGCTCACCCGGCCGTCACCGCCGTGCGCAGCGCGCACCTGTACGTGGACGCCCAACCGCCACAAGACATCAACGCGGACGGGGAGCTCATCGGCCATACCCCGGTGCGCTTCGAGCTGGCCTCCGCGGCCCTCCGCGTCTACGTCCCCGCCCCCGCGCCCACGACCCACTGAGTCGGAAGTTCGAAAGACAACAGGATTACGGTTAGGCTCTCGCGACGGGGAAGGGTTGTCGACCTGCCCCCATCGCGGAGCAGCCCGTGCGCCAACGTCCCCTCTTCCCGCTCATGGTGGCCGCGCTCCTGTCCGTCGCGGCACTTCTCCTGCTGTGGCTCCGCCCTCAGCGTCAGGAACAGACCTCCGGCACGGTGACCCTCGCGGCCCGGCCCTCCGCGCGTCCCGGGCATAGCGACAACGCCTCCACCCGTCCGCCTCCGCGCCCGACTCCTCCGCTCGACACGCCCGCGACGCTGGCCGATGGCAGCTTCGTGGTGCGGGTGGTGGCCTCGGGCGCTCCCGTTTCGAGGGCGACGGTGCGGGCCTGGGCGAAGGGCCCGGACAACAGCCTGGGTCAGCCCACGTGGCGTCGTGCGGGTGAAGGGACGACGGCAGAGGACGGTACGCTGCGACTGCCCGCGGCACCGGGCCTCTACCTCCTCACCGCCCGCGCCGAAGGCATGGCTCCCGCGCGGCGCGAGGTGCCCCGACCCACGGGTGAGTCGGAGACGGAGGTGGAGCTGTCGCTGCCGGCCGGTGTCCCACTGCGGGGACGCACGGTGGCCGAGGGCCGCGAGGGAGATCCCGTCCCCCTGGCCGAGGTGACACTCCGCCCGTACACCGAGTCGAGGCCCTCAGCGCGGGCCCACGCGCTGCCTGAAGAGGTGGCGGTGGCCACGAGCGATGAGCGCGGGCGCTTCGGCTTCACCGGGCTCGCGCCGGGCCGCTACGAGTTGGTGGCGGAAGCTCCGGGCTTCAGCCCGCGGACCCTGCGCTTTGTTTCCGTGCCCGCCTCTGGCGAGTTGGTGGTGGGACTGTGGTCAGCCTCGACCCTGGAGGGCTTCGTCCTGGGCTCGGACGGACAGCCAGCACCTGACGCGGAGGTGCGGGTCTTGGGTGGGCCCTCAAGCTTCCGGACCACCACGGGCGCGGGCGGTGGCTTCTCCCTGGAGGTGCCTGGCGGGACGTACTGGGTCATTGCCCACAAGGGCCAGCAGGTGGGACGGGCACCAGGCCTCATCGTCGTGGCACCCGGAGAGACCGTGCGAGATCTCACGGTACGGCTCGGTGCCTCCGGGCACCTGTCGGGCACGGTGACGCACGGCGCGGACGCGAGGCCCGTGGAGAATGTCTTGCTGGCGGTCAGCCCGGCGGGCGCGGGCGGTGAGCTGGGTCGCGTGCGGACGGACGCGGCGGGCCACTATGCGCTGGAGCTGCCACCGGGAGACTACGACGTGACGGTGTCGGCCCCGGGCCATACGGGCACCTCGCGCGAGGGGCTGGTGGTGGAGGCGAATCGGCACACCGTGGCGGACTTCCGCCTGGAGGGCACTGCGTCGGTGGAAGGCACGGTGTCGGATGCACGCGGAGGCCTCCTGGCTGGCGTGGCCGTGCGCGCGGGGCTGATGCGGGGCGCCTCGGGCGAGGAGCACTTCACGCGCACCGACGCAGCGGGGGCCTTCGTCCTGGAAGGGCTGCCCGTGGGCACGGTGCTGGTGCGCGCCAGACAGGACAGCTCGGCCGTGTGGGCGAGCAGGACGGTCCAGCTCAGCACGGGCGCGCGGACCCGCGTGGATTTCACCCTCTCGGAGACGGGCAGGGTGATGGGCCGGGTGACGCAATCCTCGGGCGCGCCACTGCCCGAGCCCGCCCTGGTCCGCGCGATGGCAAAGCAGGGCCAGGGCGGCGTGCTCGACATGGGCCTCACCGACACGGACGCGGAAGGTCACTACCAGCTCGAGCTGCCCGCGGGCGTCTACCAGCTCACCGCCGTGCTGCCAGGTGCCTCCTACGTCTTCTTCAACGTGGACGACCCCGCGGTCACCGTGGAGGCCGGCGCCACCGTGACCCTGGACCTGACGTTGCTGGACGAGCGCGGGCTGCGGGGCCTGGTGCTGGAGCCCTCGGGAGCGCCGAGTCCCCATGCCGTGGTGGTGGCAACCCAGGGCGGAGACTTCCCCTTCTCCATCACCCAGCAGGCCAACGGCGAGGGGCACTTCAGCTTTCCGCCCCATGGACAGCCCACCACCCTGACGCTGCAGGCGTACAACACGGGCCGGTTGAGCGAGCCCACCCCTGTCACGAACGGCTCGAGCGAGCAGAGGCTTCAGCTCCGGCCCGCAGCCACCCTCCGGGGACGCGTGGTGGCGGCACGCAATGGCCCCCCTCCCAGCGGCTTCTCGCTGCGCCTGTTGAACGCAGATGGCTCCGTGCCGGAGTGGGCTCGCGATGCGCAGCGGACCTTCCCGGGCAACGAGTTCCTGATGACCGACGCACCCGCCTGGCCACTGAGGGTGAGCGTGCGCACCACCGATGGACGCACCGGTGAGACGCAGGTGACGCTCTCCCCAGGACAGCGCGCAGACGTGGAGGTGCTGCTGACCGGTGGCGCGTCCTCCATCTCCGGGCGCACGGTGTGGAGTGACTCGGGCGAGCCCGCCCAGGGCGTGGGTGTTTCCCTGGACCACCCGCCGAGCACTCGGGCCGATACGTACACGGGCCCCGATGGTCGCTTCCGCCTGGACGAGGTGACACCGGGCTCACACACCGTGCAACTGCTCGCCACCGGCGGCACCCCTGAGGCTCGCCCTGTCACGGTGGCCACGAGCGAGGCCGTGGACCTCGGCGATATTCGGGTGACGCCGCGCAAGGCGGATAAGGGCTCCGTCGGCGCGGGCTTCAGCGAGGCTCGCGGCCAGGTGTCCTTTGCGTGGCTGACGCCGGAGGGTCCAGCCGCTCGGGCCGGAGTACGTGTGGGAGACCTGTTGCTGGCCGTCGATGGGCTGGTGGTGCGCAACCGGCTCGAGGCCGACAGCCGCACGAAGGGGCCCCCTGGCTCTCCCGTGCAGGTGACCGTGCGGCGCTCGGGCGGTGCGGAGCAGACGTTGCGGATTACCCGGGCCGACTGAACCTCAGTGGAGGCAACATACCCTCACCCCGACCCTCTCCCAGAGGGAGAGGGAGTGGCGTGGAGTTAGGCCTTGTCCAACGCCAGCGAGAGCACCTGCGCCGTGAAGTTCACCAGCGGGATGATGCGCTGGTAGTTCATCCGCGTGGGCCCGATGACTCCCACCGTTCCCAGCACCTGCTCGCGGCTTCCGTACGGACTCGCGATGACTGTGACGTCGCCCGCCGAGGAGAACTCGCTCTCGGTGCCGATGAAGATCTGCATCTCGCGCGCCCGCTGCACCCGGTCCAACAGCGCCAGCAGCTTGTGCTTCTCCCCCAGCGCCTTGAAGAGCGCACGCATCCGCTCCACGTCGGCGAACTCGGGCTGCTCCAGGAACGAGCCCGTGCCCTCAATGAGCACCCGCTCCCCCGTCTGCAGGTCCGTGGCCGCCGCCCCCAGCTTCAGCGCCTTGGCCGTCAGCGCGTTGTACAGCTCCTGGTCGTGGTCCAGCTCGGCGCGGATGCGCTCGCGCGCCTCTTCCAGCGTCACCTCGTGCAGCAGCTCGGACAGGTAGTTGCTCGCCTTGAGCAGCTCGTCCGAGGTGACGGGGAAGTCCACCGACAACAGCTTGTTGTGCACCTGGCCGTTCTGCCCCACCAGGATGGCCAGCACGCGGTCCTCTCGCAGCCGCACAAACTCAATCCGGTGGAAGACGGCTGCGTCCGGGCGCGGCGTGACGACGACGCCCGCGTGCCGGGTGAGCGAGTGCAGAAGGCGCGAGGCCTCCGCGAGCAGCTCCTCCATCCCCGACTCGTGCGCCAACCCCGCGTGGATGAGCTCGCGGTCACGTGGCGCGGGGTCCTTCAGCCGCACCATGGTGTCTACGTAGAAGCGGTAGCCCCGATCCGTCGGCACCCGTCCCGCGGAGGTGTGCGGCTTCTCGAGGAAGCCCAGCTCCTCCAGGTCCGCCAGCACGTTGCGCAGCGTGGCGGAGGACACATCAAACTCCGGCTTGCGCGCGAGATGCTGGCTCCCAACGGGGCCACCCGTGGCGATGTATTCCTGAACGACGGCGCGGAGGACTTCCTTCTCGCGCTCACCCAGCTCCTCGGACATCCTTCCTCACGCTCCCCAATGGCGTTCCGCCCACGATGGTCGGCGAAAACATCGAGAATGCCCTGAAAGATTAAGAAGTTGGAGGGGCCGGTTCAATCCCCCCGCCCGCTGGACGGGGGTCCCCTACGGCGCCTGGACGAGATACCGGTCACGAACCCACCGAGCAGGCCACCGTCCGCCACCTGCCCACACATGGCTCAGGGCCACCATAAGCGGCAGGGACGGCCTCCTTCATGGATAAGGACCAGGGCCCTTCGTCGCCCCGTCCAGACGAACAATGTCCTGAAGTCCCAGCACCGAACGGGACGCTTGGAGCACGAAAGACCGCCAACCTCGTGTCTATCCGCCGCTGTGCTCTGAGCAACCGGACACTCGGCCTCCAGGGTGGTTCGACGGAGTACATCGCGAGGTGCGGAGCAGGGCGTTAAAAGCGCGGCGCTTTGTCTTCCGCCACCACGTCCATTCCCGCCGCGACACTGCCCGCGGACACCGCGCCCGCGGAGCAGAATCGCGGGATTCTCGTCTTCTGCCTCTTCGCGCTCTACGTCATCTGGGGGTCAACGTACCTGGCCATTCACTGGGCGCTGCGCGGAGGCTTCCCGCCCTTCCTCATGGCGGGGGTGCGCTTCACGATCGCCGGCGTCATCCTCTACGCGGTGCTGCGGCTGCGCGGGTACGCCAGGCCCTCGCTGCGCCAGTGGGGAGCGGGCGCGCTCATGGGCTTCCTCCTGCTGCTGATGGGCAATGGCAGCGTGGTCTTCGCGCAGCAGTGGGTCCCCTCGGGCCTGGCGGCCCTCGTGGTGGGCAGCGTGCCGCTGTGGACGGCGCTCTTCGGGGGCATCTTCGGCCAGTGGCCCGGACGCGCCGAGCGCTGGGGCCTGGCCATCGGCTTCTGCGGCCTCATCCTGCTCAACCTGGGCAGCGACATGAGCGGCAACCTGTGGGCCACCTTCGCCCTGCTGGTGGGGCCGGTGAGCTGGGCCTTTGGCTCCATCTGGTCGCGCCGGCTGCCCCTGGCCGGAGGGCTGATGTCCACCGCCACGCAGATGCTCACCGGTGGGGTCATGTTCTTCCTGGTCAGCGCCTGCATGGGCGAGCACCTCACCACGCTGCCGCCCCCGCGCGCCCTGCTCTCCGTGGGCTACCTCATTGTCTTCGGCTCGCTGGTGGCCTTCAGCGCCTACGGCTACCTGCTGCGCAACGCCCGGCCCGCGGTCGCCACGAGCTACGCCTACGTGAACCCCATGGTGGCCGTGCTGCTGGGCACCTTCCTGGCCGGCGAGTCGCTGAGCGTCTGGGGCTTCATGGCCATGGGCGCCATCCTCGGCTCGGTGGTGCTCATCACCCGCTCCAAGCGCTGACGTCCCGAACTCACGGTCGCGTCAAGCCCGAATGTCATCACGATGACGTGAACCCCCCGCTCTCCCCCCTGGAGCGCGGGCGGATTGTCACGCCCTACGCACGTTCCTCTTTCCTCTGGCGGTGCTCGTTCCTAGTGTCCGCGACGCCCTGAGAAGTGAAGTACCCACCCGGCAGGAAAGGACTCCGGAACCATGACCACCAAGACGGCGAAGGACGTGCTGGCGTTCGCGAAGGAGCACGGCGCGCAGATGGTGAGCCTGCGCTTCATCGACTTCATCGGTCGTTGGCGTCACTTCGCGGTACCCCTGCACGAGCTGCAGGAAGGCATCTTCGAGGAGGGCCTCGGCTTCGACGGCTCGTCCATCAAGGGTTGGTTGGAAATCCACAACTCCGACATGCTGGTGATGCCGGACCCGAACACCGCGGTGATGGACCCGTTCACGCAGACGCCCACGCTGGTGCTGCTGTGCAACGTGAGCGATCCCATCACCAAGGAGCAGTACATGAGGGATCCGCGCAACATCGCCGCGCGCGCGGAGAAGTACCTCAAGAGCACGGGCATCGCGGACACGGCCTTCTTCGGCCCCGAGGCCGAGTTCTTCATCTTCGACAGCGTGCGCTACAGCACGGACCCGCACCACATGTTCTTCGAGGTGGACTCCATCGAGGGCGCGTGGAACTCGGGCCGCGAGGAGCCGGGCGGCAACCTGGGCTACAAGCCGGGCTTCAAGGATGGCTACAACGCGGTGATGCCCACGGACGCGCACAACGACATGCGCGACGAGATGTGCCGCATCCTCGGTGAGGTGGGCATCACCGTGGAGCGCCAGCACCACGAAGTGGCCACGGCAGGTCAGTCGGAGATCGACTTCCGCTTCGACACGCTGGTGAAGACGGCCGACAACCTGATGTGGTTCAAGTACGTGCTGAAGAACGTGGCGGCGCGGCACGGCAAGACGGTGACGTTCATGCCCAAGCCCCTGTACGGGGACAACGGCAGCGGCATGCACACGCACCAGTCGCTGTGGAAGGGCGGCAAGCCCCTGTTCGCCGGCGAGGGCTACGCGGGTATGAGCGAGATGGCGCTGCACTACATCGGCGGCATCCTCAAGCACGCGCGGGCGCTGGCGGCCATCTGCAACCCGACGAACAACTCGTACAAGCGCCTGGTGCCGGGCTACGAGGCGCCGGTGAACCTGGCGTACTCCAGCCGCAACCGCAGCGCGTCCATCCGCATCCCCATGTTCAGCGCGAGCCCCAAGGCCAAGCGCCTGGAGTTCCGCTCGCCGGACCCGAGCTGCAACCCGTACCTGGCGTTCGCCGCGCAGCTCATGGCCGGCCTCGACGGCATCGAGAACAAGATCGACCCGGGCGAGCCGCTCGACAAGGACATCTACGGCCTGTCTCCCGAGGAGCTCAAGGACGTGCCGAAGATGCCGGGCTCGCTGGAGGAGGCGCTGGACTGCCTGAAGAAGGACCACAAGTTCCTGCTCAAGGGCGACGTCTTCAGCGAGGACTCGCTCAACAGCTGGATTGAGCAGAAGCAGAAGGAAGTGGACGCCATCCGCCTGCGTCCGCACCCCATGGAGTACCAGCTCTACTTCGACATCTGAGCGCGGCCTCCTGAGTGACAACGGGGCGCTTCCGGGAGACCGGAGCGCCCCATCGTCGTTCTGGCGCCAGGGGAGCTCGGGCCCGGGTTCAGCGGATGTCGTAGAGCCATTTCCAGATCAGGCCCGAGATCAGCGCGGTGCCCACGATGATGCCCAGCCTGGTGGCGGAGGAGGGCGGCGGGAAGGACTGGAAGAAACGCAAGAAAGCCAGGCCGAGCACGGCCCCCACGGCGGCGCCCTTGATGAAACGGGCCCTCGACTCCAGGCGGTACAACCAGAAGACCTCGTCGTCCGAGGACTCGAGGGGCTCGCTCGCGAGCGCCTTGGAGTCCACGGGCGCGAGCCTGCGCTCCTGGCGGAAGCGGTTGAGATGGTAGAGCGCTCGCTCGAAGGCCGCTTCCGCCTCGCGTGCGCGGGAGTCGGCGGCGGCAAGCTCGGCCTCCACCCGCTCCAATCTCTCCACCTCGGCTCGGCTCCGGGCCAGTTCGCCCTTCGCCTCGCGCAACTCCACCTGGAGTCGCTCCAGGGTGTCCCTCAGTTCTCTGTCCCCCGCTGCCATGGGAAGCAGGCTACTTCATCCCGCCAGGGCCGGAGGTCCTGAATAGGACGAGGGGCGTTGGCCTCACGTCAGAGATGTGGGGATGATGCGTGCCGTAGCCTCACACGATCTTCCTCTTGGAGTCCTTCCATGCCCCTCCCTCGCGCCGCGCGGCTGCTCGGTGTGCTGCTGCTGTGCCTCGCGCCCCTGGCCCACGCGAGCAAGCCAAGCGCCTCGCCCCCAGCGGGCACCGCCTTCCCCGCACCGCTGCTCCACTCGAAGGACATCACCTACTCGGTGGTGCTGTACCACCCCACCCCGCCCAAGGGTGACGTGGTCGCGGGTGCGCGCACGCTGCTGACGTCGAACTACAAGAAGCTCGCCGGAACGTGGAAGCCCGGCGCGCCCGCCCCCGAGGTCGACGTGCGCTCGGTCCCCACCGAGGATATCGAACACCTCGAGGAGTACTACCTGCGCTACTTCGCCCGGAGGCTGAACGACGAGGAGCGCAAGCGCCTGATGGGCGCGCAGCACGCCACGAAGCTGTCCTTCCACGTGCCTTTCGCCAAGCGCAACGAGTCGCTCCAGGAGGCCACGCGCTTCGCCCACCAGCTCGCCGCCGAGCACGGGGCCTTCCTGTGGGACGCCGAGACGCGCGAGTACTACGCGCCCCAGCACTGGAAGCAGGAGCGGATGGACACCTGGTACACCAACACGCCCTTCGTGCAGGCGCACATCACCGTGCACGTGTACGGCGAGGATGAGAACGTGCGCTTCATCACCCTGGGGATGGGGAAGCTCGGCCTGCCGGACCTCGTGGTGGAGCAGGTGCCGCGCTCGATGACGCAGGAGATGGGCGTGCTCCTCAACGGCGTCGCGCAGTTGCTGGCCGAGGGCCTCACGCTGTCCGCGGATGGAACGTTGAACGTGGACCTGACGCGCGTGAAACACATCCGGGCGCGCAACCAGCTCGAGGCCAGGACGCAGAAGGACGCGCGCCGGAGCATGAAGCTGCGGGCCATTGAGGCCAGGCGCGATCGGGGAGATCCGGAGAACCACCTGCTCGAGCTGTCCTTCCCGGGCAACGGGACGCCGCACGAGCGGCAACTGGCGGCGCTCGACACGCTCTTCGGCAAGAAGCCCGACAACATCACCCCCGTCAAACCGGGAGACGCCGAGCTGGAGGCGGTGGCGCGCAAGGCCCGGACCCGGCTCAACGAGCTGCGGCCTCGCGTGGAGAAGGGACTGCACCCCCCCGAGCAGCTGATGGTCAAGGCGGGCTTCCGCACCGATGACGGCAGCTCCGAGCACATGTGGTTCGAGGTCACCGCGTGGGAGAAGGACCGGCTGCGCGGCACGCTCGCCAACGAGCCCTTCGGGGTGAGCGGGCTGCGCCGTGGCTCGAGCGTGAGCGTCACCCTGCCGGAGGTGGACGACTACCTCTACACGCGCCCCGATGGGACCGAGGAGGGCGGCGAGAGCAGCCGCATTCTCATGCGCCGCGAAGAAGGACGTTGAGCCCCAAGCCGAAAGCCGAGCCGCTCACCACCCCGGATGGACGCTACCTCGTGGTGGAGGGGCGGCTGTGGCGGCACTCGAATCCGGCGCTCGGCCCCTCGCAGCGCGCGCTCCTGGTGGAAGCGCTGATGCACGCACGGCGGGACGTGGGCCGCGCGCTGCGCTCGGGCGACCTGGAGGCCGAGCGAAAGGCCCGGGCGCGGGTGCACCGGGCGAAGGTGGCGCTCGGAGAGCGGGGAGCGCCGTGGTGGACCGACGGCGCCCCGGACTTCAACCGCCACCTCGTTGAGAACACCCCCTATGCCGAGTGGTTCGCGGGACGCCGCCGGTAGCTCGCGAGCGTCGCGAGTGCGAGCAGCGCCAGGGTGCCCAGCGAAATGGCCACGCTGACGTCCCGGCCGGGGGTGCGGTACGTGAAGAGCACCCGGTGTGTACCGGCGGGGACTCGCACTCCGCGCACCGCGACATTGGCGGGGAGCAAGGAGACGGGCTCGCCATCCAAGGTGGCGCTCCACCCGGAATACCACGCGTCGTTGAGCACGAGCACCGCGGGCCGCTCCGCCTTCACCTCGAGCTCCACGTGCTCCGGCGCATAGCGAAGGAAGGACACCTGCCCCAGCTCCCCTTCCGTGGGCGCTCCCGAGGGCTCCGCGGCTGGACACTCGAGCACCACCTGCCGGCCCGGCTGGAAGGACGCGGAGAGGAGCAGCTCCCGCGCGGACCGCTCGTCCGAGGCGCACAGGGGCATGGCCAGGTAGGCCCGTGGGAGCGTGCGGGGATTCTGGATGAGCACCACGCCCAGCAGACGGTCTCCACCGACGACGCTGTCCGGGTTGCCCCGGAACGTCCGCGCATTCACGCTGGCGTAGCGCACGTGGAACAGCCCGCCGACGCGCTCCCACCAGTCTCGGGAGGAGGTGCGCACGAGGCCGTAACGGCGAGAGGTGGCGGGGAGATAGGGAATGGCGCTCTCCAGGTGCCAGAGTCCCGGCGTGTCCGGCTCGAGCGCCGCAACCAGGGTGAAGAACGCGCTGTCCTGAGGACTCACCCCCGGCACCTCGGCCGGAACGAGCCCCTCCACCGCCCCCATCACGCGAGGCCTGCCAGCGCCCGTATCCGGCTCGCGCTGGAGGAGCGTGTTCACCGTGCTGACGGGTTGCTCCAGCAGCTCCGCGAAGGACACGTGGTACGTGCTCTCATTGGCCAGGTAGAGTGAGCCGAGCTGAACCCCCGCGAGCAGGCCCGCGCGCAGCCCGGGCTTCTCCACTCCCCCCAGCACCAGGCAGGAAAGGAGCAGCGCACCGACGGCCATCCAGGACAGGTGAATGACGTTGTCGTGGATGTACTCGAGCACAAAGGGCTCGGGCCGCTTCCACAGCGAGCCGATGACGCCCTGCGAGAGCACTTGGAACAGGCCCTCGCCCAAGGCCAACACGCCGCAGAGCGCCGCGAGCACCAGCCCCAACTGGAGGGTGCGCCGTCGCGTGGCGGGCTCTCGCTGGACGGCCTCCAACCCCGCGCCCACGCCGAGCGCGCAGAGGAAGAGGAAATAGGGGAGCAGCTTCTCCGGGTAGCGGAAGGAGCGCCAGAGCGGGAGCCACTCGTAGAGCCACCCGTACAGCGGCAGGTTGCGGCCCAGGGTGAGCACGAGGAACAGGAGCGCGAGCCCCGCGACCTTCCAGGTCATCGGGTGGCGCAGGTGTGTCCAGAGGGCCGCCAGCAGGAGCAGGAAAGCCGTGACCCCCAAGTGCGCCGAGCTCACCCAGAGCGAGCCCATGCCGGAGTCGAACACCTGATTGGCCAGCGAGGGCGAGCTCACCGCGCCCACCTCGGGGTCCACGAAGAGAGGCCCAAGGAGCAGCTCGAGCAGCCGCAGCGGATGGAAGGAGAAGGCCGTCGCCTTGGCGAGAGTCCCCGCGTTGGGTGCTGCCTCTCGGATGACGGTGAAGGCCGGGACGAGTTGGACCGCGGACAGGAGCGCACCGAGCACGATGAGCACCCCCGCCCTCGGCAACGCCCGCGACATGTCGGCACGGCCTGGCCTCAGCAGCGCGAGCACCAGCAGCAGGCCATTGCACACCGCGAAGCTCTGCGGGTCACCACAGAGGAGCACGAGGCACAGCGGAATGGCAGCGGTGGCCGCGCGGCCCGCGGAAGGCTGGCGCAGGAAACGCTCGGCGCCCCAGAGGGCCCAGGGGAACGTGGCGGCCGCCATCAGGTAGAGCAGGTTGTTGCTGATGCCCACCATGTAGCCGCACAGCGCGTAGGTGAAGGCGGAGAGCAGCGCGGCGCCTCGTCCCATCCCCCACAGCCGAGCGAACAGATACGTGCCGCCCAACGCGGCCACGTAGGACAGCAGGGTGATGACCTTGAGCGCCAAACCCAACGGCAGCAGCAGGTAGAGGATGTTGGCCGGGTGGAACGCCCCGGAGATGACCATGCCCGTGAAGGGCTGCCCCAGCCCGTCATAGGGATACCAGTCCGGGAACTGGAGCTGAGACACGCGCTCGGCCCAGTACTTCTTCAGCGGGTAGTAGACCCGGAGGATGTCGCGCGAGATGAAGATGTCGCCGGAGAAGGTCGCCCGATGGAAGTAGAGCAGCGGGGCCAGGAAGGCGATGGCCACCACTGAGATGCGCGTCTTGGCCTGCTGGGACAGGGGCATTCTGGACGGACCATATACGCGGTCGTCTGAGGAGTTCACGGGCCCGAAAGCCCTCTACCACCGATCATCGGTGAAGAGACAGTCGATCAACTTCGCCTCGCCGAGGCGGGTGTTGCCGCACTGGATGTCGGGAACAGGCGTGAAGAGCGTCTCGTTGGGCAGACGGTGAACGTGGAGCACGTCCCGCACGATGGCCTCGACCTTGTCCACATAGGGCCTCGTCTCGGGCACATCCTCATAGAAAGTCCGCGAGGGAGAGGCCCCCTTCTCCGAGTGTTGCTGAAACGAACTGTAGAGCACGTACACAGGCGCGACGATGCTCACCAGCACGACCACTGCGCGAACCTCTTCGGCTCCACCCGGAAGCTTCAGGACCTCGGGGAGGTACACCCGGACGCGCCAGCAGTTGTCGTCCGAGAAGAGCGCGGTCCAGTCCTGCACCTTGCACTCCGGTAGCGACTCGGTCAGCCGAGCGAGGAGCCTCTTCCAACTCATCGGGCTCTTCAGTGCCTGCTCGCGCAGCGCCAACATGCGCTGGTACTGCTCTGAATCATCGTAGCCCTCTTCACCGCCATACAGGTTGACGGGGTAGTACTGGTGAACCAGTTCGATGAGCCGAGAGGCGGAGATGTCCTCATTCATGGCACTTGCTCCAATACAAGGTTGAGGAGCTCAGGGGGAGCTACGTTTGTTCGAGACTCCTTTCATGTCGATGAATCTACGGACACGCACTCCGGGAATGGGGACTTCCAATATCTTCCGCATCTCCATACGGAACCGCTGACACATCTCTTCCGAGAGGAGCCCTTGCGGAAGTACACGTTCCACCGCGGCATCCGCGGCCTTCGCGGCTTCCTGCTGAGCGAACTCATCGGAGATGACCCCACCCCGGTTGCGCTCCGGCACTTCAACCTGAACCTGACACGGAACAATCCGCAGTCCTTCGCCCGAACTACGTGCCAGATTGATGATGACCCGCGCGACCTTCCACCCACCGGGCCACGGTGAATCGGGTGGCACGTAGGATTCGAACATGAACTGCGACGGCGAGATGCCGCCCCCACCTCCCTCTCCACCGTCCCCACCGACGATCGACACGCAAGCCGTCGCGCAGAGCACGACAACAGGCCCGAGCAGCAAGGCGAAGCGCCGCATCACCACCTCCCGGAGCACAGCCCGCTCTACCACCGGTCATCGGTGAAGAGACAGTCGATCAACTTCGCCTCGCCAAGGCTGGTGTTGCGCACCTGGATGTCGGGAACAGGCGTGAAGAGCGTCTCGTTGGGTAGACGGTGAACGTGGAGCACGTCCCGCACGATGGCGTCGATCTTGTCCGCATGGGACTTCGTCTCCGGCACGTCCTCATAGAAGGTCCGCGAGGGGGATGCTCCCTTCTCCGAGTATTGCTGGAACGAGCTGTAGAGCACGTACACAGGCACGAGGATGCTCACCAGAACGACCACTGTGCGAACCTCCTCGGATCCACCAGGAAGCTTCAGGACCTCAGGGAGGTACACCCGGACGCGCCAGCAGTTGTCATTCGAGAAGAGCGCAGTCCAGTCCTGCACCTTGCACTCCGGTAAAGCTTCTCTGAGCCGGGCCAGACATCCCTTCCAGATCGCCGACTGCCCCATCGCCACGTCACGCGCCTTCTCCAGGCGTTGGTACTGCTCCGATTCGTGGTAGCCCGCCTCACTGCTGTAGAGGTTCGTGGGGTAGTAGCGGTGGACCAACTCGAGGAGTTGTGGGGCAGAGATATCGACACTCATCTGTCTACGCTCCAACGCAGGGTATCCAGGTAACACTCAGGGCCGTTTTTGTCTGGAGCCTCGGCGTTCGAGGAACTCATTGACACGCGTCCCAGGAACAGCCCCTTGCAATAGCCTCTGCATCTCGTCGCGGAACCGCTTGCACATCTCCGCCGACATGAGTCCCTGTGGAAGCACACGCTCCACGGCCGTATCTGCCGCCTTCGCAGCTTCCTGCTGTGCGAACTCATTGGAAACGACACCACGATAGTTGCTCTCCGGCACCTCGACCTGGACCTGGCAGGGAACGAATCGAACTCCCTCATCTGACTTGCGCACCAATGTGATGATGACCCGCGCGACCTTCCACCCACCTGGTTCCAGTAAATCCGCAGGTACGTAGGGCTCGAACATGAACTGCGACGGCGAGATGCCGCCCCCACCGCCCTCTCCACCGTCCCCACCGACGAGCGACACGCAAGCCGTCGCGCAGAGCAGGGCGCCAAGCCCGAGCAGCAAAGCGGAACGCCGCATCACCACCTCCCGGAGCACAGCTCCGGAGGAGGCTATGCGCAGTCCCCACGCGTCCAGCGCCCGACTCGCCCACAAGAGTCCGGTGGCAGACTGCCCGCCCGCCCGGCATAGATGCGGCATGCGTACCTGTTTCGTGCTCTCCACCTTGCTGCTGCTCGCCGTCACCTCCGGCTGCCGTCGGACTCAGGTGAAGCAGCTGACCGCTCCCGACTGCATCCTCGTCGAGGATGACTTCGGCCCTAACGGCACCGTGCCCATCACCGTCGACGTCGTCGCCGAGGGACTCGAGGTGCCGTGGGGCATCGCCTGGCTCCCGGGTGGCGACGCCCTCGTCACCGAGCGCCCTGGCCGCATCCGCCTGCTGCGCAATGGAGCGCTCCAGCCTGCTCCCGTCGCCACCGTGAAGATCACCTCCACCGGAGAGAGCGGCCTGCTCGGCATCGCGGCCCATCCCCACTTCACGAGCACCCGGCAGTTCTACATCTACGTGACCACGGACGAGGGCGGCTCGACGCGCAACCGCGTGGAGCGCTGGACCCTCTCCGAGGACCACGCCACCGCCACCTTCGAGCGCGTCATCTTCGATGGCATCCCAGGCGCCAAGTACCACGATGGCGGACGCATCCGCTTCGGCCCGGACGGCATGCTCTACGTGGGCACGGGCGACGCCCGCGAGCCGGACAACGCGCAGAGCCGGGATACGCCCTCGGGCAAATTGCTGCGCCTCACGCCCGACGGGCAGGTGCCCGCGGACAATCCCTTCCCGGGCAACCCCGCGTTCCTCCTCGGCGTGCGCAACACCCAGGGGTTCGACTGGAAGGACAACGACACCCTCTACTTCACCGACCACGGGCCCAGCGGCGACACGCTGCGCCGCGGCCACGATGAGGTCAGTGTGGTGCGAAAGGGAGACAACCTGGGCTGGCCCACCGTCTACAGCTGCGAGTCCGCCGAGGGGTTCGTCACCCCCTCACTCACCTGGGACGACGCAGCGCCCCCGGGCGGTGCCGCCATCTACACCGGGACCGCCATCCCCGAGTGGAAGGGCTCGCTGCTCATCGGCACGCTCGGCTCGAGTCACCTGCACCGCGTGGTCTTCTCCCAGGACAACCCCCGCCAGGTTGCTCAGCACGAGGTGTACCTGCGCGACCAGTGGGGCCGTCTGAGAGAGACCATCATGGGCCCGGATGGCCACCTCTACGTCACCACCAGCAACTGCGATGGCCGGGGGGACTGCGAGGCGCGCAAGGACGTCATCCTGCGCATCCGTCGTTGAAACGGAAGGAGCCGCGTGCCCGACTTCCGCACGCGGCTCCTCGGACTCACCAGCTCACCGAGTCGATATGCACCGTGCCGGACCAGACGGCATCGGTGATGATATCAATGCCGAGCTTGGCCAGCGGCGTCGCCCCCGCGGGCACCTGCACGCTGACGGTGTTCCAGTCACCGGTCTTCAGCGTCGAGACAGGCACCCACTTCGACGTGAACAGCCAGTTGGCCGCAGCCCCCTGCTGCACGAAGGGCTGGAGGGCCGTGATGCGGCTGCCCGCCGGGAGCCAGAACCGGAAGGACACCGTCTTGCCCGCGGTCGCGGAGGGATTGTCGACGTAGACCGGAGACGTCCCGGACGCCGTGCCGCCCATCGTCACCGCGAGGGAGCGACTGCCGACCGCGGCCCGCGCGGTGGACGAGGCCACCCCGGTGATACCCGGACCCGAGAAGGCCCACCCCTGCGTTCCCGACTCGAAGTTGTACGGCGCGTTGTCCGTGCCGGGATTCGTCGGAGGGTTGGTCGGAGGATTCGTCGGCGGAGGGGTCGTGGAGCCCGTCGCGGGGATGGCCAGGCCACCGGCCTTCAGGAAGGCGCCCGCGCGGCTCTTCAGGAAGAGCTGGCCGTCCGTGTAGACGTCGGTGAGGTGCGAGGCCTGCTGGCCCTCGCCCCGTCCGAACAGCAGCGCGATGACCCCGCTGCTGGCGAACTTCTCCCGGTGCTTGTCTCCGCCGGTACCGAAGAAGTACTCGGAGCGGTTGTCCTTGTAGCCCGCGCGCGGCGCGTTGCTGTCGTTGTTGGCCACGTTCGCGCTGTTGGAGTTGCCCTCGGGGATCTGCCACAGCACCCAGCGCTTGCCCGAGGTCACGTTCCACAGCCGCAGCCACTCGGCGTACCGGTTGAAGCTCTTGGACGAGATGGAGGCATTGTCGTTCGCGTCCCACCACCGGTCCTGGCCCTGGACGAGCTTGAAGAAGTCCGCGTCGCGATCGAGCGGGTCTCCCACCAGCACGTCATAGGTGGCCCCCGTGACGTTGGTGCCCAGACCGAGCGGCTTGAGGAAGTTGTAGACCTTGTCCACCTCCGGCTGCAGCGGGTCCGTCACGGAGTAGTGTGCGATGTCCTTGCTACTGGCCCACCCCGAGATGTGGATGCCCAGGATGACGTTGTTTGCGCCCACCGCCTTGCGCAGCTGGAGGAAGGAGAGCCCCCATCCGGCCACCGTGTTGGGCAGTCCCGCCAGCTCCGGAATCCCCGTGGACGCGACCGCCGCGGGGGTGTTGGGGTTGTCCTTGGACTGCTGCTGCAAGAACCCGTAGCCATCCGCCTCCATCATCACCAGCACGGGCTTGCCGAACTCCTTCGCCTTCTGCATCAGCGTCTTGAAGTCGGAGTAGTAATTCTTCATCGTGGTGACGTCCTGCACCTTGGCGAGGTTCTGGGCCTCGCCACCTCCAGGCTCGCCGTTGAGCTGGTAGTACTGGATGGCTGGAAGGAAGCCCTGAGCAGAGGACTCCTTCATGTAGTCCAGCGCGTAGGATCCATCTGCGGCCGACCAGCCCCAGTTGTTGATCCACCCCTTGGTCAGGTAGCGGTAACGCACATCCCAGGACACTTTGCTGTCCTTCATCCACGTCTGTCCGGTGTCCTCGAAGAGGCCCACCAGCAGGCGCGAGGGAAGTCCCGTGGGGATGTTGCCCGCCGGGGGGGTAACAACAGCCGCCTCGCGGTTCTCCAGGCGAGGCTCCTGGTTGTCCGAGGCAAGGTCTCCAGGCGTTTCGGGCCCGCAGGCCGCAAACACCAGGAAGGCAAGCGACACGATGGTGTGTTTCGTCATGGCCCCCGGAACCGAAAGGCCTTCCCGCGTCATCCCGCCTTCCCTTTGGCTCCCGAGGCACCCGCGCAGGGGCTCGCCTCCCCCTCCCCCCCCGGTGCGACAACCACCGACGCGCTGCTACTGGACGGCGTTCAGCATGGCTCGGCTGAACTGCTCCAGATCATCCGGCTTGCGGCTCGTCACCCAGTTGCCGTCGATGACCACGGGCTGATCCTCCACCTCCGCGCCCGTGTACCGCAGGTCGCTCTGCACCGTGTCCCACGCCGTCAGCTTGCGGCCCACGTGCACGATGCCCGCCGACATCATCAACTGGGGTCCGTGGCACACCGCCGCGATGGGGCGCCGTGCATCATCGAAGGCGCGCACGAAGTCCACGAAGCGCGTGTCGTGCCGCAGGTGGTCCGGCGAGTAGCCACCGGGGATGAAGAGCAGGTCGTAGTCCTCGGGCCGCACGTCCCCGATGCCTTTGTCCGCCTTCACGTCCTCCTTGCCCTGCTTGCCCTCGAGGTGCTCCCCGGCCTTCGTGCCGATGACGTCCACCACGTGCCCGGCCTGTCTCAGCGCGTCATAGGGCTTGCGGAACTCGGAGTCCTCGAAGCCCTGTCCCAGCAGACACGCCACCTTCACGCTTCGACCCATCGTTTCTCCTCCCCTGCATCGAGTTTCAAGCGCAGAAGATGGGCACGCTCTCACTGTACCCGAGGCCCCCTGCTCGCTGGACGGGGGAGGCAGTGCACTCAACCCGTGCAGGCATCTCGCGCATCTGCGAATCTTGGCCCTGCCTTGCACCTTGAGATGACCCTCATCATCGGCCTGATGGTGGCCGCCAGCTCGCTCGCGATCGCCGCTAAGCGCGTGCGCATTCCGTACAACGTCGCGCTGGTGGTGGGAGGGATGATCCTCTCCGTGGCGGGTATCCTGACGGGCGTCCCTCCCCTCAACCCGGAGGTCGTCTTCCTCGTCTGCCTGCCGCTGCTGCTCTTCGAGGGCGGCATCACCGCGGACGTGGCCAACGTGCGCGCCAACCTCCTGCCCATCGCCACCCTGGCCACCCTGGGCATGGTGCTGGCCATCGCCGCCACCGGCACGGCGCTCCACTTCACCCTGGCGCTCGCCTGGGGGCCCGCGCTGCTGCTCGGGGCCATGCTCGCCGTCACCGACACCGTCTCCATCCTCTACGCCTTCCGCCGCGCACCCGTGCCCCGGCGCCTCTCCGGCATCATGCAGGGAGAGAGCCTCTTCAATGACGGCACCGCGCTCGTGGCCTACGCGGCCATCGCCCGTGTGGTGGTGAATGGCGAGGGCTCGCTGTCACTGCCGCTGCTCAGCGCCAAGGTGCTGGGGGCCACCCTGGGAGGACTGGCCATTGGCCTCACCCTGGGGCTCGCAGCCGGCTTCATCATCCGCCACACCAAGGATCCGCTCGCGGAGATCATGGTGACCACGGCACTGGCCTTCGCCTCCTACGTGATCGGCGAGCAGTTGCACATGTCGGGAGCCATCGCCGCGGTAACGGCCGGGCTGAGCACGGGCATCAACCTGCGGCGTCACGTGGCCCCACAGAGCCAGGTGGCCATCCACTCCTTCTGGGAGTACGCCGCCTTCGGGGTGAACACCTTCCTCTTCCTGTCGGTGGGGCTCACCACCAAGCCGGAGACGCTGGTGCGCTACATGCCCCAGACGGTGCTCGCGGTGGCGTGTGTGTTCGCTGGGCGAGCGGTGGCCATCTACCTGCCTTTCCTGCTGCTGCGTCTGACTCGCCCCTCCGAGGCTGTCCCCCTGCGTTGGCAGCACGTCTTCGTGCTCGGCAACATCAAGGGCGCGCTCTCCATCGGTCTGGCGCTCGGTTTGCCCGAGGCCACGCCCGCGCGCGAGCTGCTGGTGGCCATCGCCTTCGGCGTCACCTTCCTGTCCCTGGTCATCCAGGGGCTGGCGCTCACGGGCATCCTCCAGCGGCTCGGCCTCTTCCAGGAGGACCCGGTGGCCTACGCGGTGGCCGAGCAGCAGGCCCGCCTCATCGCCAGCCGCGGCGCGCGCCAGGAGCTGGAGCAGCTGCATGACCAGGGGCTCATCCCCCGCGCGGCGTACGAGCACCTGCGCAGCGACTACCAGGTGGGCATCGCCAGCGCCGAGCGCGAGCTGCGGCGGTTGAGTGAGCAGCACCTGGCGCAGGGAGCGAAGATCGTGTTGGCCACGCGTCGCCGCCTCATCGACGCGGAGCGCACGGCGCTGTTGGAGGCCCGGCGCTCCGGCCTCATCCCCGAGGCCACCGCCGAGGCGCAGCTCGCGCGGTTGGACGAGCGCACGCTGGAGTTGGAGCACGTGTTGTCGGGGGCCCCGGAAGGCGAGGCGGGCAGCGAGAGGAAGGCGTCATGAAGATCATCATCGCGGGCGGTGGACGGGTGGGCGGGGCGCTGGCGGCGAGGCTGGTGGCGGAGCACCACCATGTGACGGTGGTGGATCGGGACCAGAACACCTGCAACCGGCTCTTCGAGGACATCGGGGTGGTGACGGTGTGTGGGGACGCCAACGACCCGCAGGTGCTGGAGTCAGCGGGCATCTCTGGCGCGGACATCGCGGCCGGAGTGCTGGCGCGAGACGCGGAGAACCTGGCCTTCTCCACGCTGGTGCGCTCCATGAGCCGCGCGCGCGTCATGGTGCGCATGTTGGACAGCCGCTACCGCCAGGCCTACCGGCTCGCCGGGGTGAGCGAGCTGGTGGAGGAGGCCGAGGTGGTGGTGGCGAAGATGACCACGGCCATCGACTTTCCGCAGGTGGCGGGCTCGCTGCCGCTGGCGGCCGGGCACGTCATCCTCTTCGAGCTGGAGGTGAGCGCGAAGGCCCTGGTGGCGGGCCGCACGGTGGCGCAGGTGCGCGGCATGCCGAACTTCCCGCGCGAGTGCGTCTTCATCGGCCTGGTGGACCTGGAGGGCCGCATCACGCTTCCGGACGGGAACACGACGCTGCGCGCGGGGCACACCGTCATCCTCGTGGCGCGCCGCGCCGAGCTGGCTCGAGCCGTGGAGTGCCTCACCCTCGAGCCCCAGCGCCAGGAGGACACGCCGCTCGCCGAGATGCTGCGCAAGGTGGACTTCCTCGCGCCGCTGAGCGCCGAGGAGCTCACCACAGTGGTGCGCGGCGCCGAGTACCTGCGCAAGGAGGCGGGAGAGGCCATCTTCAAGAAGGGCGACGCGGGGGAGACGTTCTACGTGGTCGTCTCCGGCCAGGTGAACCTGCTGGCCGAGGGAGGGCGTCTGGTGGAGGTGGTGAAGCCCGGGGGATTCTTCGGAGAGATCGCCCTGCTCACCGGCGAGCCTCGCGCCACCAGCGCCGTGGCCGGCACCGTGTGCGAGCTGGCCAGCGTGGGCCGGGATGACTTCCGCAGCGTGGTGATGGGCAACCCCGCCATCGCGTTGGAGATGAGCCGCATCCTCGGGCAGCGGCTGGCGAGGATGGCACAGCAGGACAAGGGGCCCCAGAAGCGCAAGGGCCTCTTCGGGCGCTGAGCCCCTGGGAACATTCGCTGACACCCGCGGCCATTTCCCCTCTCCCTCCGGGCTGAAGAATGCACACGCAGAGGGAGAGAGGGAGCAAGGGGTGGGCAAGCAGGAAGGCGCATGACTTGAGCGGTAGGGTCCGATAGGGAGGCAGCCCATGGACGCTGCCGCATTGTATCTGACGTACGAGGTTCTCTATCCGGCCGGGAGTTTCGGTCCCCAGGACGAGGTGTGGCTGAGGGACAGGCTGCTGCACACCCTTCACCTGATGGAGGGGCAGCCTGGGGTCACCCTCAATCGATTGGGCACCAGCCGGGCGGAGCGAATGGGGGCCTACCGGATGGTGGAGAATGAAGACGTCAGCTTCCAGAGGCTGCTGGAGCCGGCGGCCCAGACAGTGGGCAAGGCGGTGGCACAAGGGCTGGCGGGAGAAGTGGCGCTGTGCGTGCACGACCGGACCGAGGTGGAACTCAGTCACCTGTCCATGAGCGGGGTAGGACAGGTGGGCAACCCCGTCTGTCAGGGCTTCTTCGTGCAGACGGCGTTGGTGGTGCAGACGGACGGCGCCGCCTTTGGAGTGCTGGGAGCGTGCACCTGGGAGCGCCCGGCCGCGCAAAGGGGCAAGGCCAAGAGCAGAAAGCAGCGGCCCTTCGAGCAGAAGGAGAGCGTCTTGTGGTGGCGGGCCCTGGTGGAGGCCGAAGAGCGCGTGGGAGAGCCAGGGCGGCTGCTGCACATCATCGACGCCGAAGGAGACATTTTCGAGTTGCTCTCCCGCGCGACCGGCGAGGGCTTTCAGCTGCTGGTGCGCGCCGGCCAGGACAGGCGAGTGGAGGGGGAAGGGGGGAAGCTGTGGGCCACCCTGGAAGGGTTACCCGTGGTGGGCAGCCGGCCGTTGCACGTGTCGGCCCAGCCAGCCCGGGCCGACAGGGTGGCGCGCACGGCACGCGACGCCACGCTGTCGCTGCGCTATGCCCCCCTCACGCTGCTGCCCCCCGGGCGCCAGGGTGGGCAGCCGGTGCGGGTGTGGGGCGTACTGGTGCGCGAAGAGGCGCCGCCACAGGGACAGAAAGCCGTGGAGTGGCTGCTGCTGAGCAACGCGCCCATTGAAAGTGAGGAGGCGGCCTGGGGCGCAGTGACGGCCTACCAGAAGAGGTGGGGCATTGAGGAATTGCACAAGGCCCTGAAGACGGGCTGCCGACTGGAGGGGCGTCAGCACGAGGCACGCGAGCACCTGGAGAACCTGCTCGCCCTCACCCTGCTGACCTCCGTCAAGTTGCTGCGCCTGCGCACCCTGAGCCGTACCCTCCCGGATGAGCCCGCCGACGCAGTGCTGGCTCCGGCCGAGGTGCAAGTGCTCCAAGCCATGGCACCCCAACTCTCTCCACGCATGCCCTTGCAAGGGGCGCTGACGCTTCGTCAGGCCCTGCTGCTCATCGCCGCCCTGGGCGGTTACATGGCCAACCCGCAGAAGCGCCCTCCGGGCTGGCTCGTCCTCTGGCGCGGCTACGAACGGCTGCGCGACTACGTCGCGGGCTTCTCCCTTGCCCAGTTCCTTTCCGCCGCCCCCCCGCCTGCCTAGCGTGTGCAATCCTCAGCCCTCCGGGAGAGGGACAGGGTGAGGGTATCGGGTGAACTCGGGTTGAACCCTTTATCCACACTGTGGGCCACGGGTTGAAGAACGGACTCGGATACCCTCACCCCAACCCTCTCCCGAAGGGAGAGGGAGTGTCCTCCGTCACGAGGATTTTTGCTCGGGTGCGGGCACGAGCCCGTACAAAGTGGTGACCTCTCGGGAGCGCGCCGCGTGGAGCGGGTCGGACTTGTCCTTCGCCTTCGAGTGGCGCGCGGGAGTCGACTTCTTCCACTTCACCACGAGCCCACAGCGCGCGAGCTCTTGGTCCAGCCACTCCGCGGAACGCAGCCCAAGCAGCACCGCCAGGTCCGAGAGGATCAGCAGCCCCTCGCCCCCCGGGTTGAGGTGCTCGGCCAGGCCCTCCAGGAAGCCGAGGAGGAAGCGGTTGTCTTCGTCGAACACCGCGCGGTCGACACGGTTCTTCGGCGGCTCGGGAAGCCACGGCGGATTGCTCACGACGAGGTCGGCCTTGCCGGGTGGAAAGAGGTCTCCCTGGAGGACCTCGAAGCGTTTGGAGAGGCCCAGCCGCTCGGCGTTCTCCCGAGCGCAGGCCACGGCTCGCTCATCGCAGTCGGTCGCCGTCACCGAGCTCGCTCCACGTTGAAGGAGCAGGAACGAGAGCACCCCGGTCCCCGTGCCCACATCGAACACCTTCTTGCCCTTCACGTCGGTGACCGAGAGCAGCAGCTCGACATAGTCCGTGCGCGTGGGCAGGTAGACGCCGTAGTGCGGGTGAATCTTGCCCTCGAGCCCGGGGACCGAGAGGCCCTTGCGGCGCCACTCCGCGGCTCCGAGCATGCCGATCAGCGTCTTCAGGGAGACCACGGTTTTGTCGGCGTCGGGCTCGCCCCACACCCACCGGCAGGCCTCGGCGACGTCGGGAGCACGCCTCAGCTCGAGCCGGTAGGAGCGGTCGAGCGCTACCACGATGCGCGAGAGCGTCTCATGCTCGAGCTGGCGCGCGCGGCGTTCGGCCCGGAAAGCCTCGAGGGGCGAGCGCGCCGCGGTGGGGGCGGGGAGGCGGCGACCCATGGCCGCGAGGAGCTGTTTCGCGTTCTGGAAATCGCCGGTGTAGAGCAGGTGCTCGCCGCGCCGGACCCGTCGCAGCGCGGCGTCGGCGGTGAGGCGGTCATCGACAGGAGAGAGTCGCGACGGGGCCGACTCGTCGCTCTCGGAACGCCAGCTGAAGGAATTCACGCGGGGCACTCTACCGCTGCCGGGACGTCGAGCAGGCACCTCAAGAGCCACTTCGTCCGGCGGGCGGCCGAGGTAGCGGAGGAAAGGAGGGCTCCCGGAGAGCGGCTGGGGCTCGGGAAGCCTCTGGTATGGTCCGGCGCCTGCTCATGGAAGAACCCAAGCGTGCCGTTCCAGGACTGAGGCCCGACACCCTTGAGCGCGTGGCCGCGGTGGTGCTCGCGTTCGTGGCGCTGGCCTATGTCCCCCTCTACCTGTCGATGCCGCTCGCGCGGGACCAGGGCCTCTTCGCCTGGGTCGCCATGGTGGTGCGCGACGGGGGCCTGCCCTACCGCGACGCGTGGGAGGTGAAGGGCCCCCTGGTGTACCTGGTGTACGCCCTCCCCGTCAGCCTCTTCGGCTCCGTGTCCTGGGGCGTGCGCCTGGTGGATCTGCTCTTCGTCGTGGGCGGCATGCGCCTGCTGTACGTGGCCCTCCGGCCCCGGGTGAGCACGCCCCTGGCCATCCTGACGGCGCTGGTGCTGTTCACGTACTACACCTACAACTTCTGGGACTCGGCGCAGGCGGACAGCTGGGCGTCGCTCGTGCTGCTGGGCTGCCTCGTGCTGTTCTTCGCAGATGGGGGCGAAGGCGTCCCTGGGTGGCGCTCCTCGCCGGGGTGTTGCTGGGCTTGCTGACCCTCTTCAAGCCCCTCTACGGCCTCTTCTGCGTGCTGCCTCCCGTCTACGCACTCGTCAGCGAGCCGCGCGCCTGGCGGGCCAACGTCACCTTCGTCGCCACGGCGGCGCTCGGCGTGCTCGCGACGCTCGGCCTGTTCGTGCTCGTCTTCTGGCTGCGGGGTGGACTGGAGGCGCTCGTCGACATCCAGTTCCACTTCAACCCCTCCGTGTACCAGGGCACCCACCAGCGGTCGTTCGCGGCGAGTCTGCACGAGCTGCGCGCCCGGCTGATGGAGCCGCACATGCTGGCGCTGCACGTCCTGGGACTGGTGGGCCCGGCGTGGTACGCGCGCTCGGCGCGTCGCGAGGTGACGCTGCTGTACACCGCCTACCTCGTCGGGTTCGTCTCCCTCTGCATCCAGAACAAGTTCTACCCGTACCACTTCTTCATCCTCTTGCCGGCACTCTTCGTCGGAATGGGGCTCGCGCTGCAGGCCACGGGCGAGGTGCTGAAGGAGAAGCCCCGGGCCCTGCGCCTCCTGCCGAGACTGGGTGCCCTCGGGCTGCTCGGCTTCGGCCTCTTTCCGCTCGTCCTGATGATGTCCATGCGCGCCGAGGACGGCCTCGACTACCTCAACGGCGAGCTCTCCGCCGTGGAGTACAACGCCACGTTCAACGGGCTCGACTTCTACTACGAGGACATCGCGGCCCTCGCCGAGCACATCACCGAGAGCACGGCTCCCGAGGACACAGTGCTCGTCTACGGGTTCGACGCGGGGATCAACTTCCTGTCCAACCGGCACTCCCCGACCCGCTTCGGCTTCCAGTACCCGCTGGTCGTGGGCACGCAGGAGTACAAGGCCCGCTACCGCGCCGAGTTCCTCGCGGCGCTCGAGGCCCACCCGCCCAAGCTCATCGTCGTGGCGGACCGCATCGACAACAACCTGTACCGGGGCACCTCCGTCACGCTGCTGAATGACTTTCCGGCGCTGAAGGAGCTCCTCGAGCGCGACTACAAGCCAGAGGCGCGGACACGGCATTACTTGCTGTTCCGGAGGGCCTCCCCTGGCGAAGCGTCAAGGTGACACGGGCTCCGGCTCCAGCGAGGGCCGAGTGGGAGCCATCGGAGGAGGAGGGGCTGGGTCGATCTCGATGGCGTCGACGTAGCACCAGCCCCAGTGCTCTCCGGGCTCGAAGGAGCGCATCAGCGGGTGTCCCGTGGCCTCGAAGTGCCGCATCGCGTGCCGGCCGAAAGAGGCATCGCAGCAGCCCACGTGGCCGCATATCAGGCACATCCTCAGGTTGTGCCAGCGCAGGTGCTGAACCAGACACTCCTCGCAGCCCGAGGTGCGCGGCAGCACGTCCTGCCGCAACAGGTCCAGGTGCACGCACGTGGTGGCCGTGCCATGCCGTAGCCCGCCCATCGTGCCCAGCATGCGCCTGGGGCCGGAGACAGGGCCGTGCTCGGGCACGCCCTCGTGGCGCAGCGCGGCCAGCAGCGCGTTCATGACCTCCTCCGCCACGCCGCCCGCGTGCAGCACCCGGGTCACCGCCTCCAGCGCCGTCTCGAACTCGCCGGCCACGATGTCGCTCGCGCCCCGCTCGTGCAGGTCCCCGATGTCGCGCAGCCGCGGCACCTTCACCAGGATGGGCACATCCGGGGACAGCCTGCGCGCCGCGGACACCGCCCGCTGGGAGCCCTCGGGATCGCTGATGAGCAGCACCAGCGCACGCGCCCGGTGGATGCCCGCCCGCTCCAAGATCTCCGGGCTGGTGATGTCCCCGTAGTACATGACCTCGCCGCGCCGCCGTGCCTCGGCCACCACGTGCGGATCCAACTCGATGACCACGTGGGGCAGTTGGCTGGCGCGCAGGGCCCGCACCACCATGCGTCCGGCGGTGCCCAGCCCCGCGACAATGAAGTGGTCGGAGAGCTCCTTGTGCTCGGGCTCCAGCCGGTGCGGCCCATGCGCACCGAACAGCACCTCCAGCGGCCGGAGGTGCGCCATGCCCGCCGCCAGCCTGGGCCCGAAGCTCAGCGCCACCGGAGTCACGGCCATGGTGAGGACGCTCATGCACACGAAGAGATCCCTCTCCTCGGCGCTGAGCAGCCCCGCCGACAGACCCTCGTTGGCCAGCACGAAGGAGAACTCACCAATCTGCGCCAGCCCCACGCCCGCCAGCACCGCCACCCGGAGCGGGAAGCGCATCACCAAGGCCCCTACCCCGCCGAGCACTGACTTGCTCACCAGCACGCCCACCACCAGCCCCGTCACCAGCAGCGGGTGCTCCAGGACGACGCGCACGTCGAAGAGCATGCCGATGGAGATGAAGAAGAGGCTGGCGAACGTCTCACGCAGCGGCAGCATGTCCGCCAGCGCCTGGTAGCCGTAGTCGCTGTCCGCCAGCGCCACCCCGGCCATGAAGGCCCCCAGCGCCAGAGACAAGCCCGCCAGCGAGGCCAGCCACGTGATGCCAGCGCCCAGCCCCAACACCGCCAGGAGGAAGAGCTCGCGTCGGCGCGTGCCCGCCACCACCGCGAGCAGCGACGGCACCACCACCCGACCGAAGACGACCGTGGCCACCACCAGCAGCGCCGCCTTGGTCAGCACCCAGGCGACGCCGGCCGCGCCCACCTCCTGCCCGGCCAGCAGCGGGATGACGAGCATCATCGGCACCACGCACAGGTCCTGGAAGATGAGCGCGCCCACGATGAGCCGCCCGTGGGGAGCATCCGTCTCCTGCCGCTCGGCGAGCACGCGCAGCACGATGGCCGTGCTGGAGAGCGCCACCAGGAAGCCCAGGAAGACGCCCTGACGTGCCGGGAAGCCCAGCACCCCCGCCACTCCCACCACCGCGAGCAGCGTGAGCGCCACCTGGATGCCCCCACCCAGGGTGAGCACCTTCCACAACCGCCGCAGCCGCTCGAGCGAGAATTCCAGGCCAATGCCGAAGAGCAGCAAGGCCACACCTATCTGGGCCAGGGCCTCCAGGTGCCAGGTGTCATGCACCCAGTCGAAGCCACTCGGGCCAATGAGCGCTCCCGCGGCGATGAGGCCGGCAATGGTGGGCAGGCGCAACCGGCTGAGCGCCAGAACCACCGCCACCGCCACTCCAAAGACGACCACCAGTTCCTGGAGCAGCTCGGGAGTCTGCATGGACGCGCCTCCGCGTCACCCACTCCCCTAAGGATAGGTACAGCGGAGGCGCGTGCCGGGCTCAGCGCTGGAAGTCCACGCCCACTCCCAGGCCACCCGTGAAGCCATGCATCAGGGTGCCATCCGCCTGCGGGAAGAGCTCCGTGCCTCCCGTGACGAGGCCGTAGACCGCGGGCAGGAAGCGGTGACGCAGCTCGAGCGCCGCGGAGTAGCGCGGCTTGACGGTGAGGTCGGTGAGGATGACGCGCAGCTCGCCCCGCGTCTTGCCCCCAGGCAGGTGCGCCTGGAGCACGGCGTCCACGTCCACTCGGCCCGTGGAGACGAAGTACTCGCCGGACGCGCTGGCGCTCAGCTCCAGGTCCTCCGGTCCACCCGGACTCACCAGCGCCGCCACCTCGCCGTAGCCAGAGAAGGTCCCCGGCAGCACCTCCTCGGCGAGCGGCTGCTCACGCAGGCCCACGCCCGAGAAGCGTGCGAACTCGTAGCCCGCGCCGAAGAAGCCGAAGCGGAAGCGACCGCCCTGACGCCGGGCCTCCAGCCGGCCCGTAATGTCCAAGGTCTGCTGGGGCTTGCCCCGCACCACCAGGCCGACGGCTGCGCCGTACTCCGGCTCTGACTCGATGAGCGTGTCCGCACGCGCGCCCGCCGCGGCCTGCACCCACAGGTGGAGCGTCTCGCTCTTCACCACGCCCGCCTGGAGTCCAACACTCGCCGCGGAGAGCGAGGGCGACGTGCCACCGCCCTCACCGAAGTCGTGCGCCACGTCCACCGAGAACAGGAAACGGTCGAAGGCCGTCTCCGAGCTGCTCAGCACGCGGCCCAGGTCCAACCGGAACTCGCCGGCGAAGAGTCGCTTGGCCAGCACGTCACTGGCGAAGAGCTCCACCCGGGTGGGCCCCAGGTACGCGGTGAAGTTGGCACCCGCGGGGTGGTAGTCCGGTGAAATCCGGTTGTGGTAGCGGTTCACCAGCCAGCCCGCCCCGAGCGTGTAGGTGGAGAAGGCGCCCGCGCGCAGCTGGAAGCGGCCATCCTCCCGGCCGATGCGCAGCCCGCGCAGAATCTGGGCGAAGTCGCTGGTCTCGTCCCAGTCCTGGCGACGCAGCCGGCCGCTGAAGTCTGGCCCCGTCTGCTTCGGCTCCTGATCCAGCAGGTTCAGGCGCAACGGCGCGCCGAGCTCGAACTCGAATTCCTCGCCGCCCCTTACACCCAGGCGGGGGAATGCGACCCCGAAGATGTCCATCCCATTGGCGCCGCTCCCCGAGGGAAGGGCTTGTCCGCCCACCTCGAGGGCCGCGTGGAAGTGGACGCCGTCTTCCGCGGGCGCTTCAGGAGTTTCGACGAAGGCCTTGGGGGCCTGCTGGAGCACGGAGGCAAGGACGAGGGCACCAATCATGGCGCGCCACTCTACCGCGCTTCCCGCCCAACGCCCGGTGACAGGACGTTAAACACCCCGTGGACTCGCTTCCTCGGAAAGCGAGTAACCAGGCCCCTCTCTCAACCAACGAAGACAATCTGCTTGCCCGTCGCCGCGGACATGGAGCGCGACGACATCAGCTGCGCAGCGGCCTTCGCCTCACCGGCCACGTCCATGGCCGCGGCGATCAAATCACCCAGCGTCACCTGCACCTTGCGCACGGACCTGCTCGCCTTCGCCTTCGCGACCGCTCGCCCCGCCGTGCCCTTCACCCCACGCGCCACCCGATTCATCACCTGTCCACGCCGCTGGGTCTTCGCCATGGTTCGCCCTTCCCTCTGGTCTAGGTTGTCCGTCTCGCCGCCGACGCCCCACGCCGCCGCCTTCACGACAGACCCTCAGAGCAACCCGCGTGCCTGCTCACAACCCCTTGGAAATACAAGGGGCCTACAAGGTGGGAGTCCCGCGAGCGGCATGCCACGGCCTGTCATTTCTACAAAAGGGGGTGGAGCCTCTCCGGAACGAATGACCGGGAACGACACCTGCGGAGACGCACGCACCTGGCGAAAAACATGTCACCCAGACGACGTGCCACCGGAGCCACGGGGTGAGGGTACCTGCCCGGTGGAGCAGGGATGACGTCTACTCGAAGCCCCCCGCAAACCCCCAGAGGTCCAGCATGAGCAATCGGGTCATTCCCCCCGAAGTCGAGGTGTTGGGTCAGTCCATCATGGCGATGATTGGAGGGATGGAGCTCCTCAAGGCGAGGGCCCAGAGAATCCTGGCGGAGAATGGAATCCCCCAGCTCGAGCCGATGCGTTGGTACTCCATGCGCAGCGCCATCACCGCCATCCAGAGCATCGAGCAGAAGATTGGCCCGGTGACAATGCGGGCGGTGGGCCGGAAGATTCCGGAGCACGCGAAGTTCCCCTCCAACATCCGCCTCCTGGAGGACGCGCTGCGCTCACTCGATGTGGCCTACCAGATGAACCACCGGGGGCAGCAGAGCGGCAACATCGGCGGCTACCGCTTCGAGTCCGACAAGGGGGGACGCGGCGGCCGGATGATCTGCGACAACCCCTACCCGTGTAACTTCGACCACGGAATTGTCGAGGCGCTGTGCGAGCGCTTCCGGCCGAAGGAAGCGATGTGGGTGCGCGTCGAGCACAGCCCCCAGAGCTGCCGCCAGAAGGGGGACTTCTCCTGCACGTACCAGATGACCTGGTGAGCGCGGGCGCTACTTCGCGGGAGGCGAGGAGAGGACGAGGATGAGCTCGCCGCCCACGTGCTTGCCGACGTTCTGGTAGACGGAGCCCTGGCGACCCAGCTCCACGTCCATGCCGCCGCCCTGGGGAACCTCCACGCGGAGGGTGGCGGTGTCGCCCTGCATGCGCAGCAACTTCAACGAGGCGTTGGCGCCATTGGGCAGCTTCACCTCGGTGGCATCCTTGCTGCCCACCTCCAGCGTCTGCTGCGACAGGCGCTTGAAGGAGGTGAAGTTGAAGTTCTGCCGCTGGAAGGTCTCCTTCATCTTCTGGAGCTGCGGCGGATCCACCTCGGTACCCTTGCGGGAGACGAGCACCACCTCCACCTGAACCTTGAGCTTCTCCTCCTGGGCCTGGGCCGCCGCCGGCAACAGGAACAACCCCAGCAGAGCGAGGGTCGACAGGGCCGCCGGCATGCGCATCATCATCGTCACAGCTCTCCTCCCTTGGGGGGCTCGACTTGCTGGGCCGGGTCCTTCTTCTTCTTCAGCGGCTCCCCGTCCAGCTCGTCCGAGTCATCGTCGGGCACGCCCTGGGGCTTGACCGATGACGCATCGTGCGCCGGCTGCGCGTCCTGGTCCATCATCCAAATGATGGTGTTGCCATCATCTGACTCAAGCACCACCGGGGCCACCTTGGCGCCCTCGGAGGCCCGGACCGCGCGCACCCGCATCCGGTCAGCGCCGTAACCCATGGGCGCGTCGTTCTGGCTCGCCAGGAGCGGAACGAGGACCAGCGCGAGCACGGCCGCCGTGGCCAGCGAGGAGACCATGGCGGTGCGGTGGTAGAGGAACATCTCAGAGAACGAGATGCGCAGCCGCTCCAGCAGGGGCGGACGCTCGGGCGTCACCCGGGCCATGACGCGCTGGGTGAAGTCCTTGAAGTCCACCTCGTCCACCGCCATCTCGAGCCCCACGCGCAGCAGCGCGGACTCGGCACGCAGGTCCGCGGCCCGGCTGGCGCAGTCGCGGCAGGCTGCGAGGTGACGCTCGACGTTGACGCGCTCGGCAGGGGAGACTTCCCCGTCGATGTAGGGAGACAGCAGGGGGACGAAGCGCTCGCACGCGGGATTTCCGGCCATGTTCCTCACCCGGTGTAATGGGGGACTTGGAGGTTGGACGGCAGCTCGGGACCGATATTCCAGCCCCTGTCACTCACTGCCCACCCCACTCTTGGCCTCGTCCAACTCCAGGTATTCACTGAGGATTTTCTGAACCTTGGCCCGCGCGTGGAAGAGTCGGCTCATCACCGTGCCCTTCGGAATTTCCAACGTGCGGGACAAATCCTCGTAGCTCATGCCCTCGATCTCGCGCAGCAGGAGGATGGCGCGGTGTTTCTCAGGAACGGCCGCGAGGGCCTCCTGGATTTTTTCCGCCAATTCGCGGCGCAGGGCGCTCTTCTGAGGGTTGGTGCCCAACCGGCTGCCGAGCGCACCAATGCGGGCCTCGGACAGGTCGGTGGCGACGGACTCGTCGAACTCCTCGGCCTCACCCCCAGCCGCTCCCTTCCGACGCATCACGTCGATACAGATATTGACGGTGATGCGGTAGAGCCAGGTGTAGAAGGACGAGTCGCCCTTGAAGTGGTCGAGGTACTTGTAGACCTTGACGAACGCCTCCTGGGAGACGTCCATCGCCTCTTCCTTGTCCTTGAGCATGCCCAGCGCAACGGCATAGACCTTGCGTTGGTAGCGCTCGACGAGGAGCTTGAAGGCGCGCTGGTCTCCATCACGGACGCGCTTGACGAGAGTGAGATCGTCGGTAGCCAAGGGTGCGCCACCCTAGCATGAGCGCCCCAGGCCCCAAGCATTCTGAAATGGGGGGGAAACGTTCACCGGTGGGCGGCCTCACAGGCTGGCGAGCATCCCCACCAACAGAGCCGCGCCCGCCAGGGCGATGACGGCCCCGAAGGCCACCTGGCTCCACTTCTCCTGGAGGAGGGAGCTGTCCTCCGGGGAGTCGCGCAAGCCGT
This sequence comes from Archangium minus, assembly GCF_044360475.1. Taxonomy (NCBI): domain Bacteria; kingdom Pseudomonadati; phylum Myxococcota; class Myxococcia; order Myxococcales; family Archangiaceae; genus Archangium; species Archangium minus. Next base: position 11,781,213 of record NZ_CP043494.1, read on the forward strand.
GTAGGGCGTTCCAGAGCATGTGGGGGCCCAGACGTCTGGAGGAGCCCCGGCGCTCGAGGCCTGACTCCGGCACGTCGTCCGGGTTCAGAACCACGCCCTGATTCGCCAGGGCTACGCCTGAGGGAACCATCCCTGGGTGCACGGCCGCGGAGGGCTCGCTCGTCAGAGGAGCGGGCAAGTCGGGCTGCTCCGGCTCCTTGTGCGGCTCTGGCTCCTTCTGCTCGAACACGACCGAAGGGGCGCTGTCCTGCCGGAGCGTCCGCTCGGGAGGAGCCTCGAGCTGGCGGCCCTTCCGCTCTTGAGAGGCAGGAGGGGCCTCGAACTGGCTGTCCTTCTTCTCCGGGTGGACGGAAGGGGCCTCGGACTGGCTGCCCTGCTGCGCCTGGGGAGCAGAAGTCTCGGTGACGAGAGCGTCAGGGCTCTGGAGCCGGAGCTGCTCGCCCGTGCGCCGGGGGTGCTCCTGGGCCTTGGGCTCCTCGAAGACACCGGAGGACTTGCTCTCACGCGTCCTTCCGGAGCGGGAGGAGCCGCCCACCTCCAGTCCATCCTGGGCGAAGTTCCAGATGCCTGTCCTACCGTCGTTCTTCGACTCCTTCGCCTCGTTCTTCCGCGGCTCGCGCTGGCCACCTGGACGAGGGCGATCCGTCAGGGTGGGCGGGTCGGCCTCCAGGGGCACTCGCGCGATGCGCGTCTTCTCCTCGCGGCCCCCACCGGAACCAGGGCCCGACCTGTCAGGACGACCCGGGAGGCCGCCCTCGGGGGCGCGGGTGGGGACCTGACCCAGCGGGTTCCCGGGTCCTCCCTTGATGTTTCCGGCGTGGCTCATCACCCAGATTGTCGTCCGGGCGGCGGCCAAGTTGCCAGGGGAGCCCCTGATTACTCCTCTTCCCGCTCCACCTTCACCGGAGATGTCATCCCATTGGCATCCAGCGTGACGCTGAAGACGGACACCTGACCATCTCCATCCAGGTCACCCCGCGCGTAACAGGTGACCTCCGCCTCGCCCAGGGGCGTCTCCTGCACCACCACCTGATACTGGTAACGAACGCGCTCGCCCGGCTCGAAGCCAATGTGCTTCAGGTTCTCGTCCGGCTCGAAGGGCACCGCCTTGCCACCTCGCGGCACCTCCTTGGGGACCGGGCCCGCGACGGGGAAGACGCCGTGCTCGTCCCGGTAGGACTGCACGTCGCTACAGAGGCGAAGCACGTTGACGCGCGCCTCGTTGGAGAGGGCCTGGTCCTGCGGGGGATACTTGCGGCTGATGGCGTAGAAGACGCCGCCGGCCACCGCCATGAGGCACGGGACCGCGAGCACCGCCACCACCAGTGCCACCTTCTTCCAAGGGGCCATGCGCGGCTTGTTGGGTACGGGACTCTCCACGATGGACGCTCCTCCTCGTTACCGGGAGCCCGCCCAGTCGCGCGGGTTGCGGAGCACCTCCACCAGCTTCGCCTCCTCGGAACCGGGAGCCGGGTGGTAGTCGTAGCGCCAGCGCACCTGCGGCGGCAGGGACATGAGGATGGACTCGGTGCGCCCCTTCGTCTCCAGCCCGAAGATGGTGCCCCGGTCCCAGACGAGGTTGAACTCCACGTAGCGCCCGCGCCGCACCTCCTGCCAGAAGCGCTGCGCCTCCGTGAAGGGCATGTCCTTGCGGCGCTCGACGATGGGCAGGTACGCGGGGAGGAAGGCCCGGCCGGCGTCGCGCACGAGGGCGAACTCGCGCTCCAGGTCGCCGCCCATGTTCTCGAAGAAGATGCCTCCCACGCCGCGCGCCTCCTCGCGGTGACGCAGGTAGAAGTACTTGTCGCACGCGTCCTTGAAGCGCGGGTAGTACGCCGGGTCGTGCCGGTCGCAGGCCTCCTTGTGCACGCGGTGGAAGTGCACCGCGTCCTCCTCATAGAGGAAGTACGGCGTCAGGTCCGCGCCACCGCCGAACCAGGCCTTCCCGCCCTGGTGGATGAAGCGGTAATTGGCGTGCACGGTGGGCACGTGCGGGTTGCGCGGGTGGAGCACCAGCGAGATGCCCCCGGCCCAGAAGGTACGCCCCTCTCCCTGCAGCTTCTTCGCGAAGGCCTCCTCCAGTTCGCCGAACACCACCGAGGTGCTCACGCCGCCCTTCTCCAGCACGGCCCCGTCCTCCAGCACGCGACTGCGCCCACCCCCGCCTCCCGGACGCTGCCAGGGGTCCTCACGAAACCGCGCCTTCCCGTCGAGCCGCTCCAGCGCCCCGCAGATGTCGTCCTGCAGCGCGTGGATGAACTCCCCCATCCGTTCCTTCAGCTTCTCCACATCCACCGTCATGGATTCTCCTGAGTCGCCACCGGCGCCTCGAATTGCAGGGAAGACACCGCGGGCGCTGTATTACCCGCCGCGTCGAAGACCTCCAACTTCGCGCGATAGCTCCGTCCTTCCTCCAGGGCGAAGGCGCCACCACAAGCCGAGTGCCCCACCAGGGCCACGCCGTCGTGCAACGGAGTGATGTAGTGCTGGGGCGCCACGTCCTCGCCGCGACGCCAGAGCGTCACCACCACGTAGGCGGGGCTGTCCTCGCGCAAGGACATGCGCAGCTTGACGAAGCGCTCGGTGCCGTCACGGGTTCGGCGCAGCAGTCCCTCGCTGACAGCGGGCTGCTTGAGCCAACGCGGGCGCGCCACGTCCTGGCCTCGGCCGCTGTGCCACTCGGGTTGCGAGGTGCCTCCTCCATTGAGCACCTTCGCCCCGGGCAGCACGTCATCCAGACGCAACGTATAGACACGACCCGGCTTGAGCGAGCCCGAGGGCCGCAGGACGACCGTGGTGCGCCCGAGGGAGCTCGTCCAGCCACGCTGGATGCGTACCTCCACTTCGTGGCCCTCTGACTGGAGCCGCAGGATGCGGCCCGGTAGGTCGGCCACCCGTGAGCTGAAGGCGCCGAGGCCCTCCAGCAGGAAGCGCGTGTTGGTGGGTACCACCGCACCAGGCATGGGAAACACCTGCACCCCATCCTCGGGGCAGGCGGCGTGTGCGGGGGCGGATAGGACGAGCAGAGCGAGGAGCAGGACGACGGTTCGCACGAGACCACCGAGTCTGCGCCGGCCTGCTGCCGGAGGCCAGCATCCGGATGGTGTTGTCCCCTCGGCAACATCCGGGCCCTGACGCGACCCCGCCCTCCGGGGCACACCGGCGCGGGGACGTGTGGCCAGCGAGGACGTTACCGAGTCTTGGCTTGGCCGCTCGGCCGACAGCCCGCACTGTGCGCGCCCCACCCCCACCCACCGGGAACCCCCCATGTCCCGTCTGCGTCCGTCCCTGCTGCTGCTGGCCTCTCTCGCCACTGCGTGCGGTGGCTCCCTCGAGGAGTCCGCCTCCGAGTCCGAGCTCGCCACGCGCGAGGATGCCGTCACCATCCCCGCCCGGGGGAGCGCCTCCACGCTCGACTTCGGCAACTGGAACATCGAGTGGTTCGGCTCCACCTCCAACGGCCCCTCTAACGAGTCCCTGCAGCTCTCCAACGCGCGCGACGTCATCAAGGGCGCCGACCTGGACATCTGGGGACTGGAGGAGGTGGTGAGCACCACCAGCTTCAACAACCTCAAGTCGCAGCTCACCGGCTACGCGGGCTTCCTCGCCAACGACGCCACCGTGACGAACGGCAGCGCGTACTACAGCTCCAGCGAGCAGAAGGTGGGCATCCTCTACAAGACGAGCGTCGCCTCGGTGGTGAGTGCCCGCGTCATCCTCACCTCGTATGACAGCGACTTCGCCGGCCGGCCGCCGCTCGAGGTGAAGCTGCGGGTGAACCTCAACGGCCGCACTGGGGACGTCGTCGTCATCGTCCTGCACGCCAAGGCCTACGACGACTCCACCAGCTGGCAGCGCCGCTACAACGCCTCGCAGGCCCTCAAGAGCTACCTGGACAGCACCTACCCAACCACCAAGGTGATGGTGTTCGGCGACTGGAACGACGACGTGGACACCTCCATCACCTCCGGCAAGGCGTCCCCGTACAAGAACCTCGTGGACGACTCGGCCGACTACTCCTTCCCCACCAAGGCCCTGTCCGACGCGCGCATCGCCACCACCGCCAGCTACCCGGACGCCATTGACCACCAGCTCGTGACCAACGAGCTGAAGGCGTCCTACGTCTCGGGCTCCGTGCAGGCGTACCGGGTGGACTCGTACATCTCCAGCTACAGCAGCACCACCAGCGACCACTTCCCCGTGCTCTCCCGCTACAACTGGTAGCCGGAGCCGGTCGTGTCCCTCCTCCCGCCCGTGCCCCTGACGGGCGGGAGCACCTTCAGTGCATGGGACGGCCGTCGTCAGAGAGGACGATAGGACCGAAGCGCTCCTCGTACCGGGTGACGCCGTCCTGAAGGACCGCCATCAGGCGCTTGAGGTGCTTGGGGTTGAGGATGACGCGCGAGCGCACCTTCGCACGAGGCTGGTGCGGCTGGACGTAGATGAAGTCCAGGGTGAACTCCGTCTCCGTGTGGTTGACGAGCGCCATGTTCACGTACTGACCGTTGGCCACATCGTCATCAATCTGAATCTGCAAAGGGACATCAGGGGGCTTGGGAGGAGTATCCGACATGGGAGGGGGGCATACCGCCAGACGCCCGCCGTGACTAGACTGAGAGACAGTGCGAGCACAGCGGATGGATCCGGAGAAGACGGCGCCGTTCGAGCTGGGGCAGGGAGACGATGCCTGCCTCTTGCTACACGGCTTCACCGGGAGCCCCTGGGACGTGCGCCCTCTGGGCGAGGCCCTGGCGGCACGAGGCCTCTACGTCCGAGCCATCCAGCTCCCAGGCCATGGCTCTACTCCCGAGGCCCTGCTGAGCGTGGGCCACCGGGATTGGACTCAGGCCGCGGCCCAGGCCCTGCTCACCCTGCGTGACTACCGACGCACCTTCGTGGCGGGCCTGTCCATGGGAGCCCTGCTGGCATTGCGGCTCGCGGCGGACTACCCCGAGCGGGTGCACGGGCTGGCGCTCGTTGCCCCCGCCGTGCGCTTCAAGGGGCCCCACATGTGGCTGCTCAAGCGTCTGCGGCACTACGGACTGCTGGAGCGGGTGAAGCCGTGGGTGCTCAAGTCGGGCACGGACCTCTCTGACCCGGAAGCACTGGCAGAGGCGCCCATCCTCCCGGCCTTCCCCTCGGCGCGGTTGCAGGACATGTGGGAGTTGCAGGACGCGGCGATGAGCGCCCTGCACCGGGTGCGCAGCCCCGCGCTCGCCGCCGTTGCCGAGCAGGACCACGTGGTGGACCCCGAGGGCGGCCAGATGCTGGCGCGCGGCCTCACCGCCTCACCCCAGGTGCGCTTCATCTCGCTGACGGCCGGCTTCCACATCATCCCGCGCGACAAGGGCGGGCCGCTGCTCTCCTCCGAGGTGGGGAGCTTCTTCGACCGAATACGCGGAGTGCACGCCCCGCCCGGAGACCCGAAGCTCAGCCCTCCACGTCCAGCGGCAGGGTGACCGTGAAGGTGGAGCCCTTTCCGAGCTGGCTCTCCACCGAAATAGTCCCGCCGTGGGCCTGGGCGATCTCCCGCGCGATGTAGAGCCCCAACCCCAGGCCACTGGCCTCGTTGGCGCTGATGGCCCGCTCGAAGCGCTCGAAGATACGGTCGCGGTCCTCCTCCCGAATCCCGAGGCCCTGGTCCTTCACCGCCAGCCGGGCCCTCGCCCCATCGGACGACACCTCGACGTGCACCGGCCTGCCCGCTCCGTACTTGAGCGCGTTGGTCAGGAGGTTGATTACCACCTGCTCGAGCCGCCCCCGGTCCCACAAGCCCTTCACCTGAGGACCCGGGGCGATGTCGAGCCGCATGCCCGCGCGCGCGAACTCACCCGACATGCGCTCCACCACGTCCGCCACGAGCTCCCACAGCTCCACGTGCTCCAGGTGGAGCGTCAGCTTGTGGGCGTGAATGCGGGAGACGTCGAGCAGATCGGACACCAGCCGCGACAGACGACGCAGCTGCCTGTCCGTGCGGTCGAAGACCCCCATCATCTTCTGGGGCGAGAAGGACGACAGGTCTCCACGTCCCAGGGCGCGCGTCAGGGACTGGATGTGCAGCTTGAGTGACGTCAGCGGCGTGTTGAGCTCGTGGCTGGCCACGGAGAGGAAGTCGTCGCGGGCCTGGACGGCTCGCTCCAGCGTGCGCTCGGCGGACCGGAAGCGCTGGAGCTGTTGGATCATCCACTCCACGCGCTGCTCGGTGGAGTCCTGACCCAGCACCATGGCGGGCGACTCGTAGTAGAGGTTGGGGCACACCTGGTTGCCGAGAATGGCGACAGGGTGCGTGCGGAGCACGTCGCGAATGACGTCCGCGCCGAAGCGCGTGCGGTTGTACTGGCAGATGGCCGTCACGCGGCTACCCGGGAAGAAGTTGCTCAGGAGCGACTCGTACTCGATGAGCCGATCCCCCCCGCACTCGTGACCCAGGGCCCACGTCATCTCGCCCGTCACCCTGAAGCCCGTGCGGCCTGCCGCGAGCGCCTGCCGGGCCGTCTGCTCCAGGAAGGAGATCATCGACGTCGGGTCGAACGTCCCGAAGCACAGATAGGCATCACGCTTGGTGGCGAAGAGCAGCTGGCCCGAGCGCTGGTGCGCATCGACATCCACCCCGCGGGAGATGAAGGCCTGCCGAACCTCGTCGAGGCTCCGGTCGTCGATGACGTACAGGCACGCCTCGTTACGAGCCAACCCCTGGGCCATATAGGGGACCACTGCGTCCCACTGCTCCGCGGCGTTCTCGTACACCAGGCACAGGTGGTCTCCATGGCCCATGCGCTGAAGCTCTTGTTGGATCTCCATCTGCTCGCGTCTTCCTCTGCTCCTCCAACCGAAGGAGTAGGTACAAGTAGTTCAGGGGCTGACTGAGACAATACACAGGACCGGAGCATTCCAGTCCGCAAGGCACGAGACCACGCCCAAGAGGGAACGCCTCCCCGCCTGCTCTACTCCAGGGGAAGCACTCATTTGGTACGGAAGCGCACCAAGAGCAACAACTCTTCCAGCTCCCTTCTCCCATCCAGGATCGCGAGCACCAGCCGCACCGGACTCATCCTGCTCGAGGTAGTCCAGCAACTCGTCGAGGTCGGTGCGCGCGACTTCCGCCCAGTCGACCACGAAGCGCTTTGCCACGCCTACTTCTCCCGCTTGAGCCGCCGCCGCGCACTCGCGAACACCTCGGACTGAGGTGTCGTCCGCCCGGCCTGCACATCCGCCTCGCCCTGAGAGGTGAGCTGGAGGAGCAACGACGCATCTCGGAGGGCCTCATAAGTGGCTACGTCGAGGACGACCGCCTGCGCATCCCCATGCTGCGTGATGACAACGGGCCTGCGCGAGCGCTTCACTTCCCGCAGCAATTCCGCGGCGCGGGTCTTCATGCAGGTCACCGGCTTGATGTCCTCGGTCAGCTTCATGCACCGCACCTCTCAGTGCCATGGACAGTACCAACCTCAGACCCGAGCCGCACGGCGTCCTTCATGGCAGGCAGGCTGACGAGGACCTGTCCTGCACACGGGACGTGCAAGGGGCTTGCGCATCGATTAGTCACTCCGCCGCATGCCCCCCGCCCAGCCCGTTGTCGAGCTCCACGACGTCTCCAAGTCCTACGCCGAGGGCGATGCCGTTCGCGAGGTGCTCTCCAACATCCGGCTCACCCTGCACGCAGGAGAGTTCGTCGTGCTGCTTGGCCGCAGCGGCTCGGGGAAGTCCACGCTTCTCAACCTCATCAGTGGCATCGATCTGCCCACGCGAGGCCGGGTCCGCATCGACGGCCGCGAGCTCGTCACCCTGAGCGAGCACGAGCGCACCCTGCTGCGCCGCGAGCGCATCGGCTTCATCTTCCAGGCCTTCAACCTGCTGCCCACCCTCACCGTGGAGGAGAACATCCTCCTGCCCCTGGAGCTCACCGGGCGCGAGGGCCCCGAGTCGCGCGGACGCGTGCGCGAGCTGCTCGACACGGTGGGCCTGGGCAACCGGGCCGCGAGCTTCCCGGATCGGCTCTCCGGCGGCGAGCAACAGCGGGTCGCGGTGGCCCGCGCGCTCGCCCACGCCCCACCCCTGTTGCTGGCCGACGAGCCCACCGGAAACCTCGATGAGCAGACGGGACGCAAGGTGTTGGACCTGCTCGAGGGCCTCACGCGCAAGGAGAAGGCCTGCGCGCTCATCGTCACCCACGACCCGGGCCTCGTCTCACGCGCGGATCGCGTGCTGAAGATGGAGGCGGGCCAGCTCGTCGAGCAGGGGGCTCGCGCGTGAAACAGCGCCTCCTGGTCCGCGCCAGCCTGCGCCACCTGGGCAGCCACCCGTGGCTCACCGCCCTGTCCCTGCTGGGCATCGCGCTCGGTGTCGCGGTGGTGGTGTCCATCGACCTGGCCAACGCGAGCGCCATGCGCGCCTTCGAGCGCTCCACGGACACGGTGGCGGGCCGCGCCACCCATCAGCTCGTCGGTGGGCCCGCGGGGCTGCCGGAGTCCGTGTACCGCGACCTGCGCCTGCTGCCCGACGCCCCCCCGTCCGCCCCCGTGGTGGAGGGCTACGTGCGCGCGAGGAGCGGGGATCTGCGCCCCCTCACTGTCCTGGGCGTGGATCCGTTCGCGGAGGGCCCCTTCCGCTCCTACGTGCCGAGGGGCGGAGGCACGGTGGACATGGGCGTCTTCCTCACCAGGCCCGGCGCCGCCATCCTCACGCGGCAAACGGCCCAGGCGCTCGGGGTGGGCGCCGGAGACTCTCTCGCAGTGGGCATGGAGGGCGTGACAAAGCAGCTCCACGTGGTGGCACTGCTCCAGCCCCAGGACGAGGGCAGCGCCCGGGCGATGGAGGGCCTGGTGCTCACGGACATCTCCACCGCGCAGGAGCTGCTCGGCCAGGTGGGGCGCCTCTCGCGCATCGACCTGAAGCTGCCAGACGGCAAGGCCGGAGAGTCCCAACTGGAGCGCCTGCGCCCGCTGCTGCCCGAGGGCGCCGAAGTGGTGCGGCCCCGTGCGCGCGGCAACGCCGTGGAGCAGATGACCCGGGCGTTCCGCACCAACCTCACCGCGCTGTCGCTGCTGGCGCTCGTGGTGGGCACGTTCCTCATCTACAACACGATGACCTTCTCGGTGGTGCAGCGGCGCGAGATGCTCGGACGGCTGCGCGCGGTGGGCATCACCCGGCGGGAGCTGTTCGCGCTGGTGCTCGGCGAGGCGGCGGTGCTGGGTGTGGTGGGCACGCTGGCGGGGCTGCTCCTGGGCGTGCTCATGGGGCGCGGGCTGGTGGAGCTCGTCACCCGGACGCTCAACGACCTGTACCTCGTCGTGAGCGTGCGGGGCCTCTCGTTGGAGAACCTCACCTTGATGAAGGGCGTGCTGCTGGGCCTGGGCGCCACGCTCGCCGCCGCACTGCTGCCCGCCTGGGAGGCCGCACGCTCGGCCCCCGCGGTGACGCTGCGCCGCTCCACGCTGGAGGACACGTCGCGCGGGAGGGCTCCACGGCTCGCGCTGCTGGGACTGCTCGTGCTCGCGCTGGGCGTGGGGTTGCTCTCCCTGCCCTCTCCCGAGCTGCTCCCCGCCTACGGTGGCCTCTTCTCGGTGCTGCTGGGCTCGGCGCTGCTGGTGCCCTGGTTGACGGCGCTGCTGGCGAGCGTGGCAGCGGGCCCGCTGGGACGTCCCTTCGGACTGCTGGGACGCATGGCAGCGCGAGGCGTGACGGCGAGCCTCAGCCGGACCGCCGTGGCCCTCGCGGCGTTGATGGTGGCGGTGGCCACCACGGTGGGCGTGGGGCTCATGGTGACGAGCTTCCGCGGCACCGTGGCCGCCTGGCTGGAGTCCTCACTGCAAGCGGACATCTATGTGTCCCCTCCCTCGCTCGTCACCCGACGTGGGGGCGCCACCTTCACGCCAGGGCTCGCCGAGCAGGTACGCACCACGCCCGGAGTGGCCAGCAGCAGCACCCTGCGCACGGTGCAGGTGCGCGTGGACGGCGTGCCCACGGACGTGCGCGCGGTGGACTTCGGCGAGACGCCGGTGCGCCCCTACCGCTTCAAGGAGGGCAACCCGGAGCGTGTGTGGAAGGAGCTGGAGGCACCGGACGCCGTCCTTGTCTCCGAGCCCCTCGCCTTCCACCGCCGCCTGAGTGTGGGCGGCACGGTGGAGCTCGCGACGGACAAAGGCCCTCGCCGCTTCCGCGTGGTGGGCGTGTACTTCGACTACGGCTCGGACACGGGCACGGTGCTGATGCTGCGTGACACGTACCTGCGCCACTTCGATGACGCCCGCGTCAGTGGCGTGGCGCTCTATGCCGCGCCCGGGCAGGACGTGGATGAATTGGTGGCCCGGGTACGCGAGCGCGCCGGGAACGTGCAGGCGCTCGACATCCGCTCCAACCGCGCGCTGCGCGAGACGTCCCTGGAGGTGTTCGACCGCACCTTCACCATCACCCACGTGCTGCGGCTGCTCGCGGTGGGCGTGGCCTTCATCGGGGTGCTGAGCGCGCTCATGGCGCTCCAGCTCGAGCGGGCCCGGGAGCTCGCCGTCCTGCGCGCCACGGGCCTTACGCCGCGCCAGCTCTGGGGCCTCGTGTCCCTCCAGACGGGGCTGCTGGGCCTGCTGGCGGGGCTCTTCTCCCTGCCGCTCGGCGTGGCGCTCGCGTACGTGCTGGTGCACGTCATCAACCAGCGCTCCTTCGGGTGGACGCTGCAACTGCTGGTGTCGGGGGACGTGCTCACCCAGGCCCTGGTGCTGGCGCTGTCGGCCGCGGCGCTCGCGGGCCTGTATCCGTCCTGGAAGATGTCGCGCGCCAACCCCGCGATGGCGCTGAGGGAGGAGTAGGCGATGCGCGGACGCGGACTCGTCATCGGCGTGGCGGTGGTGCTCGCGGGCCTCGCGGCAGGAGCGACCTATGTCACGCGCGAGGCGTCACCTCCCTCCTCGAAGCGCGAGCCAGCGCTGAAGGTGGCGGACGCGCTCGGAGACAGGGGCGGCACGGAGGGCTACGAGCGGGCGCTCGCGCCACGGGAGTTCCACTTCCCCGAGGACCACGGCCCTCACCCGGGCTTCCGCAACGAGTGGTGGTACTGGACGGGCAACCTCTCCACCGCGGACGGGCGGGACTTCGGCTACCAGCTCACCCTCTTCCGCAGCGCACTGGCCCCGGGTGAAGAGTCGCGTGCGTCCGCCTGGGGCTCGCGGCGGGTGTTCATGGGGCACCTGGCGATCTCCGATATGGGCGGTGGACGCATCCACGCCACCGAGCGCTTCAGCCGCGACGCGCTGGGACTGTCAGGCGCGCAGACCGAGCCCTTCCGGGTATGGCTGGAGGACTGGAGCGCGGAGGCGGTGGGTGCCAGAGCCCTGCCCATGCGGCTCACCGCACGAGCCGGGGGCGTGGCGCTGTCACTGGTGCTCGAGGAGGGCAAGCCGCCGGTGCTCCAAGGTGACCGGGGCCTCAGCCAGAAGGGTCCCGAGCCGGGCGACGCGTCTTATTACTACTCGCTCACGCGGATGCCCACCCGTGGACAGGTGACGGTGGAGGGCCGCGCGTACGAAGTGACGGGCCAGAGCTGGATGGACCGCGAGTGGAGCACGAGCGCGCTCGGGAAGGAGCAGGTGGGCTGGGACTGGTTCTCGCTCCAGCTCTCGGATGGCAGCGAGCTGATGTACTACCAGCTCCGCCACCGCGACGGCACGGTGGACCCGTTCAGCGCGGGCACCCTCATCCCAGCCCAGGGCGAGCCGGTGCGCCTCTCACGCGAGGACGTGCGGCTGGAGGTGCTGGACACCTGGACGAGCCCGAACAGCGGCGCGACGTACCCGGCCCGCTGGCGGCTCGCGGTGCCCTCACGCCACCTGACACTGGAGCTCACCCCTGCCTTGACCAATCAGGAACTGCCATTGACTGTGCACTACTGGGAAGGTGCGGTTCGACTATCGGGCTCGAACGAAGGCCGCTCCGTAGACGGTCGTGGCTACGTAGAGTTGACTGGCTACGGAGATGCGCCTCCGCGTGGGCGCTGAGAGCCCCCTCACACTGTAGACTCGCGCGGACGGAGGCAGCCCCATGCAGCCGCGCGACTGGAACATCGGGACGCATCACGCCTGGTTCGAGCCCCCTGACGAGCTGTGGATGAAGGTCCGGGGCACAACCACGCTTGAAGACGCCATCCGCATCCTCGAGCTCTACCGCGAGCTCGGCAGCAAGCAGCCCTTCTTCGCGGTGACGGACCTCTCGGAGGCCACCTCCGTGGACCTCAAGGCCAGGGACCATGTCTCCTGGAACTTGAGAATGGAATGGTTTCGGGGCTCCATCTACATCGGCGCAGGCCTGATGCAGCGCGCCGTGGCCAACAGCATGACCTTCCTCCACTCCGTCGTGGGCCAACCCGTCATCACTCAGCACTTCGTCACCACGGAAGACGAAGCGCGCGCACTCATCGCCCACGAGCGCTCCCTGTTGGACAAATCCCTCTGAAACCCGGGCAACCCCGCTATCCAACTCCCACCGCCCCAGTAGGATGGTTGCGAAACTTCACGGGGGATATATGGGCAATCGCCGCGAGTGGAAGCTCGGGACTCACACGGCTCATTTCGAGGAGCCAGACATCCTGTGGGTCAAAATCCAGGGGGAGACCACCCTGCAGGATGCCATCTCACTGACGGCGCTCTATGGAGAGATAGGGAATAACCAGCCCTTCTTCGTGGTGACGGACCTGACGGAGGCCACCTCCGTGGAGACCGAGGCCCGCAGCCACGTCTCCCAGAACACCAATCCCTCGTGGTTCCTCGGCTCCGTCTACATTGGCGCGGGCTTTGTCCAGAAGGCCGTGGCCAAGAGCCTCGCCTTCGTGCACGCCATGACCGGCCGGCTCACCTTCGACCTCCACTTCGTCTCCACGGAAGACGAGGCACGCGCACTCATCGACCGCGAGCGGGCCCAGCGCAACACGCGCGTCGCCTAAGCAAGCGCCCACATCATGACGCCACCTCGCGAATGGAAGATCGGAGCCCACGAGGTCCGCTTCGAGCCCCCCAACACCCTGAGCGTGAAGATCCGGGGTGACATCCGGGTCGACGAAGCGGGGCAGCTCATCGATGTATGCGCGGAGTTGGGCGACCGGGAGCCCTTCTACCTCATCGCAGACATGTCGGAGATTGGCTCCATCCCCTCGGAAGCCCGGGGCTTCGCCTCCAAGAAGATCCGCCCGGAGTGGTACCGAGGCGTCGTCTACGTCGGAGCGAGCTTCGTGGCGAAAGCCGCGGTCAAGAGCCTGTCCGTGGTGTTCTACCTGGCCGGTAAATACACCGCCGATGTCGAGTTCGTCGCCACCCCCGAGGAGGCACCCGCCGCCCTCGCGCGACAGCGGGCCAAACACAACGCCCAGGTGGCCGAGCCCTCTCCACCGGCACGACGCTAATCCCCTTCAATGCGCTGACAACCACGGCCATTTCCCCTCTCCCTTCGGGAGAGGGACGGGGTGAGGGTATCGGGTGAACTCGGGTTGAACCCCTTGCCCACACGCTGTGAGCCACGGGTTGAAGAACGGGTTCAACTACCCTCACCCCAACCCTCTCCCGAAGGGAGAGGGAGCTGCGGTCGATTAGAGCATGAACACTTGCTCGGCCGGCTCATCGTGCGCCGACAACGGGCGCGTGTTGTAGGCGAGCGACTCCGCCAACCGCGCGGGCTTCTCGTTGCGCGGGGTCGTCATCAGCCGGATGAACGCGTCGTGCTCCAGCCGAAGGCGGGGGTTGGTGAGGCGCTCGTGGCCAATCGTGCTGAACGTGCGCCCACCGTAGTCATGGGCGGGGAACACGAGCGTGTCCCCTGGCAATGACAGCAACCGCTGGAGGCTGTGGTACTCGGCCTCGGCATCACCCGTGGGCAGATCCGTCCGGCCCGTGGCGCCGATGAGCAACGTGTCCCCGGAGAGCACCCGGTCCTCCATCACCAGCACCATCGCGTCCGCGGTGTGCCCCGGGCTCGCCCAGACGTTGAGGCGCAGGTTCCCCACCGCGACGACATCTCCCTCGCTCAACAGCCGCTGCACCGAGCCCGCCGGAGCCCCTGCATGCACCGCGCCCGTCATCCGGGCCAGCTCGCGTCCTCCGGACAGGTGGTCCGCATGCGTGTGCGTATCCACCACCATGGCCAACCGGAGCTGGTCCTTCCCCAGCCGTTGCATGTAGCTCGGCACCAGCTCCAACACCGGATCCACGATGAGTGCCTCGCGCGTCCGCGGGCAGGCGATGAGGTACGTGCGACAGCTCGCCCCTCCGTTCAGCTCCTCGAAGATGAACCCCTTCATCCCTCGACCTCCCTCTCCCGGGTGCTCCGCCCCGACCGCGACGCCAAGCAAGGTAGGCACTGCCCACGGATGGCACGCTCGACTGCCAACCCTTTCAAGTGCGGACGCCTGACAGTTGACGTTCGGAGCTCGCAGGGCAGGCGGACGGCCAGGCCCTGACTCCTGCGCAGGCTGTTCCCCACCGCCCCCACACCCAGTTTGAAACCACACGTTTCGCGAGGATGGACCTCGCGAGCGATTCCTCACAGGAGCGACACCATGGGCGCCTTCACGAAGACGATCGGCGGAATGTTCCTCGGCAAGTACCTCAACCAGCGCCAGCGTCACCGCCGCGGTGCCTGGTCTCGGGGCCGCGCGTACCAGCGTCCCGCCACGGGAGGACTCCTCAGTACCCCCATCGGTCGGTTGGGGCTCGGGAGCCTGGCGTTCCTCGCCGCGCGCCGGTTCATGGCCCGCCAGCGCCACGCCTGACGAGGGGCGCTCGTAGGCCACCCGGGTGAAGGGGTGCCTCAGACAGGACGATGCCGGGAAGAGAGGGCTGCCTGCCGTGCCGCACCTGGCTACGCTCGTGCCCCATGCGAAGCCTTCCCGCCCTCATGTGGACTGCTGTCGTGGTGCTCGCGGGCTGCAAGTGCAAGGGGACCGCACAACCCGTCCCCGTGGAGCCCGCGGCTCGCGCCTCGGTGGAAGCCGAAACACGACAGGCACTTCAGCCCGTCTCGGCATTCTCCACCATCGCCGACCCGGCGGCCCGGTCCATCGCGCTCTTCGCCGAGGCGGGCCGGGTCATCACCCATCCGCGTTGCACCAACTGTCATCCAGCGGACGGCATCCCGCGACAGGGAATGGAACAGCGGCTCCACATCCCCCGAGTCTCCGGCGGCCCCAGCGGCCATGGAGACCCGGGCCTTCCCTGCGCGTCGTGCCATCGGGAGTCCAATACACCCGTCGTGGGCGAGAGCCTCCAGAGCATCCCAGGGAATCCAAAGTGGGCCCTCGCTCCGGTCGAGATGGCCTGGGTGGGCAGGTCGCTGGGGCACATCTGTGAGCAGCTCAAGGACCCTCAGCGCAACGGCGGCAAGAGCCTGACGCAGCTCCACCATCACATGGCCGAGGATGTCCTGGTCGGCTGGGGTTGGAACCCCGGACCGGGCCTCCAACCCGTTCCAGGCACGCAGCAGGCGTTCGGCGAGTTGATCCAGGCATGGATCGACACGGGTGCCCACTGCCCGAAGCCTTAATCCTTTCGTGTACCCAGCCGCTGGGGCGTGATGGGGAGGTCGCGGACCCTCGTGCCCGTTGCCTCGAAGACGGCGTTGGCCAGAGCCGCGGCCGTGGGACCCTGAGCAGCCTCACCTGCACCCAGAAACGGCTCGCCCGGGCGGTCGAGCAGCTCAACGTCAACGGGCGGAACTTCCGAGAAGCCGAGGATGGGATAGGTGCTCCAGTCTCGTGAGCGGATGCGCTGGCTGTCATATTGGACGGCCTCCTTCAGGCTCCAGCTCAAGGATTGGATCAGCCCTCCCTCGAGCTGGTTGCGGAGTCCGTCCGGGTTGACCACCTCGCCCGCATCGGCGGCCAGCACAGCCCTCACGACCTGAATGGCCTGGCTGCGTGGATCCACAACAACCTCCAGGCAGACGGCACAGTAGCTCGCGAGGTTCTTGTAACGGGCGAAGCCCAGACCGCGCCCGTGATGGGGTGAGCGACGGCCCGCGGACCAGCCGAAGCGCTCCGCGGCCTTGAGGATGACGGCCTTGGCTCGCACGTCCTGGAGCTGGCGAAGCCGGAACTCAACCGGGTCGACATGTGCCGCATGCGCCAGCTCATCCATGAAGGACTCGATGGCAAACACATTGGCGTAGGCGCCGAGACTCCGAAGGGACGAGGTCCGAAGCGGCATCTCGGTCACGAAGTGGGTCGTCACCGACCGACCGGGAAACGCGTAGAGCGGGAGGGCGTTGCGATCCGCAGCGTAGTTCGGCGGCCCGCCATTTCTCGGGACTGGCATGGCGAAGGGTTGGGCCAGTGCGCGACCCGCCAGCAGGTTGCCAGGGTTGCCACCCGGCCGCATGCCATGGGACGTGGACCAGAGCTCATAGGACCAATCGAGCACGTCACCCTTCGCGTCCACTCCGGCGCGGACCTTCATCACCATCGCCGAGCCGTAGGGCTCGTACATGTGCTCGTCCTGGCGCGACCACTGAACACGAACGGCGCGGCCAGGCAGTGCTCGGGCAAGGAGCGCGGCGTCAGCGGCGGCATCGTCCGCACCGTTATGGCCATAGCAACCCGCGCCGTGCATGTGCCGAGCGCGTACCTTGTCCTTCGACAAGCCGAGCATCTTCGCGATCGCCTCGGACGTGTCGAAGACGCTCTGGCTGTGGGTGTAGAGGGTCAGGAGCTCTCCATCCCACTCCGCCACGGCGCACGAGGGGCCGATGGCGCCATGCATCTGGTAGGGACGGCGGTAGCTCGCCTCCAGGGTTCGCGCCGGAGGCGGACCCGCCGGGCGCACGGTGTTCTCGATGACGATGTTCTGAGCCGGAGCAGCCTGAAGCCAGGCGTGGGGATCCACAGGCAGCGCGGCGTGCTCGCGCCACCGGGCGGCGCCGGCCAGACGCGAGGCGGCCTTGATGGCTTGCCACTCCTTGGACGCAATCACTCCCAGGAAGTCGCCGTCGCGCACCACCTTCAAGACCCCCGGCATGCGCTCCACTTCGGACGCATCGACTTCGACGAGCGTCGCGCCATGGGAAGGGGCTCGGATGACGCGTCCGTGGACCAGGGTGTCGGACCTGAAGTCCTGCACGAAGATGGCCTCACCCGTGAGCTTGGCGGGCAGATCCAGGCGAGGAACCGAGCGGCCCACGTAACGCCTCACGGACTCGGGCTTGGGCGCGACGGTGCCGGTCGCTTGACGGTTCAGCGTCCGCCCTCCCACCAGACTCCAGTAGGTGATGCTGCCACCGCCAACCGGATCCGAGATCGTTCCGTCCTGGACGCGCAGCCGTTTCGCCGGTGCACCCAGGCGCTCGCTGGCCATGTCCACGAGGAGGGCGCGGACCTCGGCGGCGGCATAACGCACTGCCGTCCCCCCCTGGGACATGGACATGCTGCCAGCCGTGGTCCCCTCATTGGGAGAGAGTCGGGTGTCGCCGGAGATGATGACCAACCGCGACAGCTCAATCTCCAGCTCGTCGGCGCAGAGCTGCCCGAACGCCGTGAGAATGCCCTGACCGAGCTCCACCTTGCCGGTCATCAGGGTGACCACGCCATCAGCGCCAATGCGCAGCCAGGCATCGAGTTGTGGATGGCGCGCCAGGTCTCCCGGCAACCTCCCCTGGCGCGGCGCTTCACTGAAGGCGCGCGGGTGGGCCAGGGCGAAGGCCAGCACCAGCGAGCCTTTCAGGAGTGAGCGGCGATCCATGCGGGCGCTCATCGGGCCATCTCCGCCGCGGCACGTTGGATGGCGCGCACGATGCGGTTGTGAGAGCCACACCGGCACAGGTTGGAATCCAGCGCGGTGCGGATCTCCGCCTCCGACGGACGGGCCTTCTGCCGCAGCAGGGCCGCCGCCGCCATGATCATCCCCGGAATGCAGTAGGCACACTGGCCCGCCTGTTCGTCCAGGAAGGCCCGCTGCAAGGGATGCAATGTTCCATCTGGCGCACGCAGACCTTCCAGCGTGGTGAGCTCCCGTCCGCTCAGCGACACCGCGGGGACGAAGCAGGAGCGAAGCGGTATCCCATCGCAAAGCACCGTGCAGGCACCGCACTGACCCACGCCACAACCGTATCGGGCTCCGTTCAAACGGAGCTCGTCGCGGAGCACGTAGAGGAGAGGGGTGTCATCATCGGCGTCAAGAGCGTGGGACTTCCCGTTGACGGTCAGCGTGAAGGACATGGGGTGCGCTTCCTCCCGAGCCGGAAAGCCTAACAAGCCGGAGCGGTGCGTCTGCCCGCGATTTGGAGCCACCACGGAGCGTGAAGTGCGCTCAACAACACGAGTCCGCTCGGACCCCCCACTGCATCTCCAAACAGATTTCAGCTACGAATCCTCCATGGTCCGCAACACCCACTCACGCGCATGGCTCGTCATCACCGCCCTGGCACTGCTCTGCTCCTGCCGAGGTGGCATCGAAAAAGCCATCGAGTCCGGCGACCTGGAGAAGGTCCAGGAAGCCCTGACCACTCCCGAGGTCCAGGCGAAGCTGCCGACCCAAGGCGGCCCCTGGCTGGTGAAGGCGGTGCAGGCGAAGCAGTTCCCCGCCTACCTGGCGCTCGTCGGCGCTGGCGCGGATGCCCACTTCGTCGACTCGGAGGGACGCAGCCTCCTGCACCACGCGGCGGTGGCCGGCGCCGAGGACATCGTCCAGGAGCTCCTCCGCATCGGAGCGGATCCGCTTCGCGCCGATGGCAAGGGCCTCACGCCCGTCCATGAGGCCATCACGCACCGCCGAGGCGGTCTCCTCACGAGCCAGCTCCTGCCCAAGGTCCCGGACGTCAATGCGCTCGACAAGGGGCGTGGCGGCATCCTCGCCCATGCCGCGCGCACGGGGGACGCGGAGCTCGTCACGCTCCTCGTCAAGGCCGGCGCGGTCCTCGATGACCCCAAGGCCATCCCCGAGCCGTCGCACCCGGAAATCCAACGCCAGCTGGAGATCGCCCACCTGGCGTACCGCGTGAAGAGCGCCGTCGAGAAGGGAGACATCGAGACGCTGAAGACGCTCGCCACCGAGGCGAACGAGGAGCTGATGGATGCGCTGGGGCTCACCCCCGTCCACCTCGCCGTTCTCCAGAACGACCGCAAGGCGTTGGCGGAGCTGCTGAAAGACAATCCCAGGGCAATCGCGCACTCGGACGCCCGTGGACTCGGATTGTTGCACTACGCGGCCCTCGCCGCCGAGCCTCGGACGGCCGAACTGCTCCTCTCCCACCACGCGAGCATCGATGCACGGACCCAGGCGGGCCAGACGCCGCTCATGCTGGCGGCGCAGAAGGGACGCGCGCTCATGGTCGGGGCACTCATCGCGCGAGGCGCCTCGGTGAACGCGGAGGACGCAACCGGCCAGACCGCGCTCACCCTGACGGCCCAGGGCGACAACCCCAAGACGGTGGCCCGGCTGATGGACGCGGGCGCGGTGCTGACCCGGCCTTCCCCTGGATTGGAGCAGGCCCACCAGCGCTTCCTGCTGCGCTGGGCGGCGGAGACGGGCAGCTTCGCGCGTGTCGCCGCGCTCCTGCGCGCGGGGGCAACCGATGCGACCACGCTCGAGAAGCTCAAACTGACCCCCTTCCATCTGGCGGCCATTGGCAACGAGCCCTCGAAGCTCGAGGCACTCGCCACCGAGAAGCCCGAGATGCTCGAGTCCCTGCTCGGCGAGGAGGGCCTGACCCTGCTTCACTGGGCGGCCCTCGCCGATGCGGACAAGAGCGTGGCGTGGCTCGTCTCCAAGGGCTTCGACGTGAACGCCTGGGACCCGAAGAGCCAACAGACACCACTCGAGGCCGCGGCCCGCTCGGGTCGCCACACCGCGGTCGGACAGCTCGTCGAGAGGGGCGCGACCCTGTCACGGCTCTCGAGCAGTCTCTACGATTCGAAGATGCGCGAGCCGCTGCTCCGCGCCCTCCAGAACCACAAGCTCCTGGAGGCCTGGCGGAATGGGCAATTCACCGAGCTCCCAGCGCTCCTGCGGGAGGGGGCGATTCCCGAAACCCTGACGCCTGGCCCCACGCCGCTCCAGTGGCGCATCCTGCGGGGTGAGCCGCTGACGCCGGAGCTGGAGGCTGACATCCGGAAGGCGGAGGTGGATGCCAGGGGCCGGACCCCGCTGCATTACGCCGTCCTCGCCTCGAACGCCGCGGCCCTCGACGTGATTCTGCGTCTGGCTCCGGACGTCAACCTGCGGGACGAGCGTGGCGCGACGGCGCTCCATGAGGCCGCGGCCCTTGGGAATGACGAGGTCATCCGCCGGCTCGTCCAAGCGGGAGCGGACGTCAACCTCCCGGCGAAGGACCGGCGCGAGGAGCGCCACGAGCGCACCCCACTCATGGCCGCGCTGGAAAAGGAGAGTCTCCCCGCCGTGACGGCGCTCCTCGATGCGGGAGCCAACCTGACGGCGAAGACGGCGAGCGGACACATCGCGCTGGAGTTCGCCTTGTGTGAATCCCACGAGGAATTCGCGGCACTCCTGCTCTCGCGCGGCGCACCGCCGGAAGCGGACGTCAAATGCTGGAGCAAGGCGGCCTCGTCGGCGATCAGCGCGGGCCGGGAGGAAGAGGCCCTGAAGTTCCTCGAGTACGCGAAGCCACTCACTCCCGACGTGGTCCGCGAGCTGCGCCAGAAGGCCGCCAGGTCCGGCCTGGCCAGGGTCCTCCGTCACCTACTGGAGCGCCCCGAGGCCAGCGGTGACAAGGAGAGAGCGGAGCTGCTCGAGGTCGCCGCCGAGAACGGCAAGCGGGCCATCATCGAGCTGCTGCTGGAGGGCGGGGTGCCAGCAACTCCCGCCTTCACGCTGGAGCGGACGCTCAGGGCTGCCGCCTACAAGGGGCATCCCGAGGTGGTGGCACTGCTGCTCGATCGGGGCGCCGACCCCTTGTGGACTTCGGAGAAGAATGGTTCCGCGGTGGCGCGCGCGCTGATAGCTGGCGAGCACAAGGTCATCGAGCTCCTGGCCGCGCGACCCGAGGTATGGGCGAAAATCCAGGCGGACCCCAATCTCCTGGAGCCTGCGGTGGCGGGAGGGTTCATGGACCTCGTCCGTGGCTACGTCGAGGCAGGGGCCGACATGAAGTCACGCGGCACGAAGATGCTGGGCGTCGCGAGCAGCGAGGAAATGGCCGCCTACCTGATCAGCAAGGGCGCCCCCACCAACTCCGACGCCGCCCTGCAGCCGGATGCCGGCCTGGACTGGCTCGCTCTCTATGGTGAGCCCTTCGCCCAGACGGTGGCTTACGGCGAGCTCGGCATCGCACGGTTGTTGCTCCAACATGGCGCCCGGCCACAGACCAGACCCGTGCTCGATTATTTCGAGGCGCTCTTCGTGGGCGTCCGGGTGTTCGAGACGATGCGAGCCAGGCCCAGAGGAGGACCCGAGCACGTGGAGAAGTTGCGCGCGCTCGTGGCGGAACCCGCCTGGACACCGGAGCAGCTCGCCGAGCTCCTCGAGGGCATCACCGACATGCGCTGCGACATGCTGCCCCTCGTGGAGTCCATCCTGGACCGCATGAAGCCAGAGGACATCAAGACCCGGACGAGACCGGCGGTGGCGAACCTCGCCTCCTGTCAGGACCCCCGCGCACTGGAGCTCCTGGTCAAGCGAGGGGCGGACCTCAACGCGACCGATGACTCCGGGTTGAACGTGCTCGCGGATGTCCTGAAGCACAGGAACGATTTCGGGGCCCGGACGCTCCTGCGCCTGGGCATCCAGACCACGCCCACACAGGAGGACAAGCTGGCCTATGTGACGCTCGCCCTGAAATACCAGCTTGGCGACGTGGCGGCGGAGCTTCTCGAGCGAGCCCCCAAGGATGGCCGGCTCGGGGATGCGGCGGCCCTCGATTCAGCGCTGCTGCTCGCGATGAGCGAGCGGGCGTCTGATGCCGCCATGCTGCTCGTCTCTTACGGAGCCAGGGCCCGAGCGGCCGGCACGGAGGGGGAAACCGCCCTCACCCTCGCCGCCGCCCAGGGATGGTCCTGGAGTGTGGACCTCCTCCTCGAGCTCGGCGCCGCCGACCCGAAGAGCAAGGTGTTCCGCCTGCTGGCGGAGGCCAAGAACTGGCGACGCATCGACAAGCTCGCCACCCTCGGAAGCGCGTCTCCCCACGACCTGGCCTCGTATGCGAGCGTCCCGGAGCTGCGGAGCGCCGTGTTGCACCTGGTCCTCACCCGGCCGGACAGCGTGGACAGGTTCATCTTCTGGAACGTCATCACGGAAGGACAGGACGTCGAGTTCCTGGAGCTGCTCCTCGATGAACTGAAGCCCGATATCGATAACGCGGGCATGGACGGCAACTCCCTCCTCATCGACGCCGCGGGCCACTCCAATCTCGCCAGCGTCAAGCTCCTGGTGGACAGAGGCGCGGACATCCACACCATGGGCATCGATTGCGTCACCCCTGTGAGCATGGCCAGCACGCGGAAGGACGCCGAGGGACGGCGAATCATCCGGTACTTCAAGGAGATTGGAGGCGGAGAGGGCGATGACCCCGGGTGCGGCACGCGCGACCAATGAGGGCCGCCCCGGGGCTACGCACCGGCTCTCGGCAGTGCACGCGCGAGAGCCGGGAGGCGCTACTCCGAGCGCTTCTGGATCTGCGCGCTGAGCTCCGGCCGGTGATTCAGGGTCTGGAACACGACGCAGTAGCGCTCGGTGAGCTTCAGGAGTTGATCGATCTTCTCCTGGGGCGCATCGGTGTCGAGCTCGAACGACAGCCGGATGGCCCGGAAGCCGACCGGCGCGGTCTTGTCCACCCCGAGCGTGCCCCGGAAGTCGAGGTCGCCCTCGGCCCGGACGACGCCCTTGCGCAGGGGAATCTCCAGAGCCGTCGACACAGCCTTGAGAGTCACGCCGGCACAGGCCACCAGGGCCTCGAGCAGCATGTCACCCGAGCACAGCTCGAGCCCCGAGCCACCCGTGGCGGGGTGCAGCCCAGCGACGGCGAGCGCCCGGCCCGTCTCCACCTTGCAGGCGATGGACTGGTCATCCAGCGAGCCCTGCGCCTTCAGGGTGACCACCGCGGACTGGGGGTCGGTGCGGTACTTGTCTTTGATGGGCGCCTGGAGGGCGCGAAGAGAGGTCGAATCCATTGTTGGACTCCTCGAGAGCTACGGCTGCGAGTGAGAGAAAGGCTCAGCGGCCCGTCGAGGGGGCCGCCATGGCCAGGTGCGCGTGCAGGGTATCGGTGCGCACGTAGAGGAACTGCGCGTCGCCGAAGGCCAGGCCATCCCCGTCGAACAACTGCTGCTCCTGGTCGCCCAGGGCGATGGCGTTGACGAACGTGCCATTCATCGAGCCCGCGTCGCGCACATAGCAGCTGTCATCGGCCGCGTTCCAGCGGATGAGCGCGTGGAACTTGGAGACGGACGGGTCGTGAATCACCAGGGAGCTCGTCTCCAACCGACCCACGGCGAACACCTCGCCGTCTGTCTTCGGCTTGAGGAAGAGCACCTGCAGGTATTCGAAGCCCTGCAGCATCGCCATGAGCCGGTCCGCCAGGCGCGAGCGGTGGGCCATGAACACCGTGCGCGCACTGCCCATCTGCTGGGCCACCCGCTGGAAGACGGGCGAGGGGGGCTGCTGGATGAGCGCGACCGGGCCGTGCTCGGACTGGAAGGTCCTCACATCCACCTGGGGCAGCGCTCTCAATTCCTTCACCGAAGGCATGGCGCGCAGGCTAGGCGCGCACGTCGCGCGTGCCAAGAGCCATGGCTCGGGTATGGTGCGCCCGCACACCACCCAGGCAGCCGCAGGAGGCTACATCCATGGCGAAGGCGAAGTACGTGCTGGCAGTGGACCAGGGCACCACGGGAACCCACGTCTCCATCCTCGACGACAAACTCCGGGTGGTGGGCAGCGCCTACCGTGAGTTCACCCAGCACTTTCCCAAGCCCTCCTGGGTGGAGCACGACCTGGAGGAAATCTGGGCCACCGTCGAGCAGTGCATCCGCCGAGCCCTGAAGGACGCCGACCTGGAAGGCAAGGACATCTCCGCGGTGGGCATCACCAACCAGCGTGAGACGACCGGCCTGTGGACGCGCGGGGACGGCAAGCCCCTGGGCCACGCCATCGTGTGGCAGGACCGGCGCACCTCGGAGCACTGCGCGAAGCTGCGCGAGCAGGGAGAGGAGCCCCGGGTCCGTCAGACGACGGGCCTGGTGTTGGACCCGTACTTCTCGGGCACCAAGCTCTCCTGGATGATGGAGCACGTGAAGGGAGCCCGGAAGCGCGCCGAGAAGGGCGACGCGTGCTTCGGCACCATCGACACCTGGCTGGTCTACAAGATGACGGGGGGCCTGGTGCACGTCACGGACGTCTCCAACGCCAGCCGCACCCTGCTGATGGACGTGAGCAAGCTCCAGTGGGACGAGGGCATGCGCAACCTCTTCGGGGTGCCGGCCTCGTGCCTGCCGGAGATTCGCGGCTCGGCCGAGGTGTATGGCACCACGAAGGGCATGCGCGGCCTGCCGGACGGCATCCCCATCAGCGGCATGGCGGGGGACCAGCAGTCGGCCCTCTTCGGGCAGGCGTGCTTCACTCCCGGCGAGTCGAAGTGCACCTATGGCACGGGCGCCTTCCTGCTGATGAACACGGGCGACGCGCCGGTGTTCTCGAAGGCGGGCCTGCTCACCACGGTGGCCTGGCGCATCGGGGACAAGACGTCGTACGCACTGGAGGGCAGCTCCTTCATCGCGGGCGCCGCGGTGCAGTGGCTGCGTGATGGCCTGAAGGTCATCAAGAAGGCCTCGGACGTGGAGCCGCTCGCCGCCAGCGTGAAGGAGAGCGGGGACGTGGTGTTCGTCCCGGCGCTCGCCGGCCTGGGTGCACCGCACTGGCGTCCCGAGGCGCGCGGCCTCTTCGCCGGCATTGACCGCTCCACCACGGTGGCCCACCTGGCGCGCGCGGCGCTCGAGGGTGTGGCCATGCAGATTCATGACCTCGCCGAGGCCATGCGGCGCGACAGCGGCCGGGAGATTCCCTCCTTCAAGGTGGACGGAGGCGCCTCGGCCAACAACCTGATGATGCAGTTCCAGGCGGACATGCTCGGCACGGAGGTGGTGCGTCCTCAGAACCTGCAGACGACCAGCCTGGGGGCCGCCTTCCTGGCGGGCCTGGGAGCGGGCGTATGGAAGGACACGGATGCCATCCGCCGCGCCTGGAAGGTGGGCAAGGTCTTCAAGCCGAAGATGAAGCCCGAGGCGCGTGAGCGGTACCTGACCAAGTGGCGGCGCGCGGTGGAGCGCGCCTGAGACAGCCGTCCCCCATTCGCGATAGGAGAGAGCACCGATGGCCTACGACCGTACGCAACTGACCCCCGAGGCCCTGAAGCAGTTCCTCACCGAGCACCCCGAGTGGAAGCACGAGGGCGGCATGATTCGCCGTACCTACGAGGCGCCGAGCTTCCTCGCGGGCATCGAGTTCGTGAGCCAGGTGGCGAAGGCGGCCGAGGCCGCGGACCACCACCCGGACATCGACATCCGCTGGCGCAAGGTGACGCTAGCGCTCGTGACGCACGACGCGGGCGGGCTCACCTGGCGCGACACGAAGCTGGCATCCGAGGCGGACACGCTGTTCGCCCAGGTGGTGAAGCAGGGCTGATGAGGGCAGCACTCTTCGTCGTCGCGTGGGTGCTGCTGACGGCTGGGGTGGCGAGGGCACAGGACGAGGTGCCCGACGCCACCCGGCCGGAGCGGCTGTACCTCAACTCGGGCCTGCTGATGGGCTCCTCGCGAGTGGTGGGGCTGGGCGGCGCCTACGTGGGAATCGCCGAGGGCGTGGCCGGCTTCACCACCAGCCTGGCCGCGCTCGCCCAACGCTCGCCGGGGTTGGACAAGGACTGGGACGTGGGCTTCACCCTGTCCTGGTTGGACCTGCCCCTGTCAAAGGCCAAGGGCAAGGACCTGGACAACGACGGCCTGGCCGACGACGCCCCGACGACGTTGCAGTTGCTGGGCGCGGTCATGCTGCAGTACCGCAACTTCGGCCTGGGCTTCTCGCTGCGCAACTACCAGGTGGGCTACTGCAACACGGTCCTCTGCGACACGAATGATCTCATCCGTGTGTCCTTCCTCCAGTCGGCGCTGGCCGGTGCGATAGCGCTGGGGCGGGACGACTTCATCCTCGGCTTCGGCATCTACAGCGCGCAGGCTGTCTTCAGCCACAAGCCGGAGGGCGACTGGCGCTACGGGAACACGGGCATCGCGCTGGACATGCTGTACCGGCCCTACGGACGGCCGTACCGAGTGGGAGTGTCCGTGCGGCCGGAGGTGGTGGGTGCCTGGAGACGGAGCACGGGGCAGGTGCCGTTCCTCGCGGGCCGGCAGCTCTACTCGGCGGTGGTATCGCCCGCGGTGCTGTCGCTGGGCGCGAGCTGGCGGCTGGGCAAAGGGGCCGAGCTCTACAACCGGCTCTCCCCCGCGGCGCGCCGGCAGATGCTGGAGGGAGAGCACTTCGCGGAGCTGCCCGTGGAGGACGACCCGAGCGCCCTGGCAGGCCGGTGGCTCATCAGCGCGCAGGCGGACTTCATCTCGCGGGTGGAGAACGCGGTGTCGGTGCACTCGTTCACGGCGCTCACCGAGCCGCGGAAGGTGGGCGCGTCAGCGATGCTGCAGCCGCGCCTGGGCGTGGAGCACGAGACCTGGCCGGGGCGGCTGCGCACGCGGCTAGGGACCTTCATTGAGCCCTCGCCCTTCGAGGGACACCTGCCCAGGCCGCACCTGACGGGAGGCTTCGAGCTGTTCCTGTTCCGCTACTGGGATGACTGGGCGCTCACGGCGTCCTTCGATGCATCGCGGCGCTACTCCAACTTCGGTGTCTCGGTGGGGTTCTGGCGCTAGCGGAGTGTCCACGAAGCCACCCGAATCGGGATTCAGCCGCGACGCCCTGGCCGACGCCTCGCCGCCTGTCGTCCCCCTGGCAGCGGCCGGGCCACGGCCTCCAGGTGCGCGGAGCGGAGCGGTCTCGCCGCCTGGGAGCCCACCTCGCTCCCGTCCTCGGGCAGGGGCCGGTCTTCTTCACGCCGCTGTGCCGGCGTGCTGAGCAGGCGGGAGTCCGGCTGCCAGTCGAACAGCAGGATGGCGATCAGCACCATCATCACCACCGTGCGCCGGAAGGAGGGGGAGTCCTGTAGGAGCAGCTGCGGGTTCATTTGAATCTCGAACAGCCAGAGCTCGCGCTTTCAGCCCGCCTGCTTCAGGAACGTCGCCAGCTTCTCGTAGGCCACCGCCAGCGCGGGAATCGGCGCACTCTCGTTCGCCTGGTGCGCCTGTGCCGTCTCTCCTGGCCCGAAGTTCACCGCGTCCACGCCGAGCTCCGAGAAGCGCGCCACGTCCGTCCACGCCTGCTTCGAGGCCGCCGGTAGCCCCGTCAGCTTCATCAACTGCTGGAACAGCGGGTTGTCCGCGCACACCCGGCCGCTCGGCGCCAGGTCTGTGAACTCCACCTCTGCTGCGTCCCCCACCAGCTCGCGCACGTCCTCTTGCGCCCGAGCCACCGTCTTCCCCGGGGCGAACCGGTAGTTCAGGTTCAGCTCGAAGGCCTCCGGTATCACGTTGCGCGCACGCCCTCCCGAGGCCTTGGTGATGTTCATCACCTCATAGAAGGTGAACGCATCCTGCACCACCTCGCGCCGGGGAAGCGCCAGCAGCCGCGCCAGCAGCGGCCCTGCCTTGTGGATGGCGTTCTCTCCCTGCCAGGGCCTCGCCGAGTGCGCGCTCCGGCCCTTGAACTTCAGTGTCACGTGCAGGCTCCCCACGCACCCCACCTGCACCACGCCGTCGGTCGGCTCCATCGCGATGCCGAACTTCACCCGCTTGAGCTCCGGACGCGTCTCGAACAGGGGCCCCAGCCCGCTCTCCAGGTACGGGCCCTCCTCCCGCTCGTAGAGCACCACCACCAGGTTCACCGGCAGCTGCGCGCGCGGCAGGTCCTCCGCCAGCGCCATCATCACCGCCAGCCCGCCCTTCATGTCCGAGGAACCCAGCCCGAAGACGCGCTCGCCTTCAATGCGCGGCTCCCGGTCGTTCGGGTGCGCCGGCACCGTGTCCAGGTGCCCCACCAGTGCCACCGTGGGTCGCGCGTCTTGCAGGCTCCCCAGCACCAGCGAGTGTCCCAGCCGGAACACCTCTCGCGGTGGGAAGTGCGCGTGTGCCCAGCGCTCCACGTGGTCGGCGATGGCGCGCTCCTCGCCGATGGGACTGGGTATCTGGCACAGGGCCAGCGTGGATTGCGCGAGGCGGGTCGCGAGGTCACTCATGGGTCTGCTCCTAGGAGACTTCTGTACCCTCCAGCAGTTACCCGCCCTTCGCAAGGACGCGCTTTCGTTGGGTGGCGTTCACCTCCACCCCGCCGGGTCTCCGCGCGCATTCGCACAAGGCATACGCTGTGTGTGGCAGGCGTGCAGCACAACCCACTGGAGGACCCGATGACCCAGGAGATGCACGGCGCGATGAACCCCCCTGACGAGATGCCCGAAGAAGAGACGCGGGTGACACCCCAGGGGACGGCAGACTCGCAGGCCTCGGGCCTGGGCGGCACTCCGCCTGGCGGTGGAGGCCCCAGCCGTGAAGAGGTAGCAAAGAAGAGCCCCGGGACGCGGCGCGGCGGCCTCGGCTCGAAGCAGCCCACGAAGCGCAAGTCGGTGAAACAGAAGGCGAAGCGGGCCGAGGCGGCCCTGCGCACCAGAGCCCAGGAGCGCAGCACTGGCGCTCGGGCTGGCACGGGTGCACGGGCTGGAGCTGGAGCTCGGGCTGGCACCGGCGCTCGAGCGGGTACCGGCGCTCGAACGGGCACTGGCGCTCGAGCTGGCACTGGCGCTCGCACGGCGGCGAAGAAGACAGGTGCGCGGAAGACAACCGCGGCCAAGAAGACCACCGGAGCCACCGCTGCGCGCAAGGCGGCCGCCACGAAGAACACCGCCCTCAAGCGCGCTTCGAAAACGGGTGCCTCGCGCCGCCGGGTCCACCAGCGACACTAGGGAAAGTCCCCTCTCCCTTCGGGAGAGGGACGGGGTGAGGGTATCGGATGAACCCGGGTTGAACCCCCTGTCCCCACTGTGGGCCACGGGTTGAAGAACGGGCTCGACTACCCTCACCCCCCGCCCTCTCCCAGAGGGAGAGGGAGCATGCGCAACTACACTGGCACGGCGAAGTCGCGCAGCGCCGCGTTGAGGCTCGTCTTCTTGTCCGTGCTCTCCTTGCGCTGCCCGATGATGAGCGCGCACGGCACCATGTAGCGGCCCGCGGGGAACTGCTTCTCCTTCATCCCCGGAATCACCACGCTACGCGCCGGCACCCGCCCCTTGTAGACCTTCTCCTCGGGGCCCGTCACATCGATGATGGGCGTGGACGCCGTCAGCACCACGTTCGCTCCCAGCACCGCCTCTTCCTCCACCACCACGCCCTCCACCACGATGCAGCGGCTGCCGATGAAGGCCCTGTCCTCGATGATGACCGGCGAGGCCGTGGGTGGCTCCAGCACTCCGCCCAGTCCCACGCCGCCCGACAGGTGCACGTCGCGGCCCACCTGCGCGCAGCTGCCCACCGTGGCCCACGTGTCCACCATCGTCCCCGCCCCCACCCGCGCGCCGATGTTCACGTAGCCGGGCATCACCACCGCCCCGCGCTCGACAAATGCCCCGTAGCGCACCACGCCCGGCGGCACCACCCGCACGCCCGCCGCCTCCAGCCCCTTCTTCAACGGAATCTTGTCGAAGAACTCGAAGGGCTCCACCTCCATCACCTTCATGTCGGAGATAGCGAAGAACAGGAGGATGGCCTCCTTCACCCAGGCATTCACCTTCCAGCCCTCGGGCCCCTTCTCCGCGACTCGCACCTCGCCCGAGTCCAGCAGCGCCAGCGTCTCGCGCACGGCGGCCGCGTACTCCGCTTCCTTCAGTTTCGCCCTGTCCGCGAATGCCGCGGACACCTTCTGGGACAGATTCTCGATGGAGGACATGGCCGCTCCTTCAAGCACGAAACGCCGCCCGGCGCACCATCCTCATGCGGACGCGTGCTGCGCTGCCTCCAGGCTCGTAGCAGGGGGCTCCGCCAGCGGGTAGGTCGCCGTGACGAGCTCCGTGTGCTTCCGGCCCGCCTCGGGCTCCAGGACCTCCCGCTCCCGCCCCGCCACGTACACGCCCTTGCCCGTCACCCGCTCCACACGCCCCAGGGGCACCGCCCAGAGCTTGCGCGAGAAGCGTCGGCGCACGAACAGCACCGTCTGCCCGACACAGTCCACCCGCCCCAGCACCTTCCCATCCAGGTCCAGCACCTTCATCCAGTGCTGGATGGACTTCCGCTTGAAAGGGGATTCCAACCACTCCACGGCCATGGCCTCACCTCCACGCACACAAGGTGGGGCCCAGGGCCTACGCTGGGGAGCACGGACACCGGGAGCCAGGCCCCCGGCCGCCCGCCTGCCTCAAGACTATGAACCAGGTGATTGGGAAGGGCCGCCCACCGCCTTGGACACCGCCTCCAGGATTTGCTGCTCGGTGGGGAAGGCGAGCGACTCCTTCTTCACCACCGGCTTGCCATCCACTTCCACGATGAAGCTGCCGGATGGGCCTACCTTCAACTCCGCGTCCAGGTTCAGCTCCTTCTTCAGCACGGCCGCCGCACGGGCGGCCCGAGGCTTGTAGCCTCAAGCACTGCAGAACAGGATGGTGATACGAGCGGCCATGAGAGGCCTCCTGCGTGATGGGGCGCGGGGTTGCGCCTCCAGGTGGGTAGAAGATAGCCGCCCACCCTCCGCTCCGCACCGGCCCGCTCAGTGGGCCCTGAGTTCCCCCAGCACGGACACGGGCGCGTCCTGGATGCCCAGGTGCTCCTCCAGCCTGCGCTCCAGTTCGAGCACGACTTCGGAGGTGAAGGGGGCCATGAGGAGGTTGTCCCGCGTCAGGAGCACGCTGCGCCCATCCTTCTTCATCACCCACAACGCGTGGAACACGTCACCGTCGGTGTCCTCGAACCGTGTCGCATAGACCTGCCGGAGGTCCTTCATGTCCACGGAGGGCGAGCGGAAGAAGAACGCGGGAAAGGGTCCATGCTCCACGGCGATGCCCTCCCGTGGCGAGGCCTTGATGCGCGTGTGGTTGATCAACCCCGCAGTCGTCACGTAGCTCAACAACAGACCGAAGGCAGCGGACAGGAGAAAGCCAACGAGCGCGTCGTTCCGCACGAGGAGTCCCCCCACGCCAAAGACCAGGAAGCCCAGGGCGAAGGGAAGAAATCTCCAGGTGGCATGCGTGTACCACTCCAGGCGCAGGCACAGGACCTCGCCCTCACGCTCCACACACAAGCGCTCTCCCTGAGCAGCTCTTGAACCCATGAGGCGTATTCTAGGGAGTTTCGAGCCCTGGCCGCCTACGGCTCCTCGGACACGGGCCAGTCCTCCAGGCCGAGGTGCTCCTCCAGCGCGCGCTCCAGGAAGAGAAGCTGTCTCTCCGTGAGCAGGTACCCGGCCAGCCGACGGCGGCTCCCGTCCCGACCCAACACATACAGCGCGTACACGGGGAAACGCCTGCCCTTGCGCGTACGGGAGCCGGTCTGCCTCCCGTAAAGCTGGCGGATGTCCTGCATCGCAACGGTGCGCGGCAGCAGCAACGAGGGGAGCGGACCATTGCGTACCCGGATGCCCGTACGGGGTGAGGCCTCGAGCGTCGTGCGATTGATGAGCGACACGAGGATGGCGTAGGCCAACACGAAGCAGATTCCGGCGAACCCCGCGACGAAGGACTCGGGCGAGCCCTTCCTGACGTGTGCCCCGTTGAGCACCTGCACGATCGGGAACGCCATACCCGCCAGGAGGAGAAGCGACCACCAGATGTCGGGCAGGTACCAGCGCCAGCGCAAGCGCAGGACATCGCCCTCCCGCGTCAGGGACCAGCCCTTCTCCAGCTCCGCGGACTCGACGGGCATGCGTACCCAAGACCCGCCGCTGACGTGCACGCGCGAGAACGAGTACACCCCCCCACAGGACGAGCACTGGATGGAGACCGCCTCGCGGCGAACGTCCTTTGCCTGGAGTGAAGCGCCACAGAGAACACACCGGGAAACCATGGCCGGACTCTATCGGAGGGGATTGACGCCCGGGTGAACCAGCGCGATGCACGCCCCATGTCCGCCACCCGCCCGAACCTCGCCGCCGCCTACGATCCCGAGAGCTTCCGCCGCCTCGGTCACCAATGGGTGGACCAGCTCGCCGACCACCTCGCCCGGACCCTCCGCCGCGAGGGGCCCGTGCTGCCCTGGGCCTCGCCCGCCACCCACGTCGAGCGCTTCCCCGCGAACTTCCCCGAGGAGCCCTCCGGCGTACTTCCGGACCTCCTCACGCGCGTCATTACCGACTCGCACCACCTGCACCACCCGCACTACGTGGGCCACCAGGTGTCCGCCCCCCTCCCCCTCGCGGCCCTCTGCGACTTCGCCTCCTCGCTCCTCAACAACGGCATGGCCGTCTATGAGATGGGGCCCGTCTCCACCGCCATGGAGCACAACGTGCTGCGCTGGATGGCCGGGGTGCTCGGCCTGCCCGAGGGCGCGGGCGGCGTCCTCACCTCGGGGGGCTCCGCCGGCAACCTCACCGCCCTGCTCGCCGCGCGTCAGGCGAAGGCCGGCTTCGACGCGTGGAATGGCGGCCCCACCGCCGGCCCTCCCCTCACCGTGCTCGTCCCCGAGACGACCCACTACTGCGTCGCTCGCTCCACCAAGGTGATGGGCTGGGGTGCCGAGGGCATCACCCCCGTCCCCGTGGACGCGCACTACCGACTGCGCCCCGAGGCGCTGGAGGAGTCGCTCGCCGCGGCCCGACGCGCCGGTCGCCGTCCCATCGCCGTGGTGGCCAGTGCCGGCTCCACCGCCACCGGCGCCTTCGACCCGCTCGAGGCCGTGGCCGACTTCTGCGCGAAGCACGACCTCTGGTTCCACGTAGATGGGGCCCACGGTGCCTCGGCCGCGCTCAGCCCTCGCTACCGCCACCAGGTGAAGGGGATTGAACGCGCCGACTCGGTGGTGTGGGACGCGCACAAGATGATGATGATGCCGGCGCTCATCACCGCCGTGCTCTTCCGCGACGGCAACCGCTCCTTCGAGGCCTTTGCCCAGGAGGCCTCCTACCTCTTCACGGGCCAGGACACGCGGCGCTGGAGCGACGTGGCGCTGCGCACCCTCGAGTGCACCAAGGAGATGATGGCCCTCAAGCTGTACGTCTGCCTGAGCGCACTGGGCACGAAGCTCTTCGCGGACGCCGTCACCGAGAGCTTCGACCTGGCCCGCCGCTTCGCCGAGCGCCTCCAGTCCTCCGGCGACTTCGAGCTGGCCGTCGCCCCCGACTGCAACATCGTCTGCTTCCGGCACACCCCGAAGGGACTGCCCGCCTCGGAGCTCGACGCACTCCAGGTGCGCCTGCGCGAGTCGCTCGTCACGAGCGGCGACTTCTACCTGGTGCAGACGACGCTCGGCGGGCGCGTGTGGCTGCGCACCACCCTCATCAACCCGCTCACCACGGACGAGGACCTGGAGGCACTGCTGGAGGCCCTGCGCCGGGCGGCCTGAGCCCGAGGGAGCCCATCAGAGGTTGCGCAGGACGCGGGCGTTCTTGAAGTCCGCCGTCGCCGGGTGTCCCTGCCCGGGAAAGGGATGGGGCACCCCGAGCCGGTCGGCGATGTCCTCGAAGAGCGAGCGGGCGAGACGGACCCGCTCGGTGTGCGCGAAGACACGCGCCCAATCCAGCTTGCGCAGGGCTTCGGCTCCCCCCTTCGTCTCGACGTAACGGTCCGTGTAGGGGTTCGTCGGGTCGCAGAGGAAGCGCAGGTAGTGCTTCGGATGCCGGGCCCGCTCCGGCAGGGGAATGGCCCAGGACTTCCGCTTCGGGCTCTGCTTGTGCGCAACGTCGGGATGGTTGAGGAAGTCGGGGTCGCCCGTGACGAACGCCTCCAGGTCGATTGACGACGCATCAACCTGGGAAGGCCGGCCCGCGCCCGCGCGCACGAGTGCCTCCGGCTCGGCGAAGAAGTAGGCCTCGATCATCGGAGCCAGCAGGTGAAACGAGCAACGCTCCCGGACGCGCTGGGTGACTTTGTCGCGCGTTGCCTCGGACGTCCACGTATGACGGGCGAGGTGCGCATGAACCGCGTCGCGGACTCTGCTGGCCACCAGCTCGGGATGGGGCGCGTTGACCAGTTCGAGGTCGTCAATCGCCACCACGAGGTCTGGCGGCTCCTCCTCGACCGCGGCCACGAGACTGGCCGCGAACTTGTCGAGCGTCGTGCCTGAACCAGCAGCTTCGGGAAGCTCCCGGACATCGGCGCTCGTGAACGACTCGACCCGGTCGAGCAGCTCGAACCGGACCTCGGGGAAGACGCGTGCAAGCGAGTCACACAGTCCCTTCTGCTCACATTTCCCCGTGACGATGAGCCCGACGCTCGCGCTCACGCCTCATCCGCTCCCGCTGGAGCTCCGTACTTGAGGTCCTTGTAGAGGTCTCCCAGCGCAAAGTGGGCCAGCCAGCTGCGCTTCTTCAAGCTGTCGAGTGGTACCGGCAGCACCTCCTCGCCTGGCTCCATCACGAACACCTTCTCCGGCAACTCCTTGAAGGTGTCGAGGATGACCGGAGAGTGCGTCGCCAGCAGCACCGTCACGTCATGCGCGTCGGACCACTCGCGGAAGGCCTCCATCAGGCGGCGGAGGGTGAATGGGTGCAGGGCATTCTCGGGCTCGTCGATGGCGAGCACGGCTCCCGGTGCCGATGAAGCAACGGCACAGAGGTGGATCAGCGCGACGAGGAACCCGTCTGGGAGCAGCACGGGCGTCAACGAGTGGCCAGCCGGAGTGTGGACCTCGCAGGACACGATGTTCGCCGCGATCGGGAAGGAGAAGTCCGAGAACAGTTCCGGATAGCAGTCCCGCATGGTGTTGAATACGAAGGTCCAGCGCTCCCGCTGATCACGTCGGTTTCGCCAGTTCATCAGGACCGCGAAGAGGTTCCGTCCGTCATCGTTCAGCCGGAGGTCTCCACCCAGGAGCGAACCCTCCCGACGGAGACTTGCGAGCGCGTAGTGATGATGATGGCGGTAGGAAGAGAGGAGTTCCACGAGTCGCCGCGTCGACTCAGGGACCCCATCAAGACCATCCTGGTAGATCAGATCGCGCAAGCCGACATCGTTGGGAGAAGCATCGCCGAGCACCTCATCCATACTCCCGTCGAACTCAGCGGAGAGGACATCCCCGTCAGTGATGCGCTCGTAAAGAGGAATGCGTGCGCCACCTGGGCCCAGGGAGACCTCAGGACTGAACTCCCAGATGGCGCTATCGACACGGAGCTTGAAGGAGATCCGCTCGCCCTTCTCCGCCTCGAAGTGACGCAGGCCGTATGCCCCTCCATGCCCGGCAATCGCATTCGTGAAGCCACTCCGATACGTGTCCTGCAGGAGCTGAAGCACGTCGATCAGCGTCGTCTTCCCGCTCCCGTTCGGCCCCACGAGGGCACATACGCCCGAGGGGCTCCAATCGACACGGCGGAGGCCGCGGTAGTTACGCACGCTCAGTGTGAACGCCATGTTCCACCTCTCGCGGAAAGCCCGATTGCCCTCCAGCCATCATGGCCATCCGGCCGGACAGGAGCCATAGCGCGAATACCCCGGGTGTCGCGCCCGATTCGTCGCGGGCCTCCGAACGCCCTCCCAGCCAGGAAGAGCACGGATACCCGCCTCCAGTACCGCCCCTGGAGGAACCCCCCACCGAAGAGTCGCGCGAGGGGCGGAAATCGGGTAGAGCCCCCCTCGCCATGCTCGTCTCTGTCGTCATCCCCGTCTACAACGAGATCTCCACCCTCGCCGAAATCCTCCGCCGCGTCACCGCCGTGGACTTCCCCAAGGAGCTCGTCATCGTGGACGACTGCTCCCGGGATGGTAGCCGCGAGTTGCTCCAGCGCCTGGCCAACGAGGGCCTGTCCGCCATCGGCGGCACCCCGAAGAACCGCAACGACGTGCGCGTCCTCTTCCAGGAGAAGAACCAGGGCAAGGGCGCGGCCCTGCGGCGCGGCTTCGCCGAGTCCTCCGGGGACATCGTCATCATCCAGGACGCGGACCTCGAGTACGACCCGCGCGAAATCCCCCGCGTCATCCAGCCCATCGTCGATGGCGACGCGGACGTCGTCTTCGGCAGCCGCTTCACCGGCACGCCCCGGCGCGTCCTCTACTTCTGGCACTCGGTGATGAACCAGTTCCTCACCATGCTCTCCAACATGGCCAGCAACCTCAACCTCACCGACATGGAGACCTGCTACAAGGCCTTCCGCGCCGAGGTCATCCGGTCCGTGCACATCGAGGAGGACCGCTTCGGCATCGAGCCCGAAATCACCGCCAAGGTGGCTCGCGGCGGCTGGCGCGTCTTCGAGGTGCCCATCAGCTACCACGGGCGCACCTACGAGGAGGGCAAGAAGATTGGCTGGAAGGACGGCGTCCGAGCCCTCTACGCCATCGGGAAGTACGCCATCAAACGCTGAGAGCCCTTCTGCCCTCCTGCGGCTGCTCCCTTGCTCGCCCCCCAGGTGCTCTTTTCGAGAAGGGTCCCTACTTTCAGGGCGTGCTACCGCGATTCCTCCTCTATGGGTGTGCAGGCTGGGTCATGGAGGTGTGCTTCACCGGCATGAGTGCCGCCCTCTTCGAGAAGGACCGGGCCGGCACGGCGAAGACGTACCTCTGGATGCATCCCATCTACGGCGCCACGGCGCTGGGGATGGAGCTCCTCCATGACCGGCTGCGCTTCCTGCCTCGGCCGGTGCGGGCGCTCGCCTACACCGCCGTCATCTACGGGGCCGAGTTCACTACTGGATGGTTGCTGCGCAAGGGGCTCGGCCGCTGCCCCTGGGACTACGAGAAGCACGGCTGGAGCGTGAAGGGGCTCATCCGCCTGGACTATGCCCCCTTCTGGTACGCCGCCGCCCTGCTCTTCGAGCCCGTGCGCGAGGCGCTCCTGCGCATTACCAGCGAGGCCCTGCGCCAGACGCCCGAATACCGCGAGGCCGTGGAAAATGGCGCCGTGGTTGAGCCTCAGCACCTCTCCCCCGTCTCTGCCGAGCAGGAGGCCGGGGAAGCGGCGGACACCTTCCTCCTGGCCGAGAAGAGCGACTTCCACCCGGTTTCCTGAGAGGGGCCAAGGAGGCGAGCCCGCTGTGGAGAAAACCCCTCACTCCGGACCTTCTCTCAGAGGGAGAAATAGGGAGCGAAGCGAGAGGACAGGGGGCCCATCGGGTTGGACGCTCTCCGGCCGGGCCCTCCACTTGACAGTTGGCTTTTCTTCCTGGGTTGGCCCCTGCGTAGTAGGTTGGCGCGCGTTCCCTTTTGGTGCAGGGAAATGACGAAGCACCTCTGAAAGTTTCCGCCCCCGTATGTTCGACTGGCTCCACACCCTCTTTTCGCGTGACCTCGCCATCGACCTGGGCACGGCCAACACGCTCATCTACATCCGCGGTCAGGGAATCGTCTCCAACGAGCCCTCCGTGGTGGCCGTCCAGCAGGACGCGCGCGGCGGCAAGAAGGTGCTCGCCGTGGGCAAGGAGGCCAAGGAGATGCTCGGCCGCACGCCGGGCAACATCGTGGCCATCCGCCCCATGAAGGACGGCGTCATCGCCGACTTCGAGATCACCGCGGCGATGCTCCGCTACTTCATCCAGACGGCGCACAACCGTAAGTCGCTCGTCAGCCCGCGCATTGTCATCGGCATCCCCTCCGGCATCACCGAGGTGGAGCGCCGCGCCGTGCGCGAGGCCGCCGCCAACGCCGGAGCCCGTGAGGTCTACCTCATCGAGCAGCCGATGGCCGCGGCCATCGGCGCCGGCCTGCCCGTCACCGAGCCCAGCGGCAACATGATTGTCGACATCGGCGGTGGTACCTCCGACGTCGCCGTCATCAGCCTCGCCGGCATCGTGTTCGCCAAGAGCGTGCGCATCGGCGGCGACAAGCTGGACGAGGCGATCATCCAGTACGTGAAGCGCAAGTACAACCTGCTCATCGGCGAGCGCACGGCCGAGCTCATCAAGATGGGCATCGGCACCGCGTACCCCACCGAGGAGGTCATGACCATGGAGATCAAGGGTCGCGACCTGGTGGCCGGCGTGCCGCGCACGCTGACGGTGAGCAGCGACGAGGTGCGCGACGCGCTCGCCGAGCCCGTCAACGGCATCGTCGAGGCGGTGAAGCTCACGCTCGAGCGCACGCCGCCGGAGCTGGCCGGTGACATCGCGGACCGCGGCATCGTGCTGGCCGGTGGTGGCGCGCTGCTGAAGAACCTGGACACGCTGCTGCGTGAGGAGACGGGCCTGCCGGTGTTCCTCGCCGAGGATCCGCTGTCCGCCGTGGTGATGGGCGCGGGCAAGGCGCTGGAGACGCTCGACATCCTCCGCCAGGTCTGCCAGCCAGGCTGAGCCTGTGCCTCCTCCCCTCTCCCTTCGGGAGAGGGACGGGGTGAGGGTACCTGGGACCTCGGGTTGGGTCCCAGGAGGCCCTCGTCACACGGGTGAGGGCACGGGACCGCGTACCCTCACCCTGACCCTCTCCCAGAGGGAGAGGGAAGCTAGGCGCGCAAGGCATCGAGGATCGACAGCCGCGCGGCTCGCAGGGCGGGCAGCATCCCGCCGATGACCCCCATCAACGTCCCGAAGACGAGCGCCGCCACCACGATGCCCGGTGTCGGCGTGAAGCCGAAGCGCACCTCGGCGAACGTCTGGAAGTTGAGCGTCCGGATCTCCATCCACCGCGTGGCCAGCGCCCCCAGCGCGCCCAGCACCCCTCCGGCCGCGCCCAGCACCGCCGACTCGATGAGGATGCTCGCCAGCACGCTGCGCCGCCGGTAGCCCACCGCCCTCAGCATCCCCAGCTCGCCCAGGCGTGCCGCCACCTGCGCGTACATGGTGATCATCGCGCCCAGCACCGCGCCCACGCTGAAGATGAGGGACACGAAGAGCCCCAGCACCCGGATGAACGTGGCCAGCCACGTGGCCTGCTCCGCCCAGTACTCGGGCTCCGGTTTCGCATCGAGCGTGAAGCGCGGATCCTTCTCCACCTGCTGGATGAACGTGTCCCGGGCCTGCTCCGAACCCGTCCGCACCACAACAGCGCTGAACCCCGGCCGATCAAAGGCGGCCCCCAGCCGGTTGACGTCCACCCACAGCTCAGACTCGTAGGCCCCGCCCTCGGCGGTGAACACGCCCACCACCGGCCAGCGCTCCTCGGCGAACACCAGCTCCCCTCCCAGGTACGCCCCCGGCGAGCGGCCCACCAGGGCCTCGCCCAAGGCAATCTCGTTCGTGCCCACCCGCGGCTCCCGGCCCGCAGTGAGCCGCACCGTGGGCCGGATGGCGAAGCTCTCCGGGCCAATCCCCCGCGCGTTGATGTTCGACTCGTTGCCGTTCCCTCGCGGCAGCAGCACGGGGACGATCAGCTCCCCAGCCACCAGTGGCTCCCCCTCCGGAGAGGAGGCCACCTGCGGCGCACTGCCCAGCGCGCGCAGCGCATCGCGCTCCACGTTGCTCATCAACTCGCTGGTGGAGCCCTCGGCCAGGAGGACGACGTTGCGCGGGTCTCCCCCGGAGGCGAGCGCTGACTCAATACCGTTGGCCAGCATCAGCACGGCGGCGAAGACGAAGACAACGAGCCCCAGGCCCAGCACGGTGAGCCCCGTAGACAGGCGCCGCGCCCAGAGGCTGCGCGTGTTGTAGTAGAGCGGGATCATCGCTCAAGCCACCTTCCTCAACCCCTCGGCCACTGGAATTCGGATGGCCCGCAGCGCGGGGATGGCCCCGGCCAGCAGCGCCACGACCACGGCCGCCAGCGCCCCGAACACCAACGTGCTCCCACGCATGAACTCCGCGGGGAGGCCTCCCATCTGCGAGCCAACGAGCGCGACGAAGCCCCGGATGAGCGGCGGCGCGACGAGCACGCCCAGCCCCGCCGAGGCCAGGCCGATGGCCAACGACTCGAAGAGCACGAGCATCACCACCCGCCCGCTCTTGAAGCCCATGGCCCGCAGTGTGGACAGGTCGCGCGTCCGCTCGCGCACGCTCATGGCGAGCGTGTTGCCGATAACCAGCAGGATGATGAGCAGGATGACGGTGGCCACCACCTGCACCGCGGTGATGATGGCCGACAGCATGGAGATGAAGCCCAGGGTGGCCGCGCGCTCGCTCTCCGTGCGCGTCGGGTAGGGGCTGTTGGCGAACATGGCATCCACCGCCGAGGCCACTGCCGCCGAGCGCGACGGGTCCTCCACCCGAATCATGAAGGCCCCTACCCGATCCTTGCGGTCCTTCGGCAGCTTCTCGTTGAGGCAGCGGAAGCCGAAGAAGAGCGAACTGGTGTCCAGGGTACCGGTGCGCACGTCGTAGATGCCTCGCACGGTGAAGCTCCACTCGCCCGGGTAGATGGTGCCCTTGAGAGTCACCCGGTCCCCCTCCTTCCACCCATAGCGCTTCGCCAGGTCCTTCCCAATGAGGGCGCCACAGGGGTCCTCCTGGAAGGCCACCACCTGCTGAGGGGGGACAACGAGCTCGTCGAAGACCCGCATGAAGGAGGGAGGATCCACGAACGCGGAGCCGAAGAAGTCGCGCTGGGACTCGCCATAGCGTCCACCGAAGAAGCCGTAGAAGGTGAGGTCATCTACCCCCGGCACGGCGGAGATGCGCGTCTGGTACGACAGGGGCAGGTCCGCGGTGATGGACGCCTTGGCGCGCGTGAAGAGCCGGTCCGCCTGGGCCGACTCCGCGCTCGAGTAGAAGAGGTCCACCACGGTGCGCAGGAAGATGAAGGCCATCACCCCCACTCCACCCGCCAGCACCGTGAGCGCCAACCGCAGGGGGTTGCGCAGCAGGTCCTTCCACACGAGCCGCCCGAACGTCATTGCAGCGCCCCCTTCTCCAGGTGTCGCACCAGGTCGGCCCGCTCGGCGGCGTGGGGGTCGTGCGTCACCATCACGAGCGTCTTGTGTAGCTCGTGGTGCAGCACCTGGAAGAGGTCCAACACCTGCTCAGCGGACTTGCGGTCCAGGTCACCCGTGGGCTCGTCCGCGATGAGCAGGTCCGGATCCGTGACGATGGCTCGGGCGATCGCCACGCGCTGCTGCTCGCCTCCAGACATCTGCGGGGGGCGGTGCTTCATCCGGTGGCCCAGGCCCACCACCTCCAGCGCGGCGGCCACGTGCTCGCGACGCTCGGCGCGGGAGAGGGGCGAGAGCAACAGGGGCAGCTCCACGTTCTCCGCTGCCGTGAGCACCGGCAGCAGGTTGTACATCTGGAAGACGAAGCCCACGTGCCCCGCGCGCCAGTCCGACAGCTCCTTGTCGCTCATGCGCGCCAGGTCCTGCCCGCCCACCTCCACCACCCCCGTCGTGGGCCGGTCCAATCCGGAGATGAGGTTGAGCAGCGTGGACTTGCCCGAGCCGGACGGGCCCATGAAGGCCTCGAAGGACCCAGCGGGGATGTCCAGGTCCACATCCTCCAGCACGGGCACCACGATGTCGCCACGCCGGTAGGCCTTCGAGACCCCCCGGAGCCGGATGAAGGGAGACGTCACTTCCACCGGCGTGGTGCTCATCCTTCCTCCGTCCGCACCTTCACCTTGCGCCCCGGACGCAGGTTGCCCTCGGGCGCCACCACCACCTGCGTCCCCGGCTCTGGCCCCTGGGCCAACGCCACCTCGTCCCCCACCTTCCGGGCGACCTGCACCGGCTGGCGCTTCACCCGCCCGTCCTGCACCACCCACACCACGGACTGCCCACCGTTCTGCACCACCGCCGCCGCCGGCACCCGCAGCGCCGCGTCCTTCTTCTCGAGCGCATCCTGCGGCAGCTCCTCCTTCAGGAAGGCCACACGCGAGCCCATGTCCGGCAGCACGCCCGGGGGAATCTCCTCGAACGCCACGTTCACGTCCGCTGTGGCCTTGGAGCGATCAATGGCCGGACGCACCGAGCGCACCGTCGCGCGGAAGGCCTGGTCCGGGTACGCATCGAGGAAGACGAGCGCGGGCTGTCCCAGCTCGATGCGCGGGAGCTGCTCCTCGCTCACCTCGGCCTCCACCTCGAGCGCCCCCAAGTCCACCAGCTCGACAATGCCGCCGATGTTCTCCTGCTCGAGCGCGGCGGGCGCGAGCACCGCTCCCTCATCGGCCAGCTTGCGCACCACGGTGCCTGAGAAGGGCGCCCGCACCACCGTATGGGACAGCTGTAGCGCCGCGGCCTCCGCCGCCCGTTGGGCCGCGACGAATTGAGCGCTCGCCGCTTGCTCCTCCGCGGTGGACGCATGGGCCAGGGCCTGCGCCTCCTCCAGATTTGCCCGGGTGATGACGTCCGCCTTCGCCAGCAGCTCAGCCCGCCCCAGGTCACTGCGCGCTCGCGTCGCCGTGGCCCGCGCGGCGATGAGCTGCTGTTGGGCCGCCAGCAGCTCGGCCTGGGCCCGGGCAGCCACCACCCTCGCGTCCCGGTCATCCAGGCGGGCGAGCACCTGCCCCTTCTTCACCGCATCGCCCTCGTCCACCGCCACTTCCACCAGCCGTCCCGCCACCTGGGCTGCAATGACGGAGTGACGGCGCGAGGAGACATAGCCGGCTGCTGTGAGCTCGGTCTGCT
Organism: Archangium minus; assembly: GCF_044360475.1. NCBI lineage: Bacteria > Pseudomonadati > Myxococcota > Myxococcia > Myxococcales > Archangiaceae > Archangium > Archangium minus. The sequence continues at coordinate 11,823,826 of NZ_CP043494.1, forward strand.
GCTCTCCGGGACGGGCCTCACGGACCTCGGCCACGCGCACGCTGGGGGCACGCCCCATCGTCCCCGCCGCCACCGCGAGGAGCAGCAGGACCCCGAGCCCCGCCCACAACGGCCACCGGCGTGCGAGCTTCCGTCGAGGATGAACCGAGCGGTTGATCCTCAGCGCGTCCAACCTCTGGGCGTGGGCTTCCGCCATGGGTGCCTCCCCCGTGCGACATGAGCCCTCAGGAGAAAGTAGGTGGAGGCGTCGGGTGTGACTCAAACCGCCAACCGCCCGTGCACTCCTCAACCAAGATGCACGGCTGTCCCTCCCTCCCTCTGGGAGGAGGCAGGTGGCACGGGAAGGAGTCCGCTCGCAGTGTTGTCTCAAGGGACGTTTCCCCTCAGTGACACACGTCACACGCACATGGAGGAGCCAAGATGATCGACCCTGGAGACATCCACGAAGGCATGACCGTCAGGGACACAGACGGGCGGAAGCTCGGAACGGTGTCGAACGTGGGGGATACCCACTTTGAGTTAGGCCAGGGCTCGCCTGCTCGACGGGACTACATGGTGCACTACCACCGAGTGGCGCGCGTGCAGGGCCGGGAAGTGTTCCTCGCGAACGCGCCCACCGCGGTGCCTCCCGAGGATTGACCCCGCCAAGCGTGCGGCGGACTCAAGTGGGCTCGAGCGTCGGGTGGTGGCGCGCCCAGAAGAGCAGCACCGCCACCACGGAGGGCGCGAGCACAGCCACCCCCAAAATGAGCCAGTCACCCAGCCCTCGCGCACGAGGGACGTTGTAGAGAAGTGCCTCGAGCAGGGTGAGGCACGCGTCTCCAGCGATGACGGAGCCCAGCAGCGTGGCCAGCCAGGTGCGCCAGCGACGCACGAGCGAGAAGAGCCCCACCGTCAGCCCCACATCAAAGAGGACCCAACCCCACTGCACCAGCGGTGAGGGAAAGCGGTGGGCATTGGCCGGCAGCGCGAGCAACACCGTCCAGGGCACCAGCAGCACCGTGACGAGCCACACCAGCAGCTGTGGCCGGCGCAGGAGCGTGGCCACGCCGAAGCGCGCCAGGCTCCCCTGGGCGAAGGCCGTTAAGGCGTCGTACACCGGCAGGGGCGAGCCGTGCCGCGCGGGCCAGGCCAGGTGGATGCGGTCCCACGCATGCGGACGCAGCCGCGCCTTGAAGGCTCGCAGCCCCTCGAAGTCATAGAGCGGGGTACCGACCAGCCGAGCGGCACGCAGCCAGCCCGCCACCTCACCTGCCAGCGGCGCGAGCCCCAGCGTCAGGTAGCTCCGTCCCTCCGCCGCTGCCGCGCGCATCACCCCATCCACCAGCAGCTCCGCGGTGCCATTGGGTGCCTTCTTGTCTCGCAGCAGGTGCTGCACGAACCAGCCATTGCGCGCGTACACCGGCACCGCAGATAGGAAGGCCACCACCTCCCCGTTCCGCTCCGCCACAAAGGAGCGCCGCTCATCCGCCCAGGCATACGGGGAGAGCTGCACCAGGAAGCCCATGGGCGCCATCCGCCGGGAGCGCAGCCAGCGCTCCATCAGCCGATCCACCCCTGCCCGCAGGGGGTGTGCGGGGTCCTTCAGCTCGGCCGGTGACACCTCGCGCACCGTGACGCCCTTGGCCCGTGCGCGGCGCAGCTGCTCGCGCAGGCTCCGGCTCTCGCGCACGCCCTCCTCCCAGCGCCGAGGGTCCCAGACGGGCTGCTCGCCAATGGACAACCCCTTCACCGGAGCCGCGTCCAACATGCGCTGCTCGGTGGCGAAGAAGCACAGGCGCCGGCCCGAGGCAGCCGCGTGCGCCTCGAAGCGCTCCGACACCTGCGCAATGCGCTCATACGGGGCAATGGGGGCACCAGCCACCACCCACGCATGCCCCGTGTCCACGTACGCCACGCACGCGTCGTCGCCGTCGAACCAGTACGAATACCCCGGCTCCAGCACCTGGAAGGACGTGGCGTTCCAGCCGTAGCGCTTGAGCAGCGCCAGCACCCGCTGGTGCTCCATGTCGATACCGTCATGTCTGTCGGTAGCATCCGAGGAGCTCATACAATCGTCCGAATACGTTCCGCCGGGGACGTCCGCAAGGTCTCTCTCCAAGGTCGGGTTGTCCGAGCCCCAGGCGGGCTGTCGCCGTTTGTCCACGACGCTACACGCCCCGTGCGTGTGACAGCGCGGGCACGAGCGCGGTACACCAGGGGTCTCCGTGTCCTCTCAAGGAGTGACTGGGTTGATCCCTCGATACACCTTTCCCCGTCTGGGGCGCCTCGCCGCGTCCGGGCTCTTCCTGTGGGCACTCGTTGCCCTCATCCAGCCGAGCGTGGCCCACGCCTTCAACCACGCCGGCAACGCGCGACTCCTCTCCTCGGATGAGGCCGCCGTCATCAAGCACCCCGTGCTCGGCCTGCAGCGCTCGGCAGTGCCGATCGCGCTGGGCTTCGCGGTGGACACCTCTGTCCTCGCGGACGCGGCGCTCGCGGCCAACCTGGGCGTGCGCTGGGGGCTGGAGGCCGGGCCTCACCGCTTCGTCGTCGGCGCGCGCTACACGAAATTCCTGGGCAATGAGCTCCTCAAGGACTTCGTCACCTCCCAAGAGCCGGCGGTGAAGAACTTTGAGATCGACTTCCAGGGGCCCAGCGCCTACGCCCTGTACGGCCTGCAACTCGGCCGGGTGCTGGTGCAGGCCGAGGTCCGGCACTGGCGCTACCAGACCACGACCACCACGGCCACGGGCGCGGTGGTGCTCAACCTCATCGGCCACTTGTCCATCGTCGGTGAGCTCGGCGTTCGGTTCAAGGATGGCTACCCCCTGCGCGGCGCAGCCGGCATCCGCTATGCCGGGGAGAACTTCGGCTTCTCACTCGGCGCCGCCTACGTGGACCTGACCGAGCCCCTGCTGCCCATCAACGACGGCCGCATCCCCGTCCTCCCCACCTTCGACCTGTCCTGGACCTTCCAATGAGACGCCACTTCCTCGCCCTGCTCTGCCCGCTGCTGCTCACCGCGTGCTCCGCCGAACTGGCCGTGGACACGCCGCCTCAGTCGGTGACCATTCCCGTCACGTCGGTCATCAAGCCTGTCTACGTGGAGGTCGCCGTCGACATGCCCGCCGAGACGCAGGAGCTCAACGTCGACGTGAAGGACATCAGCGTCTCCCTCAACGTGTTCAACCCCTCGAGGGCGTTCACGCTGAAGTCGTCCGCGCGGCTGTCTCTCACGGGCAACGCCACGCCGGACAAGCCCATCGTCTACAGCGACAACAACCCGCCTCCGTACTACGCCACCGCCGAGGAGTTCCTGCCCGAGGCCTCCTACCCGCCCAACACGCGCACGCCGGTGTTCACCGACTCGCCCACGCTCGTGAAGGCCATTGGCAAGAAGCGCGTCTGGGTCATCGTCAACAACACGGTGACGCAGGCGGGCATTGGTGATGCGCTGCCGCTGGAGCTCCGGCTGGAGGACATCGTCCTGCACGTCGTCGTCTCCAAGCCCTTCCAGGGGCTGGAGGGCGCGCTGGGCCCCAGCGGGCTCTGAGAGAAGTGCGGAAGCCGGGCCCGAGACCCGCCCGGACCCGGCTCCCCGCTGTGACGACACGCGCCACGGGCTCCCCCCTCCGGCCCGCGCAAGGACGTTTCCTAGCGCACAGGTCTGACATGCCCCGGGAAGCCCGGCGTCATCGCGTCCGGCCCGCGGGGGGAAGCGCGAGCGAGCGGTACACCTTCGACTCGTTGAAGGTGGGAATGTCCGTGGGGCGCTGCCCCCACCAGTTCATCACCAGCGTCACCCGCAGCCGCGAGGTGCCCGGCAGCTTCCCGTCGGGAATCTGGTTGTTCGCATCCAGCACGCCGTGGGTGAGGTCCCCCCGGAAGTAGGCGAAGCGGTTGGGCCTGGGCGCCACGAGGTCAAAGTCAGCCGTGTCTGGCGCGAGCGACGGGTTGTCCTCGCAGGGCAGGGCCTTCGTCACCGCGAGCGCCCCACCCCGGACGCTGTTCATGAACAGCAGGGAGGTGAAGCGCGGGTGCACGAGCGGACCTCCGCGCAGGGCGAGCTTCTCGTCTCGGTCCTGGTGGAAGTCCACCTGCACGTCCGTGGTGCGCATCCGGGAGAACCACCACTCGACGCCCGCGAGGCCCCGGCGCAACGGCACGCGCGGACGCAGCTCGAGGATGATCTGCTCCACGATGTTGGTGGGCTCGCCGAGGTCGAACCAGAAGGTCGTCTGGTACGTCTGGCGCAGGCGCTCGGTGCCCAGCGCGCGGACCTTGCGCCACAGCCGCGAGAAGTCAGCGTCAGGGAGGGCGTGGTCGTGGATGTGGACGAGGGGAGCGCGAGGAGGCATGGCGGGGCGGGACTCTACGCCATCCAGGGCGTCAGTAGGCCCAGACGCCAATGATGAACCCGTGCGTCACCTTGTGGTTGAAGACCAGGATGTAGCCCGCCACGGGCCAGCGCAGCCAGGCCGGCCACGTGGCGAGCCAGTCCCCCAGCAAGAACAGCAGGGGGAAGAGCACCGCGCCGAACCGGAAGGCATTCGAGAAGTCCCCCTGCGGCAGCATCACGACCAACGAGAGCAGTCCGTACAGAGCGAGTGGCCAACTCTTGCGAAGCATCGCCACCGAGAGCGCGAGCAACAGGGCGAAGAAGATGCCTCGCCTCAGCGACCACCCGCCCAGGTGCTGCCCAGGGTTTCCGTACCAGAGGGTGCGCAGCGCGCCCCACGCGGAGTCCACGTGTTGCCAGTTCGCCTGGGCATGGAAGTGCGCGAGAGCATCTCCCGTGTCTATCCACTCGACGGCCAGCAGGCCTCCGAACGCCGCGAGCGTCAGGGCGCCGACTCCGGCGAAGCGGATGAGCCGCTCACGCCCTCCTTGCGCGCGCTCGGCCAGCAGGAGCGCCGCAACCGCAGCCACGAACATGCCTTGGTTGCGCGTCCACACGCACAGCCCGGCGAACAGCGCCGTCAGCCAGAACCGCTCATCCCAGGCGGAGAGAAAGGCGCCCAAGGACAGCAGCAGGAACAGCCCCTCGGTGTGATGCGAGTGCAGGGCGTAGCTGGCCGGGGTGTAGAGGAAGAAGAACCACCCCCACATCGTCCGAGGGGCGAGCGGGAAGACGTTGTCCCGCTCCAAGCCTCGCCGCTGCGCCCAGAAGACGAACGCCAGCAGGCAGACGGAGGACAGGACGCAACCCACCACCTGGGGCGGCACCGCTCCCCCGAGGAGCGCCCGTACCAGCCGCACCGTCATGGGGTAGAGCGGCAGGAACGCCCACTGGTACGGGGTGTACCCCTGCGTCGCGATGGTGCTGTAGAAGGAGGAGTCCCAATGCAGCAACCCCTGGAGCAGCGGGAAGCCTCGGCGGTGCGCGGTCCACGCCCACAGCCCGAAGTGGTGGACCAGCATGAGCGAGCAGAGGCCCAGTGCGAAGAACCACAGCCTCCGCGGTGAGCCTGTGTCCTCCGTAGCGCCGAACCCGGACGAGGCTGTCTCCACCTTGCTCATGCGCGGCCCGGTGTACCACTCGCGCGACCTGTCCGACAGTCGGACAAGTTCGAGAAGAACGCGCCCGGGAGGTCCTCCCTACCCTCTGCGGGTCAGGTGGATGGAGATCACCGTGGCGCCCTCATCGCTCCGCAACACCCGCGACCCTGGCGCTTCGAGCCAGAGCGTCTCCTCCTGGGCCAGCGGTGTCCCGGACAGCTCTGCACGGCCCGCCACGCCATGGAGCACCAGGCTCCCCGTTCCCGCGACCGCGCGAGTCCCTCCCGGAGCCAGGTGAACCACCTCGAGCGTGGCTTCGGCCAAGGCGCGCTCCACCATGAGGTTGAAGTCGCGCACCGGACCCGCGAGCAAACGGCAGTGGGTCTCCGCCTCGCCGGGAAACACGAAGGGCGGTGAGCGCGGGTCGAGCACCACCTCCGGCGCGCCCCCGAGGGACAGCGCCATGCCCGCTCCCTCCAGCACCAGGATGGTCCGCTCGATGCCCGGGAACACGGAGAAGGGTCCGGAGGCCGCGACCGAGGCAATCGACAACCGAGCCAGGAAGCGAGCGGGCTCGGAGGGATGAGGCAGCTTCAACAGCTCACGGGTCACCCCGCCCCCGTTCTTCCAGGGCATGTCACGGTAGTCAGAAGGTCCGAGTCGTCTCATCACCCGTCCAACATGGCACGTCCCAGCCCGCCGTCCCATTGCATGCCTCCACCGGCATGACGAGCTTCACCCTCGTAAAGCCTGTCCGGGAGGGGGAAAGGCACATGCAAGGCACTCGACGCTCGCGCTTGCCCGCATGGGTACCCGGGCTCATCGTCACGCTCTCGCTGGTCGCGAGCGCCGCACCCGCCCAGGTCGGACGCGAGTACGGGGATGTCCGCGCGTACATCTCGCGGAACTGGGAGGTGCTGACACGCACCATGGACAACTGCGAGGTCCTGAAGGATCCCAAGGTCCCGGAGCGCTCTGTGCTCTACCTGCCCAAGGATCTGCCCGAGCCCGCGTCCGTCCAGCAGCTGCGTCGACAATGCCCTCAGGTACGAATCCAACGCCTGCCTTCGGACATCACCGCGCCAGGCCAGGTGGACGTGCGCGCCTTCGAGGCGCAGGGGCTGCTCTACCTGGAGCATCCGTATGTCGTGCCCGGCGGCATGTTCAACGAGATGTACGGTTGGGACAGCTACTTCATCATCCGCGGGCTGCTGCGTGACGGGCGAAGAGACCTGGCGCAGAACATGGTGCGCAACTTCTTCTTCGAGATCGAACACTACGGCGCAGTGCTCAACGCCAACCGGACCTACTACCTCACCCGCTCGCAGCCGCCCTTCCTCTCCTCGATGGTGATGGCGGTCCACGACACCTTGGGGAAGGAGGAGAGACGCGCGTGGCTGGCCGAGGCCCACCCCTACCTGGTCCGCGACTACGAGATGTGGACCCAGGGAGCGCACCTGGCGGGAGACACGGGGCTGTCGCGCTACTTCGACCATGGCCAGGGGCCGGTCCCCGAGCTCTCCACGCACGAGCGCTACTACCGCGATGTGGTGGGCTACCTCGTGCGCCACCCCGAGGAAGGCAAACCCTTTCTGCGCGAAGTGGACCCGAAGGCCCCCGCGCCAACTCCGACGAGCCCCGTGTTCACCCTGCAGGTGTGTGAACAGACCGTCGGAACGACCTCCTGCACGACTCAGGAGACCCTCGCCCTCACCGAGGACTACTACAAGGGCGACCGCTCCATGCGCGAGTCCGGGTTCGACATCTCCTTCCGCTTCGGGCCCTTCAGCGCGCGGACCCACCACCACGCTGGCGTGGACCTGAACAGCCTGCTGTACAAGACGGAGACGGACCTGGAGCGCATCAGCACGGCACTGGGCCGCGCCGATGAAGCGCGTACCTGGCGAGAGCGCGCCGCGCGACGCAAGCAGCAGGTGGACCGTTACCTGTGGGACGTCCAGCGCGGCATGTACTTCGACCATGACTTCGTGACGGGCCAGCGCTCGACCTACGAATACGCGACGACCTTCTACCCGCTCTGGGCGGGGCTGGCGTCTCCCGAGCAGGCACGGGCCGTGGTGAGCAACCTCTTCCACTTCGAACAACCCGGTGGGCTGGCGATGAGCCGGCAAGACACCTCCACCCAGTGGGACTACCCCTATGGGTGGGCGCCCCTCCACCTGCTCACCATCGAGGGGCTGCGCCGCTACGGCTACGACCTGGACGCGGACCGGCTCTCTCGGAAGTTCCTCGACATGGTCGCCGAGAACTTCCGCCGCGATGGGACCATCCGGGAGAAGTACAACGTGGTGACGCGCTCGTCGGAGATGAAGCACATCGTGGGCTATACGGAGAACGTCGTCGGTTTCGGGTGGACCAACGGCGTCTTCCTGGAGCTGCTGCACGGCCTCCAGCCGGAGCCCGCTCGCCGCGTGGGACGCAAACCGCCCCCTTCGAGGAGGGAGCAGCGCCCGTAGTCGCAGCGGCGGCCTTCGGAGCCCGCGCTCAGTCCGAGGTGGTGGCCTCGGCCACACCGTCCGCGGGCAGGGGCTCGCGAGCGGCGCGCTCCACATCATCCACCTGCCGCAATTCGGGGAAGGCCCAGGCCCAGAGCCCCACCACCACCAGCGTCCCCAACGCGCCCGCCACCACCGAGGACACCGCGCCAATGTGCTCGGCGAACGCGCCCGCGCGGAACTCCCCCAGCTCGTTGGAGGCCCCCACGCACATCATGTTCACCGCGCCCACGCGGCCTCGCATGTCATCCGGCGTGGACACCAGCTCGAGCGTGCCTCGTATCACCACGCTCACCATGTCGGCGGCGCCCGCCACCGCCAGGGCCAGGACGGACAGGGGCAGCGAGCGGCTCACGCCGAAGACGAGCGTCGCCACGCCGAAGATGGCCACCGAGATGAACATCTTCCAACCGGCGCGCCCACCCAGCGGACGCGTGGCGAGGAGGATGGCCACCACCGCCGCACCCGCTGCCGGTGCGCTGCGCAGCAGCCCCAAGCCCCAGGGCCCGGTGTGTAGCACGTCTCGCGCGTAGATGGGCAGCAGCGCCACCGCTCCGCCGAGCAGCACCGCGAACAGGTCCAGGGTGATGCTGCCCAGCAGCAGCCGCTGCCGGCGCACGAAGCGGAACCCCGCCAGGAGCGTCTCCAGGGAGAACGACTCGCTGGAGGCGCTGCCCGTCCTCACCTTCAGCGAGAGCATCCACACCACGGTGAGCGCGCACAGGGTCGCCGAGCCGATATAGGCCCCCGTAGCGCCCGCCCATCCATAGAGGACACCACCCACGGCGGGACCGGCGATGGTGGCCACCTGCCAGGTGGTGGAGTTGATTGCAATGGCACGCGTGAGTTCCTCGGGGGGAACCAGGTGCGGCGTGATGGCGGAGCCCGCGGGCGAGTAGAAGGCACGCGCGGTCCCGAAGAGCACCAGCACGCCGTAGACGAAGCGCACGTCCTGGATGTGGCCCAACGTGAAGGAGAGCAACAGCAGGCTGCACAGCAGCATCACCGTCTGGCACACCACCAGGATGAGGCGCCGGTCCACGCGATCAGCCACCTGCCCGCCGATGAGACAGAAGGCGAAGAAGGGCAGGAACTGCGCCAGCCCCGTGTAGCCCAGGGCCAGAGCGCTGCCCGTCAGCTCGTACACCTGCCAGCCGATGGCCACGGACTCAATCTGCACGGCGAGCACCGCACACAGGCGTGCCAGCTGGTAGATGCGGAAGTCACGGTGACGGAAGACGGAAGGAGGGGCGGCTGACGGGTCGGGAGAGGCCATTCTGGAGGGCGGCTCTAACGCAAGCGTCGCGCTCCCGCCAGTCACAGAAGAAGCGGGCAAGCCAGGGAGCGACAGGTGGGCTCATGGAGGAGACGAGCGCCCTACGCCTCTCGCTGGAGCGAGGCCACATCCACTTGCGTCAGGCCCGCTTGGAGCCGTGCCGCCCGAGCCATCTCCCCCAACCTCTTGGACAAGCGACGCCGCAAGGCGTCCTGCGTCCCAGACTGGTTACGACTCCCGCCCACTGCCGGAGACCGCTCGGAAGTTCTGGTCACGTCCCACCAAAAAACAACGCCCCGCCGAGAGCTGCCAGGCATCTCGGGGAGCGTTGTAGACAGTGCCCCGCCATGACGCGGGAACACCGTCGCTGGGAGAACTCGCCATCCACATAGGCACACCGCTGGCAGTCGGTGGAAACCGCATGTGACTTCTGCGGTAGATATCCCAGCACAACTTCCCAGGACGCGAGACGACAGTAACTGCTCGCCGGGCCCCGTCGTGACGAGACTCCCTGCGACGCGGCCGTTTGCGGGAGGGAGACGGATGGTTTTGGATGACCCAGGGGAACCCCTTAGACCGGAATCCATAGCCATGAGCGCCGGAATGCAATCATCCAGTTTTACAGGAAATTCTTCTAGATAGGGCCTTGATTTGAAATTGAATAGCTAACAGTGCTAGTAAAGCATTGGCTTCGGCCCACCCCTGTACAATCCAATCAGGAGAACACCATGACGAGGAACGTGAAGCGTTTCCTGGCTGCCTCGCTGCTGTCCCTCACGCCGTCGATCGCGTTCGCCGAGCAGGTTGAGTCCGGCTTCTTGGACCTCCTCTCCCCGCGTGACGAGTACGTCACCATCCGGGAGGTGGCGGTCCAGGTTCCCACGCTGCGCAACGGGCCGGTGGCGTCCGTCGCCCCCGCCCTGGAGAACCTCCTCGTCCTCAACCAGACCGGCGTCAACATCTCCCTGGGAATTCAGGTGCTGACGGGGACGCTCAACGGCGTGTTCAACCCCTATCCTGTGCCCACCGCCACCTATGGCGGGTTCCAGGTCAGCGCCCCCGCCCCCACGCCGCTGGTGGCCCAGCAGTACTACTGGACGGTTGATCCGGCGAACCCGGCCGGCGCGAAGACGTGTGTCTGGCGGGTGGAGGTCAGTGACGTCGGCGGTTCCTGCTCGGCGCAGGTCTTCTACGGCACCTACGGCGGCGCCGTCTGTACGGTCGACGCGGTCAACTCCTTCATCGACCCAACCACGTGTGAGACGCAGATCGTCACCATCATTCAGTGAGCTGAGCCGTGCACCGTCTGGGGTGGCTGCGCAGACAGCCACCCCAGGGGGGAGGGTTTGAGCCGAACGCTTCCGGCGGCGCCGCGTCATCCCCTGAGCCGCACATCCGCGTGGCCGGGCGAAGGCGGAGGGGCTACCGTGCCGGAGGAGGTCCGCCCCCATGGCGAAACAGTTCCCACAGCTCGAGCCCGCCCACCGTGAGTTCATCCAGCGCCAGCGGGTGTTCTTCACCGCGTCCGCCGCGGCCACCGGTCACGTGAATCTCTCACCCAAGGGGCTCGACGCACTGCGCGTGCTCGGAGAGAAGTCCGTCGCGTACCTCGACCTCACCGGCAGCGGCAACGAGACGGCCGCGCACCTGCTCGCGGACGGGCGCCTGACCCTCATGTTCTGCGCCTTCGAGGGGCCGCCCCTGATTCTGCGCCTCTACGGGCGCGGCCGGGCCGTCCGTCGCGGCAGCGCCGAGTACACGCGCCTGCTCGCCTCCGACTTCGGCGGCGTGGAGCCGCTGGGGGCCCGTCAAATCATCGTGCTCGACATCGACCTGGTGCAGACCTCATGCGGCTACGGCGTGCCGCTCTTCGAGTACACCAGCGAGCGCCCCACGCTCACCAAGTGGGCCGAGGCCAAGGGCCCGGAGGGACTCGACACCTACCGGCGAAAGAAGAACGTCCGCAGCCTCGACGGGCTGCCGACCGGCCTCCTGGACGAGGAAGCCGACGGAAGTGGAAGCCCCACCGCCTGACGTCAGGGAATGGGCGTCCGGCCCTGGCCCGCGGCGCGGGAAGCTCGCCGCGGCAGGGGCCAGGCGCGCACCTGCTTCCAGTCCCAGAAGACAGGCGCTCCAGAGGGCTGGGTCTACCGTGTCCGCACCGGTCCTGGGCCCAAGGACTTCGTGGACTTCGACGGCTTCAAGAACGGCGCGCTCCTGGAGGTCAAAGGTCCTGGCTACAAGGCGCGTCTCGAGAAGATGCACTCCGTGCGGCCAATGGAACTCCCATCGAGTGGCATTTCGCTGAGCCAGAGGTGGCTGCTCTCGTGCGACGCCTGCTCCAGGAGAAGAGCATCCGCAAGCTCTAGGTCCTCCCATGAATGAATCATACTACGTAGGAACCTACTGGCTGGTACGGAGAGAGACAGCCGTAGCCTGTGCCCAGCGCACCGAGGCCTTCTTCAATCTGCTGGCCCGATGTGACCCAAGCCTCTGCCAATGGTTCGAAAAGGGCAGAACCCAAGAAGAGGCACTGCAACACCGCTTCGAATCCGATGCGGCGAGCATTGCGAAGGTGTTCAGCCGGCAAGAGACAAGAGAAGGACGCTTCGCCGACGAAGGCTTCTCTCTCGCGCTCTGGAATGGTCAGACCCACGAAGCGGCAAGCGGCCTCTCCCTGCTTTGCGGCGATGCCTCGGTCTGGGTCTCCAACAACTGTGTGATGAGACCGCCCAGAGAAGGTCTCGCTGCGGAACGCATGCTGCAAGCCCCCGTCCTCGCGCGGATCATGCACGCCATGGCTGTGGCCTTCGAGCCCGAGTGGGGCATCGCCACTTCCCATGAGCTTCGCGAGCTGGTGGCGCCAGAATCCGCCGAGGGCGGCACCTTCATCGGCTGGCTCACGTACTTCGCCCACCGCCGAGGCCCCCTGCCGCCCCTTCCCTCTCCTGTCCACACCGAGCCCGTGGAGGACAAGGGCACGCTCGTCATCCTCTCCCCCGAGCGCTTCACCGCCTCCAATCCCGCCCACGTGGCCCTGGCCCGCGACGTCTCCGAGCGCCTCGCCCGGGCAGGTCTCCTCACCCCCCTACGCCCCTGGAATGAGTGAATGACGCCGTTCATCGCTCTGCCGAGGGGATGTCCTTTCTCGTACGCCAACACACTCCGCCTGCCTCCACACCGCACGCTAGCGAACACGTCCACCGCGAAGGTCCTGCGCAGCAGCTCTGCGAAAGTCCACTCGTGGCGTCCTCTCCCTCATCGGTTCCTTCCTGGCCGCTGCCTCAAGCGCCACCCTCACCTCCTCCTCACCTGCTTGGGGGAGCGGATGTTCTGTCATCGTCGTCACCAGGAGCTCGACCGCGGGGGTGCAGGACAGGGATGCAGCACCTACCCCTCGGTCACCCGCCGTAACTTCACGCGGGGGCCGCCACTGGCGTCGGCGTCGATATAGGCCACCAGGTAGTGGCCCGGGGCCGTTGCGGCAATGGCCTCGGGATATGGCCATCCACGACTCACCTCGAGTTCCGACCCCGGAACGACCTCGGCCAGTGCGGAGAGATAGATGCCCAGACCCTCGGCGATCGCGGGGCTCTGTTGCGTCTCGCCAGAGTCATGGTTCCACTCCTGCTCGTGCGTGTTCGGTCATCTTGCGGCCCAGCCGCCATCCCTTCGCGCGCTCCTGCTCCCGCCATAACGTGGCGTACACCCCGGCGCGGGAGAGGAGCTCCTCGTGCGTTCCGGTCTCTGCCACACGGCCGCGGTCGAGGACGACGATGCGGCTCGCGCGTCGCACCGTCCGAAGTCGGTGGGCGATGACGACGACCGTCTTCTCATTCACGAGCTCATCGATGGCGCGCTGGATGTCGGCTTCCGCGGAGGCATCGACCGAGGCCGTCGCCTCGTCGAGGAGCACGATGGGGGCATCCTTGAGGATGGCTCTGGCGAGCGAGAGCCGCTGCCGCTCGCCACCCGAGAGCGTCCCCCCCGTCTCGCCCAGCTCCGTGTCGTAGCCCTTCGGAAGCGCGCGGATGAAGTCGTGCGCCCGCGCTGCCTTCGCCGCACGTTCGACCTCTTCGCGGGACGCATCCGGCCGACCGACACGAATGTTCTCGAGGACCGTGCCGGAGAAGATGACGACGTCCTGGAAGACCATGGCGATGTGACGATGGAGCTCCTCGAAGGGCACGTCGCGGATGTCGACGCCGCCCATGCGGATGGAGCCCTGGCCACGCGGGACGTCCCACAGCCGAGCCACGAGATGAACCAATGTCGACTTCCCGGATCCTGACACCCCCACGATCGCCGTGAGCGATCTCGCCGGGAAGCGCACCGAGACGCCCTCTATCACCCGCCTGTCCTCGTAGGCGAAGGAGACATCGTCGAACTCGATGTCGAAGCGTGAGATCGGCGGGGCCGGCGCGGCGGGCTCGCTGAGAGGCTTCTCGGCGAGCAGGCCATCGACACGGTCAAGTGCTCGTTGCGAGCCACGGAGCATCAGGAGCGCCACACCGAACTCTCCGACCTGCCGAAGCACACCGACCGCGACGACGAGAAACACCAGCAGCGTGCCCGGCGAGACGGCGCCATCGAGGGCAAGCGAGCTCCCTGCGAAGGCCACCACGACGAACCCCGCCTCGATGACGAAGCCAGCGACGGCGAGCAGCGGAGATGGAAGCACCTCCGTGCGGATCAACGCGTCGCGAAGTCGCTCCATCGCCTTCACGAGCCGCTGATACACCTCACCGTACCTCCCGAACCCGCGGACGACAGCGATACCCTGCACGTACTCGACGATGCGCGCGTTGGCGTCGGCGGTCGCCTCCAGCACCGAGCGTTTCTCGCGAACGAAGAGGGGCGTCGTCGCGGCGAGCACGACGAGCGCCACCGGCAGCGTCGCCAGTACGGCGAGCCCGAGGCGGAGCTCGAGAGCGCAGAGACCGAGCCCCACGACCAGCGGCAGGGCCAGGCTGGCCGCGAAGACGCCGATGATGTGCGACCAGACGTCTTCGACGAAAGCCATATCGGTCGTGAGCACGCCCGCCAGATCGCCGCTCCGGTTCTTCGTGAAGAAGCCCATGGGGAGGCGTCTCAGGTGGTCTGCCGCTCGGATGCGCGCCTGTCCCATCAAGGCGTGAGCTCCGACGAAGATGTTCGCCATCGCGGACTGCGAGAAGAGCATCCTCACGAGGACCGCCACGACGATGCCCGCGGTGACCTTCCACGTGAGGCCCAACGTGAGCCGATGTTCGAGCGCGGCACGCACGAAGAAGAGGACAAGCGCGTAGGGGACGGCCGTTGCCATGGCCTCGCAGAGCGCGAAGACGAGGCCCCTGCGCAAGCGCGCATCCTTGCGCCCCGCGAGGCGCTCCCCGAGGTTGAAGAGCTCGGCAATCATCATGCCACCTCCGCGGAGGCCAACCGTTCCTCGACCCTCGCTCCGAGGGACCAGTCGAGCGCATCGGTGTGGTCGGCCCAGAGCCTCTGGTAGAGGGAGCAGCGCGCGAGCAGCGCCGCGTGCGTGCCCTGGTCCTGGATCCTGCCGGCGTCGAGGACGACAATGTGATCTGCCGTGACGACGGTCGAGAGTCGGTGGGCAACAACGAGCACGGTGCGGCCCTCACAGAGCGTGGACAGCGCTTCCTGGATGCGAGCCTCGCTCTCCGGGTCGGCGAACGCGGTCGCCTCGTCGAGGAGGAGGATAGGGGCATGCTTGAGGAGAGCGCGCGCGATGGAGAGGCGCTGCTTCTCACCGCCCGACAAGCGTGCGCCGCGTTCGCCAAGCACGGTCTCGTAGCCCTGCGGCAGTGCGCTGATGAAGTCGTGGGCCTGCGCCGCGCGGCACGCTTCCATGATCTCATCGTCCGTTGCGTCCGCGCGAGCAAGCCGCAGGTTCTCGCGCACCGTTCCGTGGAACAGGAAGACGTCCTGGAA
Source organism: Archangium minus (assembly GCF_044360475.1). NCBI lineage: Bacteria > Pseudomonadati > Myxococcota > Myxococcia > Myxococcales > Archangiaceae > Archangium > Archangium minus. The sequence goes on from NZ_CP043494.1 coordinate 11,839,033, forward strand.
CACCATCGCGATGCGCGAGAGGAGGATGTCCAGCGGCAACTTCCGGACATCGACTCCTCCGAGCTCGACAACCCCGGACGTCGGCTCCCAGAAACGGGGAATGAGCCGAAGCAGCGTCGTCTTGCCAGCCCCTGAAGGCCCCACCAGGGCCGTGACCTTCCCGGCCGGTGCTTCGAAGCTCACGCCTTCGAGCACGCTGCGTCCTTCGTCGGTGTACTGGAAGCAGATGTCGCGGAACGCAATGCCGTCGTGAGCAGGCCGCGCGTCGCTCGTCGGGCCCTCGAGGTCTGGCGAGGAAAGAATCTCCCGGATGCGAGCGTTGCCGGTCTTGAGCCGCTCGACGTTGCCCCACGCGAACACGAGCCGGAGCATGGACGTCAGGAGCTGAGGCCCCAGCACGAGGAAGAGCACGAGCGACTCCAGCGACAGGGTGCCCTGCACGTAGAGCCATCCGCCCACCGGGACGAGCACGACGAGGCTCGAGCCGATCAGCGCACCGAAGACGCCGTAGCCGCGACCGTTGGTGCGCATGAACCCCTCCATCCACGCGAGCCCTTCCTCGCTCGAGCGCGCGAGGTCGCCGAAGCGCTGAGCCGACAGCCCGAAGGTCTTGATGACGTGGATGCCGCGCAGGTACTCGAGAAGCGAGGCGTTCATGCGGTCCTGGATCCCGTTCCACTGCTCGTGCGCCTTGCCGGCGTCGCGCATCGCAATCGCCATCGCGGCGATCGCGAGCGGCGCGGCGCCGATGCTGGCCAGAGCCATCCGCCAGTCCGTCCAGAGGAGCGCGATCGCCGTGGAGATCGGAACGATGAGGGCAGCGATACCGTCGGGAAGGTTGTGCGCGACGAATGCCTCGACCTGATTCACGTCGTCCATGAGCGTTTTCTTGAGCTCCCCCGTCGAGCGGCGGCTGAAGAACGACAGCGGGACGGCGCCGAGCTTGCGGGCGAGCCGCAGCCGCAATTCGTGGAGGATGCGGAACGCCGCAACGTGCGCGAACATGTTGGCCGCGGCCACGAAGGCGTATCGGACCCCGAGGGCCACCACCGCGACGAGCGCCAGGGACCGCAGCTCGCCGAGGCGCGGGGGCTCCGCATAGATGGCCGTTGCCATCTTCGCGACGACCACGAACGGCACGAGTGCCAGTGCCGCCGCGATCGTCGCGCTCAGCGCTGAGGCTCCAACCATGGGCCACTGGAGTGCGAGGAACCTCCCCAGGCCCACGACGGGCTTCGCGCCTCTTCCGTCAGAGACGGCGCGCGCGCTCATGCATGCCTCGCTTGACGAGCCGGGCGCCCCTCGTCCGTGCCCGGTGCCCGCGATACCTTCTGCAGCGACAATTTGAAATCGCCAATCATTATCATATCCCTCTCCTCAAGAAAGGGCGGCCAGACAAGCTTGGAATGGCTGTTATCGATCACTCCTGGACGAAGACGGTCTTGCCCCGGAGGACCGTCCTCAAGACCCTGGTCTTGTGGATGTCGCCCACAGGCACCTTCAGTAGATCCTGGTTGAGGACAATGAGATCGGCGTCCTTGCCGATCTCGATGGAGCCGGTGCGGTTCTCGAGGCCGAGGCCATAGGCGCCGTTGATGGTCAAGATCTCCAAACCGGTGATCAGGTCGACGGCCTCGGAGCGCGCGAGGAACCCGCGGTCAGGGGCCGATGGATTCTGCCGTGTGATCATGACCTGCAGCGCAAGCCAAGGATTGGGCTCGGGTATGTTGTCCCAGTCGCTGCCGTAGCCGACGGTCTCGCCGGCGGCCAAGAGCGAGCGGATCGGCGCGATGGCCCTCACCCTCTGGCGGCCGATCAGGCCCACGGTGTCGGCAGTGAGGTCATTGGGAAACAGGACGACCGGCGGGGAGTTCTCGAAGACGACATTCAGCTTCTGCGCGCGCCCCATGTCCGCCGGGTCGACACTGAAGGTGTGCGCGATGACATGTCGCCGCCCGCTGGCGCCGTTGGCGCGCCTGGCGGCCTCGATAGCGTCGAGTGACATGCGCACCGCAGCGTCGCCCATCGCATGGATCATGATCGACAAGCCGAGCCCGTCCATCTGCATCACGGCGGTGTTCAGGCTGGCCTGGTCGATCGCCGGGCGTCCGAACGTATGCGCGAAGGCGTATGGCTCCAGGTAGGGCGATGCGGCTCCGATCGGGATGCCGTCGGCGTAGATTTTCCCGCCGTCGGGATTGATCAGGTCGGTGACTGGGCCACGCTCGGCGCGGGTGTCGAAGCGCTCAAGCATTTTCTCGGGCCCGACCGGCGCCAGCGGCGTGTTGAAATCCCAGTTCGTCTTCAAGCGGATCGTCAGGCGACCTTCCGCTTCGAGTTTGCGAAACGCCGCGAGATCCGCGGCGTCGGCCTGACCCGTCTGGATGCTGGTGACGCCGTAGGCGTTCAACTTTCGGAAGATCCACGCGGCCGCGCGCTCGATGTCTCCGTTCCTCGGCTTGGGTTTCGCGTTGAAGACCAGAGCCATGGCCGATTCCATCAGGACGCCCGTCGGCTCGCCCGTCTTCGGATCGCGCAGGATCCTGCCGCCCGCGGGATCGGGCGTGGATTTGTCGATCCCGGCGGCGGCCAACGCGGCCGAATTCACCCAGATGACGTGGTTGGTGTTGTCGTGCAGGTACACGGGATTCTTCGGCGCGATCTGGTCGAGCGCCGCCTTGTCGAGGGACAACGCAAGGCCCGTGTCCCACTGCGCGCCCTCGACCCATTCGCCCGGCTTCTTGTCCTTCACGCACTTGCGGACGGCGTCGAGCGCACGGGTGAGCTCAAGCTGGTCCGAGAACTTGCAGTAGGTCAGCTCCGCAAGCCCGCCCCTGACCGGGTGGACGTGCATGTCGGTGATGCCGGGCATCGCCATGCCGCCCTTGAGATCGTAGACGGTCGTCTTGGGTCCGACCCGACGACGAACCGCCTCATTCGATCCGACGGTGACGAACCTCCCGTCGTCGATGGCCACGGCCTCGACGATGCTGGAGAAGGTGTCCGCGGTGAAAATCCGACCGTTCACGAAGACCGTGTCGGCAAACGCGGCCGGCTCGGGCTGGCGCGGCTGCGCCGAGGCGGCGCCGGACAGAACGCTGGCCGCAAGGGGGAGGATCGCCAGGCGGAGGCGCGGGCGGATCATTCCGTGCAGGACCGAGCACGCCTTGCTGAACGCGGTAGGGCGGGAAGTTCTTTGTCTCAAGCTCATAAGAGATATCCTCAAGATGGCGCTATGCTCTGGCGGCGTAGGCGAAGCGCGGGACAGACGGCCCCACGCCGCCACAAGATGGTGAGAAATTCTGGACCGGGCGGAGGGATCCAAACCCTCGGCCCCAGCCTTACTCAAGAACGCTGGCGGCCGGGCGTGAATGGCTATGTGTGCTCAATCCCTAGGCAACGACGCGCAGGATGATCTCACGCGCCTGTCGGCCTTCTCGATGAAGCGCCAATGGGCGCGAACGATCTCGTTGATGAAGCCGCCGCCGTGTAGGAACACCACGTAGTTGCCGATGTCGGGATTTGCGGACGGCGCCGTATAATAGACGGGCCATCCCGCCACGCTCTTCAAGGTCACCTCGACGCCGCGACCCAGACCCGTCGGTTCATAGGAGGCCGGCCGCAATGCCAATCTGCGCACGTGCTCTTGCACGACAGCAGCGGACGCCAGCCGCTTTTTGATGGGAAGAAGCCGTAGCAGACCATTGATGCAGCGGCTCTGCCAGCTCGGCCCGGCATCGTCCGACAGCAACTCCCGCGGGGTTCTTCTATCCTCTCGAATCTGCTGTGTTGATGATATCTGCCCAACGCTCATGGCTACATCCTATCTTGGCTACGAGTTCGGCTTTCTTTGTCAGCTTGGCGAGTAATGACGTCTGTCCAAAGTATGGGCGGAATGGGGGCCCTCTTGCTTCCCAGCGTCAGGACGGCGGAGTCATTGCGCAGGTGGTGGAGCTTCATGAGGGCACTCCCGTGAGAGAGACGTCCTGTAAGCTAGAGACCGCGGGAACGGATGGAAACCGCGAGATCCGGATGCCCGGCATCCGTTTCTGCAAGGAGGCTTGGATGGAGTGGGATCTGTTGCGGACCTTCGAGGCGGTGGCGCGGCTCGGGAGCCTGACCGCCGCATCGAAGGCCCTGGGAGTGAGCCAATCCACCATCAGCAGGCATCTGGCCCGGCTGGAGCAGAGCGCTGGTTCTCCGCTGCTGCTGCGCGAAGCTCCGTTGCGCCTGACGGAGCGCGGGAGCTCGTTGCTGGCGGCGATGCAGCCCATGGTGGACGCCGCGCTCGCCGCGCGCTCCGCGCTCGAGGACACGCCGGAACTCCACGGCGAAGTCACCCTGACCACCGTGGGCGAAGTGGTGCGCTGGGAGCTGACTCCCCGCCTGCCGGAGTTCTACCGGGCCTTTCCGCACCTGCGCCTGCGCATCCTGGCGGACAACCGGCGCAACAGCCTCGCCGCTGGCGAGGCCGACGTGGCACTCCGGCTGGCGCGCCCCGTCCGCGGGGAGCTCGTCGCGCGGAAGGTGCTCTCGGTGTCGTACGCGTTCTTCGCGGCCTCTTCGCTCGAGCTGCACCCGGAGGTCCCCTGGCTGGGCCTGACGGGCTCGCTCGCCGAAATCCCCGATCAGCGCCACGCCGAGCGAGCCTTCTCCACCCGTCCTCCGCGCCTGCTCGTCGAAGACATCGAGTCCCTCGGGCTCGCGGTCAAAGCCGGCCTGGGCGTGGCCATCCTGTCCCGAGACCTCGCCGAGCGGCTCGGCGGCATGGTGGAGGTTGCTCCGCGGCAGATCGGGGCGCGGAGCAGTGACCGGCTCCCTCCGCGCGACATCTGGATGGTGGTGCATCGCTCGAAGCAGCGTGTGCCCAGGGTGCGCGCGCTGATGGAGTGGCTCGCGCGAGGCCGGAGCGATCGCCGCTGATCACTTTGTAACCCAGCGGTTGGTACTCCTCCCCCGTCACCCACAATCAAACGGCTCCCCTCCGTGCTCCACGCAGCGCCCATCCAATGGCGCCCGCCTGCAAGTCGACAGCGGTGTGGATGAGGATGGGCCAGAGCAGGGAATCGGTGGCCGCATAGAGCGCGCCGAAGAGCAGGCCGACGACCGCGGATTTCACTACCCCGGCGACCCCTTGGTAGAGGTGGGCGACACCAAAGACGAGCGCCGTAAGGATGACTGCAGGCCAGACGCCGAAGAACACCGCTGCGTACCAGAGCAGGAAGCCGCGATAGAGCACCTCCTCGCAAATGCCGGCGGTGACCGCGAGCGCCTGGAAGGTTCGGTACTCGCGCGAGGTCTGGGGAAGGAGTTGCAACACGGAGCCCACCTGGGCGGCGAGCTGCTCGCGTCCCGCGTCATCCAGACGGCTGATGCCGTGCCACTGGGAGACCAGAACAAGCAGCGCGAGCACGGTGGCGCCAGCACCGATCAGCACCCGCATGCCGTCCGAGAACATGAGCCCAAGCAGGGACCCCGGTCGGCCGGCACTCCCCCAGAGGAGCAGCGTGAGCCCGGCAAGAGACCACAGCGTCAGCATTGTCAGGTGGTAGTCCCGCATCCTCGCGTCGGGTCGGCCCTCCGCGGTGGCGCGCTCGAGCACCCGTTGACTCCACGATCCGCAGAGGGGGACGGCGACGACCAGCCCAGCGGCCAGCAGGTGATCCAGGCCCGAGAGCATCATCGTCCACTCCGTCGCGCGGGGGCGCGCTTCCGGGTTGCGTCCCCAAGCCCCGCTTCACGCGCGGAAGTGAGGACCAGTGTCACCGCGTACAGCGCGTCCTCCTTTCCGGCGTCGGCCGTGGAGGTCAGCACCGTATGAATCGCGTCCAAGTGCTCATTGAGCTGGCGGAGCTTCTGGGGGCTCAGTCGGACCTTCGCGCGCACCGCCACGAGCTCGCGCTCGGGTCCGTCCCGCCGCAGCCCACTGGCGAGGATGGCCGCGGCGACCTCGCGGGCCGTGAGGCGCAGCATTGCCTGGCTCGCGCGCACCGCCGCCCGGACCTCTCCCCGCGAAGCGGGCGCATCCGTCAGTTGGAGCCCCTCGGGGCGCACGCCATAGACCTTCTCGCGGCCTCGGCCCTCGCCCACCTCGCCAGCCACCTGCACCACGCCAGCGCGCTCCAGGACGTCCAGGTGGTGATACAGGGCCTGCCGGCTCCTCCCGAGCCGCTCCGCCAAGACACGGACCGTTGCGGGGCCTTCAGCAAGCGCCCCCAACACCTCATGTCGTGCGGGTGAAGTGAGTGCATCCAGCGCCCGCTGACTCGTCCGGGCGGAGTTCCGAGGAAGTGTCATGGCGGACACCGTAGTGCGCCATTGTTCCAAAATCCATTGTTTATGGAACAATTGTCTGGAGCATGAGAAGGATTGAAGGCCTGTTGAGAGGTGGCGGACTGGAGCGGAGGGGCCGAGGAGGGCCGCTGACGGGGCCGCCCGCGCAGTGCGCCAGGCGGTGGAGAAGCCACGCGCCCTCCCAGGAGGTTCGCGGTAGGGGCCCTGGGCCTCTTGGCTGTCGCACACCCTTGCAGCAATAGCTCGGGACAACCCGGCAGCCCAGGTCCCTGCACGCCGCCTCCCACCTTCCTCATGTCTGGCTGGAATTGATGCCGGTTCGTCCGTCTCGGTGCGCCGACGGGCGGCAGCATGGGGGCGTTCCTCTCACAGAAGGGAAACCCCATGCACAAGGAAGTCGCCGGCGTCCGCATCCCCGACAGCAAGCTCGCGCGTGAGGCGACGGAGCTGGTACGGGACGTCTCCAGCCCGCTCGTCTACCACCATGCGCTGCGCTCCTATGTCTTCGCGGAGCTCATCGGCCGCGCCCGAGGGCTCACGTACGACTCGGAAGTGCTGTACCTGGGCACGGTGCTGCACGACCTCGGCCTCACCGAGCGCTTCGAGGGTGCCCTGCGCTTCGAGGTGGACGGCGCCAATGCCGCACGGGACTTCCTCGTCCAGCGCGGCGCCCCACGGCAGACGGTCTCCCGGGTGTGGGATGCCGTCGCGCTCCACACCTCGGTGGGCATCGCGGAGCACAAGGAGCCAGAAGTCGCGCTGACCCACCTGGGCATCAGCGTCGACGTGGTGGGCAAGGGCGCCGAGCTCGTCGGACACGAGCGCCTCGCGGGCGTCGTCGCGGCCTTCCCGCGCCTGGCCTTCAAGCGGGACTTCGTCCAGGTGCTCTGCGGCGTCATCCAGCGCAAGCCCCACACCACCTTCGGCAACTTCCTCTCCGACGTCGGCCAGCGTCACGTCCCCGGCTTCCGCCCCCTGGACTTCTGCGAAGCGCTCGAAGGGGCCCCCTTCACGGAGTGACGGTACTCCGCGGGGCCGGTGCCGTGCTGCCGGAGGAAGGCACGGCGCAGGCCGTTCGTGTTGCTGAACCCCACCCGGTCCGCCACGGTCTGGATGGGCAGCTCCGTGCTCTCGAGGAGCCGCCGCGCGGCCTCGACACGGACGGCCTCGACGAACCCGGCGGGTGTTTCCCCGGTCTCCCGCCGGAACACCCGGGCGAAGTTGCGCGGGCTCATGTGGACGCGCCGTGCAAGCCGCTCCACCGAGTGGTCCTCGCGCGGATGGTCGATGACCCAATGCTGCAGCCCCTGGATGGCCGGCAGGTCGGAGAATTGGGCCGCCAGCTGGTGGCTGAACTGCGACTGGCCGCCAGGGCGCTTGAGGAAGACCACGAGCTCCCGTGCGACGGACAGCGCGAGCTTGCGGCCGAAGTCCTCCTCGACGAGCGCGAGGGCCAGGTCGATGCCCGAGCTGACGCCCGCCGAGGTGTACGTCGAGCCATCCCGAACAAAGAGGCTGTCGTGCTCGACGGTGACACGCGGATGGGTGTGGGCCAGCGCCCGCGTGAAGCGCCAGTGCGTGGTGGCCCGCTTGCCGTCGAGCAGGCCGGCCGCACCGAGCACGAAGGCCCCCGTACAGATGGCGCCATGGCGCCTGCAGCGAGGGGCCTCCCGGCGTGTCCACTCGAGCACCTCGGCGTCCTTGATGACCGGGGGGATGCCGGGACTGCCGGCGATGAGCAGGGTGTCCATCCTCCCGAGGTCCTCCGAGATGACCCCTGCGGGATGCAGCGCCATGCTCGAAACGGTCGGGATGGGCCCGGGCTTCGTGCCAAGGAGCACGAGCTCATAGCCACCCCCGGTGAGCCGGGCCGCGGCGGCGAAGACCTCCGCCGGGCCGGTGACATCGAGGGCCGCGACTCCGGGATAGGCGAGAAGGGCGACGCGCATGACTCCCTTGCACTGTACCGCCGAGGACCGCGGCCCGGGCGAGCTGCAGTCCATCGGGACCGGTATGCGACCGAGCCCTTCGTCTCGGACGCGACCGTGGATGTGGTGGGACAGGGCTTCGACGCGGCGCTCCGGATCGCGGTGTTCCTGGAGCCGTCGCTGGTCGCGCGCAAGCTCTGTCCGGTCTCACGGCTCATCGTCGCGGCACCGAGCTATTTGAAGCGGCACGGCCGGCCGAAGCACCCTCGCGACCTGAACCCCGACGACTGCACCTCTCGAAGCCCACTGGAGCTGGCCGCGCATGTGAAGCGGGGTTCAACCGCCCCCCTCCAGCGGGGAATTGAACGGGACGAAACGGTATGGGGTGGGATGACGAACCCTCCTGCCTGGGGTTTTCTATCGCCTTGCCTGCGGGTTCGAATCCCGTCGGGGACCTCCACCGCGGCTCACCCCGAGACGGCCTTCCGTACCGCCGGACGTTGAGCGTGGCGATGGGCGTACTCCACCAACCGCGGATGCCCGTCGAGCAGCTTCAGCGTGTAGGCCAGGTGGAGGATGGACGCCATCACCACATCGGCGGCGGTGAACGCTCCTCCCACGAGGAACTCACGGCCGCCGAGGCCTCCTTGGATGACGTCGAGCACGGCCGTCAGGCGGGTCCTGTGCTTCGCGAGCTCATCCTTCGCATGCGCGCTGGCCTTCTGCTCCTCGGGCAACTGCGCGTGCCTGTAGAACTCCATCACTACGGGCTCCAGGCGCGCCTCTGCGAAGACCATCCATTGGTAATAAGGGCCGCGCTCCGCGGACCCCACCCGCGGCGCCAGGTGCTTCTCCGGGAACCGGTCGGCCAGATGAAGGCAGATGGCCAGGGACTCCAGGAGCGTGACGTCCCCATCCACCAGGGCGGGGACTTCGCCCAGCGGATTCACCGCCAGGTACGCGGGGGTGGTGTTCTCTTGTCGAGCGAGGTCGAGCTTGACCAGCTCATAGGGCACCCCGAGCTCCTCCAACAGCCATCGGGCACGGATCGCTCGGGTTCGGGGGGCAGAGTAGAGCTTCATGTGTGACGCTCCTGAAGGTCGCGGGAGGCGGCAACATGCGGCAACCGGGGTGGCCGGACAATCCGGCCCCCAACGAACTCATTGTCAGGTTAGGCTTGACGGTCATGATCCCCCCCGCCGACATGATGCTCTTCGCCGCGGTCGTTCGAGAGGAGAGCTTCACCCGGGCAGCGCGCCAGCTCGGCATCACCAAACAGACCATCAGCGAGCGCATCCGCAACCTGGAGGAGCGGCTCGGGGTGCGGCTTCTCGAACGAACCACGCGGCGCCTGCGGGTCACCCAGGCCGGAGCGACGTACTACGAGCGCTGCGCCGCCATCGCCGCGCAGATCGACGAGGCGAACAGTGAGGTGCAACAACGGCAGGCGGAGCCCACCGGCTTGCTGCGGGTCTCCTCGCCGATGCTCTACGGCCGGCGATACCTGACACCCGTGATTTCGAAGTACCTCGACCGCCATCCCCAGGCGCGAGTGGAGTTGGTGCTGGCGGATCGCCGTATCCACCTCATTGAAGAGGGGCTGGATGTCGCGATTCACATCGGTCCGCTCGACGACTCGTCGCTCGTGGCACGAAAGCTCGGCGAGAGTCCGGTCTATTTCGTAGCGAGCCCCCACTTCCTGTCGAAGTACGGCACGCCGAGCGCCAGGGAGCTCCGCGACGCGCGCTGCATTGGCTTCAGTGCGTTCGAGACGTGGGAGGCCGAGGGGGTGAGGTCTCGAATCGATCCGGTCCTGACCGTGAATGATCTCGAGCTCGCGTGCGAGGCAGCGCTCGCCGGAGTGGGCATTGCGCGCGTCCCGGCCATCCTCTGCCGGGATGCCGTCCGTGACGGCCGGCTGAAGATCCTCTTCGGCCCCAGGCCCGCGGCGCTGCGGGCCATCCACGTCGTCTACCCGAGCCGGCTGAATCTTCCGGCCAAGGTCCGACTCTTCGTGGATGCCCTGGCAACGCTGGCCGAGCCGATGCCGCCGCCGCACAAGAGCCCACGGCGAAAGCGTTGAAGCGGTGCCGGGCCGATCTGGGACGGCCCTCGCTCCCCCGGGAAGGTGTCCACGTCCAGGTGCTAAGGCCTGAGACAGGAGGAGAGGCAGCGTGCGGTGCGGGGGCTGGTGGCAGAAGTGGAAGCCGAAGCCCTGGCTCGGAGCCCGCGGCCGTTGGGTCATGCCTCCACGAGGCAGGCGTTGAAGCAACTGCGCGAGCAATACCGGGCCTTCGTCGCGGCCTTTCGAGAGGCGTCGGCTCGGTGGAGGCGCGGGGACTTCTCGGCGCGTTTCCCCCTCTTCTCCTTCCCACCGCGTGTCGTGCCGAGTCGTGCCGCTCAACTCCATTGACACCTTCTCGGGCTATCGTCCGTCCAAGCTATCGCCCCCACTTGCCTTCGTTCAGGCACTCCCGGAGCACCCAGGTCAGGTGCTCGTCGAAGTCGAAGGTGCAGGCGGAGACGTCGGGGGACTCGGCCAGCAGCCAGGACGCAAGGTCGAAGTCGTCATGGTACGCCTGGAAGATGAGCAGCCCCTCGGCGCGGCGCAGCCCCATGTCGAAGCAGTAGAAGTCGCTCACGTAGCGGGAGACGTACTGGAAGGGAACGAGTCTCGCCCGCACCGCCGCCTCACGGCGGGCGGCTTCGAGGTCCTCCTCTTCATCTCCGAACGAGCCTCCCTCCATGAACTGCTTCTGCCACGCGTGGCGCTCGAGCACCTCCGCAGGGCTCAGCATCCTCGCGAGCTCGCCGCCATGCGCATCCGTCGCCGAGAACAACCCATGCCGGGTGATGAACTGGAGGTACGACTCGGGCAGCACCTTGCCCAGGGCGCTCTCCAGGATGTGAAGCTCCTTCGCGTCGACAGGCGTCAACCGCACCGCCTGGAGGGGGAGTCCCTTCTCGCGCCCGAGACGTTCCTTCAAGGCTTCGATGGCATCAATGGCACGAGGCACGCTTCGGGCTCCTCTGCATCGGGACCACGGCGGTTGCGACTCTAGAGTGCACGCTGCGCCGCAGCCAGACTTCTGGCTGTAGGCCCCCGCACTCTCCCCGCCCCGCCCACCGCGCCCTCCGCTGCGCTGGGCAGAGGTGCGCCGGCGGTAAGCCGCAGCACGCCCGCCTCCCCTTCTCTCCCCTCGGCCGAAAACCTCTCGCCCTCCCCCCACGCCCGCGCCGCGCCCTAAGAGCGCGCTTGTTCGTCCTATGCTCGGGTGGGCTCTCTCCGTGGTAGACCACCACGACAGCACCAGCAGTCGGCGCTACGTGCTGCAGCGACGATCAGAGCCCGAATTGACCCACGATGCTGACGAACCCGCAGCGTCTCACCCTCATTGATGACCTCGTTCGCCCGGTCTGGGAAAAGCTCTGCCCGCGGGGCGACGATCTCGCCTGGCAATACGCCCTGACCGATCCCGTCCCCGAGAGCTGGCCGGCACGCGGTGGTGTGCTGGTGTTCTATGCGTACGCCCGCGCCCTGAATCTCGCCCAGCCCACGTCGGGCGAGTTCTCCGGCCCGGTCTGGGCCAGGATTCGCCATGTGCTGGATAGCGGCGAGTCGCGCCTGGAGCTGTTGCAACAGGTCATCAATCCCGGTCCCCGGCGCGGCTTTCGGCCACTGACGGGCCGCGAATACGAGATCCTCCAGACCCAGCCACTGACGCTGCTGGGTGCGCCATTGTCGAAGGAGGGCGAGCACCAGCTGAGGGACTATTTCCGCCTGCAGCTGTCGCTCGGCAACGTGCCACCCGAGGTGGTGGCCGCGCATGCGGCTTTTTTTCAATGGGTGGGTCGCTAACACAGAGAGGGTGATGTCGAGTCAACTCGAGGGCATGAACGGCCGCATCGGCTGGTTCGAGGAGAAGCTGGCGGAAGGCGACGGCATTGTCGATTTCGCCGAGCAGTTGCGTGTCGGCCAGGGGCTGGCCGGCATGGTGGAGGACGAGCAGGACTTCGCCGTGATCCGCCAGTTGTTCGCTCAGGCTTCGCCGCACATGCGGCGCCTGGGCAGCCTGGCGCTGGAGGCCATCGCGCATCGCTGGTACGCCGACGCGGCGCCGCTGGCGCTACGGCATCTGGATGACGGCTTCGACTGGGTCGAGTACGACTGCATGCGCTTCTTCCTCAACCAGGCCCCGCTGGACGCGGCGACCCTGCAACGGCTCGACGACAAACTGGCCAGAACCCGGAACGCATCCATCACCCGGATCGCCGAGCCAGGCTTGCTGGCATTGCGTGCGCTGGCAGCGTCCTACGAGGTGCCGATGCGTGCAGTCGAGGCGAAGGGGTTTCGCTTCCAGCTTCCGGAGACCTGGCAGCTCACTCGCGAAGTGGCCGATGCGGTGACGTTCTCGGCGCCGGCTATCGATTGGCTGGAGCACTCGAAGAATCCCTGTCGCAACCAGTTTCTCCTGCAGGTAGTCCGCGATGTGGACCCGGCGGAGTTGGAGGAGCTGGCCGAGCTCAACCTTGAGGGCTTCGGCGTCGAAACGACCATCGATCACCCGGACCTGGCCCGCTACGCCGGGTCGCGGGCCATGCGTTACGGCACCCAGGAAACCTACCCGACCGTGCGCATTCGCGAGGTGCGCACCTACGGCACGACGCTCCTGTGCATGGACACCAAGTCGCCGCTGGCTCATCTCGAGCAGACCCTGGCGCGCAACCTGGCGATCCTCGACTCGATACAGCCGCTGTGAACCACCCGTACGGTCAGGCCGTCCGGCTGGGGGCTGCTGATTTCCATGTCGCCTTTATACCGGGGTCGAGCCGGAGATTTGTATCTCACTGTATCTGGAGCGGCTACAGACGCACGACATTGAACTGAGACCGGTTCGGGACACATCCCGGATACGTTGCGGGCCATAAATGCGGTCATCTGAGAAACAGGACCGCATCATGAATACAGCGACAGAAGCTTCACTCGCATTGCTGGCCGGCACCCCTCACCGTCGAACCTCCAACCCATCAATGCAGTATCGATGAAGAGCAGGAGCCGCAGCGCTCCCGAGATGACCGCCAATCTCGACCCCGTTACCGAGTTGCTCACGGGTCCTGCCCAGTAAGCGCGAAAACTTCCACACCCATTTTCTCAATCTGATCGTTTGCAAAGGAATCATTATGAAGAACCTGCTGCTCTCTCTCGCCGCTTCGAGCGTCCTTGCCGCCGTCGTACCGACGGCCCATGCCGAAGCACCCATCACTGCCGTACAGGGCACCGTCGCCAAGCCCACCATCGTGCTGATCCACGGCGCCTTTGCCGACTCGAGCAGCTGGGACGGTGTGGCAAAGAAGCTCACGGCCAAGGGCTATCCGGTGCTGAGCGTGGCCAATCCGCTGCGCAGTGTCGGCAATGACGCGCAATATGCCGCCAGCGTGATCGGCGCCGTCAAGGGCCCGTTGGTCCTGGTCGGCCACTCCTACGGCGGCATGGTGATTTCCAAGGCTGCCGAGGGCAACCCCGAAGTGAAGGCGCTGGTCTACGTCGCCGCCTTCGCGCCCGAGCAGGGAGAGACCGTCGCCGGCCTGGCCGGCAAGTTTCCCGGCGGCACGCTGGGCGATGCGCTCGCCGATCCGGTGGCGCTGGCTGACGGCGGCAAGGAGCTCTACATCCGACAGGACAAGTTCCACCAGCAGTTCGCCGCCGACGTGGCGCCTAAGCAAGCCGCGTTGATGGCCGCCGGCCAGCGCCCAGTGACCATGGCCGCGCTCAATGAAGCCGCGAGCGGTTCTGCCTGGAAGCAGTTGCCGTCCTACTTCGTCTACGGCACCGCCGACAAGAACATCCCGCTCGAAGGCCTGCGCTTCATGGCCAAGCGCGCCAACCCGAAGGATGTCGTCGAAGTGAAGGGCGCTTCGCATGTGGTCATGGTCTCGCACCCGGATGCGGTAGCGAAGGTGATCGAAGAGGCTGCCCAAGCAAAGTAATCAATACCGACTGGATCGGCATGCACTGCCGATCCAGCAAACAATCCTCGAAGGAAAAATTCATGTCAGAAGAATTCAACCAGCAGCGTCGGGGTTTTCTCGGTACGGCAGCCTTCGGCCTGCTTGCAACCCAGCTCGGCCTGATGGGCAATGCCGAAGCCGCGCCGGTCGTGCAAGACAGCCCCCCCAGCGACAGAGGTATCACCAACGCTGGCACCCGCTTCTCGACGCTGAAACAGCTCAATGCCGGCGTGCTCAATGTCGGTTATGCCGAAGCGGGCCCCGCCGATGGCTACCCCATCCTGCTGCTGCATGGCTGGCCCTATGACATCCACGCTTTCGTAGACGTCGCACCCATCCTTGCCGCAGCCGGCTATCGCGTCATCATTCCGCATTTGCGCGGTTACGGCACGACGCGCTTTCTCTCCGCCGATACGCTGCGCAACGGGCAGCAGTCCGTGTTCACCGCCGATGCGATCGCCTTCATGGATGCGCTCAAGGTCGACAAGGCCGTCGTCGCCGGTTTCGACTGGGGCGCGCGCATCGCCAACACGCTGGCCGCGCTGTGGCCGAAACGTTTCACGGCGCTGGTGTCGGTCAGCGGCTATCTGATCGGCAGCCAGGAGGTAAACCGAAAGCCCCTGCCGCCCAAGGCCGAGCTGCAGTGGTGGTATCAGTACTACTTCGCCACCGAGCGCGGCGAGGCGGGTTATCGGCAATACACGCACGAGTTCGCCCGACTGATCTGGGAACTGGCGTCGCCACAGTGGAAGTTCGACAATGCGACCTTCGCGCGCTCCGCTGCGTCGCTCGACAATCCCGACCACGTCGCGATCTCCATCAGCAACTATCGCTGGCGTCTGGGCCTGGCGCCGAGCGAGGCGAAGTACGAAGCGCTGGAACAAAAGCTCGCGCAGTTTCCCAACATCACTGTCCCGACCATCACGATGGAGGGCGACGCCAATGGTGCTCCGCATCCGGACCCCAAGGTCTACGCCAAGAAATTCCTAGGCAAGTACGAGCATCGCCACCTTACCGGCGGCATCGGCCACAACCTGCCGCAGGAAGCACCGCGCGCATTCGCCCAGGCGGTTCTCGATGTGGCGAAGCTGGTTGCACGCTAAGCTACCAAACGAAAGGCCCGGTACCGGACGGTAGCGGGCCTTTTGCCATCAGTGCTGAATGTCGTTCAGACCTTCTTCTTAGTTCCGCCGGAGGGCCTGAGCGCGCCGGGCGATCAGCCGCACCACCACCGCAGTGAACAGCAGCGCCGAAGGCACGGCGTACCAGTAGTTCATCGGCACGCGCTTGAAATACGAATAGGTGAACACCGCCGCGATCACCCACATGCCGGTGACGTGCAGCCGTCGCCAGGCGGTCGGGCCCATGCGCCGGGCAAGACCGCGATGCGAGGTCACCGCCAGCAGAAGGATGGACACGTAGCCGAGCGTGCCGGGCAGGTTGGTCAGGGGGGAGCGGCTGGGCCAGAACTCGGGATTGAGCTGGCCGAAGGCGTAGATCGCGATCGCGTGCAGCAGGTGCGAGAACGCGAACGACAGGCCGACGATGCGACGCTCGCGCAGCAAGGCCCGGGTGAACGGGCCGGGCAGCAGCGAGGCGAACGAGGACGCGGTGAACGCGGCCAGGAACAGCACGAAGGAGGTACGGGCGGTGACGCGGATGGCGCGGCGGCTGCCTTCCACGGCGTCGGGGCCGAGCAGATAGGCGGCGCCCGCGGCGCCCATCAGCAGCGCGGCCAGCATCAGGAACAACTTCCAGCCGCCGAAGCGGCGGGGCGAAGGGAGCGGATTCTCGCGGATGGGGGAGGCGGAATGCTGCTTTGACATGGACGGCTCCTTGCAAGGGTGGCGGTGAGCGGAGGGTGGCCATTGCAAGGGGGCGAGGTATCCGTACCGTGTCGGGCGGGCCGGCGTTTTGTCAGCGCCTGCGTCGCGGACGGCGGTCGATACATTGTGTGACAAGAAGCCGGCCGCGCGCTGAGTCCGGTGCGCTAACATGGCCGCGGCGCGGCCGTCGCCATCCTTCTCCCGAACGACACCATGGCTCATACAGACCACATCCTCATCGTCGACGACGACCGCGAGATCCGCCGCATGGTCGGCGATTACCTGCAGCGCAACGGCCTGCGCACCACGCTCGCCGCCGACGGCCGCGAGATGCGCGCGGCGCTGGACACCAGCGATATCGATCTGATCGTGCTCGACGTGATGATGCCCGGTGAGGATGGCCTGTCGCTGTGCCGCAACCTGCGCGCCGGCAAGCACCGCAGCGTACCGGTGGTGATGCTCACCGCGCGCGACGATGAAACCGATCGCATCATCGGCCTGGAGATGGGTGCGGACGACTACGTGGTCAAGCCGTTCTCCGCGCGCGAGCTGCTGGCGCGCATCAACGCGGTGCTCCGGCGCACGCGCATGCTGCCGCCCAACCTGCAGGTCACCGAGGCCGGCCGGCTGATCGGCTTCGGCCAGTGGCGGCTGGACACCACCGCGCGCCACCTGCTCGACGAAGATGGCACCGCCTATCCGCTCAGCGGCGCGGAGTTCCGCCTGCTGCGCGTGTTCCTCGACCACCCGCAGCGCGTGCTCAGCCGCGACCAGTTGCTCAACCTCACCCAGGGCCGAGACGCCGAGCTGTTCGACCGCTCCATCGACCTGCTCGTCAGCCGCCTGCGCCAGCGCCTGCGCGACGATGCGCGCGAGCAGGCCTACATCAAGACCGTGCGCAGCGAGGGCTACGTGTTCTGCCATCCCGTGGTCCTGCTCGGCGAGAACGCATGAACGCCGCCCCGAGCACCGGCTGGCGGCGCCTGCTGCCACGCACCCTCGCCGCGCGCCTGACCCTGATCCTGTTCACCGGATTGCTGCTCGCGCACGCGCTATCCTTCGCGCTGCTGTTCTCCGAGCGCTACATGGTCGCTCGTTCGATGATGCTCACCCACCTGGACCAGGACGTGGCCGTCAGCGTGGCCCTGCTCGAACGCCTGAGCCCGGCCGAGCGCGCGCGATGGGCCCCACGCCTGGAGCGGCGCACCTACCGCTACCTGCTCGGCCCGGCGCGGCCCGGCGTGCCGCTGACCAGCGACCGGGCGCGCGAGGTCACCGCGCTGATCGACCGCAGCCTGGACCATCGCTACCGCTTGCAGGCGCGCACGGTGTCCACCTCGCCGGAGCGCTTCGAGGTGCAGCTCACCCTGGCCGATGGCCAGCTGCTGACCCTCGAGGTCACGCCCTCGGTGATGCCGATCGCGCGCTGGCTGCCGGTGGTGCTGGCGGCGCAGCTGGTGCTGCTGTTGCTGTGCGCGTGGCTGGCGGTGCGGCTGGCGACGAGGCCGCTGGTGCAGCTCGCCGACGCGGTCGAGCGGCTGGACCCGGCGCGCGCGCATCCGCCGCTGCCGCGGGAAGGGCCGGTGGAAGTGGTCAAGGCCGCCACCGCGTTCAATGCGATGCAGGCACGCATCGGCCACTATCTCGCGGAGCGGTTGCAGATCCTCGCCGCGATCTCGCATGACCTGCAGACTCCGATCACGCGCATGAAGTTGCGCCTGGAAGCGATGGAGGAGGGCGCCGACCGAGATCGCCTGAGCGACGACCTGGAGCAGTTATGGCAACTGGTGCGTGAGGGCATCGCCTACGCGCGCAGCACCCACGGAGCCACCGGCCCGGCGGTGTGGCTGGACCTGCACGCATTGCTCGACAGCGTGGTGTGCGACTACCAGGATGCGGGCAAGCCGGTCACGCTGGGCGAATGCGCGCGCGCTTCGTTGAGCACGCGGCCACCGACATTGCGGCGCATCGTCGAGAACCTGATCGACAACGCGGTGAAGTACGGCGGCAGCGCCGAGGTCGGCGTGCGCCGGCTCGACGACGGGCGCATGGCCGTGGACGTGTGCGACCGTGGCCCGGGCATTCCCGAACAGGAGATGCAGGCGGTGCTGCAACCGTTCTACCGGCTGGAAAGCTCGCGCAACCGCGATACCGGCGGCACCGGGCTGGGGCTGGCCATCGCCCAGCAGTTGGTGGCCACGCTGGGCGGCGAGCTCGTGCTCGCCAACCGTGACGGTGGTGGCCTGCGCGCGACACTGCTGCTGCCGGTGGCGCCGGCATCCACGCCCACGCCGGCGCGCTAGCCGGCCCGTCCCCATGCACCGAACGACTAAACGCCCGCCGCCCCCAGTCCTGACCCTGGATGGGTTGGGCGCCAGGGGCATGCCCTTGTATGTCAACCGAAGATCGGATCCCTCGTACCCGACTCCACTCGAACCGGTCATCTATACCTTCTTCGCGATCCTGCTGTTCACGGAAGGAACGGGACGAGGCCGTCATCTCGAGGAACTCGAGCTCCAGGCTGGGGACATCCACCTCCTCCCGCCGGGAATCCCGCACCATGCCATCGATGCGAAGAACCTGCGGGGGTGGCTGGTGGCCTTCGACCCGACGCTGCTGCGCCTGCTAGGGCAGGAGCACTGGCCAGGGCAACCCCGCATCACGGGAGAACCGAGGCCCGAGCCGCTCCGCAGTCTCTTCATTCGAGGACTGTTCCGGCTGCGTCCCGAGCCACCCCGGCTGCGGCGCATCCAACATTTCATCTCCGAGTTGGACACCGAGCTGCGCCAGTCCCGGTGGGGCGCGGAGGGCGCCGCGCGTTCCTTCTTCACCCTGCTGATCACAGAGCTCATTCGCGAAATGCAGGAGCATGCGCCCCTGGTCCCTCCCCTGCTCGGAG
Source organism: Archangium minus (assembly GCF_044360475.1). Lineage (NCBI taxonomy): Bacteria > Pseudomonadati > Myxococcota > Myxococcia > Myxococcales > Archangiaceae > Archangium > Archangium minus. The sequence continues at coordinate 11,857,989 of NZ_CP043494.1, forward strand.
GACTCGTGCGTGATGCCCTCACCTTCGTCGAGACGCACTGTCTGGAGCCCATCTCGCTTCAGGAAGTCGCGGCGGCGGTGGGGCGCACGCCCGCGTACGTCGCCAACGCCGTCCGCCGGGAGACAGGACTCACGGTGGGTGACTGGCTGCGCGAGCACCGCATGTCCGAGGCCCGGCGGCAGTTGCTGGAAACAGCGGCGAGCGTGGAGCGCATCGCGAGCCAGGTGGGCTATGCCGATGTCACACATTTCATCCGCACCTTCCGGCGCGCCCACGGCATGACGCCCCGGGTCTGGCGCGAGCAGCACCGTCGCGCTCCAATCTAGGCCGATTTCCGTCACAACCCACGCTCTGGCAGCGGGACTCGTCGAACGACAGAGTTTCCCGCATGACGAACTCAACGACACGCAGCCAACGCGTTCTGGTGGTCGGACTGGGCATCAGCGGCATCGCCACGGCGCTGCGACTCCACCGCCTTGGCTGGAAGCCCGTGGTGGTCGAGCGAGCACCCACACGCCGTCAAGGCGGCTACTTCATCGGCCTGTTCGGCACGGGGAAGGCATCCGCTGCCCGGCTCGGGGTGCTCGAGAGCATTCTCAACCGTCAGCACCCGAGGAGCATCACGTATGAGCTCGATCGGGCCGGTCACCACCACAAAGGCATGAGCTTCGTTGAGCTGCCCGGCATGCCGTACGCACTCCTGCGCGGCGACGTGGAAGATGGTTTGTTCCGTGCGTTGCCCGAAGAGGTCGAGATCCGTTTCTCGACGGTTCCCACCCGGATCGTTCAGGACGAGCACGGTGTCGACGTCACGATGACCCACACGAAGACGGGTACGACCACGACCGAGCGCTTCGAGCTCGTAGTGGGAGCCGATGGAATGCGCTCGACCGTCCGTCAGCTCGTCTTCGGCCCGCCCGAGGACTTCCTTCACCCGATGAACTACATGATCGCGGCGAGCATCCTCTCCAAGCCCATTGCTGGCTTCAGCTCACACGACGGGCTGATTCTGGCCGAGGCGGGCCGGTCGGCGTGGGTGTTCCCCTTCGCGAATCACAACCCCGCGGTCCTGTTCTCCTACCGTGCCGATGACATCGATGCGCAGTTCCGCCGTCGTCCCATCGAATCGCTGCGCGAGGCCTTCGGACCGCAGCCAGCGGGCTCAGTGCTGGGGCAGCTCCTCGACGATTTCGGAGCGGCGAACGAATACCTGTTCGACTCGGTCAACCAGGTTCGCATGGAACGCTGGCACAAGGGGCGGGTCGTGCTGGTCGGAGACTCCGCGTGGTGCCTGACGCTGTACTCCGGCATGGGCGCCTCGAGCGGCATGGCAGGGGCCGAGTTGCTGGGCAACATGCTGGAGAAGTACCCGGACAACCTGGGCCGCGCGCTGGTCGAATGGGAAGCGAGACTGCGCCCGTTCATCGAATACCACCAAAGCCAGGCCTGGGGCATGAGACGGTTCTTCACCCCAGCCGGCGAGGCCGAGCGGGCCATGCGCGCGACGATCATCAAGGCCATGGGCCTGCCCATCATCGGCCCGTTCATCGCCAAGATGAACCAGGGCGGTAGAAGGAGACGCATGCAAATGCTCGACATCGCCGCACCCTAGCGCCAGGGAAAATCGCAACTCGCCTTTACAGAGAAGATGCTCGAAGCTGACGCGAATGACGAGCTACACGGTCAGGCTCTCCGCAGCTCCCCAAGGTCATGAGATTCCGCCGCTGCTCGCGGAGGTCGGCGCCTGGATTGGCGAGCAGCCCCATGGAACGCTGGGCTGGTTCGATGCGCTGGAGGCCACCGACATTCCGGAGGAGTGGAGTCCGGAGAAGGCGGACCGGCTTCGCCGTAACGCCTTCGCGTTCATGAGCCTCGCCGATGGCTCGCTGCTCGTGCTCGTGAACACGGGAGTCAAGACGCCGCCCGCGGTGGCGCTGCTCGGTTCGGAAGGCGAGGCGAGGACCGTCGCGAACAGCCTGGAGGAGTTCCTGACGCTTTGGTCCCAGGGCGAGACGGAGCTCCACGAACTCGACGATGAGGAGGGAGCCTCCGGGCGAGAGGCGCTGGCTTCGTGGCTGAAAGCGAAGAAGGTCAAGAAGCCAAGGGCGAAGGCCTTCGATTTCGCGGCCTGGCTCGACGGTGACGCCGCTGTCCCCCCCACGGCGCAAACGCCGACAGTCGCCGCACGCAAGTCCGCGCCGACCCCGGTGATGAAGCAGCTCGGACCGAAGACGCAGCAACTGGCGTCAATCCTCGGAACGCGCGCGGATGCCCCCGGGGTCATCGCCTACGTGACCGAGGTGCTCGGCAAGAAGGTTCCGCCGTCGACCAGCGAGAACACCGACTCGGTGAACGTCTCGGCAACGAAGCACGGTGTCGAGCTCGTCTTCTCGCACGACATCCTGAACGATGCCTATCCGCCGGTTCCGAAGACCGCCAAGACGTTCATCCCGTACGTCTCCTACGCTTGGGTGAGGGCGAAGATCGGGGAGGAGGTCCTGGGAGTGCCGTGGAAGGTGACCTCGGAGGCGGAGATCACGAAGGTGCTCGGACCGCCCACCGGTCGTCGGGCCGCGTTCACGGACGAGGATGAGCTCACCGTCGCCTACTGGGCCTATTCGCTCGACACCGCGGCGCACGTGGAGCTCAAGCTCTCGTTCGATGAGTCCATCACCGTCACGCTCGCTGTGAAGAGCGCGGGTGCGCTCAGCCGGCATTCCGATGTCACGACCGGGCTCTTCGTCGGCTACGCCGCGACACGAGGCCTGCTCGACACCTCGCGGTTCCCGGCGCACCGCGAGCTGCTCGAGGCGGTCGCGAAGCGCAAGGCAAAGGGGTCGGAGCTCGTGAAGCAGGCGCTTCCGCGCGGCCTGTGGAACGACCACCTCCGCGATGCGCCGGGACTCCGCCAGTTGGCGTGGCGCTGGTTCCACAACATGAAAGGCCTCTGGATTACGGCCGACCTCAAGGAGACGTTCGGAAAGCGCGCGGGCCCGTTCGGTCACGACGAGCCGGTGCTCGATGATGATACCTGGGACGCCGTCGACCAAGCGGCGCCACTCCTCGACAAGCGCTTCGCGGCGTGGCTCGCGGACCGCGGTCCGGAGTAGAGCCCGTGCTCCTCACTTCTGGGGGAAAGGCCACTGTCATGCCCAAGGAGTACAGGAGTCCTGGAGCGGGGGAGGGCGTCGGCACACAGGTTGAGGCTCGACAAGGGAATGGGCGGGGTCGGCCGCGCAGGACGGTGTCCGCTGCGTTGGTGCTGTTACTCCTGGGACTGCAGGCGGCGTGTGCCACGGGCTACCCTATGGGAGGCGCATTGGCGCGGAGCTATCACCCCCGAGGACTGGCTCCCCCCTCGAACACAGGGGAAAAAGAACGGGCAGCGCTGGAGCACGGCGCAGTGGAGGACCCTGCCAACACACAGGACTCCACCAGCGGCGGCGCGGAGAAAAGAGTCACCAACGGCGAGGGCGCCCGCTCCCGGCGACTGCACCAGAGCCGCCATGATGGCGAGGCGGACGAAGCAAAGGATCTGGAAGCGGAAGGTGCAGGGTGGCGGGACGGGGTGGGAGATGGCCGTCCCTATGCGGTTCCCATCACCCTGGACTACTTCCAGGGCTTCCTCGTGCGGGCTGGGGTGCCCTCCGCCGCGATGCCCGAAGACGGGCGCTCGCTGAACCCTCAGCAGGCACTGGAGCTGCTGCCGTACCTGCTGGCCACGCCGGTGACGTTGGGCAACTTCGGACCGCGCCGCATGGCGGCTCACCTGCTCCTGGAGGTAGCCACTGGCGGGTTGCCTGTGTCACGAGACGAGCTGCACGTGCGAATGCGGCGCTTCTCGCTGCTGCTGGTGCTGCGCCCGGACGGCTACCTCGTAAGGCCCACCACGGGTGAGGCCGTGCAGAAGGCAGGTGCGGTGATTCTGGCGGAGGACGGCACCCTGCGCGCCGGTCGCTTCGAAGTGGGCCCCTTCTACGCCATCAACGGAGGACGTCTCTTCCCCATAGACGAAAAGCTCGAGGTGCCGCACGGGGCCCGACCCGCGGGCATCTACACGCCTGACAAGAACGCGGGGCTGGCGGTGGCAGAGGGGGCCGTGCTGGCGGTAGTGGACATGGTGGAGGGCCTTTACCAGCTCGCCTTCTCCACGGGGGAGACACTCGAGGGGTTGGCGCAGCTCCCTGGCGCCGTGCGCGCAATGTATGAGAACGCGCCCCAGTTCTGGGAAGAGTTCCGCCACAAGCCTTATGCGGAGAGGGTGCGCACCGTCTCGCGGCTTGCCACGGGCGCGGTGCTGACGGTGGGCACTGCCGGGGCTGGAACTGCCAAGGCGGTGAGTTGGGGCGGCAAGCTGGGGAACCTCACCGTTCCGCTGCTGTCGCTCACAAGCGACGGCTTCATGGCGGTGCGCCTGGTGGCGGTGCCGGTGGGGAGTGTCGCCACCGCGGCTGCTCCAGCGCTGAGTGCCACCTACGTCCTGCACATGGCCAACACCGGCGCCCAGGGCTCGGGAGTCGGTGCTGGGTGGCCTCCGGTAGGCGGGCCCGGACAGTGGGTGGAGGACACCTCCAGCATGTCCGAGCAGGCCCGAGCCTATCAGGCCCAGGTAACGGGCGCGCCCAATCGGTGGGCCTACAGGGTCTGTCGCGACGGTAAGTGCGTGGACTACGATGGGTTTGACCCCAAGACGGGAACTCTGCTCGAAGCCAAGGCGCGCGAGTATGAGAAGTGGTTCGATGCGGACCTCCAGCCCAAGTGGGGCTACGAAGGGCTGGAGGGCATGGTTTTGCAAGCCCGACGGCAGAGAGCGCTGGCTGGAGGGCTTCACCTTCGCTGGCACGTGGCGGAGCCCCGCATGGTCGCCATCCTCCAGAGAGCCTTCAGAGAGGCGAAAATCAAAGGTATAGAGGTCGTGTATACCCGTCCCTTCCCTTGAGGCCCGCTACGCATGAGCGAATCCTATCTAGCTGGAGCCTATTGGGGGTGCCGTAGGGAGTCGGCTGGGGAGTGCGCGCGGCGCGCGGCGACCTTTTTCCGTCTACTGGCGGAGTGTCACCCTAGCTATGCACGCTGGTACGAGCAGGCCAGCTCGCCCAAGAGAGCGCTCGAACTTCAGTTCGAGCCCACGGAGGACTCCTTCGTGCGTTTCTTCGGCAAGAAGAAGTACCAAAGTGACGGTGACGGATTCCATTTTAGCGCGTGGACGGGCCATGACCGACAGGCGGGTGAGGGGGGAATGGTCATGATTCACTGTGGCTCGGACGCTGAGGGAGCACCGAACAGTGTCCGGCTATACTTCCCCAAGGAGCCCTTGGGGAGTGAGCCCATGCTCACCATGTCGGTGGCTGCCGGCGTGATGCGGGTCCTTGCGGTGGCCTGGGAGCCAGACTGGGCCGTCGTCACCAGTGACGACCTCTGGGAGCAGCTCTCGCGTCACGGAGAAGCCGACACCTTCGTGGGGTGGATGACGTACATTTCACACAACTGGGGCGAGGTACTCCCGCTAACAGAGCCCGTCCGCATAGAACCCGTGGAGGGTAAGGGCAACCTCATCATTTTGACTCCCGAGCGCCTCACCGCAACCAACACCGAGCACGTAGCCCTCGGCCACCGCATCCAGCGACTGCTCGAGGAGCGAGGTCTTCTCAGAGAGGTGGGCGATCGGCGCCAAACGCCGAGCGCATGAATTACGTTCTCGCGCGAGCGTGGGGATGTACCAGGTCTGCTCAAACTTGTTGTAGAGCACCGGCCCGCTCCGACGTGACAGAAGGGTTATCAGTCCCCACGTCTCGCGCGGAACCACAGCAGCCCCAGCACTCCGAGGCTCACGAGCGACAAGGCCAACCCCGTGCGGAAGGAGCCTGGACGGTAGTGCAACTCCACGCGTCGCTCGTTCCCGCGCAGGTCAATGGTGCGTAGGCCCTCGGCTTCGCGGAGCGGCACCGGCTCGCCGTCCGCCTCCGCCTCCCAGCCCGGGAACCACGCATCCCTCACGGTGAGCCGCTCTCCTCCTCTCGGAAGCGTGAAGACGAGCCGTGAGGGCAAATCGACCTCGGGCTCCAACTCCAGCCGCTCCCCGCCCGACTCCAGCAGCGCCCGGCCCGGACGACCACCCAGCTTCAGCGCGACATAGCTCCCATTCTGGAAGAGCACCTCCCCCGAGTAGGCCGCGCGCTTCGCCTCATCGTCGATGACCACCACCGTGGCCCCCAGCAGCCTCGCCGCTCGCTCCGGCTCCTCGCGCACCAGTTGCTTCACGAACGCGGGCGCCGGCACCACGAAGCCCTCCAGCGCGGCGAAGCCTGCCGCCATGTTGGCGTTGGGAATGCCCACCGCGCACGCCTCCTCGCGGTGATCAAGGTCCACGCGTCCCCAGTCGATGTCGTAAGCCACGCGGCCCTCGGGCCGGAACTCCGGAGAGGGACGGCACGGCGCCCCGCCACTCCTGCTCGCCAGCGTCCCCACACCCTGCTGGAAGACGGCGCACTCAATGAAGAGGATGGCCGCCACCGCCCACCCACGCCGCTCCGGAGCCGCCCGGCGCGAGGCCAGCAGCGCGCCACCCACCAATCCCACCCAGGCCGAACTCACCGCCCAGCCCGCCCCCGCGCCCGCCACCGCGAGGGCACACGCGCCCAGCAGGCTCACCATGGCGAACACCGCCCCCGGTCGCCGCGTGTTGGGTTGCACGCCCCGCTCCCACGCGGAGAAGCCCGAAGCCAACGCCAGCGCCAGCAACACCGGCAGCGGTGAGAGGAACTTGATGGGAAAGCGGAAGAGGCCCGCGCCCGGCACCCACCGGTGCAGCCACGTGAAGAGACCTCCCGCGTCTCCGAGCGCCAGCCACACGAGCACCCCGCACAACACGGCGAGCCCCTTGCGCCGCCACAGTCCCCAGCCCGCCAGCAGCAGGAGACTCGAGCCCATGAAGAGCACCGACTGGAAGCCCTGCGTGCCCGAGCGGTCCGCGCCGAAGCGGACGAAGGGCAGCACGAGATCCAACACCTCGGCCGGAGACAGCGCGAAGCTCGAGGCCTCGTTCGCGCCAAGGCCCGCGCTCCGGTCCGAGCGGACGAGCAACTCCAAGAAGGGAATCCACGTGGCCGCGGAGAGCCCGGCCCCGAGCGCCACCGCGCCCACCGTCCACCGCGTCCGCTTCCAAAGGCTCACGGCCAGCCCCGCCAGCGCGAGCAGCGTCAGCTCTGGAGAACCCGCAAGCACGCTGCACGCCACCAACACGCCCAGCAGCGCCATCCCGCGCCGCGTGGGACGACGCGCCAGGAGCCGACCCGAGCCCCACACCCACGGCACCCAGCTCAACCCGCACAGCATGTTGGGGTGGGCATAGTGCTCCACAGCGAGGGGACTGAGGCTCGCGGCGAGCCCAGCCAGGACAGCCGCGCGGCGGCTCGCCCCCGAGTACCGCGCCAGCCGCCACGTCCCGAGCCCCAGCCACACCAGGTGCAGGAAGAGGAAGGGGCCCAGGACGCGCTCGGGCCGCGCCACGAGGAAGAGCAGACTCGGCGGATAGAGCACCTGCGTCTGCAGCTCGGCCAGGAACGGGTGGCCCGCGAGCAGGAGCGAGTTCCACAGCGGCAGTTCCCCGCGCAGGAGCTGCTCGCGCAGGAAGGCGGCGTTGGGCAGGAAGAGGAAGAGGATGTCCGGCGACACCGGCTGCTGCACCAACATGAGGCCATGGGCGACCAGCACGGCCAGCACCACGGCGGCACAGGCCAGCGACACGGCGCGAGCACGGGACGAGAGGGACATCGCTCCGGGAAACGCTAGCACGGAGGGTGGACGGCCACCCAAGCGGGCAAGAGCCAGCCCTTCAGGCCTCCGGCTGGCACCTCTCGCCCACGGACAAGAGGGTTCCTACCTTCCCCGTCGGCCACTCCCATGGAGCTCATCCCCTACACCTTCAACCCCTGGTGGGGCTGTACCCGCGTCAGCGCCGGCTGCGACCACTGCTATGCCGAGCGTATTGATCTGCGCGCGGGTGGCGGGCACTGGGGCAAGGGAGCCCCTCGCCGTACCTTCGGGGAGAAGTACTGGGCCAAGCCCCTGCAATGGGACGCGGAGGCGGCACGGCTCGGCCAGCGCGCGCGGGTGCTCTGCGCCTCCATGGCGGACGTGTTCGACGCCGAGCGCCCCGCGGGTGCACTGGAGCGGCTCTGGGAGCTCATCCGCCGCACGCCCCACCTCGACTGGCTGCTGCTCACCAAGCGCCCCGCCCGTATCCAACGAAGCCTTCCGCCGGACTGGGAGGACGGCTACGCGAACGTCTGGCTCGGCGTCACGGTGGAGGACCCAGCGGTGGCAGTTCAACGCGTCCCCCTGCTGCTCGAGACCCCCGCCCGGCTGCGCTTCCTCTGCTGTGAGCCACTCCTCGGGCCGGTGAACCTCACCCCGTGGGCCCCCGCGCTCGACTGGGTCATCGCGGGTGGGGAGAGCGGTCCTGGAGCCCGCCCGGTCCATCCAGACTGGGTTCGCGGCTTACGCGATCAATGCCACACATCCGGGGTTCCCTTCTTTTTCAAGCAGTGGGGTGCGTCCCGCGCCGGCAATCTCCTCGATGGGCGCCGCTGGGAGCAGCTTCCCCCGTCCTTGGGCCAACGAATCCTGGCCGGGCGCATCAGGTCGAGCCGTCACCCGGTGGACGCCAGTCCCACGAGTTCTTCACTCCGTAACAGGCCCTCGCCTGCACTCCCGCTAGAGTCAGACCCCTATGGCGCACGCGACTGACGACAAGAACTTCCGACTTCCCCTCACCATCCGCCCGCGGCGGTACGCGGCCACGCTAACGCTCGACATGGAGGGCAAGAGCTTCACAGGCCAGCAGACCATCGAGCTGGACCTCGAGAAGCCCTCGAATGAGATCATCCTGCACGCCATCGCGCTGCAGCTGGGCGAGGTGACGTTCCGCGCGGGCAACGGCAAGAGCTTCAAGCCCACGGAGCTGCGGCCAGTGCAGGCGAGCGAGACGGTGGTGCTGCGCTTCAACGAGCCGCTTCCGCAGGGCGAGGGCGCGCTGGACGTGGCGTGGACGGGCCGCTTCACCGAGGGCCTGCGAGGCCTGTACGCGGCGGGCAAGGTGGCGGCCACGCAGTTCGAGGCGGCGGATGCGCGGCGGCTCTTCCCGTGCTTCGACGAGCCGGCCTTCAAGGCGCGCTGGGCGCTCACGGTGCGGGTGCCTCCGGGGCTGACGACGCTGGCCAACGGAGCGCTGGTGAAGGACGAGCAGGACGGCAACCTGCGCAAGCTGACCTTCCAGGAGACGGAAGTGCTCAGCTCGTACCTGGTGGCGCTGGTGTGTGGCCCGCTGGTGGGCACGCCCGAGGAGAAGGTGCAGGGGATTCCGGTGCGCACGTGGGCGCTGCCGGAGAAGCAGCACCTGACGCGCTTCGGCCAGGACGCGGCGCTCGCGGCGCTGCCCCGGTTGCAGGATTACTTCGGGCTGCCCTACGCCTTCGGCAAGGTGGACCAGGTGGGCATCCCCGACTTCGAGGCCGGCGCCATGGAGAACGCGGGCCTCATCACCTACCGGGAGATCGCCCTGCTGTTGGACCCGGCCACGGCGCCGCTGTCGGTGCAGAAGCGGGTGGCCGAGGTGGTGACGCACGAGCTGGCGCACCAGTGGTTCGGCAACTGGGTGACGATGGTGTGGTGGGACGACCTGTGGCTGAACGAGGCCTTCGCCACGTGGATGGCGTACAAGATCGTCAACGATTGGAAGCCAGACTGGCGGGTGTGGCTGGACTTCGACACGGGGAAGGCGGCGGCGCTGCACCTGGACGCGCTGCGCTCCACGCACCCCATCCGCGGCGAGGTGCGCAACGCGCACGAGGCGGGCGAGAGCTTCGACCTCATCACCTACGAGAAGGGCGGCGCGGTGCTGCGGATGATTGAAGGCTTCCTCGGCGAGGAGGCCTTCCGCGAGGGCATGCGCCAGTACATGCGCAAGCACGCGCGCTCCAACGCGGTGGCGGACGACCTGTGGAAGGCGCTGGCGAACGCCTCGTCGCAGCCGGTGCTGGAGCTGGCCAACGCGTGGATTGGCCAGAGCGGCTTCCCGCTGGTGTCGGTGGCGCTGGACGGGCGGACGGTGACGCTGTCGCAGCAGCGGTACTACTCGGAGCCGGGCGTGAAGAGCAACGAGCGCTGGCCGGTACCGATGGTGCTGCGGTTCGCGGATGCGGGCGGGGTGCGCGAGCAGCGGGTGCTACTGCGCGAGGCGCAGACGAAGGTGACGCTGGAGGGCTCGGGCGAGGTGAAGTGGCTGTGCGCCAACGCGGGCTCCACGGGCTTCTACCGGGTGCAGTACGACGCGGCGGCGCTGGAGCGGATGTCGGCGAACCTGGCAGCGCTGGAGCCGTCCGAGCGCATCTCCCTGCTGGCGGACCAGTGGGCGCTGGCGCGCAGCGGGCAGGCGACGGTGGCGGCCTTCCTGGAGCTCGCGGGCCGCTTCGGAGGCGAGGAGGACGACGCCGTGCTGGACGAGCTGGTGGGCCGGCTGGCGTACGTGGAGAGCCGACTGGTGGAGGGCGAGGAGCAGGAGCGCTTCCGCCGGTGGGTGGAGAAGCTGCTGGGAGCGGGGCTGAAGAAGCTCGGCTGGGATTCGGCACCGGGGGAGTCGGACCGGGTGAAGCTGCGGCGCGCGGCGCTGGTGCGAGCGGTGGGCTCGGTGGCACGCAGCCCGGAGGCGCTGGCGGAGGCGAGGCCCCGGGTAGAGCGGATGCTGAACGGGGACAAGACGGCGCTGGAGCCGAACCTGCTGGACGTGGCGGTGGGCATGGTGTCGCGAGCGGGAGACCGGGCGCTCTACGAGAAGGTGCTGGAGAAGATGCCGGGGGAGCCGGATCCAGCGACGCAGCGGCGCTACCTCATGGCGCTGACGGCCTTCGAGGATCCGACGCTGGCCGCGGAGGCGCAGAAGCTGTTCTTCACGGAGAAGGTGAAGATGCAGGACGTGGCGAGCTTCATGATGGGGCTGATGAGCAACCGGACGGGCCGCGACGCGTGGTGGGCGGAGACGCAGAAGCGGTGGGAGGACGTGCTGGGAAGGACGGGCCGGGCGCCGATGCTGCTGCGTCGAGTGGTGGAGTCGATGGGAGCGCTGCGCGAGCGCAAGCAACTGGACGAGGTGCGCAAGCTGCTGACGACCCACCCGGTGGAGGAGGCGAAGCAGGCCACGGAGCAGACGCTGGAGAGACTGGAGCAGGACGTGGCCCTGCGAGAGCGAGCCCTGTCCGAGGTAAGCGCCTGGCTCAAGCGTCAGCCGTGAACCGATGAAGAACCTGCTGGGTGATGGGGCACCCCACACCCAGCAACCCAATGCCCGCCGTTACCCGGAGGTCCGCGCCCCCGGAAGGGTGAAGAAGAAGGTACTGCCCACATCCATCTTGCTCTCGGCCCATATCCTTCCGCCGTGAGCCTCTACGATGCACTTGGAGATGTAGAGCCCAAGGCCCATCCCTCGTCTGTCGCTTGGGCGGACCTGCCAGAAGCGCTCGAAGATTCGTCCCAGATTCTCCTCGGCGATACCCGGGCCCGTGTTCATGACGGAGAACCGGACTTCATCTTCCACGGGCTCGACGCGAATCGAAATCCTGCCTCCCTCGGGAGTGAACTTGATGGCGTTGCTCAGGAGATTCGCGAGCACCTGAAGGATCCGCTCATGGTCGAAGCGGGCCAGCAGTGAGTCCCTGGCCACGTCCGAATCGAGCGAGATGCCCTTGGCCGATGCGGTGGGCTGGAATACCTCCATCGTTTCCCGGACAAGGCGAATCGCATCTTCTGGCCGAGGTTCCACCGTGAGCTTGCCCGCCTCGATGCTGGCCACGTCCAGCAAGTCTCCGATGAGCCGGTTCATTCGAGCAGTGAAGTGTTGAATGCTCCCCGCGTCTCTGCGGGTTCTCTGTCCGGCCTCATCCTCGGGTGCGTTCCTGACGAGCATGGCCGCGCGCATGGCGATGCCCCCGAGCAGCGTCCTCAAATCGTGGCTCACCATCGCCAGGAAGTCGTCTCGCGCCGCCAGGGCTTCATCCGAGCGCGCCCGTTCCGTCAACAGGTGCTGGTCCGTCGTCTCTCGTTCCAGCCGGAGGAGGTTCGCCAGGGCGCGTTTACGTGCCGCGCGCTCCTCACGAAGCTTTTCGTCCGTGGTGGCCCGCTCCTCCCGGAGGGACGTGTCCTCCTGGACCCGCTCCCTGGCCACGCTCTGGCGCTCCTGATGCGGGGCCTCGCTCCGCATCAGCTTGTCATCCGTTTTCTCCCGAGCCACCCGCAGCGACGCGTCCGCGTCGGCCCGCGCGCGCCGCATGACCGCATCCGAATCTTCTTCAATGGAGTCCTGCCTCTTGCTGAACTCGTCGTCGGTCTTCTCCCTCTCCTGGCGAAGACTCTGGTCCGTGCGGTCCTGCTCCGGTCGCGGCTTCTTGTCATCGGGCTTCATCCGCGGCAGTTCTAACAGAACCCCACATGAGGTTCAGGCCCCCCCCCTCAGGTAACGAAGAGGGGCGGCAGCTCAATGACAGTCCGAGGGGCAGGTGGATGCCGTCTCGAAGTTGTTGCACGCGCCGTCGGAGTTGCACTCGCAGTTGAGCAGGATGACGGACCCGTAGGCCGGCACCTCCACTGAACCCGACACCCGCGCTCCCGCTGAAGACGACGATGCCATCCTCCAGGCTGGAACGTGAGCGCGTTCAACCTGCTCAGCGTCTTCCAGGCCTGGTCGGAGGCTCTTCCGGTGTTCGTGTCGGAGCCGGCGCTGGCCTCCAATCCCGGAACAGGCGCTTCATGGCGCACCCGCGGCGGAGCCGCCCGAGAGGATTTCAGCACCGACTGGCGCCAGCACGCCTCTGTGAATGTCATACAGCCGCTGATGGGTCTTCTTCACCTCTTCCAGCATCTCCTCGTACGGCTGGTCGGCCTGGTTGATGAGCCCCATGTTGAACTTCTCGCCATCTGGCAGAGAGCGATGGGTCACCGCCTGGTCGTAGAGGAGGAAGAACCCGAAGCCGATGAACTGAGGCTTGGAGGCGAGCTGCTCCACGAAGTAGCGGTAGTGCAGGCCACGGGAGCGCTGGTGGGGGACGGCGGACGCGAGGGAGTGGGCCGTCAGGCCGCGCCCCACCACCGAGAACGAGAACTCCAGCAACAGGATGGGCTTGTCGTGGGAGAGGTACTGCGAAATCCACGACGGGTCCTTCTGGTAGACGTCGAAGCTCAGGGCGTCCACGAACTCCACGCTGCCCTCAATCCACTCCGGTGAGTTCCTCCAGGTGGGGACCAGAGAACCACCCAGGTAGAGGTGGTTGGGGTCGAGCCGCTTGAGGACTCGCCGCACCACCTCGTGGTAGCGGCGCGAAGCCAGCCGGAGGAAGTCCGAGATGTCGCTCCCCAGCTGGGAGTAATGGGTGACCGGTTTAGCGACGAGCCCGTCCACGGTGGTGGTCTCTGGCAGCCCCAGCTTGCGCGCCACGACGGCCGTCTGCCCTCCGTTCCTGGCCAACATGAAGTCGATGAACGCCTTCTTGGCCGCGCTGCCCGAGCCCAGCTTGAGCGCGGCCTCCACCACGGAGCGATCCCATCCCCGCTCGTTCTCGAAGGTATGGCCGATGACGCGCGGGTTGTCCCGCAGGGTGGCGAGGTTGCCCTTCACGCCGTTCTCCACCGCCAGCTCCCAGCCCGGGTCGAACGGGTCCGGCGCCCAGAGGATGCTGCGCGTCTCGCTGCTGCTCGGACGGAGGACGGAGATGAAGGGAAAGGCGATGCGGTCATCCCGCGTCCACTTCGCGTGGGTGTTGAAGCCCCAGGCGCGCAGCCGCTTGTCCATCATCCGCGCCCACTGGGCGTTGTAGTCGGCGCCGTACTTCCGCTGGAGGTTGGCCGTCACGAAGTTGACGTACCTCTTGCCATCCAAGGTGGTGTAGGCGCCGCTGAACTGGGTGGGATCCGGCAACTCCTTGAAGGCCTTGCGCCGGCTGCCCTCGGAGTTGTGGACGGGCGTCGCATACCCGCCGTCGAGGAACTTCGCGCCATCAATGCCGATGACGAAGAAGGGGTCCCCCTCGGGGGTGATGAGCCACCAGCGCTGGTTGATCTTCTCCAGGCGGAAGAAGCCCGTCGACGCATAGCGGGGGGCAGGTGGCGAGCCGATGGTGCCCGAGGGAGAGGTGCTCGCCGGGGGCTGAGCCAGCCGCTGCGCCTCCGCCGCGGCATCCGCGACCAGCTGCGCGTCGGAGGAGATCTTCCCGGGCCACTCCTCGTACAGGAACTGCCCGTAGCGGTCCACCAGCTGAGCCTCACGGGTGAGCTCCGGCGTGAGGTCGGCCGGGGTCCCGCCCGAAGTGGAAACCGCTCCCGTCGTATGGATGCGGACCTCGCTCAAGGGCAGGTGCACGAAGGAGTGCGCCCGCTTCAGCTGGAGGCGGAGGAAGCGCGCCTTGCGACCCCCCAGGGAGAACACCACCGTCTTGCCCGACTGCCAGAACTGCTGACCCGCGGAGCGGAAGACATCGGAGCCCGCCTCTCGATCGTGGAGCTCCATCTCCTGGACGCTCCAATAGGAGTTGGGCCCCTGGGCCACCACCTCGACCCTGTCGAGAGGCAGGTCCTGGAGCAAGTCGAACACCACGGTGACACGCGTGGGAGCGCCGCTCTTCCCGGTCCAAGCAACGCGACCGCCCGTCGTGGCATCGCCGTCGGTGAGGGCCCCCTGCTCGAACTCGATGGGCGAGCCGGCGATGGGCAGCTTCTCGAGGAGCCTCCGCTGCTCCTCGGTCCGGTACGCCGTATCGAAGGCGTAGCCATATTGGTAGCGACCGTGGGTAACGAGGGCCGTGGCGGCCTGGGCTGGCGTCACGCTCCAGACCAGGAGCGCGCAAGCCCATACAGCCTGCATCAAGGAAGAGATACGGGTGGGTTTCATGGCTCGAAAGGAAAGGGTGGAAGCCATTCCCTACCAAACGAGACATCGCCGTGTCGCCCGAGGTTACAAAGACACAACACGAGCACTACACAAGAACGACACATCTTGCATGTAATGACATATCAACCCAGCAAAGCCTCACGGCTGCTCTTGCTCAGCCCTGCATGTCCATGTCCGAGGCCGGCTCTTCGGCCGGAGTGTCCCCCCGGCCCAACCGCACGAGGTGGAACACGATGACGGCATCGAGCAGCAGGAGGCCCGGCAGGTAGAACCACGGGCCCACGGCGTAGGGGCTCATCATCAGGAAGAACCAGAGCGTGAGCCACACGCCCATGAGGATGAGCGCGAGCGGGTGCAGCGCGGAGAGGCCCCGGTGCTTCACGGCGGAGCACGCGAGCAGCAGCAGCGCGCCCTGAGTGAGCACCGAGAGCGGCTGCTCCGCGCCTGACAATCCGGGCGCGCGCAGGGTACTGCGCCCCCACGCAAGCAGGAGCGAGAAGGAGCAGAGGACGACGCCCACCACCACCCAGCGATGCAGCCGGGGACCGTGAGAGTACAGGTCCAACTCCTCCGCGGGACCCTCCGCGAAGTAGATGCGGCCCTGGTCATAGCCAATCATCAGGGCAGCGAGCATCCACACCAGCGAGATGGGCCCATAGCCCAGCATCAACAGGGCGTACGTGCAGGTGAGCAGGGCAAAAGCCTGCGCGATGGCTGGGTGCTGGGTGTCCTCGGGGAGGTTCTCGAGCGATGAGGGCAGGCGGCGGAGGGGCGCGGAGCCCGGCACCTGCACCTCGGGCTGGCTGATGAGGCGCCACTCGTTCACGGCCACCAGCACGCCCATCAGGAGCATCACCCACGAGCTGATGAACCCGATGTCCATGACGAATGGCAGCAAGGACAGCACCAGCGCCAGCCACACAACCGCCAGGCCGAGCAGCGTCAGGGAGCCCCCCGGAAGCAGCGAGCGTAGGCGCGGGTTGTCCAGCACATCCTGGAAGACCCCGCCCACCTGCCCTGCCACGGCGCCGACGGGCCCGGCCACCTTGGAGAGCAGCTGCTCCAACCGCTCGGCGGCCGAGGGAGGCGGTGCATCCCACGAGGGGCCCGGGTTGTAATCACCCGCGTTGTAGTCCTCGGAGAAGTCGCGCTCGCCCCCCCCCGAGAATTCACCCCCCGGGGTCTCGAGCAACTGGCCGCACTCGGTGCAGAAGCCTAGCGACTCATCAGAAATGGGGTGACTGCAGTGGGAGCATTTCATGGAGGGGTCCGAAGCAGGACCCCCAGTCTAGGCCAGGCGAGACTCTCGGAGGTACAACCCCCCTATTCGTAGACGGTGGCGTAGACAAGGTTGCTGGAGAAACCTCCACCGTTGTCCCGGTACCACACCGTCACCGCGGCCCCCGCACCGTTCGCTCGGACCCTCGGTCGCTTCGAGGTCCCTCCATGAACAGGCTCGAGCGCCCCCATGAAACTCAGCGTGGTGGCGCCTTCGGGGTAGCGGGCCCCGAACACCCGGTCCACGCCGCTCACGTTCTCCACCCAGACGATGTGGAAGTTGCCCTGCCCGTCCGCCGCCACCGAGGGTTGCACGGACTGGCCGCGGTCCAACGCCACGGGCTGCCATCCACTCTCGGGAGTGAAGCGCTTCAACAAGACCGTCGAGCCGCCGGCACGTGGCCCCGTCCAGGAGACCATCGCGCGGCCCCAGCGATCCATGGCCACCATGGGGTCATCTCCTCCCGGTGGAGCGTCGCCCAGCGCGGAGGCCCCTGCGTGCCAGCCCTCGCCTGGGACGAAGCGGGTGGCGTAGAGGGAGGAGCCGCCCGTCCCGGCATCGTGCCCGCGGAACAGGACGAACGCCGAGCCATCCGCGCTCTGGGCGGCGGACACCGAGGAGCCCTCTCCGGATGAGGCGACCTGCTCCGGCGGCGTCCACCCCGAGCCGGGAACGAAGCGGCTGGCCCGGACGCGCACGGTGCCCCCGGAGTCAGGCTGCAACCACGCCACCAGGGCTCGGCCGGAGCCCTCCAACGCCAACGCCGGCACGGAGGTGGCTCCCGGCTCCGACTCCAGCAACAGCGGTGCGCTCCACCCGCCGTCCTTCACGAGGCGAGCGGCCCACAGGCTCTCCGCACTGCCGTCCGATTGCTTCCATACAACCAGCGCGTTGCCCTGCGCATCCACCCCTACTCGCGGCGTGCTCACCGGCTCGGCGCGCGTCTCCAGCAGGTGGGGGGTGCTCCAGCCCGAGCCCGGGGAGTACTCGACAGCATAGAGGTCCACCTGCGTGCCGACATGAAGCTCCCAGACGGCCACGCCGAAACCGGCCTCGTTCACCGCCACAGCGGGGCGCTCCACATCCCCCGGGTGCAAGGTGTCGAGCTCGCGCGCTGGCTCCCAGCCCACGTGAGGCGAGAAGCGACTGGCGAAGGGACGGAAGGCGACATGGGGGGTGTCCTGCACCCAGAGGGCCAGTGCGTAGCCCTGTCCATCGATGGCGACGTCCGGGAAGAGTCCGGGCCGCACCGACTGCACCTCGCGCGGCGGCTGCCACTCCCGGCCACGCGTGGTGAAGCCCACAGTCGAGGTCGACGTCATCGTCCATCCGGCCCGATCCTTCACCGGGGCGGACAGCACCGCGCGCACGGTCTCGCGGTAGGGCAGCGGGCTGACGGGAGTGAAGGCGCAACTCGTCGCCGAGTCATCACAGGCCATCGTCGTCGCCACGCGCGTGCCACGCACCTCCAACGAGAAGCCCTCGGGCGTGAGGCTGGAGACATCCACCGGCTCGCTAAAGGTGAAGCGGATGGGCGCCAGGATGTCCACCTCCACCGCGGCTTGCGTGGGGGACACACTCGCGACGGAAGGAGGCGTGAGGTCCACCCAGAAGCCCTCGGACGCCACGAACGGGCTCCAGTTGCCTGCTGCGTCCTTCGCGCGCACGCAGTGGAAGAAGGGTCCATCTTCCCAGAGCGAGAAGCCGGTGAGCCGCGTGGACGTCTGCTCCGTGGTGTGCAGGCTCTCCGTGAAGTACCCCTGGCACCGGGAAGAGACGGAGATCACGTGCTCGAACAGCACGACGCCGTTCGAGTCCGAGAAGCCGCGCCAGTTGGCCTCGAAGATGTCGGTGACGCGCTGGTAGCGCAGATGCGCCCCCGAGCCATTCGCCACCTTCGCACCCACGGCCGACGGAGGCACGCTGTCCTGCAGATAGACCAGGGGCCCCACGCACGCCGAGCGATTCCCCGCCGCGTCCTCCGTGGCCACGAAGAGGGAGGTCGTGGCGTTGGTGGAGACAGAGGTCGTTACGGTGAAGGAGCCCGACCCTGCCACCGCCGCCTCCGCGACGGGAGTCCCCGCACAGCCCTCGGTGGTGAAGAGGAGCGCACGAGGATCTCCCCCGGCGGCCCTGCCACTCACGGAGACGGAGGAGGAAGAACCAGGCGAGGAAGGAGAGAGCGAGAGCCCCGAGGGCGCGGCGGACGACTGACTGTCCTCGATGAACTTGAGGACCTCCGAGCACCCGCTCCGGTTGCCGACCGCGTCCCTGGCTCGGGCGGAGAAGGACGAGGTGCTGTCGTCTGCCACCGTTACCGTGAAGAGGGCCTGACCCGACTCCCCCGCCGTAACGGTCCCGAGCGCCGGCACCGTGCAGTCCGCATTGGCGAAGAACTCCACCTGGGCGCCGACCTCCACGTCCACCGTCAGGGTGGGATCATTGCGGTTGGCGATCCGGGGAGTGGACGCCGACCAGCGCGGAGCCGCGGGCGGGTTGCTGTCGTGGGTGACGACGTGGACCGACGAGCACTCACTGACGTTGCCCGCCTCGTCCAGGGCCAGGGCGATGAAGTGGCTCTTCTTGTTGCTCGAAACGCTCGGGTAGAAAGAGGCCGCCCCTTGTTCATCCGGTTTGACGGCGGTCGACCAGGACGGCTCGCACTCGTCGCCCAGGTGGAGGGCCACACGCGCGGTCCCCGGCTCCGCGAGCACCCGCAGGACGGTGCTGGTGTCCTTGACCAGCACCGGGTTGCCCTCCGCCCACCTCGGAGCCGCAGGCGGAATGCTGTCCTCGGTATAGGTGAACGGCTCGGAGCACACGGAGACCTGGTCACCCTTGGTGGCCCGGAGCGAGACAACCGTGGTGGAGTTGTCCTCAACGGAGAGTGAGAACTCGGTGTAGTAGGCGCCCGACTTCTGTACCCGCTGGAGGGGCTCTCCCTCACAGCCAGGGCCCAGGAAGACCTCGAGGACCGCATCCGTCTCGACGCTCGCCTTCAGCCGCGGCTGGTTGTTGTTGGACACCGCTGGGTTGTCCGTTGACCAGAGGGGCCTGCTCGGGGGCCGTGGTGGCTCTGGAGCCTCATCGCCACACCCCACGAGCAGCAGCCCTGTCCACAGCACGCCCAATCCTCGAGACATCGTCAGTCGCATGGAGCTCATCTTCCAGACGCGGCATGAGCCACCGCGCCAACCCCTTACCGCCAGTATTGAGGGGAACTGAGCGGGTGGGATCACCGCTCAGGGAAGAAGGATAGCTCCCGCCGACGAGACCCTCACCACAGCATGTCTTGATCCTCGGTGACGCCGGGCACTCCGGACAGGCGGTGCGTCTGGCCGCCCACCCGGACAGTGCCCTCGAAGAGCCCGAGCGGCTGGGCGAAGTGACTCACCACCACCTTGAAGTCGTGATCCTCCCGGTGGACGTAGAGGGGTTGGAAGCGCAGGTCGACCGCGCCGTCCACCGTCCTCATGCGCCACGGGCTCATCAGCTCGCTTCGGTCGTACTCGAAGCGCGCCCGGGCCAGTGGGTAGAGCCGGTTGCCCAACCACAACGCGTTCTCGTTGGTACCGGAGCTCTCGTTGAAACCTTCGACGAGGTTGAGGCCCACCGGTGTGCCATCCGCCAGCCGGCCTGCCAGGAAGGCCCATCGCCACGCGGTGTGCCGAGCCAGGTAGCCCTGGGTGTAGTCGGTGCCGCCCACGCCGCCATCCAACCGGAAGCGCTTGCCTCCCGCCTCCAGGCTGCCGAAGGCCAGCATCCCGCTGCGCTTCTGGGTGACGTTGACGAAGCCATCCCCCTCCACGGGGGCGATCACCGTCAGCGCCGGAGGGCCCCCAGCCACCAGCAGGTCGCCGTTCCACTGGAAGGATTGGAGGCTGCCCGTGCGCAACCGGCTCACGTCCACCTGCAGGCGGTAGCGCTCATCCTCCTCGCCACGCCGCGCGGAGATGCGTCCGCCCAGGGTGCGGAACGCGGCGATCAGCCCAGCGCCAGGCCTGTCGCTCACCTCGGCGAGCGGGCCAGGGGCTCCCAGGAAGCTGACATCGCAGAGGGGCCGCTGCTCCTTGAGGTCCAGCGCCACGGCGAAGGCGTTGGCCGAGTAGCCCACGTCCACCACCGCGAAGAGCGCGAGCACCTCGGGCGTGGCCGCCAGGGTGTAATGCCAGCGCTTGCGCTTGAGCAGTCGGGCGGGAGCCGCCGCGGGGGCCCACCGTCCCTTCAGCAGGGAGAGGTCCACCTGGGGCAGCTCGCCCTGGTAGGTACCGAATCTGGGTTCACCCGACGCCGTGGCCACGG
This sequence comes from Archangium minus, assembly GCF_044360475.1. Lineage (NCBI taxonomy): Bacteria > Pseudomonadati > Myxococcota > Myxococcia > Myxococcales > Archangiaceae > Archangium > Archangium minus. The sequence goes on from NZ_CP043494.1 coordinate 11,878,502, forward strand.
AGGCCGGCGCGGGAAGGAGATTCAATTCTCGCTCCGGGGTCATTTCGATTCACAAGGTGGGCTATGGGCTTCCCACATGCCACCCGGACCCCTGGTGCGACGGATCACTCGCACACAGAACGAAGTCCCGATTGTGGGCGGGTGGACCCTTTCCCGAGTCACTCTGGCACAGCCAAAGCCCGTGCTCACGAGCCCTGACACTCCGTGAAATGTGTTATCCTGATTACGCCGTAACTGAAGGAATTCACATCCAGGGAGTGACGCGTGCGAGCGAAGTGTATCGGTGGCGTGCTGTTGATGGTGGGCCTGCTTTCGGCGGGCTGCGGCGGTACCGAGGTGGACGTCGGTGCTCAGTCGGACCTCGCCACCCGGGAGGATGCGCTCCCCTCGTGCCAGAACGAGGACTACGAGCTCGTCTTCTACAGCGAGCCCGAGCTCATCAACGAGGTGGGCAGGTGGGTATGCATCTGCGGCTGGGACCGAATCAACACCTACGGCAGGACGAGCGCCTACTCCGATTACCGCTACATCAACGAGTGCTTCTGAGCGGCGCGCCCAAGACAGCACTCGCGTGGACAGCCCAGGGCACGGTCATCACGACCTGGGTGTCCACGGATGCGAGGGGGCGGCTCAGGAACGGCCGAAGATGATGCGCTCGTCGGCCAGCAGCCGGGCCGTCCACGCCAGGAAGACGAGCGCCAGGACGCAGCAGCTCACCGTGCCCATGAGGAACGGCATCGCGCCCAGCGACTCGCCGCGCATGAGCTCCTGCACCAGCATCTCCTGTCCCAGCACGGGCACAGCGAACATCCACGGCTTGCTCTGCACGGGCGACAGCACCAGCGCCATGCCCGGCACCGTGGGCAGCAGTGAGAGCACCTGCATGTACGTCTGCGCCTCCTTGAAGGAGCGCGCGAAGGTGGACAGCAACATCTGCATCGCCGAGGCCATCAGCGCCAGCGGCAGCACCGCGGCCCACAGGCCCAGCACCGTCGCCGCGTCCAGCCGCACCTTCACGCCCAGGTCCTGCAAGGGTACCCGGTGCATCACCAGGAGGAAGGCCACCAGGCACACCGTCGCCGCCCCGCAGGCGAACACCACCGTGGAGAGCCACTTGCCCGCCACCAGGGCCTCGCGCTGAACGGGGTTGAGCAGCAGCGACTCCAGTGAGCCGCGCTCGCGCTCGCCCGCCATGGCGTCGATGGCCACGTTCATCCCGCCCGAGAAGGCCGCGAACACCAGGAAGATGGGGATGACGGTGAGCAGGTTGGCCGCCTGCCGCTCCGGCGTGGACAGGTCCACCTCATCCACCTTCACCGGCATGGCCAACTGCGGCGCCACGCCGCGCGCTAGCAGCCGCTGTGAGCCCAGCATCCCCGAGTACGCGCTGAGCAACTGCTCCACCCGGCGGACGGTGGCGCGCGCCTGGTTGCGCGAGTTGTCCAGCACCAGCTGCACCTCCGCCGTGCGCCCCGCCTCGAAGGCCTTGCCGTAGTCCTCGGGGATGATGAGCACCGCGTCCAGCTTGCCCGCCTGGATGCGCGCCTCGTAATCCGCGGGCGGCTCGGACAGCTCCACTCCAGAGCGCTCCAGGAACGCGATGAGGCTCGGCGCGTTCGCCCGCCCCGTCACCGGCAGCTCCAGCGGCTTGTCCTTGCGGAACCAGGAGGCCATCACCGTGAACATCACCCCGAAGAGGATCGGCCCCATCAGGGTGAAGCCCAGCGCGCTCATCACCGAGCGCCGGTCGCGCAGGTGGTCACGCAGCTCCTTGCGAAACACCGTGGAAAGGAGCGCCCTCACTGCATCAACCCCTGGTCACTGCCGATGACCGTCACGAATGCCTCCTCGAGGCTGTCCTTGCCCGTGCGAGCGCGCAGCTCGTCCGGGGTGCCGTCCGCCACCACGCGCCCGTGCGCCACCACCACGATGCGGTCGCACAGCGCCGCCACCTCCTGCATCACGTGGCTGGAGAACACCACGCAGTGCCCCTGCTCGCGCAGCCGGCGGATGAGCGTGCGCACCGCGCGCGTGCTCATCACGTCCAGGCCGTTGGTGGGCTCGTCCAGCAGCACGTTGCGAGGCCCGTGGACCAGCGCCCGGGCCAAGGCCACCTTCATGCGCTGGCCCTGGCTGAAGCCCTCGGTGCGCCGGTCGGCGATGTCCTTCATGTCCAGCAGCTCCACCAACTCGGCGATGCGCGCATCGAGCGCGGCGCCGGACAGGCCGTGCAGCTCGCCGGTGTAGCGCACGTGCTCGCGAGCGGTGAGGCGCGGGTAGAGGCCGCGCGCGTCCGGCAGCACGCCGATGGCCCGGCGAACCTCCAGCGGGTGCTCGGCCACCTCCAGTCCGTCCACCTTCGCGCTGCCCTTGTCCGGCCGGATGAGCGTGTAGAGCATCCGCAGCGTGGTCGTCTTGCCCGCGCCATTGGGCCCGAGCAGACCCGTCACTACGCCGTCCTCGGCGCGGAAGCTCACGTCCTCCACCGCCGTCACCGCGCCGAAGCGCTTGTGCAGGTTCGTCACTTCAATCATGTCAGGGCACCGGACCGGCGAAGGAGGTGAAGAAGGGCGGACGCTTGAGACCCTCGCCGCACTTCGGCTCGAGCCCCTCCACGCTTCCGCGGGTCACGAAGTCCGCCATCAGCGAGCGCGCGCACCCGATGGAGCTCGTCCCGTGTCCCACGCCGGGCAGGACCACGTGCAGGCTGTTCGACAGCGTGCGCTTGGCGTCCTCGGCCCAGGAGGGAGGCGTCACCGGATCCAACTCGCCGGATAGCAGCAACACCGGCACGTCCGATTTCACCGGCTCACGGTAGTCTTTGGCCAGCTCACCGCGCGGCCAGAACGCGCACGGCGCGAGCATCTTGCGCACCCCCGCCTCGCCCAGCCAGGTCCCCTTCGCCTCGCGGGTGATGGCCTCGTCCGAGATGTGGGGCACATCCTCCGAGCACACCACCGAGAAGAACATGCCCTGGCTCAGGTTGCGGTCGTAGCTGCCCGTCATGCTCTGGTGGATGGCGACAAGAGAGCGCCAGTCTCCCTGGGTGGCCCGGTCCAGCACCAGCGGCACCAGGGAGGCCGCCTCGGGCACGTAGAGCAGTCCGCGCAGCACCGCGGTGAGACCCTCGTAGGTGAGGGTGATGTCCTCGGGCACGCCGGTGAGGGGGTGCTCCACCCGCGAGCGCACCGGCTCCTTCTGGAGCTGGGCCAGCAGGGACGCGAAGCGGCCGCGCAGCTCCGGGTAGCGCCTGGTGCACGCCGCGTCCTGCTCGCAGTGGGTGAAGAGCAAGTCCAGAGCCCGCTGGCTGTCGCGCGCGACGTAGAGGGGCAGCAGGAGCGACAGAGGCGCCACGCCCTCGAGAATGGCGGTGCGCACGTGCTCCGGATGCTGGCGCAGGTACACCAGCGCGGCGCGCGTGCCGTAGGACACGCCATACAGGTTCAGCTTCTCGTACCCGAGCGCCTCGCGCACCTCGTCCAGGTCATCCATGGCGATGGGCGTGGTGTACAGACGCACGTCCGCGTCGTAGCCGGCCAGGCACTTGCGGAACGCCTCCTCGAAGAAGGTGTCGTCGAACTGTTGGGCCAGCGGCGCATCAGGAGGCACCGGCTCGCACTCGAGTGGCCGCGAGTCCCCAGTGCCTCGCTGGTCCACGAAGACCAGGTCCCGGTTGCGCTGGATGCGCTCCAACAAGGGCACCATCTGCCCGGCCAGCTTCGCGGCGCCCTGCCCGGGGCCACCGGCCAGCAGCACCAGTGGGTCTGGCTCCGGCGAGGCCGCGAGCGCCGGCACCACCACCACCTTCAGCGGCACCTTGCGCCCCTGCTTCGCCGCTCGGTCCTCCCACACCTCATAGGTGCCACACAGGCCCTGCCGGCCCGCCCCCTCCAACCGGCACGGGGTGAGCGCCATCTTGCGCACCGGCTCCTGGGCCACACTGCGCGTGCAGGCGGACAGCGACAGCAGGCCACTGAGGAGGGCGGGGAGAATCCGGGCGAGGTGATTTCTCACGGTGTCCTCAGGAGTACCACCCCTGACCCACCCCGCGCACGTCCTCCAGGTGGCGGCTCACCCAGCGAGCTGGTTTGAATTGCTCGGCTCCCCTACCCGTCCGCTGATAAGCCCATGACCATGAAGATGAAACGCTCGCTCCTCGTCCTCGCGACCCTCAGTCTGACCCTGCTCGCCGGCTGCGCCTCGATGCAGAAGTGGCTCAAGAGCGCCTTCAAGAAGCCGCAGCTCACCTTCAAGACGGCGCGCCTGTCACAGGCCTCGCTCTCCGACGCCACCGTCGACCTCGTCTATCAGCTCAACAACCCCAACCCGCTGGGGCTGAGCCTGGCCTCGGTGAACTACGCCTTCTTCGTCGAGGGCAAGCAGGTGGTGGCCGGCACGCCGCCCAAGGGCCTCAACATCGCCGCCAACGGCAAGTCCGAGCTCGTCTTCCCCGCTAACGTGAAGTTCGCGGACATCGCCCCCGTGGTGATGACGTTCCTCAACAAGGACAGCGCCGCGTACAAGGCCCAGGGCAGCATCGGCATCAAGACGCCCATCGGCGTCATCAGCTTCCCCCTGGAGCACGAGGGCACCTTCGAGGTCCCCAAGATTCCCCAGGTGCAGTTCGACTCGCCCCGCATCACCAACGTCACCGTCCAGGGCGCCACGGTGGAGTTCCCCCTCACGGTGAAGAACCGCAACAGCTTCCCGCTGCCGGTAGCGGGCATCAGCGGCGCCCTGAAGGTGGCCGGTGCCAATGTGGGTAACCTCTCCACCGGCAACCTGGGGATGCTGGAGGCCGGCAACAGCCGCCAGCTCACCCTGCCCCTCAAAATCAACTTCCTGAGCGCCGCCGCCGCGGCCAACGCCCTGCGCTCGGGCGGCAATGCCCAGGTCAAGTGGGACGGACAGCTCGTCTCGGGATCACAAAACGTGCCCCTGGACATCTCCCAGCTATTGAATTTCCGGCGTTAACCGGTTTCTGGCGGGGGGCATCCAGGCAAGCAAGCTCTTGAAGGTTGTCCCCCGCCGTTCCACCCGTTACGGTTGCGCCGAATTCTTCCGGGCCCCTCCATGCGCCGCATCTTCTTCAAATCCAAAATCCACCGCGCGACCGTCACCCAGGCCGATCTGGATTACGAGGGGTCGGTCACCATCGACAGCAACCTGCTGCGTGCCGCCGACATCCTCCCCTTCGAGAAGGTGGCGGTGTGGAACGTGACGCGGGGCACCCGCCTGGAGACGTACGCCCTGGAGGGCGAGGCGGGCAGCGGCGTCATCTGCATCAACGGCGCGGCGGCGCACCTGAACAAGCCGGGCGACCTGGTCATCCTGGCCACCTTTGCCGAGGTGGAGGAGCACGAGGCGGCCCAGTGGAAGCCGACGGTCGTCTTCGTGGACGAGAAGAACCGCATCGTGCCTGGGCGGACGGAGGAGATTCCGGGCCCGGCGCGACGCATCGCCTGAGCAGCGCCGGACGCTCGCGTCTGCTGCCGCTTTACGCTCCCGCGCGGGCTTGCCATGCTCGTGCGTCCATTCTTGAGGGAGGGGCTGCCGAGCCCCGGAGGCGAGGACGCGATGAAGTGGACGTGGGCCTGTGCAGGCCTGCTGTGGGTGCTGGCGGGCTGTAGCGCCACCCGGGAGGCCTTCCGGCCCAACCCCAACGACGAGGACCCCTTCGTGGGGTCCATTCCGGTGGTGCGTGCGCCGCTGAAGGACCGGTGTGCGCAGCACGGCACCTCGTCGGTGCGGAGCCACTGCGACGAAGCAAGGTACCTGGGGACCGAGTACACGCGGCGGCTGGCCGTGGGGGACGAGGTGTGCCTGGAGGGCGGCTACGGAGACGAGCCGGGGCAGGCGTGCAAGGCGCGGGCGGCGGTCATCGACACGGCGCCCAACCAGGTGAAGCTCGAGGTGCGCACGGCGAGGCCGGACTCGCGCTGGTTCAACGCGGAGATGCGTCACGCCTGGTACGAAGAAGGCGCACTGGTGGACCTATACCTCGCCGAGCGGGGTTACTGAGGGGAGGAGAGACGCATGGCGTTCTATGACCCCATCGCCGACAAGGTGAAGAAGTTCACCCCGGCGGAGCTGAAGAGGCTGGCGGACACGAAGCTGTCGGACCTGGTGCAGCAGGAGGTGCCGCGCTCGCGCAAGCGGGTGTTGGAGCTGGAGCAGCGCTATCCGTCCGCGGGAGTACGCGAGCGGGCCCAGCGCCTCATCGACGAGAAGAAGCACGTGGCGAGCATGGTGGGGGGCATCAGTGGGGCCTTCGGGTTGCTCGGGCTGCCGGCGGACCTGACGGTGATGGCGTGGCTGCAGCTCACGCTGCTGGTGGACCTGGCCACGCTCTACAAGGTGAACCTGAAGAGCGAGCGGGCGCGCAACGAGCTGTTGGACCTGTACGGCTACACGACGGGAGTGGGGCCGGTGCAGCGCTCGAGTCCGAGGGTGTTGGGGAAGGTGGCGGAGGTGCTGCTGACGAAGGGAGGCCTGCAGACGTTGGGGAGGGCGATGCCGTTGGTGTCAGCGCCGGTCACGGCGTACCTCAACAACCAGCACATCCAGAAGGTGGGGGACCACGCGGTGCGTTTCTACGAGGGCTTCGACAAGGCGCACGCAAAAACCAAGGCGGCCTCGCGCAAGGCAAGCTGAGGAGCCCACTCCTCCTCCCTCTCCCTCGGGGTGAGGGTATCCGGGCCCATCTTCCCACAGGGGGGGTTCCAAGCACGATGAGCGAACACGCCCCACAAGTCTGCCCACTGACAGGGGCGTACCTGCGCACCTACTTCGAATCACTGCTGGCCAAGGCAGTGTCGGACGCGCACCTGGCGCGACTACCGCTCACGGTGCTCTGGGTCGACGCGGATGAAACGCAGGAGGGCAACGACGCGCGAGGGCACGAGGCCATGGACGCGGCGCTGAGCGGGTTGGTGGACGAGCTCGCGGCGGAGCTGGATGGACGAGGGCCCATTGGCCGCATGGAGGGGGACGCCTTCGCGGTGAGCCTCTACGCGGTGACGCCAGACATGGGAGCGCGGCTCGCACAAGGGCTGCGCCGCCGGCTCGCGGCGAGACGCTTCCACTCGGAAGCAGGCGACTTCCACCTCACGGTCTCCGTGGGAGTCGCGGGGCTGCGCGCGGGAGAGCCCTACGGCAACCTGTTGGACGCGGCGGAGGCGGCGTGCGTGCAGGCGAAGCAAGCGGGGAGAGATCAGGTGGTCACGCGGTAGGAGCGACCTCACTCGACGCCGAGCGCCTTCATCCGGGCCTTGAGTGTGTTGAGCGCGATGCCCAGCTCCTGGGCCGCGCGGGTCTTATTGCCCTGGTGCTTTTCCAAGGCCCCGCGGATGTCCTGCTCGGTCAAATCCCCGGGGCGCTTGCGCACGGCCGCGACTGACTCCACGGAGGGCTGAGTCGTCCGCTTCTTCGTAGGCGCTGAGGAGGTGCCTCCGAAGCCCAGCTCTCGCTGCTCCAGATAGGACTTCACCGCCTCCAGCGTGACGAGGGTCCGATAGGGCGCGAGTCCCTCCAGCTCCTGGTGGGCCACCTCGCGCGCCACCACCGTCCTCACCGTCGACTCCAGCTCGCGGATCTGCCCCGGCCAGCTCGCCTCGCGCAGGAACTCGATGGCCTCGCGCGTGAGCTCGGCGTCGTACTGCTGCTCGACCTTGAGGCGGTGCAGGAAGGTCTCCACCAGGTTCGGGATGTCCTCGCGCCGCTCCTCGAGCGTGGGGAGGATGATGAAGTCCCCCGCCGCGAGCCGCTGCGCGAGGTCCGGCCGCAAGTCCGTCTGCCGCAGCGGCGCCTTGGACGCGGAGATGAGCCGGAAGCGCGGCGGCGGCTCGCGAAAGTCCGCGGGAGCCCCTAGCGGCGCCAGGCTGCCCGAGCCCTCCAGCACATCGACGAGGAAGTCCTGCGCGAGGCGGGGCAGGAACTCCACCTCGTCCAGGAAGAGCGTGCCCCCGTTGGCGCTGTAGAGCTTGCCCACCCGCGCGATAGACGCCCCCGTGTACGCGCCCTTCACATGCCCGAGCAGCTCACTCTGGAGCGCGGCCGGGTCCTGCGGCAACCGCCCGCAGTTGAGGATGACGAAGTTGCCCTCGAGCCCGCTGCGGCTGTGGATCTCCCTCGCGATGAAGGTCTTCCCCGTGCCGGAGTCACCTCGCAGGAACACCGGCAGGTGGTGACGAGCACAGCGCTCAATGGAGCGCTCGAGCTGCACGGTGGCAGGAGAGGCGTCCCGCTTCGCGCGAGCGCCGGCCACCAACTCGGGGGGCACCTCCGCCAGCAGGGTGACCCGGCTCTTGCCATTGCCGAGCAACACCACGTCCCCGACCTCGAGCACCCAATCGCGCGAGGGTCCTACGCGCTGGAAGTGCAGGCGGGGGTCCAGCAGGCCCTGCTCCTCCTCGCGTCCCAGGTAGCTGCCATTCCTCGAGTTGAGATCGCGGTACACCCAGCGGTGGTCCTCGCGAAACGCGAGCCGTCCGTGCTGCCGAGACACCGCATCGTGAGGAAAGACGACCGTGCACTCAGGCGCTCGCCCGAAGACATAGGAGCGGTCTGGGTAGAGCCGCACGGTCAACTCCTCAATGCCCTCGCGCTGCACGCGCAGGGCCTTGGGCTCTCGGTACTCTCCGCCGCGCGTGTCGAAGGCCAGCTCTTCGGTCGGAGTGCTGCTCGCCGGTTCGGAGTGTTGGGTCCTGCTGCGCGAAGGCCGACCCGGAGTGGAGGACCGACCGTTTCCCCCCGCTCCGCTCGACTCCTCGTCCCCGGTCTTCATCCGCGTCCCCCGCCTTCAGTCCTGCTGTCACGATTGATAGCAGTTTTGACAGGCTTCCGCCGGTGGCGGGGTGGTAAGAGACCGGCCCCGCGCTCCGAAATGCCTGGGGGAACGGGATCGTTCCTGGGGAGACTCCGCTGGCACGCGTCGTGCTTGGAAATTCGGCCAGCAGCCGGATGAACCGGCCCTCCAACCCCAGGAGCACGCGTGTTCAACATCACTGTCGGGCTCATCGGAGAGCGCACCACCAAGACGGGGACCCTGGCGTCGCGAGAGATCGCCATCGGGAGGGACCCCACCAATGACCTGGTCCTCGACAGCGGAAGCGTGTCGCGCACCCATTGCCGGCTGGTCGCCATCGAAGGAGCAGCCATCGTGCTGGACGAAGGCTCGAAGAACGGAACCTGGCTCAACGGCAAGCCCGTGGCCCATCCCGCGGTGCTGAAGTTCGAGGACGAGCTGGTCATCGGCCCGTACACCCTGAGGGTGCAGTCGCTCGTGGGTAAGGGCACGGCGGGAGCGCAGGCGCTTGGGGTCTGGCCGCACCCGCTCCCCTCCGCCCCGGAGTCCGGCTCCACCGAGGAGAACACCGTCTTGGCCCGGGGCCTGTCGAGCCTCGAGGAGCGGCGCCAGGCGCTGCGCTGGCTCATGCGCGAGCCGGGCTCCAACCCCCGCATCGACGAGGTGCTGCGCGCCGCCCTGCGCGACTCCGACCTGGAAGTGCGCATGACGGCGGTGCTGGCGACCGCGAAGCTGCGCGCCCGCGAGGTGCTGCCGGCCCTCCAGAGCTCTGACATGCCCACCCTGCTCCAGGAGGTCGACGAGCCCCGGGAGCGCCGTTTCCTGGAGCAGCTCTGGCAAGGGGTCATTCGGTACCTCCAGGAGCGCCGTTACCCAGGTGACAGCGTGCCGGGGAGGGATCCGCTCAAGCCGCTGTGGCGCCTGCTGGCCGGAGAGCTGGAGGTGACGGACGCGGCGTCGATGCTGCTCCACTCGCTCACCACGCCCCTGGAGCCCGCGGAGCGGCCGACGCGGCTGCCTCCCGGGGTGGTGGAGCAGGAGGGTCGCTTCTACCTGCAGCGCTCGGGGCTGCCGCTGCGCTGGGTGGCTCCCGTGAAGCACTGGCTGGGCGCCAATCCCGCCCGCCAGGCGTCCTCCCCGGGCTTCTTCGTGGCCCAGGTCCCCGTGGACCGCCCCTTGGCCAAGTGGGTGGGTAATCCGCTACCCACCCGTGTCGTGCTTGACCACGAACAGGTGTGGCTCGGTTCCTACAAAGAGGCCGAGCGGCTCTGTGCGGAATTCTCTCACATCGAAGAAGCACACATCCGTCTCCCAACGGCGGACGAGTGGGAGATGGCGGCCCGGGGAACGGATGGACGGCGCTACCCGTGGGGAAACCTTCCCCAGCAGGATTGGGAGGAGTGTGCCTCACCGTGGGGAGTGGAATACCTGGTGGGCGACGTGCCCGAGTGGACGTTCGAGCCCGAGAGCGGCACGCAGCTGCTCCGAGGCGGCGTGGAGGCGAGGACGTGGGTGCGCCACCCCGTCTACGAGGGTGAGGAGGAGTTCGCCGCAGCGCTGAGGCCCATCATCCCCGGCGTGTGAGGAGAGAGCCGGGGCACGCTCCGGCTCAAGGCATCAACGCGCGCCCGCCAGGACACAGGCCGAGCACGCGGGCTCGCTCCCGGGCCTCGGGGTCCGCCGTGAGCCACTCGCGGACCGCGTCCACCCGCGACTGCAGGGCCGGGCTGCTCGCCGCGCGCTCCAGCTGCGCCGTGTCGTGTGTCGTCAGCGCCCAGCTCAGCGGCGCCGTCTCGCTGAACTCGAAGATGGCAGTGGTGAAGAAGCACGGCGCGCCCCCGTTCAGCTCGTCCTGCACCAGGCTCAGCAGCTCGTCGTTGCGGAAGGACATGCTGGACTCGCGCGCCCGCAGCACCGCCTCCACCGGCGACATCAGCCCGCCCAGCAGCTCGCCCGCTCCAGCCGCCTGCAACTTCGTGCGCCGACCGTTGCCCAGGTGATCACGAATCTGGATGAGCACCACGCCCGAGGTGCACTCGCGCACCCACTCGCGATGCGTGTGCAGCCACATCACCGCCAGGTCCACCCCGTAGTTGTCGTAGTAGCCCGCGTCCACCACCCGCACGCGTGGCGACGTGGGCAGCGCGCTCGCCGGGCTCACGTAGGGGAACGACGCGCTCATCCGCGCCGCCGCCGCCACCGAGAACACGGACTGCTTGTTCGGGAAGAGCTGGAAGAGCTGCACCCCGGACAGAGACAGCAGGGCGCGCTGACCCTCGCGAGGCTCGTCGCCGTTGCGCTCCACCACCAGCGTGCTCGCCTCGGACGCCGTCAGCGCCGACAGGTCCAGGTTGCTCACCAGCAGCCGCCGCCCATCCTCCACCAGCATGGGCGAGTACACCAGCGAGGGCAGCCAACCCTCCGCCTCACCCGCGCGCAGCTCCTGGAAGGAGCGCCCCAGCAGGCCGTTCGTGTACTTCACCCAGGCCTGCTCGAGTGACCGCCCGCGGTTGTCGCCGAAGGGCAGCAGCAGCGCGATGGCCGCCGACGAGAGGCTGTCCTGTTGCATCATCTCCGTGAGCGACACCGGGTCCGACAGGCCCTGTCGCTGGAGCCCCGCCACCCACGCGCCCGCCCCCACCATGCCGCCCGAGGCTCCGGTGACGAGGCGCACGTAGCGGTGGAAGCCCGGTACGCCGTCGGGGCCCTGGAGCTTCGAGAGCACGTGCGCCGTCCAGGCCGCCGCGCGAATGCCTCCGCCGCTCGTGGCCACCAGCGCCAACCGAGGTTTCGGCCCCGGCTCGCAGCGCATCGCCGTCCGCCCCGACATCTGCTGCGTCTCCCCTTGCGTGGACCACGCCACGCCTGGAGGAGGCTCCGTCCGCATCCGCGCCAGCCACGCACTCAGCACCGCGTCATCCGCCAACAGCCCCGCGTCACGCGGGGGCACAAGGCTCGTGCTCGCGTACACGGGAGGCTGGGGCAGGGACAGCTCGTCGTAGAAGGACACATCCGAGCACCCACGCCCGGCGAACACGATCAGGACGCCCGAGAGGACGAGCGCACCCATGTGGTGCATCGGGAAGAAGAAACGCACGGCCCCGTAGACGGCTCCGCACAGCCCGATCGCCACGCAGATGACCACGGCCGGTGACACCCACCCGTGGTTCCCCGTGAAGGCCACGTGCGCGGCCACCAGCAGGTAGCCCAACACGAAGAGGGTCAGCAACCCGGCCTGCAACACGTGCAGCGCCACGATGTGCGTCGGGCGCCGACTGAAGAGCAACTCTTCAATGCGCTGCATCCACCGGTGGCGTTGCCGGTCCGACTCATACCAGCGCTGCAGCCACTCGGCGCCGCGCGTGAGCAACAACATCACCCCCATTCCAGCTAGCACGCCGAAGAGGAAGGCGAAGTGCCGATCGATGAGGCTCGGGATGCTCAGCAGCACCAGCCAGGTCGGATAGGTGCCGGTGCGGAAGAGGTACCAACGAATGGTGGGAGGCACCCCACCCGGCTTGCCCCGCCGGGGCGCCAGCGCCCACGGCTCATCCGCGTCCAACAGGTAGCCAATGAAACACAGCTGCCCCAGCAGCATCGCCGCCATGAAGCCCGCGACGAACGTCACCCGAGGCACGTCATGGAAGAAGAGACTCGGCAGCCCCAGCGCATCAAACCCGCCCCAGACGATGGACACCGGCAGCGCCTGGAGCACGAGCAGCAGCGGACAGCGGCCCAGCCACTCCACCAAGGGACGCAGCGGCTGCGACGTCTCGCCCCGCCACCAGGACCGGACCTGTTCCAACACCATGCCCCGAGCCTGCCTCAGAACAGCCCTGCTTGAAACGCGGGGTTCCCCGAATGTTCACAGGCTGGCCGGACTCAGGGCGAGCCACCGTCCTCGCTCAGGGTTCGGGCCGGGCCTCGGGGAGCCAGAGCAACCCCAGCCCGAGTTCCACCGCGTCGAACGGCTCGACGTGCACCGACTCGTCCCCCGTGTAGGTCGCCACGAGCAACCAGCCGTGGGCCTCGCGTCGGAGCACTTCCAGGGTGCGTGCGAGCGGATCCACGAGCCACACGTGGCCCACTCCCTCGCGGAGATAGAGCGGCAGCTTCCGTCCGCGATCCATGGCCACGGTGGAGGGAGAGGGCACCTCGCACAACCAGTCTGGAGCCACGGTCATGAAGGCCTCGTTGGGAGCGGGCGGCCTCGGCAGACGCTCCCGGCGCCAGCCGGCGAGGTCCGGTACCAGCACATCACGACCGAGGTGAATCTCCGGTTCGTCGAAGAGCCACCAGCCGCCGGGTCCTCCTCTTCCCAAATCGAAGGGTCCCCCCAGCTCCGTACCGAGCACCGACGTCACCCGCGCATGGCCCATTGCCGGCCTCGGTGAGGCCACCAATTCGTCGGCGATGATCTCCCCCACCCACCCCACTGGCAGCGCCTCGATGTCCTCGTAGGTCGCTGGCTTCTTCCCCTTCCCCATCTCCGCTCCTCCTCCTCGGGCAACGTCCGGAGCTGCCTCCGGATTTCCTGTCGGGCCCCATCCTCACCCAGCTTCTGACCTGCACCTCTCCACACACCCCACCCGAGCGGTGTCATCCTAACAGGCAACGGGCCGGGTCAGGTCTTCCACACGCAGCCACAGCGTGCCTCGTCCTTCATGAAGACGTGTCATGGGCGTGAGACAATGAAAAGAGCGGAATGCTGGGGGATCGAATGCGCGCGAAATCTACATGGAAGCTGTTGCCCAGGATGTTGGCCTTGCTGGTAGCCAGCATGGGCGTGTCTGCATGCGTCGAGCAGACGGGGCCAGACACCCCATGTGACGTTCAATCCAATGCCGAGCTGTGCGCCCAACACGCGGCACAATGCGGCTCGCTCACCGTAGTGGATAGCTGTGGCATGACCCGAGACATCACCTGCGGCGGGTGTACCGGTTCGCTCACGTGTGGCGGAGGAGGCGTAGCCAACGTCTGTGGTGCGAGTTGCGCGGTGAGCTGTCCCCATGAGTACACCTGCAACGGACAGGGTATTTGCGTGGGTGGAAACCCGGCACAACTGAATTTGGATCTCCGACCCGTCACCGTCAGTGGCAAGGTGACCCTGAACGGAGCCACACCGCAGCTGACCTACTGCTACAGGGACGCGGCCACCGTCACCATCACCGAAACGACCCTCGGCACAACCGACACCACCCTCATCCCGTGCAGCACGAAGGACTTCTCCTTCTCGTTCCAGGTGATGCCGGGCACTTACAGTGTGAGCGTCTCTCAACAGCGACTGTCTGAATGGAACCTACCCCAAGGCACCTTCGTCGCGATTCCAGAGCTCAAAGTCACCGGCCCCACGAGCAACGTCGAGGCCGCGCTTCGGCCCGTCACCGTCAGTGGCAAGGTGACACTGAATGGAACCACCCCGCAGCAATCCGCCTCCTGCGACGACGACGCGGCCACCGTCACCTTCACCGAGACGACCCACGGCACAACCGCCACCACCCTTATCCCGTGCAGCGCGAAGGACTTCTCCTTCTCGCTCCAGGTGGTGCCGGGCACCTACCGCGTCAGCGTCTCTAAACACCGGCCGGATGACACGAACCTGCCGAGCGGCACCTTTGTCGCGATTCCAAAGCTCAAAGTCACCGGCCCCATGAGCAACGTCGAGGCCGCGCTTCGGCCCGTCACCGTCAGTGGCAAAGTGACCCTGAATGGAGCCACCCCGCAGCAATCCGCCTCCTGCGACGACGTCGCGGCCTTCGTCACCTTCACCGAGACGACCCATGGCAAAACCGACACCACTTACATCCCGTGCAACGCGAAGGACTTCTCCTTCTCGCTCCAGGTGATGCCGGGCACCTACCGCGTCAGCGTCTCTGAACACCGGCCGGATGACACGAACCTGCCGAGCGGCACCTTCGTCGCGACTCCAGAGCTCAAAGTCACCGGCCCCACGAGCAACGTCGAGGCCGCGCTTCGGCCCGTCACCGTCAGTGGCAAGGTGACCCTGAATGGAGCCACCCCGCAGCAGTCCGCCTCCTGCGACGACGTCACGGCCTCCGTCTCCTTCACCGAGACGACCTACGGTACAACCGCCACCACCTTCATCCCGTGCAGCGCGAAGGACTTCTCCTTCTCGATCCAGGTGATGCCGGGCACCTACAGTGTGAGCGTCTCCAAGTACCAGCCGGATAACTCGAACCTGCCCTTCGGCAGCTTCACCGTGGCGCAACGAATCGCGATTCCATGAGTGAAGGGGGGAGCGCCACTTCAAACGCTCGCCCTCGCCTTCGAACTCACACCGGTTCAACCCGGGATGCGCGCATCCGTGAAGTGCAAGAGCTCGCCCAGCCGCTCGATGCGCGCATCTCCGTCCAGTCCCAGCCCGACGAAGCGCACGCCCGCGGCCCCGGCCGCCCCCCGATCGAAGCGCGAGTCGCCCACCATGAGGGCCGCACCCGGCGCCACACCCAACCGGCCGAGCGCGTAGTGCACCAGGTCCGGTGCCGGCTTCGCGTTGGCCACCAGGTCCGAGCACGCCAGCACTTCGAAGTAGTCGAGCAGGCGTGCGGCCCCAAGCAGCGTCCGGGCCAGAGCAGAGACCGAGTTGGTCACCACCGCTCGCCGCACGCCACGCGAGGCCAGGGCCTCCAGCAGCGCACGCGCATCCGGGTTCACCCACACCTCGCCGGCGTAGCGCGGCAGGTGCTCCACGTAGAAGGCATCGAGCTCGGCGGGGGTGCAGCGCAGGCCAAAGACGCGCACGTCCTCGGCCGTGCCCTGCCCGAAGGTGGGCGCGAACTCCTCGCGCGTCACCGGGCTGCCCCGGAAGAGCCGTCCCGCGTCCTCCAGCACCCTCAGCCAGGCCTCCTCGCTGCGCACGAGGACGCCATCCATGTCGAAGAGAACGGCGTTCGGAGCCATCATCAGGCCTGCGGCTCCTGCTCCTTCTTGCGCTTCTCGATCTCCCGACGAACCTCGTCCATGTCGAGCGCGCGCACCTTGCCGATGAGCTCCTCCAGCACCGGCGCCGGCAGCGCCCCGGCCTGCTCGAAGAGCATGATGCCGTCACGGAAGATCATCAGCGTGGGGATGGAGCGAATCTGGAACATGCCGGAGAGCTCCGGCTGCGCGTCCGTGTCGATCTTCCCGAAGGTGATGTCCGCGTGCTTCTCGGACGCCTTCTCATAGACGGGCGCGAAGGCCCGGCACGGGCCGCACCACGCCGCCCACCAGTCGAGCATCACGATGCCCTGCTTGGACACCGTGGACTCAAAGTTCTCCTTGCCAATTTCCAGTGTGGCCATGGGGGCCTCCTAGCGAACCGCCAGCAGTTCCACTTCGAAGACGAGCGTGGAGTTAGGGGGAATCACGGGCGGGAAGCCACCCGCGCCATAGCCCAGCTCAGGCGGGATGGTGAGCTTGCGCACGCCGCCGACCTTCATGCCCGCCACGCCCTGGTCCCACCCCTTGATGACGCGGCCCGCGCCGAGCGGGAAGGTGAAGCCCTCGTTGCGGTCGCGGCTGCTGTCGAACTTCGAGCCGTTGGTGAGCGTGCCCACGTAGTGCACCGTCACCGTCTTCCCCGGAGTCGCCTCGGCGCCCGTCCCCACCTTCAGGTCTTCCACCTTCAAGCTCATGAACTGTCTCCCGTGAAAGCCAACACCTTAACGCGCCAGGTCCGCGCGCGCTGCCCTCTCGAAAGGAAAAACGCGGCGCGGCGCCCACTCGTTGAGGCACCGCGCCGCTGGACTGTCATACCGCCATCACACCATCCACTCAGAAGGTACCGCCGAGGTTGATGGTGCCGTTGTAGCTACCGGTGCCGGCATCACCCTGGTCCACACCCGCCGCGAAGTCGTCGGCGATGAGGAAGTTGTAGTTGACGCGCGCGTCGGCGGTGAAGTCACCGATGTGCGTGCGCAGACCCACGCCCACCGGGACGCGCGAATTGGTGTCGTCGCTGAAGCCGAGCGCCTCGCCGTTGCGGACGTTGTACCAGTTCATGCCGAAGCCACCGAGCACGTAGGGCTGGATGGGGGCCGCGGTCAGGCCGAGGGTGACGTTGGCCACGGCGCCGTTGCGCACGATGTCCGGGCCGGTGCCGCCCACGTCGGTCTCCAGGTTGTTCACCGCGCCGCTGTAGCCGAGCTCGAGACCGAACACCTTGCTGGGCCGCAGGGCCGCCGTCACGCCCGCGGTCGCGCCGGGGTTGATCTCCGGAGCCAGCCCGCCAGTGTAGCCCTCCACACCGCCGCCGATGAGCACGGACAGGCCGCGCATGTCTCCCTTATCCTGGCCCTGGTCCTTCGGCTGCGCCTCGTAGCCGGAACCACCGAAGGCCTGATCATCCGGAGCAGGGGCGACGTCCACCGAGCCCACGTCGTAGTCACGCTCCAGCGAGGACTGCGGGTCGCTGTGGATCATCCCGCTCCCGCCCGTGGACTGCTGGTCCACCGGAGTGCAGTAGAGCGTCACGCCGCCCTGGCCCTGCATGGGGATACCGGGTTTGGCATGGCCCTGGCCCACCTGGCCCGAGCCGCCGAAGGCGTCCTGGTTCACATCACCCGAGAGGCCCTGATCTCCGGAGCCGCCCACGCCCTGGTCCTGGATGTCGGAGCCGGGCACGGGTGCGACATCCTGTTGATCGAGGATGACAGCATCATCCTGACCGGAGCCGCCGATGTTGTCCGGCGATTGCTGCTCGCTCCCGAGGTTCGAGTCGTCAACATCCTGAGCCATCGCAGCCCCGCCGTAGAAGAGCGCCGTCACGAGGCCCGCGAGAATTTTCACTTTCATCCGTACCCTCCGTCAGGTGACTGACGAAAACTTCGTTACCGGGAAGACATCCGGCAAGGCACGGGACAACCCCAGACATGTGACGGGACCCCGCTCGGGAAGCACCCAGCCAGGCGAGGGCAGCTGGCACAGACGAGAGGGGTGAACAGCTTAGTGAGTGGCCCGCTGACTGATGGGTGAAAGAAACCTCTCAGCAGGCCACTCCCCACGACGACAACTCTACCCACGCGTCCAGTCGCTGCTCGTCACGACGGGGAGCTGCAACGCGCGCTCACGGTCCAGGTCCAGGTTGCCGATGTGCAGTGACAGCGGGGCCTGCACCCACTTGTAGATGGACTGGAGGAAGAGGCGGGTGAACTTCTCCACGTAGCCGTTGAGCCGCTCGCGCTGCACCTCGGGGAACATGGCCTCCAGCGCGAGGAGCATCTCCGCGGGCACCATCTTCTCTCCGGCGAACAGGTAGAAGCAGGCATCCAGAATGGGGAAGGGCATCAGCTCCTCCTCGCCCACCTGGTTGTGCGCCAGCTCCGGCCCGGCCGGCTTGGCCAGCACCTTGCGGATACCCTCGTAGCCCGTCTGCTCCAGCAGGTAGTCCAGCAGGTACATGACGACCGTCTTGGGCACGTTGGCGATGACGGCCAGCGCGCCCATGAGGTCTCCACCCGTGGTGGTGTAACCCACGGCGCGCTCGCTCATGTTGCCCGTCTGCAGGAAGAGGCCGCCGCTGGAGTTGGACCAGTTCCACATGCGCTGGGCGCGCAGGCGGGCCTGGACGTTCTGCTCGGTGATGGGCGTCACCTCAGCCCCCGCGAGCATGGTGCGTGCGATGGCCAGCTCGCGCTCGAAGGCCTCCTCGATGGGGACCACCTGGAAGGGCACGCCCAGGTCTCGAGCAATGGTCTCCGCCGCGTCGCGGGTGGCATCGCTGGAGTAGCGGCTGGGCATGTAGAAGGCGCGCAGCAGGCTGCCGGGGTTGTCCGGCCGCGCCCGCTTCGCGTAACGGTGGGCAATGAGCAGGGTGAGCAGCGAGTCGCGTCCACCCGACAGCGCGATGCCGATGACCTTGAAGGCGCGGTTCTTCTCGAAGTAGTCGCCGATGCCCAGCGAGAGCGCGTCGAGGATGTCCTCGCACAGGGCCTCGCGGGGGGAGCGGCGCGTGTCGGGACCCGGGAGGAAGAAGCTGCGGTGCGCGGGCACCGGGTAGCGCAGCTTCTCGCGCCGGCTGGTGAAGGCGCTCGTGCACTCGATGGTGGGCACCAGCTTGCCGCCCTCGCGCAACCACGACTCACGATCGCTGCGCCAGGTGGTGTTCTCCGCGCGCAAGCGCAGGGTCCGGTCCAGGTCCACCACGGCCGCGGCGAAGCCCTCCTGGAAGCGCGGCTCCTCCAGCACGGGCTTGCCGTTCTGGTAGATGAAGCCACCCCCGTCGAAGATGATGCCGTCGTTGCTGCCCAGCGCGTTGGAGTAGGCGATGGTGCACTGGTGGTCCGACGCGCGCGTGGCGAGCACCTCGCGCCGGGTGTCCCCATGGCCCACGCGGAAGGGCGAGGCGGACAGGTTCACCACCAGCTCGGCACCCGAGTAGGTGCGCCGGCGCATGGGGACATCCGCGCTCCAGATGTCCTCGCAGACCTCGGGGGCGATGAGGCCAAAGTCGAAGCGGAAGAGGTAGTCGCCGAAGGGGATGCCTCGATACTGCTCGTGCATGCCGGGGGCGCCGCGCGAGAAGGTGCGCCCCTCGTAGAAGATGTTGTAGGTGGGCAGCTTCTCCTTGGGCACCAGGCCGAGAATCTTCCCTCCAGCCACGAGCGCGGCGCAGTTGTAGCGCAGGCCCTGGTGGTTCACTGCCACGCCCACGAGGAACAGGGTGGGCAGCGAGGCCGTCTCGCGAGCGAAGCGCTCGAGCTGGGGCCACTGGTGCTCGACGAAGCCCTGCCACTGCACCAGGTCCTCGGGCGGGTAGCCACCGATGAGTTGCTCTTGAAAGACGCCCACGGTGACGTCGTCGGCGGCCATCCGGCGCGCCACATCGAGCGCCTTGTCCACGTTCCGAGCGAAAGCGCCCACAGTGGTGTTGACGCTGGCGAGCCCAATCTTCACGAGCCGCATGAAAGGTGTTCCTCCGGGTATAGGGCGCTAGCAGACGCCCCGTGAGGGGCGGCGCGCAAGGAATTCAACAGGGCTTCGAGGCGAAAGCCACCGCGTTCAGTTCAAGGGCCCCACGGGCTTCACCGGACTGAGGCGGGCGATGAGCTCCCCCACGTCGTCCAGCACTGACTCGAGCCGCTTGCGCACATCCAGCTCGCACAGCAGCTCCTGGCGGCGCTCCGGCTCCGGGATGACAGCGGCAGCCACCACGTCAGCCAGGGCCCCTCCCTGGGTACGGGCGACCACCGGCAGGAGGTTCTCAGCGAAGGAGGCGGGCACGCGTCCTGCGAGCTCAAAGACGGCCTGACGCAACCGCTCCTCCTCTGGCCCCTGGTAAACGGGGTCCGGCAACAGCTGCACGCGCACCTCGCGGTACAGCTTCTCGGAGGGCAGCTCGGAGAGGAGGCGAGCACGTGCCACGCCCTGCAAGAGGATGTTGTAGCGCCCGTCTGGCAGCTCCTCATGCCAGATGATGAGCCCGGCACACATCATCGGCAGCATGGGTGGCCGCTCACCGTACTGGCCCTCCCACCCGGGCTCTAGCTGAGCGAGCGCCATCACCTTGTCCCCGGCCAGCGCGTCGCGCACCAGGGCCCGGTAACGCGGCTCGAAGATGTGGAGCGGCAGAGCCGCGTGCGGGAAGAGGACCGCGGAGGGCAGCGGGAAGACCTTCAGCGCCTGGGTTGTACGCTCGATACGTTCGAGGGCCGTCGTCATGGAGGAAGCACCGTAACCCGGTAATAGCGGCCGGGTGAACGCGGCGCATCCTCAGCCGCCAGGCAGACGTCAGTCCAGGGACGCAAGGCTGGTAAAGTCTCCCCATTCCGCTAGGGTGCGCGCCCGAAATGACCGACCCCATGCCCGTGGCTGCTCCTCCGGCCAAGCTCTCCTGGTACCGCCGGCTCTACCTGCGCGTGGAAGCGCTCTCCTCCACGAAGCACGCCGTGGCCGCGATGCTCCTGGTGTCCGTGGTCGATGGCTCGGTGTTCCCGATTCCTCCCTTCGCGCTGCTCGTGCCCATGGTGCTCGCACAGCCGCAGAAGTGGTTCCGCTACGCACTGCTGGGCACGGTGGCCAGCATCTTCGGCGGCTTCATCGGGTACTACCTGGGAGACCTGCTCCGCCAGGGCGCCGTCAGCTTCCTTCACATTGACCTGAACATGCGCATCCAGCGCTTCGGCATCGACGCGACGCTGGGCGAGCTGCTGGGGCAGAACTTCTGGGCGCTCGCGCTGCTGTGCTCGGTGCTGCCCACCCCGTTCAAGGTGGTGGCCATCGGCAGCGGCATGGTGGGCGTGCCGCTGGACCGCTTCTTCCTGGCGGCGGTGCTGGGGCGCTCGGTGCGCTTCTTCGCGGTGTCCGGCGTGATGCGCTTCTTCGGGCCCACCGCCCGCAAGTGGCTGCGCGTCTGAAGCGGACCTCCGGGGCGCCTCAGGCCGCGTTCTCGGCCAGCGCCTCGTCGATGGTGGCCAGCAGCTCGTCGGGCCGCACCGGCTTCTCCAATATCCGGTTGCGCACCGAGCGGACGAAGTCGCGCGTGGCCTGGGTGTAGGCTCCTCCGGAGATGAAGACGAGCCGCTCGGCCATCTCCGGCGCATGCGCGCGCAGGTGCGAGTAGACGTCCATCCCCGTCGTCCCTGGCATCTGCAAATCACACAGCACCAGGTCGAAGCGCTGGCCCTCGCCCACCCACGCCAGGGCCTCGGCGCCGCGCGTGGTGACGAACACGTCGTGCGACGGCTCGATAAGCATGCGCATGGACTGCGCCAGGCGAGGCTCGTCGTCGATGATGAGGATGCGCCGACGGGGAGGGTGCGTGGGCTCGGGGGCGGGCGCCACGGGCACGGGAGCAGGAACGGACGCTGCCTCGGCGGCGGGCAAGAGCACGGTGAAGACGGAGCCCTTGCCCTCCTCACTGCGCACCTGAAGCTCGCCACCGTGGGCCTGGACAATCTGCTGACAGATGGCGAGCCCCAACCCGGTGCCCTCTCCGGGCGACTTGGTGGTGAAGAAGGGGTCGAAGATCTGCGCCTGCACGGTGGGGGACATGCCACAGCCCGTGTCCGACACCTCCACCAGGGCGCGGCCCGCGGCGTCGCTGCCAGTGCGCACGCGCACCTCGTGTTTCTCCGGATTGCCCTCGGGGATGGCCTGCAGCGCGTTGACGAGCAGGTTGAGCATCACCTGCCCGAGCCGCGCCTCGCTGCCCATCACCCGAGGCGGCTGGCCAAACTCCTCCACCAGACGGGCACGCGGTCGCACCGCGTGGGCCGCCATTCGCAACGCGGGGACCACCACCTCGTTGACATCTAGCATGGCGCGCTCCTCCCCTGCTTGTCGGCTGAACACCTTCAAATCGCGCACGATGACGCGGATGCGCTCAGCGCCCTCGCGGGCACACTCCAACCGGGCTCGGGCCTCGGCGAGCCCCTCCGGCCCCCTCTTCAGGCCTTGCTCCGCGCCCTCGAGGTTCAGCACCAGGTAGGCGAGCGGGTTGTTGATTTCATGCCCCACGCCCGCGGCCAACGTGCCCACCGCGGCGATGCGCTCGGCGGACACCAGCTTCGCCTGGAGCAGCTTCTGCGTGGTGACGTCCCGGTGGGTGGCCACGAAGTGCGCGACCCGGCCCGTTGCGTCGCGTACCGGCGACAGCTGCATCTCGCTGTACACCCGCGAGCCGTCCTTGTGCGCCAGCACCACCTCGCCCCGGAAGAAGCCTCCCTCGCGCAGCGCCTTCTCCATTCCCTGCACGACCTCCGGCTCCATCCCGGTCCCACACAGCTGCCAGGGCGTGCGACCCACCAGCGCCTCGTGCCTCCAGCCCACCATCTCCTGGAAGGACTCGTTGGCGAACACCAAGCGAGCCTCCTCGCCCGGGCGCACCTCGCAGATGAGCACGCCCTCGCGCACGCCGCGCACGGCGGTAGCCAGCAGCTCCAGCTGTGCGTTGGCATGGCCCCGCTCGGTGCGCGCCGCCGCCAGCAGCAGGCCGGTGAAGGCGACGACGGCCATGAAGAGCTGCAGCTCCAGCAGGTCCACCGTTGGCCCGTGGGTCGTCGAGCTGAACGGGCCATGGCCCGCGAGGGTCCCCCAGATGGACACCGCCGCGATGAGGAGGGTGGAGAGCGCCGCCCCATGAGACCCGAAGCGCAGCGCCGCCCAGACGACCAGGGGAAAGAGGAGGAACACCTGCGCGTAGGACACCGGAGGCCCCTGGCGGCATCCACTGAACGACCACAGGCCCACCGCGAGGGTGAACCCCGCCAGCACCAGCGCCTCACGCCAGCGCGGCTCCGGGTGCCGCCGGGACAGCAGCAGCACCGCCGAGCCCACCACCAGCGCCCCCATGGCGTCGCCCAGCCACCACACCCAGGCCGTGAGGGCGAATCCACTCGCGGGGGGCCGGCCGGCCACCATGAGGCCCAACGTCCCCAGGAGGATGCTGGCCAGTGTGCACGTGACAGCCACGGTGGTGAACGCCAGTACGTCGTGGGTGCGTGCGAACAGGGGAGAGAAACCGAGGCGCCTCAGCAGCAGCACCCCCAGCACTGCCTCCAGCGTGTCACCCACACCAATGATCAGCGCGGCCGACAACGGTAGGTCTCCGAACCCCATGTAGGTGGCAACCGCCACCACCAGGAGGGCCGGCCATCGCGATATCCCGAGGAGATAGAGACCCGCCAGCGCTACCCCTGTAGCGGGCCAGACCGGGCTCGCCACGCTGATGGTCGCCTGCGTCAGCCCGAACCAGGCCGTGACGAAATACACGACCGCCAGCCCGAGCATCTCGGCGAAACCTCTAGGGCCGTACCCGGAAGAACGGTCGAGGCGCTGTGGATGCGACTGAATGGTGGTTCCCCCCAAGTACTCACTGACCAACCAGCGTCACGGAGGCAGCATGCTATCCCGCCCGGCCCGCCTGGAAAACGCCCTCTCTGCTCGCCTGTCCGCCCACCCGACAGATGGACGTCGCCCATTTCACCCTTGTTCCAAGGATGCAATGGCCTGGCGCCAGCCTCGTAGGGAGGAGCAAGGAGGTCGAACACATGTCCCGCCCTGGAATTGCCGCCGTGCTGTCGTTCTTCATCCCCGGATTGGGTCAGCTCTACAATGGAGACATCCTCCGGGGTCTCTTCTGGCTCATCATCACGCCGGGCTTCTGGCTGGGTACCGGCGGCCTGCTCGGCTGGGTGTGCCACTTCATCGCCGCGGCCACCGCGCACAGCCGCGCCGAGGACAAGGAGAAGACGAGGAGCTTCCCCGTCAGGGTCGCGTAACGGCGCGGGGAGCGCCCACGAGGGCCTGGAGCAGCTCGTCCGACGTCCGGGCGAGCACCCGAGCCCCATGCGTCTGAAGCTCCTCCTCGCCGCGAAAACCCCAGGTGACGCCCACGCCGTACATGCCGGCAGCGCGTGCGGTCTCCATGTCCACCCCTGTATCTCCGATGAAGGCACAGTCCCCAGGCCCCACACCCAGCTCGGCCGCGATGCTGAGCGCGGCTGTGGGGTCTGGCTTGCGAGGCACCCCCGAACGCTCGCCGTAGACGGCGCCGAAGCGCACGTCCGGCAGCAGGTCCGCCACCAGACGTCGGGTGGACGCGTCGGGCTTGTTGCTCAACACCGCCAGCTTCACTCCCTCGTCCGCCAACCGGGCAAGTAGCGCGGGGATACCGGGAAAGGGTCGGGTGTGGTCCTGCATGTGCTCGGCGTAGAAGGCCCGGTAGGCGGCGAGCACCGGCGCATGCAGCTCCGCCCGGTCCACAGGCACAGCGCGGGACACCAGCACCTGGACGCCCTCACCCACGAAGTGGCGGTAGGCGGCCAGCGGGTGGACGGGCAGGCCCTGGCTGGCGAGCGCGTGGTTCATCGCCGCGCCAATGTCGTGCAGCGAGTCCAACAGTGTCCCATCCAGGTCGAAGAGCGCGGCGCGCAGGTGCATGTGCATGTCCCCTGGAAACACCAACGCCCCGGCCCGGACAAGTCCGAGGCGCGGGGCGCGGGCTTTTCGGGCAGAGTGCCCGGAGCGAAGCTTGTTACGGGGTGGCGGCAGCCGTGGACTCGCCACCGGCGCCCGCCTCGCCCTTCTGCAGGGTGGCGAAGTTGATGTTGTTGTAGCCGGCGCTGGCGCAGCTGAACATCACCCGCTTGATGATGGAGAACTCCACGTCCTTGTGGGCCTGGATGTTCACGTCACCCTTGAAGGTGTTGGTGGTGTCCTGGGCCATGGCGTGGAGGTCCTCGAACTGCTTCTTCATGTCCCGCAGCTTCTCCTCCAGCGCGGGGATGTTGAGGTACTCCTCCTTCACCAGGTCCTGCACCCGACCGACGACGGTGCCGGAGATGGAGACTTCCTCTCCCGACACCATCACCACGGGGTGCATCTCCACCTCCTTGACGTTGCTCGCCTCGGGGAGCTGGATGTCCTTGGTCATCATCAGCACCTCGCCCGTCGCCGAGAAGTTGGCGATGAGGAAGAGCACGATGATCACGAACATGTCGACCAGCGGCGTGATGAGCACGTCGGCATTGCCGCCGTGCTTGCCGTGGTGCGCGCCGTGGCCGAACACCTTCGAGTGCTGCAGGCGCTTGCCGTACCGCTTACCGGGAGCCTTGATGGGCATGGTCGCGTCTCTTTCCTAACCCATGATGGCGGACACCGAGACCTGAGGCAGGCCGGCGCCGATGCACTGGTCGATGATGCGCACCAGGTCGTCGTACTTGACCTTGTCCTCGGTCTGCAGCGTGATGGCCGACTGGTCCGGGAACTGGGCCTTGAGCTCCTTGAACCGGGCCAGCAGCGGCGCCAGGTCGAGCTTGCCATTGGTGCCGCGCTTGGCCTCGATGGCCGGGAACTCGCTCTGGTCAGCGACCAGGCGCAGCTCCGTGGGCGTGACAAACAGCGTGAGCTGGACCGTCTTGGTCTGCTCCTCTTGCTTCTGCTCTTCCTCGGTGGCCGGGCCTCCGGCCTGCGCCACCTGGAGTCGGCCAATCTGAGTCCAGACCGCCGTCATGATGAGGAAGCTGATGGTCACTGCCATCAGATCGATGAAGGGGGTGAGGTTGATGGCAACGTCGAGCGACTTTTTGCCTTTACCTCCCCCCAGATCCATTCCGCCGGCCATGGAGCTCTCCTTCCGACCGCGCTGAGTACGACGTTCAATGAAGAAGGGCGCGCGTCACACCCACCGACAACGCGCCCGGATTCCGGGTTCCGAAAAGGACGAACTACTCCTCGTCGTGACGGCCGGCCGCCGCGGAGACCGTGGCGTTCTTGAACTTGTCGCGGTTGTTGACGATCAGGTTGAGGACGGCAACGCTCGTCTCGTTGATGTCGTTGACGATGGAGGTGGCGCGGCCCGAGAGGATGGAGAAGGCCACGACGGCGGGAATGGCCGTGAGCAGACCGAAGCCGGTGCAGTTCATGGCTTCGGAAATACCGTTGGCGAGAATGGTCGCCTTGTCGGCCGGGTTCACGTTGGCCACGGCCTCGAAGCAGGCGATCAGACCGGACACCGTACCGAGCAGACCGGCGAGCATCGCCGCGTTGCCGAGCATGGCGAGGTAACCGGTGCGGGCCTCGATCTTCGGGGTCTCGCGGAGGCTGGCCTCGTCGAGCGCGGCCTGGACCTCCTCCTCACCCTTCGGAACGTTCATCAGGCCGGCCTTGATGACCTGAGTCAGCGGCGTCTGCTTCTGGCCGGCCACGTAGTTGATGGCCTTGTCCAGATCACCGGCGTAGATGTGCTTCTTCAGGCCGCGCAGGAACGCGTCCTTGTTGATGGCCGCCTTGCCGAACAGAACGATACCGCGCTCGATCATGATGGCCAGCGCAAACACCAGGCAGACGGCGATAGGGTACATACCCCACTGACCCGCCTCCCAGCGCTTGGCGACTTCCTCGAAGAAGCCCCGCGAGGGGCCTCCGGCGTTGGCGAGGATGGTCAGATTCGTCAAAAACCCCGTGTACATTGCTTATGGCCTCCAGAGAGGGGCGTGCCCGACGTGGCGGGCCTTGCCTTCCAGGTAGTTCCCCATGCGGACTCCCACATGGCTTGCCGCCCGGGATTGGCATGAATGGACGCCGGACTTTAGGAACGGCATCTCATGGGTGTCAAGGCACGGCCAGTGCTCTTAGTTGCTGAAATCCCATGAGAATTTTGCGATCAGACACCGACAGGCTGGCAGGTGTGATGGCGGACGGACAGCACCTACCGTAACAGGTCGCCTGCTTGACGACTCGCGGGGGTGGGGCTAAGGGCCGCCGGATCATGGCGCGAAAG
Source organism: Archangium minus (assembly GCF_044360475.1). NCBI lineage: Bacteria > Pseudomonadati > Myxococcota > Myxococcia > Myxococcales > Archangiaceae > Archangium > Archangium minus. Next base: position 11,905,531 of record NZ_CP043494.1, read on the forward strand.
CGGATCGGCGAGCTGCTCCTGGAGAGGGGGGCGATCACCGCGGCCCAGTTGGAAGCGGCGCTCCACGCGCAACAGAGGACCCATCAGCGGCTGGGCGCCGCGTTGGTGTCGCTGGGTGCGATCACCGAGAAAACCCTGTCCCATGCGCTGAGTGAGGCCCTGGGGGTGCCGGTGATGGACCTGGCGGCCCGAACCCCGGATTGGAGCGCCATCCACCTGCTGCGCCCGCGCTTCTGCGAGCAGCACGAGCTGTTCCCCGTGGCCCTGGAGACCGTGGGCGGGCGCCGGCTGCTGGTGGTGGCCATGGCCGACCCGCTCGACTCCACCGCCATCCAGGAGATGGAGTTCACCACCGGCTTGAAGGTGAGCCCCCGCGTGGCGCCCCTGTCCATCGTGCGCGCCGCCATCCAGCGCTACTACCACCGGGCCGCCGCGGCCACCCCGTCCCCGGCTCCGGAGCCCGTCCCCGAGGTGAGTGAGGACGACGTCGAGGAAATCATCGTCGGCGAGGAGCTCCCCCCGGGTGAGCACACCCGCCGCGTCTCGCTCGAGGAGCTCATCCAGCAGCGCGAGCAGCAGCGGCGGCGCAAGAGGGATCAGGCCAAGCCCTCCGCCGCCAAGCGCGCCGGTGACATCAGCGCCGAGTTGGACTCGCTGTTCGGCGAGGTCCTGCCCGACGCCCCCGTGGCGGAGGACCCCGTGGAGGAGCTGGAACGCAAGTTCTGGGCCCTCATGCGCATCATGGCGCGCAAGGGGCTCCTCACGAAGGAAGAGTTCACCCGCGAGCTGGACGACGAGTCCGAGGGCTGACCCACGGGTGTGGGCCCAAGGGCGGTATACCCTCACCCCGTCCCTCTCCCAGGGGGAGAGGGGTTGTTGGGCTTAGTCTGCGAGCGGCAGACGCACGGTGAAGGTCGTGCCCTGGCCTAGCGCGCTCTCCACGCTCAGCTGGCCCCCGTGCTTCTCCACGATGCGCTGCACGATGGAGAGTCCCAGCCCCGTTCCTCGGCCCTCCGTCTTCGTCGTGAAGAAGGGCTCGAAGATGCGTGAGAGGTTCGCCGGGTCGATGCCGCTTCCCGTGTCCTTGACCCACACCACCGCCTCGCGCCCCTCCCGCCGCGTCCGCAGAAACACCTGCCCACCCGGCTGCATCGCATGGCACGCGTTGGTGATGAGGTTGACGAACACCTGCTCCAGGTTGGCCGGCACCGCGGACAGCGGCGGTAGCTCTCCGTAGTCGCGCTCCACCTTCACCTTGGCCTGCGTCACCACGTGCTCGCAGTAGCCCAGCGCCCTGTCCAGTAGCGCGTTGAGCAGCACCCGCTCCGGCTTGTCCTTCGCCGGCCGCGCGTACGACGTCAAATCCCTCGTGAAGCGGAGGATCCGCTGGCCGCTCTCCAGTATCTTCCGCAGCTTCTCCGCGTCCGCCGCCCCCGCGCTCCCCATCATCATGGCGCGCTGCAGCAGCGACTCCGCGCTCATCACCACGGCCGTCATCGGGTTGTTGATTTCGTGCGCCACGCTCGCCGCGAGCTGCCCCATGGAGGCCAGCTTCTCCGCGTGGATGACCCGCTGCTCCAGCTGCTCCACCACCGTGACGTCCTGCCCGATGGCCATGACGCCCTCCACCTCGCCCTGGGAGGTGAGCGCCGAGGAGGTGGCGAACGAGACGCGCGCCTCGCCCGTACGCGTGCGCAGCCGCAGCTCGAAGTTGGGCACCGGCTCGCCCCGGAGGGCCGCCGCCAGCACTGAGGCCAGCCGCAGGTGCTCGTCCTCGGGCACCAGCGTGAAGACGTCCTGGCCCAGCACCTCCTCCTTGGCGAAGCCCGTGAGGCGGCTGATGGCCTGGTTGAAGACGACCACCTTCTTGTCCCGGTTGGCCACCAGGATGAGTGCGTTGGCCTTCTCCAGCAGCTCCTCCAGGTACTTGCGCACGAACGTCAGCTCGTCGATGAGCTTGGCGTTCTTCACCGCCACCGCCACCTGGTTGGCCAGCTGCACCAGCACCCGCTCGTCCTGCTGCAGGTCCACCTCCTCCCGCAGCGTGGAGGGGTACTCGAGGTTGATGACGCCGTAGAGCTGCCCGCTGGCCACCAGCGGCGCGCTCACCCCGCCCGTGCTGCTCTCGAAGAGCAGCGGCACCTGCGCAGCCACCACCACCTTGCCCTCGGGGATGGCGTCCGTGGACAGGTGCAGCTTGCCCACCGCACTGCGCTTGAGCACCAGTGGCTCGCGAGAGCCCTCCTTCAGCCGGCCCTCGGCATAGAGGCTCGTCAGGACGCCGGTGCGCGCGTCGATGATGCGGATGCAGAAGCTCCGCCCGGGGAACAGCTCTTTCACCCCACGGGCCACCGCCGCCACCAGCTCCTCCTCGCTGCCGGCCTCGGCCACGCTGCGCCCCAGGTCCAACAGCACGCCCTCGGTGCGCGCCTGCTCCAGCAGCGCCTGCTCCACCACCACCAGCTGGCCGCGCATCAGCTCCGACTCGCGCCGCCCCACCACCGACACACACGCCCCCCGCCGCGCCAGCTCCATCACCACCACGCCCCCCTGCGGCAGCGGCACCTCCACCACACACGAGGCCCCATCGTCGGGCACCCGCGCCCCCGACAGCGACTCCATCATCTGCTCCACCGTCAGCCCGTGGTCGAAGCAGAAGCGCGCGAAGGCGGTGTTGCCCAGCTGCAGCCGCAGCCCCGTGTCGCAAAGCGCCGAGGGCAGCTCCACCGTTTCGAAGAAGGCTCGGAAGTCCTCGGCCGAGGGTCCCTCGGGCAAGGGCACGCGACGCGACTCAGTCGTCATGGGAGCTGGCTTTGTCGAGGTCCAGGATTTGCTGGGACCCCATGTAGGCTTTCGTCTCGTAACGGGTGATACGACCAATCTTCCGGACGATCTCCGCCATGCGCTCGGCCTCGCGGTAGATGATGTCCACGGGTTTGTAGGAAGAGTCCTCCTCCTTGAGCCTGCGCTTGAGCAGCTCCGCGTAGCCCATCACCGAGGTGAGGGGCTGGTTGAGCTCGTGCGCAGCGGTGCCGGCCAGCGCGACGATGACGGCGTTCTTCTCGCTCTCCTCCAGGCGGTTCTCCACGTCCGACAGCTTGCGCTCCAGCTCCATGCGGTCGCGCAAGTCCGTGAAGATGCCCACGCTGGCCACCTCGCGGCCTCCCTCGTAGATGATGGAGGCCGTCATGTTCACCGGCACCAGCTGCCCCAGGCGGTTGACGACGTCCTGACGGCACACCGACAGCCGGCCGCGCCCACCAAAGTCCGGGCTGCGCAGCTGGCGCATGATGCCGCGGGCCACCCCGGGCGGGTAGAGCTGGTTCACGTGCATGCCGCCCAGCGCCTGCTGCGCGGTGTAGCCGAAGAGGGCCTCGGCCCCCTTGTTGAAGAGGATGACGTGGCCCCGCATGTCCGCGGAGACGATGGCGTCCACCGATGAATCGATGAGCCGCTCCAGGAAGTCCTTGGTGTGGTGCAGCTCGTCGGCCAGCTGGCGCGCCTGCGTCACGTCCCGGAAGGAGAGGATGATGGCACGACGGCCATCCTCCAGCGGGCCCGCGGAAAAGCTCAGCGTGAGGCGCCGGCCCCCGGGTGCGCGAACCATCAGGTCCACGTCCGAGCGGGACTCGCCGCGCCGGGCCGCCGTCACCAGCTCCATCAGCACCGTCTCGTCCAGCGGGTGCGTCACCTCCACCAGGTGGCGGCCATACGCGGCCTCGGAGGGCGTCTCCAGGATGGACTCGCCCGCGGGGTTGAGGCTGAGCACACACGCCCGGTCATCGAGGATGGCCACGCCCTCGCGCACGTTGGCGAAGAAGAGGTGGTACGTCTCCAGCGAGGCGGCCTTGGCCTCGGCGGCGATGCGCGCCGACATCTCGCGCTCGGTCTGCCCGCGCACCGACTGCAGCAAGGAGGCGTTGCGCAGCGCTACCGCCGTGGCGTGCGCCACCGTGTTGAGGAAGTCGAGCTCGTGCTGGGCGAAGGTGCGTCGGTCCCCTCCCGAGGCGCGCAGCAGAAGCACCCCGCGCACCTCGCCTCGGATGTGCAGAGGCAACGCCGCGAGCGTGTGGATGCCCCGCGCGGCCACCTCGTTCTGCACGCCCTCCAGCAGCGGATGGTTGGAGGCGTCCTCCACGATGACGGACCTGCCCGTGCGCGCCGCCTCGCGCACCTCCGGGTAGCGCTCCAGGTCGATGCGCGTGTCCTCCAGGCCGGGAGCGTCGCTGGCGGCCACCACCCGGGCTCCCTCCCCGTTGCGGTCCAACATCACCAGCGCGGCCCGGCCAATGCCAAGCCGCTCGGCGAGCCTGCGGGTGACATCGTGCAGGAGCGCCTCCACGTCGAGGCTCTCGGCGTAGTCCGCGGTGAGCTCCACCAGCAGCGACAGGTCCTGCTGCCGCCTCATCAACTCCTGACGTTCGCGATGCCGCTCGGCGACGCGACGCAGCCTCCAGGCGAGCTCGTAAGACGCGCTCCCCGCGGTCATCACCTCCGCGGGCTTCAAGGACTCCAGGGCGGCGAAGGCCGCCTCTGTCGGCTCCACCAGCGCCACCAGGGAGAGCTGGGCTCCCGCGGGCGTGGCGAGCAGCGCTGAGAGCGCGGAGGACCCCTCCGGCGCGGTGAGGTCCACCAATCCAATGGTGGCCTGCTCCGGCGTCTCCACCACGCGCACTCCCGCCTGGGCCGAGGCACGAGCGAGCGGCTCGCGCGCGGCCGAGGCCGCGGGTACCAGGAGGACGCCAAGGAGAGACTCGTGGAGAGACACGCCCAGGACTCTACCCCGGCTTCCGCCCCAGGGGCAGTCGAACACCCGCGCGCTCCTGTCCAGTGGAGAACCGCTGGCGCCCGCCCCGGGAGACTTTTCCACCGAGCGTGCGTCCCAACGCCGGTGGCTCTCGGGAAATGGGAACCCGCAAGACGAACGCCCCGGCCATACAGGCCGAGGCGTCCGGGAAGAACAGCTTCAGAGGTAGGCGTACCGCTCAGCCATGCGCATAGGGGCCACGGCGGCCAGAGACCCAAACCCACTCCTGCGTCGACTCGTAGTAGCCCTCCACCCAGCGCTGCATGCGCCCCACCGGCCTGGCCCGTGCGACACTGCGTCTGATGGGAATGGGACTCTTCTTGATGGCCTGCGGCGGCGCCTGCTTGACGCTGGCGTTCCTCCTGGGCTCCAGCGGGGCCTGGGCACTCGCGTGGCTCGGCATCAGCCTGCTCGTGGTGTGCGGGGCGTACCTGGGCCGCGGGACGTGGCTGCTCGGCAAGCGAACGGATGGCTCGCAAGCCTGGCTCCCGGTGCTGCTGCTCCTCCCCTACTTCTTGCTCACCTGGACGCTGTGGCACACGCGGCGCGCCCTCTCGCGGGAGCACTGCTTCGACGAGGTCGCCCCCGGACTCCTCCTGGGACGCAGGCCCTTCGTGCACGAGCTGCCGCGAGATGTGGCCCTGGTCGTGGACCTGACCTCGGAGTTCGCCGAGCCCCGCGAGGTCCGCACCCGGGTCCGCTATCTCTGCCACCCCGTGCTCGACACATGCGCGCCGGATGAGGACGGGCTCGTGTCCGTCGTCCGCGCCGTCCTCGCGGAGCCCGGCCCGGTGTACGTGCACTGCGCCCAGGGGCATGGGAGGTCCAGCACCATCGCCGCGGCCGTCCTGCTCGCCCTGGGCCACAGCGAGGACGTGCACGGCGCCGAACGACACCTGCGGCGCGCACGTCCCGGGGTGAAGCTCCACCGCGAGCAGCGGAACGTGCTCACGCGCACGGCCCCCCGGCTCCGAGAGCTTGGGGCGGAACACCCTACTTCTTCGTCGCGCCCGGCTTCTGCCCGCTCAGGCTCTGGTACGCAATCGTCAGCCACTGGTCCGGCTTGATGAAGCCGTCGCCCCAGCTCTTGTACTTCTCGGGCATGCCCTCGGCCTTCACCTGCTCGAGCGTCTTGCCCGCGGCGAGCTTCCCCTTCACCAGCGCCACCGTGTCGCGCAGCATCCCCGCGACGTTCTCGAGCCCCTCGCGCCCTGAGATCGCACCGTGGCCCGGGATGATCTTCACCCCCGCGGGCAGCGTCTGCAGCACCTGCTCCACGTTGCGCAGGTAGCCCTCCAGCGAGCCTCCGCTCTCCAGGTCGATGAAGGGGTACTTCTCCCCGGTGAACAGGTCCCCCATGTGCAGCACGTTGGAGCCCGTGAAGTACACGATGCTGTCGCCATCCGTGTGGCCCGCGGGCAGGTGCGTCACCTGGATCTCCTCTCCGTTGAAGAAGATGGAGAGCCCCTGGTCATAGGTGATGACCGGCAGCGCCTCCTTCGGAGCGGGCGGAATCTTCATCCCCAACGCCGCGCTCTCCAGCCCGTTGAGCAACCGCGTGCGCACGTGCTTGTGCGCGACGATGGTGCCCTCACGACCGAAGACCGCGTTGCTCCCCGTGTGGTCGAAGTGCCAGTGCGTGTTCAGCACGTACTCGGGCTTCTTGTTCTTGCCCTTGGTCAGCTTGCCGAGCGCCTCGCGAATCTTCGGCACCAGCGGCTCGAACTGGTCGTCCACGATGAGGATTCCATCCGGGCCCGAGGACACGCCGATGTTGCCGCCCGCGCCCTCGAGCATGTGCACGTTGCCCGCCACCGCGCTGGACTTCACCTGGACCTTCGCGAGCGAGGCGGGATCGAACTGCGCGAGCGCCGCGCCGGGTAGGAGCAGCAGTGCGGAGAGGAAGAGCTTCTTCATGTCGAGAACTCCATCGGAACGGAGAGGAAACACACCATAGCGCCCGGTCGGCTCCAGGCTGCGCGCTTTCCAGATCCACACAGGGAGATTGTGTACATGGCGGAACAGGCGAAGCTGACCACGGCGAACGGAGCGGAGCTCCCGGGCTACCTGAAGGCAGCCGAGGGCGGAACCCACCGCGGCGCGGTGGTCATCATCCACGAGTGGTGGGGCCTCACGAACCAGATGCGCAGCGTGGCGGACCGGCTGGCTCGCGAGGGCTTCACCACGTTCGCGCCGGACCTCTACCGGGGCAAGCTGGCGAAGGATGCCGCCGAGGCCGAAAAGCTGATGAGCGCCTTGAACCCCAAGCAGGCCGTGGAGGACATCTCACGCGCGGTGGAGGCGCTGCGAAAGCGAGCTCCGGGCACGAAGGTGGCGGTGCTGGGCTTCTGCATGGGCGGGGCCCTCACCCTGGCCGCTGCGGCGAAGGACGAACACGTCGCCGCCGCCGTGCCCTTCTATGGGATTCCTCAACCGGAGGCGGCGGACGTGGCGAACATCCGCTGCCCGGTGCTGGGGCACTTCGCGAACATCGATGACTGGTGCTCGCCGGACCGGGTGGACGCGCTGGAGAAGAAGCTGAAGGGCGCGAACGTAGCGGCGGAGATTCACCGTTACGACGCGGGCCATGCCTTCTTCAACGAGAACCGGCCCGAGGTGTACTCGCCTCCGAACGCCGAGCTGGCCTGGAAACGCTCGGTGGAGTTCCTGCGCACGAAGCTCGGCTGAGCCGGGCAGTGGGGCCGGACGGAGAGGCGGAGCTCCTCGCCCGGCCCACGGAGTGCCCGGTTACGGGCAGGCGCCGCCCGTCTTGATGGGTGCTGGGCTGATGATGCTCCCCGTGTCGACGGAGCAGCTCGTCACACCTCGCAGGAGGATGCGGCCAGCAGCACCACCGCCACCGCCTCCAGCGCCATGCTCCCCCGAACCATTGCCACCATTGGAAGGACCGGAGCTCCCCGCCGCGCCCTGTCCACCATCGCCTCCGTAATCCCCGCCACCGGCACCGCCGTTGGCCCGCGTAACGGAGGACGTACTCCCATCGACCCCGTTATTTCCGTTGTAATGCACAACTCCCGCGATACTCCCGCCTTCCCCTCCCCCACCCCCGTTCGCGGTGAGCCTGGCGGCGACATCAGCAACGAGTTGGTCGGCTTCCAGCACCAACATTCCCCCGCTACCGCCACCTCCACCACTCGCCGTCTTGTTGTTGGCAGAGTTGCCACCCTTTCCTCCCGCGCCACTGACGGTCACCACGCTCTTCAGGGTGAGCCTGCCCGCCACCGAAATCTGCAGCGCCCCACCGCCCGCGCCTCCCGCGCCAGGTTTCGTTGGGTTGGCACCGAGGCCATTGCCACCCCGGCAGCCCCCCATCAACGGGGAGAATCCGCTTCCCGCGGCGGCTCCTCCCAAGCCCCCAGCGAGGCCTCCGTCAGTGGTGCCACCGTTGCCTCCCATCGTCGCAAGGCCGCCACCCCCACCACCGCTCGCATCATCGGCAACGAGGCCCTCCCCTCCCGTCCGTCCACTGCACCGCACCTCGCTCCCTGCTCCCACCTGCGTCTCCGCGAAGACCGAGTTGGCGCGAATCTCACTGTTCAACGTGGCGTCGCCATACACCGCGAAGACGACCGGGCGCGACCCCACCATCCGCAGAGGCGCATTCACGGTCAGGTTGCGGACCGGAATCACCACGACATCGGCGGAGGTCGTCACGGGCGTAGGTGTAGCGAAGCTGCATTGGGATGAAGTCCACGTCAGCGCCGTGGAATCGAAGGTGGTAGCGCACGCGATCTCCAGGTCCTCGATGGTGTTGTTCGTCGCGATGTCAGCCGGGGTGAAGTTGCCCGTGACAGCGTACTTGAACCACCGGCACGTCCCGTCCTGCAGGCACGTCCCCGTGTTTCCATTCTCATGACAGACCTTGCCCAGCATCGAGGCGTCCACCTCGAATCGGCACGAGCCATCGTTGGCACAAGAACCGTTCTTTTTGCACTCGTTCGGCGGCGGGCAGTACTCCGTGCTGATGCAAGCTCCCGCGCCATCGCATTTGTCCGGCGAGGTGCAGGAGAGTCCGTCATCACAAGACGCGGTGTTGGGTAGGGCCTCTTCCCGACACGTACCAGTGGCACAGGTGGCCGAGTAGCACTGCCCCTGCGGGTTGCAGGCCGTGTTGCAGCAGATGCCCTCCACGCAGTGGCCCGAGCCGCACTTCTCATCGCCAAAGCCCGAGCAGTTCGAGCCATTGCAATCCCACTTCCTATCGCAGTTGAAGTCGATACCGAGGCTGTCCTTTCCGTCGCACACGGCCTCGGCGCCGCGGTATATTTTGGGATTGCCGTCGTCGCAGTCCGTGCCCTGAATGGCGCTGTCGCTCTGGGTGTCGGCGGGATGGCCATCACCATCGTCATCCTTGGCCAGCAGCGCGATCGCCGCCGGCTCACTCCCCTTGGCGGACAGTGTCACCGCTGAGGGCAGGCGGCGCTTCTCGATGGCGGAGCCAGTGCAGTCCGGCGTGGCGTAGGAGGCCACCTCCACCTGGAGCTGCTCGCTCCAGTTCTTCTGGCGGTACACGGCGATGATCAGCTTCCGATCCTCGTCCGAGGCCAGCTTGGACTGCTCGATGAGGTTGTCACTCCTGCGATCTGGGGCCGCCGCGTCCTCGGCGGTCACCCGGAGGCAGGCCGGTGTATAGCCCTGATACGTAATGGTGAGAGCCACCGCTCTGTCCGTCGCCTTGTTCGAACAGGCGGAGAGGAGCAGAACACACCCGACGATCCACGCACGAAACATGGCCGGAGAGGATACCTCAGCCCCGTGCGTGCGTCGCCTTCATGCCCCCCTTCTCCTCACCCTTGGGGCGGCTGGGGCTCGGGCTCACTCGACGGCTGGGGCTCGGGCTCCCTCGACGGCTGGGGCTGGGGCTCCAGCCTCACCAGTTCGAGAGCGTAACCACGCACCCCAGGAGGCAGAATCACCTCCACGAGGGGGTTCTCCGCGAGCAGCTCCGGCGTCACCGGCAACCGGACGAAGCCGTTCACGTCGCTCGTCACGTTGACGCGCTCCCGGCCCGTCCCGACGAGCACCCGCGCCCCTGAGATGGGTCGATTCAGCCCCGGCTCCATCACGCGCACCAGCACGTCCTCCATTCCCCGCGCCTCCTGGGGCTTGAGCCGGGACGCCTCCGGCGGCAGCACCTGCCGGTAGTACGGACGCAACGTGCAGGCCGACAGGCCCAGGGAGAGCACGGCAACACACAGAAGAGGACGCAAAGGACGCATGGCTCACTCCTTCCAGGCAGGCAGGGGCTCGAGGCAGGCGCAGCATACCGGCCATCCCCCAGCCGCCAAGCACCGCCACGCCAGCTCGGATGCCCGGCCTCCAATGAGGCCCCCCCACCTGTCTCCCGTCACGGGATGTCACATCTTCAACAGCATCAGACCCACGGCGGAGCCTTCCGCCTCCACCCATCGGGAGAGCACGCATGTCCGAGACCTTCGACCCCAAGAACCCCAGGCCGAGGACCCGCCGGGAAATCCTCGAGAGCGGCCAGTGCGACCGTGACCTCATGGGACGACCCGAAATCCTCACCACCGCCACCGAGCCCCTGCCCGACATCGAGGAGACCAGCTACCGCGAGGTGCTCGTGCGCGATGTGCCCACCAATGGTCTGGAGATCAGGCACCGCGGTGTCGTCATCGGGGCCTTCACCATGGTGTTGATCAGCGCCATCACCTTCTTCATCCCGGGCTTCAACGCCCTGCTGGGTGGACTCTTCGGCGGCTTCTTCGCCAAGCGCTGGGGCCGCGCGTTCGCGGCGGCGGCCATCTCCTCGGTGGCGGTGCCCGCGCTCTTCGCCTTCCTCTACGGCTGGGATACGCCAGACATGCTCTACCTCTTCTACGGCCTCGGCTTCTGGGGTTGGAGCGTGCTCAACGCCGTCGGCATGTTCATCGGCGCGGCGGCGGGCGTGTACTCGTGCCCCCTGGCGGAGCGGCGTCGCCTCCGACGCGAGCTCCCCGTCCGCTAATGCTTCACTGTTATGCGTGACTGGACGACTCGTCGTCGTCCAAGCCATACGGAGATGAGGGGAAACACATAGCACCCCTCTTCTCACGCACTGATGTTTTGCCTCACGCATCGATCCTTGGCATTCCTTTGGAACCAACGCCTATATTCAGAACAGCGTGGAACCATTGAATTCGCAGGATCAACGGCTTCTGGGGGACCTGCGCGCCCTGATCGACACGGTGGAACCTGGAGTGGACGTCCTGCCCGCACTGGTGGACTCGCTCCGGGATGTGCTGCGTGCGGAGCGAGGACTCGCCTATGGCGTGGACATCGGTCCCGAGCGCTATCAAGTGAGCTTCCTTCATATGTCTGGCTTCCCCATGACGCTGGAGGAAGGCCACGCGTGTCTGGAAGGACTCGTCGGCACACGGCGTGACCCGTGGGGGTATTTCAATCCCGCCTGCCCCCAGCCCTCTCAACGCAACCGGGTGCTTCAATTCCAGGTCCCCGTGACGGAGACCCACGTCGAGCCCCTCTCGCAAGATGAGCGGCTCGCGCCTTGGAAGAAGCTCGGCATTGCCACGGAGGAGCAGGCGCGGATGCACACCCAGGTCCGCACCGCCATGGGCGACTTCCTCCGAGCGGTCGGGCTGGACCAGATGGTCTTCCTGCGCGTGCTCGTCTGCGATGGCCCGGCCCTGCTGGGGTGGGTGGGGGCGATGCGCTCGGAGCCCTTCGAGGCGCGGGAGGTGAGCCTGATGCGGGAGCTCATCCCGTCGCTCCAACGCAGGATGAAGGTGGAGTCGCGCCTGCGTGAGGCGGGAATGCTCAGCGCGGCGCTCGAGGGAGCGCTGGAGGCCATCGGCCAGCCCGCGTTCGTGGTGTCGTCCACCGGTCGCGTGGCGCATGCCAACCACGCGGGACGGGCGTGGCTCGGGCAGAACGCGGAGCTCGTAGCCGAGGCCCTGAAAAGGTACCTGCGCGGCGAGCCCGGAGAGCAGCTGTCCTTCACGCCGTTGCGCCTCGCGGGCGTCCCCCCGCACTACCTGGCCGTCGTTCAGGGCGAGCCCGCGAACTCCTTCGCCCGCATGCACTCGGTGAGCGCGCACTGGGGGCTCACGGCACGCGAGACGGAGGTGCTCGGACGGCTGGTGCGCGGTGAGTCCAACAAGGCCATCGCCCTGCACCTGGGATGCGCGGAGCGCACCGTGGAGGTCCACGTCACCCGCATCCTCGCCAAGGCCCAGGTGGAGAGCCGCTCGGCGCTCATCGCCCGGTGCTTTCTGGCTTCCTGAGCCCGGCGAGCAACCGGACAGCGGACAACCCCCGACGGAGGAGATGCGGCGCCGTCGGGCGCGCGGGACTAGGATGCGCGCGTGAGCACACCCCGCATCGAGGCCGCCCTCGCCCGCGCCACCGAGGCCGCCCACCGTGGCCCCTTCTCGGCACCGCCCAACGGCCATCCCCGTACCCGGCACCTCGCCATTGGCGACCCGCAAGCGGACATCACCCGCTTCCTCGCCGTGCTCGATCGGCATGGGCTGCTCGGTCCTGACGGCTGGCTGCGGCCAGAGGTGCAGCTCGTGTCGGTGGGGGACCACTTCGACTGGGGCAAGGCCCACGAGCGCGAGGAGATGGCCACGAGCGCAGTGAGGCTCGTCGCCTGGATGGCCGCACACCCGGCCGACCAGGCGGTGCTGCTGCTGGGCAACCACGACCTGGGGCGGGTGGGCGAGCTGGCCAGCTTCACCGACGCACGCTTCGCCGCCGCCCAGGCGCAGGCGGACCTCATCTACCGGGGAGACAACACCGACGAGGCCCGCGAGCGCGAGTTCCTCTCCCATTATCCAGAGGTCCCCAACGTCGAGCTGGTCGCCCGCGATTTCGGCAACTTCCGCGAAGTCCAGCGAGACTGGGTGGCCTCCCTGCTGCGCGCCGGGCGCTTCCAGGTGGCCCACGCCGCAGCGGAGCACCTGCTCGTGCTGCACGCGGGCGTCACTCGCGAGGACCTGCACACGGTGGGGCTACCCGAGTCCCTCCAGGCCCACGCGCCCACGGTGGCGGACACGCTCAACCGGGTGCTCGACAAAGCGGTGGCGGACTGGAAGCAGGGCCCCTTCTCCATCCCCGGACTGCACCACCCCGGCAGCGCCGCGTACGGCGAGGGCCGGGGTATCTTCTACCAGCGCGCCAGCCTCCTCCCCGAGGACGCCCGTTGGTGCGCCGCCACGCCCCGGCGCCGCTTCGACCCGTATCGGCTTCCGCCTGGCCTCATCCAGGTGGTGGGCCACACGCGCGACAAGCGCAGCCGCGAGCTGCTCAGGCTCCCCGTCGAGGAGACCCGGGACGGCGTGCTGCGCCACCTCGTCACCGACGGCACCACCCTCCATTACCGCCACGGTCCCCCACCCCCAACCGGACCTGACGAGGCGGTGCTCATCTTCACCGACGGCGGCATGCGCGAGTCGCCGTTGGAGCGCTTCGAGCTCTTCGACCTCGACGCCCGACAACCGGCACGGCCGCTGGAAAACGCCCCTCGGGGAGAGCAGACATGATGATGCGGAGCTTCGTGGGGCTGGCGCTCGTGGGGGCCCTGGGCCTTGGCGGTTGTGCGGGGCACTCGCGCGCGGGGCAGGGCAACGCTTCGGCACGGGAGGCGGAGGCACGTCTGGCGGAGCACGCGGACGAGCAGGAGCAGCCCTCTGCCGAGGAAGAGCAGGCGGAGCGGGATGCCTTCGCCCAGCGAGCCATCCGGGCCCTGCGCGCCGCGGGTGAGACGCGCCCCATCCACTACGACGCCGAGGGCTTCCTGCTGCGGCTCGGCGACAAGGACGGGAGCACGGTGTTCCTGTCCAACTTCTTCGACGAGTACCTCGCCGCCTCTCCGCAGAAGCGAGACGAGGTCTTCACTCGGCTCTCCCGCGTGCGAGAGCTTCCGGAGATGCCGAAGACCTTCGCCGAGGCCCGGCCCAACCTGCTGCCGGTGGTGCGCGGGCGCACCTTCTTCGAGCAGCTCCGGCTGGTGGTGAAGGGCGGCGCCGGACAGCCGGTGCCCATCTCCTGGAGTCCTCTGGGCACCTTCCTCGGCATAGGCCTGGCCTTCGATGGGCCGGAGACGCTGCGCTACCTCGGACCCGAGGAGCTGGCTCGCTGGGGCGTCTCCTTCGACCAGGCGCTCGACGTGGCCCTGGAGAACCTGCGCCAGCGCAGCACCGAGCCCCTCCAGCAGCTCGCCCCGGGCACCTGCCAGTCCCCCTGGGACGACAACTACGCGGCCTCGCGCCTGCTGCTCGACGAGGTGGTGCGCCGCTGCAAGGTGAGCGGGGCGCCCGTGGTGCTCGCGCCTCATCGAGATCTGCTCCTCATCACCGGCTCCGAGGACGAGGACGGGCTGCGCCTGGTCGCCAACCGGGCCATGAAGGCGGTCATGGCCCCGCGCGCGATGGACGGCCGCGCCCTGCGCCTCACGCCCAAGGGCTGGGTCCCCTTCATGCCCGAGCGGCTCAGCAATGCCTGGGCGGACTTCCGTCAGCTGGAGCTCTTCACCCGGGCGCGCGACTACGCCGAGCAGACACGGCAGTTGGAGCAGCACTACGAGGAGCGGGGCGAGGACGTCTTCGTGGCCGCCTACACGCCGTACCAGGACGAGCGCGAGCGCAGCATCAGCTACGCCATCTGGTTGAAGGGCGTGGACTCCCTCCTCCCCAGGACCGATGTCATCTTCTTCATGGACCCGACGCTCGGCGAGGAGGCGCCCCCCGTGGGCATCGCGCGGTGGGAGGAGGTGGAGAAGGTGGCCGGACAGCTCCTCACACCGGTGGAGGGGCTCTACCCGGAGCGCTACCGGGTGAAGGGCTTCCCCTCCGAGGAGCAGCTCGCCCAGTGGCAGAACGACCCGGGCGACCTGCTCGACGAGGAGTAACCCTGAGCGCGAAGCTCACTTCGCCTTCACTTCGCTCAGCTTCTTCTCGAGCCCGGCCACCACGCGCGGGGAGGCCTGCGCCCCAGAGAGCGTCTTCGCGTAGGTGAGGGCGTCCTCCAGCGTGCGCACGGCAGCGTCGCGCTCGCCCCGGGCGAGGTGGATCTCCGCCCGCTCCGAGAGCACACGCAGCCTCCGGCTCCCCTGCACCTTCTCCAGAGCCCGAGTGCTCGCGGCCAGCGCATCATCCAGCCGCCCCAACCGCCGGTAGAGATTGGCCAGGCGCGCGGGCGGGTTGTAGTCGTCCGGCAGGTCCTTCTCGCTCTGCTCGATGGCCGGCACCACCCGCATCGGAGTCCCCAGCACCAGCGCCGCGGACATGCGGTGCGAGTCGAACACGGTGCGCGCCTCAGGCGTTGGAGCCCGGGCTGCCTCGCCCTCGAGGAAGGTGAGCCACTGCTCGGCGAGCACCTTGGCGCCGGGCTCGTCACCCGCCGACTTGCGGGCTTCGACGAGCAACTCGTACACGCCCGAGCGGTCGTCCGCCGGCATGGAGATGTCCGGAGAGAGCGCCTCGCGCCCCTTCTCTTCCAACGCGGCCTTCAGCTCCTTTGCCCCCTGGGTGTCCGCCGTTACCTGCAACACGCACATGAGCCCCAGGCCCGCCGCGTTCGCCCACGAGGCCGAGTGAGGTACCCGGGGCAGCTCGGCCAGTGCTGTCCGAGCGCACACCTCGTGGCGCTTCGCCCCGTATTGCGCAACGAGGAGCGACTCCAACGCACGGCTACGGCGAGACCAATCGGCCGGTGCCTCGGCCAGGGCCTGGGCAAGTACATCCGCCGCCTCGGCCGCCTTGCCCTCGCCATAGAGGGCATCCCCTCGAGCCAGCAGGGCTTCCGGCCCCTCGGCTCCGCCTCGGAAGGCACGCTCGCCGTCCTCGAGGATCTTCTCGAGTTGGGGCACGGTGGCGCTGCCCGCGAAGCGCACCAGGGCCTTCTCCGTCTTCGGGTCGATGATGAAGAGGGTGGGCCAGATCTCGACCGGGTATTTCTCCTGGAACACCGCATTGCCCGGCAGGTCCGTGTTGATCTCCAGCCAGACGAAGCGCCCAGCGTGCTTCGCGAGCGTCGCGTCCGTGAAGACGTAGGCCTTCATCGAGCGGCAGGTGTGACACCACGGGGCCCAGGTGTCGACGAAGAGGGGCAAGCCCTTCGCCTTCGCCTCCTCGAGAGCACGCGCGTAGTCATCCTCGATGAACGGCAGGGGAGCCTGGGCTTGCGCGGCTGGCGGCTCGGACACGGCCGTGGTGCGCGCAGCGGAGCACCCCAATACACCCACGAGCAACAGGCGGGAGATGTGCGATCGCATGGGCCCGGCACCCTACTCCGGGGACGAGCAGGGGAGAAAGCAGGGCCACGTCCAGGGCGAGGGGGAGTGCGATATGGTAGGCGGAGAGCACCCGCCCGCAGGTCATCCGCCGCCACACGGCGCACTTCAGCCTCTTCACCCCTTTGAAGGACACATGAGCGGCCGAGTCCTCCTCATCGACGATGACCCGAGCATGGTGGAGCTGCTGCAGGCGCGCCTCACGCGCCGCGGCTTCACCGTCACCTCGCTGACCGACCCCAACGCGGCCCTGCCCTTGGTGATGGAGCAGCCCTTCGACGTGGTCCTCACGGACCTGAACATGAAGGGGCTGAGTGGCACGGAGCTGTGCGAGCGCGTGGTGGCCAACGTGCCGGACCTGCCCGTGGTGGTGGTGACGGCCTTCGGCAGCATGGAGACGGCCATCGCCGCCATCCGCGCCGGTGCCTACGACTTCATCACCAAGCCGGTGGAGATGGACGCGCTGGTGCACACGCTCACCCGAGCCGTGCAGCACCACCAGCTCAAGGGCGAGGTGGTGCGCCTGAAGAAGGTCGTCACCGAGTCCCAGCGCCTGGGAGGCCTGCTCGGCTCCAGCCCGCCGATGCGCAAGGTGTACGACCTGCTCACCCGCGTCGCGGACTCGGACGCCACGGTGCTCATCAACGGCGAGAGTGGCACGGGCAAGGAGCTGGTAGCGCGAGCGCTGCACGAGAAGAGCCGGCGCGCCTCGGGTCCCTTCGTGGCCGTCAACTGCGCGGCCATGCCCGAGGCCCTGCTGGAGAGCGAGCTGTTCGGCCATGCCAAGGGTGCCTTCACCGACGCCAAGGCGGCGCGCTCGGGCCTCTTCGTGCAGGCGCATGGCGGTACGCTCTTCCTCGACGAGGTGGGGGAGATGCCCCTAGGCCTGCAGCCCAAGCTGCTGCGTGCCCTGCAGGAGCGGGTGGTGCGCCCGGTGGGCGGGGACCATGAGGTGTCCTTCGACGTGCGCCTGGTGGCCGCCACCAACCGCGACCTGGAGGGCATGGTGGAGGAGAACCGCTTCCGCGAGGACCTCTACTACCGGCTCAACGTGGTGCAGATGGAGCTGCCGCAGCTGCGCGCGCGCGGGGGCGACATCCTCCTGCTGGCCCAGCACTTCATCGAGCACTTCGCCGCTCGTGCCAACAAGCGGGTCACGGGCCTCAACGAGGCCGTGGCCGAGCGGCTGATGAGCTACAGCTGGCCCGGCAACGTGCGCGAGCTGCGCAACTGCATCGAGCGCGCGGTGGCCGTCACCGTCTCCGAGCGCCTCTCGGTGGAGGACCTGCCGGAGAAGATTCGCGCCTACCGCGCCTCGCTCGTGGTGGTGGCCAGCGGAGACCCCTCGGAGCTCACCACGCTCGAAGAGGTGGAGCGCCGCTACATCCTCCGCGTCATGGAGGAGGTGAAGGGCAACAAGTCGCTCGCCGCGCAGATTCTGGGGCTGGACCGCAAGACGCTCTACCGCAAGCTCGACCGCATCAAGGGCTCCGGGGAGTAGCCCATGGCAGGGACAGCGGACCCGTGGCTGGGGCGGGTGGTGGCTGGGCGCTACCAGGTGACGGGGAAGCTCGGCCAGGGCGGTATGGGGACGGTGTACGAGGCCGAGCAGCTTGGCCTCGAGCGCTACGTGGCCCTCAAGGTGCTGCATCCGCATGTCGCGAAGACGCCCGGCGCCACGCTGCGCTTCCAGCGCGAGGCCTGGCTCATGGCCCGGCTGAAGCACCCGGGCGCGGTGCACGTGTTCGACCACGGCACGGACGGAGAGGACCTCTACCTCGCCATGGAGCGGGTGTTCGGCCTGCCGCTGGACGCGGTGCTGGATACCCAGGGTCCGCTGGAGGTGAAGGCCGCGGTGGAGCTCGCCGCGCAGGTGCTGGAGGTGCTGGACGCGGCGCACGCGCTGGGCATGGTGCACCGCGACCTCAAGCCCTCCAACGTGATGCTGGTAGGCGAGCGCTCCGCGCCCAAGGTGAAGGTGCTCGACTTCGGGCTGGCCGCGCTCGTCCACGATGAGAAGCAGGAGCGGCTCACAGGGAGCGGACAGGTGCTCGGCACGCCCGCGTACATGTCCCCCGAACACTGCCGCGGCGAGCCGCTCGATGGGCGCGCGGACCTGTACTCCATGGGGTGCCTGCTGCACGAGCTGCTCGTGGGCCGGCCTCCCTTCGGGGACTCGCCCGCCGTGGAGGTGATGAGCGGCCATCTCTACCGCCCGCCTCCGCCCGTCCGCCAGTTGGTACCGGAACGTGACATCCCTCAAGAGGTGGAGACACTGGTGCTCGCGTGTCTCGACAAGGAAAGGGCGCGGCGTCCGGCGAGCGCGCGCGAGCTGGCCGCCCGATTGAGAGAGGCCCTGGCGCCCCCACCTCCCACGCGCGGCGAGGGCAAGAAGCAGGAGCGGACCCAGCCTCCGCCCACTGCCCCCACCTCGCCTCCGACCGAGCTCCTCGCGAAGCCCGTGGCCCTCATCGAGCCAGGCGGCCCCGCCAATCCCCACGGCATTGGCACCGCGCTGTCGGTGGCGGGCTACCGGGTGGTGCCCGTTGGCGAGCATGACTCCCTGGAGGGGATGTTCGCCCTGGTGGTGGTACCCCGAAGCGACCAGGCCCAAGAGGAGGCGCTGACGCTGGCGAGCACCCTGGCCACCCGGCCCCACGCGCCCCCCGTGCTGCTCTGTGGCAGCGGAGAGGACTTCTCGTTGATGTCGCGCGCCGTGGCGAGCGGCGTGTACGACTACGTCCCCCTCCCGATGGATCCCACGGACCTGGCCCGGAAGGTGAGCCGAGCGCTGCGCTCGCGCCGCTGAGCCCCCTGGCCCTCCGGAAGGGACTGTGGCGGATTGCCCCAGTCCCCAAATGCCGCACCGGACCCCTTCTCCCTTCATTTTCCGGGGACGCGCCGGCACGAACCCCTCCCGAGCCCCTGCCCTGCGGCGGAACGCCACACCGGCCTCCTCTCAGCACCGGCCTCCTCCCGAGGCGGACGCTCTGGCACGCCGGTCGCAATACCCCTCCGCGACCCGCTGCAAGGCTGCTGGAGAACCCCATGAAGCGCATCGCCCTGGCCGTGCTCATGACCCTGACCTTCGCCCCGAGCGCCCACGCCGCTTTGGAGGACGAGGCCGCCCGGGAGATCCGCCTGCTCCGCGCCCAGTCCGCACGCATCCAGAAGCAGCTCGAGCGCGACGTGCGGAACATGGCGAAGACGGGGCCGAAGCTGGAGCGGCCCGCCGCTCCCCAGCCCAAGTGAGTCGCAGCTTGAGTGGCTTCTCTGGCCGGTGACATTCGTCCAGGGCCGACAGAACCGGCACGTCTTCCATGGGCATCCGGCCCGCCACGTGCTGTCTTCCGGGCGAACGGATGAAAGACCTCGCCCACCTGCGCACCGCACTCGAGTCCGCCCGAGACACCCTTCCCTCCCCCGAGAGCTTCCCGGAGGCAGCCGACGCGGACACCGCCCGTCGCCTCCTGGAGCGGCTGCGGCGTGACCTGCTGCCCCGGCTGGGCAGCGCGGACGCGCCCCTGCTGCTGGTGGCCATCGCCGGGCCGAACAACGTGGGCAAGTCCACCCTCTTCAACGCGCTGGTGGGCACGTCCCTGTCCCCCGCCCGCCCCGAGGGAGGCCTCACCAAGCAGTGCCTCGCCGCCGCGCACCCGGACACCTGGACGGGCTCGCTCAAGGACTTCCTCACGCGCCGCTACGACATCGTCCCCGTGGTCTCGGGCGAGGCCGCGCCGGTGGACCAGGCAGGGCCGGCCGGACGCCTCTACCTCGTCCTCGCCGAGGCGGTGCCCCGGGGCCTGGTGGTGATGGACACGCCGGACTTCGACAGCGTCTACCGCGACAACCGCGAGCGCGCCGAGGCCCTGCTCGTCACCGTGGACGTGCTCGTCTTCGTCGTCAGCCGGCAGACGTACCAGAACGCCGCGCTGGTGGACTTCCTGCGCGCCGCCGTGGGCCATGGGCGCCCCTACCTGCTCGTCTACAACGAGGCCACGCGCGAGGAGGTGGCTCGCGGGCACCTGGAGAAGCTGGCCTCGGACGTGGGTCACCCGCCTCTGGCGCGCTACCTTGCTCCGCACCAGCCGGAGGTGGAGGCCGGGGAGAAGCCCCTTGCCACGCACCCGCTGGACGGCGCGCCTTCCCTCTCCGCGCTGCTGGGCGAAGCCGAGCATGTCCGCTCTCTCAAAGCCCGCGCCCTGGAGGCCTCGCTCCGAGACGCGCGCGCGGAGATGGAGCAACTGGCCCGGGCCGCCACAACAGCGGCGCACGAGCCGGAGCGATTGCGCCAGCGGCTGCGTCACGAGTTGCTCACGGTGGGCCGTCACGCAGCCCTCAAGGCGGTCCCCGCGGACGTGCTGGTGGAGGCCTTCCGCGACGAGCTGGACGCGCGCAGTGCCTTCCACCGCTACGTGCGTCTGCCCTTCCGGGGACTGGCCACCGCCCTCACCTTCCTCTCGCGCCAGGTGCGCCGCTCCTTCACCGGCCCCGAGCCCACCTCCGCCCCCGTGGTGCAGGTGACGGAGGACACCCTCCGGGATGGAGTCCGGCGGATGGTGGAGCTCTTCGCCCCGGAAGTAGCCGCCTGGCACGGTGATGCCCGGACGCGCGAGCTGCTCTCCGAGGCCTTCGGCCCCACCCACCTGGCGCGCCTGGACGAGCCCCTAGGCTTCGAGGCGCTCCATGCCCACGCGGCGGACCGCGACAGCCTCTACGCCTTCTGCCGGGGGCTGGTGGGCACGGAGCTGCAAGGCGGCATGCGCGAGGAGATGCTGCAGACCTTCACCACGCTCGTCTACTCGGTACCCTCGGCGGGGGCCGCGGTGGTGACGGTGGCCACCGGAGGCTTCGGCCACGACGCCGTCATCTGGGCCGGGACGCTCCTGTCCACGCCCCTGCTCGAGCGCTTCGTGGACATGCTGGGCGCGGACATCCGCGAGCGCGTCACTCGGAAGTGGGCGGACGCCCACGGCACCACCCTCGCCCAGGCGCTGGAACGGCGCTTCTTCGCGGACCTGCTGGGCCACCTCGATACCCAGGTTTCGGCCTGGGCTCGCACCGCTTCCACCCTGTCCGAGACGACCTCCCGGATCTCCCCCTGAACACCCGCCGTGTCAGACCCCCCGGGCATTCTGTGTCCAACCGCATCTCGCGGACCACGAGGGCGGGTGGGAGTGCTTCGCACATAGGTTATCCCGAGGGAGGAATGGGGTCGGTCGAAGGGGGCGAAGGCTGTGTGTTCCGGCCTTCGCGGGAAGCAGGAGAGAACAGGGTGACTTTAGAAATAGGGTTGAACAAGTGACCTTTACAGTCCTGTTCCGACAACCTGATGCGTCGTATTCCGCCTTGCCTACACTGTAGGGTGGGTTCAGGAATGGACAAGAAACTGGCGAAGACGATTGGGGAGGCCGCCCGTTCGGCCCGACTGCGTGCGCAGCTCACCCAGGCGGATGTAGCGGAGATGGTCGACCTGGTGACCGAAGTGTACGGCCGTATTGAGCGCGGCGGCATGGTGCCGAGCGTTCCAACATTGCTGCGGCTGTGCCGCGCGCTGAGAATCTCCGCGGACGAGTTGTTGGGGTTGGCGGGTCCGGATGGAACGTTGAAGCTCGCCGAGCCACCGAGCGAGCAGGGTGAGAAGCCGGAAGTCCGCGCGGTGTTGCGCGTGCTGCGTCAGCTGGACTCCGGGCAGATCAAGCTCCTGGGTCGGTTGGCTGTAGCCCTCAAGAAGGAGTAGGCAGTCCACCAAATCACCCACCGCTAGAGGCCGAGCCGGGAGCCGGGTACACTTCGTCCCACCCCTCACAGTGTCCCCGGCCTTAACTTGACCGCAGAGGTAGGTCAGGGGATCTTCCAGGCCCGTGTCCGTGCACCTCTTCCGAAGAATGGCCGCTCTGGCGGCGACGTTGCTGGTAGGGCTGGCCCTTACGGCCCGCGCCGAGCAGTTGCCCACCGTGGTCATCACCGGGGCTCCAGTGGCGCCCTCGCCCGCACAGCCTGGAACGGGCCTGTGCGTGGCCTCGAGAGTGTCGATGGACCCGGGGGGGGACTTCCCACAGAGCAACTCCGGCTTCAGTGGAGGACTGAATTCCTTCCTGGAGACCCCGCCCGACAGCGCCAATCCCAACGCCCGCGTCACGTCGGTGCTCCGGACGTTGTTCGATCTCTCGAACAACAACACCTCTGGGCTGAAGCTGAGCTACGGCGATTACGAGAACGCCGTGCCGGGCTGCCCGAATGGTGGCTGCGACTTCTTCGGCGTGAACCCCGCTTCGTCCTTCGCCAGCCGCCTGCGTGGCTACCTGAACGTGACCCCGGACATGGTGGGCCTGCCGGTCCACTTCGGGTTCTACGCCGACGATGCGGTGGCGCTCGTCATCTACGACAACAGCTCCCGCGCCTATCAGATCATCAACCGGCCGCCACGGATCGGGTTCCCGACCTACCGCACAACCAATAGCGTCACCTTCACGAAGCCGGGCCTCTACCCCGTCGAGGTGATGTACGCCGAGTTCGGTGAGCACGCCGCGCTGGAGCTGGCGATCCTGGTCGGGACGTTCAGCGACTTCGAGAGACCGGCGAACGAGGCGCCCGTCATCAGACTGAAGGACGCAGGGTTCGCCCTGGCCAGCCCCACCTCCTTCTATCAGACGGAGAATGGGCGCCCGTCGTTCCCGGATCTCGACCAGTGCCAGCAGTGCAACCGCCAGTACGCGAACCGAGCTGGCAACAACGGATGCGACCCGGGCTACTACTGCAACGGAGCCGCGCTGTGCGCGCCCTGTGAGACCTCGTTCTTCTGCGGCCCCAGCTGCTCGCCCTGCGGTCCCTCCACCCCCGAGTGCCTCAACCGCAACGGCACGTACACCTGCGTCCAGTGCACGGAGGACTCGCACTGCCCCAATGGCCGCTGCGACCCGGACACCAACGAGTGCCGCGGCTGCAGGACCGACGACCACTGCCCGAGTGGCCAGCACTGCGGCACCGACAACGAGTGCCACGAGTGCACCACGGATGCCCACTGCGCGCGCGGAGAGGTCTGCTCGGACAACACCTGCCAGCCCTGCTCCACCCAGGACAGCTGCGCGGGCAACTCCTGCAACTGCTGCCCCGGCGGGCTCAAGTGCGCCGCGACCACTCCCGGGGCCACCCCCTCCTGCGTGGAGTGCTCCAGCAACGACGACTGCACCGATGGCAAGAAGTGCGACCTCGCCAACGGCCGCTGCGTGGAGCAGGTCGCCGAGTGCAACACCTCGGAGCGCTGCGGCGCGCAGTGCGCCAAATGCCCCAACGACCGGCCCTACTGCCTGGACGGCCAGGTGTGCGTCGAGTGCCGCACGGACCTCGAATGCGGTGACGGCAAGTTCTGCCTCAGTGGTGAATGCGCCTCGTGCACCACGGACAAGCGCTGCGGTGGGCGCTGCGAGGCCTGCCCCTCCGAGGCCCCCTTCTGCATCACCGACGGCACCTCCGCGGGCAGCTCCTGCGTGGGCTGTCGCGAGAACGCCGACTGCGGCCCGGGTGGCACGTGCGATCCCACCACGCGCACCTGCAGTGCCTCCACCTGCTCGGTGACTTGCACGGAGGGCTCGGTGTGCTACGGCGACGCCTGCGTCCAGTGCTTCGCCGATGCCCACTGCCCCTGCGGCGGCACCTGCGACACCGCCCTCAACGTCTGCACCACCTCGTGCGACGACAGCAACGACTGCCTCGGCGTCCAGCACTGCTCTGCCGCCACCCAGCAGTGTGAGCGCGGCCGACGCAAGCCCGGGAGCGAGCCGCAAGGGGGCGGCTTCTGCTGCGGCACCACCGCGGACAGCACGCCCGGCGGCATCGCCCTGCTCCTCCTGGTGGCGGCCTTCCTGGCCCTCCGCCCGCGAGGCACCGCGTGAAGCGCTCCGTCCTCATCCCCCTCGGCCTCGCCGTGGGGCTCTTCACCGCGGGGCTCGCCTCCGCGCAGGACGCCCGCTTCGACGTCCAGGCCTTCCGTCCGCTCGGCGCGGCGCAGGACCTGGTCGGCGTCGGCCAGACCCGTCCCATCTCGCACCTCTCCGTCTCCGGTGGCGCCTACCTCAACTTCGCGTTGGATCCGCTGGTGCTCGTCGCCGCGGGCACCAACTCCAAGTCGCTCAGCATCGTAGGCAACCGCCTCCAGCTCGACATCATGGCCTCCGTGGGGCTCCTCGACTGGATTGAGCTCGGCCTGGACATGCCCCTGGTGATGTTCCAGAGCTCGGACAACCTGGAGGCCATCGGCACCGAGGGCTTCATCCAATCCTTCACCCCCGGAGACCTGCGCCTTACCACCAAGGTGTCCATCCCCGGCCTGCGGCGCGAGCCCGCCGGCTCGGGGTGGGGCGGCGCGCTCACCTTCGGCATGGGTCTGCCCACCGGCATCCAGGACGCCTTCACCAGTGACGGCGCCACCACGTGGACGCCTGGCCTGATGATGGACTACCGCTGGGAGTCGGGAATCCTCCTGGCCTTCAACGCGGGCTTCTGGCTGCGCCCGCCGCGCGAGTTCGCCGGTGTGAAGTGGGGCAACGCCGCCACCTTCGGTATCGGCGCCGAGGTCCCCATCGTCCGCGGCTGGGGCGTCACCGCCGTGAGCACGCTGTCCGGCAGCACCCCCCTGGACAAGTTCCCCGACGACGTGCGGCAGATCCCCGCCGAGTTCCTCCTCGGCCTGCGCTGGTACAGCGGGCTCGGCCTCACCTTCACCGTCGGCGGTGGCGCCGGCTGCGGCTGCGCGCTGACGTCCCCGACCCTGCGCCTCTTCACCTCCGTCATCTGGGTGCCGGCCATCACCAAGGAGTACGAGGCCATCGAGCGTTTCAAGGAGCCTCCAGAGCCGAAGACTCCGCTTCCGCCGCCCGTGGACCCGGATGGAGACTCCGTCATCGGCGAGGGTGACCGCTGCCCGACCGCCGCCGGCCCCGTGGAGAACGGCGGCTGCCCCGATACCGACAAGGACAACGACGCCGTGGTGGACCGGCTGGACCGCTGCCCCGAGCACCCCGCCGGCCTACGTGGCCGCGAGGGCTGCCCGCTCGCGCGCATCGAGGGCAACAAGATCGTCATCCTCGACCAGGTCCACTTCGCCACGGACCAGGACGTCATCCTCCCCGAGTCCTTCCCCATCCTCGAGGAAGTGGCCGACGAGCTGCTCAAGCACCTGGAGATCCAGCGCGTGCTCGTCGAGGCCCACACGGACGCGCGCGCCAGCGACGCCTACAACTACGACCTGTCGCGCCGCCGCGCCGCGAGCGTGATGAACTACCTGCTCGACAGCGGCATCGCCGTGGAGCGCCTGTGCTCGGCGGGCTTCGGCCGCAGCCGCCCGGTGGCGTCCAACGACTCCGAGTCGAACATGGCGCTCAACCGTCGCGTCGAGTTCACCATCCAGCCACCCGTCGATGGGCCGCTTCCCGCCTGCCCGCCGGATCCCGCCGCTGAGCAGGCGCTTCCGCCGGTCAAGCAGGGCAAGAAGCGGCAGACCGCGGAGCCCGCCAGGTCCGCCTCGGACGCTCGCTGAGGGCGTCCCTGAGGGGAGGCGGCAGGCTTCGGGGGGGGGTGGAGCA
The DNA here is from genome assembly GCF_044360475.1 of Archangium minus. NCBI lineage: Bacteria > Pseudomonadati > Myxococcota > Myxococcia > Myxococcales > Archangiaceae > Archangium > Archangium minus. Next base: position 11,931,197 of record NZ_CP043494.1, read on the forward strand.
CAACCAAGAGGTGGCCGCGTGCCGGCCACCTCGGGTTACTGCGATTAGCGGTTGGCCGTCTTGACCTCGAAGACGACCTCGGCCGCGGCCTTGCGCCGGCCGGCAGTCGCCGTCACCACCGTGCGCCCCGGACCCACCGACGTCACCTGCCCGTTGGGGGACACCGTCGCCACCGACCAGTCCGAGCTGTACCACGACACGGGCACGTCACCGAGCACCACGCCCCGGTTGTTGAACGTCTTGGCGCGCAGCTGCAGCGTCTGCCCGGCCTTCTTGAAGACCAGGTGCGTCGGCTCCACTTCCACCCGCGCGAAGTCCGAGCGCACCACCTGCACCTGCAGGCTGCGGCTCAGCGGCGGCACCGTGGCGGTGATGACGGCCTTCCCAGGCGACACCCCAATCAACCGCCCGTTCTCCACGCGTGCCACGGTCTCGTCACTGGAGCGCCACTCGGGCGGCACATCCAGCAGCGGCTTGCCTAGCTCGTTCTTCACCACGGCGGAGATGGGGATGGAGTTGCCGACCAGCAGGAAGTCCGCCCCATTCACCCGGATGTCCACCAGGCTGGGAATGGACACCTGGACCTCCACCTCGGCCCGGACCTTGCCGGACGCCGCCGCGGCGATGGTGGCCTTCCCGGACCTGCGCGCCACCACCACCCCGTTGTCCACCGTGGCCACTTCCGGCGCCGAGCTCACCCAGCGCAGCTTGGGGTTCTCCACCGGTTGGCCCTTCGCATCGAGCGCAACGGCCTGGAGCACCATGGACTCCCCCGGAGCGTGCAGCGGCCGGTTCTCCGGCAGCTCCAGCGAGAGCGAGGCCGGGGCGGAACGGCACGCACCGAGCACGAGGACGGCGGACAACAACAGCAACGGGCGAATGGACGTCGGCATCTTCACGGCGGCGGTCAGGGGGGCTTGCGGGCGTACAGCGCGCGTCTCGAACTGAGGCGCACAGGACTGTATTTCGATACGACCCTCGCGCAATCATTTGCAAGCCCGCTCGCCAGGCCGTCCGCCTGCTTCTGCCCGATGCCAGACGGTGGAATGGACTCAAGCAGGACGGCGTTCGCTCGAAGGGCGTACGCTGCTCACGCTCGTGGCCAACAGGGGGACCCGTTCGTGATTCACAACGTCTTCTCGCTCCTCGCTCGACTTCCGGAACGCCCTCGCCGGGCGGCCGTCCGCAGGTTGATGGATACGGTGTGGAATCTCCGCACCACCCAGCAGGTCATCGGGCGCGAGAACATCCCCGACGAGCCCTGTCTTTTCATCTGCAACCATCTTTCCAACGCGGATGGATTCACGCTCGACCGGGCCCTGCGGCCCCGCAAGGTGTACTTCCTGGCCGGCATCAAGCTGCAAACCACCGTGATGACCCGGCTCGGCACCGAGGCGGTGGACACCATCTTCATCCGCCCCAACTCGGCGGACATCGAGCCCCTCAAGCGCGCGGTGGAGACGCTCAAGGCGGGCCACTCGGTCCTCATCTTCCCCGAAGGGGGCCGCAGCCGGACGGGGGCGCTCACCCAGGCCAAGAAGGGGGCCAGCCTCATCGCCCGGCGGGCCGGAGTGCCCGTTGTGCCCGTCGCCCTCACCGGGACGGAAAAGTTCATGCCCATCGATGACCGGGACATGGGCCGGGAGCAGGTGCGCCGGGCCCACCTCACCGTCCGCTTCGGCCCGCCGTTCCGCATGAACGAGCTTGAAGCAGAAACCATCGGGGCCGAGGACCCGCGCCAGGCCCTCACCGACGCGATGATGCGGCGGGTGGCCGAGCTGCTCCCCCCGCAGTACCGCGGCGTCTACGCGGACTCCACGCCCGAGGCCGAGAACGAGCCGCTGGCTTCCGAGCACCCGGAGACGCAGCCCTCCCCCGCCCCCAGCCGCTGAGCCCTCACTCCTCCGCGTGCCACTGCAGCCGGGAGCTCGTCCCGCTCGGGGCGAGGCTCAGCGGTGGCAGGTAGAGCCCCAGCCGCTCGCGGGTCCACCATGCCCCCGTGTTCCGGCGCGTCTCCAGGTCCGTCATCCGGTAGTCGTAGAGGACGGCGCGGATGTAGCGCGGTGGGTGCTCGGGGAAGGGATTGTGGGCGAAGAGCTTCAGCACGTCGGGAGAGCCCTCGAGCAGGCGCAGCAGGAGGGCGAGTATCCACGTGGGGGGCGAGCCCAGCGCCGCGAACCACATCTGCCAGTCCAGCCGGGGCTGGTGCGGAGCCACCTGCCTCGGCGCCTGATTCGGGTCGCTCACCTTGTAGCGGAAGGTGTACTCGCGCCACGTCTCGCCGTCATCGGAGCCCTCGAGGGCAATCTCCGGCCGGCGCACCGTCATCACCGCGAAGAGGCCGTAGGGGTTCACCAGGCGCAGCGGACGGACCTTCATCTCCAGCCAGTCCAGCCACCTCGGCGCCAGACGGCGCGGACGCTCGAAGCGGCTCAATATCTCGCTCGCCCCCAGGACGAGGAGCGGCGCCGCGGGGAGCCACGCGCCCACCGTGCGCCACACGGGCCTCGGCTTCGCGGGGGGCGGGGACGGCAGCAGGCGCCGCAGGGACGCGTCATCCAGCAGCCACAGGCCGAGCGCCAGCGACTGCACATTGAAGAAGCCGTAGTTGCCCGTGGCGATGATGACGCCCTGCAGCCCGGAGAAGAGCCAGAAGCCCGCGAGCCTCAACGGCCTGGGAGCGAGGGCGAGGAACGGAGCCACCGTCTCCATCGCGAGCACCGACAACGTGGAGAGCCGCTGCACCTTCTTCGGCAGGTGGTGCGCGTACCAACCGCCACGCGTGGGGAGCGGCGCCGTCTCGTAGTAGTAGTCGCAGGCGGTGAGCTCACGCCACGTCCTGTCACCGGACTTCAGCTTGGACACCCCGGAGCCCAGGTAGAGACGAAGGACGAGCGCCCGCCACAGCGCCACCTGCGCCGCGGAGGGCTCGTAGCGGCCCGGCCCCGGCCGCAGTCCCGCGGGCGCGGTGAGGATTCCGAGCACCCCCATCTCCAGCAACAGCGCGTCCCACTGGAAGGAGAGGAACTCGCGCCCCGCCGAGACATAGGAGAGGTAGAGGGCCCACAGCCCCGTCAGGGCCGCCTGGGGCGCGAGCCCCATCATCACCGCCACGGACAGCACCTGGCCTACGCGGATGCCACGCACCAGCGTCTTGTCCGACGCGTCCAGCCAGAACAGCGTGGGCAACAGGTGGAAACGCTCGCGCCCCAAGGCGAGCAACCGCGGCGAGGCGAGCAGGTGACTCATGGGCTGAATGCCACCCGAGCCGTAGAGGCCCCGCACCTGACGCCCTAACGAGGTGAAGGCGATGAGGTAGAGGCCCCCCAGCGCCTGGAGGAAGACCTGCCTCACGAGCCGGTGATGGGGTGGCGCCACCGAACGTGCGGCGAGCCCGTCCAGGAGCCGCGCCACCCGCGTCCTCGCCCGCCGGCGCGGTCGTCGGGCGGGCAAGGAGCGAAGCATCTGGAAGAACGCCTTGGCGCCTCGGGGGCTGACAGCTCGCATGGGCTCCCTCCTGCTTCCCCCAAAGCTGGGAGTCCCCCAGGAGACGTGCTCATGATGGCAAGCCCCTCGCCCCGGAAGGGCCCGAGCGACCAGGCCTTCACGCCGCGTGCGCACGGGTGCCTAGCTTTGCGGCATGAGCGAGCCCAAGGAACGAGCCCACCGCACGGTTCAGATCCTCCCCGGCATCCATCGCTGGCACGTCAGCGATGATCGCATCGGCGGCATTCAGAGTGATGCCTACGCCGTGGTGGCCGAGGACGGAGCCGTCACCCTCATTGACCCGCTGCCCATCGACGAGAAGGCACTGCGCAAGCTGGGCCGGGTGGAGGCCATCGTGCTCACCTCGGGCAACCACCAGCGCGCGGCGTGGCACCTGCGCAAGGCGTTCGGCGCACCCGTCTGGGCACCGCAGGACGCGTACGGCCTCGAGGACACACCGGACGCCACCTATGTCGGCGGCGACAACCTCCCCGGCGGCCTCGTCGCCTACCACACCCCCGGCCCCGCTGAGTCCATGTACGCCCTCTGGCTGGAGCGGCCCCGGAGCGTCATCTTCCTCTCGGACCTCCTCACCCACGTCGAGAAGGGCACGCCGCGCTTCGTGGAGAGCCAGTACCAGGACGATCCCGGCCGCACTCGCATGAGCATCCAACGCATCCTCGACCACCTGCCCGTCGAGGTGCTCTGCTTCGCCCACGGAGACCCCATCCTGAAGGACGGCGCCTCCGCGCTCCGCAGCGCCCTGGCCGAGGACACCGAGGTCCCCACTCGCTCCCACCCCCTTTGAGCAACGGACGGTGCCGCACGGGCCTTCAGCGGATAGGCTCGCCCGGCCATGTCCTACAAAAGAGCCCCGCGTCCCTCGAGGAGGTGGGGCTGTCGCTCCACGTCCACTGCCGGCTGGGCGTGGTGCACGCCCCGGGAAGGGGAGAAGACCGGGGCGGTACCGAGTCACGTTAGCGGGAAGGCCGGGCCTCAGTGCGCGGAGGCCTCGGCCCGCATCGCCTGGACGGCCTCCTGCTCGGTCAGGGCGGTGGGCAGCGCGGCCGGGTCGTTCTGGAGGATGCGCTGGGCCAGCAGCTCGGTGAGCGGGGCCAGGATGTTGAAGTGCGAACCCCCGGGCACGGTGACGAACCGCACGGGCGCGTCCTTCGCGGCCTTACGCAGCGGCTCGAAGGCGGAGGTGTTGCCCTCCTCGCCCTCGATGACCAGCGTCGGCACGCGGATGTACTTCATGAAGACCACCGGGCTGCGCATCCCCAGCTCCTCGCCCTTGGCGCGATCCAGCGCGGTGCCGGTCTCCCCATAGTAGGCGTAGGCGACGGGGCCGAAGGCGAGGACGCCCCGCACGCGGGGTCCACTGGCCGCGGCGAGCAGGGCCATCGTGCCGCCGGTGCTGTGGCCACCCAGGTAGATGCGCTCGGGGTCCACGTCCGGGCGGCGCGCCAGGAAATCGAGCGCGGCGAGCACGTCATCCACCTCGCCGAGGAAGTACTCGCGCGAGCCGGGGTTGCCGCTGCAGCCGCGCAGCGCGGGCAGCATCAGCACCAGGCCCGCCTCACGGAACGCACGGGCACTCTGGTCGTTGTCGCGAGGGCTCGCCTCCCAGGCGCTCTCGTCGATGCCCCAGTTGAAGCCGCCCTGAATCCACAGCACGGCCGGCCGCTTGGGCCCCTCGCGCACCGGGGTGACATAAGCGACATTGTTGCCGAGCGGCGCGGGGTACATCACCTTCTCGAACACCCCCGCGGGCGGCTGCGGGGCCGGCGTGGTGTCGGGCGCATCCTTGAGCTTCGTCTGGAACTCCCGGCGCGCCTCCACCACGGGGTGCACGGTCTTCTGGCCCTGGGCGGGCTCGCTCTTGCGACAGGCGCCGAGCGAGACGAGAGCACACAGGGACAACAGGGCGGGGACGGAACGGGACATGGCCATGGAAGGACGCGGAGCATGTCCCAGCACCGGGTGTGAGGAAAAGGGACTGGGGGTCCCGGCCGCGCTACGGGTTGCGGAGCACGGCCACATCCGGCTCGGACTTCAGCGGCGAACCCTGCACCACCGAGAGCTGCCCGTTCTTCACCGCGCACGTCGCCTCCTCGGGGGGCACCACGCGCACGGGGTTGAGCGTCTCGGGCCGGCCGAACTTCACCAGGCTGGTGGCCAGCATCAGCTCCTGCTTCTTCCCGCTGTCGCTGTCACTGTAGACGACGCTGATGCCCTTGAAGGGCGTGGGCAGCTTCAGCTTCAGGACGTAGCCCTGCTTGCCGGGCAGCTCCGCTCGCTCCACCTGGAGGGGCTGCTTGGGCGAGCCGAACGCGGGGAACACCTGGCCATCGGCGATGCGGATGCCCCACTGCGAGGGCTTCTGCGCATCCGTGGGCTTGCCGCACCCCGTGAGCTCCTGGGGCGCCTGAGGCGCCAGCCACAGCTCGACGTGGTCATCGTTGAGCCACTTCGCGCTCGGGCCCGTCCACTTGTCGTCGCGCACCTCGACAAGCAGCGTGTCCGGCGCCACCAGCAGCGCCTTCAGCGACGCATCCTTCGGGTCGTCCTGGTTGCCCAACAAGAAGTGGCCCGAGCTGAAACCACACTCGCCAAGTCCCGCCTGCTTCCACCCGCCCTGGAGGTACGCCGGCTCCACCTTCACCTGGGGCAGGTACGGCAGGGTCCGCTCCCCCGGCGAGGACTCGCCTGGCTTGCACGTGGGGGCGGCGACAACCACGTCTCCGCGCAGCGTTTGATAATCCCAGGACTCGCCGCTCTCTCCTCCCTCCGAGGCCAGGGCGTCGGAGGACCTGCGGTTCTCGCTCGTCAGCCGCAGCGGGGAGAGCTGCAACGTGCGCGCGTGTGACCACCGTTCCCGGCTGCCGCCTGACTGCTCGTGGGTGAAGTAGTTGTCGACCACCGTCACCGAGTCCTCGCCCACACCCGCGGCGCCATAACCGTCGTTGCACACCGCCAGCAGGAGCTGGGCCGGCTGGGACGGACGCAGCAGCCACCACTCGGCGGCCTCACACTGGCCCTCCGCTCGCGAGCCCTGGGCCTTGCGCCCACCCGGGCCGAACCGACGCCCAGCGGACTGGCTCCACGTCTCCACGTCCGCCCACCCCAGGTCCAGCCGCTTCACCTGCAGGGCTCGGCCCTGCGCGTCCTTGCCCCCCTCGAGCGTCTCCACGACACGACAGGGCTCGCGATTCGCGCAGAGCGGATCCGACGACGAAGCGGGCGGAGCGCCCAGCAGGGACAACACCAACACGGTACCGGTAGCAGTCATGGCGGAACAGCTTGCCCCAACTGGCGGGCCTGGATGAACCCTCGGAGTGAAAGCCCGTGCCCGACTTGACCCCTCGTGCTCGCATTCGGTACGAGTCCGCCCCCACACCTTTCCCTCTGGGGGGAATCCTTGAAGCATATTGGCTCTCTGCTCCTGCTCGCCGCGACCATCACTGGCTGTGGTACACGCGTCGCGTACATGCCCACCAACACGCCGCCGCGCATGATGCAACCGCGAAGCGCGAACTCGGTGCAGGTCTTCACCGCCACCAAGCCGGAGCGCCCCTTCGTCGAGGTGGGCCTCATCGAAACCCAGCAGGAGAGCATCTACAGCGTCGACAACGAGACGACCGTCTTCACGCGGCTGCGTGAGGAAGCGGCCCTCCGAGGCTGCGATGGGCTCGTGCTGCTGGGCAGCAATGACGGCGTGGAGATCGTCGGCACCGGCGGGATGAACGGAGGCCACACTTCCGGCCGCACCCTCAGGGGCTACCGCGGCACGTGCATCATGTGGAAGGAGGACACCAGCACCGCGTCCTCCACGGACTCTCACTGACGCGGCGCCTCACTTCGCCGCGGGGGACACCACATCCACCTCGCGCGCCATCCAATCCGTCCCACTGATGACGTAGGAGGCGCGCACCTCGGTCCCGGGTTGGAGCGCCTCCAGCCCCACCGGCTGTCCGTCTCGTACCACCCGCGTCTGCCCATCCGTGTTCAGGACGATGCGCTTGCCGTCCGCCTCGTGCAGGTGGAGCGCGCTCCCGGCAGTCTGGGCGACCGTTCCCGCCACCGAGCCCGTCAGCGGATCCTCCACGGCCCGTTCCGCCGCTGGAGTAGCCGCCGTGCGAGCTTCCTCCCGCTCTCGGCAACCCGCCCCCACCGCGAGCCCCAGCACCGTCAATCCCACCACCGTGAGCCGTCTCATGGTTCGTTCCCTCTTTTGAGCGCCTCTCCTCCAGGGTAGGCACGCACCTGGGGAGAAGCACTTCACCGACCAGGAACGAACCCATGAACAACAAGACTGTCGTCGTGACCGGAGCCAACTCGGGCATCGGACTCGCCACAAGCATCGAGCTGGCCCGCCAGGGCGCGACCGTCGTCATGGCCTGCCGCAGTGCCGAGCGAGGCGAAAAGGCCCTCGCCGAAGCCCGCCGGCAGAGCCAATCAGACAAGCTCGAGCTCATGCAGTGCGATCTCGGTTCGCTCGACAGCATCCGGCAGTTCGCCGCGGCCTTCCGGGCCCGGCACTCCACCCTGGATGTGCTGATCAACAACGCGGGCGTCATCAGCCTGAAGCGGGAGACGACCCGTGACGGCTTCGAGATGCAGCTCGGGGTCAACCACCTCGGCCACTTCCTGCTGACCCACCTGCTGCGCGAGGCGCTCGAGCGAGCGCCCCAGGGGCGGATCGTCAATCTCAGCTCGGGCGCGCACAAGATCGGGTCCATCCACTGGGAGGACCCGTTCCTCACCCGGAACTACAACGTGTGGAGGAGCTATTCGCAGTCCAAGCTCGCCAACATCCTGTTCACGAAGGGACTCGCGCAGCGGCTCCGGGGAACCTCCGTCACGGCCAACTGCGTGCATCCCGGAGCGGTCGGCACCAGCCTGGGCGTCGACCGGCAGACGGGCTTCGGCGGAGCCATCATGGGCTTCCTCAAGCTCTTCTTCCTCACGCCGGCCCAGGGCGCGGAGACCTCCGTGTACCTGGCGACGAGCCCGGAGCTCACCCACGTCTCCGGCGAGTACTTCTACAGGAAGAAGATCTCCCCCGTGTCCAAGCAGGCGAGCGACCTGGCGCTCGCCGAGCGCCTCTGGGTCTGGAGTGAAGAGCAGGTTGGACTGTCAGGCGCTCGCCTGTCGGCTTGAACAGGAGCAACCACAAGCTTCCAACACAAACAAAGCGTTGCCAATGAAGGCTTAGAACGCACCAGCACCTTCGCTCGCAGCCCTTATGGAAACATCACTCCCACCCGAGCAGTACAGGCTCCTGGTTGAGCACGCCCCGACGATGGTGTGGCGCTCCGGCGTGGACGCCCACTGCAACTACTTCAACGCCACGTGGCTGCGCTTCACGGGGCGCACGCTCGAACAGGAGATGGGAGACGGGTGGATCTCGGGCGTCCACCCGGATGATTTGCGCCGCTGTATGGACACCTACCTCTCGAACTTCGAGCGGCGCACCGCCTTCGAGATGGAGTACCGACTGCGACGCCACGACGGCGTCTACCGCTACATCTTCGACCGGGGCGTCCCCTTCACCGACGACGCGGGCCAGTTCGCCGGGTTCATCGGCAGCTGCGTGGACGTGCACGAGCGCCGAGAGGCGAACCGGGCCAAGGCGACGTTCCTCGCGCTCGCCACCCATGAGCTGCGCACCCCGCTCACCTCGATGCGAATGTACATGGAGGCACTGCGCCGACAGCTCTCTCAGGCCCAGGAAGAGCTGGCGACGAGCAGCCCACTCCTCCGGTTGAACGCGCAGCTCGAGCGGGTCTCCTCCCTGGTGCAGGATTTGGAGGAAACGGGCCGCCTGGAAGCGGAGCTGCCGCTCGTCATGCACAAGGAGGAGCTGGAGCTGAGCATGGAGCAGGTGCTGAGCAACCTGCTCACCAACGCCGTCAAGTACTCGCCCAAGGGAGGCCCCATCCACGTTACGCTCGCTCGCGAGGGCGCGGGCTTCGCGCTGTCCGTGAAGGACTCCGGCATCGGGATTCCCGCCGCCGACTTCCCCTCCCTGACCCGGCGCTACTTCCGCGCGAGCAACGTCTCCCCGGAGAACTACCCCGGGCTTGGGCTCGGGCTGTCCCTGGTGAAGGAGATTCTGGAAGCACACGGTGGAGGGCTCCGCATCCAGAGCGAGCTGGGACAGGGGACGACCCTCACCCTGCTCCTTCCCGAGGCACCGGAGGAGGGGCGGGCATGAAGCGCGTGCTCCTCGTCGACGACGACCCAGACATCCTCGACTCGCTCACATTGCTGCTCGAGGCCAGCTACGCAGTCACCCCCGCCGAGGACGGCGCCATCGCGCTGGAGCTGCTGGGACAACACGAGTTCGATGTCGTGGTGCTCGATCTGATGATGCCCGTGCTCAACGGCACGCGCGTCCTCGCCGAGCTGCGCCAGCGAGGCATCCATATCCCCGTCATCCTCATCTCCGCCCATCGGGACCTCGACAGGCAGGCGCTACAACACCAGCAACTTGGCGCCTTCGCCTCGCTGCGCAAACCCTTCGACATCCGAGAGCTGGAGAGACGACTCGAGGCGGCCCTCCGCCAGGGGGGCAAGGGCGGCACCTCGGGCTCCGGGGGAACGGGAAACGGCCCTCTCCCGCCGCCCGGAAGTCCGGTCCCCGGCGGCGGAAGTCATCAGAAGGGCATGCCTGCGTTCGGCGCTCAGGGAATCAACGCCGGCGGCTGGCCGTCCAGCACGCACAGGTTGGTGGTCTCCTCGCAGAAGATGGGGAACGCTGGATCCATCGACAGGCTCGGCCGCGGCTGCTTGCAGAGGCTCGGATCACGCACCGTCTGGCCGTTCTCCTGGCGCTCGCACTTGAAGGCCGGGAACACGCCCACCGCCTCGTACGTGGCCGTGCAGTCCCCCTCCGAGTAGGTCAGCTCCGCCGTCCACTGCGTGCCAGGAATCGCCGCCTGGCCCTGGATGCGCAGGTTGCTCCACTGGTAGCGCAGGTCCACCGTCGTCCCGGGCTCCGGGCTCACCACCTGCCGCGCCTCGGACAGGCTCGGCACCTCGCAGACCCCGTCCTCATTGGGGTACTCGGTGGTGAAGTCTCCCGAGGCCGTGACGGAGTGGTCCGGATCCTTCCCCTCCAGCGCCGCCAGCGGCGCCGGCTTCAGCACCAGCGTGGGAGGCACGCCGGAGCCGGGCGTCCGGAAGGCCTGCGCGCCGATGATCTCCGCCTTCTTCTGGGCGCACGTCCCCGCGCCCATCTTCAACGTGTAGCGCACGGCATGGTCGCCGCGCCCCACCGTGCACTGGGGCGCTGGCTGCTCGACGCCGCACGCGCCCAACCAGGCCGCGCACCCGAGCGGCACCATCCACACAAGGGCTCGATGTGTCTTCATGATGCGTTGCTCCGGTCAGAACGACAGACGCGCGCCAATGCGGATGCTGCGGGGCGTCTGGTAGGTGAGAGGCTTCTGGTAGTTGGGATTGAGGGCCGGCGCCGCGCCGTTCCGGTTCTTCACGGTCTTGAGGTCCGCCGCCGTGCCGCCCACGAGCGGGTCGACGTTGTCGAAGGTGTAGTTCTGGTCCACCGACGTGACGGCCTGGAAGTTGAATAGATTGAAGCTGTCCAGGGTCACCGTGCCGATGAGGCCTCGGCCAAGCTTGTAGTTGAGACCCACGTGGGCATCCACGTTGTGCACCCAGGGCAGCCGGCCGCCACTGCCGCGCGGAAGGATGAAGCTGGCACCGGTGCCGTAGAGATAGTGCGAGGCCTGCACGTTGAGCGGCGCACCCGAGAGGCTGCGATACGAGAGCCCCACATCGAGGCTCGACGAGGGCGAGAGCACGAACTCGCGCGAGCCGAACACCTTGATAGCGTGGGTGTGGTCCAGCGGCAGCGGGCCCTCCTTGTTGTCCACCATGGAGGTGAGGTCGAAGTCCGAGGTGACATTGGGGGCGAGCTGGTTGGCGTCCGGCCGGAAGAGGCCGGAGTAGTTCCCGCGCAGGTAGGACCAGGTGTAGCTGGCCTGCACGAGCCACAGGTCCGAGAACGCCTTGTTGAAGTAGACGGAGACGCCGTCGTAGTCGCGAATGGCCTTGGGGAACACGGAGGCGATGCCTCGGCCCGGGTTGCCGATGAAGTAGTTCGTCGTCTCGTTGATGGACATGTCCTCGATGACGTCGTTCATGGAGCGCCGGGTGTACGTGGCGCCCAGGGTGGCGCGCGGGAGCACCTCGTACTCGGCACCCAGGACGATTTCATCGGAGGACTGGGGCTTCAGCTCCGGGTCCACCGGGCTGTTGATGGCGAAGGTCTGCGAGTACCGGCCGCTGAGGGTGGTGGGGCTGGTGTCCTTGGGGACGGTCACGTTACGCGCGTCGGCGCAATCCGAGTAGGGCGCGACCTGGGTGAGCGGATCACACCCTGGGCCTCCCGCGATGGGCGCGCGGCTGCGCGTGGCGCGGATTCGGGTGATGTTGGAGAACTGCGAGTTCACCATGGCCAGCACCGCGTTCTGGTAGTAGCGCGCGTAGCTGGCGAAGAGCTTGGAGCGGCCCCTCTGGGTGAAGTCGTAGACGAGCCCCACGCGCGGAGAAATCTGGTTCGGCAGCGCGAAGGCCAGATCGCCGCCGTTGCCGTAGATGGCCTGCGCGTCGTAGCGCAGGCCCGCGTTGAGGGTGACCCGATCCAGGATGCTCCAGCTGTCCTGCACGAAGGCGCCCAGGGCGTTGGCACGGGTAGAAGAGGGGACCACCGGCTGGATCCTCACCTGGTCCGGGCCCACCAGGTAGCCGAACGAGCGGAAGTCCTGGAACTTCGTCCCATCGGTCGACTCCTGGTAGAGCACACCACCCGAGTAGGCGCGCGCGTCCCGGTTGGTCATCACCTCGGCGTCAATGCCAGCCTTGATGACGTGGTGGCCGAGCGCGTTGAGCAGCAGCGTGCCGACGGCGTTGGCCTGGTAGCGGTCCACCGTGCGCTCCATCAAGAAGCCAGGGCCGCCCAGCAGGTAGCTGGAGGACACCGGGCAGCGCACGGCGTTGGCCGTGCCGGCGGGATCGCACAGGGACGGGTCGGCCAGCTGCTCGAGGTCGTTGATGGAATAGTAGTTCGGCACGTCGCGGGTGCCGGTGCGGCGCATCTCGAACTGAGGCGTGCCGGACAGGCCCGACGCATTGCCAATGCCGCTGCCGTCCACCGGCAGGGTGGAGTCGTACTGGTGATGCCAACCCGCGTTGACGTCGAGCAGCACGCGCTTGTCCAGGAAGGACGAGGACAGCTTGAGGGAGACGTCGCGCGCGTCCTGGTCGTACCGGTGGGCGAGCGCCTCGTAGCGGCCGTTCAGGTTCTCCACCTCGACGGCGCCGTTGTCCAGGTTGTAGCCGAAGCGGCCCGGGCCACCGGAGCTGCCCGGCGTGCCATACACAGACAGCGTGAAGCTGTGGTCCGCGTGCACCTGCCAGGTGAGCTTGCCGAGGTACTGCACGGAGCGCTGGTCCGCGAAGTAGCGGGTGGTGCTGTTGGGAATGAGCTCGGTGCGGGAGAAGCCGTCCTCGTTCTTGAGGGGCTTGCCGTCCTCGCCCAGCACGAAGGCGTTGAGGCTCCGGTCGAGCGCCCGGCGCGTGAAGGACGGCGCCACGCCCGCGAAGAACCAGAGCTTGTCCTTGAGGATGGGGCCACCCAGGGTGGCGCCGAAGTCGCCCAGGTTCCACAGCTGCTGGGTGGTGGTGATGACGGTGCCCTCGCGCGCCACGCGGGTGGGCGTGCCCTCGAGGAAGCCGGGAGTGAGGTTGCCGAAGACGGAGCCGTGGAGCTCGTTGGAGCCGGACTTCGTGACGGCCGTCATCACGCCGCCGGTGGCGCGGCCAAACTCAGGCATGAAGCCACCGGTGATGACGTTCACCTCTTGAATGAACTCGGCAGACAGCGGCGTGCCGAGGATGCCGAGCGCCGGGTTGCCGGTGGACAGGCCATCCACGAGGAAGCCGTTCTCCGGCGAGGTGGTGCCGCTGATGGACACGCCATAGGCATCCGCGCTGGCACCGGGGGCGAGCTCGGCGAGGCTCTCGAAGGAGCGGGACGCCGACCCCTTGGAGCCGGGGCGCACCAGGGCGAGCCGGTTCACCATCTCCTTGTCCACGCTCACGCCCGTGCGGGTGGAGCCCACGTCCACGGCGGGCGCGGTGGCCTCGACGAAGACGTCTCCCTGGAAGGAGTCGGGGAGGAGCTCCACGTTGTAGCGGACGGTGCTGTTGAGGCGCAGGGTGATGTCGCCGCGCGAGTAAGGCTGGAAGGCCTCCTTCTCAAAACGCAGCGTGTAGACACCGGGAGGCAGCTGCGGAATCCGGTAGAGGCCTGTGGCGTCGGTGACGGCCAACTGCTCGCCCTGGAGGTTGGGCGAAGTGGCGGTCACCACCACGTCCGCGACGGGTTGCTTGTTGTTCGCATCCACCACCGTGCCCGTCAGCACGGAGGTGTTCTGCTGCGCCCGGGTGGGAGTCACCCATAGGCACACGCCCAGCGTCAGCGCGGCCCCGAGAACACGCGCCGGGTTGCTCTGTAGACGTCGTTTCAAGGAAGTTGCCCTCTGTCGGGCACCCACCCGCGTCATGCGGCGGGTACCATGACGCACTGTGCTATAACGAGAATCCATCGGAAGACAAGAGAGACAGGAGAAACAGCATGTTCCTGAAGGACATCGAGGAGCACGAGGGCACGGGCCCCTACGCGGAGCTCATCCGGCGCGCTCGGCAGAGTGCAACGCCTCCCGCGGGCCTCTGGCATTTGTTTGCCTTCAAACCGCAGATGGCGGAGGCGCTGGCGCAGTTCACCCAGGCGGTGATGCGAGGCCCCTCGCCCCTGCCGCCCGGAATGCGCGAGCTGATCGCCGCCTTCACGTCGCGGCGCAACCAGTGTGTGTATTGAACGAACTCGCACGCCGCGGTCGCGGCGCGAATGCTGGGCGATGAAAAGAAGGTCCAGGCTGTCCTGGAGAATCTCGAGACGGCTCCCCTTTCGGAGGCCGAGCGGGTGTTGTTCCGCTTCGTGGCGAAGGTCAACCGCGAGTCGGAGCACATCCAACAGGAGGACGTGAACGCGGTGAAGGCGGCAGGCTGGACGGACGAGGCGATTTACGACGCCATTACCGTCTGCGCGCTGTTCAACTTCTACAACCGGTGGGCGGATGCCACGGGTGTACGCGAGCACCCGGTCGAGGTGTACGAGCGAAGCGCGGAGCGGCTGGCGACGGGAGGCTACGCGGGTCCCGAATCCCCATCAGGGAAGTAACCGAGTGGACTGATACTCCCTCTCCCGTGGGGAGAGGGGATATACCTAACGGAGCGCGCGGGTTTGACGGGCCCGGCGCAGCACGGCCGCGCAGATGGCTCCGAGCGGAAGAATCTCATCCACCGCTCCTCGCTCGATGGCCGCGCGCGGCATGCCGAACACCACGCAGCTCGCCTCGTCCTGGGCAATGGTGGACGCCCCGGCTTGCCGCATCGCCAGCAGCCCGTCCGCGCCGTCATCCCCCATCCCCGTCAGCAGCGCCCCCACCGCGTTCTCCCCCGCCGCTCGCGCCACGGATTGGAACAGCACGTCCACGCTCGGCTTGTGCCCCGACACCCGCCCTCCGTCGAGCAGCTCCACCTGGTAGTGCCCACCGGTGCGCCGCACCCGCAGGTGCCGGTTGCCCGGTGCGATGAGCGCCCTGCCCTGCAGCACCCGATCTCCCTGCGCCGCCTCTTTCACCTCGATGCGGCACAGCTCGTTCAACCGCTTCGCGAACGCCGAGGTGAACAGCTCCGGCATGTGCTGCACGATGACGATCCCCGGACAGTCCGGAGGCATCGGCTCCAGCAGTTGCCGCAGCGCCTCGGTGCCGCCCGTGGAGGCGCCCACCGCCACCACCTTGTCCGTCGTCACCGCGAGCAGCGAGGGTGAGGGCCGCTCCAGCAGCTCCGGCTCCAGACGCACCGGAGGTCCCCGCCGCGCCAGCCGGGTCCGCGCCCTCGCCGCGTTCCGGAGCGCCTCCACGAGCCGCGTCCGCGAGTCGCGCAGGAACTCCCCCACGCCCAGCGACGGCTTGGTGATGATCTCCAACGCGCCCTCCTCCAGCGCGCGCACCGCCAGCTCCGAGCCCGGCCCCGCCAACCCCGAGCACACCACCACCGGAATCGGCTCGTCTTCCCGCATCAGCTCGCGCAGGAACGTCAGCCCGTCCATGCGCGGCATCTCCAGGTCCAGCAGGATGACGTCTGGCCGCTGGCGCTTCATCTTCTCGCGAGCGATGAGGGGATCCGACGCCACCTCCACCGCCATGCCCGGCACGTGCTCCAGGAGCATCAGCACGCCCTGGCGCACCACCGCCGAGTCATCCACCACGAGCACCCGTAGCATTGAGATCATGTGCTACCCGCGCGGCGCGTAGACGGTAGGCATCACCGTGCGCACGCGCCATCCCAGACCCGAGAGACTCTCGGAGTGCCCGAGGAACAGCAACCCGTTGGGCGACAGATGGTTCAACAGCCGATCCACCGCTCGCTCCTTCGAGGCCGCATCGAAATAGATGAGGACATTGCGACAGAAGATGAGATCAAAGCGCCCCACCACGCCCTGTCCATCGTTCAGGTTCACCCGCTGAAAGCGCACCAGCTCGCGCAGCTCGGGGCCTGCCTTCATCTTCCCTTCCTGACTGCCCGTCCCCTTCAGCATGTAGGCTCGGAGGTAGTGCGTCGGAATCTCCTCCGACTTCTCCAGGGGCCAGAGCGCCTGACGGGCCCGCTCGAGGACGCGCGTGGAGAGGTCCGTCGCCAGAACCTGAATGTCCCAGCCCTCCCGCTGCGGCAGGTGGTGACGCAGCACCATGGCCAGGGTGAACGGCTCCTCCCCCGACGAGCACCCCGCGCTCCACACGCGCACCCGCCGCCCCTCTCCGCTCCCGGTGTCACCCCGCTCTCGCCACTGCGGCAGCACCACGCGTTCCAGGAAATCGAAGTGCTTGGGCTCGCGGAAGAAGTGCGTCTCGTGCGTGCAGATGGCATCCAGCAGCCGCACCCGCTCCGCCGCATCCTCCTCCGCCTTCCGCAGGTAGGCGCCGTACGACAATCCTCCCAGCTCCCGCAACCGCCGCGAGATCCGCCCCACCAACAGCGCCCGCTTCACCGGTGACAGCCAGATGCCCGCCTCGCGATAGACGAGCCGCTGGTAGCCGGTGAACTCCTTGTCGGTGATCGGCGATGGCTCGGGGGAAGGCCCGGGCTCTCGCTCCTCCTGGATGCTCTCGCTCACGCCGCCACCTTCTTCAGCCCGTGCCCCGCGGAATCCATGGGAGGGAGGTACCTGGGACGAGAACCATGCACGGAGCCATCTCCCACGCGGAAGAAGGACACGAGCTGGCTGAGCGCCTCCGCCTGGGAGGACAGCTCCTCCGCCGTGGACGCCAGCTCCTCGGACGCCGACGCGTTACGCTGCGTCACCTGGTCCACGTGCCCCATCGCTTTGTTCATCTGCGCCACCCCGCTGGCTTGTTCCACCGACGCCGCCACCACCTCCTGCACCAGGTCCGCCGTCTTCCGGATGGACGGCACCAGCGATCCCAACAACTCTCCCGAGCGCGTCGCCACCTTCACGCTGCTCGTCGCCAGCCCTGAGATCTCCTTCGCGGCCGTCCGGCTCCGCTCCGCCAGCTTGCGCACCTCCGTGGCCACCACCGCGAAGCCCTTGCCGTGCTCTCCCGCCCTCGCCGCCTCAATGGCCGCGTTCAGCGCCAGCAGGTTCGTCTGGTACGCAATCTCCTCGATGATGGAGATCTTCTCCGCGATGGAGCTCATCGCGCCCACCGTCTCCTTCACCGCCTTGCCGCTCTCCTCCGCGTCCCGGGCGCCCTGCACCGCCATCTGCTCCATCTGCCGGCCGTGGTCCCGGTTCTGCGTGATGCTCGCAGTTATCTGCTCCAGGCTGGAGGTGGTCTCCTCCACGCTGCTGGCCTGCTCGCTGGTGCCCTGTGACAGGCTCTGCGAGGAAGAAGACACCTGCGACGACGCCGACGCGAGCGCATTGGAGCCCTCGCGTACCTCGCCGATGACCTGGGCCAACTTCTGCACCATGCGCTGCAAGGCGCTCAGCAACCGGCCCGTCTCATCCTGCGTCTCCGAGGAGATGCGCACGGTGAGGTCCCCCTCGGCGATGCGGTCCGCCACCTGCACCGCCTCGTTCAGCGGCCGGGAGATGACGCGCGCGATGAAGAGGCTGAGCACCACGCCGAAGAGGAAGCTGGCCCCCGTCGTGCCGAGTATCCACTCCCGCGCGGTCGCATAGGTGGCATCGGATCGTTCCGACACCCTCCCTGAAGACTCCTGGATGGCGGTCACCAGCTCCTCCAGCTTGTCGCTGGCGGCCAGGTAGGCTCGCCGCGAGCGGGCTCGGATGACCGCCTTGGCCTCATCCTTCTGGTTCGCGCGGGAGAACACGACGACCTTGTCGTGTTCCTCCAGGAACTCACTCCAGAGCCGGGTGAACTCCTCGTACAGGCGCCGCTCCTTCTCGCGGGTGATGAGAGACTCGTACTTGTTGAGTCCGCGCTCGATGGATTCGCGCAGCTCCTGCGACTTCCGCTCGAGCTGGGCCATCTCCTCGGCATCGGTCGAGAGGACGTGCTGCACCGCGGCGATGAGGAAGTCCGAGGTGTCGGTGTTCACGTCCGACACGTGGATGAGGCTCGGCATCCGATCGTCGGTCACCTCATCGGTCGCGTCGTTCATCAACTCCATCTGGTTGATGGCGAAGGCGCCCAGCACGAGGGTGAGGGCGCTCGAGCCGAGGAAGGAGATGAGCAGCTTCGAGGAGATCTTCAGGTTGTAGAACCAGGTCATAGATCGGTCGCGAACGAAGGAACTCAGGCCCCGCAGCGGGCGGGGCCACCGTGAAGGTGTTGAAGCTCTCGTGCAACAGGCCGAGCATCCGTGCAGCGGTCTCTACGTCGAGCTGGACGAGGAAGTGCCAAGGGACGGGACCGCGGGTTCAGAGGGAGCGGCCACCGGGACACTCAAGGAGCTGGCCGCCAATATCTCCTGGTTGTTGAGCACCTTGTCGATGTCCAGCAGCAGCACGAACTTCTTGCCCGTGCCCACGCGGCCCATCCCCTGCAGGTAGTCCACGTGCACCGGCGTGCCGAACGCTGGCGGTGGCATCACGGCTCCTGGCTCCAGCTCGATGACTTGTCCGATCGCGTCCGACAGGAGTCCGAGCACGATGCGCTCTCCCCCCATCCTCACCTCCACCACCACGATGCAGCTCCACTTCGTGAGCTGGGAAGGCGCCATCCCCAGCTTCACCGCCAGGTCCACCACCGGCACCACGCTTCCCCTCAGGTTGAACACCCCTCTCACCCACACGGGCGCCCCGGGAATGCGCGTCACCGTGTCGTACTCGATGATCTCCTTCACTTGCAGGATGCCGAGCGCGTACTCCTCTCCGGCGATGATGAAGCTGAGGTATTGCATAGACGAAGCAGCAGGCTGTGTGCTCATGGCTGTCACCTAGAAGCGCTTGAACTCGCGGTCCTCGTCCGACAGCGCGGCGGGGACGGAGACACGTGGGGAAGGAGCCACGGGGACGACGCCGTTGGCCGCGGCCTTCAACCCATGAGCGGCAGAAATGGCGTGCCCCACCGGGTGGCCACCCGCCGTGGGCCGGGGCGGCGTCGCGCGCCAGTTGTTCCGCTCGACACGCTCGGCGCTCTCCCCTACGCGGAAGAAGGACACGAGCTGGCTGAGCGCCTCCGCCTGGGAGGACAGCTCCTCCGCCGTGGACGCCAGCTCCTCGGACGCCGACGCATTGCGCTGCGTCACCTGATCCACGTGCCCCATCGCCTTGTTCATCTGCCCCACCCCGCTGGCCTGCTCCACCGACGCCGCCACCACCTCCTGCACCAGGTCCGCCGTCTTCCGGATGGACGGCACCAGCTCTCCCAGCAGCTCTCCCGAGCGCGTCGCCACCTTCACGCTGTTGGAGGCCAGCCCGCTGATTTCACGCGCCGCCGTCTGGCTCCGCTCCGCCAGCTTGCGCACCTCCGTGGCCACCACCGCGAAGCCCTTGCCGTGCTCCCCTGCCCGCGCCGCCTCGATGGCCGCGTTCAGCGCCAGCAGGTTCGTCTGGTACGCAATCTCCTCGATGATGGAGATCTTCTGCGCGATGGAGCTCATCGCCTCCACCGTCTCCTTCACCGCCTTGCCGCTCTCCTCCGCGTCCCGGGCGCCCTGCACCGCCATCTGCTCCATCTGCCGGCCGTGGTCCCGGTTCTGCGTGATGCTCGCAGTTATCTGCTCCAGGCTGGAGGTGGTCTCCTCCACGCTGCTGGCCTGCTCGCTGGTGCCCTGTGACAGGCTCTGCGAGGAAGAAGACACCTGCGACGACGCCGACGCGAGCGCATTGGAGCCCTCGCGTACCTCGCCGATGACCTGCGCCAGCTTCTGCACCATGCGCTGCAAGGCGCTCAGCAACCGGCCCGTCTCGTCCTGCGTCTCCGAGGAGATGCGCACGGTGAGGTCTCCCTCGGCGATGCGGTCCGCCACCTGCACCGCGTTGTTCAACGGCCGGGAGATGACCTGGGCGATGAAGAGGCTGATGATCAGGCCAATGAGGAAGCTGGCCCCCATGGTGCCGGTGATCCACCCCCGCGCGGTCGCATAGATCGCATCCGAGGAGTCCGACGCCTTCTTCGAGTCCGCCTGAATGAACGCCACCAACTCCTCCAGCTTGTCGTTGGCGGCCAGGTAGGCCGGCTTCGCGCTCTCACGGTAGAGCCGGCGGGCCTCCTCCTGCTGGCCCGCGCGCGAGAGCGCGATGACCTTGTCGTGCACTTCCAGATAGTCCTTCCACAGCCGGGTGAAATCCCCGTACAGGCGCCGCTCATCCTCGTGGTTGAGGAGGGATTCATACCTGTCGAGGCCGCGCTCAATCGTCTCCAACAGCGTCCGCATCTCCCGCTCGTACTGGGCCATCTCATTGGCATCGGTCGAGAGGACGTGCTGCAACTCGGCGATGAGGAAGTCCGAGGTGTCGGTGTTCGCGTCCGAGACGTAGATGAGGCTCGGCATTCTGTTGTCCGTCACCTCATCGGTGGCGTTGTTCATCAACTCCATCTGGCTGATGGCGAAGACGCCCAACACGAGCGTGAGGGAGCTCAGGAGCAGAAAGGAGACAACCAGCTTCGAGGAGATCTTTAGATTGTAGAACCAGGTCATGGAGTCAGTTGCGAACGAGAGAGGGGCTCAGGCAGCGGCGGCGGATGGGGCCGCCTTGAGTGCCTGTTGAAGAAGAGCGGGGACATCGAGGATGAGCGCCACCCGGCCATCACCCATCAGGGTGGAGCCGGCGAGGCCAGGCAATCCCTGACAGGGTTTGCCCAGGGGTTTGATGACCGTCTGGCCCTGACCGAGCAGGGTGTCCACGGCGATGCCGGCCCGGCCGCGACCCTGGCCGATGACGACGATGCTCTCGCGGGACGGCGGCTCGCCTCCCAGCGAGAGGTGTTCGCGCAGGCGCAGGTAGGGCAGCGGCTCGCCCCGTAGGTTGAAGACGCCGGTGCGGCCGGAGGTGCGCTCGGGCTGGGGCAGCTCCACGCACTCGACCACGTGCTCCAGCGGAATCACATACGTCTCCTCGCCCACGCCGACGGAGAAGCCCTCGATGATGGAGAGCGTGAGCGGCAGACGCAGGGAGAAGGTGGTGCCCTTCCCGGGCGTGGTCTCCAGGGAGATGGTGCCGCGCAGCATCTCCACGTTGCGCTTCACGATGTCCATGCCCACGCCCCGGCCGGACAGCTCGGTGACGCGCGGGGCGGTGGAGAAGCCCGGCTCGAAGATGAACTGGAAGAGGTCCGCATCCGGACGATCCTCGTCCGGTCCCAGCAGCCCCCGCTCCCGCGCGCGCGCGAGGATGCGCTCGCGGTCCAGCCCCGGCCCGTCCTCGGCCACCTGGATGACGATGCTGCCCGCCTCATGGAAGGCGCGCATCGAGAGCGTGCCGGTGGGGTCCTTCCCACACGCCTGACGAACCTCCGGCGTCTCCATGCCGTGGTCCATCGCATTGCGAACCAGGTGGGTGAGCGGATCCCGGATGAGCTCGGTGACGGTGGTGTCCACCTCCACGTCCTCGCCGCTCGTCTCCAGCCGCACCAGCTTGCCGGTGGTCTGGCACAGGTCGCGCACCGTGCGCGTGAAGGTCTGGAAGGTGCGGCCAATTGGCACCATCCGCACCTTCATCACCAGCTCCTGCAGGTCCAGGTAGAGCCGGTCCGCCTCGCGGTGCGCCTCCAGCAGTTGCTGGGGCGAGTAGCGGTGCGCCTGCGTGAGCATGGAGGTGAGGCGCCCGCGCGCGATGGCGATTTCTCCCGTGAGGTCCAACATCCGGTCCAACCGGTCCAACCCCACGCGCAGGGTGCGCTCACGGTTCGGGGCCTCGGCCTGGACCTCGAGCCCGGACTTCTCCGCGCAGCCGCGCCCCGCGCTGGACGCGATGGGCCGCGCCGCCTCCACGGTGGAGGCGAGCAGGGCGTGCACATCCTTCGCGGGCAGGCGCAGGTCGGGCTCGGTCACGGGCCTCAGCCCCACCAGCTCGCGCATCGCGTCCACGGCCTGCAGCAGCAGGGTGCCCAACCCCGAGTGCAGCACCAGCACGCCGGCCTCCAGCCGGGTGAGCAGCTCCTCGAGCGTATGGGCGAGCTCCACCGCCTCGGTCAGGCCCATGACCGCGGCTCCGCCCTTCAGGGTATGTACCGTCCGGAAGGCAGCTCGCAGGCTCTCCGGGCCGGGGCAGGACTCGAGGGTCAGCAGGTCCCTTTCCAGGGTGACAAGCTGCTCCTCCGTCTCGGTGAGGAAGACGGCGTGGACCTTCTCCAACTCGGGCTTCATCTGCCCCGCGCAAGAGCAATCCACACGCCACTGTGAACCAGGTGACAACTCCTCGGAATCGCAACGAGTGGCTTGGATTCTCAGGGACTGAGTCTGGTGTCCGGATTCTGGATTCTAGACTTTGGACGAGAGGCCCAGGGTCTTGAGCTTCTGGTAGAGCGAACTCCGCGGAATTCCTAGACGTTTGGCTGCTCGCTCCACGTGCCCGCCCTCGGCGGCGAGCACCCGGGCGATGTGGCGGCGCTCCACCTCGCGCAGCGTCAGGTCCAGCTCCGAGCCCTCGGACGCGGGCACGCCAGGCCCGGAGGGAGAGGGAGAGAGCACCTGGGCGATGACGGGATTGAAGTGCAGGTCGGCCGGCCGCAGGGTGGCCGAGGACGAGAGAAGCACAGCGCGCTCCAGCACGTTGCGCAGCTCTCGGATGTTGCCGGGCCAGGAGTAGGAGCGCAGGGCAGCATCGACCCCAGACGAGAGCTCCAACCCAGGGCGTCCCAGCTCTCGCGAGAGCCCCGCGAGCAGCGTCCGAGCGATAACGGGGATGTCCTCGGGCCGCTCGCGCAGCGCGGGAATGCGCAGCGGCAGGGTGCTGATGCGGAAGTAGAGGTCTCCGCGGAAGAGCTGCGCGCGCACGGCCTCGCTCAGGTCCTGGTGGGTGGCGGCGATGAGGCGCACGTCCACCACGCGGTCCTCCACCTCGCCCAGCCGGCGGAAGCGCTTCTCCTCCAGCACCTTGAGGAGCTTGGGCTGCACCTGGAGATCCATGTCGCCCACCTCGTCGAGGAACACGGTGCCCCGGTGGGCCACCTCCAGCAGGCCCTGCTTGCGGCTCACGGCGCCCGTGAAGGCTCCGCGCTCGTGGCCGAAGAGCTCCGTCTCCAAGAACTGGGGCGACAGCCCAGCGCAGTTGAGCTGGACGAGCGGGCCTCCAGTGCGCGGACCGTTCAAGTGCAGCCATGTGGCGAGCACGCCCTTGCCCGTGCCCGTCTCCCCCTGGAGGAGCACGGGGCTGTCGCTGTCCAGCACGCGGCGCGCGGTGGCCTCCAGGCGGCGAATGGCCCGGCTCTCACCGAGGAAGGGCTCCAAATCCCCCGGACCGTTGGCAACCTGGGCTTGCTGGCGACGGCGGGCCTTATGGGCCTCCAGCAGGCGGTCCACCAATAGGAGCAGGGCGGGCATCTCCACGGGTTTGGGGAGGAAGTGCTCCGCGCCCAGCTTGATGGCCTGGATGGCTGTGTCGAGCGACACGTGCGCGGTGAGCACCAGCACGGGGATGGAGGGGTCCACCGCGCGCAGCTCCGGGAGCAAGTCGAACGCGGTGCCGTCCGGCAGGCGGTAGTCGAGCAGCACCACGTCCGGCCGGTCCTGGCGGAAGAGCGTGCGAGCCTGACGGCAGCCCTCCGCCTCCAGGACCGCCAGCCCCTGGGCCTCGAGGAAGTGGCGAATGCCGAAGCGGATCGACGGCTCATCATCGACCACGAGGACCCGGCCACGCACCTGTCTCACGCCTACGCCTCTACGGGAAGACACACCCGGACCTCCGCCCCTCCCGAGGGGCCGTGACCCACCGACACCGTTCCGTGATGCTCCTCCACGATGCGCTGAACGATGGAGAGCCCCAGACCCACGCCCCCCTGACGGCGGGTGTAGAAGGGCTCGAAGACTCGCGCCAGGTCCTCGGGGGAGAAGCCAGGACCCTGGTCCGCCACCACGCACTCCACCCGGGTGGCGCCCTCATCCTGGAGCCGCCGCGCGGTGAGCCGGACGGAGGCGCCGCACGGAGAGTGCTGGAGCGCATTGGCGAGCAGGTTCTGGAACACCTGGGCGAGCCGGCCCGGATCCATGGGCACACGGGGCAGGCCCTGCTCCACCTGGACCTCCACGCGCGCCTCTCGCTCCCGAGCGAGGGCGGAGGTGGCGTCCACCGCCTCCGCGAGCACGCTGGAGAGGGTGCAGGGAATCAGCTCCGTGCTCGACGGCCGACCGTAGGTGAGCAACCCGCGCATGAGCTCGTTGAGGCGCGACACCTCGCGCCTGAGCACGGAGACGTAGCGCTCGGTCCCCGGCGCATCGCCGTACTGCGCCTCGAAGGCATCCAGGGTGACGGAGATACCAAAGAGGGGATTGCGCACCTCGTGAGCCACTCCCGCCACCAACGTGCCCATGAGGGACAAGGCCTCGTTGCGACGCAGCGCGTCCAACGCCTCACGAAGCCGAGCCTCGGTCTCACGGCGGACGGTGATGTCGCGCGTCACCTTGGCAAAGCCGCGCAGCTGGCCGTCCGGGCTGCGCAGCGCCGTGAGGGAGACGAGGGCGTAGAAGCGTGAGCCGTCCCGCCGCACACGCCAGCCCTCGTCCCGAGCCTTGCCCTGGGCCTGCGCCTCAGCCAGCAGCCGCTGGGGACGGCCCGCGGCGACGTCTTCCTCGAGGTAGAGCACCGAGAGGTGCCGTCCGAGGATCTCCCCGGCGCGGTAGCCCTTGATGCGCTCGGCGCCCGCGTTCCAGGTCGCAATGCGGCCATCCGGGCCGAGCATGAAGAGGGCAGCGTCCTCCACGCTCTCGACCAGGAGGCGGAATCCCGCCTCGCTGTCCAGGCTGTCAGGCTCCAGGGTGGCCGGTTCCAGGAACGCAGGGGACCCCTTGGAGGGAGCGATCGCGGAGACATGTCTCGGGGTTCGACGCGAACGAGAAGGCATGGAGGAATCAAACCACCGGGGCGAGGGTACCCCTTACGAGGTCCGGTCGCCTTCCTGACCCTCGCTCCGACGTACAGGCCACCCGCTTTCTCCTCGTGGAGCGACCTCACTCCTGCATCTGCTGACCGAAAAGAAGCTGGACGAGCGGGAGCTCCTCCTCCTTGCAGAAGACATAGACGTGGTCGCCCGCGAGCAGCGCGGAGCGGCCCTTGGGCGGCACCAGCTCGCTGCCTCGGACGATGAGCGTCACCACGGCGGATTCGGGCAGGGGGAGATCCGCGATGGTGGCCCCCGCCACCGCCGAAGCCGGGTCGATGTAGAAGGGCACCACCTCGCCGTTGAGCAGGTGGGTGGATGTCAGCTCCATGGTGGCCGTGGGTGGGGGTGGGGCCTGGGAGACAAGCCCCAACCAGCGCGTCACCCACCCCACCGTGGCGCCGGGGACGAGCGCGTTCACCACCACGATGAAGAACACCACGTTGAAGATGGGGAGGGCACCGGGGGCCTGGGCCAGCACGGGGAAGGTGGCCAGGATGATGGGCACCGCGCCTCGCAGGCCCACCCATCCCACGTAGAGGGACTGACGCCAGGGAAAGCGGAAGGGCAGCAGGCAGAGCACCACCACCAGCGGCCGGGCGACGAAGGCCAGCACGAGCCCCAGCCCCAACCCCGTCCACGTCACCGCGACGAGCTGTGAGGGGAAGACGAGCAGCCCGAGCATGAGGAACATGCCCACCTGCGACAGCCAGGCGATGGCGTCATGCACGCGCAGCAGGCCACTGCGGTAGCGGATGGCCTCATTGCCCAGCAGCATGGCGGCCACGTACACGGCGAGGAAGCCACTGCCGTAGAAGAGCGTGGGCAGCCCGAAGGCCAGGAAGGCCAGTGACAGCGTGAGCACGGGGTAGAGGCCACCGGCATGCAAGCGCGCGCGCCTGAGCAGGAGCCGGCCCGCGTACCCGAACCCCAGGCCCATGGCCGCGCCCACGGCCATCTGCACGACGGCGCCCAGCAGAATGCCCCAGCCCAGGGGCTCGCCACTCACGAGCGCCTCGGTGAGCGCCGTGGTGAGGATGACGGCCATGGGATCGTTCAGGCCGGACTCCAGCTCCAGCGTCACCCCCACCCGGCGCTTGAGGAGCAGACCACTGCCACGCAGCACCGCGAAGACGGCCGCCGCGTCCGTGGAGGACACAATGGCCCCCAGCAGGAGCGCATGCTTCCAGTCGAAGCCAAAGAGGTGAGCGGCAAGCCCCATGAAGGCCGCCGTGCCAATGACGCCCACCGTGGCGAGCACCGCCGCGGGCCGCAACCCCTCCTTCACCGAGGCCAGCGGGGTATTGAGGCCGCCATCGAAGAGGATGAGCACCAGCGCCACGGTGCCCAGGCGGAAGGTGAAGCCGTAGTCCTCGAAGGCGATGCCACCCAGGCCCTCGGAGCCGCCCAGCACGCCGAGCAGAATGAAGACCAGCGCCACGGGCACACCGAACCGTCCGGCGGCACGGCTGAAGAGCGCGCTCACGCCCATCAGGAGACCGAACACCGTCAGGAGGAACGCCGTCGCTGTGGGCTCTTGGAATTGCATCCCGCCACGCCTCTAACATGAAGCCCGGCGCGGGGAGCCCTCGGATGAGGCGAAGGAAGGGCGAGGGTTGGAAACACGGCGCTCGCGCCAACTCCGTGCTGGGCAGAGGCGCGCTCCTTGGCGAGGCTGGGGCCCGTGGACACCCTGCCCGCCCCTGAACAACTCGAGCCCCTCCTCTCCACCGCGCTGACCCTGCCGGCCCTGAAGCCCCACGCCGCCCGCCTTGAGCGGCTGCGCCACGACTACGCGCGCGGCCTGGAGCGCAAGGACGCGCCCCTCACCGTGGCCCTGGTGGGTGCCACGGGCGCAGGCAAGTCCACCCTGCTCAACGCGCTGGCGGGACAGCCGCTCGCGCGCGAGGGGGAGGACCGGCCCACCAGCACGGCCGCCACCGTATTCGCCCCCGAGGGCGCCAGCCTCGAGGACCTGGCCCAGGTGGGCGCGAAGACAGTGCGCTACACGCCAGACCCGCGAGGGCTGTGGAGTGGCCAGGTGTTCATCGACACGCCGGACCTCAACAGCGTGGCCACCATGCACCGGGACGTAGCGCGCGCGGCCCTGGAGCGCGCGGACGTGGCGCTGGTGGTGATGCACCGCGGGAGCGTGGCCGAGGCCACCCAGGCCGAGTTCCTCGCCGACTTCGCCCGGCGCCGCGCGCTCGTGTTCCTCATCAACTTCGCGGACGAGCTGTCCGCCGACTCGCGCGAGACCCTCAAGACGCAGGCGCGCCGGCTGGCCCTGGAGCAGTACGGGCTGCCGGCGGAGTCCGTGCCCGTCTTCGCCATCAGCGGCCGGGCCGCGAAGGCGGGGCAGGACCCTTCGGGCGAGTTCGGCGCGTTCCTCTTCCACCTCAAGACCCTGGCCACGCAGGCGGTGGCCGAGCGGGTGCGGCGGAGCAACGCCCAGGGCGCGCTGGAGGAAATCACCTCGCGGGTGGAGGGTGCGCTCAAGGAGACGGAGGACACGCTGGCACGGGCGAGGGCCGCGCTGGAGTCGGGCCTCGGGCGCGCCGCCGAGGGGCTGAAGACAGACTTCGACACGCGGCTGGAGCTGGCGCAGGGCCACCTGGCCTCGGAGGTGCGGAGTCAGGCAGCGGGGCGCTTCTGGGGCCCAGCGGCGTGGGGCATGCGGCTCTCCTACGTGGGAGCCGGAGGCCTGGGCGCGGCAACGCTGCTGGCGCGGCGCAGCCTGCCGGTGGGGCTGGCCGTGGCGGCAACCTCCACCGTGCTGGATGCGGTGCGGGACAAGACGCGCGCCCGCGCGGCGGAGACAGCGGTGGTGGAGCCCTTCGAGGACGACCTCTCCGTGGAGGGAGCCGCACGCGCCGCCCTGGCAGAGGCGCGGAGCCTGGCGCACGCGAGCGGGCTGTCCCCGGAGACGCTGGGGCTTCCGGACGTGGAGACGCTGCTGGTGGAGCTGAAGTCCGCACGCGCGAGCGCCTGGCGCTACACGGTCACCACGGCCGTGGCGGAGGCCGTGGCCGGTTGGTGGCGCCTGGCGCGTTGGCTGCTGCTGCCGCTCATCAACCTGCCCCTGCTGGCGCTGCTGGGACACGTGGGCTACCGCGTGGTGCGCGCGTACCTCGAGGGCCCCCTGCTGGGCGTGGACTACTTCATCAACGCGGGAGCGCTCTTCGCGGTGCTGGCGGGAGCCGGGGCGCTGCTGGCCTCGGTGAGCCTGGCGGGGACAACCCGTGCCGTGCGCCGCGCGGGCCTGGGGCGCTTCACCTCGCTCCTCGGGGTACTCGGCGGCCGGCTGGGGGAATCCGTCCAGGACAGCTTCCGCTCCGGACGCGAGGCCGCCCGTGCGCTGCTCCAGCTCCGCTGAATAACAAACACTCTCCCTGCAATCGCGTTGGGGATGACGAGCAAGCAGCCGTGCTCAGGATGTGGATGGCATTGCCTTGAGACAGACAGGTGGGGCGCCCTCACGGGGCACGTGGGCGGAAACGGGCGCCGCGCTCCCAAGGATTGAGAATATGAGTACGGGGGGGGAGAATGTAGCTCCTTCGTGCTCCAATCGGTTTAATCTCCAATCACATACACGTGCAGCGGCCCGCTCGAGGCCGGTGCGCGCATCCAGCCACGTCCCACCAGGTTCGTGGCTGCCTCGGGGGATCTGGCCAGACATGAGCACGCACCAGAGCAACGCCCTACGCAAGGTCTCCGCGGTCACGGGGCCCCCTGCGCCGGAAGGCGGGCTCGCGCCCGGCACCCGTATCCACCACTACGAGCTCATCCGCGAGCTGGGACGCGGAGGCATGGGCACCGTCTTCCTGGCGCGCGACACCCGGCTCGGCCGCCGCGTGGCCATCAAGTTCCTGCACACCCAGGACGCGGACCTCACCAGGCGCTTCATCCTCGAGGCACGCGCTACCGCGCGCTGCAGCCACGAGAACATCGTCATCATCTACGAGGTCGGTGAATACAACGGCGACCCCTTCATGGTGCTGGAGTACCTCCAGGGCCAGCCGCTGAAGAAGCTCGTCACCGGCCAGCGGCTGCCACCCGCGCGCGCGGTGGAGCTGATGGTGCCCGTGGTGCGCGCGTTGGCGTGCGCCCATGAGCAGGGCATCGTCCACCGCGACCTCAAGCCCGAGAACATCCTCGTCACCGACTCGGGCGCCATCAAGGTGCTCGACTTTGGCATCGCCAAGGTGCTCCAGGGAGACGAGGTCCCGGAGGCGGCCGCCACCGGCACCTTCGTGGGACAGCTCGCCGACGAGGACTCCCGCGACCTCACCCGCCGCGGCGCCATCCTGGGCACGATGGCCTATATGTCCCCGGAGCAGTGGGGCAATGGCGTGCCCATCGACCATCGGACGGACATCTGGGCCGTGGGCATCATGCTGTTCCGGATGCTCTCGGGCCAACACCCGTTGGGCTCGGTGAGTGGACCCCAGCTCGCGGTGACGGGGCTCCTCGACGAGCCCATGCCCCGCCTGCGTGACGTGCTACCGGACGCCCCACCCGAGCTGGCCGCAGTCGTCGATCGCTGTCTGCTCAAGCACAAGGAGCAGCGCTTCCCGGACGCGCTCTCGCTGCTGCGCGCGCTGGAGCCCTTCCTCCCCGGCCGCTACACCCGCGAGCTGCGCATCGACGAGAGTCCCTACGCCGGCCTCAGCTCCTTCCAGGAAGCGGACGCCAACCGCTTCTTCGGCCGCACCCGAGAGATCGCCGCGCTGGTGAACCGCATCCACGACCAGCCGCTGTTGGCGGTGGTGGGCCCCTCGGGCACCGGCAAGTCCTCGTTCGTGCGCGCGGGCCTCGTGCCCGTCCTCAAGCGCTCTGGGACGCCCTGGGAGTCGCTCGTCATCCGCCCGGGTCGCCATCCGCTGGCGGCGCTGGCCAGCATGGTGGCGCCGCTGGTGAGCTCGTCGAGCTCCATCGAGGAGGACATCCAGGAGCAGCGCAAGCTCGTCGAGCACCTTCGCGCCGAGCCCGGCTTCGTCGGCAACGTGCTGCGCAGCCGCGCTCGGCGTGAGCGCCGGAACATCCTGCTCTTCATCGACCAGTTCGAGGAGCTCTACACGCTGGTGCCGGACGCGCGTGAGCGCCTGGCCTTCACCGCGTGCCTGTCGGGCATCGCGGACGACGCCACCTCGCCCATCCGCGTCGTGCTCTCCATCCGCTCGGACTTCCTGGACCGGGTGCCCGAGGACGAGCGCTTCATGGCCGAGCTGAGCCAGGGGCTCTACTTCCTCACCCCGCCCAGCCGCGAGGGGCTGCGCGACGCGCTGGTGCAGCCGGCGGAGATGGCCGGCTACCGCTTCGAAACCCCGGCGATGGTGGACAAGATGCTCGAGCACCTGGAGTCCACCCAGGGCGCGCTGCCGCTGCTCCAGTTCGCCGCGACCCAGCTCTGGGAGTCCCGGGACCCCGCGCACAAACAACTCACCGAGCGCGCCTACGAGGCGATGGGAGGCATCGCCGGCGCGCTGGCCAGCCACGCCGACAGCGTGCTCGCGGGCATGACCAACACGGAGCGCACGCTGGTGCGCGCGCTCTTCCTGCGCCTCGTCACCCCCGAGCGCACGCGAGCCCTCGTCTCGGCGGACGAGCTGCGCGAGCTGACGAAGGACACCGGGGAGATGCAGCGGCTCATCGATCACCTCGTCCAGGCGCGTCTGCTCGTCGTGCAGACGGGAGGCGGCGCCACGGGCGCGACGGTGGAAATCGTGCACGAGTCGCTCCTGCACAGCTGGCCCACACTGCGGCGTTGGCTGGACGAGGGCCAGGAGGACGCGGGCTTCCTGGAGCAGCTGCGCAACGCGGCCCGGCAGTGGCAGGCCAAGAACTTCGACAACAACCTGCTGTGGCGCGGAGAGATGGTGGAGGAAGCGCGGCGCTTCCAAGGCCGCTACCGCGGGGAGCTGCCGAAGCTTCAGCGCGACTTCCTCGACGCGGTCTTCGCCCAGGCCGTGCGGGCCACACGCATGAAGCGGGCCCTGGTCATCGGCACCACGACCTTCCTGGCGATGCTGGTGGTGGCGGCGGCGGTGGCGTTGGTGGTCATCCACAACTCCCAGCAGGAGGCCGAGCGTCAGGCCGAGGCGGCGCTGCGAGCCGAGGCCGTGGCACGCAAGGCGGAGACGACGGCGCGCGAGGCGGAGACGCTCGCACGCAATGCCGAGACAGAGGCGAAGCAGCGACTGGCGGAAGTGCAGGCCAAGGAGCTGGAGCGCCTCCGGGAACAGCAGGCGAAAGAGAAGGCCATGGAGCAGGTCGAGCTCACCAACAACGCGCTCCTGAACAAGAATGGCGAACTGGAGTCCGCACTGAAGAGAGCCAAGGAGCTGCAGAAGCGCGCCCGGCTCGCCTGGTTGCGTGCCCAGAAGAGCGCGGAAGAGGCGTACCAGGCCCAGCGCCAGCTCGAAGAGTCGTTGCGCCGTGAGCAGGAGCGCGCCGCACGCGCGGAGCAGCAGATCGGCGTGATCATCAAGGAATTGGATTGAGAATGACCGTGAGAGACATGATGAGAAAGGCCTCGTTCGGCCTTGGCCTCTGGGTGACGCTGCTATCGCCGTGGGCCCTTCCGGCGGCCGCGCAGTCCCCCCAGCCTCTCGTGGGAGGGGAGCGTCCCTGGGTCCAGAATGTCAGTGGGAAGGACCAGCAGGCGGCGCGCGAGCTGTTCAACGCGGCCAACACCTCCCTGACCGAAGGTCTCTTCGTCGAGGCCAGTGAGAAGTATCTCCAGGCGCTCCGTCACTGGGACCATCCCGCCATCCATTACAACCTGGCGCTGGCCTTGATGAAGCTCGACCGGCCACTCGAGGTCCACGAGCACCTGCTGTCCGCGATGCGCTACGGACCGGAGCCCCTGGGCACCGACAAGTTCGAGAACGCCACCCGGTACAAGGAGCTCCTCGACACGCAGCTCGTCCGGTTGAGCATCTCCTGCGACGAGCCCGGCGCCACCGTGACGATGGATGGCCAGACGCTGTTCATGGGTCCCGGTCGCTACCAGGGATTGGTGCGTCCGGGAACGCACAGCATCGTCGCGATGAAGGAGGGCTATGTCACCGCGGACAAGAGCCAACCCTTGCTGCCCGGCGCTCAGGTGAATCTCGACTTGAGGCCGTACCGCCTGGAGTACCAGCGGCGCTGGCCGGTCTGGATGCCCTGGACGGTGATGGGAACAGGCCTGGCCGCGGCGGCGGGGGGCGGGCTGCTGCACCTGGAGACCAGCAAGAACTACCGCCGCTTCGATGACATCGTCCTGGAGCAGTGCGACAGCGGCTGCAACCCCAGGGAGAATGGCCTCTCGGACATCAGGAGCCGGGGAGACAACCTGCAGAGGGCGGCGTACGGCGCCTATGCCCTGGGCGGAGCAGCCTTCGTCACCGGCGTGGTTCTCGCCTACCTCAATCAGCCCCAGGCAGTCCCCGTGAATCCGGACCCGGGAAAAAAGACGGTGAGCGTCACCCCGTTGCTCGGCGGGACGAATGGCCTCCTGGCTACCTTCCAATTCTGAGGCGTACGATGAGACAAGAACTCCCTCTCCGCGTTCATCCGGGCAGCGTCATCCCGCTCGTCCTGGTGCTCCTGCTCCTGCCGCTCCAGTCCTGCCTCGAACCCCTGAGCGTGGAGTGTGGACCCGACCTGGTCTGCCCCCCGGGACAGCGGTGCGCCGCCAATCAAAACGTCTGCATCAGCACGGATTGCGGCGACGGCATCCGCCAGGAAGGTGAGGCGTGCGACGACGGCAACAGCCTCGACGGCGACGGCTGCAGCTCAACCTGCGCGTCGACGGAAGTCTGTGGCAATGGCATCACGGACAAAGCCGCCGGTGAGGTGTGTGACAACGGCGACAACCCCCAAGGTGAATGCAGCTCCGACTGTCGCTCGTACGCGACCTGTGGCAATGGAAGTATCGACAACGAAGAGCAGTGCGACAGCCGAGGCGTGGATACCCCTACCTGCAATTTCGACTGCACACTCGCACACTGCGGCGATGGCTATACGAACGAGAAGGCTGGCGAGCAGTGCGATCCCAAGAATGACGCCAAAGGATGCAACTTCAATTGCACGCTTTCGAGCTGCGGCGACAGCATCCACAACCCCGCTGACGGAGAAGAGTGCGACAGCGGTCAAGAGGACTCCGCCTTCTGCAATCACCTCACCTGCACGATTTCCCGCTGTGGTGACGGATACACGAACGCGGCGTCAGGCGAGCAATGTGATCCCAGGAATGACGCCGGAAAATGCAACATCAATTGTACGCTTTCGCGATGCGGCGACGGCATCCAGAACCTAGCTGCCGGAGAAGAGTGCGACAGCTATGGCAACGACAGCACCTTCTGCGATGGCGCCTCCTGCAAGATTCCCCGCTGTGGGGATGGTCACATCAACAGCGCCGCGGGCGAGAAGTGCGATGACGGCAACGCCGAAGCCTGTGGCACCTGCAATGCCACGTGCACCAAAGAACAGGTAGCTGGAACTGCTTCAGGAAAGATCGTCGCCGTGGCGAGTAAACACATCGCCGCGGGCGAGCTCTTCTCCCTCAGTGACGGGCAAAAGCGGCTGTTCTTCGAGTTCACCAAATCAGGGGACGCACAGGAGGAACACATCGCCGTCAAAATCGGCGATGATCTCATTGACGCCTACAAAGTGGCCATCGCCATCGAAAAGGCGATCAACGACTCCGACCTCAACATCGTCGCGGCCATCCATGTGCCTCTCGACAAGACAGTGCACCTCTTGAACAAGAAGGCAGGCCCGTCTGGCAATGAGCCCGTCTTCGAGTGGGTCAAGGACTCCGATTTCAAGGTGTCCGGGATGAGCGGAGGCGCGGCCCAGGATTGCGCGGAGGGGGTCGCGTGCAGACAAGACGCGGATTGTCTCCCCGAGCTGAAGTGCCTCTCAGGCATCTGCAGCAAGCCACCCCCACCCCCTGAACCACCCGTGGGCGGATGAGGGCTCCACCGGGCGCAGCGTGAGCGCGGGTGGAGGGGCCGCGGGGGGTCCCATCCGCGGCTCACCTTCAAAAACCCAAGAGCTAGCGGGAGCCGCCCGCGCCGTCCGAGGCCTGGGCCTCGGGCAGCGGCTGGCGCTTCTGGGAGGCCTGGGAAGCCGTGCGCGAGACCTGCTCCATGATGGCCTTGGCGCCGGGCGGGATACCACCGGCGGCCTGCTCACCCTCGCGCGCAGGGGCACCCGCGGGCGCAAGCGACTCGTTGCCGCGCGGGTCGTTGGCGGCCATCACAGGCATGTCCTGGTTCTTGCCGCACGAGGGCGCCGCGATGAGGGTATCGCGCACCGGGTCGCCATAGCCGGCGATCAGCGCGGGAACGGAGGGGTTGTTCCACCCGGAGCCCGCAGTGCGAGCCACCTTGAAGTGCAGGTGCGGGCCGCACGACCAGCCGGTGTTACCCGAATAGCCGAGGAGCTGCCCCCGACGGACCTGATCGCCGGGCTTCACCACCACGGCGCTGAAGTGGAGGTACTGGGTCTCGACTCCGCCCGAGTGCGCGACGACGACGTAGTTGGCGTACGGCGCCATCTTCGGGTCGCAGGCGCCCTGGGTGCTGTCACCCCGAGCGAGACGAACCGTCCCATCCTCGGCGGCGACGACGGGCGTGCCGACGGGCATGCGGAAATCCCACGCATACGTGTCGTTCTGCAGGTGGCTCCCCGTGTCGTGACCCTGGCTGACCTGGAACACACGGCCACATCCGAAGGGGACACCCATTTCGGGAACCACGGTGTTGCGAGCAGGGGGGACTGCCGGAGCGGAAGCAAGCAAGAAGAGCGTGGGCAGGATCATGAGTGGGCCGCGCGAAAACGACAGAACGCCTATTCACTATTCCAAACTCTTTTCCGTCCCGCTGCTTGCCTGCTGGACTTGGAAGGCAGGCAAGCAAGCGTCTGGGATTGGAGAGTTTGGTTTTTTCACCCAGATAGAGGAGACGTATTCCAGGGGTGAAGCAGGCGAGCGGCCGTGCGGTAGAGGCCCTGCTCTCCCTGCTATGTGGATGACGCGAGCTTCTCCAGCAACTGGAGCAGCCGAGCCCGTTCCTGCGCACTGAGCCGTGCCGAGATGCGCCGGTCGTGAGCGAGCACCTCGCGTCGGATCTGCTCGAAGGCCGTCTGGCCAGCCGGGGTGAGGAAGACTCCGTAGGCTCTCCGGTCGTCCGGCTGCGGTTCGCGCCGCACGAGCCCCTGCTCCACGAGCGAATCGATGAGCACCATCACGCCTGAACGAGCAATGCCGAGGATGTCGCCCAGTTGGGTCTGCTTCAGCCCGGGATTGGCGGCAATCAATTGCAGGGTCGAGAACCGGGCGGGCGTGATGCCGAAGTGCGACAGCGACGCCGCGAAGTCCTCGAAGATGCGGATCTGCGCACGGCGAACCGCGTAGCCGACCAGCTCGTCGAGCACCCCGTAGTCCACGCCCTCCACGCGTGGGGCGGAGTGACGCTCACCAATGGACTCCTCCCCCGACCGCGCACTTCGTCCCTTCTTCATTCGCACCACCTTCAACGAGCAGACCCCAGCCTACGACGCCTCAATCGACGCACCGAGACTTGATTCATTTGTAATGCACCATAACAATCTCCTCCTGAGTGGAGGTGGCGCGTGCCGCAGGAAGAGCGCCCCAGGGAGAGAGCCATGGAGATCCTCATCATCGGAGCCGGCCCCGCGGGCCTGACCGCGGCCTTGAGCCTTCATCAGGCCGGCTTCAGGCCGCGCGTGTACGAGGCGGTGTCCCGGCCCGCTCCGCTGGGCGTGGGAATCAACCTGCTTCCCCATGCGGTACGGGAGCTGGCCGAGCTCGGACTGCTCGATGACCTGCGCAGGCTGGGAGTGGAGACCAACGAGCTCGTCTACCTCAGCAAGCACGGCAAGCCCATCTGGCGCGAGGCGCGGGGGCTGGCCGCGGGCTACAAGTGGCCGCAGATCTCCATCCACCGGGGAGAGCTGCAGATGCTGCTGCTGCGCAAGACGGTGGAGCGGCTCGGCGAGGAGAACGTGCTCCTGGGGCACACGCTCGCGGACCTGGAGACGAGCGACCAGGGCGTCACGGCTCACTTCGTCCAGCGCGCGACGGGTGAGTCACTCGGCGCCCGAAAGGCCGACGTGCTGATAGGGGCCGACGGCATCCACTCCGCGGTCCGGCGCAAGTTCTACCCGAACGAGGGGCCCCCGAACTTCTCCGGCGCGACGCTGTGGCGCGCCACAGTGGAGGCGCCGCCCTTCCTGGGAGGCCGCGCCATGGTCTGGGCCGGCCACTCCCGCCAGAAGCTCGTCGCCTATCCCATCCGGCACGACCCGGCGACCGGCAAGACGCTCATCAACTGGATCTGCGAGCTGCGCGGCGACAGCACCCGAACCCCGCCCAAGGAGGACTGGAACAAGCCCGGGAACAAGGCGGACTTCCTGCCGGCCTTCGCCAGCTGGCGCTTCCCGGAGATCGACACGCCGGCGCTCGTCGAGGCGACAGAACAGGTGTTCGAGTTCCCCATGGTGGATCGCGACCCGCTGCCGCGTTGGACGTTCGGCCGCGCGACCCTGATGGGCGATGCCGCGCATCCCATGTTCCCCATCGGCTCGAATGGAGCGACCCAGGGTCTCCTCGACGCGCGCGTCTTCAGCTATCACCTCGCGACCGCCGGTTCGATCGACGAGGCCCTGGCCCGCTACGAGAGTGAGCGGCGTACCGCGACCACTCGAATCGTCATGACCAACCGCGCCAACGGACCGGACCAGGTGATGGAGCTCGTCGAGCAGCGCGCGCCCCACCCAGACGACGACCTCGACGCCCGGGTGCCTTTCGAGGAGCGCAAGGCAATCGCAGACGAGTACAAACGCATCACCGGCTTCGACCCGAAGGTGCTCAACGAGCGGATGAGCTACACGGTCCTGCCTGGGTCGAACGCCGGAGGAGACCGCTCATGACGGCCCTTCCAGGCGCCCTCGGCTCCTTCGAGGGCATGGGGCTTCATCCCGTGGGACGCTTCCGCATCGCGCTCGGGGAGGTGCAGACGGTGGGTTCCGTCGCACAGGGGCAGCGGAGGGTGAGCCTCATCACCGGAGGTCGGGTGGAGGGCCCCTTCTTCACCGGCGAGGTGCTCCCGGGTGGCTCTGACTGGCAGCTCATCCGAGGCGATGGGGTGGTCGAGATCGATGCCCGCTTCGTCGTACAGCTCCAGGAGGGGGGCCTCCTGTCGGTGCGGAACCAGGGCTACCGCCATGGTCCACCCGAGGTGATGGCCGCGCTCGCCCGTGGAGAGCAGGTCCCCGCGCACGCCTATTACTTCTGCTCGGTCCTATGGTTCGAGGCACCGGAGGGGCGGCTCTCCTGGCTCGGCAAGACGCTCGTGCTGGCGACCGGGACGCGGGAGGGAGGCGAGGTCCGGTTCGAGGCCGCGGCGATGGCCCACCCTGGTGGAGCATCCACGAAGTCTCTGGACCTGGTCCGAAAGCCTGTGGATGTCCCCTCTCCCTCTGGGAGAGGGCCAGGGTGAGGGTATCGGGTGCACCCGGGTTGAACCCCCTGTCCACACCCGTGGGCCACGGGTTGAAGAGCGGGCTCGAATACCCTCACCCCCCGCCCTCTCCCAGAGGGAGAGGGTGCATGCGCAACACAAGAGCATGGCCCCGCCGCGGCACCGGCCCCATGATGGGGTGAACGGGAGGCCTCATGGCGCGCATGGACAGCTACGTGGAGTACACGCTGGAGTTGCTGGAGCCGCTCGGCTTCGTGCAAGCACGCTCCATGTTCGGCGGGTGGGGTCTGTACCACGGCGGGAGGATGTTCGGACTGATCATCCAGGAACGGCTCTACCTGAAGACAGACGACACCACGCGCGCCGCCTTCGAGTCCGCGGGAGGCGAGCCGTTCGTCTACGACCCGGGCACGGGCCGCAAGCCCGTCACCATGTCGTACTGGACTCCCCCCTCGGACGCGAGTGACGACGCCCACGCGCTACTGCCCTGGGCTCGCCGTGCCGTGGACGCCGCCCTCCGGGCCGCGCAGAAGAAGCCCGCCAAGAAGAAGTCCACCGCGACGAAGAAGCCCGCTCCGGTG
Organism: Archangium minus; assembly: GCF_044360475.1. Classification (NCBI taxonomy): domain Bacteria; kingdom Pseudomonadati; phylum Myxococcota; class Myxococcia; order Myxococcales; family Archangiaceae; genus Archangium; species Archangium minus. Next base: position 11,969,387 of record NZ_CP043494.1, read on the forward strand.
AAGGCGAAGTCCCCCTCGGCGGCGAAGAAGCCCGCTCCCTCGAAGAAGAAGACCGCCCGGCCCTCGCGTCGGGCCTGAGTGTCGCCAAGCCGCACTTCGCGCAACGTGCCCGGCGCCCTCCCCGTCCGCAGCCGCTATCCTGCCGCCTCTTTCTTCAACGGAGGCAGCACCGTGGCCGCAGACACCCTCTTCATGAAGATCGTCCGAGGCGAGATTCCCTGCCACAAGGTCTGGGAGGACGACCAACACCTGGCCTTCCTGGACATCCGCCCGCTGAGGCCAGGGCACACGCTCGTCATCCCCAAGGTGGCGGTGGACTACCTCTTCGACATGGACCCCCAGGCCTATGGGGCGCTGATGCAGGCGGTGCGCACGGTGGCTCGGCTGCTGAAGGAGCGCACCCAGTGCCAGCGCGTGGTGGAGGTGGTGCTCGGCTACGAGGTGCCGCACGCGCACGTGCACCTCATCCCTACCAATTCCATGGCGGAGATGCCGTCCTTCGGTGGCACCCCGACCGACCACGCCGAGCTGGCGAAGCTGGCGGCTCACCTGCGCGGCGGGGCGTGAGCCCTCTTGCGGAGCAGCTATCCGGGCCTCCGGATGGCGCGCTGACGCGCCGGGACAAGCGGACGGCGGCGGCTCGTGGCAGGCTAGGGGCACCCAACCCGACACACGAGGGACTCCGTGCAACAACGCATGAAGCCGGCGATCGCCGCGCTGTCGCTGATGCTGCCCATGACGTCGCTGGCTGCTGACGCCAAGAGCGCCGTGCCCCCGCCGCCCGTCGCGGCGAAGAAGGCCGTGGTGGACACCTACCACGGCACGAAGGTCGAGGACCCCTACCAGTGGCTCGAGAAGAGCGACGACCCCGAGGTCCGCAAGTGGGTGGAGGGGCAGACCGCGCACATGCGCGCGGTGCTCGACAAGCTTCCCTCGCGTGACGCCATCCGCGCCCGCATCACCACGCTGATGACCCACAAGTCGCCGGCCCACTTCGGGCTGATTCAGCGCGGCGGAGTCTTGTTCTCCATGAAGTTCCAGCCGCCCCAGCAGCAGTCCATGCTGGTGGTACTGGCCTCGCCGGAGGACCCCTCCACGGCGCGCGTGCTGGTGAACCCGATGGAGCTCGACCCGAGCGGCCGCACCACCATCGACTTCTTCGTCCCCTCGCTGGACGGCAAGAAGGTGGCGGTGTCGCTGTCGAAGGACGGCACGGAGAGCGGTGATGTCACCGTCTACGACGTGGCCACCGGCAAGCCGCTGCCCGGCGAGGTGGTGCCCCGAGTGAACGGCGGCACCGCGGGAGGCGACCTGACGTGGAACGCGGACGGCTCGGGCTTCTTCTACACGCGCTACCCGCGCGGCGAGGAGCGCCCGGCGGCGGACCGCGACTTCTACCAGCAGGTGTACTTCCACAAGCTCGGCACGCCGACGGACAAGGACACCTACGAGCTGGGCAAGGACGCCCCGCGCATCGCCAACTTCAAGCTCTCCACGTCCGAGGATGGCACCTCCGTGCTGGCCACCCTGGGCAACGGCGACGGCGGCGAGTACGCGCTCTACCTGCGCGGGCCCAAGGGCACCTGGACGCAGCTGTCCAAGTTCGAGGACAAGCTCATCCACGCGGAGTTCGGCAAGGACGGCGCGCTCTACGCACTGTCGCGCAAGGACGCGCCGCGCGGCAAGGTGCTGCGGATTCCGCTCGCCACGCCATCGCTCGACAAGGCCACCGTCCTCATCCCCGAGGGCAAGGCCTCCATCGCGAGCTTCCAACCCACCGCCACGCGTCTCTACGTGCAGGAGCAGCTCGGTGGCCCCTCGCAGATGCGCATGGTGGGCCTGGACGGCAAGGAGCTCGGCGTGGTGCCCACCCCGCCCGTCTCCAGCGTGGGCGGCGCGGTGCCCCTGGGCGGTGATGACATCCTCATGACCAACGTCAGCTACACCGAGCCGCCCACCGTGTACCGCTATGCGGCGAAGGACGGCTCGCTGACGAAGACGGCCTTGGGCCGGACCTCGCCGGTGGACACTCGGAACGTGGTGGTGGACCGTGTCATGTGCACGTCCAAGGACGGCACCCAGGTGCCGCTCAACATCCTCCACGCGCGCGGCACGAAGCTCAACGGCAACAACCCCACGCTGCTCACCGGCTACGGCGGCTTCAACATCTCCCTCAGCCCCGGCCTCAACGTGCTCAACTTCGCCTTCATCGAGCAGGGCGGCGTGGTGGCCGTGGCCAACCTGCGCGGCGGCTCCGAGTTCGGCGAGGAGTGGCACACCAACGGCTCGCTCACGAAGAAGCAGAACGTCTTCGATGACTTCTACGCCTGCGCGAAGCTGCTGGTGGACAAGAAGTGGACCAAGCCCGAGCGCCTGGCCATCCAGGGCGGCAGCAACGGCGGCCTGCTCATGGGCGCGGCGCTGACTCAGCACCCGGAGATGTTCCGCACGGTGCTCGCGTTCGTGGGCCTCTACGACATGCTCCGCGTGGAGCTCACGCCCAACGGCCAGTTCAACACCACCGAGTACGGCACGGTGAAGGACCCCGAGCAGTTCAAGGCGCTGTATGCCTATTCGCCCTACCACCAGGTGAAGAACGGGGTGAAGTACCCCTCGGTGCTCTTCACCTCGGGCGAGAACGATCCGCGCGTGGATCCCTTCCACTCGCGCAAGATGGTGGCCCGGCTGCAAGAGGCCACGGCCTCCAAGCGCCCGGTGCTGCTGCGCACCAACAACATGGGCCACGGCATGGGCACGCCGCTGGCCGACAGCATTGAGGAGAAGGTGGACGTCTACGCCTTCCTCTTCAACGAGCTGGGCATGAAGTACCGCCCGGTAGACGGCAAGGTCGCCTCGCCCGCGGCCAAGTAGCGTCCCCGTGGGCCCCTCCCTCTCCCTTTGGGAGAGGGGCGGGGTGAGGGTAACGGGTTCCCACCCCAGGGTCCGAGGGCCGGCGGACCCGGGGACTCAAGCCCGGATCCGGATACCCTCACCCTGTCCCTCTCCCAGGGGGAGAGGGGAAGTCAGGCGGCGCGCGTCTCGCCGCTCTTCTCGGCCTCGCGGTACAGCTCCTCCACCGCCTCGCCGTACTTCTTGAGCACGCTGCGCCGCTTGAGCTTCAGCGAGGCCGTCAGCATGTCGTTGGCCACCGAGAAGTCCTCGCTGATGAGCAGGAAGCGCTGCGGCTTCTCGTAGCCCTTCACGCTCTTGGTGTACTCGGCGATCTGCTCCCGGTAGAGCTGCTGCACCTCCGCGCGCTTGAGCAGCTCGGGGATGGAGGACGTGTCCAGCCCCTTCTCCGTCGCCCACTTCTTCAGCGATTCCATGTCCGGAACGATGACGGCCACGTTGAAGGGCTTGTTCTGCCCGTGCAGCATCACGTTGGTGATGAAGGGCGAGAGCTGCAGCGCCTGCTCGATGGGCACCGGCACCACGTACTTGCCGTTCTCCAGCTTGTACTGCTCCTTGATGCGGCCGGTGATCCACAGGAACCCGTCGTCATCCAGGAAGCCCATGTCGCCGGTCTTGTAGCCACCATCGCCGGTGAAGGCCTTCGCGTTCTCCTCGGGCATGTTGTAGTAGCCCAGCATCACGTTGTGGCCATGGACCACGATCTCCCCCTGCTTGGGGTCGCCGGTTTCGCTGCGGTCGATCTCCACGCGCGTGCCGGGCAGGGCCTTCCCCACCGAGCCGATCTTCCGGTTGTTGGGGAAGTTGGCGGTGGCGATGGGGGACGTCTCGGTGAGGCCGTAGCCCTCGTAGACGGTGATGCCGAGGTTGTCGATGAACTCCGCCACCTCGCGGGCAATGGCCGCGCCGCCGCTGAAGGCGTATTTCATCCGGCCACCGAAGCGCGCGCGGACCTTGGAGAAGACGACCTTGTCGAAGAAGGCGTGCTGGAGGTCCAGCAGGACGCTGCTCTGCTTCTTCTCTGAAAGCTCTCGACGCTGCTTGGCGACTTCAAGTCCGCGCGAGAAGAGCAGGCGCTTGACGGGCGACTCCGCGGCCATGCGCTTCTGCAACCCGTCATAGATGCGGTTGAAGATGCGCGGCACCGAGAAGAGCAGCGTGGGCCGCACCTCGCTCAGGTTGTCGATAATCTTGTCCACCGCCTCGGCGATGCCCATGGAGGCGCCCATGGAGAACAGGCCGTGCAGCTCCACCGTCTGCCCGAAGACGTGCGCCCAGGGGAGGAACGCCAGCGAGCAGTCGTCCTCCGTCATGGGGAAGATCTCGTGAATGGCCGCCACGTTGCGCGCGATGTTGGAGTGGCTGAGCATCACGCCCTTGGGATTGCCCGTGGTGCCCGAGGTGTAGATGAGGCTACACAGGTCCGAGCCCTTGGGCGTGGTGACGGGAACGGGCGTCTCGGCCCCGCGGCGCAGCAGACAGGCGAAGCTGTCCGTCTCGTGCTCGGTGCCGGTGTAGCGGATGATCTGCTCCAGCTTGGGCAGCTCCGGCCGGAGCGCGTTGAGCTTCGCGGCGATGGCCTCGGTGGCGGCGAACACCACCTTGGCGCCACAGTCGTTGAGGATGTACTTCCACTCCTTGTCCTGCTGCTGCTCGTACATGGGGACGTAGGCGGCCCCCATGGTGGCGCAGGCATAGGCGCCCACCGCCCACTCGTGCCGGTTGTTGGAGATGACCGCCACGCGATCTCCCGGCATCACGCCGAGCTGGGCCAGCCCACCGCGCAGGTCATCCACCATCTGCCCAAAGCGGGCGTACGTCATCCACGTCCACTGCCCGTTCTTCTTCTCGCCGAAGAGGTTACGGGGGCCGTAGTGGGCCGTGCTCTGCAGAAAGATGTCGACCAGCGTCTCGAACTTGGGACTCGCCATGTGCTCGGGCTCCTTCGGGTCGGGAGATGGGCGGTCGTCAGGAGATAGACCCCCCCTATGCCTGAGAACACGGGAAGCTACCTCATTTAGGGTCCCTACTGGATGGGTCTGGCGGCACTTTCGTCCGCACCCCAGGTGGAAAATCTTGCTCCAACAGGTTGAACCGCCGCCAGGCGCCTCCTCGGAAGCGCAGGTAGAGGGCGAGCGCCAGTCCGCCAATATAGACAGTCAGCCAGAGCATGGCGGCGACCTCCCCGCCCCCGAGCACCCGGACGCTCACCCAGGCCCCAGGCACGAAGAGGAACCAGGCGAGGGCCATCCGCATCCAGAGGGTGAAGGCGGTGTCTCCGGCGGCCCGCAGCGCCTCGGCGAGGGTGGTGACCATCGCATCGAAGAGCTGCCACGCCACGGAGAGCCGGAGCATCCGCGCACCGGTGTCGAGCAGCTCTCCCTCCGACACCCCACCCGTGAAGGGCATGAAGGCCCACCGGGGGGCCAACAGGAAGACGAGCCCCACCATCCCCTGCCAGCAGCCCGTGAGGACGAAGGTGAGCCGCACGGCGCGCGGCACCTCGTCCCGGGCGCTCGCGCCGATGGCCTGGCCCACCACGATGGCGCCCGCACTCCCGATGGCGAACGCCGGCATGAAGGCCATGGAGTTGAGCTGCATGACAGCCATCAGCGCCGCCAGCACGGTGGTGCCCAGCCCCGCCACCACCACGTTGACGAAGAAGCTGTAGGCCAGGAACTCGAAGAACCAGTTGAGGCCCGAGGGGAGACCGAAGCGCAGCGTCCGCAGGAACTCGCGCCCGTGGAGGCGCGGCCACCGGGCGCCTCCTCCCTGGACGAGGAAGAACGCGAGCAACCCGACGAAGGAGACGCCCGTGGAGATGACACTCGCCCACGCGGCGCCAGCGACGCCGAGCGCGGGGAGCCCGAAGTGGCCGTCGATAAGCAACCAGTTGCCCAGGATGTTGAGCCCCATGGCGGCGAGGCTGGCCACCATGGGTAGCCGAGTGTTACCGAGGCCCGCGTAGTAGTTGGCGAGCGCCTCGAAGCCCACGACGAGCCCGCCCGACAGCAGCCGGACCTGGAGGTACGTGCGCACGCCGTCGCGCACCTCGGGGGTGTACTCGAACAGGGAGAGCCCCGCGGGCAGCACGGGCAGCAGGGCCATGCACAGCACCTGGGCCAACCCGGCGATGGCGAGCCCGTAGAAGGCATAGCGCCGAGCTCCGCCCAGGTCCCCAGCGCCGAAGGACTGGGAAGCGAAGCTGGAGACGATGAACACCGTGCCCATGGGCAGGATGAACACCAGGTTGGAGTTCATCGCGCCCGTGGTGGCGGAGGCCAGGGCGGACTCGCCGAGGTGGGCCACCATGATGGCGTCCGCGAGCCCCACCACCACCTGCGTGGACCGCGAGATGATGATGGGCCACGCCAGCCGCAGCAACGAGACAATCGTCACCGCGACGCGTTCGCCAGGGGCGCTGTGCATGACCCGACTCCTAGCACAGCGCTCCGGACCTCTAAGGCGCGACTACCGAGAGACGCCTCGAGGTGAGGACTGGAACACACGCAGCAGGAACAGGAGCGAGGGGAGGATGAGGGCCGCGCCCACCGCGAGCGCCACCAGCAAGGCCCGCAGCGTGGACTCGGGCGCCGCCGTCTGTTGGAGGGTGAGGTCCGGCACCACCAGGTAGGGGTACTGAGAGACAGCCCACCCCACCACGATGAGGCCCACCTGTGCCGCCGCCGCCACGCGCGCCAACCAGAAGCGCCGGGTGAGCAGCAGCCCGAAGGCCGCCACCGCCGCCACGGCCGTCGCCGCGTGCAGCACCAGCGCGAAGGGCGAGTCTGTCAGCCCCGACCACACTCGGGGCGCCCCCTCTCGCGCGAGCACCAGCACGCCGAAAGCGGCCAGGAACACCGCCACCCCCGCCCCGAGCGCCCGCTTGCGGAAGTCCTCCTGGAGCGCGGGCTCGCGCGTCTCGGCGAGCAGGTACACCGCCGCCAGGAAGGCGAAGAGGCATAGGGCGAGCAGGCCCACCGCCAGCGCGAAGGGTGACAGCCATCCGGCGAAGAAGCCGCTCTCCACCACGGACCCCCGCACGCGGATGGCCCCGCTCACCACGGCGCCCACGCACATGCCCAGCAGCGCCGGGGACAGCACGCTCGCCACGCTGAAGACGAGCCCCCAGCGACGCTGCACCCTGTCACCGCGCGCGTCGTAGGTGCGGAAGGTGAAGGCTGTCCCTCGGAAGACGATGCCCAGGAGCAGCAGCGTCAGCGGAATGTGCAACGCCACCGACAGCACCGCGAAGGCCCGAGGGAAGGCCGAGAAGAGGATGACGATGCCGATGATGAGCCAGACGTGGTTCACCTCCCACACCGGGCCAAGGGCCTTGGAGATGAGCGCCCGCTGCTCCGCCTTGCGAGGCCCCGAGGCGAGCAAATCCCAGACGCCCCCGCCGAAGTCCGCGCCTCCGAAGAGCGCGTAGAGGACGAAGGCGGCCACCAGCACGCCCCCCAGGAGCAGCTCAGTGGGCATGGGACACCTCCCGCGGCTCATCATGGCCCGGCAGCGTGCCCGCCACCTGCCGCACCAGGAGGAACACCACCATCGCGCCCAGGAAGAGGTAGACGAGCGTGAACGTCCAGAAGGGCACCGCCAGGTTCGGCACCGGCGTCACCGCGTCCGCCGTGCGCATCACCCCGCGGATGATCCACGGCTGGCGCCCCCACTCGGTGACGAGCCACCCCGCCTCCATCGCCACCACGCCGAGCGGTCCACACAGCAGCCAGCCCCACAGCACGCGTCGGCCCTCGGGCCATGCCTTGTGCCGCCAGCGCAGGAAGAGCGTCACCACCGCCAGCAACGCCATCGCGCCGCCGGCGCCCACCATGAGATCGAAGGCCAGGTGCACCTTGAGCACCGGGGGCCACTCGTCACGAGGAAACTGGTCCAGTCCCTTCACCTCGGCGTTCGGGTCGGTGAAGGCCAGCACGGACAGCCCCTTGGGTATCTCCAGCCCGTAGCGCGTGGTGCGCGACTCCTCATCCGGCAGCCCACCCACGGTGAGCGGCGCGCCTCTCTGGGTCTCGAAGAGACCCTCGGCCGCCGCCAGCTTCGCCGGCTGCTCCCGGGCGATGTGCTCCGCCGACTGGTGTCCCGCGAGCGGCTGCAACAGCGCGGTGATGCACGCCATCGGCAGCGCGATGGACAGCGCCTTGCGGTGGAACGTCGCCCCCGGGTGGCGCAGCAGCACGAGGGCGTGGATGCCCGCCATGGCGAAGGCGCTCGACTGGTAGCAGGCCAGCAGCGTGTGCACCACCTGGTACTGCCAGCCCGGGCTGAACATCGCCGCCACCGGGTCCACATTCACCGGCCCGCCCGGCGTGGGCGTGAAGCCCGAGGGGTGGTTCATGAAGACATTGACCAGCGTAACGAAGAAGGCGCTCGCCGCACCGCTCAACGCCACCATCACCCCCGAGAAGAGGTGCAGCCCCGAGGGAATCCGGTCCCGCCCGTACAGGTAGATGCCGAGGAACACCGCCTCGGTGAAGAAGGCCGTCCCCTCCAGCGAGAAGGGGAGCCCTATCACTTCTCCGTATGTCCCCATGAACTCGGGCCACAGCAGCCCCAGCTCGAAGGACAGCACCGTGCCGCTCACCGCGCCCACCGCGAAGAGGATGGCCGTCCCCTTCGCCAGCTTGCGGCTGAGCGTGACGTAGTCCGCGTCTCCCGTCCTCCGGGCCTTCAGGTCACTGAGCACCATCAGCAGCGGCAGCGCGATGCCCGCCGCCGCGAAGATGATGTGGAAGGCGAGGGACATCCCCATCTGTGCGCGTGCGTAGAGCAGATCCATGGCATGGATGAATCTGCTTTATGCGCGAATTCTATGCAATCACGAATACTTATGAATCTACCAAGACTGAACGCGGCGCCCTCCCGTCACAGGAGAGTGCCGCGTTCGACGTCTCGGGCCCAGGGCACTACGCGTGTGCAGGGGACTGGTTGATGCGCAGCCCGAGACGTTTCCTGCCCTGCTGCTCCGGGCCTTGCTCGGAGGCAGGAACCAGCGTCTGAACGGCCCTCTTGGCCATGGCCGAGGCCAGCGTGCTGGCGAAGATGAGCACGAGCTTCCGGCCAAGCTCGACGCCGATGGGGCCCTCACTGGCGTGGGAGGCCACCCGGTCCGGGTGCTCCCAAGCGCGCCGCAGGGCCTCGCGGCGATGCTTCCACAACAGCTCCTCGTGGTGGCGATGCCTCCACCAGGAAACGACCATGCCCACGAGGACCGCGCCCAGCGCGACACCGCCCGCCTTGATCAACAGGTCGCGGTTCTTGTCGAGCGCCTGACGGACCTGGTAGCGCACGTCCATCGCGCGCTCGCGGCGCCGGTCCAGCTCCTCGAGGGTGAGCAGCAGCTCGTCGCGCAGACGGTCCGCCGTCTTCTCCACCTGCTCTCGGTCGTCCATGCCGGCGGTGATGCGCCCACCGCCCTTGTTCTCCTGCTCGCTCATTGCAGTGTCTCCCGGGTGCGGGCGATGTCCGTCTTCAACCGTTCCTGGGTGTGAGGCAGGGGCTTCTTGGGCAACCGCTTGTAGCCCGCGAAGGCCAGGCCCCCCGACAGCAGCAGCAGGAAGGCCCCCACCAGGAGCACCCCAAGCCACTCAGACAGGGGCAGCGCCAATCCCACCGTCACGAGGAGGGCCGCCAGACTCACCAGCCCCAGCACGGCGCCCGAGCCCAGGAGGATGCCCGAGGTGCGCGCGGCCTTTACCTCCTCGCGCAGCTCCTTCTTGGCGTGCAGCACCTCGGCGCGCGCCAGGAGCCGAGCCTCCTCGATGGCATGGCGGATGAGCTCCGCCGTCGATAGCGATTCCAGTTGTCTGCGCTCCAGACGCTCCGATTCGAGTTCCACGTCGCCGCCTCCCGGGGCATCCGGCGGGCTTCCCAGCTGGAGTGCCAGGTACGTCCCGCGCTCTCTCGCGGAAGGTGGGCGCGGAATGAGACCGGGGGAAGTCGGGACGCCAGGATGCGCGAGGTGCCCGGCCGCCTCCTCCCCCAGGAGGGAGCGAGCAGCCAGGGGCTCGATATCAGCGGCGACGCTTGTGCGGGTTCTGCTGGGCGAGCGCGGTGGCCAGCGTCTCGCGCACCTGCCGGGCCTGGAAGAGCCGGTCCGCCGTGTCCAGCAGCGTCTCCGCGTACAGCACGTGCTTGCGCAGCCGCGCGGGAATGGCCGCCGTGCCCAGGTGCGCGCCAAGCAGAGCGCCCGTGCAGGCCGCGGCCACGTCGGCCTCGCCCCCGCAGCGCAGCGCCAGTTCCACCGCCTGACGGAAGTCGTGCGGCACCTTGAGCGTCGCGAAGAGGCTCGTGAGCAGCACCGGCACCACGTGCGGCGGCAGGCCATCCACGCCCCGAAGCTGGCTGGGCGGCACGCTCACCTTGCGCAGCTGCCCGAGCGCCCGCGCCGTGTCCCACGTCAACAGCCGGGGCAGGTGCCGCAGCTCCTCGGCCAGCTCCTTGTCATGCGCCGCCGCTGACAGCGCCAGCTCCTCGCAGAAGGCGGCGGGCGTGAGGGGCTCCTTCGTCGTGAGCCCCAGCGCCACGGCCTGCGCGAAGGCAGCCGCGGCCGCCGCGCATGTTGGATCCTTGTGCGTCAGCACCGACAGCACGCCCGCATCGTGGCGGATGCGCACCCGGCTCTTGCTCTCGAAGAGACCCACCACCACCGCGCGGCTGAGCACCGAGTGGCACTTCACGCCCAGCGGCGCCCCCGCGCTCATCCACGGGGTGCCCTGCGCCAGCTTCTGCAGCGCCTCGGCCAGCTGCTTGGGCGGCTGGAGGATGATGCCCTCCTGCCACAGCCACGCGAAGTGCGCCGCTGCGCTGCGCCCGTCCACCTTGCCCTCGCGGATGACGCTCTCGGCCGCCGCCAGCATCAGCTGCGTGTCATCCGAGAACTGGCCCTTGGCGAACTTCCCCCGAGGCCGAGGTGCGAAGTCTTCTGCCAGTCCAGGGAGTCGCGACAGGCTCGCCGGAGGGATGCCGCGCAGGGGAAATCCCAGGGCATCCCCGATGGCGAGTCCCAGGAATGCCGCTTGAAACCTGTCCTGGCGCTCGGCGGGAGTCAGCGACATGGGGAGCGGCAAGATAACCGAGCCGCGTTCTGTGACTAGCCCCGACTTTCATCTCTTCGTGAGTTCCGCGCATGCCGACGCACAGCTTGGGTGAAGGGCGCTCTCCCACCACAAGGTACGCACGCACGTGCGGTGCATGGCACGCAACGTGCCCGGAAGATGACGGGCGTATTACGGATCGCGTCCGAGGTTGACAACCGCCTGCAGTCTCGCCACGACCGCTTGCGCGCCCTGGTGCAGCTGCTCGCCATCCCAAAGCGCCGGCGTGCTGTGTCCACCTCGTTCTCGCCAGGCCGCCTCCGCTTCGGGAAAGGCGACATTGCGAAAGCGCACCCGGTCCTCGAGCTCGTAGTCCACCACGTAGCGGCGCGCTTCGGCCGAGGGCAGGTCCGCGATGCGGTGGAAGAGCTCCAGCACGTGCCCCGTCATGGCCGAGCCTCAGCCCGTCTCGCCCACATCCACCGTGGGCTTGAGGAAGTAGGCGGACAGCTTGCGCGGGCTGCGCCGCAGGATGTCCTCCAGCGTGTACTGGTCGAGCGTGGCCAGGAAGGAGCGGGTCGCCTCGTTGAGCACGCCGATGAGCCCACAGGCCGGAGTGATGGGGCAGTTGTTCCGCTCCCCGTTGAAGCACTCCACGATGTGGAAGTCCGGCTCCATGTGCCGCACCACCTGCCCCACGGAGATCTCCGCGGGCGGCCGCGCCAGGACGACGCCTCCCGCCCGTCCCGGCCGCACCTCCACGAAGCCGTGACGGCCCAGGCCCTGCACCACCCGGACGAGGTGGTGCTTGGAGATGCCGTAGGCGTCGCTCACCTCGCCCGTGGAGACCACCCGATCCGGGTTGGCCGCGAGGTACAGCAGGACGCGCAGCGCGTAGTCAGCGTGAAGAGTTAGATGCACCGGCCATCACTCCCGCTCCCACCTGCGGCGAAGGTGTGCTCGGGAGGAATGCATCCGCGTGGATGTCCTTGAGCGACAGCCCGGTCAGGAAGAGCTTCTTCCTCAGGGATAGCACCAGGTCCGGGTTGCCGCACAGGTAACCCCTCCAGCCTGCCGGCCGAGGGCACGTCTCCTTGATGAGCGCTTCCAACGCTCCCACCGTCACCCCCACCCGCTCCGGCCCTTTCAGGACACAGGGCCGGTAGTGGAGCTGGGGGTGGCGCGACTGCAATGCCCGGAGTTCCTCCACCAGGTACAGCCCCGAGGCGTCTACCGCGCCGTGGAAGAGCCAGATGGGCCCCGTGTGTCCCTGTGCCAGCGCGTCTCGGACGATGCCGTAGAGCGGCGCCAGGCCCGTGCCTGTACCGGCCAGCAGCAGCGACTGCTCTGGCCGCCCCGGCACGTAGAAGCACTCGCCCGCGGGTCCTTGGAGTTCCAACACATCACCCGGCCGGGCCTCCTCGAAGAGCCAGCCGCTCATCCGGCCTCCGGCGACGCGACGGACGTGCAGCGCCAGGGTGTCCTCGTGCGGCAGACTCGCCAGCGAGTAGCTGCGGGCCAGTCCGTCCGTCCGGAGCACGGACACGTACTGGCCGGCCCGGTACTCGAAGCCGCCCTCGGGACGCAGCCGCACGCACAGCACGCTGTCGCTGAGTCGCTCCAGCGAGGTGATTCGCGCGGAAACCCGCAGGTCCGCTCCCGCCCCGGCCACCTCGAGCTCTCCTTCGGGTTGGCACGCGCATGCGAGGAAGTACCCTCGCGCCTTCAGCGTCTCCTTCAGCCCCACCTGCGACTTGGCCGGCACCCCCCCACGCTCGGCCCGCATCAAGCAGGACTGGCACGCTCCCGCCCGGCACGAGTGCGGCACTTCCACCCCCCGCCGCAGCAGTCCGTCGAGCACCGACTCGCCTTCGTCCAGCCCGTACCACTGCCCCTCGTGCTTGATCCTCGCCATGCGCGTGCCCCCCTTGTCCTCAGCGATTCAGCACGTCCGCCCGCGCCCCCCCGGCGATCGCCAGCACCTGCTCCACCAGCGGCTTCGCCACCCCCAGCTCCGTCAGCGTCGCCGACAGGTGCTCCACCACCGCGTCGAAGTGCGTGTCGTTCAGCCCCTGCCTCACCAGGTGCGCATGTCCCTTGCGCATGTCCTTGCCCGAGTAGGCGCTCGGGCCCCCGCACACCATCGTGAGGAACGCCTTCTGCTTCGCCGCCTGGCGCTCCATGTCCACGTCCTCGAAGAAGTGGCTGATGCGCTCATCCGACAGCACCTTCCGATAGAAGAGCTCCACCGCCGCCGCCATCGCCGGCTCCCCGCCAATCTGCTCGTACAGGCTGCTCTTCTTCTCCGCGACGTTGGTGCTCATGTGTGCCCGCTCCCCCGGACCTCCTCGGGTCCGCTAATGATGCATTTGAAATGCATCTTTTAAGATGCATGTGGAATGCACCTTTTCTGACGAGACGTCAAGAGGGCACGCACTGTCCGTGCGTCCGAGCGGACGTTGCGTAGGGGGTGGCAGGGTTGGGAAGAGGCTTACGGCTGGCGGCCAGGGGGGCTCGAGAGAGGGAGCCTCGCGTCCTGCACCGCCGGGCCTGTGGAGCCCGTACTGCGGTACTGCTCATGGGGCGAGATACCCTCACCCCTACCCTCTCCCAGAGGGAGAGGGAGCGTCTCTATAGCTTAGCGCATCGTGGCGGCGGACATGCGCGCCGTCTCGCGACGCACCGTCGCCTGCTCGATGTCGAAGCGCACGTCGTCCGACGACATGCCGCGCAGACGCTCCTGCGCCTCCTGCATCCTCCGGCGCGCCGCCTCCACGTCAATGCCCGTCACCGCCTCCGCCACGTCCGCGAGCACCAGCACCTTGTCGTTGCTCACCTCGGCGAAGCCGCCCGCCACGAAGTAGTACTCGCGCCGACCCCCGTCGATCAGCGTCAGCACTCCCGGCTCCATCAGCGACAGGAACGGCGTGTGGCCCGGCCGAACGCCGAACAGACCCTTGCCGCCCGGGACAATCGCCTCGTCCGCCTGCACCGACAGGATGCGCTTCTCGGGGGTCACAATCTCGACCGTCAGCTTGGCCATGGGCTTCCGTGCTCCCTCGGTACTGCTCTTTTCAGAAGGTCAGCTTGTGGGACTTGCTGCCCACCGTTTCGAACTCGATGTGCCCAGCGTCCGTCAGGCGCGGGCCCTTGCCCGGAACCCCGAGCAGTCCTTCCAACCACTTGAGGTGCTGGCCCAACTGCCGCACCTCTGGCAACTCGCGCTGGCCCACGAAGTCCAACAGGCTTCGTTCCTGCACCCGCCCACCCTGACGGTCATACTGCACCGCCACCACCGTGTTGGCCCACGCGGGCACCTTCCTGAACTTCTTGCCGGGCAGCTTCTTCGTGCCCTTGGGCGCCAGCGGGTAGAGCACCCACACCCGCTCTCCGTCATTGGAGACGAAGTACAGGTCGTCCACCCCGCCCACGCACTCCTTCAACTTCCAGACCGGCCCGCTCTCCTTCGACACCTCCAGCGTGCACTGCCCGGGGGCTTTCTCCACCAGGCGCACGCTGAAGGTCCCGTTGGCGCTCACCCGCGTACGGCTGGAGCGCTCCGCGGCAAACGCCGGGAGCGACACCAGCAACAGCATCACGATGAGGGCTGAGCGCAACACCTGAGCGGACCCCCCGGCGCGGTCGGCCGACTAGGCCGCCGCCATCTTGCGAGCCTTCTCCACCGCCTCGTCGATGCCACCCACCATGTAGAAGGCCGACTCGGGCAGGTCGTCGTGCTTGCCGTCGCAGATCTCCTTGAAGCCCTGCACGGTGTCCTGCAGCTTCACGTACTTGCCCGGGGCGCCGGTGAACACCGTGGCCACGAAGAAGGGCTGCGACAGGAAGCGCTGGATCTTCCGGGCGCGCGCCACCACCAGCTTGTCGTCCTCGGACAGCTCGTCCATGCCGAGGATGGCGATGATGTCCTGCAGCTCCTTGTAGCGCTGGAGGATGCCCTGGACGCGGCGAGCCACCGTGTAGTGCTCCTGGCCGAGGATTTCCGGCGTCAGGATGCGGCTGGTGGAGTCGAGCGGATCCACGGCCGGGTAGATGCCCAGCTCGGAGATGGCGCGGTTGAGCACCGTCGTCGCGTCCAGGTGGGCGAACGCGGTAGCGGGGGCCGGGTCCGTCAGGTCGTCGGCGGGCACGTAGATGGCCTGCACCGAGGTGACCGAGCCCTTGGTGGTGGAGGTGATGCGCTCCTGCAGACCGCCCATCTCCGTGGCCAGCGTGGGCTGGTAACCCACGGCGCTCGGGATGCGGCCCAGGAGGGCGGACACCTCGGAACCGGCCTGGGTGAACCGGAAGATGTTGTCGATGAAGAGGAGCACGTCACGCCCCTCGACGTCGCGGAAGTACTCGGCGATGGTCAGCGCCGTGAGGGCCACGCGAGCACGGGCGCCGGGCGGCTCGTTCATCTGGCCGTACACCAGCACCACCTGGCTCTCCTCCAGGTTGTCGATCTTGATAACCTTGGAGTCCTGCATCTCGTGGTACAGGTCGTTGCCCTCGCGGGTGCGCTCGCCCACGCCGGCGAACACGGAGAAGCCACCGCGCTCCACGGCCACGTTGCGGATGAGCTCCTGCAGGAGCACCGTCTTGCCCACGCCGGCGCCGCCGAACAGGCCGATCTTCCCACCACGGGTGTAGGGGGCCAGCAGGTCGATGACCTTGATGCCCGTCTCGAACATCTGGACGCGCACGTCCTGGTCCGTGAACTGGGGCGGCTGGCGGTGGATGGGCCAGCTCTCCTTGGCAGCCACGGGACCCTTCTCGTCCACCGGGTCGCCGGTGACGTTGAGGATGCGGCCCAGGGTGGCCTTGCCCACCGGCGCCTGGATGGGCGCGCCCGTGTTCTTCACCGGCTGGCCACGGGCCAGACCGTCGGTGGAGTCCATGGCGATGCAGCGCACGGTGTTCTCACCCAGGTGCTGCGCCACCTCGATGGTGAGGTTGTCGGCCGCCGAGCTGATGTTGACGTTCGTCACCTTCAGCGCGGTGTACACCTCGGGGAGCCCACCGGGCGGGAACTCCACGTCGACCACAGGACCGAGAACCTGGGTCACCTTGCCTACCGTCGGAACTTGAGCGCTCATGGACTGTTCTTCCGTTCCTCGTCGAAATTTGGATCCAGGGGACGGGCGGGCCCCCTCTACAGGTGGCCTCCCCCGGGGGTCAAGCTTCAAGGCCCCGCGGCCAGAAGCGTAGCTTCTACTTCAGAGCCTCCGCGCCAGACACGATCTCCATCAGCTCCTTGGTGATCACCGCCTGACGCGTGCGGTTGTAGGTGAGCGACAGGCTGGCGATCATGTCCGTGGCGTTGCTCGTCGCGTTCTCCATAGCGCTCATACGGGCGCCATGCTCGCTGGCGACGCTCTCCAGCAGGGAGCGGTACAGCTTGATGGACACTGCCTGGGGCACCAGCCGATCGAGCACGTCCTGACGGCCCGGCTCGTACTTGAAGTCCACCAGCGCCTGGGTAGGCGCGGCCACCGGAGCGGCCTGTCCAGCCTGGGCGGCCGTGGGGGCGCCCACCGACAGCGTCTGCAGCGGCAGCAGCTGCGCCACGGTCACCTTCTGGCTGATGGCGGAGATGAACTCGTTGTAGATGACGTAGACGGCGTCCACCTCACCCTTGAGGAAGCGAGCGCTCAGCTCCTCGGCCACCTGCGAGGCGTGGGGGTAGTCCAGCCGCTGGTAGAGGAAACCGAAGTCCTTGCGCATCTTCTGGCCGCGCTGACGGAAGAAGTCGTTGCCCTTGCGGCCAACGGTGGAGACCTCAATCTCCCAGCCGCTGTTCTCGTAGAGGAAGCGGCTGGCGCGCCGGATGACGTTGGAGTTGAAACCGCCCGCCAGGCCGCGGTCCGAGGTGAGCAGCAGCACCTCCACCTTGCGCACCGGGCGCGAGGCGAGCAGTGGATGCGCCAGACCCTCGCCCTCGGAGCGGGTCGCCAGGTCGGAGATGATCTGGTCCAGCATCTGCGCGTAGGGACGCGCGGCGATGATGGCGTCCTGCGCCTTGCGGAGCTTCGCGGCGGCCACCATCTTCATCGCCTTGGTGATCTGCCGCGTGTTCTTCACCGAGCGGATGCGCTTGCGGATGTCGCGAAGGGACGCCATGGGGCCACCAACTCCTGTGGAAACGCGGGCGTGAGCCCCTCCAGGAGGGGCGGAGCCCGGACGCGGCCCCCTATATAGGGCGGTGTGCCGGCCGGTCAACCGTGGCCTTCCAACAAGTGAGCCCCGAGACTGATGCCGGGCATTCAGGCACGACGTCCCCCCTCCTCCGGGGGTGCCGGACTGGACCCGGAGGCTTAGCCTTGGAGGGCAGGTTCCCACTGCTCGGCGGAGCTCTGACACATGGCGTCCCTCCGTGGCCCGGTACTCATCGTGGAGGACGACCCGGACATCCGGGAGTCCCTCCAGAACTTCCTGGAGTCCAATGGCTACCCGGTCCTCGCGGCGAGCCACGGCAAGGAGGCCCTCGAACGCATGGGGCAAGTGCCCCGGCCGGCGGTGGTGGTGCTCGACATGTCCCTGCCCGTCATGGATGGCCACCGGCTGCTCACGGCCCGGAAGGGGGATGCCACGCTGCACTCCATCCCCGTCATCATCCTCTCGGCGGCCATGGCGGGGATGAGCCCGAGGGATCGGGCCCTGTACGCGGCCAGCTACGGGGTGGCCTCCTTCCTGGGCAAACCGGCCGATCCCAAGCAAGTCCTGGAGGCCGTGGAGCGGCACTCGCTGAAGGCCGAGGTACCATCCGCCGGTGTCCCCGTGTGAGCACCAGGCAAGAGAGCGACTTCCCACGGGGAATGAAGGGACGAGAATAGGCTTCCCGGCGGTTGGGCCGGGGACCATGGGGAGAGGCGGCAACAGAGCACGTCAGGTGCGTCGGTGGATCCTGCGGCTGCTGGCCCTGGGGCTGGCGGCGGTCCTGTGCCTGTGGGTCATTTCCCTCTATGTCGAGGGGCGCTACGTGGATCGCATCATCCCCCGGGCCGAGGCCCCCCAGAAGCCGGTGGCGCTCGTATACGGGGCAGGGCTGGCTCCCGGGGGTGTCCCCTCGGCGGTGCTGGCCCAACGGCTGGATGCGGCCATCGACCTCTACCACTCGGGCAAGGTGGACACCCTGCTGCTCAGCGGGGACAACTCGGACCGCTTCCATGACGAGACGCGAGCCATGGTGCGCTACGTGCTGGACCGGGGCGTCCCAGCCTCCGCGGTGCAGGAGGACGACGCGGGCCTGTCCACCTACGACAGCTCTGTGCGGGCCCACACCGTCTTCGGCGTGCGAGAGGCAGTGCTCGTCACCCAACGTTTCCACCTGACGCGCGCCCTCTACATCGCCAACTCGGTGGGCATCGACGCCTGGGGGGTGGCCGCGGACGAGGGGCGGCCCCGCACCCGCCGCTACGCCCTGCGCGAGACGTTCTCCCGGGTGCTGGCCTTGGGGATGGTGCTGGCCCAGGCGGAGCCCCGCTACCCCTCCGGCCGGACGCTCCCCTCGTCGCGCTGAGCCACCTGACAGGCAGGCAGCCGCGCTCTGTTGCGTGGAATCCATCGGGTTCGCACCGTTGGCTCGGAGCAGCCAACCCGGCGTGCTCGGAGGAAACACCATGCGCTTCAAGAATCTCGGGTCCGAGGACGTGGGCGAGTCCGAATCCCTGCGCAACCGGGACCCCGTCACCGGCCAAGAGCAGATCAACTTCACCGACGCGGAGCTGACCGCGACCCCGCCCCTCGAGGACGACCCGGACTACCGGGACATCCTCCCGGATCAGATTCACGAGTTCCGGCGGGGTGACGAGGAGGAGCAGGAGGAGGAAATCACCGCTCGTCCGAGGGAGCCGTTGCGGCCCGTGCCGCCCAACGACATGCCGGAAGGCTAGGCGGGAGGGCCGCGCGCTTGGCGACCCACACACGACCCCGCTCCCAGGTGACGCCCCGCACGGTGTGGACGGTGGCGTTGAACGTGCTGGCGCTGGTGGCCCTGCTGTGGCTGTTCGCCAAGGCCTGGACAGTGCTGACCTGGGTGATGGTGGCCCTGTTCCTGGCGCTGGCGGCGAACCCGCTGGTGCGCTGGCTGGAGGCGCGAGGATTGCGCCGGGGCCTGGGCGTGCTGGCGGTCTCACTGCTGGGGCTGGGCCTGCTGGGGGCCCTGTTGATGACGCTGGTGCCGATGCTCATCGAGCAGGGCCGTGGGCTGGTGAGGGCGGCACCGGACTACATCGAACGGCTCCAGCACCACCCCTGGGTGCAGAAGCTGGACGAGCGCTATGACCTCATCGACCGGGTGTCCGCGGAGCTGCGCAACCGGATATCCATGGCGCCAGGGCCGGTGCTCGGGGTGGTGACGAACATCCTCCGGGAGCTGGCGGCCGGGATGACCATTGCCGTGCTGACGGTCTTCTTCCTGCTGTTCGGAGCGGACCTGTTCGACAAGGCACTGCAGTGGGTGGAGCCGTCACGGCGCGAGCACTGGCGGAACCTCGGTCACGAGATGCACCGCACGGTGGGCGGCTACGTGGCGGGAGCCTTCCTCATCTCGTTCATCGGCGGTGGGGTGACGGCGGTGTCCATGCTGCTGCTGGGGGTGCCCTACTTCCTGCCGTTGGGACTGGCCATGGCAGTACTGGGGCTCATCCCTTTTGTGGGCTCCCTCCTGGGCGCCATCCTGGTGTCGGTGACGACGCTCGCCTCGGTGGGCACGAAGGAGGGCCTCATCGCCCTGGGCGTGTTCCTCGTCTACCAGCAGGTGGAGGGCAACCTGCTGCAGCCACTCATCCAGCGCCGGACGCTGAAGATGAACCCGCTGCTCATCGCCCTGGTGATGCTGGTGGGCACGAGCCTCACAGGGCTCATCGGCGCCCTGCTGGCGCTGCCGATCGCCGGCGCAGTGCAGGTGCTGCTCCAGGATCGACTGGTGCAGCTGCGCGAGCAGTGGCGCAACGGCGAGGGCGGGGAGAGGCGGGTCATCCTCGCGCCCGAGGACACGAGACCCCGCGAAGGGCCCCCCGCCGAGCCGCCCGTCATCCAGCACTGAGCCCCCCCTCCCTCGTTGGGAAGAAGCGCCAGGGTGCTGACGTGGCTCAGCGCCGACCGCGCGCCGCGCCTCGCTTGCCGGCGGTCCGGGTGCTCGCGGCCTTGCGCGCGGGAGCCTTCTTCACCGCCGCCTTCCGAGCCGGAACCTTCGCCGCCGTCTTCTTGGCGGCTGCCTTCTTCGCCGGGGCCTTCTTCGCCACCGGCTTCTTCGCCGGAGCCTTCGCCGCCTTCTTCGCCGGAGCCTTCTTCACTGGAGCCTTCTTGGCGGCTGCCTTCTTCGCCGGGGCCTTCTTCGCTGGCGCCTTCTTCGCCGGGGCCTTCTTGGCCGGCGCCGTCGCAGCCTTCTTCGCCGGTGCCGTCTTCGCTGCCGCCGTCTTCGTTGGGGCCTTCTTCGCTGGAGCCTTCTTGGCCGGCGCCTTCACGGCGGGCTTCACCTCGACAGGAGGTTTCACCGAGCCCCTCTCGCCAGTGGGGGACGTAGCCAGGGCAGGCACTGTCTTCGCGGCCGTCTTCACCACAGCAGCGGCGCCCTTCGCGGCAGTCCTCACCCGGGCTGCGGCCTTCTTCACCGCCGCCGGTGCAGACACCACGGGCTCGGCCTGCTCCTCCCCGGAGGACTGCAGGAGCTGCACCACACGGCGCTCCGCGGCGGCCACCACAGGCTGCAGCAGTCCTTCATCAGCCTCCTCTTCAGACTCCTCGTCGGCCGCGGCCCGCTCCTCGGGCTCTTCCTCTTCGGCCTCCTCCTCATCCTCATCGTCGGCCTGGGCTGTGGCCTGCTCCGCCTCAGTCTCGTCCTCGGCTGTGGCCTCGGTCTCCTCCTCTTCCTCCTCGTCCTCGGCGGACTCCTCCTCTTCCTCTTCCTCGTCCTCGGCTGTGGCCTCGGTCTCCTCCTCCTCCTCCTCGTCCTCGGCTGTGGCCTCGGTCTCCTCCTCTTCCTCCTCGTCCTCGGCTGTGGCCTCGGTCTCCTCCTCCTCCTCGTCCTCGGCTGTGGCCTGCTCCGCCTCGGACTCCTCCTCCTCCTCATCGGCCTGAGCCGTGACCTGCACCGCCTCGGTCTCCTCGTCCTCCTCCGCCTCGGCCGTGACCTCCTCCTCGTCCTCGTCCTCCTCCTCGTCCTCTGGCTGCCCGCCCTCCTCGTACTCCACGTGGAGCTCGCTCAGGGCGCCCTGCACCGCGGAAAGGGCCCGGGCGAAGGTCCTGTCACCAAACTCCTCCACCTCAGCAGGAGGCACGAGCACCTCGAGCATGTCGCGCAGCGAGCGATACAGCCGCAGCTCGCGCTTCTCCGTCTCCCAGGTGCCGTAGATCCAATCATCGTCCGAGAGCGTCTCCGCCCAGCTCGGCAGAGGGCTATCCGCCTGCTCCACCATGGCGGACTTGCGCGCCGCGAAGAGCTGCCGGTGGGGACCCTTCACCCCGATGCGCCAGACGCCCGCGGCCGGCAGGCTCTCCAGCTTCAGGCGCGTCTTCTCCAGCACGCTGGGCGCGCCCTCGGGGCCATGCAGCGGGAAGAGGGTCACATCTCCCTGGAACTCACCGCCGTCGAACCTCTGGTACAACAGGCCGAGCTCCACGGGGAAGGGCACCCCGCACTCGGTCTCCGCCCGCCGGACATCCTCCGCTCCCACTCCGGCTGCCGTCCGCTTCGCCGACTTCTGAAGTCCCTCCAGCCACTCGTACATATCCCCTCCGCGTCGAAGGGCCCCAACTTATGGCGCCCGGGGCCTGCTGCGCAGTGCGCCTCGTCGGATATTGTGCACAGCCAGCGCCCCTGTGGGCAGCCTTTCCGCACCCACGGGAGCTGCTGATCCCGTGTTGAGTCAACCCACGGGAACACCCTCCACATCCCCTCGCGGAGTCCCCATGCGACGTCTCTTCCTCCTGATCCCCCTCGCCCTCTCCCTGATCGCCTGCGGCGGCGCCGGCCACGAAGGCACCGTCACCTACTCCGTGCGCCTCAAGCCCAGCAACGTGACGGGCAGCACCATCGCCAATGACCTGCGCGTGGAGCCAGGTGATGTCCAGTGGACAGCCTTCCTGAACCAGGCCCGGGAGACCCTGGGCGAGGCAGCCACCCGCTTCGAGGTGACCGGCGCGCGCATGCAGCTCGACGTGACGCAGTCGAAGAACGTGGGCACGCTCCAGGACGTGCTCACCGGCGAGACGACGGCCTACCTGCGCTCCAGCGAGACGGGGACCCAGGTCGACATCGCCTCCGTCGAGGAGCCCCGCGGAAGCGCCCAGGTGGACATGGACACGACCGGTAACTCCCTGGAAACCCTGGAGAACAACCTGGCGAAGGGAGACTTCCGCCTCGGGCTGCGTGGAACCACCACCCGGAGCACCAGCAGCGACTTCGAGGCCACCATCACCCTCACCCTCGACGTCACGGCTCGCTAACCCTCGGACGCCAGGGCCCCCCTGCCCGACCGGGGGGGCCTCGCTCGTTGCCCCGCTCTTCCCCCCTGTCCTCCCGCCCCCTCCCGAGCCCAGCTTCTCCCGGAAAAGACCGACAAGGAGTGGAGCACATGAAGCGCTCGTGGGGACGATGGGCACTGCTCGGAACGCTGGTGGTGGGCGGCTCGGCGATGGCGCAGGGACGGCCAGGCGCCTCCCAACAGATTCCAGAGCAACAACAGCAGCCACACCACCAGCAGAAACGCGACCCGATGGCGCTCCAAGCCACCCAGCTGGGCCGGGCGATGGTCGCCGACGGTGTGCCCGCCTTCCTCTCGCAGCTCCAGCGCATCAACGAGACGGAGATCACCCTCGGGGAGCTCGCCCATGAGAAGGCCTCCTCGCCCTCCGTGCAGCAGTACGGCGAGCACATGGTGCAGGACCACCGGAAGGCCCAGCAGCAGATCGCGGACCTCGCGAAGCAGCGCAACCTCCGGCTTGATCCCATGATGGAGCCCACCAACGACGTCCAGCGCCGGCTCCTGAGCGCCACCGATGCCACCAAGGCGAAGCTGTCCGTGCTGCAGGGTCAAATCTACGACCAGCAGTACCTGGCCTCACAGGTGGCCTCCCACGACGAAACCATCCAGATCGTGACAATCGGGCGGCAGCTGTACCCCGAGCTCGCGCCCGTGCTGGATGGACTGCTGCCTCGGCTCCAAGAGCACCGGAGACAGGCGTACCAGCTCCTCGGGCAAATCCAGCCTCAGCCGCAGGCCCAGGCCGGTCAGCCGCAGCCGCAGCCGCAGCCGCAGCAGAAGCAGGCCCGTCCGCCCGCTGGCGAGCGCCGCTGAGCCACCACGGGAGCCCGCTTCTCCGGTTGAAGCGGGCACACCGCGCGGTTAGGCAGGGGCATGGCACATCCCGTGAGCTACGACGCGACGACGGAGACCTTCGACGCGCTGGTGCTGCAACCCAAGGACGAGCTGGTGGTGGTGGACTTCTGGGGGCCCGGCTGCCCCAACTGCGACATCTACGCGGCGGCCGAGCCCGCGCTCCTGTCCGAGCTGGAAGGGGCGCGGATGCGCGTGGTGAAGGTGAACGCGTACGAGCACGAGGAGCTGGCCCGACGCTTCGGGCTGTACGGCATCCCCACCTTCCTGCTGTTCCGCGACGGCAAGCTGCTCGGGAAGATGAGCCAGTACTATGGACGCGAGTACTGGCTCGGCGTCGTCAGGGATCACCTGCCCACGGCCTGAGCGCTAGCGGCGCAGCTCGGGGAAGGGCGAGGTCGGCGAGCAGTAGCGCCCGGTCACCAGTGACCAGCGCACGTTGCCGTGGATCCACGCCTTCATCCCCTCCACGTACGAGAGCACCCGCGGATCCACCGGCCCCGACGCCAGCAGCTCCTCCTCGCACGCGATGAACGCGTCCGTGTCCGCGTTGATGAGCGAGATGGCCTCGTCGATGGCCTCCTCCAGGCCCAGCTGCCGGTTGACCTGGAGCACGTACACGAAGTTGTTCGGGTTGTTGTGCCAGAGGACCTCCTTCTCGAAAGAGAAGAGATCATTGGTCAGCCCCACCACCCGCGTGCACAGGTGCCGCATCCGCTGCACGAGCGGCAGCTGGAAGAGCGCCTCGGGCAACTCCTGGCCCTCCTGCGCGAACTCCACCAGGTCCTGGGCCGTGTACATGGCCGAGTCCATGGCGCGCTGCTCAATGTAGGGCTCGAGCTCGGGGACATTGCCCGCGGCCCAGTTTCGCGCGGCCGGGAGCGTGCCCCGGTAGAGGTAGTCCTCCGCATCACGGGCGAAGCGCTCCAACCACATGTCGCTCGCCAGCCGACACATGCGCGTGTGCAGCTCATGGGTAAAGCGCTCGAGCGGCGTCGCACGGGAGCGCAGGGGCCCCCCTCTCAGCACCTTCAGGCACGCCTCCACATACGCCTGGAGGTACTCCGGACGCTGGCCCACCTCCTTCTGCTCGTCGGCCTCGTCATCGAAGAGGAACAGCCACACGTGCCAGTCATTGCACAGCTCCAACCGCTCCCGCGTCCCCTTCGGGTAGGTGTACGCCGTGAGCAGCCCGAACTGGCTCGCATCGAAGCGCTTCACCCGCGACGGCTCCTTGGGCAGCAGCTTCACCTCGAGCACCCGCGCCCGCGTGGCCCGGTCGATGGCCTTCGCATGCAGGCTCGGCTCCAACGGACAGGACGGGGGCATCCGCAGCGCCGACAGGCTGGGACCCTGAAGCAGTGGCACCTCTTCTGACAAGGCAGCAGCGGAACCCGAGTTGATGGCCATCAGCATCGGCACCTCGCGACAGGGTGTGGGCTCAGACGGGACGCATCCCTTAGTACCCGACCACGCTGTAATTTTGCAACGTTGCTACAAAAACCACACTGTAGGCGTGAGTGGCTGAGCTGAGTCTCCGGGCTCCTGCTTTCTGACGAATTGAGAACATCAGACTAGTGGTAATCACTGAGTTTCACGACAACCTAATGAATTGGGAAAGGCAACGTTTCTGTTGAACACAGGATAGCGGGGCCACGTGTCCTTCGAGCGGATCAGAAAATGATGGCATTGTGGCACGACGCGCCGAGTCGACTCGCGCTCAGTCCAGCAGGATGCGGCAGCCGTCGTCTTCCGACGCCATGGCCGCCTCCTCCATCGAGGCCAGGTCCGAGTCCACCTCCGGCGACTCCTCGAGCATCGTGAGGAACCGGCGAGCGATCTCCACGTCCCCGTGCAGTCCCGGCTCCGGACTCTGGCCGCGTGCAGGGAAAGACCCTCACCCAAGCCCTCTCCCAGAGGGAGAGGGGACATCCACAGTGGGGCACGTCTACCCGCTACCGGTACGCATCCCGGCTGCGGTCCCCTGCTCCCAACGCTACATTCCGCGCCTCCGTACACCCCAGAAGGAGTCGACTTGAGAATCGCCGCTCTCTCCCTCGCGGCCGCCCTCGGCGCGGCCGGCTGCTCCCACTCGACCATGACGAATCCCGAGCCCTCCTCCGTTCAGGCTGAAGCCCTCAAGTCCCTGCCAGCCCCCGAGGGCTCCAAGCTCATGTCCGGAACGCTCGAGGCCTTCAACGCCTCCTGCTCCGCCGACCTGGAGAGGGCCCGCGCGCAGATCTCCACCCTGAAGACCCTCAAGTCCGCCACCGACGGCCGTGCCGTCCTCGCGGCCTATGACGAGGCCACGGCCGCGATTGGCAATGCCCTCAGCCGCTCCAGCCTCACCCGCGAGGTGCATCCCGACGCAGCCTTCCGCGATGCCGCTCGCGCGTGCGAGCAGAAGGCGGACTCCCTCAACGTGGAGATCTCCCAGGACCGCGGCGTCTATGACGCCCTGGCCGCCGTGGACCTCTCCAAGGCCGATGCCTCCACGCGCTACTGGATGGAGCGCACCCTGCTCGACTTCCGCCGCGCCGGCGTGGACCGCGACGACGCCACCCGCGCGAAGGTGAAGACGCTCAACGAAGAAATCCTCAAGCTCGGCCAGGCCTTCAACCAGAACATCGCCGAGGACGTGCGCAAGGTGGAGCTCGACCCCAAGGAGCTCGCCGGCCTCCCCGAGGACTTCATCAAGGCCCACGCGCCGGGCGCCAACGGCAAGGTGGTCATCACCTCCAACTACCCCGACTACTTCCCCTTCATGACGTACGCGCGCGACGGCAAGGCGCGCGAGAAGGTGTGGCGCGCCTACCGCCAGCGCGCGAACCCGAAGAACCTGGAGGTGCTCAACCAGCTCATCGCGAAGCGCCACGAGCTGGCCACGCTCCTGGGCTACCCCACCTGGGCCGCGTACGTCACCGAGACGAAGATGACGCGCACGCAGCAGGTGGCCTCGGAGTTCATCGACAAGGTGGCCGCCACCGCCGAGCAGCGCGCGAAGCAGGAGTACGCGGACCTGCTGGCCCGCAAGAAGAAGGACGACCCCAAGGCCACCGTGCTGGAGCCCTGGGATCAGGACTACTACGAGGACCGGCTCAAGGCCGAGCAGCTCGGGTTCGACTCGCAGTCGCTGCGCTCCTATTTCGAGTACGGGCGCGTGAAGAAGGGCGTGATGGACATCACCTCGCGCATGTGGGGCATCACCTACGTGCCGGTGAAGGACGCCTCGGTGTGGCACCCCGAGGTGGAGGCCTACGACGTCACCGAGAACGGCACGCTGCTGGGCCGCATCTACCTGGACATGCACCCGCGTGACGACAAGTACAAGCACGCGGCGCAGTTCGACATCGTCGCGGGACAGGCCGGCAAGCGCTACCCGGAGGGCGCGCTGGTGTGCAACTTCCCCAAGGAAGGCGCGCTGATGACGCAGGACGAGGTGGAGACGTTCTTCCACGAGTTCGGTCACCTGCTGCACCACGTCTTCGCCGGCCGCCAGCAGTGGAAGGGAATTACGGGCATCTCCACCGAGTGGGACTTCGTGGAGACGCCCTCCATGCTGCTGCAGCAGTGGGCCACCAACCCCACCATCCTCCAGGAGTTCGCCCGCCACCACGAGACGGGTGAGGCCATCCCCGCCGCGCTGGTGGAGAAGCTCCGCGCGTCGAAGGAGTTCGGCAAGGGCCTGTGGACGCGCCGGCAGATGTTCCTGGCGGCGGTGTCGCTGGACTACTACTCGCGCGCGCCGGGCTTCGACACCACCGAGTCGCTGAAGAAGCTGCAGGAGAAGTACAGCCCGTTCCGCCACGAGTACCGCGACGGCACGTACTTCCAGCTCGCCTTCGGCCACCTGGAGGGGTACTCGGCCGCCTACTACACGTACGTCTGGTCGCTCGTCATCGCCAAGGACCTGGAGACCGAGTTCCAGAAGCACGGCTACCTGGATACGGCCACCACGATGAAGTACCGCAAGACGGTGCTCGAGCCCGGTGGCTCCAAGCCCGCCGCCGAGCTGGTGAAGGACTTCCTCGGCCGGCCCTACGGCTTTGAGGCCTACCGCGCGTACCTCGACGCGAAGTAGCCTGTCGAGCGACTCTTCCCAGGGGGCAGTTCGTGGACAGCCGTGAGGCGTTGAACCTTCGCATCCGAGCAGCGACCGAGAAGGATCAGCTGCTCGGCATCTTCTTCGACAGCTCCCAGGAGAACCTCGAGCGGATGCTGGGCCCGGCAGCGGCAATGGCCGTGCGCGCGGAGGCCCTCGGCTCACGCAGCATCGTGAGCTTCTTCCGCTACCCGGTGGCCGATCTCCTCAAGCTGGCCGACCTGGGCGTGCAGCGCAGCAAGGCGGGCACGAGCAACTACGACGGCTCCATCGCGGAGTTCGGCCGCGCGGCGGTGAACTACTTCTTCGACTCGCAGGCAGGAAAGATGATGTCCTTCCTGTCGGGAGACGAGCCCCACCGGCTCATGGCGAGCTCGCCCTCCGCCTACAAAGCCGTCACCACCTTCGGTGAGCGCACGTACGAACGGGTGGGGGCCCGCTCCGGCCGGCTGATCTGCCAGGGGGAACTGCTCGGCCCCGCGTGGATGCAAGGCGTGGTGGAGCAGGCCCTCCTGAAAGCGGCGAAGGTGACCGCGCGCGTGCGCGTGGAGGTGAAGAACACCCCCGGCACCGACTTCACCGTCCACGTGGAATGGTAGCTTCCGCGGAGCAACTCCTCACGCGGCCCCACGCCCCGAAGGCGTAGGGATGTGAGGCCCGCGAGGGCCGGGACGAGCCCTCGCCCGCCACACCGCCGCCGTGTAGTCCACCACCGAGGCGAGCGCAGTCAGGCCCACGGCAATCACCAGCGGACGCACCAGCACCGGCACCAGCAGCACCGCGAGGAGCGCTCCGAGTTGCAGGGTCGTCACCACCTTGCCCAGCATCCGAGCCTTGAACTGCACGGGCCGGAACTGCGGCACGATACGCGCCACGATAAAGCCCAGCCCCGTCGCTACGTCGCGCACCACCAGGATGCCGAACTCCACCGGCGTCAAGCTGCCCTCCAGGACGAAGGTCAGCAGCGCCACCATGACGAAGGCCCGGTCCGCGATGGGATCGATGAGCGCGCCCCAGTACGACTCCAGGTGTTTGTGACGGGCGATATACCCGTCCAGGAAGTCCGTTAGCGCCGCGGCCACCACCAGACCCACTCGGACCAGCGGGTCTTCCAGCACGACAAAAACAGCCGCGAGGGGCAGACGGGTCAGGGACAGCGCGTTGAGGAGCGTGAGGCTCGTGCGGCGGCGCATACGCCGAAGCTAAGGATGACTCCCGCCCTTTGCATGCCGAGCAGCAAGCCCCTGCCCGCTCCTCGGCTCGCTCTGTCTACTCGTTGTCCGAGGGTTCCGCGTCCGACGGCCTGTCGTGCAGACAGAAAGCCCCCCCGAGCCGCAGCGCCGCCATCACCAGGGGCAGCAGGGACAATAAGACATAGGAACTGTCCATTCCTCCCAGCATGGAGAGGGTGACACCCAACCAGGGCAGACCCGGGAGCGCCACCAGCAGGAGCAGGAGGTAGTGCAACCACGGCCTCCGCGACACTGGCTCGGACCCCAACAGGAAGGCTGGCAGGAACGAAGTGAGGGTCACCAGCAGCGCCCAGAGCAGAACGAACGGCCACGCCTCCACGCCCGCGCTGATGCCGAAGAAGAGCACGGGCAGCAGCTCCACCAACCCCGCCACACTGGTCGACACCGCGCCCAGACCGTGGCGCGAGCTGCGCTCCACCCCTGCTCCGGTGGCCTTCCGTTCGGCGGCACGCGCCTCGGCGAACAGCTCTGGTGGCACCTCCAGCGCATGGGGATAACCGAGTTCCGCCAGCGCCAGCACCGCCGCATGCCCCACCTGGCGCCCATCGCGGCCCGTGAACGTACGGACCTGCGAGTCCTCCAGGATGTCGTGCAGCAGCTCCGCCCGCTCCCGTGCCTCCTCGCCAGGCCCCAACGGCAACGCGAGCCCGCTCAGGAGCGCATCCACGTCGGAGCGGCTCACTCCCGGGGCTCGCACCTGCTCCAGCAGCTCGCGAGGGGACGGCAGCTCGCGAGGGGATGGCAGCTCACCGAGACTCACGAGCTCGGAGACCTCGGTAGTCGCTTCAGACGCACGGACGGAGGGGCGTGAACGTTCCACGATGGGATTCAGCCTGTCCCATCCCCGCCCCGGAGGGAAGGGCACCCGGCCTTCACCTGCACCTCGGGAACCCGTCGCGCACGCCGTTGTCCAAGGGCTCCGACAGACGAAATCCACCCAGCCTGGAGGCAGTGCATGAGACGAAAGACCCTGGCCGTCACGGGAGTCGTGTGCGCGCTGGCCGTTGCAAGCGGGACGCTCGGCAGATGTCAGCGCGCCGAAGAGGCACAGCCACTCGCGATGGAGCAGACGGTGTCCCGAAAGGTGATGCTCGCGGAGCCTCAGGCCATGAAGCAGCAACAGGCCGAGGCCCCGAAGCGGGAAGACGCGCCTCCCTCGCCCGACCGGAGCGCACTGTTCGGCGCGAAGGTCTTCAATGCGGACAGCGGAGGCACCGCCTTGGGGCTCCGAGGGCTCGGGCTCAAGGGCGCGGCTCAGGGGGCGGGCGGCGACACGACCCTGGGGATTGGGATTGGAGGCCTCGGGACCCGGGGCCGGGGAGGCGGAGGCAAGGCCAGCGTGAGCGTCCCACGTGCCCATGTCCCCGCTGAGCCGCTCGCCAACAACGCCGAGCCGTCCAGCGACCACGCGGTGAATCCCTTCGTCACCGCCGCCGAGGACCGGCTGTCCACCTTCGCCCTCGACGTGGACACCGCCTCCTATACCCTCGCGCGGCGCACGCTTCTCGAGGGCAGGCAGCCGCCGCGCGAGCTCGTGCGCGTGGAGGAGTTCCTCAACTACTTCCGCTACACCTACCCCGAGCCCCAGCAGGAGGCTCCGCTCGCGGTGCACCTGGATGCGGCGCCCTCGCCCTTCACCCCCGGCAAACACCTGCTGCGCGTGGGTGTCCAGGGCAAGCGCCTGAGCATCTCCAAGCGCAAGCCCGCGCACCTCACCTTCCTGGTGGATGTCTCCGGCTCCATGAACTCCCCGGACAAACTCCCGCTCGCGCAACGCTCCCTGCGCCTGCTCGTGGACAACCTGCGAGATGGCGACACCGTGGCGCTCGTCACCTACGCGGGTGGCGTGAGGCTCGCGCTGCCCCCCACCGGCCTCGAGCACAAGGCCCGCATCCACGCCGCCATCGAGGAGCTCACCGCTGGGGGCTCCACCGCCATGGCCTCCGGCATTCAGCTCGCCTACCGGCAAGCCATGAAGACGCTGGATGGGCGCTCGGTATCGCGCGTCATCATCCTCTCCGATGGCGATGCCAACGTGGGCCCCTCCTCGCACGAGGAAATCCTGAAGCTCATCCGCGGCTACGTGAAGGAGGGCGTCACCGTCACCACCGTGGGCTTTGGCATGGGCAACTACAGGGACACGCTCATGGAGCAGTTCGCCAACCAGGGCAATGGCAACCACTACTACGTGGACTCGCTGATGGCCGCGCGCCGCATCTTCCAGGAGCAGCTCGGCGGCACCCTGGAGGTCATCGCCCAGGACGTGAAGCTCCAGGTGGAGTTCGACCCCGCCCAGGTGGCCCGCTACCGGCTCGTGGGCTACGAGAACCGGAACATCGCCGACAAGGACTTCCGCAACGACAAGGTAGACGCGGGGGAGATCGGCTCCGGCCACACGGTCACCGCGCTCTACGAGTTGGAGCTGAAGCCCGGAGCAGGCGATGGCCTGGCCACCGTGCGACTCCGCGCCAAACAGCCCCGGGGCGAGACGGCCTCGGAGCACGTGTACCGCTTTCCCGCCAGCGCGCTCGCGGCCTCCTTCACCGGAGCCCCTCAAGACCTGCGCTTTGCCACCGCCGTCATGGGCGCCGCGGAGCTACTGCGCCACAGCCCGCACGCCGAACGCTGGAGCCTCGAGCAGGTGGTGAAGATTGCCCGGGACGCCACGCCCCGAGGCAACGCCGAGCGCGAGGAATTCCTCAAGCTGCTGGAGCGCACCCGCGCGTTGAGGAGCCCGGTGGCTCGGCGAGGGGACCACACGGCCAACTAAGCGGAATCATAGAGGTTTACATCCAGCCCCGGGTTCTAGTAGGGCGCGCCTATGCCCATTCTCGCTCTCGTCCGACACGGTCAGTCCCTGTGGAATCATGAGAACCGCTTCACCGGCTTCGTGGACGTTCCCCTGACGGAGAAGGGTCGCTCGGAGGCCCAGCAGGCCGCCAAGGCGCTCGCCGGCCTGAAGTTTGACGTGGCCTACACCTCGGCCCTCACCCGCGCCCAGGAGACGCTGGCCATCATCCTGCAGACGCTCGGCCAGCCCATCCCCGTCATCCGCGACGCCGCCCTCAACGAGCGCCACTACGGCGATCTCCAGGGCCTCAACAAGGAGGACGCCGCCAAGCGCTGGGGAGACAACCAGGTGAAGCTGTGGCGCCGCTCCTACGACACGCCGCCCCCCAATGGCGAGTCGCTGGAGATGACGGCCAAGCGCGTGCTGCCCTTCTACGACCGCGCCATCGCGGGCGACCTGCGCCAGGGCAAGAACGTGCTCGTGGTGGCGCACGGCAACTCCAACCGCTCCCTGGTGATGAAGCTGGACAAGCTCACCGGCGAGCAGGTGGTGGGCCTGGAGCTGGCCACGGGCGTGCCGCTCATCTACGAGATGACCACCGAGTGCGACGTCCTCAGCAAGCGCGACACCGCGGCGAAGTAATGCCTGTCTCTCGGGCTGGGGAGGGACGTAGACGCGCCCCCAGCCCGCGTTGACGGTGCAAGGGTTCAGCGGCGTGGGAGGATGTCTCGCGCCATGTCGATGAACGCGCGCAGCGGGCGAGAGGCTCGCGTGCGGTTCGGGAAGTACAGGAAGAGGCCCGGCACGGTGGGCGCCCAATCTTCCAGCACGGGCCGCAGCGCACCGGTGCGCAACCAGGGTGCGGCCTCGAGCTCCGCTACGTAGGCCAGGCCCAGTCCCGCGGCGGCCATGCTGAGGAGCAACGGCGCGTGGTCCGAGGCAAGCGGCCCCTTCACTGGAACGCTGAGCTCCCGCCGCCCCTGTTCGAACTCCCAGTGGTACGGCAGCCCCGTCGAGGGCGAGCGGTAACCCAGGCAGGCGTGATTCACCAAATCCTTCGGCCGCCGCGGAGCACCGTGCCGCTCGAAGTACGAGGGGGCACCCACGACGAGGAACCGGAAGGCGGGCGTGAGGCGCACCTGGACCATGTCACGCTCCACCGCCTCAGTCAGACGGATGCCCGCATCAAAGCCTTCCTCGACGATGTTGACGAACCGGTTCTGCACGGACACGTCGACGCGGACATGCGGATGGGCCACGAGGAATTTCGTCAACACGGGCTCGACCACGAGCGGCAACGAGAAAGCGGGCACCGACAGGCGAAGCGAGCCCGTGAGCTGCGTGGTGTCGGCGGACAGGTACTCGAGCGCCGCCAGCGCTGACTGGAGACCCGGCGCGGCGTCCTCCATGAGCCGACGCCCGGCCTCCGTGAGCGACACGTTGCGCGTGGTGCGAGCGAGCAGCGCCTGCCCGAGCTTCTCCTCCAACTGACGGACGGCCTGGCTCACCGCGGAGGAGGAGACCCCGAGCTCCTTCGCGGCCTGGGAGAAGCTGCGACGCCGGGCGACGGTGACAAACACGGCCAGGGCATTGAGGGGCGTGAGGGCCATTTCTAAGAGATTCTAAAGAGTGTGTGCGGATTCCGCGTCTTCATTCCGCGGCCCCTGGACGGCAATTTGAAGCCATCCACAGGGGAGACACATGACGACGACACCTCGAATCGACTCGCTGGCGCAGTACCACCTGCTGGGCCGCAGCGGCCTGCGCGTGAGCCCGCTGTGCCTGGGCACCATGACCTTCGGCACCGAGTGGGGTTGGGGCAGCCCGAAGGAAACCGCCCACCGCATCCTGGCGCGCTACCTGGAAGCGGGCGGGAACTTCCTGGACACGGCGGACGGCTACACGGGCGGCACCAGCGAGCAACTCATCGGCGAATACTTCGCACAACATGGCGGGAGAGACCGCGCGGTCATCGCGACGAAGTTCACCGTCAACACCTCGCCAGGAGACCCCAACGCGGGCGGCAACGGCCGCAAGAACATCTACCGCGCGCTGGAGGGCTCGCTGCGGCGGCTGAAGACGGACTACGTGGACCTCTACTGGCTGCATGCGTGGGACGGCCTCACGCCCGTGGAGGAGGTGATGCAAACGCTCACCGACCTCGTGCGCGAGGGCAAGGTCCGCTACATCGGCCTGTCCGACGTGCCGGCCTGGTACTTCGCTCGGGCGCAGACGCTCGCGGAGCGCGAGGGCCTGGAGCGCATCGCGGCGCTGCAACTGGAGTACTCGCTCGTCGAGCGCAACATCGAGCGCGAGCACATCCCGGCGGCACTGGCGCTCGGAGCGGCCATCACCCCCTGGAGCCCGCTGGCATCGGGGCTGCTGTCGGGCAAGTACACGCGTGAGGGCGTAGGGGCGAAGGGCGAAGGCCGGCTCCCCTCCATCTCCACTTCCGGCAACCCGGGGTTCACCAAGCTCTTCACCGAGCGCAACTGGAACATCGTCGATGCGCTCAAGGACGTGGCCCGGCAACTGGACCGGCCTCCGGCACAGGTGGCCCTCGCGTGGGTGACGCGCCGGCCCGGCGTGGCGTCCACCATCATCGGCGCGACGCGGCTGGAGCAGCTCGAGACCAACCTGCGCGCCCTCGACGTGGAGATTCCGGCTCCGCTCGCCGAGCGACTGGAGGCCGCCAGCCGCCCCGAGCTCGTCCACCCGTACCACTTCTTCGAGGAGGCCTTCTTCACCGGCGGCATGTTCACGGGAGGCACGACGGTCCGGCCCGAGCCCACGTGGTTCCGGCCGAGCCCAGGCCGCCGGTAGGCCACGTCCTCCCCTACCCCGCCACGGTCAGCACCACCTTGCCCACCGTCTCCCGGCCTTCCAGCCGCCGGTGGGCCTCGACCGCCTCGGCCAACGGGAGCTTCAGGCCGATGAGGACCCGAAGCCTCCCGTCCGCGACATCGCGGATGAGCGACTCGAGGGCCCGGTGATGCGCCCCCGGGGGATGCGGCGTGTGCATCCAGTACGCGCTCACCTTCAGGGACTTCTCGAAGAGGACCTCCACGTCCACGGCGGGAGCCGGACCGCTCGCCGAGCCATAGCTCACCGCGTGTCCGAAGGGAGCCAGCACCCGGAGGCTTGCCTCCCACGTGCTCGCGCCCACCGCGTCCAGCACGAGGTCCACGCCCCTGCCGCCCGTGCGCCGGTGGACCTCCGCCACCACGTCCTCGCGGTCGTAGCGGATGACCTCGTCGACGCCCAGCTCCTGGACGAGTCGGGCCTTGGCCTCGCTCGAGACCGTGCCGAAGACGCGCGCACCGAGGGCCTTCGCGAGCTGCACCGCCAGCACCCCGACGCCTCCCGCCGCCGCATGGACGAGCACGGACTGGCCGTCACGCACCTGGGTCACCGTGTGCAGCAGGTGGTACGCCGTCAGGCCCTGCACCGGCACCGCGGCCGCTACCTCGAAGGACACGGTGTCTGGCAGGACGACGAGTCCGCTCGCGGGAGCTTTCACGAACTCGGCATAGGTGCTCGTCGTCAGCGTGACGACCCGCCGACCCAGGAGGGCCGCGTCTACCCCCGGGCCCACCGCGGAGACCACGCCCGCGGCCTCGCTCCCGAGGATCCGCGGCAGGGGAACCTGCGCATCGTAGAGCCCCCGTCGCCGTTCCGTGTCCGCGAAGTTCACGCCGGCCGCGTGGACCTGAATCCGGACCTCCCCTGAACCCAACTCCGGCTCCGGTACGTCTTCGAGCCGCAGGACCTCGGGTCCCCCTGTCTGGTGGTAACGAATCGCTTTCATGGTGCGCCCTCATAACGCGCCGCCCACGGATTCGCATCCCCTCACCCCACCCCTCTCCTTCTCCTTCATCGGCTCCTTGCTGACCGCTGCCTGGGGCGCCACGCTCGCCTTCTCCGCGCCTGATTGGGGGAACCGCGCGAGCGACAAGTCCAGCACGGTGATGTGAACCAGGACGGAAGCAGCACCTGTACGCTGTTGCCGGCCTGGAAGAAGGACTTGTATTGACAGATTGACTCATCATGCTCGAACCTCGGGCTTCACCCGCAGTCTCAGGAGGCTTCATGCTGCGTCGTCGCCTGTTTGCGTTTGCTTTTGCTCTCGTCACGGTCACCACGGGCTGTGGTGGTGTCGAATCCGAGCAGCAGATTCCGTCCGAGAATGATTCTCCTCGAAGCGAAGCTCTCGCCTCGTGCGAGTACCTCATGCGCATCAACTGCCGCGCTGACTACCTCGAGACCGCGTGTGTTTTCAGCAATGGCTCGATTGGGTATTGCCAGTGCTCGGACCATCACTGGGCGTGTTGGGTCGAGACCGAGTAGGCGAACGAGCACGGCCCCCGTCCATGTAACAGCTGGATGCCGAAGGCGGCTCGGCCGTTGGAGGTGTCAGTAGTAGTCCGCACAGCTCATGTAGTAGCCGCAGCGTGTGCAGAGGAGCTTGCACTTGCGCTCCTCGAGCCGCGTGCCGCAGTTGGCTCGCGGCGTCGGACCTGCCCGAGAACATGAGGGCAGGCGGCGCAGTCCCGAAGACCCACTTCAGCGCGTGTGCTGTTTGAAGAAGTCCCACATGAGGGTGGTCGCATCGGGACCGGAGGGGTCGGAGAACAGGTACGAGGAATCGCCACCGTGTCATGACTCTTCACCCAGTCCACCATGCCCACGAGGATGCCTGGACGCACAGTCCCTGCGGAATATTCAAGCAACCCGCTCACGTGCGCCCTCAAGTTCAAGAGCGCGGAAGGAGCCCGGGTCGTAGATAGTGGCGCAGAAAGGACATCCATGACCTCCCTTGACGACCTCTTCCCCACGGACGAACAGATTCCCGCCAACGTGCGGCTCCCCGGGTACCTCGAGCAGCGCGAGTACCTCGTGGGAGGCAAGCTCCGGGTCTGGGAAGGCGAGCTCAACCCGGTGCAGAGCCCCGTCTTCGTGAAGACGCCCAAGGGCTTGGAGCCCAAAGTCATCGGTGCCACGCCGCTGCTCACCTCGAAGGAATCGCTTGAGGCGCTGGAGGCCGCGGTGCAGGCCTACGACAACGGCCGCGGCGTCTGGCCGTCCATGCGCGTCGCCGAGCGCATCGAGCACGTCGAGCGCTTCCTCGTGGCGATGCGCGCGCAGCGCACCGCGGTGGTCAACCTGCTGATGTGGGAGATTGGCAAGACCCAGGCCGACTCCGAGAAGGAGTTTGACCGCACGGTGGACCTCATCGTGGAGACCATCCGCGCGCTCAAGGAGCTGGACCGCACCTCGTCCCGCTTCGTGCAGGACCAGGGCATCATGGCGCAGATCCGCCGGGCGCCCCTGGGCGTGGCGCTGTGCATGGGCCCGTACAACTACCCGCTCAACGAGACCTTCAGCACGCTCTTCCCCGCCCTGCTCATGGGCAACGCGGTCGTCTTCAAGCCGGCGAAGTTCGGCGTGCTGCTCATCCGGCCACTGCTGGAGGCGTTCCGCGACAGCTTCCCGCCGGGCGTCATCAACATCATCTACGGCCGGGGCCGCGAGACGGTCGGCGCGCTCATGGAGAGCGGCAAGGTGGACGTCTTCGCCTTCATCGGCACCAACAAGGGCGCCAGCGAGCTCAAGCGCATGCACCCGCGTCCGCACCGCCTGAAGGCCGTGCTCGGACTGGATGCGAAGAACCCGGCCATCATCCTCGAGGACGCGGACCTCGATAACGCCGTGAAGGAGTGCATCACCGGCACACTGTCCTTCAACGGCCAGCGGTGCACGGCGCTCAAGGTGCTCCTGGTGCACCGGCGCATCGTCGAGCAGTTCCTCGAGCGCTTCACCGCCGCGGTGGACCGCCTCAAGCCCGGCATGCCCTGGGACCCGGGTGTCGCGCTCACCCCGCTGCCCGAGCCTGGAAAGACGGCCTACCTGAAGGGACTCGTCGACGACGCCGTGGCCAAGGGCGCCCGCGTCGTCAACAAACTCGGTGGGCAGACGAACCAGTCGTACTACGCACCCGCCGTGGTGTACCCGGTGACGAGCGAGATGCGCCTGGCAACCGAGGAGCAGTTCGGCCCGGTCATTCCGGTGATGGTGTTCGACGAAGAAGAGGAGGTCATCCGCTACGTCGTCAACTCCAACTTCGGCCAGCAGCTAAGCATCTTCGGCAAGGACTCGGCGCGCATCGGGAAGCTCATCGACGCGTTCTCCAACCAGGTGGGCCGCATCAACCTCAACTGCCAGTGCCAGCGCGGGCCGGACACGTTCCCCTTCAACGGCCGCAAGGACTCCGCGGAGGGCACGCTGTCCGTGGCGGATGCACTGCGGGTGTTCTCGATTCGCACGCTCGTCGCGGCGAAGACGACGACCGAGAACACCACGCTGGTGCAATCCATCCTGACCCGCCGCGAGTCGGACTTCCTCACCACCGACTTCCTCTTCTAGCGAGGGGACGTCACCACAGCAGCGACACCAGGCCGGCGAGTCCCACGAAGAGGAAGTAGAGCGACTCGCCGGCGATGAGCCCACCGCCCACCAGCGACGTGGTGCTCATGTCCTCGGGCAGCGCCTCGCCCTCTCCGGGCGAGCCCGCCGCATGCGGCGCCGGCTTCTTCGCCAGCGTGTTCCACAGCGAGGACACGATGCCGCCCACGCCGAACCACAGCGCCGCGGGCAGGTTGATGAAGGCGCCGAACGACGAGGCGTAGGGGCTCGCCAGCAGCACCGAGTCCATCGTCCACCCCACCGCGTAGCCCGCGCGCGAGCCCTTCACGTAGGCCTGGTAGCGCGCGTTGCGCTTGAGCAGCTTGCGCGCCACCTCGATGGTGAAGCCGAGCGTCAAGCCCAGCAGCAGCGCCTTCACCGTGTAGTCCGACAGCGTGCCCAGACTGCGGATGGCGCCCACGAGCTTGTACGTCATCGCCGAGCTCCACTGGCCCACTTCAACCTCCGGGAGGTCGAGCTGGTTGATGGCCAGCACCGGATAGGCGCTCATGAAGACCTTCGCCAGTCCCAGGCACAGCACCGAGCCCATCACGATGCCAATCACCTGGTAGCGGAACTGGATGGTGCGGTTGGTGCCCAGGCGCCAGCCCGTGGAGCGATCCTGCTGCATGTCACAGCCCACGGATGTGGAGATGAGCAGGATGCTCGCGGCCAACAACCCCACCACCGGGTTCCTCAGCCCGAGCATCGACATCAGCAGCACCGAGATGACGAAGGCGCTGGAGAGGGGGTTCTGGTCGGTGATGCCGTAGGCGATGCCGTTGATGAGCACGAACAACACCGACAGCCCCATGCCGAAGAGGATGAAGCCCAGCGGCTGATTCAGCAGGTACGTGGCAACCCCCACCAGCGCCACGCCCCAGAAAACGACCCACGCCAGCAGCCTCGGCAGGTTCACCTGCTTCCACGCGGGCACCTCGTCGGGCGGGGCCTTCGCTCGGTTGCGAATCCGCTCCACCGCCTGCACCGCCAGGAGCGACAGGTCCACCGCCGCCGCGCCGCAAATCATGGCCAGACCGATGATGAAACCAATCTTGCGGAACGGCTCCTCCGCGCCCAGCCAACCAATCTCTCGCAGGTAGGGCGTGAAGGCCGCACCGACGAGCCCGCCAACGATGGCCGGCACGGTGTTGCGGCTGCCCACCACCATGCCCGCGCCCAAGGTGGAGCCGCTCAAGCCGATGGAGCCCAGGGCGGCGAAGCGCTCGGTGAGCCCCGCCACCACCACGCCCAGGCCAGTGCCACCGCCCAGCTTGGCGATGGAGACCTTCAGCAGGCGCTTGTCGGTGAGCGCCCGGAGGATGTTGGCCACCGCGTAGCCCGAGGGGTAGTCCAGCTGCAGCCGGTCCACGAGCAGCGGCGTGTAGAGCATGCCCAGGCCCACGCCGAACATGCCCACGCAGCCCACGAAGAGCATCAGGTGCCAGGCCGCCGGCTGCGGCATGCCCAGCCACACCATGGCCTGGATGAGCACGGACATGGCGCACATCGAGGCCACCGAGGCGGCCATCGTCTGCATGTAGTTGGCGCCGTGCTTGCCCTCGGGGCCATAGCCATAGGTGACGGCGCTGCCGAGGATGCCGGCCAGCACCTGCCCGCCCACGAAGAAGCCCAGGCTGAAGTTCATGTACGAGGCGGCGATACCGCCCAGCGGCCCGAGCACGAAGATGGCCACCGCGCTCAGCAGCAGGTGGAACTTCCACGTGCCCGGCGCGGGCAGCCAACTGAAGCGCGGCGCACCGCCCTGGGGAGAGACTTCAGAGGAGGCCGGAGGCGGAGGAGAGGACGAAAGTGGAGGGGCTGACTGGGCCATGGAAGGCTCAAGGTACCCCAAGGAGAGAGGACCATGGACACCAACACCCGCCGCAACATCCTGTTCGCACTCACGTTCCTGGCCGGCTGCGCGGCCTCCCAGGTGCGGTGGCTCCCCCCCGCGCTCGCGCAGTCGGAGACGAGCATGCCGCGCTGGGACTACTACTGCATGCGACCGGAAATGCCGCTCAATCTCATGGATCCGCGAGACCTCACCCCGCAGCTGCAGGCCGCGGGCCTACAGGGTTGGGAACTCGTCACCATCGACAGTTACCGCAACTACTGCTTCAAACGTCCCCTGCGCTGAGCACGCCCGCTGCTCTCTTGCTTGCCCTCCCTTCGCCCGAGCACCGGGACACGGGTGAGACCTTGCTCGATGGCCCATGCCGGGCTGCCTACCTTGGAGCGGGTAGAGAGTCAGAGAGGAGGGGGAACGGATGAGGTGGCAAGGGGGTCGTCGCAGCTCGAACATCGAGGATCGGCGAGGCATGGGCGTGGGACGCCCGCTGGCGGTGGGAGGCGGTGCCGCGACCATCGTGATCGCCCTCCTGGTGATGCTGTTCGGCGGCGACCCCGGGACCGTCCTGTCCGGGGGAGAGCCCGCAGTGGGGCCGGGCACCGGCGGCTCTGGCAGACCGGTGGACCCCGCGCAGGCGCAGCTCGAGGACTTCGTCTCCGTCGTGCTCGCGGACACCGAGGACACCTGGCCGGACCTGCTCCTGCCCCTGGGCGTGCAATACGTCGAGCCACACCTCGTCCTCTTCTCAGACGCCGTGGAGTCCGCCTGCGGCTTCCAGGAGAGCGCGGTGGGGCCCTTCTACTGCCCGCTGGACGAGCGCGTGTACCTGGACCTCAACTTCTTCCGGGAGCTGGATCAGCGCTTCGAGGCGCCCGGTGACTTCGCCCGCGCCTACGTGGTGGCGCATGAGGTGGGGCACCATGTGCAGAACCTGCTCGGCATCTCCGAGCGCGTCCACGCGATGCGGAGCCAGTCTCCGGAGGACGCCAACGCCCTGTCCGTGCTGCAGGAGCTGCAAGCGGACTGCTTCGCCGGCATCTGGGCCCACCATGCGCAGCGCCAGCGCCAGGTGCTCGAGCAGGGAGACGTGGAGGAGGGGCTGACCGCGGCCTCCGCCGTGGGGGATGACACGCTGCAGCGGCGCGCCCGGGGCCGGGTCGTCCCCGAGTCCTTCACCCACGGCTCCTCGGAGCAGCGTGCCTTCTGGTTCCGCCGGGGGCTCGAGCAGGGCACCGTCGAGGCCTGTGACACCTTCAGCGAGGACGCGCCCGGCCGGAGGCGATGAGCCGTACCCGCGGAGTGCCGCACCTCAGATGCGCGTGAAGGACCAGCTCACCGCGTGGCCGTCGGCGTAGGGCATGACGCCGTGGAAGGCCCGCGGGTCGCCATCGAACACCAGCGGCAGGAAGTGGCGGTCTCCGTCCCAGAGCGGCAGGCTCATGATGTCCTTCACGGGGACCCAGGAGAGGGTGCCCTCCGCGTTGCGCTCGTAGGGCGTGCCCTCGAAGCGGTCGATGCGGAAGACGAAGCCGAGCCAGTCCTCACCCTTCGGGCCGAAGCCGGGCCAGCTGATGGTGCCGCGCAGCGTCAACTCGGTGCACTCGATACCCGCCTCCTCGCGAATCTCCCGGCGCATGCAGGAGACCACGTCCTCGTCCGGGTGCATCTTCCCTCCGAGCCCGTTGTACTTGCCGAGGTGCGTGTCGTCCGGACGCGCGTTGCGGTGGATGAGCAGGACCTTCGTCCCATCCGGAGACAGGACGTAGCCAAGGGTGCCGATGATGGGCGTGTAGCGCATAGGGGATAGCTCTTACAGCTCACGCAGCGCATCGCAAGAAGTCATCGGGTAGGCGCCAGCCGGCCTACTCCCCTCCGGCTCCTGAGTCGCCGCCCTTGTAGACTCTGAAGCAACACACGTTTTGTAGACTCCAAAGCAACACACGTCTTGTAGACTCCAAAGCAACACACACCAAGCCCTTGAAACCATTGAAACCGACATCTCCCGCGAGAGTCGTTTTTCATTGGAACAGAAATGTTACATTTATCTGTCGGG
This sequence comes from Archangium minus, assembly GCF_044360475.1. NCBI lineage: Bacteria > Pseudomonadati > Myxococcota > Myxococcia > Myxococcales > Archangiaceae > Archangium > Archangium minus. The sequence continues at coordinate 12,011,205 of NZ_CP043494.1, forward strand.
TTGCGCAGTTTTTACTCGCAGTCCTGTTTGATAATATGTATTGTGTGATGGTCCAAGCAGAGCAGGCTCCGCTTTGGATCAGAGGGGGTTTCATCACGTCGTCACCCAGATCGGTTCCGCGCTGACGGCAGTCCGCGCGGGCGGTCCTGTGCGTTTGTCTTTTGCATACACCGTTCCTGGTGCTCGAGCGGCATTCTCAAACGAGCGACGGGGACGGCGGCGACAGGTTTGCGCGCTCTCGGGCAAGCAGACACGGGAGTGGTGTGCCCTCCAGGCATGACTGACGTGCCGTCATCGACAAGGAAGGCCTCAAACCATGAAGAAAGCATTGCTGTCCGCCGCAGTGATCGCGCTGTCCGCTGGCGCCGCCGGCCAGGCCGTCGCCGCGCCCATGTCTCCCTCCGCCCGCAACGTGTCGCAGTACTTCTCCGCCACCGTGCAGGATGCCTTCATCCTGCTGGGGGACACGGATGACACCAAGCTCGTCTATTACGTGCCGCGGCGCGGTGGCGTGGCCGTGCAGTCGCCGCTGAGCACCTCGCCCATCCCGCGCTTCCAGGTCTCCGCCTATTACCCGTCGTTTGGCTTCTTCGCGGGTGAGGAGCTCACCAACCTGGGTGGCTCGCTCTCCACCACCAGCGACCTCGGCGCGCTCGGCCTGCTTCAGAGCGAGGCGACCGCGAAGGGCATGCGCATCACCCCGGCTCCGGCGACCAAGGCGCAGACCAAGTTCCTGCTCTCTGGCTACGCGCCCCCCAACGGCCGCGTCGAGGTCAAGTGTGAGAAGGAGACCTTCCAGATCACCAACCCGACGACGGGCGAGACCCGGACGATCACCGTCCCGAAGTGCTTCACCCACGAGGATCCGACCCAGCCGTACGACCTCGACACCAACGTGATGTACAAGTTCAACAGCCTGCCCGCGCTCAACGGCAGTGTCGTGGCGCAGGACATCTCCTTCCAGGCGACCACGCTGCCCGGCTGGACCAACCAGCTGCGGACGTTCATGGCCACGGGCGCCCAGTGGGACAACGTCCTGTCGGCGAAGATTGACTGGGAGATCAAGACCAGCGAGCTCACCCGTCAGGCGCGCTTCCACGTGAACTGGAAGTCCCTCTTCGAGCAGGCCAGCGCCTTCGCCGCCTTCCACCTCAGCTCGTGTGTGGACATCGAGGTCCGCGCCTTCTTCCAGCGGCTGGTGCAGTGCTCGGCGGAGAACGAGTGCGGCATCCGCATCGAGTACCTGCAGTCCAACGGCACCTGGGGCCCCACGGCGCCCAATGACGCCAACTTCATCAACGTGGTGAACGCCGTGCAGCGGCGGCTCCAGGACGAGCTGTTCAACGAGGTGCGCAAGTACACCACGCCGGTCAATGGCCAGGTGTCCAACCAGGTGACGTCTATCTTCACCCTGCGTGCGAACTACGAGAAGCTCATCCTCGAGAAGAACGAGGTGGTCTACGTTCAGTACAACCCGGGCCCGACGGACTTCCAGGCCCCCACCATGCTCAACGTGTCCTGCCTCACGGGCGGTTTCGAGATGGGCCGCGTGAACTGGAACATGAACGATCCGGGCTGCCGCGCGCTGCTGGGTCAGCAGTAATCAAGACGTGAGCCAGGGGGGTGGGAGTCTCCACGAGGAGAGCTCCCGCCCCTCATTTCCTCTCACCCTCCCGCCCCCCTCCTTCCATGCGTCTTCCCTACGTCCTTTCCGCAGCCGTGCTGGGCCTCTTCACCCTCGTGGCGCCAGCCGCGCACGCCCAGACCGAACCGCCGCTCGACTACGCGCGCACCATCGAGCAGTCCGGCATGGTGTTCGTGCCGTACGTGGGCATGAACCGCGGCCCCATCTACTACACGAGCTACGAGCAGGTTCCGAACGGGCCGCCCACCAACGTCAGTGGGATGCGCAAGCTCATCGTCAACCTGTTCCCGACGGCCCACCGGCAGAACCTGTACAACGGCTTTGTCTCCCAGAATGGCATCACCGACGCGAAGGTGCTGCCGCCGGCCAGTGCGTGCCAGCCGACGGAGGAGATTGCAGACCTGCTCTCCTACATGCCCGTGGGCTACACGCCGCGAATCCTCGCGGGCAACTACCCCATCGCCTGCAGCCTGAGCCTCTTCTTCTTCAGTGAGGACGAGGCGAAGGTGCTGTCCATCATCAACGCGCGCCCGGTCATCACCCTGCGCGCCTCCATCCCGCTGTGTAGCCCGGCGAGCCAGAAGCTGAACATCTCCGCCATCAACCAGAGGCTCGTGACGGACGGCGTGCTGCGCAGCACCTCCACGGGCCTGACGGGGAACAGCTGGGACGTCCTCTTCGAGTCCTCGCGGCTGGCCCAGCTCTCTCCCTCGCTCTTCCTCACCTCGGATCCCCAGGTGGGCTGGGAGGCTTATATCAAGGCGTTCACGCTGGACCTGAACGCCCAGACGGCCACGATGTCTACCTCCGCGGCAAGCCAGCCCGTCTACATCTGCACGCCGGACCCGCTGGTCCTGCAGTTCGGGTAGAGCGCGGACTGCGCTTCAACCCCCATCAACAGGACGCCAGGAGCAGCCATGGCCGGTGCCGTGGCCGCTCCGGCGTGGGAGCACGGGTGATGCCAAGGCATGTGTGGATTCTGGGTGGGCTCGTGTGGTGGACCGCGTGCCCGGGCAACGACAGCGTGGATCCCGAGCAGAGGAAGAAAGAGCTCCAAGCCTGCATCCTTCAGCGGGTACCCCCCGCGGAGGCCACGGCCACGGAGTGGAAGGTGTCCGGGTACATGCTGGTGGATGCCTATGTGAAGTGTCAGGAGAAGCCGGAGCAGGCGACGGCCGCGGACTTCCGTGCCGTGGTGCAAGAGATTGCTCAACTGGAAGCGGATTCCGCCTCGGTGCGAATCACCGCCCTCCCTGGAGGCACGCAGTGAAAGTCCTGTTCGTCCTCATCCTGCTCGTGGGCACAGGAGCCTTCGCCAGCGATTTGGAGGTGGACGAGTGCGTCGGGTGCCATACCGCCCGGCGCAACGAGCCGAAGTCCCGCTTCGCCAATGGCCTGGGGCACTGGAATGACAGCCAATGCTATGGCTGCCACGCGGAGCTGAACGATGTGGCCGCGCGGAAACAGAAGGGGCAGGTAGACCGGCGCTATTTCGCCGTGCCCGTGCGTGAGGAGAAGCTGGCGCAGCTCGCCACCACGCCGCTGGCGTACATGAATGCCCCGGAGACCGTGGAGCCACCCGAAGGGACCGTTCCCCGGGTGTCCTGGGAGCGACTCGCAGCCTTCCTGAAGCGCCCGAGCAACCTCTCCCCCCAAGAAGGAAGCCGAGCCCCGCGGATGATGGCCTACCCGTCGCTTCAGCCCAAGGCGCTCAAGGCCGTGGCCGACCTCCTGGGGGTGCGGCCACAGGCCCGGGAGAAGACGCCCGCGAAGCTGAGCGTGGAGGAGCGGCGCCAGGCCGACACGCTGTGGACAACCCGCTGCTTCAGCTGCCATGGAGGCCCGAGGCCGGTATCGGGCCGGAGCGGAGTGGCGCTGGGGCTCTACACCGCCGAGTGGCTGCGGGACTACGCGGCTGGAAAGGTCCGCGCTCCTCGCGAGGCGCGCACCATGCCCGTGGTGCCCCTCTCCACCGAAGAGGCGAAGCTCCTGCACCGGCTTTTCGGAGAGATGCGAGTCGAGGCGGAGCGCGAGCTGGATGCGCGTGTCTCCCGACTGAAGCTGGAGGACATGGCCACCCCCACGGCGCTGCCACCCGCGCTGCTGAGTTATCTCTGGGGGCCGTTCTTCCGGGACGCCACCTGTGTCCATTGTCACGCGACCAGCCCACGTGCCGCGAGCGCATTCACCGCGGATGCGGAAGGGCTGAAGGCCTACCTGCGCCGCAAATCGGGTGAGGAGTTCTGGCGTCGGTTGGAGACTCGCGCGCTGGAGGCCGAGCACGGGCTCGTCGCCGCGCGACCTGGCATGCCCATGGCCGGAGTGGAGCTTCCCCTGGAGCTCCGGCGCCTCGTCGCACGCTGGGTGTTGGAAGGTTGCAAGGACCCCGAGGGGCAAACCTGGTGCCGTCACTGACGGCCATTCCGTTGAGGCGGTGCATGTCTGGTAGGCAATCCCTCGGTGCGAGGCTCGGGTGTCTGACGTTGGCAGTGCTGCTCGGCACGTGGCTCGTGACGGGTTGTGGTCCCGCGACCGGCCTGGAGGAGCCCGTCCCGGGGCGAGTGCGCTCGCCGCTGGGAGGCCGGCCCGCGGCTGCGAGGCTGGCGCTGGGTCAATACCACTCGGTGGGCGTGCACTCGGATGGCACGGTGTGGGCCTGGGGATACAACCGTCAGGGCCAGCTCGGAAATGGGACGTTCACCGACAGCCCCACGCCGGTGCAGGTGGCGAACCTGGGTGGTGTGGTGTCCGTGGCCTCTGGGGACTACCACGCTCTAGGACTGCGCTCAGACGGCACGGTGTGGGCCTGGGGTGACAACTACAGCGGCCAGCTCGGCAATGGGACGAACACCGCCAGCCCTGTGCCCGTGCGGGTGAAGAACCTGAGCGGCGTCGTTTCCCTTGGCTCTGGGTTCTCCCACGCCCTGGCGCTGCGCTCGGATGGCACGGTGTGGGCCTGGGGCGACAACCGTTACAGCCAGCTCGGCAACGTGGCGGCGACCAGCAGCAACCTGCCCGTGCAGGTGCCGGGCCTGAGCGGCGTCATCGCTGTCATGGCCGGAGGCTATTACTCCCTGGCGCTGCGCTCGGACGGCACGGTGTGGGCCTGGGGCGACAACCGCTTCGGTCAGCTCGGGGATGGCACGACGGCCACGCGCAACGTGCCGGTGCAGGTGCTGAACTTGAGTGGGGTGGTGACGCTCTCCGCCGGCGCCTCCCATACCGTGGCGCTGCGCTCGGATGGCACGGTGTGGGCGTGGGGCCTCAATACGTATGGCCAGCTCGGAGATGGGACGAACACCAACCGCCTCCAACCCGTGCAGGTGGGCCTGAGCGACGTGATGACCCTGGTCGCCGGCAACTACCACTCGCTGGCGGTGCGCTCGGATGGCGCGGTGTGGTCCTGGGGTGACAATCGCTACCGCCAGCTCGGCAATGGGACGACTACCAGCAGCCGCGTGCCCGTGCAGTCGGGCTTGAGCGGAGGTGTCACCCTGGTGGCGGGGTACAAGCACTCGCTGGTGCTGCGCTCGGACGGCACCGTGTGGTCCTGGGGTGACAACGTCTTCGGCCAGCTCGGAGATGGCACGTTCAACCCCCGAAGCTCCGCGGTGAAGGTGTCGTTTCTGTCCTTGGGCAGGGCGGATGTGACGTCCGGACAGCTGCACTCCGTGGTGGTGGACTCGGGCGGTGCGGTATGGGTCTGGGGAGACAACTACAACGGGCAGCTCGGCAATGGGACGGGGCTCGACAGCCTCGTCGCGGCCCCCCTGAATCTGAGCGGGAGCATCGCCGTCTCCGCCGGGTTCAAGCACACCGTGGTGCTCAAGGGCGACACCACCGTGTGGACCTGGGGCGTCAATGAGTACGGGCAGCTCGGGGATGGGACTTTCACGGACAGGCCCCGGCCCGTGCAAGTGGTGGGGCTCTCCGGTGTCTCCGCCGTGGCGGCTGGCAATTACCACGCGTTGGCCCTGCGCTCGAACGGCACGGTGTGGGCCTGGGGCTTCAATCGCTACGGACAGCTCGGAGATGGAACGACCACGGACAGGCCCCAGCCCGTGCAAGTCTCTGGGCTCTCCGGAATCGTAGCCATCGCGGCCGGAGACAGCCATTCCCTGGCGCTGCGCTCGGACGGCACGGTGTGGGCCTGGGGGTACAACTTCGACGGCCAGATTGGCAATGGCTCGTACGCCTGGCACATCCTGCCCGTGCAGGTGGCGGGACTGTCCGGGGTGGTGTCCGTGGCGGCTGGAGGCTACCACTCGCTGGCGCTGCGCTCGGACGGCACGGTGTGGACCTGGGGCTACAACGGCTCGGGCCAGCTCGGGGATGGGACGACGGTGCTCAACAAGCCCGCACCGGTGCAGGTGACGGGCCTGAGCGGCGTGGTGTCCGTAGCGGCCGGCAACTACCACTCACTGGCGCTGCACTCGGACGGCACGGTGCGCGCCTGGGGGTTCAACTTCGACGGCCAGCTCGGGGATGGGACGCTCATCAATCGCCACTCACCCGTGAAGGTGACGGGCCTGAGCGGCGTGGTGTCCGTGGTCGCCGGGGACTACCACACGTTGGCGCTGCGCTCGGACGGCTCTGCTTGGGCCTGGGGATACAACGGCGAAGGCCAGCTTGGGGACGGGACGCGAAACGACACCCTCGTGCCCATCCGGGTCCTGGGCATTTGAGAGGAGATGGAAGTGAAGACCCAGACAAGACTGTCCTGGTTGGCCCTGCAGGTGCTCCTGGTCGCCGCCCTCGCGCCGGTTCTAGGGGCCGGCGAGGCGGTAGCTCAAACCTTCAGTGAAGAGCACATCCTCATTGTGATTGACCGCAGTGGCTCCATGCAGCTGGTGCGGAACAATGGCCAGACCCGGTTCACCGAGGCCATCAGACAGGCCAAGGCCTACGTCAACCTGCCGTCGTCGCGGCCCCGCTCCTTCGCGGTCTGGACCTTCGAGGAGGTCAGCTACATCAAGGAGCAGGGTTTCGCGGATGCCGCGACGACGCTCTCCACCTTGAACCGCCTGAGCGTTGGCAACGGAGTGACGCCCCTGGCCTACGCGGTCTGCGATGCCGTCGACGAGCTCTTGCAATACGAGCCCGGAGTCAATGCGAAGAAGGTGGTCCGGCTGGTGTCCGATGGCGAGGAGAACAGCACGCCCTCCAGCTCCCAATGCCATGGCCCCGACAGCACCAGCCCCTACCCCAACTTCTCGATGGATTCCTGGCAGTGGAAGGTCCGCAACATGCTCAAGACGGGGGATCCATTGAGGGATGATCCCGGCCCCTACAAGCTCGTGTTCGACGTCAATGTCTTGTATGATTACGTCCGCTTCGCCAGGGCTGGGAGCCCGGTTCGCGAAGTGTCCTCCACGGGGAACGCGGCGCCCATCCGCCCCCTGTTGACCTCCGCCTACTTCGCCTTTCTCCAGGGTGTGTCCAAGGACTCGGGAGGCACCTTTACAGCGATTGGCGATTCAAGTCCCGTCCCCGTCCAGGGGGACACCAACCAGGATTACTGTGTCAACGACACCGACTACCACCTGGTGCTCAACCACTACGGCAACACGGTTCCTCCCGCGCCCGTCGCGGCGGATGTGAACCGTGACGGCGTGGTCGACTACTACGACTACACCATCGTCGTGAACAACTACGGCTCGGGTTGTGGCTCGAGCCCCGCAGTAGACAAGTAGAAAGACAGTCCAAGCCACAAAGCGAAAGGAACGAAGATGAAGAAGGGTACGATCCAACTGTTGGCTGCTGCCATTTTCACCTTGTTTATGCAGGCGGGCGAGGCCCTGGCGCAGCCGCCTCCGCTTCCCACCGAGCAGCACAGCATCATCGTCGTGGATCGAAGTGGCTCCATGACGGCCGTTCGCAGCGATGGCCAGACCCGCTTCAAGGTGGCGATCCAGAATGCCAAGGACTACGTCAACCTGCCCCTCAACATCCCCCACTTCTTCGCCGTCTGGACCTTCGAGGGCTCCAGCTACATCAAGGAGCAGGGCTTCGCGAGCGCCACGACGACGATCGCCACCCTGAACAGGCTGACGGTTGGCACGGGCCTCACGCCCCTGGCCTATACGGTCTGCGATGCCATTGACGCGCTCTTCACCTACAGGCCGGACCTGGGCAACAAGGCGAAGAAGGTGGTGAAGCTGGTCTCCGATGGCGAGGAGAACAACACGCCGGTTGGCACCCAGTGCTACGGCCCCTCCAGCACGCTGGATGCCCCGCCCTACACGACGAACTCCTGGGAGTGGAAGGTCTACAACAAGTTCGCGACCCGTAATCCCAATACGCCTCCCCCCGCTGGTGCCTTCTTCCCCGCGGTGCTCAACGTGACCGTGCTGAGCGGCTACATCAGCCTGTGGAACATGTCGGCCTCCGCCCCTGAGTACTCCCCGGCGGGCCAGGTGATGACCCCGCGCTCCATGTCGACGATGGCGAACTACTTCACGTTCCTCAAGACGCTGGCGCAGAACTCCGGTGGCTCCTACACCGAGATCGTGGACTCGAAGCCGGCTCCGGTCTTTGGTGATACCAACCAGGACTTCTGCGTGGACAACACGGACTACTCCGAGGTCCTCGCGAACTACGGCGCCACCGTTCCGCCCGGCAACCCCGCGGCGGACTTCAACAATGACAAGGTCATTGATTACTACGACTACACCATCGTCGTGAACAACCAGGGCGTGGGCGCTGGCTGCGGCTCGAACTCGCTCTTCATCAACAAGTAATAAACCGCCCAGGAGAAGTACCTGACGGAAGGAAGGACGGAAGCCCTGGCGTCCTTCCTTTCGTCGTTTCAGAATGGTTCGAGCCACATGTGGTGGCGTGATCGCCCAGGGGTAGGAGATGCAACTTCGCCGCGAAGCCATCACAATCCTCGCGCTCGCCGCACTCTCGGCCTGCGACAATCCCGCTCCCCTGCGCGACGTCCCCGACACACCCGCTCACGTCCACCTCACTTCCCTGGAGCCGCTGCGGGGTGTGCCCACGCTCCTCTGGAGCCAGACCTGGGAGTCGAGCGCGGAAACGCCTTCCACGCCCGAGGCCGCCGCGTCCTGGTACCTGGAGCAGCTCGCACCGCTCTATCACCTAAAGGAAGACACACTCCGCACGGCATCCATCCGCCAGGTCCACGATACGGGTCGCGGCGGAATCATCGTCTCCTTCCGCCAGCGTCTCGAGGGCCTCGAGGTCCTCGACAGCGAGCTCGAGGTGCTGCTGACGCGAGACCTCCGGCTGGTCGCCGTGGGAGGCAACCTCCAGGACGTCGCAAGCTCCCAGCCTCCTGCCTTTCGGCTCTCGCATGGAGAGGCCGTGGCGCACGCGCTCAGCGAGCTATCCCGTGTCGCGGGCGCCTCCGCGGACCTGCGTGAGACGGAGCCGATGCCAGGAGGATTCCGCGCCTTCGCGCTGTCTCCTGGCAGGGCCTTCGACAGCTCCCGGATGACCCTGGTCTCACCCGCCCGGGCGAAGCAGGTCCTCTATCCAAAGGACGGCCAGCTCGTTCCCGCGTACTACGTCGAGACCTTCCTTGGGGCGACCGCGAGCAACAGCTCCATCGCGGAGGCTTCCGTCATCTCCGCGGAGGATGGCACCGTCTTGCTGCGCCAGGGGCTGACTCATGCGGATTCGTTCGAGTATCGGGTCTGGGCAGAAACGGACGGGGCCAGAACGCCGCTCGATGGACCCCAGGCCGACTACACACCGCATCCAACGGGCACTCCGGATGGAACCGGGCCCGCGTTTATTCCCTCGCGCCGGGTGTCGATGGAGGGCTTCAACGGGAAGGGAGATGTCTGGCTCCCCTCGGGTGCGACCGAGAGCCGAGGCAACAACGTCGATGCCTATGCGGATCTCACCGCTCCGGATGGCTTCACGCCCGGGCACGATGTCCGCGCGGCGACCATCCCGGGGAGCAGGCGGTTCGACCATGTCTATGACACGAACCTCGGCCCCCTGGCTCGTGCCGAGCAGACCCAGGCCGCCGTCACCCAGCTCTTCTACACGACCAATTGGCTCCACGATGACTTCTACGTCTCTGGCTTTGACGAGGCTGCTGGAAATGCCCAGGCCAGCAATCTCGGTCGGGGTGGGGTGGAAGGAGATCCGCTGCTCGCCGAAGCCCAGGGCCATGAAGGGTCCAACAACGCCTTCATGACTGTGCCCGCGGATGGGCTGTCACCGCGCATGCAGATCTTCACCTGGCTGGGTGGCGAGGAGCACTTCGTGGAGGTCTCTGGCCAGCGCTACCCGACAGGCATGGCCTTCTTCGGCTCGCAGTCCTTCCAGGTCACGAAACCGCTGGTGCTCTTGAATGATGGGATCGCCAACCCGAGCGCTCATGACGGATGTGAGCCCCTGGGCAGCAACCTGGGTGGCACCCTGGTCATGATTGAACGAGGGACGTGCCCCATGGCGCTCAAGGCCCGGAACGCCGAGCAGGCGGGTGCCTCGGGGGTGATCATCCTGAACAACATACCGGGCGCCCCACCGCCCCGGATGACGAACGACGACGCGTCCATTGTCGTGAAGCTCCCCGTGCTCTCGGTCACCTACGAGGACGGAGAGCGCCTCAAGCGGCTCGCCGAGCAGCAGAACCCCCTCACCGCGACCCTGTGGCGAGGCGCCACCGACCGAGAGGGTGCCATCGACAACACGCTCGTGGCCCATGAGTGGGGACACTACCTGCACCTGCGCCTGATGAACCCGTGCACCACGACGCAGTGCCAGGCCATGAGCGAGGGCTGGGCGGACTTCATCGCTCTGCACATGCTGCTCCGTGAGGGTGATGCGCTCGAGGGGAGCTATGCCCTCGCCTCCTATGCGGGCACCGCGCTCGGCAACAGCGCCTACTTCGGCATCCGTCGGGCTCCCTATTCCGTCAACAAGCGCATCAATGACTTGAGCTTCCGTCACATCTCCGAAGGCGAGCCCTTGCCCACCCATCACCCCATGGCCAGCCGGAAGCCGGGGAACTCGGAGATCCACAACGCGGGGGAGATCTTCGCGGGCATGTTGTTCGAGGGGTACATCGCCCTGCTCCGAGAGACGCGGCTTCCCACGCCCCGGTACAGCTTCCAGACGGCCAGGCGCCGCATGGCCGACTACATCGTCGCCGGGATGAAGCTCGCGCCCTCCAACGCGACCTATACCGAGCAACTCCAGGCGCTCCTGGCGGTCGCGGCGGCGCAGGATTTGACGGACCATGCGCTCCTGGCAGAGGCCTATGCCCGCCGAGGAGCGGGGCCAAGCGCCATCTCCCCACGGCGAGACTCGATGGACCTGACCGGTGTCGTCGAGGACTTCTCCGTGAACAGCCCCGGCAATCCGGTGGCGCAGGCGGGTCCGGACCAGACCGTCCCGGGTGGCCGACGCGTCTCCCTTGATGCCTCCGGAAGCCATGCTCCGAAGGCCGGCGTTCTGACGTTCCAATGGCACCAGGTGTCGGGTCCTCCCGTAGTGCTTGAGAACAGTGGGAAGAGCGCCGCGACGTTCACTGCGCCCGTGGTGCCCAAGGACACGGTGTTGGGCTTCCGAGTCACCGTGGGGCAAGACAACCGTGCGACCGTCGATACCGTGGAGATCCGCGTGCTCGCCGGGGACTCAGGCCCCGTGGATGGTGGCGTGGACGCGGGCACGGATGCGGGCATTGACGCAGGCACTCCGGATGACGACGCGGGCACTCCGGATGACGACGCGGGCACCGATGCGGGCGAGCCGCCGCCGTTCGATGGAGGGACGGAGCCAGATGCAGACACCGAGGACCCGGGCATCTCCGACAGCGGCTGCGGCTGTGGAGCGGGCTCCGGTGCGCCGCACTCCACGCTCTTCTTCGCGCTCCTGGGCCTCCTCGGGGCGTATCGAGGTCGGGCGAGGATTCAGTCCCGGTAGCCCCGGGCCTGCAAGTTGAACAGGTGCGCGTAACGCCCATTGCGCGCCATCAACTCCGCGTGGCTGCCCATCTCCTCCACCTCGCCGTTGTGCAGCACCGCGATCCGATCCGCCATCCGCACCGTCGAGAAGCGGTGTGAAATCACCAGGGCGATCCGGTCCGCCGCCAGCTCCTGGAACCGCTCGAAGAGCGCGTGCTCCGACTCCGCGTCGATGCTCGCCGTCGGCTCGTCCAGGATGAGCACCTCCGCATCCTCCCGCATGAAGGCTCTCGCCACCCCGAGCTTCTGCCACTGTCCGCCGCTCAGCTCGTGTCCCTTCTCGAACCAGCCTCCCAGCATCGTGTCGTACTGATTCGGCAGCGTTGCAATCACCCCACTCGCCCCGCCCTGTTCCGCCGCTCGCACGATGCGGTCGCGGTCCTCCAGCGCCGGCACGTGTCCCAGCCCAATGTTCTCCGCCACGTTGAACTGGTAGCGCACGAAGTCCTGGAACACCGCACCAAACCTCGAGCGCAAGTCCTCTGGGTCCATGTCCTTCAGGTTCACGCCCCCGTAGAGGATTTCTCCCTCCGTCGGCTCGTACAGCCGCAAGAGCAGCTTCACCAGCGTGCTCTTCCCTGCCCCGTTCTCGCCCACCAGCGCCAGCTTCTCCCCCGGCTCCAGCCGCAAGGACAGGTTGCGTAGCGCCCACGCGTCCTTCCCCGGGTAGCGGAACGACACGTTGCGCAGCTCGATGGCGTTGCCCCGTCCCCTCGGCGCCGTCAGCGCTGGCACCACCCTCGGCGCCTCCTGGCCCGTCGGTATCTCCAGGTAGGCGAAGAGGTTGCTCATGAAGAGCGCGCCCTCGTACATGCTGCCCACGCTCGAGAGAATCCCCTGGAACGCCGCCTGCCCCTGCCGGAACACCCCCAGGTACAGCACCATGTCGCCCACGGTGATGGCGCCTCGCGCTGCCCGGTCCGCCACGAACCCGTAGCACCCGTAGAACGCCCCCAGCGACAGCAGCCCCAGTCCCAGCCCCCACCCCATCCGCTTCGTCGCCAGCGCCCGGTCCTCCTGGAAGAACTTCTGGAAGAGCGTCCGGTACCGCCCGAGCACCAGCGGGCCCAGCCCGAACACCTTCACCTCCTTCACGTGGCTGTCTCGCGTGAGGATCCACTCCAGGTAGTTCAGCTTCCGGCCCTCGGGCGCTCGCCACGAGTGCAGCCGGAATCCCTCACCCGCCAGCCGCGCCTCCGCGATGAACGCCGGGATGCTCGCCGCCACCAGCACCACCACGCTCCACGGAGAGAGCGACACCAGCAGCACCGCGTACGTCGACAACGTCACCAGGTTGCGCACGATGGCGAACGCGTCCATCACCAGCCCCAGCGGCCGGCTGTTCGCCTCGCGCCGCGCGTTCTGCATCTTGTCGTACGTGTCCGAGTCCTCGAAGTGCCGCAGCTCCAGCTTCAGCGCCTTCTGGAGGATCCGCTCGTTGAGCAGGTTGCCCAGGCTGGCACGCACCAGCTCACGCGTCAGCGATAGGGCCCGGTCCACCGTCGCCGAGCCCACCATCAGCCCGAACTCCAGCGCCACCAGTCGCAGCACCTGCGCCCGCGCCGCGTCGTTCCCGTCCTTCGCCGCCGCCACCACCCCATCCACGATGAGCTTGCCCACCCAGGCGATCGCCGCCGGCAGCACCGCCGCCACCAGCGTGAGCGCCGCCAGCGTCACCGCGCCCCGGGGACTCGCCGCCCAGAAGAGGCGAAAGGTGCCCGGTAGCTGACGGAAGAGGCTGCCCGTGCTCTGCAGCCGGACCTTGAGGGGTTGGGGAGGAGGAGGGGCTCGATACGGAGGAGACACGCCCTCTGTCTAACTCAGCCCTCCCACGCGTGCCGCATCTCGCGAGCCCGAGGAACACCCTAAGTGCGGGCTTCCCGGCCCCCCCATTCCCTCTGGGCCCGTGCCTGACTGGGTGCCCTCCGTCCAGACTCTGCGGCTATGATGGTCCGACTTCCCTCTCCTGGAGACTCCTCGATGAAGCGCTTCGTCATCGTCTTCGACAATGAGCCGGCAGAAGCGGCTCCCTGGATGGCCAGCGCCTGCTCGGCGGCCGGGCTGACCTTCGTGGACAACGACGCCATCACTGACGTGGTCTCCGACAACAAGGACGCCCAGAAGCTCATGCTCCAGGGCGGCCTGCCTCCCGGTGAGAACCCCAAGCTCGCCCCCTTCTACAAGGCCGCGCTCGACAAGGTCGCCGCGGACAAGCCGCGCGTGGGCCTCTACAGCGCCAGCTGGCTGCTCTACCTCGGCCAGGCCGATGGCTGCGTGCTCGACTTCTCCGGCCTCGAGGAGCAGCGCAAGAAGGGCCTCGCCTCCGGCGTCCCCCAGAAGACCGCCGACGAGTATGTCGCGAAGTACTCCGCCCAGTTGCAGGAGCGCGCCCGCAAGGTGCTCCCCGCTGACCGCATCCTCGTGCTCCCCGCCAACGAGAAGGACGCGAAGAAGGCCGAGCTCGCCGCGGCGTTCATCAAGAAGCTCGGGTAATAGCGAGCGAGGTCGTAGGGCATGCCATCCCGAGGAAGCTCGAGGTTGAAGGCTATGGACTGCGTCTGCTGAGCCGGGGTTCATCTGGAGTGGAGGAAGAAGCAAGTGGAGTAGGCATCGCGAGCGGAGGACCCTGGCATCAGGCATGCTGCCAGGACATGAGGATAGCGCCCCTGCTGTTGCACCTGGCCCTGGCCTTGAGTCTCCTCTTCCCCATTGCGTGCGCTACGTCACGGACAGGAATTCCGGACGGGGAGCAGCGACAGGCACGAACCCCGGCAGGCGTTTCCCTGTCCTCGAAATCACCCGCCGAAGTGCCCTCAAGCACGGAGGCACCCGCCGTCATACACCAGCAGCATCAGGCCCTCGCGGGCGAACCCACCTGGGCAGAACTCCTGCCAGTGCTCATCAGCACGATGCCCAAAGGCCAGTTGCGGCTCTCCTTCCCAGCCCCTGCCTTCCCTCCAGGCATGGAGAGGCTGCGTGTGGAGGAGATACGCCCGCTGCTCACTGCCTTCGCATCCTTCCGTCCACAGGTCAGCCGTCAACTCAGGCTCATGCTGGAGCCCCCGGGATTGGTCAACCCGAGCCAGAGGCCCACCCCTCCGTGGGAACTACGACTGCGCGAGGAGTTCTTCTCCCGTTTCGGTCCAGCACTCCTCCCCGTCCCTGCGACCCTGGAGACAAGTCGCCTCACCCTCGCGCTCACACTCTCTACCCGCTACATGGACGACGGTATCCGCGAGGCTGCACAGGAACTCTTCAGCGCTCCGGCATTCCTGGCCAGTCTCACGCTGTCCGTAATGGTGTACTTCGCCGCCTGGCTGGCTCCGGAACCCCTTTTCTCCAAAACCTTCGCGGCCACGCTCACCGTGCGCCTGGCCCTGCTCGTGGGACTGGTGGAACTGGGCCGCCTGGCCCAGGCGTGCATGCGCCTGCACCACGAGGCGGAGATCGCCACCACGCCCAAAGAGTTGGAAGGCGCGGCTGAGCGCTTCGGAAAATCAGTGGGAGGTACGGCCCTGCGAGTCCTGGTGGTGGTGGCCAGTCTCGGTGTCCCTCAGGTGCTTCCCAAAATGCCTGGTGGCGGCCTATGGACCCTCTTGAGCCCTCTGCGCCATGCACCAGCAGGTGGACCCTTGCTGGATTCCATCACCACGGTTCAGGTGGTGTCCAATGGAACTCTCCTCGTTACGGGGGTGGCCGCGGGGACCTCCGCAGTGTCCATCTGTGGCGAACTCACCGCCTGCACTATGGCGGATACAAAAGGGAGTGCTTCGAGCGGTGGCCCGAGGCTCTCCACACGCTATGGTAAACCCCACACCCGGCAGAACCCACCGCACAACGAGGCCATTGAGGAGGAACTGGCCAGGCGAGAGGCGGCTGGACATGCCCACTTGAGGAAGAACAAAGCCCAGCAGGATGCCCGCGGTAGGGACGTCTACGATCCAACTCCAGTCAAGGGCGTGCACTTCCGTAAACCGGATGTCTCCTCGGTCCGGCCGGATGGAGTACGGCAAAACACCAACTACGTCTCCAATCCGAGAGAGATACAGCGTGAGTTGGATGCCTTCGATTCCATGCTCCGGGCGGATCCGTCTGCCATCCATGAGTTGTACCTGCTCAATGGAACCCTGGTCAGACGCTATATCCCTCCTGGAGTGAGCTTCCCATAGGGCGGAGGTTGGACCGAGCCATGATTCCCCCACGATTCCAGGACGAGTTGATCGACGCGGTCCATGAAGGGGATGAGCTCCGGGCGCGAGGGCTCGTAGCCCAGCTTGCCGTGCAACCTCGACAGGCGAGAGCCATCCTGGAGGCCATGCTCGCAGCCCCCGATGCACTCGTGCGACAAGCAGCGGCATTCGGTCTGGGTGAACTTGGCGGCAGAGCCAGCGCCAAGCGTCTGGAACAGCAACTTGCTCTGGAGGAGGCTCGGGGAGATTACGATGGCGAGTCGGTAGTGGAGGCCATCACCCGAGCACTGGGACGCATTGATGACGCAAGCGCACGGGCAAGCCTGATGCGAAAGCTGGAGCGCCTGGCGACAGGCCCGCAGGAGTCCTCAGACGTGGGGACGGTGGTCAATGCACTCTGGAGAAAGCGCCACCCGGAGATGATCCCAGCCGTCCGACGGTGCCTGGAGCGATTCGACCCATCAACCTCCAAGGTCCTGCAAGGACTGCTCGTACTTCTGGAGAAGACCCCCGAGGAAGTCAGCACGTGGGCCGGAAACCCTTCGGTGCCCGTGGCGCACAAAACGGAAGTACTCACGGTACTCGACGCGGAGCTGCCGGATGCGCTGGCAGCAACCCTTCCCTCTTTCATCTCCGCGGCCCACGCCCTGGCGGAGACGGCCGCGCGGCAGAACGGTGAAGCCTCGTACTACTGTGACCGCCTGTTCACCCTGCTGCTCCTGTACAAAGAGCGAGTCCTCCCCGCGCTCCCCAAGGAGGCTCGAGCCGAGCTGCGAGACCTGACCCGGACACTGGTCGCAGCGACCGCTCCCAATTGCTCCCTCCGAGCCGCCATCCTGCTCAAGCTCGTTGGGAGGCCAGAAGACGCCTCGCTCATCGAAGCACATCGCCCAACAGAACCGGTCCTGGCCAAAGTCTTCGATGACGCCGCACGAACGCTTCGCGGCCTACAGGAAGAATGAGCCTGACGCCGTTGCCCTCCGCAGCAAAGCGCGGGAGATTGCCCGCTGGCCCTCTGATGGGGGCATCAGGAGGAACACACGGTGGAGCGTCGAAGACTGGGGCGGTCGGAGCTCGAAATCTCCGCCGTCGGGTTGGGGTGCTGGCAGTTCTCCGAGGGCTTCGGCCTGGCGGGTGGCTTCTGGGAGGCGCTGCCGTCCGAGACGGTCCAGGAGATCGTCGATGCGTCGCTGCGCGGCGGCATCAACTGGTTCGACACCGCCGAGGCCTATGGCAACGGCCGCTCGGAGAAGGCGCTCGCCGCCGCGCTCACGAGCCTGGGCAAAAAGCCCGGTGACGTCGCCGTCGCGACCAAGTGGTTCCCCTATCCCTTTCGCGGCGCCTCCAGCATCCGCAACACCATCGACGAGCGGCTCGCGTGCTTGAGCCCCTTCCCCATCGACCTGCACCAAATCCACCAGCCCTTTGCGTTCACCACGGTCGCGGCCCAGGCCCATGCCATGGCGGACCTGGTCCAGGCGGGGAAGATTCGAACGGTGGGCGTCAGCAACTTCTCCGAGAAGCGCATGCGCGCGGCCCACGCGGCGCTCGCGGCCCGGGGCATCCCGCTCGTCTCCAATCAGATGCAATACAGCCTGCTCGATCGGCGCATCGAGTCCAATGGCGTGCTCGCTGCCGCCAAGGAGCTCGGCATTACGATCATCGCGTACTCGCCGCTCGCGCAGGGCCTGCTCTCGGGCAAGTTCCACGATGACCCCACGCTCATCCAGAAGAGCGTGGGCCCGCGCAAGTACCTGCCCAGCTTCCGCGCCAAGGGGCTCGCGCGCAGCCGCCCGCTCATCGACGAGCTCCGGAAGATCGCCGCCGCCCACGGGGTCACCGCCTCGCAGGTCGCCCTCAACTGGCTGATCCACTTCCACGGGGACACCGTGGTCGTCATCCCCGGCGCGACGAAGCGGCGCCACGCCGAGGAGAACGTCGGGACGATGGGCTTCAAGCTCTCGCAGCAGGAGCTGAACCGCATCGACGAGCTGTCACGCTCGTTCCGTTAGAAGAGCCGCCAACCCACCTCGAGCCAGGCCATGGGCGCCTGGTAGCCGAGGCGGTAGTGGTCGCGCCACTCGTAGGCGCCGCCCAGGGACACACGCACCCGGGACAGGTCCAGGGCCAGCCCAAGGCCGGCCCTCGCTCCGCCGCCCCCCGAGTCCATGGTGTAGAGCAGCGGTCCACCCGTCGCATAGACCTGCAGGCCGTAGCGCGGATTGGGCGCGATGAGCGGATAGGCCAGCCGCACGTCCGCCATCAGCAGGAAGACGGGCGTGGAGGTGCCCACGGAGGAAGCGAGCGCCGTGAGGCCCACGCCTCCCCGCAGCCCGTGGATGAGGTGCACCGTGCCCTGGGCGCTCACCCCCAACAGCGGCAGGGGGAGCGATCTCTGGAAGTCGGCCTCGCTGTGAACACCGGCGTACAGCTGGAACGCGCCGAAGAGGGGAGGCTCCGCGGGCTCACTATCGACAGGAGCAGGCGTCTCCGCGGCCGGCGGGGGCGTGGCCTCCGCCAGCGCAGCCTGCTTCGCCGCGGCCTCGGCAGCAGCAGCGGCGGCAGCGGCCTTCTCGGCCTCGAGCCGCTCTCGCTCCGGGCAGTCGATCCGCAGCTTTTCGAAGAGAGCGTCCTGCTCCGCGGAAGGCTTGGCGAGCGGCAGACTGGCGAGGGGCTCCAGCTTCAACGCACGGCAGAAAGCGTCTTCCGCTTCCGGGGTCTTCGCGAGGCTCTGGTACAGGACGCCCTGCATCAGCGCGACCCATAGCTGCTCCTCGGTGCCGAGGTTCTCGGTGCACTCGGGCGTGGAGAGCTCGGTGAGGGCGGCATCGTACTTCTGGGTGGACGAGAGACGGGCCACCTTGCGAATGCAGGCGTTCTTCGTCTTCTCGGGCAGGGTGACCTTCATCGCCGGCGCGGCGAGGGTCGGAAGGGGGAGGAAGGGGACCAGGGTCAGAACAGCCGACAACAAGCGCTTCATGGTGATGGTACTCGTGGCAAGGCGCCCCCCAGGGCGATTGAAACCCGCCGACACCATACACCCAGGAGCCCCCGCAGCGGCACAGGGGGCTCGACCCTCTCCGGTGGAGGGGAGGCTCAGGCCCTCCCCCCGGTGGAGCTCCCTCAGGCGCCGATGAGGCCCTTCTGGAATTCGCTGATGTCTCCGATGAGATCGGCCGCTCCCTTGATGACCTTGGCCGTCCCGAGCACGATCTGCAGCGGGCCCGTGATACTGTTCAGGCCCGGTATCACCCCGGCGATGTCCAGGCCCAGCTGGCCGGCCGTCAGGGCGATGTTGAGCGCGTCCTTCGGGTCCTTGTGCAGCTCGTCCCACAGGTCCTTGGCGCTGCCAATGGCGCTGCCCGCGCTCACGATGTTGCCCAGGAGGGGCACCGACTTGAGGCCCGCCTTCGCCGCGAACTTCGTGGCCTCCTTGGTGATCTTCTCCTTGAGCTCATCCGGCAGCGCATCCACGAACCGGCCGAACATCCGCGTGAGGTTCTCAATGCCCTGACTGCCGAACGGCAGCTCCTGGCCCGCCACCTCGAAGTGGTCCCCTTGCGTGAGCAGCGCCCCACCCGCCTGGGCAATCTCGTTCAGCGCCCCGCCGATGTCACCGCGCGCCAGCTTCTCGGCCGCCTCGAACAGGTTCGTCACCGCGCCCGAGTCCACCATCGCCGCGTTCAGCTCGCTGTCCGCGAACAGCTTGCCGAGGCTGCCCGGAATCTTCGACAGCGAGTCGAGGAACGCCTTGGCCGCCTCGGGGGCCGTCTCGGCGATGGCCTTGCCCGTGGTGGCGATGCCCGCCACGAAGCCACTGAGGTCCCCACGCTGCAGGGCGCCAAACGCATCGCCCAACGCCTTGCCCACATCGTCGTTGCCCAGCAGGCTCGCCGCCGCGACGAGGGTGTCCTTGGCCCACTCCGGCACGCGCAGCTTGTCTGCCAGGGCGCCCACCATCCGACCGCGGAGATCCGGCGGCACGTCCGCCAGCGCCTTGCCGAGTGACTTGAGGGCCTCGCCTGGCTGGCCGCTCGCCAGCTGCTGGCCGGCCTGCATCACGTCGAAGATGGTGCCGCCCAGCGACGCGATGTCCTGGCCGTTCTGGATGCCGAACGGCGCGAGCTTCTCCATCAGGCCCGCGTTCTTCGCCAGCGCGTTGCCCGCCGCCGTGGCCAGCTTCTCGTTGGTCAGCAGCTCCTTGGTGCCCTGCACCAGGTCGCCCGACATCATCTTGTCGAAGGACGCGTGCAGGTCCTTGTTGGTGACGAGCTCGTGGACGAAGTCCTTGTCCGTGAGCAGCGACCTGGCCACGCCCGCGAAGCCCTCGTCCGAGAGCTTGCCAGCCGTCGTGGTGATGGCCTTCTCGATGATGGACGGCGGCATCTTGCCCGCCGCGTCCTTGAGGCTCTTGAGCGCGACCTGGAAGTCACCCTGGCCCAGCGCCTGGCCCGCCTTGAGCAGGTCCGGCAGCGCACGGCCCGCCTGGATGAGCTCGGACGGGGTGATGCCCAGGCTGTTGATGTTGTTGCGCAGGCCCTCGGGCAGCTTGCTGACAAGCCGCTCGCCAATCTTGTTCAGCAAGTCCGGCGACGCATCGGCCGCCTTGCCCAGCGCGGTGATGCCGTCATCGAACTTGCCCTCGGAGAACGCCTTCACCGCGTCGAACAGGTGCGGCGCGGCCGCGCCCGCCTGGAGCAGGTCCTTCGAATCCAGGCCCGCCTTCGACAGCATCTCCTTGACGCCCGGATCCTCGCTGAGCGCCGTGAGCGCCGTGTCGCGCGCCGCGTCGTTGCCCAGCAGCCCACGCAGGCCCTCCAGGCGCGTGGACTCGTTGAAGAGCTTGCCCACCTGCGCGTGCAGCTCTCCATTGGTGACGACCTGCTTGAGGAACGCCTCGTTCGTCAGCAGCGTCTTCACCGCGCCAAACTGGCTGGGCAGTTGCTGCGCCAGGCCCTTCAGCGCCTGCGCTGAGAGGTCCGGTGCGGCGATCGCCGCGTCCTTCAGGCTGTTGAAGGCCTTGCCCCAGTCCCCCTTGCTCGCCGCATCCACCGCCTCATACAGGTGCGGCAGCGCCGGGCCCGCCGTGCGGATCTGCTCCGACGTGATGCCCAGCTTCGCGAACTGGTCCTTGACGCTCTGGGGCAGGAGCTTCTCGAGCTTCTGACCCAGCTTCACCGCCAGCTCCGGCGCGGCCTCCGCCGCCGCCTGGATGTCCGCCAGAGCGCCCTTCACGTCCCCCGCGCGAATCTTCTCGGCGGCATCCAGCAGCTTCGGCGCAGCCGCGCCCATCCCCACCAGGTCCTGCGGCTCCAGGCCGACCTTCTTGAGCGCGTCCTTGATGCCCGGGTCGTTGCCGAGCGCCGTGAGCGCCGTGTCGCGCACCTTGTCGTTGCCCAGCAGCCCGCGCAGGCCTTCCAGGCGCGTGGACTCGTTGAAGAGCTTGCTCACCTGCCCGTGCAGGTCCCGATTGGACACGACCTGCTTGAGGAAGGCGTCATTCGTCAGCAGCGTCTTCACCGCGCCAAACTGGCTGGGCAGCTGCTGCCCCAGGCGCTTCATCACCTGCGCCGAGAGGTCCGGCGCGGAGATCGCCGCCTCCTTCAGTCCCTCAAGGGCCTTGCCCCACTCGCCCTTGCTCGCCGCGTCCACCGCCTCGTACAGGTGCGGCAGCGCCGGGCCCGCCGTGCGGATCTGCTCCGGCGTGATGCCCAGCCTGGCGAACTGGTCCTTCACACTCTGGGGCAGGAGCTTCTCGAGCTTCTGACCCAGCTTCACCGCCAGCTCCGGCGCGGCTTCCGCCGCCGCCTGGATGTCCGCCAGAGCGCCCTTCACGTCCCCCGCGCGAATCTTCTCGGCGGCATCCAGCAGCTTCGGCGCAGCCGCGCCCATCCCCACCAGGTCCTGCGGCTCCAGGCCGACCTTCTTGAGCGCATCCTTGATGCCCGGGTCGTTGCCGAGCGCCGTGAGCGCCGTGTCGCGAACCTTGTCGTTACCCAGCAGCCCGCGCAGGCCTTCCAGGCGCGTGGACTCGTTGAAGAGCTTGCCTACCTGGTCATGCAGCTCGCCGTTGGTGACGACCTGCTTGAGGAAGGCGTCATTCGTCAGCAGCGTCTTCACCGCGCCGAGCTGGCTGGGCAGTTGCTGCGCCAGGCCCTTCAGCGCCTGCGTCGAGAGGTCCGGCGCGGAGATCGCCGCATCCTTCAGACTGTTGAAGGCCTTGCCCCAGTCCCCCTTGCTCGCCGCGTCCGCCGCTTCATACAGGTGCGGCAGCGCCGGGCCCGCTGTGCGGATCTGCTCCGGCGTGATGCCCAGCTTGGCGAACTGGTCCTTCACACTCTGGGGCAGGAGCTTCTCGAGCTTCTCGCCAACCTTCTCGGCCACACTCGGCGCGGCTTCCGCCGCCGCCTGAATGTCCGCCAGAGCGCCCTTCACATCCCCCGCGCGAATCTTCTCGGCGGCATCCAGCAGCTTCGGCGCGGCCGCGCCCAACCCCACCAGGTCCTGCGGCTCCAGGCCAACCTTCGCCAGCTGCTCCTTGATGGTCTTGTCGTTCCCCAGCGCGCCCAGCACCGCGTCGCGTGCACTGTCGTTGCCGAGCAACTCGCGCAGGGCTCCCGTGTCCGCCGGGTTCTTGATCAGCTTACCAATCGAGGCGTGCAGCGCGTTGTTGGTGACCAGCGCCTTGGCCACCTTCTCATCCGTCAGCAGCGACTTCGCCGGACCCTCGGGCAGGTTCTGCGCCAGGCCCCGGATGGCCTTCTGCGCCACCTCGGGCGCGGCCAGCGCCGCGTTGCGCAGGTGCTCCAGCGCCTGCTCCGGGTGCCCTCCCTTCACAGAATCGGCGGCCTTCTTCAGGTGCGGCTGCGCCGCCTGCCCCGCCTTCTTGAGGTCATCCTCCGTCAGGCCAATCTTCGACAGCGCGCTCGTATCCGGAGCACCGGAGGACTGCGCCGCCACGGGCGCCGTGGTGGACCCCAGCCGCTGCGCCTGCTGGCCGCGCTGCGCCGACGTGGCCTGCTTGCCGCCTTCAAAACCGTCCCCCCCCGTTCGCCGCGGAGTCGCCTCGTTGCGTCTCGTGGGGCCCTGAGCACCTTTCGCGGTCGTCCCAGACGGGGTCTTCACCGTGTTGGCGGGCTTCGGCTCCGGCGGCTTCGGCTTGTTGTAGGACTTCGGACCACCGGTTTTGTCGATCGCCATGAATGGAATCTCGCGAAGGCCTCGCGTCTCCTCTGGGGTGCGCGCGGCTCGGGGTATGTCAGGGGAGCTCCCTGCTTTCAGATTATCGGACTTGTAGATTTCTAGTTGCGCGGGTCCGATTTCCGGATCACCCGGCCCCACCGGAGCACCCACCCCGGCGGGGCTCTTGACGCGAGGCGTCAGGGCTTGGCGTTGGGGTCGAGGCCCTTGTTCACCGCCTCGATGGCTTTCTCCGTGAGCTCGATGGCCTTGGCGCGGTGGCCCGCCTTGTCCTCAGGGGCCGTCTTCAGCGAGGCCAACGCGTAGCGCAGGTGCACGAGCGCCGCCTCCAGCTTGGGCTGCTTCTCGGCAAAGGCCCGCTGGGTGAACCCCCCCAGGACGAAGGCAACAGCGACAGCGATGACGGTGCGACGCATCAGGAGACTCCCGCGAGGAAGGGTTGAACCGCGAGCCCATCATCCACGAGCCCCCGTCAACCGTTCCACAAGCCGCCTGTAGGAACTTCAGGCTTCAGGGAGGGCAGTCACACCTCGGAGCAGCTCCACGTGCATCGCCCAACGGAAGACAGGGGGCTTGGCGCGTCCAGCGCAGAACAAACCCTGTAGTTCCGCCAGGAGTGGCTCGGCAAAGCCTTTGCAGAGGGCCCCAGGCGAAGCTTTCTAGAGGGGGTGCGCGATGCGCGGAGTCATCACCAGCCGTGAGGTGCTCGAGAACCTCGGTCTCATCTACCGGGAGTTCGGCGCCGCCTGTCTCCTGCGCTGTCTGTGGGTCATCCTACGCGGGCGCAGCACCACCTTCCTCGAGGTGGCCTGCCAGCCCGAGCCGGACCGCTACCGCTAGCTAGGATTCGTCGTCCGGCTTCGCCGGGGATGGAGTGGGAGCCACCGGAGTCTTCTGCACGTAGGACACCTGCGGACCACCACCCCCCCGACCCTGACGCGGCCCACGCCCGGCTCCGCCGTCCCTCCGCTGCTCCGGAGGACGCCCGCGCGGGCCCTGCTGCTGACCCCGCTGCTGCTCCGAGGGCCTCGCGCCCTGCTCCCGCCACGGACGCTGACCGTCTCCGTTTCCTTCGGGAGAACGCTCGCCCCGAGGACGATCGCCACGTGGAGGACGGTCTCCTCGAGGACGCATCTCCCGAGGACCCTGTGACTCCGGGGGCCTCGCGCCCTGCTCGCGCCACGGGCGCTGGCCTTCTCCGTCCACCCGAGGCGGGCGCTCACCCTGAGGACGATCTCCTCGCGGGAAGCGCTCACCCTGAGGACGGTCTCCTCGCTTCTCGAAGCGCTCGCCCTGGGGCCGGTCCCCGCGTTGCTGGAAACGCTCCCCCTGGGAACGGTCTCCCCGCTGCTCGAAGCGCTCTCCCTGGGGACGGTCTCCTCGCGGGAAGCGCTCGCCCTGGGGACGGTCTCCTCGCGGATGTCCTCCGCCAAAGCCACCGTCCGAGCCATTGCGCGGACCCGAGAAGCGGCGATCGCGCGGCCCGCCCTCGCCCTGGAAGCGCCCCGTGGGCACGAAGTCCGGCGTCAGCTCGCGCTTCACGTACGCCCGCCAGATTTCGTGCGCATCTCCCGAGCGCGAACGCAGGCTGGGGTCCGTCGCCTCGAAGTAGCGGCGCAGGTTCTCGATGTCGCGCTTGAAGAAGAACTCGGCCTGGCTGTTGGCCGCCGCGTCCACCACCTGCGGGAAGTCGATGATGGTGGCCCCGCGGTTGCCCAGCAGGATGTTGAAGGCTGACAGGTCCCCGTGGATGAGGTCGCAGCACAGCATCCGGATGGCCTGGTTGCGCAGGTCGAAGTACAGCGCCGAGGCCTCCTCGGGCGTGAGCGCGGCCTCCTCCAACCGCGGCGCCGGGTGGCCCTCGAGGTCCAGCACCAGCTCCATCAGCAGCACGCCCTCGTAGAACATCACCGGCTTGGGCACGCAGACGCCGGCCGCGTACAGCTTGCCCAGGGCGTCCGCCTCCGCCGTCTTCCACGCATCCTCGGCGGCCTGCACGCCGAAGCGGCTCCCCTTGGCGATGGCCCGCGCGGTGCGGCTGTTGCGCACCTGCCGGCCCTCCCGGTAGCCCGAGTTGTTGCGGAAGTTGCGGTGCTCGCGCTCCTTGTAAATCTTCGCCGCGACGACCTCGCCGCCGTGGCGAACAAGGTACACGTCCGCCTCCTTGCCACTTTTGAGGCGGCCCACCACCTCGTCAATCACACCATCGGTCAGCAGGACTTGGAGCGCTTCGTTCATTCGTTCGCGTGTCGGAAGTCCCGGAGTCCTACCACGTATTCCGGGCGACCTCAGCCTACACGAGCAGTGGGCTCGGCCGCGCCCCCCTCGACCGGTGGAACATACGGCCAGCCGGCCAGGGGCCCCTTTCCTGCCTCCCGGGACAGGTAATCCGCCGCAATATTCGCGCTCTCCATGATGGTGAGCAACCCGCTCCCCGGGTGTGTCCCGCCTCCTACCCAGTACAGCCCCTCGACGCTGGGGCTCTTCACATGTGGGCGCAAGGGGCCCAGCTGCGTCCAGTTGTGCGACAGGTTGAACACCGCGCCCCGGAAGACGTTGAAGTCGTCCCGCCACGTCTCCGCGGTGAAGTAGCGCTCGGCCCGGATGTGCTGGCGCACCCCCTTCATGCCCACCTTCTCCAGCATGGCTGGAATCCGCTCGCGCATCGTGCGCTCCGTGGCCGCCCAGTCCACCGGACGCGAGGTGTTGGGCGTGGGCACCAGGACGTAGAGGGTCGAGTGGCCCGCGGGCGCCCCCGACTTGTCCGTCACGCAGGGATTGCAGACGTAGAAGGGCGGGTCCTCGAGGTCCAGCTCCTGGTCCTCCAGGGCCGCCTTGTCCGTGCGCCGCGCGCTCTCGGAGAGGTAGATGAGGTGGTGGGGCAGGTCGTCCCAGACGCGCTCCAGCCCGTAGTAGGCCATGAAGGTGCTGCACGAGTACTTCGCCCGCTCCAGCGCGGCGTCCGTCAGCCGGGTGCCGGCGCGAGCCTCGGCGGGGACGAGCTTCTGGGCCGCATAGGGCAGGTCCGCGTTCACCACCACCGCGTCCGCCTCCAGCCGCTCACCGCCCTTCAGCCGCACGCCCGCCGCTCGGCCATACTCCACCAGCACCTGCTCCACCGGAGCGCCCAGGCGGACGGTGGCCCCCAGGTCCTCCGCGCACTTCATCATCCCGCGCGACAGCGCCCGGAAGCCGCCCTCCACGTGCCACACCCCGAAGGCCAGCTCCAGGTAGGGGATGATGCTGAACACCGAGGAGCACGTGGTGGGGTGCAGCCCCAGGTACTTGGAGGGATAAGAGAGGGCGTAGATGAGGCGGTCGTCGTGGAAGTGCTCGTTCAGGTGGTTGTAGAGCGTCTGCCAGGGCTTGAAGCGCAGCGTGGGCAGCAGCCGCCAGGGCGCGTAGTAGGCGAGGCTGTCGGCGTGCGTCGCCATGAACTTCTCGTAGGCGAGCGGGTACTTCTGCCGGCTCTCCTCCAGCCAGCGGCGCAGCGCGGGCCCCTTCTCCGCGCCGAACTTCGCCACCTCCCGCTCCATCCGCGCCACGTCGCGCGTGGTGTCCAGGTGCGTGCCGTCCCAGAAATGCACCCGGGTGTTGGTGTCCAGCGGCACCAGCTTCACGTAGTCGGAGATGCGCTTGCCCGCGCGCTCGAAGATGCGCTCCAGCACGCCGGGCAGCTGCATGATGGAGGGCCCCGTGTCGACGGCGTACTCGCCCCGCTCGCCCAGGGTGAGCCCCTTCATGCGCCCCCCGGGAATCGGCTCCTTCTCCACCACCGTGACCTTCAGGCCCAACCCCGCCAGGTTGATGGCCGCCAACAGGCCCCCGGGTCCCGCTCCCACGACGATGACGTGACGTACCATGGTGCGAGGAGGATGCCCGAGCGCCGCGCGGGTTTCAGCGCTCCTGGCGAACAGGCGTCTCCTATAGGTATAGGCTGGTCCCCATGTCCGGAACGAAGCGGTTCGCCAGGTGGCCCCTGGGTCCACTCCTCCTCGCCCTGGGGTGCTCATCGCCCCGGCCCGTCGAAGGCGTCTGGCGCCCGGGGCCCGGGGAGGATTCGGAGCACATCCCGGGACCGATGAAGAACTTCGGACCGTTCGACGCCTACGCGGAATCCTCTCCAAACCCAACGCCACCGTGGGCTACCTCCAGGACTTGAATCCCGAGTTGGCGGCCCGGACGGCTACCGAGTACTGCGCTTGGCTCTATTACACGCCGGAGCACAAGTACGAGATGAGCATGCTGACGGACCTGGCGAAGCTGGATGATCTCGTGGCCAACAAGAAGACCTGTTTGCTTCCCACGTTCGTGAGCGATCCGCGCTACGAACGAGGCGAGATCAAGTACATCTTCGCACTCCACAATCACCCATTTGGCTCGAGGCTCTCCCCGGTGGATCTTCGGTTCATCGAGCAGCAGGCAAGCATTCACGATTGGGAAATCAACCCAAAGAACAGCAAGGTTCGACTTTCAATCATCGCCTTCTTCTCGAACTCGAAGGACCCCGCGGCCCCCAATTGCGATGGCTTCCATCAGTACATTCCCGCTACGCGTGAGCTCATGACGTGGAGCCGAATAGATGGCTATTGGGAGAGGACAGACTACGGAATCGTCAGTTGGATCAATGACAAGACCTACCGACTCAACAAAATATAGACAGCCTTCCGCCGGAATCCACATCGAGGGCACTTCATGACACCAAGAAAGCTGATGTTCGTCACCACCATCGCCCTCTCGAGCTGCGTACGGAAGCCGGAACAATTCTCGACCCCAGCGGGACGCGACAGGTCCATCATCTTCCCCCTGTCCGTTGGGGAAGGCCTTGTTGAGGTGGAGGCGCAAAAAGCAACCTATGACCTGGATGGCGAAGTCATGAAGGCCCTGATGGTTGCCGCCAATGACTACATCCCTCCCGGTATCCGCAACCCACCGTGCTGGGCCCGACATGAAGCACTCACCTACCGATTCACCCGCCGGGAGGACATCATCTTCGTCTACATCGGTGAGAACTTCGAATATTGTGACCGAAAGCTCAGGCCGATTCACTATGGCGCGAAGTACGCGATCAGCAAGGATGGCCGTATCCTCCGGCGCGTCATTGATGGTTTTGATGAGGACGATCACGTCTGGAGCCTGAAAACACCCGATGGTGGGACGGTGACAGTCGTCACGGAATCGGCAGACAGCCCGGACCTGGAGGATTTGGACAAACCCGACAGTGGAATCCTGAAAATCACCACGGACCCCGTGAACATGCCGGATGTAATGGTCATCGAACCGCTCCAGGACTCCAAGCCAATCAGAGAGGGCAATGGAATCGTCCCAGGCATGTCAATGCTGCCATTCGAGGGTTCGGCGGGCCCGGTGGAAGCGGAGCCAGGAGTCATTCCGTTCGTGACGATGCTCCCACCCGATTCTGGGTACACCTGGGAGTATCGGGACGGCGGTCTCGTTGCCGTGCCCCTGGAGTCCGCCCCAGCCCTGGATGGGGGCACTCCCGACGCTGGGTAGGTGAAGTCTCAGTGCCCTCCCTGCCCGACCGGGCGCCGCGGCAGCCTCACCGTGAACGTGGTGCCCTCTTGCTCCGTGGAGCGCACCGCCACCGTGCCCCCATGCGCCTGGACGATCTGCTCGACGATGTAGAGTCCTAGCCCCAGCCCGGCGCTAGAGGATGAGGGGTGTTCTTCCTCCGCGAACCGCCGGAAGGGCTCGAAGATGGACGCGAGCCGCTCGGGCGGAATGGGCGGACCCTCGTTGTGCACCTCCAACCGGACGGTCCCGTCCTCCCCATGCAGCACGATGTGGACTCGCGTCTCCTCGGGACTGTAGTCGAGCGCGTTCTTGCCCAGGTTGACGAGCAGCTGGGTGAGCCGGTCCGGGTCCCACTCCCCTCGCAGGTCCCCCTCCATCTCCAGCACCACCTCCCGCCCGGGACGCCCCGCCTCCAGCTCGTCCACCACCTCGCGGCAGAGTGCGCCCAGCTCCAGCTCTCTCGGGCTGATGGGAATGCCTCCCCCCAACCGCCCTCGCGCGAAGTCGAGCAGGTCGGAAATCATCCGCTTCATGCGCTCGGCGCTCGTGACGATGCGGCGCACCCCCTTCACGTGCCGCTCGCCCAGGTCCTCCAAGCGCAGCAGCGCGTGAGCAGACAGGAGGATGGCGTTGAGCGGGTTGCGCAGGTCGTGCGAGACGATGCTCATGAAGCGCTCGCGGAACTCCGCTGTCCGGCGGAGGTGCTCTTCCGCACGCTTCTGCTCGGAGATGTCCACCACCACTGACCCCAGCCCCGAGGTGGTGCCGTCCTCGTCGTGAACCGGGTAGTAGCTGGCCAGCCAGTGCCGCCTCACTCCAGGCAAGGCGGGAGTCTCCCCCGAAATCTCCACGTCCATCACCGGTTGCCCCGTCTCCAACACTCGGTGCAGGAGGGGCTCCACTTGGGAAGCAACGTCCGGTAGCACCTCGCGCAACTTCTTCCCCAGATGCTCATGCGAGGGCAGCCCATTGATTCGGGCCAGGCGCTCGTTGAGGCGGACGAAGCGCAGCTCTGTATCCCAGAAGCCCAGCCCCACGGGGACCGTCTCCATGATGGCGTCCAGGCGGGACAGGGCCACCTGAACGGCAGTACGCGCCCGCAGCTCCGCGTCGTAGAGGCGCCCACGCTCTAGCGCTTGGGCACATTGGCCGGCGACCACGAGCATCCACGCTCGCTCGTCCTCGGGGAAGGGGTGCCGCCTGTAGAAGGACAGTCCGATGGCACCCAAGGCCCGCCCTTCCACCCAGAGCGGCAGGGCGGCGAAGGCGTCGTAGTCCTCCACCTGGGGGTGCCCCTTCCACTCCGGATATTCCACCAGGAAGGCCTCGCGGGACTCATAGAAGACGGGGGCTCCCGTGCGCACCGCCTCGCGGAACATGACGCGGGTGTCGGAGGGGAAGTGCTTCCACTCGCGCAGCTCCTCCTCGAGGTAGCCGGTGGTCTCCAGCAGGTCGAACCACCGTCCGTCCTCCGACAGCAGCCCGAGCGAGCCGCCCGCCGCCCCCAGCGCCCGCACCGCCTTCTCCACCACCACGTGGGCCACCTCGGTACTGGTGAGCGCCTGCGACAGCGCGGCTGTCACCTCCTGCAGGCGGGTGGTGCGCGACTCCTGCTCTCGCAGCCGCGCCAACGCCCGCTCGGTCTGCTCCCGCGCCTGGCGCTCGCGCGTGGCCAATTGCGCCTGGAGGATGAGGACGGTGGCGCGGCCCACCATCGCTCGGAAGAGGAGCATGTCCTCTTGGGTGAACTCGAAGACGGTGCGGCTGCCCATCATCGCCACCCCGAGGACCTCCTCCCCCTGCATCAACGGCACCCCATAGAGGCCCCGCGTGCCCTGACTCCGGAAGACCCCCGCCTTCACTTGAGGGGCCGTGGCCGCCGAACGCAGCGCCATGGGACGCCGCTCGGTGGCGATGCGTCCGCAGAAGCCCTCGCCCAGCCGGATGCTGAAGCCGGAGGTCACCAGCTCCTCCAGCCCCACCGAGGCCCTCGCCCGGAGCAGGTCCCCCTCGCGCAGCAGCAGCGTGACCGAGTCCACCACCGTGGTGGACTCCAGAATGACGCGCAGCAGCTTCGGCAGGAAGACGTCCAGGTCTTCCGTCCCGAGCGCCGCCTGGGAGATGCGCTCGAGGACCTGGAAGGTGCGCTCGCGCGCCCGGGCATGCCGGGCCACAGCGGCGGCCACCAGCTCATCGAAGGCCCCGTTGAAGCGCTCTAGCTCCCAGAGGAGCGCGGCCAGCTCGCCCGGAGCAGTGCGCTCGAGGTGCTCGGCGTAGAGCCGCAGGATGCTGGTGCGCAGAGCCGAGTACTCGCCCGAGGCCTCCTCCAAGTCGTAACCTAAATCCAACCGCTCCAGTGCATCGAGCTCCGGCGTCTCTGCGAGCGCCCCATGCTCCGCCCCCTGGTGGAGCGCTTCCATCATCCCCGCCATCCGGTCGAGCAAGAGCGGGAGGTGGGTGCCAAGCCGGGGATAGGGAAGGCCCCGGGTGCCAGGCAGCAGGCGCACCGCTCGCTCCCAGTGCTCCAGGATACGTGAGCGGTGCTCCCGGATGAACTCGTGCAGATGCAGGCGCCCCGAGGTCTCCAGGGTTGTTGGATGCTCCGCCATGCCCTGAAGATGGAGCCGCTGCCATTCGTGAGGCGCCCACCCTCCGACCCACGCCCGGCGGCTCCCTCCTAGGGGGGGCCAGCACTCCGGGCCATGCACCTCTCGCGCACCGACCAGGCGTGCAACCGCAGAGGTCACCTCGGCCGGTGGAACCCGCCCAGGAGCGCATCACGGAGCAGGGTGGAGCCGGCACCGCACGACGTCCAGCATCTGCCAGGACTCCACGCTACCCTCCACGCGAGCAACCAGGACGAGCCGCTCGGTCCTACACTGCACACCTTAGGGAGACGCATGGTGACGCCGACGCCTCGCGAGGTCCTTCTCTTCACGCTAGAGGGGCAACGCTACGCGCTGCCCATGGAGGATGTACGCGAGCTCATCCGAGCCGTACGCCTCACTCCCCTGCCTCGGGCGCCCGTCGTGGTAGAGGGGCTGCTGGACCTGCGAGGCGAGCTCCTCCCCGTCCTGGACATGCGCCGGCGCTTTCGCCTGCCTGCCCGCCCGCTGTCTTCTTCGGACCACCTCGTGGTGGCCCAGGCGGGCGCCCGCCGGGTCGCGCTTCGGGTGGACCGGGCCGAGGGCCTGCTCGCCCTGGAGCCGGGCAGCCTCGACTCAACCCCCCGTGAGCTGCCGGGCGTAGGCTATGTGGCCGGTGCCCTCAAGCTGCCTGATGGGCTTGTCCTCCTCCATGACCTGCGCACCTTCCTCTCCGAGGCGGAGGCGCTGGAGCTGGAGGAGGCGCTCGCACGAGAGGGAGTCTCGCGGTGAGCAGCGACGCCCCCTGGAACTGGCGCCATCCCGGCTACGTCCTGGTCCTCGACCTCGTCGCCGCGCGCGCGGGGCTGCTGCCACCGAGCTGCCCTCCAGCCGCCGTGGAGGGCATCGACCGGGCCATGGCTCGCCTGGGGCTGTCCAACAACTTTGACGCCTACCGCACGCGGCTTGAGACAGACCCCGCGGCGCTGGATGACCTGCTGGTGGAGCTCACCATCGGAGAGACGTACTTCTTCCGCAACCCGGAGCACTTCGACTTCGTGCGCCACGAGGTGCTCCCGAACCTGCGCCGGCTCCGAGGCGAGGGGCATGTGGTCCGCGCGTGGAGCGCCGGCTGCGCCTCGGGCGAGGAGCCCTACTCCCTGGCGGTGCTCCTCATGGAGGAGGGCTACGGGGAGCGCATGGAGGTGCGGGGCACGGACGTGTCACGCGCAGCCCTCGCCCGGGCCAGCGTGGCCAGCTATGGCGACTGGTCCCTGCGCGGCACCGACGCCGGCCGCATGCGGCCCTTCCTCCACCCGGAGGGCAAGCGCTACACCCTCGCTCCCGAGGTGCGTGACCGCGTCCACTTCGGCTACCTCAACCTCGCCGAGGACTCCTGGCCCTCCCCAGCCCACGGCATCTGGGGCCTGGACCTCATCTTCTGCCGCAACGTCCTCATCTACTTCAACCGCGGCACCATCGAGGCGGTGGCGCGGAGGCTCCATGCCGCGCTCGCGGAGGGCGGCGTCCTCATCACCGGCCCCTCGGATCCGCCGCTGGGCGAGTACGCCCCCTTCGAGACCCTCGTCACCGACTGGGGCATCGCGTACCACCGGCCTACCCCGGGCGACACCACGCGGCTCCACTCCCTGCGCCGCTTCCCGGCCCCCGCGCCAACTCCCCTCGAGCCCCTCCGCCTCGAGCCGACGCCCGCGCCACGGCCCCCCGCCGTGCTCCCGCCCCCACCGCCCGTGCCCGTCACGCCAGCCCTCCCGGCCGAGCCCGAGGGCCTCGAGGGAGCAAAGCAGGCCCTCGCCCGAGGAGACTGGCACGAGGCGGCGCGGCTGGCGGGGGCACTCGTGGAAGAGCCGGGTGCCGCGGCGGTGGCGGTGCGAGCCCTGGCGAACTTGGATCCACTGGCCGCCGTGCGCGCCTGTGCCGAGGCCGCCGAGCGTCACCCGCTCGCCGTGGAGTTGCGCTACCTGGAGGCGATGTTGCTGCTGGGGCTCGGCCGCCTGCAGGAGTCCGAGCGCGCCGTGCGACAGGCGCTCTACCTTGAGCCCTCGCTGGCCGTGGCCCACCTCATGTTGGGCCACATCCTCCGGCGACAGAAAGACACAGAGGGGGCCCGGCGCGCCTTCCGTACCGCTGAGTCACTTTGCGCCACGCTGCCTCCGGACACTCCGGTATTTCTGGCTGACGGCGAACGCGCTGGCAGGCTGGCACAGGTGGCCCGCGACGAGCGCACCCGGTTGGAAGCCCATGAGGAGACGCGTGGATGACAGGAGGCGATGACGCGAAGGGAGGCGGGTTGGATTGGGCCGCCGCCTACAGGAAGCTGGCCCAGCTCGCCGCCGAGACCCGGGCCGCCACCCGGGTTGATCCCGAGCGAGAAGCGGCACTGCTCGAGGAGCGCGCACGGGCCCTGTCTCGGCCGCTCCATCGCCAGGCCCGGGCGGGCCCCCTGCTGGAGCTGGTGCACTTCCGCTCGGGCGAGCAGGACTACGCACTGGAGACAC
This sequence comes from Archangium minus, assembly GCF_044360475.1. Taxonomy (NCBI): domain Bacteria; kingdom Pseudomonadati; phylum Myxococcota; class Myxococcia; order Myxococcales; family Archangiaceae; genus Archangium; species Archangium minus. The sequence goes on from NZ_CP043494.1 coordinate 12,044,823, forward strand.
GCTTCGTCCTCGAGGTGCTGCGCGTCCCAGAGCAGCTCGTCCCCCTGCCCGGCGCGCCGGACCTGCTGCGCGGCCTCACCCTGCTGCATGGCGAGGTGCTCGCCGTGGTGGAGATCTCACCGCTCTTTGGACGGGCCGCCCCCACCACCCACGGGCCCGTCCTGGTGGTGGGCTCGGGCCGGCCGGAGCTGGGCCTGCGCGCCGATGCGGTGGAGGAGGTGCTCATCCTCTCGCGTGACACGCTCCTGCCCCCACCGCCCGTGCTCGACACGCGGGAGCGGACGCTCGTGTCCGGCATCAGCAGGGACGGAATCATCGTGCTGGAGGGAGAGGCCCTGCTGGGGGATGGTCGCCTCTTCTTCGACCTCTCCGAGGAAAGGATCGCATGAGTATCGGGAAGAAGATCGCCCTGGGCTTCGGCTTGTCCCTGCTGGTGCTGCTCGCCGTGGCACTGGTGGCCTTCCAGGGCGCGCGGCAGCTCACCGAGACCACCGAGAACCTGGTGGAGAGCCGAGACCAGGGCCGCGCCATCCGCGAGGTGCGCTCGATCCTCGTGAACGCCGAGAGCGGTCAGCGCGGCTTCCTCCTCACCGGTGAGGAGAGCTACCTGGAGCCCTACCAGAAGGCCCTCCAGGAGCTGAACACGGACATGGATGCCCTGCGCCGGACCCTGGAGGACGAGCCGGATCAGCAAGCACGGCTGGCCCGCCTCGAGCCCCTCATCCGCGACAGGCTCTCCGAGCTGGAGACCATCCTCCGCATCCGGCGGGAGCAGAACCTGCCCGCGGCGGTGACCCGCTTCCAGCAGTCCCGGGGCAAGCAGCTCATGGAACAAATCCGCCAGGGGCTCGACGAGATGCTCGAGGTCGAGAACCAGCGGTGGAAGAACGCCGAGCATGAGGCCCGAAACACCTCCGAGCGCATTCTGGTGGTGCTGGGGCTGGGCACGTTGCTGGGCTTCCTCATCGTCGTCCTGGGCAGCTACCGCGTCACCCGCGGTATCACCGAGCCCCTCGACAAGCTGGTGAAGGGCGCCGAGCAGATCGGCCGCGGCAACTTCGCCCACCGCATTGACGTGCACCACCAGGACGAGACGGGAGAGCTGGCACGTGCCTTCAACGCCATGGCCGAGCGCCGCCAGCAGGCGGAGGCGCTGTTGGGGAAGCAAGCCGAGGAGCGCGAGCACACCCTGCGGACGGTGGCCGAGTTCGTCAACCAGCTCGCGGGCACCACCGCGGAGGTCCTCGCCAGCACCACGGAGCAGGTGGCCGGCGCCCAGGAGCAGGGCAGCGCGGTGGCGCAGACGGTGAGCACCATCGAGGAGATCGCCCAGACGTCGGACGAGGCCGCGGGCCGGGCGCGGGCGGTGAGCGAGTCGGCGCGCCACTCGGAGGAGGTGGGCAAGAGCGGCCGGCGCGCGGTGGAGGAGGCCGTCGCATCCATGAGCGCCGTGCGCGAGCAGGTGGAGTCCATCGCCTCGCGCATCCTCGCCCTGGCCGAGCAGGCGCAGGCCATCGGCGACATCATCACCACCGTCAACGACATCTCCGAGCAGACCCACATGCTGGCGCTCAACGCCTCCATCGAGGCCAGCCGCGCCGGCGAGCACGGCCGGGGCTTCGCCGTCGTGGCCGCCGAGGTGAAGTCCCTGGCGGATCAGTCCAAGAAGGCCACCAACCAGGTGCGGCAGATTCTGGGGCAAATCCAGAAGGCCACCCAGGGCGCGGTGATGACGACGGAGGAGGGCACCAAGAGCGTGGCCTCGGCCACCCGGGTCGTGACGCAGGCGGGCACCCATATCCAGACACTCAGCGAGCTGCTCTCCCAGGCCTCGCTCACCGCGGCGCAGATTTCGGCCTCGGCCAGCCAGCAGGCCACTGGCATCGGGCAGATACGTCAGGCCATGCGCGACGTGAGCCAGGCCACCCAGCAGACGCTCACCAGCACCCGGCAGACGGAGCGCGCGATACAGGAGCTCAACGTCATGGGCCAGAAGCTCAAGGGCCTGCTCAGCGAGTACGGACGCGCGGCATGACGATGGACCGGGACAGGCTCGCCCAGGCGTTGATGGCCACGTTCCTCGAGGAGCTCGAGGAGCACGTGGCCGCGCTCAACCGGGACCTGCTCGCGCTGGAGAAGAACCCCGTGCCCTCGCGCTTCGGCGAGCTGATGACGTCACTGCTGCGCACGGTGCACAGCGTGAAGGGGGCCTCGCGGGCGGTGAGCGTGGGCGTCATCGAGATGGCCTGCCACCGGTTGGAGGAGGTGCTGGCAGCGGTGCAGCGCCTGCACCGCGCGCCCCCGGAGCTGATGGAGCTGTGCTTCACCGCCGCGGACGCGCTGGACGACGCGGGACGGCGGTTGGCGCAAAAGCAGGACATGAAGGGCTCGCCGCTGGAGGCCCTGCTGCCCCGGCTGGAGGAGGCGGCGCGTGCCCCCGAGTCCATCCGGCCCACGCCGCCAGAGCCCGTGCGCGCTTCCCAGCCCGAGCTCCCCCCTCCTGCGCCTCCCACGGAAGTCCCCGCCCCCGGAGCGGAAGGACTGCCGGTGCGCGTGTCCGCCCAGAAGCTGGACGCATTGCTGGCCCGGAGCGGCGAGCTGCGCGTGGCCGGCCTGCGCATGGAGGGACGGGTGGAGGTGATGGAGTCGGTGCGCGAGGAGCTGCACCAGCTCCGCCTCCAGCTGAAGGGCGCGGAAGAAGCAGCGGTGCGACGGCTGGAGACGCGGCTGGCGCAGCTCGGCCGAGAGCTCGCGGCGGACCGGCGGACGCTGCTGCAGGCCACGAGCGGCCTGGACGAGGAGGTGCGGCGCGCGCGCACCCTGTCCTTCGCCGAGGGCTGCGCGGGACTGGAGCGCACCGCGAGAGACTTGGCGCACGCCGCGGGCAAGGAGGTGAGGTTCGAGATGCGGGGCGGCGCGCTGGAGTTGGACCGCTCGCTGCTGCAAGGCCTGCGCGAGCCCCTGCTGCACCTGGTGCGCAACGCGGTGGCGCACGGGGTGGAGACGCCGGAGGAGCGACGCAAGGCGGGCAAGCCCGAGGAGGGCCGGGTGACGCTGTCCGCGCGGCTGCGCGGGGGCCGCGTGCAGGTGATGGTGGAGGACGACGGGCGGGGGTTGGACCTGGCCAGCATTCGCGCGCGAGGGCGAGCCCGGGGGCTGCCCGTGCTGGAGGATGCCGGGGACGTGCGGCTCATCTTCATGTCCGGCCTGTCCACCGCGGATTCGGTGACGTCCGTGTCCGGCCGCGGAGTGGGGCTGGACGTGGTGCGCGCGCAGGTGGAGGCCATGCGCGGCAGCGTGGACGTGTCCTTCGAACCAGGCCAGGGTACGCGCTTCGTCCTGGACGTGCCCCTCACGCTCAGCACGCTGCGGGTGCTGTTGGTCACGGCGGGAGGGCAGACCTTCGCGGTCGCGGGGGAGAGTGTGGAGCGGCTGTTGCGCCTGGAGCCCGGAGACGTCCGGGTGGTGGAGGGACGCCAGTTGTGGACGGCCCCCCAGGCCCTGGTGCCCCTGGCCACGCTGAGCACGGTGCTCGGCCTGCCCGCCAGTGTCCCGCGCGCGCACCCCGGGGCCATGGTGCTGAGCGCGGGCGAGCTGCGCGCCGTGCTGGTGGTGGACGAGGTGGTGGCCGAGCAGGAGGTGCTCATCCGCGGCCTGGGTCCGCGCATCCGCCGCGCGCGCCACGTCACGGGGATGGCGGTGCTGCCGGACGGGCGCATGGCCCCGTTGCTCAATGCCCCCTCGTTGGTGCGCGCCGCCGAGGGCCGTACCGCTCCCACGGGCCTCTTCCCCACGCCTGTCGAGAAGAAGGCCCGCAGGCGCGTCCTCCTCGCCGACGACTCGATGACCACCCGCGCCCTGGAGCAGAGCATCCTCGAGGCGGCCGGCTACGACGTACTGTCCTGCGTGGACGGGCAGGAGGCCTGGGAGCGGCTGCAAGCGGAGGGAGCCGAGGCCATCGTCTCGGACGTGGAGATGCCGCGCATGGACGGCTTCGCCCTCACCGAGGCGGTGCGCGGTTCACCCCGCTTCAATCGGCTGCCCGTGGTACTCGTCACCGCGCGCTCCAAGCCTGAGGACAAGGCACGGGGCCTTCAGGTGGGCGCCAGCGCCTACCTGGTCAAGAGCGCATTTGATCAGACCCAACTACTGGAGACCCTGAGGCAGCTCCTATGAAGCCCGACAAGCTCCGCGTCCTCGTCGCAGAAGACTCCCCCACCGCCCGGCGACTGCTGGTGGAAATCCTGCGCGCCGACCCCGCCTTCGAGGTGGTGGGCGAGGCGAAGGACGGCGTGGAGGCGCTGGAGCTCACGCGCCGCCTGCGGCCGGACCTCATCACCATGGACATCCAGATGCCGAACATGGATGGACTGGAGGCCACCAAGCGCATCATGACGGAGGTACCCACACCGGTGGTGGTGGTGTCCACACTGGTGGAGCGAGACATCCAGACGTCCATGGCCGCGCTGCGCTCCGGGGCGCTGGCGGTGCTGCAGAAGCTGGTGGGCCCGCAGGCGCCGGACTTCGAGGACGAGGCCCGCCGGCTGCGAGACACAGTGAAGGCCATGGCCGAGGTGAAGGTGGTCCGGCACTGGCCCACGCGCGAGGCCCCGCTCACGCCGATGCCTCCGGTGGCACAGGCTCGCCGGAGCAAGCCCGCGCTGCTCGCCATCGCCGCCTCCACGGGAGGCCCCGCGGCACTGCACCGCATCCTCTCGGAGCTACCTGCCGGCTACCCGCTGCCCATCCTCGTGGTGCAGCACATCGCCCTGGGCTTTGCCCGCGGACTGGCCACGTGGTTGGAAAGCGTGTGTCCGTTGGAGGTGAAGGTGGCCGAGGATGGCGAGACCCTGCGTCCGGGCGTCGTCTACATCGCCCCAGACGATCGTCACCTCGGGGTGCGAGAGGACAGGCGCGTGGAGGTGTCCAACGCGGCACCGGTAGGTGGCTTCCGGCCCTCCGGCTCCTGGCTCTTCCGCTCGGCGAGCCGGGTCTTCGGCCCCTCGATGGCCGCCGCGGTCCTCACCGGGATGGGGCAGGACGGTCTAGACGGTTTGCGGGAGGTGCATGAAGCCGGGGGCTGGGTCATGGCCCAGGACGAAGCCACCAGTGTCGTCTATGGGATGCCTGGAGTGGCGGTGGCCGCCGGAGTGGCCGATGAGATCCTCCCACTAGGTGACTTCTCCCGGCGCTTCCGGGAGCTTGCCGGCCTGGAGGGCGAGCGAGCATAAAAGGGACGGGCACGCCGTACGTGCCCGCTTTATCTTCCGTTCGACGGTCGCCGGAGTGCCCGCCAATCAGGCTGGACGGAGCCTGGGTGAAATGAAATGAAGAGGAGAGCCCCTACGCCCGTTGTGGCGACACCATGAGTCTGCCCGCGTCCGGATTTGAGATGGCGTTCAAGGCCCTGCCGGAACCGTCCTACCTCCTGGACGAGGCGGGCCGTCTGTTGGCCTGCAGCGCAGTGGGCGCAAGCGTCCTGGGGATGCCCCCTGAGCTGCTCGCGGGCCAGCCATGGGCCCGGTTGGCGCTCGGCCCTGAAGAGGTGACCCTGCTGGAGTCTGGGAGAGCCGTGGCGCTGGCCACCGGCGCACCGCATTCGGTGCAGGCCACCTGGCCGAGCCAGACCGGAGCCCGTCCCCATACCTTCTGCTTCACCCCGGTGACTGACGGACAGGGCCCCGTGCGCATGTTGGTGACGGTGCGTCCGCTCACCGAAGCGGAGGCTGTGTATTCGCGCGCCCTGGCGCTGGAACAGGCCTCGCGCGCCGAGGTGGAAGCCGCCGAGCGCCGACAGTCCTTCCTCTACCAGGCGATGACGACGCTCTTCGCCCATCCGCCGGATCCGCAGGGCATGTACACGCTGCTGGCCCACCTGGCGGTGCCGGACCTGGCGGACTGGTGTCTGGTGGACGCGGTGGAGCAGGGCCCGTGGGTGTCGCGCGTGGCGGTAGCGCACCTGGACCCGACCCAGACGGAGCAGGCGAACGCGTTGCCCAAGCGCTTCGAGCGGCGCGAGGCGCCCGTGGGCGTGCTGCGGGTGCTGCACACGGGAGAGCCCGAGCTGGTCCCCGCGGTGACGGACTCCCTGCTGCGCGCCGCGGCCTCCGAGCCCGAGCACCCGGCGCTGCTCAGCCGGCTGCAGGCGCGCTCGTACATGATCATCCCGCTGAAGGCGCGGGGGCACACGCTGGGGGCGGTGACGTTCGTCTCGGGAGCCTCGGGGCGGCGCTACGGCCCGAGTGACCTGGCGCTGGCGGAGGACCTGTGCGTGCGGGCCAGCCTGGCCATCGACAACGCGCGGCTCTTTGGCGAGTCACGGCGAGCGACGCGGGCGCGCGAGGACCTGTTGGCGGTGGTGTCGCACGACTTGAAGAACCCGCTGGGCGTGGTGCAGCTGGCGTCGGCGCTGCTGCTGCGGGGCTCACAGGGGAAGCCGGGCAGCGAGCAGGTGCAGAAGCAGGCGGGCCGCATCCAGGCGGCGGCGGACCGGATGGGTCGGCTCATCTCGGACCTGTTGGACTGGGGCCGGATCGAAGCGGGCGGACTGCCGTTGGAGCCGTCGGAGCAGGACGTGGCGTCGCTGCTGATGGAGGCGCTGGAGAGCGTGCGTCCACTAGCGGAGGCGCGGGGGCTGCGGGTAGCGGCGGAGCTGCCGGACGAGGACGTGCGGGTGAAGTGCGACCGGACGCGGGTGTTGCAGGTGTTCGGCAACCTGCTGGGCAACGGGGTGAAGTTCACACCCGATGGTGGGCAGCTGACGGTGGGGGCGCGGGTGCTCCGGGACGAGGTGCAGCTGTGGGTGAAGGACACAGGCATGGGCATCCCGGCCGAGGCACTGCCGCACGTCTTCGAGCGCTACTGGCAGGCGAAGGACGCGGAGAGCCGGGGCACGGGCCTGGGGCTGACGATCGCCAAGGGTATCGTGGAGGCGCACGGGGGCCGCATCTGGGCGCGGAGCGAGCGAGGCCAGGGCAGCACCTTCACCTTCACGCTGCCGATGCACGACAAGAGCACCCGACGGGACGCCCAGTCCGCCGTGTAACGCGCACCTCCTCCCTCTCCCTCTGGGAGAGGGTCGGGGTGAGGGTATAGAGGAATCAACCTTCGTCCCGAGGGAGGAGACCCGCGCGGAGGGCCTTCTCCCTCGCATCGTCCACGACGTTCAGGATGCGGGAAGACGATGGGAAGACGCGCTCCGCCAACGCACCGAGCTTCAGGGCCTTCTCCAGCATGTCCGTCCTCCGCTCGGTAACCCAAAAGTCGATGAGCCCCGCCCATGAGTTCTCGAGCGCGCGCAAGGCACTCGCCGCACTCTCCTCGAAGAGCGTCTCCGCCAGCTCCGACGAGTTGCGAAAGACATACATGAAGTGGGCAAGCTCCAGCAGCGCCGGAGCGCTCCGGGCCGAAGCCTGAACAGCATCCTCCAGCAAGCGCTGAATCTCCGCGAGCGCCTGTTCCGAAGCGACTCCGGGCTCATCGGTCAGCCGCAACAGTCGCGCGAGCTCCAACAAGTTGGGAGTAAAGGCGGGACAAGCCCGAGCGAGAGCACGAAGCTGCTGGAGCTGCTCCGGACTCGCCTCGCGAGCGGAGCCAACCTCCCGAGCCGCGCGCATCCAGGCCATCATCTCATCGAGACTGGGATGTGACATCGGATTCTCAGACTTTATCCAAGAAGTGCGTCTGCTCCTTAATGAGCGAGGATAACTTTCCTGGTCGTTCAGGAAAGGCGAGAACCTCCCCGCGGAGAAACCGCGTGCCCCGGGTTCCGGCGGCCCCGTCCGCCCGGTTATCGTGCGTGCGTCCATGCGCTCCCTCCTTTTCGCCCTCCTCGCGTTCTCCGTGGCCGAGCCCGCGCACGCGCAACAGGAAGGCACCACCCCGCTCCCCACCACGCCAGCGCGAGCCCTCCCCGGCTCTGAGCTGCACGTGGACCTCGGCGCTCTCTCTGGCGGCTACACGCACGCAGGCGGCGCCACGATGGAGCCCTTCGCCGCGCAAGCCGCCTCGGGCCACGTCCTGCTCGAAGGCCTGACCCTCGATGGCGGCGTCCTCTCCCTCGTGCCCCTGCAGCGCGGTGGCGCGGGCGCCAGCCTCACCCTCACCGCCCGCGTCGGCTACACCGGCGAGCGCTGGAGCCTCATCGGTGGCCCCGTGCTCGGCATCGCCTACTCCGCGCGCCCCGTCCTCCAGGTGCTCCCCTCCATCAAGGCCCTCTACCGCGTGGGCCCCGTGGACCTGCACGCGGGCCTGCTCGACCTGCACGGCCTCGTCCCCGCCCACCTCGGCGCTTCCTGGAAAGGCCTTGGCCTCGCATACGTACTTCCCCTGGGTGCCCGCGCCTGGGCGAGCCTTCCCCTCTCCACCACCCTGAGTCTGCGCGTGGAGGGCTTCGCCTTCCGCCTCGCCAGCGCCCAATCCGCGATGCTCACCGTGGGCCTCACCGCCCGCCCCTCTTCCCCAGGAACCCGGCCATGAGTCCCCGCGCCCTCTTCCTCGGCTTCGCCCTGCTCACGGGCTGCACGGAGCGGCCCTCCTTCGATCCGGCGACGGTGAACGCCACGCCCATCGGCAAGGGCCTGCCCCGCGACTTCCTGCTCGGCACCTCCACGTCCTCCCATCAAATCGAGGGCGGCAACGAGAACGACTGGGCCGCCTGGGAGCGCAGCAGCTACCCGGATGGCACGCCCCACATCCGGGACCGGAGCGTGTCAGGCCCGGCCGCGGACTCGTGGAACCGCTTCGATGAGGACATCGCCTTGATGAAGCGGCTGGGCTCCAACGCCTACCGCTTCGGCATCGAGTGGAGCCGCCTGGAGCCCACTCCGGGTGCGTGGAACACCGAGGCCGCCGAGCGCTACCGTCAGTGGGCCCACACGCTGCGCGCGCAGGGCATTGAGCCCATGGTGACGCTCCACCACTTCACGCTTCCCACCTGGGTGGCCGCCTCGGGCGGCTGGGAGAACCCCGCCAACCTGGACGCCTTCGAGCGCTTCTCGGGCAAGGTGGCGGAGCTGCTCGGCGCCGACGTGGACTGGTGGTGCACCATCAACGAACCCAACGTGCAGGCGGTGTTCGGCTACATGGACGGCGTCTGGCCACCGGGGAAGCAGGACACCGTGGCCACGGCGCATGTCATCGCCAACCTCCTGGAGGCCCACGCCCGCGCCGCGCGCCAGCTGCGCACCCACGACACGGTGGACGCGGACGGAGACGGCAAGGCCACGCTCATCGGCCTGGTGCACCATGTGCGCGTCTTCCAGGCCGCCAGCGGCTCCTCCGCGGACATGGCCATCGCCGGCCTCACGGATGACTTCTTCAACGAGAGCATCACCCACGCCCTGCGCACCGGTCACCTCTCGCTCTTCGTGCCTGGCTCCATCTCTCTCGAGCGAGACATCGCGGACCTGAGAGGATCCAGCGATTACCTCGGCATCAATTACTACACGCGGGACCATGTCAGGCAGGACACCTCGCCCTCCTTCTCCCACAAGTACGTACCCACGAGGTACGACACCAACGACTTGGGATGGGAGCTCTACCCGGAAGGCCTCTACCTCTTCCTCAAGAGGTACAAGGCGCTGGGGCTGCCACTGGTGGTGACGGAGAACGGCATGGATGACCGGACCGGGGAGCGCCGTCCCTACTACCTGCGCAGCCACCTGTACGCGGTGGAGCGGGCGGTGGCCGAGGGGGTTCCGGTGAAGGGCTATTTCCACTGGAGCCTGCTCGACAACTTCGAGTGGGCGGAGGGCTACGAGCCGCGCTTCGGGCTGTTCCGCGTGGACCGGAGCAGTGCGGAGTTGACGCGTCAAGCCACGCCCGCAGTGGAAACCTTCCGCGAGGCCGCGCGTAACCTGGGGTTGACACCCACTCCCTGATGGCGGGAGTGCGAAAATCTCAGTAAGAACGAGCAGACAGGAGTAACACCATGGGCGTGATCCAGTTCATCGACGAGTTCCGCGCGCTCCACACGAAGGCGCGGCAGGGGAAGCTGGGTGAGACCGAGCGGCCGGCCTACCTGGCAGCGCGCGAGCAGTTTGCGCGGGCCCTGTTGAACGCCCAGGGACTGATGCTCGACGGGGCCGAGGCCCGGCGGCACTACCGCGTGGCGCACCAGCTGCCGGTGGAGCTGCAGATGGCCTACGGCAACGTGTGGACGAACACGTTGGACATCTCGGCGGGTGGCTTCTCGGTGATGCTGCCGCACGCGGTGGACGTGAAGGAGCGGCCGAGCGCGCTGCTGTACCTGCCGGACGGCTCGACGCTGGCGGGCCGGGTGCGCGTGGTGTCCCAGTTCCAGAGGGCGGACAAGCACCGCGCCTCGTTCGCCTTCCTGGATTTGACCGAGCGCGAGTGCGAGCTGCTGGAGGGCTTCCTCATCGACTTCGCGCTCGAGCGGGTGGGCATCACCGCCCCGTAAGGGCCCGCGCCCGACCCAACGCCACGGGAAGACGTGATGAGCGCCAATCTGTGGGTAGAGCAGTTCCGGGCGCTCCATTCGCGTGCGCGCAAGGGGTCGCTGCCAGAGGACGAGAGACGGCGCTACCTGGCCGCGAGGGAGCAGTTCGCGCGAGCGCTGACGGCGGCCCAGGGCATGCGCCTTCCACCCGGGATGTCGGCGCGCCGGACGTTCCGCATCGCGCAGGGGCTTCAGGTGGACCTGAGCTTCGCCTCCGGGCCGATGCGGACCCTCACGCTGGATGTGTCGGTGGGGGGCTTCTCCGTGATGCTGCACAAGCCGCCCCTCGAGTCGGAGGAGCCGGGCTTCACGCTCCGCCTGCCAGGCAACCTGGAGCCGGTGACGGGCCGCGCGAAGCTGGTGTCCTCACAGCGCAAGATTGGCACCCACCGCGTCTCGTTCGCCATCCAGGGGCTCGCGGAGAAGGACGCGGAGCGGCTGGAGACAGCGCTGTTCGACCTCGCGCTGGAGCGCATCAAGTAGGGCCGCCACCGCTTGCCGGCTGCGGGGACTTCGCACAGTAGATGTTGGGAGCCACGCAGCGAGCAGGCTCGGCGCTGCCCGTGAGGCTCTCGGCGTGCCCCAGGAAGAGGTAGCCCGTTGGCGGCAGCCGGCGCAGCAGCGAGCTCAACACCTGCGCCCGGGCCTGGGCCCCGAAGTAGATGAGCACGTTGCGGCAGAAGACGAGCTCGAAAGGCCCCTCCGGCCAACCGCGCTCGTCGTTCAGGTTGACGCGCGCGAAGCGCAGCACCGCCCGTAGCTCCGCGCTTGCCTTCATCCACCCCTCCTGGCTGCGCACCCCTTTGAGCATGAAGGTCCGCAGCAGGGGCCGAGGAATGCCCGCGGCCCGCTCCACCGACCAGAGGCCCTGCTTCGCCCGCTCCAGCGCCCAGGTGGACAGGTCCGTCGCCAGCACCTCCAACTCCCACCCCGAGCCCGGGGGAAAGTGCGAGAGCAACGTCATTGCCAGCGAATAGGGCTCCTCTCCCGTCGAGCACCCCGCGCTCCACACTCGCACGTGCCGGGCCATCAACCCCTGCGCCGCCCGCCGCGTCCACTCCGGGAAGACGCGCTGCCGCAGGAACTCGAACTGCCCCGGCTCACGGAAGAAGTGCGTCTCGTTGGTGCAAAGGCAGTCCAACATCCGCACCCGCTCCGCCTCGTTGCCGCGCATGCAGACGAACCGGTAGTAGGCACCGAAGGACGTCAGCCCCAACGCTCGCACCCGCCGAGACAACCGCCCCACCAGCAGCGCCTGCTTCGAGGGGCCCAGGTGGATGCCCGCCTCCCGCTCCACCAACGCCTGGAAGAGGGAGAACTCCCGCTCCGTCAGCGGGAGCGGACCCACGCCCAGGACTGTCTCCGAGGGGGTCCCCGCTCTCATGCGCCCCCACTGGCCGCGTTGCCCACCAGCCCCAGCAGCTCCTCTGCGGACAGCATCCGGTCCAAATCCAGCAGGAGGATGAAGCGCTGCTCCTGCCGACCCATGCCTCGCAGGTAGTCCACGGGCGTGCGTGTACCGAAGGCAGGTGGCGGCTCGACATCGTCCGGCCCCAGGTCAATCACCTCACTGACCGAGTCGGCCAGCAGGCCCAACGTGGTGCGCTCGCCGTCCATCACGGCCTCGACGATGACGAAGCACGTCCAGCGCGTGATGGGGCGAGGCTCCAGTCCCATCTTCACCGCCAGGTCCACCACGGGCACCACCCGGCCCCGCAGGTTGATGACGCCCAGCACCGCGGAAGGCATCCCAGGCACTCGCGTAATGGGGACGTGCTCGATGATCTCCCGGATGCGCAGCAGCTCGATGGCATACGTCTCGCCGGCCAATGAGAAACCCAGATACTGCGCCGGACGGGTGACCTCGGAGAGGGAATTTGTATTCGTGCTCATGGGGGGGAGGTTCTTCATCCTAGAAACGTTTGAAGTCGTGACCCGATGAGGGCGACATCTGCATCGGCAGCACGGGTGCCACGGCCCTCACACCTTGCGCGGGAGAGTGCACCGGAGGGGGTGTCGATGCGGGCCTCGACAAGTGCACGGGCGGCACCATTCCCTGCACCGCCCGCCCTGTCTCCGTCACCCGGAAGAACGTCATCATCTGCTGCAACGACTCGGCCTGGGCCGCCAGCTCCTCCGCCGTCGACGACAGCTCCTCCGCCGCCGACGCGTTTCGCTGTGTCACCTGGTCCACCTGCACCATCGCCCGGTTCATCTGCACCACTCCGCTGGCCTGCTCCCTCGACACCGCCGCCACCTGCTGCACCAGCTCCGCCGTCTTTCGAATCGACGGCACCAGCTCCTTGAGCAACAGCCCCGAGCGCTCCGCCACCTTCACGCTGCTTCCCGCCAGACTCCCTATCTCCTTGGCCGCCTTCTGGCTCCTCTCCGCCAGCTTCCTCACCTCCGACGCCACCACCGCGAACCCTCTCCCGTGCTCCCCGCCCTCGCCGCCTCCACCGCCGCGTTCAACGCCAGCAGGTTCGTCTGGTACGCAATCTCCTCCACGATGGAGATTCGCTCGGCGATTGCCGCCATCGCCTCCACCGTCTCGTTCACCGCCAGCCCACTCTCCTCCGCGTCCGCCGCTCCCCTCACCGCCATCGCCTCCAGCAGCTTGCTCGTCTCCGCGTTCTGGCTGATGGACGCGCTCAGCTGCTCCAGGCTCGTCGTCGTCTCTTCCACCGACGCCGCCTGCGTGCTGGTGCCCTGTGACAGTGCCTGCGCCGCCGCCGCCACCTGCCCCGAGGCTCCCGACAGCGAGCCCACCGCTCCCCGCACCTCGCCCAGCACGCTGCCGAAGCGCTGCACCATCTCCCTCATCCCCTCCATCATCCGAGCCGTCTCGTCGCGACCCCTCACCTCGATGTGGGTGGTGAGATCTCCCGAAGCCAACTTGCCGGTGAGCCCCACCGCCTCCTGCAGTGGCCGGACGATGCTGCGCGACAACAGCCACGCCAGCAGTACCGCCAGCACCGGCCCCAACATGCCGCCTCCCACCAACATGAGCTTCACCAGGTCCACTCCCCTCCCGGCGGTCTCGTTCCGATGGTCATTCTGGAGTTGCGCCTCATGGCGGATTTCATTCGCCAGGCCCCGCATGGCCAGCAGGAGCTTCTGTCCCTGAGCATCCTTGACGTACGCCACGAGCTGCTCCATGGGCACGCGTCCGGAGTCCACGTCCCGGCGCATCGCTATCTGGCGCTCGGCGTAGGGGAGGAATCTCTGTTCATAGTGGTCCAGCAGTTGTTGCAGCAGTTCCTGCTGGCGGGGGCTGTCCTGGGTCAGCTCCTTCACCTTGGTGTAGCTGGCGAGGAACTCGGACTTCCGTTGAGGCACGAACTCGATGTAGGCCTCGTCGCTGGTGAGCGCGAAGCCTTGCAACCGGGCCTCGAGATCGATCAGCGCGATCCCCATGTTCCGGACTTCCAAAAGGCCACTGTAGGAGCGGTAGGTGCTCTCGGCCGAGTCCACCAGGGCCACGAAGAGAACGAAGGTCCCCCAGGCAACGGTGGCGAGCAGGGTGACGAGCGTGCCGAATCCGAGCTGTAGCTTCCGAGTGATGCTGACGTGTTCGAACATGGAGCTCCCCTAGAAGCGCTTGAAGTCGTGGTCCGAGCTAGACGACGCGCGCTCGGGCACCGATGGGAATGAGGCCGTCGGCAACTGCATCGGCAGCGCCTGCGCCACCGCCTTCAGCCCCTGCGCGGGTGGGTGAATGGGAAGGTGTACCGGTGGAGGCCTCAGCGAGCGCACCGGCTGCACCATCCCCTGCACCGCCCGCCCCGCCTCCACCACTCGGAAGAACGTCATCATCTGCTGCAGCGACTCGGCCTGGGCCGCCAGCTCCTCCGCCGTCGACGACAGCTCCTCCGCCGCCGATGCGTTTCGCTGTGTCACCTGGTCCACCTGCACCATCGCCCGGTTCATCTGCACCACTCCGCTGGCCTGCTCCCTCGACACCGCCGCCACCTGCTGCACCAGCTCCGCCGTCTTTCGAATCGACGGCACCAACTCCTTGAGCAACAGCCCCGAGCGCTCCGCCACCTTCACGCTGCTTCCCGCCAGACTCCCTATCTCCTTGGCCGCCTTCTGGCTCCTCTCCGCCAGCTTCCTCACCTCCGACGCCACCACCGCGAACCCTCTCCCGTGCTCCCCCGCCCTCGCCGCCTCCACCGCCGCGTTCAACGCCAGCAGGTTCGTCTGGTACGCAATCTCCTCCACGATGGAGATTCGCTCGGCGATTGCCGCCATCGCCTCCACCGTCTCGTTCACCGCCAGCCCGCTCTCCTCCGCGTCCGCCGCGCCCTTCATCGCCATCGCTTCCAACTGCTTGCTCGTCTCCGCGTTCTGGCTGATGGACGCGCTCAGCTGCTCCAGGCTCGTCGTCGTCTCTTCCACCGACGCCGCCTGCGTGCTGGTGCCCTGTGACAGTGCCTGCGCCGCCGCCGCCACCTGCCCCGAGGCTCCCGACAGCGAGCCCACCGCTCCCCGCACCTCGCCCAGCACACTGCCGAAGCGCTGCACCATCTCCCTCATCCCGTCCATGATCCGCGCCGCCTCGTCGCGGCCACTCACCTCGATGTGGGTGGTGAGATCTCCCGAGGCCAACTTGCCGGTGAGTCCCACCGCCTCCTGCAGTGGCCGAACGATGCTGCGCGACAACAGCCACGCCAGCAGTACCGCCAGCACCGGCCCCACCAGGCCTCCCGTCACCAGCATCCGGGTGACAGACCGCGTCTGCGCGTCGGTCTCCTCCATGAGACGGCGGCGCTGCTCCAGCACTTCCTGCCGGAGGAGCTCCGACACGCCGGACATGCTCTCCAGGCTCTTTGCTCCCCTGCCCTCCTTCACGTACTCGACGAGTTGCTCCAGGGGGATACGGCCTGCGTCCACATCCCGGCGCAGCGCCATCTCATGCTCGATGTGGGGGAGGAGCTTCTGCTGATACTGGTCCACGAGCTGTTGCAGCAACTCCTGCTCACGCGGGAATTTGGCCGTCAGCGTCTTCAGCCGGGCATGGGAATCGAGGAACGCGGCCTGACGCTGGGGCACCAGCTCGATAATGTCCTCGTTGCCCGTGAAGGCGTACAGCAGCGCCCGGTGCTTCATATCCATCACGTTGATGCTGATGACGTTCAACTCCAGCCGCACATCATGGGAGCGGTAGTACCCGTCATTGGTCACCAACATCTGGAAGAAGATGTAGGACGCCCAGATGACGGCGGCGAGCAACATGACGAGGAATCCAAATCCGAGCTGCAGCTTCCGGGAGATGGTGAAGTTCTTGAGCAGCATGGGTGTCCTTCGAGAGGTTGGAGGGAGCGGGATGCCAAGGCTTCAGCCCATGGCGGCCCGCTGACGGATGGCGATGCGCAGCAGAGTCGGAACGTCCAGGACGAGCCCCACGCGACCGCTGCCGAGAATGGTGGAGCCGGACACACCGGGCAGATGGCGGAAGAGCCGGCCCAGCGGCTTGAGGACGCATTGGCCTTCGCCATACAGCGCGTCCACCACCAGCCCCGCCCGGCTCCCACCGTGGCCCAACACGACGACGCTCTCCCGAGCAGGCGCGGGGCCCTGCACCCCCAGCACCTCGCGCAGCCGCAGGTAGGGCAGCGAACGGCCTCGCAGGCTCAACACGCCGGCCCCGGACTGCCCGTTGCGCTCCGCGGGCAGCTCCAGGCACTCGCGCACCGCCGCCAGCGGCAACACATACGTCTCCTCGCCCACGCCCACCGAGAAGCCCTGAATGGTGGCCAACGTCAGCGGCACGCGCAGCGTCACCGTGGTGCCCTTCCCCTCCTCACTGCGCAACGTCACCAGGCCCCGCAGCGTCTCCACGCTCCGGCGCACCACGTCCATGCCCACCCCGCGCCCGGAGACCTCCGTCACCGCCTCCGCCGTGGACAGCCCCGGCAGGAAGACGAGCTCCTCCAACTCCTCCGCCGTCATCCGCTCGGGCTCCATCCCCAGCTCGCGCGCCTTCTCCCGCAGCCGCGCGTAGTGCAGACCCCGACCGTCGTCAGACAACTCCACCACCAGCGAGCCCGGCTCATGGAAGGCCCGCAGCACCAGCGTGCCGCACGCCTCCTTCCCCGCCGCCCGCCGCTCCTCCGGCATCTCCAGGCCGTGGTCCACCGCGTTGCGCACCAGGTGCAGCAGGGGCTCGCGCAGGCCCTCCACCAGCGCGGTGTCCACCTCCACGTCCTCGCCCTCCAACACCAGCCGCGCCCACTTGCGCTCCACCCGCGTCAGGTCGCGCACCGTGCGCAGGTGCTGCCGGAAGAGCGGGCCCACCGGCACCATCCGCACCCGCATCACCTCTTCCTGCAGCTCCTCGTGGAGGCGGTCCGCCTCGCGGTGCAGCTCCAGGGCCTCCTCGGCGGTGCCCGTAGCCAGCACCTGCGCCAACTGCGTGCGCGCGATGGCCAGCTCTCCCGTCAGGATGGCGATGCGGTCCAGCTTCTCCACATCCACGCGCAGCGTGCGCCCGCGCCGCCCTCCCACCTCCACCACCGACTCCTCCGCCGGCACGGCGTACACCACCCGGGGAGACTCCTGCTGACGCAACGCCTCGCAGCAGGCCCGCAGCCGCTCCACCAGCCCCGAATCCTCCTCCGCCGGCCGCTCCTGTCCCGCCAGCACCGCCTGCAACAACTCCCGCAGCCGGTCCACCGTCGCGAGCAGCAACGTCACATGCTCGTCGGACACCGGCAGCCGCCGCTCCAGCAGCGTCTCCAGCACGTCCTCCAGCACGTGCGCCACGTCCGTCATTCCGGAGAGGCCCAGCGCGCCCGCCGCCCCCTTCACCGTGTGCGCGCCCCGGAAGATGGACCTCAGCCGCTCCTCGTCTGGGTGCTCCTCCAGCGAGACGAGAGTCTCCTCCATTTCGGTGAGGAGCTCTCCCGACTCCTCCGCGAAGGTAGCGAGCAGCCGCTCGCGATCCAGTTCCAAAGGTCTCCCCCTCTCTAGAAATCGCCGCCCACTCAGGACGGCGTGCCGGCGGCGATGCCGCGCGCGCAGTACAAGGCCCTCGCCCCTTGCGTCGCGAGCAGCTCCAGCAGCTCGCGGTCCTCGGGCTCGAGGCGGGGTTTGTGGGGCAGCAGCCCGAACAGCACCATCATTCCCAAGACGTGGTCGCCCAGCTTCAGGGGCACGCACGCGCGTGGCCCCTCCGTCTGGCTCTGGGCGCTCGACTCCTCCATCAGGTCCCCCAGCCAGCACGTCCCGGTACGCGCCGCCTGGCCTACGGGGTCATCCCCCAGCGGCAGCCGGCGGAAGCGGTCCGCGTCGATGCCCAGCGAGACACGCAGCACCAGCTCCGGGCTCCTCGGCTCCAGCTCGAAGATGCCCAGCGCCTCCGAGCCCACCAGGTTGACGAGCAGGTCCTGGAGAATCTCCAACAGCTCCAGGGGATTGAGCGACTCGTGCAGCCGCTGGGAGGCCACGCGCAGGCGCACCAGGTGGGCCAGCTCCGCCTCCACCAACGTCTGGCGCTGGTCCCTCCACTGCTCGTCCTCTTGATGCCGTGCGAGCGAGAGCCTCAGTTGTTCGTTCTGCGTGCGCAGGGAGGCCAGCTCCTCGCGCAGCATCTCGTTCTCCCAGCGAAGCTGCTCCCTCATGCGCGCCGTGCCTCTTCCAGGTGGCTGCGCACCTTGGCCAACAGCTCCTCCCCATCGAAGGGCTTGGTGATGTAGTCCGTGCACCCGCTCTCGAAGCCCTGACGCACGTAGTGGGGCTCGCCGCGGGTCGTCACCAGGATGATGGGGACGTCCTTCGTCTCCGAGCGCGAGCGCAGGGCCCGGCACGCCTGGAAGCCATCCATGCGCGGCATGAGCACATCCAGGAAGATGAGGTCCGGATGCTCGCTGGAGGCCTTGTCGAGCGCCTCCTGGCCGTCACGCGCGGTGAGCAGCTCATAGCCGCAGTGGGACAGCATCATCCGATGCAGCAACAACACGGTGCTCGAGTCGTCGACGAGGAGGATCTTCTTCCTGGGCATGACAAATTCCTCCGAAAGGGAGATGAAGGCAGCGGGGGGGAAGCGGGACTCAGACGAGGCTGCTGCCGCCGATGAGCTCGCGCAGCTGCATCAAGCGGCGGGGGCTCATGCCCAGGAACTGGATGCCCATGCCGAGCGGATACGAGGCGGTGCGGCGAGAGGCATAGGGATTGGACCAGGAGACGAGGCCAGGGCCCTCGAGCACCTCGCGCGTGGTGGACAAGTGAATGCGCAGCTCGAGCGCGGCACCGACACGAGCGGGCACCAGGGTGCGCACGAAGAGGGCCCCCGGACTGAGCGCGCTGGAGTAGCAGGAGGACCAGGAGGCGCCGCCCAGCTCGCGAAACTCCACGGGGCACACGAAGGGCACGCGCTCGTCCACCTGGAGCCCCACGGCGTTGCGAAGCAGGAGACCGTTGATGCGAGCCAGCAGGTGCCGAGGCGCCAGGGTGCGCGCGCTCAACCAGACCTGCCCGAGCATGGGCGCCTCGGTCACGTCACCGTCTGTCACCACCACGGTGTGCACTCGCCCCAGGCGCGTCCCCGTGCGCAGGCGCTCCACCCGCATCATCTCCTCCGCCGAGGTGACGGGGGTGCGCACGAGCAGCAAGTGGATGGGCTCGCCGTACTCGGCCACCAGCGCCATGGCGCGCTCGGCGGAGGGGGCGTACAGCAGGTGGTGACCACACGCCTCCAGGTGGGCGCCCAGACCCTCGCGCGTGTTCGCCGCCTCGCCCACCAGCAGCACGGTGCGCGGGGTGCGGCGCTCCATCAGCCGGTGCGGGGGCCCGGGCACCTTGTCACGCAGCACGTCGATGCGCGCCTGCAGCTCGATGATGCGAACAGGGCCGAGCATGCAGTCCTCCGCCCCGCCCTGCACGCAGGCCTCGAGCAACTCCGCCGGCGTGCCGTCCCCCACAACGACGAGGATGGGCACGTCTCCATGCAGCGGGTGGCTGCGCAGCGCCGCGCAGCCAGGCCCGCCGTCCGCCGACAGCACCCGCCAGTCCACCATCACCATCAGCGGCCGGCACCGGCCCAGCTCGACACGGGCCGCCAGCAGGTTGTCCACCGACACCACCTCGCACCCCGCGGCGCGCAGCAGGGCTGTCAGGTGCAACCGCAACTCCTTGGCCTGATCGACGAGCAGCACCTTCCGGGACTGCTGTGCAGACACTCCCGACTGCTGAGCCAGCACATGCGTGGCGAGTGACATGGAACGCTCCCCCCATCATCTGATTGAGATGGTTTCGACCCGGTCTGCCCCCGCCGCTCCCCCTGTCTCCCCCATTCCTTGACGGGTGCAAGGAATCAGGGAGCACCGCGCGAAACTCAGATGAAAGGGAATACGGGAAACCAGGCCTGCCTGCTTGCGGCGCCCAAGTTCTAAGCCTCATCCCTGGAAGTTAGCGAACACTTGCCCGTCCACGCGGGCTGATGGCTTCTATTTCTCCCGCAAAGACAGGCAGATGAACCGTCCGCCATCCGACGGAGAATCACCCTCGAGCACGGTCGGACATGGCCCTACCAGCGGCCTGTTGCCTGACAGTCCACAGCCCGCGAGA
This sequence comes from Archangium minus, assembly GCF_044360475.1. Lineage (NCBI taxonomy): Bacteria > Pseudomonadati > Myxococcota > Myxococcia > Myxococcales > Archangiaceae > Archangium > Archangium minus. Next base: position 12,064,855 of record NZ_CP043494.1, read on the forward strand.
GACCTGTTCAAGACATGAAAAACATTCCATGTCGTGTATTGGGAATGATCCACCCGGACAGGATCCCACACGTGGAAATGTAGGCCATGTGAGGAATTAGAAGGTCCTTGCGCGCACGGGAGACGAGGGCCGCTACAACCACCCGCGCGCGACGACGGTCCGGTGACCCAGCTGCGTCGCCACCTCCCGGATGAAGCGCTCCGACAGGGGCGCCCAACCCCAGAACGCAACGCCCAGGTGACCGAAGCCCCACGGGGCCTCTCCCTCCCACTCCACCAACCGCTCCGACACGCCGCAATGCGGACACACGTAGTGAACGGAGTCATCCCCGAGGAGCCACGCTTCCGCGGCCTCGCGCCATCGCCCCCAGCCCTCGCCCTCTGGCTCGAACTGGACCTTGCAGGCACGGCAGGTCAGTCGGTGATGGGCATCCCAGGTCACGGCCCGCTTGACCTTGAAGTACACCCCTCGGACTCCTGTGCTCCCGTGGGAGCTCGGCTCCCTCAGGGTGGCGGCGTACGCAGGGCCAGGTCGGTGGAGCCACGGAGGCAGGAAGCCGCACCCCGGCGGAGTGGCCGTGATGATGCTCCGCTCGATGAGCCAGCCCCGAATCCGCGCGGCGAGCCGAGGCGCCTCCGCCGCCGACACATCGCGGTCCACGATGATTTCAAACCCGTTATGCATGACCTTGAAAGTAGTGAACTTCCAAGGTCATGACAACTTCTCCGAGCGGCACGGCGGAGGGTCCGCTCTTCCGCGTCCGCGCGCGTGCGGGTATGCGGGGAGCCATGACCGATGCCATCGTCGTCTTCGTGACCGCGCCCACGGCCGACAAGGCCGCGGAGCTCGCCCGCTTGCTGGTGGAGGAGGGACTCGCCGCGTGCGGCAACATCGTGCCCGGCCTGCGCTCCATCTACCGGTGGGAGGGCAAGGTGCACGACGAGCCCGAGGTGCTGCTCATCCTCAAGACGCGCGCCCCCCTCTTCGAGGCGCTGCGCGAGCGCGTGGTGGCCGTCCACCCCTACCAGTGCCCCGAGGTGCTGCGGGTGGACATCCCCGAGGGCCACGCGCCCTACCTCCAGTGGATTCGCGACAACGTCCGTCAAGCCCCCTGAGCAAGCAGGCTCGGCAACTGTCGAGCAACATGCAACACTCCCTCCCGAGGGCGGTCCGCCGCCCCCGGCACGACGCGTCGTTCTGGCGTGTTAGACACGGAGCCCACTCCACACTCGCTCTCCAAGGAAAGGCCTGCTCATGACGCTCGCAAGTCGGGAGGCTGCCTACGGTTCATGGAAGTCCCCCATCTCCGCCGACATGATCGCCACCCAGACGCTCTCGCTGGGAGAGATCGCCGTCGATGGCGAGGATGTGTACTGGCTGGAGGTCCGCCCCGGAGAGCGGGGACGGCACGCCATCGTGCGGCGCACCGCGGATGGAGCCCTCACGGACATCCTCCCTCCGCCGGGCGAGGGCCGGCCGACGTACAGCTCGCGCAGCCTGGTGTACGGCCAGGGGGGTGGCTCCTTCACGGTGTCCGAGGGGCTGGTGGTCTTCGTCAACCACGCCAGCACCGGGACGCATGGGGATCAGCGGCTGTACCGGGTGAACCCGGGCCGCACGCCGGTGCCCATCACGCCGGACACAGGCGGCAAGCACCGCTATGGGGACCTGGTCATCGACCGCTCGCGCAACCGCGTGCTGTGCGTGCGCGAGGACTGGCGCAACCTCAAGGACGGCCAGCCGCGCGTCACGCTGGTGGCGGTGGACATCGACGGGCAGAAGCAGACGGTGCTGGCGGAGGGACGCGACTTCTACTCCTCGCCCGTGATGAGCCCCAATGGCCGGCGCCTGGCCTGGCTCGCCTGGGACTACCCCTGCATGCCATGGGACGGCTGCGAGCTGTGGGTCGCGGACGTGGACGAGGACGGCGCGCTGCACCACCCGCGGCTGGTGGCCGGCGGCACCACCGAGTCCATCTTCCAGCCTGAGTGGTCCCCCCAGGGCGAGCTGTACTTCGTGAGCGACCGCAACAACTGGTGGAACCTCTACCGGTTGCAGGGGCGCAGCGTGGTGCCGGTCCTGGAGAGCCGGGCCGAGTTCGGCGCGGCCCAGTGGAGCCTGGGCATGTCCACCTACGCCTTCATCTCGCCGCGGCACGTGGTGTGTGCCTTCAACGAGCAGGGCCAGTGGAAGCTGGGGCGGCTGGACGTGGTGCTCGGCCAGTTCGCCGAGCTGCCCACGCCCTTCACGGACATCGCCCAGGTGCGCGGCGGCTTCGCCATGGCGTACTTCGTGGGCGGCGGACCGGAGCAGCCCGCCTCCGTGGTGCGCCTGGACATGGAGTCCTGCAAGCCGCAGGTGCTCAAGGCCTCCAGCCGTCTGCCCCAGGAGCTGACGCCCTACCTGTCGCGCTGCGAGCCGCTGCACTTCCCCACCACGGAGCTGGGCGAGGCCCACGCCTGGTACTACCCGCCCAAGAATCCGGACTACGCCGCGGCCGCGGGCGAGAAGCCGCCCCTGCTCATCGTGAACCATGGCGGCCCCACGGGCTCGGCCTCGACGAAGCTGGACTGGACCATCCAGTACTTCACCAGCCGGGGCTTCGCGGTGGTGGACGTCAACTACCGGGGCAGCACCGGCTACGGCCGCGAGTACCGCCTGTCGCTGTACGGCAACTGGGGCGTGATGGACGTGGATGACTGCGCCAACGCCGCGCTGCGGCTGGTGCAGGAGGGCAAGGTGGACGCGAAGCGGCTGGTGGCGCGCGGCAGCGGCACGGGCGGCTACACCACGCTGTCCCTGCTGGCCTTCCGCGACATCCTGCGCTGCGGCACCAGCCTCGGCGGCCTCGCCAACCTGGAGTCGCTGCCGGAGCAGTCGGACAAGTTCGAGGCCCACTACGTGGACCAGGTGCTTGGGCCCCTGCCCGAGTCCAGGCAGCTCCTGCAGGACCGCTCGCCCCTCTTCCACATCGACAACATCAAGCGCAGCCCCCTGCTCTTCATCCAGGGCCGGCAGGACCCGCGGGTGCCGCTGCGCGAGACGGAGGAGATGGTGCGCAAGCTGCGCGCCAATGGTGTGCCCGCGGCGCTGCTGACGCTGGACAGCGAGCCCCACGCGCCCACCCACGCGGACCTCAAGAAGGCGCTGGAGGCCGAGCTGTCCTTCTACTCGCGGGTGATGGGCCTGACGCTGGCCGAGCCGCTGGAGCCGGTGGTGCTCTAGAGGTCGCCGGGAGGCAGTGTGACGATGGCGTCCATCAGCGCGCTCGTCACCTCGGCGGAGAGCCTGCCCTCGAACAGGAAGGCGAGGCCCACCACGGCATGCACTTCGCCGGCCGCGTCGAGCACGGGCAGGGCCACCGAGGCATGAGCGGCCCGAGCCCTCTGCAAGACGCGGCCGCTGTCATCCGCCTGGATGTCGCTCATCTGCACCGGCCGCCGGGTGGCGAAGGCGAGTCCCACCATGCCCTTGCCTTGGGGGATGACGCGCACGGCGTCCACCACGGGGGGCGGGATGTTGAGTGTGGCCACCAACTCCAGGGCCTCGCCACGCCGCAGGTGGACGGTGCCCGCCATGACGCCCTGTGCGGAGGCGAAGGACTCCAACCACGGCTGATACGGCGGCTTCCCGGTCGTATTCATGGTGCTCCTCCTTGAGCAGTCCCTTCCCCCGGCCGGAGAGGGAAGGCCTTCCGAGTTCTTCTGCTCTTGAGCGTTCGGAGCCTTCGTGGATCCAGAACCCAGCGACTGACGAGCCAGCAAACGTCTGGTGGAAGACTGAAGGGGGTACGAGCGGACGAGCACCGCTCCCACCGCACGTTCTTGGAGGATGGAAGAGCCCAGGTTGTGGATGAGGCGCTGGATTGTCAGCTTCCGTGCATGAATTCCAACCCGGTCTCGCCGTGGGAGTGGGGAATCTTTGGGGTGGTCGTGCTGGCGATGATCCTCGTCGACCTGCTGGCCCACCGGCACAAGCATGGTGAGACGAAGAAGGCGGCGTATGCCTGGAGCATCGCCTGGATTCTGGTGGGGCTGGCCTTCGGAGGTTTCGTCTGGGCGAGGCACGGAGTTACCGCGGCGCATGAGTACCTCGGCGCCTACCTCATCGAGAAGAGCCTCAGCCTGGACAACCTGTTCGTCTTCCTCGTCATCTTCGCCAGCCTGAACGTGCCCGAGGACAAGCAGCGTCGGGTGCTCTTCTGGGGCATCTTCGGAGCGCTCGTCTTCCGGGCCCTGTTCATCACCCTGGGGCTGCAGGCCATCGAACGCTGGCACTGGGTCGTCTATGTCTTCGGCGCCATCTTGATTGCCGGTGCCTTCCGCGTGGCGCGCCGCCATCCGTCGGAAGAGTCGGACAACAAGGCCGTGAGGTGGTTGGAGAAGCGCCTGCCGGTGACGACGCAGTTCGAGGGCTCGAAGTTCTTCAAGCGCGTGGAGGGCCGGATGCAGGCAACGCCGCTGCTCATCGCGCTGCTGTCCATCGAGCTGTCGGACATCGCCTTCGCCATCGACTCGGTGCCCGCGGCGCTGTCGGTGAGCCGCAACGTATTCGTGGTCTACTCCTCGAACGTCTTCGCCATCCTCGGACTGCGCGCGCTCTACATCGCGCTGGCGAAGACGGTGCACGAGCTGCGCTACCTGCACTGGGGGCTTGCGGCGGTGCTCGCGTTCGCCGGGTTCAAGATGATTGCCTCCGACTGGGTCCACGTGCCCCCCCTGCTCTCGGTGGCCATCATCGTGGTGTGCATTGGGCTCTCGGTCTGGTGGAGCCTGCGTGCGCGCCGGAAAGCCGCCAGGAGGGCGGCAGCGCTGCGGGAGGAGAAGCCCCGCAACGAGCCCTACGAGGAGCTCCACGCGTAGAGCTCCCTCGCGGGGTGGAGCGGGTTACTTCTTCGTCCGAGACGAAGAGCGGCTCCGCGCCGTCGAGGAACCCCGACGGGAGGTGCCCGCAGCGCGCGAGGCCGTCTTCTTGCGGCTGGTACGGCCGGCGGCAGCAGCGCGGGGACCCGTCTTGGCGCCCCGAGCGGTGGGGGTGCGGCGACGCGGCGAGGCGCTCTTGGTCTCGCTCAGCTCACCTTCCCGCTGTCCGAGACGCAGCGCACTCTGGGCGCTCTGGCGCGTCTTGCGCCTGGCCTGACCGGACTTCGGTGCCGGCAGCGCCACGCCAGCCCGACGCGCCTTGGACAGGCCGATGGCGATGGCCTGCTCACGCGACTCCTTCCCGTGCTTGCCCTCCTTCAGGTGGTGCATCTCCTCACGGACGAACTCACTGGCCTGCGTCGTCGGGCGCTTTCCCGCGCGCTTCGCCTGCCGCGCACGCTGGAGGGTCTGCTTCTCTGGCATCCGATGTCCTTTCGTGTGGGGTCGCGGGCCCGAAGGTGGTGACGGAGAGCAGGGTTGACAAGAGGCGACTGTCCGCTGGGCGTCGCGAGCCGGACGCAGCTCCGTGGCGCCGCCGCTCGATTTCGCGCACGAGCTCCTCCTCCAGGTGCCGGAGCATGACGTCGGCATCGAAGGACTCGTCGCCCTCGCGCCACACCACCAGCGGGTCCGCGATGCCCAGGCGCTGGAACAAGGCGCGCAGCCGCTCCATGGCCCGTTCCATGGTGGCGAGCGTCCTGGGCGAGCACTCGGGGTTGTTCTTGCGCAGGAGGGCGAGGCTCAGCTCCAGCGTCTGCAGGGGGGTGTTGGTGGCGTCGCGCACCACGAGGAAGAGCCGAGCCAGCCGCTCCAGTGCCTCGGCCTCCGTGCGCGCCTCGCGCAGCTTCAGCTCAATGGTGTGGCTGCGCACCCGGTAGGCCAGCATGGCCAGCGCCACACCTCCGTAGACGAGCGTCACCCACGGCTCCCACGGCGCGCGCACCCCCGGGTGCTGGCCCAACCCCAGCGCGTACCAGAGCACCACCGTCTCCAGGGCGAAGGCGGCAATCAACCCGCCTCCGAGCCACAGTCCGGTGGGCGCGAGCACGCCCAGGGCCAGCATCACCAGCCGGTGGCCCGTCATGGGCACCCAGACGAGCCCCGAGTCCGTCATGGCGTGCTCGGCCATCGCGAAGACGGGGAGGAAGGGCAGCACCGCGCCCGCGAAGCAGGCCTCGACCAGGTCCGTGCGCAACCGCTGGCGGAACACGAGCAGCACGCCCAGCAACAGCAGCGCCCAGAGCACATGCAGCGCACGCAGCACCGGCAAGGTGGTGCCCTGGAAGACCCGGGCGTCGATGAAGGCGTAGGCCAGCTCCGTCAGCGCCACCAGGACGGAGCCGACCACGGCGCCGCGCCAGGCCCGCGCCCACAGCTCCTGCTCCACCCCCGCTGGCACTCGCGCCCTAGGTGCCGGTTCCATGGGAACTCCCCCCCACCAGCTCCAAGAGGACCTTGGCGGGGATGGGCTTGGACAACACCTGGACCTGGGTCAACTCCAGGGCCTGGCGCACCAGGGGATGGGAGCGGGCATGGCCGGTCAGGAAGACGGTCCTCCCCGAGAAGCCGTTGTCCTTCAACCAGCGGTACGCCTCCAGCCCACTGGGCACCCCCTCCCCCAGGTTGATGTCCAAGAGGGCCAGCCCGCACCCGAGCACCTCGTCCGCCTTGCGCCGCAGCTCCGCCAGGGAGCCGGCGCTCACGCACGCATCTGCTCCAGACAGCGACAACAGCTCACAGAGGATGGACCTCAGGTCTTCATCGTCCTCGAGTACAAGTACCCGTAGCACGTGTCCCGCCCTCCACGGCTGGCTGCAACCCCGAGCGTCCGACGCTCCGGGCCCCGCTCGCAAGCCGGAACCGGTCCAGTGGGGTACTTTTTCGGACAGGCAGGCGGTGGCCCCCCACCCACTCCCGGGGTCAACAGACCAACGCTCCGGGTCGGGTGTCCTTCCGGACGCACTCCCTCCATCATTCAATGCAACCTTCCTGCAATTGTGATGGAATTGCGAAGCGCTCGGGGTCAGGGGAGCTGCCCAGCGTTCCCCTGACTGGCCGGAGTCGTCTCCGGTATCCCTTCGAAGCTGGGTGTCGCAGCTTGATTGAGCAAGTGAGATGCAACTTTTAAGGAGTTGGGTTATGCGGAAGGAGATGGCTGCAAGGAAGAACGCACCCCAGCCGAAGCTCGCCGATTACCAGGATCGCCTCCGTACCGCGGGGCTGCGCAGCACTTCACCCCGAGTGGCAGTGCTGCGAGAGCTGGAGACCGCAACGGCTCCGCTGAGTCACGCGGATCTGGTGGAGGCCCTGAGCGAGGAAGGCTACGACCGCGTCACCATCTATCGCAATCTCACGGACCTCACCGAGGCCGGACTGGTGGTGCGCGCGGACCTGGGAGACCACGTCTGGCGCTTCGAGCTCAAGCGTGAGGAGAAGTCGCACCAGGGCACCCACCCGCACTTTACGTGTACCGACTGTGGCACCGTGGCCTGTCTGCCCGCCGAGTCCGTCCGCATCACCCCCGCCAAGGGAGCCCCCAAGGCCGTGAGCGCGCGCTCGGTGGACATCCAGCTGCGCGGCCTGTGTGACCACTGCGTCTAGGCAGCCAGGTCCCCCCTTCAAGCCCTGCTCGCTTGCCCGCTCTCCGGACGGCATTCCCGCCCCCGGACTGCCTCCGGTTGGCGTCGCCCCCTGTGGGTACCACCGTTCCCCGGCAGGTATCCCACACGGGTATGCATGGAGGGGTCATCATGAAGAAGCTCTTGGCCACGTTGGTCCTCACCCTGGGCACGGCCGCCCTCGCGCAGTCGAACGAGGACCCGAAGGCCCAGCAGGAGAACCAGCGCAACGACACCAGCCGCATCGAGACGGGCGTCGAAGCCACCGACGTGCTGCCGGGCCTGAGCGGCTCCAAGGCCCAGAAGCAGGCCAATCAGCAGCAGGCGAGTGGCACCCAGAAGTCGAGCGATGCCGCCCTGATGAACAAGGCGCACGCCTTCAAGCTCAATGGCACCTTGAAGAAGGGCTCGGACAGGGATGAGATCACCCTTTCGCGCCAGAACCAGAACCTGCCGGACGTGGACCTGGACGTGCGGGACCAGACCCAGGTGATGCTGGACGGCAAGAAGGTGGCGGTGGGCGATATCCCCGAGGGCGCTCAGGTGCGCGCCAGCTTCCAGCTCGTGGAGGATGAGGCGGTGGCGGTGGAGATCAACGCCACGAGCCCCAAGAAGGGCGCCCAGAGCAAGTAGGTACCCACGAGGGAAAACGGGGCACCCAGCCAGTGCCCTCGTCGTCACACGTGATTGGAGGAGCCGGGCCCGTTTCCCTCTCGGGGGAACGGGCCCGGTCCTTTTCCGCCCAACCTCCGGCGCCGCAAGGGAACACGAAGTGAACCCCGCTTCCCTCCGTGGCGCAGCTTCCCTCCCTCGCGCTCCCTCGACCGACCCACCCTCGCGGGTATGACCCTTGCTCTTCATTCGAGCGATTCGAGCAGGAGCCCGAGGAGGCACGGAAGGACATGCGCAGACTGTTGGGGGCGTGGGCGGTGGGAGCAGTGATGGCGTGGGGCTGCGGCAGCGCGACGGACGATACGCGGCCACAAGGACTGGACGAGGACCCGTCACAGACCGAGGAGCCGACTCCGCCAGTGGTCGAGGAGCCACCTCCGCCGATCGTGGCGGAGCCGGAGCCGCCGAGCCCCACGGACCCCGAGCCCACGGACCCGACTGAGCCGACACCGGTGGTGACGCCGGGGCCGTGGCCGAACGAGCCGCTGGTGAATTACTCGAGCCGCTACGGCCTCGGCAACGTGCGGGCCATGGGCGTGGACGACGCGTACAACATCTGGTTGCTGGATGGTGCCCGCATCGGCGTGCTGCGTCCCGGGGACAGCGGGCCGAAGTGGACGAGCGGCGTGGGCCAGGCGGCACCGGGCTTCGGGGCCGACAAGCTGGCCATCGGCTCCACCGTCATCTGCGGTGGCAGCGCGGGCCGCGCCTACGTGGGCTACTACACCTATGAGCTGGACAGCGCCTTCATCTACAGCCCGGACGGCAGCAACTTCCCCCTCTACAACGACCCGGACCCGACGCGCTTCAATCCCGTGCGCTACCAGGAGTACCAGAAGGGCGACCTGGACGTGGTGCAGTTGCAGGCGGACGGCAGCGTGAAGCTGGAGGCGCACCTGAGCCGCTCGGCGCGCAGCAACGGGCCGCAGGACATCGGCATCCGCAACACGAATGACCACCACTTCGATGAAGACCGCTCGGTGCTCAGCTGCGTGAAGGTGATGCACGGCCAACACAAGGGCGAGGTCTACATCGGCACCAACCACGGCGTGACGCGCATCCAGGGGCTCACCTACAACAGCCACCGGCACCCGGTGTGGTTCGAGACCAAGCCGGACGGCAGCAAGAGCCAGATGGCCGGCTACACGTACGCGCTGGGCATCGGCCGCAACGGCGACGTGCTCATCGGCAACGATTGGAACGTGGGCGTGGTGACGCCCTCGGCGAACCTGGCGGACTGGGACAAGGTCGACGAGACGCTCAACCCGGAGAAGCTCAACTCCTTCATCCCCGAGGTCAACATCGTGGAGGAGAAGGACTACTGGCGCGGCATCCAGCAGACCGCGGATGGGCTCTACTACGTGGCGAGCAAGGACTACGGCCTGTGGCAGATGATCATCTCGCGGCGCTCCGAGGCCCATGGCGTCAAGGTGACGGGGCTGCCGACGGATCAGCTCACGTCGCTGGCGGCCACGAATGACGGCTCGCTCTTCATCGGCACGGTGGGCTTCGGGCTCTGGAAGCTGGACGCGCAGAAGAAGCTGACGCACGTGGCCGGCGTGGACGGCACGGTGGTGGAGCAGCTCCTGTATGACCCCACGGTGAACCCGGGGATGCTCTACGTGCTCACCAACGGGGGCCTCACGGTCATCCGGGGCCACTGAGCGCCGCCGCCCTCCCTCTCCCTCTGGGAGAGGGCCGGGGTGAGGGTCTCCGCCCCCCTGGCCAACAAGAAGAGCACCCCATCACACACAGCGCTGTCAGCACACCGGGCCGCCGGGCCAAGCTCCGGCGGCCCGGAATTTTTTGTGACATTTCGGCCTTTACCTTCCGCCCGCTGACACCGTCTGGAGACCGGGCGGGCGGACACAAACCGCGCGCTCGTCGCCCCCGGGCAGTGTCCACTACAATGCGAACCGTCTCCGCCCGACGGAAGGATACTCATGCCCCTGAGACTCGCCCGCCGACGTTCCGCCACCCAGACCGCCGAGGCGGTTTCCGCTCCCGCTCATGGGCCGCACCGGAACCACATGAAGCGGAACGAGCTGAGGGCCGTGGGGCCGGATCCGCTGAGGCCGGAGGCGCGGCTGCGTTGGAGGGACCACTTCACGCTGTCGGAGAACGTGCTGCACGTGCCGGGGATGCACCGGGAGCACGACGGGCTGCGCATCGCGCACCTGTCGGACATCCACGTGGGCCAGGCGACCTCGGCGGTGCGCATCCGCCGGGCGGTGGCCGAGGTGAACGCGCGCAACCCGGACCTGGTGTTCCTCACGGGCGACTACGTCACGCACAGCCCCAAGCCGCTGCCGCGCGTCATCGAGCTGCTGGCGGGCTTCTCCAGCCCGGTGTTCGCGGTGCTGGGCAACCATGACCACTGGGTGGACGCGCACTACCTGCGCACCGGCTTCGAGCGCCTGGGCTACACGGTGCTGCAGAACGAGCACCGCCAGGTGCACGTGCGCGGGGCGCCGGTGACGGTGCTGGGCATCGACGACGGGCGCACCGGCCGCGATGACGTGGAGACCACCTTCCGGGGCGCGCCCGAGTCGGGCACCCGCCTGGTGCTCACCCATGCGCCGCCCACCATCGACAAGCTGCCGCCACACAGCAACCTGGTGCAGTTCTCCGGACACACGCACGGAGGCCAGTTCGTGGTGCGCGGCCTCACCGAGGCCATCTTCCGGCGCGCGGGCCAGCCCTACATCCAGGGCCACTACCATGTGCGCGGCAACCAGCTCTACGTGAACATGGGGCTGGGCTTCGGCTTCGGCGGGCCGTACCTGCGGCGCGGCACCTATCCCGAGGTGGCCTTCTTCACGCTGCACCACGTGGAGGCGGCGGCCTCTCACTGAGCCGCTGCTGTCCCGTACACATCCAGTGCGTGGCTCGAGGCGGAGGCAGGAACCACCTGCACCTCCGCCGCGGCGACCGGCAGCCGGACCGTGAAGCACGAGCCCCTTCCGGGCTCCGACTCGACCTCGATGCGGCCCCCGTGCCCGGTGATGATGCCGTAGGCAACGGCGAGGCCCAGGCCAGTCCCCTCGCCCACGGGCTTCGTCGTGAAGAACGGCTGGAACAGCTTGTCCCGCACCTCGGCGGACATGCCCACCCCGTTGTCGCGCACCCGCACGAGCACCTCGTCCGGTCCGGCGTGGGTGCTCACCTCCACCACGCCGTCCCGAGCGGGCAGGGCCTGCGCGGCGTTGACGATGAGGTTCCCCAGCACCTGGCCAATCTGCCGGGCCTGACCCACGACAACAGGGAGCTCGCCGAGGCTCACCCGCAGCTCGCCCCGGCCCTTCAGCGCGCTCTGGGCGAGGCGCAGCGCCAGGGTGACCTCGTTGTTGAGATCAAACGGGGTGGGCGCTCCCGGGTCCTCGTGGGCAAAGCGTCGGAGGTCCGCCACGATGGAGTTGACGCGGCGGATGCCCTCGAGGGTCGCCGGCAGCACGTCGTCCACGTACTCGCGCAGCACCTCGGGGAGGTGGGGCTGCGCCTCCAGGTCCTTGGCGAGCAACCGGACGTTGCTGGTCACGAAGGCCATGGGGTTGTTGATTTCATGCGCCACACCCGCCGCCAGCACCCCCAAGCTGGACAGCTTCTCCTGCGCCACGAGCTGGGCCTGCATCCGCTGGAGCTGACGATGGCCCTCACGTGAGGCCTCCAGCGCCGAGACGAGCATCCGGCAGCGCACCTCCACCGCGATATAGAGAACGCAGCTCATGAGACAGAACAGGCCAATAGTCGAGAGCTCGCTCCCCTCGCGCAGGGCCAGCACGGCCGAAACCGTCAGGTAGGCGCCGAGCCCGAACCGCTGCATGGAAGAGCGCCCCACCGACTCCGCGAGCCCGTTGAGGAAGAGCACCTGAAAGAGCACGTTGAACCAGGCCAGCAGGTTCCACTGAAGGAGCTCGGACACGGCCGTGCTGATGAGCAGGTTGCCCACCAGCAGGAGCCAGGTCCCGAGCACGCGGCGCTCCGGCCGTTTCAACCAGGAGGCGCCCAGCATGATGACCCCACTGCGCAGGACGCTGAGCGCGCAGAGCGCCGCCACGGTCTCCCAGTTGCCCCAGGCGTCCGAGAGCAGGATGCCCTCGAAGAGGCCCATGGAGAGGACAGCCCAGAGGGACAGGCTGCGGCGCATGGAATCATCGAGAGCCACACGCTCAACACCAGGCCCGGCCTCGGTGAGGAGTTGAACCCTGTTCATGGAGCGATCCCCCCTTATTGCAACCGATGAGTCTCGGGATGGCGCGGAACCCGCCTCCACCCGTTACCCATTCTCGCAGCATGAGAGGATCGTAAAGCACTCACACGGCCCGTTGGGCACGCCACCGAGAGAAACGCGCCTCATCGGCCGGGGTCTGTGTCATGGGAGACAGCCCACGCCCGGGCATCTCCCTATCGACGCAGGCGGTGTCCTGGCGTCGACAAAGACTTGCGCACTCTGTCTACCGGCTGCGCCGTCCTCCACCGCCACGGCCTCGCGAGGAGGGACCCGCCCCGCGTGGAGGACCGCCCTTACGCCCTCCCACCTTGCCTCCCGGACGCTCCGCACCCCGGGGGCCGCGCCTGCCCTGGCCGGTGTTCCTCCCACGCGGCTCCGCATCCCTCGCGCCACGGGCGGTGTCCCGGCCACGCCCACCTTCACCCCGGCGCGCAGGCATCGCGCGCTCCCCGCGCGGGGCCTCCGCCTTCCCGCGGCGAGGCGTCGTGCTGCGAGCGGAACCTCCACCGCGACTCGGTGCCGCACGGCGGCTGCTGTCCCCGCCGCGACGCTCCTGCTTGCCCTCACGCGAAGGGCTCGCTCCGCCGCGGGCCTTGCTCCCACCGGACTCGCGCGAAGGGCCTGCTCCGCCGCGGGCCTTGCTCCCACCGGACTCGCGCGGCGCCGGAGCCTCCCACTCGTCGTCGAATCCCATCAGGTCGGCTCCATCCTGCCCTTCTCGGAACGACTGCAGCTCCTCGAGGAAGACAGAGTCCTCCCGCGGCACCTCGACACGCGGCAGGCTCATGCGGGTGATGCGCTCGATGGCGCGCACGGTCTCCTCGTCGCGCTCGGTGACGAAGGTCGAGGCGCGCCCACTCGCGCCAGCGCGCGCCGTGCGGCCGATCCGGTGGACATAGTCCTCCGGGGAGTGGGGCAGGTCGAAGTTGATGACGTGGCCAATGTCATCCACGTCCAGCCCGCGCGACGCGATGTCGGTGGCCACCAGGCAGCGGTACTGGCCTCGCCGGAAGCCCTCGAGCGCCTGGCGCCGCTGTCCCGGCGTGCGGTCGGCGTGGATGGCAGCGGTCTTGTAGCCCGCGCGCTTGAGAACCTCCTGCACCTTCTCGGCGCGCTCCCTGGTGCGGGTGAAGACGAGCGTGCTCAGTTGATCTCTGGCGAGCAGGCTGAGCAACAGTGGGTACTTCTCCTGCGCGTCGACCTCGTACAGCCGCTGCACGGCGCGAGCGGCGGGAGTCCCGCTCGGAGTGACCTCCACCCGAACGGGTTTGCGCAGCACCTCCTGGGCGAAGCGCGTCACGTTGTGGCCCAGGGTGGCGGAGAAGAGGAGCGTCTGGCGCCCGCGAGGCAGCGCGGCGAGGATCTGCTCCAGCTCGGGCACGAAGCCCATCTCCAGCATCCGGTCCGCCTCGTCCAGCACGAGCATGCGCACCGTGGAGAGGTTCGCCGCGCCCGCCTTCAACAGGTCAGCCAGTCGGCCCGGAGTGGCGAGAATCAGCGAGGGACGCTGGCGAAGTGCCTCCACCTGAGCGGCCATGTCGGTGCCGCCGATGACCACCGCGCGGGAGACACCGCGCGGCTCGCCGAAGAAGGCGGCCTCGTCGGCGATCTGCTGCACCAGCTCGCGCGTGGGGGCGAGCACCAACCCAGCCGGGCCCGGTTGACCGGCCAGACGCTCGACCAGGGGCAACAGGTAGGCGGCGGTCTTGCCCGTGCCCGTGACAGCACAACCGATGACGTCCCGCCCGGCGAGCGCCGGCGGGATGGCCTGGGCCTGGATCGGGGTGGGAGAGGCGAAGCGGGCGCGCCGCACCGCATCGAGCGATTCAGGAGAGAGGCCGAGGGACTTGAAGGTGCTCACACGTGAGGGGCTAACACACCCGGACGCGCGGAGCGACCCACAATGTCCCCGCCCGGGAGAGAACCCGGGCTTTTGACCGGTCGGCCACTCCTCACCCTGGCCGGCCAGCCGGCATGAAGCACCCTCTGAGCAGCTGTGCACCACTCAATGGACGATGAAGTCGAACCTCCGGATGGCCGCCTTGAGTTCCTCCTCAGTCGTCCCGCAGCGCTTCGCTTCGGCGGGCGCGTAGAACGACAAGGCCACCGTGGTGGGCAGTTCCTTGTAGGGGCCCTCCAGCGTCACCGGGCTGAAGCTTCCAGGCCACGAGACGCTCGTAAGCTCACGACCTCGTCCGAGAGGATCAAGAATGGTGAAGCAGGGCCAGCGCGGGAGGAGCAAAGTACGAGGGTCACAACTCTGGAAGCGGCAGAGGTCTAGGCGGGCTTCCGAGAAGTCACAGCCTTCCACCGCCCCGTGCTCCCACCCTTTCCCCTGACCGGGCCATGCGCCGAAGTCGCAGCCCACCATGCGGCCCATGAATCGACAGCCCCTCAGTGCCGCCCCCGTCCAGGAGAAGCGCTTCAATTCCTGCTTCAACTCGATGTTGCAGTCGATGAAGGTTGCTGACCGGATGAACAGCTTACTGGCGGGCACGCGCACCACGACCGTGCATCGCCGAAGCGTCAGATTTGGCCCGAGATAGAGGAGACGATCCGCCTCGGCCTTCAGCTCCAGACGCGCGTCCTCCATCTCGCGCTCCTCGTAGATGATGTTGCCGAGCCTCATTCCCACGCACCTCAGAAGAAGATCATCCGGAAGAGCTCTCCGGCCATCCGGCGACCGTGCACTCCAAAATTCTCGTCTGTCCCAGACAGCAGCTCGTATTGATGTCCCCCTGGCCTGGGATCCACCACGTCGACCCCTCGATGGTTCCAGAACAGGTGCCCAAACTCTTCCTTCATTTGTCGATGCACCCAGCGCCCCCGGGCCAGCCCCTCCAGATGAGCCACACTCCGGGAGTTCCCCGCTTTGCGTACCTTCTCGATCACCTTGCGCTCATCCGGGGAGAGCAGATGAGGCCCCCATTGTCTTGCGATCCGCTGGACCGCGGCTTGTAACTCGTCCCCCAGCTTGTCCTCCGCCGGGATGTCGCCAAGCCACTTCCCACGTGGCAGGTGCCACCTCTGGCCGTTGCTGAGGATGACCTGCTGGTTACCTCCCCGATGGCGAATCGCGATGGTCCCCGAGTGGCCTTGAAAAGCGACGGCCGAACTGCTCTGGCTGAGCATCGCCCCGGCCAGAGGGCCCTGTGATGACGTGAGGACAGCGAGGGCACGGTCTGACAAGGCCACCGTCTCCACCGCCACCACCTGCTCCACGGCCTCCGACACCGACCCCCGGAAGCCCTGGGCCTTCCACTGCGCCTGCATCAAGCCGTATCTGGGCAATGAACGAATTCGCGCAGCAGCATCTCCCAGCGTGCGTCCGCTCAAGGCCGCCACAGCCAAAACCAGCGCCCGAGCCGCGTCTGTGCCAATTCGCCGCCCGAACACCTCCCCCGCTTCGCGCAACTCCGCGAACGTGGTGGCCTCGTAGGCCCGGTGCGCCATGGCGGTCCACCCGTCCACAAGCCCCCACACAGCATCCACGCCCAGCCATGCCACCAGCAGCACCGACAGCGCCGCGGCTGCCGTTTTGAGGATGGGCTCGGGCACCAGCCAGAGCGCGAGGTACATCCCAGCAGCCCACACCAGCGACGAGAGCACCGCTTGGGGGCTTAACTCCCGCCCCAAGGCATCCCGCGCCTCCTCCAGGACGGAGCCGAAGGCCAGAGCGAGAGGGAGCGTACGCTGATCATCCGTGCGCAAATAGGGCCCGTCAGCGAGGAGGCCCAGGCAATCACCACCACCGTGCCTCTCGCACCAACCCAGGTATCGGGCCCGAAGCGTCGCCTCCGCCTGGGGAATGAGCGGGCCCTTGTCGTTCAGAGGAACCAGCTTGTAGACCCGACCGCGATACACCTCAGCGAGCAGTTCCTCCTCTGGCATGGACTGGAACAACCGCTGTGCGGCCTCTTGCGGCGTCCCCTCCATTCGCAGCCCATCACCGAGTTGCTGCACCGCCCGCCGGAATTCAGCCCCCGTGATAGCCACCGCCCGTGTGGAGCCGTCGGGTTCAAGCACGTCCACATCTACGACGACTACCGGCTCGAGCTGGGGGACTGCCCGGCGGGATGCCTGCACTGAAGGAGCAGGCGGCGAAGTCAGCGGCAGAGGGCCGTCCCCTCCCACTCGGCTGCCCATCGGAGCTCGGGTGACACACGCGACATGGAGGACGAGGACGATAAGGGCCAGGGCACCTGAGCCTCCCCACCGCAGTGGACCTGACGAGCCCCGCCGTCTCGTGGCACACGCGGGACCGAGGCTCTGCTTCGACATGAGAAGCGCCTTTCCGTTACGGAGTCATCGGACGCTGCTGGCCCACGGCAGCGAGCCCTCGCACGCGGGCCACGAATTCCAGGGGAAGCCCCTGCAGCCGTGCACGCATGCGGTCACGCTCGGAGAATGGGAGTGAAGCGGCTGCTCACTGGCAACCCCACCTTGCCCTGCGCTGCTCTCTGATTCCGCCATTCGCGGTGATTATGCCTGTTCGGCAGAGGCCCAAGAAAGGACCCCCTCCCGTCCGTCCGGAGCATTCCCGCTCACGGTTGTGGGCGCGGGCGCAAGATCGGTGGCAGGTGCCGGGCTCGCCGCTCCTGGAGCACCCGCGAGCGCTCCCTCACGCTGAAGGGGCCGGGTCCGAAGTACACGAGCAGCAGCGCCCCTCCCGCCATGGAGATGTTCTTCCAGAAGTGGGTCATCTGCATCGCGGCCTCTTGAGGGGGCAGGCCCCAGAACCTGTGCATGGTGAGCGCCGCTGCGACGAGGAAGACGGCGATGGCCACCGCCGCGATGCGGGCGAAGACGCCAAACAGGATGCACACCCCACCCACGAGCAGCACCACCCCCGAGCCGTAGATGGCAAGCGCTGGGAACGGAAGGCCCGCGCTCCTCACGTAGCCCATCATCGCCTCGCCGTTGGCCAGGTGGTTGATGCCACTGAAGATGAAGATGGTGGAGAAGAGCAGCCGGCCGAGCAGAGCCAGGGCACCCATGATGTCCTCCCTTCCCCCATTCCGGGGAGGCGCGGGACTCCTGGTTCTTGGCTTGAAGTCCCTGGCTTACACGCTACGCATGCAGTGGGGTTCACGAGGGGTCTCGAGAGGGAAGACCCTCACCCCAACCCTCTCCCAGGGGGAGAGGGAGCGTCTCGGCGTCAGGCGGTGTGCTCTGCTCCCGCGGCCTGGCTTCTGACTCGGGCTGACTGGCGCGCGTCCCGGGGCAGGAGGACCTTGAACGTCGTCCCGTTGTTCTCGTCGGAGCGCACCGTCACCTGGCCTCCATGCGCCTCGACGAGCTCTCGCACGATGAACAGCCCCAGCCCCAGCCCGCTGCCCCGCCCGCTCCTCATCACGCCCACCTGACGAAATGGATCGAACAGCGTGGCCAGCTGGTGGCTCGGGATGGGTGCCCCTGGGTTGGAGATCTCCAGCACCTGCCGCTGCACATCACCCGTGCACCGCACGAAGATGGGACCCTCGTTCGTTCCGTGCTCCAGCGCGTTGCTCACCAGGTTGCTCACCACCTGCGCCAGCCGCTCCGGATCCCAGATGCCCTCCCCCTCGCCCTCGGACTCCAGGACGATGCCGCGCTCCGGGTACGCCACCGTTAATTCCTCCACCACCTGCTGGCACACCAGCGGCAGGCTCGTCGGGGCCAGGTTGAGGGGAATCCCCCCGGACAGCCGCACCCGCGTCAGGTCCAGGATGTCCGAGATCATGTTCCCCATGCGCGCCGCACTCGTCTCGATTCGCTGGGCCAGCTGCTGATAGGGCGGAGACAGGCCACGCCGCAGCAACGCCCGCGCCGACAGCGTGATGGCGTTGAGCGGGTTGCGCAGGTCATGCCCCAGAATCCCGATGAAGCGCTCGCGGAACCGCGCCTCCTCCTCCATCCGCTCCACCGCACGCCTGCGCTCGGTGATGTCCATGATCGAGCCGATCATCCGCACCGTATGCCCCTTCGCATCGCGGGCCAGCAGCCCCCGGTCCAGCACGTGCGCGTACGTGCCGTCCTTGCGCCGGAAGCGGTACTCGCCCACCCACGAGTCCCCGCCCGACTCCACCGCGTGCTCGAGGTTGCGCAGCACCATCTCCCGATCGTCCGGGTGGACCTGCTCCGTCCACCAGTGGATGCCGCCCATCTCCTCGGGCAGGTAGCCCAGAACCGTGTGGCTGGCCTCGCCCCAGTGGATGTGGCCGGTGGAGGGGTTCCAGTCCCAGAGCAGATCATTGGTGGCCCAGGAGGCCAGCCGGTAGCGCTCCTCGGCCTCGCGCAGCGCCGCCTGCGCCCGCGCGCGCTCGGTGCAGTCCATCACCACGCCGAGCATCCGCATGGGCTGGCCTTCCTCGCGCAGGGTCTGCCCCACCACCTCGTAGCAGCGCACCGTGCCGTCCGCCCACCGCCCACGGAACTGGAAGGTGTAGGGACCCTCCGCGCGAAGTCCCTGCTCGAGGGCCTCGGCCACCAGGGAGCGCTCCTCGGGGAGCACTCCGTCCAGGAAGCGCTCCGGTGTGTCGGCGACGCTGCCCAGAGGCCAGCCGAAGAAGACATCCGCGTTGGAGGACCAGAGGAGGGTGCGCCGCGCCGACGACCACTCCCACGTCACCATCCGTGCAGTCTCCAGCGCCAGCCGCAGGTGCTCCTCCCGCGCCCGCGCGGCCCGCTCCCGCTCCAGCTCCTCTCTCAGCGAGCGCAGCTGAGCGTGGGACTCGGTGATGTCGGAGAGCCACAGCGCGAAGCCGTCACCCTGCTTCACCGCGCGGGCCCGGAACCAACGCTCCGCGCCTGCGACCTGGCCGTGCAGCTCGAAGGTGAGCGGAGTGCCCCCCTCCACCACCCCACCCAGGATGCCCCGCTCGGGCAGGCCCTCCACCCCGCGCCAGGCCGAGAGCGCGCGACCTTGACCCTCCACGAACGGCTCGGCCGCCGGATTGAACGCCGTCCACTGAAAGTCGAGCAGGGTGCCGGTGTCATCCCGCACGGACTCGAAGAGGATGCACGCATCCGGACACCCAGCATGGAGCTGCCATGCGAGCTCGGGCCCTGGATACCAGGATGAAGCCATGTGTTCCCCCCGGCACCTTCACTCCCGAGGGGCAGAGACTTCCGGGAGGCAGGCGCGGATGGGAAGTATGCCATGACCTCCCAGGTGCCGGCCATGACCCCCCGGACAATAGACCCTGGGACACACACAGGTGCTCGATTCCAGACCCGTGCCAGATCACCCGCTCAGTAATCCACGGCCAGGATGCGCCACCCACGAACATCCACTGCATAGGTTGCGCCTACGTCCAGAATGGGATCGCTCAGAGAACAAGCCTCGGGGTCGAGAACGAAGCGGACGAACACGACTCCCTCGGGTCCTGGAAAGGCGGAGACGTTGAAGGACTCACGTCGATACAGGCACGCCTCTTCCGGAGTGGCCCCGGAATGCGGCCGGGTGTTCCGAGGACGAAAGTCATCCATGGCAAGCTGAATCGCCGTGGCTGTGACACCCGGTACATTCAAGCGAGACTCCTCCGGAATGATGAACGGGAACTGCACCCGCGCCGCCTCCTCAGCAGGAGCATGCTCGGGGCGATAGCGGCCGAACTGCTGGAAGAACGTGCAGGCGGGGAGAAACACGAGGAGGAAGAGCAGCATCGAGCGCTTCATGGAAGTCTCCACTGTGGCAACTATCCGCCAGGAGGGCTCACCACTCCGGTGGCCTTGTTCTCGGGCTTGATGATCCCGATGAGCACCCATTCCCCTCCCCGCCGCTCGTACACCTCACCCGGACGCGCCACTCCCAGGTAGGGAATGAGCTTCATGACACGGCACGTGGTGTCAAACTGGAGTCGAATGGACCAGAGCTGGTTCTTCTCCAGCATGTCCTCCTCGGACATTCGGGAGTAAGGCCAGGGGTGGCTATGAAAATCAGCAAGCACTGAGACGTGTCCGCGCGGGTCCTCCACATACCGAGGGGGTCTGCACATCTTCCGCTTCGTCGGGTTGATCAACACCGCTGAGCCAAGGGGGGATGGATGGCTGGCGTAATAGATGCCATCTCCCAGTGAGTAGATGGCTCCGCAGTACTCCTGACCATACTCCCGCCGTTGGACACGAGGCAGCTTCATCACAGCAGGACACAGCTGATCGATGACCTCGTCGGCATTAGGGGATGACCTGATTTCATCCCAAGGGCCACGCACCCATACCTTTCCCTCGGGGTTGTAGCCGTAATTGTCCGGACCGCCGCTCCCCAGGCCTGGACTGCTCGCGCATCCCAAGAGCCAGAGACACGCCCATCCTGCTCGGAGCCCCATGTAGTCCCGTCTCCTCAGTACCGACCCTTGAGGCCGAGGATGGGCAGCACGATGGGCAGACCCGTGGGCTTCTTCTCCAGGGGAATGTTCCCGCCACCCATGTAGTCGAAGCTGACCACCTCCTGGCTGATCGTCACGTTGAGCATGTCCAGGTAGGCCTCGAGCGTGAAGGTCTCATAGGCCCACGCCTTGGACAGCCGCAGATCGAAGCGGAAGAAGGACGGCAGCCGGTCCGCCTGGTCTCGGCCCACGGCGATCCATCCCGGCCGCCCGTTGCCGTCCGTGCCCTCCACCATCGTGCGGCTGGTGAGGTTGCCCGACTCCGGACGGCCGGTGTTGAAGTGCAGCACACCGCCCAGGGTGATGTTGTTGGAGAACTTGTAGCTGAGCACCAGGTTGGCGACATGCGTCTGGTCGAACACGTAGGGCAGGTATGCCTCGGCCTCGCCTACCGGCTGGCCGTTCTCGTAGCGCGTGAAGCGTGTGAAGCGCGTGCTGCGCTGCAAGGAGTAGGACAGCCAGCCGAACCAGTTGCCGCCCAACGGGCGGCGAATGAGCAGCTCCAGCCCGTATGACATGCCGTGGCTGCGCAGGTTCGGCAACTCGAAGTCGGGGATGGGCTCCTCGTCCTGACGCATCCCCCGCACGAGACTTCCGCCCCTCGGTCTCCCGGGCTCCACGGGCCCGCCCGGCGGATCGACGACGATGGGCGGCTCCTCCGTGTTGAAGGGCGTCAGCTCCACCGTGCGCAGCATCGGGTTGACGTAGCCCTCGAGGCTCACGTCGAAGCCCCATAGGTCCTTGTACTCCGCACCCGCGGAGATCTGCAGGGCCCGCTGTAGTCCCTGGCTCAGTGCCGCGATGTCGACGATGGGCAGGCTGATGAGCGTGGTGGGCGGCTGGTGGTAGAGGCCCACGCCGCCCTTGAGCGTGAGCTGCTCGCTCATCTTCCGGCGCACGGAGAGACGCGGCTCCACCGCGAGCTTATTGATGCCGCCGGCCAGGTGATAGTTGTCCACGCGCACGCCGGGCACCACCTTCCACGCCGGGTGCTTGTCCCACAGCAGCTCCGCCCACAGCCCGCTGAAGGTGGCGAGCGCCACCGGCAACTCGAGGCTCACCCTCTCAAGCGGGCCGCCCCCCTCTGGGCGAGAGCTCTGGTTGAGGGCCACCAGCGCGCGCTTGTGGTCCACGTCCAGGCCGCCACGCAGGGAGAGGCCCTCGCCCAGCTTCCGCTCGTAGCCCATCCGCGCGATGACGTTGGGCTGGTCGATGTGGATGGTGGTGCCCCCATCACGCGCGCTCTCGCTGCCAATGGCGAAGCGGTCCAACCCCACCGTGACGCCCGCCTCCAGCTCGCCGCCTCCCACGGGGTGGCGGTAGCGCAGATCCAACCGGTGGAAGAGGACGGCCTGCAGCGCGGTGGTGCCGGAGTCGCTCGTTGCCTGCGTGCCGAAGGTGTCCGAGGAGCCGAAGGCGAAGAGGCGCAGCCGGCCCGGCCCCACCTCCTGCTCGACGCGGGCCTGGTAGTCATAGAAGTCCAGCACCAGCTTCGAGTCGCTCGCGCCGGGCGGTTGCAGCGCGTTCGCCGCGAGGGCGATCAACCACGGCGTATACGACAGGCGGCCCGCCACCGAGACGTTGGTGCCCGTGGACTGGAAGGGGTACTCGATGAAGAGACCCGCGTTGATGAAGTCCGCGTAGGCGCTGCCATGAACCCGGTCATCGCGCGGGCGGGTCAGCCGGCCCTCCACCGCGCCGCCCGTGAGCCGCCCGTACTGGGTAGACGGGTTGCCCGCGTAGAAGTCGATGGTGTCGATGAAGTCCGGGTGGATGACCGCGGGCCCGAGGAAGAGGTGGAAGAGGATGGGGACGCGGATGCCGTCGAGGAAGTAGCCAGTGGAGGCCGGCTGGCTGCCACGTACCACCGGGTACGAGACGCCCGAGAGCATGCTGTTCACACCGGGCATCAGCATCATCACTCGGAAGGGGTCCCCCATCGTGCCGGGAATCTCCCGCAGCTCCGCGTCGTGCAGCGTGACGCGGGACACCTCCGTGCGCTCGCGATCGCCGCGCACCACCGTCTCGTACGGGTTCACCACCAGCGGCTCCAGGCCGTACACCACCTCGAGCGTCTCCCCCTGGCGGACCTCCTCGCGGAAGGCGTTGGGCTTGTGACCGGGAGCGGAGACGCGCACCCACTGGGTGCCCGGGGGCAGCCTCGCCTCGAAGCGCCCATCCGGCCCTGTCTCCACGGCCAGGTCCTGCGCCGCGTCCGACACCAGCACCGCGCCCACCAGCGGCTGGCGGTTCCCCTTGGCCCGTACCAGGCCACGCAGCGTGATGGGCCGCGAGGCCGGGTCCTCCGTGGCCACCACCTGCTGGGGCGCCTCGAAGCGGTACTCGAACTGGAGCCGCACCTGCACCGGCACGCCGTCCACCTTCGCGGGAGAGAAGCGCAGCCCGGGCGCGGCATGGAGCGCGGCCTCATCCAACAACGGGTGCAGGGCCTGGAGCAGCCGGACCTCGGCCACCTCTCCCTGCTCGTCCACCAGCAGCTCCAACCGCACGGTGCCCGCTACCGGCTGCGCAGCGAGCGCCTCGGGGTAGCGCGCAGGCGAGTCCGCCATCAACTGGGGCGCCTCAAAGCGCGGCTGTGTGCCCCCGTCGCCCGCCCCTGCCCCGTCCAGGGCGAAGCCTCCGTCGGAGCGCTGAAGGTCCACCTCCGTCTGCACCAGGCCCGCATCGGGAGCGCCAGCGAGGGGCGCGTCCGGAAGATTCTGGAGACCGGGAGGAGTGGTGGGCGCCTGCGCTCGCGCCGCAGTGAGGGGGAGCAACCCGGCCAGCACCAGCAGGCCCAGGGCCACCCGCGGTCCCCACCACGCGTTCAACCGCGTCAGCTCGTTCACCATGCGCACCCGTCCATGCAGGGAGGGGGGATGATGACGCCAGCCCCCCAGAACCAAGACAAGCCCTGGCTACCACGGAGGGGCTCGCCTGCCCGCTAGCGCTTCTGCAACGCTGCTGCCACCAGACCAATCAGCTTGAGCTGCGCAGCATCCAGTTTGCGCAAGGTGCGCATGAGGCGACGCAGCTCGGGGACTTCGTCGTACTCCTCGGAGGGGGCGGACTCAGCCACCCACGTGGGCACCTCGCCGGTGTTGAGGCCCAGGAAGATATCCGAAGGCGTGCGCAGCGCGATGCACAGCCGTCGCAGCGAAGGCACACTGGGCAACATCCGCCCGCGCTCCAACCGGCCGTACACCTCGGTCGCCAGCCCCACCCGCTCCGCCACGTCCGCCTGGGTCAGCCCCGCCCGCTGCCGCGCCTCACGCGCGATCTCGCCAACGTTTGCTGCGAGCTTGCCGGTCGACGGTTGTCCCATGGTGGTTCTCTGGCTCTCGGTGAGGCGACCCATCAGGCCATCTGCTTAGAGCCGGACAGCGACCCGCGACAGGACAGGATGGGTAGTCGGAGAAACCTGGGACCCTAAGAGTGCTCGGCGCAACGAGGGGAACGGGTGGCGTGCACGCGGTGCGCACCGGCATGGAGTTCCAGAGGTGAACCGAACGCTTCAGGTCGTCTCCCGCGCCAGAGGCGACAGGTGACGAGATGACCATTCACGTCCTGCGTGGGACATGGGACCCGGTTCTTGCCTTTCCCGAGTACCCCGGATGTCCCACTCCGAACGATTCCAGGTCCAACCCCCCCTCCCGGGCGTCTTTTGCCCATCCCGCGGCCCCACATCGGTCCACGAGCCAACCCTTCACCCGAACCGCCGTACCTGTCCTCCAGGACAGTAGAGCCCGTCGTGCTATGGCGCGCCCTCGGAGAGGGAAGGGCCAGGAGGACGATGAGAGAAGGGCGTCACCGCGTCCTCGTGGTGGAGGACCATGCGGACAGCAGGGAGTTGCTCGCCGAGTTCCTCGAAGCGCTTGGCTACGAGGTCGATGTGGCGGCCAACGGCCTGGAGGCACTCGAACGGCTGAGGGGCGCCCCCTGCCCGACGGTGATGCTGCTGGATTTGATGATGCCGGTGATGAGCGGCTGGGAGCTGATGCGCCACGTGCGCGAGGACCCGGTGCTGCGCTCGATGGCGGTGGTGGTGGTGTCCGGCGCGGGTGAGTCCCAGTCCCTGCCCGAGGGCATCCTGGGCGCCGTGCCCAAGCCGGTGGACCTCAACGCGTTGAGGGCCTACCTCAAGGCAGCCACGCGGCGGAGTTAGAGCGGAGCGGGCGCGGTGGAGAGGCGGAGCTCACCGGACAGATCGAGCATCTCCACCTGTTCCCGCGAGCGGTCCAGCCGATAGCTGACCTGGAAGCCGGAGGGCAGCCGCACCACGCCGACTTCGAGGCCCATGCGGAGCGGAGGCCGGGAGCCCACGAGCCGCTGGGACAGCTCACGGAGAACGAGTCCCCTCACGCCGGAAGGACAGCGCGACAGGAGGCGCGCCACCTGCTGCGAGAGTGTGAACTGGAGAGCCATGACCCCAAGCTGGTCATGCGTACAGGGAGCCGCAAGAAACCGAGAACCCCCCGCCTTCGACATCTGTCTCCTTGTGGGCACGGAGGATTACGGAGGAAAGGACAGATGAGCGCCAGTCGTATGCTCGGGACTCGCACGCCCCGTACAAGGGGCAGGAGTCACGCATGAACAGGCGCTTGAGGATGTTGCGCTGGCTCTTGCTGGTGACCGCCATCGTATTGGGAGGGCCCGGATCAGCATTGGCCGGACCGCCAACGCTGCCACCCACTCACCTGATGGCTGTCGCTGAATCCACCCGGCTCAAGCTTCTGGCCTGTCTCGCTCGAGGTGACATCGCTGGCGCCATGGCCCTGTACGAGGCCCATACGGGCCGTGTGCCACCGTCGTGGCTGCAGGACCTGCAGGTGGCCTTTGCCGTGTCGAGCCAGGCCATCAACAAGTGCCAGGAAGTAGCGCGCACCATCCACACCGCATTCCTTCGATTGGGCCAGAATCCTCAGTACGTCGCCCTCAGAGCCAAGGAGAGGTACGACTTCATGACGTTTGACCTCGTGAGCGGCAAGTCACCCACGGTGACATCCAACGGATACCACGTCGCTGTCATGCTCGAAGGCAAGGTCTACGACGCCTACACGGGGCCTCTCGGAATGAAGTTGGAGGACTACCTCAGCCGGCTCCACGCCCCCGCGGGCGTTGTATGGAACGTGGTGACCACCCCATGAGGACAGGAAATGATTCGACCGAGAACGCTTCGCGGAGCGGGCACGTGAGGCTGTTGGACTACCTGATCCTCATCCGGAGGGACATGATCGCCGGGAGGTTCGGGATGCACCTCGGCGAACCCGATGTCGATCGCCTGCTCGGGTTCGTCACCGGGTACCACGCCTGCCAGGTCGTCAATGGCATCGATGACGTGGAGTACGGACGCTTCCGAGATTGGCTTCGCGACGTGAAGCACGAGTTCCCTCCGGAGGGCTGGGCCGCCAAGTACCTCCGCGACTGTGGGGGAAATCACGAGCAGGCCATCCGCAAGTACCTCGACTTCGTCGCCGAGTTCGTCGCGCTGAGTACAAAGTAACGTCCAGCACGGCGCCCACGCTCAGCGCAGCACCACCCGTCGCACCGCGCCTCGCGTCAGGTCCACCCGGGTCAGCCGGCCTGCCGTGTCGAAGATCAGCAGTTCCTCGTTCAGGAAGCGCACGGACACCGAGTGCTCGCCCGTGAAGACGAAATGCACGAGCTCCCTGCCCCGCCCCCGTTCCATCAGCCACACCTGATCGCAGATCGGCGAGTGATCCACCGCCGCCATCCAGGCCCCACCGAGCACCAGTTCCCTCGGCACCCGCTCGGTAGGTGTGGGCAGCGGCACCAGACGCCCCGCGGAAGGACCCACCCATCGCATCCCGTCCGGAGCGAGCACCGCCAGGTCGCCATCCCTCCTCAACGAGAGAGACCGCACCTCCTCCACCTTCCCTCCAGGCAGCGTCTGGCGCGAGCGCAACGTGGGGTCCGGCAAGGAGTAGCTCCAGCGCTCAATCTCCGCCTCCCCGGTATGGGTGGCGAAGCTCATCTCGGAAGGCCCCACCGCCACCGCTAGCACCCGCCCGCCCACCTGTGGCACCCGCCACAGCGCCCGAGGCTCCGCGGCGAGCGCATCCACCGCCATCACCGTGTCCTCCACGGCGAGGAACCACAGGCTCCCGTCGTACACCGGGGCGAAGGCATCCGCTCGCAGGTCACACCACGGCTCGGCCCGGCGCCGCGCCAGGTCCAACCGGGAGAGACGCTTCAACCCTCCTCGCGGCGCGAGCGCCAGCGCCCGGTCCTCGTGCACCGAGAGCACCAGAGAGAAGGCAGGCACGTCGAAGTGCGCCACGCACCGGCCGTCCATCGTGACGAGCCGGGCCCCCGCCTCGCCGAGCGCCACCAACATCCGCCCTCCGGACAGGGGCACCGCGTCGTGGATGCTCCAGGGCCCGCCCTCTCCCGCGCCGTAGACATGGCTCTTCGGCATCCCCTCGGACAGGAAGTCCCTTCGCTCGGGCTGTCGTGGCAATGGCGGCAGGTCCGCCTTCAACACCGGGTCTCCCGTCAGCTGAACCAGGGCCCGGATGTCCCAGGCTTTCGAGGGGAGGTAGCCGGCCGCTCGGTCTCGCAGCACCGCGCGCACCGCCGGACGCAGGAGCGCGACGCCCACCTCCACGCCCACCTCCACGCCCTCCTTCCGCGGCTCCACCTCGCGCGCCAGTGCCTCCGTGAAGGCCTGACGTGCCTCGGCGCCATCGGCCTCCTCCGTGTCGAGCAGCGCGAGCACCCGGGCCCGGGTCTCCTCGAAGCGCTCGGGGAAGGCCAGGGCCATGCGAGCCAGCAGCCGCGCCCCACTGACGCCTCCCGCCTCCACACCCCGCTCAAGCCACGTCCGAGTGAGCTGCCGCGCATCCTCCAGCGGCCACACCACCTCCACCGCCCGTGCGTAGTCTCCCGACAGGGCCAGCACCTCGCCCCAGAGGAGCCGCAGCACACGCGCCTCGGCAGGGTGCGAGCGCTCCAGCCGCAACACCGCCTCCGCGAAGGCCCCCGAGCGCCGGGCAATCTCCACCGCCCGCTGCACGTCTTTCGCCAACAACCACTGCCGCACCACCAACCCTGGCGCCAGCTTGCGCCCCTCGGCCAGCTCCGCCGCCAGCTGCAACCGCCCGTGGCGCTCCAGGAAGGAGACAGCCTCCTCGTCCTCGTGCAGCAGCTCGGCGAGCACGAAGGCCGCCTCTTCAATGCGGCCCTCGCGCGCCAGCTTCCGGAAGGCCTCGCGGTAGCGCTCGCGGAGCGCGTCGTACACCTCCGCGCCACCCCCGAAGACGCTGGTCACGCCTCCATTGCGTGGCCGGATGGCGAGCTGCTCCCGAGGGCCGGGCAACCCGAGCGACAGCCTCGCCTGCTCCGTCAGGCCTCCCTTCGACAGGGGAATCGCATAGCGCAGCGCCTCGTCCAGCTTGCCCCCGTCGAGGAGCTCAAAGAGCCGCCGCACATACTCCGCCTTGCGCCGGCCCAGCAGCGAGCCCAGCGGCGTGGAGGTCGCGAGCCATCCGGCAAGCTTGGAGAGGAGTCCCGGTCCCGAGCGCGATGGCTGTGTCGCGGGGCTCGGCGTCCTGCGAGCGGAGCTCGTACCACTCGTACCACCCGTCCCGCGCAACCACGCGCCGAGCCGACTTAGGAGCGAAGCACGTGCAGCCCCCCTGGCCTCCACAGTTGCCGCGCCAGGCCGCTGCGTCTCTCCACGCCACCACGCTCGGAGCCGGTCGAGCAGCCTCGGAGCACGAGCGACGGGCACCGGGACGGAGCGGCCCTCCATGCGCGCCCGCATCGCCTCGGCCTCCGGGTCGAGAGCGGCGACCCCGAAGGTGGCGCGTGTAGGAGCAGCAAGGGGCTCGAGCGAAGCCACGGGTGGCGGCGGCGCGCCCAGTCCCTCCACGGGCACCACGTCCCAGCCGGACACATCAAGCCAGGCCGAGATGTCCACCCGCGACGACGACTCGAGTGGATACACCCGCGCCGTCCCCGCTCGCACCAGCACGGCAACCCCCGGGGGAGGCGCGAGTCGCTCGCGCTCGGAAGCCGACAAGGGCGCGGAGAGCAGGACGCCGCCCTCCAGCGTGAAAGGCAGGCCTGGCGCTCCGGCGCACTCCATCCGGCGCGGTGCCGGCAGTCGCAGCAGGAAGCCTCCGGCGAGCGCGTAGACGCCCGCTCCCGGCGACCAACCCGCCAGCACACGACGGCGCACCTCGGCCTCGCCCAGCAGCACAGGGTCGAACCAGAGCGCCTCCACGTCCACGGAGCCCCGGTGGACATGGGCGCGAGGCCGCTGCGCTCTCGCGAGGCTCATGACCTTCCTCCCCAAGTGGAGCGGAAGACGAGGGCTCGGAACTGGAAGTTCCACACCCCCACCTCTCCCGTCTCCGTGAGCCAGGCCAGCACGGGCTGGGCGTGACTGACGGACGCGGTGACGACCCGGGCCGGAGCCGACACCAGTCTCTCGGCGGTGCCATTCTCGGCCACCAGGGAGAAGGTGCGCGCGTCCTCCTCCAACATCACCAGTCCGAGCGAGCGCATCGAGCCCGGCAGACAGGGGCCTGGTCCCACCACGTTCACCAACCGGGTGAGGAATTCCGTGCGCCAGGGGCTCTTGTCTTGCTCACCCAGGCACCTCAGCTTCTGCATCAGCAGCAAGCGACCGCTCCCGCGGGGGCGCACCAAGAGCGGGCCCGCCTCGCCCTCGACGGCTTCATTCACATGGCCAAACCAGGCGGCGCCATCACCCCCCACCTCCAACGGCCGCAGCCAGGCCTTCTCCGGCGACCAGAACCCGAGTTGCAGCGAGTGCCCAGTCGTTGGCTCTGGCTTGTGGTTGGCCACGTAGAAGAGGGCACCCCGGCGCTCGGCGAGCGCGGTCACACCCTCGTCGAGGATGGAGACAGTACGGCCCCGCCCTGCCTCCCCATCGAGCTGGTAGAGCACGCCCGCGGCATCCAGCAGGAGCACGACCTCTCGGTCCTGATGCGGCTGCGTCAGCACCAAGGGGAACCCGCCGGCATGGCATTGCAACCGGGGTGGAGCCATCCCATCCGGCAGGGGGAAGGTCACGCCGCGACCTTTGTAGCCCTTCAAGGCGCCATACACGCACAGGGAGCGCTCGCGCAGCGTCACGGAGATCAACCCTCCGCTGCGGCGCCAGCCCACGGCCACCAGGGGCTCGCCAGGCACGGGAGGGTACTGCTTGGGCTTGGGCGTGGTGGCGCGAGGCGAATGGGGGAGAGCCTGTGCCGCGACGCTGCCATCCGAGGACACCAGCATCAGCCGCAACCCATCCGCGGAGAAGCGGATGGCGCCCATGGCACGAGTGCCCGTGTCCAGCACGGGAGCAGCGACGGCCGCCTCGAAGGGATCGCGCAGCAGCCTCACGCACTGGGGCACAGGCGGCAGCTCCAACACCACCTGACGCGCGGGCCGGGACGCGGGCCGCACCTCCACCGAGAGCCGCCTCGCGCCGGGAGCCACCACCTCGTCCACGAGCACACGCGACAGGCGCTCGGAGCCCGGGAGCCGTGACAACCGCGCACCGCCCACCAGCCACACGTCGTCGGGCGCGTGCCCCACCTCGAGCGCCTCACGCCACTCGGCGAGCCGAGCCTCCGTGGGAGGCACAGCGCTGACAGCCCTCAGCCACTGACCGACGGAGGCGGCGTCGACGGAAGAGAAAGGCTTCTGCCGGGGATCGGACTGGAGCACGCCCCAGGCGAAGCTCGCGCCCACGGCTTCGGCACGCCGGGCGAGCACCACCAGCAGCGCCAGGTGCGCGATGCGAGGCGGGCCAAACTGCTCCGGCCCGGCATCCAGCAGGGCGACGGTGCGGCGCCCGCCCTGGGGCTGACGGTACGCGACTCGGAGGTAGGCCTGCTCACCAAAAGCCGCGCGGCGCACGAACTCGTCTGGGGCCTCCAGGGCCATGAGCCACTCGCTCATGAGCAGCCGCTCGGGAGAGCCGCGCCGGGAGAGGCCGTCATAACCCTGGGGCTCACCGCCCTCCCTCTCGTTGCGCGCGCGCAGAGGCCCGAGCGCCGCGGCCAGCCGCGCCACGTGGGCGCCCACGCTGAGCGCGAGGTCCTCCGGGAAGAGGGAGAGCTGCGCGGCCCAGGGACGCAGCGCCTCGGGCAGCGTGCTCATGGGCGCTCCTGCCTGGCCAACCACGAGCCCAGGGTGACGCGGGAGACGGGACGCGCCGCGCCCACGGGCACGAGGCGCCCCGCGCGAGGCAGCACAGCGAGCGGAGTCCCCACCTGAGCCCGAGAGATGAGTGCTCGCTCGAGCAGCGAGGGAGCCACCTCCGGTGCGAGCGTGCACGGCAGCAGCAGCGAGGGCGCCGCCGCGTCTCGCCCGAGGTAGACGACGCCATCCACCCACGGGAGCGACTCCGTGTCTCCCAGCAGCACCAGCACGCCCGGCCCGGCCACGCCACTCCACCGGGCAAGCACCGCGTCCTCCGCCGTCAGCACCCGGCGCGCGAGCGCGAGCGCCACCGGCCCCACGCCCGCCACCGCGAGCGCGGGCAGCGGCTGGCTCCGAGGCCTCCACGCCACCGGCTGTCGTTCCTGAGACTCCATGGGTGCGCGCCTAGGCGGCCTCGGACGCGGTCTCGACTGGGGCCGAGGACAGGAGCGCCGCGCGGAGCTCCTCGCGCACGGTGCGCAGCTCCTCGGGCAGGGCCTCGGGGGCGAAGCCCGCGTCCATCTCGCGCGCCACGCCCTCCAGCTTCAGCCGCCAGGAGGAGAGGGCCTCGGTATCGGCATCCTTGGGCCGCTCGGCGAGCGCGAGGCGCCCGGCCTGGGCAATCTTCTGGGCCCGGGCGAGAGGCCCGGCGCTGGCCTCGAGGGCGGCGGCGGCCAGGGCGGGGTTCTCCGAGTGAGCCAGCAGCTCGCGCAGCACGTCACGCGCGAGCGCCTGGGCCTCGCGGGTAGGCACGGCGTAGATGAGCGGCCACAGGTCGGCCACACCCGGAACGCGGCGCCCGGCGAGCGCGGCGGCGGCGGACACCAGGCGCTGCACCTTCACCATGCGCCGATCGCTCAGGCCGATGCCGGCGCTCCGCAGGGTGCGCAGCGCGTGGGCCAGGTGGGGACGCACCGGCCCGAGGTCCGCCTCACGCGCCGCCTGGGCGAGCACATCCAGGGCCTCCAAGGACGCGGTGCGCGCCTCCTCCGCCTTCCACAGCGAGGCGCCGCCGGCGAGCAGGTCCTCCAGCCGCGGATCGGGCACGGACTCCACGAAGGTGCGCGCGAGGAAGCGGTCGGCGAAGGCGGCGAGCGCCTCGTCGTCGGGCAGAGCATTGGAGGCGCCCACGCACACGCGCAGGGGGCAGCGCATGCGGGTGTGGCCGCGGTGAAAGACGCGCTCGTTGAGCAGGCCCAGCAGCGTGTTGAGGATGGCAGTGGAGCCGAGGAACAC
The DNA here is from genome assembly GCF_044360475.1 of Archangium minus. Taxonomy (NCBI): domain Bacteria; kingdom Pseudomonadati; phylum Myxococcota; class Myxococcia; order Myxococcales; family Archangiaceae; genus Archangium; species Archangium minus. The sequence continues at coordinate 12,097,088 of NZ_CP043494.1, forward strand.
CTCGTCGAGGAAGGCCACCTCGGCCTCCGGCAGCATGCCGGCCGTCTCCGTCTCCACCAGGCCCTCGCGCAGCTTGCGGAGATCCACCGGGCCGAAAATCTCGGAGGGCTCGGTGAAGCGACCCAGGAGGTACTCGAAGTAAGTGCCCCCGAGCGCCCGCGCGGTGCGGCGCACGGCCTCGCTCTTGGCGGTACCCGGCGGACCAACCACGAGCAGGTGCTCGCCGGCCACGGCGCACAGCGCCACCAGCTCCACCAGGGCCTCACGCTCCACCAAGCCGCGTCCGGCGTCAGAGAGGGCGTCGCGCACGGAGCCAGCAGCCACATCGAAGGAGAGAGACATAAGGTGGACTCTACTCGGCTCTCCGCCCCGCCGAATGCCCGCCGCCCAACGTACACATTGTGCGGGTAGACCTGATGGGGCGGGTCTGGGCTAAGCTCCGGCGCCTCATGCGACGCGTTGCGAGCCTCGGAAGCCTGGTGGTGGCGTTGTGGTCGGGAACATCGGCAGCCGGAGGGTGGCGGGGTTATGCCGCGGCCAGCACCGGCTTCATCATCGATCACACCTCGGGAATCAGGGCCATGGGAGGTGGGCTCCAGGCCTACCTGGGAGTCGAGACTCCCTTCGGGCTGTCGCTGGGGGTGGTGGGTGAGGGTGCCGAGACGTGGAGCGCGCGGAGCGTTCAGGAGCAACAGCTGCAATTGGATTACCGCTCGCTGGGACTGGAGCTGCGGCTGCGTTTCCTGCGGGACAGTGGGGTGAACCCGTGGGTCGGGCTGCGCGTGGCGCAGAGCCGCTCAACGCCGCTGACGCTGCCCGCGGAGCAGGAGGGCTCACCGCGGCGGATGCTGCATGACGGGCTGAGCACGGCGCTGCGGCTCGGCGTGGACGCGTGGTTTGGAGACCACCTGGGCCTCACGGTCTCCACGGCCTGGCAGTGGTGCGACGTGCGCGTGGACAGCATCGAATCAGACACGCTCGAGAAGTGCGCCGAGCCCCTGCACTCCATCCTGTTGGGCCCCACGCTGCGCTTCTGAGCGGGTGGGTTCCCCACCAGCTGTTCACTGTCGCGCGACACCCCGTGCCTCGGGGTGGGAATCCGCTTGCGGCCCGTGGACGGAAGGTAAGGTGGGGCCATGAATCGCGAATACCATCGCTGGTACAGCTCGCGCCTGGGCCGGGACATGGAGGTCCTGCTCTTCGGACACTCCGGGGAACCGGTGTTGCTGCTGCCCACCAGCAAGGGCCGTTTCTACCAGGCGGAGGACTTCGGGCTCATCGGGGCGCTCGCGGATCGCATCCAGGCGGGGCGCTACATCGTGGTGTGCCCGGACTCGGTGGACGAGGAGAGCTGGTTCAACACGTCCATCCACCCGCATGAGCGCGTGGCGAGGCACGACGCGTACGAGCAGTACCTGGTACACGAGGTGGTGCCGCTGCTGATGTCACGCAGCACGGGGGGCCGGCTGACGCTGGGAGGATGCAGCTTCGGCGGCTTCCACACGTACAACATTGGGCTGCGGCACCCGAACACCTTCCGGCGCCTGCTGTCGATGGGAGGCAAGTTCGAGGCGGAGGACTTCCTCGACGGCCACCAGGACGAGAGCGTGTACTACCACTCGTGCATGCAGTGGCTGCCGGGGGTGAGCGACACGGCGCAGCTCACGGCGCTGAGGCGGGTGGAGATGGTGCTGGCGGTGGGCGAGCACGACTTCTGCCGGCCGTCGAACGAGAACCTCTCGAAGCTGCTGTGGTCGAAGGACATCGGCAACCACCTGGCCATCTGGTGGGGAGGCACGCACGACTGGCCGGTGTGGCGGCAGATGATTCAACACTACCTGCCGTGGTGAGGACTCAGCTGCCCTGCCGCTCACGCTCGCGCAGGGCGACGAACTCTGCGATGAAGTCGAAGAACTTCCGGATGGCACACTCGTGGTCGCCATCACAATCCCGGAGGTACTTGGCGGCCCAGCCGTCCGTGGGGAACTCTTGCTTCACGTCGCGGAGCCAGTCGCAGAAGAGACCGTACTCCACATCCTCGAGGCCGTTGGCGAACTGACAGGCGCGGTAGCCATCGACGAAGGCCACCATCCGGGTGATGTCGATGTCGCCCATGTTCAGCAGTAATTGCCTTCTCAGATTGTCCTGCCGCATGCGCATCAAATAATCGAGCAGGTACACAGCGGGGCGAGGAGCCTGCCCCTCCGAAGCGTTGCCGTCACTCATGGCGTAGACACCATCTCCCAAGCAACTCCTTGGCGAGCATGCAGCCGGGACAGATAATCGGAAAGCGTCATCCCAAGCGGCCCTGTATAGGCGTCATGGATCACGTCCCCAACCTTGACAGCCACATGGTAGCCACTGCGTGTAACGGGAGCGTCCTTTCCATTCGCCAGCTCAAAGACCATGTACTGCTCACGCTGATTGGCCTTGAACGCGATGTACTGCGGCGTCTGGCCAAGCTTGCTGAAGGCGGTGTAGATGATACGAGCCACCTGCTGGCACTTGCCGGCTGCCTGATTCGCGACGCTGTAGGCCCCTTGCAGGTCCATCAACCACGCAGGCGCCGGTTGTCCCGTTTCGGCCTCGTACAACGCAATGGCGCCGACGATGTCACCACGCGCCAGGTACGCCAGCAGTTTGAATCGGATGGAGTCCGCAGCAAGCAGGCTGGCCTGCACCGGGGAAACCACCGAAGAAGGCGATGTGGCCCAGACCGGACGGGGTACGGCCCCCACCGCCAACAGAAGTCCGAGCAGCAGCGCTCGGAGCATTACGCCTCCAAGGGCTGGAAGGTGCCCGCGCTCTGGCGATAGAAGCGCCAGAAGAGCGCGAGCGCCACGGCGGTGAGCCCCGCGCACAGGCCCCACCAGATGCCGAACACGCCGAGCTTCAACCCGAAGCCCAGCAGCAGCGCCACGGGCAGGCCCACCCCGTAGTGCCCCACCATGTTGGCGTAGAAGGTGAAGCGCGTATCCCCCGCCCCGCGCAGCACGCCCGCGCCCACGCCCTGGATGCCGTCGGAAATCTGGAAGACGGCGCACACCATCAACAACGGCACCACCAGGGGCATCACCTCGGCCGGCGTGCCCATGAGCTCCGCCAGTTGCCGGGGAAATAGTGCGAACATGAGCGCGCTCAGCGACATGAAGCCCGCGCCCGAGACGAAGGCCATCAACCCGCTCAGCCGCGCCCGCGGAGTGTTGCGCGAGCCCACGGCCCACCCCACCCGCACACTGCCCGCATTGCCGATGCCCACGGCCACCGTGAAGGAGAGGCTGCCAAAGGAGATGGCAATCTGGTGCGCGCTCATGCTCTCCGGACCCAGCCATCGCGCCAGCACTCCGGCGAGCGAGAAGACGCCCACCTCCGCCGCGATGTGCAGGCCGATGGGCACACCGACCCGCAGCGCCTGGAGGATGTCGGAGCGCACCGGCCGCACCGAGGGGATTCCCCCAGGCACCGGCACCTGGCGCACGGCCCACGCGACGAGGGCCCACTGCAAGATGCAGCACAGCAGCGTCGCGATAGCCGAGCCCTTCACCCCCATGGCCGGGATGAGGCGCAGCGGCCCACACCACTCCGGCAGCACCTCTCCTCCAAAGACGAAGAGGATGTCCGCGCCCAGGTTGAAGACATTGGCCACCACGGTGGCCACCACCAGCGGGCGAGTGAGCGCCGCCGACTGGAGATAGGAGCGCGTATTGATGAAGAGCAGCATCAAGGGCAGGCTCGGCGCCCGCCAGTCGAGGTAGTCCTGGAACTGGGACCGCTCGGCGAACTCCACCCCGAAATAGGGCAGCAGCCTCGGCACCACCATCAGCGGCACCGCCAGCACCAGGCCCACGATGACGGCCAGATAGCTGCCCTGCCAGAGGAGCGCCCGCGCACGCGATGCGTTGCCCGCCCCAAAGGCCTGAGACACCAGGGGGTCCACGCCCATCATCAGCCCCATGGCGAAGCTGCTGATGGCGAAGAAGACGGCGGTGGACAGGCCCACCGCCGCCAGCGCCTCGGTGCCCGCCCGGCTCACCACCGCCGTGTCCACGAAGCTCATGAGGGACTGGCCCGCCTGGGCGATGGCGATGGGCAGGGCGAGCTTCCAAAGCTCTCGGAACTCTTCGCGACGGCTGGGGATTGAGGCGGACATGGGAGCGGTGCCCTATAGCGGGTTTCCACGGCGAATGCCGAGTCGTCTCCCCCGACGCCCCAACCCCCGCTCCCCTGACCCATCAGCCGGCCGCTCATGCGCCAAGCGACCGGCCATGCGCCTTCGTCAGTCCACGCCTGAGAAGGTGCGCCGCGTCACGGGTAGGTGATGGGAGCGAAGCGCGAGGTGGCCAGGGGCTGGGAGAGGTTGCTCACGTGTGACACGCGCACGCCGGCATCGGTGATGGCGTACACGTAGTCATCCGCCATCACGCTGCGGCGCACGTACGGCACGTAGCTATAGCTCCACTGGTTGTAATTGACCGTCTGGAACACGTCCTTCATGGAGATCGCGCCCACGGGGGTGAAGCCGGTGGCCGGGTCCACGTGGAAGACGCGCAGCTCGCTCACGAAGCCGTTCCAGTAGTCCCCGTTGTAGTACTGCTGCGTCCAGTCCGCGAAGGGGATGGCCAACGTGCCTTTGGCCGGGAAGTAGTTGAAGGCCTTGTGGTCATAGAGCGACTCGCTGAAGCCGGAGGACGTGCCCACCACCTGCGTGAAGGCCTCGCGCGGGTTGGCCAGGTCCGACACATCGAAGAGGGACAGCTTGATGGCGCGCGACCGCCAGTCGCCGTTCTCCGCCATGTGCACCCCCACGGTCAGCAGGTGGTTGTCCCCCAGCGGGTGGATGTACGAGGAGAAGCCCGGCACCTTGAGCTCGCCCACCTTGCGCGGGTGCGCCGGGTCGGACAGATCGAAGGTGAAGAGCGGATCCACCTGGCGGAACGTCACCACGTAGCCCTTGTTGCCGAGGAAACGCGCGCTGTAGATGCGCTCGCCCTTGGCCAGTTCCTCGCTCTGCCCCAGCAGCTTCAGCTGGCCATTCTCCTCGCGGTAGGTGGACAGGCGGTTGCTCGTCTCGATGCGCCCCCAGTTATTCCCCGGCTCCGCCACCAGCGAAGAGAGGGTGGTGGCCACGCGCAGCACCCCCTGGTGCTCGTCCATGCTGAACTGGTTCAGCAGGGTGCCCTCCACCGTGCCGCTGGCCACGTACGTGGCGCGGTGCGGCTGGGTCAGGTCGAGCTTGTGCACGTAGGTGTAATCCGACTGCCCCACCTCGGGCCACCACCACCAGTGGCGCGCCGCCAGGTAGAGCGCGCTCTCGGTGGCGTACACCTCGCCCGGCTCGGTCACCAGCGTGGTGCGGCCCGGGAACTGCGCCACCTGCGCATCCAGGTCGAGCGAAGCCACGGTGACGAAGCCCAGCCGGGTGGGCGCGTTCGTCTTGTGGAAGCTCCGGCAGTCGTGGCCCACCGTCGCCTCGGAGCCATCCGGACGCTTGTACCGACCCTCGGGCAACCAGTTCGACAGGGAGCTCGAGCGGATGAGCTGCTCGTTGCTCGCCATGAGCTTGTCGATCTCCTTCTCCAGCCGCTCCTGGTCCTCCCAGAGCTCCTGCGAGTAGTCAGGCCACCAGCGCAGGCCGGCGGGCCAATGGAAGGCATCGCGCAACACCAGCCGCGCCGAGCTGCCCGCGAGCCGTGCGTCGTGGTAGCCGCCTGGCAGGAACAGCTCGCCGGTCACCTGGGGCGCGGCCAGGTTGGACACGTCCACCGTCGTCACCTTGGTGAAGGCGATACTGGAAGAAGAGGAGTAGCAGGGCCCCAGGTACGAGCACCCACCTCCGCTCGTCCCCGGAAGGGGCTGGTACACCTCGGAGAAGACGATCACCCTGTCGCCACGCAGGAACATCTGCCGAGGCCAGCCCTCGAGTTGCAGCGAGGACTCCGCGCGCAGCGACTCGGCCGGCCAGGAGCGATGCGCGTACAGCTTCTGCCCGGAGAGGACGAAGATGCGCGTGCCATCGTTCTTCACGAAGTCGGCCTCGTCCACGCCGGCCACCTGGTTGTTGGTGCCCGTGTGGTTGTTCGGCCCGGACGAGCCCCCGCCTTCCGCGGGTGCCCCCGGGGGGGCCGCATTATCCACCGGCATGGGGTCGCCCCCCCACCAACCCCCGCCCCGCCCCTTCCAATAGGACGGCTTGGAGCGCTCCATCGAGGTGCGCATGTCGAGCACCGCGGCATCCTCGATATAGGACTCGAGCGCCTCGCAACTGCCGAAGGCCTCCATCCGTGCCTGCATCTGCACCGGCTGGTTCTCGGGGATGTCGCTCTTGTCAGAGCACCCCATCAGTCCCAGCAGTGCGAGCGCCAACCCACCGTGGTTCTTCCGCATATCCCTGACTCCTTGGATCATCTTCCGGCCGCGGCGCGGGCAGTGCCACCCGTGTGCCAGAAGCAGGAGCACCACCAGACGCTCGGGATTCCAAGGAGTTGGAGGCGCGCGGCGGGCGAGAAGTGTCTCGAAAAGTCGAGGCCCCTCTGTTTTCCGTGGGTGCGTCGTCAGCGGCCCGACAGAAGCTGCGTGAGCTGGCGCGCCACCTGGGCGCACTGCTCGGCATCGCGGGCCTCCAGGGCGGCGTGACCGGACGCCAGCAGCGATCTCACGTTGACCATCGCCGCGTCCGCCTGATCGCTGGGGTTCTCCTCCGCGGTGCGCTGCAACACCTTCGCCAGCTTCTCGCCGCGCTCCAGCAGCTTGCGGAACGTCTCCTCCGTCTTCTTCGCGTCCGCCTGCGCCTGCCTCTGCGCGTACGAGGCCTGCTCCTTCACGAGCCGCTCGGCCTCCTGTCCCGGCAGGTTTGGACGTGCCTCCAGCCGCACCGCCTCGCTCAGCCCCGTCTTGAGGTCCGTGGCACGGACCGACAACGTACCCTCGTTCGACAGCTCGAACGTCACCTCCAGCGGCGTGTCCCCGCGCGAGCCCACTTCAAGGTCGCGCAGCACCACCTCGCCCAGCTTGCGGTTCTCGTCCTGCAGCTCGCTCTCGCCCTGGTAGATGGGGATGCGCGCCTCCGTCTGCCCATGGGTGCTCGGATGGAAGACGTCCTTGGCCACCACGGGCACCGCGCTGTTGCGGGGGATGAGGTGTTTCACCCGCCCGCCCATCACGCCCACGCCCAGCGAGCTGCCCACCACGTCCAGCAGCAGCGCCGCGCCTGACTGACGCGCCAGCTCATCCGCGTGGATGGCCGCGCCCAACGCCACGGCCTCGTCCGGGTTCACCTCCGTGGAGGGCTTCTTGCCGAAGAAGTCCCCCACCAGCCGGCGAATGAGGGGCACGCGCGTCATGCCACCCACCAGCAGCACCGTGTCCACCGAGCGTGGATCCATCCCCGCGTCCTTCATCACCGACTCGCAGACGGCGATGCAGCGCTTGGACAACGACTCGCACAGCTGCTCGAAGAAGTCGCGCGTGAGCGCCGTCTCCAGGCCCGTCAGCTTGCGCGCCGGCTGGGTGTGGTCCCCCAGGCCCGCCAGCGAGATGAGCGTCTCCTCGTAATCCGTCAGCTCGCGCTTGGCCTGCTCCGCGGCCACCTTCAGCTTGCGCATGGACACCGCGTCGCGGTGCACCAGCTCACGGTGGTTGTCGTCCACCTGCGCCAGCAGCCAGTCGACAATCTTCAGGTCGAAGTCCTCGCCGCCCAGCGACGGGTCTCCCCCCGTGGCCTTCACCTCGTAGACGCCATCCGTTATCTCCAAGACGGTGACATCGAAGGTGCCGCCGCCCAGGTCGAACACGAGCGCGTGGCCCTGGAAGCCGCGCGACAACCCGTAGGCGAGCGCCGCGGCAGTGGGCTCGTTGATGAGGCGGATGGCGTCCAGCCCGGCGATGGTGGCCGCCTCGCGCGTGGCCTGGCGCTGGCCGTCATCGAAGTTGGCCGGGACGGTGATGACGCACTTGTTCACCGCGCGACCGAAGTACGCCTCGGCGTCCAGCTTCAGCTCGCCCAGAATCATGGCCGCCACCTGGGTGACAGGCACGGTGCGCCCCGCCATCTTCACGCGCACGTCCCCGGTGTTGCCGCCTGCCAGCGGGTAGGGAACCACCGCCTTGGCCGCCTGCACGAGCTCCGGGGTGAAGCGCCGCCCGATGAAACGCTTAGTGGCCCACACCACGCACTCGGGGTGCTCCTCGGCGAGCGCCTGAGCCTTGGCGCCTACTAAGCGCTCGGCTGTCTTGGGGGTGAGTCCCACTACGGAGGGCGTCAGCCGCCCTCCCGAGCGCGAGGGGATGATGCGGGGCCGCCCCTCCTCCACGGAGGCCACGGCGCTGTTGGTGGTGCCCAGGTCGATGCCGATGACGGGGTCGCGCATTGAAGGAGGGGCCGGAGTCCGGGGGCTGCAAGCGGAGGCCCGTGTTCCCATGATACGCCGGAGATGCACGATTCCAGAGGCCCCCTTCACTCCTCTCCCGGAGAACAACCCCAGGGGAACTTATTGGAGACCCCGCACAGGGTACACTCCCAGCATTGCCCCTGGACGGGGGGCGTGCTAAGCGCCGCCGCGTCATGGTGAACGTGTCCATCGCCCGCCGTTACGCCCGCGCGCTCCTCGACGTCGCCACTGAGACTGGCCGCGCCGACGCCGTGTCCGAGCAGCTCTCGACCTTCTCCGGTGCGCTCGCGCAGAACCGCGAGCTGGAGGACGTGCTGCTCAACCCCGCCTACTCCCGCGAGCAGCGCACCCGCGTGATGGAGGCGCTCCTCAAGGCGCTCGGCCCGGTGGAGCCCGTGCTGGGCAACACCCTGCGCCTGCTGGTGGATCGCAACCGGCTCATCTACCTGCCGGACATCGCCCGCCTCTACCGTGACATGGCGGATGCCCAGGCTGGACGTCTGCGCGGCCACGTCACCAGCGCGGTGCCCCTCCCCGCGGACACCCTCCAGCAGCTCGCCGGCACCCTCAAGACGCTCACCCAGCGCAACGTCGTGCTGGAGGCGCGCGTGGACCCCACCGTCCTCGGTGGCGTGTCCGCCCAGGTGGGCAGCACCCTCTACGACGGCACCCTGCGCACCCAGCTTGAGCAGATGCGCCGCGAGCTCAAGCAGCGCTAGCCTGCTCGGCTGTCCTACTCGGGAGGAAGCAGTGTTGTCGGGTCCTCCCCACTTCCCGGCAAGCCCGGTATTCCCAGCAGGCCATGGAACGGGTATGGTGACCGCACGGGTTCTCTCCCGTGCCTTCTTCCATCCATGGCGCAGCCAGTCCTCAACCGCCCTCACGCAGTCAGTCCGGTCCCCTCTCTGCCCGAGGAGGCCTTGCACTGCTTTGGGGCACTGCTCCAGGCACCAGGCCTTGGACTGGCCTTCCTCGACAGGGAGCTGCGCTTTCGTTTCGTCAACAACGCGCTCATCACGCTGAGCGGGGTGCCTGGCACCTCGTATGACGGCCGCACGACGGGAGAAGTCTGGCCCGGACTCGCGTCGGCGCTGGCCCCCCTGCTGAGCCGGGCCCTCGCGGGCGAGACGGTGTTGGGCGGGCGGGTGTCGGGGGTGTTTGGGGGCTCGCTGGGCAGCAGCGTGCGCCACTTCCGCGTGTCAGTGCTTCCAGCCTCTTCGGGCGGGATGCGCTCGGGCGTCAGTCTGACGTTAGAGGACGAGACGGAGCGCGTGACGCAGGAGCTGGCCCTGCGCGAGAGCGAGGAGCGGCTGCGAGGCCTCGTAGCCGTGTCCTGCGATGGCTTCTTCCTTCATGAGGCAGGCATCATCCTCGAGGCCAGCCGCTCGCTGGCCAGCCTGTTTGCCAGTACGCCCGAGGAGATGGTGGGTCAGCCGATCACGCGCTGGGTCGCACCCGAGTCGCGCGAAGCGGTCCAGCAAGCCACGTCCCGGCAGGTGGAGTCTCCCTATGAGCTGACGGGGCTGCGCTCCGACGGCAAGCGGCTCTTCCTAGAGGTGTTGGGACGGATGGTGGAGTACGCCGGACGAAACGTGCGGATGACCGCCGTGTGGGACATCAGCGCCCGCAAGGCCACCGAGGAGGCGACAGCCCGCGCTGACGCCTTCCGGGAGCAGCTCCTGGGCGTGGTGGGGCACGACCTGCGCTCCCCGCTCTATGCCATCCAGCTCAGCGTGGGGGCGCTCCAGCGCGCGGGCGGGCTCACGGAGACCCAGGCTCGCCAAGTGATGCACGTGGACACCGCCGCTCGGCGCATGGAGCGGATGATCCGTGAGCTGCTGGACTACACGCGCGCGCGGCTGGCCGGAGGCCTTCCTGTGCGCCCCACGCCCCTCTCCCTGGAGAAGCTGGTGGAGCGGGTGGTGGAGGAGTTCCAGGTGTCGCACCCTACCCGGCTCGTCGTCTCCAAGGTGGAGGGCGACGTCCGGGGAAGCTGGGACGAGTCGCGGCTGGGTCAGCTGCTGGACAACCTGGTGGGCAATGCGGTGCAACACAGCCCCGCGGACACCCCGGTGGAGGTGAAGGTGTCCGGGTCGGCTGATGGCATCACCCTCACGATACGGAACGAGGGGCCGCCCGTCCCGCTGGAGGAGCGAGCGACCCTGTTCGAGCCCTTCAAGCGTGGCAAGCGCGCCAGTGGCGATGGCCTGGGGCTGGGCCTATATATCGCCCGGCAGATCGTCGTGGCCCATGCGGGCCGCATCTCGGTGGAGTCAGGCGTCGGGTTGGGGACGCGCTTCATCGTGTGGCTGCCCCGGCATGCTCCGGGCGCTTAGAGGGAAATCCCTCCCCCTAGTGCCCCTTACAGCGCCGATGACACTGCGTGCCTCTGGGCGCCCTTGCGCGTTGCGGTGGGGGGGTGCGCGTGGTAAGGGGGCCCGGCCAATTCAAGTTTCTCTGGCGGCATTCCCACCGGCCGCCCCTGTGCAAGGACGCAAGATGGAAATCCGCGCCGACGAGATCAGCAGAATCATCCGGGAGCAGATCAAGGACTACGGCAAGAAGGTCACCGTCGCCGAGACCGGTACCGTGCTCTCCGTGGGCGACGGTATCGCCCGCATCTACGGGCTCGAGGGCGTGCTGGCCGGCGAGCTGGTGGAGTTCACCAACGGGGTGAAGGGCCTGGTGCTCAACCTCGAGGAGGACAACGTCGGCGTCGCCATCATGGGTGACTTCAAGGACATCCGTGAGGGTGACCTGGTCAAGCGCACCGGCACCATCGCCTCGGTTCCCGTGGGCAAGGGCCTGCTGGGCCGCGTGGTGAACGCGCTGGGCGAGCCGGTGGACGGCAAGGGCCCCATCCAGGCCACCGAGGTGCGCAAGCTGGAGGTGAAGGCCCCCGGCATCGTGAAGCGCAAGAGCGTGCACGAGCCCCTGCAGACGGGCATCAAGGCCCTGGACGCCCTGGTGCCGATCGGCCGCGGCCAGCGCGAGCTCATCATCGGTGACCGCCAGACGGGCAAGACGGCCGTCGCCGTGGACGCCATCATCAACCAGAAGGGCCTGAACGTCTTCTGCGTGTACGTGGCGATCGGCCAGAAGCAGTCCACCGTGGCCCAGGTGGTGGAGAAGCTCACCCGCTTCGGCGCCATGGAGTACACCGTGGTCGTCACGGCCAACGCGTCGGACCCCGCGCCGATGCAGTTCTTCGCGCCGTACGCCGGCGTGGCCATGGGCGAGTACTTCCGCGACAACAAGATGCACTCGCTCATCGTGTACGACGACCTGTCCAAGCAGGCCGTGGCCTACCGCCAGCTGTCGCTGCTGCTGCGCCGGCCGCCGGGACGCGAGGCCTACCCGGGCGACGTGTTCTTCATCCACAGCCGCCTGCTCGAGCGCGCCGCCAAGCTGTCCGACGCCGAGGGCGCCGGCTCCCTCACGGCCCTCCCCATCATCGAGACGCAGGCCGGTGACGTGTCGGCCTACATCCCGACGAACGTCATCTCCATCACCGACGGGCAGATCTTCCTCGAGACGGACCTCTTCTTCTCCGGCGTCCGCCCGGCCATCAACGTCGGTCTCTCCGTGTCTCGCGTGGGCAGCGCCGCGCAGATCAAGGCCATGAAGCAGGTGGCCGGCACCCTGAAGCTGGACCTGGCCCAGTACCGCGAGCTGGCGGCCTTCGCCCAGTTCGGCTCGGACCTCGACAAGGCCACCCAGGAGACGCTGGCGCGCGGCGCCCGCCTCGTGGAGGTGCTCAAGCAGGGCCAGTACGAGCCCATGCCCGTCGAGAAGCAGGTCATGCAGCTCTACGCCGCCACCAACCGCGACGACGCCAACAAGCGCGGGTGGATCCGCCAGGTGCCCGTGTCCGACGTGGTGCGCTGGATGCGCGAGTTCATCGAGTTCGCCGACGGCCGCTACCCGCAGATCGCCAAGGACATCGCGGCCAAGCGCGAGCTGACCAATGAGATCAAGGCCGCGCTGAACAAGGCCCTCGCCGAGTTCAACGACATGTTCCAGCCCACGGCTGGCGCCAAGATCTGATCCGCGTCACCTCGGACTGAAGCTTCACCCGAGCCCCGCGCTCCCTCTTGAGGGACGCGGGGCTTCGTGTTTTCAGGTGAGGACCCGCCCGGCCACCTTGAGCGCCTGATCCAGGTAGCCCGCGAGCTCGGTCAGCCGGCCCACCGCCTGGGTCACCTTGTGCAGGTCCTCGGCCGCCTCGGTCAGGGCGTGGTTGGTCTCGTGCATGGCGTCAGTGGCCTGTTTGAACTCGGCCGACTCCGCGTCGAAGCGCGCGCCCAACAGCCGCATCAGCAGTTCGCGCAGCCGCTTGCCGTGGGCGAGGTACTCGGCACGGGTCTCCTGCGGAAGGGCGCCACTCATCGACAGGTCGAAGCTGCGCTCGACAATACGGGTCAACGTCTGGGTGTCGAAGACCATGGCGTCACTCCTTCTGGGGCTCGCGGATGCGCTGGACAGCGGCGGCGGCGGTCTCCACCCGGCCCCGGAAGGACTGCATGGCGGCGGAGAGCTCCTCGAAGGACTCCGGCTTGCGATCCGCGCGGGCGAAGCGCAGCAGGGCCTCGTGTGCGTCACGCAGGGCGCGGGCCAGTTCCACGGGGTTGGCCACCACCAGCGCCTCGTAGGACTCGGAGGCGCGACGGATGTCGTCCAGCACGGCGCGGCGCTCGGCGAGCGTCAGCTTTCCGCGCTGGAGGTTGTAGTACATCACCCGGAAGGCCAGCGCCTGCTTGGCACCCGTGAGCCGCTGGGGCCCGAGCACCTCCACCATGTCCTTCTCCAGCAGGTTAATGATGGCGTTTACCTGCGGCGAGCCCTGCTCGATTCCCTTCTGGAGGGCCTGGCCCTGCCTGGCCTCGAGGAAGAGTGAGCCCACCACGCCCACCAGCGTCGTCACCGGCTCCACGTACTTGCTGGCCGTGGAGTCACCCTTGCCCGCCAGCGTCTGCAACTGCTGACCCAGGGAGCCGAGCTGCGTCCCCAGGGCGGTGGCCCCCTCGGGCAGCTTGCCCGCGTTCTCCGCGCCAGCCAGGGTGGCCAGGCGCTCGGCGTAGACCCCCAGCAGGGCGATGGCGTCCATGCGCGCCTGAATGGACTCCGGCGAGAAGAGCGTCCCCACCAGCGGCGTGGGCTGACCGGCCGCGTCCGCGGCGAGCACCTCCAGCGCTGGGTCGTATAGGCGCTCGTCGAGGTAGACATCCCGCTCGAAACGGTTGAGCTCCGAGTAGTACTGGCCCAGCGCGGTGCTGGCCTTGGTGTTGCCCTGTTGGAACAAGGCGACAGGCTCGCGGTAGCTGCCCGGCGTCTTGCAGCCCGCCAGCAGCAGCATCAACCCGAGCACCCACCCTCGCATCCCTCTCATCGACTCTCCCCGAGACTGAGTGGCTACGACTTCCCGAGCCTACTTCTCCTGTGTGGACGAGTTCTCCTGTGTGATGGAGGTGCCCTCCACATCCTCCGTCCATTCCGAGGAGGGAATCACCACGGTGCCCGGAATGGGAGGCCGGGGAGGGGGTGGCTTGTTGGCCGCTTCACGTTCCGCCAGGACCTCCGGCGGCGGCGGCGGCACGTCCGTGTAGACGGTGTAGCGCGCTTCGTAGGTGCGGATGCGCTCTGGAGGGGAGACGTCCATCAGCATGGGGGTCGGCTCCCAAGGGAGCGGCCAGTCCCGCCCCCTCGCCGGCGGGTGGCCTCGGCCCATCCAACCAGCGGTGTAGACTCACGAACGTTGATCGCCGTACCCAGGGGGCGCTCCATGCAGAAGAAGATTTCCGACGATTCGGCGACGACGGCCACGCACTTTCGTGGCTGGGAGAGACCCGCCCAGAGCACCGTGCCGGCCCTGACACTCGTCTCCCATCCACAACCCGAGCGCATCGGAGAGCGCCTGCTGCTCGAGATGTTGGCCGCCGTGGGCAGGACGGCGTCCCTGTCACGCAATGCCCCCGAGTTCTCCCACCCCGGAAGCCTCCTGGCGCGGCCCCTGGGAGATCCCTTCCTCAGCCGCAAACCCGTGCAGTTCGAGCCTGGAACGCGTGGGCGCCTGCGGCTGCTCGCGCCCGAGGACGGCACGCCGGTGCGGGTGGCGGGTCAGCCCGTCCGAGGAAGCCGAGAGTTCACTCCCGCGGAGGTGGCAGCGGGTGTGCCGATCGTGCTCGCCGAGCGCGTGGTGGTGCTGCTCCACCTGGCGCTCGCGCCCGAGCTGCCTCCCACGGGGGACCTGGGCATGGTGGGTCAGGGCGAGGGCGTGCGGCGCGTGCGCGAGGACGTCCTCCGCGTGGCCGACCTGGATGTGCCGGTGCTCGTCCGAGGAGAGACGGGCTCGGGCAAGGAGCTGGTGGCGCGCGCCATCCACCAGAACAGCCCGCGCCGCGGCGGCCCCTTCATCAGCGTCAACCTGGGCGCCCTCTCCAAGGAGCTGGTCTCCGCCGAGCTCTTCGGCGCGCAGAAGGGCGCGTACACGGGCGCCGCCAAGAATCGCGAGGGCTTCTTCCGCGCCGCCCACGGGGGCACCCTCTTCCTGGATGAGGTGGGCGAGGCTCCGCCCGAGGTGCAGGTGGCGCTGCTGCGCGTGCTGGAGACGGGCGAGGTGTTCCCCGTGGGCAGTCACGCGCCAGTGCCCGTGGACGTGCGGCTCATCACCGCCACGGACGCCAACCTGGAGGAACGCATCCGTCAGGGTGTCTTCAAGGCGCCGCTGCTGCACCGGCTGGCGGGTTTTGAAATTCAGGTGCCGCCCCTGCGCGAGCGCCGCGAGGACATCGGCCCGCTCTTCCTCCACTTCGCCCGCCAAGAGCTGAAGGCCACGGGCGAGCTGCAGCGGCTGTCGGGCGCGGGCCCTCACACCGAGCCGTGGCTGCCCGCCTCGCTCGCCGTTCGCCTGGTGCGCTACGCCTGGCCCGGCAACATCCGCCAGCTGCGCAACGTCACCCGGCAGCTCGTCATCGGCAGCCGCGGCCTGCCGGGCCTGCGTGTCGATGCGCGGCTCGAGCAGGAGCTGGACGCCTCCGTCCTCCCCCTCCCTGGCTACGCTCCGACCCCGCTCCCCGCGCGCACCGCCGCGGACACACCGCTCCCCGAGGAGACGTCCCCCACCCGGCGCAAGCCCTCCGATGTCGGGGAGCAGGAGTTGCTGACGGCCCTGCGCGCCAGCGACTGGGATCTCAAGGCGACCGCGGAGCGGCTGGGGATCTCCCGCGCCTCCGTCTACATGCTCATCGAGAAGAGCTCCCTGCTGCGCACCGCCGGGGACCTCAGCCCGGAGGAGATCTCCCGCTGCTTCCACGAGTGCCAGGGAGACCTGGACCAGATGGTGCAGCGGCTCGAGGTCTCCAAGCGCGCGCTCCAGCGCCGCGTGCGCGAGCTGGGCCTGGGCAGCGCCTGACGCGCCTCAGCCGCGCAGGCGCGGGAGGATGGCGCGCAGGCTCGTGTCCATACCGCCGCGCGCCCCGAGCGAGGCGATCGCCTGGCGCTCGTACTCGAGCGTGTTGGTGCGGGCCACGAACTGCACGCTGGCCCCGAGCGCCGCGGGCATCGCCAGGTCCAGCTCGAAGATGTCGCCGGCCACCAGCGTCGTCTCCGGGGAGGTGTCCGTCTCATTCCAGATGCGGCGCAGCGCCTCGTAGTAACGGCCGCGGCGCAGGAAGATGGGACGCACCAGCGAACCCTCCACCCGCATCGTCTCGGGCAGGGCGTCGAAGACGGCATCGGGCGCAGCGGGAGACTCGATGAGGAACTTGCGCGCATCGCCGGACACCTGCAGGCGCTCACGGCCACGCGGCGCCAGCTTCGTCAGCTTCGCCTCTACCGTGTCCGTGTGCGCGTTGGTGACGACGTGGATGGGCAGCCCCGTGTCGAGCAGCGCCTCCAGCACCTCCTTCGCCTCGGGCTTGAAGGCCATGCCCACCTGCGCGTAGGCCTCGCGGTAGAGCCTGTCCAGCAGCGCCGCCCGCTCCACCTTGTCCGGCAGCACCCCGAGCCGCTCACACAGCCGCCGCGCCACGAAGTTGGACAGCAGGTACGGGTCCGCCGTGGCCGGCGCCACGATGCGGCCTCCCACCTCCCAGCCGTGCTCCTCGGTGCTGGTCACCACCTGCGCCTCCACCTCCGCCCACCCCGCCTCCATCACGTCCCGGCCGAGCTCCTCGGACAGGCGCCTGCGGAAGTGCTGGACGAAGGGCGCGCCTTCCGCCGCCACGTCGGTGAAGGTCCCGTCGAAATCCAGCACCACGCATCGAATCGCCATCGTCCTGAGTCCTCTCTGTCGCAGGAAGTGGGAATTAGGCTCCCTCCAGCACCGGAATCAAGCCGGAGCGCGTCAGTCCAGGCGGTGGAACCACTGGGGGCGTAGGCGTGTCAGACCCTCCGTGTAGAACGAGGGTCGCGGTCGGCGGAGGAACCGTGGGCCCCGGCGTTGGGGAGACGCTGGGGCCCACGGGCATGTCAGACCCCCCCGATAGAACTCACGGTGTCGGCGCGACGTGGCGCCACATGCTCCGGTAGTCCCCTGGGAAGGCTACTGGAACATCCATGCAGTAGGGCTGCACTTCCGCCGGGCACCTTCGGGTGCTGGCGGCGGGGCGGCGCGTCCGGATCCCCTCCCCGGGCGCGCCGCCTCTTCTTTTGCGGGCCCCTTCTCGCACGGCCTCTTTCTCGCTTTGTGGGAAGCCCCCGCCACACGCCGCCAGGCTGACGGAAGAAACGCGCAGTGGACGACGCAGGGCTCCGCGCCCCCGCGCCTTTTCCGGACGCGCCACTATTGTGTGAGCGGGGGGGAATCCACGCAGGCATGCCCGACACCAACCTACCCGGTCTTCCGGAAGCATCAGCCCTGCTCGCGGAACGCGAACACCTGCGAGCGTTGCTGCGGATGATGCCCGTGGGAGTCTTCATCGTGGACGCGCAGGGTCGGCTCGTGGAGGCCAACCCCGCCGCGGAGACCATCTGGGGAGGCGCGCTGCCCCAGGTGGGCCTGGAAGGCTACGGCGTCTTCGAGGGCTACTGGCCCGGAAGCAGCCAGCGGCTGAAGCCACAGGAGTGGGCGCTGGCTCGCACGCTGCGGGACGGGCAGCCGGTGGTGAACGAGGAGGTGGAGATTATCGGCTTCGACGGCGTGCGGCGCACGGTGCTGCACTCCACCACGGCCCTGAAAGACGAGCAGGGCACCATCCTCGGGGCAGTGGCGGTGAAGGTGGACATCACCCCGCGGCGGCAGGCGGAGCACGCCAAGG
This sequence comes from Archangium minus, assembly GCF_044360475.1. Lineage (NCBI taxonomy): Bacteria > Pseudomonadati > Myxococcota > Myxococcia > Myxococcales > Archangiaceae > Archangium > Archangium minus. Next base: position 12,114,732 of record NZ_CP043494.1, read on the forward strand.
CCTTCCTCGCCGAGGCCACGCGCCTGCTGGTGGAGTCGCTGGACTGGGAGAGCACGCTGCAGGCGATGGCGCGGCTGGCCACGCGCCAGCTGGCCGACTTCTGCCTCATTGACGTGGTGGGCGACGACGGCGAGCTGCACCGCCTGGCCGCCACCGCCCGGGAGCCCCACCACCAGGCGTTGATCCCCGGGCTGATGCACTTCCCGCCCAAGGTGGGCAGCCAGAGTCCACTGGCGAAGGTGTTCATCGAGGGCCGCTCGCTGCTCATCCCGGAGCTCTCCCACGAGACGTTGGCCGCGCTCGCGCGCTCGCCCGAGCACCTGCGGGCCATGGAGCTGATGGGGCCACGCGCCTGCATGGTGGTGCCGCTGTCGGTGGGCGCGCGCCGGGTGGGGATGATCAACTTCATCCACGCCACGCCGGGCCGGCACTACACACAGCGAGAGCTGGGGTACGCCGAGGAGCTCGCCCGGCGCGTGGCCTTCGTGGTGGAGCATGCCCGGCTCCTCCGGGAGACCCAGGGAGCGCTGAGGGCACGTGACACCTCGCTGGCGGTGCTGGAGTCCTTCCTCGCAGCCTCACCGGTGGGCATGGGCTTCGTGGACCGCGAGCTGCGCTACGTCCACATCAACCCGGTGCTGGCGACCATCAACGGCAAGCCTCCCGAGGAGCACCTGGGACGCCGCGTGCACGAAGTGCTGCCAGAGTTGGCGGAGACCCGTGACGTGGAGCGGATGCTGCGCTCCGTGATGGAGCGCGGCGCGCCCCTGCTGAACTTGGACGACACGGTGTCTGCGCGCTCCGACACCCCGCCACGCCTGGTGCGCACCTCCTTGTTTCCGGTGATGGCGAAGGGGGAGACGCTGGGCGTGGGCATGGTAGTGCTGGACATCACCGAGCAGAAGCGGGTGGAGGAGGGACTGCGCTTCCTCGCCGAGGCCACCGCCCAGCTGTCCGCGTCGCTGGACCTGCGCACCACGCTGGAGAACACCGCGCGGCTGGTGGCCGAGCACATGGCGGACTACTGCCTGGTGGACGTGCTCTCCGCGGACGGGCAGCACCTGGAGCGGGTCGCGGCGGTGTCGCGTGAACCCGGCAAACAGCGACTCCTCGATGAGTCCTCGCGCTTCTCGACCCTCAACCAGCCGGGCTCTCCCATCCGACAGGTCCTGGAGTCGGGCCGGGCGGCGCTGATGTCCGAGGTGCCCGAGACCTTCATGAACGACCGCATCACGGACCCCGAGCCCCGGGCCGTGCTGGAGCAACTGCGCCCGCGCTCCGTCATGATGGTGCCGCTCATCGCCCGGGAGCGCACGCTGGGGGTGCTGTCGGTGGTGAGCCAGGACCCGGCGCGCCGCTACACCGAACGCGACCTCGCGTTCCTCGAAGATCTAGCCTGGCGCGCGGCGCTGGCGGTGGACAACGCGCGGCTCTTCCAGCAGGCGGAGCAGGCGGTGGCCGCGCGGGACGAGTTCGTGGCCATCGCCACGCACGAGCTGCGCACTCCCCTGTCCGCGCTGAGTCTGCAATTGACGGCGCTCCAGCGCGCGGTGGACACGGGGCGCCCACCCACCGAGGAGCGGCTGAGGCAATCCCTCCTGACAGCCCGGCGGCAGACAGAGCGGCTGGAGCAGCTCGTCAGCCACCTGCTGGACGTGTCGCGCATCTCCACCGGACGCATGGAGCTGGAGCCGGAGGCGGTAGACCTCTCGGAACTGGTGCAGCGTCTGGTGTTGCGCTTCGAGGACAAGCTGGCGGAGTCCGGGTGCACGCCGGTGGTGCGCGCGGACGCACCGGTGGTGGCGAAGGTGGATCGGCTGCGCGTGGAGCAGGTGCTGATGAACCTGCTCTCCAACGCGATGAAGTACGCCCCCGGCCAACCGGTAGAGCTGAGCGTGGCGCTCGAGCAGCAGGAGGCAGTGCTCGGGGTGCGGGATCACGGACCGGGCATCTCCCCGGAGGCCCAGGCACGCATCTTCGAGCGCTACCAACGGGCCTCGGGCCGGCACTCGCGCGAGAGCCTGGGGCTGGGCCTCTACGTGTCCAGGCAGATTGCACGCGCCCACGGCGGTGAGCTGGCGGTGCAGAGCACGCCCGGCCAGGGCTCGCACTTCATCCTCCGCCTCCCGCTCGGCTGAGCACCCCTCCCCCGAGCCCCACCCGGGACGATTCCCTTGCGCCGCGACCAAAAACTGAGCATGATCATTCTTGAGCATGGTCACTTCTCGAAAGAGTCGCGCCCGTCCGGAGCCCACCGAGGCCCCCGGACTGAGGGAGCGCAACAAGCAGGAGAAGCTGGAGCGCATCCAGCAAGCAGCGCGGGAGCTCTTCGCGAAGAAGGGCTTCGCGGAGACGACGACGCGGGAGATCGCCGAGCGGGCGGGCGTGGGCACGGGGACGCTGTTCCTCTACGCGCGCACCAAGGAGGAGCTGCTGATGCTGGTGCTCTCCGAGCGAGTCGAGGCGGTGCAGGAGGAGCGCTTCCGCACGCTGCCTCGGGAGGCCCCGCTGTTGAAGCAGCTACTGCACGTCTTCGAGGGCTTCTTCACCTTCTACGCGAAGGAGCCAAAGCTGGCGCGCATGTTCATCCGGGAGCTGCTCTTCCTGGAGCCGGCTCCCGCGGGCGAGCGGCTCCAGCTGGAGCGGACCTTCGCGGCCCGGCTGGCGGAGCTGGTGGCCACCGCTCGCGAGCGCGGCGAGGTGGCGCCCGACGTGGACCTGGAGACGGCCGGGTTCAACCTCTTCGCGCTGTACATCACGACGCTGATGGGCTGGCTGTCCGGGGCGCTGGGTCCCGGGGAGAGCTGGCGGGTGGCACTCGAGCGCGCGCTCGCGCTCCAGCTCCGAGGCTTCGGGCCGGGCGAGCCCCCCACATCCAAGAGCAACCGGAGGAAGTCATGAGCCACGAGGCAACCCTGACACTGAGACAGGCGCGCGAGCGCTACTTCGAGGAGAACGGTTTCGGGACGGGAGGCAACTACGACGAGCGCTGGGTGCGAGTGGACGTGGGCCCGGTGCCGGTGTGGTTTCCCAACTCGGCGGAGCGGGTGCGCGCGCTGCGCTTCCATGACCTGCACCATGTGCTGACGGGCTACCGGACGGACTTTCCGGGCGAGTGCGAAATCTCGGCCTGGGAGGTGGCGGGCGGGTGCACGAACCACTGGGTCGCGTGGCTCCTGAACCTCTCCGGCATGGGCGCAGGGCTGTTCTTCATGCCGCGCCGAGTGGCGAAGGCCTTCCAGCGGGGCCTGCACACGCGCAACCTCTACCGCGCCGAGTACGGCGAGGCCCTGCTGGGACAAACGGTGGAGGAGATGAAGCGCGCGCTCGGAATGGACAAGCCGGTGCCCGCCCCGACGTGGAAGGACCGGTGGACCCTCGTGGGCTGGTCGCTCGCGGCACTGCTCACCTCCGCACTGGGCGTGGCGCTCTCCCTGACACCGCTAGCACTGGTGGCGTGGGCGCTGGCGAACCTGCTGCACTGAACGGCACGCGCACGTGCCCACCCCTTGCTCCTTGAGACCTACCCGAGCGCCCTGAATATGTTCTGAGCTCCAACCAACCACGAGCGCCGAGGAGAGGCCCGGATGGAGCGAGCAACGAGCGACGCGGAGAAACGCCGGCGCGTGCGGTTGCCATGGGTGTTGCTCGCGGGCTCGCTGGGGGTGTCGGTGTTGGGCGGCTGGGTGGCCTCGCGCTCCATCTCCTCGCTGTTGACGCGGGTGGAGCAACTCGAGCGCGAGGCCAACGAGTCCGAGGCTCGGGTCGCGGAGCTGCAGGTGCTGCGCGACAGCATGATTCGGCGACTGCGCCTGCTGGAGCAACAACAGCAGGGACTCACCAGCCAGAACGCGACCCTCAACAAACGGACCGGCGACCAGAATGTGCTGCTCGCGCGGCGAGAGGCGGTGCGCGCAGAGCTGGAGCAACTGCTGAAGGCGGAGTTGGAAAGAGGCGAGGCCTTCCTGGAGGAGTCGGAGGGCCGGCTGCGGGTAGAGCTGGCGGACCGACTTGTCTTCGAGCCGCGCAAGGCAGTGCTAACCCCTGGGGGCACGGAGCTGCTGACGCGGGTGGGCACGAAGCTGGCGGTAGAGGGACACCAGGTGCAGGTGGCGGTGCACACCGACGCAACGCCGGAGACACCCGAGTCCACCTCCGCGTCGACGAGCTGGGAGCTGTCGGCGTCCCGCGCGGTAGCAGTCGTGCACCTGCTGGGGGAGAAGACGAAGCTGACTCCAGAGAAGCTGGTGGCGGCAGGGTACGGGCCCGCCCACCCGGTGGTGCTGGATGACGGACCGCAGTCTCGGGAGCGCAACCGAAGACTGGAGCTGCAGCTCATGCCCGCGCCCCCGCCGCTGAAGCCCGCGCCCCCGCCAACCCCGCCCGCGGAGCAACGGCTGGCCAAGAAGCGCCCGGGTCACACCCGCTGACGCGGGCCTTCGAAAATCCTTTGAATAAATAAAGCGAGCAGCCGTCCGAGCGCCGGGTCACCCACCACTGACCCTCCTCTTCCGCCCCGGAGACTCCTCGTGCCCAACCTGAGGCAACTGCTGTGTGCGGCCCTGGCGACTGGCCTGCTGCTCGACCCTGGTGTGGCGGAGGCGCGCTTCGGTAAGCGCTCCAGTTCCTCCTCCAAGTCCTCCAGCTCTGGCAGTGGGAAGGTCCACGACGCCTCGCCGGTGGGCTCGAGCGATGACGACGACGATGACAGCTCCAGTGGCTCGGGCGGATACAGCGGCTCGAGCAGCTCAAGCTCCAGTAGCTCGAGCAGCGCGTCCGTCTCCAGAACCGTGGATACCGTCTCGACCCTCCTCGACGTCCTCCTCTTCGTCGCGGACACCGCCGACAGGGTACGGACCTACGAGACGACCACCTACGAGAGCACGCCCGTCACCCTCATCGATGACGGCCACACGCCGATGTATCCCTACTCGTACCGGCCGCCGGAGGTTGAGCAGCAGCAGCAACAACCGGCACCGCAAGGAGGCAGCCGCAACCCCGTGCTGTTCCGGCTGGGCTTCGAGGGACAGTCGCTGGGAGATATGGAGGGCTCCGCGCTCGCGCTGAACGTGGGGCTTGAGGGGAAGGTGGTGGGCGTGAACGGCTCCGCGCTGTCACTCACCCTGCCCACCGATGATGGAACGGAGGGCGAGGACGAGATCGACCTGTACGCGGCGCACCTGACCCTGGCGATGTACTCGAGCCCTCGGGGACGGCTGCGCGGGGAGCTGGGCGTGGCGGCGGCGAAGGCGCCGGACATCACCTTCGTGGGCCCGAGCCTCGGCCTGTCCTTCGAACACTGCCTGGGCGGAGCACTGGATGTGGAGGCCCGCGCGCAGCTCGTGCCGGTGCCCTACCTGCAACTGGACTCGCAGGCGGGACTCGCGCTGCACCTGGGCGTGGTGGCGCTGCGCGGCGGCTGGCGCTACTTGTTGCTGGACGACCGAGGCCATGTCGACGGCCAGGCGCACCGCGACACCTTCAGCGGGCCCTACGTGGGCCTCGGCCTGAGCATCTGACAGCCACTCCCCACTCCCTCCACGGAGGAAAGCGGGGAGGGTCTCCAGCCAGCTCCGGACTCACTTGCCGGAGATGCCTTCGGACGCAGCCTCCAGCGAGGCCGGAGCCGAGCTTCCCGCCGTGGTGGACTCGGCCTTCTTGCCCCGGCGCTTGGGCGGCGGAGCGAGCCGCGGCGCGGAGCCGAACAGCCGCTCATACGTCTCCGGGGTGTTGATGTTGACGACGACGCCCGGGTCCTTCACCGGGACGCGGCGCACCTGCATGCCCCGCACAGCCCCCTCCAGCGACGTGTCGCCCGAGACCTCCTTGTCTCGCAGCCGCTCGGCGGCGGCACGCGACAGGATGATGGGGTAGCCCGGAGCGCCCTCGAACTCGGGACGGAGGGCCTCGAGCGAGTCCCCCAGCCCCTTCATGAGCGACTTGAGGGTAGACGCCCTCAAGGCGGGCATGTCCACGGGGTGAAGGAGCACCACGTCCGCGCCTTCCTCGAAAGCGGCCTCCACTCCGGCCTTCACCGAGGCGAGCTGACCGTCCTGCCAGCGCTCGCTCTCTACCAGGTGGACCGCGGGGTGCTGCTCCCTCACGGCATCGGCCTCCTTGCCGATGATGCCGATGACCGAGCAGCCGGCCTTGCCAAACGTCGATGCGAGCGACTGGAGGAAGCTCTTACCCCCCTCATGCTCGATGAGCGCCTTGGGGTAGCCCATCCGCTTGGACTCCCCCGCGGCGAGGATGATTGCCACTGCCTTCATGCCACGCCTCCTCGAGCCCCCACCGGTTGGCGTGGGAGCGACCCGCTACAGGCTGGCAAGCGTCGAGCATTCTGGCCTCGATCCCGGGGGCTAGGCGTCTGGTACAAGGCATTTGGGAGGAGATCACTGTTCACCAGACACGGAAAGGCAACGCCATTCCGCTCATGAGCAAACTTCTTACCCAGAGTCCTCCCTGAGCAGGGAGGTGCTCGGCGCCAGAGACGGCCTCGACCTGGGGCTGAGCAATACACCCCGGGAGTTGTCCACACGCACACGCCGCGAAGTGGAGGGACCCATACCCTCCCTGGGAGCATCCCTCCGGTGACAGGACTCACCGGGGGGAGCACCTGGACCCGATTGCCCGCCAACCCTATGAGGTGGCGGACGGGCGCTAGTGCACCCAGTTCGAGCGAGTGCCCTGCCCGCCCGGCACGAAGCTCAGGCGTGAGGAGCGATCAGCGGACGACTCACCTGCAATTCCTTCCGAGGCGATCGTCGCGCGGGCGGTCAGAATTTCAGACATACGGGCCAGGGGAAGCGTGGACCAGATGCGGTGCAGCTCCTCCTCGCTGACGTGTCCGAGGATCTCACCGTGTCGTTCATCCACCACTGGCAACAGGTGCACGCCATAACGGTGCATCACCTCGAGCGCGCGCATCACCGTATCCCGCGGATAGAGGATGATCTCAGGCATTGCAACAACTTGGGGTTCGACGATCCGGCGCGACACGAGTACCTCCAGGAAGAAAGCCATCCAGGCTGTCCCGTCCGTAGCAAGCTGCCTGCCAATCACAGAAAGGCGAAGGGGCCACCCCGTACAGCCGGGATGACCCCTTCTTGAATCACCAAGGAAACCCTGGAGGATTTACCGGCGTGCCTGGTACCGCCGGAAGTCCTCATGCCAGGCGCCATTGAGCCGCGTCAGCAGCTCGCGGGCATCCGGCGTGCGCTGCTTCTCCAGCGTGGCCTGCATGTGACTGTCACCCACGAGATACCCGTTGGCGTACAGCGTCCGCGCCTCAGGAGCCACGCTGGCCAGTTCCTCCGGCGTGCCCAGCGCGAAGTTGAACACCTGACCGGAGAAGGGAACGCGCTCCACGCCCACCAGCGTCGCCGTTCCAGTGCGCGTGAGCAGAGCCTCGCCCACCTTCAGCTCCCGGGCCTGCACCACACCGCGCTTCGCCGTCACCATCGGGTGGGTCTCGGTCACCATCACCTCGCCCCCGTGCTCATCCTTCAGCTTCACCAGGGGCTTGTGCTCGCCGCCGCGCGACACCGCTGTCACCGTCAGCGCCACACCCTTTCCATTCGTCAACAGCTTGTCCCCCAGCTTCACCTGCTCCACCGGCACCGTCTTCCCGTCCGCCGTCGTCACCTGCGTGCCCTCCGCGAGGCAGGCATTGCGCCAGTCGATGTTCACGATGTCCTGGAAGCGCGAGCGGGTATAGGTGGTGACCCTGTTGTTGATGGGGTTGGTGCAGGTGGCCTTCACGGTGGCGCGCAGCATGAGGCGCGCGTTCTGGAACGGATCCAAACAGTCCTTTCCGAAGTCCGCCACGCCGTTGAAGGGCACGTGCAGCAGCAAGGGGGTGGAGGTGTCGAAGAAGGGCGTCTGGAAGGGAATGCCCCCCTTGAGCACGCTGGAGCCCGGGGCCGTGCCCGCGGTGCACTTACCGCCCCGCTCCATCAGGACGACGTTCACGTCACTGGTGAGAGTGTCGACCGTGCAATAGGGAGGCAGCGAGACCAGGTACTCACCGCTCATCACCACATAGAGGTGTGAGATGTCATAACCACCGACGGGCTCCCAGTACTGGCCCTGGGCGGAAATCCACTCGCCCATGGGGGGCTTGCTCGCCTCGGGGTCCACGGCAGCAATGCCGGTGAAGGGCTTGGCGAACGGCGTGAAGACGCCGGTGACAGGGTCCTTGTGCCCCGACGTGTAATCACAATCCAGGAAGCCCGAGAGGAAACCCCGCTCGAGGCAGGTGCGGATGGGGTTGTCCTGGTAGTGCTTGCCGGTCAGCTCACGCGGGTGCGTGATGCTCAAGGTGTTGTAGTCCCTTGCCCCCAGCGCCACAATGGATGACTCGGCCGCCGTATAGGACAGGTGCGCCTCGCCGGTGGACTCGTCGAAGGCCACGGCCATCGAGTCCACGAAGAGCTCCTCCCCCGTGCCCACCGTCAGGCTGAGGTCGACCGGCGGCGTCTCGAGGACCGCGCCCGCGTACTCCTCGAGGGACTGGGTGTCCAGCACGCGGAACTGCGTGCGCTCGGGGTTGGTGGCGAAGGCCGTGACGTCGGCATAGGAGTAGTCGGAGCCGTTGAAGCACGTCACGAGGCCGGATGCCTGGAAGCGAGCCACGGAGGCATCCGTGGTCGCCACGTCGGTGAGCGGCAGCAGGTGGCCGCACCGGGAGCCTTCCGAGGACTCATCGGTGGTCGTCGAGTGGAGCAGGGCCTCGCGGGTCGCCGAGCCCGGAGTGCCGGTCTTCTTGTCCTTACGGGCCTTCTCCAGGCGGCGGAAGAGCTGCGGCGAGTTCTCCGGCGTGTTGCCAGCGGCCTCGAGCCGGTTCTTCACGAAGCTGTACTGAGCGTCATCGGAGAGATCGATGGGCATCTGCCTGCCGTCACCGTTCTTCCGGTCCCCCTTGCCCTGAGCCTGGACCTCCTGCTGCCACCGCGCATAGAGCCGGGCCATGTGGAGCGACTCGGCCGCCAACGCCTGTCGATCCACCTCCTGCCGCGACGGGAGCTTCTGCTGGCTGCAGCCGGTGCCGAACATCGACAGGCACACCAGGGCTGGGACAAGACGCGAAATCCTCCGGGACGATGCCTTCGACAGCACGTTCATAAAATCCACCTTGCGGGACGACAACAACACTCGACTCCTCTCGACGCGAGAAGGAGGAACACGGGGCGAGCGGAAGTGGTCGCCGGTTCGTCCAACAAAGTGGGGATTCCTCACTGGATGTGAAGACAAGAAGAGAAAAGACTCTCCCCGCCTGTCCAAACACAGACATCCCCCTGAGAAATCTCGTAAGCAGCAGACAATCCTTTTCGTCCGCCGGGACGAACACGATGTCGACCCAGCGGATGTCTGTAGAAAGGATTGGGTAAAGTTTTTCCCTATCCGGCGCGCGCTACTTCCGCGTGAGCCGGGCCCTGGAGAGGCGGAAGTCCTCGTGCCAGGCGCCATGCAGCCGAGCCAGCACCTCGCGCGCGTCCAGCCGCTTCTGCTTCTCCAGCTCCGCCTGCAGCTGGCTGTCCCCCACCAGGAAGCCATTGGCGTAGAGCGACCTCGACTCGAGCCCCACGTGGGCCAGCTCCTCGGGCGTACCCAGAGAGAAGTTGTAGACACGCCCCTCGTACGGGACGCGCTCCACGGCGACGAGCTTCCTCGCCCCAGCGCGCGTGAGCACGGCCTCGCCCACCTTCAGCTCGCCGGCCGGCACCACACCCCGCGCCACCGTCACCAGGGGGTGCGTGTCCGTCACCTGCACCTCGCCCCCGTGGTCGTCACGCAGCTTCACCAGGGGCTTGCGCTCGCCCCCGCGGTGCACCGTCGTCACCGTCAGCGCCAATCCCTTGCCGTTGGCCAGCAGCGTGTCGCCCACCTTCACCTGCTCCACCGGCACGGCCTTCCCGTCCGCCCGCGTCACCTGTGTCCCCTCCGCCAGGCAACCCCGCTTGTAGTCCACCGGCTGCACCTCCGCCTTCGAGGGGCAGCGGAAGGGCTCGGGCTCGCCGCCAAAGGGGTCCGGACAGGTCCCTTCTGCGTAGACCCAAATCTCCAACCGGACATTCTGCGCGTTGTTCAGGCAGTTGCCCGTGCCGAAGTCCATGATGCCGTCGAAGGGAAACTCGCCGGGCGCGGTGGACGGCTTGAAGGGCAGCTCGCCCTGGGCCACCGTGGTGCCGGGCGTGCCACCCGCCTCGCACAGCCCGCCCGTGTCCAGCAGGATGGCCGCCACCTTGCTGGTCACCTTCGTCACCTGGCACTCCTCGAGGACGTGGGGCACGAACTTCCCGCGCGTGGGGACCTGGAAGCGCGTGGGGTCGAAAGGCTTCACCTCAGGCTCCCAGTACGCGCTCCTGTCCGGAATCCACGTCGGCGTGCCCCCGTCCAGGGCAAAGGCCTTCGAGGCCTCGACGTCCACCGCGGCAATGCCCGTCGCGGCGCCCGCGAACGGCTTCCAGCCGCCATCCGGCAGGACACGCACCGCGCCGTAGTCGCAGTCCAGGAAGCCTTCCGCACTCCCGCGCTCCAGGCAGATGCGGATGGCCTGGTCCGACGGCGTCTCATCCAGTAGCTCGCGCGGGTGGTCAACGAGGATGTCCCCCTCGCCGACGGGCGGGTGCAGCGTGGCCGTCACCGACGTATAGGTGAGGTGCTCCTGGCCGGTCACCTCGTTGAAGGCGATGGCGAGCGAGTCAGCGAGCAGCTCCTTGCCTGCCAGCCTGGGCAGGGAGAGGGACAGCGGCGCCGTCTCCAACACCTTGCCGCCGTACTCCTCATAAGACTCGGAGCCCACCGGCTCGAAGACCATCCGCGCCCCATCCGTGATGAAGGCGTTGAGGTCCACGAAGGCATAGTCCGAGCCGTTGAAGCACGAGGTGAGGCCCGTCCCCTGGAAGCGCGCCTGGGCCACGTCGCGGCCAACGCCACCGAGCGGAATCATGTGCCCGCACCACGCTCCCTGCGTCGTGCCGCCCAACCCCGACACGCCCGCGGCCTGCTTCCCCCGGCTGCGGATTTCCTCCAGGCGAGCGAAGAGCCGAGGGGCATTCTGGGCGTTGAGCCCCGCGGCCTTCAGCCGGTTCTTCACGAAGCGGTACTGCACCTCATCGGAGAGCTCGATCGGCATCTGCGCGTTGGCGCCCCCCTTCTTCGACTGAGCGTGAAGCGACTGCTGCCATTGCGCGTAGTACTGCGCCATGGCGCGCGAGTCCTCGGGAGCCTGCCGTTGCTGGCTACACCCGGCACCGAGCGCGGCCAACATCATCGCCAACATCATCTTCGAGGGACTTCTCATGGGGCTTTTTCCAAGGGCATGGGGATGACGACGCACCTCCCCTGTCCACAGGGAGGGGGAGCCCTGGTGGCGTGATCTCTCGAGGGATTGCTCAATGATGGGTCGGAATGCACACGCCCCGGCTCGGCGCTCAACGTGTGTCTGCCTTGAGCGCCGTGCAGAGGGAACGGGGTTGCGTGTGAATCCAAAAACACCCGGAAGAGGGCCACGTCTGCCTCACGACAGCCAAGGGTGTCCACGGATGGACGCGGCCCTCTGGATGGGTGCTCCGTTACTTCTTCTTCATGGACTCGAGCAGCTTGCGGAAGTTCTTCTCCGCGCTGGCGACGGTGCGCTCGGGGCCGGTGAGCTTGAAGAAGACCGGGCCCTCGGGGCCCTCGACGATGGCACCAAGCAGGCGAGAGCCAGGCTTGGGCGTGGAGGGGCCCATCATGGGTCCACCGCCGGTATAGGTGCCCTTCACATCCACCGTGGTGACGGCGAGGCCGTTGACGGTCTCCTTCTTGGTGCGTGCGTCCTTCTCCGTCACGGGGGTGCCGTCCGCCTTCTGGAACTGGCCCAGCCAGCGCTTCACGTTGGCGTCCACCGCGCCGCCCTGGCCCGCGCCGAAATAGAAGACGGCCAGCTCCGCGCCCTCCGAGTCCCCCTTCGCGGGAGCAATCCGGTAGGTGGCCACGCGCATCGGCCGGGAGCCCTGTGACTCCCAACCCGTGGGCGCCGTCCAGGTGAGCCCGCCTGCTTCGGCCGCCCCCTGCGGGGCCTGCTGCGCCGCCGGCGGTGCATGGGGGTTCGTCTGCTGCGTCTGGGCCTGGGCCATGCCCACGGCAGCCATCATCGTCATCACACCGAGAAATCGTTTCATGGGCCCAACCTATACCGAGCCCGGCCCCCTGGCATCGCACGCTTTCTGTCTGCGAGCACACGCGCCATGGCCCGCGCGACGGGGATGCGGCCCACCTGGGTAAGACACACGCTTACCCCCTGAAGTCAGACGCCGCGAAATAAGGACTCGCGTATGAAGAAGACACTCATGGCAGTGACCCTGCTCGCCGCCGGCGCCAGTCAGGCGTCGGGCCTCGCCATCGACACCCAGAGTGGCCGAGCCACTGGCATGGGCTCGACGGGGGTGGCGAGCGCAAAAGACTCCTCGGCCATCTTCTACAACCCGGCAGGCATCCTGGGCGTGAACAAGCTCGACGCCCAGCTCGGAGATGCGCTCATCCTCGTCAACCTGGGATTCACCCCTGAAGGGGGCGCGGAGCAAAGCCAAAACACCGTCTCCCCTCCGCCGCACGCCTATTTTGTCTACAAGTTCACCGAGCAGTTGGGTGCGGGCGTGGGTGTCTTCACGCCCTTCGGTGCCAACAGCCGGTGGCCCGATGACTTCGTGGGGCGGCAGATCGCCATCGCGTCGTCGGTGACCACCTTCGACATCAATCCGACACTGGGCTTCGCGCCCGTGAAGTGGCTGCGGATTGGCGCGGGCGCGCAGATCGTCTACGGCATGGTGGAGGTCGAGCGCCGGCTCGTCTTCGGCGCCGGCATCCCCGAGGGCTCGTTGCAGCTGACGACCGACACCTGGGGCTTCGGCTTCAACGCGGGCGTGCAGGCAGACCTGGTGCCCGGGATGCTCACCCTCGGCGCCACATACCGCAGCCGGGTGGGGATGGACACGGAGGGTGACGCGGACTTCGAGGGCGTCCCGCCGGGCCTCCCAGCACCCATTGCCGCGTCGCTCGTGGATCAACCCGTCACCCTGGACGTCACCATGCCAGCCACGGTGGGGCTCGGTCTGGCCTTCACCCCGACCCAACGGCTGACGCTGGCCTTCGATGCCAACTGGGTGGAGTGGTCCACCATCCAGGAGCTTTTGTTCCAGTTCCAGACAGTCCCCGCGCTCAGCGAGCCGGCCCCCAAGCGGTGGAGCGACAGGTGGAACTTCCACATCGGCGGGGAGTACAAGGCCACGGACGCCCTGGCGCTGCGCCTGGGCTTCATCTACGACCCAACCCCCACCCCCGAGGAGACGCTCACGCCGGACCTGCCGGACGCCGACCGTCTGAACTTCTCGGCGGGCCTTGGCTACGCCCTCTCGAATTTCCGGGCGGACCTGGGCTACCAGTTCGTCATGCTCCAGGACCAGCGCAGCACCGCCGAGGAGCTGCCCGGTACCTACAGCGGCTCGGCCCATGTGATTGGCCTGACGCTGGGTTACTCGCAGTGACGCGCGCAGCCTGCTAGAGGACTCGGGTGAGGATGGGGCCCGGCACCACCGTGTGCCGGGCTTCGTCATTTCCTCGAGAGGTTGAAGGACATGAGCCGCGAGAAGCCCGGACGCAACGACCCCTGCCCCTGCGGCAGCGGCAAGAAGTACAAGGCCTGTCATGCCGCAGAGGACCGGGCGCGCGAAGCGGCGGCGGCTCCCTCGGCTCCCCCCCAGCATCCGCTCGCGAATGATCTGCAGGCGGCGATGAACATGCTCGGCGAGGCGGACCTGACGCGCGTCTCGGAGACGCTGGACAGGCTCGGCGAGCTGTTGACCCAATGGGGCCCCGCCCCGGGCCTGCGCTTCGATGCCGAGGCCTTTGACACCCATGTGTCTCGCGAGCTCGAGCGCCTGGAGTCCGCCGTTGAGCGCGACCCCAGCCAGGCGCGTCACATGCTGAGGCTCAGCACGGTGCGCGAGCTGGGGACGCGCTCGTTCCTGGAGAAGCTGCGCGCCACGTTGCTGGCTCGGGCCACCACGGCGGGGCTCTCCTCGGAGGAACGTCAAGCGCTGTGCCTGGGCGCGCTGCTCTCCTCCACCCCGAAGAACGGCCGTTTCCAGCCTGAGGACCGGCCCGTGCTGGATGTGGTGTTCGGCGTCCAGTTCCGCGAGTGGGGTGCGAGCCAGGGGCAGAAGCTGGCCGCGAAGCTGGGGACGCTCGCCGAGAGCGCGGACCTCTCCGATGAGGCACGCGAGGTGCTCCGCAAGGCCGGCGAGGGCGAGATGGAGCCCCTGGTGAAGTATGTGGAGTCGGATCCGCGGCTCGCGGCGCGCATCGCCCAGGAGGCTCGCGAGCGCGCGGAGCGGGTGGAGGCCGCGATGCGTCAGCCCAACACGCCCTCCGTCTTCGCCCCCGAGGAGCTGGTGTGGCTCACCAGTGTCCTCTGGCAGCCTTTGAGCACGTTGAAGTCGCCGAGCCTGGACGCCCAGGCCCGCAGTGCTGCCGTGTCCTCTTTCCTCGCCGCCGTGCGGACCGCGTTGGACTCGGACAAGGAGTTCCTCGCGAGCCTGTTGGATCGGCTGCGCATCCTGTCGAAGGATGCGTCGCTGAACCAGATGACGCTCGACTTCTACACCGACGCCGCTGTGGCCTTCGAAGCGGAGCCGGTGCGCATGGTGCTCGCCGCGATCCTCACCTCCCGCAGCGAGCCCCACGCGCGCTCCGCCGAGGAGCAGGTGGTTCGCGCGGACCTCGAGGCCAAGGCGCGGTGGACCGCCGAGGACCTCGAGCCCTATCGCGAGCTGCTCGAGCGCATGGGGCTGCCCGCCCCCACCGAGCGCATCCGCCGCGCCCAGGAGTGGTTGCGCGCTCACCCCATCGCGATGTGACAGCGCTCCGTCAGGAGGCCTGGCGAGCGAACACCAGGAAGTATTGGTCCGGGAGGAAGTCGTGCGTCCCGGTCTGCTGGTAGCCCGCCGCCTCCAGCTCCTTCCGCACCTGCTCGGCCGTCAGCTTGTGCTCCCGCGGCGGCCCCTTCGGCGAGTCCTCGCGGTAGTCGATGACCACCACACGGCCCCCGGGCCTCAGCTTCTCCCCCAGCTTCTTCAGGTACGTCACCCGGTCGTTGATGTGGTGGTACGTGTCCACGATGAGCGCCACGTCCACCGGCTCCGGCAGCTTTGGATCCGCTGGCTCGCCTAGCACTGGCTCCAGGTTGTTCACGCCCTCGCGCTTCGCGCGCTCGCCCAGGTAACGCGCCATGTCCGGCTCGATGTCCACGCCGTACACGCGCCCCTGTGGCACCGCCCGCGCCAGCCTCACCGCGAAGTAGCCCGTCCCCGCTCCTATGTCCGCTACCTTCGCGTCCGCCGGCAGCTCCAGCGCCCTCACCACTTCGTCCGGCTTCTGCCACGCGTCTCGCTCCGGGTCATCGAAGCGCTTCGCCCACTCCTCCGCGTCCTCGAAGCGGTGCGGCATCCCTCCGTGGTGCTCCCCGTGTCTGTGTCCGTGTCCTTGCCCGTGCCCGTGCCCGTGTCCTTGCCCGTGCTGGGTGTGGGTTTGGGCGTCGCTTCCGTGCTTGCAGGCGGTGAGCGACAGGAGCGCCGCGGTGAAAAGGGCTCGCAGGGCTCGGGGGGGAATGATGCTCGCGGTCATCTTGGCTGCCTCCATTCTCAGGGGCGCCCGAGCCTAGTCCTCTGCTCGCTTGTGTCCACGGGTCGTGAGGCCACAGCGATGGATATACCCTCACCCCGACCCTCTCCCAGAGGGAGAGGGAGGGGATTCGCGGGGTCACGGCTCTGGGAAGATGAGCAGGCCTCTCGATGTGTCGATGACGTAGATGTACCCGTCTCCTGGGACTCGCATCCCGATCGCCCCGTCGTAGAAGCTTTCTCCTCGGCCCGGATCCGTCTCCCGATAGGTGTTGTAGTACGCCACCTCCTTCGGGTTCTCCGGCTCCGAGACGTCCAGCACCCTCACCCCGTGCTGGTAATGCGCGATGTAGAGCCGCTCCCCCTTCAACACCATGTTGTGGATGGAGGCGTTCGCTTCCAGCTTGTACTCGCCTATCCGCTTCGGGCTCGTCGGGTCCGTCACGTCCAGCACCCTCAAGTGCGCTCCCCAGTTCTCCCCTCCCTCGAACGCGATGAGCCGCTCCCCGAACTTCCCCACTGCGTTCGCGTGACTCGTTGCGTATGCGTAGGCGAACGAGCCCAGTCTCTTCGGGTGCTCCGGGTCCCTCACGTCCACGATGAGGTACCCGCTCGACCAGTGGTTGATGTACAGCCGCCCCTCGAAGGCCAGCGCGTCATGCGGGTAGCCCACCTCATAAGGACTCTCGACCGCTCCCGGCACCGCGTACTCGCCCAGCAGCCTCGGCGCGGTGGGCTCCTGAATGTCGAAGATGAGCGTCTTCGGCTGCGGGCTCGGCGACATGCCGTACAGCCGGTCCCCTTCCACGAAGACGGTGTGCACGTCGATCGGCCCCGTCCCCGGGAAGCTGCGCACCTGCTGCGGCTCCGCGGGGTTCGTGATGTCGAAGACCACCACCCCCGTGTCCGCGCTCGCCACGTAGAGCGCGTTCCCCTTCGCCCACGCCCCATTCCAGTAGTTATCCGTCGGCAGGCTGATCCGCTTCTTCAACACCGGGGCTGACTTGTCGCTCACGTCGAACACCGTGAGGCCCCCCGGCTCGTCCCCCTTTGAGGTGGACACCACGTACGCATGGCCCTGCGTCACGTAGATGTCCACGGGCTTGCCCTGCTCCACGAACGACTCGGACACCAGCCGCAACCCGGAGGACTCCGCCTCACCCGCTCGCCGCTCCCACTTCACCGCCATGAAGGTGCCCACGCCGGAGAGGCTGCCATTGCGGCACGTGACGTAGCAGCCGTACAGCCGGTTGCTCTCGGCGCGGCAGCCCACCAGCGAGGTGCGCCTGGACACATTCAAGGAGGGCCTCCGCGTGATCGACAGGAAGAAGCGGTCCGCCTCCACCCGACGCTCTGTCGGCGCTCCTCCCAGGAAGGAGTCGAGGCTCCCGTCTCCCGAAATGCGGAAGGAGCCCGAGTCGATGTACGGCGGCTCGTGATCAGTCCGGTACACCACGGTGTAGATGCCGTCTCGCGGGAGGCTGGCCAATGAGGCCGTGTCGCACCCGATGCGCTCGAAGGACGCCTCATCCCCACAGGTGTGCGCGGAGTCATAAGACAGTCCGCACACGGCGTAACGGCCGGGATCCACCCAGTCCGTCTCGGACGACACCGGAGGCGTCGGTTTCTCCTCTTCGCGGCAACCCGACAACGACAGGCTTCCCATGACCAGGACAGCCCAGGTGCTCCACATTCCTCTCATGTGTGCGCTCCCCCTTCGTGGCTCCGGTCGTACACGATACCGCTCCCTGTGACCCGCAGCGCCCGGCCCCGGCGCATGCCCGGACAACGAGCGAGCGACGGACACATATCGGGTCCTCCAAAAGAGACGCCGGTATACCGTGGGCCCTGCGACGTTTATCGTGCGGTCTCCGTCCACGGAGTGCTTCGCCATGAAACGCCTGACCTCGCTCTGCCGCGGATGGGTGCTGCTGCCACTCGCGCTACACGCCCCCTCCGCTCTCGCGCACCTGGGGTACCCTGACACCACCAGCGTCAGCATCCGCCGCGACCACCCCGAGGACATGTTCGTCGGCGCCACCTTCGGCGCGGTCGTCTCCCGTGACAGCGGCAAGAGCTGGAATTGGGTTTGCCCCGAGGCCATGGGCTACGGCGGCTGGCGCCCCGAGACCTTCCTCTGGCAGCCCGACGGCACCCTGCTCGCGGCCACTGGCGCGGACCTCATTCGCTCGCGCAATGGGGGCTGCACCTGGGAGTCGCACCCCTTCTTCAAGCCCAAGGGCCTGTGGCCCATGAGCCTGGCGTCCCCGGCGTCCAACCCCTCGCGCCTGTGGGTGTCGACGGGCCGCGCCGCCTCGCCCAATGGCCTCTACCGCAGCGACGACAGCGGCGAGACGTTCATCCCCACCACCCTGCAGAGCAACACCCCCGACAAGAATGACAACGCCGTCTTCACCTCCGTGAAGGTGGCGCCCTCGGACACGCGGCGCCTCTACGTCTCCGGCAGCACCCCCGAGGGTCTGCGCCTCTATCGCAGCGCGGACGAGGGCGTGACCTGGGAGGAAATTCCCCAGCCCTTCCCCGAGTACTCGAGCCCCTCGCGGGCGTATGACTTCTTCGTCCTGCGGGTGGCCGACAATGATCCGGACCACCTCTGGGCGCGCGTCTCCTGGCAGGGCTGGACGTACGTGCTGGAGAGCCGGGACGGCGGCCACACCTTCCGCTCCATCCTCCACCCGAAGAACCAGGAACACGACGGCATCGACGAGTACCTCATGGGCATCGAGGTCTCCGCCGATGCGAAGACCCTCTGGGCCGCCACCCCCACGCGCCTCTTCCGCCTGCGCGAGGGAGACACCGTCGCCACCCTCCTGTCGCTGCCTGACGGCAACGCCTGCGTGGAGCGCCAAGGCGATGTCCTCTTCGTCTGCGGCGCCACCCGGGTACACGACTGGGCCCTGGCCACCACTCGGGACGAGGGAAATACGTACACGACCCTCCTCAACCTGCCCGACCTCAAGCCCCCCTCTTGCCCCGCTGGAACTCCGGCGCATGACATCTGCATGCCGCGCTGGCCCCAGTTCGCATCTCAGCCCGACATCGGCGCCGACCCGAGCATCCCGGGAACGGATGGCGGGACCCCCCCGGACGCGGGCTCGCCGGACTCGGGCACCCCGGACGCGGGCCCGTCCGAGCCTCCCCCCGTGACGCCTACTGATCCCCCCAAGAAGCCTGGGTGCTCGTCTACTGGAGGACTCGTGCCCGCGGCCGCCTTCTTCGTGCTCACTACCCTCCGCCGCTCGCGGCGGCGCAACCCGGAGAACTGACGACATGAACGTGAGACACCTGAGCACTGCCTGTGTAGCCGCCCTCGCCCTGGTCACGTCTGCCTGTGGGAAGGACCCCGTCGAGTGCCCGGAGCCCCTCTATGGCGGCGGGGCCACCGACGAGGCCTGGCACGCCATGGTGGATGTGAAGACGAAGCCCATCGACTCCTCCCGCGCCGTCACCCTCCTCTCGCCCTCCGAGGGTGAGGTGTACGCGGCCGATTCCGCCCCGCCCACCTGGCAGTGGACCTCTCCACTGGAGGCCTCACTCTCGCGTCCTCACGCCCAGGGTGCACTCGCCTTCCAGGCCGCCCCCCGCCCTTCCCGCTCCTTCACCGCGTGGCTCGGCGAGCTGCTCGTCCCCACGGCCCATGCGCACCTGCCTCCGTACACGGGTGACCTCTATTGGGTGGAGATCTCCACTCCCGGCGCCGAGTGCCCCGTGGCCCAGGTGCTGACCTCGGAGCTGTCGTGGCAGCTCGACGCCAACACGTGGGCCGAGCTGGGTAAGCACGCGGGCAAGGACCTCTCCGTGCAGGTGATGAGCGCCTACCTCGTGCAGAACCGCGTCACCGAGGGCCCCTTCCGCCTCGCCACGCCGCGCAAGTTCCGCCGAGGTGCACAGTGAAGCGCCGCCTGCTCACGCTGCTCGCCCCACTCGCGCTCGGGGCGTGCACGAGCTCGGAGGTGCCGGAGCTCGACTACTCCATTGAGCAGCCGTGGCCCTCGGGACCGGAGCTGCCCCCGGTGGGCAACGGGCGCATCATCATCACCAACAGCATGGACGACACGCTGAGCCTGCTGGACCTGGACACGATGCTCTCGCCGAGCTGGGGCGAGCTGGCGCGCCTCCCGGTGGGGCTCAACCCCGTGGAGCTGGAGGGACCGCACCACTCCGCCATCTCTCCGCGCGGGGACTACTACTACGTGGGCCTCTCCTACTACGTGCCCGGCGCGGGCTCGGGTCCGCACGGGGCACACGGCAGCGGGACCGCGGATGGCTACTGCCTCAAGCTGGATGCGAAGACCAACCGGCTGGTGGGCTCGGTGCGCGTGGACCGCAACCCGGGAGATCTCATCATCAGCGCGGACGGCCGCACGCTGTACCAGACGCACTTCGACATGCTGAAGATCACCGAGGTGGCGAGCCGCGGCGGCCCCGAGAGCGAAATGAACGCCCGCCTGGCCATCCTCGACGCGGACACCCTGACGCGCAAGGCGATGGTGCCAGTGTGCCCCGCGCCGCATGCGGTGCGGCTGTCCCCGGACGGGACGCGGGCCTATGTCGCCTGCATCTCGGACGAGGTCGCCGTGGTGCAACTGGACAAGGACAACCTCGTCACCCCCATCAAGATGCCCAACGCAGGCTCTGCCCTGGCGCCGAAGCACGAGCCGTACGCGCTCACCCTGTCGCCCACGGATGGCGCGGTCTGGGTGAGCTCGCTCAAGAGCCGCACGGTGCACTACCTGGACCCCGTGACCCTCCAGGTGGTGCCAGAGCGGGCCATCTACGGTCTGCGAGGCTCGCCCATGTTTGGCGTCGTCAGCCCGGATGGCCGCACGCTCTACATGCCCTACCAGAGCGTGGACGCGGTGGCCGTCATCGACACCGCCACGTCCAAGGTGACGCAGGAGATTCACCTCTCGACCGAGGGCTGCATCAACGTGCACCAGGTGGAGCTGACACCCGACGGCAAGCACGCGCTCGCGGTCTGCGAGGGCGACCACCAGGGCCCGGGCACGCTGCATGTGCTGAACCTGGAGGCAGGCACTGTGGAGAAGACGGTGACGGTGGGAATCTTCCCGGACTCGGTGGCCATCCTGCGGGGGACGCCATGAGGTGGCTGGGATTGGGCGCAGCGCTGCTCGCAGTCGGCTGTGGCCCCACACCCGCGGCGGAGTACGGCGAGGAGCTGTTCAACGACCCGACGCTCTCGACGAGTCAGTACAACACCTTCTCGTGCGCCACGTGCCACGCCACGACGGCCACGCCTCCCTCGGACAAGGTGTACTCAGGGCTCTCACTGCACAACGTGGCCTCCCGTCCTCACTGGTGGGGCGGCTACGAGACGCGCCTGCTGGACGCGGTGAACTTCTGCTACACGGCCTTCATGCGCGGCGTCACCCCGCTCGCGCCCGAGGACCCCAAGAGCCGCGCCCTCTACGAGTACCTGGTGAGCCTCAGCCCGGACGCGAGCGCGCCCGCGCAGCCCTTCACCCTCGTCAAGGACATCACCGACGTCCCCCGGGGGAACCGCCAGCGAGGCGAGGTCGTGTACCGCGCCGCCTGTCAGGACTGTCACGGGGAGGCCCACACCGGCAAGGGCAGGCCCTCGGAGCTCTCCCCCATCCTCCCCGAGGTCTCTCAGGAGTACGGCACGCTCTTCCCCAACGTGCCCCCGGGGCTGGTGTTCATCGAGAAGGTACGACACGGCCGCTTCTTCGGCGTGGGTGGAAACATGCCGCCCTACAGCCGCGAAGCCATGTCTGACGAGGACCTGGGTGCCTTGCTTACGTTTCTCGACCTCTAGAATCAGACACCGCATGTCATTGTAATTCTTCACTGTTGGCGCCATGAACACTCTCCCATCGTGGCGCCCACACAACAATGACTTCCATGATAAGAATGCAGGAACACCGCAACACGCGTGGGAGAACCCCCAATGAACAGCACTTCGACGGCGCAGTCTGCCCAGGGACTCGGCTCGCAGAAGGAGCTTGAGCAACGACTGGCAGTGGTTGGACCCAAGGACACCACGCGAGGGTTCCTCTTCGTCGCCGCGCTGGAGCTCGTGAAGGCAGAGGGGAGCGCGGACGCCCTGAAGCGCTGCATGGAGGCCGCGGGCAACACGAACTTCACGGCCTTCTTCTCTTACCCTGTGGCCACCATGTTGAAGCTGAGCTACGCCGCCGCGCGGGAGCTGAGCGGCAAGTACAACGGCTTCGATGGCGCGATGCAGCAACTGGGCTTCCGCGCCGCGCCCCGCTTCCTGGAGTCCACCACGGGCAAGATGCTGCTGTCGCTGGTGGGGAAGGATCCCAAGCGGCTCATCGACAGCATGCCCAGCGCCTACAAGGCGGCGTGGGACCACGGCACCTGCTCGCTGACGTGGAACGGGCCCAAGAGTGGCCGGCTCACCTACGTCAACGCCGTGCCCGTCGCCTACTTCTCCGGCTCGGTGCTGCAGATTCTCTCGGCCGCGCAGCTCAAGAACGCGCAGGCCATTGGCCGGCAGACGAGCCTCACCGAGTTCACGGTGGACTTCTCCTGGGAGTAGGCGCGCCCGGCGCGCGGGGGCTCAGGCCACGCGCGAGCGCTGGGGGGCGGACTCGACCTCGCTGCCCTCCTCGTAGCGCCCCGTCTGGATGGACCAGTCCACGTTGGCGCGAATCCACCGGCGCACCCCTGTGACGAGCGTGGCCACGTTCGCGTCGTGCTCGCCGAACGAGGGCAGGTTCTTCTCCTGCTCGATGAAGCGCCGCACGGCCGCGTCGTGCATCTCCACCGCCTTGTCGATGGCCGCCTGAAGCTCCAGCCCGTACTGCTTCTGGAGGGAGAACACCAGGTTGGGGTGGAAGTCGTCCTTCAGGTCCTGCGCCAGCGAGAACAAGTCATTGGCCCAGGCGATGATGTCCGTGGCCGTCTCAATGAGCTGCGTCAGGGCTGGGTGCGACAGGACCTCCTCGGGCAGCAGGAAGCCCTCAATGGCCTCCACCTGGGTGAAGCCCATGTACGTGCCCACCGACAGGCGGCGCAGCTCAATGTACGTGTCCACGTCCAGACAGACGCGGTTGCTGCGAACCTCCGCCTCCCAGATGGTGCCCTTGAAGTAGCAGGCGCAGGACTGGATGAAGCGCTCCATCCACTCCGCCGGCATGCGCTCGGCGATGCGCTCGCGGATGCTCGCCAGGAGCCAGAGCAGCGGCGGCGCGTCGTTGTAGGGAATGGCCCCCTTGAGCACCGCCAGGGCCAGCTCGCTCTGCTGGCGGACCCACTCGGCGGGCACCTCGCCCACGTCCACCTGGTCATCCCACGAGAAGTTCCAGATGAGGAAGTCGAGCGCCCCGCGAATCGCCTCCTTCGAAGCCTCGGGGTGGCACCGACCCAGCAGCACGGGGAAGTGGCTGCGCTGCAGCTTGCGGAAGACCGCGTGCTTCGCATGCACCCCCAGGTACTTCGCCCATCGCTCCAGCGCCTCGCCCTCGATGACATTCATGAGGGGGTTCAGCTCTTGCGGAAATGGGCAGTACAACCTCGGAAGATGAAAGTCGTTCATTTTCGCTCCCCCAACGACGACCTGTGAATCCAACCCGACACGTGTCGTGCAAGGCGCGGACCCACGCTTTGAGTCGTCAACACACACACAACCCCACCGGGAGGGGGAGCGAGCGTCTAGAGGGAGCGAGGCGTAGAATTCTATCCAACGCTTCTCAAGCTTCCCGTTTTCTCGTGCTTTACTAGGAGGTCAAATCGACCCGGTAGGTCATTCGCACCCCGCTCACTGTGTGAACAGGGGTGACTGGAAGTTTTCAGACCCGCACGGAAACCCATTCATCTGCTGTGGAGTGTTTGCGTTTGAGTGGATGGAGTGGATCTCCGCGCCACACAGCCGCACGGGGAGTCCGCACCGAGACCGAAGCCGGTAGGTGCGCCAGGACCCGTCCCCCTGCCTGCACCGGTCTCCAGGACCATTCCGAAACCCGGCAGGCGTCCTTATACCTTTGAAACATCCAAGGCACGCAGGCACGGAGAGATCCATGGGTAGGACCTACAGTTTCGAACCCTTCCTGGCACAGCAGCCCGCGCAGACCTACAAAGGCTCCGGTCCGCGACTGGGGAACGAAGAGCACAAGATCGCCCTCACCAAGGATGAGGAGAAGGATTCCCTGCCCAAGGCGCCCACCGAATACGGGCAGGCCCACGCCGAGACCGTGAAGCGCTACAAGGCTCGGGCTCAGGCGCGTAAGCGCTCGGCGGCGAAGACGCCCGCGCAGGCGAGCCCTGCGGCGAAGAAGGCCAAGACTCAGCGTGCGCCAGCGCGGAAGACGACAGCCAAGACGGCCGCCCCCAAGGCGGCAGCATCCAAGGCGGCAGCACCCAAGGCCCCTGCCCGGAAGCCGGAGGTGGCGGAGACGTCGAGGGCCCCCGCACGGAAGCCGATGTCTGCCACCGGGCTGGTCGGGACCATCGGACGCAAGGTGGTGACACGCGCCGCGGCTGCGGCGAAGAAGACCGTGGCGCGCGCCGTGAAAACAGCCACCACGCGCAAGCCGACCAAGAAGCGTTGAGACTCACCGCAGGTGCACCTCGGGCGATAAGCTCCAGGTCGCCATGCGCTACTTCGGAGTGGAAGAGGCCAACCGTCTCATCCCGCTGCTCACCCGCACCTTCGAGAAGGTGCGCCCGTGGGTGGAGCGCGCGCACGCCACCGTCCGCGAGCTGGAGCTTCTCCTAGGGAACGGGGCCGGGCCGGAGCGCACCGCGCCCCTGCGTGCCGAGCGCGACGCACTCCTCGAGCAGATCCGCGCCGAGCTGGAGTACTTCCAGGACCTGGGCGTGGAGCTCAAAGCCGCAGATGGCCTGGTGGATTTCCGGGCCCTCAAGGGCGGGCGACCTGTCTACCTCTGCTGGCGATTTGGCGAGCCGGCCGTGCGGCACTGGCACGAAATGGACGGAGGCTTCGCAGGACGACAGCCCATCGTCGACGTCCAGGACTTCGCGACTACCTATCTGAGCTGAACCCCGGGTCTCGTGAGCCCCATCGGCCTGGCGACGTGGGCCTCGCCTCCCCGCCTGCCCCCAACCACGGTTCCAGCCCTGTGGGGTGCTCCCTACCTTCCGCGAACACGCGCCGGACAACCGGCCGACAGCTCAGGAGGTAGGGATGCGGACCTACAGCTTCGATCATTTCAAGGCAGACAAGCCGGAACCCAGCACGACCAACCCGGGCGGCGCCGAGCAAACTCCTCCGGCGGAGCAGGCGAAGCACTCGGTGCCTCCTTCGGAAGAGGGACAGCTGCACTACGGCCGCCAGCATGCACAGACGGCCGAGCTGTACCAGAAGCGCCGCGAGGAGCGGGAGCGCGCCGAACAGATGCGCGTCTCCGAGGCCCAGCAGGAGCCCATGGGCGCAGAGGCCCCACCGATGGAGGCTCAGAAGGTGGAGACTCAGGAGCAGCCCGCTGCCGCCGCCCAGCCGGAGGAGTCCGGACGCGAGGGCTTGAAGGACCTGGCGCAGGACGCGGTGGCGAGCGTGGTGGAGGCGGCTCGCGAGGCGGCCAAGGGCCGTCCTCTATCGGGGGCTCGGAAGCTGGCTGGTGACGCCTTGTCGGGCGCACTCCGGGTCGCACGTGAGGTCTCCGCCCGAAAGGCCGAGAAGAAGGGACCAGGCAAGAAGCGCTAGCACCGTCGTCTCACCCTCGCCCCGCGCGCCGCCCATCCCCACCTTGGGGAGAAGCATCTCTCCGGAGGAATCGCATGTTCCGACCCCTGACAGTGTTGGTGACCGGTGCCACCGGAAAACAGGGCGGCGCGCTGGCACGACTGCTCCTGAAACGAGGTCACCGCGTGCACGCCTTCGTCCGCTCTCCGGACTCGCCCATGGCGAAGGACCTGCAGCAACGCGGCGCGGAGCTCACCCTCGGTGACTTCGATGACCCGGACAGCATTGAGCGCGCCATGCAAGGCGTGGACGCCGTGTTCGCCATGGCTA
The DNA here is from genome assembly GCF_044360475.1 of Archangium minus. Taxonomy (NCBI): domain Bacteria; kingdom Pseudomonadati; phylum Myxococcota; class Myxococcia; order Myxococcales; family Archangiaceae; genus Archangium; species Archangium minus. The sequence continues at coordinate 12,140,397 of NZ_CP043494.1, forward strand.
CGCCCTTCAACGCGGGAGGCCTCGAGGGCGAGGTGCGCTACGGCCGCCACCTCATCGACGCCGCGAAGCTCGCCCACGTGCGCCACTTCATCTATTCCTCAGTGGCCGGCGCGGACCAGAACACGGGCATCCCCCACTTCGAGACGAAGCACGTGGTGGAGGAGCACCTGCGCAACAGCGGGCTGCCCTACACCATCGTGGCTCCCGTCTTCTTCATGGAGAACTTCCTCGGGCCCGCCTTTGCCCAGCGCCTGCACGAGGGCGTGCTCTCCATGGCGCTGCCGCCCCACCGCGGGCTGCAGATGGTCCCCGTGGCGGACATCGCCGCCTTCTGCACTCGCGTGATGGAGTGGCCCGAGGAGCTCTTCGGCCGGCGCATTGAGATCGCCTCGGACGAGGTGACAGGCGAACAGGCGGCCGCCCTCATCTCCTACGTCAGCGGGCACAAGCTGCGCTACGAGGAGATTCCGCTGGAGGCTGTCCGCTCGCGCAGCGAGGACATGGGACTGATGTTCGAATGGTTCCAGCGCGAGGGTTACCACGTGGACGTCTCGCTGATGCGCCGGGACTACCCTGAGGTGGGCTGGCACACCTTCGAGGACTGGGCTCGCGCGCAGGACTGGGACGCGCTGCTGGGGACCACCTGGCGAGGCCCCATCGCCGCCGAGCCCTCGCCCACCTAGCCCGTCCACCGGGCAGTCACCGTCCGCCCTCGCGCACGCGTCCGGGGTCCCTCCTAACTTTCCAGCAGGAGACCCCCCATGCGTACGCGTGCCTCGTGGCCCGTGCTCGCGGCGCTGTTGCTCGCCGCGGGCTGCGTGAGCCAGACGACCCTACAACCTCTTCCAACGACTCCCACCACCCAGGCGGGCTCGGCCGTGAGCGAGGCCGAAGGCGTGCGCCTGGTGGCGGATGGAGATGCCTGGCGAGGCACTCCCTCCAACCTGGAGAACATCGTCACCCCGGTCCAGGTCCGCATCGAGAACCAGAGCGGCCGGGCCCTGCGCATCGACTACGACCACTTCGTGCTGGTGGGCGCCTCGCGCTTTGAATACGCCGCCCTCGCGCCCTTCGAGCTGCGCGAGGAAGGGCTCTCCGCCGTGGGCGGCTCGGGAGGAGGGGGCAGCGTCGCCCTGGGCGTGGGCATCGGCTCCTGGTGGGGCTGGGGCCCGAGTCCGTTCCGCTCCGGGTACGGCTGGGGACGTTGGGGCTGGGGCCCAGGCTGGGGCCCGGGTTGGTACGGACCGGGCTGGTATGACCCCTTCTATGGGCCCTACGCCTGGCGTCCTCCGGAGCCACTGCCCACGCGAGACATGGTGCGCAGGTCCCTGCCCGAGGGCACGCTCGAGACGGGCGGCACCGTCACCGGCTTCCTCTACTTCCAGAACGTGAGCGAGCGTGAGGGACACGTCACCCTCCAGGCGAGCCTGGTGGATGCGCGTACCGGAGAGCAGTTCGGCACGCTCTCCATCCCCTTTGTCGTGCGCTCCTAGTGCAGCAGCGTCGGACGCTCCGTGTGGGCCATCGGCGGGTGGGGCAGCAGCGAGTCCTCGCCGATGAGCCCCACCTTGCGACGAATGGCCTCGCCCTTCACGGGCAGGCCAAAGAATGGACCAAAAAGACAAACATCGAACGCTCCGGCGAGCAGGGGCACCAGCCCCACCAGTGACAGCAGCTTCCCCTTACCGGAGCCCGAGGACAGCCCGCCTACCACCAGGGCCGCGCCCGCCAACATGCGCGTCCAGCGTCCCGTCCTCGAAGCCATGAATCCCACCATGTGCACCTCCCAGGCCCGAGGAAGATGGGCATGCGAGGGCAGACGACACCAGCGTCCCCAGGTTGCTCGCCACCTTCGTGCACCGGCGAACCCTCCACCCCTGTCTGGCTGCTCGCTCGGTGCCAGGCGACTTCCACGTTCCTAGGTTGAATTCCGGGGGCCGCCGCCCGCTGCCCCGCTCGTGGAGGAGGGAAGAGCACATGGTGGAACGTTCGGAGCTGCATGAGGGGATGACGGTGTGGACCCACCGGGGCGAAAAGCTTGGCCATGTCGTCGAGGTGACCGACGAGGAGCTCATCGTCGAGAAGGGCCTCCTCGTCTGGCGCAAGGACTACGTCGTGCCGCTCGATGACGTGCGGGAGATCATCGCGGACGAGGTGCACCTGCGCCATGGTCCAGACAGCCTGCTCTCCGGGCCTCGGGAGATCTCCCGCACGGCCCGGCGCACCACGCACTGAGTCCGCACGCGTGGCGAGGCGTCAGGCCCCGAAGTCCACGCGCTGCACCGTGTCGTCCGTCCGCGCGACCTGATAGACGTGCCACGCCGCGACGAGGTCCTGGAAGGGCAGGCCCACCGCGCCGAACAGGGTGACCTGCCCCGCGTCGGTCCGCCCCTTCTTCGTCCCGGCGAGTACCTCGCCCAGCTCCGCGTGGATGACCTCATCGCCGAGCCCCACGCCCGCGGGCGCGCCCATGGCGACGTTCAACGCGCGGTGGTCGCAGAAGAAGGTGGACTGGCGCAGCAACCCGGCGGCGAGCTCGGCCTTACCCGGCTCATCCGCCCCCAGCGCCGTGATGTGCGTGCCTCCGCGAATCATCCCCGGGTAGAGGAAGGGCTCGCGCGAGGGCGTGGCCGTGATGACAATGTCCGCGTCCTCCACCGCCTCCTCCACCGACATGGCGGGCCGCACCGGCAAATCCAACGCCTTGTACATGCGGGTGGAGAAGTCCACGGCCCGCGCCACGTCCACGTCATACACACGCACGTGGTTGAGGCTGCGCACCAGCCGCAGGCTCTTGAGCTGCATCGAGGCCTGGGCCCCCGCGCCAATCAGCGCCACGCGACAGGCGTCCTGCCGGGCGAGCACGTCCGCGGCCAGCGCTCCCACCACCCCGGTGCGCAGCGCCGTGAGGTGCCCCGAGTCCATCACCGCCAGCAGCGCCCCCGTCTCCAGGTCATGCAGCTGCACCACGCCTTGGATGGCCGGAGTCCGTCCGGGGAACTTCGCGTGGACCTTCACGGTATAGGCGGGGATGCCTTGCAGGGTGCCGGGGAAAATCACCATGGCCGTGCCGCGCTCGTGCAGGGGCGCTCGGGCGCGCTGGGGCTCCACCGAGCGGTGCTCGGCGTCCGCGCGGAAGGCCTCGCGCATTTCCGAGAGCAGCGTGAGGGCCTCCATGTGGCGGATGACGTCGGTGCGTGAGAGAAGGAGCGTGCTCATCTTGCCCCCAACCTAACCCTTCCCCTTCCGTCCGGGGGGCTATGTCGCGCTCGATGGCCGGCAAAAAGCCTGCCCCCTAGGGAGGAACGGCCTGCGCGAGGAGCGTCGGGGGGCTCCGTCGCATGACGAGGGGAACTCCAGGCGCTCTTCCGATGCTCCGTGCACGATCTCTGGTACGAGGCGGGGGCTGCCCACCATGAGCAGACTCGAGGCTGGCGGCGGGGGGCAGCCTCGGGGGAGCGCGCTCATGCGGGACCAGGATCCACCTCAACCGCTCCGGACCTCCGAGCCGGAGCGGGGTGAACACCGGCTGGCGGACCTTCTCCGTCTACACCGGGAGGACATCCTCTCCGACTGGGAGCACGCCCTGCACGCGCATGACCCGGAGCGACCCCCGGAAGGCGTGCTGTCGCGAGACCATCTCCCTGGCTTCCTCGAGCTGCTGGCGGACGCGGCGGAGAACGCCCACGATGAACAGAGCGTGCAGGCTCCCCAGGTCATCACCCGGGAGCACGCCCTGGAGAGGCTGGAGCAGGGCCACACTCCAGAAGAGGTGGCTTTCGAGTACAGGCTGCTGCGCGGTTGCATCCTCCGGCGGCTGGCGAGAGAGAGCCATGAGCTGAGCCTCGCGGAGCTGGAGTTGCTCGACGAATCCATCGACCAGGGCGTCATCCACGCCATCACCCGCTACGCCCAGGTGCGTGAACGGATGCTGCACGCGCTGGAGCGCGTCTCCGAGGCGGCGCTCGAGAGCGAGGACGTGGACACCTTCCTGCCCAAGCTGCTGCGCGTGTTGATGGAGGCGGCGGTGGCGGTGGACGGAGCCATGATCCTCCTGCTCGAGGGAGACCTGCTGCGGATGCGCGCGGCGGAGGGAGTCGGGGCGCGGAGGGCTCTGGCCGAAGGCTTCAGCATCCCCATGGACCGAGGCTTCTCCGGTGAGGTGCTCAGCGGACGGAAGCCCCTCGAGGTGCGCTCGGGCGCCACCGACCCGCGGCTGGGCTACGACCTCCCCCGCGAGCTCGGCCTGCGCGCCGTCTACAGCGTCCCGCTGCTGCATGGAGAGACACTCATTGGCGTAGCGCACATGAGCTCGCGGACCGTCTTCGACTTCAGCGAGTCCGACAAGCTGCTCTTTCGCGCCATGTCGACCCGCGCCACCGGCTTCATCGTTCAGGCGAGGCTGGCGGAGCGCGAGCGGCTCGCCCGGGACGAGGCCCAGCGCTCGCTGGCGCAGCTCAACACGCTGCTGGAGGTGTCTCCGGTAGGCATTGGCTTCCTGGACCGGGAGCTGCGCTACCTCCGCGTCAACGAAACCCTGGCGAAGATCAACGGCCAGCCGGTGGCCTTCCACCTGGGGAAGACGGTGCGCGAGGTGCTGCCCGGAGAGCTCGCCGACAGCCATGAACGCCTCTTGCGCCAGATACTGGAGACGGGCCAGCCGGTGTCCAACCACGAGTTCATCAGCCAAAACCAAGACGGCGCCGGTCCCACGCACCATTGGCTGGGCAACTACTACCCGGTGCGCTCCGAGAGCGGCGAGGTGCTGGGGCTGGGCTGCGTGGTGGTGGACATCACCAAGCAGAAGGAGGTGGAAGCCGAGCTGCGCCGCTCGGGTGAGCTACGCGAGCAGCTCATCGGGGTGCTCGGGCATGACCTGCGCAACCCGCTCAACGCCATCAGCGCCTCGGCCTTCCTGCTGCAGCGGACGGAAGAGCTGGAAGACAGCTCCCAGCGCGCAGTGGAGCGCATCCGCAACAGCGCGGCGCGGATGGCGCGGATGCTCAGCGACATCCTCGACTTCGCACGCAGCAGCATGGGAGGCGGCCTGCCCGTGCACCGCGAGCGGGCGAACCTGCACGACATCTGCCGGAGCACGCTGGAGGAACTCCAGGTGGCCCACCCAGGCCGCCGGCTGGAGCTGGACGCGCAGGGCGACGGTTGGGGATGGTGGGACCCGGACCGGCTGGCGCAGGTGGTGGGCAACCTGGTGGGCAATGCCTTGCAACACGGGCGGCCGGACAGTCCCGTGCGCGTGGAGGTGCGCGACGTTGGGAGCGAGGAGGTGCGCCTCTCTGTGCACAACGAAGGCGAGCCCATTCCTCCCGAGTTGCAGGCGGTGCTCTTCCAACCTTTTCGCCGAGGCACCACCGGTAAAGCAGCCACCCGCAGCGTGGGGCTGGGGCTCTACATCGTCCGGCAGATCGCGCGCGCGCACGGGGGCGAGGTGGAGGTGCGCTCCACCCAAGGCGAAGGCACCACCTTCACGGTGCGCCTGCCGCGCGACGCCATCGGGCCCCTGCATTGAGCCCGGCGCCCTCGCCCTCCCGGCCTCACTTCGCCGGCGGAGTGAGGGCCAGGGTGTGCAGGGCCTCGGCGACCATGCGGGTGACGGCGTCGAGGTTGTCGAGTGAGATGGACTCGTCCGGAGCGTGGCCCGTGTAGAGGTCGCCGGGGAAGGCGGGCCCGAAGTCGACGGCACGCGGAAAGAGCCGCGCGTAGGTGCCACCGCGCACGGACGTGGGCGTCGCCTCCGGCTCATTCATGTGCCGCTTGTAGATGTCGAGCAGCGTGGTGACGAGCGGCCCCGAGGTGTCCGCCACGTGCGGGTCCCCCACGTACCGGCCCCCTTCTCCGCCCTTCACCGCCTTCAGCTCCTTCACCCGTCCGCCGGAGTCCCGAGAGAGCAGAGCCGCGGCCTCGTCGAGCGAGGCATTGAAGGTCGCGGAGTCCTTGCCCTGAGGCCGGCGCATGTTGATGCTCAGGCTCACCTTGCCCTCCTTCACCCGCAGCACGGTGGGCGCGACAAGGAGCCGGCCCATCAGCGTGTCCTGGTAGGCCACGCCCAGCTTTTCACCCCAGTGGTCCCCATCGAAGCGGCTCGCCACCACACCCAGCAGGGCCTCGATGCCGTTGGGCTCCAAGGGCAGCTTCGCGGCCACAGCGGCCAGGTCCCACATCGCGTTGTGCCCCTCCTCCGCCACCGAGGCGTGCACCGCCTTGCCGTGAGTGGTGAGGACCACCTGGGTGCCCTCCTGCTTCACCTCCGCCTGGAGAGAGGGACGCGCCTTGTGCACCGCCGCCACAGCGTCCTTCACGGCAGCGAGCGCCTTGTCCGGCGCCAGGCCCGCGGGCTCCAGCTTCAACACGGCAGCGCCAGGCACCTGCGTGAGAAACTCTCCCGCGGTGACGTCCACGGCGCGCATCCGTCCCGCGGTGGGCTGCGCGGGCGCTATCCCGAGCTCGGCCTCGAGCTGCCACGCGACGAAGCCGCCCTGCGCCGCCACCACTGGGAAGTCCGAGTCCACCGAGATGACATGCGTGGGGTGCGGCTTCTGCGTCTCGGCGTACTTCTGCATCCCGCTCCAATCACTCTCCTCGCCATTGCCGATGATGACGAGCACCTTGCCCTGACGAGGGCTCAACCCCAGCTCCTTCGCCAGCGAGATGGCCACGAGGGCGGAGGCCAGCGGCCCCTTGTCGTCCTCGACACCGCGGCCATACAGGCGGCCCTTCTCGACGTACGGCTCGAAGGGAGGCTTCTTCCACTCGTGCGCGGGCGCGGGGACAACGTCGCCGTGGAAGACGAGCCCCAGCCGCGGCTCGCCCTCGCCCCAGGCCAGCTCGAAGACGTCGTTCTCGCCCACCGCGCGGAAGCCAAGGCCGTGCTCACGGGCCCACTTCTCCAGGAAGCGGCGCATGGCGGCGACCTCCGGGCTCTTCGCCGCGGGCTGCTCGCTGCTCACGGTCTTGAAGCGCACCAGCGACTGGGTGATGTCCACCACCTCGTCGAGCGCGCACGCCTTGACGTATTCGGCGTAGCGCTCCGCAGGGGACTTGCCCTTCAAGGCCTTGTCGGAGAAGCGCGCGGCGCGGGCCTTGGGAGTGCCCTTGCACCGGGCATCACCGGCGAGCGCGAGGGAGGGAAGCAGGAAGCACAGGGCGGCGAGCAGTCGGGTTCGCATCGCGCCCCGGTGTACACCCAGGCGTGGCGCGTGTCCCGGGCTACGGCGAGGAGCACCGGTTCGCGCTGGCACACGCCCATCAGGAGCGGCCCATCCCTGGGGGACCGCCTGCCTGCTCGCCTGCTGAAGTCCGACGGTGGCTCAGCGGCCGTTGCGGCGGCTGCGCACAGGCACGGGGATGGGGCGGAGGTGACCGCCGGACTGATCGTCCTCGTCCCGCACGCCCGCGCGCGCGAGGTGCTTGGACAGGCGGCCGACGAGCATCAGGCCCGCCATCCGGAAATCGGAGAAGAGCGACCACAGCGGGTACTTGAAGGTCGCCGGGCGGTTCTTCTCGAGGGTGAAGTGGCTCACCCAGGCGAAGCCGTAGCCCGCCACCACCGCGGCCGGCAGCAGCGCCGCGTTGCCCGTCAGCGCGGAAGTGACCCCCAGGCTCACTGCCACCGAGGTGCCCAGGAAGTGCAGCCAGCGGGTGATCGGCAGCGAGTGCTCACGCAGGTAATACGGCCAGAATTCGGCGTAGGTCGGGATGCGCTCGGTCATAGGTGAATTGTGCTTCCGGAGCCTCCCCTTCCGTCAACCCTTTGCAACACGTCTTTGATGCTCCGGTATCATTCGGCCTAACTTTGTAGGGATGCGGGAGGACGGATCGTGAACGACTGGACGCCCAAGCTCAATTCCGCCACCGCGCTCGCCAAGCTTCCTCTGACCCCCGAGGAAGGCTTCGTCCTCTCGCGTCTGGACGGCGCCACGCCGGTGCGGCACCTGACGGCCCTCACCGGACTCCCACCCGAGCGCATCCAGGCCATTCTGACGCGCCTCGTCGAACACGGCGCCGTGCTCCCCTCGCCCACCAGCGCCTCCGCGCCCCCACCTTCCGCGACCCCCCCTCGGAGCGCGGCACCTCCCCCGGAGGAGTCCCCGGAGGACAGCGAACCGCTCCTGGCCGACAGTGAGGAGCCCCTGAGCCCCGAGGAGGAAGCCCCCGAGGAAGACGACGCCTCGGCCGAGGCCGCTGCGGGGAACTGGAGGCAGATCTTCGAGCGGCGGTTGCACCCTCTCCCGGAGAACGAGCGAGCAAGCCTCGCGCGCTCCGCCGAGGATCCCGAGCTGTCCGCCTTCTGCTTCGACCCGGTGCCGGCGGTCATCAAGTCCGTGCTGGAGAACATGCGGGTGGGCCTGGGGCACGCGCGGCTCATCGCGAGGCACCATCACAACCCGGTGGGACTGGAGGCGCTCTGTGGCCGGGCGGCCTTCGCGTCGGATGTGGGAGTGCGCCGATGGCTGGTGCGCAACCCGCAGCTGCCCTCGGGGCTCTACCGCCGGCTGTGGAGCGGCCGCCGCTTGATGGAGCAGTACAAGGTGGCGATGGACCGGGACGTGCCCGAGGGCACCCGCCGCACCGCGCGTGAGGTGATGCGCACGCGCTTCAACACCGCGCCGGCTGAGGAGCGCGTGGAGCTCATCATCAACACCGAGGGGCGAGTGCTGGCCTCGCTGGTGGGGCTGGGGGTGGACGGCAAGACGGCGGCGCTGCTGTGCGGGCGCACCTACCGCTCGCCCATGCTCATCCAGAACATCGCGCGCTGGAGCGCAGCGCCACCGGCGCTCATCGTCCACCTGCTCAAGCAGGAGGCCGTCCGGAGGCAGCCGCAGCTGCGCATGCTGCTCCAGCGCCATCCCAACGCCCCCGCGGACGCGCGCCGCGGATAGCGCCGGGTACGAGGGACACGCGTATGATGTGACCCCATCGTCAGGGGGGTCACATGAGACGAGTTCTGGCGTTGGTGCTGCTGCTCACCGTCGAGACCGCGTGCCCACATGCATGGGGCAGGGAAGGCACGATCGACAGGGCCCTCGAGCAAGACATGATCGAGTACTACTCGATGAAGGAGTGCTCGCTCGATGAGAAGTCGTGGATGGAGCTCTGCAACGACCCGAGCAATCCCGATAAGCAGCGACACTGCCCCACGGAGTGTCGCCCACCTGATGAAGCCAGGCGATGAGCCGGGGGACTCCTCAAATGAGATGGCACACGCTCCTGGCTGCCTCGTCGGGGCTCCTCCTGACCCTGCCATTGGCAGGGCTGCTCCACATCGCCATGTCCGGACACAGGGCGGAAGTATCACACGCCCAGGACAAGCCCCTCGTTCCCATGCTCTCACCCGAGGAACGCCGGGGTCTGCTCACCTACGGGCACCCATGCGACAGGGAGGCGGACTGCGAGCCTCCCCTGCGTTGCTTCTTCAGCACCCACACGATGAATCGCTATTGCTCGGACAGCAGATGCATGACGGACCAGCATTGCCGTGAGGGGTTCGTCTGCCGCACCCAGACCACCACCTCCCGGGGAGACCCGCTCCGCGTCTGCGCATTGGTGGGCGTGCGCAAGGAGGGCGAGGTATGCATGGCGCATTCCTCTACCCGCGACTATGCGTGTGAGGACGGACTGCTCTGCCATCTCCGGTGTGGCCGTCCCTGCGAGCTGGATGACCCCGCCTCCTGTCCCGAGGGGTTCTTCTGCCATGAAGGCGCGGAGGATGGACCCCTCTGTCAGCCCACCTGCGAGGGCCGGAGCTGCCCCGAGGACCAGCAGTGCGTCGTCCGGAGACCCAGCCCCCAGGGCCGACAGGTCTCCCTCTGCGCCAGGGTGTATGGGCAGGACTGCAGACAGAACCCCTGCCCCGAGGGACAACTCTGCAGGCTCCACGAGTACCCGGAGCACCCGGAGACGGTGTGGATGGAGTGCGTCTCGATCTGCGACGAGCAGACACCTGTTTGTCCCGACGGCACCGTCTGTCACATGCGCCAATGCCTCGAGGCCTGTACCCCCGAGGATCCCTCCTCCTGTGAGCCGGGTTTCGCCTGCCATCGCAAGACCGCCCAGGAGCCCTGGAGGTGCGAGCCAACACCCCGCGCCTCCAGCCAGCCCTCGCCATAGCCCGCCCGGGCCGCGCTGGCCTCACTCGAAGATGCGGCCCTCGAGCGCCTCGATGGCGGCGCGCACCTCCGTCGGCACGGCCACCTTCTGGTAGGTGGGGTACTGCAAGGTGACGAGCACCGCGCCACCGCGCGCGTAGCGCACGCCACTCTGAGCATCCTCCACCGCGTACTCCATGGTGATGCTCGTAGTTCCAATGCGCGTGACGCGCGCGCCCACCACCAGGTCCGCAGGGAAGACGACGGGGCGCAGGTACTCCGCGTTCGTCGCCGCGACGATGGGGCCCACGCCGCCCTCGGGCTTCTGCATCTCCGGGCTCACCAGCCCTACCCGATTCATGTAGGCGATACGGGCCGACTCGAACCAGGTGAAGTAGCGCGCGTTGTTCACGTGACCGTACGCGTCCATCTCACTCCAATGGATGGGGAAGCGCACGGTGATGGGAAATTCGTTCATGGAGCGCCCATGCACCACGACCCAGGCCCCTCAGCAACCGGAATCATCCGCTTGCTCGCCTACTCGGAGAGCGAGCACGGAAGTACGCGGAGTTGACCGGAACACGAGGCTGGGAGACCGTCACGCACAGTGACACCGAACGAGCCTGGCACCGCGACGAAGCCGCAATCTCCGCAGACGCACGAAGAGCCCGCCCGCGACTTCGCCCTCCACGAGGTGGGCCCCAGCGACACGGGGACCGCGACGAAGCCCCAGCAGCACGCGGACATGGTGCGCTGGCTCCACCCGGGCATGCTCATCCGCACAGGCCTCGATGCATTGGTGGCCGCCGTGTTCGGTGCTCGCGCGGACCACCGGCTCATCGAAGCCGTGGTGCGCCCGCAGCCGCCCTACTTCGACTACTCGGAGGAGTCCCCCAACGAGGACTTCTGGCTGGACTACGTGGCGGACACCGGTGACGGGTGGAACTCCACCTACGCCGTGGCGCGGTTGATGGCGCTGCCCTCGCTCGAGGTGAAGGACCCCGAGAACCAGCCCCACACGCTCGAGCGCGGACGCATCCTCGTGCTCGGCGGAGACCAGGTGTACCCGGGAGCCAGCCGCGACACCTACGAGGAGCGTCTGATTCTCCCGTACGAGGAGGCCATGGCGCGCACCAAGGCGCCCAGCCCGGATCTGTTCGCCATCCCCGGCAACCACGACTGGTACGACGGGCTGGCCGCCTTCATGCGGCTGTTCTGCGCCAACCGCTGGGTGGCGGGACGACGCACGCGGCAGAGCCGCAGCTACTTCGCCCTCAAGCTCCCGCACGGGTGGTGGCTCATCGGCACGGACGTGCAGCTCGACAGCGACATCGACGTGCCCCAAGTCGAGTACTTCCGTCAGGTGGCCACGCACATGAAGCAGGGGGATCGCATCATCCTCTGCAACGCCGAGCCCGCGTGGATTCTCGCCGCCGCCTCCAAGCGGCGCCGCGGCTACCTGGAGAACAACCTCGAGTACCTCCAGGAGAAGGTGTTCGGCCGGCGCATCTGCCTCTTCCTCGCGGGAGACCTGCACCACTACCGGCGGCACGAGGGCCCCGATGGCCGACACAAAATCACCGCGGGCGGCGGCGGAGCCTTCCTCGCGCCCACCCATGCTCCGGCGGCGCCGCGGCTGCGCGACGGGTACGTGCAGAAGACATGCTTCCCAGACGAGAAGACGTCGCGGAAGCTGGCGCGCCAGAACCTCCTCCTCATCCGCCACAGCCCGCTCTTCGGGCTCATGACGGGCGCGCTCTACCTGCTGCTCGCGCTGGCGACGTACACGGAGATTGGCACCTTCGGAATGTCGCAGTTCACGGAGGCCGTCGGCGCGGTGGCCTCCTCGGTGGTGACACGCCCGTGGTCGCTGACGCTGGGGCTGGCCACCCTCGGAGGGCTCATAGGGTTCGCGGACAAGGCCCTCGGCCGCTGGCGCCTGCTCATTGGCGGACTGCACGGCCTGGCTCACATCCTCGCCGCGTTCTTCTTGGCGTGGGGCTCGGTGTACTTCACCGTCAGCGTGATGGGCTTCTGTCCCGAGGTGATACAGAGCAACGCGTCGCTGGTCCCCGGGGTCGCGCTGTGCTCGGCCGGATGGCATCACGTGTGGGCCAAGTTCCTGCTGGGCGCCCTCTTCACCTTCGTGGGTGGCTTCCTCGTCGGGCCCTTCATCATGGGCCTGTACCTGACGGTGAGCGTCAACGGCTTCCAGGCCCACTCCAACGAGGCCTTCATCTCGCTGGCCATCCCCGACTGGAAGAACTTCCTGCGGCTGCGCATCGACAAGGACGGGCAGCTCACCGTGTTCCCCGTGGGCCTCGAGCGCGTGCCTCGCAAGTGGAAGGAGACGCACGCCGGCCCCTTCGCGCCGGCCTATGATCCCGATGATCCCAAGGCCACCGAGCCCCGGCTCATCGAGGCCCCCGTGCACGTGGTGCCCAAGAAACGCGGCTCAGTCCCATAGCGGCGCGGAGCACTCACCGCACTGGCGCTGCGCCAGGTCCAACCACTCCAGGGCCTCGCCGAGCACCTCCGCGGCGCTCCGGCCGTGCACGTCCAACACCCGGTAGAGCTCGCCGAAGCGGTTGGCCACCGCCAGCACCGCCGTCCCGGGCACGCGCCCGAAGCGCTCCGCGAGCTTCCACGTCACCGTGCCTTCCGGATCCACCAACGCCCCGGGCAGCAGCGGCTCTCCGGGCCGGCCGGGCATCACCACGCTGAAGGCCTCGACCTCCTCCTGGCGCAACCCGGGCGCCCTCGCCATCAGCTCGCGATGCAGCCCCTGACAGGCATCACAGTTGGCGTGCAGCAGCGCCACCAGCATCTCCCGCCGCTGCCATGCATCGCGCGTCCCGCGCGGGTGACCGTCCTCGGACTCGAGTTGGAACAGGGGGATGTCTCGTCGCAGCGGCATGGGCCACCTCCTCTCTTTCGATAACACCCGGCTCCGCACCAGACCCCACATTCCCTCACCAGGGAGATGTCGGGGATTCGCCGGATCAGCAGCGCGCTAGTCCGTTTTCGTGTAAAATTATGACATGACTGGTTGCTCACTCTCCGCGAATCCTCGTTTTACCCTCGCCTGTCTGCTGGCTGCGTGCGTGGCCTTGGGGGGGACGGGATGTGCCACGACTTCACGAGCGACCTCCGCCTCGCTTCCCGCCTCGGAGCCCATCGCCGAGTCCGCGCCGACTCCGGCGCCCGAGCCCCAGCCGGCTCCAGCACCCGTCGCCAAGGCCACGAAGCCCAAGGTCGCGAAGCGCGCCACGCCTCGAAGCACCCCCGAGGTAAAGCCCGAGGTGAAGCCCGAGGCGAAGATGCCCGTGGCGGCGAGAAAGTCCGAGCTGAGGAGGCCCCAATCGGACGGCGCGAACGCGTCCCTCGGAGCTACGCCCTCGCAGCCCGTGCCCTTCGAGCCCGGGGGAATGACGCGCCCCCAGCGGGTGAGCGGGAGGGAGCCGCAGCTCACCGCGGAGGCCCGTGCCGAGCGCGTGCGAGGTACCGCGCTGGTGCGTTGCGTGGTGACGCGCGAGGGACAGGTGACGAACTGCCGGTTGCTCAATGGCCTGCCCCACATGGAGCAGGAGTTGCTCGAGGCGCTGTCCACCTGGCGCGTCACGCCCGTGATGGCGCAGGGCAAGCCGATCGACGTGGACTACACCTTCGTCGTCCGCATCCCCGCGGGGTGAACCGGGCGCCGGGGAACGGACAGCGCTCCCCCTACGCGCCAGGCTTGTGGTCGATCCCCAGGATCACCACGTTCGAGTACTTGGAGAAGGGATCATAGAGCACCTCGAACTCCGTCCCGGGGACGATCAAATGAATGTGCTCGGGCATCAGGCGGCGTCGCTCATTCAAGACCCAGCTCTCGCCCGTCTGCGTGTCGCGCATCTGCAACGTCAGCGTGGTGGTGGGCGCACTGCCCCCGTTGGACTCCGCTTTCACCAGCGTGCCCCGGGCCCGTCTGCCTTCTTTCAGGATCCGCTCCCGCCGATTCGCATCAGCACGAAGGAGCAGGCCGAAGAGCAGGAAGAAGAAGACCGGAATCACCACGAACCCCATCACCAGCCAGAAATTCCTCTCGCTCTCCGACTCCATGGAAGTCTCCTCGCGACCGCGAACCGCCGGCATCCTACCCAACCGGGTGGCACCCAGGAACGCGCGGCGTTAAAGCTGCCGCCATGCCCAAGGGTTCCGTTTTTGGTGGGAAGGCTCACGGTCCGCGCCTCGAGCGCATGCGCGCATCGCCCCGCTTCCTCGACGGGGTCTTCAAGAACACCGCACCAGTAGGCCCTGGCCTCAAACCCGGCACCACGTTCTCGACGATGAGCGAGTACCTGCGCGGCGGTGCGAACCGGACCCCTCCCGCTCCCCTGCCCTCCGAGAGTCCGCTCGCGACATGGGCGCGGCCGGTGGACACGGGACTGCGCGCGACGTGGCTCGGACACTCGACGGTGCTCATCGAGATCGACGGGCTGCGCGTGCTCACGGATCCCGTCTGGGGCGAGCGCGCCTCGCCCATGTCCTTCGCGGGGCCGAAGCGCTTCCATCCCGTGCCGGTGACGCTCTCACAACTGCCGCCGCTGGACGCGGTCATCATCTCGCACGACCACTACGACCACCTCGACTACCCGACGGTCCTCGAGCTGGCGCGGACGGACGTGCCCTTCTACACGTCGCTCGGCGTGGGCGCGCACCTGGAGGCGTGGGGCATCGCGCCGGAGCGGATCACCGAGCTGGACTGGTGGGAGTCCGCCATGCTCCCGCGCGGAGAGCTGCGCATCACCGCCGCGCCCTCGCAGCACTTCTCTGGCCGCGGCATGGCGGACCGCAACCGCACGCTCTGGTCCTCGTTCGTCATCGAGAGCCCGAAGCACAAGGTCTTCTTCAGCGGCGACACGGGACTCACGCCGGAGTACGGCGACATCCGTCAGCGGCTCGGGCCGTTCGATCTGGTGATGCTGGAGGTGGGCGCGTACCACCCGGCGTGGGGCCACATCCACCTGGGGCCGGAGAACGCGCTGAAGGCGCTGGAGCTGCTCGGCGGCGGCGCGTTCCTTCCGGTGCACTGGGGCACGTTCAACCTCGCCCTGCACGCGTGGGACGAGCCAGCGGAGACGCTCGTGCGGCTCGGACAGGAGCAACGGGTGCGGCTCGTGATGCCGAAGCTGGGAACGCCGGTGGAGCCCTCGAGGGTGGAGCTCGTGGAGCCCTGGTGGCGGTCCGTCCGCGCCGCCAGCGCGACCGAGCCGCCCATCGCGAGCGCCGTGGAGCCCACGAGCTGAGCGGCGTCACTCGCCCGGAGGCAGCGGCGTGTACGTGCTGCCCCGGGACACCACCGCCTGCCGCACGGCCTGCTCGAACTCCGCCCGGGCGGTGAACATGCGGATGCCACCCAGCTTGATGCCGGCCATCGTCACGCCCATCTCCACGAGGCTCGAGCCGATGAGCACGCTCAGGGAGCTGAGCCGGGGCGCGACGCGCAGGCCCAGGTCCGTCAGCTCGGTCCGAGCCTCCGTGGTGTAGAGCGCCATCGCCTCCCAGTCGTGGAAGATGTCCACCTTCTGCGCGTTGCGGGAGATGAGCTCGTCGACGGCCGTCACGACGATGCGGGAGAACGCGGCGTCGAACAGGGGCCCGCGAAACCTCAGCACGAGGACATGGAGAGCGGGACTCCAGAGGCGCAGCTCTCCGTTGGTGGAGGTCCACGTCCGGGTTCCATTCGCGAGCGACCTGATGATCATGGTGGGGCGCGCAGTATGGCAGCGAGCGCCCTGTCACGCGAGACTGCGCGCGAGACTCCCCAGGGTAGCCAACGCCCCCTCCATCCGCGGGGACCAGGGGAAGCCGCAATTCAGGCGGATGAAGTTCCCGTAGCGCCTCTGCGCCGAGAAGATGGGGCCGGGCGCGATGCTGATGCCCGCCTCCAGCGCTCGCGAGTGTAGCACCAACGAATCCACCTTGCGCGGCAGCTCCACCCAGACCAGGGGGCCCCCCTCGGGCCGAGTCACGCGCGTGCCCTCCGGGAAGTGCTCCCCAATGGCCTCCACCATCCGTTGCACCTGCGAGGAAAGCTGTCGGCGCAGCGAACGCAGGTGTCGATCATACCCCCCATCGCGCAGGAAGGCGGTGATGGCGAGCTGGGGCAACGTGGGCGTGGCCACCGTCTGCGCGAACTTGAGCAGCTCCACCTTCTCCCGGAAGCGCCCGGGGGCCACCCAGCCCACCCGGTAGCCTGGCGCCAGCGTCTTGGAGAAGGAGCCACACAGCAGCACCAGGCCCTCCTTGTCGTGGGCCTTCGCGGGCCTCGGGCGCCGAGGGCCAAAGTGCAAATCCCCGTAGATGTCGTCCTCGATGAGGGGAATGCCCCGGGCGGCGAGCATCGCCACCAGCCGCTGGCGGTTCTCCTCCGGCATGCAGCTCCCCAGCGGATTGCTGAAGCTGGGCACCACCAGCACCGCGGCCACCTTGCGCTTCTTCAACGCGGCCTCCAGCGCGTCCAGCTCCATGCCGTGGCGCGGGTGGCTCGGAATCTCCAGCGCGCGCAGCCCCTGCGCTTCGATGGCCTGCAACGTTCCGTAGTAGGCGGGGGACTCGATGGCCACGGTGTCACCCCTGCGCGCCACCGCGAACAGGCTCAGGTGCACCGCCTCCGAGGCCCCACACGTCATCACGAAATCCTCCGGCGCGAGCGGACAGCCCCAATCCAGCGAACGGCGAGCCACCTGCTGCCGCATCACCAGACACCCCGGGGGCATGTCGTAGTCGATGGCCACCTCGCCGGACTCGCGGGACAAGAGAGACAGCTCGCGGTTGAGGCGCCGGGTGGGCAGCAGCGCCGGAGAGGGGACCGCCGCCCCGAGGGGAATGATGCGCGGATCGCTCGCCGCGCGGTACACCCGGGCCACCAGCGCGCTCACGCTCACCGGCGCGGCCGTGGCGGAGGGCTGGGACACCTGGGGCTCCGCGGGCAGGGGCCGCTCGCGTCGGCGCACGTAGTGCCCCGATTGGGGCCGCGTCTCGATGATCCCCAGCGACTCCAGATGCAGGTAGGCCTGCAGCACGGTGGACACGCTCACCCGCTCGCTCGCGCTGAGCTGACGCACCGAGGGCAACCGGTCCCCCGCCCGCAGCGTGCCTGCCGCGATGGCGTCGCCGAGCCGCTCGGCCACCTGCTCATAAAGCTTCGACTTGTGCACCGCGCTCGCCTGCCTCATCGCGTCCTCCTCTCCTGGCCCCATCCCCGCCCTTAACGGGGTGGCCTGTTCCGGCACAGATACAGCTGGCCCCCGCGAGGACCAGCACAGTTCGGCGGGAGGCAACTGTACTGGTTACAAACGCGCCTCGCTGAATCTGTTCTGCTTGCCGTCCGGGGCGCATGTTGAGTGAGCAAGAGGAGGCGACGGAGACATGGCCTGGAAGACACGCGTGGGCGGTGAGGAGCCGGCGGGTCTGGCGCTCGCACAGGGAGCGCTGTGGACGTACCTGCCGCGCATGGGAGGGTTGATGCTCTCCTGCAGCGAGGGCTCGGTATGGCTCACCCGCGAGGGGGACTCCGAGGACCATGTCCTGAGACCCGGGGACGCGCTCCAGGTGGAGGGACGGGGACGGGTGGTGGTGCAGGCGCTGCATCCCGCTCGCCTGTACTTCGCCCCCACACCGAAGCCCGAGTCCTCACGCGTGCTGGAGGGGCTGCTGCTCGGGGCGCTCGGCGTGGTGGCCTTCAGCTTCACCCTGCCCGCCACCCGGGTCGCTGTACCGGAGCTGGGCAGCACCATGGTGGGCCTGGGCCGCGCAGTGGTCGCGGCGGTGCTCGCGGGGTTGGTGCTGGCCGTGCGCCGCGAGCGGCTCCCCGAGCGTCGGCACTGGCCGCGCCTCGCGCTGGTGGCGGGAGGTGTGGTGGTGGGCTTCCCCCTGCTGTCCGCGCTCGCGATGCGCCACATGCCCGCCTCGCACGGCGCGGTGCTGGTGGGCCTGTTGCCCGCGGCGACTGCCGTGGCCGCCGTCTTCCGAGCGCGCGAGCGCCCCTCGTGGGGCTTCTGGCTGTCCGCGCTGGCGGGGCTCGTCGGCGTGTTGGCCTTCGCGGTGGCACAGGGCGCGGGGCTGCCCACGGCGGGGGATGCGCTGATGCTGCTCGCCGTGGCCGCGGCCGCGGTGGGCTACGCCGAGGGGGGTGTGCTCTCGCGCGAGCTGGGGAGCTGGCGCGTCATCTGCTGGGCGCTGGTGCTCGCCGCGCCCTTCCTCGTGCCCGTGGTGGCGCTCTCCGTGGAGCCCGGGATGCTCTCCGCGAGCCCGCGCGCGTGGCTCGGCATGGGCTACGTCTCGGCGGTGAGCATGTTCCTTGGCTTCTTCGCCTGGTACGGAGGGCTGGCGCTCGGGGGCGTGGCGCGTGTCAGCCAACTCCAGCTCGCCCAGCCGCTGCTCACCCTGGGCTGGTGCGCGCTGCTGCTCGGCGAGCCGGTGGGACGCGGCACGCTCGGCGCGGCCGTGCTGGTGATGCTCTGCGTGCTCACCAGCGTGCGCAGCCGCGTGCGGCGCGTGGGGCCGTAGGCGCGTCAGGCCACGGTGAGGATTTCCACGCCCTGGTCCGTCACCAGGATGGTGTGCTCGAACTGCGCCGTGCGGCTGCCGTCCGCCGTCACCGCCGTCCAGCCGTCATCCCACGTCCGGTGGTGCCAGTGGCCGAGGGTAATCATGGGCTCGATGGTGAACGTCATCCCGGGCTCCATGATCGTCTTGGCCTCGGGGTCGAAGTGGTGCGGAATCTGGAGCGAGCTGTGGAAGCGCTCGCCGATGCCGTGGCCACAGTAGGCCCGCACCACGCCCATGCGGTTCTTCGTCGCGTGCGCTTCGATCGCCCTGCCGATGTCATTGATGGGACGGCCGGGCTTCACCGCCTCGATGCCGAGCATGAGGCACTCGCGCGTCACCTGAACCAGGCGCTCACTGTCCGGGTCCACCTTGCCCACGAAGTAGGTGGCCGAGCAGTCCCCGTGCACACCATCGAGGTAGATGGTGATGTCGAGGTTGATGATGTCACCTTCCTCGAGCGGCCGGCTGTCGGGGATGCCGTGGCAGATGACCTCGTTGATGGAGGTGCAGAGGGACTTGGGGAAGCCGTGGTAGTTGAGGGGGCTCGGGTAGCCGCCGCGGCGGATGTACTCCTCGTGGGCGATGGCATCGAGCTCGTCGGTGGTAATGCCGGGGCGCACGTGGGCGGCGGTGGCGTTCATCACCTCGGCGGCGGCCTTGCAGGCGCGGCGCATGCGGGCGATGACGTCCGGGCTCTTCACCTCGGAGGGAGGGAAGAAGCGACCGGGCCGGCCCGACACCGCGTAGTCCGGACGCGGAATGTGGGCAGGGACGGTGCGCATGGGGCTGATGACGCCTGGCCGGATACCACGCGAGGGGGCCTCGGGCCCTCGCTTGCGTGCCTCCACGGCGTCCGCCCCCCGGTGACACTTCTTGTACTTGGTGCCGCTGCCGCACCAACAAGGGTCGTTCGGCTTGGGCAACACTGCGGGTGCAACCCGCACGGTGGAGACGTCGGTCATGTCATGGAGCTATAGCCTCTAGGAGCGCACCGCGCACGCCTTCTCGGCTGCCCGCCCCCGGGGTGCCCAGGCCCGGACACGCCGCGTCAGGTCGGGTTGGCCGGATGTCCACTGTGCGAGAATCCGCGCCCCTCGGCGCAGGTCTGGAGAGCTCGCGATGCGGTCCCCCTCGAAGGCCCGGCTACGACAGGTGGTGCTCGCCGCCAGTGCCCTGCTCACCGCCTGCGGCTCGGCGGGCTACTCCGTGGATTCCGCTACGGGTGCCTGCCGACAGAACCCCGCCTACTGCGCCACCCTGGCGGGCGAGGAGACCGTGGTTCCCACCGCCGTCCGGGGCGCCACCGAGCTCGCCTCCGTGGGGGCCGCGCTCCGGGTGCTGACGGCCAATATGAAGGCCAGCATCGAGCGCGAGTTGGTGGAGTGCGCTGAATGGGCGAGCGACACAGTCAACCGCCAGCACTTCGGCGGCAACAGCCCCTCACGCAGCCAGTGCCAGGAGCAAATGGGGATGGACCCCTGTGGGAAGAAGGTGACGAGGGCCATGCACTTGGGCAGAGAGAAGCACTACCTGGCCCTCCAGTGCGTGGAAGACAAGCTGGGCGCGCTGATACCGGGGCGCTTCAGCCTGGAGCAGCGCTACCGCTACGACCGACAGACAGGGGAGAAACAACTGGTCAGCCGCGAGGCGGCGCAGGCACTCCGTCAGCAGGGGTGCGCAGATGAACTCCTGGGCACACTCGAGCCCGATGTGGTCATCCACTCGGGCAATCCGCTCGAAGCCCTGGCCATCTACGACTTCAAGTTCCCCTGCCCCTCTACCAATGAACCCAGGTGGAACGACTATCCCCCAGGACACCCCTATGAGAGATTCTCGCAGGGGGCGATGTACAAGGAAGCCTTTGGAGTAAAGCCCCATCCCGTGGCGCCACGATGGGGAGTCTACCCATGAGCGAGCGCTCCCCGAGGATCCGCGTCTACGCACGGAATGGCGAAGTCCTGCTCCGCGACGGCCTGAGCATCTGCTTCTACATGCACCGCTCCCATCAGGAGGTAGCGCCAGGCGTGATGAGCTCGCTGGACACCTATCTGAAAGCCCTGGGACCCCAGGCACTGCGTTGGTACGCAGATCATGAAGGAGATTGGCAGGAGCTCGATACCGCAGGATGGCAAGTCGTCCAGCGCGAGCTGAGTGGGGGCAACACCGCACATATCACGCTGAAGGACACACCGGGTGGCGCTGGCCAGTATCGGTTCGAGTACTACGGCAGACAGCTCGATGCCCCCGGGTCTGTCAACAAACCAGGGGTGATATCCGCAGTGGAGTTCTGGCTGCCCACCGAGTTCCTCGAGGAGCACGGACCCGAGCGGGTGCGAGAACTGGCGCAGAAGATGGCCGCACCGCTGCCCTTCAACTCCGGCCACGCGGGCCTCTCCTTCAATGCCCTGGGGCAGCTCCCGGGCGTGTCCGGAGAGATCCGCCAGTCGTGCTTCCGCTACCCGGGAATGGACGTCCGGGATCTGGAAGACCTCGCGTCAAACCTCGGCACACGGGTGCGCGGAGCGTACTGGCTCACCTTCCTGGGCCAGCCCGTGCTGAGTGAATTGGGAGGCGTGGCCGGCCTGCGCGCCCGTCTCTCTTCTCCGGACATCACCGTCCAGGAGATGGAAGGAACGCGGACCGTCATCACGCTCGGCAAATGGCCCGAGGCAGGTGACACCGAACAGGGCCATGAGCTGCCGCTGTATCGCGAGCTGGCACGTGTGCTGGAGCCTTGGCTCTACCAGGCGCCCCCCACCCAGGACGGCGTCGCCGATGCGGACCTACGCCGCTGGGAGCGCCGCTTCCTCGACTGACTCCCGCTATGCGAAACTCCCCCCATCTCGGCGCACGCTAGGAGAGAACTCCGTGCGGTCCCTCCTGAAGACACAGCTCCGTCAGGCGGTGCTGGTCACGAGTACCCTGCTCACCGCCTGCGGCTCGGCGGGCTACTCCGTGGACTCCGCCACGAGCGCTTGCCGGCAGAACCCGGCCTACTGTGCCACCATGGCGGGCGAGGAGGCCGTGGTGCCCACCACTGTCAGGGGCGCCACCGAGCTCGCCTCCGTGGGGGCCGCGCTCCGGGTACTCACTCCCGAGGCGCGCTCCGCCATAGAGGACGCCCTGGTGGAGTGCGTCGAGTGGGCCAACGCAGAGGTCAACCTTCGACGTTTTGGGGGCAACAGCCCCTCACGAAGCGAATGCCAGGAGGAACTTGGGAAGGACCCATGTGGGAAGAAGGTGACCCGGGCCATGCAACTGGGCACCGAGAAGCACCACCTGGCCCGCCAGTGTGTGGAGAACAAGCTGGGCGCGCTGATCCCGGGACGCTTCAGCCTAGAGCAGCGCTACCGCAACAACCCCCAGACGGGACAGAAGCAGTTGATCAGCCAAGAAGAGGCGCGTGCCCTCCGGCAACAAGGGTGCGGTGACGAACTCAAGGGCACGATCGTCCCCGACGTGGTCATCCACTCGGGCAACCCGCTTGAAGTCCTGGCAGTCTATGACTTCAAGTTCCCCTGTCCCGCCAGCAACTACCCGGATTGGAGGGAGAACACCAATGCCTCCCAACAGGGCGAGGCGTACTTCAAGCTGCTGGGAGTGGGCCCTGACCTCGTAGCACCCATATGGAGAATCATTCGATGGGGCGGTTCCCCGAGATAAGGCTCTACGCAAAGCATGGTGCGCTCGTGCTTCGCGATGGCTTGAGCATCTGCTTCTACATGCGCCGTTCCCATCAGGAAGTGGCTCAAAGTGTCAGGCGTGCCTTGGACGCGTACCTGCGCGCGGTGGGTCCGCGGGCTCTCAACTGGTACGTGGACCAGGAAGGTGACTGGCAGGAGCTCGACAAACAGGGCTGGGAGGTCATCCAGGACAAGTTGCATGAATCTGGCGGAGGCATTGTCAGATTGCGTGAAAGGCCCGACGCCGTCAGCAGGTATCTCTTCGAGTATCGAGGCCGAAGGCTCGAGGGCAGCAAAGAGGGCCTCATCTCTGGGGTGGCCTTCTGGCTACCCACTGAATACCTCGAGAAACATGGCCCAGACCGACTGCGCGAGCTTGCGTTGGAGTTGGGCAACGAGCTGCCCTTCAACTCCGGTCACGCGGGCCTCGCCTTCCACTTCCTGCACACGCCCCCGGAGTTCCAGCAACTGGCCCTTCGCCATCCGGGAATGGATGTCCTTCGTCTGGGTCTGGTCACCGAGGAGTTGGGCACACGGGTGCGCGGAGCGTACTGGCTCACCTTCCTGGGTCAGCCGGTGCTGAGTGAATTGGGAGGCGTGGCCGGCCTGCGCGCCCGTCTCTCTTCTCCGGACATCACCGTCCAGGAGATGGAGGGAGCACGGGCCGTCATCACGCTCGGCACATGGCCCGAGGCGGGTGACACCGAGCAGGGCCACAACCTGCCGCTGTATCGCGAGCTGGCACGTGTGCTGGAGCCCTGGCTCTATCAGGCGCCCCCCACCCAGGACGGCGTCGCCGATGCGGACCTACGTCGCTGGGAGCGCCGCTTCCTCGATTGACTCCCGCTATGCGAAACTCCCCCCTTCTCGGCGCACGCTAGGAGAGAACTCCGTGCGGTCCCTCCTGAAGACACAGCTCCGTCAGGCGGTGCTGGTCACGAGTACCCTGCTCACCGCCTGCGGCTCGGCGGGCTACTCCGTGGACTCCGCCACGAGCGCCTGCCGGCAGAACCCGGCCTACTGTGCCACCATGGCGGGCGAGGAGACCGTGGTGCCCACCACTGTCAGGGGCGCCACCGAGTTCGCCTCCGTGGGGGCCGCGCTCCGGGTGCTGACGGCCAGTATGAAGGCCAGCATCGAGCGCGAGTTGGTGGAGTGTGCTGAATGGGCAAATGAGACGGTCAACCGCCGACACTTCGGAGGCAACACCCCCACGCCCAGCCAATGCCAGGAGGAGTTGGGGAAGGACCCATGTAGGAAGAAGGTGACGAGGGCCATGCAACTGGGTACCGAGAAGCACCACCTGGCCCGCCAGTGCACGGAAGAGAAGCTGGGCGCGCTGATTCCAGGGCGATTCAGCTTGGAGCAGCGCTACCGCTACAATCCTCAAACAGGACAGAAGCAATTGGTCACCCGCGAAGAGGCGCGAGCCCTCCGGCAACAGGGATGCGGCGACGAGCTCGAAGGTTCGATCGTCCCTGACGTGGTCATCCACTCGGGAAATCCACTCGAGATACTCGCCGTCTATGACTTCAAGTTCCCCTGTCCCATCAGCAACATTCCGGAGTGGAGAACCTACGAGCGAGGACACCCCCTTGAGGGCTCGAATCAAGGAAGGACGTACTTCGAACTCTTGAAGGTAGGACCCGATCTCGTGGCACCAGCGTGGGGAATCATCCGATGGGTCGCATCCCAGTAACAAGGCTCTACGCACGGCATGGCGCCACTGTGGTGCGTGAAGGCCTGAACATCAGTTTCTACATGCGCCGGTCCCATCAGGAACTCAAGCAGGGCGTGATGCGCTCACTGGAAGCGTACCTGCGAGCTGTGGGCCCCAAGGCACTCGGCTGGTACGTGGACCAGGAAGGCGACTGGCAGGAACTCGATGCCGAAGGCTGGGCACACATCTGGTGTGAATTGCGCGAACGCAACGGGCTCATTCTCAAGCTGAGGGACACCCCAAGCGACGCCGGCCAGTATGATTTTGAGTATTACGGCAAGTCGCTCGATTCACCCTTGTTCGCCAACAACCCGGGCGCGGTATGTGCGGCCTCTTTCTGGCTGCCTCCTGAATACCTGGAGACGCACGGACCCGCGCACGTGCGTGAACTGGCGCTGGAACTGGCCGACCCACTGCCCTTCAACTCTGGCCATGCCAGCCTCTCTTTCAACTTCCTGTACAGGCCCCCGGGGTTCCGTTCGTTGTGCTTCCGCTACCCGGGAATGGACGTCCAGGTACTGAGAGACATTGCATGGAATCTCGGCACACGGATGCGCGGAGCGTACTGGCTCACCTTCCTGGGCCAGCCCGTGCTGGGTGAATTGGGAGGCGTGGCCGGCCTGCGCGCCCGTCTCTCCTCTCCAGACATCACCGTCCAGGAGATGGAAGGAGCTCGGGCCGTCATCACGCTCGGCACATGGCCCGAGGCGGGTGACGCCGAACAAGGCCATGAGCTGCCGCTGTATCGCGAGCTGGCACGTGTGCTGGAGCCTTGGCTCTACCAGGCGCCCCCCACCCAGGACAGCGCCGCCGATGAGGACCTACGTCGCTGGGAGCGCCGCTTCCTCGACTGACGCCTGCGACAGAAGCACGAGTGTGCGCCGCTGGAGCGCTGGCCCTCCTATCCCATCCCGCCCGGAGGCCGTGAGGGAGAGCGGAAAGGCGACGAGGAACCAGGCTCCAGGGCGCACCTCGACAACCTAGGTGGAACCCCTCGCGGGAGCAAGCGCGAAACCACTTCTCTGGTCACTTCGTCACAGTTGACTTCTGAAATCAGGTGAACCGGAAACGCCAGCCCCAACTCAGCGCCGCAGTTCCTCGCTGCACGCCATGCAGTGACGCGCCTCGGGGATGGCTCGCAGCCGGTGTCGACCAATCGCCCCGCCGCAGCGCGCGCAGTGCCCGAAGTGCCCCTGCGCGATGCGCACCAGCGCGTCGTCAATGTCCTTCAACTCCCGCTGCTCCCGCTCCGACAACCGCTCGAGCACCGCTTCCGCGCGCGCCTCCACTGACTCGTCTACGGGATCAGCCGCCCGCTTGTTCCTCAACCCCTCGGCCTCGACCAGGGTCTCACGCAGCAGGCCACGCAGGCTGCTCCGCCGTTGCAGCAACGCCGCCCGTGCCTCGTTCTCCCACGTGTCCATCATGATGCGCCCTCACTTCTCCGGCGCGCCGCACAGGCCCGCCGCCGTATGGCTCCTGGCCCATTTCAGAAAACGTGCCTCACGCTTCTGCCCCGGAGCCCCCGCTTCCCGTGCGCAAGGATTGCGGGCCTCCCCGGGTCTCTCCGCACCCCTTGCGCACCCAGGCAGGCTCCTCTCTCGTACTCTCGCTGGAACGACCCTTGCTCCAAGTCACGAACGGGCCCCCCCCACATCGGTGCCCTGCCCACCGACGCTCGAGGTCGATCGCATCATGTCCCCTCTCTCCACCCACCCCACTCCGGGCTCGCTCATCCAGGGGCTCCTCCCGCGCGAGCACGGCGTCTGGTTCCAGCTCGGCCTGCCCCTGGTCACCGCCCTGTTCGTCTCCGGCGCGCCGGCGAGCGCTCTCTGGCTCTCGGGGGCTGCCTTCGCCTGCCTGCTCGCTCACGAGCCGCTGGTCCTGCTGCTCGGCCACCGGGGGGCCCGCCGCGGTGAGCGAGACAGTGGCCGTGCCCGAGTGTGGGGTCTCCTCGTGGGCACAGTGGGCGCGGTGTGTTTCGCGCTCGGCGCCGTCACGCTGCCGCCCGAGGCCCGACCCTTCCTCGCGATGCCCCTCATCCTCGGTGGCGAGGTACTCCTGTTCGTGTGGAACCGCCAGGAGCGGACGCTCTCCGGCGAGGTGCTCGCATCTCTCGCGCTCGGTGCCTGGGCCGTCCCCGTCGCCATGGCCGGAGGCATGCCGGCCTCCACCGCGATGACGCTCTGGGGCACCTATGGGCTGTCCTTCGCGCTGGCCACCCTCGCCGTCCGCCTCGTCATCGCCAGCCACCGGCCCCGCGCCCACCGCACGCAGCTGCGGTGTACGGGCGCGGTCCTGGTGGTGGCCCTCCTCACCACGGCCGTGCTCTGGGCGCTCGACTCCGGGCTTCACCCGCTGCGCGTGGTGGCCCTGCTGCCCGTGGGCCTCGTGGCGCTCGGGTTGTGCGTGGCCCTCCCCTCGCCCCGGCGGCTGCACTCCATCGGCTGGACGCTGGGAGTGGCCGGGACGCTCACGCTGGTACTGCTCGGCGTGGGGCTCTCATGATGCGCGACACGCGACTGCGAGGCCTGTCCGCGGAGCACCAGGACGCGCTCCTCTTCGGCCGCCGCCTGCTGGAGGTATCCACCGCCCCCGAGCAGGAGCTGAATCCCGCCTGGGAAGTGCTGCGCCGCCGCTTCTTCGCCGAGGTGCAGCCCCACTTCCTCACCGAGGAGCAGGAGCTGCTGCCCGCGCTGGAGTCCCTGGGTGAGGAGGCGCTGGTGGCACGCGTCTGGGAGGACCACGAGGCCCTGCGCGCGCTCGTCACCGATGAGGCGGAGCCTCTGCGCATCCGTCTGGAGAAGCTGGGCCTGCGCCTCATCGCCCACGTGCGCTTCGAGGAGGCGCAGGTGTTCGAGCTGGCCCAGCGACGCCTGCCGCCCGAGGTGCTCGAGCGCATCGCCCGTCGCACCCCGCCCCCGCCTACAAGAACGGTCGGTTGAGGTGCCCTAGCGCGCCGAGGCGCGCTCTGTGGCCAGCTTCTTCGCGCGCTTCTCCACCGCGCGCACCGTGTCCATCACCGCGTCCTTCTGGCCCAGGCCGGCCAGGAAGCCCGGGATGGAGCCGCCGGGCTCCACGGTGAAGCGGTACACGAAGTGGACCTTCCCCTCGCCGCGCGGGGTGAAGAGCCAGCTGCCCTCGTTGTGGAGCAGCCGCACCACGCCCTTGCGCGCGGGCAGCGCCTGGTTCTCCGGCACCCACTTCTGACGGAACTCCCCCGTCCCGTCCGCGGCCAGCAGCTGCTCGTCCACCACCTTGAGCACGTAGTCGCGGTTGGAGATGACGGGCAGGTTCAGCCGCGTGTACGTCACGCGCGAGCCGTCCGGCCCCGACGCGAGCACCCGCGACTCCGTCACATAGGGCATCCAGTGGCGAAAGCTCTCGTGGTCCCGGAGCGCCGATTGAACGTCCTGGATGCTTGCGTCCAGGTCACCCTCTGCCCAGATTTCTCGCCCGCTGGGAATATCCGGACGCATCCTCACGCGGATGACCACATCCCCGTCCGCGACCTTCTCCCACGTCTCGGCGCCAATGACGGCACCTGCAGCCAACGCAACCACCAGAACCAGCAGGCCCTTCATGTTCGACTCCCCTCACTGTGAGGCGGGCCCCGGCCGGTCTCCCGCCCTCCACCAACACCCTCGCCGCCAGAAGCATCGACTTTTGGCACCGGCCAGGGCACGAAGGTAGCCATATGATCGGCCACCTGACAGCCCCCCCACCGGAGCGCGGGCTCTTCTGCAATCGAACCCTCAACATGAGGGCCATCAAAGCCATCGGCTATGACATGGACTACACGCTCATCCACTACAAAGTGGAAGCGTGGGAACAACGAGCCTACGAGCATATGCGGGATCGGCTCGTGGCCCAAGGCTGGCCCGTGGCTCACCTGACGTTTGATCCGATGCTGGCCATGCGTGGCCTCATCATCGACACCGAGAAGGGCAACCTCCTCAAGGCCAACCGCTTCGGGTTCGTGAAGAAGGCGCTCCACGGCACCCGGCCCATGGACTTCGAGACGCAGCGCAACGAGTACGCCCGCACCATCATCGACCTGTCCGAGCGCCGCTGGGTGTTTCTCAATACCCTTTTCTCACTTTCCGAGGCGTGCCTCTACGCCCAGGTGGTGGACCTGCTGGACGCCGGCAAGCTCGCGGGCCCCATGGGCTACGCCGACGTCTACGAGCACGTGCGCCGCAGCCTCGACGCCACGCACATGGAGGGCAAGCTCAAGGCGGAGATCATCGCCGACCCGGGACGCTACGTGCTGGCCGAGTCGGACACGGCGCTCGCGCTGCTGGACCAGAAGAACGCGGGCAAGAAGCTGCTGCTCATCACCAACAGCGAGTGGGCCTACACGCTGCCCATGATGCACGCCGCGTTCGACCCGTACCTGCCCAAGGGGATGACGTGGCGCGAGCTGTTCGACGTGGTCATCGTCAGCGCGCGCAAGCCCGAGTTCTTCACCACGCGCTCCTCGCTCTTCGAGGTGGTGACGGCGCCGGGACAGGAGGGCCTGCTGCGCCCGCACTCGGGGCCGCTCAAGCCAGGCGTGCCCTACTTCGGCGGCAGCGCCACGGAGGTGGAGCGCTCGCTGGGCATGAGCGGGGACGAAATCCTCTACGTGGGCGACCACATGTTCGGCGACGTGCACGTCACCAAGAACGTGCTGCGCTGGCGCACCGCGCTCATCCTGCGCGAGCTGGAGGATGAGATCCGCGCCATCAGCGCCTTCCGCGCCACCGAGGCACGGCTCGAGGAGCGCATGGTGCACAAGGAGCGGCTGGAGGCGGAGTCCTGCCAGGTGAGGTTGGAGCTGCAGCGGCGGCGGCTGGGCTACGGCCCGCGCGATTCCTCCGCCTCCGACGAACAGCTCCATGCCCGCGCCGCCGAGCTGCGCCTGCAACTGGAGGCGCTCGACGCGGAGCTCGGCCCCATGGCCCGCGCCGCCAGCGAGCTGTCCAACCCCATCTGGGGCCTGCTGACCCGAGCGGGCAACGACAAGAGCCACCTGGCGCGCCAGGTGGAGCGCTACGCGGACATCTACACGTCGCGGGTGAGCAACTTCCTCTTCGCCACGCCCTTCGTCTACCTGCGCAGCCCGCGCGGCAGCCTGCCGCACGATCCGAGCTCCCCGGGAGGCACGCCCGTCCTCGCCCCCAACGCCGCGGAGACGAGCGCCCCCTGAGGAGCGCCCGAGCAACTCATCTGCGTGCGCTCCAGGAGGCGGGGGCGTACGCGGAGCCCATGGGCACCGTGCGCACGCCGGCCTCGTACCGCGCCGCCGCCAGGCTCCAGCACCGGGCGAGGCCCAGCACCACCAGCACCAGCGGCACCGCGCACAACAGGTCCGTCGCGTAGTGGAAGCGGCCCACCAGGGTGGCCACGATGAGGCCGATGCCTGGCAGCAACATCACCCGGAAGAGGCGCCGCTCGAAGCGGAAGGCATACACGAGCACCACCAGCGTGGTGCCAGTGTGCCCCGAGGGGAAGCAGTCCTTCGCGAAGGGCGGCGTGCGCATCACCGAGTCCAGGAAGGGCGTGAGCCACAAGCCCTGGAGCGGCTCGGGGAAGTCGTTGAAGAGGAAGTAGCGCGGGCCGATGGCCGGCACCAGCGCGTAGCAGAAGTAGTTGAAGGCGAAGAGCAGGCTGAGCGCGAGCAGGTACTCGTCGAAAGCCTCACGGCGCCGGGTGAAGTACAGCACCGCGGCCAGCACCAGCGGCCAGAGGAAGTGGCCGTAGTAGCAGAGCATCAAGAGCTCGGTGAGCCAGGCCGGCGTCCACTGCCCGAGCGCCACCGACGCGTACGCACCAAACATCCGCAGCTCCAGGGCGGCGAGCTGGGCGTCGCGCAGCACCGGGGTGACGGCGGTCACCAACGGCGCGAGCATCTCGTGTCCGAGGCCCAGCACCGGCAGCAGCCAGAAGGAGGCCGCGAAGGCCACTAACCGCTGCTTGGGGAAGGTGGCCTCCAGCGTGCGCAGCACCAGCGGCCCGAGCGCGAAAACGGTGAAGTGGATGGCGGACCGAGTGGAGCCAGGTGCCCACCGGGCGGGCCCCACCAACGCCAGGGCCGCCAGCGCGCAGGCCACCAGGATGACGACGTCCACCCCTCGCAGGTGCACGTCCCGCACCTCCCAGAAGGCGGCGCGTGGAGACGCCCCCCGTTGGCGCAGGCCCACCGCCGCAACAGGAGCCACCACGGGCTCGGCGCGCGCGCCGGCCTCCGAGCTCCGAGCCATTCCCCCCTCGAGATTCTCCTCGCCCAGCACCTGCTGAGGACGTCCCATGACTCCGCACCACCACTTAGTTAGCTATTAGTAACTAACTAAACCTTTGACGCGGAGGGAATCAAGAGGGGGGGGTGTTCGCACTCCTATTGCGTGCGCCGCCAGAGGTCCTGCAGGTCGCGGGAGAGGTTGCTCTCCACGTCCTGGGCCTCGCCCTCGGAGATGTGTTCGCGCAGCCCCAGGAAGACGGCGCGCACAATGGGCTCCACCTCGGAGATGTCCTTGCGCAGGTCCTCCGCCACCGCCCGCAGGAAGTCGTCCCGGCTCTTCCCCAGGATGCGTCCGGGTTTCTGGGCCTCCTCCTTGGGAAGGAAATCCAACAGCTTGCGCGGCAGCTGCGCCTGGAGATCCTTCGCCTCGTCCGGGTGAATGCGGTGCAGCAAGGCATTGACGACCGACACCGCCGCACATTCGGCCAGGCCGGCATCGAGCTTTCCCACCTCGGACAGGTGTTTGATGAAGGCGGCGTAGGTGGAGCCAATGTGGGACTGGTGGCGCTTCTCACTACGGCTCTGGGGGGCTCCCGGTGCTCCCGGTGGAGTGTCGGCCATGTGTCGCTCTCCTCACGCGGTGGTGTCGTTTGTTGAAAGGTGGGCACGCCCCGGGACGAGGGGGATGGCTGATCGCCCTGACGAGGCGGGGTGCCTGATCCAAGCCGGCTGCCTGAGGAGCGGGCAGCCGGCCGGGGCCGATCAGCAGGGAATGTCAGACCCCTCCAATATGAGTAGAGTCGTGAGCCACTCGACCACCAACGGCGCGTTGCGAGTCCTGGAACAAGGGAACCTTCTCGGCGGGGCGGACCTGATGCCTCTTCTCGGTAAGAGCGGACAAAAGAAGCGCTCCCGTAAGAAGGCGGAGCAGAAGCCGGCATTCGCCACGGCGCTGGCGCTGGTGGTGCAGCGCGGGCGTCAGGTCGCCAAGGAGATCGGCAAGACGGCGCTGTCGCGCTGCCCGCGCTGTGGGCACGTGGGGCCGACGCAGCAGGACTTCGGCACCCGCATCATCCGGGGCGAGCGCCGGCCGCAGTCGTGGTGCCGCAACTGCCGCAAGGTGAACCTGCCGCCGCTCAAGGCCCTGCCGAGCGCCTCGGGCCGGGAAGTGAAGGCCACCCGCGAGGAGACGGCCAACGAGAAGCCCGCGAAGGCTCGGCGTCCCGAGGCCCTCAAGTCTCCCGAGGATGGCTGGCTGTTCCCGCCGGAAGTGCTCACGCGCAGCAAGCGCCGCGACTCTTGAGCCACGCCCACCGGGCAGCCGCTCGAAGCCTCCGTCCGCTCCTCGTGGGATGACGCCACCGCCCCTCGCGCTCATTCCTCCTCTGAAGTCTGTCCAAGGAGGAACAGCACATGGCGGTTCGGACCGATACCGTGGGTATCAAGAACCTGCGTCAGGCGAGCGTGCACTCCGCGCAGCCCAGCCAGCACACCAGCAAAGGCAAACCCATCCCCTTCCGGGATGAGATTCCGCTGCTCCGACGCGAACGGCTGCTGGCCCGGGCGCGGCTGGGACCCGCGGCGGAGCCCCACCTGCCGAAGATTCCCCGGACGGAAGCCCCCGTGCGCGGGCGCAAGAAGCCGCCCAGCCAGATGCACATCAAGCGCAACGGCGGATGAACGCGCGCAACAAATCGGGGACACGCGCGCTTCGCGGTCTATGCTGGGGCTGAATGAGCGACGCGCTGTTCTCCTCAGAGTTCGAACCAGCCGACACTCGCTACCTGTGGCGGCTGTGGTTCGCGGACCTTCTGGACCTGGCCACCTCGGCATTGCTGGGTTGGGGAGCCCTGCGCGCGCTGGACGTGGATCGCACGCCGCGCGCGCTCGTGGTGGCTGGGGTGGTGACGTGGCTCCTCATGTCCGTGGCGGGTGGGCTGAGCGGCTGGACGCTGGGACGCGGCCTGGTGGGCCTGCGGCTGGTGTCGGACGGGGGCGCCCCGGGCCCCGTGCGTGGCTTCCTCCGGGCCTTCCTCGTCCCGTTGGACCTGCCCATCGCGCCCATGCTGCAGCGGCGGTATTGCGACCGCTCGCTGAAGGTGCAGCCGGAGGCGGTGCCGCTCCTGACGAAGAAGTGGCAGCGCGGGCTGGGCTGGCAGGGCTTCTGGCTGCTGATGGTGTTCGCGTCGGTGTGGTTCGTGGTGATGCCCACTCGGAGCGAGGCGCTCACCTACCTGAAGAAGCTGGATGGGTGGCGCTGCTGTCACGCGAAGACGCCGCCCTCACCCTTCAAATGCTCGACGTCGGTGTCGCGCGCGGTGAGCGAGGCGAAGGACGGTGACGCGCAGGCTCAGGCCATTGTCGCGGACTGCCCGAGAGCCTCGGCCGAGATGGGGCGCTGAGCCTGCGAGCGCCCGGCCAGGGGATGGCAGGGCGGGGGATGGAAAAACGGCCCGAGCATTCTTACCTCCCAGTCAGGAGGCCATCATCCATGGCAGTCAGGACTCGGGAAGTAGGTATCAAGAACAAGCGGCGGGTGACGAACGCTGACGAGGCGCAGCCCAACCGGCAGTCCCAGGGACTCAGCAACGGGCGCAAGACCGTGCCCCGTGACCAGGCCGCCGCGCTGCGCCGCCAGAAGCTGATGCGCAAGGCCAAGCCCGGCCCAGCCATGACGGAGCCGGTGGGGCTCGGGCCCGCCACCACCGAAGTGCGGCCCGGGAAGAAGACCCTCACGCGACGGAAGGCCAAGCGCGGCAACATCGTCTGACCCTCCCGCCCCACCCGACCACTCCAACCCGACAGATGGACCGGCCCCTGGTCAATCCGGCCGGCCATCCCTACCTCAACATGGGGGAGGACCCATGCCAGAGAAGACCAAGCAGCTGCGCGCCAAGCGGGCCAAGGCCAAGGGTACGACGATGACGGTGATGGCCTCGGATACCGGTGACGTTCCCGCCGGCAAGAGCGCCCACGCCCTCAAGAAGAGCCGCGGCATCGTCGGCCGCACGCGGACCACCGAGCGCTCCGTCAGCCGGCGCCGCCCGCCCGGTGAGGGCAAGACGGCCCAGAGCATCAAGCTGCCCCTGCCCGAGACCGGCAGCAGCACCTCGCGCCGCAAGACGATTCCAGACGAGGCCGCCGCCACCTACCGCCAGGGGCACCGCCGCAAGACGGTCGCCACCGAGGCTGCCGCCGCCTACCGCCGCGAGGAGCGTCCCAAGGTTCCGCGCAACGAGGCGAAGCAGCGCCA
This sequence comes from Archangium minus, assembly GCF_044360475.1. Classification (NCBI taxonomy): domain Bacteria; kingdom Pseudomonadati; phylum Myxococcota; class Myxococcia; order Myxococcales; family Archangiaceae; genus Archangium; species Archangium minus. The sequence continues at coordinate 12,173,974 of NZ_CP043494.1, forward strand.
GGAGACGCGCAGCAAGCGCGGCTCACCCGTCCAGGGCCGCAAGAAGGCCCCAAGCGAGATGGACATCACCCACCGCGGCGGGCCGCGCAAGCGCCTCCCCATCCACGGCGGCTGAGTCTTCGAAACAGCGCCCACGCGCACAGGGCCCACCCCACGGGTGTCGTCCCTGGCGCGCCCGTGCAACCGCTCGGCGCCTCCGCTTCCTCTTCCTCGAGCGGAAGGGGGGCACAGGGCGTGAAGCATCGGCACGCCTCCGCTCCTTCGGATTCCAAGCGCGCGCAGGTGCCGCCTGCTCCACACTGCGCGTCCTCCGTGCAGGAGGCGCCGTAGCTCCCTTCTCGCAGGGCGTACTGGAGACAGCGGCCCGGCCCGTCCTCCGTCACGGAGACACAGGAGAGTCCCGCGGGGCACTCGGCATCGTGGGTGCATGCGGCGGTGCAGAGGGACTCGGGCGCGAGCACCGGGCCCTGTGACTCCGGGCGCTCTTCAAGGAAGGGCTGGAGGAAGTCCTCGAGGAGTGCCTCCACGCGGACGTTGAGGGCCTCCTTTCGGCAGGCCACGTCGCCGCTTGCGGTGATTCCCACCAGCACCTCACGCCCGTCCGCTCCGCGCACCAGCACGGGACCGCCACTGTCTCCCACGCAGCTCATCGCCGGAGCCGGTCCCGCGTGGAACGCGCCTGGCGCGACCTCCGTCACCTCCAGCAGTCCCTGGCGACGCTGGCCCGAGGGCGCACTGTCCTTTGTCTCGCCGAACCCCACCACCCGCGCCGCCTGGCCTGGTTCCAGTGCTCCCCAGCCAGGCTCCGGTAATGGCAAAGGCGATACGTTCACCGGCTTCGTCAGACGCAGCAGCGCCGCATCATAGGCGTGCGTCGTCCGGTCGTAGCTCGGGTGACGCACGGCTCGCTCCACTCGGATGAAGCGGCCTCCCGGCTCGGGCTCCGGCAGCAGCCGCTCGCCGAGGAAGATTTCGTAGTCGCCTTCCTCCCCGAAGATTTCCAGGCAGTGCGCCGCCGTCAGCACCACGTCCGGCGCCACCAGCGCCCCCGAGCACAGCAGCGTCCACGTGTCTTCCGTGCACCGCGCTCGACGGGAGATCAGCGCTACCACCGCCTCGTCGTCCGGTGCGGCCGTGCCTCCGACTACCGCGTCCGTGCGCTGAGGGGGACTTGGGCGGCTCTCGGGTTCGACGGTGAGGGGGGCACAGGCCGCGCAGAGCGTCCACAGGGTCGTGAACAGGAGCGCTCGGGCTCCGCCTCTTGGGTCCTTTATACCCTCACCCCGGCCCTCTCCCAGAGGGAGAGGGTGCTCGCAACCCGAGTTCATGGGGTTAACGCGCCTGCGCGCTCGCGCTCTGCTCTTCTTGTTGGGCCGTCGTCGCCAGCGCCGCCGTCTCCTCTCTCAGCCTCCCCAGTCGCTCCCGGTGCCGCGTCAGCTGCACCTTCAGCCGCCTCGCCTCCTCCTCGTCCCCTCTCGACTCCGCTTCCTTCTGCTCCTGCTCCAGCCTCTCGATGTCTCGCCCCAACAGCTCCGTGATGCGCTCCAGCTTCCCGTGCCGCCAGGCCGCCGTCTGCGGCTTCTCCGGCTCGATGGGCTCGTTCTGCTGTGGCAACGGATTCGCCACCTCGGGCTCCGGTACCTCGTCCCCAGGTCCAAGGGGCACCACCGTCCCCCTCCCCTGAGGTCCCTCTGCGACCTCCATGCGAGGCCTGGCCGTCACCGGCTCGGGCTTCGTCGGTGCAGGGACAGGCGAGAGCGGCACCGGCGTGGACACCGCGGGCAACGCCGTCACGCCCGGGCTGTCCTTCTCCGAGGGCCCCACCTCCCACCCGGGCCAGAAGAGGCGCAGCGCCAACGCCGCCCCCAGCAGCAGGCCCGCGGCGAGCGGTGGAATGAATCGGGACCGGTTGTTCATCACGCTCCTCACAGGCGCAGCTTCCACCCGTCCGAATGGCGCTCCACACGCAGGAGCAGCGGCTGCTCGTGCACCTGCCCGTCCCGAGCTACCCGCGCACGCACCACCACCGCGTTTGGATCGCGCCCGTCCACCTTCGCGTCCAGCACCTCCACCAGGGAGAAGCTGTGCGCGTTCATCTCGTCCACCGTCGCGCGACAGGTGTCGGCCGCCTTGCCAATCAGCAGGGTGCCGAGGACCGCGCAGTCCCCCCCAGGCAGCGCCTCGAAGAAGCGCTGTACCGTGTCCCGCGCGGCCTCGGCTTTTCTCGATTCTGGATTGCAGGCGAGGGCGGCCAGCAGGCCCAGCCACAGCGCGGCGCGCGGCACCGCCCTCACCGTCAGCGAGCGCATCATCAGTAGCAGTTGGGAGCGTACAGCTCGTCGTCGCTCGCGGAGGCGAACTGGTCGTCGCAGTAGGCGCTCGCCAGCGCGTGGCCGTTGCGCACGCAGCCGTCGTGGTTGGTGGCGTCCAGCGTGTACTGGGTGTCACCGCCGCAGCCGCCACCGCAGCGGCCGAAGCAGTTGCCCATCACCTTCGGGCGGCTCCAGTGGTCCGGCTCGCCGCACACCCACGAGCCACCACTCATGTAGTACTCGTCACCGCTGCACGTGCCGTGGTTGCCGAGCTGGGCGATCTGCTGGTTGATGGTGGAGTCGAAGCCGCCATGCTGGCAGTCGTGCTTCGCGTACGAGTACCAGTTGTAGGAGCCACCGCAGCTACCCGACCAGACGCCGTTACACTTCGCGTAGCTGCACAACATGGTGTAGCCACGGCCCTGCTCGCCCATCACCGTGCGCTGCAGCTCCACCGTCGTCGGGTGCTGCGACCACAGGCTCACCGCGCGCCGCAGGTACTTCGTCTCCGCCGTCGCCGCGTCACTCGCCGGCAGCTGCGCGTTGAGCGCCGCGTACAGACCGGACAAAAGCTCGCGGTCCCCGTCCAGCATCTGCGTGCCCTGGCCGCTCTCCTCCGCGAAGCCGTCCAGCGTCGACACGCCGTTCACCGCGTCCACCAGGCCCGTCAGCGTCATGCCGTTCTGCCGCACCTCGATGCGGTAGACGCCCTCCTCCACCTGCCGCGAGGAGAAGCGCGCCTCCACGCCTCCCTGCGTGAAGCGGCCGGACAACGCGCTGGCCTCCTGCGTCAGCACGAGCCCGTCCGCCGTACCCTCCGTGCGCGCGGGCCCGCTGTCCTGTCCTCCGCAGCCCCACAGCATCATCGCAGTGACCGCTCCCAAGACTTTCCGCATAAGCTTGAATCCCTCTTGCGCGGGAGTTTCCCAAATGCGCAGAAAACGAGAGAAATCCAGCTTTAGCCAAACTGTCGTTTTCCAGCAAGTCGGGGTGCGTCAAAGCCCCACGTCGTCCCGGTGGAAGAGGGGCAGCGCCCCGGCGGCACGAACCACTCCCCGAGCATCCTCGGGCAGGGACTCGTGGGCCCCGATGGCGAGGAGTCCCTCGGGAGCCAGCCGCTCCAGGAGCCGCGCCAGCACCTCGCGTTGCACGGTCCGCGCGAAGTAGGTGAAGGCCACGTTGCGGCAGAGCACCAGGTGGAAGGGGCCCTCGGGCATGCGCTGGCGCAGGTCCTCGCAGCGGAAGTCGATTCCCTCGCGGTACTCGGGCCGCAGGCACAGCTCCCCCTCCTGAGGCGTGAAGGCCTCGTCCACCCACTCGGAGGGGAGCTCGCGCAACGTCGGTCGCCGGTAGCAGCCACGACGGGCACGCTCCAGGAGCGAGGCGTCCGCATCGGTGGCCACCAGCTCCAGGCGGAAGTCCGGGAAGCGCGGCCGCAGGCCCAGGTGGAAGAGGACGGCCACGGTGTAGGGCTCCTCGCCCGAGGCACACCCCGCGCTCCACACGCGCAAGACGCGCTCCCCCCGGGCGCGAGCGGCCTCCATCACCTGGGGAAGGAGCGGCTCACGGAGCGCATCGAAGACGCCCTGGTCCCGGTAGAAGCGCGAGATGGTGACGCGGCACAGGGCGTCCAGCACGGCCCGCTCGGCCGGGTCCGCCTCCAGCCGCTCGAGGTAGGCGGGCAGCCCCACCACGCCGAGCGCCTTCATCCTCCGGCCCACGCGCTTGCACACCTGCCCGCGCACGCGGCGGAACCCCTCATAACGCAGGCCCAGACGTGGCGCGGCCCACCGCAGCAACTCCAGACACTCGGTATCCGTCACGCGGCACCTCCCTGCACCCCTGCGGAAAACCCATACAGACTTCTGATTGATGTCAGACAGATGAGCGACTATCCCCGCCCCTATGACGAAGAACATCTGGACACTCAGTACGGTCTTGGTGCTGCTCACGCATGCAGGATGCATCATCAATAACAACCCCGAAGAGGACCCCGGTACCGGTGGGGTGCATGACGCCGGTGCCGTCGATGGCGGAGCGAAGCCGGTTCCCGACGGAGGCCTGAGCACGGACGGCGGCCTGAGCGACGCGGGCACCTCCCCAGATGACGCAGGTACCACCCCGGACGACGCGGGCACCCTCCCGACTGATGCCGGTACCTCCCCGGACGACGCGGGCACGACCGACGCGGGCGTCATCGCCACCCTGCGAGCCATCACCCTCTCGCCAGAGAACGTGCAGCTCGTCGCCCAGGGGAGCACGGCGACCACCCAGGCGTTCACCGTCACGGGTACCTACTCGGACGATCACACCGAGGACGTGACGAGCCTCGCGAAGTTCACCATCGACAACACGCAGCTGGGCTACTTCAACGGAGCCACCTTCTCCACCAGCACCTCGATGGCCGGCCGCGGCAACGTGCGCGCCCGTGTCGGTGAGCTGTCAGTCACCACGCCCCTCACGGTTCGGCTGGAGCAGAAGGTCAAGGATTCCCATGCCAGCTCCTCCACCGTGCCCGCTCAGCCGGAGACGCTGTTCTCCGGAGCGGTGGACACCGCGCGCAAGCCGAGCATCGTCTATCCCAACAACGGCGTCATGGTTCCTCCCAACCTGAGGCCGCTGGAGATTCACTTCCTGCCCGGGCCCACCACCAACACCCTGTTCGAGCTGTCCTTCAGCAACGCCCTCACCGACGTGCGCGTCTACCTGCGCTGCTATCTGCCGACGGGCTTCAAGCTGCCCTCGGGGGTGAGCCGCGGCTGCATCTACACGCCCTCCGAGCAGGTGTGGAACTTCGTGGCCAACAGCAACCGCGGGGGCCAGCCCGTGAAGCTCGCCCTGCGCGCCACGGATGACTCGGGGGCGGGCACGGTGGGCGTCTCCGACCCCATCGACCTCCACATCTCCCGAGACAGCCTGAAGGGCAACCTCTACTACTTCACGACCTCGAACACCGGAGTCGTGCGCTACGAGATCTTCGACGACTTCTCCAGCCCGCCCACCCCCCTGGTGACCGGCGCGAACATCAGTAATACCGCCGTCATGTGCGTGGGCTGCCACTCGGTGAGCCGCGACGGAAAGAAGATGGTCGTGGGCGCCAACGGACAGAACGATGGCCGGATCGCCCTGCTGGACCTGACCACCTTCAACCCCTCCTTCGACAAGGTTCCCCTGGCGCAGGGCGGCACGAGGCTGAGCTCCTTCGAGTCGTGGAACCCGGACAGCAGCAGGTTCGTCGGAGCCTATGGGGACAGCGGAGCCACGCGCTTCAACCTGATGCTCTTCAACGGCACCACCGGCGCCTTCGAGGGGGAGATCCCCAACACCGGAACCTCGACCAACCCCGTCACCCACCCCGACTGGAGCGCGGATGGCAAGACGATCGCCTTCACGTCCATTGGCATCAAGGGGACGCTCCAGCGCAGCTACAAGGGGTCCATCCAGGTGGTGGAGGAGCAGCCGGGTAGCGCCTGGGGCAACCCGGTGACGGTGGTGTCGTCGCAGAGCGGGAAGCACCGCTATGCCCCGGCCATCGCGCCCGACAACTCCTTCCTCGTCTACAACGAGTCCTCCTGCCCCAGTGGTTCGGGTGACGTTCACAGGGACTGCAACTCGGAAGCCGACCCCTCCGCGAGACTGTGGGCCGCGAAGCTGCGGACCAGCTCGGCCCCGGTGGAGCTGACGCGCGCCAACGCCCCCGGAATCATGGATGGGACCATGACGAACCTGAGCTCCGGCTACGCGAAGTGGCACTCCGTCGTGGCACGAGGCCAGGGGGGCAGCGGCCGGTTGATGTGGATGACGTTCGGCTCCACCCGCATGTATGGCCTGCGCCAACCCGCCCCGGGCCTCGACGAGAACCCCAGGAACTCCCTCCTGTGGATTGCGGCGGTGGACCCGGACAAGCTGGACCAGGGAGTGGATCCCTCCTACCCGGCCTTCGCACTGCCCATGCAGAACCTCACCGTCTCCAACCACCTGCCCCAGTGGCTCGCGTACGACGTGCGCGACGCCTGCGCCATCGAAGGAGAGGGGTGCGGCATCGGGGGTGGTGCTGCCTCCTGCTGCAATAGCCTCTCCTGCATGACGGAGAGTGGCGAGTCTTGCACCACGGGTAACAGCTGCACCTGCGGGTATCCTGAGCCCGAGTAGTACCGCTTCCGTGACGAGGGGGCGTGCCTCGACCACGCCCCCTCCTACCAACTCAGGGCTCGGCGATCCTCACTTGCAACGAATTGAATCCGCGTCGAAGTGTTGGAGCCCTCAGGAGCCCATCATGAATCGACCGAAGTACCGCCTGCTCGCCCTGTCGCTCACCTGCCTGGCTGTGGGAGCCACTGGCTACGGCGTCAGCGAGGCCGCGGCGAAGCGTGGAACGAGCCCTGGCAACACGTCCCTCGCGACCGAGATAGTGGCCGCGCACAACCAGGCCCGGGCGAAGGTGAAGCCCACGCCCAAACAAGCACTGCCACCGCTCACCTGGTCCGCGGACGCCGCCAAGGTGGCACAGGCCTATGCGGCCCAGTGCAAGTTCGAGCACAACAAGAACCGGGGCAAATACGGGGAGAACCTCGCGGCCGCGGCGCCTCCGGGCTCCAAGACGAACGCCGAGATGGTGCAGGACTGGGTGTCCGAGGCCGCCGACTACTCGTACGCGACGAACAAGTGCGCGCCGGGCAAGGTGTGCGGCCACTACACGCAGGTGGTGTGGCGCAACACCACGCAGGTGGGGTGCGCCACGGTCACCTGTACGAAGAACTCGCCTTTCGGCGCGCAGTTCCCCAAGTGGCAGCTCTGGGTGTGCAACTACGCGCCGCCGGGCAACTACGTGGGGCAGAAGCCGTACTGACCCACGCGGCTCGACTCGGGCCTCGCCGAGCTCACTGCTTCAGGTGCTCGGCGAGGAACGCCCGCACCGCCTCCCACGAGGCGGCGGCGGCCTCGGCGTTGTAGCGCCCTGGCGCGGACGGGTTCGCGAAGGCGTGTGGCGCGTCGTACTTCAGAATCTTGTGCGCCACCCCGGCGTCCGACAGCGCCTCGTCGAACTCCTCCACCACGTCGTTGGGGATGGACTCGTCCTTCGTCCCGAAGACGCCGAGCACCGGCGCCTTGATGGCCTTGAGCTCCTGCGCGTCCGTCACCGGCCGCCCGTAGTACATGACCACCGCGCTCAGCTCGGGGATGGCCATCCCCGCCCGGAGTGACCACCCGCCTCCGAAGCACCAGCCAACGACGCCCGTGCGCGTCGACTGCACCCGGTTGGACGTCATCAGGAAGGCGTGCGCCGCCTTGAGGATCTCCTCCGAGCGCTTCGCGTCCACCGCCTTCATGGTGGCCATCGCCTCCTCCGGCGAGGTGGCCACCTTGCCGCCGTACAGGTCCACCGCCAGCGCCGCGTACCCCTGGGCCGCCAGCCGATCCGCCCAGTGCATGATGTGCTCGTTGAGGCCCCACCACTCGTGGATGACGAGCACCCCCGGCATGGGCGCCTTCGCGTTCTCCGGCAGGCTCAGGTAGGCCCGCGCGCCCGCTATCTCCACCATCTCCCCCTTGCGCGGCGGCGCCGCCTCCGGCTTCAGCTCGTGCAGCGCCTGGAACTCCTTCTCCGTCAGCCCGCCCAGCTCCTCGCGTTTCTCCTCCGAGCCCGCCTTCTCCGCCCCCTGCTTCGTCGCGCAGCCGCCCAGAGCGAGCAGCACCGCCGCCATCACTCCCCACTTCATTCGCGGATTCATTTGTGTCCTCTCCTCCGGGCCTCTTGCACACGGGCCCTGGAGCACGTCCGGCCTAGCGCGCCCCCACTGCGCATGCCAGCGCTCCGCGCGGAGCAGAACGCCGGGTGCAAGAAAGACGACGGGCCATCCGGCGCCCGCCCTGTCGAGGAGGGGAGCCCGATGGCCCGAGGTGGACACGCCTGCGCGTCCGGTTACTTCTTCTGCGCCGGCTGGCCCTGCGGAGCGCCGCCCGGCTGACCCTGCGGAGCGCCGCCCGGAGCGCCCGGCATGCCCGGAGGCGGCTCGTTCTTCTGCACGTCCAGCAGCTCCACCTCAAACACCAGCGCCGAGCCGCCCGGGATGCCCGGCGTGCCGCGGTCGCCGTAGGCCAGGTCCGACGGGCACACCAGCTTGGCCTTGCCGCCCACCTTCATCTTCTGCAGACCCTCGGTCCAGCAGCGGATGACGCCGTTGAGCGGGAACTGGGCCGGCTCGTTGCGCTTGTACGAGCTGTCGAACTCCTTGCCGTCCGGCAGCGTGCCCCGGTAGTTCACCTTCACGATGTCGGTGGCCGTCGGCTGCGCACCGGTGCCCTCCTGCAGCGACTTGAAGATGAGGCCGGACTCGGTGCGCTGCGCGCCCTCCTCCTTCGCGGCCTTCTCCAGGAACTCCTTGGACTTCTCCTTCTCCTTCGTGGCGCGGGCCGTAGAGCGCGTGCGCGCCAGCTCCTGCAGCTTCGGCCCGTACGTCTGGATGTCCACCACGGGCTCCTTGCCCGCCACCTGCGCGGACAGGCCCGCCTTCACGAACTCCAGCTCCTCGGGCGTCATGTCGAACACCTGAATCTGCCGACCCAGGGTGAGACCGAGCGCATAGAACGTCTTCTGATCGTCCGTCTGCGGGTTGGCCCCAGCGCCGCTGCCACCGGCCCCCGAGGAGCCCTGCTGCTGACAGCCCGCCACGGCGAGCATCAATGCCACCACCAGAAACTTCTGCATGTGACCTGTCCTTTCCAATCAAGGCAGCGAGCGCTGCCCGTGCCGGCGCCCTTATACAAAGGGGCGGCCCGGCTGGGGAGCGGAGCGTCCTTATCTTTTGCCAAGAAACCGGGGGCGTGAGGTGACTCGGGAGGCACTGAGGGCATGGATATTGACGTGCGACGCGTCCTGGACTCGTTGGGGGACCCATTGTTGGCCTTGGACCGCTCGGCACGCATCCTCCACGCCAACGCGGGCATGAAGGAGCTGCTGGGCTGGTCGCGGCTGGAGCTGCTCGGCCGGCCCCTGACGCTGGTGATTCCAGGGGGACTGCCCAATTTGCGCCAGGAAAGCCCGGCCGCCCCTCCCCAGAGTGCGGGCTGGGAGCCGCACCTGCCCCCTCCCCGCCCCCTTGTCCGGGTGAGCGCGCTGCGGCGAGATGGACGCCCCCGAGAGGTCGAGGTGCGGCTGTCGCCCTGGCCAGGGGGAGAGGCGGAGGGGCTGAGCATCCTCTCCTTTCACCCGCTGGACACCCAGGTGGAGCTTGAGAGGCATCTGCGGCTGTGCCGCCGGCTGAACATGATGGAAGCCGCGCTGACCCAGGCGTTCTCACAGACTTCGGACGAGGAGGATGCGGCCTACGCGGTGCTCCGGGCCTGCGGGGAGCTGGAGGGCTGGACGTTGGGCACGTACTGGCGGATGGAGCAGGGCGCCAACGTGCTGGAGCCGCTCACCCTGTGGACGGCCTCACCCGGCCTGAGCGACTTCACGAATGTCACGATGCGGCGCACCCTCGCGCCCCTGGAGGGGCTGCCCGGCCAGACGTGGACGCGCCGGGAACCCATCTGGTGCCGCGACGTGACGCGGGAGGCGCGCTTCCTTCGCGCGGACGTGGCAGCACGGGAGGGGCTGCACGGGGCGATCTTCTTCCCGGTAATGGGCAGCGGAGGCCGGATGTACGGGGTGGTGGAGCTGTTCAGCCGAGCCCCCCGGGAGGAGCGCGAGGCGGACGAGGCCCTCGCCAACGCGCTGGGCCATCGCTTCGGACGCTTCCTGGATCGGCTCCACCACACGGAGCTGGAGCTCACGCGCGACAAGGCCGTGCGCTACCTGTGGGAGTCGGACTTGCTGGGGCTGTTTGTCAGCGACACCCGGGGCCGGCTGCTGGATGCCAATGCCACCCTGCTGCGGATGCTGGGCTATTCGCGACGGGACGTGAGGGAGGGACTGCTCTCGTGGTCGACGCTCCTCCCCCCCAACCAGCGCATCAGCCTCGAGGGCGTGCTGCGGCGGCTGCGGACCGATGGCGTCTTCCATTCCGTGGAGAGCGAGTTGCTGCGCAAGAACGACAACAGAGTGCCGGTGCTGCTGGGCTCGGCGAGCCTGGGCGAAGAGCACGTGGTGACGTTCGCGTTGGACTTGTCGGCCTGGAGGCCGATGGAGCCCACCGCGCCCCGGGAAGCGGACGCGCGGCTGCATACCCTCATCTCCCACGCGCCTGTGGTGCTCTTCGCGTTGGACCGCGACGGCAACTTCACCCTCTCCGAGGGCTGGGGGCTGGAGGCGCTGGGGCTCAAGCCCGGGCAGGTGGTAGGCATGTCCGCGTTCGAGCTCTACCGGGCCGAGGCAACCACTCTGACCCACGTGCGCCGGGCGCTCGCCGGAGAGGACTTCTTCTCCGTGGATGCGCTGTCCACCGGGCCCATCTACGAGACCCACTGGGTGCCCCTGAGGGACGTGGAGGGGCGCCCCGCGGGCACGCTCGGGCTGTCGGTGGACGTCACCCAACGCGAGCGCGAGGCACGCTGGCGGACCCAGCTCCTCGCGGAGGCGGAGGAGGCGCGCGTGGAGGCGGAGCGGGCGGTGCGAGCGCGCGACGAGTTCCTCACCATCGCCTCGCACGAGCTGAAGACACCACTCACCTCGCTGGGCCTGCAGCTGCACACGCTGCTGAAGCGGGCACGCCAGAGCGGACGGCCAGAGGACTCGGAGACGGTGCAGCGGCTGGAGAAGGCACAGCGCCAGATTCAGAAGCTGGCGCGGATGATGGACGAGCTGCTGGACGTGTCGCGGGTGACGGAGGGGCGGCTGCGGCTGGAGCTGGGCGAGGTGGACCTGATGCAACTGGTGCGCGAGGTGATGGAGCGCTTCCAGGAGGAGTCCCAGCGCATGGGGACGCGCCTGACGCTGCGGGGAGAGGGGCCGGTGGTGGGCCGGTGGGACCGGCCGAAGCTGGAGCAGGTGGTGACGAACCTGGTGTCCAACGCGATGAAGTACGGAGCGGGAGCGCCCGTGGAGATCCAGGTGCGCTCCAGTGGGGCCCTGGCACTGCTCGAGGTGACGGACCATGGCATCGGCATCGCGCCGGAGGACGTGGAGCGCATCTTCGGCAAGTTCGAGCGGGCGGTGACAGTACGGAAATACGGTGGCTTTGGACTGGGGCTGTACATCGTGCGGCAACTGGTGGAAGCGCTGGGCGGAGCGGTGGACGTGGAGAGCGCACCGGGACGGGGCTCCACCTTCCACCTCGTGCTCCCACTGGCGGGGCCCGAGGCGCGAGTGCCGACCCAGCCTCCCACGGACGCGGGCCTGCACTGAGTCGATGCTCGGCTGGCCGTGCTCCGAGCAAGCAGCTCGGTCTATCGTCCAACATACCCGAGCCCCAACATGACGTTACATCTCCGCTCGCGGTCTCAAGCCCCGTCTGATACGGCGGCATATCCGGGTTCTGGGAGGAGCCGTGCAACCAGCGGACGTGCAACGCACCAGCGTGCTTCTGGTGGATGACCAACCAGCTGACCTCGCGGCGCTGGAACGCCATCTGGAACCCTTCGCGCTGCACCTGGTGAAGGCCCACTCGGGTGAGGAGGCACTCCACCGCCTCGAGGACGAGGAGTTCGCGCTCGTGCTCATGGACGTGCGGATGCCGGGGCTCAACGGCTTCGAGACGGCGCGGTTGCTCCGGGAGCACGAGTCGGAGCGGCATGTACCGCTCATCTTCCTCACGGGCGCGCCGCGCGAGGAGGCCTCCGTGGCGCACGCGTATGCGACAGGGGCGGTGGACTGGCTGCGCAAGCCCGTGGAGCCGGAGACGCTGCGCGCCAAGGTGCGCGTCTTCGTGGAGCTGCACCGCGAGCGCGAGGCACTGCGGCGCCAGGAGGCGGAGCTGCGGGAACTGGAGCGGCAGGCGCTGGAGGACAAGCGCCTGCGGGCCGAGGCGGAGCGCGAGCGGCTCGTGGTGGAGCTGCGCGAGGCGGTGCGCCTGCGCGACGAGTTCCTCTCCGTGGCCAGCCACGAGCTGAAGACGCCCCTCACGCCGCTCGCCCTGCGCTTGCAGATGATGTGGCAGGAGCTGGAGGGGGAGCCGCCAAGCCGCGAGCGGCTGCGCCGGCACGTGGAGGCGGTGCACGGGCAGCTGCGGCGGATGACGGCGCTGGTGGACAGCCTGCTGGACGCCACGCGCCTGAGCAACGGCCAGCTCGTCCTGCGCTACGAGCGGAACGTGGACCTCGCGGCCGTCGTGCGCGAGGTGGCTTCGACCTTCGAGACCCAGGCGATGCGTGCGGAGTGCCCGCTGGAAGTGGAGGCCCCTTCCCGCGTCCTGGGCCAGTGGGACGTGCTGAGGCTGGAGCAGGTGGCGGCCAACCTGCTGTCCAACGCCCTCAAGTTCGGCGCGGGCTGCCCCGTGCACGTGCGCGTGGAAGCGCGTGGGGAATGGGCCCGGCTGACGGTGCGCGACGGGGGCATCGGAATGGACGAGGACGTGCGCGCGCGCATCTTCGGCCGGTTCGAGCGCGGCGTGTCGGAGCGTCACTACGGCGGCCTGGGACTGGGCCTCTTCATCACCCATCAGGTGGTGAAGGCCCTGGGTGGGCACATCCACGTGGAGAGTGCTCCGGGCCTGGGCTCCACCTTCATCGTCGAGCTGCCCTGCTCTCCTCCGGAGGCCGGCGGAGGGTCCCGCCTTGATTCCTGAGCCCCAGGAAGACGGGCGCCTGCGAATCCTCGTGGTGGACGACAGCCCAGCGGACCGGCTCATGGCCATCCGCGTCCTCTCGCGCGCCTTCCCCGGCCTGCTCGTGGAAGAGGTGGAGGAGGAGACGCAGTGGCAACGGGCACTGCACCAACCCCGGTTCGACGCCGTGCTCGTGGACTACCAGCTCCCGTGGACCACCGGGCTGGAGCTGCTGCACCGCATCCAGCACCAGTGGCCGGGCGTCCCGGTCCTCATGCTCACCGGCACGGCCGACGAATGGCGGGCGCTCCCGCGAGGCCCAGGTGCTGGGGCAGCCCTTCGGCTCGTTGCTGGTGCCCGCGGAGCTGCATGGCGCGCCGCTCGAGCGGGAGCTGGAAGAGGCGGTGCGACACGGCGTGTACACGGGCGAGGGCTGGCGGCTGCGCAGGGATGGGAGCCGCTTCTGGGCGGACATCACCGTGAGCGCCCTGCACAGCCGGATGGGGGGCGGTATCCCGGTGGATCGCGCGCCAGGAGACCTCTTCGCCCTCACCCACGAGGTGCTCGAGGAGCTGCGGCTGACGGCGCCCCAGCGCGTCATCACCTCCCACGTCCGAGGAAATCGTTCACGCGCATGGGGGCAGCATCGACGTGACGTCCAACGCGGAGGAGGGGACCACCTTCACGGTCCACCTGCCGCGCCATCGGCCCACCCTGGGCAGGGAGCACACATGACACAGACAGGAAGCGGAGGCGTGGGCGTGGCGCGGGTGGAGGTCGAGGTGACGGTGGGAGCGCCGCGGGAGCGCGTCTGGCGGGCCCTGGTGGAGGAAACGAGCCAGTGGTGGCCCAAGGACTTCTACGTGGGCCGGGCGCCGAAGGGCTTCGTCATCGAGGCGCGCCCGGGAGGCCGGGTGTACGAGGACTGGGGCAACGAGGCGGGAGCGCTCTGGTACACGGTGTTGGTGGTGGAGCCGCTGGAGGTGCTGGAGCTGGCGGGGCACCTGACGCCGGGCTTCGGAGGACCCGCGACAACAACAGTGCGGCTCACGCTGAGGGACGAGGGCGGCAAGACGGTGGTGAAGGTGGAGGACTCGGTGTTCGGCCGGGTGGACGAGCACACGGTGCCGCGACTGCGTGAGGGCTGGCGCACGCTGATGGGTGGTGGCGGACTGAAGGCCTGGGTGGAAGCCAACCTATCCACGCCCGCCTGAACGCTGGCCCACCGAGCCAGCCACCGTGCCCTTGAGTCGCATGGCCTGGGCTGCCCCGCGTGCCCACCCTGCCCCGAGAGGGGATGGCGCCACGGCGAGGGGGGACGATGAAGGCATGGAGGGGGCGAGGCGCGCTGCTGCTGCTCGCGGGGCTGCTGGCGGGAGCGCAAGCGCAGGCCGAAGAGAAGCGGGAGCGCCACGGCTGGGACATCACGGTGGAGGCGAACACGGACTTCCCGCTGTCAGTGGGTGGGCGGCTGGGAATCGAGTCACCGTGGAGGCTGCGCCTGTCGACGTCGCTGGGCTACCTGCCCGAGGCGTACGTGCGCCTGGTGAATGACGCGGCGGTGGAGCTGGGTGCCTATGGCCGCAACGAGGCGGACCTCATTGAGGAGTCACTGAAGAACTCGCTGGTGTGGCGCACCCACGTGGGCTGGAGACCTTTCCCGCGGGCAGGCTTCTACCTGGAGGGGGGCTATGGGCTGGTGGCGCTCGGCGGCGATACGAACGCGGAGGAGGTGCTGGTGACGCTGACGGGCGTCTCGCCGCCGATAGGCGAGTCCGTGCTGGACCGCGTGTACCGAGTGCGCTCCGTGCTGCACATGCTGGACGTAGAGCTGGGCTGGCGTTGGGGACTGGGGGCGGGCTGGACGGCGCGCACGGCCGTGGGCGCGGCCTTCACACTGGACTCCAACAGCCGGATAGAGCCCCAGTTCGTGCCCGAGGTGCCCGTGCTCGTCACCGGCTTCGCGCGCCTGGCCGAGGGCTACCTGGACCGGACGTTCGAACGATACGTGCACCTGCCGGTGCTCTCCTTCTCCCTCGGCTACGCCTTCTGAAGTCACGATGGGGTGACCGCCGAGGACAGGTCCCCAGAAATTACCTCTGGCATCACCCAACGTGATAGGTTACAACTTGACACCTGACATTCGCCCATGGCTAAATCCGGTTTAATCGTATTTGGCCTTAATGGGGGTGGACCGTGCGTATCTGGAAGGTCCTAATCGGCGGCTGGACGCTGATGTGCGCCGTCGGGTGTGGCCACGGAGAAGCGGTGCGGCGGGAGGAGCCAGGAGAAGGGCTGCGGGTGGCGTGTGCACGGGGCGACGAGGGGGCGTGCGGAGCGGACGAGTCCGAGGAAGGCACACGCACCAAAGGAGGCACGGTCTCGCTGCGCATTTGGGCGCTCATCGCGCAGGGGCAGTTCGCGGAGGCGCAACTGCTGATCGCCGAGTCGACAGCGGCGGGGCTGCTCACGCAGCAGCAGGCAGCACGGATGCTGGAGCGCATCACGCTGCTCAACACGCGACTGGGACAAATACCGGCCACGCTGCAACGAGTGCAGGACTTCCCGTCACAGCTGCGCGACTTCACCCTGTTTCAAATCAAGCAGCAGCTCGAGCGACGGGACTACACGTTGGCGACGCAGGCGCAACTGAAGCTGGCCGAAAAACTCATCGAGCAGCAGGACCGGTTGATGGAGAAGGTGAAATGACGAAGGCGCCCTCGCCCCCGAGTGTGGAGGAGCTGGCCGAGCGCCTGCGCGAGGCCCGGCGCGCGGGAGCACCGGGAACACCGGAGCGACTGAGACTGCACCGGGAGCTGGCGGAGAGCTGCCCCACCTTCACCCCCAACCTGCTGGAGCTCGCAAGACAGTTGCAGCTCGCGAACGAGCCGGGGCGGGACGCGAGGGAGAACCTTGAAGAGGCAAGGCGGCTGCTGGAGCAAGCGGTCGTGGGAACGGAGCGGAGCGGCGAGGCGGTGGTGGAGCTGGGGTACTACCTGGACACGATCCACAACGAGCCTGAGCAGGCCACGAAGCTCTACGAGGAGGGAGCAGCCCGGGCGTTAGAGACGCTGGAGGATGCGTGGGCAGGGCTGCTGCGCGCGTGGGTGCACGAGCGGACGAAGGAGTCACTGAAGAAGGCACTGAGACTGAGCGAGCGGGCGGAAAAACTCTTCCCAGACTCGGGGCGAATCCAGGGAGTGGTGCAAGAAGCACGTCAGGCAGCCGAACACGAGGGCCTCTAACCGTGTATGCCCCCTCTCCCTCTGGGAGAGGGCTGGGGTGAGGGTAAATCCCCCCCTGTGGCCGCCACTGAGCCCCCACCTCGCGTAGGGTGCGAAGCGCGAATGAGCCACCTGAGATCCGCGACGCGTGAAGACAATCCCCGGCTGCTCGAGCTGTTCGGAGCGGTGCCGATGCAAGGCGAGCTGGTGCTAGCCACGCAGCGCTCACCGGACTTCTTCCGCCTCTACGACATGCAGCGAGGAGACACCGAGCTCTGGGTGCACGAGGTAGAGGAGGGGCTGGACGGGATGGGAGCGGTGCTCGTGAGGGAGGGCTGGCTGGAGGGCCGGCCGTGCCGAGTGGGGTACCTCGGAGACCTCCGCACGCGCTTCTCGGCGAGACGCAGCCGGGGGCTGGCACGCTTCTACGGGCCGGTGCTGGAGGAGACGGCGAAGCGGCAGGGCGTCGACGTGTTCCTCACCTCGGTGATGGCAACGAACGCGGCGGCGCTGCAAGCGTTGGTGAAGCGCAAGAAGAAGCGAGAAGCCCAACCCCACTACGCACTGCTGAGACGCTTCTCGGCGGTATCGGTGCACTTCACCCGTCGGCGCAAACCGCGCCCGGGCCGCATCCACGTGCGTCGAGCCACCGCTGGGGACATACCGGCCATGGCGGCGATGCTGGACGCGGACCACCGCGCCCGTCCCTTCGGCTACCGATACGACCAAGGAGAGCTGGAGCACCGGCTGGAGCGCTGGCCAGGCCTGAGCGTGGAGGGCTGCTACCTGGCGTTCGACGAAGGCAGGAAGCTGGTGGGGTGCACCTCGGTATGGGATCCGGACGCGGTGAAGAGGTACCGAGTGCTGGCGTACCGGGGCTCGATGCGGTGGGTGAAGTGGGGCTACGACGCGATGGCCACGGTGTTGCGAGCGCCGAGGCTGCCGGAGCCGGGCAACGACTTCCGCTACTTCTACCTGTGCAACACGAGCATCGCGGGAGAAGACCCGACCATTCTGCGCGCGCTGGTGGAGCAGGTGTACGCGGACCACCACGGCAAGGGGTACCACTTCTTCTCGTTGTACCTGGACGAGGGAGACCCACTCAACCCAGCGCTGGAAGGCTTCTTCCAGCGGAGGCTGGACTTCCACCTCTATGCGGTGACGCCGGCGAGCGCAGCGCGAGAGCACTTTCCAACGGGACGCACCGGCTTCGAGATGGCCCTGGCCTGAAGCGCTCCCCACTCAGTACGACGAGAGGGGTGGCCGCATCATCACGAGCTTCGGGTACGCGCAGCAGAAGCCCGCCTTCTCATAGTTGCGTTGCGAGGCCGTCAGGGGCTCCGTCGAGGCCGTCACCACATCGCAGCCCCGCTCGGCCGCCCAGGCCATACGCGCGCGGATGAGCGCGAGCTGAATGCCCCTGCCTCGGAACGGCGGTGCAACCCCGTCCGCCGAGAGCAGGGCCACCCCCTCTGTCGCGGACACCACGCCCACGCCCCGGGCCTCACCGTCCTGGAGCGCGAAGAAGCAGGTGTTCCCCTCGGTGTCCACGAGCCCCAGGCCCCCGGACAGCTCCTGCTCGGACCCCGCGGGCCGTCCCAGGTAGGCGCGGAAGAAGAGCTCCGCCCAGCGCCGCTCCTCTCCCGGACGGATGGGCCGCACCTCCACGCCTGGAGGAGCCGGCGGCACGGGCGATGGAGTGCGCCACCACACCTGGAGGAAACGCTCCACCCGGTAACCCCGCGCGCCCAGCTTCGCGGAGAGCGAGGGCTCGCAGAACGGGTTCAGCTCGATGCGGACGGCACCTCCCCCGCGGCTCAACAGCTCCTCGATGCGCTCGAGGTCCGCCGTGCCCACCATCCCCTCGAGCCCCACGCCGATGGCCGCCGAGTAAGGTGAGCGCACACCGAGGAAGATGGCCCGTCCGCCTGCGATGCGCAGGGAGGGGACGCCCTGGCGCGCAGGGAATGGCGTCCGATCAATCTGCTCCGCCTGGGCATTCTCGATGCGCCGAGCGAGCACGCGCGGTTCCACCCACGGAAGAGACACGGCTGTCATGCAGGCCTCCTGCCCCGAGTGTGCTCCCAAGCAAGCGGCCGGTCGAGCGCGCTTGCGAGGTGTGCGTCCAACATCTCATGCTTCGCGGATGCCAAGACTCCAACTCCCGGGAGGGCTGCTCATCGTCCTCCTCGCCGGCTCCGGCTGCACCGCGGGCCGTGCCCATGCGCCGCGGCACGAGAGCACCTCGAACTCCTACGAGGCCCGTCTGGAGCGGGCTCGCCTCAGCCTGCGCGGACCGGAGCACGAGGCCACACTCTCCGACCTGGAAGCCCTCGCACACGAAGTGGAGGCCCAGCTCAAGAAGAGCCCCCGGGATGCCCGGCTGCACACCGTGCTGGCACGCACTGCCTTCCTCCTGCACCAGGAGGAGAAAGCGCTCGCGGAGGCCGAGCGGAGCCTCGCGCTCGAGCCGAACCAGGCCGAGCCCCACTTCATCAAGGCCTTCATCCTCGGAAGCGGAGACGCGGTAGAGGCCGCCCTCGATGACGCCCGCCGCGCCACCGAGCTGGACGCCCGACAAGCCCGCTATTGGCAGCTCCTGGGCACGCTGAACCTCCAGCTCGACAAACCGGCGGAGGCGCGCGAGGCCATCGACAAGACGCTCGCGCTGGAGCCGGACAACGCGCAGGCGCTCTTCGTCCTCGGCCTGCTGCACATGGAGCAGGGCAGGCCGGACGAGGCGCTGGCGGCCTACGAGAAGGCGCGCAAGTCCGAGCCGGAGTTCGCGATGGCGCACTACAACGCCGGGCAACTCCACCAGTTGCGCGGAGATGCCGCCGCGGCGCTGGAGCGCTTCCAGAAGGCGGCCGAGCTGGAGCCCCAGGACTGGAGGACACGGGCGAAGCTGGTGCAGCTCCACCAGGCGCTTGGGCACAAGGAGCAGCGGGACGCAGAGCGGGAGGCACTGCTGCTGCTGCGCCAGGCGGGCAAGGTGGACAAGGACTACTTCATCCGCGAGCAGTTCAGCGAAGCAGGCCGCAACGTCATGGTGGTGGAGAACTTCGAGCTGGAGGGCGACTGGGCCCGCCGCTACGAGTTCCAGGTGTACGCGCCGGACCAGGAGCGACCCTCGTTCGTCATCTCCCTGGGCTCCTACTCCTTCGCCACCACGTTCGCGCGCGAGAAGGACCCCAACGGCCCGCGCCTGTTCCACCTCGACGGCTACCACCCGGACAACGCGCACGACACGTACGGCTTCTTCCAGGGCGAGCCCTCCTACGACGAGACGCGAGAGATGGTGCTCTCCGTCCTGCGGGGCGAGCTCAAGCCCATGTCCTCCACAAAGCCTGGCAAACCATGAAAGCATTCTTCGAAGACGCCACCCGGAAGAGGGCCGCTGCGGAGGTGAAAGCCATTGAAGCCCGCACCGCCGCCGAGGTGGTGGTGGCCGTCCGCCACGCCTCGGGCCACTACCGGCACACGGACTACCTCGTGGGCTTCGGGCTGTCGCTCGTGACGCTGCTGGCCATGCTGTATCTACCGCCCGAGTTTCCGTTGGAGACCTTCCCCGTGGGCGTGGCACTCGCCTTCGCGATGGGGGCCTATTCGAGCGAGCGGCTTCCGAGCCTGCGCCGGAGGCTCACCTCGCGCAAGCTGCTGGAGGAGAACGTGCGGACGGCGGCACGCGCGACCTTCGTGGAGCTCGGGGTATCGCGCACATCGGGGCGCACGGGCCTGCTCGTGCTCGTCTCCACCTTCGAGCGGCGTGTGGAGGTGGTGGCGGACGTCGGCGTGGACACCGCCGCGCTGGGCTCGGAATGGGAGCAGGCGCTGACGAAGCTATCCGCCGCTGTGGCCGCCTCCGAGTCCCCCAAGCCCTTCTTCGAAGCGCTGCGCCTGTTGGCCCCTCCACTGGAGCGAGTGCTGCCGCGCGGCGACGATGACATCAACGAGCTTCCCGACGCTCCCCACGCCGCGTGAGTCGCATGAATCGCCTTAGCCGATGGCTCCTCTTCACCGCGCCGCTCTTGCTGGCGCTGGTCCTCATCTCGCGGGAGGGCCAGGCGCGCCCGGGAGGCGGCAACACCTACCGTGGCTCGAGCTCCTCCAGCAGCAGCAGCAGTAGTAGCCGGAGTTACTCCAGCTCCAGCAGCTCCTCTCGGAGCTACGGCTCCTCGAGTAGCTACTCCGGAGGCTCCTCCTCGGGCTCGAGCGACGCCGCCGGCGGCGGGTACATCTGCCTGTTTTTAGGACTCGTCTTCGCAGTGGTCATCGTCAGGCAATACGTCGAGAACCGCAACGCCCCGACACCTCCTGACTGGAGTACGACCGAGAAGCTGTCCTCGGAGCGCAAGGAGCAGGCGCGGGAGCGGCTGAACCGGCTGAGGACCGAGGGGCCGCCAGGACCGGACGGAAGACCCATCCCGTTCGATCCAGACTTCTCGCAGATCCTCTTCGAGGACTTCCTCTACGCGCTGTACGCGAAGGTGCACGAGGCGCGCGGCGGCGGCCGGCTGGACACGATGGCCGCGTACCTCTCCACGCGGGCACGGGCGGCACTGCGAGTGCTCGGCGAACCGGAGCGGGTGTACGGGGTGGTGGTGGGCGCCATGCAGTACCTCTCGGCGAGCCCGCTCTCGGCCACCAGCGAGCGCATCAGCGTCCGCGTGCGCTTCGAGACCAACTACACCGAGGATTCCGCCTCTGGCGCCGCACGGAGCTACTACGTCGCGGAGGAGTGGACGCTCACGCGCTCCACGAAGGCGAAGTCACGCTCGCCCCAGAACGCCCGGGTCTTCAAGTGCCCCAACTGCGGCGCACCCCTGGAGGGGATGCAGGGCAACACCTGCGCCTACTGCCAGAAGACGGTGAACACGGGCGAGTTCGACTGGGTGGTGGACAGCGTGTCGGTGGTGGAGCGGAAGGAGCGCGGTCTACAACTCGCCGGAGACACGCCCGAGGAGGGAACGGATCTGCCCACGGTGAAGCAGCCCCGGGTGGACGAGCGCCTGAGAAGGCTGCTCGCGGCGGACCCGGCGCTGACATGGGAGGCGCTCGAGCAGCGCCTCGGGCTCATCTTCCAGGAGCTGCAGGTGGCGTGGTCCAACCGCCAGTGGGAGCGGGCGCGCCCATACGTGAGCGACAGCCTCTTCCAGATGCAGCTCTACTGGATGGAGGCATACAAGAGGGCGGGGCTGCGTAACGTGACGGAGAACGCACGCATCACGCGAGTGGAGTTGGCGCGGGTGACAGCGGACCGGTACTACGTGGCGCTCACGGTGCGGCTGTTCGCCACGGGGCTGGACTACACGGTGAGGGACTCGGATGGGATGTGCCTGAGCGGCAGCCAGCGGCGCGAGCGGCGCTACAGCGAGTACTGGACGCTCATCCGAGGCACGCGAACGAGAGGAAAACCCAGCGCGGACAAACGCTGCCCCTCATGCGGAGCGGCGCTCGCCATCAACATGGCGGGCAACTGCACGCACTGCTCGGCGAAGGTGACGTCCGGAGACTTCGACTGGGTGCTCAGCCGAATCGAGCAGGACGAGTCCTACCAAGGCTGAGCCCCCACTCCTCCCCTCCCTCTCCCTCTGGGAGAGGGTCGGGGTGAGGGTATAAAGGTTCCCGGGTTGGCTCTGGATGAAGGGGTCCGTACGCGCCGGACTCACCCAGAAGCAGCCGCAGCGAGGGTTTGCAGGGGCAGCTCGAGGGTGAAGGTAGCGCCCTGCCCACGACCGGGGCTCTCGCACGAGAGCACGCCACCCAGCTCCTCGGCCGCGAGCGCACTGGTGTGCAGCCCAAAACCGTGCCCGTCCTTCTTCGTGGTGAAGCCATGGGTAAAGAGGCGAGGGAGGTTCTCCGGAGCAATACCCACCCCGTTGTCGACCACGGAGATGCGCAACCGCCCTTCCCCGCCAGGCTCCACGCGGATGGTGAGGCACGGGTCCGCACGACCGCTCTCCTGCATCGCATGGCGCGCGTTGCTCAGCAGGTTGAGCAGGATTTGAAACAGCTTATGCCGATCCACCCACACGGGCGGCACCGCGGCGTACTCACGCCGAACCTCGATGTGCAGCCGCTGAAACGCGGTGGCCTGAAGACGCAACGCACCGTCGAGGAGCTCGGGCAGGGACACCTTCTCCACCACCCCGGAGAAGCGCGCGTACTGCTGCTGCATGCCGACGACGGTCCGGATGTGCTCCACACCATCGCTCAGCGTCCGCAGCTCCGCGAGGATGGCGTCCCGCTCCTTCACGAGCTGAGCGGTGGCGGACTCCAGGTAGGCCGGGAGCGTCCGGCCCCGAGGGTCGGAGGTGAGGAACGTGCCCGGATCCGCCTCGTGCTCGCGCAACAACCGCACCCCCTTCTCCAGGCCGGCGACTCGCATGCCGCGCAACCGTTCCCCCAGGAGGTTGGCCGACACGTTCACGCTGTTGAGCGTATTGCCCACGTTGTGCAGGACCCCGGTCGCCACCTCCGCCATGCCCGCCAGGCGCGAGGCATCCACCAGGCCGCGGTGCAGCTCGCTCAGCCGCGCCTCGGCGGCCTTCCGCTCCGTGATGTCCCGCACGAAGACGGTGAGCTTCACCACCTTCCCTTCCTCGCTCAGCACGGGGCTGATGGTGGTCTCCACCGTGGAGCTGACTCCTTCAATGGGCGGGATGACCATCTCCTCCCGCACCTGCTGGCCGGTCCGGGCCTGGGCGAGCCACTCCTTCCACCGCACCTGCCGCGCGAGAGGCAGCCAGGCGTAGATGAACTCACCTCGTGGGAGGTTCTTCCCGAAGCGCCGCCGGAAGTAGGCCCTCGCCGCCTTGTTGCTGATGATCAGCCGCCCATCCAAATCCACGGAGCACACGATGTCATCGGTGCTCTCGATGAGGCTGGCCAGCTCGCTCTCGCTGTCTCGCAGCGTCTTCAACGCCCGCTCGCTCGCCGCATGAGCCTCGATGCGCGAGGAGAGGAACAGCCCACTCACCACCCAACCGCACAGGAGGAAGACGGCCCCGAAGCAGCTGAACAACCAGTCGCTGCCCCCATAGCTGGCGCCCGCGTAGAGCGGATAGAGGACGGCGTTCAGCATGGAGAGCAGGGTGAAGAACAGGCCCAGACGCCACCCCAGCAGGTAGGCGGAGAGAACCGGGAGCAACATGCTCGCGGCATGCGTGGCCATGGCCAGGGAGCCCATGCGGAACGTGCTGAAGATGACCGCCCCCGTCAGCATGGAGCACAGGAGCAGCGCCGACGGCCGGGTCGACGTCCCCCAACGCAACAGCGCCAGGGACACCAGGATGCACGCCGTGCAGACCGCGCCCAGCACAGTCAGGCTCCCTGCATACTCCGTGAGCTGCACAAGCCCCAGGAACAACGAACAGCACCCGAGCAGCAGCCAGCACACCCCAACGAGCATCCGCGCCCGGCTGAGCTCAATGGCGTGCGCCCGACGCAGGCTCTCCGAGAGAGCCCCATCCAGCCGCTCCTGAAACCACGCCCCGAGCTGCTCCAAAGCACTCGACATGACGCGGACTATGCCCCAACCCGGTGTCCGCTGGGCAACACCGCGTCAGGAGGCCAGCACCGCCCGTGACTCGGTCGGTCGCTCGCCCATGGGCAGCAGCAGGGAGAAGGTGGTTCCGAGACCTTGCTCGCTGCGCACCCGCAGCTCTCCTCCCATTTTCTGCACGAGCGAGTGGCTGATGGACAGCCCGAGCCCCGTGCCCGAGCCGACCGGCTTGGTGGTGAAGAACGGATCAAAGATGCGCGGCAACACCTCGGGAGCAATCCCGTGGCCGGAGTCCGAGACGTCGATGCGTATGTACTCCCCCTCACGCTTGGTGCGTACGCGCAGGGTGTGCCGCTGCGGGGAGCCGGGCTGCATGGCCTGGATGGCGTTGATGATCAGGTTCAGGAACACCTGGCTGAGCCGGCTCTCGCTGGCGAACACGACGGGCAGCTCCTGGGCGTACTCCTTCTCCAGCGTCGCCGTGCGCTTGAGCTCGGACTGGGCCATGCGCAGCACGAAGTCGAGGCTCGCGTTGATGTCCACGGGAGCGAGCACCTCGTCCGAGACGTGCGAGAAGGAGCGCATGTCGCGCACGATGTCCCGGATGCGCTGGCAGCCGTCGAGCGACTCGGAGATGACCTCGCGGGCTTCCACGAGCATGTCCGTCATGTGCCCCGGGAAGGAGGGCAGCGCCGCCAACTGCCGCTCCAGGTCGTCGCGCCAGCCCTGCAGGTAGGACAGGTTGGAGAGCACGTAGGCGATGGGGTTGTTGATTTCGTGGGCGATGCCCGCCGCCAGGGCTCCCACCGAGGCGAGCCGGTCATTCTGGATGCTCTGCTGCTCCAACCGCCGCTTCTCGGTGAGATCATGCCCGACGACGAGCAGGTTCCGGGACGAGCCCATCTCCTGGAGGGAGGCAGCGATGTCCAGCGCCACGCGCTCGCCCCGAGCGGACGTCAGCCCCTGATCCGGCAGGCGCACCGTGCCGCGCGAGCGCAAGGTCCGCAGGGCCAGGCGCAGGGAGTCGCGCTCGTTCTCCGGTGCGAGCGTCTCGAAGCAGGAGCCGAGCAGCTCGGCGGCACTGCGCCCGAGCAGCCGCACCGCCACCGGGTTGGCCTCCAGCACCCGCCCCGCCTCATCGAGCAGGAAGACGGCATCACCCGAGGACTCCATCAACTGGCGGTTGCGCTCCTGGGTCTGCTTCACCTGGAGGCGCAGCCGCAGCAGCAACTCCACCTGACGCTTGAGCGCGAGCAGGTTGCGGCGCTGCTCCTCACCAAACGCGTGAGGCTCGCGATCGATGACACAGAGGGTCCCCAGGTTGTAGCCATCCTCTGACTGGATGGGAGCCCCGGCGTAGAAGCGGATGAAGGGCGCCTCGGACACGAGCGGGTTGTTGCAGAAGCGCGAGTCCTTCGAGGCGTCCTCGACGACGAAGACGTGCTCCTGCTCGATGGCGAAGGTGCAGAAGGAGATGCAGCGCTCCGTCTCCGTCACGCCTGGCAGACCCACGTTCGCCTTGAACCACTGCCGGTCCTTGTCGATCAAGCTGACAAGCGCGATAGGGACGCCACACATCCGGGCGGCGAGTTGAACGATGTCGTCATACTCGGACTCGGGTGGGGTATCGAGGATGCCGTAGCGCAGCAGGGCCTGCAGGCGCTTCTCTTCGTACTGGAGACCGGGGGGGAGCATGCACTCTTGATTTGCATCACCCTCCTGACGCGCGGCAGCGCCCCACGACCCTTCTGTGGAAAGGGAGACAGTCGTCAGGTGTGTCCTTCAACACAGAAAAGCAGCCCGCCTGGAGTTCGGCAGCCGCGCTGGAAGAGGGGCGGATGAGCGGGCCAAATCAGTACTGCTTTCCCGAATCGGCGAAGCGGAGGGCGCATTGAAAGCACACCACCGCGAACAGCGCGGTGAGGATCAACCAGGAGGTCGCCCCCCGCATCAACACGCCCTCATCCCGTAGGAAGCCCAGCATGTTCCCCAGGGCCCGATAGGCGCAGGAGAGCGCCGCGCCCGCCGAGGCGAAGATGGCGAGAAGCCAGAGGAGGATGTGTTTCGCGCGTGCCGCTTTCGTGGACATGTCGCGCGCGATGATACGCCAACGAGGTGAGCCGCCCAGGCGCCTTGCGGCGGAGAGGCCGTCAGTCGAAGCGGTTCTGCCGCTGAGTATCGCGCATGAAGACGTAGACGAGCAGCGAGCACAGGATGCAGCCGCTCACGTACCAGAAGAACCAGCGCTCGTGGCCGCGGAGCTTGAGCCATGTGCCCAGGTATTCGGCCGTCCCACCGAAGATGGACACAGTGAGCGCATAGGGCAGACCCACGCCCAGGGCGCGGATGCTCGCCGGGAAGAGCTCGGCCTTCACCACGGCGTTGATGGAGGTGTAGCCTGAGATGATGACGAGCGCGGCCAGCACCAGCAGAAAGGCCATGAAGGCATCACGGGTTTGGGTGAGGGCTGTCAGCAGGGGCACGGTGCACAGCGTGCCCATGACACCGAACCACATCAGCACGGGCCTGCGGCCCACCTTGTCGGAGATGAAGCCAAACACCGGCTGCAGCAGCATATAGATGAACAGGCTCGACACCGAGATGAGCGTGGACTGGTCCCTCGACAAGCCCACCGAGTTCACCAGGAACTTCTGCATGTAGACGGTGTATGTGTAGAAGGCGAGCGTGCCGCCCATGGTGAGCCCCACGACGAGGGCAATCTCCTTGGGGTGCCGAAGCAGCTCGCGCATGGGCCGGTGCGCCGTCTTCCTGGCAGCCTCGGCCTGGAAGGCCTCTGTCTCCACCATGCTGCGGCGCATGTAGAAGCCGACGACAGCCAGCGCGGCGCCGCACAGGAAGGGGATGCGCCACCCCCACGCCTCGAGCTGTGGGCCGGTGAGCACCAGGCGCTGCAGCACCAGCAGCGTCATGGTCGCGAGCAGCTGGCCCATGATGAGCGTGACGTACTGGAAGGAGCTGTAGAACCCACGGTGGCGGGAGGTGGCGACCTCGCTGAGGTAAGTGGCGCTGGTGCCATACTCGCCACCGAGCGAGAGCCCTTGGAGCAACCGGGCCAAGATGAGCACCACGGGCGCCAGCACGCCGATGCGCTCATACGTCGGACAGAGGGCGATGATGAGGGACCCCAGGCACATCAGCGTGACCGAGAGGGACAACGCGGCGCGGCGCCCCCGCAGGTCCGCATACATGCCCATCACCCAGCCGCCGATCGGACGGATGAGGAAGCCGAGCGCGAAGACCGCGGCCGTGTTGAGCTGCTCGACGATGGGGTTGTCGCTGGGGAAGAACGACTTCGCGAAGTACAGCGAGAAGGCCGAGTAGATGTAGAAGTCGTACCACTCGATCAGATTGCCGACCGAACCGCCGAAGATGGAGGTCACCCGTTGCCGCAGACCACGCTCGGCGGTGGTGGCCACTGGCAGCGCGGCGGACGAGGACTCGAAGCTGGACGAATTCACGGGTGCATCATGCCCGAGGAGCAGGCGACCTGCCTTCGTTCCGGCCCATGCCAGCCAGGCCCATCGTGCCCAGTTTCGAAGGAAACACATTTCTGGGGAGGCGGGGCGATGAACCAGCAGAACCCGGACGACAAGCAGGGAACCCGGCAGGGCTCGGGCGAGAACGAGAACGAGCAAATCCGTCACAAGGGAGGCGGGCGCTCGACCTCAGAGGAGAAACAGTCCGGCCCTCAGCCCGAGGGCAACGGCGGCACGGGCCAGCCCGCGGCATTCCCACCGCACAACTGAATCCGAGCGCGGGAGCAGACCATGTCTTCGGAGTGGGCGCAGGAAGCCGAGCGTCAGGCCAAGGCCATCACGAGGGACCTCGTTGAAGTAGGCAAGGTGAAGGGCTTCCGCGTGCTGTACCAGAAGCGGGAGGCGAGGTTCGTCCTGAGGGCGAGGACGACGACGGCCTACTTCTCCGCCCACGACTACCAGACGCCGAAAGGCATGGACTGGCTCCAGCTGCGCATCGACATCCTCACGCGAGTCCGGCGGGGGATGCAGCAGGACACGCAGGAAGAATTCGTCCCTGCTCCTTGAGGATGTCCCCTCTCCCGAAGGCAGAGGGCTGAAGCGGATTAGAGGGGCTCGGTGACGATCTCGACGTTCGTCGAGGTCATGAGCTTATGGATGGGACAGTGAGCGACGGCATCGTAGAGCCGCTGCTTCTCTTCCTGGGTCAGCTCGCCGTAGAACGCGAGCTTCACGCGCAGGGAGTAAGTGCCCTGTCGTTCGCGCGAGTCATCGCGCTCGACGTGGGTCTCGACGCACTCCAGAGCCATCCCGTGCTTCTTCGCGTACCACGTCGCCGTCAGCGCCTTGCATGCAGCGAGCGAGGCGTCGAAGTAGTCATGGGGCCCTGGAGCGGAGGACTGGCCTCCCTGTGCGGAGGAGACGTCGGCGTGAAAGGTGTGCCCGTCGACATGAATGACCTGGCGGAATGCGCCGCGCTGTTCGGTCTGGCTCTCGGTGCTCATGGTCTCACGCCGCCTTCTCGGCACCCTGCTGCGCCTTGACCGCCTGGAGCTCCAGGGAGATCTCCACCTTCTCGCCCACGAGGACGCCGCCGGTCTCGAGCGCCTGGTTCCACTTCAGACCGAAGTCGCGGCGATCGACCGACGTCTTCGCCTCGAAGGCCGCCTTGACGTTGCCCCAGGGGTCCTTGCCGATGCCGAGCTGCTCGGCCTCAAGCACCACCTCGCGGGTGACGTCACGGATGGTCAGGTTGCCGGTCACCCGGAGGCCATTGCCCGAGGACTTCTCCACCTTCGTGCTCTGGAAGGTGATGGCGGGGAACTTCTCCACGTCGAAGAAGTCCGCCGAGCGCAGGTGCGCGTCACGCTGCTCGACACCGGTGTCGATGCTCGCCGTCTCGATGCGGACGGAGACCGACGAGGCGGTGATGTCCTGCTCGTCCAGCGACACCGTCCCACTGTACGACCGGAAGCTTCCGCGCACTTTCGCAATGACCATGTGACGGACGGTGAAGTGGATACCGGAGTGGGTCGTGTCGATGTTCCAGGTCGCGCTAGCCATGTGCGTTCTTCCTTTTCGGTGCGGCGTGTTTGACGTTGCTGAAGGTAGCGGCGAGCAGTGGCCTTGATTAGATGGGGCGAGCTGGAAGAACTGTTCCACCCATGGAACAACGCCCGAGCAGAGAACGGACATGGACCTCAACGAACTCCTCGTCTTCGCCAAGGTGGTGCAGGCCGGCAGCTTCACGGTGGCAGCGCGCGGGCTGCGAATGCCCAAGTCCACCGTTAGCCGGAAGGTGTCCGAGCTCGAGGAGCGGGTTGGCGCTCAACTCTTGCAGCGCACGACACGCAAGCTGAACCTGACGGAGGTGGGGCGTGCCTATTACGAGCACTGCGCACGCATCGTGGCTGAGGCGGAGCAGGCCGAGCTAGCCGTCACGCGCATGCAGGCTGCGCCGCACGGGCTCCTCCGAGTGACGGCCCCTCTCACCTTCAGCTTCCTCGGACCGATCGTCGCGGAGTTCCTGAAGCGCTACCCCGAGGTGCAGCTCGAAATGGTGTGCACGGACCGCTCGGTCGACCTGGTGGAGGAGGGGTTCGACCTGGCCGTGCGCGCGGGACGGTTGGCCGATTCGTCCCTGGTTGCCCGCCGGCTCGGGAGCCTCGAGCGCATCGTCATGGCGGCCCCGAGCTACATCAAGGAACGGGGAACGCCCAAGTCACCCAAAGACCTCGAGAAGCACGACTGCCTCTTGTTCGGAGCGGGGCAGGTGGGGAACATCTGGACCCTGCACTCCGGGAACAAGTCGGTCGAGGTCTCAGTCCGTGCGCGCCTCGTCGTGAACGAGCCCGACATGTTGGGCTCGGTGACGCTGGCGGGCGCCGGGGTCACGCTCCTCCCCACCCTCCCCCACGCCGCGGACCTCAACGCCGGACGCCTGCAGCGCCTCCTGCCGGACTGGACCTCATCAGGAGCACCGGTACACGCGGTCTATCCAAGCACCCGGCATCATTCACCCAAGGTGATGGCCTTCGTGGACTTCCTGCGAGAGCGCTGGCCGGCCTCCCCCTCGAACTGATCCACCCGTGGGACGGTCTTTCCTATTGTCGGCGTCTAGTGTGGACGCGGTCCCGCCCTCATGATGGATGTCAGACAAGACGGGAGCACCGCTGGCCGACCCGGCGGGAGGAGCCACACATGAGCTGGGATGAGACGATCGAGACGCGGCAGCACCCCGAGCTGGAGACCCTTATCGTCGGCCGCACCCGGGACCTCGGCGATGGATTCGAGGTGCGGCGGGTGCTGCCCTCCGCCCGGCGCCGGATGGTCGGCCCCTTCATCTTCCTCGACCAGATGGGGCCCACGGTGTTCAGCGCGGGCCAGGGACTCGACGTGCGGCCGCACCCGCACATCGGCCTGGCCACCGTCACCTACCTCTTCGATGGAGAAATCCTCCACCGCGACAGCCTCGGGGTGGTGCAACCCATCCGGCCCGGCGAGGTGAACTGGATGACGGCGGGGCAAGGCATCGTCCACTCCGAGCGCACGGCCCCCGAGACGCGGGCAGCGGGCGGGCCGGTCTTCGGCCTCCAAGCCTGGGTGGCGCTCCCGAAGAAGCACGAGGAGACCCGGCCCACCTTCGTCCACCATGCCGCCGACACCATGCCCTTCCTCGAGGGAGACGGCGTGCGCATGCACCTCATCGCAGGAGCGCTCTACGGGAAGCGCTCGCCCGTACAGACACTCTCGGACCTGTTCTACGCGGACACGGCCCTGGAAGAGGGCGCGGGGCTGGTGCTCCCGGCCGAGCACGAGGAGCGCGCGCTCTACCTCACGGAAGGCACGGTGGAGATTGACGGCATCGAGTTCAACCCGGGCGAGCTCCTCGTCTTCCGGCCGGGGAGCGAGATTGGCATCCAGGCCTCCACGAAGGCGCGAATGATGCTCCTCGGCGGCGAGCCGATGGACGGGCCGCGCTACATCTTCTGGAACTTCGTCTCGAGTTCGAAGGAGCGGCTGGAAGAGGCGAAGGCGGACTGGAAGGCTGGGCGCTTCGCCCGGGTACCGCAAGAGACGGAGTTCATCCCGCTGCCCGAGGAGCCCGCCCCTGTGCGCTATCCGTAGTGCAACGAGCCCTTGAGAGCCACGTTGAGCGCGGCCAGGCCCCGCCACACGGCGGGGATGCGGCAATAGAGAAAGAGCCCGCAAAGGCGAAGGCCCCGAGTCCACACGTGGGTGTGAGGACTCGGGGCCTTCAAAAAAAATCCGGCAGCGACCTACTCTCCCGCGCGGTTTCCCGCGGAGTACCATCGGCTCTGGAGGGCTTAACTTCCGTGTTCGGGATGGGAACGGGTGGGACCCCTCCGACATTGCCACCGGAAAACATGTGACGCGTGCATACAAAGGGTAGTTTTCAATTTCCTGCTGACAGAAGCTGGTGCCTTCTTCCGGGCCCGGCGCCACTCGCTTTCGGAGCGCGCTCAGGGGCCTCGACCTTGGCCTCGAATCCCTTACTCCCCCGTTTCGGTGGAGCTTGTGAGAGATTGAGGTAAAGTAAGCCGCACGACCAATTAGTACCGGTTAGCTCAACGCGTTACCGCGCTTACACACCCGGCCTATCAACGTCGTAGTCTTCGACGGGTCTTCAGGGGCTTGCGCCCGGGATACCTGTTCTTGAGGTCGGTTTCCCGCTTAGATGCTTTCAGCGGTTATCCAATCGACACATGGCTACCCAGCGATGCCTCTGGCGAGACAACTGGTACACCAGCGGTGTCTCCAACCCGGTCCTCTCGTACTAAGGTCAGAGCCTCTCAAGTATCCTACGCCCACAGCAGATAGGGACCAAACTGTCTCACGACGTTTTGAACCCAGCTCGCGTACCGCTTTAATTGGCGAACAGCCAAACCCTTGGGACCTGCTCCAGCCCCAGGATGCGATGAGCCGACATCGAGGTGCCAAACCTCCCCGTCGATGTGAACTCTTGGGGGAGATAAGCCTGTTATCCCCGGAGTACCTTTTATCCGTTGAGCGATGGCCCTTCCATTCAGGACCACCGGATCACTATGACCTGCTTTCGCACCTGCTCGACATGTCTGTCTCGCAGTCAAGCTCCCTTATGCCATTGCACTCGACGCCCGGTTTCCAATCGGGCTGAGGGAACCATCGCGCGCCTCCGTTACATTTTGGGAGGCGACCGCCCCAGTCAAACTACCCACCAGACAGTGTCCCAGCTCCCGTTGAGGGGGCATGGTTAGACACCAGAATCCGACAGGGTGGTATTTCACCGTTGCCTCCACCGAACCTAGCGGCCCGGCTTCAAAGGCTCCCACCTATCCTACACAGTCGAACCCTAGTGTCACTGTCAAGTTGTAGTAAAGGTTCACGGGGTCTTTCCGTCTTGCTGCGGGTAAACTGCATCGGCACAGCTATTTCAATTTCGCTGAGTCCCTCTCCGAGACAGTGCGGAAGTCGTTACTCCATTCGTGCAGGTCGGAACTTACCCGACAAGGAATTTCGCTACCTTAGGACCGTTATAGTTACGGCCGCCGTTTACTGGGGCTTCGGATCATCGCTTCGCCTTGCGGCTGACGAATCCCCTTAACCTTCCAGCACCGGGCAGGAGTCAGACCCTATACGTCGGCTTCGTGCCTTCGCAGAGTCCTGTGTTTTTGGTAAACAGTCGCTACCGCCATTTCTCTGCAACCTCTCTCGGCTCCAGCTGTACGCCTTCACCTACCAGAGGCCCACCTTCTTCCGAAGTTACGGTGGAAATTTGCCTAGTTCCTTGGAGGAGAGTTCTCTCAAGCGCCTTAGGATTTTCTCCTCACCCACCTGTGTCGGTTTGCGGTACGGACACCCTGTAGACTCCCCGCGGAACTTTTCTTGGAAGCCGAGCATCAACGACTTACCCCGTGAGGGGTGCCATGGGGTCTCGGGGATAGCTGCCGCGCCTTTTCATCGTACGCGACACCCCTACGCCTTTGGACTGGCACAACCACCGGCCAGCTCGTCTAGCTTTCTCCGTCCTTCCTCGGTTCAACGTCTACAAGATGGCGCAGGAATATTAACCTGCTTGCCATCACCTACGCCTTTCGGCCTCGGCTTAGGTCCCGGCTAACCCTGGGAAGATTAACTTGACCCAGGAAACCTTGGGTTTACGGCGAGGGGGTTTCTCACCCCCTTTATCGCTACTCATTTCGGCATCAGCACTCGCAACCACTCCAGCAGCCCTTGCGGTCTACCTTCGCTGTAGTTGCAACGCTCCCCTACCACTGCATGCGCCTGACGCATGCAATCCGAAGCTTCGGCGCTAGTCTTGAGCCCCGTTACATTTTCGGCGCGGCCTGTCTCGACCAGTGAGCTATTACGCTTTCTTTAAAGGATGGCTGCTTCTAAGCCAACCTCCTGGTTGTCAATGACCTGCCACATCCTTTCTAGTGTTCACTTAGACTAGACTTGGGGGCCTTAGCTGTCGGTCTGGGTTATTCCCCTCTTGCCAATGGACGTTATCACCCACTGACTGCTTCCCGAGATAACAATTACCGGCATTCGGAGTTTGGTACGGTTTGGTAATCTGGTGAGACCCCTAGCCGTTCCAGTGCTCTACCTCCGGTATTGAATTCCTCGAGACGATACCTAAATATCTTTCGGGGAGAACCAGCTATCACGGAGTTTGATTGGCCTTTCACCCCTACACACAGCTCATCCCAGAAATTTTCAACTTTCATGAGTTCGGTCCTCCATGAGGTGTTACCCTCACTTCAACCTGGCCATGTGTAGATCACCCCGCTTCGGGTTATAATGCACGCAACTGTAGTCGCCCGTTTCGGACTCGCTTTCGCTCC